>NZ_KB901882.1 GCF_000379365.1 Verrucomicrobium sp. 3C | reverse complement strand
AAAACTCCTCGGCCCGCTTCTGGTGTTCCACCGGTTCCACCGCCTCCGCGAGGCCACCCTTCCTCACCGCTTCGGCAAGATGGTCCCATGCCTCGTCCAGGATGGAGCCGTGGACTAGATCCCCCAAGTAATCGGGGCTTTCCGGCACCAGAAGCGCTTCGGCGATCGGCAGGAGCCGGTAAGAGCCCTTCGCCTTCCCGAGAAGCTGGAGAGCCGTCAGACTGTCCAGGAGCACCCGGGCTCCCCGCACGCTGACGCCGAGCGCAGCCGCCACCTCCTCCGCGGTACCAGCCTTCTTGGCGAGCTGGGAAAAGACACCGAGATCGACCGCAGCCCGGACGATCCGCGAACCGCGGACGCTGTCGATACAGAACAGAAACGGAGCAAGATCGAAATCGAGCGCGAACGGCCGAACATCCATTGATTTCTCCTTGAAGGGTTGCCGGAGCCGCGGCTCGGCCGAGGCGCCGGAATTATTGATCAACTGATTGATAAAATAGAATATCCCGTCCTTCTGTCAAGCGGCGGGCGCTGTTTCCGAGAAACTCCTCTTGCGTCGCGGACCGAACACCTTTGATTTTTTCGTCTTGCCTCCGCTCGGCCACCGCACCAAAGTAGGAGGCTGTCTTGCGGGTGTAACTCAGTTGGTAGAGTGCAACCTTGCCAAGGTTGATGTCGCGGGTTCGAGTCCCGTCACCCGCTCACTGACCGAGCCGCCATGCGGTCTCTCCGGTCAACTGGCGATTCTCATGCAGGATCAGGCCGTTCCTAAAACCATAGACAACCATTTCCCTACCAGGGTAGATCGTCCACGACGACGGCCGAACAGTGCTGCCGACGATTCGCGTGCCGGGGTTTCGCCGGCAAAGTCCGGGTAGCGCCCAATGCCCGCGCTTTCGGGGACAGCGGCGCGGGAGACAGTCGATTGCCTCCCGACCGGGCATGCGCTGCATGCGCCGCTTTGAGTCTCTTCCGGACGCCCGCCCAGAACGACCATACATGCTTCGTCCGATTCCTCGCGGGTAGGGCGAAGGTGACATGACCGCCATTGCGGGTCGGCACGACGGCCTCCCGCACGGACGGGCGCTCGGATCGACCCAATCCTCTCCGGGCGACGGCATAGGCCGCGCCCTGGTGAGAGCTGATGCCATGACGGCGCGCGTGGTTGACCGCGCCGATCACGGAAGTGTAGGCCGGGTCGACTTCGATCACTTCAACTCCGGCACGAAAAGAAGCCGCCTTGAGCATGGAGATCGCCTTGGCGTAGGAGAAGGAAGAGAGCGAGCGAGCCCGAACGGGATCGACCGACTCCAGTTCGGCCTTCCTCTTACGAAGATCCAATCGCTTGATCACGAGCGGCTTGCCCGATTCGGTGCAGGCCCGGACGATCTCCCGGCACGCATCGCCGATCGCGGCTTTCGCCTGCTCCTCGCTCTTGCCATAGAGATTCAATCCAAGCCGGCGAATCCTCACCAGGTTGCCGAAGCGCTCCGTTTCGGC
>NZ_KB901881.1:971-3156 GCF_000379365.1 Verrucomicrobium sp. 3C | reverse complement strand
CCAAGCAATCCGCCTCGGCGTTCTCTCCGTGGAAGGCAAGCCGATCGTTCGTCTTTTGAGCAAGATTCCTCGGGAACTGAATCGGCTCCTGGAAAAACTTCGTCTGCTCCCGCTCTTCGCCCAGCCGCCGGCCTGGGCAGCCATGTAGCCAGTAGCGGAAAGGCCTGTCATTCAGCATCAAGGAGTTGCGCCGCTACTCAATGGAAGTCAGGCTAAAGGGCCGGAAAAGCTTCAGCACATCATTGAGCTCACCCAGCAATTCCAAGCCGAATATGCTGCTGCGAACTTATGTGTCGATGTACTAGTGCCAGCGGAACTAGGGCGTCGTCCTTTAAACCGATTCGCTTATGAAAATCACCATCGTTCACGGCTGGTTCTTGCCAGTCCCGCCGCTTCGGGGAGGAGCTGCGGAGAGTCACTGGTACCATCTTGGGGAGCAGTTAGTCCGGCGGGGGCACGAGGTCGCTCATATCTCGCGGACTTGGCCTGGGCTGCCTCGCGAGGATGAGATCGGTGGTGCCCAGCATCTGCGGGTCCCAGGAAACGATCTTCCGCGTTCCCGTCTCGGTATCCTTCTTCGGGATTTCGCTTACACGGTCCAGGTGCTGCAAAGGCTGCCGCCGGCGGATATTCTCGTGATCAACACGATTACCCTGCCGGTTTTCGCCCGGAGCAGGCGCTGGGGGGCAGTCTGGGTAGTGGCTGGCAGGATGCCCAAGGGCCAGACCCGCTTTTATGGCCACGCGGCGCGAATCCAGGCTCCTTCGGCGGCGGTGGCCGAGGCGATCGCACGGGAGAGGGGCAGCAGGGAAAAGATCTGCGTGCTTCCCTATTCGCTTCCCCGGCCTACGGGTTGGACCGACGAAAGCCAGGAGGAAAAGAAGCGGGAGAGAGTTGTTCTCTTCGTTGGCCGGATCCATCCGGAAAAAGGTGTTCACCTCTTGGTGGAGGCCTGGAAAGGGTTAGCGGAGAAGACCAAGAGGAACTGGAGGCTCGTGCTGGTCGGCCCTTGGGAAGACAGTGTCGGCGGAGGGGGAGAGGCCTATTATCGCCGCCTCGACGAGGAATCATCCGGCTGCGGCTTCCCGATCGAATGGAAAGGCCCGGTCTACAATCCCAAGGCGTTGCAGGATCTCTACCGGACAGCCTCTCTCTTCGTCTATCCTTCACTTGCGGAGCGCGGAGAATCTTTCGGCGTCGCCCCGCTAGAAGCAATGGCCCAGGGGTGCCCTGTGTTGCTTTCGGAACTCGCTTGTTTCCGCGATTACCTAAAAGAGGGGGAAAACGGCTGGACCTTCGACCATCGGGCGGCCGATTCCTCTGGCAAGCTTGGGGAAAAGCTTCAAGCACTACTCAGAGACGAGGCTGGCCTCGCTGCGGCAGGCGAGCGCGCGTCCCAGACCGCGTGTAGCTTTTTTCCCGAAGCCCTCGCTCCGCGTTATCTCGAGTCCTTTGCCGAGGTGATCGCGGAAGTGCGGAGTGGCCGGCGCGGATAAGGGACAGGGAGCTTCGAGAATCCATGGGAAGGAGGCCGAGCCCACCTGGTTGAATCTCAAGGTATAGGGCACGCGCTCCTTGCGAGCGAAAGACATCGAAAAGCGCATGATCGGCCTCACTCCTCGACCGAAATCAGCGAATCTCACCGGGCTGCAACTGGCCGATCTGGTGGCCACGCCCATCGGCCGACATGCCATAGGCAAGCCAGCAAATGAGGATTGGCGAATTGTTTACGGGAAATTCCGCCCAAAGAGGGCGGGAAAGGTGAACGGTCATGGCCTCGTCATCCTAAGGAAATAATTTGGAGCCAGCCCTCGCTACGCAGTGACCAACCCACAAAAGATATATGGCTCGGAAGGTGAGGCGCGTCAAGGATCCTACGGTTTCCGGTCAAATCGACCCGCTGGGGCGCGTCCATGCCAATCCGAGCGTCAGGGGGGCCTGAACCAAAGCTGGTCTCATCCGATGGGAGACCGCTTCTTCGCATGCCCGCCCAAATGGGCCGTGTAGGCAGAACGAAAAAGTCTTAACGTTCTGCTGTCATCACTTACAAATCAGCGCAGAGGAAGTTCGGCGAAGGGATGGAAGTGGAGAAGGACGGTCTTCGGTACGTCATTGCCGGAGGAGAGTGGCGGGCCAAACGGGATCGGGAGAGGCGGGAGGCTCGAATCGGCAAGGCGAAGCTTTC
>NZ_KB901881.1:0-871 GCF_000379365.1 Verrucomicrobium sp. 3C | reverse complement strand
AGCTGCTCCATGATCCCCCCAGGACCGACCAGATCTTCCGGCTTCTGGTAGTCCTTCATCAGCTCTTCAATGATCGCCGCACTGATCCCAGGCTTCTTGCCTCCTCGGTCCTGCCCTTCCTGCTCGTTGTTCGCGGTCACTTCCCTTTCCATTTTCATCTCCTTCTACTTCGGTTGTGACCCACACACAAATTTTCGGATAGGCTCTAGTGTCATACCGAAAGGGGCAGCTCCCGCTATGGCTCTCCTACGTCGCACCGCGCCACTCCTCGACTCCACAATGACGCTCCGTAAGCCCGAAAGGATCGCTTTGGTCCCTTCCTCCTCGCATAAAAAGGCCTCGTAGACTTCGTTCGCCGCATCGTCCTGTAAGGCGATCAGATCCGGCTGCCATCCCAACCCCGGAATCCAATCACGAGGGCTCCCGTCCACAGGCAAGAGCATCCCCCGCATCGGCCTCCGCTCTCGCTCCCGCCGATGAACCCGCCCCCGCTTCCGCTTGCCCAGCAGTCCAGCCGTCTGCAACGCACAGCTGACCCAGGAATAGCTCAACTCAATCCCATGCTCCTCCCGAAGCTTCTCGTGAAAATGCCGCCCGTTCCATCCCTCGTAGCGCTCCCGATCGAGCCCAAGAACCTTCTCCACCGTCTCCATTGGCATCCTCCGCAGGCTAGTACATCGCGTCATAATTACGTGACATAACAGTGCAGACTAGGTATTATGGCTTTCATTATGGGAGCCATTTTAAGTGCATTACCGATTCGCGAAGAGCAGAGAGAAGAGTTAGAAGACATCGTCCGCAAGAGGAATGCGAAAGCCGGGTTGGTGATGAGAGCACGGATAATTCTGATGGCTGCCGATGGGGTTTCCAG
>NZ_KB901880.1 GCF_000379365.1 Verrucomicrobium sp. 3C | reverse complement strand
CATGCTCATCCAGTAAGTCGAATAATCCGCCGACGTGTAGTCGAGACCCTTCGAAAGGGCGAAAAGCCTCTCGTACACGTTGATTAGCACGTCGAAGACGACCAGCGCGCCGATGGCGATCCCCGCACTCTTCCAGGAATATGCGGTGACCGGCGGTCTCGCGAGGGCCGTCGCCGTTTGTGTTTCTGCCATATTGTTTATGACTCCGTTTCTTCCACTTTGCTTCTCTGCGCCCCGGATGCACCACCCGAAGCGCGACCGTCACCCTACCGGGATGCCGGCGGAAAGCCGGTCAGCCTTTTCGCTAACCGGTCTTCCATGAGCAACCGTAACGGAGCCATGGAGAGCGAACAATCGGCCCTAGTCCCACGAACCGGATAGGGGATTTATCCGTGTAGATTCCCATGGGAAGCATGAGGGATCGCAAGAGAAAGCCGGACGGTGGGCAGCGAGAATCTAAAAAGAGGTACGCCCTTCCCTCCCCGTGGGGAGAAGAAGGGCGCACCGGGTTCAGCTCTCTTTACGAAAGCCGAGGAAACCTACATCTGCGTCACACCGAACCTCGGAATCACCAACTGATCGGCGATCGCGATGATGGTCCGCGCCCCACTCGGGTCGCTGAAGAAGAGCAATCCGCCAAAGCGGTTTGTCGTCTCATGATACATCGTCAGCCGCTGGTTCTCCCACTCGGCACTCGCCATCACCACCTCGATCACCTTGGTCTCTCCGGGCGCAATCGGCTCGGACGGAGTGATCTTCATCGCCCCGCCGTAAACCTCGGGGAAGTCAGGATTCCAGGTATTTCCCGGAATCTGCTCATTGAGGAATCGAACGTTGGCCGTCGCGAACTCCTTGAGCACCATCGGGCGATCACCGGTGTTGTGCACCTCGAGCCGGAAGGCAAGCGTGCGGGTTGGCACTTCGTAGGTCGCGTCCAGCACCTTCGCCTTGACCGGCGAGGGCTCCGGAGGAAGCGCCTGATTCTTGATGATCGTCTCCTGGATCGGAATCGTATGCGGATACTGCGAGGAGGTCATCGCGTTCGCCAGTGCGACCAGAGCGATCGAACCGAGAGCAAAGATCACCGCGACCTTTTTATCCGAGTCGCTGATCAATTCCTTGCTTCGTCCGGCCGCGACCAGTCCCATCCGGCTCACCATCGGCCTGCTCACCCAGAGCCCCAGCCACGCCACCCCAATCAGGGTCGTCACCAGAGTCCAGATCAACATCCGGGCCTGCCCGTAGTCCTCCAGGTTGATCGTATTCCCCAACAGGGTCTTGATCGGATTGGTGAAACCCTCGTGGCTTCCGTCCACGTCGACGTAGATCGACGGCCCGATCAGCGGACCCGCATCCTTCATGCTGAGCATCACCCCGACAGGCCAGTGACCCGGATAGCGTGCCCTGGTCACTGTCTTGTACTCGTAGGTGCCGCCCAGCTCCAGCAACTCCGA
>NZ_KB901879.1:1474-1852 GCF_000379365.1 Verrucomicrobium sp. 3C | reverse complement strand
CTTCACGCCAACGTCCAATTCGTGGATGAATCTGGTGGAACGCTTTTTCCGGGATTTGACGGTGGACTGCATCCGGGACGGCAGCTTTACAAGCACCAAGGAATTGGTCGCTTCAATAGAGGCCTATTTGCAGGACCACGACCTTTCGCCCAAGCGATACGTTTGGAAGGCTGAGGGGCGGGCCATTTTGGAAAAAATCCAGCGTTCCCGCGCAGCAATCGAAGCAAAAGCTAATACATAGCTATTTATCGTTCAGCACACTAGTACATCGCCTCATAGGTTCGCAGCAGCATATTCGGCTTGGAATTGCTGGGTGAGCTCGATGATGTGCTGAAGCTTTTCCGGCCCTTTAGTCCAATGGAAGGGCTGACAGTGCTC
>NZ_KB901879.1:0-1374 GCF_000379365.1 Verrucomicrobium sp. 3C | reverse complement strand
CATGAAGACGAACGTGAGTGAACCGCTGATGACGTGTCGTAATGTTCAAGATCGACGTCGAAACCAGGATCAAGACTGCTATCCTGCGAGCAAGGGTTGGGAAGCGCCTGTTTATTGCCCAACCGGCGTCCGGCATGAAGGCGGCGTGAGCATGAGCCGGGCTCTGATAAGGAACGCAGGAACCTGTCGTCCCGATGCCAAGAGAGAAGCCCAAGTGGCCAGCCGCCATAAGGGTCAGAGTATCGATGCGGGACACAGGGGCGGAGACGTCCGTAATGTGCGCTGGGCAGCGCATGAATCAGGAGGGTTTAAGTCCCTCCGGCGCTCGAATGAGGGGCGCTGTATCCAAAAGCGGGGGTAATGCCTCGCTGGCCACTGGCGTAAGTCGTTGGAGGACAGTGTGTCCGGAGCGATCCGGAATCCGAAGGGTTTGAGGAGAAGTATCGGGCCGTAATCAATGAGGGCAACCTCGAGGATGAACAGGTCGGCCAAAGATGGGGCAAGGTCGAGCCCGCAGTATGGAGGCGAAGGCGTCACTCATTCACCCATCGTACCAAGGTGTTTGCTGACAGCACGATATGGAAGATTCATGTGTGACCCCAGGAGACCTGACTGTGTCCCGGCCAACAACCGGGTAAGCGACCCTATAAGCGCAAGCGAAGTGGGAAGCGAGGCAGAGCCAGGAGTCGGAGAACGTAATAGTACCGGAAGCGCGAGACGAACAACTCGCGTGACCAGCAATGGCGGACTGCGAGTGGTCCGGGGAAGGACGTTCGTGAAAGGATCGAGGCAGGATACATCGAGATAGATGAGCAAGAAGCGTGAAGGTGGAAAGTTCCTTATGTGAAAAACCCGAACGTCACGCTTCGAGGAGACTATCCGATCATCTGGTTATCGAAGGTCGGGAGCAGAAGGTCCACTCTCGCTCATACCCTCTCTCCAGATCGCGAAAGCCCTTTCATGAAAGCTGGATGCGGGAAAACCGCACGTCCAGTTTGTGCGGCGGACGGAGGCAAGCTCTTCAATGGGCGCCTCCTCCGACCCGACAGGGTTGAAGGTCTTGTAATGGGACTGGACCGAAGGGGCGTCGTCATCCGGCTTCAAAGTGTGGGCAACCCGCAAGGGGAGGACTCGCATGACTGAAGCCAAGCCATTTATGGCTGGATGATGGGAGCCGGATGAATCGAGAGGTTCACGTCCGGTTCTGGGAGAGCGCGGGGCTGCAATGCTCCGCGCCACTCGCCTATCTGGCCTTGGGACTCCGGCGCGACGGCACCAAGGATGTGCTGGGTCTTTGGATCCAGCAAACCGAAGGAGCCAAGTTCTGGTTAGCGGTGATGAACGAACTCAAGCATCGCGGGATGGAGGACATCT
>NZ_KB901878.1:127701-128028 GCF_000379365.1 Verrucomicrobium sp. 3C | reverse complement strand
CGCGTTGCACTGGAGCCGCCGGGAAATCGCCGCGCTGGAAACCCCATCGGCAGCCATCAGAATTATCCGTGCTCTCATCACCAACCCGGCTTTCGCATTCCTCTTGCGGACGATTTCTTCTAACTCTTCTCTCTGCTCTTCACGAATCGGTAATGCAGTTAAACTGTCTACCATAATGAAAGCCATAATACCTAGCCTGACTTCCCTTGAGTGGCAGCATAACTTCTTGATGCGGAAGGACAGGCCTTTCCGCTACTGGCTACATGGCTGCCCAGGCCGGCGGCTGGGCGAAGAGCGGGAGCAGACGAAGTTTTTCCAGGAGCCGAT
>NZ_KB901878.1:127232-127601 GCF_000379365.1 Verrucomicrobium sp. 3C | reverse complement strand
CGGAAAACGAGGCGAGCTTGGCAATCCGCCGTCAAGGAGGATCGACGAAGTCGAAGTGTCCTTGACGGCAATTCGCCCGGACACAAAATCCGCCGAAGACGGATGGCAAGAACATCGTTTCTTGCCATCCCTCAATGGCAAATCTGCCCCCTCCGCCCATTCTATTCAGCGAAGAGCCGAAGCATTCGATGAGGTTTACCCAGGAAGCATGAGTCGGCGTATAGTGAAAGCTGACGTTAGGGTGAAGCCTGAGCCAGTTTCGGGCCTTTTCATTCTTGTGCGTGTTCAAATTGTCCAAAACCACGTAGAGCCGCTGGTCCTCGTAGCGTTTGACGAGCTCGTCCAGAAACGAGAGAAAATCGGCCGAGG
>NZ_KB901878.1:124653-127132 GCF_000379365.1 Verrucomicrobium sp. 3C | reverse complement strand
AACACGTTCCTGCGCTCCTGCGCCGCCTCCAGTCGATCCGCCTCGGCGTTCTCTCCGTGGAAGGCAAGCCGATCGTTCGTCTTTTGAGCAAGATTCCTCGGGAACTGAATCGGCTCCTGGAAAAACTTCGTCTGCTCCCGCTCTTCGCCCAGCCGCCGGCCTGGGCAGCCATGTAGCCAGTAGCGGAAAGGCCTGTCCTTCCGCATCAAGAAGTTATGCTGCTACTCAAGGGAAGTCAGGCTACCTCTCCAGCGCGCCACCGGATCAGTATTCGCCCCAAGAATGGTTGGACTTGATCCGAGGACATTGGGGCGGAGCCGAAATCCGCAATCATTGGCGACGCGATGTCCTGATGGGCGAAGACCGTTCCCGCTCTCGCCAGCCCAACCTGCTGGCCAACTTGGCGCTCATCCGTAACGCCCTCCTCTCGCTCCTCTCCGAACGCCTCGGCGAACAATCCCTCCCGCAGTTCCGCGAACGATTCTGCTCCACCCCTAAACAATGTCTGGCCATCCTCGCCGCCGCATGAACTCCAAAACAAAAGACCCTGCTCCTCGGCCCTTTGCGCTCGTGGCGCACCGTCGTCAGCGTCGCGGCCTGGCCACCCGAGGCGGATGGTGTCGAAGCCGCATTGCGGGCTCTCGAGGAGAAGCTGGAGCAAACCGAGGCTCGGGCGCTTACTCTTGGAATGGAGAACAACCGGATGACGGAGGTGCTGCTCCAATTGGAAGCGAAGCTCGAGGATCTGGAGAGGGCGCGGCATCAACTCGTCCAAGACGTAACCCACATGCGGACGGAGAGCCGTCTCGGGAGCCAATCCGACTTCTATCGGCTTTCCGAGGGCGAATTGACCCAGGCGCGCGAAGTCCGACAAAAGGAAGTCTCCCTGATTGAGCAGATTCTCGCCGTGCGTCAAAAAGCCGGGACGCCGGCGCTCTACCGGTAACCCACCGGTTTTTCCTCGGCGTCTCGTGCGGGGAGCTTTCTGATGGGAGCAGAAACCATCCATCGGCACCGGGTGCAGAGGTCAAAGAGAGTGACTCGGCGCCAACCGACGTGCAGGAAGGGAAAGAGCACGCGGAGAAACCCGCGCGCCAGCGACCGCCCGACAGAAAAACGGCCGAAGGGCGCAAGATGCCACCCCAGCAGCCAGTGAAGGGGCCGGGAGCGGATCTTCGCCTCCCAGAGACCGCACCAGGCGGGATAGAGAAACAGAAAGAGAAGATCGCCCCACCTCCTCGCGACCGAGAAGGAGAGAGCCAACAGAGCCACGGCTTCCAAGAAGCTGGCCATTCCCCTTTCCCAGAGCGCCGGACGGCGATGCACCGGCTCCTCCTTATCTTTCCTCCGGGTCATCTCCTTTTGCATAGAATAGTAGGCGGCGATGGCCTCCCATCGTCCTAATACGATCGATGGTTACGCGATGGATAAGGCACAAACGGCTCTTTTCTGTCTGGTGACCGCTGCGCTGGCAGAGGCTGGATGCGGAACCGGAACTCGCCTTGCTTTCGCACCCGCTTGCGCGATTGACCTTCCGTGTCGCTCCAGCGACCCGTTGCTCTCCTCCCAGCCGGTCAGGGTCCGGCCTTCCCGTTTTGGCTTCGTCCTGACCGAGCCGATCCGCTTGCACGGCGAACGGGTCTTGCCGGCAGGGACCGAACTTCGCTCGTCGCGTGTCTTTGTCCAATCGCTGCCTCCCCGCGACGTGGTGGATGCCCTGCGGACCGATCCGAAGGCCCCTTTTGTACCGGCGACCGGAAACGTGCTCTACGAGGCAGGGGTCTACTGGGCGACTCTGAGCAATGCGCGGATTCCCTGCGGGGCGGCTTCTCGTGGGCTTTAGCCTGCATGGCTCTAGCCCGCATATCTCGTGCGACGTGAAAAGAGTGCATCGCCCAGTGGGGAGGGAGTGATCTCCACCCGGCAACTATTGCTCCAGCCGGAAGCACTCGGAGCGGCTACCGGTGGTAACGCCAGCGGTCGAAGCCTCTGGGGGAAAAGGCCCGGGAAGCGGGTCAGCGAGCAAGCAGGCCCTAAGGAAAGTGAACGCTGAACAAAGCCTCGAAACCGGCAATGCGGACGCCGAGCTCGTGAGAAAGAAGCGAAGGCCGTTGTCTCCCTGGGAAGGAGAGCAATCGAAGCACTGGGGATAGCCGCCGGGGTATTGGGCGAGGGCATGCGGGCAAAGGACGATGCATCAACACGGGAGGCCCACTTGGCCGGGAGCTCGGGTTGGCCCCGAGCGGACCGACCGCTGCCCTGCGAGGGGCCGAAGCGGGACCAGGTGGGAGTCGGATAGGTCCATACTGTGCGCTAGGCAGCGCCTGAATCAGGAGAGTTTAACCTGCATATCTCGTGCGCCGTGAAAAGGGTGCATCGCCCAGTGGAGAGGGAGTGATCTCCACCCGGCAACGATTGCTCCAGCCGGAAGCACTCGGAGCGGCTACTGGTGGTAACGCCAGCGGTCGAAGCCTCTGGG
>NZ_KB901878.1:112317-124553 GCF_000379365.1 Verrucomicrobium sp. 3C | reverse complement strand
CGGCAACTATTGCTCCAGCCGGAAGCACTCGGAGCGGCTACTGGTGGTAACGCCAGCGGTCGAAGCCTCTGGGGGAAAAGGCCCGGGAAGCGGGTCAGCGAGCAAGCAGGCCCTAAGGCAAGTGAACGCTGAACAAAGCCTCGAAACGGGCAATGCGGACGCCGAGCTCGTGAGAGAGAAGCGAAGGCCGTTGTCTCCCTGGGAAGGAGAGCAATACGTGCACTGTGGAGAGCCGCCGGGGTATTGGGCGAGGGCATGCGGGCAAAGGACGATGCATCAACACGGGAGGCCCACTTGGCCGGGAGCTCGGGTAGACCCCGAGCGGACCGACCGCTGCCCCGCGAGGGGCCGAAGCGGGACCAGGTGGGAGTCGGATAGGTCCACAGTACCTGGGAGCTCGGAGAAAGTCCGAGGGAGGGAAGGGGCCTTAGTTCAAGGGAAACGTACGAAGGAGCGAGAGCACGGAGATTGGCGATGAGTCTAGCACCTCCCTTGCGTGTTCGGAAGCTCCAGATGACGTTGCAGGAGAAAGCGAAGGCAAGTCCGACCTATCGCTTCTACTCCCTCTACGACAAACTCTACCGGGAGGATGTGCTCGCCTACGCCTGGAAGCTCTGCCGAAAGAACGGCAGGGCAACGGGAGTCGATGGGCAGACCTTCGAGCGGATCGAGGAAGAAGGGGTAGAGAGGTGGCTGGACCGATTGGCGGAAGAAATCCGAAACAAGACCTATAGGCCAGAGGCGGTTCGGCGGGTATGGATCCCCAAACCCGACGGGAAGCGGAGGCCCTTAGGCATCCCAACCATACGGGATCGGGTGGCACAGATGGCAGCGGTCCTCGTGTTAAGCCCGATCTTCGAGGTGGATTTAGCAGAAGAACAGTATGCCTATCGGGAAGGGCGAAGCGCCTTGGATGCGGTCAAGAAGGTGCATGCTCTCCTCAACACGGGCTACACCGAGGTGATCGACGCCGACCTCTCCGGCTACTTCGACAGCATTCCACACCATGCTCTGATGAAGAGCTTGGCCCGGCGGATATCCGCCGGCGTCATGCTTGCTCTTTTGAAGACATGGCTGGAAATGCCCGTCGAGGAAGAAGACGAGCGGGGAGGAAAACGGCGGACGACCCAGGCCAAGGATCGAGAGCGAGGGACCCCCCAAGGGGCTCCCATCTCTCCGCTTCTGGCCAACCTCTATATGAGGCGGTTTATCCTGGGATGGCAGCGACAAGGATGGGCTGCAAAGTGGGCGGCGCACATCGTATCGTACGCCGACGACTATGTGATCCTCTGCCGCCACCATGCCCAGGAAGCCCGGAAGCAAATGGAGAAGATCATGGAGCGAATCGGGCTCACCGTGAACCCGGAACAGACCCGGATCTGCCGAGTGCCGGAGCAGAGCTTCGACTTTCTCGGTTACACCTTCGGTCTTTGCTACAAGCCCATCACGGGCCGAAGCTACCTGGGGACTCAACCCTCCACGAAACGGGTGAACCGGCTGCTGCAGAGCGTAAGCGAACGGCTCCGCCGGAACACGCTGGGAAGGGACGGTGAGGAACTGGTGTTGCTCCTCAACCCCCGGCTGCAAGGATGGGCAAACTACTTCTGTCTTGGATCGGTCAGCCGAGCGTACCGGGCAGTGGATCGTCATGTCCGGTATCGGCTTCGCCGGTGGCTCTGCCGCAAGCATAAAGTCCCTGGGCAAGGAAAGATTCAGTTCCCGGATGCGTTTCTCCAGGAGAAGCTGGGTCTCATCTCTCTCGGGAGCTCTACGCGGAGCCTGCCGTGGGCATAATCCTGCGCAAACCTTGTCCGAAAGCCGAATGCGGGAAATCCGCACGTTCGGTTTGATGAGCGGGGAGTGGAGACGGCCGATAGGGAGAGATACTCAGGCACTGTCATACCGAAAGGGGCAGCTCCCGCTATGGCTCTCCTACGTCGCACCGCGCCACTCCTCGACTCCACACAAAGTTCGTGCCCGAGGCGCGGCGAATAGGGCTGGATGTAAGGCGGGGCCAAGGTTTTCCACCGGAGCTGTATGATGACATAGTGCGAGGAGGGAAAACCAAGTCTCAACGAAGCAGCCGAGTCCATCTCGCAGGCCGCAGGAGAACGAGTGTGAGATATGCGGGCTGGACGTCCTATGAAGGATCCTGTGAAGGAGAGCGGAACGATGGGCCATCACAGGGTGCTTCCGGAGCCGATCGCGGGAGCGCGATCGGGACGGGACGACCCCATGGAGCGCGAGGAGCCTCCGCCAAGCCTCCCGCGCCGCGAGGAGGATCCCCCGGATCTCCTGGCCCGGGCTTTCCAGGAGATTCCCCCGGAAGCGGAGGCGAGGAGCGCGCCGGAAACCTCTGTGGCGGCCGAGCGTTCCGCGCCCCCACCCGCTCGGATGCCTGGGGAAGCGGTTCCCCCTTCTCAGGACTCATCCGCTGGAACCACGAAAAGCCCCCCCCGCTTCTGCTGAGAATGCCGGAAGGACCATTGACGGACGCCAACGGAACCACAAATCGATGGACTCTTCCTCAACCTTTGGCGAACGTCTTCGGTTCCTCGGTCCAGCGCCTCTGGCGCTGGGCTGGCCTAACCATGGTCGGGGGGAGCATGCTCTACTTGGCGGTCCAGGCACTGCCGGCGATCTTCACTCCTGCCTGGTGGCGGGCCGGAGCCAAGGAAGCGCAGTGGATTCGCTTGCGGCAAGAGGGCGGGGAGATTCTCTTCCGGACAAATCTCCTCGAAAAAGAATTGGCGACGCGAACCCGGCTGGCTCCCCTGCTGCCGGCGGTGGCCTTCTCCTCCGTACCCTCGCTGCTCGTGGACGAGGTGGAAATCCTCACGCCCTCCGCCGCCGAAGCGGGGCGCGTGCGGATCGAAATCCGCAGCTTTGACGTGGACGGAATGGGAGCCATGGCGACCTTTGGAGCAATGGTCGGCTTGGCCTTTGAGAGGAGCACGGGACGAAAGGTTCGGCTGAACCCAACCGGGCTGAAGATTCCGTATTCGTTGGACAGAGGGGACTCTCATGGAGCGGAGCCGCTCCGGGCAACCCTGATCGCGCTGCTGCGCTGGGAGGATGTTCGATGAGTCGCAAGATGTTTGTCTTTCTTGCTGGCTGCCTTGGTATCGGCCTGAACCTCTTCTGGGCCGCCCAATGGATATCAGAAGAGGCCATGAAACGAGCTGCCGCCTGGCGGCAGAGCGAGGCGGCTCAGGATTTCCTTCGACAGCACTCCCAGGAAATCGAAGCAGGGAGATCTCGCTTGGCACAATGGGAGGCGCGCACCACCGGCTCCGTCGAAGCGCGGCTGGTCGACGTCGTGAGCCGCTTCCAACGCCGGAGGGATGACTTTCGCCTAGTGGCCTTGAGCCAGGCTCCCGAAGGAATCATCCTGGAAGCGGAGTGTCGTTCGCAGGCGGACGTGGAGTTTCTTTTCTTCTGCGACCGTGAGCTTCTCGACTTGGCGCCGACTCGCATTTCCCTCGGTTGTCCTCCTGGCACTCGGGTCGGGAGCTTGCGGATGGAGATCGCCTTTGGTCGCTTGAGGCTCGCCGATTCCTCCTCCGTCGCTTCCATCCCGTCTTCCGCTTCGTTGCCGCCTCTATCGACCCTGAGTCCACGAACGGGCGATTTAGGGTTAAGGCCCTGACGGAGGAACATGACGACCGGGCGTTAAAGATGAACCAGAGCGAACTAGAGAAAGAGACGAAAACAGGAGCGGCCGCTGAGTGGCGGAGCAAGGCTTTCGCCGACAACCCTCTTTCTCCTGGGGTTGATCGGCGTTCTCCTCTTTCTCCTTTTCCTTCCAAACCGGAAACCTGGATCGGAGATCGGAAAAGCGACCCATGCGGCCGCGCAGGCGGATGCGCCAGCCGGTCTTGCCGTAGAACGTTCGGCAAGCGTCCTGCGGCGTGTCCCGCCCGCCCCCTCTCCAAGCCTGACGGGAAGAGTGGCGCTTCCTCCTCCCAACGGAGTCGACGCTTTCGGGTTGCCGGCGAACGGCGCTTTTGAAACCGGATCCGCTCAGAGCGTGGAGCATCCTCTCTCTCTTTCGAGCCTTGCCTCCTACCTGCCGATTTGGGGCTATCTCGAGGGGCAAGAGGTGATAGTCGGGGGTCGGGTCTACCGTCCGAACGAACAACTCGTGATTCGAACGCCTTCTGGCCTTTGCAAAGCTCGAGTGGCTCAGATCGACCACCACTGCCTTGTCCTCCGGGACGAGGAAGGGACGGAGGTGCGCGTCCCCTGGCCTCGCCCAAGCGGAGGGCCTGGAGCATTGGGGAACGAGATCTTTATTGATCCTACTCCTTCGGGACAATGAAACCCCTTCCTTTGCTTCTGCTTTTGGCGGGAATTCTCGTTGGTTTCCCCCTTCTTCGATCTTGGGGAGAGAGCTCGGAGGGGGAATGGCGCAAGCAGGCTCCCGTTCCCCCGACGCCATTCGACGTCGATTTTCGGCCCGGGCAGAGCCCCGCTTCCCCATCCGCCGGTGGGCCATGGGAAAGGCCGGAGGAGGAAGCCGTGGCCAAGGCGTATCACATTCTCGGAATGCCGCTGAACGCCTTTCTCCAAGCCATGGCCCAGCGGGCGGGCACCAACTACATTCCCACACCGGATGTGCAAGGAATGGTCAACTCGGTCTTCTACGATCTCGATCCGCTCTCGATGGCCAAGCGGGCGCAGGGGCGAACGGCTACATGCTCGAGTCTCTCAACGGCGTCTTTGTCATCCACCGGTTACCTCCTGCAGTGGAAGCCCAGCCTTCGCCGAGCGCCTTCAGCCAGAAAAAGAGCGGGGCAATGCCCCTGGTTTCCCCTCACCGGGTTTCCTCTAAGCCGAGGACTCAATCCGGTGCCGCGATGCCGGAAAAGCCGAGTGCCCCTCGGATCTCGAAGCAACAAGCCGTGGGGCGGGAAGATGTCCGGCCCCCCAAGAATCTTCCCGTCGGACGGAGACCGGCCGTACTCCCCGAAGACAAGGAGTGGATTGACCTCACAAGGAAGCTTGCCCAGCAAAAAGAGGAGGAAAAGGAGCTCTTAGAACGAGAGCGGCAGCTCCACCGACAGCTTCGGAAGGAAGAGCGCACGCTGCAAGCCCAGCGGAAGGCGATCGAGAAGGCACTGCGCGAGCAACTCGTCCCGACAAAGAAGGCCGCCGAGGAGAAAACGCGGCTGCCATCGGTCGAATAGCTCTTTTAACCTGCATGTCTCCCAAGCGCTCTCCTGAGTGAGCCAGCGAATCCATACTCGAGGCCTCGATTGCGCCGATCCGGCCAATGCCTCCGGATGAACATCGGCGAAGCACAAGCCGGCACGGACAGCTCAGGCTCGGCGTCGCTTTTTGGAGCGGAAGGGCTGGTCGACAGGCGGCAAAAAGAGGATCAAGCCGGGTTATGCGGAGAGGTATGTCGCCTCGCCCCAAACGGGAACTGGTTCATTGACTCCCCTCTTCGGGCGGCTATGCTCGGCAACGGTGCAAGGGCGACAGGGCTCTCTCCGTTCCTGGTGGAGGAATGGGAAGTCGCGGATTCTTCTTTTGTTGCTGAGCGGCATTCTCCCAGCCATCCTCCCTTTGCCAGGCCAAGCCTCGGAAACCGAGGGCCTCCCCACGTTGGCCGACATCAGCCGGGACCCTTCCGATCTTCCGGGGCCCCTGCCGAGGAGAGCCCCGACGCAGGTTCGGATCGATCTGCAAGCCCGCGAGATTGACAGGAGGCTCACGGACGGCGCGACCTTCCGTTACTGGACCTTCGACGGAAAAGTACCCGGGCCGTTCCTGCGAGTCCGCGTCGGCGACACCGTCGAGGTTCACCTCCGCAACGATCCCGAAAGCCGAATGGTTCACTCGGTGGATCTGCACGCGGCGTGGGGATACTCAGGAGGAGCTACGCTCACCCAGGCGGTCCCGGGCGCGGAAAAGATCTTCACCTTCCGGGCTCTCAATCCAGGCCTCTATCTTTACCACTGCGGGACGCCCGTAATCTCGCAGCACATCGCCAACGGTATGTACGGTCTCATCCTGGTCGAACCGCCTGGCGGCCTCCCCAAGGCGGACCGGGAATTCTATTTCATGCAAGGGGAGATCTATACTTCCGGCTCCTTCGGCTCTTCCGGTTCCCTGGTGTCGGATCTTTCGAAAATCCTCCAGGCGCAACCGGACTACTTTGTATTCAATGGCGCGGTTGGCTCGCTGCTCCGCCATCCCCTCCGCGCTCGCGTCGGCCAGAAGGTGCGGATTTTCTTCGGGAACGCCGGTCCGAACTTCTCCTCCAACCTGCACGCGCTCGGAGCGATCTTTGAACGAATCTATGAGGATGGCAGCGTAGCGACGCCTCCCATGGAGAATAGCTGTTCGATTTTTGTCCCAGCCGGGGGAGCCGGATTTGTCGAGTTCGCGCCGAAGGTTCCGGGAACGTATCCACTCGTCGACCACTTTTTCTCCAGGCAGGAGAAGGGATTGGGCGGAGAGCTCCTTGTCACCGGGCCGCTGGATCCATCGATCATCCACGAAGGAAAGGCCCGCTAGCCTGCACGGCTCAGAAAGTTCGTACCCGAGGCGCAGCGGATGGACTTGGATGCAAGGCGGGGCGCAGGTTTTCTCCCGGAGTTGGATGACGACATACTGCGAGGAGGCCAAAAACCCAAGTCCCAACGAAGCAGCCGGGTCCATTTCGCAAGCCGCGGGAGAACGCTTAGGGGATATGCCGGCTAGGACACGCCTATTTTCCCCTGCACGCGCGGCCGCTTCCCTTCAAGCCGCCGAACGGCGGAGGTGGGAGGGAAGGATCTTCAGCGCCGCCCGATATTTGGCCACTGTCCTCCGGGCGAGCGCGATTCCCTTCTGCTGGAAAGCCTCGACGATTTCCTGATCGGAAAGAGGATTGCGCGGGTCTTCCTTGCGAACCATCTCCTCGATCGCCGCCTTGACGGTCTGATTGGAAAGGTGATCGCCCTTGGCCGTTTGATAGCCGGGCCGGAAAAAATACTTGAGCTCGAAAATTCCATGTGGAGTTTCGATATGCTTGTTGGCGATCGCCCGGCTCACCGTTGTTTCATGAAGGCCAATCCGGCGGGCGATCTCTCCCATGGTGAGTGGTCGTAGACGGCTCAGTCCGTGATCAAAAAATTCGGCCTGGCAGTCGACGATCGCCGAAGCAACTTCCGAAAGGGTCTGTTGACGGAAGCGCAGGCACTTAAGAATGAAGCGGCCGGACCGGATCTTTTCCTTGAGGTAGTTCCGCAAACCCGGATCTTGTCCGTTTCCATACAATAGGTCTTTGTACGCTCCGCTAATCCGTAAGCGCGGGATGGCTGCCTCATTCGTAAGGACAGTCCATTTTCCATCGATCCTCTCCACGCGAAGATCGACTTCGACGATCGCCTCCCTCTCGGTGCGGCGGAAGCTGCCGCCGGGGTTTGGCTGGAGGGTGCGAATCAAACCGGCGGCGGCCATGACTCGAGAGAGCGGGACGCGAAGCAGCTTGGCGATTTCGGAAAGCTTTTTGCGGGCAAGGAGCTCTAGGTGACCTTCCACGATCTTGGCTTCCACCTCCTGCCCTTTGCCTTGTCGGCGAAGCTGGATGAGAAGGCACTCTTGCAGGTTGCGAGCGGCGACCCCCGCCGGATCAAAGCTTTGAACTAGGTGGAGCGCTTCCTCCGATTTTTCTAAGGAGAGGTTCGTCCGGCTTGCGAGTTCTTCGAGATCGATCCGCAAATAGCCGCGGGCGTCGAGATTGCCAATGATCTCGATTCCGGCGCCGAGCAGATCCCGGTCGCCGGTTGTGGCCGTGAGCTGGCGGGTCAAGCAGTCGGACAGCGTTTCGGGAACCGCCTGCGAGTCGAAGAAGTATTGGCGTTTCTCCTCGGAGTCGTTGGCAATCCCGGTCCTGGCCTCCGTGGGCCCCAGATAATCACGCCACGATTCCTCGGTTTCGGCGAGGGCTTCCAGGGAAGTCTCCCCCGTTTCCTCCGGGGGGACCTCCTCGAGATCCTCTTCCAGGACGGGGTTGGCCAAGAGCTCTTGCGCAAGCGCGGAACGCAACTCGAGAGAGGCTGCCTGCAGCAGGGCCAAAGACTGCTGCATCTGCGGAGAGAGCGACTGGTTGAGCCGGGCGGACTGAAAAAGGCCTAGGGAAGGCACGGAATATGCTATTCATCGAACCGCCCTCTTTCCAGGACAAAAAAGGGGCTTCCCGCGGCTCCGGCGACGCTCGACCGATCGTTATGCCGTTCCTTCTTTGGGCTGGCCACCTTCCTGCCTTTCCGATAACTCAGAAGCATGTTCCGGCTCACGATCCTCGCCAGCGGGAGCAGTGGAAATGCGGCTCTGCTGGAGACGGGGAGGCGCCATTGGCTGGTCGATGCCGGACTCAGTAGCCGTCGTCTGGAAGAACGTCTTCAGGCGGTCGGAGTGGAACCATCGAGCCTTTCGGGAGTCTTCCTGACGCATGAGCATGCCGATCATGCCCGCGGCTTGCGCGTTTTTTTGCGACGCCATTCCGTGCCCTTGTACTGCAATGAAATGACTTGGCTTGCCCTCGGCGAGGAAGCGATGATCGACTGGCGGAGATTGGAAACCGCTTCCCGGTTGGAACTCGACGAGATGGAAATGGAGAGTTTTCCGGTCCCGCACGATGCGGCGGATCCCGTCGGCTTTCTCTTTCATCACGCGGCCGGAACGGTCGGTGTCTTGACCGACCTGGGCTACGCAACGCGCTTGGTCTTGGAAAAGATGAGCCGCTGCCGGGCGCTGCTCTTGGAAGCGAACCACGACCCGGGGCTGCTGCAGGGCGATTCCCGACGGCCCTGGTCGGTCAAGCAACGGATCCTCTCCCGCCACGGCCATCTTTCCAACCAGAGCGCGGCGGAGATCGCGGCGGAGATGGCGCGACGCGGGCTCCAGGAGATCATCCTCGGCCATCTGAGCGCCGACTGCAACCGGCCCGAACTTGTGGAGGAGGCGATCCGGAACCGGCTAGATCGGGCAGACCTTTCTTCCCTGTCGATCCATGTCTGGACCGAGGGCGGACCCGCCAGTCCGCTTTACTGGGAATAGACCGCACTGCCGTTCCTAAAACCATGGACAACCACTCCACTGCCAGGGAAGATCGTCCAGGACGCCGGCCAAACAGTGCTGCCGGCGGTTCGCGTGCCGGGGTTTCACCGGCAAAGTCCGGGTAGCGCCCAGTGCCCGCGCTTTCGGGGGCAGAGGCGCGGGAGGCTTTCGATTTCCTCCCGACCGGACATGCGCTGCATGCGCCGCTTTGAGCCTCTTCTGGACCCCCGCCCAGAACGACCATACATGCTTCGCCCGATTCCTCGCGGGTAGGGCGAAGGTGATATGGCCGCCATTGCGGGTCGGCACGACGGCCTCCCGCACGCACGGGCGCTCAGATAGGCCCAATCCTCTCCGGGCGACGGCGTGGGCCGCGCCCTGGTGAGAGCTGATGCCATGACGGCGCGCGTGGTTCACCGCGCCAATCACGGAAGTGTAGGCCGGGTCGACTTCGATCACCTCGACTCCGGCGCGAAAAGAGGCTGACTTGAGCATCGCGATCGCCTTGGCGTAGGCGAAGGAAGAGAGCGAGCGAGCCCGGACGCGATCGACGGCCTCCAGCTCGGTCCTCCTCTTACGAAGATCCAATCGCTCGATGACAAGCGGCTTGCCCGCATCGACGCAGGCCCGGGCAATCTCCTTGTACGCATCGCCGATGATCGCTTTCGCCTGCTCCTCGCTCATGCCGTAAACATTCAATCCGATCCGGCGGATTCCAGTCAGGTTGCCGAAGCGGTCCGTTTCGGCTACGGCCAAATGGTCCTCGTTGATGTCAACGCCGACCGCTCCGGCAAGGCAACGTGTCACCAGAGGAGCAGGTTGCGCCTCGATGCTCGCGAATAGCCGCCACCCCTTCCGATCCCGGATAAAGCGGTATCTCACCGCAGATCCCTCCCGCTTGCGAACGAGCTTCTCCGTCTTGGTTTGCCCGGTCACGATCCGGCTCGCCGAGAGCGCCTGGAGGATCGCCTCCTGGCCGTAGGCGAAGCGCACGCCCTCCAGCACCAGGTGTTTGCTCGGCCCTCCCAATCCGTTCGGCAACCGCAACCGCAGCCGCAGGCTGCCGTCCGGGGCGACCGCGCCTTGGCAGGACTGGTTGCCCGCCGTCTCGTCCTTCGATCCGAGCACAAAGAACTGGCTGCTCCGCTCCGCCTGCTAATCCTTCTTCCAAGCGGCATGATTGACGTATCCGTTCTCTTCCAAGGAAAACTGCTTGCGGAAGAGGCGGCGGGAACCGAAGCAGAGCTGGACCTGTCCGGACTCCCGATCGGCGATCAGCGCATCGAGCTTCGTCCGAAGAACGGCGAGCCGCCGCTTTTTCTGGTGAAGTTTGTTCGATCCTGGCTCCTACTTCTCAAGTCGGACGATCGCCTCTTCTGCTCTTTTGATCCGCCCTTTCGCTTCCTCGATCAACTCGGGCCGCCTTTCCTGGATCGAGGCGATCTTGCCTTCGAGCTCGATCCGGATGGCGTTGAACTGCCGGGCGGTGAGACCGAACCGGCGCAGGAACGACCGCTTGAGCTCGTTCCGGGGAACACCCGCCCGCATCTTGGCGAAGAGGCTCCGCTCAACCCGCCCGTAGAGCGCCGCGTAGGCGTCAAGCGACGTTGCTTGCGCGGGGGCAAGCGTCAAACGGGTCTGGTAGCTGAAAACGGGGAGCTTACTCATAGATCGCTTCGAGCGCCTTCTTGGCGCGGTTCTTGGCGGACCTGTTCCCGTGAAGCCTTGCACACATCGAAACGATGACCTCATGCAGGTCGCGCACGATATCGTCGGTCATCTCGTCTGGCTCCACCACCAGGACCGATCGACTCTGCGCGGCCAATGCCGCTTCAATGTGCTCGAATCCAAAGCGCATCAGTCTATCCCGATGTTCCACCAGGATGACGCCCACCTTTGGATCACGTAGCAACCCAATCATGCCTTTCCGATGGCCGTTCCATCCGGAGCCAACCTCCTTGACGGCCTTGACGATCGACAAACGCTTGGTCAGCGCGAACTCGGTTAACCGAGCCAATTGCCGGTCTAGATCCGCTTTTGGATCGGCGCTGGAGACCCGCGCATAGAGGGCGACCCCGTTGGGTTGTGAGGACTCCGCATGAACGATCAGCGTTGCGGTTGGCAACTGCTCGACCGGGACGGGCAAACGCCCCTCCTTCCACATCCGCCAAGCTGTCTTGTAGCAAACGCCCTGCCGCTTGGCCCAGACACTCAACTTCACGTAAACAGAATGCCATATCCAGCCACATATGGCTAGATGATATTTGGCTGTTGCCAGCCCTGAGGCAGGTCGCTCCCTTCCCGCGCCCCGGCAGTCGCTTTCGCCCGGAGCGGTAGGACGACAGACTGCGAGGAGGGCCAAAAACCCAAGTCCCAACGAAGCAGCCAGCCCCATCCGCAGCGCCTTGGGTACGAACTTTGCGTAGAGTCGAGGAGTGGCGCGGTGCGACGTAGGAGAGCCGTAGCGGGAGCTGCCCCTTTCGGTCTGGCAGTGCCTGAGTATCTCTCCCTATCATCCGTCTCCACTCCCCGCTCATCAAACCGAACGTGCGGATTTCCCGCATTCGGCTTTCGGACAAGGTTTGCGCAGGATTATGCCCACGGCAGGCTCCGCGTAGAGCTCCCGAGAGAGATGAGACCCAGCTTCTCCTGGAGAAACGCATCCGGGAACTGAATCTTTCCTTGCCCAGGGACTTTATGCTTGCGGCAGAGCCACCGGCGAAGCCGATACCGGACATGACGATCCACTGCCCGGTACGCTCGGCTGACCGATCCAAGACAGAAGTAGTTTGCCCATCCTTGCAGCCGGGGGTTGAGGAGCAACACCAGTTCCTCACCGTCCCTTCCCAGCGTGTTCCGGCGGAGCCGTTCGCTTACGCTCTGCAGCAGCCGGTTCACCCGTTTCGTGGAGGGTTGAGTCCCCAGGTAGCTTCGGCCCGTGATGGGCTTGTAGCAAAGACCGAAGGTGTAACCGAGAAAGTCGAAGCTCTGCTNCGGCACTCGGCAGATCCGGGTCTTTTCCGGGTTCACGGTGAGCCCGATTCGCTCCATGATCTTCTCCATTTGCTTCCGGGCTTCCTGGGCATGGTGGCGGCAGAGGATCACATAGTCGTCGGCGTACGATACGATGTGCGCCGCCCACTTTGCAGCCCATCCTTGTCGCTGCCATCCCAGGATAAACC
>NZ_KB901878.1:91130-112217 GCF_000379365.1 Verrucomicrobium sp. 3C | reverse complement strand
AAGCCCTCTGCTCTCGCCACGCTTTTGCCGTCTATCGGCTGATGGCTCAACTCTTTGACGCCCCTTGCCGCGAAACGCCCGATCCCGGGTTCTGCCACGACCTGACCGCCCTGCCCTCGCCCAATACCCCGGCGGCTCTCCCCAGTGCACGTATTGCTCTCCTTCCCAGGGAGACAACGGCCTTCGCTTCTCTCTCACGAGCTCGGCGTCCGCATTGCCCGTTTCGAGGCTTTGTTCAGCGTTCACTTTCCTTAGGGCCTGCTTGCTCGCTGACCCGCTTCCCGGGCCTTTTCCCCCAGAGGCTTCGACCGCTGGCGTTACCACCAGTAGCCGCTCCGAGTGCTTCCGGCTGGAGCAATAGTTGCCGGGTGGAGATCACTCCCTCTCCACTGGGCGATGCACCCTTTTCACGGCGCACGAGAGAGGCAGGTTAAGAAGTTGCCGCCGTGTAGGAAAAGAGAAAGGCGGCCGACGGGGATCCTTCGTAGAAACGCTTGCCGGACGGGTCGGCTATGCCCTCTTCTCCAGCAGCGTTTGGACCAGCGACTCCCATTCCTGGTCGAGGGGAACGGAGGCTACCGGCTTTCCCGCGCGGGCATACCAGTACCGGGCGTTGGAGAGGTCCCCTTCCCGGCGATGGAGATAGGCATGGACCCAGGCGGAAGGCGAGTCTTCCTCGGCTTGCACGATCCGGTGCGCCCGATCCCATTCTCCCGCACGCTCGTGCCAGAGGGCGGCGAGAGGGGAACGCAAGTCGGGAGGGACGCCAGCTGCCGGCTCTTCCAGCGTTTTGAGAAACTCTTCGTAACCCATTGAGGTTTTGCAATGAGTCTCGTTCGCCACCGAGGAAAGGCAAGGCGAAAGAAGCGGGAGGAAGTCCGCCGATGCGCGGCTCATTGCATTCCTGGGAAGAAGCCTCTAGTATTACCCGATGATCTATGAATTGCGCGAATACCGGATCAAGGCCGGGTGCCTGGATGAGTTCGTCC
This sequence comes from Verrucomicrobium sp. 3C, assembly GCF_000379365.1. Taxonomy (GTDB): domain Bacteria; phylum Verrucomicrobiota; class Verrucomicrobiia; order Methylacidiphilales; family Methylacidiphilaceae; genus Methylacidimicrobium. The sequence continues at coordinate 111,228 of NZ_KB901878.1, read as the reverse complement.
GTTTCATGGACGAAGAGCTTTTGCCTTTCCAAGCCAGCAAGGGAGTAACGGTGGTCGGTTCCTTCACGGTGCCGGGAGAGCCTACCCGTTACGTCTGGATTCGAGCCTTTGCCGACGAGAAGAAGCGGGAGCGGATCTGCCAGGAGGTCTACGGAAGTTCCGACTGGGAGAATCGGTTTCTTCCGAAGTGCAATGCGCTGATGGACCGAGAGGCGGTCGAGATGTCCTTGCTCAAGCCGACTCCGGGATCAAATCTCGCATGATCCAAAGAAGGAAGGACCGTCCGGATCGCCGCGACGGGGCGTGGACCCACGCCTCGGCTTTCGGCGGCGGCACTCCTCTCCTCCGTCCGCTTGGCCAACCGAGGCAAAGCAAGGAAACGGAGTGAAAGACGACAGAAAATCGGGCACGGCCCGTGGCTGGTCCTCTCTGCTCCATCGGCGCTGGGCGAGTCTGGTCGACGAGGCGAGCTTCGCCTGGATCTCCTGCCTGCAAGCCCGCCATCGGCCGGAGCCCGGGTTTCGGAAGAGGTTGGAGAACTATGTCGACTCGTGGCGTTCGGCGACCCTGGCGGAATACTACGCGCTTCCTCCCGGTTATTCCTCCTCCCTCGAATGCCTTCCGCGCGGGAAGGGCTTCCGCGTCCGGTTTGCCAGTCCTTTGCCCGGACCGGAGCGGCGGAATCAGACGGCGGTCTTCGATCTCTGGCTCGGGCCGGAAGGCTGGAGCGGCCCCACCATGGTGATGGCACACGGGCTGATGTCCGTCAGCGACCTCGGCTACCGATATTGGGCCAGCCGGCTCAATGCCCTGGGGTGGAATGCGGCCTTCATGCATCTCCCCTACCATTACGCCCGAAGGCCCTTGGGGCTCTTTCCTGGAGAAATCTGCGTGACGGCAGACCTGGTGCGTACGGCGGAAACCTTACGCCAAGCGATCCTCGATCTGCGCGTCTTCGCGCATTGGCTGCGCGCTCAGGGAGCCACGCTTCTGGGCGGATGGGGAATGAGCTACGGCGGCTGGGTTTTAGCCGAGGCGGCCTGCGTCGAGCGGATCTTCGACCGGTTGATGCTCCTGGAACCGATCTTCCGGATCGAACATGCCATGTGGGAATCCCCGAGCGGACGCGGCATACGGAAGACGTTAGCGAGCCTGAGAATTTCGCCGGAAACCGCGGCGCCGCATCTCCGGCTCGTCTGCCCCAGCCTTTCCCGGCCTCACCTGAAACCCCAAGAGGTTCTTTTGCTGGGAGGAATCTATGACCGGGTCGTCCCGCTGCGGCTTTTGCAGGAGCTCCGCGCCGCGTGGCAGGGATGTCACTTCTACTCCTTCCCGCAAGGGCACGTTGGCTATCGGCTCATGCGGGAGAGCCTCCAAATTGCGCAAGAGATTTGGTCTGGAGATTTTGTCATTTCAAGGCATTGACAGAGAAACAAAAAAAATGATGATTTCCCTATGGATGCTCCTCGTGCGGTATCCGCAGCCTATTCCGGTTCTTTTTCCGAATCCGCCAGCCGAGCGCTTGTCGAAGATCTGCGCGCGAAGCTCGGCGGCAACCCGTCGGTCGCGTTGGTTTTTGCCTCTTCGTCGTACGCGCCCTATTTGACTGATCTATGTGAAGTGCTAACCATCTACGGTCGTGCGCCGCTCCTGGTCGCCGTGACGGGACAGGGATTTCTTGCCGAAGGGGCTGAATTCGAGGCCGAAGAGGGATTTTCGGTGCTTTTTCTCCGTCATCCGGAGATGCGCGCGATCCCGATTGCTTTATCGCCCGAGGAGGTGGAAACCGAGGACGATCCCTTGGCTTGGCACCGGGTCACCGGTGTCGGGCCGAAAGATGCCGCGGGATGGCTTCTCTTTGCCAATCCACATGTTCTCCCCGTGGAGCGGCTCTTGCGAATCTGGAACCGCGCCTATCCGGCTATTCCCGTCTGGGGAGGGCTGGCGGGTGGAGCCAGCGAAGGGGAGACTGCGGTCTTTCTCGATCGGAAGCCCGTGGAGGGTGGCGTCGCGATTGCCCTCCAGGGGAGGATCGGTTTTCATGTCGTTGTCTCCCAGGGCTGCCGCCCAATCGGCGATCCCTATACAGTAACGGGGGCGGATCGAAATATTCTCTATACCCTTGGTTCGGGGAGTGCGTACCAGGCCTTGGCGACCGCTTTCGAATCCCTTTCCGAGCGCGAACGCGAGAAGGCGCACGGACAGATCTTTATCGGGCTTGCTGTCTCCGAATACCGGGATGAGTTCCAGCAGGGGGACTTCCTTGTGCGCAACATCTTGGGAGCCGATCCTTCCTCGGGTGCGGTTGCGGTCGGCGCGCTCGTGCGCGTCGGACAGACCCTGCAGTATCAATTGCGCGATCCCAATTCGGCCGAGCAATCCTTGCGCAAACTTCTCCTGGATAATAAGATAGAATTCTTCTACGATCGCGAGCCGCTGGCCGCTCTCGTCAGCCTTTGCGCCGGGAGGGGCAAGGGACTCTTTGGCGTGGCGGGACGGGACGCCGGATTGATCCAAGAACTCTTTCCTCGTCTCCCCGCTGCGGGTTTCTTCGCAAACGGCGAGATCGGACCCGTCGGAAAGTTAAACTACCTTCACGGTTACTCCGCTTCGGTGCTCTTCCTTTCCTGATCCGGGACATCTTTTCCTGAGCCCGAGTAGGAGGCCAGCACCCAGCGGCTGAGCAGCCCTTCCGGATCCTTGACCGCCTCGGGCGGGAGCGTAAAGGTGTCTTGGCCCGTGTTGGCGTGAATGAGGCGAAGTCCAAAGGGAAAATCCTTGAACTTTTTCCGGCAGAGCGCTGCAACGGCGCCGACCTCTCCGCCAGCCTCGGCGCGAAGCGCTTGAATCGCATCCGGCTCGAAGCAAAGACGGAGTTCGTGGGCGTGGAAAAACTCTTCGGCGAATGTCTCGACTTCCGGGGAGGTCTCCCCTCCCTGCTCGCGGTAGCGCTCCAGCGCAGTATCCAGCGCCTTTTGAGGGTTTTCGACGGTGTCGTCGTCAATCACGATCTCGCGCAACCCTGTGCCGGGACATTCGAAGCGGAAGGGCCGCAAAATCCGCTCCCCGATGGTCATGAGACCCCGGGCTCCCGTCTCTTCTTCGGCCGCGCGATGCGCGATGCGGCGCAGAGCGCTCTCCGTGAAGCGCAGCGAGATCCCGTACGCCTCAAAAGCGGCGATATACTGTCGGAGAATCGATCCCTCCGATTCCTGCAGAATCCGGAAAAGGTCTTCCGCGTTCAGGGGCTCGAAGAAGACTCGGACGGGAAGTCTCCCGATAAATTCCGGCTCGAGCCCATATTCGATGAAGTCGGCGGTCAGCGCTTCCTTTACCGCTTCATGATCGCCCGCTTGAGCTCCTTCCGGGCGGAACCCGATGTGCCCGCGGCGCATCCGGCGCGAAACGATTTCCGGGAGCCGGGTGAAGGCCCCGCTAACCAGGAAGAGGATGTGCCTGGTATTGACCGTCCGCTTGTTCTCGCGGCCTCCCCGCTGGAAATCGAGCATCGTCTGGATCTGCCCTTGCAGATCGTAGGGAGCCCGCACGGGAACCTCGGTCTCCTCGAGCAGCTTGAGAAGGTTCGCTTGCACTCCCCGCCCGCTGACATCCCGGCCCATGGACTGGAAGCCAGCCACCTTGTCGATCTCGTCCAGGTAAATGATGCCGTACTGAGCGATGGAGACATCTCCTCCCGCCTGCTGCACCAGTTCCCGGACGAGGTCTTCGACATCTCCGCCCACGTAGCCCGTTTCCGAAAACTTTGTCGCGTCTCCTCGGACCATCGGCACCCCGATCCGCTCGGCCAAGCATCGCACCAGGTAGGTCTTCCCCACCCCGCTTGGACCCACCAGCAGGACGTTCTGCTTGACGTAGTGAGGAAGTTCCTGGCCGGAGAGAGCGGCGCGCACGTGGTTGTAGTGATCGCAGACAGCGACGGAGAGAACCCGCTTCGCCTCCTCCTGCTGGATCACGAAGCGATCGAGGTAAGCTTTGAGCTCCTTCGGTGTGAACGTAAAGGAGCGTATCTGCTTCTCGAAGGCTTCCCGGTTCTTCCCCTCGTCCTTCTTCTCCGGTCGACCCTGTGGTGGCGGCGTAAACGCACGAAACATCTCCTGGAAGCGGCGCTGCCACTCTTCGCCGTCCGGAAACTGCGGAGAACTCACAAAGAAAAGATGGGTGAGAACTCCGAAAGAAGCAAGAGTTCTACTCTTCGCAATCGGATCCCAGCCAGCCTGATTCTCGATAGGCATCGATGCCCTTTCCCAAGGAGAAACGAGGCTGGGATCCGAATGCGGCTTTGGTGGCCCACAGCTCGGCCTCTGTGTGAGGCTGGAAAAACCGGTAGGGACAGGGAAAGCAATCGGGCATCGCCTGGGTTCCGAGCGCGGCGTTGAGGCAAGAGATCACCTTGTTGAAGGAGCGGCTGTGGCCCGAGCCGACGTTGAAGATGCCATTGCCTCTCGGGGCGAAGGCGGCGCCCAGCGTGGCGTCGACCGCGTCCTCGATGTAGACGAAATCCCTCTTCTGGTTCCCGTCGAGGAAAAGCCTCGGCTGCTTTCCCGACCGGATCTGGCAGGCGAGCTGGCCGATCATGCTGGCCGACTTTTTCTTATGCGATTCCCGCGGACCATAGACATTGAAGTAGCGAAGCCCGGCTACAGGGATTTTAGGGTTTTCGCCGGAAAACCGTTTAGCCAGATGTTCCATGTGGAGCTTGGAGAAGCCGTAGGCATTGGCGGAACGCTCCGGGTCGCCGACACGATTCTGCGGAGACGAGGTGACGCCGTAGACGGCGGCGGAGGAGGCGTAAACCAGGCGAAGAGACTTTCCGGCCAGAAAGGCCAGGAGATGGCGCCATCCTTCCACGTTGGTGCGCATCTGGGTTGCGGTGTCGGTCACGGTCGTGTTCGGTGATCGAAGCCAGGTGGAAGACCACCTCGAAAGGCCGATTCCCCAAAAGGCGATGCCAGTCGAGAAGACTAAGATCCACCGTCACGAGATCTCCCCGAAAGCCCTCGGGATTGGAGAAGGAGCCGCTCCGAAAATCATCGACGATCACGATCTCCGCTCCCGGCTCCCGGCGCTGGATCTTCAGAGCGAGGTTCGAGCCGATGAATCCAGCTCCTCCCGTGATCAGAATTTCTCTTGCCATACTCCTTTTTCCCTTTCCTCATCTCTTTCGCCCGACATCTCGTAAAGGAAGACCGCCGCACAGAAGAGAGCCGCTGTTTCCGAGCGCAAGATGGTCGGACTCAAGGATACGGGGAAAAACCCCCCTTCTTCCACGAGCGTCCGCTCTACGGGGGTTAGATCTCCTTCGGGCCCGATCAAGGAAAGCACGCCGCGTTGCGCTGCCTCCCGGTGAAGGGGAAAGAGAGCCCGCAGCGGCGGAGCGCTCTCCTGAAGGGATCCAAAGAGTCTCAGCGGATAGGAAGAAGTCTCCTGGTCCAGGTCTCCGATCTCGACCGGGGAATGGATCGTCGGCAGCCAGGCCCTCCCGCTCTGCTTGGCGGCGGCAACCGTGATTTCGATCCACCGGGCTTGCTTATGCTCGATCCCTTCCCGCCACGCGACCGAGCGGGCGCAGAGCACCGGAAAGATCTCCGTAACTCCCAGTTCGGTCGCCTTCTGAACAAAAAGATCCATCGCCTTCGCCTTCAGCAGGGCCTGGGCGATGCCGATCTTCCTCGGGGGAGGAGCCACCTTCCTCTCCGCGATCTTACGGAAGGAGAGCCGGCGGCCGCTCCGCCTGGTCACCTCCGCAATCCATTCGGTGCCTGCGCCGTCAAAGAGAAGGATCCGGTCGCCGGCTCGTCGCCGCATCACCCGCAGGGCGTGGTCCGACTCCTGGGGACCGAGGAGATCTTCCTCTGGCCGGGGCAAGTAATACCGCTCCATGGAGGGCGCCTCCTCTTTCGTCGTCTTGCTGGGGCCGACAGAAGAGAGCACCGGAAGAACAACATTCACTCCTTATAAAAACCCCTCTTGGCGCAGAACCTGCACATTGCGAGGGACGGATTTTTGCACCCATTCGAGGAAAAAGCGCAAGAGCGAGACTTCCCAGCCATCCTCGACGCCGATGAGGATTGCCGCGAAGGGATCTTCCCGTTCCTGCACATCCCGCTTCACGGTCTGCGCCACCGACTCGATCGGGGCGTCCACTTGGCGAAAGCGGAGATCCTCCTTGCGGAGTTGAAACCCATAACGCAAAAACGAAAAGGAGTTGGGCTGCGCGCTCAGCCATTCCCCATAAGCGCGGGCTTTTTTACCGAATCCGCCCAAGAGCAGCTTCCCCATGGTCTTCGGCAGAATGATCTGCGGGCGATCCGCCTCGAGATTCCCCTCACGGAGGAAGGTCGTGCCCACCCTGTCCATCGCTTCCGTCATGAGCGTGTAATGGATCAGAGAGGTGCGGAAGGTCGCCACCCGGGTGCGAGGGAGCAGCACCACGCGGCTCGATTCGAGCGAGTAGGAAAAGGTGTCCTCGAATGACATAAGCTCCTCGAATCCGGTTAGCCGTGCGCGGTCCGGATCGAGTTTGTCAGCCTCGTCGTCTGAGCCAAGAAAATCAAACGAATTTTCCCGGATTTGTCGTAGCACAATAGAAATGTCCCCTTTTTCTCCACAGTAGAAATGTCCCCTTGGTTACGAAGTTACGTTTTTGGTGGATACTGCACGGCTGTTTGCCATTTGAAGGGTCGCTTCCATGGGTGGGAGGGAGGAGGATTGACCACTCTCCGGCTAGTCGGAGAGTGGCTCGGCGGCGCGGGTCGCTGCTTGGGTTTTGGCGCAGGCCGGCCAGCGATCTCGGTGAAACGCAGCGGCCGATTCCGATAGAGGATGACTAGCTTTCCTTCTTGTTTTTCCCGGACCGTCACGCGGGTTTTTGCTGGCGCGTAATGACGGCTTTGCCGCTCCAGCTGGAAGAAGCGGGTTTGGTAACGGACCACCCAATCCGCGCCGACCACGCGCTCCTCTTCCAGGCAGAAGGCCTCGGCCAGCTCCCGCGCGCTGGGACGCCGCCGGTGATAGTCGGCTGCCGAAGCTGCTGCTTGCGCATAGCGCCGGTTATGGGCGGGCAAGTAGGTTTCCGCAAGATAGCGGTTGGCTTCTTCGTAACTGCCGATCCCGGCCAGCCGGAGCTTTTTGACCAACCGGTCCTGATGGGTGCCATGGGCCCGCTCCACCCGGCCTTTGGCTTGCGGCGAGCCCGCAGCCAGGATCTCGATTCCCAAGCACTGGCACATGCGCCCAAACTGGGTCAGAGGCACCAGTCCTTGCTCCTTCTCGGCCTCCGTTGCTTCCCGCACATAGACGTTCTTCCAATCCGTGTAGAGCGTCCGAGGAATCCCGTACTTCTCAATCCATCGCCGCAGTACCCCGACCGCCGCCCAAATGGTTTCTTCGGGGAAGAAGCACGCCTCGGCCTGCGAGGTAGCGTCATCGACCATATGCATCAGGCAGCCTCGCCCGGCTCGTTCTTCCAGCCAATCATGGAAGCTCCCATCCATCTGCACTAACTCCCCAAAATGCGCTCGTCGCTCCCTCCGCCGACGATACGGCTTACGCCGCCGCAGCCTCTTGTGGCCAGCCTCCCGCAACCACCGCCGCAAGGTCTCCGCACTGACCCGAAGCCCATCCTCCTCCCCCAAGTGCTCTGCCGCCAGCGTCGGACCAAAATCGCCATACCGCTCCTCATACCGCCGAATCACTTGCACCCGAAAATCTTGTCCGTAGCCACGGTTCGACTCCCGGCAGCATCCCCGATGCGCTAACGCCTCCCCGCCCCCCACTCGGTACCGCGCCCACACCCGCTTCCCCTGCCGATAGCTCAAACTCAGCATCTCCGCCGCCTCTACCAGCCTTAAGGCGCCCGCCTTCACCCGCCCCATCACCTCAACCCTGTCCAACTCCTTAGCAATCAACGCTGTCCTCCTCACGCCTCCTCCTTTCCGAGGCAACATTAAGGGACATTTCTATCGAGGTCTCAGGGGGACATTTCTATTGTGGCACAACAACGAATTTTCCCGGATTGAGCAGTCCCTTTGGGTCCAAAGCGTTCTTCAATCGTTCGTGGAGGGCGCGAACCTCGGGGGAAACGGCAAGAGGCCACCAGCGCTCCTTGGCGATGCCGATGCCGTGTTCCCCCGTGATCGATCCTCCCCAGGCAACGATTTGGCGGAAGAGGAGGTCGAGCGCTTCCTGCGCGTGCCGGTCGGCGCCAGGCTGGCTTCGGTCGACCATGAGGTTGACATGGATGTTGCCGTCCCCCGCGTGTCCGAAGCAGGCAACGGGGAAACCGTAGCGCAACTCGAGATCGCTCCCCAAGCGCACGAGTTCGACGAGCCGTCTCCTCGGCACGACAATATCCTCGTTGAGCTTGGTCAGACCGCTCGCCTTCAGGGCCATCGAAAAAGAGCGCCGGGTCCGCCAGAGCCGCTCGCAGCCCTCGCCCCCTCGGCCGATCTGGACCTCCCCGGAGCCGGAGCGCCGAAGCAGGGGCAGGAGGCTCTCGAGTTCGGCGTCGACCCCCGCGGAATGACCATCGATCTCAACCAGGAGGTGGGCCTGGCCAGCCGGAAGCGGCTCCGGAGAAAATTCCCGCACCCGCTCCAGGGTGAAGCGGTCGGCAATTTCGAGGGCGGAAGGCAGGAGGCCGGCTCCGAAGATCTCTTCGACACAGCCTGCCGCCGACTCGATCGAAGGAAAGACTGCCGCCGCACAGACCCGGTGCGGGGGACGCGGGATCAGGCGCAGAGTCGCCTCCGTCACCATTCCCAGGAGCCCTTCGGAGCCGACGAAGAGGCCGACTAGATCAAAGCCGACCTTATTTTTGTGGGTGCGTCCTCCCACATGGAGAGCCGTTCCATCGGCCAGCACGACCTCCAAGCCGAGCACATAGTGACGGGTGACTCCGTACTTGAGGCAGCGCGGACCGCCGGCATTCGTCGCGATATTGCCTCCCAGGCTGCTCTCTGCCGCGCTGGCGGGATCGGGAGGGTAAAACCAGCCGATCCGAGCTACCGCCTCTTGGAGATGGGCGGTGATCACCCCGGGCTCGACGATCGCGACTCCATCCCGCGGATCGATTTCCCGAATGCGGTTCATCCGGGAAAAGTTGACGACAATCCCCCCACGGATCGGAACGCACCCTCCCACGTAGCCTCGACCCGCCCCTCGCGGGGTAATGGGTACTCCGGCCGCAGAGGCCCATTGGGCCAATCGAATGACGGATTCCCGGCTTTCCGGGTAGAACACCGCGTCGGGCAGACGCGACGCCAGCCACGCGTCCTCCGCATTCCGCGCGAGAGCCTCGGGATCGGCGGTGGCCATCCCATCCGGGAAGGCTGCAAGAAAACCAGGCACCCAACTCTTCACACTACCCCTCTCCTCTGCGATCGTTCCGTCGGGAAGAGAGAGCGGCTTTGACCTTCTCCTGATCCTTTCTCATACTGCCAGCAGTCAGCATGGTTCGGCTGGGGCGGCAAGACAAGCCTATGCGTAGAGTCCTTCCGGTTGGTTCGCGAGTTCCGTCGCCAACTCTCCTTGATTCCGAAGGGAGAACGATCGACTTGGGCGAGCTCTTGGCTTCCGGCAGGACGCTTCTCTATTTCTATCCGCGTGCTCATACTCCCTACTGCACCCGGCAGGCATGCAACCTCCGCGACCATCGAAAGTCTTTGGAGGCTTGGCAAGTGCGGGTCGTGGGCGTGAGCGGGGATTCTCCGGAGCGCCTGGCCTCCTTTCTGCGTCGGTACGACTTGCCCTTTCTCCTTCTTTCGGACCGGGGCGGTGCGGCCGCCCGGGTCTTCGGTCTGCCCGTTTTTCTTGGACTGGTGAAGCGGGCATCCTTCCTGATCGAGGACGGAGTCATGGTTTGGAGGGATCTCCGCCCGCGCGTCGGCGCACACGCGCATGATCTCCTTCGCATGCTGGAAGCACGGCAGCGGTTTCCCTCTCCTCCGTCCCTCGATCCACGCAAGGACGGAGAACGCGAGAACCCCGACCCATTCGCCGGACAATGGCCTACCGCTGGCTAGCCATCCTGTCCCAGATCGCGTCCCGAAGGCATCCCTGCTCCTATCGGTTGGCGATCTGGCTCTTTCTCCGGGGACTGGCCGCCGTCTACGCCGTCGCTTTTCTCTCGCTGGCGATCCAGTTACCCGGCTTGCTGGGCTCCCACGGCATCTTGCCGATCGCCGAAGCGCTGGTCGTGGGCAGATCCAATCTCGGGTTTTCCCGCTATTTCCAGGCACCTTCTCTCTTCTGGTGGCTCGGTGGAAACGATCTTCTCTTGCAGCTGTTCTCCTGGACGGGCGTCCTCCTGGCCGTCCTTCTCTTTTTCGATCTTGCACCCGCCGGGATCGCCCTTTCTCTCTGGGCTCTCTACCTCTCCTTCGTCTCCTTGGGGCGGGATTTCTTTTTCTTCCAGTGGGACAGCCTTCTGTTGGAAGCCGGTCTCCTAGGCTTCCTGGTCGCCCCTTGGCGACTCCGGTCCCAGTTTGGAACAGCTCCCTCTCCACCGCCATTTGTGCAGCTCTGGCCGCAGTGGCTTCTCTTTCGCGTCATCTTCCTCTCGGGTGTCGTCAAGCTGGCCAGCGGAGATCCCGCCTGGCATGCGCTGACCGCGTTGCAATACCACTACGAAACCCAACCCCTCCCCTCGCCTCTCTCCTGGTTTTTCTTCCACCTCCCGCTCGGGTTCCACGAGATTTCGACTTTTCTGGTTCTCGCCGTCGAGCTGGCGGCTCCATTCTTCTTCCTGGCAGGCCGTCTTGGACGCCTCTTTGCCTTCACGGTGTTAGTTCTCCTGCAACTCTTCATCCTTCTGACCGGTAACCATGCCTTCTACAACTGGCTTACCCTCGTTCTCTGCTTTACCCTCCTCGATGATTCTCTCCTCGCACGAGCTCTGCCCCGCCTCGGCCTCGGAAACCTGCCGCCTCCTCTTCTCCAGCGTCGCTTGAGTCCCATCCTCGCCGGGCTCCTCTTTCTCTTGAGCCTGCCCCTTTTCGTTGCTGTGCTGGGAGTAGAGCTGCCTCCGCCGCTGGTGAGCGTTCTTCGTTCGATCAGCCCGTTTCGCAGCGTCAACGATTACGGAGCCTTCGCGGTCATGACGACCCGGCGCCCGGAAATCGTGATCGAGGGAAGCCGCGATGGGGTGAGTTGGCTGCCGTACCCCTTTCGTTGGAAGCCTGGGGATCTGCGCAAGATGCCCGCGTTCGTCGCCCCGTACCAGCCGAGACTCGACTGGCAGATGTGGTTTGCGGCCTTGAACGGACCCGAGCGCACCCCCTGGTTTCCTCGGCTCCTCTTACGCCTCTTGGAGGGAACTCCGGAAGTGGTCACCCTATTCGCCTCGAATCCTTTTCCGGATTCGGCGCCGACCTACATCCGGGCTCTTCTTTACGATTATCGATTCAGCTCGTGGAGCGAACTCCAGCATTCCGGGGCCTGGTGGCAGCGTTACCTGATCGGCGTCTACCTCTCTCCCTGCGCCTTGCGAAGACCGCGGCCGGAAGGAGAGGCGCAGGCTTCCGTTCCTTCCCCCAAAGGGCGGGGCTCGATTTCGCTGAGTCGCTAAGGCGTACCCTTTAAATCGGTTGGCGCCGCCCTTCTCCTCACTGCTCGACGGGTCGTGCGCTTCGTGCGCTTCGACTTCTCGAGCTTGGCCACTTCCGATGAAACCCGAACATAGGGGGATGTCGGGCTGTAGACCAGATCGGTTGCGGCAACGGAATAGAGGTTGCCCTTGGGATCTGTTGGACCGTAGGGAAACTTGGGGACCGGCGGCTCGAACTCCCCTCCCGCCCAGGAGGTGGTGAGCAAAAACAATCCGCCTAGCCCCATGGCCAGGGCAAGGCCCTGAAAAAGAAGCTGCTGTTTGTTCATATCCGTACTCGCCTCCCCATCAGAACTTGTACCGGAGCCCGGCCAGCACCAGGTTGGCGGTAAACTGGTCGAAGTGCTGACTGACCGTCTGGTTCGGACCGAAGACCGCCGGATTGCCCGTGTAGCTGAAGTTGGTCCCGGTCAGCAAGAGGAAGCGGTATTCCAGGAAGATCGACCAGCGCTTGCCGATCCATCGGTCGATCCCGGCAATCCCCTGGGCGGCGAAGGCGCCCGAATCGGTGGTAATTCCCGGGCCGAGCAGGTTCTGGCCCCCGCCTGGCCCTCCGTTTGGCACCGCCGAGGCCGAGGAGTTGCTGATGTAGGCGCCACCGACTCCGACTCCGAAATGGAGGGCCAAGACCGGGGTGTACAAATTCAGGAGTCCGTCGACCGTGATGACCCCGGCGTTGAAGTTCTGCTTGCTGTCGATGGCACCCGGCACTGCGGGCGCGCCATAGCCCGGTCCCGAGGAGGCGGCCGTCAAGCCGAGGTAGAAGGCATCGAGCTGGACCGCAGGCCTCCAATAGAAGTCCCAGCTGTCTCCAATCTTATTGCCCGCGAACTCGTAGCCGAGCAGCAAGCCACCGACGCCGTTGACGATGCCTCCCCTCTCGGTAAAGGGGGAAAGGCCCACTGGCGCGGGATAGGCCGAATAGCCGTATTCCGGGTTAGAAAAAGCACCGCCGCCAAAGAGCCCCGCGTAGAGCCCGGATTTGACGGTGAAGGGATTTTCGACGGGCGGCGCTCCTTTTCCGCCCCCCTGCGGAGTCCGGGTGGAGCCATCCTCACCCACCAAATCGACCCCGGCGAGCGCATGAGAGGGAGGAGCTTCCTCGGCGAGATCGGAGCCGTTCGCGGGCACGGAGGCAGAGCGGGCAGACGCGCAGGCAAGGACAGTGACACCAAGAATAACCCCGAGCAACAACCACCTCTTCGGCAACCCTTCCTCCTTCTCTCGACGTTACGCTGCAAGCCCGCGTGAATGAGCTAGTTTCTTTTGCTCCCGCCACGCGGCTTCTGTCAATGGCAATCCTCCAGCCGGCCATATGGTCCGTCGCGATCCTGCAAGCGGGAAACAGAAAGGCCCTTCCCGGGCGAAGGGCCTTTCTCTCGAAACAACGGGCAAACCGCTCAGCCTTTGACCTCGATCGTCTTCGGCTTTGCGTGCTCTCCCTTCGGCAGATGCACTTGGAGGACTCCCTCCTTGAACTGTGCATCGATCTTGTCGACTACCACTTCGTCGGGGATCACGAACGACCGGGAAAAGGAGCCGTAAGCTCGCTCGACCCGGTGATATTTCTTGTCCTTTTCTTCCTTTTCTAGCTTACGCTCGCCCGATATCGTCAGGACACCCGACTCCATGGAGACCTTCACCTCTTCCCGCTTCATGCCGGGAAGCTCGAGCTTCACCAGATACTCCTTGTCGTCCTCGGTGATGTCGGCTAGAGGTCGCCATTCGGCGATCTCCAGCCGCTCGCTCGGCGCCTCGAGGAGCTCGAGCGGGCGCTCCCAGAGAGAGGCCATCCGCTTTCGCATCTCCTCCAACTCGCGGAATGGATCCCAGCCACCTAAACCTGCCGAACCTCGTCGTACCAAGCCATTCATTGCTTTCTCCTTCAGTTTGAGCTTCCTCTGTCGGCCGCTCTCCGAGCCTTCGGAGAGTAGCTAATTCATACTGACAAGCTTAGGCAATTAATACAAAATGTCAAGACAAGGAAGGAAGAAGTAAAGAGATGCCCGGGTTCGCGACATTGGCGGCATGGGAGGATCTTCTCCGCTCGCTTGTGAAAGACCATGGACTCTGGGCCTATCCCCTGCTCTTCGGGATCGTCTTCTGCGAAACGGGCCTGGTAGTGACCCCCTTCCTTCCGGGAGACAGCCTTCTGTTTCTCCTGGGGGCCTTTGCCGCTCAGGGCTGGCTCCATCTGCCCACCCTGCTTTTGGACCTCATCCTTGCGGCGATCCTAGGGGATAGCGTCAATTACTGGATCGGCTTGCGGACCGGCCCAGCGATCTTTCGCGATCCCAATGCCCGCTGGCTCAATCGGCGCCACCTGATTCGCGCTCGGATACTCTGCCGCCGGTATGGGGCACGCGCGATCATTCTTGCCCGGTTCATTCCGGTTCTGCGAACCTTCGCTCCTTTCGTCGCCGGCGTGGGAACGATGTCCTATTCCCGCTTCTTCTTCTGGAACGTGGCGGGGGGGAGCTTGTGGGTGGCCCTCTTTCTTCTCGCCGGCTTTTTCTTGGGGGCCGCTCCTGCGGTCCAGAGCCACCTCCACCTCTTTCTGTTGCTGATCATCGTCCTCTCCCTGCTCCCGGTGGCTCGGGAGATCCTGCTGGCACGGGCATCTGCCAAGCCAAGGCCGACAGCCCACACTTAGCCTACATATCTCCCAAGCGTTCTCCTGCGGCTTGCAAAATGAGCCCGGCTGCTTCGTTGGGGCTTGGGTTTCCCTCCTTGCCGTATGTCGTCATAGCGCTCCGGGGGAAAACCGGCGCGCCGCCTTGCATCCATGCTCATTCGCCACGCCTGGGTACGAACTTTGTGAGATAGGCAGGCTAAGCGGTTGCGGGAAGGAGAAACTTTCGGTACGGTCACATGCTTGTGCAACAAGAACAACTAGATTTCCTACGGACCTTGATCGAGGCTCCCAGCCCCTCGAGCCAGGAGAGTATCGCGCAACATTGCTGGATCGATTACGTCAGGCCCTACGCCGACCGGGTCGAGACCGACGCTTACGGCAACGCGCTCGCCCTGCTTCATCCGGAAGGCTCCCCCAAGATCCTCCTGGCGGCCCACATCGACGAGATCGGCTTTCAGGTGCAATATGTCGACGATCGCGGTTTCCTCTACTTCACGACGGTGGGAGGCTCCGACCCCCTCTTGGCCCGAGGCCAGCGGGTGCGGATCCATCACCAGGGACAAGCCGTTTTGGGAGTCATCGGTTCGCTCGCCATTCACCTGCAGGATCGAGAAGGCAAGCAGCAGGAGCCGCCCAAGTGGCATGAACTCTTCATCGACATCGGAGCCCAGGACCAGAAGGAAGCCCTTGAGCGCGTCTCGATTGGCGACCTGGTGACCTACGATTCGGGATTCGCTCCGCTCCACGGGGAGTTGTGCGTGGGCAGAGCCTGCGACGATCGCGTAGGAGCCTTCGTGGTCGCGGAGGCCTTGCGGAGGACCTTCGCGCGACGGGAGATCCTGCAGCCCTGCGTCATCGCGGCTTCGACGATTCAGGAAGAAAATGGTCTTTTTGGAGCCAGCATGGTCGGCTACTCGACCCGTCCGAATGCCGCCGTCGTGGTCGACGTCGGCCATGCCACCGACATCCCGATCGCCGACAAGAAGCGCCATGGCGACGTGCAGCTCGGCAAGGGGCCGATCCTCAGCCGCGGAAGCATCAACCATCCTCTGCTCGTCCGCCGGTTGGCGGAGGTCGCTGGCGCCCACGGGATCGCCTATCAGCAGGGAATCGACCCTCGCCGCTCGGGCACTGACGCAGACGCCATCTTCCTGCAGCGCGGGGGCATTCCCACGGCTGCTCTCGGCATTCCCAACCGGTACATGCACAGCCCTGTCGAGGTTATCCATCTCCAGGACCTCGAAACGCTGGCGGAATGGCTCAGCCTTTTCTTGGGAGATGTCAAGGGGGACGAAAGCTTCCGGCAGCCGTGGTAAGGCGTGGGAGAGGCAGCCTTTTTTCCGCTTTCCGCTTGCTTGGTGACCATCATCCGCCTGTAGGATGGATGAGGAAAGGCCCTTTCGAGTTTACGGGAGAAGACCGCTTATGGTGCGCCGGCTGCTGCACACTCGATATCGGGTAAACGATCTGGAAAGGTTCGTCGCCTTTTTGACTGAGGTACTGGGCCTCGAGGAAGTCAGGCGAATTTCTTCGCCTCGGGGCTCGACCTTGGTCTTCCTGAAAGCTCCCGAAAGCGAGGAGCAACTCGAAATCTGCCATTATCCGGCGTCGGGGCCGGTCGTGGTACCGCCCGATTTGACCCATCTGGCTTTCGAGGTCGACAGCCTCGAGGAATTCGGCAAGTGGGCAGCGGCCAAGGGCCATCCTTTTTCGGATGGGCCGACGATCAGCAGCTCCGGGACGTGCTTCGCGTTCATCGACGGACCGGAAGGCTACGAGATCGAGCTGATCGAACGGCGGAGAGCGTAGGAGCCTTTTTACGTGAGATCCGTGCGATTTGCCGCGGTGGTCGGGGCCAAACCCTGCCAGGCGGAGAACGAAGTGCGGGAACTCGAGATGGCTGGCATCGATCTGCTCCACGTGGAGGTGATGGATGGTCATTTTGTCCCGAACCTGGGCGGCGGACCCGACTTTGTCGCCGCGCTTCGCGCCACGACAGAGCTTCCCATCGAGGTCCACCTCCAGATCGAGCAGCCGGATCGCTACGCTCGAGCCTTTATCGAAGCCGGCGCGGACATCGTAACGGTTCACCTGGAAGCGCACCACGACGTGCGAAAGACCATCGAACGGATTCGGTCGATGGGATGCCGCTGCGGACTCGCCCTCAATCCACTGACGCTCTTGGCGAAAGCCCTCAAGCATCTTCCTCGCATCCATCACCTTCTTTTGCTCTCGGCAAATCCGGGGCCGAATCAGCCGCTCATACCCGAGACGCTAAAAAAGATCGCGCAGGCAAAGAGCTGCCGGGAAGAGGGTAACTTCACCTGTGAAATCGCGGTGGAAGGCGGCGTGGGCCAGGAGAGCCTAGCCTCGGTTGTTATCCACGGCGCCGATCGGGTCGTTCTCGAGAGCCGGCTCCTCCACCGGGAAGACGAGGATCCCCTGCGCGAGCTGCGTGCCGTCGCGGACGAAGCCAACATGGGAGGATGACGCCTCATCGTCCGGCCGTTCGCCGGGGCAAACGGGGACTCAAAGCAAAAGCAGCCAGGGCGGCTCCCGCCCCCAGGAGGATCGCCCCGCCCGTGGCCGACTTCGCCGAACTTGTCGGGATTCGTACAGCGGCGGTCATCCAGGGACCCAGCTCCGAGGTGGCGACATCTGGTTCGTCAAAAAGGATTTTCACCGGAACGCGCTGCTCCGGCTTGACGTAATTGAGCCTCATGTCGAGCAAGGGATAGGGACTCAAGGCCGACCGGGTGCCGCGCTGAATGCTCTCCACATGACCGCGGTAAAGCCGGCCAGGCCGCGCCCAGATTCGAATTTGCGCCGGCATCCCGGGCCGGATCTGTCCGAGATCCCTCTCCCGGAAGTTGGCCGTCACCCAGACTCCTGCCGGAACGATCGAGAAGAGAAACTGCCCCGGCGCGACGTAATTCCCCTGATCGACCCGGCGCCCGGAAATCTTTCCGGAAATCGGGGCACGAAGCTCACTATAACCGAGGGTGAGGCTTTCCAAGCGGAGTATCGCCCCGGTCGTAGCATTCACGGCGACCGCCGTGTCGAGATTGAACTCGGGGGTCGCATGAGTCATGGCGAGCCGGCGCATGCGAAACCACTCGGTTCCCGTCAAGAGGCGAACTCCATCGGCGACCGCGACCCGCGCCTGATTGTCCCTGGGGTCGATCAGACCCATCAGTTGCCCCTGCTCTACCCGCGTGTTGTCATCGATGAGGAGCCTCTCCAGATAGCCGGGAATCTTCGGTGCGATCCGAACCGCATGGGCGCTCAGGAACGAATCCCGGGTCGAGACGAAAGCCCCCTGCCCTCCCCAAATGAGCCGGCCAGCCACGTAACCCAAGAGGCCCACGAGCATGCTGAGGATGAGCCGCACCCCGAAACTCATCCGATTTCGATCTCCCTTTTCCTGCTCCGGTTGGTTCATTCCCGATCTCTCCTGCCGCATCCGCAGCGCAGGCACAGGCTTGCAGGGCCCGAAAAGGCCGTCAAGAGGGAAGCTCCTTCTCTGTCTCCTTGACAACGGCGCAACGCGGGAGCAGAAGATGAACTCGTCTCCCGGAGCTGTGCCTGAGCGGCTGAAAGGGACGGTTTGCTAAACCGTTGTACCCCAAAAGGGTACCGAGGGTTCGAATCCCTCCGGCTCCGCCATTTCGGAACGAAAACTGGGCACGCCCAGGGCATCCGATTTTATGCCAGGGCCCTCTTCGCACCGCAGCATAGAAAGGACGTTGGTAGGCGCTGGATCGCCGCGTCGATCAATCACCGCTTCGGCTTCCAGATTCGGCAGC
This sequence comes from Verrucomicrobium sp. 3C, assembly GCF_000379365.1. Taxonomy (GTDB): domain Bacteria; phylum Verrucomicrobiota; class Verrucomicrobiia; order Methylacidiphilales; family Methylacidiphilaceae; genus Methylacidimicrobium. The sequence continues at coordinate 93,161 of NZ_KB901878.1, read as the reverse complement.
ATACATGTGGCCGTGAAGCGCAACCGCTCTCCCTCCGGCGTATCGACGATTTCAATACAGCCTTCAGCGAGTTTACCGCGTACGGCAAACCGGTGCCGGCGCGGCATGTCCATGATGGTGGGCGCCATCCAAGCCCGTCTCACGCCTGTCTGCGCCACCGCTGGCTTGCACATCGGATGGTCTAATGCGGATGCGTGCTGACTGCAAGGCCGGTAAATGGCCCATCAGCTCCTGCTCGAAGGCAGCCGCAACCGCGTCGGCCTCGGCTACGGTAGTGTCACCGGTCACTGTGATGTCCAGTTCCGCGACAAGCCGATGCCCGAGCCAGCGGGCGCGCACATCGCGCACGGTGCGAACCGCAGGGACATGCTCGACGGCGTGTCGGATTTCATCGATCACCGACGGCTCGACACCATCCAGCATGCGCGTGAGTACCACCTTCGCCGATTGCCAGACGATGCCAAAGATTGCAATGGTAATCAGCAACCCGATGATCGGGTCGGCTAGCGGGAACCCCAGCCAGACGCCAACCCCACCGCCCACGACCGCCAAGCTGGTCAGCCCATCGGTGCGCGCATGATAGCCGTCCGCAATGAGCGCCGCACTGTTGATCTGTCGGCCAACCCGGATGCGGAAGACGGCCACCACCTCGTTGCCAATGAAGCCGGCCAGACCAGCCACCGCGACCCACAGCAGCTGTTGGATCGGCTGCGGATGTAGCAAGCGGTCGATCGCCTCATAACCCGCGACGATCGCGCTGAACAGGATGATGAGTACAATTACGACGCCGGCCAGATCCTCGACGCGCCCCAAGCCGTAAGGGAAGCGGGGACTTGCTTCGCGCCGAACCAACCGGAACGCTATCCACAGTGGGATCGCGGTAGTGGCGTCGGCAACGTTGTGGATCGTATCCGCAAGCAGCGCCACGCTGCCCGACAGCAGCACGACTGCGACCTGGAGCAAAGCGGTGATGGCCAGAATGACGAAGGACCAGTGGATCGCCCAGATACCCCGCTCCGTGGTGGCGATGGTCGGGTCCATGACGCCATGGGTGTGGCCATGGTCACCATCATGCCCGTGATGCCGCCGGTGTGCGTGGTTACCGCCCTCCGGCTGAGCAAAACCGAGCCAAATGAAAACTGCTTTGAATCCGGAGGATGCATTTTTCATAGATATCTGGTGATTTCTTTGAATTCATCGATCGATGCCCGCGCTTGGTGAGGGTCCGCACTGACGGCAAGTTCAAGGCAATGGTCGATGTGGTCATGCACCAAGGTCTTCTTGGCGTTGCCGACCGCGCTTTCGACGGCCTGGAGCTGCTGGGCGATGTCCAAGCAGGCGCGCCCCTCTTCGAGCATGGTGATGATGCTATTGAGGTGGCCCTCGGCCCGCTTCAGTCGTCTGATGATGTCGGGGTGTGAGGCGTGAGTTGTCATGGTTAAATATCCTATCCTAATGGATAGGATAATACAGAAGGAAAAAAGCAACCGCCGCCTCTTTGCGTTCAATACCGACTGAGTGTGCTTTATTTTCCATTTTCCGAGGCGACTCCATCCAGAGCAGCGCGCCCTAGTACATCGATTCATAAGTTCGCAGCAGCATATTCGGCTTGGAATTGCTGGGTGAGCTCGATGATGTGCTGAAGCTTTTCCGGCCCTTTAGTCCAATGGAAGGGCTGGCAGTGATCATTGTATTTGGCGAAGTAAGCCTTGAGGAAGCGCTCTAAGTCCTCGCCCGATTTGTGAACAGACTGTTGAAGGCCCTGTCGGATCAGGATGCTGAAGAAGCATTCGATGAGGTTTACCCAGGAAGCATGGGTCGGCGTATAGTGAAAGCTGACGTTAGGGTGAAGCCTGAGCCCAGGGTCTTTTGTTTTGGAGTTCATGCGGCGGCAAGGATGGCCAGACATTGTTTAGGGGTGGAGCAGAATCGTTCGCGGAACTGCGGGAGGGATTGTTCGCCGAGGCGTTCGGAGAGGAGCGAGAGGAGGGCATTACGGATGAGCGCCAAGTTGGCCAGCAGGTTGGCCTG
>NZ_KB901878.1:90643-91030 GCF_000379365.1 Verrucomicrobium sp. 3C | reverse complement strand
CGGTGGAGGATCCGAAGAAGAGGAAGCTTTTGCAGGCGATGATCTTCGGCAGGATTCTCTTCCCCTGCTCGAAGCTTTCCTTGAAGGAGGAGGCTCGGGGGACGCTTCTGGCGGAAGCCTGCTCCTTGGAAAAGAGCGAAGGATTGGACGAAGAGGATCTCTACCGGGCGATGGATGGACTCAATGGGGTTTGGAGCCGGATCGAGCGTGGGCTTTTCCAGAGAGCGTTTCCCGGAGGGGTAAGTCTGGTGCTCTACGATCTTTCGAGCACCTATTTTGAGGGGGAGGGTCCGAAGGGGTTGGCTCGCTACGGCTACAGTCGGGACCACCGGGATGACCGGCCGCAGGTGCTTTTGGCGGTGGCGACCGATGCGGAGGGGATCCCGA
>NZ_KB901878.1:89941-90543 GCF_000379365.1 Verrucomicrobium sp. 3C | reverse complement strand
AGTCCGCCATTGCTGGTCACGCGAGTTGTTCGTCTCGCGCTTCCGGTACTATTACGTTCTCCGACTCCTGGCTGTGCCTCGCTTCCCACTTCGCTTGCGCTTATAGGGTCGCTTACCCGCTTGTTGGCCGGGTCACAGTCAGGTCTCCTGGGGTCACACATGAATCTTCCGTATCGTGCCGCCAGCAAACACCTTGGTACGATGGGTGAATGAGTAACGCCTTCGCCCCCATAATGCGGGCTCGACCTTGCCCCATCTTTGGCCGACCTGTTCATCCTCGAGGTTGCCCTCATTGATTACAGCCCAATACTTCTCCTCAAACCCTTCGGATTCCGGATCGCTCCGGACACCCTGTACTCCAACGACTTACGCCGGTGGCCAACGAGGCAATACCCCCGCTTTTGGATACGGCGCCCCTCATTCGAGCGCCGGAGGGACTTAAACCCTCCTGATTCATGCGCTGCCCAGCGCACAGTATGGACCTATCCGACTCCCACCTGGTCCCGCTTCGGCCCCTCGCAGGGCAGCGGTCGGTCCGCTCGGGGCCAACCCGAGCTCCCGGCCAGATGGGCCTCCCGTGTTGATGCATCGTCCTTTGCCCG
>NZ_KB901878.1:88352-89841 GCF_000379365.1 Verrucomicrobium sp. 3C | reverse complement strand
TGACCGGCTCCTGGAGAAGAAACTCAAGGCGGCCAATCTCCCCTTCTCCAGCGAGCAAGCTTGGGTTGCCCTCCGAACCATCCATCTGGTGGAGTTCGCCTTCGGAAATGAAAAACGTCGCGGGGTCACCGCCGGGAACCATCAGGCCCGGCAAATCCTCTCCGCCTTGCACATCTCTGCCCGGGAGCCGCCGCCCCAAAGGGCAAAAATGGGTCCTGTAGTGCCAATTTGAAATGACGGGTACTGCCTCACAACGACTTACGAGACCTTCCCCCAAACATGGGTCGGCGGAACGCGGGGAGAATCCCCGCGCAACAACAGGGCAGCGCTGTTCCGCTGCGACTGAAGTAATAGATGCAGCTTAAATTCGGAGAAAATCTGTGTTGCCATCGGGGTCCACTCAACACGAGGGTGATCCGCACCGAACGTCGGCCCGGTCAAGGGCGTGACTGCGGGTGCCGCGGGAGCCGCACTGCGCCGAGTCAGTGAAGGTCGCCCGCTCGAAGGAAACGCGAGATTGGGCGTAGACCACAAAGCTCGCTCCCCCGCCGCTCCCTGCCATCGAACGAGCGACGCTCCTCCCGGAGCAAATCGGCAGTCGGCCGAGCGGGGCCAAAACGCTGCTGCCCGCCCAAGAAGGCGGCCATTCTCACCGGATGGCCGGATTCGCGATTCTCCCGCCCATTGTCCTAATGAGATAGACGTGGCCTCGCCGTCTACCTCCTGGTCCCTCTGCTGCCCTCTTCTCCTTCGGCTGCTTATTGCCACCGTTTGTCACTTTTCCACGCTCTCGGCACCTGGGCAGTACATGACGGAAATTCTGCCCAGCGAAAGCCCGGCTCCCCAAGCTGCGCCCTCCGCGCCGGAAGCAAACGCGCCCGCTGCGGCAGATCAGGAGCGCGCCACGGTCATCCCCGCCTCCGCAGCCTGCGACCCATGCCCTCCTCCTCCCACTCCCGCTGGCGCCAATCATGCCGTCCGGCAAGCGGCAGCCCAGGTGGCGGCAGCAGCGGCGGGGACGTTGGCCAACGGGGCGATCATCAGCGTCAGTACGAGCAGCCGAAGCCCGCATAACGAGAACGGCAACGCGAAGAAACGCTCCTTGATGCCCTGCGGGAGTTCCTCCTCCAATTACTACTCCCCGGGCGTCCCTTCTTCTTCCCTCAAGCCTCTCTCCGGCTCGGCGAGCAATCTCATCCAGAAGGTCAATGAAAATCAGATCCAGGCTTTCCTCTCGGCAGGGCCTTTTTTTATGAACGGTCAAGTGATTCTGCGCCAGGGAGGGAAAGAAAGGCTAGACATGAGGCGACTTTTTCGATGCCATAGGCTCGATGAAACAGCTTTTCCATTTAAGAGCCGATGGGGCAAGGGATTGCGGACTGGAAGTTTCGATTGCCAGTTCTCCCGAAGAAATCGAATGGTTCGATGGGCAGTTGAAGGAGCGCCACTATCTGGGGGCGGGGCGATCGGTAGGCGACTATTTACGCCA
>NZ_KB901878.1:87869-88252 GCF_000379365.1 Verrucomicrobium sp. 3C | reverse complement strand
CCATCGGCAGCCATCAGAATTATCCGTGCTCTCATCACCAACCCGGCTTTCGCATTCCTCTTGCGGACGATGTCTTCTAACTCTTCTCTCTGCTCTTCGCGAATCGGTAATGCAGTTAAAATGGCTCCCATAATGAAAGCCATAATACCTAGTCTGCACTGTTATGTCACGTAATTATGACGCGATGTACTAGATCATGGAGCGGTCGGCGGCGGACAGCGCCGCAACACCGGCGTTGAGACGAGATCACCGTCGATCCAGGACCATTTCGGCCCATGTTTGGTGAAAATCGACTATTTTGACGATGGCTCCAGGGTTGGGGAACGAACTTTTGCAAAAATGTAGTGCCACACTGTGAATAACTTTATCGTATGCTAGTGGCC
>NZ_KB901878.1:76669-87769 GCF_000379365.1 Verrucomicrobium sp. 3C | reverse complement strand
CGAGGACATTGGGGCGGAGCCGAAATCCGCAATCATTGGCGACGCGATGTCCTGATGGGCGAAGACCGTTCCCGCTCTCGCCAGCCCAACCTGCTGGCCAACTTGGCGCTCATCCGTAACGCCCTCCTCTCGCTCCTCTCCGAACGCCTCGGCGAACAATCCCTCCCGCAGTTCCGCGAACGATTCTGCTCCACCCCTAAACAATGTCTGGCCATCCTCGCCGCCGCATGAACTCCAAAACAAAAGACCCTGTTCCTCTCGGGTGAAGCCCATAATCAGATCCCAACCTTCCAGGACGAACTCGGCTGGCTCCGATTCTTTCATCACAAGCTGAGAGGAAAACCGTCGCAATCGAATTCCCTTCGGAGCTCCAAGCCGAGGTCAGCCAGTTCGTTCGAGACCCGAGCTACGCAAACATGGGGCGCTTTCTGGTGGCCTGGCAAGCTGCGCAGACGGGAACTCCGCCAAATAAAATTACAGCGCCGGACATGGAAACATTTGCCCCGCTCAATGCCGCTCTCTATCGAGCAGCCGACCATGGGGACAAAGAGGGGGTTGCCCAGGCGGTCATGGCTCTGGACGCCGCCGCTGGGATTCCTTCGCATCCGAAGACGGAGCAAAAGAAGGAATCGGACCTTGCCAGCGCGCGCGCCCAAATGGCGATGTATCGGCTCTGGGCAAAGGAGCACCAGATGGGCTTAAAGGTCGTCGCCGGGGATTCCTCCTGGTCACACCTAACCGGGTTTAACGGTGCCGGATTGGGTAGCCCCAGCGGGATACCCCAGCGGGATACGAAGCCGTAACGAGGCATTGGCCGATTCCATTGCTTCCTATGCGCGCCACGGGCGGGTAACGCCTTCCTGGGCGCAGCTCACACCGGATGGGGGGACAAAGCCCTACCTGGAGTCGGCCAGATCCTGGCGAAGAAACATGGCGTTTTGGCCCTCTCCGTGGCAACGCCAACGATCCGGAACAAGGAGGGATATCTGGCGCCGCTGGCCTATCACTCTTCCTGTGCCGGCAGGCTTTTAGGATGGTCGGTTCTTCCCGGTCGGCGTGCCATGTATTCCGATAAGCAGCGGAACTCTACGTGACGTTGCACGTCAAGAAACCCGGAGGCGCGCAGCGCTTCCAGAATGACCGGAGGCGGAACGCAAGCTTCAATGGTCTCGTGGTAGTAATGCCAGAGCTCTTTGCTGGCCTGGGAGCAGCCCGCGAAACGGCCCAGGAGCGGAACGACGACGCGAAGATGGCCGCGAAGAAGGAGGCGGCCCCAGAGACTCGTGGGCCGAGTGATTTCGAGAAGGAGCAACCGACCGCCCGGGCAGAGGACCCGGTAAAATTCGGCGAAAGCGGCGTGAACATCCCGGAGATGGCGCAATGCGTAGCCCATACTCAGGAAATCACAGCTTGCGTCGGGAAGCGGGAGCGCCTCCGCACTCCCGCGGAGCAGTTGCAGGCGCGGTTCGCGCACCTCGTTGAGCATGCCGGGGCTGGGGTCGACCCCCAAGACGCACCCTTGCGGGCCGGCGAGCGCAAGCGCCTCGCGCGCCAGCAGTCCGGTCCCGGTGCCGACGTCGAGCACGGTATCCCCTGGGGCGAGCCCTGCCCGAAGCAGGGCTTGCTTTCGGTAACGGGAGCCGGAGCCCAGCGCCATGAATCCTTCCATTCGCTCGTATTCGGGGGCAACTTCCTCGAAGAGACCTTGCACGTAGACTTCGCGGTGGATCCCAGTCCGGGAATAGGAGAGCAGCGGTGGGTGGGGAGGTAGGGCGCCGACGGGGGTTGCGCATTCTCCGGATTCGGAAGAGGGGGTGGGCATAAGCCTCTCGAAAAATGATTTAAGGGCAGGAACCTCTCACAAGGCAACGTCTCTTTGTCAAGCTTTCTCTTTGGACATTGCCCCGGAGAGGACGGACCGCAATCGTGCCTAGTACATCGCTTCATAATTACGTGACATAACAGTGCAGACTAGGTATTATGGCTTTCATTATGGGAGCCATTTTAACTGCATTACCGATTCGTGAAGAGCAGAGAGAAGTGTTAGAAGAGATCGTCCGCAAGAGGAATGCGAAAGCTGGGTTGGTGATGAGAGCACGGATAATTCTGATGGCTGCCGATGGGGTTTCCAGCGCGGCGATTTCCCGGCGGCTCCAGTGCAACGCGCATATCGTGGGCAAATGGCGGCGACGGTTTTCCACGGAGGGGATCGCTGGGCTCAACGATGAGCNGCGGAGCGGACGCCCGGTAACGATAAGCCAATCGCTTACGCGCAAAGTGGTGATGACCGCGTGCAGTAAACCGCCGAGAGGTTTGAGCCGGTGGAGCATCCGCACGCTGGCGCGGGAGCTGGGTTTGCCCCCAGCTCGGGTCGCGCGCATTCTGCGAGCTTACGATCTGCATCCGCATTGCCTTCGCACCTTCACGTTTAGCCCGGATCTCCAGTTCAAGGAGAAACTCCTCGAAGTGGTCGCTCTGTACATGCAGCCTCCGGAGAACGCCGTGGTGCTCTGCGTGGACGAGAAGACCGGCATCCAGGCCCTGGATCGCACGCAGCCCATGCTGCCTTTGCGGGCGAAAAGGCCCCGTTGTTGGACCAACGAGTATGTCCGGCACGGAACGCGCACGGTCTTGGCCAGCCTGGAGGTGAAGAGCGGCAAGGTCTTTGCCCATGTCAAGGAGACCCGGACCTCGGCCGATTTCCTCTCGTTTCTGGACGAGCTCGTCAAACGCTACGAGGACCAGCGGCTCTACGTGGTTTTGGACAATTTGAACACGCACAAGAATGAAAAGGCCCGAAACTGGCTCAGGCTTCACCCTAACGTCAGCTTTCACTATACGCCGACCCATGCTTCCTGGGTAAACCTCATCGAATGCTTCTTCAGCATCCTGACCCGACAGGGCCTTCAACAGTCTGTTCACAAATCGGGCAAGGACTTAGAGCGCTTCCTCAAGGCTTACTTCGCCAAATACAATGACCACTGCCAGCCCTTCCATTGGACTAAAGGGCCGGAAAAGCTTCAGCACATCATCGAGCTCACCTAGCAATTCCAAGCCGAATATGCTGCTGCGAACTTATGAGTCGATGTACTAGTCTCTTTCTTTTCCGGGAGGGCCTTGCGATGTACAAACAGGAATCGCTGGGCCTTTCGGCCTGGGGCAAGGAGATAGGCGATGGAGGGGAAAGAACCTCCCAGGGAGCGGTGGAAAGCGCTGCGGGAGCGGGTGAGGACCGCCCACGCGGAGGAGGACGAGCGCTGCCGGGATGAGCTCCTTGCCCGTCTTCCCCGGCGCGAGACTCTTGACCGGGACATTGAAGAGAGGACCGAAGGGCTGGTCGAGCGGATGCGCGGGAGAAAGCGGCCGCAATGGGTCGATCGGGTCTTGGCTTGCTATCCGCTTTCACAAAAGGAGGGACGCCTGCTTTTGCAGCTGGCCGAGGCCCTGCCCCGCATTCCGGACAAGGGCACGGCAGAAGCCCTGCTCTCGGAGAAGCTGCTCGAAGGGGAGTGGGGCTCGGGCGCCGGCGATGTCCAAGACGGGATCGGTCGGGCCGCCTCCCGGGGCTTGACCGCTCTCCGGGCGCTCGCCCGATGGGAGAGCCACACCCCCCTGCCGGGCTGGCTCCGTCGGGGGATGCGGGCGCTCTCCAGACAGACGGTCCGCAGGGTCGTAGAGGCGATCGTCGGCCGCTTCATCCTCGCGGAAGATTTCCGCGGAGGAGCAGAGCGGATCGCTCCCCTCCGCGCCCAGGGCTACCGCTTCTGCTGGGACATGCTGGGAGAAGCCGCACGGACGCGAAGGGCGGCGGAAGACGCTCGGGATCGCTACCGGCAGGCGATCGCCTTCTTTGGGCATACGGAAGCGAGAGAGGCGGAGTCACCGGAGCTTTCGCTCAAGCTTTCCGCCCTCCATCCCCGGTGGGAACCGCTCCAGGAGGAGCGGATCGCGGAAGAGATCTATGCCACCGTCCTGGATCTCTGTCGAGAGGCCAAGAAGGCGGGCATTCGGCTCGTCTTCGACGCGGAGGAGTCTGACCGCTTTTGGCCCCTTCTCCATCTCTTCCTGCGGCTTCTGGAGGAGCCAGAACTCGAGGGAGGAATATCCTTGGGCATCGTCATCCAGGCCTACCAGAAGCGCGCTGCGGCGGCGGTCGATTGGCTTTGGAAAGTGGCCGAGGAAAAAAGAAGACGGTTTGCGGTGCGCCTCGTCAAGGGAGCCTACTGGGACGCGGAAATCCGGCGCGCCCAGGCCCTGGGGCTTTCCGGCTACCCGGTTTTTACGCGCAAGGCCCTCACCGAACTCTCCTACCTGGCGTGCGCCAGCCGGTTGCTCGAGGGCTCGGGCCAGATCCTTGCCCAGTTCGCGACTCACAATCCGGCGACGGCGGCGGCCATCCTCTGCTTGTCCGACGGAGGGGGCGGAGGGTGGGAGTTTCAACGGCTATACGGGATCGCTGACTCGCTCTCCTCGGTCTTGCGCGAGGCGGGGCATCCGGTTCGGCTCTACATTCCCTTTGGAGCACGGACGGAACTCTTCGGCTATCTGGCCCGGCGGCTCCTCGAAAATGGCGTCGGCCAAGCGGGCTTCTTGGGGGAAGGAGAGGAGACGCTCCATGCCCTTTCCCTGAGCCGGATCGCGCAGCTGCGCTCCGTCGCCCACCCGAGGATTCCTAAGCCTGCGGAGCTGTCGGCGCCTGCCTGGAAGCGGGCCGAAGGGATCGATTGGGGAGACCCGGAGGGAGTCCAGCGGCTTCTGCGGGAGGTCGAAGCCGCCGACGGCCCGGGACGAGCCCGCCCGCTGGTGGCGGGAAGGTCCGTCGAGGAGGAGGAAGAGCCGGTTCTCTCCCCCGCCGATCCGACGCGGCAGGTGGGAACCGTGGCCTGGACTAAGGAAGATCGGATCGAAGAGGCGCTCCGGATCGGCTCGGAGCAAGCTCCTCGATGGGAGCGGGTTTCCTCGCAAGAACGGGCGAAGACTTTGGAGGTGCTGGCGGATCGACTCTGGAGAGAACGCGCCCGGCTCCTCTTCCTCCTGCGGGAGGAGGCGGGGAAGACCCTTCCGGACGCCATGGCGGAGCTCCAGGAGGCGATCGACTTCTGCCGCTTCTACGCGGCCGAGGCCAGACGGCTCTTCGGAGCTCCTCGCACGCTGGGAGGACCCTGCGGGGAACGCAACGCAATCTCCTGGCGGGGCCGAGGGCTCTTCGCCTGCATCAGCCCCTGGAATTTTCCGCTTTCGATCTTTCTAGGACAGGTGGTTGCGGCCCTGGCGGCCGGGAACGCGGTGGTTGCCAAGCCTGCCGAGCAGACCCCGCTCGTCGCGGCCGAGGCGGTCCGGTTTGCGCTGACCTCGGGCGTTCCGCCGGAGGTCCTCCATCTCCTGCCCGGGGACGGGGAGGTCGGTGAGGCGCTTGTCCGCGATCCCCGCGTCTCGGGCGTCGCCTTCACCGGCTCGGGCGCCACCGCCTCCCGAATCGCGCGGGCTCTGGCGAGCCGGGAGAGAGCATTGGCTCCGCTGATCGCTGAGACCGGGGGCGTCAACGTCATGCTGGTCGATGCGACGGCCGCGCCGGAGCAGGCCGTCGACGATATCGTGGTTTCCGCGTTTCAAAGCGCGGGCCAGCGCTGCTCTTCCCTCCGCCTCCTCTTGGTGCAGGACGAGGCGGCGCCTCGCCTGCTCGACCTGCTTGCCGGAGCGGTGGAGGAGCTCGTGGTCGGAGATCCACGGGACCCCGCGTCGGACATTGGGCCCGTGATCGAACGGACGGCCCTGCTCGATCTCGAGAATCAGGCTTCGCGGCTGGAGCAACAGGGGAAGCTCTTAGCCAAAGCCCGTCTCTCCTCGACCGCCGTCCCCGGCGGCCACTACTTTTTGCCTCGGCTGATCGAGATCCCTTCCCTCTCCCTGGTCGATCGGGAGATTTTCGGGCCGATTCTTCCGGTGGTCCGCTTTTGCGTCGAGGAATGGGAGCTCGTTCTCGACCAGGTCGCACGGATGGGGTTCGGGCTCACCATGGGGCTCGAGAGCCGCCTCTCCGGGCGGGTTCGCTCGGTTCGGGAGCGGGCGCGGGTCGGCAACCTCTATATCAACCGACCGATGATCGGGGCCGCCGTGGCGTTCCAGCCCTTCGGTGGGGAGGGCCTCTCGGGAACAGGTCCCAAGTCGGGTGGACCTCGCTACCTGGAGGCGTTCGGCGTGGAACGGGTCTCTTCCCAAAACGTCGCGGTAAGCGGCGATCCCGATCTGCTGCTTTTGAGCGAGGAAGAGGACTCGGCCGAGTCGAGTCCCTTGTCGTAGCCTCTTTCCCGTCGATCTTCCGCCGTCCCCAACGGCCGGAAACGACGCTTTCTTCGGCCTGAAGGGGAAAATGGGCTGTCAACGCCAAGGTTTCTTGGGCTAGCCTCTTTCGCGGATGGACGCTTGCTTCTTTCGATGTCCGGTTGGGCGGGTCAAGGCACGGATGGCCCCAGCCTGCATCTCCGGATAGGGGCGATTCGATGAGACGACTGGTCGCCCTTCTGGATCATGTTTCCAAATCCTACGGTTCGGGAGAGAGCGTGACCTGCGCTCTCCGCTCGGTCAGCCTCGAGATCCAGGAAGGCGAGTTCGTGGCGCTGGTCGGTCCCAGCGGCTGCGGGAAGAGTTCGCTGCTCCACCTGCTGGCAGGAATCGACCGGCCGAGCGAGGGGAGGGTCGTCGTCCTGGGTGAGTCGCTGGCGGCGCTCGAGGAGCGGAAGCTGACCGAGATGCGGTTGCGGAAGATCGGGATCGTCTTTCAGTTCTTCAACCTGCTGCCGACCTTGACGGCCGAGGAGAATGTCGAGCTGCCGGGTCTTCTCCGCGGAATGCCGCCCAAGGAGGCGCGGCAGAGGGCTCGAGCTCTTCTCGAAGAGGTGGGGCTCGCCCACCGGAGCCACCACCGGCCCGAGCAGATGTCCGGGGGAGAGATGCAGCGGGTTGCGGTCGCGCGGGCCCTGCTGCTCGAACCTGGACTGGTCCTGGCGGATGAGCCGACCGGTAACCTCGATTCGGAGGCGAGTCAGGTCGTGATCGATCTCTTCCGCGATCTCGGGAAGCGGCATGGGGCGACGCTGGTGCTCGCCACGCACAGCCAGGAGGTCGCAGCGGCCAGCTCCCGTGTCGTCCGGATGCGGGATGGCCGGATCGTGGGAGAGGAGCCGGCGACGGCGCCCGAATCTTAGCCTCCATGCTCGCCCTTTTTCTTCGCCACTGCGGACGCCAGATCGCTCGGCATCCGGCGATGTCGGCCGTCACGGTTCTCTCGGTGGCCCTGGGTGTCGCCCTCTTCATTGGGGTCCTCGTCCTCAACCGGAGCGCCTTGGCCGCGTTCCGGGCCTCGGTCGACGCCACCGCAGGCAAGGCGAACCTGGAGGTATCGGGAGACGGGGTGCCGATCGACGAGGAGATCCTCCGGACGGTCCGGCGCACCCCGGGAATCGCGGCGGCCACGCCGCTGGTCGAACAGGTCTGCCTGGTCTCCGACCATCCCGGGGAATATCTCCAACTCGAAGGGATCGACCTCTTCTCCAACGTCCCGTTCCGGGCTTTCACGCTCGAAGCGGGCGGAAGCTCGGAGAGCGACCTGCTCGAATTTTTTCGCGATCCCCGGGCAATCGCGCTGACCGCCACGCTGGCTCACAAGATGGGTGTGCGGATTGGAGACCGGATCACGTTCCGGACGGAGACGGGGCAGGCCGACTTCGTGCTGCGCTACCTAGTCGAGTTCCATGGGAAAGCGGTCGGAGCCGACGAGCATCTCGCCCTTCTCGACATTGCGAGCGCCCAGGAGAGCTTCGGCAGAGTCGGAAAGCTTTCGAGGATCAGCTGCCTGCTCCGGAAAGGAGCCGATCCCGGACAGGTCGCCGCTTCTCTCCGGAGCCGGCTACCCCCTTCGATGATCGTCCAGACTCCGGAGGGGCGGAGTCGGCGCGTGGAAAAGATGCTCGGCGCCTTTGAGCTCAACCTGACCGCCCTCTCCCTGGTCTCCCTCTTCGTCGCAATGTACATGATCTACAATGCGGTGGAGGCTTCGGTCGTGCGCCGTCGGGGGGAGATCGGGCTCTTGCGGAGCCTCGGACTCCAGCGGTCAGGAGTCCAGGCGCTCTTTCTCGGGGAGGCGCTCGTCGTGGGGGGCGTCGGGGTCCTTCTCGGCCTGCCGCTCGGCCTGCTCCTGGCGCGAAGCCTCCTGGGGGTGATCTCCGAGAGCGTCACCGCGATCTACGCGCTCCTCCGCATCGAGCGGATCTCGATCTCGGCCGGGCTGATCGCGATCGCTGCGGGCGCCGGGCTCGCCGCAGTGGCGACGGCGGCCTGGTTTCCGGCCAGGGAAGCGTCGGGGGTCGAGCCCGTCGAAGCCTTCTCGCCGGGAACCCTGGCGGAGAAGAGCCGGCGGGCCGGACCCTGGTGGGCGGTCGCGGCGTTCGGCTGCTGGGGGCTCGCCTTTGGCCTCGGCTGGCTCGCGCTCCGCACCGGGCCGCCGACGCTCAGCTTCGGCTCGGCCCTCTTCGCCCTCCTCGGATTCACCTTGCTGGTACCCCTGGTCTGCCGGGAGATCGCCAGCACCCTCCGCTTCCGCTCGGTCCTGCCGCGGCTGGCGATGGCCCATTTTGCCCATTCGCTCCATCACAACGGAATCACCATCGCCGCTCTTCTCGCCGCGCTCGCGATGTATGTGAGTGTGACCGTCATGATCTTCAGTTTCCGAAAGACCGTCGACGACTGGCTCCACCGGACGGTGACGGCCGATCTCTTCGTCGCCCCCGCGATCAACGTCCGGGCCGGGACCCAGCAGGACCTCCCCCCGGCGATCGAGGAGGCGGTCGCCTCCCTTCCCTCGGTCGCCGCCTATGAGCGCTACCGGGAGCAGCGGATCCTCTTCCGAGGCGAGACGGTCAAATGCGCCGCACTCCGCTTTCCGGTCGCTGCCCGGTACAGCGGCCTCTCCCTGCGGCAAGGCGACGCGCGCCATGTGCTGTCCGAATCGGCGGGATCGGACCGGGTCATCGTCAACGAGAGCTTCGCCAAGCGATTCCATGTCCGGGAAGGCGATCCGATCGAAATCCCGACTCCCCGGGGCAATCGGCCTTTCACGGTCGCGGGAGTCTTCTACGATTACACGACCGAGTTCGGCCTCTTCCTCATCGACTGGGGAGCCTACCGGCGCTATTGGGATGAGGAGCGCTGCCAGACCCTGGGGCTCTACCTTCGGCCGGGCGAAGACCCCGAAAGGGTACGGCAGAGCCTGCAGCGGCAGATCGCCCCGGTTGGGGATTGGATCGTCTACTCGAACCGGGAGGTCCGCAAGGAGGTCTTCCGGGTCTTCGACCAGACCTTCACCGTCACCGAGCTGCTCAAAGGAATCACCCTGATCGTCTGCGCGAGCGGGATCTTCCTCAATTTCGTGATCCTGAGCGTCGAGCGGCGCCGGGAAATCGGGGTCTTGCGCTCGATCGGCGTCAGCCGCTCCGGTGTCGAGGCGATGCTGGTCGGGGAAGCGGCTCTTCTCGGCGCGATCTCCTCCCTGCTCGGTCTGCTCGCTGGCACGGGCCTTTCCCTGGTCCTCACCTACGTGATCAATCCCTCCTTCTTCGGATGGACGGTCCGGTGGGCGATGCCCTGGAAGCTCCTTTGGGAGCTTCCTCCCGTCGTCATCCTGACCGCCATCCTCTCGGCCTACTGGCCGGCACGGCGGTGCGCCCGCATTCCGGTCGCCGAAGCGATGCGCATGGAATAGATTTTTGCCCGATGCCCCCCTCCTTCGCTCGAAATTCGGTCCGCTGGATGCACCGGATCTGGATCGCCCTTTTTCTTCTCGTCGCAGTCCGGGGCATGGACGAGGCAAGGGTCTTCGCAGCCGAGAGCTGGGTTTTCGCGCAGAACCCATGGGCCTGGCGCTTTCCCCGGGACCACGGCAACCATCCCGACTTCCAGATCGAATGGTGGTACTTGACCGGTAATCTGTCCGCCCCGAACGGAGCGGCTTACGGCTTCGAGGTCACCCTCTTCCGCCGTGGTCTCTTCCGTGAAGCCCCTCGACGGGAGAGTCAATGGAAGATCCGGGATATCTTCTTCGGCCATTTTGCGATTAGCGACCTGGGGGCCAAAGAGTTCTTCTTCGCGGAGCGGGCCGATCGAGGGGCGCTTGGGGAGGCGGGAAGCTCCGGAGGAAAGATGGAGGTCTGGGTCGGAGACTGGCGGATCGAGGAGCAGCCCGACGGCTCGCTCCGGGTGCAGGCGGCGGAGAACGACAGGAAGCTCGACCTTACGCTCCACTCGCGCAAGCCTCCGGTGCTCCACGGAGAGGCGGGCTTGAGCCGGAAGGCCGATGAGCCGGGAGCCGCCTCCTACTACTACTCCTTCACCCGGCTCGAAACGCAGGGAAAGCTCGAGGAGGGGAAAAGGACGGTTCCTCTTCGCGGCACGAGCTGGTTCGACCATGAGTTCAGCTCGAGCACCCTGGGCAAGAACCAGGTCGGATGGGACTGGTTTGCCCTCCAGCTCGATTCCGGCGAAGAGCTGATGCTCTACGGGCTTCGGAAGAAGGACGGCTCGATCGACACGACGGCCGGCGGGAGCTGGGTCGAGCCGGACGGGACCCGGCAGGGGCTCCGCTACGGGGAATTTATCCTCGAACGGGTCGACACCTGGAAGAGCCCCCATACTGGAGCGCGCTACCCAGCGACCTGGCGGATCCGGATCCCCTCCTTGGGATTGGTTCTCGAAGTCGCCCCCCGGATGGCCGACCAGGAGCTCTACCTTCATGCGCTCGGGGAGATCGCCTACTGGGAGGGTGCCGTCCGGGTTTCCGGCACCCGCCGGGAGAAGCCGCTCCACGGCGTCGGCTACATGGAGCTCACGGGTTACGCAGGAGCTCCCTTGCAGTAGCCCTAGGGCTTGCCCGTGAATCTTCTCCCGCTCTTCGCCGAGCCGCTGGCCTGCGCAGCCATGTAGCTAGCCGCCATTTCTCTCGTGCGCCGTGAAAAGGGTGCATCGCCCAGTGGGGAGGGAGTGATCTCCACCCGGCAACTATTGCTCCAGCCGGAAGCACTCGGAGCGGCTACTGGTGGTAACGCCAGC
>NZ_KB901878.1:75696-76569 GCF_000379365.1 Verrucomicrobium sp. 3C | reverse complement strand
TGACGGCGTGCGAACAACTCTCTTTACTGTTAGACAACAAAGCGGAAAATCGACCCGCACACAAAAAAGCGGACACTACCCTCAGGCACTGTCATACCGAAAGGGGCAGCTCCCGCTATGGCTCTCCTACGTCGCACCGCGCCACTCCTCGACTCCACAGAAGCTTTCTCCTGCGACTTGCACAATGGGCTTGTCAGCTTCGTTCTCGCTTGGTTTTCCATCCTTGCAGTATGTCCTCATACCGCTCCGGGGGAAAACCAACGCCGCGCAGAAGCGCAACCCAGGCCGTTGTTTCCCCCACCCAATCCTCGGTCATCACAACCAGAACCGCACGGACTTCTTCGGCCGCCTAGCCAGAGCGTCTCGCGTTTGACCCTCGGGAGAGACCCACCGACACCCCCTTGCAAAAACTCCGGTCTTCCTCAAGCACTCCGCAAAGACAAAGAATCGCCTGCAGCGAGCCGCAGGCCCCAAAACGCCCTGGGGAAAAGTGTTTTCTTTTGCGAAAAGAGCGCCAACTTTTGCTGGCATTGTCCCGTTGTCGTAGCACAATAGAAATGTCCCCTTGGTTACGAAGTTACGTTTTTGGTGGATACTGCACGGCTGTTTGCCATTTGAAGGGTCGCTTCCATGGGTGGGAGGGAGGAGGATTGACCACTCTCCGGCTAGTCGGAGAGTGGCTCGGCGGCGCGGGTCGCTGCTTGGGTTTTGGCGCAGGCCGGCCAGCGATCTCGGTGAAACGCAGCGGCCGATTCCGAAAGAGGATGACTAGCTTTCCTTCTTGTTTTTCCCGGACCGTCACGCGGGTTTTTGCTGGCGCGTAATGACGGCTTTGCCGCTCCAGCTGGAAGAAGCGGGTTTGGTAACGGACCA
>NZ_KB901878.1:68585-75596 GCF_000379365.1 Verrucomicrobium sp. 3C | reverse complement strand
TGTCCAACTCCTTAGCACTCAACGCTGTCCTCCTCACGCCTCCTCCTTTCCGAGGCAACATTAAGGGACATTTCTATCGAGGTCTCAGGGGGACATTTCTATTGTGGCACAACATGCTGGCATTGTCCCGTTTGCCGTTCGTAACGTATGCATCACATTCCAGCAGAATGTGAAAAAAACAAAACAGCGCCGCTGGATGTGGGAATTCCGGATACAGTCGAGTATTTTCATCTAGTTATTTGCTTGGCCAATTCCGAACAGCGAATGGAGTCTGGCGATCGAACGGAAACCATTTGGCGGGACGGAAGGATATTCTCAGATGCGTCGCCCCTTCGTTGCAGGAGTCGCGGTCGGCAGCGTTGCGGCTCTTTCGGTAATTTCTCTTGTTTTGCTCGTGACCTGCCCCTCAGCTTCGCAGCACATTTCGAACACGTTGTTCTCCCGAAGCTCTGCCGCTTCGGAGAAGGCCCGGGCCACCCCCGCCCTGCTGCCTGAGGAGAGCCGGCCCATGAGCCAAGCCCAGTCCGCTGCGGCGAAGGGGAAGATCTCGTGGGTCCTTTCGGCAGGGGCGAATCGAGGCGCAATCGAAATAGGTGCGCTGCTTGCCCTAATGTCTTCTGGAATTCGTCCGGACTTCTTGGTGGGCACAAGCGTTGGCGCGATCAACGCCGTGTTTTTTGCCGCCGATCCTACGGAAAAGGGCTTGCGAACCATGGCCGAGCTCTGGCAGCAGATGCACTCCAAAGAGGTTCTGCCAGGAAGTTTGCTAAGCAGGACGTGGCGTTTCCTTACCGGAGCCGACAGCTTGGTGGAGGGTAACGCGGTTGCAACCTATCTGGCCCGGCATTTGCCCGCAGGAGTTAGACGCTTCGGCCATCTGAAAATTCCAGTCTGCGTCACGGCGGCCGACCTGCAAACGGAAGCGCTTATCCGCTACGGCGATGATCCGGCCGGCCCTTTGGTCGAGGCGCTTGCCGCCAGTGCAGCGTTCCCCCCTTTTTGGCCGCCGGTCCTCCTCCGAGGACGGCAGCACGTTGACGGCGCCTTCGTGGCCGACATTCCCGTGGCCACGGCCCTGCACGAGGGAGCGACCACGCTCTACGTGATCGACTTGCACCCCGGCTCATGCACGCCTATCCTGCACGGGATGACTTCCATTTCGATTCGGGCTCTGGAGGTCATGCTTCATCAGCAGTTTCTGCAAGATCTTCGTCTCGCGCTCAGCACCCCGGGAGTCACGCTTTACCATCTATATCTGGGAGACATTCTCCCGGACTTACCGATCAATGATTTTTCCCATACGACTGTGCTGATCGGGGAAGGATATCAAAAAACGAAGGCGTATTTGGCTTCTCCAAGACCCAATCGAATCAATGGCAACGCGATCGTTTGGGAGACCGTTTCTCCCCCAAATGGATCCGTCCGATCCGAGCTCCTTCATTAGCCGGGAGGTCTTATTCCTCTTGGATTCGAGGCGAGGCCCGGCGGTAATCCATCCTCGCCACAAAAGCCAATAGACGATGACAAACCCGACAGACTTCCGTGAAGTCCACCGGCATCTGCTTGCCCGGCGGAGATCGAAGCTTCGCCCTACCCGCGAGGAATCGGACGAAGCATGCATGGTCGTTCTGATCGGGCGTCCGGACCAGCCTCAAAGCGGCGCATGCAGCGCATACCCGGTTACGCGGCTCTCGACAGCCCCCGCCCCTCTGCTCCCGGAAACGCGAGCATTGGACGCAACCTGGACTTTGCCGGCGAAACTGCGGCACGCAAAGCGTCGGCAAGACCGTTCGGCCGACGTCCAGGACGACCTTCCCTGGCAGGTGAATACTGGTCTATGGCTTGAGGAACGGTTGTCCAGGCGGCGATTCGCACACCAGGGGGCGGCCGAGTCCGAGGGATGGCTAGCCCTCACGATAGTCGTCAACACGGTTGAGCCAGCCGCGCAGCCAGCGCCCCTCCTGTCGTCCGGGAGGGGCGTTCCGTACTCGGCGTTCCAAGACGGAGCGAGCCGCCTTCCGGAAGGAGGGAAGCGCCGGTCCCGGCTCCATCGCTTGGAGAACATCCAGGAGTCCCCAGCCCTCTCCCCGGTAGCGTTCCGTCGAGAAGGTGCCGTCCCCTTTGAAGTTGACGTAATCGACGAGGGCAAAGAGGCCTCCCGGTGTCGCTTCGAGGGCTCGGAAGTTTCTCTCGACCCGTGCGCGCTCCCCCTCCGGGGCGGCGGCCAACATCTTCGGCAGAGAGCCTTCCAATCGTTCGATCGCAAATCGGGTCTGCTCCCCTACCGTTTCCGCCAAGAGGGAGCGGAGCTCGCGCATCCGACCAGTGTCGGCCGCGGCAAGAAACTCCTGGCGGTCGGGCCACGGGCAAGCGCGGGCTTGCGCAAGCCAACCGGGAAGAGAAACTCCTCGCCGCTCGAGGAATTGCAGGAGCTGCGGAAAACTCTCCTCGAACGGGCCATCGACTCCTGCGGGATACCAGATAAAGTGGCCGATACCGAGCGAGGCAAAATCCTCCCCGGAGTTCCACGCCGTCAACCCGGACAATTTCCCACCCGACTCATTCTGCCAGAGTCGCCGGCCGATGGCGCCGGCTTGCGACGGCGAGAGAGCGATCCGCTGCGCGGCAGCCTGAGCCGCAAGAAGACCGATCCATCCAGCAAGAAAGAGAAGCCCCCCGCGAACACAAAACGCCTTTTTCTTTTTTCTCATCGCATCCCGTTGCCGATGGGGCCGAGATCGAGCTCTTGGCGATCCTGGGCAATATCGCCTGCATGTCTCGGGCGCCCGAGACAAAGAGGCTTGCCGGATCTCTTCCACCCGCTCCCCATCTCCCTGGATGACAGGAGGCGGCTCCTCCCGCGAGGAGAACGGGAAGCATTCCTGACTCCCACGGAGTTTGCTATTATCCATTACCACTTCGGGCATGCGGGCCGCCTCGTCCTCGCCGCGGAGCTGGCGGCGCAACCGCGTCGCCGCCACCCTGGCAAGCCTCCGTCGGCGCACTCCCGGTACATCCACTTGGCCAACCTGCGGCGGAAGCTGAGCCGATCCGCTACTGGGATCCTGTTGCGAGCCGTTCGGGGGCAGGGGCTTCGGTTGGAATGGACACCGGGGAGACCGTCGGCGGAGTTGCGGTCGGAACCGAGGCCCCTGGAGCGAGCTCCCGAGCTGGAGTCGAGGAAGCCGGGTCGGAATCGCCGGGCGGCCGTCCGCTCGACCCCAGCCGGACGGAAATCGAGGAGGTCTGCGGAGGGTCGAGATCGAGCCAGACGAGGATCCCGCTCGATACGAAGAGCCGATTCACCTTCGCCGGATGCTTCGGGGTGATCACGACCTTGTCTCCGTTCCGGATCTTCCTGGGTCGATGCACGTAGAAAATGACCCTGCTGGGAATTTCAACGATCGGATAGATCAAGACCGCTCCGGCGATCCACTCGACCACCCGACGGCTCTCGACTCCCGCCGGGGTGGCGGTGAAGATACCCTCCCGGAGGTCTGACCTGGCGCTGAACGCTCCCCAGGTCCAGAGGTTTTCCGGATGAACCCCTTCTTGCTTGGCGATGGCGGCCAACGCCCCGAAGGGAACCACTCTCCGGGGTCGCTCGCGGGAGGGAGCGTTCGTTTCCGAGGTCTCTTTTGGCGCGACCCGCCGGCCGGCTCCTACCTGGGACTCGATCACGGGAGGGGATTCGAGCACCATCCGCGTGATCAAGCCGTCGACTCGGTCGATCTCCACCAGCCGTGCCGGATGGTCCTTCGGAATCGAAAACTTGGTTCCCTTCCGGAGCGTCGGCAGCGGACTCTTCGTCTGAAAGACCACGCGCCGAAAGACATAGTTTCCCGGGTTATCGATGAGATTAAAATTCTCCTCCCAATCTGGCCAGTTGATTCCTTCATTGACCGAGGCGAGAAAGAGGCCGTCGGAAACTGCGGTGCGAGCGGTGAACCGGCCGTAGATCCAGACGTTCTTCGGACGAGGTCCCTGCTTTTCCCAGATCTCCTGGACATGGACGAACTTCATCGCGCGCGCCTTCGGCTCCGGAGACGACCCGCTCGGCTTCGCTTCCGGTGCCGCCCAGGTGGGACTCGTCAGGACTGCGGAAAGGAAGGCCGTCAGGCAGAGGGACCGAACACGGCTGGCGGAACTTCCAAAAGCAGGCAGGCCAGCGGAGAGGAAGGCGGCTCCATGCCCAGGAACTCCCTCCACCGCCCGGGCGGTTCCAACCGCGCCGCCGAGCCAAGGTTCGGTTGCCGGTCGCCTCAAGGCGCAGGAAGGCGCGAGGCCAATCGGGGATGGGCGCCAGCGTTGGAGAGCGCGAACCATGTCGGCAAGGTCGGCGGCAATCGCCAGCTTCCTGGCGAGCGGCAAAGCGCAAAAAAACCGCCGTTGCGCATTCCGGGCTGTATTCCATTGTTTCTCATCCGTCTCCGTTTCAGATTCCATTCTCCTCTCCTCTCTTTTCTTCCCTAAGCGAAAGCTTAAGCTCCTCGATGTCGGCAAGATCCTGATGACGGCCCGCTCCCTGCTTCATCTCGATCAGCGTCTCCACCCGAACGAAGCGGATCGGCTCCCCTCCCGGCAGTCGTTCGCGCAACGCCTGCTCGTACTCCTCTTCGAAGGAAAACGACTCGACGACAAAAATGTCCACGGGCGTCTCCCAATGAGTCTCGCTCTGGAGCGGAAGCACGCGCATCCCTTTTTCCTCAACCCAGCGCTTCCGGGCGGACGGATTGGCAAGATCCATCGGATCGACCGGCGGCACCGGCCGATAGCCCAGCCGGGCCAAGGCGGAAAAGACCGACGAGAGATTTTCGGTGGAAAAATCGATGACCAGATCGAGGTCCATGGTCGATCTCCCGTATCCATGAGCAACGACCGCGAGCCCTCCCACCACGAGGTAGCGCGCGCCCGCGGCATTCAAGGCTTCGGTGATCTGTTTGAGGCTTTCGAGCTTCACCGGCTTAATTTCTCAGGATAAAACACCTACTTTTAGTGGCAAGAGGTCGCGCAGGCAACCGAACTATTGCCTGGAGAGAGAGATTTTGTGCGTCTGCGATCATCTCCCATGCCGGATTTCCAGCGGCCGGCCGGAGGAGGCTTTGGCGTCAAGGAATGCGGCAAACTTATCGATCGACCGGGCGGATGTTTCCAGATCGTCGTTGAGGCCCCCGAAGTCCGGCGGCCACCAGCAGCAGAAGAATTTCCACGCTCCCTCCCCCAATTCAGGACGAACGGCCGGAGGCGGGGGAACGTAAAGCGTCAGAGCCCGAAGGGCATCGAGTGCCGTGCGCTCGACCAGTCCCGCGGCATCTCCTTCGCTGCGAAGTACGGTCTTTTCCGTAATCACTCCCGCTCCGTTCAGAAAAAAGGCGATGGCGACAAAGCCATGGGTGGGAGTCAGCGCCAACCCGGTCAGAGAGAGCCGCTTGCGAGCTGCCTCCAGTTGGACCCGGCCTTCGAACGCCTCGGAAAGCCCAGAGAGGTAGCGGTCTTTCTCGGACTGAACCTGGGGCGAGATCCGCGGACCATATTCGACCACCGCGAAGATCTGCGGCCCCTTTTTGGGCGTCTTCTGAGCCGGGCCGGCCGGAGCGGAGGCGCTCGGAGCCGAAAGGGCTCCTGTCGCCAGGAAAAGGGCGGCGAGGATGGTTGCGAGCCGGGCCTTCATCCGAAGCTCCCTTCTGCGGGAAGAAGGGCAAGAAGAGTGAGCGCATTTTCCACCGCCGCCCCGCCTGCCGTGTTGTCGAAATAGAGATGCACCGTGCGAGCTTCCCCCTGCCAGGTTCTGATGCGTTCGGCCCACGAGGCAAGCTCGTTCTCGGAATAGGAAGAGACATAGGTCACTTCGGCCCCATGGAGCCGCACGAAGACCAGGTCGGTCGTGACGGCGTCCCACAAGGGCCAGTCAGCCGCATCGCTTTGGCAAGACCCAATCCGGTAATGGCCGAGGAGCGAAGCCACCTCCGGATCAAACCAGGACGGATGGCGAAACTCGAGAACGTGTCGGGCGGAGCCCTTTGCCTCGGCCAGCGCCTTGGCAAAAGATTCAAGGCGGGCGAGGTCTCTTGGGAAGAAGGCGGGAAGCTGCCAGAGGAATGCCTTGAGCTTGGAGCCCAGCGGAGAGGCATCCTCGAGCTGGAGTTGGAGCGACTCCTCCGAACGAAGCAGCCGGTTTACATGGGTGACAAAGCGGTGACCCTTGAGGGCGAAGGCAAAATCGGCTGGCGTTGCTTCCACCCACCGATGGTAGGTTTCGGCACGGGGGCGGCGGTAAAAGGAAGAATCGACCTCGACCGCCGGGAAGCGGTGCGAGTAGCGCGTAAGCCATTGCCCGCGAGGGAAGTCGCCGTAGAGAAGCGGCTTCCAATCCGGGTAGTCCCATCCGCACGTCCCCACATAGATGGGGGAAGGCTTGCCAAGCGTGGTGCTAGCCGCCATTTCTCGTGCGCCGTGAAAAGGGTGCATCGCCCAGTGGGGAGGGAGTGATCTCCACCCGGCAACTATTGCTCCAGCCGGAAGCACTCGGAGAGGCTACTGGTGGTAACGCCAGCGGTCGAAGCCTCTGGGGGAAAAGGCCCGGGAAGCGGGTCAGCGAGCAAGCAGGCCCTAAGGAAAGTGAACGCTGAACAAAGCCTCGAAACGGGCAATGCGGACGCCGAGCTCGTGAGAAAGAAGCGAAGGCCGTTGTCTCCCTGGGAAGGAGAGCAATACGTGCACTGGGGAGAGCCGCCGGGGTATTGGGCGAGGGCATGCTTTGGAGTTCGTGTTTCTGCTCATCGCTCGCTGGAAGAATGCGGATAGGTCTGCCCATTTATCCAAATTATCAGAACAAGATCCTTGTGTCTAGCTATTTATCGCTCAGCACACTAGTACATCGCGTCATAATTACGTGAAATAACAGTGCAGACTAGGTATTATGGCTTTCATTATGGGAGCCATTTTAACTGCATTACCGATTCGTGAAGAGCAGAGAGAAGTGTTAGAAGAGATCGTCCGCAAGAGGAATGC
>NZ_KB901878.1:68237-68485 GCF_000379365.1 Verrucomicrobium sp. 3C | reverse complement strand
TCCGCCTTTTCCAGCAACGCTCACCACGAGAGCTCTTTACCCTCGCAGCTTGTGGTGGTTTGAAGACTGCCCCTGCAGGCCGTCTTCGGAGGACCTTCCTCCATCTCCGATAAAGCTAACCCGCTCCACTGCGAAGTCAGGTTCCACAGCACACGACCGCCTTATTTCTGACCGCTCCCTCATCCCGGATCTTGACCCGCAACGCATCAAAGAAGACGACCGGATACATCCTCTCCAGCGGCCGGCTC
>NZ_KB901878.1:62515-68137 GCF_000379365.1 Verrucomicrobium sp. 3C | reverse complement strand
CCATGATCCCCCCAGGACCGACCAGATCTTCCGGCTTCTGGTAGTCCTTCATCAGCTCTTCAATGATCGCCGCACTGATCCCAGGCTTCTTGCCTCCTCGGTCCTGCGCTTCCTACTCGTTGTTCGTGGTCACTTCCCTTTCCATTTTCATCTCCTTCTACTTCGGTTGTGACCCACACACAAATTTTCGGATAGGCTCAGTGGAAACGGCCGATAGGGAGAGATACTCAGGCACTGTCATACCGAAAGGGGCAGCTCCCGCTATGGCTCTCCTACGTCGCACCGCGCCACTCCTCGACTCCACACAAGCTTTCTCCTGCGGCTTGCACAATGGACCTGTCTGCTTCGCTCTCGCTTGGTTTTCCATCCTTGCAGCATGTCCTTATACAGCTCCGGGGGAAAACCGGCGCCGCGCCTCGCATCCAAGCCCGTTTGCGGCGCCTCGGGTACGAACTTTGTGAGCCATGCAGGCTAGAAGAGCGCCTCGACGAGGCGGACGGAGAGATCATACCGCATGAAGGGCGTAATCAGATAAATCCCCCCGAACTGCTCCAGTACCGCTTCAGCCAGCGAGCGCGCCGCCTCTAGCCCCAGCTCTGCGGCCTTCGGTCCGTCGACATGCCGCAATCTTTCTCGCAAGCTTTCCGGAATGGAAATCCCGGGCACCTCGTTATGCAGGAACTCGGCATTGCGAGAGTTGAGCACGGGCATGATCCCCACGAAGACCGGAATGCCGAGCGGCTTCAGCCGTTCGGCACTCTTCCGGATCAACTCCGGATCAAAGACGGGCTGGGTCATCGCGTACTGCGCCCCGGCCGCGATTTTGGATTCGAGCTTGCGCACTTGCGAATCGAACTGCACCGAGTTGGGATTGAAGGCGCAGCCGATCACAAAGTTCGTTTTTGCCTTGAGGTCCCGGCCCGCGGCGGAGACGCCGTCATTGAGCTTGGTCATCAGCTTGATGAGCCCCAACGAGTTGAGATCGTAGACCGACGTAGCCCCGGGATGATCGCCCGCCTTGGCGGGATCTCCGGTCAAGGCGAGGACGTGGCGGAACCCCAGCACCGACAGCCCCATCAGTTCGGACTGAAGACCGAGCAAGTTCCGATCCCGGCAGGCGAGATGGAGGATGGTCGGGAGCCGGGCGCATCGCTGAGCCGCGACCGCCGCCGCCAGGTTGCTGACCCGGAGGATGGCCAGGGAGTTGTCGGCCAGCGTCAGCGCATCGACCCCCGCCTTCTCCAGAGCACGGACTCCTTCCAGGAACTTGTCCATGGAGAGCGTTCGCGGGGAATCGAGCTCGACCATGGCGATCCGCTTTCGCTTGCAGCGGTCCAACAGGCTCTCCTCTTCCAGCTTGGGCGGCTCTTCCTCCCTCGCCACCTCGATCGCGGGAACCCGTACCCGCCGCGGCTTGACCCGGCGGGGACGATGGCGGGCGAGGACCGGCGCCATCGCCGCGATGTGGAGAGGGCTCGTTCCGTAATCTCCTCCGAGAAGATGGACCCCTTCTGCGACGAAACGGTCGACGCTCGCGGCAAAATACTCGGGGCTCGCCGAATAGCTCAGCCGGCCCTCGTAGAACTCTGGTTTTCCCGCATTGGGAAAGGCGCAGAGGAGATCTCCGGGCCGCACTTCGATCTCCTCCAGAAGATGGAGGGATGCCAGGATTCCGCAGCTTCCCCCGATGCCGACGATCTGAGCCGCGGCACCCCGCAGCGAAGCCAGGCCGGAAGCCAGGGTGTCCCCGTTGCCAAGCCGGCCCTCCTCGAAGACGGCCAGCGAGACCGCCGCCCTCGGAGCCCCAGCCTCGTGGGCAACGGAGAGGGCGAGCAGCGCTTCGGAGAGCTCCGTAAAGGTCTCCAAGAAGACGAGGTCGCAGCCCGCCTCCAGGAGAGCGGTGATCTGCTCCCGATAGAGAGGCCGCCGTTCTTCCGGGGAGAGGCTGCCCTCCCAGGCACGGAGCCAGATCGGCCCCACGCTCCCCGCCACCGTGCATTCCTTCCCTCCGGCTGCCTCCCTTGCCAACTCGACTCCTCGCCGGTTGATTTCGACGACCTGCGCGTCCAGGCCAAAACGAGTCAGGCAGGCGCGGTTCGCCGCCGTCGTGTTGGTTCGGAGAAGCTCCGCGCCCGCCTGCCGATAATCGGCGTGGGCGCGACGCACCAATTCGGGACGGCTCAAGTTGGCTTCTTCCAGGCAATACCGGCGCGGAAGCCCAAGCGAGTAGAGGTAGGTGCCGAGAGCGCCGTCGCCCAGAAGGAGCCGGTCGGAAAGCGATTCTAATAGATTTGCCATGGTGTGTACCGGACGCAATATAGAGTCCGGATGGCGGAGAAAAAAAGCGCGACCTACTCGACAGGGGAGCCCGCGCTGGACAAAAAGATCGCCGCGCTGCTCGAGGAGGCGGGAATCGGAAGCGCACAGCGGGAGTATTTCGAGATGGTGGCCACGGCCATTCGCTTCGGCCGTCAGGCGACAACACCGGGTGACATCCGGATGATCAACCAGGTCTTCAAAGAGATCCGGTATGCCGACGCGGTCTTTCAACCCTACCGGGGCGTCAAGAAGGTCACGATTTTCGGCTCGGCCCGCCTCGCCGCGGAGACGGCCGAATGGAGGATGGCCCGGCGGTTCGCCGAGCAGATCGCGAAAGCGGGCTTCATGGTGCTTACCGGAGGCGGGGATGGAATCATGGGCGCAGCCCAGTTGGGAGCCGGCAAGGAGCGGAGCTTCGGCCTCAACATCCGTCTGCCCTATGAGCAGCGTCCGAACGAGGTGATCGAGGGCGACCGAAAGCTCATCTTCTTCCGCTACTTTTTCACCCGGAAGCTCCACTTCGTCAAAGAATCCCATGCCATCGCGCTCTTTCCCGGCGGCTTTGGTACGATGGACGAATGCTTCGAGGCGCTTACCCTGATGCAAACGGGCAAGGCTCCCATCGTTCCTATGGTCTTCATCGACTACCCCGGAGGCACCTATTGGAGCGCGTTCCGGGAGTTTTTGCAGAACGAGCTGCTCTCCCGCGATCTGATTTCCGACCAGGACTTCCACCTCTTTACGTTTACCGACGACCTGGAGGAAGCAACCCAGGAGATCGAGCGCTTCTACTACAACTTCCACTCCTACCGCTTTGTGGGGGAGCTTCTCGCGCTCCGCATCCACCGTGCGCCCGACGACACCTCGCTCGAGGCGATCCAGCGCGATTTCGCCGATATCACCGCCCGGCCCAGCTCTTTCTCCAAGACCAGCGCACTCCCTGTCGAGGCCAACGAGCCGGAGATCCTCTCGCTACCCCGCCTCTGCTTCCCCTTCGACCGCAGATCCTATGGCCGTCTGCGCCAACTGATCGACCGGCTTAATGCACTTTGATCCCTGGGATCCCCCTGCCCTTACCTCCGCCCCGGCGGGGATCTGGTTCCATGTCTCGGTGTGGGAGCAAAAGGTTCGCGTCCTTCGCGGTAAGGAGCAGACCTGGGAGGCGATGGTCAGCACCGCCCTTCTCGGCTGCGGGGAGGAGCCGGGAAGCTATCGAACTCCGCGCGGATGGCACTTCATCTGCGAGAAGATCGGGGAAGGGTCTCCTCTGGGTGCGGAGTTCCAGGGCCGTCAGCCGACCGGATTTCTCTGGACTCTCGATGCTCCATGGAGGGAGCAGAGCCTCATCCTCACGCGAATTCTCTGGCTGGCGGGAATGGAACCCCATAATCTGACCACGCGCGAGCGGTTCATCTATTTCCACGGCACAAACCGGGAGGATGCGATCGGGAAGCCGATGAGCAAGGGCTGCATCTGCCTGCGCAACGAAGAAATGGTTCAACTCTTCGAGCAATCATCGATCGGGACGCGTGTTTTCATCGCGGAAGGACGAGGCCCCTTGTGAGTCAGCCGATCGATACCGTTCTCCTCGACTGGTCGGGCACCTTGGCCGACGACCTTCCCTTTGCCCATCGGGCGGCCA
The DNA here is from genome assembly GCF_000379365.1 of Verrucomicrobium sp. 3C. Lineage (GTDB taxonomy): Bacteria > Verrucomicrobiota > Verrucomicrobiia > Methylacidiphilales > Methylacidiphilaceae > Methylacidimicrobium. The sequence continues at coordinate 64,176 of NZ_KB901878.1, read as the reverse complement.
ACCAGGTTCTCAGCCTCTACCGGAAGCCGACGATGAACGTCGAGGAGTTCCGGGAACGGTTCTTTCTTCCGCTGCGCGACTTCTATCGGACGATTCTCCCGGAAATCCCGCTGGAGATCCTCGATCGCTTTTACCATGCCGCCTTCCGCTTCTTCCGGCCGCAGATCCCGCTTTTGCCCCATGCCGCTGACTTCCTAGAGTTTTGCCGCACCCAAGGCTTGCGGATGATTCTCTTGAGCACAATTCAAAACGGCCATTTCCTCGACCAGGCCAGGCGCCATGGCATTCTTGACTATTTTTCCGAAATCCATACGGAAGTCGCCGACAAGCGGGTGACCCTCTGCCAGATGCGGGACGAGGGGCGGCTTGAGCCGCACCTGGCGATCTTTTTGGGCGACATGGTCCATGACGTTGAGGCGGCCCAGGCAGCCGGCATCCTTTCGGGTGCCCTCCTGACCGGTTATAACACCCGGGCGAAGCTGGAAGCGGCCCATCCCAGCTTTCTTTTTGCGGACCTCTCCGCAGTGCGAGCCTTCCTGGAAGAGAACAGCAGGGCGGCGGAGGACTGAGGATCTTTTCTTGGGCTCCCGATCTCACCTCCCCTCTCTGCAGCCTCTCCAGGACGCCGAAGGCCGAGTCAGCGGCAAGTGGAGGTGCAGCGAGCCCCGAAAGGAGATGGCGGGCAGAGTCCGCTGGGCCGATCCGGCAACGGTCGCTTCTTCCTCGGATCGGCATTCTCCCTCGTTTCCGGAGCCCTTGGATCGTTGGCTGTGGCGGAAGGAAAGCTCCAGCGCCAGCCGGATTCCATAATGGCAGGGGAGCTCGGCAAACGCAGCCCTCTTCTCGGCTGGCTTGACCCTTCCGGTGCGCCGGAATCTCTCCTGCGCCTCCGCCGTTGTCCTCCGACCCGTTTCGCGGGTCCGGCGCACCCGCTCGTCGCTCGGGGAATCTTTCGTGGCCTCTTGTGGATGGGTCGACTTCGGTTCGGAACTCGATGCGGGTGACGGATCGGGCCGCATGCTCCCCTTCTCCGTGCCTTTCTTCTCCCCTAGTACATCGCTTCATAATTACGTGACATAACAGTGCAGACTAGGTATTATGGCTTTCATTATGGGAGCCATTTTAACTGCATTATCGATTCGTGAAGAGCAGAGAGAAGTGTTAGAAGAGATCGTCCGCAAGAGGAATGCGAAAGCCGGGTTGGTGATGAGAGCACGGATAATTCTGATGGCTGCCGATGGGGTTTCCAGCGCGGCGATTTCCCGGCAGCTCCAGTGCAACGCGCATATCGTGCGCAAATGGCGGCGACGGTTTTCCGCGGAGGGGATCGCTGGGCTCAACGATGAGCCGCGGAGCGGACGCCCGGTAACGATAAGCCAATCGCTTACGCGCAAAGTGGTGATGACCGCGTGCAGTAAACCGCCGAGAGGTTTGAGCCGGTGGAGCATCCGCACGCTGGCGCGAGAGCTGGGTTTGCCCCCAGCTCGGGTCGCGCGCATTCTGCGAGCTTACGATCTGCATCCGCATTGCCTTCGCACCTTCACGTTTAGCCCGGATCCCCAGTTCAAGGAGAAACTCCTCGAAGTGGTCGCTCTCTACATGCAGCCTCCGGAGAACGCCGTGGTGCTCTGCGTGGACGAGAAGACCGGCATCCAGGCCCT
>NZ_KB901878.1:53841-62415 GCF_000379365.1 Verrucomicrobium sp. 3C | reverse complement strand
ACCGCTGGCGTTACCACCAGTAGCCGCTCCGAGTGCTTCCGGCTGGAGCAATCGTTGCCGGGTGGAGATCACTCCCTCCCCACTGGGCGATGCACCCTTTTCACGGCGCACGAGGGATGCAGGTTAGGGGTTTCAGTTCCTTTCCTCTCGTGTGCGTCGATCGGCGGGCAGGCCGTCACCCCGGTCGATCTCCCTCGGCACCGCTTCGGCCGGGGGAGGGGCAAGGGCGGCGCTTTCCTCTTTGACAGCACCCCCTGGATTCGGCAAAACCAGTCGATCATGCCTTCTTCCGTCTCTTCTCCCATCGACTGGGATCGCCTGGGCAAGGAAGCGCTGGAGATCCTCCAAGCTTACATTCGGATTCCCTCCGTGAACCCTCCGGCCGACACGAGCCGGACGGCTGAATTTCTTCAGAAGATTCTGGAGAAGGACGGTTTCTCTCCCCGGCTCTATCGCAGCGGCTCCGGAGGAGAGCGCAATCTCCTCGCTTGCCTCCCGGGAAGAGACCCGACTCGCAAGCCTCTCCTTCTGCTCAATCACATGGACGTTGTGCCGGCGGATGCCTCGCGGTGGAAGATCCCGCCGTTTGCCGCCGAGGTCCAAGATGGTTTTCTCTGGGGTCGGGGAACCCTCGACATGAAAGGGCTGGGCATCCAGCAGCTCATGGCCTTCCTGGCACTCAAACGGGTAGGAATCACCCCGCCTCGGCCGATCCTTTTCCTCGCCACGGCCGACGAGGAGAGCGGAGGGCAGCACGGCATCCGCTGGATGATCGAAAACCATTGGGAGGAGATCGAACCCGAGTATGTTCTCGATGAGTCAGGGCTCTGCACCCGCGATCTCTTTCCTTCCTCCAAGCTGGTCTTCTTCGTACAGGTGGGAGACAAGCAGCCGGTTTGGCTCCGGCTGCGGGCGATCGGGCGGCCGGGCCACGGCTCGATCCCGACCAACAACGATGCGCCGGCAGTCCTCTTGCGCGCGGTCAACCGGATCCTCGAGCGAAAGGAGTCGGGCCATCCTCCCGCCATCGTGGAGGCGATGGTCGCCCGGGTCGGGGCGCCGCTGGTCCCCCATCCCTTCACCGAGTCGATCCAGCGAAACTCAGTAGCCTTGACCAGCCTCGCGGCGGGCGTCGGCAGCCCAGCTAAGATCAATGTGATTCCCTCGGTCGCCGAGGCCACCTTGGATTGCCGGCTTCTTCCCGGGGTCGATCCGGCGGAGTTTCTCTCCTCGATCCAGGCTGCGGTGGCCGACCTACCGATCTTCGTCGAACTCGCGAACGAGGTGGCCGATCCAACCCCGCCGAGCCGATGGGACACTCCCCTCTTTGCAGCCATCGAGCGGACCGTCGCCGTCCACTATCCCGAGGCGGTGGTGAGTCCGCTCCTTAGCTCAGGCTTCACCGACTCGCGCTACCTGCGCCAAAAGGGAGCCGTAGCCTACGGCTTCATGCCGATGATCCTCGATGCGGAAACCGCCTGGAGCGCCCACTCCGATTCCGAGCGGATCCCGGTGGCCGAGTTCCAGCGGGGTATCCGCGTCTTCTTCGACCTTTTGCAGGAGGAGTTTTAGTTTCCCTTTCTATTGATTGCCCTTATCCGCTCGAGGTTTCGCGCCGAAGCGAGGTAGGTCGAGTTGCTTCCGAGCGCGTTTTGACCAAGAAAAGGTTCTGGTGAACAAGGATGGAACAAGAGTTCTGCTCGATTTGGCGGACGCGAGCGGTGCAAAGGCCAAAAAGCCGCGTGGGGAGCAAGGTTCCGCCGAAGGAGAGGCGCTGCGATTGGGATGGATTCTAGCCTGCATGTCTCCCAAGCGTTCTTCTACGGCTTGCGAAGTGGATCCGGCTGCTTCGTTGGGGCTTGATTTCCCTCCTCGCAGCATGTCGCCATACATTTCCGGGGAAAACCGGCGCCCCGCCTTCCATCCAAGGCCATTCGCCGTGCCTCGGGTACAAGCTTGATGAGACATGCAGGCTTGGCAACGCAGCACCCGAAAGCCGTAGGGAAAGAGGCCCTTCCCTGGCTAGGCGCTGCTCCGGGAGAGTTTGACACGGCGCTGAGATCTGGGCGCCGATTACCAATCCCCGGCGGAGGAAAAGACGCCGAACCGGTTCGTGAGAACAAACCCGAACGCGATGACCATAAAGAAGAAGAACAGAAGGATGAAGACCAAGATGGGGTAAAAGTTTGTCCCGCTTCCCTCGCCTCCCGAGAACGGCCATTTTGGATTGCCGACCATTGCTAAAAACTAAAATAGCGTTTCCAAAATTACAAATACAAGAATTGTCACTGCTGGAAAATTCACTTTTTCTTAGGTCTTAGGCCATGAAAGCAATCTCCATGCCACCTTTGCGGAGTGCCCATTCGGGTTTGCCGAAAGCGGATCGCTTGTGCGATTTTTGAGACCGAGCCCATGACCAATCAAGGCGAGAAAGCGGTTGCCGCTCTCCTGGCGCTGGCCGGATGGGTGTTGCTCGTCGTGGCGACAGCATCCGCCTTTTCGGTGGGCGCAACGCTTTGGCTCATGCTTGGTCACGTTCCTTTGGCGGAAGTCGCACGGGGGCTTCCCTGGCGGAATGCCGCCTGGGCTTTTGCGGCCGGAGGCGCATGGTTCGGCTTGCACAAGCTGCGCCTGCGGCTCGAGGAGCGGATCTCGGCCGAGCCGGAGCAACCGAATCCAAACGCAATGGAGGAGCGCGTGCGAATCGGTCGCATCTATCAATGGTTCCTCATCGCCGTGACTACGACCATCGTCTTGACGGCCTGGACCCTTCACGGCGTTCTGGCTTCCAGCCCCGAGCGATTCAACGAGATCCTGCTCTGGCTTCTCGCGGTTCAAGCCCTCCTGACTGCAGGAACCTTCGCCTTCTTTGCCTACGGGGTCGATATCCGGCGGCTCTTCGGGCGCGGGACAAGCCGACGGAGGGACGACTAGGCACTCGAGGTCGCCGTTGATTGGGAAGCCTCTGGGAACGCCCACTCCGATTCCGAGCAGACCTCGCTCGCCGACGTCCCGCGGGCCATCCGGGTGCGATTTGAGCTTTTACCGGAGAAGTGTTCCAGGGTAGCTCCGCCCGTGGTTTTCGCCCTTCTGGGATTGCGGCTCCTTCCGATTTCCCGCTATTTTGGCGCTCGAAAGCCAATTCCGATGCAAATCTTCCTCCTGCACCACGTCGCCCTCCCGGTCACCGACCTGGATCGCTCGAAAGCCTTCTACCGCGAGGTCCTGGGCCTCCAGGAAATTCCCCGGGCGCCCTTTTCTTTCCCGGGCGCCTGGTTTGCGCTCCCGGACGGCCAGCGCATCCATTTGATCGTCTCTCCCGGCCAGACCATGCGTGCCGGCAAGGGCATCGACGCGCGGGATGGCCACTTTGCGCTGCGGGTCGCCAGCTATTCGAAAGCGCTCGAGGAGCTTCGGGGAAAAGGATACACGCCCGAGGCGTCCGACGAGTTCCGCCGGATCAAGGTCGACCCCCATTCGGTCGCCGGCTTTCCCCAGATCTACCTCCTCGATCCCGACCGGAACTTGATCGAGATCAACGCGGAGAAACTTGATCTTTAACCCGCCTATCTCTCAAAGTTCGTACCCGAGGCGCAGCGAATGGGCCTGGATGCAAGGCGGGGCGCAGGTTTCCCCAGAAGTTGTATGACGACATACTGCGAGGAGGGCCAAAAACCCAAGACCCAACGAAGTAGCCGGGGCCATTTCGCAAGCCGTAGGAGAACGCTTGTGAGACATGCAGGCTGAGCTGCCGCCAGCCCTGGCCGCCTCCGAGAGTGGCAGCCTCCCCGGCCACCAACTCACGGGAGGAAGGGACGGAATTTTCTCCGGAATCCCGCTGATCTTCTTCCTCTTCCTCGTCGTGGCAGTCCCCGGCTGCCGCTTCGGCTCCTCATCCCCAGCAGGGGAGTACACCGGAAGCTGGAGGGAGCCCGACCAGTCGACCGTCCTCATGACCCTGACCCTCGCGGTAGACGGAAAGGCCATGATGCAGCGGACCGTCCGCTGGCCCGATGGCCGGACGGAAGCCGATTCGTGGGAGTCGGAATACCGGGTCGGGGAAGACCGGGTCCTGATCGGCTCCGAAGGAAAGGTCTATGCCGTCTTCCGCCGCCAAGGGAATGCCCTTCTCGACCAGCGCCACCTGGCGGACGGAAAACCGATCCGCCTCGAGCGCAAGGCGGCAAAGAGCCCTTGAGGCCCGGTCTTTTTGCGCGCGAGGCTCTCCTCCTTCTCCCTTGAAGTGGACCCCGGCCTTATCTAGAGGGAAGACCGCGCTCGCAATGCCCCAGGCATGCTTCTCCTTCTTTCTCTCGAGAAAACGGATAGCGGCATAGGCGCCAACCCAGGGCGAAGATTCTACATATTGTCCACCGAGGAGGAAATGGCCTGTCGCTCTCGTCGACTTTCTCAACTGGAGGATGGCATCGGCCCCATGCTCCTTCGCCAACGCCACTGCCCGGCTCCGGGCGCTGCCGAAGAGCCAAGCCCGGGTTTTGATATATCCCAGGATGATGTAGCGGCGGTTGGGAGGGCTCTGGTAGTCCATCATTCCCTCCACCTCGGTGCCCGTCCCGCTTCCTAAAGGGCCCCATTCCATCTTTTCCACCGGTATCCACTCCGAGAAGAGCGGATGGGCGCGGACTCTGAGCGGAAGAAGCGCACAGAAAAGAGAGAGTGCGAGCAGGAGTCCTTTCACGCGAGGCAACCTCCCTTCCCAGCAAAGGCCTGTCAATCGCCTTCTCCCGACCCACCTTCAGGGGAAAGTCCGCGGAATCCGCAGAAACCCTGCTGGAGTTTCTCGATTGCCGCTTTCGCGAAAAACCCGGAAAATCGAATTCGCATGATCCCACTCGCCCTCCGGCCCCCTCGGCTCCTCTCGGGTCTCGTTCTTCTGCTCTCCCTTTGGGGAACGGCTCCCCTCCGCGGGGAAGAGACCCCGATCGAGATCGCCCCCAAGGATCCCTGGACAACGAGCGACATCCTCCGACCCACGGATCTTCTGGCCTGGATGAAGAGTGGAAAACCCGCAGTCGTGATCGATCAAGTCGGATTTCCCTTCCTCTACAAGGCCGGACACATCCCGGGCTCGGTCCATGTCGGCACCGGGAAGGATCCCGAAGGGAGCGAAGCGCTGAAGAAGGCCGTTTCCGGCCTTCCCAAGGACAAGACGATCGTCCTCTACTGCGGCTGCTGCCCGTGGGATGTCTGCCCCAACATCCGGCCGGCTTTTGCCACGCTCAAGGAGCTTGGATTTACGCAAGCAAAGGTTCTCTATCTCCCCGAAGACTTCGCCAAGGACTGGACTCGCAAAGGTTATCCTACGGAAAAAGGGGAGTGAGGATCGCTGCTTGCGGCTCGCCGCCTCCATCGCCAGCGAAAGAACAACATGAAGCCAACGGGCCACAAGACCGTGACGATGTCCATGCACTACGTCCACATCGTGGACGAGCCTGTGCGGGACGCGGCCGAACTGGTGGCGAGTCGGCGGCAGGCCATCACGGGTGCGCGGAGAGGTGAAGGGTCACTGGTGGGTCGAGATCTCCGTTGTCTCTTATATCCGAACGGGTATACTTCATGTCTGAGAAACGCAAGATTCTGTACTGGGAGGGTTCCTCGAAGAAGGACTTCAAGGAATTTCCTGTCCCTGTCCAGAAAGACATAGGTATCGCGCTGTTCGTTGTGCAGTTAGGTCGAACCCCTAAGTCGGCCAAGCCTTGGAAAGGGCTAGGTTCGGGCGTGTATGAGCTTGTGGAGGATCATCGCGGCAATGCCTTCCGCACGGTTTTCACCGTGCGTATTGGCGATGCCGTGCACGTTCTGCATGCGTTTCAAAAGAAATCCAAGTCCGGCATCGCCGCGCCGCAGCCGGACGTCGAGTTGATCGAGAAACGGTTGAAGGCAGTGCTCGCGCGTTATGGTGCGGGCGGGAGATCGTGATGACGCACAAAGACCATCCTCAGGCCACCGAAAACGTGCTGGCTGACCTCGGCTTCGCTGATGCGGAAGAGCTGTCGGCGAAGGCCATCCTGGCGGTCAAGCTGAACGCGCTGATCGACAAGCGCAGCCTTAGCCAGATCCAGGCCGCTCACCTCACCGGTATGACACAGCCCAAGCTGTCTCAGGTGCGACGCTATAAGCTGCAGAACATCTCGCTTGAACGCCTGATGCAGGCGCTGGTCTCGCTAGACCAGCACGTCGAGATCGTCGTTCGGCCCGCGCGGCGGGCGCATCCTGCCGGCATTACGGTCGCAGCTTGACGCGCCGATCGAGCAGAAACCGCAATGAAATTCTCATACGAAGACCTGAGCGATAGTCAGTTCGAGACCCTGATTATTCACCTATGCCAGCGGCTGCTTGGGGTTTCTCTACAGGGCTTCGCAAAAGGACCCGATGGTGGACGCGATGCCAAGTTCATTGGAACGGCGGAACTGCATCCGAGCAAGACGGTACCGTGGGCCGGTACAACCATCATCCAGGCCAAGCACACCAACGGCCATAACCGTAATTTCTCTGAATCCGACTTCTTCAGCACGACGGCCGCGAACACCGTGCTGGGCAAAGAGATTCCCCGCATCAAGAAATTGCGCGAGACCAAGCAACTCGATCACTACATGCTGTTTGCCATCCGACGTCTGGCGGGCAACACCTCACCCCTTCAGATACACGCCCTCATGCTTGAGGCTGCGCCAGAGCCGTTCGACAAAAATATTGTCCAACGCTCGACCCCTTCCATCCATGCTAATCGCAATGCCTGCGCCCTTGAGCATGCCCGTGAACGTAGCGCTGGTGAACTGGGAGCCCTGATCGCTGTTGAAGATCTCCGGCTTCCCGTGCAGAGCCAACGCATCTTCCAGGCAATCGACGCAGAACGAGGTGTCCAGGCTGTTGCTGATCCGCCAGCCCAGTACCCGCCGCAAGTACCAGTCGATGATCGCCACCAGATCAACGAAACCTCGCAGGAGTTGGATGTACGTAATGTCGATACTCCAAACCTAATCGGGCCGGCTGACCTCCATGCCGCGCAGCAGGTAGGGATAAACTGCCTGCTCGGAATGTCCCACGCTCGTCGAAGGCCCCGGCGCCATCCCAGCCAACCCCATATGACGCATCAACCGCTGCACCCGCTTGCGGTTTGCGACATATTCCAGTCGCCCAAGAAAAACCACCATCCGGCGGCTGCCGTAAAACGGCCGACGCGTGTATTCCTCATCCATCAGCCGGCACAGCAGCAAATCCTCCTCGCTTTGCTCGCCAGACGCCCCCCGTCCGTAGAACGTAGCCCGTGCCACCCCTGCCAGTTCGCATTGCCGCACCACCGCCAGTTCCGCCTCTCGCTCTATCCAGCCTATCCGTGCCTCGCTGCTCATAGTCCGGACTTTTTTTAAGCCAGTCCAACTCCATCTTCAGCCGACCAATCTCCCCATACAGCCGATCTTCATCCGCATGCCCAACCGGCTTCGGCCCACGCTTCCCTTCAAAAATCGTCGCCGCCCACTCCAGGAGCTCTTTCTTCCAATGCCCGACCACGACTGGATGCACCCCGTACTGCTGCCCAATCTCGTTGAGCGTCTTCAACCCCCGGATCGCTTCCATTCCCACCTTCGCCTTGAACTCCGCGCTATGTGCCTTGCGCTTCCTGCCTTCGTTCATGCCATCACCCTCCCAAGATGGCAGCTTAAATCCCTGTCTCAAAATCGGGGTCCACTATACTCAGGCACTGCCAGACCGAAAGGAGCAGCTCCCGCTATGGCTCTCCTACGTCGCACCGCGCCACTCCTCGACTCTACACTTTTTTCACCGACATTGTGATTTATCAATTACTTACGGAAAGTATGTAGTACGTAAGATATGAAATAATATATCGGCGTGTATTCGTTGCGTTTGGCATAAAAGAGTACGTAATGTATTTTTGCGAGGTCAAGTCCCGGCAGAAGGGGAAGGTCTACAAGAGTTATTTCATCCGAGAGTCGTATCGGACCGAGAAAGGGCCGCGTTCCCGGACGATCTGCAACGTCACCGCGCTACCCGAAGAGGTCCGGGAGCTGATTCGATTGGGCTTGCAGGGGAAGAAGGTCGTCGAGGTCGAGAAGCTGGGACTGGAGGAGCGGTCGGACTTCGGGGGTCTGGCGGTTTTGCGGGAGGCATGGGAGCGGTAGGGGCTGGAGGAAGTCCTGGCCTCGGTGGAGGATCCGAAGAAGAGGAAACTTTTGCAGGCTATGATCTTCGGCAGGATTCTCTTCCCCTGCTCGAAGCTTTCCTTGAAGGAGGAGGCTCGGGGGACGCTTCTGGCGCAAGCCTGCTCCTTGGAAAAGAGCGAAGGATGGGAGGAAGAGGATCTCTACCGGGCGATGGATGGGCTCAATGGGGTTTGGAGCCGGATCGAGCGTGGGCTTTTCCAGAGAGCGTTTCCCGGAGGGGTAAGTCTGGTGCTCTACGATCTTTCGAGCACCTATTTTGAGGGAGAGGGTCCGAAGGGGTTGGCTCGCTACGGCTACAGTCGGGACCATCGGGATGACCGGCCGCAGGTGCTTTTGGCGGTGGCGACCGATGCGGAGGGGATCCCGATCCATG
>NZ_KB901878.1:38768-53741 GCF_000379365.1 Verrucomicrobium sp. 3C | reverse complement strand
CGGGGAAGGCCGGTTCTGGTGGAAGCTCGACGAGAAGGAGATTGCCAAGGAGCAAGCCACCGACGGCTGGTATCTGCTGGAAACCAATCTGCCCCCCACCGAGGCGTCCGCCAAGGAGGTCCTGGCCCACTATAAAAGCCTCGGTAAGGTCGAGCAGGCGTTTTGCGAATTAAAAAGTTACCTCGAGGTCCGGCCGGTCTTCCATTGGCGGCCTGATCGGGTCCGGAACCACGTGAGGATCTGCTTTCTCGCGTATTGGTTGACGGCTCGTTTTGGCCGCCGAGTGGAGCAAGCTCGGTGTTTTCGAACACGTTCCTGCGCTCCTGCGCCGCCTCCAAGCAATCCGCCTCGGCGTTCTCTCCGAGGAAGGCAAGCCGATCGTTCGTCTTTTGAGCAAGATTCCTCGGGAGCTGAATCGGCTCCTGGAAAAACTTCGTCTGCTCCCGCTCTTCTCCCAGCCGCCGGCCTGGGCAGCGATGTAGCCAGTAGCGGAAAGGCCTGTTCTTCCGCATCAATGAGTTATGCTGCTACTCAAGGGAAGTCAGGCTAGTCCAGGTCAGAGACGCCGAGGGGGAACCGGTCTGAGCGCAATGGTTCGGGAGTCTCGGTTTCAGGGGAAGGCGAAAGCCAGATCAGCGATCGGTGGAAGGGAGCTCCGGCGGGAGATAGGCCTGCGCGGCTTTTTCGAAAGCAGCAAGCTCGGCCTCCCTCCACGAATCTGGGCGGCCCAACTCGCGGGCGAGAAGATCGGCGAGCCGGGGTGCCGCCTTGAGGGCCGCTCGAGCGTCCAGAAAGAGCGCGCGAGTCCGACGAGCCAGCAGATCCTCCAGACCCAACGCCCTCTCCTTCCGGATCCCCCAGAGGATCTGGGCGACGGCGTAGGGGAGCGAGGGATGGATCGGCTCCGCTGCTCCCGTCTCCTCGGCGGCTAGCCCTTCGATCTCCTTTCCTTCGCTACCGTAGACCGAAAAGGAGGAGTGGCCGCTCCTTCCCTTCTCGCAGGCGCCATGGAGAGGGAGCATCGCCGTCTGGGAGGGGCGGTGCGCGAAGCCATGCGCGCGCTCGGCAAAGTCGATGCACTCCTCCCCCATCTTCCGATAGGTCGTCCACTTCCCTCCTGCCAGGGTGATGAGACCGGAAGCGGAGACGCAGATTGAATGCTCCCGGCTCAACTGCTCCCGCGGATGAGTTCCCGGCTGCACCAGAAGAGGTCGCAGGCCGGAAAAAGACGCCACGGCTTTGGCGGAGGAGACCGACGGCAGGTAGGGGGAGACTTCCGAGCATAAGCGCTCGGCTTCCGACGAAGAGATGCTGGGGGACTCCTCGGGCTTGTCGACCGGAACCTCGGTCGTGCCCAGCAGGACCCGGTCCAGCCAAGGGATGACGAAGATGACTCTGCCGTCGGAGGCTTTCGGGATCAGCATGGCGTCTTTGCCCGGCAAGAGCGATGCCGGGAAGACGAGATGGCTGCCCCGGCTCAGCGCGAGCCGGGGAGTGGCATCCGGCTCGTCTAGGGCACGAATCTGATCGGAAAAGATCCCGCCAGCGTTGACCACGATTCGGGCCGAAAGCGGCTGCTCCCGGCCCGAGAGCCGATCGAGAAGGACCGCGCCCGTGATCCGTCCCGCTGGTTTGGAGAAGCCGACGATCTCGGCCGCGTTGAGGGCGACTCCGCCGTGGTCCTCGAGCGTGCGGAAGAGCGTGATGGCCAGCCGGGCATCGTCAAACTGGGCATCCCAGTAGAGCACTCCACCCCGCAATCGATCGGTCCGGAGAGTCGGCAGCCGCTCGATGGTCTCTGGGCCGCTGAGCCGCTCCACCCTGCCCAGCCGGTGGGGTCCGGAAAGGCCTTCGTAGAGTCGGAGTCCCAAAAAAAACCAAGGGATTTCCGCGCTCCGGTAGAGCGGAAGGACAAAGGGGAGCGGCTGCACCAAGTGGGGCGCATTGCGGAGGAGAAGCCAGCGTTCCCGGAGGGCTTCCCGCACCAGGTGGAGCCGCCCTTGCCGGAGATAGCGGACTCCTCCATGGATCAGCTTGCTAGATCGGCTCGAAGTTCCGCTGCCGAAGTCGCACTTCTCGACCAGGAGGGTCCGGTAGCCGCGGCTGGCCGCCTCCAGGGCGGTGCCCAGGCCGCTCGCCCCGCCGCCGACAACCAGGAAGTCCCACGGCCGGGAGGAATCTCCGACAAGGTCGAGTGCCGCCTCCCGCGTCATGGTGGACTCGGCCCGGGCTCCTCCGTTCTCCAGCCTCGAGCCCGATCGATCGCGCTCTTCCACTCCTCGCGCTTGCGGAGACGCTCCCGTGGATCCAGAAGGGGCGAAAAGATCCGGTCGATCTGCCCAAAGGAGCTCCGCTCTTCCGGAGAGGAGAAGAAGCCCGCTTCTCGGCCTGCGAGGAGACCCGCCCCGAGAGCGGTCGCCTCATGGCAGCCGGAGCGGGCGACCGGTAGGCCGAGCAGGTCGGCCTGCATCTGAAGGAGGAGATCGCTCTGAGCCGCACCTCCGTCGACCTTCATTTCATGGAGGGGCGCTCCGGTTGCCCGGCCCATCGCCTCGATCACGTCGCAAACTTGGTGAGCGACTCCTTCGAAGACGGCACGGGCGATCTGGGAAGGCCGGGTTCTCCGGGTGATCCCGATCAGGAGTCCCTCCGCCGAGGGATCCCAATACGGGCTTCCCAGCCCGGTGAGAGCCGGGACGAAGACCAGTCCTTCGGTCTCGCGGGCCTGGCGCGCCATCGCCTCGACCTGGGCAATGTTCGACGCTAGCCGCAAACCATCCACCAGCCACTGAACGGCGGCTCCGGCGACGAAGACGCTTCCTTCGAGTACGTAGTCCGTCTGCCTGGCCAGCCTCCAGCCGGAGGAGATCAGGAGGCCTTCCGCGGCCGCCAGAGGCCGATTCCCTAGATTCATCAGCGAGAATGCCCCGGTCCCGTAGGTCGTCTTGAGGCCACCCCTACCCCAGCAGAGTTGGCCGTAGAGGGAAGCCTGCTGGTCCCCCAGGACCGCAAGGATCGGAATCCCCTCCCAGAAGCCCGTCCCCTTCCCGAAGAGTCCGGCCGAGGGGAGCATCTTTGGCAGAAGGGAAAGAGGCGTTTGAAAAAGCGCCAGGAGCTCTTGGTCCCACCGGTGTTCATAGATGTCGTAGAAAAGAGTCCGCGAAGCGTTCGACTCCTCGGTGGCGTGGACCTCCCCTCGGGTTAGCTGGGCCAGAAGCCAACTATCGACGGTTCCAAAGCAGAGGCGGTTGAGACGGCTCGAGAGCATCGGAAGGTTCTCCCAAACCCAGAGGAGCTTGGTCCCCGAAAAGTAGGGGTTCAAGCGGAGGCCGGTCTTTTGCCGGATCGTCTCTTCCCAACCACCCTCGCTCAGTCGGCGGCAGAGAGCGGTCGATCGACGATCTTGCCAAACCAGGGCGTTTCCCACCGGTTCGAGGCTCCGCCGGTCCCAGAGGAGGAAGGTCTCCCTCTGGTTGGCGATGCCGATGGCGGCAATCTGCCGGGGCTTGACCCCGGCCCGCTCCAGGGCGTCGCGCGCCGCCTCCTCTTGCGATCTCCAAAGCACTTCGGGGTTCTGCTCCACCCATTCGGGCTTCGGGGTAAGGACCGAAACCGGCCGCTGCGCCTTCGAGACGATCGCTCCTCTGCGATCGAGAAGCAGGGCGCGGGAACTCGTCGTGCCTTGATCGAGAGCGAGGATATATTCCATCGGCTTGCTCTCCCGCGTGGCCAAAAGGCCGCTAGATCGCAACGACTAGTTTCCCCAGAGACTTCCCTTGAAAAAGCCCGAGAAGAGCGGCAGGGGCGTTTTCGAGGCCTTCGACGATCGTCTCCTCGTAGCGAAGCTTTCCCTCGGCGGCCCAGCGCTCCAACCGTCCGAGGGCTTCCAGCCAGCGATCGAGCCGATCGCCGACGATGAACCCTTCCAGCCGCACTCTTCGGGAGAGGAGGAAGTCCCAGCCCTTCGGGCCTGGCGTTTCCGGCCGGTCATAGGTGGAGATGTGGCCGCAGAGGACAATTCGGGCAAAGAGATTGAGCAGCGGGAGCACCGCTTCGAGAATGGTTCCGCCCACCCCATCAAAGTAGACATCGATCCCCTCGGGAACGTTTTTCCGCAGATTGCCCGATAGGTCGCCCGCCTTGTAGTCGACGGCGGCGGCAAACCCGAAATCCTCCACGATATGGCGGCACTTGGCACCTCCTCCGGCGACTCCGACCACCCGGCAGCCGTGCATCCGGGCAAGCTGCCCGGCCGCGCTTCCGACCGCTCCGGAGGCTGCGGAGACGACGACGGTCTCCCCTGCCTTGGGGCGGCCGATGTCGAAGATGCCGAGGTAGGCCGTCACTCCTGGCATGCCGGCGACCCCGAGATAGGCGGCAAGAGGCAGCCCGCGCAGGCCGACCTTCCGTGCGCTCTCCCCGCGACAGATGCCGAAAATCTGCCAACCCAGATAGGTCACCACCTTGTCGCCCGGGAAAAGCTTCGGGTCGCGAGAAGCAATCACTTCTCCGGCTGCCCAACCGGGCATTGGCTCCCCAACGGAAACCGGCTGGGTGAAGGTGTCCCCGCCGCCGGCCAGCAGTCGCTGGTAGGGATCGACCGAGACAAAGCGGTTTCGGACCAGGATCTCCCCCGACGCAAGCTCCTCGGAGAACTCCCTGGTCCGGACCGTGAAGTCGTCCATCCGGAGCGCCCCCGCCGGCCGTCGGGCCAAAAGAACCTGTTTGTTCTGAAGACTCATCGCTGTCTCGATCCTTGATCGGCGGCGCTTGCCCTTCAATCGATTTTTGCAAGAAATGCCGCTGAAGCCGCCCAAGGAGTTTGCAAAAAAGGCAATTGGCAAGAGGTGGTTGGAAGCTCACCGCGTCCAACCCGCACGGTCAAGGGCGCCTTCCGGCCCGAAGGCGCCCTTCACGACCGTCCGCTGTGGGGAATGCAAACGGAGTGAATCGACAATGTCCGATACGGTCCAGATACGGTGCAAACGCCGACGCGAAGCCTAAACTGCCTCGCCATCACTTCGCGAAGAACGTCTTTAACCGCCATTTCTCACCAGTACGGGCTTTCGCGCGGGAGGGGTGCTGGTCGAGTCGCTTGCGAGCAGTTCCGGCCGCCAGGATCTCCTCGTGAGGCAGGATCGAGCAAGATTTCCGTTCGATTTGCCGTAACACGAGCACTGCAAAGGGCAAAAAGCCCGTTGTGGAGCAAGGCTCCGCCCGATCGTAAGCTTTGCGGAAGGAGAAGAACCGCGGTTTTGACACCTGCTCAGCAACGCAGGACTCGGAAGGCGTGGATAAAGAGGCTTTTCCAAGGATAGGCGCTGCTCATCGAGAGGAGGACGCGGCGGACGCTGACTCGGACCAGGGTGCCGATCTTAAAGAGCTTGAGCCGGAGGGTGTCGACCTGGGCCTCGGCCCAGTCCGTTCCTCGCAGACCCAGCCGTCGCAGCGCTTCGACCAGGGTGTAAGCGAGAGCCGAGAAGTAGAGGCGAAGTTGGTTGCTGGCCATTTGCGCGGTCGAGAGCCGGTCGGCAAAGAGGTAGAGCTGTTCCTTGATCCGATTCTCCATGTCGCCACGAGCACAGTAGAGCTTCTCGTAAAGGTCTTGGACGGGCCACTCCTCGGAGGAAAGAGAGGTCACGACAAAGCGCGGATTCTCTCCCCTTTCCAGGTACTCGGCTTTGGCGACCACTCGGCGCTCTCTCGACCAAGTGCTCAAGGTCCGATAGGTAAACTCGGTAAAGAAACGAGCCGGCTTGCCACTCGACTCGCGCAGACGACGGGCTTGCTCCATCGAGGCCTCAATGGTCCGGCACACGCGCTCGTTGCGGGCCAAGCCGAAGAGGTAGTCGACTTGATTGGCTTCGCACCAGGCCATGATCTCTTCCCGGCAGAAGCCCGAATCGGCCCGGAGCACGATCTTGACTCCAGGCCAACGGCTACGGAGTTGTCCCACGATCCGGCTCACCTCCGTAAGGGAGCCCGCCGACGCATCCTGGTTCGATGGCCGAAGCCGGACGCCAAGGAGTTGATCGTCGGCGAAGATGTAGAGCGGCAAATAGCAGTAGGAGTCGTAGTAACCATGGAAGAAGCGCTCCGGCTGGTGTCCGTAAAGAGGAATGTCGGTCGCATCCAGATCGAGCACCACCTCCTCGGGGGGCCTGGGGTGCGATTCGAGGTAGAGATCGACCAGAAGCCGGTCGATCGCTTCGGCCGAGTAGTCGATCTTGTGGTAGCGCTTGCTTCGACCCACCAGCTCCAGCCGGTTGAGCGTGCTCTTGCCTGCCAGATCCTCCTCCAGATCGCTTTTCCCGCTCAGGAGAGCAACCAACGGATCGGTCCGCAACTGCTCATGGTCGTTGAGGTCTTCGTAACCCAG
The DNA here is from genome assembly GCF_000379365.1 of Verrucomicrobium sp. 3C. Taxonomy (GTDB): domain Bacteria; phylum Verrucomicrobiota; class Verrucomicrobiia; order Methylacidiphilales; family Methylacidiphilaceae; genus Methylacidimicrobium. The sequence continues at coordinate 47,362 of NZ_KB901878.1, read as the reverse complement.
CGTAATCCCGAAGACGCGCTGGGCGAGCATCTCCCGTACCCGATGCACAATGCGTTTCGGATGGCGCCGATCCCGGAAGCAGCCCTCCAGCCGTCTTAACAAACCGATCTTCCGATCAGCTTCCCGCAACAGGATTGCGCCCCCATCGCTTGAGATCCGACCCGCGGTAAATCCCGCTTCCACTCGTCGCGAAAAATGATCTGTAAACGCAAAAGTCTCTTGGATACACTCTGTCATCGAAGGCCGTTTCTTTTTTCTGGTTGTAGTAACGTGTTGTTAACGCACTTATACCAGGGAAAGACGGCCTTTCCTATGCCCTTTTGCCGGATTTTTTGCCTCCCCCTATGCTCGTACGGGTGAGATATGCAGGTTAACAGTCGTGCCGCTCCCTCAAGGCCACGCTCGGTGACCATCACCAGCTTCGTCTTGTGGACCGGGTCTTCGATCCGACCTTGCCGGCAGAGGCAGCCGATTGGAGCGACTGGTTGGGCGCAAACGATACACGCCGGCTACTCCATTGCCTCGGGAGCGCTGAGGCTTTTGCTATAGTAGCCGGATTGATCAAAACAACAAACGCGTTTCTTTCCTTTGGCCAGCATGTCGCAGGCATTCTCTACGCGGCTTTTTCGCGTCTTCGCCTGCTTCGCAGACTCAACCCAGTGAACCCAGTCTACGCGTGCGAGGGTTGTCGTGGCCTCCCAAGTAGCCTTGGCTTCCGGGCATCCATCGATGACTTGCCGCAACTCCTCCGGTGGTATGGGCTCTGGCTCAGGATTCAGTGGAGAAATTTGAACGGTGACCGTTTCCCCAAACTCCGCGCCTGCCGCTTCGCGTAGATCCTTGTCCACCCGGAGCCAGTGGCTAAGCCGGCCGTCCGGTTCGAGCGTGGCTTGGAACGGATGGCCGTTGATGGTGCCCTGAACCGAAGTTCGGCCTCGCCTCGGCAGAACTTCGCTTGCGTTCTTCGGTAGCACAAGAAACGCCCATGCATCATCGTTACCCGGCTTTGCTGGGCGCATCAGCTTTGCTTTGAATGTAGGCGAATCCGTGCTTGCCAAACGTCCTCCGAATTTAGGCTGCATTGATTACTTCAGTCGCAGCGGAACAGCACTGCCTTGTAGCTGCGCGGGGAGAATCCCGCGTTCCGCCCAAAATGGTCGGGAACACTGTCCCGTCCTCCATTGACATCTGCGGAAACGGAGTTCGGTGTTCGGTAGCCCAGCGACTGGTGCGGACGCTCGCCGTTGTAGAAGGCTAAATGCTCCGCGAGACGGCGCGTCCACTCGGTCACTGGGTCGTTGGCGCGTCCGCTTGCTGGTCTTGTCTCTCCTTCCAGTGGCTTCCTGCTCAGCTTAACCACTGATCGAATGGATGAAGCAGTTTCATTCGCGGTCATAAGAGAACTGGAATGCCGGCCGTATCGCCTGTCTCGACGAACAAGTTCATGAAGGTGGCCACAGTATCCTGGACGCGCCCGCTCATCGCGTTCACTCATGGCAAGTGTCCCATCTTGCCGCTTTGGCAATCCGCTATCGCCTGGCGAATCTCCAGCGGGCTGTTCATGACAAACGGTCCGCTCCCTACGATGGGCTCCTCAATCGGTTCGCCGCTGAGGAGCAGGGCCGTCACACCTTTCGCGCTGTCAATGCACATGCTCGTCCCTGCACGGTCAAACAGTCCGACCTCCGCCTCCCCGATCGGCTCGGAGTCGTTCACGCGCAGCACGCCCTTGAGCACCACGAGCGCCGTTGTCCAGCCGTCCGGCACCGCAAGGTCTGTCCGCTGATCACGAGCGAAACGGAGATCCCAAAGGTGCATGGGCGTGAAGGTCTTAGCTGGCCCACTTGCCCCGGCGAACTCGCCTGCGATCACGCGCACGGTTCCGTGATCATCAGGCAGATTCACAGCGGGAATCTGGCGATTCAGGATGCCTTGGTAACGCGGTGCCACCATCTTGTCTTTCGCGGGCAAATTGACCCAAAGCTGCACCATTTCAAACATGCCGCCGCGCCGGGCGAAATCACGGCCATGAAATTCTTCGTGAACCAGGCCAGATGCTGCGGTCATTCACTGCACGTCGCCGGGGCCGATAGTCCCGCCGCCTCCGGAGGAATCCCTGTGCTCCACTTCGCCTTCGTAGACGATAGTCACTGTCTCGAACCCGCGATGCGGATGCTCGCCGACTCCGCGGCGCTCGTCCGTGGACGAGAACTCCATGGGGCCGGCGTAATCGAGAAGCAGGAACGGACTGAGAACCGGTCCCAGGTTCGGGTAGGCAAAAAGTGTTCGGACTGGGAAGCCATTGCCTACCCAGTGACGGTCGACGCTGCGCTGGATGCAGCGCAGCTTCTTAACGGATTTCTCTGCGTTCGTTGCTCGCATCGGTTATGCCCTCGTTAGCTTCGGCTCGATCTGCTTCCTGAAGCTGGACTTCCCTCTTGTTGCCGCCTAACGCCTGAATTAAGCAGCGTCGGCTTGAATGAATGGTTAGCCGCGCTCGCGCCGGTAGTGCATGGCGACCGCGCCGCTGCAGAGCGGCTTCGCGGAGACCAGATCGAGCCGTCGCGCACAAGACAGCCCACTCTGGTACAGGGTCGGGCCGTGGCCGGCGATCCTAGGGTGGACGAGGAACATGTACTCGTCGATCAAATCCAGCCTATCCAGCTCGGTCGCGAGCTTGCCGCTACCAAGGAGCACACCAGCCGGAGTCGCGTCCTTCAGTTTCTGCACCTCCGTGAGAAGGTCGCCGGCGATGTGGTGGGTATTGTTCCACCGAAAGTCCTTTCGCGTCGACGACACCACGTACTTCGGCTTAGTCTCCAGCTTGAGCGCCCACTCGCGAATCGCCGGCGGTGCCTCCACGCCGCCTCGGGCAACTGCCGGCCAGGAGCTCTCCATCATCTCGTAGGTAACGCGGCCCCACAGCATCGCCCCGGCTTCGTCCATGAGGCGGGTGAAGAAGGCGTGTGTCTCGTCGTCGGCGATCCCCTCCCGGTGGTCGACGCAACCGTCGAGGGTGACGTTGAAGGTCAAAAGCCCCATGACTGCGAATTCCTCGTAGCGGCTAACGCAAATTGTACGGTACCCGGAGGCCAACATAACATTCTGCCAGGCAATCTAACATGCAGCCCCCGTCATGAACATCTCGACTTCCACGTAAGTGCTTAGGTGCTCGCCGTGTGTCCGACCAATGGAAGCGGCTTTAGGGAGCAGTTCAGCCACGATGCCGCCCGGATCCGGATGCCCGACGATCTCTTCCCTGCAAAAAGCAGTTCGATTGGGAACGCCTTCCATCAAAGATTGCCAATCGCCGAAAAAAAGAGTGGCTGCTCCCGTGAAGGAGCAGCCACCTTTTTTCGGAGAGAGGGTAAAAACGGCAGCGCCGTCGGGCTAGCCCAGGATCCCCTTCTCGACCGCTTTCCGGAACTCGACTTCCGCCTTGGCCTGCGCGACTTTCGCCTGCCAGCCGGCTCCCATGGATGCCACGAACGCATCCGCTCCCTTTTCGAGGTGAGCGCCGTACTCCTTCCGGATCTTTTCTTTCAGGATTTCGGTCACGACCTCCTGCCAAGCCTTGCAGCCGGCGGATTTCCACATGTGCATGACATGCTCCATGAGGTCGCCCTCTCCGTGGCACTTTTCAGCTTTTTCATCGTGGCAGCTCGTCTCTTCGCAGCAGCTCTTCTCTTCGCAATGGCTCATTGTGCTATTCTCCTTGGTTGTCCTTCTTGAATCGCCGGAGCCCTCTGCTCTGCCGAGCAAGCGCCGTCGCGGATGATTCACCGGCGAGTCTGCCAGCGTCGGGAAGTGTCCGCTAGGGTGTCCAAGGACAAACTTCGGGCCAAAAACGTCAACTGCTTTCTTTCCCGTTGGTTGACGTCCCACTCTCCCTGAACCTCCCCATAGCTAAAGCCAGGGAGTTCTAGGAAATAGAGATCCGGCTTTCCGGGGCTCTCGCTTGCGCTACAGCATCCCCGGCCTCGCTGGAACGGACGCCGCCATTCGGCGGGCGACCGCTTTCCCGTTTTCCCCTTCGACGGGCGATCAGCTCTGAGATTCTTGACGTGCGGTCGGGACAGTCCGTCCCGTCTCGCTGGTTCTTTCACCCTCGACATCGCCCGTCGCAGAGCGGTTCCGCATCCGGCTAAGCCTTCCGCCCCTGGCCAGTGTATGCCTGCTCACGAGGCAGTCGACTGCCTCCCGCGCCTCTGCTCCCGAAAGCGCGAGCATTGGGCGCTATCTGGGCTTTGCCGGCGAAATGCCGGCACGCGAAGCGTCGGCAGCGCTTTTCGGCCGACGTCCTGGACGGGCTTGCCTGGTAGGAGAATGGTTGTCTAGGGTTTTAGGAACGGTGAAGCCCCCTCTCCACTGCTCCTGGTCGCTCTTCTCGCTATGCGGCGCGTCGCGGGGAAACGACCAAACCTCCGGCCCGCGGAAATGCACGATCTCTGCCCACCGCGACCAGGTTTCAAAGGAGCTGGTCGGTCCCGGAAAAAGGCTCCGGGACGGGATCGAATACTGCTTGCTGATCGCCCTCAAATAGAGGTGTCCGTTCGCTCCGAGGAGATACCGCCCCTCGAGCTGCCGAAGTGCGACCTCGGCAAATGCCCTGGAATAGGGATCCCGCGGGCATAAGCAGGAAAGCCCGGTAGCGATGTTGTAGGAATGCCCGTCGGGAACCGCGCTCACGCCGGTCGGCAGTCCGCCGCCCATTTGTCCAGGGATGACGCCGGAACGGTTGGATACGCAGTGCTGTGGGGACGGGTCATCAAGGTGGGGACGGTTCAGGTAGAAGGGAGCGGCCATCCCAGCCAGCGCCCCGGACGCCAGGATTAGATTTCTGGACGTTGCTGCAGGACTATTCATGAGGATCTATTTCCGCTTGCCGTTCCTAGAACAGAAGACCGACAGAAGACCGTGGACTCTGGTGAGAGGCATCTGCCCATCCACTTATTCCCTGAGTGTTCCCCTGCGCATCGGAAGTCCGGCGGCGCGCACCCCAACCGAGCAACGGTGCTTGAACCGATCCCATTAGCTTGCCAGTACCCGGAACGGCCTTCCAGGGTGTCCAAGGACAAACTTCGGGTTAAAAACGCCAATCCATCCTTCTCCATTGGACCGAGGCGGCTTTCGATTCTATTCTTTGCCAAGCGATGGAGCCCATCCGCCCACTGACCGCAGCGATTCCCCTTCTCTCCGGCGCGAAGCCCGTGGCGGTTGTTGGCCCCGCGCACCTCATCGAGCGGATGGGGGTCACTGCGGGCACCCCGTGCACGGGGAATGGCCAAGGTCGCTTCCGAGTGCTTTTGGTCTCCGCGGACGGGATGTCGGTCGAATACGGACCGGTGGTGATTCGATCCGAGGGCGCCATTCAGGAGACCGGCGCTCCCGATTTGATCTATGTTCCGGCCCCGGATGTGGATTTTGAGGAAGCATTGCGTCGCAACCGCCCCTATCTCGATTGGATGCGGGAGTGCCACGCCCGGGGCACCATCGTCACGAGCTCCTGCACGGGGGCGCTCTTCTTGGCCGAAGCGGGACTGCTCGACGGACGCCAGGCGACGACCCACTGGTGTCAGGCCGATTTCTTCGCCTCCCGTTATCCCAAGGTGCACTGGCAAATCTCCCGCATGGTCGTCGAGGACGGCAGGGTGATTACCGCAGGCGGGGCGACAGCCTATCTCAACCTGATGATCAAGCTCGCGGAAAAGTTCTTCGGCCGCGCGCAGGCTCTCTCGGTTGCCCGGTTCATCCTGGTCGACTCCGAGCGGGACTCCCAGCTCCCCTACATGGTTCGTTGGAACCGGCAGGGGCATGGGGATAGCATGGTCCAGAAGGCGCAGGAGCTTCTTTCCCAAGATCTCGCGAAGCCGATAGTGCTTCCGAAGTTGGCGGTCGCATGCGGGGTCAGCCCCCGCACGCTCCTGCGCCGCTTTCGGACAGCGGTGGGCGAGAGCCCGGGGAAATATCTCCAAGGAGTGCGCATCGAGAAGGCCAAGGATCTCCTCGAAAGAACCGATCGAACCGTGGAGGAGATCGTCGCGGAGGTCGGCTACGACGATTCGCGCTCCTTTCGCCGTCTTTTCCGGCGGCATGTCGGGATCTCACCGAAACGATATCGGCGCAAGTACTCGCTCTTTCCCGCCGAACCGAAGCTGGAGGAGCCATTCGGAGACCATGTCGGCCATCACGGCACGCCAGGACACGGGATCGCGGTGGAACAGAATATCCCTGTGTAGACTGCATATCGCACAAAGTTCGTACCCGAGGCGCCGCGAATGGGCCTGGATGCAAGACGGGGCACAGGTTTTTCCCGGAGCGGTATGACGACATGCTGCGAGGACGGAAAACCAAGTGCCAACGATGGAGCCAAGTCTATTTCGCAAGCCGCAGGGGAACGCTTGGGAGATAGGCAGTCTTTAAGCCCCCCGGTCGTCTTCCACCGTCTCCACCATGGCATCCAGCTACCGAGGAGTGCCATCCCCATGGCCGACGAAGCGGCGAAAGAAGCGGCCAGCCTCCTAATCGGCTACGTCGGCAGCGGAATGCGGCCTCGGAAGGCCAATCGACCGGCAGGCGCTCGGTGGCCAATGCTCGGGAGGAAAACCGATTAGGTGCTTTTCTGATGGTTTTCCTTTGCCGCAGGGCAGCCTATATCTTGTCGCATGCCAAATCGAGGAGCACGTCGGTGAGTCCATTGTCCAGAAACGAGCAGAGGCGTTCCTACCCGATTGCGCAGAGCGTTGAGGATGTTCGGCGCAACCTGGAAGTGGTCCGCAAGCGCATCGCCGCCGCCTGTTCACGCGTCGGGCGCAACCCGGCCGAGGTGCGCCTCCTGCCGGTTAGCAAGACCGTGCCCGTGGAACGCATCCGCCTGGCCTACGCCGCCGGTTGCCGCGAGCTAGGAGAAAACAAGGTGCAAGAGGCGCAGCGCAAGGCCGAAGCGCTGGCGGACCTCGCCGACCTGCGCTGGTCGATCATTGGCCACCTCCAGACCAACAAGGCCAAGACCGTAGCCCGCTTCGCTTCGGAGTTCCAAGCCCTGGATAGCCTGCGGGTGGCCGAGGCCTTGGACCAACGGTTACAGGCCGAGGGGCATGGGCTCGACGTGCTGGTGCAGGTCAATACCTCGGGGGAAGCCAGCAAGTTCGGCCTGCCGCCCGCCGAAGTGGCTAGCTTCGTGCGGAAGCTGCCCGCGTTTTCTGCCTTGCGAGTGCGTGGACTCATGACCCTAGCGCTGCTCTCGGACGATCCGGCGCGGGTCCATCGCTGCTTTGCCTTGATGCGGGATCTGCGCGTCCGTCTGCGCCAGGAGGCTCCGGGAGGCTTCGGCATGGAGGATCTCTCGATGGGGATGTCCGGCGACTTCGAGCTGGCGATCGAGGAAGGCGCGACGATCGTGCGCATTGGCCAGGCCATCTTCGGCTCTCGCCCCACGCCCGATACGGACTACTGGCCCAATCAGGATCGGGCCTCGACATCAACCTCATCGGAGCATACGCCATGAAGACCGCCCTGGCCTTGCGCCACATCGATTTTGAAGACCTCGGCACACTCGAACCGCTGCTGCGCGAGCGCAGCTTCGAGGTGCGTTATCTCGACCCTGCCGTGGAGGATCTGTCCCAGGTGGATGCGATCGCAAGCGATCTGGTCGTCGTGCTGGGCGGCCCGATTGGCGCCTTCGACGACGCGCTCTACCCGTTTGTCGCGGACGAACTGCACTTCATGGAACAGCGCCTGGCCAGCGGCCGACCCCTGTTGGGCATCTGCCTGGGCGCGCAGTGGATCGCGCGCCTACTGGGCGCCGCTGTGGTTCCCATGGGCTTCAAGGAAATCGGATTCGGCCCACTGACGTTGACGGACGATGGTCTGGACTCGGTGCTCGCGCCGCTGGCCGGCGTGCCGGTGCTGCACTGGCATGGCGACCGCTTCGATCCGCCCCCGCGCAGCCGGCTGCTGGCTCGCACCGAGCGCTGCGCAGAGCAGGCCTACGCGGTTGGCGATCCTGTGCTCGGGCTCCAGTTCCATCTGGAGGTCGATGTCGGTCGGATGGAACGGTGGCTCGTCGGCCACTGCTGCGACCTGGCCCAAGCTGGCATCGACCCGCGCACGGTGCGTGCGGAGGCAAAGCGGCATGGAGCGGCGCTGGCGGAAGCGGCCCGGCGGACGATTGGAACTTGGCTCGACTGGAATAACCTGTAAGGAGCAGCCGGAAATCGCAGCGAGAAGCTCGCTGGCTCGTGGAAGGGGAGCGGGTGAAGGGAATCGAACCCTCGCTACAGGCTTGGGAAGCCCGTGTTCTACCACTGAACTACACCCGCACAGCAGGAGGAAATGCTCCCTTCGATCCGACAAATTGTCAAAAGCATTTGTGAGCCTGCCTCGACTCATCCCAGGGCCTTTTTTTATGAACGGTCAAGTGATTCCGCGCCAGGGAGGGAAAGAAAGGCTAGACATGAGGCGACTTTTTCGATGCCATAGGCTCGATGAAACAGCTTTTCCATTTAAGAGCCGATGGGGCAAGGGATTGCGGACTGGAAGTTTCGATTGCCAGTTCTCCCGAAGAAATCGAATGGTTCGATGGGCAGTTGAAG
>NZ_KB901878.1:38545-38668 GCF_000379365.1 Verrucomicrobium sp. 3C | reverse complement strand
CATGGAATGAAATCGCGGGCCGATGGACAAGAACCAAATAGGAGGCGACGCAGATCAAGGCAGGGCCTTTTTTTATGAACGGTCAAGTGATTCTGCGCCAGGGAGGGAAAGAAAGGCTAGACA
>NZ_KB901878.1:38131-38445 GCF_000379365.1 Verrucomicrobium sp. 3C | reverse complement strand
ACTTCGCCAAATACAATGACCACTGTCAGCCCTTCCATTGGACTAAAGGGCCGGAAAAGCTTCAGCACATCATCGAGCTCACCCAGCAATTCCAAGCCGAATATGCTGCTGCGCACTTATGAGGCGATGTACTAGACTCATCGCCAATCTCCGTGCTCTCGCTCCTTCGTACGTTTCCCTTGAACTAAGGCCCCTTCCCACCCTCGGACTTTCTCCGAGCTCCCAGGTACTGTGGACCTATCCGACTCCCACCTGGTCCCGCTTCGGCCCCTCGCGGGGCAGCGGTCGGTCCGCTCGGGGTCTACCCGAGCTCC
>NZ_KB901878.1:35423-38031 GCF_000379365.1 Verrucomicrobium sp. 3C | reverse complement strand
CAAGAATGGTTGGACTTGATCCGAGGACATTGGGGCGGAGCCGAAATCCGCAATCATTGGCGACGCGATGTCCTGATGGGCGAAGACCGTTCCCGCTCTCGCCAGCCCAACCTGCTGGCCAACTTGGCGCTCATCCGTAACGCCCTCCTCTCGCTCCTCTCCGAACGCCTCGGCGAACAATCCCTCCCGCAGTTCCGCGAACGATTCTGCTCCACCCCTAAACAATGTCTGGCCATCCTCGCCGCCGCATGAACTCCAAAACAAAAGACCCTGCGACTCATCCAAGATACTCGACCTTGCCGTGCCGATCGCGGAGGGAGACCGACGAGCCGGGATCGGCAAGCGCGATCTCTACCTGGGGGCCAGATTCGAGGACCAGAACGAAGCGGCTGCCGGTTTCGAGCACCTTTTGGATCGCGCCGGTAGCGGGAAGCGGCGGCGCGGCCGCCGCGAGCCGGACAACCAAGCGGGAACCGTCTCTAAAAGCAAGAGAGAGTTGATCCGGGGCGGCTTCGCATTGGGCGATCTGCCTCCCATGGAGAATCGAGCTGAGCTTTCGATTGAGCCCCATGGGTGCCTGGATGGTTGTCCTTTGTTAGTTCCCGGTGCCGTGGGCGGGATGGAAGCCCTTCGCCTTGGCCTCCTCCTCGGTCATATATTGCCCCTTCTTGGTCTTCCCGTAAAGGGAAGAACCGGGTTTCCAGTAGGCTCTGGAACGGGTGTTGACCCAGACGAGGGAGCTTTGAGCCTGCTGCGCTGGCGATGGCCCTGCCGCCCTTCCCCGCTCCTTTTGCGTCCCGCCATCCGAACCGATGTATTTCCGGTAGGCTTCGATCCAGTTGCTCGCGATCGCTTTCTGGGCTTCCGCGAAGTCGACCCTTCCCGAGCAGACGAGCTTGTGGAGCCGGTCTTCCAAGAAGTCCTTCTTCCCGGCATTCCAAGGTTGGGTCCTCCGGGACTGTGGCCACAGATTCCGGATCGAATTGGAACCGCCCAGGGAGAGAGGAATCAGATGGTCGATTTCGTAATTCCGCCGGTCCGCGAGCGGGACTCCGTAGCGGCGCAGCACTTCGCGCTTGAGGGCAATCGGAACGTCCCGGACCGTCTTGGAGTAACCCGGCACGCAGACATCCTCGCGGGAAACCGGGAAAGTATCGCCTGGGGTCAGCTTGGGATCGGGGAGGATGGGCGACTGGGCCAGAGCCGAGTAGCCGAGCGCGATCAGGAGGAGGAAAGCAAGGAGCGCGTGACGCATCGGGCGATGCTACCCGATCCGGGGCGCGGTCCGCAACCGATTGGTTGCTGGATGCGAATAGGTTATAGGAACCTTCGCGCGATCGCGCCGATCCCCGAGACCGTTCGCCAGTTCCGCGCCGTCGCGGGGACGCCGAGGATCGGTTCGACCCTGGCGGCGAGCTTCGAGCCGTGGAACCCGTCCGGGGCATGGAGATAGAAGACCCGTCCAACCAAGCGCCAGGATTCGGAAGCAGTTCCGAGGGCGTCCAAGCGGTTCGAGTCGATCGACGCGGGCGCCGTTTCCAGGAAAAGGAGATGGAGCGCTTTTCCGTCGGCTTCCTTCCCGGCCTCCGGAAACGGGTTCGCCGCCACCGAGGCCAGAAACTCCTCCTTGCTGACCAGAAGGACGCGGATATCGAGCCGGTGGCGAATGCGGAGGAATTCACCGACCATCCCGGCAAGGATCGGGGCGGAGGAATCGGAGCCGCAAAAAACCAGATTCCCGCTCTGGAAGGTAGCTCTGCATGGGCGATAGGCCCATCTTCTCGAGCTCCGGAACCAGCGACGCCATCGGCAGCTTGTTCCTGCCGCCGACGTTGACGCCTCGGAGCAGTGCGATCCAGGTTGCCGTCTTGCTCATCGGGTGCGGACTCCTCATAGGTGGAAGACAATAGGCACTCCGGACAGGGTGGGATTCGAACCCACGAACCCTTGCGGGTTAGCGGTTTTCAAGACCGCCGCAATCAACCGCTCTGCCACCTGTCCCGGTCCGGCCCGCAGCCTCCCGAGAACCACCGCCGCAGGGTTGCTGTCACGAAGAGAGTACGTTTGAGATTGCGGAACAACAATCGGGATTTCATCCTCTGCCTGACCCAGGCTGTCGATTCCTCTCGGGAGGTTTGTGTCGGAAGCCACCCACCCGCCAGGAGACGCGATTACAGCATATAGGCAGATCCCTTATATATATCCGAGGATATTTGCCTAGGGTTGCGCGACTGTTGAAGACTGTTGAAGACATGTCAAACTGACCGCTTTGGTAACAAGTGATCTGACCGCTTGGGATATTGGATTGTTGTTTCCTTTGGGGTTCTTGCCCTTGCCCCGGGGCAAGGGCAAAGTTCTGCTCCTCTTTTAAGCCGCCTTGGTTTGGTGTGGCTCCAGCGGCTTGCCCTCCGAGTCGTACCAGCCGACGATCCGGTGGCCGTACCGGACGCTGAGGTTGCCGTCGAGATGCTCACAGACCCGGACGCGGCATTTTGCCAAGCCCATACGCCAGCTTTGGGGCAAGATCTGGAGCTTCTTCCGCCCCCAGTGGACCGTGTTGTCGTTGCCGACGATTCGGTCGTCCTGAACGCAGAGGATCCCATCCAGG
>NZ_KB901878.1:28528-35323 GCF_000379365.1 Verrucomicrobium sp. 3C | reverse complement strand
CCCGTCGTATCCCCGAATCCGATACCGAGCTCGCCACCGCCGAAGGGTGCGAGGACTCCATCCCAAAATCTCCGCCGCATCCAACCAACTGATCCGCTTCGCCATCGCCCGCATGATCACCTCCTGCACTTTCATGACCCGCCATCCTTCCGCTTCGCCAAAGCCGTCCATGTCCCCATCTCATGAACTCTCCAGCCCCCAATACCCAAGCGGTCACTTCATCTGCCCTCGCGGCGGTCACTTCACTTGCTTACGACACGCGACTTGCCTCCTCTTCGAAGTTGCATTAAAACTACAAAAATCGTTGTCTTGACTTTGGCAAATGAAGCCCCATCTCCGTAGTGTCGACGTCTTTGTGCCTCCCGGCGCGTGGGCTCGTTTCTCCGCCGGAAAGGAGGCCGGTAAAGCTATTTTTCGTGCGGGAATGAGGATTCCTTTGCTTTCCGTAATGCTTTCCCCCTATGCACTCCTCGAGAAAATCGCCGCTGGCGGATGCGGCAGCGGGCGAAAAGGACTATTCACCCTTCCCTCCTGAAAAGCTTCTAAAGCCGAAGCAAAGAGCTCTGCCTTCGGCGCGAGGAGAGTCATACTTCCAGTATGCCCCTCGCATCGAAGGGGTGCTCCTTACGCTCGAGCGGGCGCTGCTGGGTCACCAATTGTGGGAGCCACCCCGCTCGATTCCTCTGACGGACCTCAATCCGGACGAACAGGAGTTGCTATTGGGGATCCTCGGAGAGGGCACGGCGATTGTGGAGGTCCCAGGAAAGACGGAACAGAGCGCAGTGGGGACCATGCTGAGCGGGGTCTGGTTCGTGGAGGGACAAACGGGAGAGGATCATTTCACCCACGCGGTCGATGTCGGAGTGCTGCCCTCTTTTGCCGTGGACCGGTTGGCGGATCTTCCCTCCATGAGGCTTCCTCCGATGTCGCTCTCGTCGGAGTCCGTTGCCGTTTCGGCCGTTCTCCAGGAACTCCTGGAAAAAGAAAGAGAGTGGGAACGGGAGGCCGTGCCTCAGAAGGTCCACTTGCAGCTCCATCCTCTCCTCCCGCTCGATTACGAGCGGCTCGCCTCCTTTCTCGGTCCGGCGCCCCTCATCGGCTGGCAGGAGGGCCGCTATCGCTGGTGGCTCCTTGGCACGCAATGGCGAGATCTCTGGCGGGTCGAAGTGCGCACCTGGAAAGGCCAAGGAGTGGCTTCTTTTCTGGAAATCGGTCGCTATCCCGACGCCTTCATGTTTCCGCCCTCTGCCTTCTTGGTGGGCGCCCGCCGCGTGCAGCGCCTCCTCCAGCTTTACGGGGAATAGGGGCTGGCGCAAAGCCGCAGCGCCGCAGCGTTCCACCGGCCTCTTATCCACCGAGCCGAGCGAGCCTCCGGAGCGCTTCGGTCTTCGCGGTATGGCCGAGGCGGGATCTTCGCACGGCATCGCTGACCACGGCGATATCCTGCTCATAGAGCCGCCGATCGACCGGAAACGGGTATCCATCCTTGCCTCCGTGCGCATAAGCATAATCGGCCCATCGATCGGAGCGGGCGGGGTCCCGTCGCGCAACTGGAGCCCCGTAGATCAGCTCGGCCGTCAGCGCCAAGCTCCGGATCGCCTTGGGACCGACTTGAGGCGTCCCAAGAAGCGCCTCGAAGTCTTGCGGGGCGCGCCGGTGAGCGGCGGCGACGATGCGGCCGAGTCTAGCCAGGTCGACGTCGATCGGTAAGAGAGCGTGGCGTGCGGGAGCGAAGAGCGTCGGCCCTTCGACGCTGGCCCGCAGGGTCTCCAGGAAATGGTCCGGCTCCTCGCGGATGAGCGCGGCGCTGGCCGCCCGATTGGGAGCAGCCTCTTGGGCGACCATATTGAGCAGATCTTCGGAGACCGGTCGCTGATCCGCTCTGGGAGCGGCGGCAAGATCCCCGATCGCCGCATGGGGCTCGCAGACGAAATCGGCGACGGATTCTCCGATCCAATGGTAGCGGCGGGCCGTTCGACCTCGCTCGTTCATCCCTTGTTGGACGACGCACCAAGCTCCCTTAGGGGTGAAGAAGAAGCTATGATGATAAAGAGCATAACCGTCCTGCACGGCGGCCGAGTCGACCTTCGCGCTCATCCGGGAGGCATAGACAAGCCTCTTTCCCCCGGTGATCCCAAGCCGATCGGCAAAGCGGGTGATTTCCTCCGGGGCCTTCCGGCTCGTCGCTCCCTTCCCGCCGGCGACGACGATCCCAAGATCGGCACCGTAGATCCGGTAGGCTTCCTTGAGCGCCCCGCAGGTCACCGTCGTTAGGCCGGAGGAGTGCCAGTCGAAGCCGAGCAGGCAGCCGAAGGCTTGGAACCACCAGGGATCGGCGAGCCGGCGGAGCATCTCGTCTGAACCGTGCTCGTCGATGATCGCCATCACGACCGCCCCGGCCAGGCGGACCATCCGATCGAACAGGGCGGCAGGAGCCTTTCCGTTGTGCAGCGGCAGTTCGGCCAGAGCTCGTTTCATCAGAACTCGTCGGCGAAGAAGTCCAGTTCAGCCCGGAGGCCAAGGTCCTGGCGGAAAGGGTGATCTCCTTTCCCTCCTTATTTATTCCCTTGAGCAAGGAATGAAAAGAGCCGAACGTTGTCCGTGCTTTCCTTTTCGGTTTGCCGAGCGGCGATCCCGTCTTTTTCCGGCTAAGATTCCGATGCGCAATCTCTACGGAAAAAGGATCAACCTCTACCCGTGGCAGGAGGAGGCGCTCGCGAGGATTCGGGATCGAAGCGCCCTGATCGCGGCGCCGACTGGCAGCGGGAAGACGGTGGTCGCTTACCGTTGGGCAGAGCTCTGGGAAAGGCAACGGCGGGTGATTTTTACGGCCCCGATCAAGGCCCTCTCCAACGAGCGGTACCTGGAGCTCCGCGCCCTCTTTGGAGAGGAAGTGGGGATTCTCACGGGGGATGTGAAGCGCAATCCGGAAGCCCCCCTTCTCTGCATGACGCAGGAGGTCTACGCCAATCGATTTTGCGGTGTGCCGCATCAGCGCGTGGTCGTCGATGAGATTCACTACATGGTCCACAATCCGGATCGAGCGCGGGCTTACGCCGAGGGGATCGCCGGGACGCATCGGGAAAGTGATCTGCTCTTTCTCTCGGCGACGGTCGATGCGCGGCGCTTCCTTTCCTATCTCTCTCGGCTGGCAGAACGGCCGCTTGAGCTCATCGAGCAGAGCCGGCGACCGGTTCCCATCCATTATTTGGATCGGCAGCCTTCCGAGCGAGAACTGTGGCGGGAGCTCGCTCCGGTGCTCGTCTTCGTCTTTTCCTACAAGGGAGTCATGGGGCTGGCGGGAGAACTCCATCGTGCCGCCCATGGCCGGCTAGGGGCTGCGGAGCGCGGACGGATCCGGGAGCTGGCGAAGCAGTACCGGGTCGATCGGCCCGATCTCCTCCGGTTGGTGACCGATGGGGTGGCCATCTATCACGGCACGCTTCTTTACAAGGAGAAGCTCTTCGTCGAGCGGCTCGCCCGGGAAAACCTGCTCCTGGCCGTCGTAGCCACCGATGCCCTTTCCTTGGGAATCAACCTTCCGGTGAGGACGGTTCTCTTTGGCCAGCTGGCACGATATATCTCCGGCCCGATCGCCAAGATGGAGTTTTTACAAATGGCTGGGCGGGCCGGCCGGCCCAATCTTCAGGAAGCTGGCTACGTCGGCTTTTGGGAGACCTGCTTCGAGGCGCGAGGATTTGATACCGGACGGCTCTTTCGGACCTTGCGGAAGAAGGCGCTCGAACCGTTGCGCGTTCGCCCTCTGCCGTCGATCAAGCGCATCTTGAATCAGACACCGATCGAGGAAGAGCTCGAGCGATTGATCGCCCTCTCCTTCCCTTCCCTTCATCCGCAGGAGATTTTCACCTTCCAGCGGATGGTCGAGCTCTCGATGGAAGAGATCGAGCGGAGCTGTCGCCTGCTACAAAAACGGGCCAGAGCGAGCGAGCGGCTGCTCGAGGTCTTGCGGCGAATCTACTTCGATGAATTTTCGGTTTCTGAAAACCTCGAGCTGGCCAAGATGCTCGTTCTAGAAGGCAAGATCGATGCCCGCCGAGAGATTCGCCAGATCCGCGAGCGGGTGCGGAGCGAGGGAGAGGCGCTGAAGGAGCTTCTCCAGTTTCGGCGCTTCCTGCATCTCCTCGACCCCGAAGAGGTAACCGGGGCGGACGCCTTGGAGCAGGCGATCGTCTGTCTTGACGAGTTCGTACTCCATCCGGAATCCCTCGAAGCCTGACGGCTAGCGGGATTCCGCTACCGGGCGAAAAGCTTCGCAAGCATCGTCCGGGCTTCCTCCTGAATCCGGCGGAGATGGAGAACGTTCCGAAAGCTCTCGGCGTAGAGCTTGTAGACCTCTTCGGTTCCCGACGGACGGGCGGCAAACCAGCCATTCTCGCTGATCACCTTGATTCCGCCGATCACTCCTCCCGAGGGAGCGCGATTGAGGACGGCCGTCACCGGATCACCGGCGAGGGTCGGCATGGCGACCTCCTGGGGGGAGAGGGAAAGGAGCTTTCTCTTCTGCTCGTGAGTCGCCGGGGCATCGATGCGCTCGTAAAACGGATTGCCGAGCCTGCCGGTAATCTCCTGATAGAGGATGCCGGGGTCCTTGCCGGTTCTCGCCGTGATTTCGGCAGCCAAGAGGCCAAGGACCATGCCGTCCTTATCAGTTGTCCAAGGAGTGCCATCTTTGCGCAAGAGGGTCGCTCCGGCGCTTTCCTCTCCGGCGAATCCGAGGGTACGGGAGAGAAGCCCCTCGACGAACCATTTGAAGCCGACCGGCACCTCGAAGAGGGGCCGCTTCGCGGCTTGCGCCACCCGATTGAGAATGCCTGAACTGACCACGGTCTTCCCCAAAGCGGCTTCCGGCTTCCATTGAGGGCGCGAGCCTCCGAAAAGATAGGAGGCCGCCACGGCAAGAAAGTGGTTCGGATTGAGCAATCCGCAGCTCGGCGCGACGATCCCGTGACGGTCGTGGTCGGTGTCGCAGCCGAATGCGATGTCGAACTGCCGGGCCCGATCGATCAATCCTCTCATCGCGTAGGGTGAGGAACAGTCCATCCGGATCTGGCCGTCCCAATCGACGCTTAGAAAGCGGAAGGTGGCATCCACCCCTTCATTCAAGACGGTCGCGTTCAATCCGTAGCGCTCGGCGATCGGCTTCCAATAGTGGACTCCGGCGCCTCCCAAGGGATCGATGCCGATCCGGACTCCGGCAGAGCGAATGGCTTCGCAATCGATCACCGACGAGAGATCGTCGACGTAGTGGCGAAGGTAGTCGTGTCGCTTGACTGAGGAGGAGCGGAGGGCCTGCTCGTAGAGCATCCGGCGAGCTTCCGCGCCGCCACCCTGCAGAATGGCATTGGCCCTCTCTTCGATCGTCCGAGTCACGGCGGTATCGGCCGGACCGCCATGAGGTGGATTGTATTTGAACCCCCCATCGGTCGGCGGGTTGTGGGAGGGCGTGATCACGATCCCATCGGCCTGTCCCGCCCCTGAGCCGCGGTTGTGGGTGAGGATCGCATGGGAGATCACAGGTGTCGGCGTGTAGCCGAGGTCAGGATCGATGCGGACTTCCACACCGTTGGCTGCGAGAACCTCGAGAGCCGTCGCGAAAGCTGGCTCGGAAAGCGCGTGGGTATCCTTCCCCAGGAAGAGCGGTCCGGAGATGCCCTGTTGGCGGCGGTAGTCGCAGATTGCCTGGCTGATCGCGAGAATGTGTGCCTGGTTGAATGAGCCGCGATCACTCGATCCCCGGTGGCCTGAGGTTCCAAACTGGACCCGCTGGTCCTCGACCTTGGCGTCCGGCCAGATCTCGTAATAGGCGGATACGAGCTTCGCTAAATCGGTAAGAAGCGAGAGCGGTGGCAGCTTGCCAGCCAGCGGACTGATCTCCATGGGAACTCTCCTCGGATGGGTGGGGATGGCGGCTCCGGTCGCCGGGCGACGCCCTCATTCCGTCTATCCGCAAACCTCCTTCCGGTCAAGGACAGATGCTGCGGATGTCGTAAGCAAGTGAAGTGACCGCCGCGAGGGCAGATGAAGTGACCGCTTGGGTATTGGGGGCTGGAGAGTTCATGAGATGGGGGCATGGACGGCTTTGGCGAAGCGGAAGGATGGCGGGTCATGAAAGTTCAGGAGGTGATTATGCGGGCGATGGCGAAGCGGATCAGTTGGTTGGATGCGGCGGAGATTTTGGGATGGAGTCCTCGCACCCTTCGGCGGTGGCGAGCTCGGTATCGGATTCGGGGATACGACGGGCTTTTTGATCGGAGGAAGCGGAGGCCAAGTCCGCGGAGGGTGCCGATGGAGACGGTGGAGAAGGTTCTTGGGCTCTATCGGGAGCGCTACGAGGGATGGAACGGGCGGCATTTTCACGAGAAGCTTCGGGAGGAGGATGGGATTGAGTTGAGCTATTCCTGGGTCAAATGTGCGTTGCAGACGGCTGGGCTGCTGCCGAAGCGGAATCGTGGGCGGGTTCATCGACTGGAGCGAGAGCGGAGGCCGATGCGGGGGATGCTTTTGCATGTGGACGGGAGCACTCATGATTGGATTCCGGGGTTGGGATGGCAGCCGGATCTGATCGCCTTACTGGACGATGCGACGAGCGAAGTCTACGAGGCCTTTTTGTGCGAGGAGGAAGGGACCAAAGCGATCCTTTCGGGCTTACGGAGCGTCATTGAGAAAGAGGGGCTCTTTTGCAGCCTCTACACTGACCGGGGCAGCCATTTTTTCCACACGCCCGACGCGGGAAAAGGGGTAGACCGAGAGCAGTTGACGCAGGTCGGCCGGGCG
>NZ_KB901878.1:28302-28428 GCF_000379365.1 Verrucomicrobium sp. 3C | reverse complement strand
GCAGTGGGGATAGCGGGCGAGCACCAAGAGGTCGACTCGGTGCTCATCCAAAAGCTCGATTTGGCGGGCCTCCACTTTTTCTTTTTGCCCGGGGGAAACCTCCATCTGGTGGTAGGGAATGCCGCA
>NZ_KB901878.1:872-28202 GCF_000379365.1 Verrucomicrobium sp. 3C | reverse complement strand
GAAGAAGCCCCAGATCTTGCCCCAAAGCTGGCGTATGGGCTTGGCAAAATGCCGCGTCCGGGTCTGTGAGCATCTCGACGGCAACCTCAGCGTCCGGTACGGCCACCGGATCGTCGGCTGGTACGACTCGGAGGGCAAGCCGCTGGAGCCACACCAAACCAAGGCGGCTTAAAAGAGGAGCAGAACTTTGCCCTTGCCCCGGGGCAAGGGCAAGAACCCCAAAGGAAACAACAATCCAATATCCCAAGTGGTCAGATCACTTGTTACCAAAGCGGTCAGTTTGACATGTCTTCAACAGGACAGATGCTGCGGACCGAAGGAATTAGCTAAAGACTACCGTTCTCCTGCCGTAGACCAGGATGCGGTTTTCGACATGCCAACGCACGGCCCGGGAAAGAACGACCTTCTCCAAGTCCTGTCCTTTTTGCACCAGCTCCTCCACCCCATCCCGGTGAGAGATGCGGACGACGTCCTGCTCGATGATCGGACCGTCGTCCAGGATTTCGGTGACATAGTGGCTCGTGGCGCCAATGAGCTTCACTCCGCGTTCATAAGCCTGGTGATAAGGCCTTGCACCCGAGAAAGCGGGCAGAAAGGAGTGGTGGATGTTGATGATCCGGTTAGGAAAGCGCGATGCCATCGTCGGAGAGAGAATCTGCATGTAGCGGGCGAGCACCAAGAGGTCGACTCGGTGCTCATCCAAAAGCTCGATTTGGCGGGCCTCCACTTTTTCTTTTTGCCCGGGGGAAACCTCCATCTGGTGGTAGGGAATGCCGCAGCTTTCGGCGATCCATCGTCCGTCCGGGTGGTTGCTCACGACCAGAGGAATCTCGCAGGCGAGCTCCCCTGCCCGGTAGCGGTAAATCAAGTCCACCAGGCAATGGGTCTGGCGAGAGACAAAGACGGCGGCTCGGGGCCGATGGGAGGACACGGCAAGGCGCCACTGCATCCCCAAGCGCCGGGCAATCGGATCGAAACGGGCGGGGATCTGCGAGAAATCGAGCGCAAAGTCCTCCAGAGCCCATTCGACGCGCATTAGGAAGAGGCCAAGCTCGGCATCCTGGTGTTGGTCCGCATGGAGGATGTTGCCGCCATGCTCGAAGAGAAAGTTGGCGATCGCGCAAACCAGGCCCTTTTGATCGGGACACGTAATCAAGAGAACCGCTGTCTTGGACATCGTGGATCTTTCTTTCCTGCCTCTCTCCTTTTTTGAAAGAATGGGACCCGGCCGCAAGGTAAAACGACGCATCTCTGCCTTGGCGTGCTCCTAGTCCCTACTCCTTCGGCGAATCTCCGTCGGTGACCGAGCGCAGCCGGCTCGGTAAAAGCTCTCCCTCCCTTTCGAGAATGGAATAGGCGGCCGAGGCCACCACCTGGCCATTGATCCGTTTCAGTTGGCCCACGACCTTAGCATGAAGCACTCCCGCCGGGTCGTGGTCTCCCGGGTTTGCCCGCAGCCGCTCGAAGTGGGCAGCGGAGGCCGTAGCCTGCAGGCTCCGGAAGGATTCCTTTTCGAGCGCCAGGGACCGAGCGGTTTCCAGATCGGGCGAGAAGAAGAGCGAGGAGGCCTTTCGTAGGTTGGAGAGAATGCGCTCCATGAGCGCAGAGAGTTCACGCTGCCCTTCCGCCGGGAGGACGAGATTTTTGTGAATCCGTTGGGCCGCTAATCCTAGGAGATCCTTCTCGGCGAACCCTGCCGCCTGCTCCAGACTGGAACAGAAGAAGAGAATGTCTTGGAGCCTCGTCCTTTCCGCCTCGTTCATGATGTCGCGGTCCAGCACGCTCAGATAACTCCGAATTGCCTGATGGAGTTTGTCGATGGCGTCGGCGGTCCGCTGAATGGGCGAAAAATTTTGTCGGTCTCCCTTGAGAAAGACGTCCCGAAACTTCTCGAGCATAGTCTTCAGGAGGTCCGCTAGGCGAAGCGCCTCTCGCGCGGCACATCCTAATGCGACTGCGGGCGTTCCCAGTGCACCCGGGTCCAGGTAGAGCGGTTGGCGGAGATCCTCTCCCTCTTTCCTCTCCGGAAGCCAGGCGATCAAGAGCTGCCCATAAGCAGGAAGCCACGGAAAAAAGAGCAGAGCTAGCGCAAGGTTCAGGAAGGTATGAAAGTCGGCCACCGCCCGCGCCGGGTTCGGCTCCCAGGCTTCCATCCAAGTGGCGATTTCCGGCAGGAGAAGGAGGCCGCCTAGGACGCCGACCAGCCGGTTGAGGAGGTTGCCGATCGGCAGGCGGCGAAAGGCCGGATCTCGGCCCGTCGTGCCTTCGAATACGGGGTTGAGCGCGGCTCCCAGGTTGGCGCCAAGGGTCAGGGCAAAAGCGGCGGGAAGCGAGACCACTCCTTTTGCCGCAAAGGAAGCCACCAGAAGGATGGCGGCGGCGCTCGAATGAGCAGCCCAAGCAAAGGCAGCCGAGCAGAGCGCTTCGAGCAGCGACTGCCGGGAGGCGATCTGGATCACTTCCCTCAGCCCTTCGGATTGCGCATAGGTGTCAGCCAGCTGAACCATCTGGTGGAGCGCCAAGAGAATCAAGCCCAGCCCGACGAAGACTCGGACTAGATCATGAGCCGTCGTATTGCGGGATCGGAAAAGGATCCACCCGGCAAGAATCGCCGCAGGACCGGCGGCAAACACCGGAAAGGAGAGGAGCTGCACGATGAGGGTGGTTCCCACGTTGGCTCCCAGCATGACGGCCAAGGCCGGGATCAGGCCGACAACCTTCTTGGCCACAAAGCTGGTTGCCATGAGGGCGGTGGCCGTGCTGCTCTGGAGCAAGGCCGTAATCAGGATGCCGACCAGAAAGGAGCTCCAGCGGCTGCGGAGCGCTCTTCCCATCAGGAGGCGAAGGCGAGTGCCGAACGCGCGCTCCAATCCCGTGCGCACCATTCGCACCCCCCAGAGAAGCAGGGCAGCCAGACCAGCGAGATTGACGAGTGCATAGCCCAGTGACATAGGGTGGAATATTGCGATCGCGAGCTTCGTCTCTCGACTGCGTCTGCTCTATGGGCCAGCAGGGGAAGCAGGGCAACTCCATTTTCCATTGCGGCGGCTTTTCAGCGCTTCTGGCCAGCCACGCATGGGGAAGAAGGTTTCTCTTGATCCGCGCAGGATGATCGGAAATGATTCGGCGCCATCCCGCCGCCGGAAGTAAACCAGCAGGATCGGAGTGATGAGCACTCCTCGTCGGCGGATGGCGGCGGAGTGGGGTGTCATGCTCCTTGCTCCGAAGGAGCTGCAGGAGGCGTATGATTTGGGTCATCTTGTTGGTTCTTGCGGTTGCTGTCGTGCCCCACGCAGCGCACCGCCTCTCCCTTTTGATTCGGCTTCGCCGTCTGCGGCCCGAGCCATCCTCTCCTCTGGGGAATAGAGACTGGCCCAGGGTCACGGTGCAGCTTCCGATCTACAACGAGCGATTCGTCGTCGAACGGCTGCTCCGCTCGGTGGCCGCACTCGACTACCCGCGGGATCGGTTGGAGATCCAAGTGCTCGACGACTCGACCGATGCGACGAGCCAGGAGGTGGAGGAAATCGCGGCAGAGCTGCGGCGGTCCGGCGTCTCCGTGGAGCATCTGCGCCGCCCGGCGCGCGTTGGCTTCAAAGCCGGGGCTCTTCAGTATGGCCTGACACGAGCCAAAGGGGAGCTTGTCGCGATTCTGGATGCGGATTTTGTTCCTCCGGCCGACTTTCTCCAGAAGGCCGTCCCCTATTTTCACGATCCGCGCGTCGGAATGGTCCAGGCCCGCTGGGGTTTCCTCAATCGAGAGGAAAATCTTCTCACCCGCTGCGAAGCCCTCTTCCTCAACGGCCACTTTCTCTTGGAACAGGCGGTGCGCTCCAAAAGCGGTCTCTTCTTTAACTTCAATGGAACGGCCGGTCTTTGGCGGAAATCCTGCATCAAGGACGCGGGCGGGTGGGATGGCAGGACGCTAACCGAGGATCTCGATCTGAGCTATCGGGCTCAGTTTCGTGGCTGGCGTTTCGTTTACGCGCCGGAGATCGTCGTGCCCAGCGAGCTTCCCGCTCCCATCACCGCTTTTCGCACTCAGCAGCATCGCTGGGCAAAAGGAGCCATTCAGACCGCCCGGCGCCATCTTCCCGCTCTGCTCTGCGGAGCTTTCCCCTTGCGTCACAAGGTAGAAGGCAGCTTCCACCTCCTCGCCCACACCATTCATCCCCTCGTGGCAGTCTTGGCTTTTCTCAATCTCGCCATTCTCTTAGCTCCCTGGCCCTCCTCTTCCCTGCAAGAGACGGTCTCCTGGGTGTTTACCGGCCTCTCCTTCTCCTTTCTCTTCTATCTCCTAACGATCCAACGGCTGGATCGCGGCAAGCTCACGGCGAGCGACTGGCTCCTGCTGCCAGTCTCCCTGGGGCTTTCCTTGGGCATGTGCTTTGCCAACACCCGCTCGGTGGTGGAGGGCGCGCTCAACGTCCCTAGCAGCTTCATCCGCACCCCAAAACAGGGGAACCGTGGCGCGCGACCTCTCCTCCCCTCCTACCAGGCACGGCACGGCTGGGGGTTGCCGTTGCTCGAAACTTCCGTCGCTGCGGCGTTTTTCTGGGCATTGGTGGTGGCGAGCCGGCATGGCTGGTGGTTTGCCCTGCCGGGCTGCCTTTTGCACTTCTTCGGATTCGGCTTTGTCGGAATCGGTACCTTCGCGGCCATCCTCAAGGAGAAGCAGCAGAGCACTGCGGTCGCCCTTGCCTAATCCTCTCCTCTTCCCATCGAGCAAGCTGCGCAAGAAGAAGCCGCGCCAGGCTCTCTTGATCTTCCGCAGCAAACAGCGCTCCCTTGTGGGTCAGCAGCCCGAAGCCCGCTCCGTAAGCGGGCCCGTTAACCACGCAAAGATCGGTTCGCGCCTCGAGAATTTGCCTCTTCCCGCTGGCAATGGCGGCGGCTCGGTCTCCTTCTACCTCGAATTTCCAACCCACCAAGAAGGCGTGGGCAAAGAGATCCCTTAGATCGAGCAGCAGCTTGGGAGCGGGAACGAGCGTGAGCAGACAGGGTAGATTGCTGGCGATTTTCCCAGATCGGATCGGCCGGCCAGCCTGGTCTTGAATGGCGCCGACTCGAAAATCGCAGAGAGCGGCCGCATGAAAAAGCGCATCAATGGGTTGCGTTTGCGCAAGTCTGTTCAATTCCCAAGTCAGATCCTCGTTCGTGGTGAAGGGCAAGATGGGGAACGTCGGCTTCGTGGATGGACAAGCAGAGGCTCCCGAGCCTCGAAAGCAGCGTACCTCGTGGCCGGCGTCGGCGAAAGCCGAGGAGAGAAAGAGGCCGAGGGAGCCCGTCGAAGCATTTGTCAGACGCCGCACTTGGTCCAACGGTTCGGACGAAGGCCCGCAGGTGACGGCAATCCGCACAATTCCACCTATGCGGTGAAAGCATTCTTGCGCCAAGGACAATCGTCCTTCATGTAAAGAAGATGGCATGCTCTTCGCCAACTCGCGCCTGGTCGACGGATCGAAAGCCCCCCTGGCTGCGGGCCAAAATCCCTTCCGGTCCTCGGTATGGTGCGGTGCGAAAACTCGTCGCCGAAAATCGGCTGCACACCGTTTGCGAAAGCGCCCACTGCCCCAACCTGGGCGAATGCTGGTCGAAGGGCACCGCGACGCTCATGATCCTGGGGGAGACCTGCACGCGTAGCTGCCGGTTCTGTGCCGTGCAGACCGGGCGCCCAGCAGGAGTAGATTGGGACGAGCCACGAAGAGCGGCGGAAGCCGTTGCCGCGATGGGGCTGCGCCACGCGGTATTGACCTCGGTGGCGCGCGACGAGCTTCCGGATGGAGGGGCCTCGGTGTGGGCCGCCACGATTCGGGCGGTGCGGGAGCGCAATCCCGCCACGCGCATCGAGGTCCTCATTCCCGATTTCCGCGGAAGACGGGGGGATCTCCTCTCGGTCCTCGCGGCCAAGCCCGACATCGTCAATCATAATGTGGAAACGATCCCGCGCCTGCAGCGGCTGGTGCGTCCGCAAGCCCGCTATGAGCGTTCCTTGGAACTGCTTCAGACGGCAAAACAAGAGGGCTTTCCCACGAAGACCGGCTTGATGCTCGGAATCGGCGAGCAGGAGGGAGAAATCGCTTCGACATTGAGCGAAATTGCCTCCCTCGGCGTCGACATCCTTACCCTCGGTCAATACCTGCGACCTTCGGTCCACCATTTGCCAATCGACCGCTGGGTGACCCCCGAGGAGTTTGCCTCCTGGAAGCAGTTTGCTCTCCAGCTCGGCTTTCGTTTCGTCGAGTCGGGGCCGCTCGTACGCAGTTCCTACCATGCCGAGGAACAGATGATTTAACCTGCCGATCTCCCAAGCGCTCTCCTGCGGCTCGCGAAATGGACCTGTCTGCTTCGTTGGCCTTGGGTTTTTGGTCCTCCTCGCAGCATCTCATCATACAGCTCCGGGGGAAACCCTGCGCACCTCCTTGCATCCAGACCCATCCGCCTCGCCTTTGGGTACGAGCTTTGTGAGATCTGCGGGAGAAAAGACTCCGTTCGACAAGAACGGGCCAGTCCGCGATCAATGTTTGGCGAGCGAGATCGTCACCCCAGCGATCACTAGGAGTCCAATCAAGGCGTAGAGCCAAACGAGAGTCCCTTCTTGCACTGGGCCGCCACGGCCTGCGGGCCCAAAGCTCGAGCGCCCTCGGATCTTTCCCCGCTTCAAGAAGCCGTCGTACCGGCGCTGGAGAAGATGGGTCTCGGTTTGTCGCATCGTATCGAGCATGACACCGACGACGATCAGAAGACTGGTGCCGCCGAAAAACTGCGCCGTGATGGCCGGGATACCCAAGAGGCTCTGGACGAGCATTGGCAACACCGCCAGTGCCGAAAGAAAGGCAGCTCCAGCCAGTGTCAGCCGGGTCATGGAGAAATCGAGGAACTCCGCCGTGGGCTGTCCTGGGCGAATTCCAGGAATAAAGCCACCATGTTTTTTCAAGTCGTCGGCGATCTGAACCGGGTTGAATTGCGTCGCCACCCAGAAATAGGAGAAGAAGAAGACCAAGAGCACGGTAATGCCGTAATAGAGGCCGCCTGCGGAGAGCGAGGTCGCGAAGCGCGCGGCCGCCGGCGAATTCGGGAAGAGAAAGCCGATCACCGTCGAAGGAAAGAGGAGAAGCGCCTGAGCGAAGATGAGCGGCATCACGCCCGCGTAATTGACCTTGAGTGGCAAGAAGGTGCTCTGTCCCCCATAGACCCTGTTGCCGCGTACCTGCTTTGCGTAGTGGACCACGACCTTGCGCACCCCCTGGGTCATCGCGACAGTGGCCGCGACGACTCCGAAGAGGAAGACGAGAAGGAGAGCGAGGAGCAAGGGGCTGGATCCTGAAATGCTCGAAGGGGAAACGAGCTTCGACCATGCCTGCAAGAGGGCCGCCGGCAGGCGAGCCAAGATGCCGATCGTAATGATCAGAGAGACGCCGTTGCCGATGCCCTTGTCGGTGATCTGCTCTCCCAGCCACATGAGCAACATCGTTCCCGAGGTCAGGCTCAGCACGGTAATCAGCCGGAAGGCCCAACCGGGGTCAGGAACCAAGGGCACACCCAGCCGTTCGATCACCGAAGTGATCCCGTGAAGGAGCGGGATGCTTTCGGGATTTTCAAAGCCGACTGCCAGCAAGTATCCCTGGAAAAGACAGAGCAAACCGGTGAGTACCCGCGCATACTGCGTCAGCTTTTCCCTCCCACCCTCTTCGCGGGCGAGTTTGCCGAGGCTTGGGAGGACGGTCGTCAGCAGCTGAATCATAATGCTCGCGCTGATGTAGGGCATGACGCTCAGCGAGAAGAGGGCGCAATTCTCGAGTGCTCCTCCGCTGAAAAGGTTGAGCATCCCGACCACGGAGCCTTGCGCCTGCTGGTCGATTACCGTGTGGAAGTATTCGCTGAGCACGTGTGGATTCACGCCGGGACAGGGCACGGCGGAGCCCAAACGGACGACGACAATCATCGCCAAGGTGAAAAGAATCCTTTGGCGCAACTCTGGTATCCTGAAGCAGTTAACAAAGGCGGAAAGCATCGTCTTCTTTTCTTTCTCAGACTTGTCCGAAACCTAGAGATTCTTCCAGAGTTCCCTGTGCCGGCCTGGTTCCAACGGGATCTCTCGTCCCGCTCCAAGGCAAGGAAGAGCGCCTGGCCTGCGTGTCTCACAAAGTTCGTACCCGAGGCGCGGCGTATGGGTCTGGATGCGAGGAGGAGCGCAGGTTTTTCCCCGGAGTTTTATGACGAGATGCTGCGAGGAGGGAAAACTAAGTCCCAACGAAGCAAACAGGTCCATTTCGCAAGCCGCAGGAGAACGCTTGTGAGACATGCAGGCTAAGAGAGGATTTCGATCTTGCCTCCCGCCGCTTCTACCTTTGCGTGCGCGGCGGCGCTCACGGCGTGGACCACGAGAGTGACTGCGCGGGTGATCTCGCCGTCGCCCAACAGCTTCACTCCGTCCCAATGGCCCTTGACGAGCCCGGCCTCGCGCATCGCCTGCGGATCGATGCGATCGCCTGGGATCCTTGCTAGATCCCGGAGATTGACGGGCGCGTAGGTGGTGGAGAAGCGGGCGTTATTAAAGCCTCTGCGGGGAACCCTCCGAATGAGAGGCATCTGTCCCCCTTCGAATCCGATCCGTATGCTTCCCCCGGAACGAGCCTTTTGGCCCTTGTGACCTTTTCCGCTTGTCTTCCCGTGACCCGAACTCTCTCCGCAACCGAGCCGCTTTTTCCTATGCCTCGCTCCCGGTCTCGGGTGTAAATCGTGCAATCTCATGCTCGCTCCTGGGTCTCGACTCTTGCCGTTTGGTCCTGCGGCTTTGCGCTCTCGTTCTTGGACGTCCCCTTCCTGCGCAGATGGAGGATATTATCTGGTGAGCGGAGTTGACGCAGGGCAAATAAGGTTGCCTTGGCGACATTATTGGGGTTACTCGAACCGAAGGACTTCGTCAGGACATCCTTGACTCCGGCCGCCTCTAAAACCGCTCGAACGGTCAGTCCGGCAATGATACCTGTTCCCGGCGATGCGGGCTTGAGAAGAACTCTTCCGCCGTCGTACTCTCCGATGGATTCGTGCGGAATAGTCTGTCCACGCAGGACAATGGGATCCATCTGCTTGCGCGCGCTTTCCGTGGCTTTTTTGACCGCATCGGCGACTTCATTTGCCTTGCCGAAACCAACGCCAACCTTTCCTTGTCGGTCGCCGACGACCACCAGCGCCCCAAAACTATACCGACGACCCCCTTTGACGACCTTGGCACACCGGTTGACGTGGACGACGCGGTCCATCAGCTCTCCGGCAACCGCTTCCCGACGATGGCCATCCGATCCTCCTCGACGCGTCCGACGTCCTCCCCGCGGCGTGGGCCGCTCCGAAGATGTTCCCGCTCCAGCCCCTCCCGATTCCCGTGTCATCGGCGGAGGCGTGGCAGCAGCGACCGTCGCCGCGCCGACTTGCGTCTGCGGAGCGTTCTCCTGCTGCTTCTCGTCGCTCGTCCGCAGTTGTGATGTTTCCATGCTTTCTTGATCCGATCCAGTCAATGATTCGATTGATTCCTCAGAATTGCAAACCCGCTTCTCGGGCGGCGTTGGCCAAAGCCTCGACCTTTCCGTGATAAAGGAAGCCGCCGCGATCGAAAACGATCGTTTGGATCCCCTTTTGCTTAGCTTCCTCGGCTAAGCGAGCGCCGATCTTCGACGCTCCCGCCACATTGGCTCGGAGACCAGCAAGATCCTTCTGGCGCGTCGAAACGAAAGCTAACGTCTTGCCCTCCTGATCGTTGATCACTTGCGCATAGATATGCTGTCCGCTGAAGTGCACCGACAGCCTCGGCCTTGTGCCGGAGCCGACCACCTTCCGGCGTATGCGCCGATGGCGCCGATCCCTCATCTCCCTTCGTCCCTGACGCATAGCTTCTTCTCCGTCCCTATCTTACCCTGCTTATCCTGTTCGCCTACTTGCCTTGCGCAGTCTTCCCCGCCTTACGCCGGATTGCCTCGCCTGCGTAGCGAACTCCCTTCCCTTTATAAGGCTCGGGAGGATAGAAGCGGCGAATCTCGGCTGCTACCTGACCGACCAGGCACTTGTCAATGCCTTCGATCAATAATTTAGTGTTCTCGTTTACCGTGATGCGGATCCCGTCGGGAATGGGGTAGACGACCGGGTGCGAGAAACCCAGGTTCAGCGTAAGATCCTTTCCTTGTGCCGCAGCACGGAATCCGACTCCGTGAATCTCCAACTCCTTACGAAAACCGGCGTGAACACCCGTCACCGCATTGTCAAGGAGGGTTCGATGCAAGCCATGGAGAGCGCGGTTCTGCCGCTCCTTGCCGCAGTTCTCTACCGAGAGAGTGCCCTCAGTGAAGGACGCGGTCAAGCAGTCCGGGATCCGATGCGACGCTTTTCCCTTAGGCCCTTCGACGGATACCGAGTTGCCCTCTATCGCGACCTTGACCCCAGCGGGTACCGGGATCGGCTTTCTTCCGACTCGTGACATGATCCGGACTTCTCCTTTCTTTCCTGTGCGGCGATCGCGCTATTCTACGGCGAGCAGCAACTCCCCTCCCACATTGGCTCGCCTCGCCCGGTGACCCGCAAGAATCCCCTTCGGGGTTGAAAGGATGCAGAGCCCAAGGCCGCCCAAAACGCGCGGAACTTCTTTTGCTCCGACATAGCGGCGACAGCCCGGGCGGCTGATGCGGCGCGCCTTTTGGAAGAGCGCCACCTCGCGAAGAAGAAGACGCAGTTGCCGCACCCCCTCCCGGACGGAAACGACCTCAAATTTTTCCAAATATCCTTCCTCCACCAGCACGCGCGCAACGGCCTCTTTGATTCTGGAATAAGGAAGCACGACTTCCGGCTTGCTCGCTCTCTTGGCGTTTTGCAGCGCCGAGCACAAATCGGCTAATGGATCGGTTTGCACGTCGATTCTCTTACCAACTGGCCTTCGTTACCCCAGGGATCTCCCCCCAGGAGGCGAGTTCCCGAAACGTGATTCGACTCACGCCAAACTTGCGCAAATACGCGCGCCGGCGACCCGAAAGCCGACAGCGGTTGTATCGGCGGGTGCGGAACTTGGGTGTCCGCTTCTGCTTTGCAATCCATGCCTTTGTGGCCATATATCCTTCCTCCTCTCAAGTCGTCGTCGCCGTCACAGCCTCCCTGCGCGCTCCAATGAACGGCAGCCCGATTCGGCTCAGCAGATCTCGCGCTTCTTCCTTCGAACCAGCAGTCGTCACGATTGTGACGTCAAATCCGAATGTGCGCTTGATCGTTTCGAGCTCGATTTCCGGAAAAACGCTATGATCCGGAATCCCGAACGTGTAGTTGCCGCCGCCGTCGAAGCCCCGCGGGGAGAGACCGCGGAAGTCACGAACACGCGGGAGAGCTGCCCAGATCAACCGTTCGACAAACTCGTACATCCTTCTGCCGCGAAGCGTGACCTTACAGCCGATCTCCTGGCCCTGGCGCAGCTTAAAGTTGGAGATGCTCTTCCTGGCTTTCGTCTTCACGGGCCGCTGCCCCGTGATCGCCTCCAGGGCATGAATCGCGTCCTCTAACGCTGTCTTCAGCTCCGGAGAAGATCCCACGCAGCAATTGATGACAATTTTCTCCAGCCGGGGAACCTGGTTGACATTGGCGTAACCCCTTGCCTCCCTCATCTGGGGCAGGATCTGCTCCCGATACGTTTTTGTAAAAACTGACAGCTCACTCATGGATGCGCACCCTCCATCGCGGAACTGGCCGTTGCGCGGCGCCGCTCGCTCTCCTGGTACTTCGACAGGAGCGTGACGTTGGAAAGAGCAATCGGTGCCTCACGCTCGACAAATCCACCCTGTGGATTCTCTTGGCTCGGGCGGATCGCTCGCTTGGTGAGATTAATTCCTTCGATCAGGACACGGTTCTCCTTCCGCAGCACCCGAAGCACCTTACCAGTCTTTCCCCTCTGCGTCCCGCTCACGATGGCGACCTCGTCGCCCCGCTTGATGTGAAAGACGGACTGGGGTGCCAACTGTTTCCTACCACCAAATGGCTTCATACGACCTCTGGAGCAAGGGAGACGATCTTGATGAAGTTCTTGTCGCGCAATTCGCGGGCGACAGGCCCGAAGACGCGAGTTCCTCGTGGATTCAGATCCTTGTCCACGATGACTACGGCGTTCGTATCAAACCGGAGGTAGGAACCGTCGGGTCGGCGAATCGGATGCTTCGTCCGCACCACGACGGCGCGAACGACTTCGCTCTTTTTTACGGCCCCGTCCGGCGCCGCCTCCTTCACGGCCGCCGTGATGAGGTCTCCCACCCGGGCGCTCAGGCATTTGCGCCCGATCACCCCGATCATCGTGGCCCGGCGTGCGCCCGTATTATCCGCCACCTCTACCCAAGAACGAATCTGGATCATACCGCCCCTTCCAGCCGACTCGACCGAACAATTTCCACCAACCGCCAGCACTTGAGACGGCTGAACGGACGGGACTCTTGAATCCTTACCCAATCTCCCGGCTTGGCCACGCCTCCTTCGTCGTGCGCATAGAGCTTCTTGTGCCTGCGGACGATTTTCCGATAGAGAGGATGTGCCACGCGTTGCTCCACACTGACGGCAATCGTCTTCTGCATCTTCACGGAAACGACTTGCCCCGTGCGCATTTTCCCTTTCTGTGTGATCTCCGCCTGCAGCATCGGCTTTGGCTGCTCTACGGCAACGGCTGCCGGGGCCTTCTTGGGGGATCGCGCGGCGAGCTTGCTCTTCGAGGCGGGCTTGCTCTTTTTTGAGGCCGCCTTTTTGTGGCTTTGGGTCTTCACGCTTTCTCCTTCTGGTTCCTCTCCCGCCTCTCTACAGGCCCGATCCCGAGTTCCGCTTCCCGTAGGAGAGTCTCCACGCGGGCAACGAGCTTTCGCAATTCCGGTAAGCGGCTCGGCTTTTCCAAAGAGCCCGTCGATTGCTGCAGGCGAAGACGGAAGATCTCCTCCCGGACGTCCGTTCCCTTGGAGAGCAACTCTTCGCTGGATAAGGCGCGGAGTTGGGTCGTCTTCATACCCGCAAGCTCCTTTCCCGACTGATGAACCGGGTGTAAACGGGAAGCTTTGCCGCAGCGAGCCGGAACGATTCTCGAGCCGTCTCCTCGGTCAAGCCATCCAGCTCAAAGAGCACATTACCGGGACGCACGACGGCTACCCAAAACTCCGGCTGCCCCTTTCCTTTGCCCATCCGGGTTTCCGGGGGGCGAGATGTTACCGGTTTATCAGGAAAAATCCGGATCCAAAGCTTTCCTTTCCGTTTCGCATTACGGGTAATCGCCACGCGGGCCGCCTCGATTTGAGTGTTGGTAATCCAGGCACGCTCCAAGGTTTGCAAGCCGTAAGCCCCGAAAGCAACGGATGTTCCCCGGCTCGCATTCCCAGCGCGGCTTCCCCGCTGACACTTTCGATATTTTACGCGTTTTGGTAAAAGAGCCATGATTTTGCGCTGCTCCTAAAATCCCCCTCCCACTACTTCCTCTTTCCGAGAGAGCCAGACCTTCACTCCAATCTTTCCCGCGATCGTCCGTGCTTCGGCAAAGCCATAATCGATATCCGCCCGGAGGGTGTGCAGAGGAACTTTCCCTTCCCGATATCCATCCACCCGGGCGATTTCCGATCCCCCCAGCCTTCCGGCGCAACGGACACGGATGCCCATGGCTCCGGCTTCCCTGGCCATCTGCATGGCCTTTTTCATCGCCCTCCGATGAGAAATGCGGCGCTCGATCTGGAGGGCGACATTCTCGGCGACGAGTTGGGCATCCAGCTCAGGTCGTTTCACCTCTTTCACATCGACCAGCACCTCTCGCTCCTTCCGAACCAACCGCTGAATTTCCTCCCGCAGCTTGTCGAGCTCCGCCGCCTTTCGCCCGATCACCAGCCCTGGCCGGCCCGTGTGGATATTGATCCGGACCCGGGTGCCGGCCCGCTCGATGACGACCTTGGAGATCGCAGCGGTCGCCAGCTTCCTCTTGATGAGGCGGCGAATCTGAAAATCCTCCGCGATGTACTCCGGGAAAGACCGTTTGTCCGCATACCAAATCGACCGCCACTGGCGGTTGACGGGAAGTCGAAAGCAGAGGGGATTAACCTTTTGACCCATATCGTTGCCCTATTTCTTTTCCTTCTCTTCCTTCTCTTCCAGGACAATCCGGATGTGGCTCGTCCGCTTGTGGATCGGCCCGGCGCTTCCTCTTGCCTTGGGCTGGAAGCGTTTGATCGTCGCCGCCTCTCCAATCAGGGCTTCCTTCACGAAGAGATCTCCCCGGTGGAGGCTATGGTTGTTCTCCGCATTCGCCACGGCGGAAGCCAGGGTCCGCCGAATATGACGCGCCCCCTCCTTCGGGTAATGCTCCAGCGCCGCCAGCGCGTCCTGGGCAGCCATGCCCTGGATGCTCCTGGCCACGTCACGCAGCTTGAAGGTAGACATGCGAACGAAACGGTTGATGGCCTTTACTTCCATAGAACAAACCTCGCGAATGAATTGCGCCCTTCCTTACTTGGCCGTCGCCTTCTCCGTATGCGTTCCGTGCCTTTTGAAGATGCGGGTAGGCGAAAACTCTCCCAACCGGTGGCCGACCATGTTTTCGGTGATGTAGACCGCATGAAACGTCTTGCCGTTATGAACCAGAAAGGTGATGCCGACAAAATCCGGGATGATCATCGACCGTCGCGACCAGGTTTTGATCGGCTTCTTCGACGCGGATCTGAGGGTCACGCTCACCTTCCGAAGCAGGTGATCATCGACAAATGGCCCTTTTTTTAGACTACGACCCATGAACTTCTCCCTCTATTTCTTCCGCTTCCGGGTTCGGCGCTCGAGAATGAAACGATTAGACTGCTTATTATGCCGGCGGGTCTTCTTCCCCTTGGCCAACTTGCCCCAAGGCGACTTGAGTTGCTGCCTTCCTCCTCCACCTTTGCTCTTCCCTTGCCCCCCCCCGTTCGGATGATCGATGGGATTCATGGCGACACCTCGGACGTGCGGTCGCCTTCCCAGCCAGCGGGTGCGTCCCGCCTTGCCTAGCGAGACATTGAAATGGTCGGCGTTGCTCACTTGGCCGATCGTCGCGTAGCAGCTCGCCACGATTCGCCGCACCTCTCCGGAGGGAAGCCGAACCAACGCGTACCCCTGATCCACTCCCATCAGTCGCGCACCCGATCCGGCTGCACGCACCAACTGGCCTCCCCGTCCGGGGGTCAACTCGATGTTATAAATCGGAGTTGCCGCCGGAATCTTTCCCAAAGGCAGGGCGTTTCCCGGTTTGGCCGGCGCATCCGGGCCGCTCACGACCGGATCCCCAACCTTGAGCTCCAGAGGCGCAATGATATAACTCTTCTCTCCATCGCTGTACCGGAGCAGCGCAATTCGACTCGTCCGATTCGGATCGTATTCGACGCTCTCTACCGTTGCCGTTACCCCATGCCGTTGCCGGCGGAAGTCGATCAGCCGATAACGCCGCTTGTGTCCGCCGCCCCGATGGCGCGCCGTTACCCGTCCGTAGTCGTTTCGACCGCCCTTCTTGGGCAGTGGAACCGTAAGCGAACGCTCGGGTTCGTTCTTGGTGATATCCGCGAACGAGTCAAGCTGCGTGTAACGCAGCGTGGGCGTCAGCGGACGAAACTCTTTGAGGGCCATCGCCGTTTCCTTTCTCTATGCCGTTAAATCCAGCTTTTCGCCGGGAGCCAGAGTTACGAGCGCTTTTTTTCGCGCCGAGCTTTTCCCGATTCTCCCCACCCGCCCGCGACGAACCTTGCCTGGAGAGCGCAAGGTGTTCACCGCCACGACCTTTTTCGAGAAGGCTTTCTCCACTGCCTTCCGAATCTCTGGCTTAGTCGCATCCCATGCGACTTCAAAAAGGTACTGGTTGTGCTTTTCCCCCAGGATGGTGGCCTTCTCCGTCATCCAGATGCGCCGCAGAATTGTCTGGTAATCTCTCATGACTGTTTACCTCCGTTACCCAAGCGCTCATCGAGGATGGAAAGGGCCGGCTGCTCGAGCACGATCCGGTCCGGCCAGAGCAGATCCTCGGCGTTGACCTCCGCCGCGGGTACAACGGCGATGAGAGGATGATTCCGCGCTGCGAGCCAGACCGGCGAATCTTTCCTCTCGACGATGAGCAGGAGTGTCTCTTTCCGGTTCCAAACGTCGAGCTTCCGCACGAGCTCCTTCGTCTTGGGCTGCGCCAACTCGATGGTGTCCGAGAGGAGAACTGCCCCTTCGACGATGCGTCCGCTGAACGCCTTTCGCAGAGCGAGCCGCTTCACCTTTTTAGGCAACTTCTTGGAAAAATCCCGTGGCTGAGGCCCGAAGACCACTCCGCCTCCGCGCCAGACCGGGGAGGAGCGATAGCCGGCACGGGCTCTTCCGGTTCCCTTTTGCGCCCAGGGCTTTTTTCCAGATCCGCGGACGGTGGCCTTCGTCTTGGTTGCCCGGGTCCCGCTGCGTCGATTCGCCCGGTAGGCGACGACCGCTTCGTGAAGCGCCTGACTCCCCCGTCCATCGGATAGAATGGGAACCTTGATCTGCTGCTGAGCTTCTTCCACGGTAAAAACTTTCATGGTCGGGTCCTCGATCGATCGACACTACTTCTTGGACGATCTTGCCGGCTGGGCCTTTCCACCCTTCCCTTGCGGCTTCTCCTGCGGCTTCGGCTGCCCCTTGATCGCGGTCCTGACGAGCACCAAGCCGCCGCGGGCACCGGGTACGCTTCCTCGGATGAGGAGAGCACGATCCTCTTCCCGCACCGCCACCACCCGGAGATCCTGAACAGTCGCCCTGGCGTTGCCAAGGTGCCCAGGCATCCCTTGATTCCGAAAAATGCGGCCCGGGGTCGAGCGGCAGCCAATCGCCCCGTTGCGGCGGTGCATCTTCGAGCCATGCGCCGCCCCCTGTCCGGAGAAGTTGTGCTTCTTCATCACTCCTTGAAACCCTTTGCCCTTGCTGACCCCAATCACGTCGACAAGCTGCCCCGGTCGGAAAAGAGCGACCTCAACCTCTTGGCCGGGCTTCCACTCCTCGGAGGCGGCAATCGTGAACTCCCGAAGAAAGCGCCTTGGCGTGACCCCCGCCTTGGAAAAATGTCCCCGCATCGGCTTAGTCAGACGCTTTTCCCGAACGGTCTCAAAGCCGATCTGCGCTCTCTTGCTTCCATCCCGGCGCGCCTCAAATCGGACAACCACATTGGGCTCCGCACCGACCACGGTGACGGGAACCAAGTTGCCTTCCGCGTCGTAGATCTGGGTCATTCCAAGCTTCCTGCCCATTAGCCCCATGCTCATGCTCGTCTCCATTTCCCGTTCGAAAAGCGCTGCCTTCAGATCCGAATCGTAATGTCAACCCCGGCCGGCAGATTGAGCTTCTTGAGCTCATCGACCGTCTTCGCCGTTGGCTCCATGATCTCGACGAGGCGTTTATGCGTCCGGAGCTCAAACTGATCCATGCTCTTTTTGTCGGCATGGGGCGATCGGTTCACCGTAAGGCGCTCGATCTTCGTCGGGAGGGGGATGGGCCCGGCAACAGCGGAACCGGTCCGACGGGCTGTCTCCGAAATCTCCGAGGCTGCTCGATCCAAGAGTCGATAATCGAACGACTTCAACCGAATACGAATCTTACTCGCTGCCATAACGTTCCGTAGTCCTACTTCCGCTTCTGCTCCACGATCTGAGCGACGATTTGCGCCGGCACCTGCTCGAAGTGGGAGGGCTCCATGGAATACGCGGCCCGTCCCTTCGACATCGATCGGATGTCGTTAACATACCCGAACATTTCCGACAAAGGCACCTCCGAGCGCACGTTGGCGGTCTTCCCTTTGGTGTCGACGTTGAGAATCTTTCCCCTCCGGCGCGTCAAGTCGGCCAGGATGTCCCCCTGGTACTCGTCGGGTGTCGAAACCTCGACTTTCATGATCGGCTCCAAAAGGATCGGATTCGCCTTCTTGATTGCATCCTTCATGGCAAAAATCGCGGCCATCTTGAACGCCAGCTCGTTCGAGTCGACCTCGTGGTAGCTCCCGTCGAGGATGTGGATGTCGAGATCAATCACCGGGCTGCCATGGATGATGCCAGCGGTGAGCGCCTCCTGGACTCCTTTGATGCAGGCGGGGATATACTCCTTGGGAATATTTCCGCCGACCACCTTGCTGGTAATCTCGGTCCCCTTTCCCCGTTCCAAGGGCTGGATCTCCAGGATGACATGTCCATACTGGCCCCGTCCGCCGCTCTGCTTGATCAGCTTGCCCTCGCCCTCTGCCGGACGAGTAATGGTTTCCCGATAGGCAATCTGAGGTGCGCCCGCATTGGTGCCGACCCCGAACTCCCGGCGGAGCCGGTCGCCAATGATCTCCAGGTGGAGCTCGCCCATGCCGGCAATAATCGTCTGACCCGTCTCTTCGTTGCTGCTTACCCGGAACGTGGGATCTTCTTCCATGAGCCGCTGCAAGGCCAGACTCATCTTTTCCCGGTCTGCCTTGGTCTTGGGCTCTATCGCCATTGAGATCACCGGCTCCGGAAAGCTCGGCGGCTCCAGGATCACGTCGAGATCCTCGTCAACGAGCGTGTCGCCGGTTGCGACATCTCGAATGCCCACCAGCGCCGCGATATCTCCGGAATGAACCTCCTGGATATCCTTGCGTTCATCGGCCTGTACCTGGACGATGCGGCTGATTCTCTCTTTTTTGCGCGTTCGCGGATTATAAACGGTCATCCCCTTCTGCAGCGTGCCCGAATAGACGCGGAAGAAGACCAGCTTGCCGACAAAGGGGTCGGTCCAGAGCTTGAATGCGAGCGAGCAGAAAGGAGCACTGTCATCGGGCACGACGACGACCGCCTCCCCAGTGACCGGGTGCTGGCCATGGGCG
Organism: Verrucomicrobium sp. 3C; assembly: GCF_000379365.1. GTDB lineage: Bacteria > Verrucomicrobiota > Verrucomicrobiia > Methylacidiphilales > Methylacidiphilaceae > Methylacidimicrobium. The sequence continues at coordinate 9,349 of NZ_KB901878.1, read as the reverse complement.
GCTTCAATGTCCACCGGGCTCGGCAAGTAATCGATCACCGCGTCGATGAGAAATTGGACTCCTTTGTTTCGAAAGGCAGAACCGGCGATGACAGGCACGAACTCGTTGGCGATCACGCTGCGCCGAATCGCCCCCTTGATCTGCTCGGTGGTCGGCTCCTGCTCCGCGAGAAAGATCTCGGCCATTGCCTCGTCCTTGTCCGCGAGCGCCTCGATCAGATTGCGGCGCGCCGTCTCCGCCTCCTCCCGGTATTCTCCCGGGATCTCCTCTACCGTGTAGGTCGATCCCAACCGATCGCTATCGGAATAGAGAATCGCCTTGCGATTGATGACGTCGATCTGACCCTGAAAGTGATCTTCTTTCCCTAGGGGCAGTAGGATAGGCCAAGCATTGGCTCCCAGCTTATCCCGGATCTCGTGGACCGCTTTCTCGAAGTCGGCACCAACCCGGTCCATCTTGTTGATGAAAGCAATCCGGGGCACGCGGTAGCGAGTTGCCTGCCGCCAGACTGTCTCCGATTGCGGCTGAACCCCAGCGACTCCGCAAAAGACAGCGATGACCCCATCGAGCACTCTAAGGGAGCGCTCCACCTCGGCGGTGAAATCGACATGTCCCGGCGTATCAATGATGTTGATCCGAAACTTTTCCCCAGCGAACAGCTTGGCGATCCCCTCCTCCTTTCGAACCGGCCAGAAACAGGTGGTCGCCGCGGAAGTGATGGTAATTCCACGCTCTCGCTCCTGCTCCATCCAGTCGGTCACAGTGGTCCCCTCATGGACCTCTCCCATCTTATGAATGGAGCCCGTGTAGAAGAGGATGCGCTCGGTCAAGGTAGTCTTTCCCGCATCAATGTGAGCGGCGATCCCGATGTTGCGAGTCCTCTCCAGGGTGTAGGGTCGATGGGGAGAGTTCCGGGTCGCCGAAGCGCCCGTGGATGTCGTTGCCTCCATAGTTGAAACTTCCTTATCCATTAATCTTACCGCTACCGCTGGCACTCGGCAGGCTGCTTTCCGTTCCCTGACGGGCCGCAAGTCGGTCGCCAGAAACAGCCCACGCGCTCTTCTTAGGTGCTAAACATTTCTAATATCGCAAATGCGCGAAGGCTCGGTTTGCCTGCGCCATCTTATGGACTTCGTCCCGCTTCTTTACCGCAGCGCCTTGACCGGTTGCCGCATCCCGCAATTCGTTCTGGAGGGCAACTTTCATAGGAACTCCCTTGCGGGAGCGAGCGGCTCGCAAAATCCAGCGGAGAGCAAGAGAGACCTGGCGATCGGACGAGACTTCGACCGGTACCTGGTAGGTAGCCCCTCCCACCCGCCTCGATTTGACCTCGACCCGTGGCTTCACGTTGTCAATCGCTTTCTGGAGCGTCTCCACGGGGTCGCTCGCCTTGGGCTCCGCCCCTTCGATGGCTCCATAGGTTATCTGCTCGGCGCGCGCCTTTTTTCCGCGAGAAAGGATCACGCTAATCAATCGCCGCACGAGTACCGACCCATACTTCGGATCTGGTGGCGTCTGCCGCTTTTCTGCTCTTCTTCTTCGCATAGCATCAGCCCCTGCCGCTATTTCTTGGCGGCTCCTTCCTTCGGTCGCTTCACGCCGTACTTACTCCGGGAGACGTTTCGATTCAACTTGTTGGTGTTGCTCGGACCTACCGCGCCACCCGCATCGAGAATGCCACGAACAATGTGATATCGCACCCCAGGCAAGTCCTTGACCCGGCCTCCCCGGAGCAGAACGATCGAATGCTCCTGGAGAGAATGCCCTTCCCCGGGGATGTAGGCGATCACCTCTTTCCCGTTCGTGAGCCGAACCTTGGCAACCTTGCGCAAGGCGGAATTGGGCTTCTTCGGCGTCCGCGTCATGACCTGAATACAGACTCCCCGACGTTGCGGGCAAGAATCCAAGGCGGGAGCCTTGGTTTTGCGCAGCAACTCCTCTCGTCCCTTTCGGACCAACTGATTAATCGTCGGCATCGCTTATCTCGTTACCAAACCGAGTGAAAGGATTCAACTATTGCGAGCGAAAGAAAGTCTGACAAGTCCTTTTCACGATCTTTCGACCGCGCTTTACTCGATTTGCAGGCAAGTCGCCCTGCGAATCGGTCCCCGAGCGCACCCGATTTTGGCGTCCGGCACGATTGGGCGCCGCAAATGGACTTGGATGCGAGGCGCGGCGCCGGTTTTCCCCCGGAGCTGTATGAGAACATACTGCAAGGAGGGAAAACCAAGCGAGAGCGAAGCAGCCGGGTCCATTTCGCAAGCCGCAGGAGAACGCTTGGGACAAAGGCAGGCGATCGAGCACCACAAGGTACCACTGTTGAAGACATGTCAAACTGACCGCTTTGGTAACAAGTGATCTGACCGCTTGGGATATTGGATTGTTGTTTCCTTTGGGGTTCTTGCCCTTGCCCCGGGGCAAGGGCAAAGTTCTGCTCCTCTTTTAAGCCGCCTTGGTTTGGTGTGGCTCCAGCGGCTTGCCCTCCGAGTCGTACCAGCCGACGATCCGGTGGCCGTACCGGACGCTGAGGTTGCCGTCGAGATGCTCACAGACCCGGACGCGGCATTTTGCCAAGCCCATACGCCAGCTTTGGGGCAAGATCTGGGGCTTCTTCCGCCCCCAGTGGACCGTGTTGTCGTTGCCGACGATTCGGTCGTCCTGAACGCAGAGGATCCCATCCAGGTCGGCTCCTCCGGCCGGGACAAAGGCGCTCTCCTCTTCCTTGGGCTTTACGGCCAGGGTGCGGTTATGCCAGGGAAGAAACTTCTTCCGGATGTACTCGTTGGCCGCTTCCAGGGTCTGAATGCCCGCAGCCTGGATCTCCCGCGGCAGCCGCCCCCGCCAGGTGCCGAAGAAGCGCTCCATCCGTCCTCGGCCCTGTGGACAGTAGCTGGGTATGTGCTCAATGCCCAACTGCGCCAGCGCCCGGCCGACCTGCGTCAACTGCTCTCGGTCTACCCCTTTTCCCGCCTCGGGCGTGTGGAAAAAATGGCTGCCCCGGTCAGTGTAGAGGCTGCAAAAGAGCCCCTCCTTCTCAATGACGCTCCGTAAGCCCGAAAGGATCGCTTTGGTCCCTTCCTCCTCGCACAAAAAGGCCTCGTAGACTTCGCTCGTCGCATCGTCCAGTAAGGCGATCAGATCCGGCTGCCATCCCAACCCCGGAATCCAATCATGAGTGCTCCCGTCCACATGCAAAAGCATCCCCCGCATCGGCCTCCGCTCTCGCTCCAGTCGATGAACCCGCCCACGATTCCGCTTCGGCAGCAGCCCAGCCGTCTGCAACGCACATTTGACCCAGGAATAGCTCAACTCAATCCCATGCTCCTCCCGAAGCTTCTCGTGAAAATGCCGCCCGTTCCATCCCTCGTAGCGCTCCCGATAGAGCCCAAGAACCTTCTCCACCGTCTCCATCGGCACCCTCCGCGGACTTGACCTCCGCTTCCTCCGATCAAAAAGCCCGTCGTATCCCCGAATCCGATACCGAGCTCGCCACCGCCGAAGGGTGCGAGGACTCCATCCCAAAATCTCCGCCGCATCCAACCAACTGATCCGCTTCGCCATCGCCCGCATAATATACACCTCCGAACTAAGATTCATGAACCGCCATCCTTCCGCTTCGCCAAAGCCGTCCATGCCCCCATCTCATGAACTCTCCAGCCCCCAATACCCAAGCGGTCACTTCATCTGCCCTCGCGGCGGTCACTTCACTTGCTTACGACACACCACAAGGCACCCCTGGACGAGCAGCGGCGAAAACGCTACGCTCCACGCATGCGCCATTCACGACGTTTCGGCTCTCGTTTTCGCCTGCCAACTTCTAAGAGACGTCTTGCAAGGAGACCAGGTAAAGGAGAGCCAACCGGCGAGGTGCTGGCCGACGGCGCGGGTCATTCCGACCAGCCGCCTGCCCCGCCGCTTCTCGCTCCGGCTCCCGGAAGGGGCAGACTCTGCGAACAGGAGATCGACACCCCTCTGGGAATCATGGTGGGGATCGCCGATTCCGCCGGCTTGCGGCTCCTCCAGTTCGCCGACTCCTCCAAGCTTCATGCACAGCTGGTGCGTATGGCTCGTTGGCTCGGTTGCTCCCCCGCACGACGATCCAACAAGCCACTGAAAGCACTCGAGACCCAGCTTGCCGAGTATTTTGCCGGAGAACGGCTGCGGTTCTCGATCCCCATCGCTCCGATCGGCACGTCCTGGCAATTGACGGTTTGGAACGGCCTGCTGCATTGCGCGCCTGGAGCGACCGTATATTATCAAGATCTGGCTCGGGCTCTGGGACGGCCGCGCGCGGCACGCGCCGTCGGGAACGCAGTCGCAGCGAATCCCCTCCCCATCCTTGTCCCTTGTCACCGCGCAGTGCCTAAGCGAGGCAGCTTGGGGGGATATGTCGGCGAACCATGGCGAAAAGAGCGCCTTCTCACCTTGGAAGCGTTCGCGGACAAGCGAGGGTGGACGCCGGAGCTATGAGCGGCCATGCAGGATTGCTTCTTCGCCTTCCGACTCATGGGACGAGGACATCCAGTTCCGCTGGCGCGAGCGAGAAGGAGCATGGAGTATGACCGTAGAGCTCGCCATCGACCTCCAAGGGGACAGGGCGGGCCGAGCGGACGGTCAGCGTCTTTGCTTGAAAATAGAGGACGTCGGAAAATTGGGTGTGCCGCCGGGAAAGCACCCCTTCCACGTAACGGGCGATGGCTACGGCGTTGAGCTCGGCAAAGAGACATCCGTCGAGCAAGCCGTCGTCGAGCCTCGCGTCGGGGAAGACGGCAAACGGCCCGCCGTAAAATCGGCCATTCCCCACGAGCAGGAATCGCCCGTAGTGCGTTTCCTTCCCGTCCAGCGTGACGTCCAACAGCGGGGCCGATCTTCCTAGAAGCGCTACCGCGGCGAGCAAGTAGCTGACCGGGCCAAAGGTTTTCCTGGTCCACCAGTGCGTCCGGGCAAGGATTTCCGCATCCAAGCCGACGCCTGCGAGCTGAACGAAGCGCTGCTCTCCCACCCGGGGAACGTCGACCTTCCTGGTCTTTCCCCTCAGAATGATCTCCCACGCGCTCTCCAGTTGCATGGGAATTCCCAGCTCCATGGCAAAAACGTTGATCGTGCCAAGCGGCAAAATTCCAAGAATCGCGGCTGTCCCGTCCAGACCGTTGACAACTTCATTTACGGTCCCATCTCCACCCGCGGCTACGACGATTCGGTACCCATGGTCCAGCGCACGCTCCGTTTGAGCCTCCGCATCTCCGGGGAACTTCGTGACTCGAATCACCGAGTCGCCGACCGCCCTGCGGAGCCGATCGAAGAGCCTTCGGGATTTCTCTCCCCGCGCCGCCGGATTAAAAATGATGCAGGCGCGATTCATTGCTGGAAAATCTTTAGAAACTCTTGCCTAATTGCAAGCAGTGCGGCTGCTTCGACACGTGGGCGAGTTTGTGATCGGCCTGGTCCTGGCCGCAATCGTCTTTTTTTTCCTCGCGGAGCAGGGCCTCAAGCGGTGGGTATCCGGTCGCCGAGCCGCCGCCTATCTGGAATGGGCGATCAGGGAAGCGCTGGGCGGTCCTGTCCGGTTCTCCTCGGCGGAATGGAAGCCACCCGCCGAAATTACCCTGCAGGATCTCTGGGTCGATAATCCCGCCAGTCAAGCGGCTCCAGCCCTCTTTTCCGCCAAAGAGGCTCGCTTCGAATACTCCCTGCCCAGTCTACTGACCAAGGGCTTTTATCTTCGGCGTGCCCGGTTGGATAGACCGAGCTTCTCCTCCCAGATGGACCGGGAGGGCAGGCTCCTGCTACCCTTGATCGATGAAGATCCTGCCAGGCCTGGTTCACCGCTGATCCTTGCCCGCGCTCGGCTTGTGCCGTGGCGCGTCGGCAGTCTGGATATCGCGAACGGGCGGGCGGTTCTCCTTCTCCCGGATGGCATGCCTCTCGTGGAGGCCGGGCAAATCTCCGCTTGCGGACCGCTTGAGGAAAAGAGAGGCTTGCTCTACGGAACCGGAACCTTCGCCGCCACCTGGATGCGGATTCTCGGTCGTTTTTCCTGCGATCAACTTCTAGCGCAGTACAAAATCGATGCTTCCCGCCTAGCCCTTTCCCACGTGCAGGCCCTCGCTAGCGGCGGCCAAATCGAGGCAGCACTCTCCCAGCTTCCCTCCAATGCCCCTGGAGGCATTTTTGGATTGCGCCTCAAGATCACCGATCTCGACCTCCATGAGTTTCTTTCCGTTCTTTGTAACAACGGGCAGGCCGCCAGCGGACGACTCTCCCTTGATCTCGACTCTCGCGGCCGGCTCCTCGTGGCCAAGAGCTTTGCCGGACAAGGCTCCTTCGCCGTCAAGAACGGACACATCGAGAACATCTCCCTTTTTTCCGCCTTGGCGACGATTTTTCGGGAAGGCAGCCTCGCTCAACCTGCTTTCTCGGAATGCTCCGGACAGTTCCGGATTCAGGAGGGGGCCGTAACATTTTCCAACCTTGACTTTGACTCCCCTCACTTTTCTCTCTCGGGAGAGGGGTCGGTGGCCTTCGATTCTTCCCTGCGGTTCGTCCTTCGCGTCCACCTGAAAGATTCTCTCCTCCACCAGCTCCCGGAGCTGATTGCGCGCCAGCTCCGCTTCCTGCAGGATCGATCGCAGGCGATTGTCCTGACGATGAGAGGAACGATTCAGAACCCGGAAGCGAAGCTGGTGGAAAAGTTGGCGTTGCGATCGAAAGCTCCGAGACCGCTTCCCTCGCTCCTCCTCCCATGAGTCGGGAAGCGGGACCTCCTTATGCCCAACGTTCCGGCGGCGCGGACGAAGGCCTATGGCTCTGCGAGTGATTTCCGGCACTGCCGGCGGACTTCGCCTCGAAGTTCCCAGAGGGGTCGAGATCCGACCAGCCCTCGACCGAATGAAGGGAGCGATCTTCTCTTCGCTCGGACAATGGATCGTCGGCAAGCGAGTGCTCGATCTTTACGCCGGCACGGGCTCGCTCGGGATCGAAGCCTTGAGCCGAGGGGCACGGGAAGCGACGTTCGTCGACTTAGCCCATGCCTGTTGCCGAGCGATCCGTCAGAATCTCTTGAAGACGGGCTTCCGTGGAGAAGTGATCGAGGCCGACGCCCTTCGCTTCCTCGCGAGGGACCAGTACCGCTACGACATTGTCTTTGCCTCTCCCCCCTATGAGAAAAAGGAGCTCATCCTAGACAGTCATCCCCTGCTCTCCTCGGTTCCGCCACGGCTGGCCCCCCACGGGCTTTTCGTCTGGGAGTTTTTTCGACGGAACCGGATCGAGGACCCGGGTCCGTGGAAAGTCCGGTGGCAACGAAGAGCGGGAGAAACCGTCGTCGTCCTGCTCGAGTTGGAGGGTTAGCTGGATTCCTCTAGAACGAAGCCATCACCCATCGGCCTCGGAGCGGCAAAAACTCGCCTCCGTTGGCATATAATCTGCTTTTAGAGTTTCTCGGTGAAAGAAGAATTGATGGAGCGCTTCGAAAACGGAAAGATTCCGGGCCAGAAGAACCTGCAGACATCCACGCCTGCCAAGACGGTGCGAAGGAACCTGATCGCCAAACCCTCCGCGCCGATTTGGCCTCGACCGTTTCGTCGGTACGTCGAGTAAGGGAGATGGCCCGCAGCGGTGTTGGGTCGGCCCTGTACGGATGTTTTCTCCTTCGGTTGGCCAGCCTTCTTGCCTGTCTTACAAAGTTCGTGACCGAAAAGCGCCGCGCAAGCCCCTAACCGCCATTTCTCGTGCGCCGTGAAAAGGGTGCATCGCCCAGTGGGGAGGGAGTGATCTCCACCCGGCAACTATTGCTCCAGCCGGAAGCACTCGGAGCGGCTACTGGTGGTAACGCCAGCGGTCGAAGCCTCTGGGGAAAAAGGCCCGGGAAGCGGGTCAGCGAGCAAGCAGGCCCTAAGGCAAGTGAACGCTGAACAAAGCCTCGAAACGGGCAATGCGGACGCCGAGCTCGTGAGAGAGAAGCGAAGGCCGTTGTCTTCCTGGGAAGGAGAGCAAATCGATGCACTGGGGAGAGCCGCCGGGGTATTGGGCGAGGGCATGCGGGCAAAGGACGATGCATCAACACGGGAGGCCCAGCTGGCCGGGAGCTCGGGTAGACCCCGAGCGGACCGACCGCTGCCCCGCGAGGGGCCGAAGCGGGACCAGGTGGGAGTCGGATAGGTCCATACTGTGCGCTGGGCAGCGCATGAATCAGGAGGGTTTAAGTCCCTCCGGCGCTCGAATGAGGGGCGCCGTATCCAAAAGCGGAGGTATTGCCTCGCTGGTCACCGGTGTAAGTCGTTGGAGGACAGGGTGTCCGGAGCGATCCGGAATCCGAAGGGTTTGAGGAGAAGTATTGGGCTGTAATCAATGAGGGCAACCTCGAGGATGAACAGGTCGGCCAAAGATGGGGCAAGGTCGAGCCCGTAGTATGGAGGCGAAGGCGTTACTCATTCACCCATCGTACCAAGGTGTTTGCTGGCGGCACGATACGGAAG
>NZ_KB901878.1:461-772 GCF_000379365.1 Verrucomicrobium sp. 3C | reverse complement strand
CGCTTTGGGGAAGCGGTCTCGCCGGTCCGAGTTGACGGCGTGCGAACAACTCTCTTTACTGTTAGACAACAAAGCGGAAAATCGACCCGCACACAAAAAAGCGGACACTACCGCAGGTCCGGGTCTTTTCCTGGTTCACGGTAAGCCCGATTCGCTCCATGATCCTTTCCATCTGCTTGCGAGCTTCCTGAGCGTGGTGCCGGCAGAGGATCACATAATCGTCCGCATAGGAGACGATGTGCGCCGCCCATCGGACGGCCCAGCCTTGCCGCTTCCATCCCAGGATAAACCGCCTCATGTAGAGGTTGGCC
>NZ_KB901878.1:0-361 GCF_000379365.1 Verrucomicrobium sp. 3C | reverse complement strand
CTCGACCAGGTGTTCAAGGTCCCATAGGCAAACTCGGTAAAGAAGCGGGCTGGCTTGCCACTCGACTCGCGCAGACGACGGGCTTGCTCCATCGAGGACTCAATGGTCCGACACACGCGCTCATTGCGGGCGAAGCCGAAGAGGTAGTCGACTTGATTGGCTTCGCACCAGGCCATGATCTCTTCCCGGCAGAAGCCCGAATCGGCCCGGAGCACGATCTTGACTCCAGGCCAACGGCTACGGAATTGCCCCACGATCCGGCTCACCTCCGTAAGGGAGCCCGCCGACGCATCCTGGTTCGATGGCCGAAGCCGGACGCCAAGGAGTTGATCGTCGGCGAAGATGTAGAGCGGCAAATAGC
>NZ_KB901877.1:238315-238825 GCF_000379365.1 Verrucomicrobium sp. 3C | reverse complement strand
GGCGGACGGAGGCAAGCTCTTCAATGGGCGCCTCCTCCGACCCGACACCTGTGAGCTCGGAGAAAGTCCGAGGGAGGGAAGGGGCCTTAGTTCAAGGGAAACGTCGGAAGGAGCAAGAACGGAGAGTGGCGGCACGCCTACAACCTCCCTTGCGTGTTCGGAGGCTCCAGAGGACGTTGCAGGAGAAAGCGAAGGCAAGTTCGACCTCATCCCCCTCGGGAGATGTACGCGGAGCTTGCCGTGGGCATAATCCTGTACCAACCTTGTCCGGAAGCCGAATGCGGGAAATCCGCCTGTTCGGTTTGATGAGCGGGGAGTGGAAACGGCCGATAGGGAGAGATACTCAGGTAGTGTCAGGTAGTGTCCGCTTTTTTGTGTGCGGGTCGATTTTCTGCTTTGTTGTCTAACAGTAAAGAGAGTTGTTCGCACGCCGTCAACTCGGACCGGCGAGACCGCTTCCCCAAAGCGGTCGGCTCTAGCCGGGACAGTTGTGAATAACCCGCTTGGGGG
>NZ_KB901877.1:237954-238215 GCF_000379365.1 Verrucomicrobium sp. 3C | reverse complement strand
CAAGGCTTACTTCGCCAAATACAATGACCACTGTCAGCCCTTCCATTGGACTAAAGGGCCGGAAAAGCTTCAGCACATCATCGAGCTCACCCAGCAATTCCAAGCCGAATATGCTGCTGCGAACTTATGAGGCGCTGTACTAGTGTGCTGAGCGATAAATAGCTAGACACAAGGATCTTGTTCTGATAATTTGGATAAATGGGCAGACCTATCCGCATTCTTCCAGCGAGCGATGAGCAGAAACACGAACTCCAAAGCATG
>NZ_KB901877.1:233931-237854 GCF_000379365.1 Verrucomicrobium sp. 3C | reverse complement strand
CTCAAGGCTTACTTCGCCAAATACAATGATCACTGCCAGCCCTTCCATTGGACTAAAGGGCCGGAAAAGCTTCAGCACATCATCGAGCTCACCCAGCAATTCCAAGCCGAATATGCTGCTGCGAACGTATGAGTCGATGTACTAAGGCCTCCGCTTCCTCCGAGCAAAAAGCCCGTCGTATCCCCGTATCCGGTACCGAGCTCGCCATCGCCGAAGGGTGCGAGGACTCCATCCCAAAATCTCCGCGGCATCTAACCAACTGAACCGCTTCGCCATCGCCCGCATAATCACCTCCTGAACTTTCATGACCCGCCATCCTTCCGCTTCGCCAAAGCCGTCCATGCCCCTATCTCATGAACTCTCCAGCCCCCAATACCCAAGCGGTCACTTCATCTGTCCTCCCGGCGGTCACTTCACTTGCTTACGACACGGTCTGGAAAACAATTTGACGGATCGAGGGTTTCCATGCAACGAAAGCTAGAGATGCCCAAAGAAGCGATGAATGGACGGCCTGGACTGCGGGACCGCTCGCAACAGGAAGCCGGATGCACCGACCAACCTCGTCATCTTCCCTGGGGGGAAGCGGTTAAACGGTGGCTCTCGGATCGCGAACTCTCGATCTTTTCGCATCTGTCGGGCTTCCGCAGGTTTTGCCGGGGAGGCGAGCTTCCCGGTCTTTCAAAGGCAGCCATCCTGATGGATTACCTGCGGATGAAGTGTGGGCAGGGCATGGAAAAAAGCGGCGATGGCATTGTCCGAATCGCTGGTCGGCCCTGGGCTTGCCTAAAAAGAGGGGCGGCGACGGGGCTATACCGGCAAATCTTTCTTTTCCGCGATTATGAATTCCGCTCGGCCAATCCGGCCCCGCGAATCCTTGACTGCGGAGCTAACATCGGGTTGGCGACTCTCTTTTTCAAGCTCAGCTACCCGCAGAGCCAAATCGATGCCTTCGAGGCTGATCCGGATCTGGCAACTATTCTCGAGCGCAATGTCCAAGGCAACGAACTTTCCAACGTGAACGTCCATTGCTGCGCGCTGGCGAAAGGTGAAGGTGAGATCGATTTTTATCCGAGCGGGACCACTACTACTAATGGAAGTGTTCAGGCAGACTTATGGAGAGGCGGCGAGCCAGTGCGCGTGCAGGCGCGCCGCCTCTCGGAATGGATCGGAGACGAGGTCGATTTCCTCAAGATGGACATCGAAGGGGCCGAATCCGAGGTGATCGCCGAACTCTCCGAATCGGGGGCGCTCGTCAGGGTTCGGGAGGCCGTGGTCGAATATCATCATAACCACCATGGCTTCGAAGGAGGACAATCGGGCCTCGCGCGATTCCTGGATTTCTGGGAGAGAGCTGGATTTTCCTATCAGCTATCGGCGGATGGGGCAGGGATTGGTTGGCCCCGGGTTCATTTCTTTTTAATTCGATTCCGGCGGGTCGCGGACTTAAAGGGTTAAGAGTATAGATCGCGTCGGGTCTTTCCTGGTGCTCTTGTTGCCGCTCAGGTATCACTGACGGGTTGCCCTGATTCCAAGTGTATCCGTCCGGCATCTGAAACGCGGACCACATAGGCCCGCTAGCAGCCCGTCGTACTTAGACTTAGCGCGATAACTCCTCATGATGCGCCGGCAGTCCGATGCGGCACAGGGAACGATTGTCTCGGAACCTGTAAAGGCCAGAATAAAGGCCAGAATAATGCGGCGGCCGGTCTGGCGCAGAGCGACCATGGGGATCCGACCATCGGGGAACCGGGGTGGCGTGCTCCCATCAGCTTCCAAAGGCGCTTGAAGTTGTACGCCAAGCAGACCAACGACCATTCGCCCTGGACTTTGGCTTGCCCGCGGAGCCGAAACGCTCGGAAGCCCATCACCGATTTGATGACGCCGAAGACCGGCCCATGTTTGGTGAAAATCGACTATTTTGACGATGGCTCCAGGGTTGGGGAACGAACTTTTGCAAAAATGTAGTGCCACACTGTGAATAACTTTATCGTATGCTAGTGGCCTTTGTAGCTTGCTATTCTCGATGATAAACGGTAATGCTATTTCATGTTTCTACGCACCCTGCGGTTGCGTCGGAAGGACGGGAGCGAGGCGGAGTATGTTCGGTTGGTGGAAAGCTACCGGGAAAAGGGACAGGTCAAGCAGCGGATTGTCGCGACTCTNGGCCGCAAGGATCTCTTGGCNCCCCACTTGGATCGGCTCGCGGAGCTGCTCGGNCGGAGCNCGCCGGCTTCTCGTAGGGCGCTTGAGCCTCAGGAATCCGCGGTTTGGGGTCCAATGCTTGTCGCCAGGCATCTCTGGGAGGAGCTGGGTCTGGAAGAGCTTTTGGAAGAGAAGAGGGGGAAGGGCAAAGGAATTGCTCTTGCGGAACGGGCCTTCGTCCTTGTGGCCAACCGGCTCATCTGCCCGGGAAGCGAGCACGCCTTGGCCCAGTGGCTGGAGACCGACTACGTTCCCGACGGGAAAGGAGAGAGGATCCGGCCGGTCTGGAAGCAGAACGGCCGAGTTCGGGNCGACCACCGCTTCCTTTGGCCGTGGTACCGGACCCTTGACGAGCTCATCGGGCGGANGCAGAGGATCGAGGAAGGGCTCTTTGCCCGGTTGCGGGATCTCTTCTGCCTCAAGCCCGAGATGGTCTTCTATGATTTGACTTCTTCCTATTTCGAAGGGGAAGGTCCGGAGGGTTTGGCCCAATACGNCTACAGCCGNGACCATCGGGAGGGAAACCGGCAGATCCTCTTGGGGGTCGTCATGGCCAATGGCTGGCCGATTGCCCACCATGTCTTCCGGGGCAATCGGCACGATTCGGAAACCGTTCTGCCGATCGTCGCCGACTTGGAGAAACGCTTCGGGTTGCGTCGGATCGTCTTCGTCGGGGACCGGGGGATGGTGAGCACGGCCAACTTGGGCTTCCTCTGGAGCCAGGGGCATGGATTTTTGGTCGGCTTACGCCGACGAAGGAACCCGGAGGTCTTGGAGTATATCCGCAAGGCTCAGAGCGGTTCCTGGCAGCCCTGCTCTCCGGAGGGGAAGGATCGGGTCTGCGAAGTCGAGGGAGCGCTTCCCGGCCAGCGGGTCTTCGTGGTCGAGAGTGCCGAGCGACTGGCCTACGAGCAGGCCATGCGGGAGAGGGACGTCGCGAAGGCCCGGGAAGAGCTGGGGAAACTCGCCAAGCGTGTCGAAAAAGGAGAGCTTCGGAATCGGGAAGAGATCGGAGCCTCCGTCGCCCGGATCCTCTCTCTCCATCGCGGCCACCGCTACTTCCGCTGGAGTCTGCGGGCGGGCAAGCTCCAGGTCTCCGAAGAGCCAGTGGAGACCGAAAAGCTTCTGGAGGGCAAGTATGTGATCCTCACCGAGGAAAAGGATCTCTCCCCGCTCGAGGCCGTCCGGGCCTACAAGGAGCTCTCCGAGGTGGAAAGAGCCTTCCGGAAGCTCAAGGACGTCCTGGAGCTTCGGCCGATCTACCACCACAATCCCAAACGGGTGCGGGCGCACGTCTTCGTCGCCGCCTTGGCCTTCCCTGCTTGACCGGCTCCTGGAGAAGAAACTCAAGGCGGCCAATCTCCCCTTCTCCAGCGAGCAAGCTTGGGTTGCCCTCCGAACCATCCATCTGGTGGAGTTCGCCTTCGGAAATGAAAAACGTCGCGGGGTCACCGCCGGGAACCATCAGGCCCGGCAAATCCTCTCCGCCTTGCACATCTCTGCCCGGGAGCCGCCGCCCCAAAGGGCAAAAATGGGTCCTGTAGTGCCAATTTGAAATGACGGGTACTGCCTCGCAACGACTTACGAGACCTTCCCCCAAACATGGGCCGAACTGGATGGCAAATTGCCTGGCCGCCTGGTTCCAGGTCGGCGACGGATGTTTCCATTTCTTGGTGACGTTCCGTAAGACCAGGAAAATCAATTTGGTCGCCGCTTCATCA
>NZ_KB901877.1:233655-233831 GCF_000379365.1 Verrucomicrobium sp. 3C | reverse complement strand
CATGTCTAGCCTTTCTTTCCTTCCCTGGCGCAGAATCACTTGACCGTTCATAAAAAAAGGCCCTGCTGTTGTAGAACCGGAAGTAGTCGTCCAGGCCCGCCCGGGCCTCAGGCAGGTTGCCGTAGTCCCGGAGGTAAATATCCTCATACTTCACCGTCCGCCAGAGCCGCTCGACC
>NZ_KB901877.1:233086-233555 GCF_000379365.1 Verrucomicrobium sp. 3C | reverse complement strand
GGCCTTGAACTCCGCGCTGTGCCGGCGACGCGTCCGCTTGCTTGTCTTCTCTATCATTCCAGTGGCTTCCTTTTCTTAGCTTAACCACTGGTCGGATTTTTAGGGAGCACTTCAGTCAGACTGGTGGCGAAACGGGCGATCTCGGCGATCTCCCGCCGCCCGGCTAAAAGCGCCATCGCGATCAAGGTCAACACCGATCCGACCGGATAGTGGGCGTTCTTCATGCGCGGATCGGGCGCTTTCCAAAAGACCTCCAGCAACGATTCGAGCTGTTGGGCGTTGACCGGCAGCGTGCCCGAGGGCCTCGCGCTCAAACCGACGCGGCACTCTTCGGGTAATTGGGCCGCCCGTAACCTTTGCCGCGCTTGCGCCGAAAGAGGACGCAGCCAGAGCCGCTTGGGCCGGTCATTGGGCAGGTAAAAATCGGCCCGATGGCGGCTGTAGCCGGCGCTGTAGCCGACCGCCTCCC
>NZ_KB901877.1:232481-232986 GCF_000379365.1 Verrucomicrobium sp. 3C | reverse complement strand
AAGTTGGCCAGCAGGTTGGCCTGACAGGAGCGGGAACCGTCTTCGCCCATCAGGACATCGCGTCGCCAATGGTTGCGGATTTCGATCCCGCCCCAATGTCCTCGGATCCAGTTCAACCATTCTTGGGGCGAATACTGATCCGGTGGCGCGCTGGAGAGGTAGTAACGGGACTCGGTGGTGGTGAGGCCGCTCTTTTTCTGCGTGCGGTGGCTGCGCACCACGATCAGGGCGCGGGCAAAGGGGAAGTTGGCGGCCAGGGGCTCGATGGGGAAGGCATGGAGTTGGCGGATTTCGACTCGGCCATGACCGATTTGGTTGTCGGTAAAAAGGGGGTGTCGCGCAAGGCGTCCAAGGCTTGAGCCTCTTGGAGCAAGCGAGGCTGGTTTCCCTTGATCCCGAACAGATAATCATCCCCTTTTTCGACGATGAGACGGGCTTGGCGCCGCTGACAATGCAATGGGTCGGCGGTGATGATTTTGCCATCCAGGGCCGGCAGCTTTTCCAG
>NZ_KB901877.1:221797-232381 GCF_000379365.1 Verrucomicrobium sp. 3C | reverse complement strand
CTGTAGCCGGGAACCGGATGAAAGCCTCCGGTGCCCTTCTTGAGCGGCAAGCCCAGCCGACGGCGCTGGGGCTGGGTCAGACTGGTGGCAAAACGGGCGATCTCGGCGATCTCCCGCCGCCCGGCCAAAAGCGCCATCGCGATCAAGGTCAATACCGGCCCGACCGGATAGTGGGCGTTCTTCTTGCGCGGATCGGGCGCTTTCCAAAAGACCTCCAGCAACGATTCGACTTGCTGGGCGTTGACCGGCAACGTGCCCGAGGGCCTCGCGCTCAAACCGGCGCGGCACTCTTGGGGTAACTGGACCGCTCGTAACGTTTGCCGCGCTTGCGCCGAAAGAGGACGCAACCAGAGCCGCTTGGGCCGGTCGTTGGGCAGGTAAAAATCGGCCCGATGGCGGCTGTAGCCCGCGCTGTAGCCAACCGCTTCCCAGTCGCTGGCCTTATAGCAAGTCCCCGCATAGGACTCCGGATCGGTGAAGCTCTCGGCCAAAAGCGGAGTGTAGCCAAAGCGATCCCGCCACTGCCCCGGCAACGCCCGCAAGGCCGCTCCCAAAGCTTGGGAGGCCAGATTGGGCGCCTGCCCCTTGGGAGTGAGCAGCAAAAAACGCCGATTTTGTACGATTAGCTTCAGCCGCTCCACCCGCTGTACGGCGCTCCATCCAATCCACTGATCCCGATCCTTGAGCGCGTAGCAGGCCGGCCCCCAAACCAGCAGCGCCACCGCCTGCCCATCTTGGGCAATGACTTGGCGCAAATAGTCGCCCACCGATCGCCCCGCCCCCAGATAGTGGCGTTCCTTCAACTGCCCATCGAACCATTCGATTTCTTCTGGAGAACTGGCAATCGAAACGTCTAATCCGCAATCTCTTACCCCACTGGCTCCTGAATGCAAAAGCTGTCTCATCAAGCCTATTGCATCGAAAACGTCGCCTCATGTCTAGCCTTTCTTTCCTTCCCTGGCGCAGAATCACTTGACCGTTCATAAAAAAAGGCCCTGGGATTCGCCGGCACCCCCCTTGACCATAGGCGTCAAGGACGCTAGTCTACCTGGCTACCGTGCTTCACCGGCGGCTTCTTCTTTTTGCCCTTCTACTTTTTGCGATGGTGCCCCCGAGGCTCTACGCCCCGCTTGTCTGGAGGCCGGGAGAGGGGTGGACCGACGAGAGCACGGGAGCCGGGCTCTCGGCTTCGAGCTCGCGCGACCAGCTCGCACTGGGGAAGAAGCTGTTTGACGCCAAGGACTACACCCATGCCTTGCAGGCGTTTGCCGTCCTGGTGCGCCGCTGGCCCTACTCCTTCTTTGCTCCGGAAGCGCAGTTCCGGATGGCCGAGTGCTTGGAAAAGGGGGGTGACTTTCTCAAAGCCGACAAGGCCTACGATAAGATGATTCAAAAATATCCGGCGAGCTCCTTTTTCGAGCAAGCGCTTGAGCGGAAGCTGGCCATCGGAAACCTCTACCTGGCGGGTGAGCCGCAGCGACTGCTCGGATTCCCATTCGGACCCTCCATGAAGATTGCGGTCGAGATCTACGAATCGATCATCCGTGCCGCTCCCTATGGCCGACTGGCTCCGATCGCGGAATTTCAGCTGGGGCTGGCGAGGACCAACGAGAAGAACTACTCGCAGGCGATTGCAGCCTTTAGCCGGATCCTCGACAAGTACCCGACCTCGGAGCTGGCCGCCGATGCCCAATACCAGATTGGGTACACCTGGTACGTTTCCGCCCTGGCCACGGCCTACGACCAGAACTCGGGGGAGAAGGCGACGGAGGCGTTCGAAGATTATATTGTTCGCTATCCGCTGGGAGACAAGGTGGCGGCCGCACGGGAGCATCTCACTCTGCTGAAGAAGCGGGCCACACTCGGCAGCTTCAATATCGCCGCCTTTTACGAGAAGGCGAAGAACTACAAGGCTGCCTTCATCTACTACAGCGACGTGATCCGGCAGAACCCCGAGTCGGAGCAGGGAAGGATTGCGGAGCAGAAGGTGAAGCTGCTCCGTCCAATGGTGGAAAAGGATCTCGGTCTGCCTTCCGCCGGGACAGCCCATGCTGGGTCGCCAGCGGGAGTCTCTTCTCTTCCGGAGCAGCCCGCCTCCCCTGGCGGAGGCACAGGAGCGAGCGGTCCGTGAGGGGGTGGTCGAAGGCGTCGGGAGGCGGGTGCTTCTGGCTGCTTCTGCTCTGGCTTCTCCCCGCTCTGACGGGCTGCTCCGGAGGCTACCGTCTTGGCGCAATCGGCGGCAAGCAGATGCACGGGCTTCGCACGATCTGGATTCCGACGGTGCGCAACAAGACGATCATCCCCCAGCTGCAATCGATGGTCACCAATGAGATCATCGATGCCTTCGACAACGACGGAAGCTTGCGCACGGTCGGCCCTGGGGAGGCGGATGCGGAGCTCGATGTCACGCTCACTGATTTTACCCGGGTGCCGATCCGTCCAGAACTGCTCGACCCGCTCACGACCGCGGAGTACCGGTTCGTCCTGATTGGGAGCGCAACGCTCTTGAACCGGAAGCTCGGGCGCAAGACGCTCAATGGCGTGGGTGTCTCGGGATCGAGCTTCTACTTTACCCAGATCAACATGCCGGAGGCACAGCGGCAGGTGATGCCCTGGGTGGCTCAGGACTTCGCCAAGCGGGTGGTGACGTTAGTCACCGAGGGGTGGTAGCTTGCCCGGTTCCGGCAAGGGAAGGAACGCGTAGGGCCCGAAGCGGAGCGTCTGCGGCAGAAGAGAGGTGAGCCACCCTTTGGCTGTGGCGATGGCGGAGACGAGCGAGTCTCCCCAGGCAAGCCGGGCGGTAATGGCGGCGGAAAGCGTGCAGCCGGTCCCGTGGGGACTCGCTCCCGGGACGCGTGGAGCCGTAAAGGATCGGAGGAGCCCGCCTTCGGCGAGCACGTCGACCGCCGACCTCCCCGAGAAATGGCCGCCCTTCAGGAGAAAGGGAACTCCGAATCGCTCCGCGAGCGCCAAGGCCGCGCCTGCTTGATCGTCCGGGGATTGGAGTGCCCTTCCCATCAGAAGCTCGGCTTCGCCCAGATTCGGGGTCACCAGCCGGGCGAGCGGGAAGAGGCATTCACCGAGAGCCGTTAGGGTGTCTCGCGCGGAAAGAGGCTCGCCACAGGAAGCGAGGAGCACGGGATCGACCACCAGCGGCAAACCGGGGCCGAGATCGGCGAGACGAGCCGCAGCTTCTCGGACGACTTCCGGACGGTAGAGCATTCCTGTTTTGACGGCGGCGATCGGGAGTGAGTCGAACACGGCCGCGATCTGGCTGCCGACCATTGAGGGTGAGACCGCCGAAATCGACAGTACCCTGCCGGGATGCTCGGCGACGATCGCGGTGATCGCGGTGGCGCCATAGGTGTGGAAGGCGGAGAACGTCTTGAGATCAGCTTGAATGCCGGCTCCGGCGCTCGAGTCGGAGCCAGCGATCGTCAGCACCACAGGAAGAGGGCCGGGAGGGAAAGAGTTCATCCAGGAGCCTTGCCAAAGGAAAAAAAGCGATCTAGTCTATTCCCGTCTGGCTTCTCTCAGACAGGGAAATGAAAGCCTCATCCGCCCCACAAACCGTACCCGGATTGGAGGTAAAGATCGAGCAGCTTCGTTTCGGCATGACCTCGGAGGAGGGAAGCGATCGCCCGTTCGTCTGTCAATATTACCTCAGCATCCGTAACGGGAGTGACCGGGTCATCCGGCTTCAGGGGAGAAAATGGGTTCTCACGGAGCAGGAGACCGGAGAAAAGGTGGTGATCGAGGGCGAAGGGATCGTTGGATCGTTTCCCGAGATTCCCTCCGGGGGAAAGTTCCGCTACTCGAGCTATCATCTCTATCGCCGAACCACGATGGCGGAAGGGGCCTATTTCGGGCGCGATGACGGCGGAAGGACCATCGTCGTCGCCATTCCGCCGTTTCACATGACCGCCGGTCTCGCGGGAGAGGCCGATCATGCACTTTTCTGAACCGCGGAGTCCTTGTCGCTTTCCCTGCCGGGAAATTCGTTGCGTCTGTTGGGCAATCGCCTATTCTTTAGCAGAGAGTTCTCAATAGCGAGACGGAGACAAAGAAGTTCTGCGCGTGGAAGAGGAAATCGCCGCTGGGTCAGAGGCTCGCCCCTCTCGAGTGGGGCCAGGGGAGCGATCGATCTGTTACGCAGGAAGAAGAGCTTCCCTGTTCCAGGCGCTCAGCGACGCTGCCGATTTGGCGCACCTCTGTAGTATCCATTGCCTGAGGAACGGCCAGAGTGCCCTTCGCTTCGGTCGGCGCTTGGCATCCGCCGGTTTATCCGCGTCTGCACGGATAGGTGGGTTGTCGTCGGTCGAGAAGGGAAGCCGTCGAGAGAGAACCGGGTGTACGAATCAAACGAAACAACCAGGAAGAGACCCATTCCGGCTCCTTGCCCCGATCGGGTATCCGGATCGGGAATCCTTCCATCAACGGACAGTCCATCATGAGTCAGGATCCATCATCATCAAGAAACTTCGGACGTTATCGCAGGCGAGACCAGCGGTCCAGGAGGCGTGGGAGCCGGGAAAGGCAGCCGGAGCCGCCGCAAAAGCTCTCCTTTGTAGAGAAAATCCAGGCGTTTTTCCAAGGGCTTTTCGGCAAGCGTCAACAAGCGCCGCCGCCCACAGCCCGCCTTGGAGGGGCGCGGGAGCGGGAGCCGCGGAAGCTCACCAGCCCTCCGCCGAAGAGCGAGGCGCCAATGTTCGAAACGGCCGTCGAGCCCTCCACGCCCAGACTTTACGTGGGAAACCTCTCCTATGACGCTGCGGAAAGCGACCTCTTCGACTATTTCGCGAAGGTCGGACAGGTGAAAAATGTCGACATCATTCGCGATCGGCGGACCAATCGCTCGAAGGGCTACGGATTTATCGAGATGGCGGACCTGGAAACAGCCAAGCAGGCCTTTACCCAGTTGAATCGCACCGATCTCCTTGGCCGCCAGATCGTGGTGAGCGGGGCGAAGTCGGAACGTCAGGACGGGCGAAGAGAGACATCCGAGCCTTCTCGCTAAGAGAAGCTGGCCGAGCCCATGGCAGTCGATGAGGCGCTGGAGGTGCTTCTCCGCGGCACCGAACAGGTCCACTCCATTCACGAGTTGCGGGAGCGGCTGGCGGCCTCCCGTCCGCTTCGGGTGAAGTTCGGGGTCGACCCGACCTCGCCCGATCTCCATCTCGGTCACTCGGTGCCACTCTTCAAGCTCCGCCAGTTCCAGGATCTGGGACATCAGGCGGTCCTGGTGATCGGGGATTTCACCGCCCAGATCGGCGATCCGACGGGGCGGAACGCGGCGCGACCCGAGGTCTCGATGGAGGAAGTCCGCCGCAACGCGGCGACCTACCGGGAGCAGGCCTTCCGGATCCTCGA
Organism: Verrucomicrobium sp. 3C; assembly: GCF_000379365.1. Taxonomy (GTDB): domain Bacteria; phylum Verrucomicrobiota; class Verrucomicrobiia; order Methylacidiphilales; family Methylacidiphilaceae; genus Methylacidimicrobium. The sequence continues at coordinate 227,011 of NZ_KB901877.1, read as the reverse complement.
TCCCAACCGGGTTGAGATCCTCTGGAACGCGAGCTGGTTCGAGCCAATGACCAGCCGGGAGATGCTGCTCCTCCAGCGCCGGGCGACCGCAACCCAGATCCTGCAAAGACGGGACTTCCAACAGCGCTGGGAGAACGGCGAGCCCATCGGGCTTCACGAGCTCCTCTATCCCCTTCTCCAGGGTTGGGATTCGGTCATGGTGCGCGCCGACGTGGAGATCGGCGGCAGCGACCAGCTTTTCAACATGCTGATGGGCCGCGATCTCCAGGAACAGGTCAAACAGCCCCCCCAGGTTGTCCTGACCCTTCCCCTCCTGGAAGGGACCGATGGCGAGAACAAGATGAGCAAGTCGCTTGGGAATGCGATTGGCGTCGCCGAATCCCCTGATGAGATCTTCGGGAAGACGATGAGCATCTCCGACGAGCTCATGGGAAAATGGTATCCCATCTTCCTGGGAGCACCTCTCCCTCACAACGCGCACCCGATGGAGGCGAAGAAGGCCCTGGCCGAGCGGTTGGTGGCCCGCTTCCATGGCGAAGAGAAGGCCCAGAAGGCGCAGAAATCCTTCGAACGGGTCTTCTCCCATCGGGAGGTGCCGGAGGAGATTTCCGAGTTCGATCTCCCCGGCCGCGAAATGCCGATCCTCGAAATCCTCCTTTCGATTGGAGCGGCGCCGAGCAAGTCCGAGGCCAGGAGGCTGGTCACGCAGGGGGCGGTGCTGATCGATGGGATGCGGGTCACCGATCCCCGCTCTACCGTCCGGTTGGCGGACCAGCCGCTCCTCCGCTGCGGCAGGCGCTTCTTCGCGCGCCTCACGCCAAAGCAGGATTAACCCTCGCCGACAGGAGCCGGAACCCTTCCGGAACGGCCTGTCTGGCCGTTCGGGCGCCCTTCCCTCCGACGCCCGCAAGTCCTTCCCGAGAACCCGCTTGACCGAGCCTGCCCCTCGTGGAACGATCGCCCGCACCGGAAGCGATTTCCGGCTTTTCGCGGCCCGTTGGCGTTTGCCATACCAAATTCAGCGGGACTTCGAGAAGAAAGCGGTTCCGACTGTGGATTCAGGGGAGGTTGAGGTGGATATGACTAAGCACTGCTTTTTGGAAACGATGGGGATGGGACCGTTGCCCATCCTCGGGATCGTCTTGGTGATTGGCTTGGGCGCTATTGTCTTGGCCGCCATGTATCCAATCGCGATCACGACTTTCGTTGCGCATCTGTTGTTTGGTTCCGAGGGTGGTAAACTCGTAACTCACTCGGCTATCGAGAAAAGGTGCGCAAGGGTGCGTAATGCTCTCTATGGTTATATCTCCCTCATGGGTGTCTCCTTGCTTGTTGTTGGATTTATTGTGCGATCGACGTGGTTCTTCCTTCACCGAACAGGCATCGTGGCCGCGAACGTCGGGGAAAATTTGGCCTTTGCCGGATTCGTCTTCTCCGTGATCCTCGTGCCGGCTGGGTTGTTGCTGTATACAGGGTTAGTCCACGGATACGACACCGCTCTCCGATTAAGAAGGAACCAGATCGTGATCGCTAGCTTGTCAAAGCCACTATCCGAGAGAGATTCCCGATTGTGGGACGAGGTCAAAGAGTTGTGGAGATTGAATCTGGATCGAACTCAGTCTGGCTTCTGGCCGAGTTTGTGGCGGAGCTGGAGGGTTTGTTGGTGGAATTGGCTCGAATTGTTCGTCAAGGCGTTGCCGCCTCTATTGATTGCGGGAATTGTGGCAGCGGTTGTGGTTTTCTTCGTGGAGTCTGGTTGCCCCAATGCGGCAATGGGGAATGGACCCGTTTTGTTCCAGATCGTTTCCATGGTTGCTGCCGGGGGCTTGGTGATTGCCGGCGGGCTGGCGGGATCTCTGATCTTGCTTGCGATGCCCGAGCATGGTGACGGGGGTTGGTTATCCTTCATTGGCCCGATGGTTTATTTCGTTCCGTTCCTTCTCTGCCCTTTGAAGGCAGCGGATTACATTCCCCAGCAATTTGGGGGCTTCCGGCCGGAATGTTACGTGGCAACCTGGAAGGATAAGGCGGGAAGGCTCATCGTCCCGGACGAACGATATCGGAAACAGGCTCCGGCTGGGCTCGATTCCGAGAATGGCGTGCTGGTGAAGGTGAGGTATCGATCGGAGAAGCACCTGTATCTTGCGCCGGTCTGCGAGACGAAAAGGGAAGCTGGCGACCCGGCTGGCGGGAAAGTCCAAGAGCTTCCACGCTGCCTCATGGTGAGCACCGACGGGCTGCAGAGCCTGCAACCGATTACGTGTAACGAGATTCCGTGCGATGAGCAGAGCGGAGCCGGTCAAAAACCGGCCGCCGGCGAGCCCAAGCCGTAGCACGATCCTCCTCTCGATCGAAGCCGGAGCGGCGCCCGAGCAAGTCCCAAGGCGAAGCGGCTGGTCACGCAAAGGCTGCGCTGATCGACGGAATGTGGATCACCGATCCTCGCTCCACCGCTGTGGCAGGGGCTTCATCGCGCGGCTCCAGTCCGCCCGGGGAAATAGCATTCTCCGGAATCGCATCGGCTCTTCTTTCCTCGGGATCAACGCATCCCGGAAAGGAGGATGGCGTGGCCGATGCTTCGCGCACCCGAATCGAAGGTTCAGCAGCCGGAATGGCAAAGGAAACGTTTAGAGAGGGACGATCCTCCGGTGCTTCTGCCCGGAATTCTTTATGCCTCAGGCAAAGCGCTCGAAATCCTTGACCAGTCCGGCCTTGCTCGCACCATTTGTGTGGATTGCAAACTTTCGGCGAACGAGCATGGTCGGGACCAGGGGTGACGGCCGCCGAATGGGTAGCCGGAGCATGGCGGGATGGTCTGATTCGCTGAACTAGCCTGACTTTGACGTGCGCCGTGAAAAGGGTGCATCGCCCAGTGGGGAGGGAGTGATCCCCACCCGGTAACTATTGCTCCAGCCGGAAGCACCCGGAGCGGCTGCTGGTGGTAACGCCGGTGGTCGAAGCCTCTGGGAAAAGGCCCGGAAAGCGGGTCAGCGAGCAAGCAGGCCCTAACGGAAGTGAACGCTGAACAAAGCCTCGAAACGGGCAATGCGGACGCCGAGCTCGTGTCGAAGAAGCGAAGGCCGATGTTTCCCTGGGAAGGAGAGCATATGTGCACTGGAGAGAGCCGCCGGGGTATTGGGCGAGGGCATGCGTGCAAAGGACGATGCATCAACACGGGAGGCCCACCTGGCCGGGAGTTCGGGAAGACGCCGAGCGGACCGACCGCTGCCCTGCGAGGGGCCAAAGCGGGGCCGGGTGGGAATCGGATAGGCCCAAGGTACCGGAGAACTCGGAGAAAGACCGAGGGAGGGAAGGGGCCTTAGTTCAAGGGAAACGTACGAAGGAGAGAGAGCACGGAGATTGGCGATGAGTCTAGAACCTCCCTTGCGTGTTCGGAAGCTCCAGACGACGTTGCAGGAGAAAGCGAAGGCAAGTCCGACCTATCGCTTCTACTCCCTCTACGACAAGCTCTACCGCGAGGATGTGCTCGCCTACGCCTGGCTGCTCTGCCGAAAGAACAGCGGGGTAGCGGGAGTCGATGGGCAGACCTTCGAGAGGATCGAGGAAGAAGGGGTAGAGAGGTGGTTGGACCGATTGGCGGAAGAACTCCGAAACAAGACCTATCGGCCAGAGGCGGTTCGGCGGGTATGGATTCCCAAACCCGACGGAAAGCGACGGCCCTTAGGGATACCCATCATACGGGATCGGGTGGTACAGATGGCGGCGGTCCTCGTGCTGAGCCCGATCTTCGAGGTGGACTTACCAGAAGAGCAGTATGCCTATCGGGAAGGGCGAAGCGCCTTGGATGCGGTTAACCGGGTGCATGCTCTTCTCAAGGCGGGCTATACCGAGGTCATCGACGCCGACCTTGCCCAGTACTTCGACAACATTCCCCACCCGGCACTGATGAAGAGCCTGGCCCGGCGGATCTCCGACGGAGCCATGCTGGCTCTTTTGAAAGCCTGGCTGGAGATGCCCGTCGAGGAAGAAGACGCTCGGGAAGGAAAGCGGCGGACGACCCAAGCCAAGGATCGGGGACGCGGGACTCCGCAAGGGGCTCCCATCTCCCCCCTACTGGCGAACCTCTACATGAGGCGGTTTATCTTGGCATGGAAGCGGCAAGGATGGGCCGCCCGATGGGCGGCACACATTGTATCGTACGCCGACGACTATGTGATTCTTTGCCGGCATCACGCTCAGGAAGCCCGGAAGCAGATGGAGAGGATCATGGAGCGAATCGGGCTTACGGTGAACCAGGAAAAGACCCGGATCTGCCGAGTGCCGGAGCAGAGCTTCGACTTTCTCGGTTATACCTTTGGTCGTTGCTACCAGCCCATTACGGGCCGAAGCTACCTGGGGAAACAACCCTCCAAGAAGCGGGTGCAGCGGCTGCTGCAAAGCCTAAGCGAGCAGCTCGGTCGGAGCACCCAGGGACGGGAAGGCAAAGAGCTGGTAGCGCTCCTCAACCTCCGGCTGCGAGGATGGACAAATTACTTCTGTCTTGGCTCGATCAGCCGAGCGTACCGGGTGGTGGACCGTCACGTCCGGTATCGGCTCCGCCGGTGGCTCTGCCGCAAGCACAAGGTTCCTGGGCAAGGAACGACCCACTTCCCGGACGAGTTTCTCCGGGACCAGTTGGGTCTTCTTTCCCTGGCGAGCTTAACGCGGAGCCTGCCGTGGGCATAATCCTGCGCCAAACCTTGTCCGAAAGCCGAATGCGGGAAATCCGCACGTTCGGTTTGATGAGCGGGGAGTGGAAACGGACGATAGGGAGAGATACTCAGGCACTGCCAGACCGAAAGGAGCAGCTCCCGCTATGGCTCTCCTACGTCGCACCGCGCCACTCCTCGACTCTACACTTTTTTTCACCGACCTTGTGATTTATCAATTACTTACGGAAAGTATGTAGTACGTACGAGATGAAATAATATATCGGCGTGTATTCGTTGCGTTTGGCATAAAAGAGTACGTAATGTATTTTTGCGAGGTCAAGTCGCGGCAGAAGGGGAAGGTCTACAAGAGTTATTTCATCCGAGAGTCGTATCGGACCGAGAAAGGGCCGCGTTCCCGGACGATCTGCAATGTCACCGCGCTACCCGAAAGAGGTCCGGGAGCTGATTCGTTTGGGCTTGCAGGGGAAGAAGGTCGTCGAGGTCGAGAAGCTGGGACTGGAGGAGCAGTCGGACTTCGGGGGTCTGGCGGTTTTGCGGGAGG
>NZ_KB901877.1:220735-221697 GCF_000379365.1 Verrucomicrobium sp. 3C | reverse complement strand
TATGTGATCCTCTGCCGACATCACGCCCAGGAAGCCCGGGAGCAAATGGAGAAGATCATGGAGCGAATCGGGCTCACCGTGAACCAGGAAAAGACCCGGATCTGCCGAGTGCCGAAGCAAAACTTCGACTTTCTCGGCTACACCTTCGGTCTTTGCTACAAGCCCATCACGGGCCGCAGCTACCTGGGGACGCAACCCTCCAAGAAACGGGTGAACCGGCTGTTGCAGAGCGTGAGCGAGCAGCTTGGTCGGAACACCCAGGGAAGCGAAGCGGAAGAACTGGTATCGCTCCTCAATCGCCGGCTGCGAGGATGGGTGAACTACTTCTGTCTTGGCTCGGTCAGCCGAGCGTACCGGGCGGTGGATCACCACGTCCGGTATCGGCTCCGCCGGTTGCTCTGCCGCAAGCATAAAGTCCTTGGGCAGGGAAAGACCCAGTTCCCAGACCGGTTTCTCCGGGACAAGTTGGGTCTTCTCTCCCTTAGGAGCTTAACGCAGAGTCTGCCGTGGGCATAATCCTGCACCAACCTTGTCCGAAAGCCGAATGCGGGAAATCCGCACGTTCGGTTTGATGAGCGGGGAGTGGAAACGGATGATAGGGAGAGATACTCAGGCACTGCCAGACCGAAAGGGGCAGCTCCCGCTATGGCTCTCCTACGTCGCACCGCGCCACTCCTCGACTCTACACTTTTTTCACCGACATTGTGATTTACCAGTTACTTACGGAAATCATGTAGTACGTAATATATGAAATAATATATTGCCGTGTATTCGTTGCGTTTGGTATAAAAGAGTGCGTAATGTACTTTTGCGAGGTCAAGTCGCGGCAGAAGGGGAAGGTCTACAAGAGTTATTTCATCCGAGAGTCGTATCGGACCGAGAAAGGGCCGCGTTCCCGGACGATCTGCAACGTCACCGCGCTACCCGAAGAGGTCCGGGAGCTGATTCGTTTGGGCTTGCAG
>NZ_KB901877.1:187290-220635 GCF_000379365.1 Verrucomicrobium sp. 3C | reverse complement strand
CCGGGTCGGCCGGATGCTGCAGCGGTGCAAGGCGCACAAGTACTTCCGGTACGGAATCGACGGGGACGGTCGGTTCTGGTGGAAGCTCGACGAGAAGGAGATTGCCAAGGAGCAGGCCACCGACGGCTGGTATCTGCTGGAAACCAATCTGCCCCCCACCGAGGCGTCCGCTATGGAAGTCCTAGCCCACTATAAAAGCCTCGGCGAGGTCGAGCAGGCGTTTTGCGAATTAAAAAGTTACCTCGAGGTCCGGCCGGTCTTCCATTGGCGGCCGGATCGGGTCCGGAACCACGTGAGGATCTGCTTCCTCGCGTATTGGATGACGGCTCGTTTGGCCGCCGAGTGGAGCAAGCTCGGTGTTGTCGAACACGTTCCTGCGCTCCTGCGCCGCCTCCAAGCAATCCGCCTCGGCGTTCTCTCCGTGGAAGGCAAGCCGATCGTTCGTCTTTTGAGCAAGATTCCTCGGGAACTGAATCGGCTCCTGGAAAAACTTCGTCTGCTCCCGCTCTTCGCCCAGCCGCCGGCTTGGGCAGCGATGTAGCCAGTAGCGGAAAGGCCTGTTCTTTCGCATCAATGAGTTATGCTGCTACTCAACGGAAGTCAGGCTAGGCGTCGGAAAGGCGTCGAAACGGGGCTTGGAAAGCGGATGTTGGTAATTATTAAGGGCGTAGATGTTGGGGTTCGCATGATTACATTCTAGAAAATCGCCGTCCGTTGTTGCTCGGGCGTGCGGTGCTTCGGGAGGTTGTGGCAAACTGGAAAGCCGAGGTAAAAGTATGAGAATCACCCTGCACAAAAATGCGACGACTACGCCGGCGATCCGCACGGCGATTCAACGGGCAACGGGCAGCGATTACGAGTTGGCGAGGCAGTTTCGCGTGACTCGGCAGACGATTCGTCGGTGGCGGAAGCGGGATTTCGTCTCGGACGCCAGCCACACGCCGCATCATCTTCCGACGACACTCAATGCGGGACAGGAAGAGCTGGTCATCTACTTGCGTACGCAGCTCCGGCTGCCGCTGGATGATCTGCTGGCCGTCATCCGCGAATTTATCGAACCCTCCATGACCCGCTCGGCCTTGGGTCGGCTCCTGCGGCGTCGAGGCCACTCCCGGTTGCCTCAACCGGAAACACCGGCCAATCCCACCAAACCCTTTAAAGTTTACCTGCCGGGCTATTTTCATGTGGATGTCAAATACCTGCCCCAGATGGCCGACGAGACTTCTCGCCGTTATGTCTTCGTCGCCAAGGACCCGAGCGACCCGTTGGGTCTTCCTGGCGGTCAAGCGTGCAAAGACCCCAGCGGCCGCCCGCAGCTTCCTCCACGCGCTGGCCAAAGCGGCACCCGTCAAAATCCAAACCATCCTCACCGATAACGGCAAGGAGTTCACCGATCGGGTCTTCGGCCAAGAACCCAAGGATGCTACCGGATCCCATGAATTCGACGCGCTCTGCCAAGCATTGGGAATCGAGTACCGCCTGACTAGGCCGAAGACGCCTCGCACCAATGGCATGGTGCAGCGCTTCAACGGAAGACTGGCGCAGATCCTCCGTACTCATCACTTCCAAAGCTCCCTCGACCTAAAAACCACGCTCCACCGCTACGCTTGGCTCTACAACGAACACCTCCCTCAAAAATCGCTCAATCATCAAACCCCGCTTCATGCCCTCAAAACATGGCAACAATCTCATCCGCAGCTCTTCCAAAAACAGTACGTAATCATCCCGGACCTGACACTTACGTCGATCCCTTTGCTTCGGTCCCGCCAGCCTTAGGCTTGGGTTGGACCTTTTCGAAGAAGATCCGCACTTCGCTCTCCTTTCTGCCGAGAAGGTGCTGGGCGCGGAGAAGGGCATTGCGGGTCGAGAGGTTGGGATGGACGCCGAAGAGCGGGAAGACATTTTCCCGGCCGATCGCCTGGATGACTCCGGAGTTGCGGAGCACCCGGATGACGGGTCTCGTGACTCCGCTGAGGAGGAGATGGCGACCGCTCTCCTGCATCATGCGGGCGAGTTCGTCGACGGCCAGCGCGCAAGTCGCATCGAGATGATGGGCGTTGCGCATCCGGAGGATGACGACTCGGAGGGAGGGATCGAGGCAGATTCGGCGGATCTGCTCGCGAAAGAGGTCGGCGACGCCAAAGAAGAGCTCTCCCTCCACGTGAATGATGCAAATTTCCGGAAGAACTCTCTTCTCGGATCGGCCTTTTTCGCGCAATCCCTCTTCCTCGTCATAGGTGTATTCGACGAGGGAAGGCTGACCGACCTGCTGGAGGAAGAGCGCAATCGAGAGGCCGATGCCCAGGCCGATGGCCAAGTCGAGCGGCGTCAGGAGGGCGCTCAGGAAGGTGGTGAGGAAGACGAGCCCGTCGGCCCGGCTGGTTTGCAGCGCGATCCGGATGTCCCGCCAGTTGATCAGCGAGACTCCGGTGAGCACCACCAGGGTGGCGAGCGCAGGCATGGGGACGTAGGCAAAGAGCGGGCCGCCCAGCAAGAGGCCGCCCGCCAAGAGGAGGCCGCTCCAGAGGTTGGCCAGGACGGTGGCGGGCTTGCTGATCCAGTTGATGGCGGAGCGGGTCAGGGAGCCCGAAACGGGCATTCCACCCAAGAAGGCGCATGCGACGTTCGCCGCACCTTGGGCAAACATCTCCCGATTGGGGTCGATTGGCTCGCCGGACCGGCTGGCGAGCGACTTGCCGATGCTCGCCCCTTCGATAGCGGCAAAGAACGCGAGCGCCAAGGAGGCGCTGGCGAGCTGCGAGAACCAGTCCCAGTGGAAAGAGGGCAGGGTGACCGGCCAGAAGCCGAGCGGAAGGGCTTCGAGATAGTGGATCGGAAAATGGAGCTTGGGCAGGGGAAGAGCGAGGAGGGAGACGAGGAAAAGGGCGAGAGCGACGGCGGGAAGCTTCGGGAGAGCGGTCTTGAGCAGCCACCAGACGAGGAAGGTGAGAACGCTCAGAAGGACGGAGGGCCATTGGGCCTGGCCCGCATGGAGGATCGTCTGGATTACGATGTCGGTAAAGGTCGAGACCTCCGGAATCGAGACGCCTAGCATATGGTGCGCCTGATTGGCGATGATCAAAAAAGCAGCGCCGGTGATGTAGCCGATCACGACCGTCCGGGAGACATATTGAGTGAGCGAGGCCGCGCGGAAGAGCGCACCGGCCAGGAGGGCAACCCCGATCAGGAGCAGAAGGAAACTCAAGGAGGGGATCTTGTCGACCTTTCCGGCCATGCCCAGGTAAGAGCTGAAGACAAGCACCGCGGTTGCGTTGGTGGGGCCGAGCACGACGTAGCGGGAACTCTGGAAGAGCGGACCGATGACCGAGGCGACGGCGCAGGCGTAGATCCCGTATTGGACGGGAAGCCCCGCGATCAAGGCATACGCCATGCCCTGGGGAAAGGAGAGGAGAGCGACGTTGAGCGCGGCGCGCAAGTCGGCGCGCAGCTTTACGGGGGAGTAGGAACGAAACGTGGCGCGCAGCGGCCCGAGCTCCAAGTGGAGCCCTTTCCACTGATCCCGAAGTTGGCGAGCCAACGTGGCGGAGATGGGCCAACGGCGTTTCAGGAAGAGCCGACGAGCATAGTTTTCCAGTCGATTCCCCTTGTGTGGCTCCATTTTCGGTAAGCCTCCGGCAAGATTTCCGACGGTTTGATTTCGCTGCGTCCTCCCCAGAAGATATTCGAGTAGAGAACCGGAATCCCGAACTGGCGAAGGTGCTCGTCGATCGCGGTCTTGTGGAGCAAGAGCCGATCCTTTTCCCGGCCGTGCGCGACCGCCATCAAGTTGACGTTGCCGAACTCCGGGCCCGCTTCCCGCCAGTAGCAGTGGGTGAGAACCTCGAAACGGCCGATCTCTTCTCCCGCCTCTTCCTCTCTTCCCTGCGGGATCGCCCAGTGGAAGAGCCCGTTGAAGCGGGTAACCCGTTCTCCAGTGGAGAGGGGCTTCACGTGCTCGAGAAAGGTCGAAAAGCGGCCGAAGATTCCCATCTGGTCGAGCTCTCTCGCCACCCGGACAAAGTCCTGCCGGGAGAGTCCGATCGAACGGGCACGGGCTTCCCACAAGCCCAAGCCGACTTCCGCCGGTTGCAGCTCTTCCTTGAGGGCACCGAGAACCTTCCACTGTTCCAGGGAGAGCTTACGCACCTCCACCCTGTGCATCCGTGCCCGGGCCGGGGAGATGGCGCCGATCTCAAGCGTCCGCCGGCGGACATGGCCCACGCCGAGGGTGAAGATTCCCTTGGCGCGAAGGATCCGGTGGCGGGTGGCACCGATTTCCGCGGCGAGGCAGCGGCAATGGGCTTCCAGCGAAAACCCTTGCGGTACTTTGAGGGTGCTCCAGAGCCGAAAGGAGGAACCCGTGCTGGCGGAATCCGTCGAGCGGAGGACGACATGGCCGCTGAAGGGGTCTTCGCCGATGAGGAAGTCGAAGGCCGGCCCCAGCTTCTCTTCCGGGATCTCCCAGGCAATGAGTGCGCCTGGAGCTAAGTCGTTGGCAAGCAGGGTCTGTCGAACTCTCCGGATCGTGCCGCTCTCGAGCATCGCCCGAATGCGCGCCGTGACGGTTGCGACCGGAAGGCCGGAGAGCCGGGCGATCTCCCCGATCGGCTCTTCGTGAAAGCCTGCGAGCTTATCCTCGGAGACCGAGAGGATTCGTGCGTTGAGCGGATCTTCGGTGCTGACCGGAAAGGGTTCGCTCAGGTCGATCGAATTCATGATGTCCTTTTGGCAAAGAATGAGCCCTCACACAAAAGAAAAAGCCCCGCCTCTCCACGAAAGGCGATGGCCTCCCTTACGGATTCTCCAAGCGATCCAGGATCGCTTGGGCAAAGGGTTCCGTTCCTACGGTCTTGCCGCCATCGGAGGCAATATCCGGGGTGCGGAAGCCGTCGCTCAGCGCGGCGCGAAACGCAGCTTCGATCGCAAGCGCCGCCTTCTCCTCGCACAGGCTATAGCGCAGGAGGAGAGCAGCGCAAAGAATCTCCGCGCTGGGGTTGGCGATTCCCTTCCCGGCAATGTCGGGGGCGGAGCCTCCGGCTGGCTCGTAGAGACCGAACCGGGCCTTGCCCAAGGAAGCGCTCGGGAGCATGCCGAGCGAACCGCAGAGGGCTGCGGCTTCGTCGCTCAAGATGTCCCCGAAGAGGTTTTCGCAGAGGAGCACGTCGAACTGCCTTGGATTGCGCACCAGTTGCATGGCCGCGTTGTCGACGTAGAGAAAGCCGAGCTGGACGTCGGTGTAGTCGGCGCAGATCCGGCGGACCGTCTTCCTCCAGAGAAGGCTCGACTCGAGCACGTTGGCTTTGTCGACCAGGGTGACGAACTTCTTTCTGGCTCGCGCGGCCTCGAAGGCGACTCGAGCGACCCGTTCGATCTCGGCGGTCTCGTAGACCAGGGTGTCGATCGCCCGCTCTCCGCGATCCGTCATCACGGTCCCCTTGGGCTGGCCGAAGTAGAGGCCGCCGGTCAGCTCCCGGACGACCAGCAGGTCGACGCCGCGGGCGACGTCGCTCTTGAGGGGCGAGGAGCTCAGAAGCTCCGGATAGCAGGAGATCGGACGGAGGTTCGCATAGAGGCCGAAGGTGCGTCGGAGGGGCAGGAGAGCCGCGCGCTCGGGCTGTTTTTCGGCGGGAAGCGCTTCCCATTGGGGGCCACCGACCGAGCCAAAGAGAATCGCCTGGGAATTCCGGCAGACCGCTAGCGTCTCTTCGGGGAGGGCCTTGCCCGCTGCGTCGATTGCTGCCCCCCCCACCAGCGCTTCCTCGAAGTCGAGGCGAAATCCGAACTTGTGGGCGGCAGCACGCAGGATCGGCAGCGTGGCGGCCATGATCTCCGGCCCGATGCCGTCTCCAGCGAGGACGGCGATGCGATAGGTGTTCATGAAAGGGAAAAGGCGGTAGCGGGAGAGGGTGCCCTTACGGGGTGGAAACCATGCCGGTCTTGCGGGCATATTGGAAGATGCCGCCCGCCTCGACCACGGGTCTTACCTCGCCCAGGGATTTGAGCCGGCGGCGCGCGGGGCCCACGGAGATCGTTTCGTTCTGGAGATCGACTTCGACCAGATCGCCGGTTCGTATCCTCTCGCAGAGCCGCTCGGCAGACTCACATGGGTAGAGCACTCCGGTCGAAACCGAATTGCGGAAGAAGATCCGCGCGTAGCTTTCGGCAACCACGATCCGGCAACCGGCGGCCGCAAGCGCGATCGGCGCGTGCTCCCGGGAAGAACCGCAACCGAAGTTGCGACCGGCGATCAGGATGGGATAGCGGGATGTTTCTTCCCCGCGGGCGATGAAGCGCTCCGGGTAGAGATCGTCCGGCAGACCGGAAAGGGCATAGGACCCCAATTTGTGAAGCTCTTCGGGCACCGTCGGCACCAACATCAGATATTGGGCCGGGATGATCTGATCGGTATCGATATTGTCGCCGACGACGTAGGCTGGGCCGGAAATCGTAGACACTGCTTGCTCTCGTTCGAGCTTTATAGCGGGCCAAGACGGATGGCAATCGCAAAGTTGCTCGTTGTCGTGGAAAAGTCAAACGAGGTGGATTTGCCTTTGGCCGCAGCACCGGCAAGATCACCTCCTCCTTCCTCCGCCATTTCCTGCCAGGCTGCTGCCGGAGGGAGGGGAGGGCAAGGCGGAGACGTGGACTAAGACGCTGGACGGGCAGCCCTCCTTTTGCCATTTATCCTTCCGCTATGGCATCGGAAAATCCAGAGCATCTCCCCGGAAGCCGGTGGAGGCGCCGTCATCTCCTGGGCTTGCAGGAGTTGGAGAAGGAGGAGATCGCTTTTCTGCTCGATGCCGCCGACGAGATCACGCGGTGCTTGGAGGCAGGCCAGGACCTGCCCTCGCTGCGGGGCCTCACGGCGGTCAATCTTTTCATCGAGCCAAGCACCCGCACGAGGGTCTCCTTCGAGCTTGCCGCCAAGCGGTTGGGGGCGAGCGTTCTCGAGATCGATCAAGAATCGAGCTCGATCCGGAAAGGGGAAACCCTCAAGGATACCGCGCGGAACTTGGAGGCGATGGGGGCGGATTTCCTGGTGCTCCGCCATTCGGCGGCCGGGGCGGCGCATTTTCTGGCAGATCGGGTGCGATCGTCGGTGATCAACGCCGGCGACGGGGCACATGAGCATCCGACGCAGGGTCTGCTCGACCTTCTTACGATCCGCCGCCGCCTCGGGAGGATCGAGGGGGTTCGGGTGGCGATCGTCGGCGATATCCTCCATAGCCGGGTGGCCCGTTCGGACATCTGGGGACTGCGCAAGCTCGGCGCGGAGGTCGCCCTGGTCGGTCCCCGGACGCTTCTCCCGGAGGTCTTCGCACGGTTCGGGGTGAGGCTGAGCAACGAGTTCGATCCGGTCCTGCCCTGGGCGCAGGTGATGATCCTGCTGCGCATCCAGCATGAGCGGCAGCGGGAAGGGATGTTTCCGTCGCTTGGGGAATATGTCTCCCTCTACGGCCTCAGTGAAGCCCGGCTGCGCCGCTGTCCTCCGGAGGTACTCCTGATGCACCCAGGACCGATCGAGCGCGGCGTTGAGATCGAGAGCGAGCTTGCCGACGGATCGAGTTCGGTCATCCTGGACCAAGTGAAGAGCGGCGTTGCCGTACGGATGGCGATCTTTGCGCAGTTAGCCCGATTTCATCAGCGGGACGGAGAAGGGGTGTGAGCGGCTTCTACCGTTTTGCCGGCGGGCGCATTCTCGATCCGAGCCGTGGTCGGGATGAGATCGGCGACCTCTGTGTCGCCGGCGGCCGGTTCGTCGATCCCGCTTCTCTCCCGGCGGAAACGAACTGGGAATGGATCGAAGCTTCCGGTTGGATCGTTGCCCCGGGATTGATCGATGCGCATGTCCACCTTCGGGAGCCGGGAGATCTGCAGAAGGAGACGATCGCTTCCGGGACGCGCGCCGCGGCGGCGGGAGGCTTCACGGCCGTGGTGGCCATGCCGAACACCCGCCCTCCGGCCGATCAGCCCAATACGATCGGCTGGATTCGGGAGCGAACACGGGAGCAGGGGATCATCCGGGTCTATCCGACCGGCTGTCTTTCCGAGGGACGGAGAGGGGAGAAGCTCGCCCCTTTAAGCTTGCTGCATGCAGCGGGGGCGGTGGCCTTCACCGATGATGGCAGCTGCATCCAGGATGCGGGGCTCATGCGCCGGGTCATGGAGTATGCCGGGATGCTCGGTCTGCCGATTCTCGAGCATTGCGAGGAGAGCAGCGTCTCGGGCGGAGGGGTGATCCATGAGGGGTACTGGAGCGCTGTCTTGGGTCTCCGGGGCTGGCCGAGCGCGGCGGAGGAGCTCATCGTGAGCCGAGACATTCTCTTGGCGGAACTTACGGGAGCCCGGCTCCATTGTCAGCATCTCTCGAGCGCCGGATCGGTCCGGCTCGTCCGGGAGGCGAAGCAACGAGGTGTCCACGTCACGGCCGAAGTGACCCCGCACCATCTAGCGCTGACGGACGAAGCTCTCTCCAAGTATGATACCCGTTTCAAGATGAATCCCCCGCTCGGCTCGGAGGAGGACCGGGAGGCATTGCGGGAAGGGATCGTCGATGGGACGATCGATCTCATCGCCAGCGACCATGCCCCTCACTGCTCCTTCGAGAAGGAAGTGGAGTTCGACCGTGCCCCCTTTGGGGTCGTGGGACTGGAAACGATGCTGGCGGTGGCCGCTGAAACGCTCGTGAAGACCAAGCTGCTCGACTGGCCGGGGCTGGTCGCTCGGCTGAGTACCATTCCCGCGCGCGTTCTGGGCCTTCCAGGAGGAACGCTGGCGGCCGGTGCCCCAGCCGACCTAGTCGTCATCGATCCGAACCTGCAATGGACCGTGAATCCGCAGATATTCCGGTCCCGGGGCCGAAACACTCCATTTGCCGGATGGGAGGTGCAAGGAAGGGTAATGCTGACCATGGTAGAAGGGAAGATCGTATGGCGGTTGTAGGAGAGAGAAAGGCCGTCCTGGTCCTGGAGGACGGGGAGGTCTTGCTCGGGCGCTCCGTGGGGAGCCGGGGAACGGTCGTGGGAGAGGTCTGCTTCAACACCGCGATGACCGGCTATCAGGAGGTCCTGACCGATCCGTCCTATCGGGGACAGTTGGTCGCGATGACCTTTCCGGAGATCGGCAACTACGGGGTGAACCCGTTCGACAACCAGTCCTCTCGGGTGCAGGTGGCTGGCTTCTTGATGCGGGAGCTCTCGGATCGAGCCAGCAGCTGGCGGGCGGCGGGCACACTGGGGGATTATCTGCGCGAGGCGGGGGTAGTTGCGGTCGATGAGATCGATACGAGGCGGCTTGCTCTTCGGCTACGGCAGCAGGGCGTCTGCCGCGGGGTTCTCTCGACCGAGCCGATCGAGATTGCCGAAGCGGTGGCCATGGCCAAGGGGTGGAACTACGGAGAGCGGAATTTCGTGAAGGAAGTGACTTGTCCGGAGCCCTACGCTTGGGAGAGCCACCCTGCGGCCGACGATCCCTGGTCGAAGGAGAAGACCTTGGAGAGCCGGATCGCGGTTTCCGGAGAAAACGGAGCGTTCGGCGGAGAGCAGCAGTCAACCATCCGACTCACCGCTTTGGACTTTGGGGTCAAGTATGCGACTCTGCGGCTACTCCAGCGGGCGGGCTTTGCGGTACGCGTGGTGCCGGCAGAAACGTCGCCCGAGGAGATCCTGGCCTCCGGGGTGGACGCGATCTTTCTTTCCAACGGCCCTGGAGATCCCGCGGCTCTTCCCTCGCTTCACCGAACGGTCCGGGAGCTCGTCGGAAAGAAGCCGATTTTCGGCATCTGCCTTGGCCACCAGCTTCTTGCTTTTGCCCTCGGAGCGAGGACCTTTAAGCTCAAGTTCGGCCATCGCGGCGCCAACCACCCGGTTGCCGACCTCCTGACACGAAAGGTGAGGATTACCTCGCAGAATCATGGTTACGCAGTCGATCCGGAGTCGCTGCCTCCCGCGATGTGCGTGCGGGAGGTGAGCCTCAACGACGGAACTTGTGAAGCGATGGCCCACGAAGAGTTGCCGATCTTTTCGGTTCAATATCATCCCGAGGCGGCTCCCGGCCCCAACGATGGCCTCGGCTGGTTTGCGGTTTTTCGGCGGATGGTGGAAAGCGATCGCCCTCTTGCCGCGGAAGGCGGCGCATGAAGGAAGCGGAGTTGCGGGGTCTCGTCGGCCGCGACCTTGCGCAGGAGGAGGTCGAACGAGCGGTCGCCCTTCTGCTGGACGGAGCGGTTGCGGAGGAAGAAAAGATCGCTTTCCTGATCGACAGGGAGGAACGGGGAATCACGGGTCGGGAGCTGGCCTTCTTCGCGAAAGCCTTTCGGGGACTCTCCGTTCCCATGGGGTTTGCCGGCCGCTGGCAGGGCAGGCCCTTAATGGATTGTTGCGGGACCGGCGGGGGTGGCCTCAACCTCTGCAACATCTCGACCGGAACGATGTTCGTGCTTGCGGCTGCGGGCATTCCGGTCGTGAAGCATGGCAACCGCGGAGTGAGCAAGCGTTCGGGAAGCGGGGACGTTCTGGAGGCGATGGGTCTCCCGATCCGGCTCTCCCCGGAGGCGGCGGAGCGCTCCCTGCGGGAGCTCGGAATGGTCTATCTGCATGCCCCGGATTATCATCCGGCCTTTGCGATCCTGGGCCCTCTAAGGAAGAAGCTGGCTGCACAGGGGAGGAAGACCCTCTTTCATCTGCTTGGCCCTCTGCTTAACCCGGCCCGTCCCTTCATCCAGATCGTTGGAGTGTTTCTCCGAGAGCATCTCGCATTTTTCGAGGAGGCGCTTTTGCTCGGCGGCTGCCGGAGGCCGGTGGTGGTCTTTGGAGCGGACGGGAAGGGGCGGGCTCTTGGAGAGCTTGGCCTGGAAGGAGAGGCGGAGATCCGGGGTCTCGATCTGCCGGAAGCCAAGCGGGTGTTGGCGGATTTTGCCCGGCGTCGGGGGTACGAGGGAGGCAGTCTGGAGGATGCCCTGGTTGCCTCCGCTCGGGAGAGCGCGGCCCGGTTGCGGGCGGTCTTCGCGGGTCAGGAGAAGGGATTCGTTCGGGCGCTCTTGGCGGCAAACGCGGCCGTTGGGCTTGCCGCCCACGATCCGTCCACCTCTTTCGGGGAGGCGCTGGAGACGGTCGAAGTTCTCTTGGATCGAGGAATCGTGGCGGAGAGGCTTCGGATGGCCGAACGCCTTGCGCCCGAACTGGGGCGCGCTTCCGGTTCCTGGGCTCACCCATGACGGGAGAAGGAGCTTTTTTAGAGAGAGCACACGATTCAGAAGGAAGGGATGAAACCGAGGACCGAACTGCGATGGAGGAGCGCCGTGAGCGGCTTGGCTGCTTTTTGGGCGTTTTGCCTGGCGAGCGGGCGAGCGGAGGTCCCGGCCGACGAACCGACCGTACAAGTCGTCCAAAAGGTGTTGCCCGCCGTGGCGAACATCAACGCCGAACGGGTCGTCCGCCACCAGGTGCGGGATACATTCGAGCTCTTCTTCGGCCGCTATTACTCCTATTCGGAGCGGGTGCGCAGCCTGGGATCGGGAGTGGTCGTCGCCCCCGAAGGTTACGTGATCACCTGCGCGCATGTCGTCGAACGGGCGGTCAATCGCGCGGTGAAGGTGAGCCTCTCCCAGGGGAGTGATTTTCAAGCCAATGTCCTCTTTGAGGACCCCGTGCAGGATCTCGCCCTCCTCAAGGTGAACGCGTCGAAGGCTCTCCCCTGGTTCGACATCCATCGGCTCTCGCCCAACCTGTTGGGCCAGACCGTGATTGTTCTTGGGAATCCGGTCGGCTACCAGAACAGCGTCTCCAAAGGGATCCTGAGCGCCAAAGGGAGGGTGATCCAGACGGAGGAGGGCCAGATTGAAGGACTCCTTCAGACTGACGCGGCCATCAATCCGGGCAACAGCGGAGGGCCTTTGGTGGACCTCGGCGGAGCCTTCGTCGGCTTGAGTTCGGCCAAGTTCAGCGGGGAGGCGATCGAAGGAATCGGCTTTGCGATTCCCGGAGACCGGGTTCTCGCCTGGTATCGGAAGGCGAGGGGGAGCTCGTCAGGCGGCAGGAAGGCCTCGAGTGCGACTCTCGCCGATTTTCTGCAAAGGCGGTTCGGTATTGTCGCTCAGGCACTGACGGAGGATCTGGCCGCCTCGTTCCGAGTGGCGCCGGGGAGCGGCCTGCTGATTGGCTCGGTGGAGAGCGGAAGCCCGGCCGCCGCTGTCGGGATCCAGGCAGGGATGATTTTGGTGGCCATCGGGAACGCTCCCTTGTCCGACCTGGGAGAAGTCCCGCCCGAGCTCGCTCGGATCGGTCCGGGCACGAAGTCCAGCTTGACGATTACGCTGGTGGAGCAGCGGGGGCCAATGCTCTTCCAGCGAACGCAGACCGTGGAAGTCGTTGCCCGGTAGGCTATCCTGCATGTCTCACAAGCGTTCTCCTGCGGCTCGCACCATGGGCTTGCCTGCTTCGCTCTCGCTTGGTTTTCCATCCTTGCAGTATGTCCTCATACAACTCTGCTGGAAAACCGGCGCCGCGCCCCGCATTCAGGCCCATTTGCAACGCCTCGGCTACGAAATTTGTGAGAAATGGCGGCTATGGGTTGTCATGGCGCGGAAAAGTTTAGGGTGGCGTTGGCAGAGGCAGTCCAAAAGCTCGCTCCTTGTGCGAGCCCGCGCGATTGCATAGAGTCTTTCTGATGTTCAAGAAGATCTTGGAGTTGCTCTTCGGTTCGAAGAACCGGCGAGAGGTGGCGCGGATCTGGCCGCGGGTGGTGGAAATCAATCGTCTGGAGGAGCAGTTGCGCTCTTTGTCCGACGGGAAGCTTCAGCAGAAGACGGTGGAATTCCGGAAGAGAATCGCTGCGGGAGAAAAGCTCGATCGCTTGCTGCCGGAAGCCTTCGCGGTCGTGAAGAACGCCTGCCGCCGCTTCACCGAGGCGCGGAAGGTGGTCGAGGTGCGTGGGCACAGCCTTTCCTGGGAGATGATTCCCTTTGACGTCCAGCTCGTCGGAGGGGTCGTCCTGCATCAAGGTAAAATTGCGGAGATGGCGACCGGAGAGGGCAAAACCCTCGTCGCGACGCTTCCCGTCTATCTCAACGCCCTGACCGGGAAAGGTGTGCATGTGGTGACGGTCAATGATTACCTCGCGGCGCGGGATAGCGAGTGGATGGGCGAAATCTATCGCTTCCTCGGGCTGACGGTCGGCTGCTTGCAGCAGGGACAGTCCTTCGAGGAGCGTCGGCAACAGTATGCCTGCGACATTGTCTACGGAACCAACAGTGAATTCGGCTTCGACTACCTTCGCGACAACAGCGTCGTGACGAGCCGCGAGGAAAAGGTCCAGCGGGGCCACGCCTACGCCATCATCGACGAGGTCGACAGCATTCTGATCGACGAAGCCCGAACCCCGCTGATCATCTCGGGCCCAGCCACCGTCGCCTCGACCGGCGAGTATGAGCGATACCGAGGCCTCATCGCCCGGTTGGTTCAGCAGCAGATGATCGAGTGCGCTCGGCTGGCGGAAGAGGCGCAAAAGGCTCTGGCCGACGGGCGCCCCCGCGAGGAGATCGGACGGCTCCTTTTCAAGATCAAGCTCGGGATGCCGCGTAACAAGCAGCTTCTCAAGATCCTGGAAGAGGGGGAAACCCGCCGGATGATGGAGGATGCGGAACTGGCGCTCTATCAGGATTCGCGGCGCATCGAGCTCTACCAGATCAAGGAAGAACTCCTCTTCGCGATCGACGAAAAGAATCACGAGGCCGACTTGAGCGAGCGGGGACGCAAGTGCCTGAGTCCGGACGACCCCGATTATTTTGCTCCACCCGACCTCGCCGTGCTTTTCGATGAGATCGGCAGGGACACGGCCCTCAGCGCCGAGGAGAAGGAGAAAAAGCGCCAAGAGGCCCAGAAGCGGTATGAGGACGCGAGCGAACGGATCCACACGATCGCGCAGCTTCTGCGCGCCTACTGCCTGTACGAGAAGGATGTTCACTATGTCGTCCAGGACAACAAAGTGGTCATCGTCGACGAGTATACCGGGAGGCTCATGCCCGGACGCCGATGGAGCGACGGTCTGCACCAGGCGATCGAGGCGAAAGAGGGAGTGCAGATCGACCGGGAGACGCAGACCCTGGCGACGATCACGATTCAAAACTATTTTCGGCTCTACGCGAAGCTCGCTGGCATGACCGGAACGGCGGCGACGGAAGCCAACGAACTCCACGATATCTACAAACTCGATGTGGTGGCCATCCCGACGAATCGGCCCTGTGTCCGCAATGACGTGGACGACAGCATCTTCAAGACGAGGAGGGCGAAATACCATGCCATCGTGGAGAAGATCCGGGAGCTCCATGAGAAGGGAGAGCCGGTCCTGGTGGGCACGATCTCCGTGGAGTCGTCCGAACTCCTGAGCCGGATGCTCAAGCGGGAGGGGATTCCCCACAGCGTCCTCAACGCCAAGTTCCATCAGCAGGAGGCGGAGATTGTCGCGCGGGCAGGCTTGAGAGGGATGGTGACGATTGCCACGAACATGGCCGGAAGAGGGACCGACATCAAGCTGGGGGATGGGGTAAACGATGTGGGGGGGCTTTGCGTTCTGGGAACGGAGCGTCACGAGGCGCGGCGGATCGACCTCCAACTTCGAGGACGTTGCGCCCGGCAGGGAGATCCGGGCATGTCCAAGTTCTTCATTTCCCTGGAAGACGATCTCATGCGCAACTTCGGCGATTCCCGGCGGATTGCGGGCTTGCTGACCCGCTTAGGGATGAAGGAGGACGAAGAACTCGAGCATCCCTGGCTCACGAAGGCGGTCGCTACCGCCCAAAAGCGGGTCGAGCAGCGCAACTACGGCATTCGAAAGCATACCCTCCAGTATGACGACGTGATGAATCTCCAGCGGGAGGTGATCTACAACTTCCGTGACCAGATCCTGGAGTCCGAGGAGCCGCGAAAGGAGCTCTTCGACGTTCTCGGCGAGGTCGTGCGGGAGGAGGCACAAGCCCGGCTCCAAGGCGGGGAGGGTGAGATCGATGGGCTGCTCGGCTGGGTGAACACAACCTTTCCCGTGGGGATGCGCAAGGAGGATTTGGGCGACGGGGATCCCGAGGCTACCGCCGAAAGGATACTTTCCCAAGTCCGGCAGGCCTACGAATTGAAGGTGAAGTACGAAGATCCGGGATCTCTTCCCGATCTGGAGCGGCTCACCGCTCTATCCGCCATCGACCGGCTCTGGCAGGAGCATCTCTATGCGATGGACGGGCTGCGCGGCGGAATCGGGCTGCGCGCCTACGGTCAGAAAGATCCACTGATCGAGTACAAGCAGGAAGCCTATGCTCTTTTTCAAGATCTGATGGGAAGGATCAAACGGGAGATCGTCCAAAACCTCTTCCGGTCGGCGTCGAGTGTTCTCGCCTTCGAGCGGTTTCTTTCTTCCCTGCCTCAGCATCTGGTGCGGCCCGAGCTGTCGAATGGCGCTGCGGTGGCCGATCCCGAAACGAAGGCCGTAGGGGAGGAGGAGGGCCGTCCATCCGGCGACCATCCGATCGTGCCAATTAGTCGAAGCGGGCCCAAGATGGGCCGAAACGATCCCTGTCCGCTCGACCCCACGAAGAAGTTCAAGAATTGCTGTGGGGCTTTGGGAGAGAAGACCTGTATCAAGGTCTCTCTTGTCGCGGGGCAATCCTCTTCTAGGCCGCCAGCAAAGGGCGAGAGAAAGAAGCCCTGATGGTTCGCAACCAGGGATGGCGGCGAGTGGCCAATGACCGTGGAACTGGTGAGCACCGGGACCGAGCTTCTTCTGGGCGAGGTGACGGAGGCGCACCTCGCGTTCGTCGGGAGAGAGCTCCGCTCCTTAGGGTTGCGTCTCGAGCGGCAGACCGTCGTGCCCGATGGGGCAGTCGTCCAGCGCATCCTGGAAGATGCGCTCTTCCGCTCCGATCTGGTGATTGTGACCGGCGGCATGGGCCCCACCTCCGACGACAATACCCGAGAGGCCGCTGCGGCGGCGATCGGCCGAGAGCTGGAATTTCAGGAGAGTGTATTTTTACGGATCGGCTCTTTCTGCGCTGCCAAGGGGATTGGGGTGGTCTGCGGCGGCATTCGGCGGCAGGCGATGGTGCCGAAAGGGGCCGAGGTCTTGTGGAATTCGGTCGGAACAGCGCCCGGTCTTTTTGTCCAAAAAGGCAGATTGGCGATGTTTCTCCTTCCGGGACCTCCTCGCGAGCTTGTCCCCATGTGGCGTGCGGCGGTTGTTCCCTGGCTTCGCTCCCGCGCCGAAAGACAAGAGTTTATCTGGCGTTCCTGGTGGGTCGTTGGGTTAACCGAGTGGGAGGTGCAGAAGCGCGTGGAGGAAGAACTCCGTGGCCTGGGTCTCAAGGAGATCGGCTATTGCGATCGGCTGGGGGAGGTGGAACTTCGCGTGGGAAGCGCCGATCCTTCTCTCCTGGAGCATGCCGGGGCTCTGGTCAAGGAACGGCTCGGCACGGCCCTCTTCGGGGAGAACGGGGCCACACTGGAGGGGGCTGTTGTGGAGTTGGCGACTCGGCTGGGAAAAACCATCGCCACGGCAGAATCGTGCACGGGTGGCCTCGTCAGCCATCGGCTGACCGACGTGTCGGGAAGCTCGGCGGTCTTCCCTTACGGCTGGATTGCCTATGCGAATGAGGCGAAGGTGAAGGAACTCGACGTGGAACCAGAGCTGCTTGCCGAGCATGGGGCCGTGAGCGCCGAAGTCGCCGCCGCAATGGCGAGCGGGGCTTTGCGGCGCAGCGGAGCCGATTTGGCCATTTCGGTGACGGGCATTGCCGGGCCCACGGGAGGGACTCCCGAAAAGCCGGTCGGCCTGGTCTGGTTCGGCCTGGCAAGCAAAGAAAAAACGATCTCCTTCCAGAAAACCTTTCCGCCGGATCGGACCATCGTGAAAAGGCTCGCCTCTCAGTCTGCGCTTAACGCCCTGCGTCTGGCTCTGTTGAGCGACGGTGAGCTTGCGAAGTAATGAAATTAAGAGTTGTTTTGTCGAGTAAACTTTTTTTTAAAATACTGCCGTGGCTGCGATTATCTTGAATCTGTTTCGCGTCCATTTTCCCGACGTCTCCCGTGCCGATCCCGACGGGTTGGTGGCCGTAGGGGGAGATCTCTCCATGAACCGCCTGCTCGCCGGATACCGGTCGGGCATTTTTCCATGGACGGACCGGCCGCTGACTTGGTGGTCGCCGGATCCGCGCGCGATTTTCGAGATGGATCGATTCCATGTCCCCCGACGGCTCGCCCAGAAGCTTCGACAAGGGAAGTTTGCCTACACGATCAACCGGGCTTTCCCTGAGGTGATGCGCGGCTGTGCTCGACCGGCGAAGGGCCGCGAGCATACGTGGATCAGCCCTCGCTTTATCAAAGCGTACTGCGAGCTCCATCGACAAGGCTATGCGCATAGCGTCGAAGTATGGCAGAACGGCGAGCTTGTCGGGGGCCTCTATGGAGTGGCGATCGGGGGCTTTTTCGCTGGCGAATCGATGTTTCATCTCGTTCCCGATGCCTCGAAAGCGGCGCTGGTCTTCACGATGGATCGTCTGATCGAGCGCGGTTTCCTGCTCTTCGATACTCAGGTGGCCACGCCGACTACCCGCCAAATGGGCGCGCTCGATATCCCGAGAAACGAATACCTCGAGAGGCTTCCCGAAGCTTTGGCCTGCCCGGCTTCCTTTGCTTAGCCTGCCTGTCTCCCAAGCGTTCTCCTGCGGCTAGCGACGGGCCATTTCGGTCACGAGTCGGCCCTTTCGGAAACCGACTTCGCTCCAGCCTTCGATTCGCTGGCCGCTTGGCCGCAGACCTCCAGCCCGGTGCGCGGTCGCCCGCAACAATCGTGGAGGAGATAGCCAACCAGACAGTCGACGGTCGTGAAATTCGCGGAATAGATCACGAGCTTTCCCCGCTTTTTCGAGTGCGCAAGCCGGGCTTGCTTCAAATGCTGGAGGTGAAAGGAGAGTGTGGCGAGCGGGATTTTGAGCCGCGCAGCGATCTCTCCGGCCGGGAGACCGGCGGGGCCCGCCTGAATCAGCAACCGGAAGACGTCGAGCCGGGTCTCCTGGCCGAGAGTGGCGAGCACCTCGACCGCTTGACGAGTTCTCATGGTTCTAGTATTGTAGAATCGTAAGGGAAGATCCGGATTGACTTCCCATTGCTCTATAATCGATTATGAAAACAAGGTCAAGCAAGCGTCTCGCTTTCTTCGAGCGGTATCTCACGCTTTGGGTAGCGGCATGCATGGTCCTCGGCGTGGGGATCGGCAGGCTCTTTCCCGGCGCCACCCACTTCTTGAGCGGCATGGAATTGGGCCAGAGCCACGTCAACATTCCGATCGCGGTGCTCATCTGGTTGATGATCTTTCCGATGATGCTCAAGATCGACTTCGGAGGCCTGCGCGGGGTCGCCCGGCGGCCGAAGGGGCTTGCGGTCACATTATTCGTCAACTGGCTTGTCAAGCCGTTTAGCATGGCGCTTTTCGGATCGTTCTTCGTCGTGGGGCTCTTTTCCTCGACTCTCCACTGGATTGACCCGGGCACGGCTCACAACTATCTGGCCGGCTTGATCATCCTGGCCGCTGCCCCTTGCACCGCGATGGTCTTCGTCTGGAGCTACCTGGTCGAAGGGGATGCGGCCTACACTTTGGCGCAGGTGGCGATCAACGATCTGATCATGACCTTTGCCTTCGCTCCCATCGTCATGTTGCTCGTCGGGGTGAGCGGTATCGTGGTTCCCAAAGAGGTGCTGCTCACCTCCGTCGTGGCGTTTATCGTGATTCCGCTGGCCGCGGGCTGGATCAGCCGCAGCCTCGTCATTCGGCTCAGGGGCCTCGCCTGGTTCGAGCGCTCGTTCCTTCCGCTCTTCAAGCCGGTGATGACCCTTGCCCTCCTGGCAACCCTCGTGATGATCTTCGCCTTCCAGGCGGAGAACATCCTCACGAACTGGATCGCCGTGGGCCTTTTGGCGATTCCAATCCTGATCCAGGTCTATGCCAACTCTGGACTGACCTATCTCATCATGCGATGGCTCCGGGTGCCGCACCCTGTCGCCTCTCCCGGAGCGCTGATCGGGGCGAGCAACTTCTTCGAGCTTGCGGTGGCGGTCGCGATCACACTCTTTGGTCCGACCTCTCCTGCGGCGTTGGCGACAGTGGTCGGGGTCCTGGTCGAGGTGCCGGTCATGCTTTCTGTCTGCCACCTCTGTGTCGGCACCAAGGGCTGGTACGAAGCGACCGGATTGGATTTCTTCGACACGGATTCGATTCCGCGGGAAATCGAGTGTGACGATTCTTTGAAAAATAGAGGAAGAAAGGAAGAAAGATGACGACCGTCGAGATTTTTGAACCCCCTCTCTGCTGCAGCACGGGCGTTTGCGGTGCGGCAGTCGACCAGACACTCGTCGATTTCACCGCCGATGTGGAGTGGGCGAAGCAGAAGGGCACGACGATCCGGCGGTGGAACCTTGCCCAACAACCTCTCGCCTTTGCCGAGAACGCCACCGTGAAGGCTTTCCTGGAGCGCTCCGGCCAGGAGGCTCTTCCCCTGATCCTGGTGGGAGGCGAAGTGGCCTTGGCTGGGCGTTATCCCCGCCGAGCCGAACTCGCCCGCTGGGCAGGGATCGAGCAGGAGGGAGCCAAGTCCGAGGGAGATTGCTGTTCCGGCAACTGCTGCGGTTAACCTTCGGAGCCCTCATGCGCTTCCTGGATCGGACGCCGCGTTTCCTTTTTTTCACGGGAAAGGGTGGGGTCGGCAAGACTTCCCTTGCCTGCGCCTCGGCGGTTCATCTGGCAAGCGAAGGCAAGCGGGTGCTGCTGGTCAGCACGGACCCAGCTTCGAATGTGGGACAGGTCTTCGGATTTTCCATCGGTCATCGAATCGCGGCTCTTCCCGAAGTACCCAATCTGTCCGCCTTGGAAATCGACCCGCAGGCGGCGGCCCAAGCCTACCGGAATCGGATCGTCGGCCCCGTCCGCGGTCTCTTGCCGGAGGCGGTGGTCCATGGAATCGAGGAGCAGCTCTCCGGGGCCTGCACGACGGAGATCGCTGCCTTCGACGAGTTCACCGTGCTGCTGCTCGATTCCGCGTTGACAGCGGGTTTCGATCATATCGTCTTCGACACCGCCCCGACAGGGCACACGATTCGCTTGCTGCAACTACCTGGCGCATGGAGCGGATTTCTCGAGGCGGGGAAGGGCGACGTCTCTTGCCTGGGGCCGGTGGCGGGGCTGGAGAAACAGCGCTCCCAGTACAAGGCTGCGGTCGATGCGTTGTCCGATCCCGCGCGCACCCGCCTGGTTCTAGTCGCTCGCGCGCAATCGGCCGCGCTGCGAGAGGTCGCCCGCACCCACGAAGAGCTGGCGGCGATCGGCTTATCGCAACAGGTACTGGTCATCAACGGAGTCTTTCCCTCGGCTGAAGCGGAGGGCGATCCGCTCGCCTCGTCCATTAGGCGGCGGGAGCAGGACGCTCTTGATGCCCTTCCGGCCGCACTCCGGGGCCTGCCGCGCGACGAGCTTCCGCTCAAGCCGTTCAACCTCGTAGGACTCGATGCCTTGCGCCGACTGCTGCGTGAGGATGGCCGGAGGCCAGAGCCGCCCGAGGCCTCCCCCGCACTTCCCCGGAGCGCCCGCACGCTCTCCGCTCTGGCAGAGGAGATTGCCGCGGAGGGGCGAGGGCTGGTGCTGTTGATGGGCAAGGGTGGGGTAGGAAAGACCACGCTTGCGGCTGCATTGGCCGTCAAGTTGGCTGACCAGGGCTTGCCCGTCCACTTGACCACCTCGGACCCGGCAGCCCATCTGGCAGAGACGCTGAAAGGCTCTCTCTCCAGCCTGACGGTGAGCCGAATCGACCCGCGGGAGGAGACCGCGCGCTACCGCACGCATGTGTTGGAAACGAGAGGCACCCATCTCGATACTGCTGGAAGGGCCGTGCTGGAAGAGGACTTGCGCTCGCCCTGCACGGAGGAGATCGCCGTCTTTCACGCCTTTTCCCGCATCATCCGGGAGGCGGAGACCCAGTTCGTGATCCTAGACACGGCGCCGACCGGCCACACCCTCCTTTTGCTCGATGCCGCCGGGGCCTACCATCGCGAGGTTTCGCGGCAGATGAACGATACGGGCGTACGCGACGCGACTCCGATGATGCGTCTGCAAGACGCGAAGCAGACCAAGGTGCTGATTGTCACGCTGGCCGAGCCCACCCCGGTCTTGGAGGCCGCCAGCCTACAGTCCGATCTTCGCCGTGCGGGAATCGAGCCCTGGGCGTGGCTCGTGAATGGCAGCATTGCGGCATCGAATCCGCAGTCTCCCTTGTTGAAGCGGAGGGCGCGCCACGAATGGCGCGAGATCGAGGTCGTGGCCGC
This sequence comes from Verrucomicrobium sp. 3C, assembly GCF_000379365.1. Taxonomy (GTDB): domain Bacteria; phylum Verrucomicrobiota; class Verrucomicrobiia; order Methylacidiphilales; family Methylacidiphilaceae; genus Methylacidimicrobium. Next base: position 199,285 of record NZ_KB901877.1, on the reverse strand, counting down.
CGATCATGCGAAGCGATTCGCGCTGGTTCCGTTCTTAGCGCACGAGCCCGTCGGCACCGATCGCCTACGAGAGTTGGCGATGCAGCGGCCTCCAAATTGATGGATTCGGCCTTACGTGGAGAGCTTCCGCAACTCGGCCTCGAGCCGAAGCCGATCGAGGAAGATTTCGAAGGGAAGGGCAAGCAGGCGCCGGAACCGCTCCTCAAGCGCTTGAGCGACATCCCGAAATGCCTTTTCCTTTTCTTCGACCGTGCCTTCGACGGCAGCCGGGTCCGGAAACGGCCAGTGGGCGCGCGCGGCGGGATAGGGCCAGACTGGACATTCCGCGGCTGCGTTGTCGCACAAGGTGATTACCGCACTGAATGGTTCGTGGGGAAGCTCGTCGAGCCGCTTGCTCCGCGCGGCGGAGGCGTCGATGCTGTACGCCTTCTGCAACACGGAAAGGGCGTGGGGGTTGACCCGGCCGGTGGGATGGGAGCCTGCGCTTTCGACCCGGAAGCGGCCGCCGGAAAGGGAGCGAAAGAGAAATTCGGCGAGGACGCCGCGGGCCGAATTGCCGGTGCAGAGGAAGAGAACGGCTGGTTTGGTTGCTAGGTTCGGCGTTTCCGTTTGCATGGGGCGGCCTTGGGAGGTGTTCTTCGAGACAAAGGATTTGCTTGTTCCGACCCGCAATGGCAAGGCAAAGTTTGTGCTCCAAAAATGGGAGCCGAACAAGGGGGTTTACAGAAGTCGGGGGAGGAAAGTCCTTTTTCCGAGAGCTCCATCGCGGGAAACGGTTCGTCGGGCAAGAGCCAGAGAAGGAGCAACGGGAACGGGTGTTTGGGACAAGGAGGGAGAGATCGCTTTTTCGCGATCAGCGCAGCCATCTGCGACCGCGTCCTCCGCAGAAGTGCGCGAATCTCGATCGAAGGGTTGGAGCGGATCCCCGAGAGCGGCGGCTGCCTTTTGGTCTGCAACCACATCAGCCACTTCGATCCGATCCTCCTGGGGATGAAATCCCCGCGGCCGATCGACTATGTGGCGGACGGGAAGCTCTTCAACGACCTGATCCTCTCGCAGATCCTGGGGGCGCTCAATGTGATCCCCGTCGATCGGAACCGGCAGGATCCACGGGCCGCGATGGCGGCCGTCGGGCGGCTCAAGCAGGGAAGGATCGTCGGTCTCTTCCCCGAACGGGGCATTCGTCATGGAAAGGCTTCGATCTTGCTTGGAGCCCGGCTCAACCCGAGCGCCGCGGCACTCGCCCGGATGGCAAACGCTCCTGTTTTGCCCGCTGTGGTCGTAGGCTCTGACCGGCTCTATCAATTCCGTTCCTGGCGGCGGCCACCGCGAGTCTTTGTTTCGTTCGGGGAACTCCTCACCCTGGCTCCCGGAGAGGAGCGCTGCCGCTTCACCGAACGGATTCAGGAGCGACTGCTCTCTCTCTTCGAAAGCCTCGTCAAACGCCACGAGATCGATCCGATTGATTTTCCCCATTCTGCGCAGGAGAGGTGGAAGGAAGAAGGGCGCGCCCGGAAATAGCATCCTTGTGTCGCCGGGAGGCGGGGGAGCGTGCGCGAAGTTCGGCGGACGGTCGGTTGGCGGCCAGTAGGCCGAGCGCCGCATCGATTGCCTCCATGTGCGCTTTTACGCGCAAGCCGACGTCGAACTCGGAGGGGGTTTCGATCGTGAACACTCGTCGACAGCCGTGGAAGTGGAGATGGGCTGCTTCGGGCAAGCCAATCTTCTCGAACCACTTTTTTCGCAGGGGCCGGACGAGGATTCCGTTGCGATGCTTGCGCCCTTCGATCCGGTCCCGGGGATCGACTGGACACCAGGAGCTCACTCGGGAGAGGATCTGGTCTCCGAAACGGACTTCGCCGCTTGGGCCCGTCTCGTAGAGGTAGATGCCACAGGCATCGTAGTCCTCGTGAAGGAGGAGGGCTAGGTCGAACGGACCTCTGCGGTCGTAGAGGGTGCAGAGTTCCCGGATCAGCGGCAGGTCGCTCTGTTGAAAGGAACGATTGAGGTCGAGGCCATCCTCATTGAGACGCGAGTTATGGCGCAGCCCCCAAGGGTTGAGCAGCGGAACGAGGGTAAAGGTGAATTCGGCGGTCCAGTGAGGCTTTTGCTCGAAGTAGGAGAGCAGGGCTTCGACTCCAGCCGGCTCGTCTCCATGGATCCCCGCCGAAAGGAAGACATAGGGCTTTCTCTTCCGGTCGCCCCGCTCCGGGGAGCAGAGCACCTCCACGGGGTCGTTCCGGATCCGGAGAAGGATGGTCCGCCTCCATCCCAACAACCGGCCAAGAGCAATCGCGCGCCTGTGGATCTTGGCTGGGTCGTGAACGGCATGAATCATCTACAGAGGAAATGGGAGGGAGCGGGTGAAAGATGTCAAGAGACATCGGGAGGGGTTCCACGTTCTTGGGCGCGCGCTTTGCTCCGTTCCCAGAGAAGTTCTAATTCGGCAAGCTCTAGAGGTCTTCCAGATGGGCGGGCGCGCAACTCCTCCTCGATAAACTGTGCGCGGGAACGGAAACGCTCGGCGGAGCCGCTCAGCGCGCATTCGGCGTTGACGCGCAAATGGCGGGCCAAATTGACGACAGCGAAGAGGAGATCTCCGATTTCCTCCTCGATTCGTTTCGGATCTCCTTGTGCCACTGCTTCCTCCACTTCGGCTAGCTCCTCGGCGATCTTCGCCTTGGGTCCATCCGAATGGTTCCAATCGAGGCCAAGCTTTGCCGCCTTGTCCTGGTACTTTTGGGCGCGAAGGAGAGCGGAAAGGCCTTGCGGAATGCCGTCGAAGAGGCTCTTCCGCTCGGGTTTTTCCTCCCGCTTGCTTCGCTCCCAGTGGACAGTGACTTCCTCCGCATTCCGGGCGCTCGCTTTCCCGAAGACATGGGGATGGCGCCGAATGAGCTTTTCGGAGAGGCCTTCGGCTACGTCCGTGAAGGAGAAGGTGCCCTGTTCTCGCGCGATCTGGGAATGAAAGAGCACATGGAGCAGGAGATCGCCCAACTCCTCCTTGAGGTCTTGCGGCGAGTTTCGGTCGATTGCTTCCAGGACTTCGTAGCATTCTTCCAGGAGCTGGCCTTTGATGGTCTGATGGGTCTGCTCGCGATCCCAAGGGCAACCGTCGGGCGCCCGGAGCCGGGACAGGATGGCGTTGAGTTGGTGGATAACAGGATCGGAACCGGATGAATTCACGGCAGGGGGATCAGCAGGATGTTCTTTGGATCGGCGGTGCCCAGGCCATATTCGACAGCGGTCTGCATGTATTGAAGCATGGGCTTCAAGACAGGAATGTGAGCGCCGGCGCGCCAAGAGTCAACGCGTCTTGCAAGCAGGGAGTCGATGGCGACAGGATCTTTGCTTAGATAGATCGCTCCGAGAGGATATGTGTATTCCGGAGAAAAGTCGGGCCCCCCGGCATATTGGGCAATGAGCGCATCCATGACGTGGAGCACGACCTTGCTGCGCACGAAGGGCCGATCCAAGATCTCCGCTATGGCGGGATCGCCCCAATTCCCCCCCTCGCCCTCGAAGCGGCGGGTGTTGTCGACCATCCCGAGGGCAAGGGATGCGAGGCTTCCGTTGAAGCCGACTCCGCTGTTGTCGATGCAGACCGGCACATTGATGATCTTGGTGCAGATTTTGGTCACCAGCTGGGCATAATAAGATTTGTTGCTGACCTGGTTCTCCAGGCTTCCCGCCGACACCCCGCGGCCATACATCTGCGCCACGCTCTGTTTCTCGCCGTGCTTTTGCGCTTGTTGCGCTTGGCCACGGCCCGGCTTGATTCCCTGAAAGGCGAGATCTCCCCAGATCAGGCGACCAAGGACCTCATTGACGTAGAAGACGTGCTCATCAAAACCGGTTTCTGGGATCACGGAGCGGACTCGGTAGGGCGCTCCCTCGGGACGAGGAAAATATTCGGATTCCCGGAGCTCGTCTTCCAATTTATCCCAGACGACGATCTGGTACGCGGGCACTCCCGCCTCTGCGAGGCTTTCGGCGATGGCCGCCACGAGCGGCTTGCGGCTCGACATGACGGGACCGCCCGACGCGGAAATCTTGATCCCGACGATGTCTTGGGGCGTGATGCCGATCCCTTTGGTCCATGCGGTTTTCACCGATGTTTGCTTCGTGTATTGGAGGAGCGCGTCGCGAAACATGGTCCGAACCGATGCGCCATCGACAGTGAAATTGTGGACGACCTCGGACCTCTCGACGATAACGACCGGCGAGCCAGCGGCAAGCGCTTCGGGCGGTGCCGCAAGAAGCAGCATCAGGGTGACGAGGTGGAGAAGTTGCCCCATGGGGTTCGGGTAAGCCTTGCGTTTTACCACGACAGCCGATTTATTCCACCGGAATGGGGACGCCGGCGTTCCGGGAGTTCGTGGAAGCGATTCGCGCCGCCAGCGATATTGTCGAAGTCATCGGCAATTATGTCCCTCTAAAGCGTGCCGGCTCCAAATACAAGGCTCTCTCTCCATTCAACTCGGAGCGGACTCCTTCTTTCTTTGTCGATCCTCAGAAGCAGCTTTTCAAGTGTTTCAGCAGCGGCTACGGAGGAACGGTCTTCGACTTTGTGATGCAATACGAGCGGCTCGATTTTCTGGGAGCCTTGCGCCTGTTGGCCGAGAAGGCCGGAATGGAGATGCCGGCCACCTTTCGGAAGGAGGTGGGTGTGCCCTCAGAACGCGAGCGTCTCTTCTCCCTCCACAAAACCGTTGCGGAGTGGTGGCGCGAACTCTTGTGGACCGCGCCGGAAGGAGAACCGTGCCGTCGCTATCTGGAATCCCGCGAGATCTCGAGGGAGATCGCAGAGACATTCCAGATGGGGTATGCTCCGAATCGATGGGATGGCGTTCTCCGATGGGGCACCGCGCATGGCTACCCGGTAGAGCTTCTGACCGAGGCCGGCCTTGTGGTTCTCGGAGAAAAGGCTCGGCCCTATGACCGTTTCCGCGACCGACTGATCCTCCCGATCGCCGAGGAAGCGGGGAGGATCGTCGGCTTCAGCGGCCGGAAGATCGGCACCGAGGAGTCAGCCCCCAAGTATCTCAATTCTCCCGAGACGCCGATTTTTTCAAAGGCAAGAATTCTCTTGGGAATGGATCGAGCCAAGCGGGCGATCGCCCAGGAGGGCAGAGGAGTTCTTTGCGAAGGGCCGATGGATCTGATTCGGTGTCATGCCGCCGGTTTCTGCAATGTGGTTGCCGTGCAGGGGACAGCGCTCACCGAGCATCACGCGCGGCTTTTGCGAAGGTTCGCCGAGGAGGTCATCGTCTGTTTCGACGCCGACCGGGCCGGGGAGAGCGCTGCGGTGCGGGGATTGGCTATCCTGACGGAAGCGGGACTCGATGTCCGCGTGGCCTCGCTTCCGGCCGGGGAAGATCCGGACAGTTTCCTTCGAGGAGGCGAGGAGGCGGTCGCGAGCTTTCGGGAGACATTGCAGCGGGCCCCCGCTCATCTTTCCTATCTTCTGGATCAGGCCGCTCGTCAAAATGACCTGACTCTTCCCAGAGGACGGAGTCAAGCGGTCCAATCGATGGCTGCATGGGTCGCCAAGATCCCCGACCCGATCCGCCGGGAAGGCGTTGTCCTGGAGGTGGCGGCGCGCTTGGGAGTCTCTCGTGGCGCATTAGAGGAGGTGACTCGGAAAACGGGGGCCGGAGGCCAGGAACGCGAGGTGTCGCGCAACGTTCTGCCGGTGCGGCGGGATGCGGTTCAGACGGAGATCATCTGGTTGCTCTGCGAAGTTCCGGCTATCTTGGAGCGGGCACGCGCGGAGCTCGATCTCCGTTGGCTGGAGGAGAGCGAGGAGGGAGAACTGGTGCGGAAGATCCTGGCGTCGGGTTCGGATCCGGAGACTCTCTTTCCGATTCTATCGGAGAAAGAACGAGGTTATGTAACCGAGCTGCTGCTCCGTCCCCCACCCGTCGATCTTTCGATTGGTCCGGAAGAGCGGTGGACCATGCTCTGCCGGCGTCTCGAATTTCTTTGGAAGCGGAAGCGCATCCGCCTTCTTGAGGAGCAGGTTCGGGCCGGAGGAGGGGCCATGGAGGCGCAGGTCGCGCTGAGAGAACTCGTTGACTTGCGGAAGACCCTCGATTAAGCTTTTTCACTTTGTCTTTCCTTGGCTGTCCGTAGTCGTCGAAACCCCGCAACGAGTCGAAGCATGACCATGCCGCGTAATTCAAGAACCAAAAGAGCCACCCCATCGCGTATTCCCTCCTCATCGTCTCTCTCCCGTCATTCCACTGAGTCCGCCCCCCCTCCTTCCGCGCTGACCAAGGTTCGCGCCTCCGAGGAAAATGGCCGTCACGCTGTAACCGCCACCGTCTCCCCGGCCTCCATCGTAGCCGAGGAGCAGCAGTTGGCCCGGAAGCTCGCGAAAATCTGGTCTGAGGAGCCGTTACGGCAAGAAAAGCTGAGGACCCTCGTCAAGCTCGCCAAGGAGCAGGGTTACCTGACCTTCGACGACATCAACGAAGCGTTGCCCGACTGCGTGCCTCAACCCGATGAGATCGAGACCATCATCGCGTTTTTGCGCAGCCTTGAGATCGACGTAATCGAAAGCTCGGAGGTCGATCGCCAGAAGAGTGCTACCCCGTCGGACACGGTGGTAGTGCATGAAGGGAAGGAGACCAAGCTCGACATCCTCGACGACCCGGTCCGGATGTACCTTCGGCAGATGGGGCAGGTGCCTCTCTTGACGAGGGAAGAGGAGGTCGAGATTTCCAAGCGGATTGAGAACGCCGAGCTCATGGTGCAGAAGTGCCTTCACAGCTTCGGGTTCATCGCTCGGGAATATCTGCATCTGGTCCGGAAGCTCGAGCAGGGAAGGGAACGATTCGACCGGCTCATCCAGGACAAGCATGTCGAAGGCCGCGAAGCCTACATGAAGATCTTGCCCGCGCTCATCGGCAAGCTCGAGGAGAAGATCGAGGAGACCGATGGACTTTACTCCCGGTTGAGCACGTTGCCGGATAGCGCGAAAGAGAAGCCAAAGTTGGTTCGGGAGCTTGAGAAGCAGCATCTGGCCCTCGAAAAGATCTTCCGTCGCTTCTACTTCAAGCAGAAGGTCGTCGAAGACCTAGTTCAAGTAAGCGAAGAGCGCTTTCAGGAAGTCTGCCGGTGGGAGAGCGAGAGGAAGCGGCTCCGCTCCCAGGGGCGCGGGAGCAAGGCGTCCGAGGCTCTCGCGGTGGTCGAGGAGCAACTGAAGCAGTTTCAAAATCAGGCCCATGCCAGCGTGGAGGAGTTCAAGAAAAGACATAGCGAACTCAAGAAGTGGCTTCATCAGGCCATGAGGGCGAAGACGGAAATGGTCGAAGCCAACCTCCGCCTTGTGATCTCGATCGCGAAAAAATATACCAATCGCGGTCTCTCTTTCCTCGATCTGATTCAGGAAGGAAACATGGGCCTGATGAAGGCCGTGGAGAAGTTCGAATATCGACGCGGCTATAAGTTCTCGACCTACGCAACCTGGTGGATTCGTCAGGCAATTACGCGGAGCATCGCCGATCAAGCCCGCACCATCCGGATCCCGGTGCACATGATCGAGACGATCAACAAGCTCATGCGAGTGCAAAAGCAGCTGATTCAAGAGTTGGGCCGCGAGCCGAATCCGGAAGAGATCGCCGACGAGATTCAGCTGAGCGTCGATCGCATCCGCGCGATTCTCAAGATGGCCCAGCAGCCGATCTCTCTCCAAAGTCAGGTTGGAGAGAGCGACGACACCACCTTTGGAGACTTTATCGAGGATAAGTCGGCGGACAACCCTTCCGAAATGACCGCCTACTCCTTATTGAAGGAAAAGATCCGAGACGTCCTTCATACGCTGACGGAGCGGGAACGAACGGTGATCGAACAGCGCTTTGGGCTGCTCGACGGATATCCCCGCACGTTGGAGGAGGTCGGCCGCCAATTTCGCGTCACGCGAGAGCGAATCCGGCAGATCGAGGCAAAAGCGCTTCGGAAGATGCGTCATCCGACCCGGCTGCGTCATCTCGAAGGCTTCCTTGAGGCCGATCGAGGCTTTTAGGATTTCCGAGAGTTTCGTGCGGAAGGTTCTTTCTTGGCAAGGGACTGGCTGAGGGAAGAGGGTGTTTTGTGGAATCCGAAAAGATGGATGCAAAGACGCGGCGGCAGGATAAGAATCTCGACCTTGCCCTGCAGACGATCTCGAAGGAATATGGCGAAGGAGCCATTCTGCGTCTGGGCGACGACCAGGCCCGTCTGCAGATCGAGGTCATTCCCACTGGCTGCCTGGTGATTGATCGGGCGCTCGGGGCGGGAGGATTCCCTCGGGGCCGCATCGTCGAGATTTTTGGTCCGGAGTCGTCGGGAAAAACAACCCTCGCTCTCACGGTCGTGGCTCAGGCGCAGAAGCTGGGCGGAGTTGGCGTCATCATCGACGTGGAGCACGCGCTCGATCCCCAGTATGCGCAGCGCTTGGGGGTCAACATGTCCGAACTATTGATCTCCCAGCCCGACTGCGGAGAAGAAGCGTTGACCATTGCGGAAACCTTGATTCGCTCCAACGCGGTGGATGTCATCGTGGTCGATTCGGTGGCTGCCCTCGCCACGCGAGCCGAACTCGAAGGGCAGATTGGAGACGCGACAGTCGGGGCTCAGGCGCGATTGATGAGCAGCGCTTTGCGGAAGTTGACCGCACTCATCAGCCGAGCGAAGACGATCTGCATCTTCACCAATCAGCTCCGGGAAAAGATCGGGGTAATGTTCGGGAATCCCGAAACCACTCCGGGAGGAAGGGCGCTCAAATTCTATGCGTCGGTCCGCATCGACGTGCGTCGGATCGGACAACTGAAGAGCGGCGACGGAACGGTCTACGGAAACCGAACGAAGATGAAGGTGGTGAAGAACAAGATCGCTCCGCCCTTTACCGAGTGCGAGTTCGATATCCTCTATAACGAGGGGATCTCCCGAGAGGGGGCCCTCATTGACGTCGGCATCGACCAGAGGATCTTGGACAAGCGGGGCGCCTGGATCTATTTCGAGGGGACGCAGATTGGGCAGGGAAGGGAAGCTGCCGTCCAAGCAATCAAGACCAATCCGGGAATCGCAGCCCGCATCGACGCGGCTGCTCGTGCAAAGGTTTTCGGCACCGGTAGCGCAGAGGTGGTGAAGCCGGCGGAAAAGCCCGCAGCCCCGTAAGCAGGTCGCCGGCGCCCCCTATTGCACAAGTCCTCTTAGCTGATCCTCGAGGCGCTGCATCGCGGCTTCGAGCTGCAGCGCCTGCTCTCTCCAAGCTTCGAGCTTTTCCGCAGGAGCCCGAGCGGAGACCACGGGATTCTGCAGCCGCTCCTGGATCGCTTTCCAGTTGAGGGCCAGCTTCTCTTTCTCCGCCGTCAGTCGCTTTCGCTCTACCTCGAGATCGAGAAGTCCCTCCAAAGGCAGGTAGAGCTCCCCCAGGGCGGTCAAGACCATGGGAGCCTTGGGAGGCGGACCGACGACGTCGGTGATCTCGCTTGCCTTCGCCAGCGCGGAAAGCACGTTCCTTTCGGCCATCGCCAGGGGTTCTTCGGCCCGGAGGAGAAAGGGCACCTTCTGATTGGAAGGGATGCCATAGGTGGAACGGAGATGACGGCCGCGCTCGGCCGCCTGGAAGATTGCCCGAGCCTGAGAAGCGGTCTTCTTCCGATCCCCCAGCCGTTCGTCGAGCTTCCGGGCTTCCGCTGCATCGAACCAGCCGGCAAACTGAATGGTGGAAGGGCCGAGCTCCAGGCGATTCCAAAGCTCTTCGGTCACGAAGGGGCAAAACGGATGGAGCAGCCGCAGAATCCAGGAGAGGGCGTAGTCGAAGGAGGCGAGAGTGCCTGAGGCGGTCGAGCTCCCTTCTTGGGCAAGGTCGACCTTGGCCGCTTCGAGGAAACAGGCGCAAAAGTCGTTCCAGACAAAACTGTAGAGCAGTCCGGCGGCCTCGCTGAATTCGTGCGCCGCGAAGGCCGTCTCCAGCCGGCTCCCGGTCTGGCTCAAGCCGGAGAGCATTTCCACGGCGAACGGAGAGAGCGGATGGTCCCAAGGCCGCGCGTCGGCGGAAAGCGGACCGAAGCGGACCCGGAATCGGCAGGCATTCCAGAGCTTGTTGCAAAAGTTTCGGCCTTCTTCAATCTGCTTCTCGTCGAAGCGGATATCCTGACCCTGGGGAGCGATTCGCAAAAGTCCGAAGCGGAGCCCGTCCGCTCCATATTTCTCGATCAGCGTCAGCGGGTCGGGGGAATTGCCCAAGGACTTTGTCATCTTCCTTCCCAAGTGATCCCGGATCAGCCCGGTGAAGTAGACGGCGCGAAACGGGATGTTGTCTTCCAAGCTCGGGCCATGGCCGGGCCGAAACTCTAGGCCCGCGATGATCATGCGGGCCACCCATAGGAAGATGATGTCGGGACCCGTCACCAGGACCGAGGTGGGATAGAACTTCTGACGGGTGGCAGGATCCATGGACTCGAACGCCCAGAGCCAGGATGAGAACCAGGTGTCGAGCGTGTCGGGATCCTGGACCCAGCCGGGACCGGGCGATTCCACCTGGCAGCGATGCGAGCCCTCTTTCCACCAGACAGGAATCCGGTGGCCCCACCAGACTTGTCGAGAGATGCACCAGTCCTGAATGTTCTCGATCCAGTGTTCATACACTTTTTCCCAATGTTCGGGGAAGAATCGGATCCGGCGTTCCCGAACGACGCGGAGCGCCTCCTCGATTTTCGGATAGCGGAGGAACCATTGCTCGGAGAGGCGCGGTTCGACCGGCACGTTCGCTCGCTCGCTTACCCCCACCGTATGAAGATAGGGCTCGACTTTGGCGAGCAGTCCTTCTTTCTCCAACAGCGATGCCGCCTTCTTCCGCGCCTCGAAGCGGTCGAGGCCGTCGAGCTCTGGAAGGGCAGGGCAATGGATCCGGCCATCCGGATGGAGGATATCGACGATGGGCAAGTCGTGCCGCTGGCCGATTTCGAAGTCGAGCTTGTCATGGGCAGGAGTGATCTTGAGGACTCCGGTGCCGAAGGCGGGATCGATCGCCGAGTCCGCCAGAATCGGAATCGAGCCATGCGGGAATGGCCGGATCGCCCGACGGCCGACCCACTTTCGATATCGGTCATCTTCGGGGTGCACCGCAAGGCCGGTGTCTCCGGGAATCGTCTCCGGGCGCGTGGTGGTGACGGTAAGGAAGGAGCCTGGCTCTCCCTCTATCGGATAGCGGACGAAGTAGAGACTCGACTGTTCTTCCCGCGGAAGGACTTCCTCGTCGGAGAGGGCCGTCAGGGAGGAGGGGCACCAGTTGACCATGCGCCGACCCCGGTAGATGAGCCCCTTCTGGTAGAGCTGGACGAAAACCCTTTGGACCGCCCGCGAATAGTCTGTATCCATCGTGAACCGTTCCCGCGACCAGTCGGCCGAGCTCCCGAGCTTCTTGAGCTGCTCGACGATGATCCGGCCATGGGTTTCCCGCCACTCTCGCACAAGCTGGAGGAATTCCTCTCGGCCCAGCTCCTTGCGGCCGATTCCCCTCTGCCTTCGGAGCGAGCGCTCGACCACCATCTCCGTCGCCAAGCCGGCATGATCCGTTCCTGGTAGCCAGAGGACCTCGTATCCTTCCAGGCGAGCCTTGCGGGAGAGGATGTCCTGAATCGCATTATTCAGGACATGGCCCAAAGTCAGCACGCCCGTGATGTTGGGAGGAGGCATGACGATCGAAAACGCGGGCTTGGATGAGGAGGCGTCCGCGCGATAGTTCTGGTCTTTTAGCCAGCGTGCGTAGAGCGATTCGGCAATGGCTTTCGGCTCGTAAGCTCTCGAAAGATCGGACATCCCTTATCCTTATAACGTCCGTTGGCTGCTTTGACCAGTCAGGACGAACTCCCAGTCCGCTTAACCTGCCTCTCTCGTGCGCCGTGAAAAGGGTGCATCGCCCAGTGGGGAGGGAGTGATCTCCACCCGGCAACTATTGCTCCAGCCGGAAGCACTCGGAGCGGCTACTGGTGGTAACGCCAGC
>NZ_KB901877.1:72407-187190 GCF_000379365.1 Verrucomicrobium sp. 3C | reverse complement strand
CCGAATGCGGGAAATCCGCCTGTTCGGTTTGATGAGCGGGGAGTGGAAACGGCCGATAGGGAGAGATACTCAGGCACTGTCATACCGAAAGGGGCAGCTCCCGCTATGGCTCTCCTACGTCGCACCGCGCCATTCCTCGACTTCACACAGGCAGGTTAAAAATTGCGCGACTTCCAGTTGGGAGCGGCGAGCTTGCCCGAGCCATGATATTCGAAAAGCTTGCTGATCGGGAACAAAAGGGTCCCCATGGGGCCGCGAATATTGACCCGTGCATCGGCTTCCAGGTTGTCGTGCAGGAAGTTGTAGCTCCCCTTGCCGATGATCGTGAAGGCAACGCTAGCGATGCGGAATTGCTCCGTGGAGATCGCGCCGTTTCCCACGGTAAAATGGGAGTGTGCCTGATCGGCCTTGGCCATGGCGAAATCCGGAATGACGGCGCTCATGCTGGTAGAGAGGCCGCCTAAGAACGGGATCGAGAGGATGTAGCCGTCCTGGACGTCAAAATCGCCGTCACCGGTCAGTGAGGGAAGATTTCCGACAAAGCCGGATAAGCCGAGGTGGAATTGCAGGGGTCCCGAGCAGGTCTCGACACGGTAGAGGTCCGACATGACCTTGTGGAAATCGCCGCGGTCCAGGTCAAAAACGCAGTGAAAGAGGGAGCCTGCGGGTGGCGGTTGAAGCGCCACCTGAATGGTTCCATGCAGACTGCCGTCAAAAAGGGAGGCTTGGTCGATCTGCACGGTAAGCACGTTGCGACGGAGAAGGATGTAACCCTTCGGAGAAACGACGGGAAAATTCCGCTGGAAGAGGACATAGTTGAGCACCGAATCGGACTGGACATCGACCCGGAGATCGCTGACCGGATTCTTGCGGCCTTCATTCAGGTCGACGACTCCGCGCACCTCGAGTCGCGGCGGCTTTTGGAAACGGTAGGGCTGCACGTAGGCCGGAAACTTCTCTCCCAGAGTTGGCGCGCAGGCGATCACGTCGACCGCAGACGATAGATCGTGAACGGTCACAATCTTATGGCCGAAGTCGTTCTCGAAGTTCCCGGAGACCGTTCCCTCGGGCCGAGTTGCCGTGAAATGCGAGAAGTGGAGGGTGAGGTCTTGAAATCGGACGTTGGATTGCACGGAGCGGATGGCGACTCCTTTGTAGGAGCAGTTCTTTGCGGAAAAGCTGCCTTGGATTGCCCAGCGCTGCGGAGCAAACAAGCTCTGGCCGGTAATCTCTCCTCGCGCCCAGGGTGGTTCCTTCGAAAAGGAAAGAGACTCGAGGAAACGGTCGGCGGCGGAGCCGGCCACTCCGAGGAAAAGAGTCGGGTCCATGGTGGATTCGGCCTTGATGCGCAGCTTCGGCGGAGAACTCTCGTAGAGAAATTCCGCATCAATCTTTCCCGTGGGGGATCGGAGCTTTGCCTCTGGAATGAAGAGCCGCGCGCCGTCGAACGCAATAGGAATCGAAAGCTCGTCGAAAGGATGGCCCCGGTAGCGGAATTGATGCCAATGGAGATCGGCGGAGAAACGGAGGAAGCGTTCGGTCGATCCCCATTTGGCGGTCAGCCGCCCGCTCAGGCTGGGGAGATCCAGAAAGTGGAGATCTTGGAGGGTGGCGGCGACCCTCTCCGGCAGCGAAGGGCGGAGTACGGTGGGGTCGGCGTTGCTCAAAAGTTCGACGAAACCGGTCTGTTTGAGCAGGTCGGCCTCTCCCCAAAGCGAGACTTCACCCCTGGGAAATCCGAGGTGCAGCTCTTCCAGGCGGAGGAGATGTCCGGCCATGCGCAGATCTCCGGCAAGGCGTCCCAGAGGAATCTGCCGCCAGGAAATCGGAGAGGAGAGGATCCGGCAGTGGATGCTGGCCTCCCAAGGGTCCTTGGTGGCCATCGAGAGATCGACCTCTACGGGAATCGGCTGCTGGGTCTCAATCTCATCGATCGTGGCGAGGGTGCGATGCCAAAGGAGGTCGAACGCCTCCTGCTCTTGAGGAGAGGGAGCCGGGAAGGATGGATAGCCGCTGAGGAGGATGCGCCCCTTGAGCAGAAGCTCGAGATTGAGGACGCGGGCGCTCGCGTGCAGGACCTCGAGGGCGCCCGGGACAAAGTTGACCCGGGCGGAAACCTGGGAAAGCTCGACTTCGCTCCGCGGCGTGATCGGAAGGTAGATCGTGGCGTTGTAAACGGAAGCATTCTTGATCCAAGGCTTGCCTTTCCACCAGGCCAACCAGGCGACGGAGAGGCGTACGCGATCGATCTGTAGCCAGATTTCCTGCCGATCCCGGTTGCGGAAGACGGCGACCCGGCTGGCGACGAGATGGCCTAACGGATCGAGCGAGAGGCGGCCGACGGAGATCGTAATATCGCGCGCCTCCAGCTCCGCCAGAAGGACGTTTTTGATTTGCGCGGGAACTCCATAGAACCGTAATAGGAGGAATGCGGCTACGAGAATCGCCGAAAGCAGCCCAACCGTGGAGAGAACAAAGTGGCTGGCGACTCGGGCGGCGAAGCCGGAAAGGATGCGCAGGACCGGTGTTTTAGAGGGGGGGTGCTCTTTCCTTGTCTTCGGCCTTCGTGACATTGACTCCTAACTACCCCCATTGCTCCGCGACAGGTTGGCCGCGCGGTCGTTCGTTTGCCTTATGACAGAAGAACCCTTAATGGAAAAGCTTGTTGCGCTCTGCAAGCGTCGCGGCTTTGTCTATCCCTCCTCCGAAATTTACGGGGGACTGAATGGCCTCTGGGACTTTGGCCCCCTGGGGGTAGAGCTCAAGAGAAATATCAAGGAGCTTTGGTGGCGCTCGATGACCCAGTTGCGCGATGACATCGTGGGTCTCGATGGTTCGATTCTCATGAACCGCTCAGTCTGGAAAGCGAGCACGCATGAGGAGCAGTTCGTCGATTGGCTGGTCGACTGCAAGACGTGCCAGGCACGCTTTCGCGTCGATCAGCTCGCCGATGCGCGTTGCCCCCAAAAATCCTCCAAGCATCCCGGGGAGTGCGGAGGGGAGATGACAGAGCCGAGGAGATTCAATCTCCTTTTCCGGACCTACGTTGGCCCCTTGGAGGAGGAGAGCGCGTTGACCTATCTCCGCCCGGAGACGGCGCAAGCGATGTTCGTTCAGTTTCGGAACGTGCTCGAGACCTCGCGCAAGAAAATCCCCTTCGGCATTGCGCAAATCGGAAAATCGTTTCGTAACGAGGTGAATCCGCGGAATTTCCTCTTCCGCTCTCGGGAGTTTGAGCAGATGGAGGTGGAGTATTTCGTTCGGCCGGGGACTGGACTCGAGGAGTTGGAAAAGTGGAAGGAGGCTCGGCTCTCGTGGTATGAATCGATCGGTCTGCCGCGTCACCACATCCACGTGCGGGACGTGCCCGAGGGCGAGAGGGCCTTCTACTCGGAGAAGACCTATGATCTGGAGTACGTCTTCCCGTTCGGGCGCCAGGAGCTAGAAGGAGTTGCCTACCGGACTGATTTCGACTTGCGTCAGCATGGAGTCGCCAGCGGCAAGCCGCTCGAATATTTCGACGAGGAGACAGGGCAGAAATATATTCCGCATGTCATCGAGCCGAGCGGAGGGGTCGATCGAACATTCCTCGCGATCCTCTGCGAGGCGTATGACGAGGAGGATGTCGTCGCGGAAGGCGGGAAAGTCGAAAAGCGGGTGGTCCTCCACTTTTCCCCCCGCGTGGCGCCGATCAAGGCCGGCGTCTTCCCCCTCCTCAAGAATAACGACGAGCTGGTTCGAAAGGCCCGCGAGGTCGCCGACCTCTTGCGGATGCAGTTGCGGATTTTCTACGATGAGAGCGGAGCGATCGGCCGCCGCTACCGCCGGATGGACGAGGTGGGAACCCCCTTCGGGGTGACGATCGACTTCGAAACCTTGGAAGGGGTGCGCTCCGGAGCGTTCGCCGGGGAAAAAGAGACGGTCACTGTTCGCGAGCGCGACTCCATGCGCCAGGAGCGTGTCCGCATCGCGGAGCTGCTCGAGTTCCTGAGACCGCGAGTTTCTTGAACCCAGCGCTCGCGGATCGCAGTCCGAGACCACGGTCGGATCTGCTTCCTGGCCTATTGGATGAAATGGCTTTCAATCTGCTCCGATTGTGTTCATGGAACGGGCGTCCAGTGCTGAGCGGAAGGATCAACCATGAGTGCGGAAATGCCCTTCCCAACTTTTTCTCCTTGCTCTCCCTTCGCCCACCTCCGATGGTGGCCAAGATTTGTTATGCGAGCGCCTGTTGCTGGCAAACGGCTTCTTTTCTTTTCTTCATTGGATGCGGTTCGGCTTTCTCCCGACGTACCTGTGCCTTTCCTTCCTTCCGACTTTGAGGCAAGAGAAGCGGTCTTGCTCTTCTTGCGGCAAAATCCGGATTTGCGGCCGGTGATCGCCAGCATGGCAAAGAAGCTTGAGGCCTATTTTAAGAACCGGTTGATCGCGTCTCTCGTATTGGGGGTCGTCGAAAATCCGGAGGAGCCAGACGACGGAATGCTTATGCTTTTCGTGACGGCACAGCTTTCGATCTCGGAAGGCCTGCGGAAATTCGAGACGTTCTGCCGGGAGTGGTGGTTTCGACAGCAGGCCTTTCGCGAAGGCAAGCTGGATGTTCATGTCGGGTTCTCCGAAGTTTGACTGGACAAGTTTTTGTCGCTGGCCAGTAACACTCCAAGAGTGTTTCTTTTCCTCTGTTCCCCGCGAGGCATGCCTACGCACCGCAATTAGCCGGGCGTACTATGCCGTCTTCTGTCCCGCCAAAACCCATTCCCATTTTTACCACCAGAGGGAGAAGGAAAGTCCGACAGGCAGGCTAGGAGCTTGGTCGACCGTAAATCTCGCTTTTGCCGCTTTTGCCCGAGAAGATAAAAAAAGGGTTGTATACCGGCAAGCCAGTGGGCTATATGCGTATGGAAGAATGGCTGTTTTCTCTTCGGATTGGAACAATATGTTGGTTAACGCGTTAAGGTCAAAGGCGGGCGGTCTTCCACTCCCCTTGTCTCCGAATTCTCCCCCCTTGCCTTGGTGCGTTTTCCTGACCACTGCAGATTGAGCATATGAATTGGCCGACAAGCATTTTTTTGATTTCCACCCTGGCTCTCGCTTTAGTCGCGACGCCGGCTTACGCCTTTTTCTACGGCATCGACTGGTACCAATGGGCGATTTTTTTCGGTCTCTTCCTAGCCACTGGATTGAGCATCACCCTCGGGTATCATCGCCTCTTTTCTCATCGATCCTTTGAGGCAAAATGGCCTGTGCGCCTCTTCGTGCTGCTCTTTGGGGCGGCTTCCTTTGAGGGGTCGGCCATTGCCTGGGTATCTGACCATCGGCATCACCACAAGCACGTCGATCATGACGAGGATCCCTATAACATTCGCAAGGGGTTTTTCCACGCGCATATCGGGTGGCTTCTCGTCAAGTTGGGGCCGGCGCATCCCTTGGACAACGTGCGGGATCTCCTTTCCGATCCTCTCTGCCGATGGCAGGACAAGTATGCAGTCCCCTTGGCATTCCTGGTTGGCTTTGGCCTGCCGACCGCCCTGGGCGCTTTGCACGGAGGATGGATCGGTGCCTTGGGTGGCTTCCTGGTCGGAGGCGTCACTCGAGTCGTCGTCGTGCAGCAGATGACATTTTTTATTAATTCGCTCTGCCACATGGTGGGCGATCAGCCCTATTCGTTTCGATGCACCGCTCGAGACAGCTGGATCATGGCGCTTTTTACTTTTGGAGAGGGTTACCACAATTTCCATCATGAGTTTCAGTACGACTATCGCAACGGAGTCAAACCGTGGCAGTGGGATCCGACGAAATGGACGATCTGGCTGCTGAATCGGGTTGGCCTGGTCAGCAACCTAAAGCGGGTTCCCTCGGAGAAGATCCTCTTGGCGGAGGTCGTGTCGGCTCAGCAGAGGATCCGCTCCCATCTTGCTCGCGTACAGGCTGCCGAATCGATGTGTCGCATCGCCGCCGCATGGCACGAATGTATGGACAAGATAGCTGCTTCCCTCACCACCTATCGGGAAGAACTGAATCATGCCATCGAGGAGAAGAAGCGCTTCTCGAGGGACGCGCTTCTGATGATCCGGAGAGAACTGCGGCTTGCGCTAGCCCAGTTGAAGATCGGATCGAGCATCATGGCCTCGTAGCCATCTCCTTGGCTGGCAAAGACGGACGGCTCCCCTCCCGGACGATCGTCGCCGAGAGGAGGTGAAGGAGTTCGGAGCGCTTCGGTGAGCGCTTCCGGGCGGATACGAAGGCGGAGATAGGCTCCCGCAGCGCTCCGGCTTCGGAAAGCGAGAGGTCGATTCCCAGCCGCCGATAGCTCCATTGAATCGCCCGGGGGCCGGAATGCTTGCCTAAAACGAACTCGTGGGAGCGTCCCAGCTCGTTGGGATCGAAAGCTTGGTAATTCCGCGGATCCTTGAGGAGCCCATCCACGTGGATTCCCGATTCATGGGTGAAGACGGCTCTGCCCACGATGCTTTTCGCATCAGGAACCGGACGTCCTGAAATTTCGGATACCAGCCTGGAAAGCGAGGGAAGGGAAGCGCTCGGTACGCCGCAGTCGATTTGGCTGCCGTAGCGGAGGGCCGCCACGACCTCCTCGAGTGGCGCATTGCCCGCCCGCTCGCCTAGCCCGTTTACGGTGACGCTGATGTGTGTCGCCCCCGCTCGGTAGGCCGCCAGGGAGTTCGCAGTTGCCATTCCGAGGTCGTCATGCGCATGGATCTCGATTTCAATATCCACCGCGCGACGAAGCTTGCGGATCGACCGGAAGGTCGAGAAAGGATCGAGGATGCCGAGGGTATCGGCGAATCGATAGCGAGAGGCACCGGCCGCTTGGGCTGTCTCCGCGACCCGGAGGACGAAATCCAGGTCGGCGCGCGAGGAGTCTTCTCCCCCGACCGCCACCTCCATGCCAAGATCCATCGCTTCCCGGACGAACCGGCGGACCGTTTCAAGAACCCAACTGCGGGATCTTTGCAGCTTTTTCTCGATCTGAAGATCTGAGACCGGGACCGAAAGGTTGGCAAAACGGATGGGCAGGGCCTGGATCGCTTCCAAATCGGCCGGGTGCATTCTTCCCCAGGAGATGAGCCGGCAGCAGGGATCGGCAGTCGCTGCTATCGCCCGGAGGGTCTGCTGCTCCGCCCTGCCCATCACGGGAACGCCCGCTTCGATCTCGGGTACTCCCGCGGCGATGAGGGCTTGGACCAGGCGGAGCTTTTCTTCCCGGGAGAACGCGACTCCGGGAGCCTGCTCTCCGTCCCGGAGGGTGGTGTCGACCAGCCTTGGAGCCATTCGCACTTTTGGGGGATGCGTCATGTTTCTGTTACGAGCAAGAAACATGCCATGGAAGGCCCGCTCGCATCGGAACGGCCATTGGCTGAGGACCTGTTCGTTTCCCGACATTTTCTCTCCCTTTGTTGCCTTTAGCACCTCGCCGACCGGAGTCAGACGGCGAGGTGGGTCTGGTCCTCTTCTTTGCTCCCAGACCTCTGCTTCACTCCAGATCGGCGTTTTACAGAGGACGGCAGGGGGAAACCAGAGGAGGATCGCCGACCGGTCGGTAGAGGCTCAGCAGGTAGCAAAGAGATTGGCACGCCAGTTGCTCGTAATGGAATCGAGCGCCGAAGGGTGAGAGAAGGAAACGATCGCCCTCGGAAAATAAGGACAAAGAAAACAAGGGAGATCCACAATGAGCGAGTTGCGACAAATTGCCTTCTATGGAAAGGGAGGGATCGGGAAGTCGACCACTTCCCAGAACACTCTTGCCGCTTTGGCGGACCTGGGACAGAAGATCCTGATCGTCGGTTGCGATCCGAAAGCCGACTCCACCCGGCTGATCCTCCACTCAAAGAATCAGGACACGATTCTCCATCTGGCCGCGGAGGCCGGAAGCGTCGAGGATCTCGAGATCGAGGATGTGATGAAGGTCGGCTATAAGAACATCCGCTGCGTCGAGTCAGGCGGGCCCGAGCCGGGGGTTGGATGTGCCGGACGGGGGGTGATCACCTCGATCAACTTCCTGGAGGAAAACGGGGCCTACGAGGGAATCGACTACGTCTCCTACGATGTCCTCGGCGACGTGGTCTGCGGTGGATTCGCCATGCCGATCCGCGAAAACAAGGCGCAGGAGATCTACATCGTCATGTCGGGCGAGATGATGGCGATGTACGCCGCCAACAACATCTCCAAGGGAATTCTCAAGTATGCGAATTCCGGCGGGGTGCGGCTCGGCGGACTGATCTGCAACGAGCGGCAGACCGATCTAGAGCTGGAGTTGGCGGAAGCTCTGGCCGCCAAGCTCGGCACGACCCTCATTCACTTCGTGCCTCGGGATAACGTGGTGCAGCATGCCGAGCTCCGCCGGATGACGGTGATCGAATACGCGCCTGAGTCGAAGCAGGCCGAGGAGTATCGGATGCTGGCGAAGAAGATCCATGAGAACAAGGGGAATGGAGTGATTCCGACGCCCATTACCATGGATGAGCTCGAAGACCTGCTCATGCAGTTCGGCATCATGAAGCGGGAGGACGAATCGCTGGTGGGCAAGACCGCGGGAGAAGCGGTTCTTTGCGCGTAAGATAGAACGAGGGATTGGCCGGCTGGGTAGGCGGTTTTCCAGCCGGCACTCCTTCTTGCATGAGAGGAGAGATCAAACTGCGGAGGAAAAGAAAATCATGAGCCTGACAACGCCTGCGGTAGAGAACAGCCAAGAATTGAGCGCCCGGAACCGTGAACTGATCGAGGAGGTGCTGAAAGCCTACCCCGAAAAGGCGGTCAAGAAGCGTGCGAAGCATTTGGGAGTGCTCGAAGAAGGGAAGCCCGATTGCGGGGTTAAGTCCAACATCAAGTCCCTGCCCGGAGTGATGACGATCCGGGGCTGTGCGTATGCGGGCTCCAAGGGAGTGGTCTGGGGTCCGATCAAGGACATGATCCACATCAGCCACGGCCCGGTCGGCTGCGGTCAATACTCCTGGGCTTCTCGAAGGAACTACTACATCGGGACAACCGGCGTGGATACTTTTGTGACCTTGCAGTTCACGACGGATTTTCAAGAGCGCGATATCGTCTTTGGCGGCGATAAGAAACTTGCGAAGTCCCTTGAGGAGCTCCAGGAGCTCTTTCCTCTCAACAAGGGCATCACCATTCAATCCGAGTGCCCGATCGGCCTGATCGGCGACGACATCGAAGCGGTCGCGAAGGCAAAGACCAAGGAATTCAACGGGAAGACGATCGTCCCCGTACGTTGTGAAGGATTTCGCGGGGTCTCGCAATCCCTCGGCCACCATATCGCCAATGACAGCATCCGCGACTGGGTGCTCGATAAGACGGCCGGGAAGGAGCCCGAATGGGTCTCTACTCCCTACGACGTAGCAATCATCGGGGACTACAACATCGGGGGGGATGCCTGGTCTTCCCGGATCCTGCTCGAGGAGATGGGTCTCCGAGTGGTCGCGCAATGGTCGGGAGATGGAACGCTTAAGGAGCTCGAACGGACTCCCAAGGTGAAGCTCAACATCCTCCACTGCTACCGGTCGATGAACTACATCTCCCGCTACATGGAGGAGAAGCACGGGATTCCGTGGGTCGAGTACAACTTCTTCGGTCCGACGAAGATCGAGGAGTCGCTCCGGAAGATTGCGAGCCACTTCGACGACAAGATCAAGGAAGGGGCGGAGCGGGTGATTGCCAAATATCGTCCGATGGCCGATGCGGTGATTCAGAGGTTTCAGCCGCGCCTCAAGGGCAAGAAGGTCATGCTCTTCGTCGGTGGACTGCGCCCGCGGCACGTGATCGGGGCGTACGAAGATCTGGGCATGGAGGTGATCGGGACCGGCTACGAGTTCGGCCATAACGACGACTACCAGCGGACGACCCACGATGCGAAGGATGGCACCCTGATCTACGACGACGTGACTGGATACGAGTTCGAGAAGTTCGTGGAGAAGCTCGAGCCCGATCTCGTGGGGTCCGGCATCAAGGAGAAGTATGTCTTCCAAAAGATAGGAGTCCCCTTCCGCCAGATGCACTCCTGGGACTATTCGGGTCCCTACCACGGCTACGACGGGTTCGCCATCTTCGCGCGAGACATGGACATGGCGATCAACAATCCGGTTTGGGGATTGACGAAGGCGCCCTGGAAGAAAGGGTGAGCGCCGCAAGCAGGGCCTCGAGAAGCAACAGACAACGAAGGAAGGGAAGGCGATATGGAGACAAACGGAGAGACCAAGAGTCAGAACGCGGAACACGTTCTCGACCACTTTCACCTGTTCCGGCAACCGCAGTACTTGGAAATGTTCGAGCGAAAGAAGCGGGAGTTCGAGGACCCAGCTTGCGCCAACGAGGTCGAGCGGATCCGCGAGTGGACGAAGACCAAGGAATACCGCGACAAGAACTTCGCTCGCGAGGCGATTACGATCAATCCGGCGAAGGCCTGTCAGCCGCTGGGGGCGATCTTCGCGGCGGTGGGCTTTGAAGGGACCCTGCCCTTTGTCCACGGCTCACAGGGATGTGTCGCCTACTTCCGGAGCCACTTCAGCCGGCACTTCAAGGAGCCAAGCGGTTGTGTCAGCTCCTCGATGACCGAGGATGCGGCGGTCTTCGGCGGGCTCAACAACATGATCGACGGACTAGCCAATAGCTACGCCCTCTACAAGCCGAAGATGATTGCTGTCTCCACGACCTGCATGGCGGAGGTGATCGGCGACGATCTCAACTCCTTCATCAAGAATGCAAGAGATAAGGGCAGCGTTCCGCAGGACTTCGACGTTCCGTTTGCCCATACCCCCTCATTCGTAGGTAGTCATATCACCGGATATGACAACATGATGAAGGGGATTCTTGAATACTTCTGGGACGGGAAGGCCAAGACGATTGCGCCCCTCGAGCGGAAGCCGAACGAAAGAATCAACCTGATCGTCGGCTTCGACGGCAACGTAGTCGGCAATATGCGGGAGCTGCGGCGGATCCTCGACCTCATGGGTGCGGACTACCTGATCGTCTCCGACAATAGCGACGTCTGGGATACTCCGGCCGACGGAACGTTCCGCATGTATGACGGCGGAACGAAGCTTGGCGAGATCTCCGAGGCGCTCCATTCCAAGGCAACCATCTCGATGCAGAGCTTCTGCACACCCAAGACCTTGCCTTACATCCAAGGGAAAGGACAGGAGACGGTCGGCTTGCACTATCCGATCGGAGTGGCCGCGACGGACCAGTTCCTCCAGGAAGTCTCTCGCCTCTCGGGGCGTCCGATTCCCGAGGCGCTGGAAAAGGAGAGAGGCCGATTGGTCGATGCCATTGCCGATTCGAGCGCACACATCCACGGAAAGCGGTTTGCGGTCTATGCCGATCCCGACGTGGCGCTCGGGATTGCGGGTTTCCTGCTTGAGCTGGGAGCGGAGCCGGCGCATATCCTGGCCACGAACGGTGATGCGGCCTGGGAGCAGAAAGTGCGAGAGCTTCTCGACCACTCTCCCTTCGGGGCGGGCTGCCAGGTTTACCCCGGCAAGGATCTCTGGCACATGCGCTCGCTTCTCTTCACCGAGCCGGTCGATTTCCTGATCGGGAACACCTATGCCAAGTATCTCGAGCGGGACACGGGAACGCCGCTGATCCGGTTCGGATTCCCGATCTTCGATCGGCACCACCACCACCGGTTTCCCGTTTGGGGTTATCAGGGAGGACTCAACGTGCTCGTCCGGATTCTCGACAAGATCTTTGACGAGATGGATCGGAATACCAACGTGCCGGCGAAGTCCGACTACAGCTTCGACATCATTCGGTAGGAGAAAGGGTCCCGAAGGGAGCTCCGGATGAGCAACATTTCGGAAAAGGTCCAGGCGGTCTTCCAGGAGCCGGGCTGCGCCAAGAACCGGGCAAAATTGGAAAAGGAGCGGAAGAAGGGTTGCACCAAGCAGCTCCAACCTGGGGCCGCCGCCGGAGGTTGCGCCTTCGACGGAGCCAAGATCGCCCTCCAGCCGATTACCGATGTGGTTCACCTGGTGCATGGTCCGATCGCCTGCGAAGGGAATTCCTGGGATAATCGGGGGTCCAAGTCCTCCGATTCCCTCCTCTACCGGATGGGCTTTACGACCGACATCCAGGAGATGGACGTGGTCTACGGCGGGGAAAAGCGCCTCTTTCGTGCAATCAAGGAGGCGATCGACCGCTACGATCCTCCGGCGGTCTTCGTCTACCAGACGTGCGTGCCCGCACTGATTGGCGACGACATCGAAGCCGTCTGTCAGGCGGCCAAGAAACAGTTCGGGCGTCCGGTCGTCCCGGTCCAGTCGCCGGGCTTTGCCGGAAGCAAGAATCTGGGCAACAAGCTCGCCGGAGAGGCCCTGCTCGATCACGTGATCGGGACCGAGGAGCCGTCCAACACAACTCCTTACGATGTGAACATCATCGGGGAGTATAACCTGGCCGGAGAGCTCTGGCAGGTTCAGCCGCTTTTCGATCAGCTCGGCATTCGAATCCTGGCTTGCATATCGGGGAACGCCAAATACCGGGAGATCGCCTCTTGCCATCGGGCGAAGGCGACCATGCTGGTCTGCTCCAAGGCGATGATCAACATCGCCCGGAAGATGGAGGAGCGATACGGAATCCCCTTCTTCGAGGGATCCTTCTATGGGATCTCCGACATGAGCGACGCCCTTCGGAACTTGGCCGGGCTGCTGGTTGGCCGGGGGGCGCCTGCAGAGTTGCTGTCCAAGACGGAGTTGCTGATCCGGCGGGAGGAGCAGAAGGCTTGGGAGAAGCTGAAGGTCTATCAGAAGCGGCTTGCCGGGAAGCGCGTGCTTTTGATCACGGGGGGAGTCAAGTCCTGGTCGGTGGTCTCCGCCCTGCAAGAGGTGGGGATGGAGATCGTGGGGACGAGTGTCAAGAAGTCGACCGAGGAGGACAAGGAACGGATCAAGAAGGTCATGGGTGAAGAGGCGCACATGATCGAGGAGATGACGCCTAGGGAGATGTATCGGATGCTCAAGGAGGCGCGGGCGGACATCATGCTCTCGGGCGGCCGTTCGCAGTTTGTCGCCTTAAAGGCGAAGATGCCTTGGCTCGACATCAACCAGGAGCGCCACCATGCCTACGCCGGGTACGAGGGAATGGTCGCGCTGGTGGCCGAGATCGATCGGGCTCTTTACAACCCGGTCTGGCAGGAGGTGCGCCTTCCGGCTCCTTGGTCGGAAGGGTAGGCAACTCATCGGAAAAAGGGGGAACGTGGCCGACGTCGTAACTTCCAAGAAAGCGTGCAGCGTAAGCCCGCTCAAGATGAGCCAGCCGATCGGCGGAGCTCTCGCGTTCCTGGGCCTCCACGGCTGCATGCCGGTCCTGCACGGTTCCCAGGGATGTACCGCGTTCGGGCTGGTCCTCTTCGTCCGCCACTTTCGCGAGATGATCCCACTGCAGACAACGGCGATGAATGAGGTCACGACCATTCTCGGTGGGATGGAGAATATCGAGCAGGCCCTGTTGAACATTGCGCAGCGCGCCAAGCCGCAGGTCGTCGGGATCTGTTCGACTGGCCTGACGGAAACCAAGGGGGACGACATCGTGGGCTACCTGAAGCTCATTCGGCAACGGAGACCGGAGTTGGCCGATCTTCCTGTCGTCTATGTCTCGACCCCCGACTTCAAGGGCGCCTTCCAGGACGGATGGGCGAAGACGGTTGGTCAAATCGTCGAAGAACTGGTTGTGCCCGCGACGACGCGAAACGAAGATCAGGTCAACCTTTTGGCAGGAAGCCATCTGACTCCCGGGGACCTGGAGGAGATTCGGCAGATCGTCGAGTCCTTTGGCCTCCGCCCTATCCTCTTGCCCGATCTGTCGGGCTCCCTCGATGGGTATATTCCCGAAGATTTCACACCGACGACTCTGGGCGGCACCCGCCTGGAGGAGATTCGCAGCATGGGCTCTTCCCGGGCGACGATCGCCCTCGGCGAGCAGATGCGCGGTGCCGCCCTGGCTCTCGAGATGAAGTGCGGGGTTCCGCATCTGCTCGTCGATCGGCTCATGGGGCTCCGGTCGGTCGATCGCTTCTTCCGGCTTCTTGCCGAGCTTTCCGGTCGCCCCGTGCCGCAGATCTATCGCCGGCAGAGGTCACAGCTCGTCGATGCGATGCTCGACAGCCACTTCTTTCTCGGAGGGGTCAAGGTGGCGATCGGTGCCGAGCCCGATCTCTTGCAGAACGTGGGCCATTGGCTCGCCGAACTGGGTTGCAAGCTACAGGCGGCAGTTTCGACAACCGAGTCGATCGTCTTTTCCGATTTGCCGATCGAGCGGGTGCGCATCGGAGACTTGGAGGACCTGGAGCGGGAGGCCCTAGGGTGCCAGCTTCTGCTGATTCATTCCCACGGGCGCCAGATGGCCGCTCGGCTACAAATTCCGTTTTACCGGATCGGTCTGCCGATCTTCGACCGGCTGGGCGCGGCGCACCAAGTGCTGGTCGGCTATCGGGGGAGCCGGAACTTCCTTTTCGAAGTCGCCAATCTGCTGATCGCGGCGCGTGAGGAGGAAGAAGGATATCATCGCCTGCCCGAGCGCCGCTCTCACGCGGAGGAGGCTCGGGTATGCCAATGCCAAGGGGAGGAGCGGAGCGCGGGATGAAAGTTGCCTTTGCGACACAGGACGGGATTCGGGTCAACGCCCATTTCGGCTGGGCCAAGACAATCGCGATCTACGAGGTGGATGAGACCGAGGCGCGCCATTGGAAGACGGTCGAATTCTTCGGAGATCTTGAGGAAGACGGAAACGAGGACAAGCTCGAAGCGAAGCTTGCCGCCATCAGGGATTGCGCGATTCTC
Source organism: Verrucomicrobium sp. 3C (assembly GCF_000379365.1). Classification (GTDB taxonomy): domain Bacteria; phylum Verrucomicrobiota; class Verrucomicrobiia; order Methylacidiphilales; family Methylacidiphilaceae; genus Methylacidimicrobium. The sequence continues at coordinate 172,389 of NZ_KB901877.1, read as the reverse complement.
TACGTGGCGGCGATCGGAGCTTCCGGCGCGGCTCGGGTGGTCGCGCAGAAGATCCATCCGGTGAAGGCAAAGGATCTGGAGCCGATCCGGGAGATTCTCGAAAAGCTGCAGGAGGTGCTTCGGGGCACCCCGCCGCCTTGGCTGCGGAAGGCTCTGGCGAAAGGAAAGGCAAGAACGTTCGATTTTGAGGAAGAGAGGGAAGGATGACGACAAGTGCGGTGGAAAACGGAGTGAGCGAGTTGCGGGAAGCGTTTCTGCGCGAGCTCGTGAAGCAGCAGCGGGCGCAGGACACCTATGGAGTTTGGGACGGAAAGAAGGACGAGGAGCTGCTCGAGTCCTTCATTCTGGATGCCGCGAAGCGCAAGCAGATTCCGATCGTGGGCGATCCCGATCCGGAGACCCTGGAGCGGGTCGAGATGTTTTTCAACGCTGTGGGGCTCACCATCGAGCGGAAGACCGGGATCATGGTGATGCCGATGATGACCATGCACCACGAGGGCTTTGGGAAGATGGTGCTTTTGGCGGGCCGGCTTGCGCTCGTCAACAAGGTACTGCGGGATGTACACCGCTTCGGCTTCCCTAACCAGGAGAAGCTCGCGGAAGCGGGGGAAAAGTATGTCACCGCAGCTCTCGAGATGATCGAAAGGTTTCCGGAGGTCGCCCGGTTCGGAGGATAAAGCGCCGTGGCTGCCTGTGCGATTGCGCCCTCTTTCCGGTCCGTCCCCAGCCCGGCTCGCCCGTTCGGCTGCGCGACGGAGTACCACGAGAAGGAGACGGCGGTTCTCTATCAGGCATTGCGATATGTCGTGAAGCGGTTTGCCTCGGCGGGCAGCTTTCCCTCCGTCCCTCGCCTCGGTCTCGACCAGGAGTCGTTCGAACGGCTCCTGGTCGCCTTCCGGCTCGAATCGACCTCTCTTCGCCAGGCCGTCGGCCCTCCGGAGGATTTTTGGGAGTTGACTTCTCTCCTGATCGAGTCTGGGGATGGGTCGGAGGAAACCCGCTGGGTAGCTCATGCCGTCGCCACGGCCTGCTTGGCTGATGACCATCTCTGGCAGGATCTCGGACTTCCGGACCGGAATGCGCTTACTCGCCTCCTGGAGCGTTATTTCCGTCCGCTTCGCGAGCGGAACGTCGGGGATATGCGGTGGAAGAAATTTTTTTACAAGCAGCTCTGCGAGCGGGCAGGATTTCACGCTTGCAAGGCGCCGAGCTGTCGGGAATGCAGCGATTACCCCACCTGTTTTGGGAAGGAATAGGAAAAACGAAAAGGAGAGAATGATGACAACGATTGCCTACGCTCACCCAGAGAAGCTGGTCGAAACCGAATGGTTGGAAGAGCATCGGAACGATCCCGGAATCCGGATCGTGGAGAGCAACGAAGACGTGCTTCTTTACGATACTGGGCATATCCCGGGGGCGGTTCATATCGACTGGCGTCGCGACCTCCAGGATCAGATGGTCCGCGACTATATCGCTCCGGAAGCCTTTGCGGCGCTCTGCCGTCGAAACGGCATCACGCCGGATACGACCTGCATCTTCTACGGAGACAAGTCGAACTGGTGGGCCTGCTATGCGCTTTGGGCCTTCGAGCTTTACGGCCACCGGAATGCCAAGATTCTCAACGGCGGGCGAGACAAGTGGGTCAGCGAAGGAAGATCTCTCACTCGGGAAAAGCCCTCCTATCCCGAAGCAGCCTATCCGACGCCGGCCGGCCGGCGGGATGGGGAGATCCGCGCATTCTACGAACAGACTCTTGCCCACCAGCGCGCAGGCCTGCCTCTGATCGACGTGCGGAGCCCTGGCGAATATACAGGCGAGCTGCTCCACATGCCCGAGTATCCGCAGGAAGGCGCCCTACGCGGCGGTCATATCCCCGGGGCCAAGGGCATGCCCTGGAAGACTGCGGTGAAGGAGGACAGCACCTTCAAACCGGCGGAGGAGCTCCGGAAGATCTATGAAGGGGATTGCGCCCTGACTCCGGAGAGCGACACGGTCGTCTACTGCCGGATCGGCGAGCGCTCGAGCCATACCTGGTTCGTACTCACCTACTTGCTCGGCCATAAGAAGGTACGTAACTACGACGGATCGTGGACCGAGTGGGGCAACAAGGTTGGCGCTCCCGTTACGCGGCCGTAGCCGTCTTATTGTTCGATCGCCGGACCGGATTGCGTAGCGCGGTCGGGATCTTTACCCGGCCGCGCTCCGGTCCCTTGCCCTGCATGCTTCATAAGCGTTCTCGGGCGGCTTGCGAGACAGGCAGGCAAGCTCTCTGTTCGGCGGACAAAGCTGCGGGGGAGGCGGTGCCCCGAATTCCCCGAGCAGGTTTGTCCTCCTTCCGATCGAGAAAGCGGATGGCCGCGTAAGCGCCCACGTCGTAGGAGGGTCTGATCAGTTGCCCGTTGAGCGCGAAATGACCCAGCGATCGCGTAGGACCGTACAGCTTGATCTTGATTAAGGCATCGGCTCCGTACTGCTTGGCCAGGGAGACTGCCTGCCTGGAGGCCCACCAATATCCTAAGTAGGAATTTTGGATGCCTCGGACATAGCCGAGAAGGATGTAGTGGCGGTTTGGGAGGGTCCCATATTGCATCATCCCATGAACCGGCCGCCCGGTCCCGCTGCCCAGCGGGCCGGAGATCTTTTCGGCCGGGTACCACCGAGCGAAGAGTCGAGCGAAGAGTGGCTCATCGGCATAGGCTTCCCGAGAGAGAACGGAAGAGACGACGAAAAGCAGGATCAGAACTCGTTTCATGAACAGCGGCTTGGCGGCCTCAATGTTATGTTCAATCTTAGCTGCAAGACAAGAGCCGTTCAGGAGCTTGATGGCGGTAGTTCATTCTCAGTCTTCCAAGTGGGCGACGCGTGGCAGGTAACGGAAACGCCATGCTTTCCGCGGCAACGATGGGCGTCAGTACTCCATGGAAGTCAGGCTAAGGATTCGCGATAGGCGCTTTCTTTGGGAGATCTGCGCGACTCGTATGACTATCGTGGTGTCCAAAACCCGGAAAGAAGCTGGTAGCATCGAGGCCTGGAGTGTCTCCAAAGCCAAGGCGAAGCTCAGCGAGGGGATCCAACGTGCGCTGTCGGACGGCCCGCAGACGATCACACGCAAGGGCCGCAAGGCCGTCGTCGTGGTCTCGGCCGAGGAGTGGGAGCGCAAGACTAGGCGCACCGGCAATCTCGCCGAGTTCTTCGCGGAGTCGCTGCTACGCGACGCCAAGGTGAAGATCGAGCGGCTCAAGCACGGTCCGCCGAAGATCGACCTCTGAAGTTCCTTCTGGACACCAGCGTCGTGTCCGAGTGGGTCAAGCCGCATCCCGATACGGGCGTCGTCGCCTGGCTGGCGAAAGTCGACGAGGACCGCGTGTTCCTTGAGCATCGTGACACTGTGGGCTTCGAATCAAACGGTCGCCCCCATAATCCGTGTCGCGCTCTTTGTCCGCTACTCCTCCGCCAACCTGTTGTCGTGCAAAACAAAGAGGGGCACTTTCTTTGTACGTCGGCCAAGTCGATCCGGAAGTGGCGTGGGAGAAGCGAGCCTCTCTATTCCAAGCCGATCGCCCGCCGGATGTTTGGCAGATTCAACGAGAATCCTGGCAGAAGAGGAGTGGTTAAAATGTCGCCGAAGCTCTTGATCTCGAATGGAGTTCGCCGATTCTCGCCGAACCGGTAGATCCGCACTGACTCCTCGTCTAGGTCGAAAATCCAGTATTCGGCCACCCCCGCTTCTCGGTAGATCTCCACCTTGTCCTTGAGATCGATCTTCCGAGTCGAAGCCGAGAGCATTTCCGCCACGAGCTGGTCGTTCGGGATGAAGCAGAGGTCGGGCACGACTCCTTCGTGATCCGCATCCATGATCCCGGGAAAAGAAAACGCAATGTTGCGTCGCACGATGCCGCGACGCTCCTCCCGAAGGTAGAGAGCCAGCTCCACCTCGATCTCCCCGGCCAAACTGCTGTTGTCCGCCGTTTCCTCCGTTATGATCAAATTCCCGTGGATGAGCTGCCAATGTTCCCCCACGGGAGTCGCCAGCCAATCCTTGATCGTGTGAGGGCCGCAAGCGGTCGTCGGCATGATGGCCTCCTTCCTTCGCCCATTAGCATAGGCCGTCTCCAATGGGCGGCAAGCCGGACTCGGCATGGATTCATGAGGCAACGCATGGGAATACTGTTTATAAAATCCGTATGTTGACAGCACATGAAAGATAATCCATCTTTTGCAAGACCAAGTTTCAAGGGGTGCACATGGAGCTGACGAAAGAGGAGTTAGGGGGGCGGATTCAGGCTGCCAGGGAAAGCTGCTGTCTTACGCAGGAGCAACTGGGCGTGTTCGCGGGGCTGAGCCGTGTGGCGATCGGCCAGATCGAGTCGGGGATGCGCTCGGTTTCCAGTCTGGAACTGGATCGAATCGCCCGCGCCGTGGGGCGCGACATCCAGTCTTTCTTCGTTTCGTCCTTCGTTGAGCGGGATGCGCTCGCGGCCCATTTTCGTTCCGATGCCGCGCTTGCATTGCAGGCCGATCTAGTGAAGGTATTGCAGGACAGCCTGGAGCTAGGCCACGAAATGACCAAGCTCGAGCGTTTGCTCGAAATCGACAGGGTTCATCTGGTCACGGCGTCTTATGAATTGCCCGCTCCGAAATCGTCTTGGGATGCCATTCAACAGGGAGCAAAGGTGGCGACCGAGGAACGGCAGAGGCTGGGGCTCGGCGTGGCACCGATCGGTGTCTTGAGCGATCTGCTAGAGGCCCAAGGGGTGCGTACCGGTGTCGTTGCGCTCCCCGAAAATGTCTCGGGACTGACGCTCGTCGACAGCACGATCGGTGTGTTCGTGGTCATCAACGCGAAGCATGCGGCAGCGCGCCGGCGCTTCTCCCTGGCTCATGAGTACGGTCACGTCCTCTTGGATCGGGAACACCCCGGCGTTATTAGCCGGGCGGAAAATCGGTCGGATCTCCTGGAGGTTCGGGCGAATGCATTCGCTGCGGAATTCCTGATGCCGGCGGAGGGTGTCACGCAGTTTGTGGTCGCGTTTGGCAAAGGAGGCGCAAGCCGTGCGCATGTCGCGGTTTTTGACGAAGCCGAGGCGGTGCAAGTAGAGCAGCGTGCTGCGCCAGGCTCCCGGGACATCCAACTCTACGACGTGGCATTGCTCGCCCATCACTTCGGAATGAGCCGGATTTCAGCTTTGTACCGGATCAAGAATCTTCGACTCATCAGTGATCGGGAGTTTCAGCGCCTCAAGGCGGAAGAAGGCAGTGGGGTGGGTCAAACGATCGCGAACTTTCTCGCGGCACCAGAAGCTCCGCTGGAAGACTTGTCGCGCGACGACTTTCAACGACGCTTCCTTGCACTGGCGCTCGAAGCCTATCGTCGTGAGGAGATCACGCGCAGCAAGCTTGCCGATCTGGCTAGGATGGTCAAGCTGAGTCCAAACGATCTCAGAGCGCTGCTCGCTTCGACGAAGCTGGACTAAGTGCTTCGGCGCAGGCGCATTCCATGACCACGGACGCCGAGACAATCGTCGTCATGGATGCGAACGTTCTCATCAATCTGCTGCGAATCGGCCAGGTGCCGCTTCTGGCGAGGCTCAATGGTTATCGATTCCTTGTGCCCGAGGAAGTCATGCAAGAGATCGCTGACCTACGACAGCGGGAGCTCCTCGCCTCGGCGGTCGCCGCAGGCTACCTCGGCCAGGTCGTTGTCGACACGGTCGACTCTCTCGCGCTCTTCGCCGAATTACGCGAAAGGATGGGGCGAGGCGAGGCGGCCTGCCTTGCGCTCGCTGCGACCACGGGAACTCACATCGCATCGGACGAGAAGAAGCGCTTTCGCCGGTGTGCCATCGAGTTGATCGGGCCGACACGCATCGTGCGGACGGAATCGATACTTCTCGAGGCGATCCGGCAAGGGCATATATCGGTCGCGGAGGCCGATGGCTTCAAGGAGGCCCTCGAAGCAAACCGCTACTCGATGTCGTTCGGAAGCTTTTCCGAGCTCCTGTAGTTGCTGGCCACATGCCGGGTCCCGGCAGGGATCGGAGTGCTCGATCCGAAGCGACGTGGCGATGAGGTTCTTGGCGACGTGCGGACCCGGGGTCGTCGTCCACCGTCGCCTGGCGACTTCGGGGATCGTTGCGGAAGGGAGGGTCGTGGCGGCACCCTTGGGGGTTAGCGACACTCCGGGTGGGAGTCCAGTGAGGGGGAAAACGAGCGGCGCTTCCGGATGTTGCTCTTCGGCAGCTCGATGTACGCGAGCAGCGCTCCCACGTCAATCTGGGGTCGGATGTCCGGGCAAATCCAGAGATAGGCGCTCAAGACGAGGGCGTCGGGCTTTTCCAGGACGACGTAGGCCGGCCCTACCCAGGTGCCCGCTTTGGCGCTTTTCACAACAATCTTGGCGCAACCAGGAATCTCCACCGCGTCAGTCAGCAGAATTTTCACGAACGGCTTCCGGCCCCCGAACGGCCGGTTAACCCTTGGATAGACGTAAAACACATACAGCAAGAAGGCGGAGGCGACGAAAATGAGCGCCGGCATTGCGACGCGCAACCACAAAAAACGATCCCAGTTCGGCAGCCGGCTGAACGATGCCGCCTGAAAGAAAAGATACCCGGCAAACACAAGAAGAGTGACGATGGCCAGCGAAATGGACCAAGGAGCGGGCGGAGCCCAATGCAGCATCGCCAATCCTCCCAGCCACACAATCCAAGCAAGCACCGTTCCAAAGCCCAGAAGCCATAGCACGGCTTGAGGCTGTGGGTCTTCGGGACGGCGCATCGGATCCCATGCGAAGGAGCCCACCAACAGCAGGAGCCCCGAGCCGATCGCGCCCACCACAACCCAACCAATGCAGACGGCAAACATCGAACTCGTAGGGGTGTGGGGAGATAGCCAGTAAAGTAAAGCGGCCCATAGCGATAGCAACAATAGAGACGATCCCAAAAACATGGTCGAGTAGGGTGGCGAAAGGAGCGGGTGGAGAGCGGGAGGGGAGCGCAACGGGATCCTCGATCGAGTTAGCCATCGAACGAATGGTGGAGCGAGCGTTGCCTCTAGAAGGAAAAATCCGAACGCGGTCGATGCGGCTAGAAAAGCGAGCTCGAAGAAGCCGATGGCGAGATATTCAGCCTTGGCCAGTTGAACGGGAGCCAAACCATAGGAACCCAGATCGAGAGAAACCGAGAGAAAACCGAGGACGTAGCTGAGGCCTAGCGCAAGCTCAACGAACTGCGATGCCTGCGTGAGGAACTGTGCGACGCTATCCATCGCCAAGCGCTCCTATTCCAGCCTGCAGTGTTCAGCGGGAACCGGATAAACTCCGAAACGTCCGCCCAGTAATTCGGGGATCTCGCCGCACAAATTGAGGCATGCCACGACCCAGGGTCTTTTGTTTTGGCGTTCCTGCGGCGGCGCGGATGGCCAGACATTGTTTGAGGCTGGAGAGGAGTCGTTCGCGGAAGTGCGGGAGTGATGGTTCGCCGAGGCGTTCGGAGAGGAGCGAGAGGAGGGCGTTACGGATGAGCGCCAAGTTGGCCAGCAGGTTAGCCTGACGGGAGTGGGAACGGTCTTCGCCCCTCAGGACATCGCGTCGCCAATGGTTGCGGATTTCGGCTCCGCCCCAATGTCCTCGGATCCAGTCCAACCATTCTTGGGGCGAATACGGATCCGATGGCGCGCTGGAGAGGTAGTAACGGGACTCGATGCTGGTGAGGCCGCTTTTTTTCTTCGTGCGCTGGCTGCGCACCACGATCAGGGAGCGGGCAAAGGGGAAGTCGGCGGCCAGGGGCTCGATGGGGAAGGCATGGAGCCCTCGGGTTTCGACCCGGCCATGACCAGATTGGTTGTCGGCAAAAAGGGGGTGTCGGGCAAGGCGTCCAAGGCTTGCGCCTCTTGGAGCAAGCGACGCTGATTTCCCTTGATTCCAAACAACTAATCGCCCCCTTTTTCCACGATGAGACGGGCCTGGCGCCGCTGACAAGGCAATGGGTCGGCGGTGATGATTTCGCCATCCAGGGCCGGCAGCTTTTCCAGCAGCGCCACTGCCGCGCTTTGTTCGCAACGGGGCGTGTCCTGCTTTTGGTCGTAGACCGCCACCGCTTGCGGGGCGCCGTCCTCCTGTTGGGCCAAAGTCAGGAGGCCAATGGGATGACGAATCCTTTTGCCGTCCAAGGCCAGCGCCTGCGGCAGCGTGCAGCCCTGTGCTTGCAACCAGTCGGTGAGCCTGGCGGCGAAGGCTTCGGGATCCATGCGGGTGAGCACTTGGTAGAAGACACTGTAGCCGGGAACCGGATGAAAGCCTCCGGTGCCCTTCTTGAGCGGCAAGCCCAGCCGACGGCGCTGGGGCTGGGTCAGACTGGTGGCAAAACGGGCGATCTCGGCGATCTCCCGCCGCCCGGCCAAAAGCGCCATCGCGATCAAGGTCAACACCGACCCGACCGGATAGTGGGCGTTCTTCTTGCGCGGATCGGGCGCTTTCCAAAAGACCTCCAGCAACGATTCGAGCTGTTGGGCGTTGACCGGCAGCGTGCCCGAGGGCCTCGCGCTCAAACCGGCGCGGCACTCTTCGGGTAATTGGGCCGCCCGTAACGTTTGCCGCGCTTGCGCCGAAAGAGGACGCAGCCAGAGCCGCTTGGGCCGGTCATTGGGCAGGTAAAAATCGGCCCGATGGCGGCTGTAGCCGACCGCCTCCCAGTTGCTCGCCTTGTAGCAGGTCCCCGCATAGGCCTCCGGATCGGTGAAGCTCTCGGCCAAAAGCGGAGTGTAGCCAAAGCGATCCCGCCACTGCCCCGGCAACGCCCGCAAGGCCGCTCCCAAAGCTTGGGAGGCCAGATTGGGCGCCTGCCCCTTGGGGGTAAGCAGCAGAAAACGCCGATTTTGTACGATCAACTTGAGCCGCTCCACCCGCTGTACGGCGCTCCATCCAATCCACTGATCCCGATCCTTGAGCGCGTAGCAGGCGGGCCCCAAACCAGCAGCGCCACCGCCTGGCCATCCTGTTCAATGACCTGGCGCAAATAGTCGCCCACCGACCGCCCCGCTCCCAGATAGTGGCGCTCCTTCCACTGCCCATCGAACCATTCGATTTCTTCGGGAGAACTGGCAATCGAAACTTGCAGTCCGCAATCCCTTGTCCCGCCGCTTCCTGAATTCAAATGCTGTCTCATCGAGCCTATGGCATCGAAAAAGTCGCCTCATGTCTAGCCTTTCTTTCCCTCCCTGGCGCAGAATCACTTGGCCGTTAATAAAAAAAGACCCTGTGCCACGACCAGGACCCTGGACATTCGGAGTTGCGGAAGGCGACGGTAAGAGTCAATCCTCTTTCGGCCGACCCGAAAAGATCCTATCCTTCGAGCCCGAGCGAAGCATCCAGCGAATCCTCCGGGCAAAACTTCTGGATCGGGATGCGGGCCCAGCGGGAGCAAAACAACGCTGTTGCCGGACCGGCGGGCTCCGTGGCAAAAGCGGTGCAATCATTTTAGCAGGTAAGAACAATGCCCTGGACCAGGACGAGGCGCCGCCGAATCCAAGCTGCGCTGCGGCTCATGTGGCTATTTCTGGTCATGGTTGCAGCGGAAGGAGAGGTGCGCAAGCGATGGGCCGCCTTGCGGGAGTTGCGGCGGGATGGGACGGATGCGTGGAGGGCCGCCTGGCGGGCGGATCTGGCGCGGCGGGACTCGGTCATGGAGGGGATTCCCGAGCTCAAGCATCCGGGGGACATTTCCCTGGAGAAGCTGATTCCGGTGGATCGCGGAAGGTCGAATTGGCCGGTCGATCGAGACCGACCAGTGCCTCTCGAAGGACGGTAAGCGGATCGACTCCTTGTTGTCGGAGACCGTAGAATGGCCGGACCGGAAGGAACAATCATGGCCCCAGGCGTGCTTCGTGGACGCGCGCTCCCTATCCTTCTTGTTCTCGGCAGCCTCGCCGCTCTTCTCCCGGCGGGTTCGGAAGCGCTCCCGGTCCAAGTGGTCTCGGTAAAAACGTACTACACCCTCTCTCTCGCTGGGCCCGCTGCTCCGGGGCAGGGGTCCCAGCCCTACGTCCGTTATCAGGCGGAGTGCCGGTACCTCAATTGGGGTTCCAGTCGGTGGGTCCAGATTTACGACCCGGAACTCGCTTCCCTCCCCCACGTGGAATACCGAGCCTGGGTCGACCGCACCTCGCTCCCCGCGCAAAAGTTCGGCAACGGGTATGTCATGCAGCTCTTCCTGCGGGACCAGGGAAGCGCCACCGTTCAGGTCTCGTCGCTGCAACGCGTGTTGCCGGTTGATCCGGCTCGGAAGATTGATGAGTTTGAAGATCTCATCCATTGGTGGGGATGGAGGCCGCCCATTGAGGATTTTTGGATCGTCGTCGACTTAGGCGGCAACTACGCCGCCTACCGGAAGCAAACGCCCGCCTTCGGATTCGGGGGAAGCCCGCTCGCCCCCAGTCTATCCTTTCGACAATTTCTCTCCAACCGGATCGTCCAAATCTCACCGGGCGGCTACCAGAGCGGAGGCAACAAAATCTGGTGGCATGCGCGGAATATTTGGAAGCCAGAGGTCGATTCCACGCTGCACGTCCAGTGGCAGGCCTGGTATCGGTAGTGCCCCGGCGTGGAACGGGCATAACTTGGATCCCACGGGAGGATCCCGGGCCGATCAAAACTTCTTGATGGGAATCTCGTATTTGCGAAGCGCGTAACCCAGTTGACGGGGGGTAAGATGGAGCAGCCGGGCCGCCTTGGCCTGAACCCAGCCGCAGCGCTCCATCGCCTCGAGGAGCTGTTCGCGTGCGCCCGAAGGCGAGCGAGCCAAGCTCTCCTTTTCAAGGCCGTTCTTGGCGGCCGACACTGGTTGGGCAACCACCGGAGTCGAGACGGGGGTAAGCTCACGCTTCCACAGGAGGGAGGAGAGGCACTGGCTGCTCTGGCAGGCGATGCTGCGGTCTTCGATCATGCCCGAGGGGGCGGCGTTTGCCGCGCGCTCTAGGCAGTTCTGCAGCTCTCGGACATTGCCGGGCCATTGACAACGGACGAGAACATCGAGGGCTCGGCTGGAAATAGAGAGCCGCTTCCCGAGATCCTCTCCCATCTTCGTCAGGAAATATTCGACGAGGAGCGGAATGTCGTCGCACCTATCCCGAAGGGGAGGCAGGTAAATGCTCACGACGTTGATGCGGTAGTAGAGGTCGGAGCGAAACTCGCCCTTGCGTACCGCTTCTTCCAGGTTTTTGTTGGTCGCGGTAACGAGCCGGACATCGATGTGGATGGTCCGGCTGCCTCCCAGGCGCTTGAACTCCCGTTCCTGGAGAACGCGCAAGAGTTTGACCTGAACCGCCGGGGAGATGTCCCCAATTTCGTCCAGGAAAAGGGTTCCTCCGTGAGCCAGCTCGAAGCGTCCTTTGCGCTCGTGGAGGGCGCCGGTAAAGGCACCCTTCTCGTGGCCGAAAAGCTCGGACTCGAGCAGAGATTCGGGCAGGGCGGCGCAGTTGAGCTTGATGAAGGGGCCGTTTTTCCGGGGACTCAGGAAAGGAGGGCGCGGGCGATAGCTTCCTTCCCCGTGCCGCTTTCGCCGCGAAGGAGCACCGTGGAACGGGTGGGCGCCACTTGATGGGTCAACGCGATCACCTCCTGCATCCGTTTGCTCTGACCGATCACATTTTCGATCCGGTGCTTGGTTGCCAGCTCTGTCTGGAGGCGATCTCTTTCGGTGACGAGGCGGTGCCGTTCCTCGGCGACCTTGTCCCGCAAGCGGATCGTTTGACCCATGAGGGTGGCAATGAGTTGAAGGAGCCGGGTATCCTCCCGGAGCCTGGCGTAAGCTCCCGCCGATCTCCGCTCGAGGATCAGCACGCCCAGGCATTCCCGGTCGTGGAGGATGGGGATACCCAGAAAGGAGATCGGGGTTCCCTTCCGGGGAGGGAAGCCGGAGACATAGGAGGCGAGAAGAGGTTCCTGCGTTTCGTCCGGGATTGCCGTTGGAAATCCGGTCTTTTGAATGTATCGGACGACCGGCCCCGCCCCGGCCATCCGATCGGGCCCAAGCTGCTCTTGGGGAAAGCCGAGCCATGCGAGAGCACGCAGCGTCTCATCCCGGCCCAGGATGACCATCCCGCGCTCCATTCCGAAGTAGGTGGCCAAGAGCTTGAGGACGCCGCGAAAGGAATACTCCAGATCGAGGGAGGAGTTGAGCAGCTTGCTGATCTCGTAGATCGCGGTGAGTTCCAGGTTGATCGGCTGCATCGTACTCAGGTTTGAGCCCCGATCTTCGACCGGTGCTCATGGCTAGGAAAGCAGATTCCTTGCCAACTTGCCGACCCAGCGTCGGTGTTCCTGGCACACAAGCTGCTCGATGCGATTTATGGAAGGAACGAGTACGGAACAACGGGAAGGGCAGCGGCCCGGCGGAGAAGCGGGAGCGAGCCAGGGAGCCGCTTCGGCGGTTTCCTTGACGCGAGAGGCGGCGGAAAAGGTCAGGAACCTGCTCGAGGAAGACGGTCGGACGAATCTCAAGCTCCGCGTTTATGTCACCGGAGGAGGCTGTTCCGGGTTCCAATACAATTTTGCTTTCGATGAAAAGGCCGAAGAGGGCGATTTCGCTTTTGAATCCGGAGGGGTGACCCTGGTGGTCGATCCGCGCAGCCTCCCGTTCTTGGCGGGCGCCCAAATCAGTTACGAGGAAGACCTGGGGGGCGCGCGTTTCGTGGTGGTCAATCCCAACGCGGCATCCACGTGCAGCTGCGGCTCCTCCTTTTCGACCTGCAGCAAATCGGAAGAGTAGGGAGGTTGGAGTCCATGGCGATTGAACTGACGGAAGCCGCAGCCGACCGGCTCCGTTCCTTCTCCAAAGGAAAGCCGGAAGAGGTCACGTTCCGCATCGGGCTGACCCGGTCCGGCTGTGCCGGATGGAGTTATCTGCTGGAAAAGGCGGAGACCATTTCTCCGCAGGATCGGCTCTTCGAATGCCGGGGAGTCCGCCTCGTCGTTGATTCGGAGAGCCTTCCCCTGCTCGACGGGCTGCTCCTGGATTACGTCCGTAAGCCGTTCGCCGAGGGTTTCGCGTTCCACAATCCCAAGGCGAAGAGCGAGTGCGGCTGCGGACAGAGCTTCAGCGCCTGATGCCGGCGCATTCCCCTGCGTTCCCGGCGGATGCTTGCTTTCTTTCGGTCGTCTCCCGCCTCCGGCGTTCCTTTGGTCGCAAGCCTGCTGTGGAGAAGCGGACAAAACCAAACATGTCGCTGTCGCGGTTCCGACAGCCCCTGTCTCAAACGTACCGGGAAGGAAGCGATCCTTCCGCATTCTCGGACGGCCGGTGGGAAGCGCAACGACTTGGCACGCTCCCTGCTCGATTCCAACTGATGCGAGGCTCTCCGCAAGGGAAGGCGGGAGCCACCCGCAACAACGAAGAAACCGGCAGAAAGGGAAGAAGCGATGGAAGCTCTGATGGAACCTGGACGAGGTGTGAGCGAGCGGTTTTCGAAACTCAAGGGGTTGGCGATTGCGGTTGCGCCGCATAAGGGGTGTGGTTCGTCCGGCGGCAGCGGCAAGTCGAGCTGCGGCTCGAGCGCCGGCTCCGGCGATCTCCCTCCGGACGTTTGGGAGAAGGTCAAGAATCATCCCTGCTACAGCGAGGAAGGGCATCATCACTATGCCCGGATGCACGTGGCGGTGGCGCCCGCCTGCAATATCCAGTGCAACTACTGCAACCGGAAGTACGATTGTGCCAACGAGAGCCGCCCCGGGGTGGTTAGCGAGCGGCTGACTCCGGGGCAGGCGGCCCGGAAGGTTCTCGCAGTGGCTTCCGAGATCCCACAGATGACGGTCCTTGGGATTGCGGGTCCTGGGGATCCCTTGGCGAATCCGGACAAGACCTTCGGTACGTTCGATCGGGTGTTCAAAGCGGCTCCCGATATCAAGCTCTGCCTCTCCACCAATGGGCTCGCCCTGCCGGATCATGTCGCCCGGATCAAGGATTTCAAAGTCGATCATGTGACGATCACGATCAACATGATCGATCCGGAGGTCGGGGCCCGGATATACCCTTGGGTCTTTTTCCGCCACAAGCGCTATGTGGGAAAAGACGCCGCGAAGCTCCTTTCCGAGCGTCAGCTCGAAGGCCTGGAGATGCTGACCCAAGCCGGAATCCTCTGCAAAGTCAACTCGGTGATGATCCCCGGAATCAACGACGACCATCTGGTCGAAGTGAACAAGGCGGTCAAGAGCCGGGGGGCTTTCCTTCACAATATCATGCCCCTGATTTCCGCGCCCGAGCATGGGACGGTCTTTGGGCTCGCCGGGCAGCGCGGTCCGACGGCGCAGGAGCTGAAGGCGCTCCAGGACAAGTGCGAGGGAGAGATGAACATGATGCGCCACTGCCGGCAGTGCCGAGCCGATGCGGTCGGCCTGTTGGGCGAGGACCGGGGTGCCGAATTCACCACCGAGCGGATCGAGTCGATGGAGATTCAGTACGATGCCGGGAAGCGCCAATCCTATCGCGACTCCGTGGAGGTGGAGCGCTCAGCCAGGAGGGCGGCTCGGGAGCAGGAGCTCCTGACTCTGGCCGGAGAGAATAGCAATCGGAAGATCCTCCTGGCGGTCGCCACGAAAGGCGGGGGAAAGGTGAACGAACACTTTGGCCATGCCAAGGAGTTCCAGATCTATGAGATGAGCACGGCGGGCGCCAAGTTCGTCGGACATCGCCGCGTCGATCTCTACTGTCAAGGGGGCTACGGAGAAGAGGATGCTCTCGCAGGGGTCATTCGCGCGATCAACGACTGCGTGGCGGTGCTGGTTGCCAAGATCGGCGCCTGCCCCAAGGAGGAGCTTCGGAAGGCGGGGATCGAGCCGATCGACCAGTATGCCTATGACCACATCGAAACGTCGGCAATTTCCTACTACCGTAGCTACCTCGAGAGGCTCAAGTCCGGCGCCGTCGCGGACGTCGAGCGCGGAGACGCAGTGATTCGCCAAGGGGCTTTTATTGAGGTGGGCGCGCCTGCGGGCCAGGCGGCGTAAGCAAAAAAGAGAAAGGAAAGGAGCGGGAGAAATCGATGCCATACAAGATCGTGGCTTCGCAGTGCACGGGTTGCTCGGCCTGCGAGCCGGAGTGTCCGAACAAGGCGATATTTGAAAAAGAGGGGATCTTCCTGATCGATCCCAAAAAGTGCACGGAGTGCATCGGTTTCTTCGATGAGCCGCAATGCGTTGCCGTCTGCCCGGTGGATAAAACGTGCATCGTGGACAAGAGCCTCCCTCGGTACCAGAAATGAAGATTACTCTCACCCCACGAGCCGAGGCCTTTATTCAGAAAATGATCCGGATGGGCGGAGGCGGAAGTCCCGGAGCGGGGATGCGCTTGATTGCCACTCCCGGCGGCTGCTCCGGACTGGCGACGGAATTTACCATCGAGCCGGGTCCCCAGGAAGGCGATGCGATTTGGGAAGGGAAGGGCTGCCGGATCTTCGTTCCGCAGGAGAGCCAGCCCTTGCTCCAAGAAGCGATTCTCCATTTTGTCGAGAACCCGATGGAGACGCGGCTTATCGTCCTCTCCGGCCCCGCGGGTAGCTGTGCCTGTTCTCAGGAATCGGCCTCTGGAGCCGCAGGCGCGGCCAGCAAAGGGGGATAGGAAGAAAGCATCCATGGGAGCGGAGGAAGCGGTTGCCGTCTGTAGCGAAGAGCGGCTCGCGGAAGCGTATTGGGAGCCGCTTTCGCGCCGAAGCGAAGCGCTGCTTCGGGCGGCAGGTCTCTCGATTTGCGCGCGCTCCCGGGTCGAAGCTCTTCTGCGCGAAGCCACCCAGGCCGAACCTCGTCACATCGCCGTCCTGATCGCCAACTACCGCTATACCTTCTACGCGGGCAAGCTTGCGGAAGCGAGGGACTGGGCCTTGGCTTGTCTGTCGGCCGTGGCCGAGAAGGCGGGCTTCCCCAAGCGATGGACTCTGGTTTGTCCTCCCGACAGAGCGGAACGGTCCCGCGAGGATCCGCTCTTCCGCCTCTATCTCTTTGCCTTGAAGGCCTACGGCTACTTGGAAATCCGACTGGGAGAGCGGGAAACGGGTATTGCCGCCTTGCGCAAGCTGGAGGAGCTCGATCCCGAGGGTCTGCTGCGGGGAAGGGATCTACGGCGGATCGTCGAGCGGGGACAGAGTGAGGAAGAGGACTAACCTTTGAGGAGGGAGAGCTATGGGAATGGACGACGAAGTCGAGCTGGAGGGACCGCCGGCCTTCACTTATGGACAGAAGGTGATGTCGCGGAAACACATCCGAAATGACGGCACTTTTCCAGGCAAGGAAATCGGCGAGATATTGATCAAAAAGGGCGAGATGGGGATGGTGACGAGTATCGGCACCTTTCTGCAGCGTTTTTATATCTACGGCGTCGACTTCTACGAGCGCGGCTATGTGGTCGGGATGAAAGGGAAGGAGCTTGATCCGGTGCCGGAAGAGAGCCCCGGACGAACCGAGGCTGAGGCAAGTCATGGATGAGGCCGACCGGATCTACCTCGATCATAACGCCACCACGCCCTTGCGGCCCGAAGCTCTTGCCGCGATGGTTCCCTATCTTCGAGAACGGTATGGGAATCCCTCCAGCCCCGGCTTCAGCGGCAGGCTCGCCAAGGAAGCGGTCGTACGAGCGCGGACCGAGGTGGCCAGCCTGATCGGCGCCCAGGCGTCAGAGATCCTCTTTACCAGCGGCGCTACGGAGTCGATTCACCAGGCGATCCTGGGGGTGCTCGACCTTGCGCCGGATCGGCCCCGGGTCGTGTCGACGGCGGTCGAGCATCCGAGCACCGCCCTTCTTTTGGAGCGGTTGGAAGGTCGAGGAGTGGAAGTCGTTCGGCTCTCCGTCGATCGCCAGGGCCTGCTCGACTTGGGACAGCTCCAGAGGGCGCTCGAGAAGCCGGCGGCGCTGCTTTCTCTGGTCTGGGTCAACAACGAGACCGGGGTGGTCAGCCCGGTGGAACAGGCCGTCGGTCTGGCGAAGGAGAAGGGGATCCTCTGCCATTTGGATGCGGCGCAGACGGTCGGAAAGATCCCGGTGGATGCCCAGAAGCTCCCCTTCGACCTGCTCTCTTTCTCGGCCCATAAGCTCGGCGGACCCAAGGGGATCGGAGTCCTCTTCGTCCGAAAAGGAGTTCGCATCCCTCCGCTTTTCTGCGGCCATCAGGAGCGGGGCCGGAGAGGGGGGACGGAAAACGTCGCCGCCATCGCGGGATTCGGTCTCGCGGCCCGACTCGCCGCGAGTGGGCTCGCGGATCGGAGTCAAGCGGTAGGGCGGCTCCGCGACCGCTTGGAGGAAGGCATCCTCCAAGCGCTTCCCGATGTCGTGACGATCCACGGCAGGCGTAGCCCCCGAATGGCGAACACCACGAGCATCCAGTTCGGTCGGATCGAGGGGGAAGAGCTGCTTGCCCGGTTGGAGCGCCGCGGCATTGAGGCTTCCTTGGGCTCGGCCTGTTCCAGCGGTGGCGGAGAGCCTTCGCGCATTCTTCTTGCGATGGGGCTTTCCGCCGGGGAGGCAGGGGCCACTCTCCGGTTCAGTCTCGGGGAGGAGACGACGAGCGAGGAGGTCGACAGAGCGGCGCGAGCCATCGCCGAAGAGGCGTCTGCTCTCCTGGGGAGGCAAATCGTGGGAGGAAGAGCAAGATGAAGATCATGATTCGGCGGGCGGTATCGGGTCTGATGTCGGTGTACGTGGCAAAAAAGGATCTGGAAGAGCCTGTCGTTGCCGTGGAGAAACCCGGACTTTGGGGTGGGACGGTCACCCTGGCCAACGGATGGCGCTTCCAGCTTCCGGAAATGCCCGGCGACACGCCACTCCCGATTACCGTCGAGGCGCGGCGCTTGGCCGAGGGGGCAGGGGAATGAGGGAAGCGTCTTCGTCGGAAGGGCGGGCTTTTGAGATTCCGCTCTCCGATCCCGATCTGTCGGAAGAAGAGCTCTTCGCCGTCGAATCCGTGCTCCGCTCTCCGGAGATCGGCGGCGGGGCTCTTGTCGAGCAGTGGGAGAGAGAGTTTGCCGCCTGGGTGGGGCGCAACCATGCGGTAGCGGTCAGCAGCGGGACGATCGGCCTCTGGCTTGCCCTCCGGGCCCTGGGCATCGGGACCGGGGATCGGGTGATCCTTTCGGGCTATTCGTGGCACCAGATCGGGGGGGCGGTTCCCCTGTGCGGGGCGGAGCCCGTCTTTACGGAGATTGACTACTGGTCGGGAACGCTCTCGGCGACGCGGGCGGCAGAGGCGGGCGGCGCGGGCGCGCGGGCCATCCTTGCCGGGAATACTCTGGGCCATCCCGCAGCGTGGAAGGAGCTCCAGCAGCTGGCGGAGGAGCAGGGGCTCCTCCTGTTGGAGGATTCGACCGAATCCGTGGGCTCCCGATACGGCGACCGGAGGACGGGCGGCTTTGGACGGGTGGCGGTCTTTGATTTTTCGCAACCGGGAGCGCTCGCCAGCGGAGAAGGTGGGATGGTCGTAACCGACGACGAAGAGTTGGCAGCCCAGATCCGGTATAGCCGAAGCCGCTCCCGAAAGGAGCGATTTTCCGGCATCGCGACAATGGTTCCTCCCCTCCACGCGCTGCCCAGCAACCTCACGGCGGCTCTGGGGCTTGTCCAACTCAAGCGGGTCGAGAAGATCTTGGAGCGCCGCCGGGTTGTGGAGGCTTGGTACTTTCAGCAGATGAAATCCTTCGAAGGGATCAAGGATCCCTATGTCGCCCCCGAAGCGACGGAGGTGCACTGGTTTCTCTACCCGGTTCACTTGGGCACGCGGTTCAGCCGGTCGAGCCGGGACGCGATTCTCGAGGATCTCGTCCAAGCGGGGATCGAGGCATCCGCCTACTGCCAACCGATGCATCTCCATGGTTGTTTCCTGGAGAGCGGCTTGCGGAAGGGCCGTCTGCCGGTAACCGAGAAGGTCGCGGACCGCTCCATCGTTCTCCCCTTTCACGCCCATCTGACCGAAGAGCAGGTCGCCTTCATCGTGAAGACCCTCAAGGATGCCTCGGTCAACGTGGGAGCCGGAGCGGCGATCTACTTGTAGTGCAGAAACAAAAAGGGAGGATGCATGAACGAAGAGGTGGTTGTGATCCACGTCCGCTTCGCTAACGACGGAACGGTGCGGGAGATCGGGGAGAGGCCAACCGGGCTGACCGCCCAAGCATGGTTCGGGCGGCTCTGGAAGAAGGCGGGAGATAAGTTCCAGGCATTTGCCGGCGGCCGGGGAATTTTCCGCTTGTCGCGCGGCGAGATGGAGGAGTTGCAGGACCATGGGAAAGAGTCGGCCTCCGAAGGAGCGGTGGAGAAAGGAGGGGAAGGATGAGCGATCTGCTTGGCGAGATGATCGGGTGTCTGGAGGCGGGGAAGCTCGTCCCCTACTTGGGGCCGGGGATCTGGCGCTTGGAGGAAGGGGTCGAAGCCCCGTTTCCGACGGACGGCGAGAGTCTGTCGGAGAGTCTTGCCCGACGGGTCGCCGTCCCAGGGAGAGTGCGGGGTAATCTCTCCGCCGCCGCGCAATACATCGAGAGCAATCGGCATCGAAAGACTCTGCGCAAGCTCCTGCTCGAGAGCTTCTCGGTGCCGGTTCCGAAGCTTTCCCTCCACGATCGCCTGGCGACTCTTCCCCATCTCCCGATGATCGTCGACGTCTGGTACGATGGTGCCCTCCGAACGGCATTCGCTTCCCGCTCGGACTGGGGAGAAATCCAGGGGGTGAGCCAAGCGGAGCATCCGGGAGGCTGGACGAAAGCGTTTGGTCCGGATGGGACGGAGGTCCCCCTTGACGAGTCTGCGCGCTGGGCGACCGTGCTCTATAAGCCTTTGGGATCGGTCAGCCCCGCCGGGAATTTTGTGATTTCGGACTCCGATTATGTAGAGGTGCTGACCGAGATCGACATCCAGACCCCGATTCCGCCGGTGGTCCAGGCGCGGCGCCGGGAGAGCCGCTTCCTCTTCATCGGATGCCGGTTTTCGACACAAACCGAGCGCACCTATGCCCGGCAGATCCTGAAACGATCCTCGGATCATCACTGGGCACTTCTCCCGGCGGAGCTCTCTCGGAACGAGGAGCGCTTCTTGCGGGAGCTCCGGATCGAGCGGATCCCGCTCTCCTTGCGTGATCTGTGTGAAGGGCTCTTTTGCCCGTTGGAAGCCGCGGCCGCAGATTTGTCGGAAAGCCGACGAGAATCGTAGCGTTTGGCCAGAAGGGCACACCGGGGCGACTTCCTCTCCACGATGCTCCGTTGACCGACGCCCCGGTCAAGCGAGGGGGAAGGGAGCACCAAGGTTGGCACGCGGCCTGCTGCTATTCCTGATAGAGGATTAAAATGATTGATCCCATACTTGCCGCATTAAGCCGCCTTTCGGCGGCGGAGGAGTTTCTCGACTATCTGGAGGTTCCCTACGATCCGCAAATCGTTCGCGTCAACCGCCTCCATATTCTCAAGCGCTTTCAGAAGTACCTGCTCTCGTCTTCCCCTCCCAAGGCGCGGGCCGAAAAGGACCTGCGCCTCTTCTATCGCGGTCTGCTCGAACAGGCCTATCTGGATTTCGTGGTCTCGACTCCTTTGCGGGAAAAGGTATTCGCCGTTTTTCAGCAATCGGTCGAAAAGAAGAAGCCCGCTCTCGCGACCGTCGCGATCGAAGATCTGCGCGCTTCTCTTCGGAGCGGGCCGATGCGAAGGCAGGCGCCCGCCGGTGAGGGGAGCGGTCTTCCTTCGGGAGGGAGTACCTCGTGAGGGGGCCAACTATCGTAGTCTGCGTCAAACAGGTGCCGGATAGCGCACAGATCCGGGTTCATCCGGTGACCGGGACGATCATGCGCCAAGGGGTGCCTGCAGTGCTCAATCCCTACGATCTCTTTGCCTTGGAAGAGGCTCTTCAGATCAAAGATCGGTTAGGAGGGCGCATTGTCGCCCTCTGCATGGGGCCGCCGCAGGCGGAAGCGGCGCTACGGAAGGCTCTTTCCCTCGGAGTGGACGATGCCGTGCTGGTCTCCGATCGCGCGTTCGCGGGATCGGATACGCTGGCGACCTCCTTTGCCCTGGCCAGCGCCATTCGGCAGGTGGGCCAAGAGCAGCCAGTCGACCTGGTCTTCACCGGTAAGCAGACGATCGACGGCGACACGGGGCAGGTCGGGCCCGGCGTCGCCAAGCGGCTGGGCATGCAGCTCCTGAGCTATGTCTGCCGGATCCCCATCCTGGACATGGATAGCCAAAGCATCGTCGTTCATCGATGGACGGAAAGGGGGGGGCAGGTGTTGCAGAGTAAGCTGCCCTGCCTGATCACCGTTCTGGAAGGGACGAGCGAAGGCCGTTTTGCCTCGCTGCCGGAGATGATCCGGGCGACCCGTCAGCCGATTCGGGTCTGGAACAGACAAGCGGCGGGGATCGAAGACTTGACCAAGATCGGACTGAAAGGCTCCCCGACTGTCGTAGGAAAGGTCTTTGCGCCTTCCCGGCGTGCGGAACGGGCCGAATGCATCGAGTGGGAGCAGGATCAGGCCGGGAAAGCGGTCTCGCTTCTCTGGGAGAAGATCCGGGCGCGGCAGCCGGAGCTGGTCGAAAAGCTCTCCGGCACCAACGGGGGAGAGAACGGACAGGAGAGAGTTTCCGAATGAGCGAATCAGGTGGAAAGCCGGCGGAGAGGAAGGGAGCCGCGCGGAGGAAGGCGGCTTTGGATCCGCGATTGGCGGAATATCGGGGAGTCTGGGTCTTTGTCGAGCGGGATGAACAGGGGGTTCACCCGGTCTCCTGGGAGCTTCTGGGTGCGGCGAGAGAGCTGGCGGATCAGCTCGGAACGGAAGTGGGAGCGGTGGTCGCGGGTGGAGCAGAGGAATCGCTCGAGTCCCATTGTCGGGATGCGGTCGCCTACGGCGCGGACCGGGTCTATCAGACCGTCCATCCCGTGCTGGCGGGCTATCGGAACGAGCCCTACGCCAAGCTCCTCTGCGAACTGGTCAAAAAGCATAAGCCGGAAATTCTCCTGCTCGGGGCGACATCCCTTGGGCGGGATCTGGCGAGCAGCGTCGCTACGACACTCGAGACCGGTTTGACCGCCGACTGCACGGAGCTCGCGATCGATCGGGAGAGCCGCGCCCTGGCGGCGACGCGACCCACCTTCGGGGGTAACCTTCTCTGCACGATTCTGACCCTGAACTATCGGCCGCAGATGGCGACGGTGCGGCCGCGGGTTCTCCCCCAGCCGAAGAAGGATCACGGGAGAAGCGGGCAGATCCAGAAAGAAGAGATCGATCTCTCCGAAGAGGAGATGGTCACGAAGCTTCTCGAATTTCTTCCGCACGCCGGGGGAGACCGGCTGGATCTCTCGCTCGCCGAGGTAATCGTCGCCGGCGGCAAGGGCCTGCAAAGGGCGGCCAACTTTTCCTTGCTCGAGGAGCTGGCTCGGGCCTTGGGCGGAGAGGTGGGGGCGACCCGGGCGGCTGTCCAGGCGGGATGGGTCGATGCCCAGAGACAAATTGGGCAGACCGGGAAGACGGTGCGGCCCAAGCTCTATATCGCCGCAGGGATCTCCGGGGCGATTCAGCATCGGGTCGGGATGGAAAGCTCGGATCTGATCGTGGCGATCAACACCGATCCCAATGCACCCATTTTTGAGGTGGCTCATTATGGGATTGTCGGGGACGCGTTGATTCTCCTCCCTCTGCTGACGCGCACGGTACGCGGGCAGGCCGTTGCAGCAAAAACCATCGGGCTCGAGGTCTATTCCTCATCATGAACGAACGGTTTGATGCGATCGTCGTCGGTGCGGGTCCTGCCGGGACCTCTGCTGCCCTTACTCTGGCGCGAGGAGGGTGGAAGGTCCTCCAGATCGAACGGGGGGAATATCCGGGTTCGAAGAACGTGCAGGGAGCGATCCTCTATGCCGATTCGCTACAGAAGCTCATTCCCAATTTCCGGGAAGAAGCGCCGCTCGAGCGGCACCTGGTCGAGCAGCGGCTCTGGGTTCTCGATGATCGGTCCTACATCGGGAGCACGTACCGCTCCCCCGTTTCCAACGATGCCGAGCCGGATCGCTACACGATCCTGCGGGCGCAATTCGACAAGTGGTTTGCCAAGAAAGCGCAAGAAGCGGGCGTCCTCTTGATTTGCGAAACGACCGTTCTCGATCTGCTCCGGGAGGGGGAGAGGGTGGTCGGAGTTCGCACCGACCGGGAAGAGGGAGAGGTCTACGCCGACGTCGTGATCCTGGCGGATGGGGTCAACTCGGTGCTGGCGCGTAAAGCCGGCATTCGACCCGAGCTGGGAGCGGGAGAGGTTGCGCTCGGGGTCAAGGAGGTTCTGTTCTACCCCCAGGAAAGCTTGGAAGATCGTTTTGGGATTCAGGGCGACGAGGGAGTCGCGATCGAGATGGTCGGCAAGATCACAGGAGGAATGGTGGGGACGGCTTTTCTCTACACCAATAAGGAATCCCTCGCCGTCGGAATCGGCTGTCTTCTCTCCGACTTTCGAAGGGAGAAGGTCCCGCCCTACGTGCTGCTTGCACGCCTCAAGGAGCATCCGGCGCTGCGCCCGCTTTTGCGTGACGGCGAGATGAAGGAATATACGGCGCATCTCATCCCGGAAGGAGGCTACAAGGCGATCCCGAAGCTCTCGGGGGACGGCTGGCTCATCGTGGGAGACGCGGGCATGTTCGTGAACTCGGTTCACCGCGAAGGCTCCAATCTGGCGATGGAGACGGGGAGGATCGCCGCGGAGACGGTGATCGAACTCAAGCAAGCCGGAGAACCCTTTACCGAACGCAATTTGCACCGCTATCGGCAACGGCTCGATCAGAGCTTCGTGATGAAAGACCTGCGAAAGTACCAGCACGTCCACGAGGTGCTGGACCAGAACCGCCATTTTCTCACGACTTATCCGGAGCTCGTCAACCGAGCGGCGGAAACCCTTCTTCGGGTGGACGGAGTCGACAAGCGTTCCAAGGAGAAGGAGGTGGTCCGAAGCTTTCGGAAGCACCGTTCCTATCGCGGCCTCTTCTCCGACGCGGTGAAACTGTGGAGGGCATTCCGATGAGCGAAGTGGAAGAAAAACTCTATCAAAACCGGTATCGCCTCGATGCGGGACACCCGCATATCCGCATCCGCGACCCGGAGGTCTGCCAGGCTCGGTGCACGGAAAAATCCTGTGCCGCCTGCTGTCCGGCGGGATGCTATACGCTAGGGCCTGAGGGCGACATTACGTTGCTCACCGACGGCTGTCTGGAGTGCGGAACCTGCCGGATCATCTGCAGCGAGTTCCGCAACGTCGATTGGGAATATCCTCGAGGAGGCTTCGGGATCCTCTTTAAGTTCGGCTGATTGTCTGCCGCTCTTCGGCCCGCGTTCCGTTTCGCTTTCCTCCGGAGCGATTCGGCTTGTACCCGTCTGCGAGCCGTCATCCCAGTCGGTACGCAACTTGAGGAGATCGTGCATCGAGTTGTCACAGGCCCATTCGCTGCGCCTCGGATACGAACTTTGTGAGATATGCAGGCTCGAGTTGGCACGCGTCGCGCTTTCCCAAGAAAAACTTGACCAGGTCCCCGGACGGGGACACTTGTAGTTAACGTTAAGATAAAGCATCAATAAAGGGAAGAACCTGCTATGAAGCTTGGGCAAAAGCGGTTACAGCGTGGATGGATCATCATATTCGGGGTGTTTTGCTTCGTTGGCCTTTTGACAGGACCGAGCCAGGCACGAGTTCTCGAGTCGACCAACGGTCCGCGGATCACCGTGGGGCCGGCGGGTCACGCCTACACGAAGGAAGAGCTCGCAAAGAAGAGTTCCAGCAAGCCGGAGGCAAAGAAGCAAAAGAAGACGGAGGCTTCCGAGAACGGCCATAAGGAATCGGCGGGGAAAGAGTAGGGTATCGGTTTGCTTTTCGGGTGGAAGTCGTTGGCTTTGGGCGGCGCGTCTCCGAAAAGGGGACCAAGCGCATGAAGGGAAAGAGGGGGCAGAGCCCGGATGAAGAGAAGGTGCGGGTTCTTCTGGCTGAGCCCGACGAAAAGCTGGCGGCGACGATCGGAGCGGAGCTGGAGAGCAAGGGGCTGACGTGGGATCGGGTTTCCACGACCGACGAAGCGTTCCTGGCTCTGAATTTCGACGAGTTTGCTGTCGCCCTGTTCGATGGGAAAACACCGGGGCGTCCAGTTCTCGAAGTGATCGAGATGCTCCGCAGGCGCAACATCTTTACTCCGATCCTGCTGCTAGGCGGGGATGCGGATACCCAGCTACGGATCCGGGCCTATGAAAAGGGAGTGAATAGCGTCGTGCCCAAGCCCTGCTCGCCGGAGGAACTTTCCGCTCATCTCAAGGCGTTGTTGTGCCCCAGGACGGGCTCCACTCCTTGGGTCCAATCGGTCGAAGATCTGGAAATCGACTTTTCCGGCCGGCGGGTTTTTCGCGGGGGCCAAGAAATCACACTCACGCCCAGGGAGTTCGATATTCTCGAGTATCTTCTTCGGAATCAAGGAAGGGCCGTGAGCTTCGAAGCCCTGGCCCAGGATGTCTGGCATCAGCCCGCGCGCGCCAAGACCATCTCCAACGTGGTGCGCGTCCACATGGCGAGCCTTCGCAAGAAAGTTGACAGTGGACGTCCCGTGAAGCTCTTGCACACGATGCGCGGCTATGGCTTTGTCCTGCGCAGCGACAGCCATTAAGCCCGCCTGGTCCTCCCAAGTGTTCTCCTGCGGCTTGCAAAATGGGCTTGTCTGCTTCGTTAGGCTTGGTTTTCCATCCTCGTAGTCTGTCCCTCATACAGCTCCGGTGGAAAACCGACGCCGCGCCGAGCATCCAGGCCCATCAGCCCTCGCCTCGGGTACGAACTTTGGGAGAAATGGCGGCTAGCAGGCCCGTTCCGGCTTTGCCGGAGTCGGGGGTGCGGGATGGGAAACGGCTTCCGACAGGCGCTTGGACTCGATCGGGTTCCGGTAGCTCCACGCGATCGTTTCGCGGGTGTCGGTTTCCGCCAGAGCCTCTTCGATCCGGTGGTGATGGGGGGATAGGAGGCAAGCCGGGTCGGTTGCGCCCGCGTCTTCCGTCAGAAGAAATGCCTGACAGCGGCATCCACCGAAGTCGATTTCCCGGCGTGGACAGCTTCGGCAAGGCTCTGGCAGCCAACTGGTGCCTCGGAAGCGGTTAAAGGCTTCGGAATCAAACCAGATGTCCCGGAGGCTCTTTTCCCGAACGTTCGGGAAATGGAGGCTGGTGATCTCCCGAGCGGCCTGACACGGCAGGGCCTGACCATCGGCCGACACCGTGAGGAAAGCGCGCCCCCAGCCATGAAGGCAGGCTTTCGGATAGGTGGCGTAGTAATCGGGAATGACGAAGAGGATATCCATCTTGCCCTTCAGCCGTTTCTGGGCTGCTGCCGCAACGTTCGCAGCGTGCTCGACTTGAGCCTGCGTCGGCAAGAGCCATCGTCGGTTTTCGAGCGCCCAGCCGTTGTACTGAGCATTTGCCAGCTCGAGCCGCTCGGCCCCCCATTCTTCGGCGAGCGCAATGATCTCCTCGATCCGCCCGAGATTCTGACGATGGAGAACGGCGTTGATCCCGAGCGCGAAGCCCGCTTCGCGCGCGATCCGCCCGGCCTCCGCCTTCTTGGCAAAGCTTCCGTGCATCCCGGCAATCCATTCCGCACTGTACGGCCGGCTGTCCTGGATGCTGATCTGAAAGCCGCCCAGGCCCGCTTCCTTGAGTTCCTTGGCGAGCTCGGAGGTGAGGAGGGTACCGCCCGTGCTGAGATTGGGATAGAGCCCAAGCGTACGGGCGGCCCCAATCAGCTCGGGCAGATCCTTGCGTAGAAGCGGCTCTCCCCCGGAGAAGTTGGCTTGCAGCACGCCGAGCCCGGCGGCCTCTTCCAGGACTCGAAGCCATTCCTTGGTCTGGAGCTCGTCGCGCAGCGAGCGGGCAAAGGCGACCGGGTTGCTGCAATAGGGGCACTGCAGTGGGCAACGGAAGGTGACCTCGCAAAGAAGGGAAAAAGGATAGCCCAAATCCAGGAGCTTGGTCTTCTCATCGGCAACTCCTTCTGTCGCAGCCGAAGCGGCTCTCGCTTGTGGCATTTATTCCTCCATGGCGTCCGGGAAAAGGAGCAGCCCTCGTTCTTCCAGTTCCCCTAAAAAGTTTCCTACGTCAACTTCGAGCGCAACCGCTTCCGCTTCTGTGCCGTAGCGGTTCGCCAATTCGGAGACGATCTCGTCGACCGAGCGATGGCCGTCGCAAAGGGAGAGGATCGCCTCCGCCGACGGGTTGAGGATGAGCACCCCTTCGGGATAGAGAAGAACGGGCTTTTGCCGAATGGGATCCCATCGCAGCCGGGCCTTCCCTGCGAGCCGAGGAACTCCCTTTCTATTTTTCATCCAGGGAGGGCATTTGAATGCGCAAGACATAAGCCATGTACATGGCGTCGAGCATCGACCAGAGTAGCTCGCACTTGAAACGAAGGGCGGACAAGGCCGCTTCCTGCGCCACCCTGGTTCTACATCGATCCAGCACCAGATGGAGGGTGAAGCTGACGTCCTTGGGAGCTTGGGTGAGACGCTTGCGGAAGTAGCGGAGCCCGTCTTCCTGGATCCACGGGTAGAATTGGGGGAAAGCGTCGATCCGTTTCTGATGGATCGATGGGGCGAAGAGCTCGGTCAGGGAGGAGGCCATGGCTTCCAGCCAGGAGTGGCTGCGGCAGAAGTGGACGTAGGCATCGACGGCGAAACGGACACCCGGCAGGAGCCGCCTCTGCTCCAAGAGTTCTTGGCGGGTAAGGCCGACCGCTTCGCCGAGCAGGAGCCAGCGCTCGATTCCGCCGGGATCGTCCTGAAAGCCGTCGTGGTCGTGGATGCGACGGATCCATTCCCGTCGGAGTTCCCGGTCCGGGCAGATCGAGAGGATCGCCGCATCCTTGATTGGGATCTGGACCTGATAATAGAAACGGTTGGCAACCCAGCCGCGAATCTGTTCCTCATTGCACTTCCCCTCGTTCATCAAGACGTGGAAGGGATGCTTGTCGTGATAGCTGCTCGCTCCAATGGCCCGGAGCCTCTGTTCGAAGTCGTCCCGAGAAAAGGGGGGCTCGGTGTCGAGTTGGAAAGAATAGGGTAAGCTCATGATTGGGGAGGATAGAGCCGGAGCAGCATCCCGTCATAGGCAATTTGCACCCCAGCTTCCCTCACTTGTTTTGCCGGAGAGGACCCCGGATCGAGGATAGGGTTGGTGTTGTTGATATGGATGTAGAATTTTTCCCGAATGGGGAGCCTCGACAGCCAGGCAAGCGTTCCTTCCGGCCCGGAGACGGGCAGATGGCTTCGGAGAATCGACCGTTGGCGTTCGGGGCTCATCGGGGCGAGCTCTTCCTCCGACCAGAATGTCCCGTCGACGAAAAGAGCCTCGGACCCTGCGATGAAATCCGCGAACTCCGGGGAAATTCCCGGTAACCCCGGAGCGTAGACCACCCGCCGTCCGCACTTTTTCCCGGTGATGCGGAGTGCGACGACATGTCCGCTCTCGTTCGAGGGGGTCTCGTAGGGGGCGGGAGCGGCAGGAAGCGGAAGAGCCTCCACGATCAGGGAGGCGAGCTCGGCCGGATAGGCGAGCCTCCGGACCGGAAGGAAGTGACGGAGAATGGAGACGATCGGGAAGGTGGAGCCGAGGCTTTTCCAGACGGGGTCGGTGCAGACGAGGGTTAACTCCGTTCCCTCCCGCAGGAAGAGGAGCCCGGTCGTATGGTCGATTTGGCCGTCGGTCAGCGCTACGGCCATCAGAGGTGAGCCGCGGAGCGACCCTTCCGGCGGGGCAAGCTCCGCCCGCTCGGCAAATTGGGAACAGAGATCAGGTGAGGCGTTGATCAGGAGCCAACGCTCCCCCCTTTCCGCGATTGCAATCGAAGCTTGCGTGTGGCGGAAGATCTTTCTTGAGGGCGGAAGGTCGCGCTCCTCTCGGGCTTGCGTGCAATAGGAACAGCGGCAGTTCCATTGCGGCACTCCCCCGCCCGCCCCGGAGCCAAGCACGAGCAGTCGCATCTTGGATGTTACTCGATCGGACCGGCGAAACGTCGAGCGACAGAAAGAATAAACAGGGTGAGCCCAAGGGCTCACCCTGTCCTGCGAACGTGCGAGGGATTATTTGCCCGCCACGTTGACGTAAGCGGTCACCTCCATGCAGAGGCTGATCTCTTCAAATTCCGGCTTTACCCATTTCATAATTGATTCTTTTGCCTCCATCTTTGGCCGGCTTTCTCTCGGTCGGAAGCCACACCATGGACGCAAGGCAAGCTACTGATCCCGCCATGCACCCACAAGTTCTTTTTACGAGGTCCGAGCAAACGGTCTCGCCGCGGGTCGCAAGGAAACATCGTCCAAAGATGCAAATTGCGGATTGCCGATTACTCTCCAAATGGTACTAGTTGTGGGTGGAGGCGAGGATCGGGCCCTAACCGATCTCGGTGACTACTCTAATTTAGCGGAGAGGGAATGGAAAACGGCAAGGTCGAGAGGAAGGATGAGTTGGAGGACATCTTGCAGAGCTTTTCGCGTCTGGCAAACGGGTTGATTCCCGCCTTTCATGCCATTCAGGACCGCTATGGGTATGTTCCGAAGGAGCGGCTTCCGGAGATCGCCCGCGCCTTTAACCTTTCCCAGGCCGATGTCTACGGCGTTTTGACCTTTTATCACGATTTTCGGCTCGAGCCGGTCGGAAGGCATGTCGTTTCGGTCTGCCGGGCAGAGGCCTGTCAGGCCAACGGATCAGCTGCGGTCATCGATCGCCTTCGGCGGAAACTGGGAGTCGACTTTGGAAAGACGACAACCGACGGCGAGGTGACGCTGCTGCCGACCTATTGCTTCGGCAATTGCGCTTGCGGCCCGTCGGTTGCGGTCGACGGGAAGCTGTACGGCCGGATGAGCGCGGAAAGAGTGGAGCGCATTCTCCACGGGTTGGGAGTGTCGGCATGAGGGTCTACGTACCTCGCGATTTCTCGGCTTGCGCCCTGGGAGCCGACGAAGTGGCGCGCGCGATCGAACGGGAGGCGGGAAGAAGAGGCATTACCCTGGAACTGGTGCGGAACGGCTCGCGGGGGCTCTATTGGCTCGAACCGTTCGTGGAGGTGGAGAGAAACGGAGAGCGGGTAGCCTACGGACCGGTATCCGAAGAGGAGGTGGAAAGCCTCTTCGACCAGAACTTCCTGGAAGGAAAGGAGCATCCGGCCCGACAGGGCAACCCCGAAGAGATCCCCTATCTGCGCCGACAGACACGGCTTGTCTTTCGCCGGATCGGGAAAAACGACCCGCTTTCCCTCGACGAGTATCGGAAGCATGGCGGGCTGGCAGGCCTCGCGCGAGCCTTGACCCTCTCTTCGCAGCAGATCGTGGAGGAGGTGACTAAGTCCGGATTGCGCGGCAGGGGCGGAGCGGGATTTCCCACGGGAATCAAATGGAAGACGACACTCCAGGCCGTGGACGATCAGAAGTACATTGTCTGCAACGCCGATGAGGGGGACTCAGGCACGTTTTCGGATCGGATGGTGATCGAAGGGGACCCCTTTCTTCTGATCGAAGGGATGACCATCGCGGGTCTAGCGGTGGGTGCGACCGAGGGCTATGTCTATCTCCGGTCGGAATATCCCCTGGCTCGCCGAATCTTTGAGGAAGCGCTCGAAAGAGCTAGGGCGGGCGGAATCCTGGGGAAGGATATCCTGGGAAGCGGAAAATCCTTTTTCCTGAATCTTTACGTGGGGGCGGGGGCCTATGTCTGCGGGGAAGAGACTTCCCTCTTGGAAAGCCTGGAGGGGAAGAGGGGGATGATCCGTCCGCGGCCCCCACTGCCCGCCGTCCACGGCCTCTGGCAAAAGCCGACCGTGGTGAACAACGTGATCACACTTGCCTCGGTTCCGGGGATCTTGGCCGATGGTGCGGATGCTTATGCGCAGCTCGGGGTGGGGCGCTCGAAGGGGACCTTGCCGGTGCAGCTTTCGGGCAACCTTCGCAGGCCCGGCCTCGTGGAAGTGCCCTTTGGGATCACGCTCGAGGAGCTGCTGTTCGACTATGGCGGCGGCACGGCGAGCGGCCGCCCGCTCAAGGCGATTCAGATTGGCGGCCCCTTGGGACCCTATCTCCCGTCATCGCTTTTTCACGTAACCCTGGATTACGAAGAGCTCGCCAAGGTCCGGGGAATTGTCGGCCATGGAGGAATCGTCGCCTTCGACGACACCGTGAACCTGGGCGAGATGGCCCGGTACGCGATGGAGTTCTGTGCCGAGGAGTCCTGCGGGAAGTGCACCCCTTGCCGGATCGGCTCGACGCGCGGCATGGAGTTGATGGACAAGATCCTTTCCGGGAAAAAGGCTCCGGGCTCGATCCAACTTCTGGTCGATCTTTGCGATGTGATGATCAACGCCTCGCTCTGCGGCTTGGGAGGCATGACTCCCTTTCCCGTATTGAGCGGGTTGCGACATTTCCCGGAAGATTTTGGATATGCGAAGGAGGAAGTGGAACCACTGCTCCAAAAGGTGTAAGAGGAACAACAGAGGGTGATGTCGGAGGGGTGCGATATGTTGAGGAACCAGCATGCGGATTTAGGAACGCCGAGCCGGGGGTGTGAATGCGGGCACGGCGGCCGTAACGGTCATGGCGTAGGCAAACCGGCACGGGAAGTCACGCTCTCGATCGACGGGAAAGAGATCACGGTTCCCGACGGGACGTCGGTCTTGCGCGCGGCGGCTCTCGCCGGAGTGGGCGTACCCAAGCTCTGCGCGACCGACACGCTCGAGCCGTTCGGTTCCTGCCGGCTCTGTCTCGTCGAAATTGAGGGAAAGAGAGGCTTTCCCGCTTCCTGCACGACGCTGGTCGAGCCGGGAATGAAGGTGAAGACCTTCTCCGAGCGGTTGGCCTCGCTCCGCCGGGGGGTGATGGAACTCTATATCTCCGACCATCCTCTCGACTGTCTGACCTGCCCGGCCGACGGGGATTGCGAGCTCCAGGACATGGCCGGCGACGTGGGATTGCGGGAAGTCCGCTATGGCTACGCGGGGAAGAACCACCTGCAGGCCGCAAAAGAGGTGAGCAATCCCTACTTCACCTTCGATCCCGCCAAGTGTATCGTCTGCTCTCGATGCGTGCGGGCCTGTGACGAAATTCAAGGGACTTTTGCCCTCACGGTCGAGGGCCGCGGATTCGATTCGCTGATCCAGCCGGGACCCACGAAGGAGTTTCTGAGTTCGGAGTGCGTCTCCTGCGGCGCCTGTGTCCTGGCCTGTCCGACTTCCGCCCTGATGGAGAAGGCGGTGATCGATCTCGGCCTGCCCAGCGAATCGACGGATACGACCTGCGCCTATTGCGGGGTTGGTTGCTCCTTCCATGCGGAAACTAAGGGGGCAACCGTCGTGCGGATGACGCCCAACAGGGAGAGCTTGTCGAACCATGGTCATTCCTGCGTCAAAGGACGCTTTGCCTGGTCGTACGCCACTTCGCGCGATCGGGTCACCAAACCGATGCTTCGCAAGAACATCGAGGAGCCGTGGAAGGAAGTGAGCTGGCAGGAGGCGATCCAATATGTGGCCTCCGAATTCCTGCGGATTCGCGAGAAACATGGCCGCTATTCGATCGGAGCGGTGAGTTCCTCCCGCTGCACCAACGAGGAGGATTACATCGTCCAGAAGCTCGTGCGCGCCGTCTTCCGTAACAACAACATCGATACCTGCGCCCGGGTCTGCCACTCGCCCACCGGCTACGGGCTCAAGAAGGCTTTTGGAGAATCGGCCGGGACCAACCCGTTCGACTCGGTCGACCAGGCAAACCTGATCTTCGTCGTGGGAGCGAACCCGACCGACGGGCATCCGGTGTTTGGCTCGCGGATGAAGCAGCGGCTGCGGGCGGGCGCAAAGCTGATCGTGGCGGATCCGCGCCGGATCGACCTGGTGCGCAACCCGCATATCCAGGCGGACCTCTATCTTCCGTTGCGGCCGGGAACCAACGTCGCCCTTCTGAATGCTCTTGCCCATGTGATCCTGGAGGAGAAGCTCGAGAACCGGGAGTACATCGAGGCCCGGTGCGACTTGTCGGCCTACGAGAAGTGGCGTGCGTTCGTCCTGCGGCCGGAAAATTCGCCGGAGGCGATGGCTCCAGTCACCGGAGTCCCCGCCGAGACGATTCGGGCGGCGGCGCGTCTCTACGCAACGACAAAGCCCGCCGCGATCTACTACGGGCTCGGAGTAACGGAGCATTCACAGGGATCGACGGGTGTCATGTGCCTGGCGAATCTGGGCATGCTGACCGGCAACGTCGGCGTGGAGGGAGGAGGGGTCAATCCGCTGCGGGGCCAAAACAATGTCCAGGGTTCTTGCGACATGGGCTCATTCCCCCATGAGCTTCCCGGCTATCGACACATCTCCGACCAGACGGCGCGGAGAAGCTTCGAGCAGGCCTGGAAGGTCGAGATCGATCCGGAGCCCGGGTTTCGGATCACCAACATGCTTTCGGCGGCGACGATCGGGGAATTCAAGGGTCTCTACATGCATGGCGAGGATCTGGTGCAATCCGATCCCGATGCTTCTCACGTCATCGAGGGGCTGCGGAATATGGAGCTCGTCGTTCTCCATGACATTTTTCTCAACGAGAGTTCGCAGTATGCCCATGTCTTCCTCCCCGGCTGCTCCTTCCTCGAAAAGGATGGGACATTCACCAACGCGGAGAGGCGAATCCAGCTGGTGCGCCAGGTGATGCCGCCCCTCTGCGGCAAGCAGGAGTGGGAGGTGATGCAAGAGATTGCCCAGGCAATGGGCTATCCGATGCACTACCACCATGCTTCGGAAATCATGGACGAGGTGGCTCGACTGACTCCGACTTTCTCGGGAGTGAGCTTTAAAAAGCTCGCGCAGCTTGGGTCGATTCAGTGGCCCTGCAATGATCGGGTGCCCGAGGGCACCCCGGTCCTGCACCAGGAACAATTTGTCCGCGGCAAAGGATTCTTTGCTTTGACCGGCTACGTGGCGACCCAGGAAAGGGTTTCCGAGCGATTTCCCTTGCTGCTCACCACAGGCCGCATCCTCTTCCACTACAATGTGGGGACGCAGACCCGCCGGACGGCGAACTCGACTTGGAGCAAGGAGGATCTGCTGGAGATTCACCCGAGCGACGCGGAGGAGCGTGGCATTCGCGACGGAGACAAGACCGAGTTGCGGAGTCGCAAGGGGAGTGCCGTCATGCACTGCGTGGTGACCGAGCGGGTCGCGCCGGGAACGGTCTACGCCACCTTCCATTTTCCGGAGAACCGCACGAATGTTTTGACGACCGAGAATTCCGACTGGGCGACCAATTGCCCCGAATACAAGGTGACGGCGGTGCAGGTGAGCCGGGTTTTCGAGCCGGTCCGGGGCGAGGAGCGCGAGAACGGAAAGGCGGCAAAACGACGGGAGATTGTGCCCGCCGCCGGAGAGTAGCAAAAGAGGCCAGATGATTGAAGACCTAGTGCGGATGGCCAATCAAATCGGCGACTTCTTCGGCAGTGATCCCTCGCAGGATGAGGCGGCGGCAGGAATCGCCGAGCATCTGAAGAAGTTCTGGACGCCCTCGATGCGCGAAAAGCTGATCGAGTATTCCCAACGGGACGGGAAGGGGCTCTCGGAGCCGGTACGGGTGGCCTTGTCTCGTCTTCAGAAACCTGTCGCAGGACCGTAAGTCGTGACGTGACCTTTCCTCCCCGCGCGGCGCATGCGCCGCGAGTGAGGGAGCCAAGCTTGCTTCCCGAAAAGGAGCAGAGTTCCACGGCGAGGATCGGCGGCATCCTCCTCTGCGGCGGTCGGGCTCTGCGCTTGGGAGGTGTCGAGAAGGGCCTGCTCCGCTTGGAGGGGAAGCCGCTGTTTCAGCATGCTGCCGAGCGGCTGCAGCCGCAGGTGAGTTGGCTTGCCATCAGCGCCAATCGAGAA
Source organism: Verrucomicrobium sp. 3C (assembly GCF_000379365.1). GTDB lineage: Bacteria > Verrucomicrobiota > Verrucomicrobiia > Methylacidiphilales > Methylacidiphilaceae > Methylacidimicrobium. The sequence continues at coordinate 137,507 of NZ_KB901877.1, read as the reverse complement.
AGGGAGGAGTACGCGGCTTGCGGATTTCCCGTTCTTCCCGATCTTCGCCCGGGCTTTCTTGGTCCATTGGCCGGAGTGGAAGCGGCCTTGGCCGCCTTGCCGCTGCGCCTTTCGTTCCTTCTGACCGCTCCAGGAGACGCCCCGTTCCTACCGGCGGATCTTGTCGAACGGCTCTTTCACGGGATGAAGGCTGGAAGGAGGACGAGCGCCTATGCCCATGACGGGGTAAGGGGACAGTTCCTCTGTGCGCTCTTCGAGCGCGGTTGCGAGGATCTCCTGCGAGGATTCCTCGATCGGGGAGGGAGGAGGGTAGAGGAGTTTTTGCGGGAGACGGGTGCGACGGTCGTTGATTTTTCGGATCGAGCCGCCGATTTTTGGAACGTGAACGACGCAGACGATTGGGACCGGATTTGCCGAAGAGCCGCACAAGGGCAGGGGGGGGCGTGAGTCGTCGGAGCGGGGTACCCGTCGTGGCGTTCGTGGGCAGGAGTGGTGCGGGCAAGACGACCCTTCTCTGTGCGGTCGTGCGCATCCTTGCCGCCCAGGGGATCCGCGTCGCTGCGATCAAGCATGCCCATAAGGGGTTCGAGATCGATTATCCCGGGAAGGACAGCATGCGCCTGCGGGAGGCGGGGGCGAATCCAGTCCTGCTCCTCTCGCCGATGCGGCGCGCTTGGGTAGAGGAGGTGGCGTCCGCGGCGGAGCCCGACCTTTGGGAAGCAGTCGCCTCCTTAGGTCGAAGCCCGATCGACTTGCTGCTGGTGGAAGGGTTCCGGGCGGAGGGGATGCCGAAAATCGAGCTTTATGTTCCCTCTTTAGGTCAACGTTTATGTGAGAGGGATCCCGACGTTCTGGCGGTAGCCTCCGAGGGCGCTCTTTCCCCTCCGGATGGCCCGGTCTCCTTCGATCGGAACGACGCGGAAGGAGTCGCTCTTCTGATTCTTCAGGCGTCCGGTCTCGCCGTCCGCTCGAAGCACGGTGGGAGTGGAGCGTTCCCTCCGGCGACAGGCCCGCTTCCGCTCAAGGAAGCGCGGAGGATCCTTTGGGAGGCGATGGCTCCGGAGAGGGTGGAGGCTGCCGAGGAGGTGAGCTTGTTGCCAAGCGTGGGACGCATCCTGGCGACCGACCTGGCTTCTCCCGTCGATCTTCCCTCCGCGCCGACGGCGGCGATGGATGGATATGCGGTAAGAGCCGCTTGTCTGGGGGAGCAGGGTCGGGAGTTCTCCCTCGCCGGCACTGCCGCCGCAGGGTCTCCCTTTTTCGGCTCTCTGCCGGAAGGAAGCTGCGTGCGGATCTTCACCGGAGCCCTTCTGCCGGAAGGGACGGATCTGGTGATTCCGCAAGAGGAGGCCCTCCTCCGTGACGGGAAGGTGTTCCTGCCGGGAGCGCGCCGCGCCGGCGAGAACGTTCGGCTCAAAGCGGAGAGTCTTGCTCAAGGCCAGGGGCTTTTGTCCGCGGGAACGAGGATCGGCCCCCGGACGCTGGCGCTGCTCTCTGCTATCGGCAGGGAGAAGGTTCCCGTGCGCCCCAGGCTTCGGGTCGGGCTGGTCTGCACGGGGAAGGAGTTGCGACCGCTCGGAGAGCCCATTGGCCCCGGAGAGGTCTACGACAGCAATCGCGTCTTTCTTTCGGCCGCTCTGGCGGATCTTGGGGTCGATCTAACCGACGCCGGAATCGTCGATGACGATCCGGAATTGCTGGAGGAGCAGCTCGATCGGCTCGCGGAGAAGGTCGATCTGCTGGTGACCACCGGTGGCGTCTCCGTAGGCGAAGGCGACTACGTCGGCAAGCTGCTGGCGGAGCGGAATGCCATCGTCTTTCGGCAGATCGCGGTCAAGCCGGGCCGTCCCTTTCTCTTTGCCCGCTGGCGGGGGAGGCCGCTCTTTGGGCTTCCCGGGACACCCGCTGCGGTCTTCGTGCTCTTCTATGACCTGGTTGGGCCTCTCCTACGACGTCGCATGGGGGAGTCGCCGCCGCGAGAGGGGATGCGGCTGCCGGTCCTCTCCAGGATTCCTAAACGCGCGGGCCGAACGGAGTATCGGGCTTGCCGATTGGTCGTTGGACCGAGGGGAGAACCCGCCTTTCACCCGGTGAGTCGCACGGATGGAGCAGGGCTGCTTCCGGCCGCCTCCGCCGATCTCCTGGCGCTCCTGCCTGAGGAATCGGAGTGCGTCGAGGTCGGAGAGCGGGTCGAGGTGATCTTTCTGCCGCGGTAGCGAGGAGGGAGCGGGAGGCGCCGCAACTCCTCCACTCTGGGAGCGAAGTAGGCGCCCAAAGACGGACACTCTCGCAAGAACTGCCGTCCCTTAGGATACACGCCCACCGGACGCGCGGACGTCCGGTTTCGGAACCGCCCTTGGGCGACAGCGTAGCCATAAAGAAAAATCCGGTTGTTCTCTCGCAACTACTTACCATTTTTGGCCCGGAAGTGCGGCTCAGGGGTTGCCTTGACGGTCAGGGGCCGCAGGCCCCAAAAAAGCGGGCGTCTGCCCGCCAATGACTCAGGCCGAAAGCGGTGAAAGAGAGGAAAAGCTGCGCGGCGGCGTGCGCCGCGACCAATTCAAGATGGCCTCAAGCCGCCGTTGCGCGCGAAGGACCGTCACCGGACGGCCGAGACGCCGCATCCCGCTCGCGGGATCTGAAGGCGGCTCGGGAAGCGTCGCATTCGCGGTGCGCGGACCTGGTCCGGCATCAGCCGGACGTGCCCTCGCTACGATTGTACAGTTGAAACGTAAGAAAGCGGAAGGCCGCTGGTCAAAGAAGGACCGGCTCCACGCCGGCTTCGTATTTGCCGACTGTGTTTTCGAGATCTGTCTTGCGCTCCTTCGCAAAAGCGGCGAATTTGCGCAGCTCCTCAAGGTCGCGGTCGATGTCCTCGGACGCAGGAAGTTCGGGCGGCAGCTCTTCGGCAAGATCGTGACCGGAGTAATGCGAGGTTCGTTTCATGCCCTCGAAGATAACAGGATAATCGTTTTGGTATCAAAACAGGCGGCCTTGAGGCGTTGTGTCATGATCTCGGGCCGGAATCTTTGGATCGTCTTGTTGAACAATATCTCTTCAACGATTCTTTCCCACGTTGTCCGCATTTGCGTGCACAGCGTTGTGACATCGCCGCGAAACTTCTCGTCGCTACGATCATAGCCCGCGTCCTTGAGCGCGCGCGCCGCCTGATCGATCTCGGTCAATCGCTCCGTGACTGGCTTCACATGCCAGGGCTTTCGGGCATTGTCGATAATCCCGAAACGATCGTCGCCAAGGCTTGTCATCCATTCTTCGTGACAAGCGACACCGGCCCTGCGGGCTGCACTGCTCAGCATGTCATGGAAAAGAATGCTATGGGTGAATGCGATGACCTGACGACCGCTGGCGACTTCTTGCGCAAGGCGGCCTGCGACAGACTCCATGCGCGAGTAGTCGAGCGATGACACGGGATCGTCCATAATGATTCCGAGATCGCGCCCGACTTCGTTGAGTTCGGCAAGAAAGCAGGCAAGCGCAAGACCACGCTGTTCGCCTTCGCTGAGCACGTCACTATTGTTGGCGATACGCTGCTGCGTGGACAGGGCAATCTCGATAAGACTGCTGCCAAGGTCGCCGCGATTAGCAAGGCGAAGGGGAATATGTGTGAGATGAAGCGCAGAGAGTTCGCATTCGAGCGCCTGCTTTAACGTCGGCGTTAGAATTTCCCGGCGACGTCTGGTGATCTGCTGCGTGATAGCCGTGATGCGGCAATCACGGCGACAGGCAGCGACCTTGTGCCGTTCTTCGAGACGGTTCCGCCGCTCGACAATCACTGCTATCTCTTCGCCAAGCTTCTTTTTGTCCGTGAGGTCCGCCAGTCGCGCCGCGCGCTGCTGGGCCGCAGCGTCATCGCGTTTCGCATTATTCAGGTTGTCCGCCTCTGTATTCAGCGCCGCGATTTCATCATCGATGAGCTGCGCGGGGGAATCGGGAAGCGCTTCGAGGTGATCCAGGTTGTCGTACTCCTGCGCGGTCAGGGTCGCCTTGACGACGCGCAGGCGGGCGGATGCCTTCTCGAAGAAGGCCGCGAGCGTTTCAGCATATTCCTTTTTCTGCGGAGAGAGGGCGGCGTAACCGGCGAGAAGAGTCGTGACGTTGGCCTGGTCTTCGTCGTCAACGCCAGCATCGCGGTAACGGCTGCATCAAACATCTGCGTGGATGTCGTGGCCTCTTCGGCGGCCTTGTCGGTCAGATAGGCATCGAACGCGGCGAGGCGCACCGCAGCGGATTCATCGAGTTCCTGCTGACAAAGAACGCACCGCTCTGCGGTGGCGATCTGAGGGGGATTACGGTCAGGGAACGCACTCGCGGCAAATTCGCGTGCGTATTTGAGCATATGCCGCCAGACTTCCGATCCCACGCCTGGAATTGGTTCGTCCTTGAATAGATCATGGGCCGATGCTTCCGCTGCTGCGCTCTTGGCTACGGCGTCCTGCCGCTTTTGCGACAGTGTCACGATCGCCGCATCCGCAAGCTTTTCCCGAATTGTGGCGATATCGACCTTGAGGGTTTCAAGAGCCTGGCGCGCTTCGATGCGCAGGCGCGCGAGCCTCTGCGGATCGTTCTTGGATTCTTCAGTGAGGCGGTCAAGCTCGGTCTGAGTTTCGGCGGACCAGTTGGCGAGATCACGGAGCGCCTGCTCGGAGGGAAGGTCATTGAGTGGTGTGGCCGTCGTCAGTTTCGACACGAGCCGAGAGGCCGCAGTATCCTGAGTGTAGCCGGCCGGCAGAGGGACATTCACCGTGGCATTGAATGCGTCTTCGCGCGCCTTATAGCCGGTGTCCAGCATCTGCAATGCAACGCCGAGCTTGTTGAGAAGATCGAGTTCGTAGGGGAGAAATTTGATCTTTCGTTGCTTGTCCACATAGACGCGCGCGGTATCACTATCGAAAACCGATATGCGGGCCAGTTCGAATGGCGGCGGATCGCTGCCCTTCCAAATGATCTCGGTTTTCGGTTGGGCATCATCGCCGACGCGGAAGCCAAACCAATTTCCGCAGTTGGTGCCTTGTCCATGCTGTAGATGTTGCCGCGAAGAGGGGCGCGGGTGAGTGAGCGGCAGAGCTGCTTGATAATGCGGCAATATCCGCTTTTGCCGGAAGCGTTCGGCCCGTAGACCAACGTGACGCCGTTCACCGCAAAACGCATTGGGGGTTGGTCAGATTCGAGCCGGTCAATATTCTTCACCGGGCCGAGCGAAGCGAGGACGGTTTTTGGCTCGTCGCTAGCGGCCTCGGAAAGATGTTCGGCGGCGAGCGGGGCAGCCTCGGTCGGGTTTTCAGCGGGTAAGCCCTGCGCAATCTCAATCTGGGAGCGCAGGTCCGCAAAATCGTCTTCAGTCAGTTCGCCATGCTGGGCAAGTCGCCGCAAGGCGTCCTGCTGCCATAGCGGGCGTCCCTTAGCCCAATCGAGAAGTGCTTCACGTGCCATCACTGCTCCCGCGCACGTAGCGGTCTGTTATGTCATTGCATCAAGAATCCAATTGCGACTGGTCCTGCCGCGAATGCATTGCTACCGATCATGCCGATATCTGTTCTTCGCTGGTGTCAGTCTCCAAAGGCAATTGCCGCCCGCCGAGTCCCGCGAAAAGCCGCTCGCGGCAGGTCAAGACGATGACCTGCACGTTGCGCGCCGCCATGTTGAGAATGGCAAAACATACGGGGCTCATCCGCCGGTCGTCGGAAAAGACCAGTGCATCGTCAAGAACAACCATCGCTGGGCGCCCTCGCTCTACCAGCATTTCGGAAAAGGCGATCTGTTCCTGCGTGCCCATGCTGAGGTGGTGGAACGCTTCCTCGTGACCGGCTTCCTTGACGACGCCGGTGATGCGGAGGTTTTCATCGATCGCGATGTCGACACCGGGAAACAGGAGTTGCAAATAGCGACGGACGCGGTTTAGCACCGGCGACAGATAGCGCTCTCTGGCGTCATGTTCCGCGTCGCGGAGCGTCGATAACAACAAGGTGAGAACTGCGGCTTCTCGCTCAAAACGGCCGCATTCTTCATCGCGTTCGGGACTAGAGGCTCGAAAGGCAGCGCCTTGTTCTGGGCCACCTTCTTGAGCAGCAGCCTGACCGCATCGGACACGGTAAGGCCCATTGCGGCCAATACTGCGGAAGCTTCCTCTTTGGTCACGCTATCAATACGCACCTGCACGAGTTGATGGGCAGACATGGTGGTTTCTCGGTTGTGCTTTATCTGTATGACAACGTAATGCAGGCAGCCCGGAAAGGCAAGCCTCTCTGGACCAAGAACATCACCAATTAGGGTGTTGTCGATTTTTGAGGCAACAGGCTGCCAGGAAGGTAATATTCGCCGAACGCGTGGCCTTCCAGGGGTTGACCGTCGAACAGACGGCTGAAAAAACCTACACTCGAACTAAGTGGTGGAGCGAACTGGTTCCCCAGGCCTCATGGCCCGGGCTTCATTTAGCACGTCACATCCGGCAGCTCGGCGGTTCCATCTGCTCTTCGAGCTGCTCCCGCGTGAAGTAAAGCCCCTGCTTCAAGAGTTCGTGGATGTCCCACGGGCAACTCTGCGGAAGATCCTCCTCAACTAGAGGCTGCTTCAGTTTCTTCTGCTCCCACATCTCCTCGGACTTATCGATGACGCGGCTGCGCGCGCCTTCGTACGTTTCCGCGATAACCTCGTCCAACTTGTGTCTTAGACTTGGGTTTTTCTTTAACAAACGAGGGATCTGCCGCCGATCCTCCCTGACGGTGCGTTCCCACCCATGACCATCCCTCTCTGGATCTCTCTTCAAATACGCGATATAGAGAAGGTGTGTTCCATTAAGGTCTCAAGCCGACTCTCCAAACGGCTCCACTGGCTGCTTCCCAAGTCCTCGACCTCCTCAATCAGGTTTTTTATGTCCAGCTTGTCGAAGCGGCCCTCCCGCAGGAGCCGAGCTGTCTCCTGAGTCCAAGCGTACAAGTCGCGCTCGTAGAACTCCTTCGTCGTCATGCAGTCACGATCATGCTGCGCCAGAAGACGCGCAAGCGGAAAAACCGCTCTCTCCACCGCCATGTGCGCCCATTTCCTCCTCGAGGATTGGCGGCGGCCGCGCCGAATGCGACAGGCTTTCCCATCCATGAACCTTTTCGGGAATGTTTCTCCCGGTCGCCAGGAGGGTAGCGGCAAAGAAAAAGCCCCGGACGCGTTTCCGTAAATGGGAAAGTGATCTTGTCCGAAGGGTGGATCCACTGAAAGAAAGGCAAGTTACGCTTTCGGATGGAATGTAGCCGTTTTGACGGCAGTCAGAGCGGCTGCTCGCGCCTGTCGGCGCGAGCCTTGCGTCAATGCTTCTGTCCGGGATAGGTCGCTGCAAATTCGAGGAAATCCCCCACCACATGGCAGAAATCGGGTGCGAACGTTCGCTCCTCGTGGGACGAGTGAGGGATCACCCACCACCTTTTCGGCTCGGAGGCGGCGTCGTAGATCTTTCGGACGACGCCCACCGGCATCCTCCGGTCGTCCTCGGCTGCGAGGATCAGGATGGGCACGTGGATCTTCTCGACTGCTTCCACGCAGTCGATCTTGCTCGGATCGAGCGAGTAGAGGCGCTCGAGCTCCCAGGAGACGAGATCGACGAAGGGAAAGGCGGGGAGGCCGAAGAAGAGCCGGGCATGGACGGCCAGGGAGTTGCGCAGATTGTCGAAGGGGGCGTCCGCGACGACCCCGCGGGCGCGTGGGTCTTCGGAAACGAAGCGCAGGGCGGTTACCGCCCCCAGAGAAGTGCCCCACACCAAGGGGGAGGAGTAGCCCTTGCTCCCCAGCTTGTCCGTCCATGCCTTGAGATCAAGGGGTTCTTTCCCGCCGAGCGTGGTCATGGTCTTCTCGCTCTTCCCGTGGCCTCGGAGGTCGATCGCCAGCACGGGGAAGCCGAGTCGGTGGCCTAATACGATGTAGTTGATCTGGAACTCCTTGCTTGCCCCGAGGCCATGAACCACGATGAGGGGGGGCTTGCGGGGGGCTCCTTCGGCGGGAATGAACCAGGCGGCGAGCTTGAGGCCGTCCTTGCTGGTCGTCGTCCAGTCTTCGTAGGGGATGCCGGCCAGCGCGGGGGTGATGCTCAAGTAGCTGTGGGGAGGAACCGTGACCGCGACCCGGGCGAGGGAATCGATATACCCTTTGAAGCCGGCGAGCAGAGAGGCGACCAGCCCGAGCATCGCCATCCCGGCGAGGAGCGCCTTTCTTTTCCTGAAGAAGGAGATCGGCGAACCGCCGCGATCTGTCTTGCCCGTGGAACAGGAATCGACCGGCTCCATCCTCCTCTCCCGTTCGCGGGAGGCGTCGTCCTTGAGCATGGAAAGAGAGTCGTTGACGAGGAAAAAAACGCAAGTGGTGGATTCTAAACCGAACGGAGCGTTCTCTGGTGGAACAGGGATCAGGGCAAGGGGCGGACGCGAAAGAGGGGACGGTCGAAGTCGACGGCTTTGCCATCCTCCACGAGCACTTCCGTAATGATCCCGTGGAGTTCAGCCTTGATCTCGTTCATGACTTTCATGGCCTCGATGATGCAGACGACCGTGTTTTCGTGGATCTCCTGGCCGACTTCCACGCAGGCGGGCGCACCGGGTGCGGGGGCCCGGTAGAAGACTCCGACCATGGGCGAACGAATCTCCCGAAAAGCCTCGGATGAGGGAGCAGCCAGTTCCCTGGGTTTTTCCGGACCCACGATCGAGGTCGGGGAAGCATAGATCATCTGCGGATGGGAGGCGGCTGGAGGAAGCTCTTTCCGGAGCCGCAAGCGAAAGCCCTCTCTCTCTACCTCGATCTCCGAGAGGTTCCCCTTGGTCATTAACTCGATCAGCTCGGCAATTTCTTTGGTTTCCATGAAGATTCCTTCGCATCACATCCGTCTATTTCGTCGACTTCTCGATCTCAAGGCAAGCTCGGGCATAGGCAAGCGACGGATCGAGACCGGCCCGAAGATCCCGCAACAACTCCTCGAGGATGCGGATTTCCCTTCCGGGGATTCCTCCCCCCCTCGGCTCGGCTTCGCCGAGGCATGCCTCCTTCGCATAGGCTTCCTCCAGCTTGGCCAATAAGCGTTCGCGGCGAAGATCAACCGCCGACTCGACGAGGGCGGTTTGGATCCCCTCGGCTTCGCTCTGGTCCCCATCGCTCATTTCGGCTTCGATCTCTTTGCGGATTCCCAGCACGGCGGCTTCCAGGATGGCGGCTCGCCGAAAAGCCCGAAGCAGAGGAGCTTCGCTTGCCGTAAACCAGTCGGCCAAGAACTCTGCTTCCCGCGGATCGGTTGGCTCCCGAGCCGCGCGATCCGCTCGAACATTCAGCCGGATGCACCGGGAGGCGATCGTTGGGAGAAGCATCTGGGGCTGGGTGCTGGTGAGCAAGATCACCACATCTTCTGGCGGCTCTTCCAGCGTTTTCAAGAACGAGTTCGCCGCTTCGCCTCCTCCGAGGCACATGCGCTCGGCATCGCTGATCAGCGCGACCCGAAAGCGGCCGCGATAGGGCTTGAGGGCAAGCATGCCCATGAGTGCCCGCATCCGTTCGATGGGAATGCGGCGCAGCCGCGACTCGGCCCGGGCCAGATGGAAGTCAGGATGGATCTCGGGACGGGGCCCGAGCAGGAGCTCGGCGATCCGCATCGCCAGGCTCTCAAGTTGGGAAGAAGACATCCCCAGCAGAAGGTAGGCATGGGCAAGGCGCTCAGCGGACAAGGCCTCTCTCAAGCGCACGTGAATGGTCTCAGAGTCCAAAGACACAGCTCACGATCTCCCAAATGTCCGCAGCGACCTCGTCTACCGATCGGCTAGCGTCGATCAGCCTGACTCGCTCGGGCTCGAGACGGGCCAAATCCCCATAGGCGCTGCGGACCCGTTCGAAGAACTCCGCCGTCTCCTCCTCGATCCGATCTCCTTGCCCGCTCTCTCTCTTGCGCTGCGCGATGCGAGCCAACGCCTCCGGCAAGGAAAGGTCGAGAACAAAGGTAAGCTTGGGAGAGAGCCCGGCGCAGGCAATGTCGTTGAGGGACCGGAGAAGTGCTGGAGAAAAGCCGCGGCCCCCGCCCTGATAGGCGAGGGTGGAGTCGCTGAAGCGATCCGAAAGAATCCACGAATTTTTGGCCAGCGCCGGCTGGACAGCCTGCCGGACGACCTGCGCCCGGCTTGCTAAAAAGAGGAAAAGCTCGGATTCCGGGGCAATCGCAAGCTCCGGAGAGGATTCTTTGAGGAGTCGGCGCAAGCATTCTCCCAATGGAGTGCTTCCCGGCTCCCGGATGGTGAGGACCGGCTCTCCCAAGGAAAGCAGCCGGGTCTCGAGCCTGCGGATCTGGGTCGATTTTCCTGCACCTTCGGATCCCTCGAAGGCAATGAACCGAAGGAGCTCCTCCCGCATCATCTCCTCCGAACCTCTTGTCCCTTTGCGGTGTCCCGAACGGTCCATCCTTCTTTCTCGATCGCCTTGCGCAGGGAATCGCTCTCTTTCCAATCACGCCGTCTTCTCGCGGCTGCTCTTCGCTCGGCCAGTTCCTGCACTTGTGAGGGTGGGGCATCGGCCGGCTCTCCCAGCCCCAAGACCGCATCGATGGTTGGCCAGAGAGCCGGCAGGTCCGGCATGGGGGCGTTCCGATCCAATGCGCGATTGGTCGCGCGGAGGAATTCAAAGAAATGCCCAAGAGCGTCGGGGAGGTTGAGATCGTCGGCCAGCGAGGTGCAGAAAGCGGCCAGGAATGCTTCTCCTTCCGGCGTCGCGCCCGCAAATCTTTCGGCGGGGAGTAACCGCCAGCGGGCCAGCCAGTCGTCGATTCGGGTGACGGCGGCCTTGGCCGCTGCGAGTCCATCCCATGTGAAGTTCAAGGTCTGACGATAGTGGGCGGCCGTGAGCAGCAGAAAACGAAGATGCCGGCCGGTGTATCCCTTGGCCAGAACATCGGCAACGGAATAGACGTTGCCGAGAGATTTCGACATCTTTTCTCCATCTACGAGCATATGGCTGCAGTGGAGCCACAGATGAACAAACTCTTTTCCCGTGGCGCAGCGGCTCTGGGCGATTTCGTTTTCGTGATGAGGAAAGATGAGATCGCTGCCTCCACAATGGATATCGAACTCCTCTCCGAGATAGTGCATGCTCATCGCCGAGCATTCGATATGCCAGCCGGGCCGTCCTCTCCCCCAGGGAGAGTCCCATCCGACCTCCCCATCCTCCGGTTTCCAGCCCTTCCAGAGCACGAAGTCGCCGATGCTTTCCTTGGCGTATTCGTCCTGGGCGATGCGCGCTCCCGGCTGAAGTCCCTGGCGATCGAGATGGGCGAGCCTCCCGTAATCCGGGAAGGAGCTAATCCGGAAGTAGACTGAGCGGTCCTCTCCCAGGTAGGCGTGTCCGTTTTGGAGCAGCTTTTCGATCATGGCGATCATGAGCCCGATATGGTCGGTTGCCTTCGGCCGACGATCCGGGAGCAGGATATGGAGGGTCTTCATGTCCTCCTCGAAGAGGTCGATCTGTCGGCTCGTGAGCTCGCGCAGAGCCAAGGAAGCCGCCCGCGCCGCCGCAATGGTCTTGTCGTCCACGTCGGTATAGTTCATGACCAGCTCGGGTTCGAATCCGAAGAGGGTGAGCAGTCGGCGAAGCAGGTCGACGAAGAGAAAGGTCCGAAAGTTTCCGAGGTGGGCCCGTCCGTAGACGGTCGGTCCGCAGGCGTAGAGACGAACCTTGGGAGGGGCGATCGGTCGGAACTCCTCTAGGGTCCGCGAAAAGGTGTTGAAGAGATGAAGGGGAGTGCGGCAGCGCGTCATGGGATGGATGGCCGATGGTGCGGCGACGGCGGGAGGGTCCTCTGGTGCTGGGAGACGGCGACGTTCCGGGCGATCTCCTCGGCTGGATAGGTCAGGATCTCGGAAAGGGTCGGATGGTAGTGGGGCAGTTGGGCCAGATCCTCTGCGGTAGCATGGAAGGAAAATAGGGCGACGAGCTCGTGGATCAGTTCGGAGGCCTCCGGCCCTACGATTCCGGCGCCAAGGAGCTCCCCCCTCTCTGGCTCCGCGAGCAGCTTGACGAAGCCACGGGTGGTTCCCCTGAGGAGTGCCTTTCCATGATCGGCGAAGCGATAGCGAGCCACCAAGAGTGGCTGGCTGGACTGGTGTGCCCTTTCCTCCGTCAACCCGAGGCGGGCTAGTTCGGGTTCGGTGAAGACCACTTCCATCGTGAGCCGGTAGTCCATCTGGCGAGACGGCGCGCCTCTTCCCAGCGCCAGGCGAGCGGCATTTTCTCCGGCCACCTCGCCTTGGAGCACGGCGATATGAACGATCTCTTCGATTCCGACGAAGTCGCCCGCGGCAAAGAGGTTCGGTACGCTCGTCCTCATGTGGCAGTCGACCAGTGGAGCTCTCCCGTCGATTTCGATTCCGGCGGCAGGAAGGTGCAATCCTTCCAGAGCGGGAGTCCGTCCCGCCGCTAGGAAAATCTCCTCTGCGACCAGCTCGTGGACCGCCCCGTGCTGGACGAGGCGGAGCCGCTTCTCCTCTCCACTCCGGCTTGCGGAAACCAAGGAAGCGCTCGTGAGTAGCCCGATTCCCTCATCCCGCAACGCTTCTTCTAAGACGCCCGTGAGATCGGAATCAAACCGTTTCAGGAGGCGAGGTCCCCGTTGAACGAGGCGGACGTCAACACCGAGCCGCGCGAAGAACTGTGCGTACTCGACGGCGACGGGCCCGCCGCCAAGGACGATCAGGCTCTTCGGAAGCTGCGTCTGGTGGAGCACGGTATTGCTGTCCCAAAATCCGATCTCCGAAAGCTCCGGCAGCGGAGGATGGCTGACCCGGGATCCCGCGGCGATCACGAACGCCCTGGCGCGCAAGAAGCTCTTTCGACCGTCGGGATCGGCCAGGGCGACTTGGTTTGGATCGAGAAACGAGGCGTGAGCGCGGATGAGTTGGAAGTCCCCTTGGGTAAGCTCCTTTTGCCGATCGGCCGCGAACTCCGAGACGAGGCGGTGCATCCGCGCCATGATTGCTGGAAAGTCGGGCCGGATCGGCTGCGCCTGCAAGCCAAATTGGTCGACCTCTCGAATCGCGTGCCACCTCCGGCTCGCTTCGAGCAGGGCCTTCGTCGGCATGCAGCCGGCAAGGATGCAGAGACCGCCCAGTCGCTCTGCGCCCTCTACGAGGGCCGTGCGGGCGCCCAAGGCCGCCGCCGTCCTCGCAGCGGCAAATCCGGCGCTTCCCCCACCGATCACGGCTACGTCAAAGATGGGCTCCATCTGTGTCGATCTTCGTCGATCTCCTGTCGGCCATCTCGTCCGGTAGTGATTCCCTCGCTCTCTTTCCCAATCCGGTGATAGCTACGAGTGGCCTTTCACCAGAGCGAGAACCGGCTCGAATTGCTCCAGATCCGGCAAGAGCATGGTGGGACGGCAGGCAGCGAGCTCCGACAGGCAGTAGCCTCCAGTGGCCACGGCGATAGAATAGGCGCCGATCGCTTGCGCGCAAAGCACATCGTGCGGGGTGTCGCCGATCAGGAAGACCTGCGTGGCCGCGAGCGACTCCCCCCACTGCTGCCGCAAAAGCGTCATCGCGGATCGAGCGAGCTCATTCCGGCACTCCGACCGGTCGCCGAAGGCACCGAAGGAGAAGAAGCGCCCCAACCCGAAGTGATCGAGCTTGATCCTGGCTCCGTGCTCGAAATTTCCCGTGAGGAGGCCTTGGCGCCATCCGGCTCTCTCCTGGATTGCGCAGAGTAGCCGCTCCACGCCGGGGAGAACGCGGCCTGGAGAGCGTGAGATCTCATCCCTTAGATGCTGAAGATAGCGGTTGCGAAACCGGGCGACATTTTCCTCGAACCAGGGGATCTGAAAGCGGGAGAAGATCTGCCGGACGATCAAGGAGTCGGTCCGTCCCCGGTAGTCAAGATCTTGCAGGGAAAGTTCCTGTCCATGGAGTTCGCGTGCGGTGCGGACAATGGCCGTCTGCCCTGCTCCCCCGCTGTGGAGGAGCGTGCCGTCGATATCCCAAAGAATAATCCGGAGGGTCGTCATCTTTCGTCGAGAACTGCGGCCGACCGGTTACGCGCCCAGAATGGAGTAGCCGCAATCCAGGTAGATCGTCTGACCGGTGATTGCGCCCGCCCCCTCGCTGGCGAGGAAGAGAGCCGTGGCGCCCACCTCGGCAAGGTCGACGGGCTTCCGCAAAGGTGCCTTCTCCTGATGGTGCTTGAGCATCTGGGTGAAGCCAGAGATCCCACGAGCAGCGAGCGTGTTGACCGGGCCCGGGCTCAGGGCGTTGACCCGGATCCCCTGAGGGCCCAACTCATAGGCCAGATACCGGACTGCGGCCTCCAAGGCCGCCTTAGCGGTTCCCATGATGTGATATTGGGGGGTCACCTTTTCAGAGCCGTAATAGGTGAGGGTGAGAAGAAGGCCGCCTTGCGTCAGCTTCCGTTTGGCCCGCCCGGCGATCGCCAGGAAGGAATAGACGCTGATATCGAAGGTCAACCGGAAGTCATCGCGCTGGATCTCGGAAAGCTCGTGCTCGAGCGCCTCCTTGGGCGAAAAAGCGACGCTGTGGAGGACCAGGTCGACGGTAGGAGTTTGACGGGAGACTTCGGCAAAAAAAGATTCCAGCTGCGCATCATCGGCGAGATCGCAACAGAAGACCTTCCCCGGCTTCGGGAGGGATTTTGCGAGTTCTTCGACATTCTCGCGCAGCCGTTCACCCTGGCAGCCGAGAATCAGCGATGCCCCTGCCGAGCTCCACGCCTGGGCGATCGCCCAGGCAAGGCTGCGTTTGTTAGCGACGCCGAAAACAAGGGCGGTTTTTCCTTCCAGGAATCCCTTGTTCATTCTCTTCCACAGAAGCCCGCGCCTTCTCAAAAGTCACGATCTTTTCTCGGGAAAGGAGAACCAGCCGATCCTGCTTCGGGGAGCGGGAAGAGGCCCCCCTATATGCCCTCCTCCTCCCGGAGGAAGGGATTGGTCTCGCGCTCGGAGCCAATAGTGGTTGGCCGCCCATGGCCGGGAAAGACCTTGGTTTGGGGCGGGAGCGGAAGGAGGTAGCGGCGAATTCCCTGCAGAAGATCTTGGCGAGAGCCGCCGGGAATGTCCCAGCGGCCGACGCCGCCTGCGAAGAGGATGTCGCCATCAAAGAGCCGGGCGCAGCGAGGCTCGTAGTAGGCGACGCTGCCGGGGCAGTGGCCTGGAATGTGGTAGAGAATGAATTCATGGCCGCTGCAGCCCCAGCGGACGAGTCCATGAGGGGGAAGAGGGAGGGGGGTCAACTTCTCGAGCGGGGGGCATTTCCCCGGAATGCCGTACTTCTGATAGCCAATGGGATGGTGCAGGATGGGAAAGTCGGCCGGATGGGCATAGACGACAGCTTGATGTTCGGAGACGAGCAGCGCCGCGTCCCAGATGTGGTCGAAGTGGCCGTGGGTGAGAAGGAGGGTTTCGACGCGTATCTTCTTTTCCCGCAGAAAAGCGGCGATCCCTTGCGGCGCGTCGACGCAGATCCATCCATCTTTGCCGGGGAAGAGGTAGGCGTTGGTCTGGAGAGGGCCGCCAACGAAGGTTTGCAGTTCGCGGTTCATGCGGGTTTTGCTCCGGTCATTCGCCGCCGGGCGCGCGCCACCTCTTCGGCGTAGGTTTGCGCGGGGTTTTCCCCCTGGAGTCCGCTTTCCTTTCTCTCCCAAGAGTCGGGTTTGCCCATCGAGTAGAGGCCGAAATGGGGAGCATAGCTGCCCCACTCGTAGTTGTCGACAAGGGACCAGTAGAGGTAACCGAAGAGGGGAGCACCCTCTTCCCAAAGGCGCGTGACCATCCGGACATGCGCCCGGATGTAGTCGGTCCGACGGACGCCGTCTTCCCGATCTTCCAAGCTGCCGGAGGAATTTCTCCGATAGGCGATCCCGTTTTCTGCAATCAAGAGGGGTAGTCCAAAACGGCGGAGCTGCTGGGTCACGAAGGTGAGCCCTTCGGGAAGCATGTGCCAGTCCCACCATTTGCTCGTGAAGCCTTCGACGACCCACTCATGAAAGGGCTTGTTGCGACGCGGCAGCTCGTCGCGCCAATGGGGCCAGCGAAACGCATGTTCGACGAAGGGGTCGTAGTAGTCAAAGGCCACGTAGTCCAAGGGGCGGGTCGGGGAAGAGTAGATGATTTCCACCAGCCGGTCCCAGGCATCGCCCAGCGAGTAGGCGTAGGCCAGGAAGTGTTGAACGGTCTTGATGGCGCCCCCGAGGATTCTTCGGATGAGGGAGAGCGTGGGAAGCTCGACGCGCTGAAAGTCTCGATCGAACCGGCGGGCATTTTCCCAGAGGTGAGAAAAGATCTTTTGCCTAGGGACGCCCCGGTAGGGGCAGTGGAGGAGGTCGAGCCAGGCCTGGTCGAGCCAGTAGAGATTGTTGGCATAGTTGTTGAACCCGACGAGCGGGCGCACGGGGGTGTTTTCGTAGGCTTCATGGATGACCCGGTAGGCGCGAACGTGACCTTCCAAGAGGTGCATGAGGGCCTTGGCGGCGGCATGGATTCCACGCTCCGGACCCGTGGGGAAATAGCCGTAGAGGTAGTGGCAGGCCGCCAGCATGTTGGGTTCGTTGGTCGTAAGGAAAATGCGGGGGGGAAGCACGCCATGCTTTTGGGAGAGGATCTGGAGAAGGAATTGGACAGCGTGGCGGACGTAGGTGACGAAAAAGTCGATCGTATCCGTGCGCAGCCATGCATCGAGCCCCAACCAGGCCGGATGGGTGAAATGGTGAAGGGTAACGATCGGCTCGAGTCCCAGAAGTCGGCAGTGGGCCAGGATCGCGGCGTAGCGCTCGAGGGCCGCGGAATCGAAAAGAGGAGGCGGAGCGCCCGACTCGGGGTTCGGAAGAGTGCGAATCGGCTGGATGCGGCTCCAGGACATCTCCAGGCGAAAGGCGTTGAGACCCAGCCGTGCCGCCCGCTCCAGGTCGGCTTCGGCGAGCTTCCAGAAGTTGCTCGCTTGCCCCGAGGGCTCGATCAGTCGCTCGCGCTCGGCCCAAGCCCAATTGTTCAAGGGTTCTCCGGGCCCGTTGATTCCCCCTTCGTGCTGGTAGCCGGAGGTGGCGACCCCCCAGAGAAAATGCGGGAGATGGGCATCCGCAGGCGGGGGAGGGGAACGAGGAGGGCTCCCGGGCAGGCCGAGCCTCTTCGTTAGAGTTTCCCTGCCTTGGCTACCCGAGCGATCCGCTGCTTTTGTTTGCGAGTGATCCAAATGGGTTCGGGCTCCTGCGCTTCATCATCCAATAGGCGGCGGACGATGGTCTGGGCTGCATTCGGGTGGGCGGCCCCCAGAGCCGCCCGTCGCATGGTCTGCAAACGGCTTGGATCGGAAAGGAGGGAGTCGACCTTATAGGCGAGCGTAGTGAATTCGTGGCATTTGACGGCCGCTCCCTGTTCCAGCAGATAGTCGCTGTTCAGCTCTTCCTGGCCCGGAATCGGAGCCACGACGACCATGGGAAGACCTCTGGCCATCGCTTCAGACGCGGTGAGTCCGCCGGGTTTGCCGATCAAAAGGTCGGCGGCCGCCATCCATCGGTGCATCTCGTGGGTCAAGCCGAGCACTTTGAGGGGGAAGGAGCTCCTCCAGTCAGCCCGCGTTTGCAGGAGCCGGTCGCGAAGGAGCGTATTCTTGCCGGAGATCACGACGATCTGCACAGGAGTGCTCACGCTTCGGAGGGATTCGACGACGATTTCCGCCGGGCTGACGCCGAGCGCGCCAGCGGAAACCAGAAGGAGGGGAAGGCTGGGATCGCATCCTAGGGCTCGCCGAGCCTCGGAGCGATCGAGCGGCAGCGAAAAGACCGGATCGATCGGGATCCCGCTGACCGTGATTCGCTCGTTGGGGAGCCCCAGGCGACTCAGGTGGACGCGCGTCTCTTCGGTGGCGACGAAATAGCGATGAAAGAGGCGGCAGAGCCACATGGCGTGAAAGTGAAAATCGGTGACGACAATCGAAAGGCGTGTCGGCAAGCCAGCCTGAGAGATCAAGTGAGAAATCAGTTCCGCGGGTAGGAAGTGGGTACAAACGGTGATGTCCGGAGCGTAGCTTTCGATGAATTCGACCAATGGACCCGTGTTGAGCCGATCGAGCATCAGGCGCATCCGGTCGGTCTTCCACGGTTCGTCGGTCATCTTGTACCACCAGCCGAGGAAGGCGGGGGCCTTTTCCACGAGTTGAATGTAGAGGCTCGAATAAAAGTCGCGAAAGATCTTGTTGGTGAACTTGAGGGCGTCGACGGTCAGGACCTCGTCGGTTTCCGGCTGATGGCGGAAGACCTTGCCCAGCGCTTCGGCGGCGTGCACATGGCCGGTGCCGGCACTCGTGGACAGGATGAGAACTCTTCGAGGAAACATGACGTGGACGCTCTTCTATCTCTTTTGCGCGGGCTGCTCTGGTTGCGGCGAATTCTCCCCTTGGCCTTGGTAGAGGACGACCTTGCTGTGACCGTCGACCTGCATCTGATCGCTATCTCGAAAGAGGGTGATGACGTTTCCGGTGACATGGTTCTGGTCGTCGATCACTTCCGGGTTGCCGGTCATGATGAGCTTGTTCTCGGCGACGATGTATTCCATCTGGCTCGATTTCCCCGTTCGCTTGGGCTGCTCGAGAACGGCATCGCCCCGGGCGATCATTCGCTTCACCTGGCTGCCGGTCTCGTCGAAGAAGACCGTCATTTCGTTGGACCTCAGCCGCAAGCTGTTGGTGACCATGATCACGTTGCCGTTAAAAAAACCCTGATGGATGTTCATGTCCAATCGGAAAGTATTGGAGGTGACGACCGTGGCGTCCGGATGGCTCTGCAGCTCCGCGGGCTTTCCCTCGGGAAACTGTCCGCGAAGCTCGATCGCCGACAAGCTAAACAGGATCAGGCAGCCAAAGAACGGAAGGAGGAATTTCATCGGGAGGATTCCAGGGGCCGCAAGGAGGGGGCTCCGCCTTGTCGCAAGGAGGGGGCACTTGTTTTGACATTCTGCGGGCTCGGGGGCTTGCCCAGCGGAAGATGAAAAAGGACGACTCGGACGTTCTGCCGGAAAACGCCCCGGTGCTCCCCGACCTCCCAATCCATGGTCTGGCTTGTGAGCCGTAGATCGGGCCGCTCCACGACCGCCCCCGATTGCGTGCTCAGCCGGTCCTGGAGCTTCCAGAGATCGCAACGGGGAGAGAGAATGGTGGTTCCAATCTTTCCCTGATCATAGAGCTCGATCTTCATATCGATGATTTCGGTCCGGTTCACGCTGATCGCATGAGCTTCCCGACCGGTGATGACCCCATCGAGCCCCCCCTGGGCATTCCTTTGGGGAAGGCGAAACTCCTTGACGACCGATCCCAGCGGGATCGAGGCGGAATCCGCCCATAGCGTCGCGGGAGCAAAGGCAAACGCCCAAGAGCAGAGGGCGAAGCCAGAGAGAAGAAGCAGGTAGCCTTTCTTTTCCCATGCTCTCCAATGGCCGGCGGGGATCGCCCCGCAAGGGGAGAGGGCTCTACGCGGGATCGCTGTCTTGGGCCGCTGCATGGATCTCCAAAAGCTTTTCCAGAAAAGAGGGAACTTGGGCGAGGAGGATCATGGTCGCTCCGTCAGAGGGGGATTGATCGGGAGAGGGATGGGTTTCCAGGAAAAGTCCGTCGATTCCCACGGCGACGGCAGCCCTCGCCAGCGGAAAGGCCAGATCGCGATCTCCGCCCGAAGCGGAACCGAGAGCGCTCGGACGCTGGACCGAGTGGGTGGCATCAAAGACGACGCGGTATCCGCGCCTCCTCATCTTTACCAAGTTCCGCATGTCGACGACAAGGTCATGATAGCCGAACGAGGTGCCTCGCTCGGTAAAGAAGAAGTTCCGGCAGCCTCCCGAATCGAGCTTTTCGGCGATGCGGTCCATGTCCGAAGCCGCGAGGAACTGCCCTTTTTTGACGTTGATCGCTCTTCCCGTGGCAGCGGCAGCCAGCAGGAGGTCCGTCTGCCGCGAGAGAAATGCCGGAATCTGCAGAAGATCAACCACCTCCGCTACGGGTGCCGCTTGGCTGCTTTCGTGGACATCGGTGGTGACGGCAACTCCCAGCTTCTCTCGAATCCGTCCCAAGATTTCCAGGCCCTCGTCCAATCCCGGCCCGCGGTAGGAGCCGATGGATGAGCGGTTGGCCTTGTCGAACGAGGCCTTGAAGCAGAAGGACATCCCGAGGCGCGAGGTGATCTCTTGAAGGGTAGAAGCGATCCGGATGGCCAGATCCTCGGATTCCAGCACGCAGGGCCCTGCGATCAGGAAAAAGGATGAGCTCTCCAGAAACATGGCTACCCGGCTCGGACGCGTAGAGCCTCCCGCAGGAAGCCAGCAAAGAGGGGATGGGGAGCGTTGGGACGGGAATGAAACTCGGGGTGGAATTGACAGCCCACGAACCAGGGATGATCGGCCAATTCCAGGAGTTCGACGAGCTTGCTGTCCTCGGAGGTTCCGGCAACCAGGAATCCCGCCCGCTCAAAGGCTTCCCGGTAGGCGTTGTTGAATTCGTAGCGGTGGCGGTGGCGTTCTCGAGTCGAAAGGTTCTGATAAGCCGCCTGACACTTGGAACCTGGAACGAGATGACAAAAGGAAGCGCCGAGCCGCATCGAGGCTCCTTTTTGAATCATGTGCCGCTGCTCTTCGAGCAGGCAGATCACCGGATCGGGGGTTGTGGGACAAAACTCCGTGCTGTGCGCCTCGGGTAGGTTAAGGACGTGCTGGGCGAATTCGACCGCGGCGATCTGCATGCCCAGACAGAGGCCGAGATAGGGGATCTTTCGCTCCCGCGCAAAACGGGCGGCCGCGATTTTTCCCTGAACCCCCCGGTGGCCAAAGCCTCCAGGAACGACAATACCTTGTGCCTTGCCGAGCAGTTCTTCGGGCCCCCGCTTCTCCACCGCTTCCGCATCGACGGGAAGGAGCTCGATCCCGGCTTCTACGGCAGCCCCCGCATGCACCAGGGCCTCGGAAACGCTCTTGTAGGCGTCCTGATGTTCGATGTACTTGCCGACCATCGCGATCCGCACCTGGTGCTTCGAAACGAGGATCCGATGGAGGAAGGTTTCCCAATCCCGAAGATCCGCCGGCGGCAGCGAGAGGCGCAGGAAACGAGCGACCAGCTCATCGAGCCTCTCTTTCTGAAGAAGGAGCGGGAGCTCGTAGATCGAATGCTCCAAGTCGAGTTCTTCGACCACGGCATCCAGGGGTACACTGCAGTAGAGCGCGAGCTTCTGCCGAACGTCCGGCGTCAGCGGCCATTCCGAGCGGCAGACGAGGATGTTGGGCTGGATGCCGATCTCCCGGAGCTTCGCCACGCTCTGCTGGGTCGGCTTGCTTTTGAGTTCGCCCGCCGCGCGCAGGTAGGGAACGAGGGTGACATGGAGAAAGAGGGCGTTTCCGGGCCCGACTTCAATGGCGAGCTGGCGGACCGCCTCCAAGAAAGGCAGTCCTTCGATGTCTCCCGTGGTTCCGCCGATTTCGGTGATGAGCAGGTCGTATTCGCCGTCGGTGGCGGCGGCCCGTATCCGCTCCTTGATTTCGTCGGTGACATGAGGAATAACCTGGACGGTCTTCCCGAGGTAGTCGCCGCGCCTTTCTTTGTGGATCACCGATTCGTAGATCTGACCTGTGGTCGCGTTGTTCTTCCGGGTAAGCTGAACCGAGGTGAATCGCTCGTAGTGGCCGAGGTCGAGATCGGTTTCGGCCCCATCCTCCAGCACGTAGACCTCCCCATGCTGGAAGGGATTCATGGTGCCGGGATCGACGTTCAGGTAGGGATCGAGTTTCTGCAGGGTGATCTTGAGTCCACGGTGCTCAAGGAGGGTGCCCAAGGCGGCGGCGGTCAGACCTTTTCCCAGGGAGCTTACCACTCCTCCAGTGACGAACACGTATTTCATCTTTGTTTCAGGATCCGCTCCACGCGCTCGATATCTTCCGGAATATCGACGCCGAGGCAGCGCATCGCGGTGGGTACGGTTAGAATTGACATGGCGTTTTCCAAGGCGCGCAGCTGCTCGAGACTTTCCGCCTGCTCCAACTCACCCGGACCAAAACCGGCAAATTTCCGGAGCGCTTTCGACCGGAACGCGTAAATCCCCACATGAGCCCATCGGGGCACGTCCCGACCCACCTTGAGAACAAAAGGAAGGACCGCTCGAGAAAAGTAAAGCGCGTAACCTCTCCGGTCGCAAACCACTTTTATGACATTTGGATTTTCGGCCTCGTCTGGTTGAAGCTTTCGGCGAAAGGTTGTGATGGGGGCTGCGCCGATTGCATCGATCAAACGGTCGATTTCCTCGGGATCCACGGCTGGCTCGTCCCCCTGAAGATTCACATAGAGGTCGGAGCGAATCCGGCTGGCGATCTCAGCCATTCGATCGGTGCCCGATCGGTGATCCGATCGGGTCAGCTCTACTTGGGCTCCAAAAGCCCGAGCTGCGTCGAGAATCCGACGGTCGTCGGTGGCCACCACCACCTCGCGCGCTTTCCGGCAGCGCTTCGCCGCTTCCCAGGTCCACTGGATCAAGGGCTTTCCGGCAATCACGGCCAGGGGCTTTCCAGGGAAGCGCGTCGATGCCCATCGCGCCGGAATGACCAGAACTGCCTGCTCCGCCATCGGGTTCCTCTTAACCTGCCTGTCTCCCAAGGGTTCTCCTGCGGCTTGCGCAATGGACCTGTCTGCTTCGTTGGGACTTGGGTTTTTGGCTCTCCTCGCCGTATGTCGTCATACCGCTCCGGGGGAAAACCTGCGCCCCGCCTTGCATCCAGGCCCGTTCGCCGCGTCTCGGTTACGAACTTTGTGAGACATGCAGGTTAACCTTGTCCGACGGACTGCAAGATCCAGTCGGTCGCCTTCTGCAGGTTGGGGGCGACATGGTCGGCCAGGCTCCGAGCCCATTCTCGTGCCCGAAGGACCTCTTTCCTCGGCTCTTTTACGGTAAGGAGGATGGTTCGGCAGCCCGCATTGCGCCCGCAGAGGACATCGGCGATCCGGTCCCCGACGAAAAACGACCGATTCAGTTCGACGTCAAACTCGCGTGAGGCGCGCCAAAGCAGCAGAGGAGAGGGCTTGCGGTCCGATGATGGATCTTCGCCGGGAGCGGCGAACGAGAGATAGATCTTGGAGAAGAATGGAGCGCGCAGGCGGCTCAGGATCGCCTGATTTACCGCATCAACATCTTCCCGGCGGAGGCATCCACGACCGACGCCCGATTGGTTGCTGACCAGGAACAGCAGAAAACCGGCGGCCTTCAGCCGGACCAGGCATTCCTCCGCCCCTTCGATCAGTACCACCTTCTCCGGATCGCCAAGGTAGGGAACGTTGTCGATCAGAGTGTCGTCCCGATCGAAGAACACGGCCCGCCCTCTCATGAACCTGCCGAAAGGTGAGCCCGGAACTCCGCCGGGGAGACCGTTGCCGTCCCGAGCTTCCCGACCACGATTCCTGCTCCGAGATTGGCCAGCTTGGCGGCCTCCCAGGCCTCCGATCCCGCTGCCAGGGCGAGCGAGAAGAGGCAAAGGGAGGTGTCTCCGGCCCCGGTAACATCGAAGACTTCGCGCGCCGCTGTCGGTATCCGGCGACTCCGGCCCTTTTCATCGAGCAGAAGCATCCCTTCTTCCCCGAGGGTTACGAGAAGATGGAGGCAGCCCCAGCGCTCCTGCAAAAGTCGTGCTGCTTTCTCGATGGAGGAGAAGCTCTCCTCGGGATCTTCCACCCCGCTTAGGGCGAGAGCTTCCGAACGGTTGGGCTTGAGAACGCTGACTCCCTTCCAGGATAGGCGATTGTGAGTATGAGGATCGGCCGCCGTGAGTCTCCCGGATCGGGCCGCCTCTTCCAGGATCAGGTTGACGATGTCCTGATCGAGGAGTCCCTTGGCGTAGTCTTCGAGGAGAATCAGATCGCAAGCAGGGATGGTCTCTCGCAGGAAATCGATCCACTCTCCCCGGGCGGGAAGAGGCAAGGGGTCCCGGGTCTCGCGATCGACCCGGACGATCTGTTGCTGTCTTCCAAAGACCCGGGTCTTGAGGGTCGTCGTCCTTCCGGGGATTCGGCAAATCCCGTCGATGTCGCAGCCCGTCCTTTTGAGCCCATGGACCAGTTCGTCCCCTGCGGGATCATCGCCGACTGCTCCGCACAGGGCAACGCGCGGAGTGAACTCTAAAAGATTCCGGGCGACGTTCGCGGCACCTCCCGGAAACCGGGAAGAGCGTTGCACCTCGACCACGGGAACGGGTGCTTCTGGAGAGAGCCTGCGGACTCGTCCCCAGAGGAATTCGTCGAGCATGAGGTCCCCGATGACCAAGGCGCGCAGGCTACGAAAACGAACGAGGAGCAGTTCCAGTCGGTCGGGAGCGAGAAGCACGCACGCAAGGGTTACCTCAACCGACTTTCTCTGTCAAATGGCATCTCCTTTTTGCCAGAGGACTAGCAGATTCCAAGGACAGATCGTTTCCCGCTCCTCGCGCCGCGGACCGGACGCACGACAAAGAAGCTTGCGCAGCCGGCAATTCTCTCGAAGGATGAAGGATGACCTTCTTCTCTGCGGAAAAGGAGACTTCCCCGTGGCCCACGATCGCGTATCTAGGACCGGAGCACACCTTCTCCCACCTAGTCGCCAGCAGGAGGTTTCCCCAAAGCCGGCTGATTCCCTGCCTGTCGATCTCCGAGGTGATTGCCCGCGCCGAAGCCGAGGAACATCATTTAGGACTGGTTCCGATCGAAAACTCCTCGGGCGGGATGATCCTGGAGACGGTAGACCTTCTTTTGGAGGAGGAGCGGCCGCTCTTCATTCAGGAAGAACTCGCCCTTCATGTTCAGTTGGCGCTGGTCGGGCATCCCGAAGATGCGCCCCGCATCATCTATTCGCATTGGGCGCCCCTTGGTCACTGCCGGCGATGGATCGAAAAGCGGTTTCCGAAGGTCGAGTTGAGGACCGCGGCAAGCACGTCCGAGGCCGCGTGGCTAGCAGCGAAGACGCCGGAAGCCGCCGCCCTGGCTACCCGTGAGGCGGCTGCGGCAGCCGGACTTGTCGTGCTCCACTACCCGGTGGCGGAGGGGATCCTCAACCTGACTCAGTTCGTTCTCTTGGGCCGGAACAAATTCTCTCCCGGCGGCAAGGAGACCAGCCTCGTGTTTTCCTTGCCGCAGGAGCCCGGAAGCCTCTGCTCTTTCCTGGAAGTATTTCGCACCGAGCGAATCAACCTGAAGCGGATCGTCTCCCGCCCCGTGCCGGGGCAGCCCAACACCTATGTCTTCTTCGTCAGCCTGGAGGGGAGCGACGAGGAGGGGCCGATGGAGCGGTCGCTTAGGAAGGCCGAGCAGCGGGCGCTGCGGTGCCGTTCTCTTGGTTCTTACCCCGTTCTGGCTCCTTACGCGTCGTAGCGTTGGGCTCCTCCCTTCCAAGATTGGGAGAGGGCTTGGCCGATTCCGGTTTCCGCGCATCTTCCCACGGAGTCGTAAAGCTTTCATCCGAGAGAAAAAAAGAGGAGGGGGGGTCAGGTGCCGCTTCATCCATGGGGTGAGGAACGCCCTTGCCGAGGGATTGATCCTCCGGCTGCGTCTGGCGGATGGAGATCAGGGTTCCCCGGTCGATCAATGCGAAGAAGCGCTCCGCATCTCTTCCGGTCAAATGAAGACAACCGTGGGTTCTCGGCGTCGACCAGAGGTATCCCTCGTGAAAGCCGTACCCGGGTGAGAAACCAACCCAGAAAGGCATGGGATAGCCGACGAATTTCCAGCCGGGTGCCCGACTGGGCGGACCGGCGGACTTGGTTCCTTCCACCGCTTGGCCGTCCTTCACCCAGAAGCCGTATTTGCCGGACCGCCGCCGCTTGGCTTTTCCCGTGACGCGGAAGACTCCGGTGGGTGTAAGATGGCCCAGTTTGCCCGAGCAGGTGGGCGCCACCAGAAGAGAGCGATCGCCCTCCATCACGTAGACGGTTCGGCTGCTGAGGGAGACCTTGACGATTCGCTGGGCAGTACGGGACGGGGGCGCCCGATGGTGGACGCCGGCTGTCCAGGAAGCCCGGCCCTTTTCCCTCGCCCAAGCAGAGGATCCGGCGAAGAAGAATGCGAGGGATAGCAGCGATAGAACAATGACGGTAACGGGCGGAGGACGCCAATACATGTGCATCGTCGACGACTCGAGTTCTTCTACTGGATTTGACCTCTGTGGAAAAGAGGAAAGCGGGAATCTGCTCTCGTCCCGCCCGTTCTCTTCCGTCGCGGGCGAGCCCTGGACCTCGCCGCAGCGTACATTTATGCCCTGTTGACCGAAAGGCACGGTCAATTCGCTGTGCATTTACGATATCTTTACGTAAAATGAGCGCACTCACTCAAGCGGACCGGGCCGACGCTCCTCACGGTTCAGATGCCCGTTGGAAGGTCGGCCGGGGATTGTTGCATGCCACTAGAGAACCCATGGGTCTTCCTCACGATTTGGATGGGTGCGGCGTTTCTGGCCGCTGTGATTGCACTCCAGCTTCGTTTCTCCGTGGCTCTGGTGGAGGTTTTGGTCGGTATCTTGGTGAGCCACCTGCTGGGAATGGCCGAGCCGACAGAATGGATGACCTTTCTGGCCAGGCTCGGAGGCGTGACGCTCGCGTTTCTTGCCGGGACCGAGATTGATCCAGATTCCTTCCGGCATCATGCCCTCCCGAGCCTCGTCATCGGCTTTCTCTCCTTTCTTCTTCCCTTTGGGCTGATCTATCTCCTGGCACACTCGGTTTTGGGTTGGAGTACGGCGGGGTCGCTTGTCGCGGGGATCGCGCTGGCCACGACCTCGGTCGCGATCGTTTACACCGCCGTCCTCGAAAAGGGGATGGAAGCCACCCGTTTCGGTCAGATTCTTCTGACCAGTTGCTTCGTGACCGATTTTCTTTCGGTTCTCTTCCTAGGCCTCTTCTTTACTCACTGGTCGACAACCTCGGCGCTTTTGCTGCTCCTGGCTCTCTTGCTGCTCCTGGCGCTGCCGGTATCGCTGAGGCCCCTCCTCCGCTGGCTGGGACGAAGCCCGGTCAGCGAGCCGGAAATCAAGTTCCTCTTCTTTGTCCTCGCTCTCCTGGGCGCGCTTGCCTCGGTCGCGCAGACCGAGCCCGTTCTGCCGGCCTATGTGGCCGGCGTGCTCGTCGCCAAATCCTTTGCGTCCGATCGTCAGCTCGTGCGCCGCATGCGGTCGCTCGCCTACGGCCTGCTCACTCCCTTCTTCTTCATCAAGGCGGGCTTTCATATTTCCCTGCAGATTCTTCTCTTCGGCTTGCTTCCCATCCTCCTGTTTTTCACCGTCAAGTTCCTGAGCAAGATGATGGCCGTCTGGCCAGCCTTCCGAGTGCTGCAGCTCTCCCGGCGGGAGGCGCTTTTCGGCTGCCTGCTGACGAGTGGAGGGCTCACCTTCGGACTCATTGCGGCCCACTTTGGAGTGACCAAGGGAATCTTGCAGAGAGAGCAGTATTCGCAAGTGACGATCGCCATTCTCTTAAGCACGCTGGTTCCGCTGATTGGAGCAAGCCGTCTCTTTCCCCCGGCCCCCGTCAAAGGGAAAGAAAGGGAGCCGGAGCTTGCCGGGCCTGGGGAGTTCGAAGAGGAGGGGTGATCTGATCTTCAGGCCGTCGGCGTCGGGAGACTTTTTGCTGGCAGCTTCGGAGGGCGATGTTTATCGTTTCCTCCGTGATCACGGTCTCGGCCGATTGCGACTGGCGCGGTTGCCGCGCGATCCCTTGTACTTCTGGAGAAACGCGTCTGCCCCGGAAAGGGTCAAGCCATGCTTCCGAGCGCGGATTGTCTCCTGTTTACCTGAAGCTTGCTCATGGTCTCTTCCGCCGGCGGCTGGCACCGTGCCGAGGTTTGGCGCCGGCTCGGCAGCGTTCTCCCTTCCCAAACCAATGTAAACGCCGTCCTCCGGAAACGGGAGCAAGCGGCTCTGGCATAAGGGCGGAGACGGAGGGGGAAGGTTGATCTATCTCTGGCTCAAGGCACTGCACACCGCCGCCGTTCTGGTCTGGGTCGGTGGTCTGTTCACGCAGGCAGCCCTGCTCGCAGCCCTGGCACGGCCCGGCGTGGATCCGTCTTCCCGTCCCCTCATCCCTTCGATGCGCCGTTGGGACACCCACGTAACCTTGCCTGCGCTGATCCTGGTCTGGGTGCTCGGAATCGCTCTGGGCGCTCTTAGCGGGAGCTTCAGCAAGAGTTGGCTCTCCACCAAGCTCGTGTTCGTGGTCATTCTGTCCGCGCTCCACGGCATGCAGGCTGGCATGCTCCGCCGCTATTCGGCGAATCCCGATTTCCGGATTCCCGGTTTTGTACGCTGGTTTCCCGGACTCATCGTCGTGTCGGTGGTGGCGATAGCGATTCTTGTGACTGTGAAGCCGGGGTAAAAGGCGGCTTCTTCGATCAGAGTTACACGCCCAGAGTGCCTCTACGGGATTTCCCTTCGGGAGCTTGGGAGCGCATCCTCTCGTCTACTAGCCTTGGAACGAGGACGGAGGATACTCGCGCGGGAGGACCTGAGACCTGGAGATTCGGTCGACGTTTCGGTAGTAGTACCGCAGAGTGATCGGCACGTTCACGGCCAGAAGAACCCAATGGACTACAGAAGGAATTTTGGTTCCTGAAAGGAAGAGTGGCCAGAGAGCAAACATCGCCGCTGCGATCCGGCAGGCGTGCCGGCGGGTGGCGCCGATCAGGTTCACTGGTTTGCCTTCTGGGGTATAGACGCGAAGCTGGAGCCACATCTTTCCTTGCGTGGCGCCATGGGAGCTTCGCTCCAGCAGGGCGAAGTAGCACCAGGGTCCGACAAGGAAGGACACCGGCAGAATGATTGCTCGAAAGATAGGAATCAAGGCGCGATGGGTGGCCAAGTAATACCCAGCGGAGAAGCCTGCCAGCTGAAAAAGCAGGAGGGCGAAGAAGTAGCCAGCAATGGCGTCGATGAAGTCGGCGGTGAACCTCCGTCGCCAGTAGTATTTAAACATGTCGTACCGCGGACCTGCGTATTCCATAGCGAGCTAGAGTACTCACCCTCGGTGCTATTTTCCAGAGGGAAGTTGCGGTTTGTCGTCGGCAGGAAAATCGACGCACACACAAAAAAGCGGACACTACCGACTTAATGTCATTGCGACGCCTGCGGGCATGGGGTCGATCGTGACCTCAACGCCGCCAAAAATCTCGAACTTCGGGCCGCAAGCTCTACGGTGTCAGCCTGTGGAGAGGAACGCTCTGGCGCGAGGCGCAAGCCACGCGTGAAACGGGCATCGACGAAGCAGGAACCGAACAGCACGATCGCCGCATAGCTTTTTTAGTTAACTATGTGACGGTTTGCGTAGGTTCCGGAGAGCGGCAGATGGGTCCTTCGCGTCCCGCGTCGAGAGAAGCTGGACAATCAAGTCACCAGCCATTTGCCCACACAGGGACTTGACCTGGCGGACAGGGAGGGATTCGAACCCTCGGGCCGCTTTTGACGGCCACACGCTTTCCAGGCGTGCCCAATCAACCGCTCTGGCACCTGTCCTCGGGATGGAATTGAGAGAACTGCCGTCTTTGGCCGATGACAAGAAGATTTTGACGCGCCCGAGGTTGCTCAGAACATCCCGGGGCTGGCCATCGAGGAACCACCATAGGCTCCCATCCCTGCCTGCTCCGGTCCCTGCTGGAGGTCGGAGAGCCGGACAAAGCCGCGCATTCCCCGAGTCGTCTCGACACGGGCATAGTTCCCCGCCGATTGGAGAATCTTCACTCGGGTTCCCTTCTCGAGGTAGGCATCGGGCGCTTCCTGTCCAGGGCCTTGGAAATAAAGAGGCGCATCGATCTTGGTGACCAGGTCGTAGCCGCCTGTCACGGTTGCGCAGCCCGAAAGGCTCAGGAAGAGGAGGCAGGCGAGGGTAGTTGCCCAGGCGGGAAATGCGGCAATGGGTGGAAACAGGCGTGTGAAGGAAGAGATCACGAAGGGAGAAACTCCCGTGGGTCGGTAATCCGTCCCGTCAAGGCCGAAGCGGCAACGGTGTATGGGGAGGCCAAGTAAACCTTGGACTCCTTGTGACCCATGCGGCCGGGAAAGTTCCGGTTGGTTGCCGAAATGCAGGTCATGGGCCGGTCGAGCCGGCCGAAGGTGTCCATGGGACCGCCCAGGCAGGCGGCACAAGAGGCATTCTCCGTGAGCCGCACCCCGGCGGAACTCAGGATCTCCCAGACGCTCTTCCCGTCGATTTGCCGGCGATGGAGCTCGGAAGCGACGAGGGGGGTGGCTGGCACGGCAAAGGTCTCCACGGCAACCTGCTTCCCGTTGAGGACCTGGGCAAAAGCCAGAAAATCAGAGAGCTTTCCTCCTGTGCACGAGCCGAGGTAGGCCCGGTCGATGCGCACCGAGGAGAGCCGCTGCGCCAGTTCCCGGTTGCCGGGATTGGGGGGCTGGGCGACGGTCGGCTCAAGGGCGGAAAGATCGATGGTCTGCTCCGCGAGAACGGGTGCGTCCGGATCGGACTCCACGGGCTCGAACTGCGCATGGGTTCCATTGCGCCGACAGCTTTCCTGAACGAAAGATAGGGTCTTTTCGTCGGCGGGAAAGACGCCGTTTTTTCCGCCCGCCTCAATGGCCATGTTCGCGATGGTCATCCGGTCTTCCAGGGAGAGGCTGGCAATGCCCGCGCCATCAAACTCCATGGCGCAATAGGTTGCCCCGTCGAATCCGATCCGTCCGATGATCTCGAGGATGACATCCTTGGCCATGACACCCTTAGGGAGCTCGTCCTCCAAGCGGAATCGAAGAGTAGGGGGTACCTTGAGGAGCAACTTTCCCGTACCCAGGACAAAGCCCGCATCGGTGTTGCCGACGCCCGTGGCGAAAAGGTTGAAGGCTCCGGCGGTGCAGGTGTGGCTATCGGTGCCGAGAAAAACCTCTCCGGGCCGGACATGGCCGCGCTCGGGGACCGCGGCATGGCAGACTCCTCCGTAGCGGTCGCCGTATTGGCGGGCGAGCGGTCCTCGGGAGGAGTCGAATTGCCAATGGCCGGTTGGGTCGTCAATCACGTCGTAGAAGTAGGGCAACTGCTGGGCGCGGGCGAATTCGCGGAGCAGGTCGACGTTGCGGTTGGATTGAGAATCGGAGGTGAAGATGTAGTGATCCGGGATGATCACCACCTTGCGCGGGTCCCAGACCCGGGCGGATTTGCCGAATTCCCGCTGGAAGACGCCAATGGTTCCAGGGCCGCAGATGTCGTGGGTGAGCAGCACGTCGACGTTCACCCAGACGTTGTCTCCGGGGGAAACCGTTTTTTTCCCGCTTGCCCGGGCAAGAAGTTGTTCGGTGAGTGTCATGACCAGGAGGAGATACTCTACCCGTTCGTCCTACTTCCTGTCAAAGATGCGAATCGCCCCTTCACGCTTCCACGGCTCGCTGGAGATCCGCCAGAACGGGGGCAATCGAGATGGGTTGTGGCGCGGCCACTTGGGTAGAGACATCCGGATCTTTGAGTCCATGCCCGGTCAAGGTGATCACGACGCGGCTGCCGGGAGGAATTCGTCCTTGGGCGACTTCCTGGCGAAGCCCGGCCACACCCGCCGCGGAGGCGGGCTCGACGAAGATCCCTTCGCGCCTGGCGAGGAATTGATAGGCATCGAGGATCGCGTCGTCGGTGACCGAGCCGATCCATCCGCCCGACTCGCTGACTGCGGACATGGCGCCCTTCCAACTCGCGGGATTGCCGATGCGAATGGCGGAGGCGATGGTCTGCGGGTTGGGAATGATCCGTCCTTCGACAAGCGGAGCGGCCCCAGCCGCCTCAAAGCCGACCATGCGCGGAAGCCGGGAAATTTTGCCTGCCTGCGCGTATTCGCGGTATCCCTTCCAATAGGCGGTGATGTTGCCGGCGTTGCCCACGGGCAGGAAGTGAAAGTCGGGCGCGTCGCCAAGGGCATCAGAGACTTCGAACGCGGCCGTCTTTTGCCCTTCGATCCGGAAGGGGTTGACGGAGTTGACAAGCTCGATCTCCGGACGCTGCAGAACCAGCTCTTGCGCCATCCGCATCGCGTTGTCGAATGGGCCGGCGATCGAAACGATCCTGGCTCCGTGGATCGCAGCTTGTGCCAACTTTCCGCGAGCGATGCTCCCTTCGGGAAGGAGGACAATGCACCGGAGGCCGCACCGAGCCGCATAGGCGGCCGCCGAGGCAGCCGTATTGCCCGTGCTCGCGCAGAGGCAGATGCCGGCTTTTCTTGCCAGCGCCCGGGCAAACGCCACGACCATGCCCCGGTCCTTAAAAGAGCCCGTCGGGTTGAGGCCCTCGCACTTAAAGAAAATCTCGAGGTTTCCCGGCAACATCTCGCCCAGAGCCACCGAGGGGACGAGCGGGGTATTGCCTTCCAATAAAGTGATGGCCGGGGTCTCATCCGGCAGCGGCAGCCGGTCCCGATAGGCTGCAATGACGCCTGCCCATGGCTTCATGAACTCCGCCCCTCTTCTCCATCGAGATCTTCCACGCGTAAGAGGATAGCCGGTCTTTTCACGGTGGGAAGCGTTTCGATGATCCGACAGGCCTCTTGGACGTCGGCTTCCTGCGATTGATGGAGCAGAATGATGAGCGGGACGGTCTGGCCTCGGTGTCCTTCCGGCTGGATGACCGAAGAAATGCTGATGTTCCGGGCGGCGAAGATGCGCGCAATTTCCGCCAGGACCCCGGGGTGATCTTCCACCAGAAAGCGGACGTAGTATCGGGAGAGGATCTCTGCCATCGGTCGCAACGTAAGCGCGACCTGCCGACCGGATGGCACCATGCTCGGGGCGGTGGTTTCTCTTCGGGCCAGGGAGGCAAGATCGCTCAGGACCGCGCTGGAGGTCGGATCCCCGCCCGCTCCCCGACCATAGAAGAGCGTCTCGCCGACAACATCTCCTCGGACGGCGACGGCATTGAAGACCCCGCGGACCGAGCTCAAGAGATGGCCTTTTCGGAGGAGGGTAGGGTGAACGCGCGCCTCGATTTCTCCGCTCTTCGGATGGCTTCGGAGGATCGCCAAGAGCTTCAGCCTGTATCCGAGCTCTTGGGCGAAATGGAGGTCGAGGGGATCGACGTTCTGGATGCCTTCGGTATGAACTTCGTACAGAGCCGGCCAGAAGCCGTAGGCGAGAGCCGAGAGAATCACGGCTTTATGCGCGGTGTCGTGACCGGCGACATCGAGGGTTTCGTCGGCTTCCGCATAGCCGAGCTCTTTGGCTTCGCGGAGGGCTTCTTGGAAGGAGAGAGCGCGGGAGGTCATTGCGGAGAGCAGATAGTTGCAGGTTCCGTTGATGATGCCGTGGAGGGAGAGGATCTCGTTGGCAATCAATCCTTCTCTTAACGCCAGAAGCAGGGGGATCCCTCCGGCGACGCTGGCCTCGAAGAGGAGGCGCTTGCCCCGCTCGGCGGCAAATGCCGTCAACTCGCGCCCTTGTTCGGCCAAAAGTGCCTTGTTCGCGGTAACCACATCTTTCCCATGGGAAAGGCTTTCCCGAATGAGTTCGGCGGCCACGCCGGTCCCGCCGATGAGCTCGACCACGACGTCCAGGGAGGGGTCGCGCACCAACTCCCTCCAGTCGTCGACCATCTGCGCCTCGGGAACACCCGCCAGCCGGGCACGCTCGCGGTTCTTTTCTGAAACCTTTTCGATGCGAAGGGCCTTCCCGCAGCGCGCCGCCAAAAGCTCTCCTTGGCTCCGGAGATTTTTCCATACGCTGGTCCCGACGGTCCCCAGTCCGACCATGCCGATCCGCAGCGCATTCATGGTTGGCCGGATCGGGTGGGCGCGGGCGATTCAGAGCCATCGGCACCGCGCCTGTTCTGCTGCTCGAGCTTCCGGAGGCGCCGCCAAAGATCGGGGAGCTGAAGGTAAAGAGCTTCCAGTCGAAGGGTTTCGTTCGCAGGCCTCCCATGCCGTCCGGAGAGGACCGCGCCGGCGGGAACGTCTTTGGTGATGCCCGATTGCGCGGTAATGATGGCCCCATCGCCGATGCGGAGATGACCTGCCAGGCCGACTTGTCCGGCCAGCGTGACGTGCGAGCCAAGGGTTGTGCTGCCGGAAATTCCCGTTTGGGCGACGACCAGGCAGTGAGGACCGAGACTGACGTTGTGGGCGATCTGCACGAGGTTGTCGATCTTGCAGCCCTCCTGGATCCAGGTCTTGCCGAACCGTCCTCGATCGATCGTGGTATTTGCCCCGATCTCCACCTCGTCGTCGATCTGGACCGTGCCCGTCTGCGGAATTTTCCGATGGCGGCCGGCGCTAAATTCGTATCCGAACCCGTCGGAGCCGATCACAGCACCCGAATGGAGGATCACCCGGTTGCCGATCGTGCACCGCTCACGAACGACGACGTGAGGATAAAGAAAGCAGTGCTCACCCACGACCGACTCGGCGCCGATAAAAGAGCCAGCCCCAATGACGGTGCCGGTGCCGACGCGGACGCCCGCTTCCACGACGGATTGGGGCCCGACATGCACTCCTTCCTGGAGAGTGGCCTCGGAAGAGACCACGGCCGTGGGATGGACGCCTGGCGGATAGGGAATTGGCCGAGGAGCGAAGAGCGCTACCACCTGGGAAAAAGCCAGGGATGGCGAATCGACACGAACGAGCGCACAAGGAAAGTCGCCGGAAAGATCGCGACTCACCAGCAGAGCCGATGCCTTGGTCCGGCGAGCGGCCTGTTCGTAGCGAGGGTTCGCGTAGAACGAGATCTCCCCGCTTCCCGCGGATTCCAGATCGGCGACTCCTCGAATGATGATCTTTCTTTCCCCGTGAACTTCGCCATTAACCAGATCGGCCAGTTCTCCCAGCAGGAAAGACGCCACTCGGAAGCCTCGGTCATGGATGGACGGAGGCCGCCTTGGGTGCCGCGCCCTTGGTTGCGTTGATCGCGCGAACCACTTCCTCGGTGATGTCGGGAAGGTCCTGCGTGTAGAGGAGAATGGGCGTACCGGTCAGGCTTCGGCCGGTCTTGTCGACGACCATGGTGTACTTGCCTTTGGCTCCTACGTCGATGACGATCTTGGTGATCTCGTCGATCAGCCCCTGCCGGATGCGCTGCGAACGGTCTTCGAGCTCGCGGCCTCGGGTCGATCGAAACTCCTGAATCGCCCGCTGCAGGTTCTGCACCTCTTGCACCTTGGTCTGAAAGGCCTTCAACCTTTCCTGGCGCGCCGCTTCGGAAAGGGTCTTGTCCTGGGCGCCGTCTTGAAGCTTCTGCGCCTCTTCCGCAAGCTTCCGGTAATCATTGGTCCTTTCCTGGTCTTCTTTCTTGAACGTGGCGACCCGGGCTTGGAGCTCCGCCTCCGCGTCCTTGGTCTTGTAGTACTCGCTAAACGCCTTCTGGAAGTCGAAGGTGGCGATTTTGAGTTGTTGCGCACCGGCGAGCGATGCGGAAAGAAACAGAGCCGATAATAAGAGCAATCCTGATTTCATGTCGCGTACGGCAAAGTAGTTAAAACGAGTAGCCGACGTCAAAGTAAAATCGTCCCGTCCGGTTGAGCCAGGACGTGGTGATGTAGGGAATTCCGTAGTCGAGGCGCAGCGGTCCGATCGGCAGGTAGAGGCGCAGGCCCAAGCCAGCGTCGGCGACGATTTGGATTCCTTCGCCGGCCAACTGGTAAGGGACGTTGACCGAAGGGTTGGGGCCGATCAGCGAACCCGCGTTGAAGCCAATGTCGGTGAAAGCCGCCAGCCGAACGCGGTCGACCAGGGGAAACGTGAGCTCGAGGTTGGTAAAGGCCATCGTCTGACCGCCGACCGGGAAGTCCTCCGGGAGGTAGTTGGGGCCGACCAGCGCATAGTCAAACCCGCGAAGGCTCCGAGGGCCGCCGAGGAAGTAGCTGTCGTAAAGCGGGACGAAGCTGCTGCTGCCGTAGTTCTGCACAAAGCCGGCATTGAGATGTGACCAGAAAATGATGTCCCACGGAAGGTTCTCGTAATGCGAGATGTTGATCTGCGCCTTGTAGATGTCGGTTTGCCCCAGGAGAGGGCCTCCGGCTCCCAGGATGTTGAAGTCGACCAGGGTTCCGTGCCGGGTGATCGTCACGCTGTCCCTGCCGTCGTAGATGAGGTCGAGCGAAACGTCGCTCTGGCTGCGGGAGCCGCGATTTTCGGCATAGACGCTCACCTGCTCGATCTGGGGCAGCATGCCCCAGAGGGTGTAGTCCGTCAGGTCGTAGCGGGTCGTGAGCATCAGCCACTGGTTCAGACGTTTCGCCGCCCGCAGGTCGAAGCCCATGTTGGTCATGTTGAAGCCCTGGTAATATTGCATGTAGCTGTACTGGTTGAAGAAGAGGTCTCCACCGACCGCGATCGGCTTGTCCATGAACCAGGGCTCGGTAAACGACATGAGAAAGGTCTCCATGAAGATACCCAGCTGCGCGCGGACCCGGAACTTCTGTCCGGCTCCCGTGAAGGAAGGCGGATTGGCGATGTCGAAATTGCCCTGGTTGACCTCGACGAACCCCATGAGGCTTTCAATCGTGCTGTAGCCGAGCCCGAAACTGAGATTGCCAGTATGCTTTTCCTGGAGGCTGATCACCATGTTCTTCCGGTTGGGTACATTGGTGTCTTGCGGGTTGATCTCCACCTTCTCGAAATACCCTAGGTTTTCGAGTCGCTTGCGGCTCGCATCGACCTGGACGCTGTTGTAGACATCGCCCGGTTGAACCGCCAGCTCGCGCCGAATCACCTTGTCCTTGGTGATCGTGTTGCCCTGGATGACAATCTTGTCCACATAGGCCTGGCTCCCCTCGGCAATCTTGAAGAGCAGGTCGATCTTGCCGTTTTCCACGTTGGGGAGGCGCTCGGGCCGGATCTCGGCGTCGATGTATCCGCGCTGACCGTAATAATCGCGCAGGTCCTTGAGATCGTCGTCGAGCCCTTTCGGGGAAAAGACCGAGCCTTCGGTCATCTTCATCGAAGAGAGGATGTCCCCATTGGAGTAAACCTGGTTTCCGGAGAGTTGAATCGTGCCGACGTGATATTGGACCCCTTCGTGGATTGCGATGGTGATGGTCGTCTGGTCCTTGGTGGGATGCTCGATCTTGACGTCTCGGATGCTCATGTCGATGTAGCCGTGATTCTGGTAGAACTCCTTGAGCTTCCGTAAATCTTCCTGAAACTGCTCCTCTTTCATCAGGCCCGATTTATTGAAAAAGGAGAGCAAATTCTTTTTCTTGGTTTTGAACTGCTTCTGCAGCTCCTTGGCTGGAAAGCTGTTGTTGCCCGTGAAGTTCATCAAGGTGATGAACCGCTTTTCCCCTTCCGCGATCAGCACGGTGACGACGGCGCGCCCGAACTCCTCGTTCACGTCGATCTTGTAATTGACCTGTGCGTCGCCGAAACCGTGATTCTGATAGTATTCCTTGATCTTTTCCGCGTCGGCCGAAATCTGGAATTCGCTCAACGGGTCGCCGACCTTGGCTTTCATCTGGTGCCGGATCGTCTCGGTCTTAACCCCTTGCCCTCCCTTGATCACGATCTCTTTGATCAATGGCTTGGGCTGAACGACGACGAGCACCTTGACGCCATCTCCCATCGGCTCGCTCGTAATGCGCAAGTTGGTGAAGAGACCGGTCGCGTAGAGGTTGCGCACGTCTTCCTCGACCGTGGTCGCGACATACGGCTGCCCGACCGTCGTGTGCATGTTGGAGAGGATCATGCTCCGGTTGACCGACTTCGGCCCCACGTAGACGACCTCGATCTCCTTCACGCTCGGCCCGAGTGCCTGCGCTCCGGATGCGCTCGGCGGAGCGATCGTCTTCTTCGGTCGCTGTCTTGGAGCCGCCGGGGCAACGGGAGGCTGCTCCTCCGCGGGAGGGACCGGCTGAGCGACAGGCGGAGACGCTTCCTCAGAGGGCAGGGGAGGCGGTGTGAGTCGAGGAGCGGTCGGAACGACGGGCTCGGGGGGCTGCGGCTCGGATGGCGTCGGAGCAGGTGCCGGGCTTTCTCCCGGCGGAGAAGTGGTTGCCGTCGGAGGTTGGTCCAAGAGGGCCGGGGGATTTTGGGGAAGGCTTTCTAGCGGAAGGAGCGGTTGACTTCCCGCGGATTCGCCCCCTTGGGAAGCCGCAGGAGTCGCCTCGCCGCCCTCCGATGACGATCCCGCTGGATGAGCCTCCTGGCCCCAAGACCAAAACGTGAAAACAAGGATCAGGGAAGCAAACAGGGATGACCCACCGCGCAGCCATCGAGGCGGGAGCTCTGTTGTTCGCTTCACACGCTCGTGCCGTTTGGTCGGAGGGAATCCTCTTCCTCGTCTCCCTTTTTCTAGGCACCAGGGATTACGCGGAGGTGTCGGAGGAGGCAGTCTCTCCCTTCGATGGGGCAGAATGCTTGGTTTTCTTCGAAGCCGGCCTTTTGCGCGGCTCACCCTTTGTCTTCGCCTCTTTCCCTTTAGCTTGTTCCGCCGGAGGAACCAGTTCGACATGCAGCAGGGCGGTCACATCGGGATGGATGTCTACCGAAAGGCTGTAGGTCCGCATCTCCTTGAGGGGCCGATCGATTCGGATCTTCTTCCGATCGATCTCGATCCCTTCCTCCCTCAGGCGGTCGGCGACATGCTGGGCTGTGACGGCACCGAACACCTTCTCTTGCTCCTCGGATCCCGAGGCAAGGGTGAAGAGCAGCTTGAGCTTCTGCAGGCGGGAGGCGAACTCCTGGGCAGCCTGGAACTCGGCCGCCTCTCGCTCGGCCCGCCGCTTGCGTAGGAGTTCGATATGGTGCTTGGTCGCCATGGTGGCTACGGTCGCCATCCGTTTGGGCAGTAAAAAGTTGCGCGCATAGCCGCTCTTTACCTTCACTAAGTCCCCTTCCGCTCCCAACTTGTCGATTCTCGTGTGCAGAAGCACTTCCACCAGCATGGCAATTTCTCCCTTGATTGCTACTCAGATTGGGCTTGGCATCCGCCGCCCGTTCTCTTCCCGAAGCCCGTTTTTTGAGCCGCTACCAGCGGCGTGCCAGGAAATCCGGACCCTATTAAAAAGGAACTTCATCCGGCTCGCTGACGTTCCCTTCCGTCGGTCCAGTGGGTTCTCCACCCTCGCGAGGGCGGCCAGTTTCTTCGCCGGTCGGAGGGCCACCCGCCGGTTTGCCCCGGCCCAGAAATTGAATACGTTCCGCACGGACGCGCAGTCGGTTGCGCTTCTCTCCCTCGCGGGTTTCCCATTGCTCGAATTGCAGTCGCCCTTCGACCAAGATCGGCGAGCCGCGATGCAGGAACTCCTTGACCGTTTCCGCCTGACGTCCCCAGGCAACAATGTCGACGAAGCAGGTCTCCTCCTTCACCTGCCCGTCTTGTCCGCGGATGGAAGTATTGACGGCCAAGGCAAGATCACCGACGGCGGTACCCTTGGGCGTGTAGCGTACTTCGGGATCCCGGGTCAAATTCCCGATCAGAAAGACACGGTTCAGGTCAGCCATGGGAGGATCCTCGGTTTATGCTGGCGACCCGACGGGCTCCAAAGCATGGCTCTTTCGAAGGTAGAATTGCCGAAATAGGAAGGAATGGGCCTTCTGCGCCTGCGCCAAGGCCGAGATGCGGCGTGGCTCGAGCGAGAAGATCAAGTTGACGTAGTAGCCAGACTCGATTCGACGGGCCACCCGCTCGAAGCGCCGTCGATCCATCTTCTGGCAGCCGTGCGTCTCTCCTCCTTCCGTCCGAATGGCCGATTCCAACTGTTCGATGGCCTGCTTCACGTTTTCGTCTTCGCCTTGCACGTTTAAGATATATAATCCGTCGTAAATTGCTTTCATGATCGGTCCGATCGCCTTTCCTCGAAGAGGCTGTGGTTGGTTATGCGTTGAACCGGTTCATCGCTACCGCAATGCCGCACTCTTGACAACATTCAAATGCATCGGCGGCTTGCTCGATCATCGCTTCGAGATCAGGCCGCTCGTCGTTGCAAAAACGGGCGAGGACGAAATCTGCCAGATCCACACCCCGGGGCAGGGGTCCAATTCCGCACCGGAGCCTTCCGAAACCCTCGGTGCCGATTGCGGAAACAATGGAAAGCAGCCCGCGATGGCCTCCGGAAGCACCGCCTGGACGCAGGCGAAGCTTGCCCAGCGGTAGGGCGATGTCGTCAACGATCACAAAGATGTCCTCGGGTTTTTTTCTTAACCTTTGTAAGAAGTTACGCACGATCACCCCGCTTTCGTTCATATAACAGAGAGGCGAGATGAAGAGAGCCTGCTTTCCTTCGGCGACGCAGGCTGGCCCCGAGCGCTCTGGACGCCAGGAGAGCTTCTGGCGTCGGGCAACGGCTTCCAACACCATCAGGCCGACGTTGTGTCGCGTGCCGCGGTACTCCGGTCCGGGGTTGCCTAATCCGAAGATCAGAGAAAACACCTTCTCGTGTTCTCGGTTAAGCTTAGCCCGCCGGCTTTGTCCAAAAAGCCTGCGGCTTGGTCTGCGCGGTTTGACGCCTCTTCGGGGGAGGCTACTCCTTGGCTCCCTCTTCGGCTTCCTTTCGTGCCCGCACAAGCTCGGGCTCCTTGGCTTCCTGGGCCGAAGGTGCCTCTTCGGTTTGCGGAGCGGTAATCGTGAAGAGAACTTGATCTTTCGCGTTGAGAAATTCGACGCCCGCCGGCGGGGAGACGTCTCCGACGTGGATCGACTCTCCGACGCCCATCGCCTCGACGTCGACCGCGATCGACTCGGGGAGATCGTGGGGCAAGCAACTGATGCGCAGGTGGCGGATGGGAGCCTGCAGCAGGCCTCCGCCCGTGCGAACTCCGACCGGATCGCCAACCGCGCGCACTTCGACCTCCGTATGGATCTTCTCGTCGGCGGAAAGCTCATGAAGATCGACATGCAAAATGCGATCCGTCAGCGGATGCGCTTGAACGTCTTGCAAGAAAGCGAGCTTATGCTCGGCCTTCTCGGCAGCCTCAACTTGGAGATCGATCAAAACCTTTTCGGTCCCTCTCCCATGGAAAGCCTCCACCAGCTCCAGCGCGCCGATCTCCAGTGCCACGTGGCCCTTTCGGCCGTAGAGCACGGCGGGGATTTTTCCCTGCGCCCGCAGGCGACGCACCTGGTGTCTTCCCACCGCCGAGCGCCGTTGGGCCTTGAGCAATACTGTCCGCGCCATACCTGAACCTCCGATTCGGTTGAAAAAAGAGCGCTTAACATAAAGTCGGAGATTGCGCACGACAATTCTCTTTTTTTCCGCCCGCGATCGACGATCGGACGCTGGCTCCGCACTCCTCGTTTTGTTGGAAGCGGGCGGGCGGGATGCTACTCTTCTCCTCGCATGTCCGTTCCCTCAGATGAGCGTCCGAATCCGGACTCCCTATTGGCTGTTGTCTCGAAGGAAGAGGCGGAGAAGCGACGGGGGAATCTTAAGATATTTTTGGGAATGTGTCCAGGGGTCGGGAAGACTTTCACGATGCTCGAGGCTGCCCGTGTGGAACAGGCCAACGGCCGTGACGTCGTGATTGGATACGTCGAAACTCACGGGCGCAAGGAAACGGAAGCCTTGGTGGAGGGACTTCCGAAGATTCCCCGGCGCTTGGTGGAGTATCGAGGGCTACGGCTGGAGGAGATGGATCTCGATGCGCTCCTCGCTCGTCGGCCGCATCTGGCCGTCGTCGACGAGTTGGCCCACAGCAACGCTCCCGGGAGCCGTCATCCGAAGCGCTACCAGGACGTCGA
This sequence comes from Verrucomicrobium sp. 3C, assembly GCF_000379365.1. Taxonomy (GTDB): domain Bacteria; phylum Verrucomicrobiota; class Verrucomicrobiia; order Methylacidiphilales; family Methylacidiphilaceae; genus Methylacidimicrobium. Next base: position 95,867 of record NZ_KB901877.1, on the reverse strand, counting down.
AGAGCTGCTAGAGGCGGGCATCGATGTCTTTACGACGCTCAATGTGCAGCACATCGAGAGCCGAACAGACACCGTCCAACAGATCACCGGCGCTCCCGTGCAAGAGACGGTGCCGGACCGGTTCGTCGACCTGGCGGAAATCGAGGTGATTGACCTCTCGGCTGAGGATCTGCTCAAGCGGCTGTCGGAGGGAAAGGTCTATATTCCGGACCGGGCGCGCGCCGCGGCCCTCCATTTCTTCCGGGAAGGGAACCTGCGGGCCCTACGCGAGATCGTCCTGCGGCTGGCGGCGGAAAAGGCGGGCAAGGATGTGCACGAGTACATGCAGCTCATGCACATCTTGGGTCCTTGGAAGACCGGTCACCGACTGATGGTCGCCGTGAGCGCGAGCCCGTTTTCGGAGCCGCTCATCCGATGGACTCGTCGGTTGGCCGACAGCCTGGGTTGCCCTTGGATCGCTGCTTACGTCGAACGGCTTCATCCGCTCTCCACCGAGGACGAAGCGCGGCTGGGACATCATCTCGATCTCGTTCGCCGACTAGGGGGAGAGGTCGCCACGGCGACCGACGACGACCTAGTGAGCGGGCTCGTTCGGGTCGCCCGGCAGCATAATGTGACCCAGATCGTTTTGGGCAAGCCGGGAGGCAGCGGTCCCTTCGACTGGATTCGGAGCCGTTCCTTGCTCCACCGCCTGGCTCGCGTGAGTGGGGAAATCGATCTCCATATCGTGCGAGTAGAGGGAGAAGCAAAGCCGGAGCGGACTCCGCGCCGGTGGCGCATGGCGGAGTCTCCCGGCTCCTCCTACGGCGTTGCGGCCGCCGTGGTCTTCGCCTTGACCTACCTCAATCTCGCCCTTCACCACTGGCTCGGCAGCCGGTCGATCGGGCTGATCTACTTGCTCGCGATCGTGCTCATGGCCCTCTTCGTCGGAAGGGGGCCCGTTCTCTTCGCGGCCCTCTGGAGCGCTCTGCTCTGGGATTTCTTCTTCCTCTCTCCGCGTTTCACCCTGGGCGTGTTCGAGTTCGAGAACGGGATCATGGTCAGCACCTACTTGGTGGTGGCGCTCGTTTTGGGACAGTTCATTGCCCGCGCCCGAGCGCAGGAGAAAGCCGAGCGGCGGCGAGAGCAGAGGGTGACCGCCCTCTACCTCCTTACGCAGGAACTCTCGTCGGCGACGACCATGGACGACATCGTCTCCCGAGTCGTGGAGCATGTCGGAAGGACGTTTCACTCGGAGGTCGCCTTCTTCTTGGCGAATCCGATGGAGAAAGGGCTTTACTCGGTGCCGCACTGGGCGAGCACCTTTCGGGTGAGCGAGCGCGAGGCGGCTGTCGCCGCATGGGCGTTCGAAAACGTTCGGCCCTCGGGCCGGTTCACCGACAATCTTCCTCTTTCCCAAGGCCACTACATCCCGCTTGTGAGTTCAGGGAAGGCGGTTGGGGTCCTAGGGGTGCGGCTTTTGGAGGAAAAGAATCTTACCTTCGATCAGAAGACGCTCTTGCAGGCTTGTGCCAATCAGATCGCGCTCGTGGTCGATCGGCAAAATCTCTGCGAAATGGCCGAGCATTCCCGGCTGGCAGCCGAGTCGGAGCGTCTGAGTCAAACCCTTCTCAATTCGATCTCGCACGAGATGCGGACTCCTCTGGCTGTCATCACAGCGGCCATCTCGAGCCTTCCGGCAGAATCGCGCAGGAAACTCGGATCGGAGGCGGTCTACTTGGAGGAGATCGCCTCGGCATCGACCCGAATGAACCGGCTGGTTGAAAATCTGCTCGATATGGCCCGGCTCAGCTCCGGCCATTTCAAGCTCAAAAAAGAGTGGTGCGATGGAAAGGATCTGGTGAATGCGGCGCTCCACGACACCGAGAAGGAGTTGAAAGGGCGGGAAGTCCAGGTCAGGGTTTCGAGCGATCTTCCCTTGGTTCGTATCGATTTTCCGTTGGTCCAGCAGGCGCTCACCAATCTCATGCTTAACGCCGCCATGCATACTCCCCCGGCTACTCCCGTGGAAGTGACGATAGAGGCGGACCGCTCCTGGGAGGAGATGCTCCTCCGCGTCTCCGACCGGGGGCCGGGGCTCGGACCCGAGGGCGGGAGCCATCTCTTCGATAAGTTCTACCGCGGGATCGGGGCTCCTCCGGGAGGAACGGGCTTGGGCCTTTCGATCGTCAAAGGGGTGGTCGAGGCACACGGCGGGCGCGTGGAAGCGGCGAATCGGCCCGGGGGAGGGGCGGTGTTTTCCCTCTTCTTCCCCTTGGAGCGTGTTCCGGAGGCAGCGGCATCCCCGAAAGCATAGTCAAAATGGAGAGCGAAGCATCTAGGGAGCATCCGCTTCGGCTCGTCGTGATCGACGATGAGCCGCAAATCCGGCGCCTGCTGCAACTAGCCCTGGAGAGTCATGACTACCAAGTGGTGGAAGCGGTGAACGGCCGGGACGGGGTCTTGGCCGTAGCGCAAAATCGCCCCGAAGCCGTCGTGCTGGATCTCTTGCTTCCGGATATGAGCGGAGTGGAGGTGATCCGACGCATCCGTGAGTGGAGCGAGGTCCCGATTCTTGTGCTCTCCGCACTCGGCCAGGAAAAGGAAAAGGTGAGCGCTCTGGACGCCGGCGCGGACGATTATCTGACCAAGCCGTTCGGCATCGAGGAGCTGCTCGCTCGAATTCGCGTCATGCTGCGCCGGGCCCTCCGTCCTGCGGAAAGCCCCCATTTCCGCAGCGGCACTCTAGAGGTCGATCTGAGCGCGCGACGTCTCTGGGTAAAGGGAGAGGAGCTTCATCTAACCGCAACGGAGTATGCTTTGTTGCGACTTTTCGTTCGGCACGCCGGCAAGGTGCTTACCCATCGGCAGATCCTACAGGAGGTCTGGGGGCCAAAGTCGGTCGAGCAGACCCATTACCTGCGCGTCTACATTGGCCGGTTGCGCGATAAGATCGAGGCCGAGCCCGCGCAGCCTCTTTTGCTGCTGACCGAGCCGGGTGTCGGATATCGTCTCGCCCTCTTGGACTAACCTGCACGTCTCACAAGCGTTCTCCTACGGCTTGCGAGATGGAGCCGTCTGTTTCGTTGGGCTTGGTTTTCCATCCTTGCAGTATGTCGTCATACAGCTCCGGGGGAAAACCCGCGCCGCGCCTCGCATCCAAGCCCATTTGCGGCGCCTCGGGTACGAACTTGGTGAGACATGTAAGCTCGTAACAGAATCGGGTTGCCCCTGGATCGGGTTGGTGGCAGGTTTTGCTTCAATGTCCGGCACCCGAGCGAAGCCAATGGAAGCCGGCGTATGGGAGCCTGTCGGTGGCTGGAGGCAGCTCGAGGGCGATATCTTTGGCCTCGGCTGGAGCGTCGAATCCCTGGAGTTCTTCTCACCGGAAGCGGTCAACTGGGCGCGAAGCTTCCATGCGGACAGCTTGGAAATCTGCGTCAATTTCACTGGGCATGGGTTGGTGCGGGCTGGGAAGAAAAGCCTGATGTTCCTGCCGGGATTCTTCGGCTTTTACGCATTGCGGGAAGAGGGGTTGGAGGCAACCCGCTCGGGTGGAGAGTCCAATCGGTTTTTAACGTTTGAATGGTCTCGCTCTCGCTTGGCAAAAGAACTCGAAGGGTTGGAAGACGATCTACCGTCGACGGTTAGAAAATGGCTTGCCGGCCGGAATCTGGACCCCCTGGTCGGTCGGCTGCGTCTGCTCCCGGAATATTGGGGCCATGCCTGGAATCATTGGGTGGCTCCGGACGTGCCTGGGCGAGCACGCTCTCTCTGGTTTTGGGGCCGTGCTCTTGAGCTTGCGGGAGTGCTTCTCTTCGAGGAATCCCCGCGGAAATCGGAGCGTCGGCTCCATTGGAATGCGCGACGATGGGCGGAGCGGGCGCAGGAATATCTTCGGGCTCACCTGGCGGAACCGCTCTGCTTGAAGGCGCTCTCCAAGGAGGTCGGTTGCAGTCCTTTTTATCTCAGCCGCATCTTTTCGGATCAAGTGGGAGAGACCCTGCCCGCCTACTTGCGGCGGCTGCGCATGGAAAAGGCTGCGGAACTCCTCCGGAAGGGGGAACACAATGTCACGGAAGCGGCCACAGCCGTCGGATATTCGAGCTTGAGTCATTTCAGCAAGGCTTTTTGCCGAATGATGGGATGTTGCCCATGCGTTTATCCCAATCCGGCGCGGCTGATCCGCTGAAGCCGGGGAGGAGATTCTATCTTTCTATTCGCCCGCAGCGAGGAAGACCATTTCGCGGATCGCTTTCTCCCATCCGACCCAGAGGGCGCGACAGACGATGGAATGGCCGATGTTGAGCGTGCGGAGGTGCGGAATGCGCGCAACATAGCGGCGAACATTACGGTAGGTGAGTCCATGCCCCGCATGAACTTCCAGCCCCATGGAGTGCGCCAGTTCGGCAGCAGCCGCCTGTTTCGCCAACTCGACCTCTTCGGCTTCCCGATGGGGCGTATTGGCATAGCCGCCCGTGTGGAGCTCGACGCAAGCCACTCCCGCCGTTTTCGCCGCCCGTACCTGGGCTTCGTCGGGATCGATGAACGCCGTGACGAGAATGCCGGCGGAGCGGAGCCGGGCAATCCCGGAGAAAAACCGATCCTCGTGGCCAAGGAGATTCAACCCGCCTTCGGTCGTCACCTCTTCCCGCCGCTCCGGGACAAGGCAGACCTCATCCGGACCAAGCTCGCAAGCAAAGGCGATCATCTCGGGGAGGGCCGCCATCTCGAGGTTGAAACGGCGCACGACGCTGCGAATCCGGTGGATGTCTTCCGGTTGGATGTGACGCTTGTCTTCCCGAAGGTGGGCGGTGATGAGGGAGGCTCCCGCATCTTCCGCCAGCCGCGCGGCTTCCAGCGGGTCGGGCTCCGCGAACGGGGAGAACGGATCCGCGCGATACCGGGCTTGTCGCAAGGTCGCTACATGATCGATGTTTACTCCCAAGCTCGCCATAGAGAGTCTTTGAATGCTCATGGGAAGCACTGACAAGGAAATTCTGTCGGATCCGGTGGCGCCGTTCCTAAGGCCATTGGAGAAAGCTCTCCGGGACGCGGAGCGGGAGGCCGCTTTGGGGGAGAAGCGGATGGTGGATCGCGCCGTCTTCTACCGAAGGTTTCTCCAGAAGGAGTTGCACGGCCTGCGCATGGAGCAATCTCTCGGGGAAGGGGGCAGGACGAGAGCGCGCCGGCAAGCAGCGCTGCTAACGGCCCTACTGCGGCATCTCTGGGGATCTACCATAGAGCGAATTTGTCGTTCGCCACAGGACGCTCCTCCTCTTTTGCTGGCCGCCGTGGGCGGCTTTGGAAGGGGCGAGCTTTGTCCGTACAGCGATGTAGACATTCTGTTTCTCTCCGGGCCTTGCTCGCAGGCAGAAGACGAGCGAATTGTGGAAGTGGTCCAGGAGGTGCTCTACACTTTATGGGATGTTGGTCTTCAGGTAGGGCACTCGACGCGACAGATCGAAGAAATCGTCGATTATGCGAATCGGGATCTTTTGACCAAGACTGCCCTGCTGGAGGCGCGTCTGATCGCCGGGCCGCAAGCGCTCTGGAAGGATTTCCAGGCGTGCTTCGAGCAGGGGTGCCTTCAAGGGAGAGAAGACGAATACGTCGAATGGCGTATGGAGGATGAGAGGGCCCGTCATGCCAAGTACGGCGGCACTGTCCTAGTTCAAGAGCCCCAGATCAAGAATGGCTGCGGTAGCCTACGGGATTACCAGAACTTGTTTTGGGTTCTCCGGGTTCGGGAGGGAATCGGGTCCACCGATCGGCTGATCAAAAGCGGGCATCTGCAGGCGAGGGAAGGGAAGCGCCTGGACGAAGCCTACGACTTCCTGCTCCGCGTTCGCGCGGAGATGCACTACCTGGAAAGACGATCCAGTGATCTTTTGACGCTAGGATTGCAGGCAAAGGTTGCGGGCGCTCTCCGTTATCCCGGGCCGAACCTGTTGCGACGAATCGAGGAGTGCATGCGCGACTATTATCGGCACGCGCGCGTCATCTACCAACTCTCCAGGCTGATTTTTGAGAGCCTCGCGAAGAGAAAAGGCATGCCTTCTTCGGGAGGAGGCGACGTCAAAGAAATCGAAGAATTTCCCTTGATTGACGGCAAGCTGGAGTCTCCTCCGCGACGTTGGCTGCGGGAGAACCCCCTGGGCATCGTCAAAGCTTTCCTGCTCTGCGAGCGGCATGACGTGGAAATCGGTCCGGGCCTTGCGATGGAGATCGCCCGGGCTCTGCCTCTTCTGCGAGGTCCCATCCTGCAGAGAAAAGAAATTCGAGAGATGCTGCTCACTCTCCTCTCCAGCAAGGGAAGGTTGGGAAGGGTGTTTCGACCCATGCACGAACTTGGGCTTCTTGGCCGGCTCGTTCCCGAATTTGCTCCCTTGACCTGTCTCGTGCAGCATGAGTTCTATCATCGCTATACGGCCGACGAGCATACTCTGCTCTGCTTGGAGATGCTCGACCGGCTTTGGGTCGATCCCAATCCTCCTTTTTCCGCCTACCGGCCGCTCCTGGAAAATGTGGAACGTCCCTATCTCCTTGCGCTCGCGATCCTGCTCCACGATACCGGGCGGGCGATGAACCGACGCCACCATGCCGAGGAGAGCGCAAACCACGCCGTGAGGGTTGCTAAGCGACTCCGGCTTCCTCCACGGGAGCTTGCCACGATGGTTTTTCTGGTGAGCAACCATCTGCTCATGTGGGAAACGGCCCTTCGGCGGGATCTCGAGGAGAAAGAGACGGTCGAAGAGTTCTGCTGCCTAGTCCAGACACAGGAACGGCTCGATCTTCTCATGCTATTGACCTTCGTCGATGGGGAAGGAACCGCAGGTGCCGACTCCTGGTCGAGCTGGAAAGATCTCCTCCTCTGGCGGCTCTATCGCGCGGCAAGCGCCCATTTCGCGGGCGCTTTTTCGGGAGAGGGGGAGCCGAAGCAATCCAAGGAAGAGCTGGCGGAACGAATGAAAGGGACGCTCCAGGCGCAGCTCTCTGCGGAGGAGATCGACGCCCACTTCGAGAATCTGCCAGCAGGCTATTGGCTTCGTTGTCCAGAGGAGCGGATTTGCCGCCATCTCCTGACCGTCCATGCATTTCTTTACCAACAGGTGGTTGCCGAGGCCCCGAGTCTCTGCCCGGTAATCGACTGGACCGATGTGCCGGAACAGGGGTATTCCGAGATCATCGTGGCGACCTGGGATCGTCCGCGAGTCTTTGGGCGAATCTGCGGAAGCTTCGCGGCGCTGGGGATTTCGATCCTGAGCGCCGACGTCTACTCGCGCAGCGACGGAATCGCGATCGATACTTTCTCCGTCTGCCTGCCCGAAGGACCAGCGGCCGGCGCCGATCAATATCTCTCGCCCTTTTCTCGGCTTCTCGAGCGGGCCTTTTCGGTCGAGGAGTTCGATTTTTCCCCTATGGTCGATAAACAGATCGACCGCCTGCCGGAGTGGATGCGCCAAGCGGAGTTCCCCACGAGAATCCATTTTGACACCAGCAGTAGCCGCAGGTTTACCATCCTGGACCTGGAGACCCCCGATCGGCCCGGACTCCTCTACCGGATCGCCTCCGCTCTCGCGGGCGCGGGAATCGACGTGGCTTCTGCTCGGATCGCAACCGAGAAGGGTGCCGCGCTCGACACCTTCTACGTGAGGAAAACGGGTGGTGGGAAGCTCGAGGACGACAAGGATATCGAGAGGTTGACCCGGCGGCTTCGCAAAGCCATGGGCATGTGAGATGGGCGAAGGACGGCTAATCATCGAACGAGCTCGGCCCGAAGAGATTCAAAGCCTCCTCAATCCGCGGGGAGTGATCCGCTGCTTCCTTCGGCTTGCCTTGGCGAAGACGGAAGCAGACAGCGGCTCTTTCGTGCTCTTGAACCCAAGCACGGGCTTCCTCGACATCGAGGCCTCCGTCGGCCTCCGGAAGGGAGCTGGCCGAACCAAACTGCGGGCAGATGAGGGGGTGACTGGTTGGGTGGCGACCACAGGCAGGGCAATGAGGATCTTCGATGTCCGGCGGGAATCGCGCTATGTCGCCATCGATGACCGAATCCGCTCGGAACTCGCCGTCCCCGTCGAGGTCGGGTCGACGGTGATCGGAGTGCTCAATGTAGACAGTCATCGGGTCGGTCATTTCACTCGGAAACACGAGCAAGAGCTCGCGCAATTGGCGGGGGAGGCGGCCCAGTGGCTCGTCATGGGCTGGGAGATCGAAGGCTTCCGACACAAGGCCAGGCAACTCGGAACCCTGGTGGAGATGGCGCAGACGCTGGTTTCTCAGCCAGGTTTGGATCAACTCGTTGACGGCGTCGTGCGGAATGCCGCCCGCTTGATGGGGGGAGCCCGCTCTTTCCTTTTTCTTCTCACCGAGGATAAGGCGCATCTGGTCCTACGAGCCGATTTCGGCGTAGAATCGAGTCTCCCGCGAGAGCTTGCGATCCCGGTGGATGAATCGGTCTTTTCCGTCGTGGTCAAAAAAGGGAAGCCGCTGTCGGTTTTAGATTTGGCGGAGGAGCCCTACGTCCACTGCCCCGAGCTCCGGACAGAGGGCGAGGGACTCCGTTCGCTCCTGGCCGTCCCCCTTTCGTTCGCAGATCGGATTGGTGTGCTATGCGTCTTCCTGGCGGAGCGCCACCGCTTTTCCAACAGCGAAATCGAGTTGCTGCAAACGCTCGCGGATCTTGCGATGGTGGCGATCCAGAAGGCACGATTGATTCAGCAGATCATGAAGATCGAAGAGGGGCTTCGGCAATCGGAACGTCTCTCCGCATTGGGATTGCTCGCCGCGGAGGTTGCCCATGAGATCCGGAATCCGCTCACGGTGATCCAGATGCTCTTCTATACACTGGCGGAGCGATTCCCCGTCGAGTCGGGCGTTCAAAAAGATTTGGCGGTGATCGGAGCGAAGCTGCGCCAAATGAATCGGATCACCGAACAGGTCTTGACGCTCGGCCGTTCGGCGCAGCCCTTGGCGGAATCAATTTCCGTCGAGCAGATGCTCGATGAGATCCTCCTGCTGGTCCGCCATAAACTTTCGGCGCAAGGGATCCAGGTAGAAAAGAGCATTTCTTCTCCTATGCCGCTTTTGCAAGGCGACCGCGGTCAGATTGAGCAGGCGCTGCTCAACTTGATCTTGAACGCTGCGGAGGTGATGCCCAAGGGCGGGACCTTGGGCTTGGATGCATCCGTGGTGGAGCGGGACGGGATTGCCTATCTGGCCTTGGGAGTGCGGGACAGCGGGCAGGGGATGACGGCGGAAGAGATGGAGGGCCTCTTCGTTCCCTTTCTGACGCGCAAGACCCAGGGGACGGGAATCGGGATGGCGATCGTTCGGAAGATCATGGAGGACCACCGAGGGAAGGTAGAAGTCGATTCAACTCCAGGGCGGGGGAGCCGGCTCTCGCTTCTCTTTCCGGTCTCGCCGCCTTAACCTGCGTGTCTTACAAGGGTTCTCCTGCGGCTTGCGCAATGGACCTGTCTGCTTCGTTCGCACTTGGGTTTTTAGCCCTCCTCGCAGGATGTCGTCATACAACTCCGGCGGAAAACCTGCGCCGCGCCTTGCATCCAGGCTCATCGGCCCTCGCCTCGGGTACGAACTTTCTGAGAAATGGCGGCTAGACCGAAGGCGCAGGGTCGATGGAAACCCAAACCTTGCGGTTTCGCGGTCCGTCAAACTCGCTGAAGAAGACGGCCTGCCAGGTGCCTAAGCGGAGGCGGCCTTCTTCCAACAAGCAGCGAATCGAGGAGCCGAGGAGGGAAGCCTTGATGTGGGCGGCGGTATTCCCCTCCCGGTGCCGATAGGCGGGATCGACCCACGGGATGGCCCGTTCGAGCCAACCAAGAATGTCATAAGCGACATCCGGATCAGCTCCTTCTTGGATCGTGATTCCGGCCGTCGTATGGGGGACGAAGGCGGTGAGGATCCCGTTCTTCCATCCGTTGCGCTTGGCGATTTCCTGGAGACGGGGCGTGATATCCAGAAACTCGGCCCGGTGGACGGTGCAAATCTCCAATTCCGCCCGTGGCATTGGCTCGAACTGGTTTGCGTTTTTCGGCAACGTTCCCATGAGCCCGCTAACTCGTAGCCCCAACGGGATTCGAACCCGTGCACCGGCCTTGAGAGGGCCGTATCCTAACCAGCTAGATGATGGGGCCGCGTAAAGTTCTCGCAAAACAACTAAATCCGCGGAACCTCGTTGGCAAGCCTACTCTTTGAGCGGTTGGGAGCAGTCCGTTGCCGGCAAACAATCTCTCGGCGGCACCGAGGCCGACCCTTGCGGCACCATCGCCGCAATCTCATGCTGCGGGATCTGCTTCAGCCGCTCCGGCCGGAGCGAGAGGATCGACCAGATCGGCCAGCGCGGAATAGTCGAGATCGGCCCGGCCCGATTCCTCCGCTTCCCGAACGATTGTTCTTACCCCTTTTAGCGAATCGGATCGGAGTCCGAGCGTCGAGGCATTGGCGAGGAAGAGGTCGATGTCCTTGAGAAGAAGCCGAACCGAGAAGTTGGGAGAGGCGAAATTTCGTCCCCGCATCCTGGAGAGTTTCTTGTCGAAGGTAGGGCAGTAGAGGGAGCTCTCGCGGAGAATGTCGAGGAAGGGTTCGACCGGAACCTCGAAGCGCCGGACAAAGCCCAGGCTGAGCGCGAAGGCGGCGGTCTCCGCAGCAATGAGTTGGTTCAAAGCCAGCTTTAGCGCCGCGGCTTTTCCTACCGGTCCGATCCAAAAGCACTTCCCAAGAAGGCCGAGCAGCTCATACCGTCGTTCGTAATCTTCCGGGTCTGCTCCGATCATGATTTGGGCCCGGCCTTCTTCCAGATCCTTGGCGTTTCCGAGAACGGGGGCTTCGAGATAACGCGCCCCGAGAGAGGAAGCGAGCGAGGCAAACTCCTTGCTCTCTTCCGGACCGATGGTTCCCATTTGACAGATCGTCCGTCCCGACAAGAGAGGTTGGCAGGGCTCGGAAAAGACCGTCTGTCGAATGGCGGCCGCATCCGAAAGGCAGAGAAGAAGGATTTCGGAGGCCCCGATCGCCTCCTCCGGGGTCGAAGCGAGCCGCGCTCCGTCTGCGGCGAGGTCTTCGGCCTTGGCTCGAGTACGGTTGTAGACCGCCACGGGAAGCCCCTGGCGGAGGAAGCGTCGCGCCACGCCGTGACCCAAAAGACCGGCCCCAAGGAGGGCTAAGCTTGTCGGAAGCACCGCCTCCCGATATAGAGCGGGTCGACGCGTTGGTAAAGCGCGCGCTTCCGAGCAGCGGATCGGGGGCGAAACGGGATGGATGGAACGGAAGCGAAACGGAAGGGATGAGGATGGGACGAGTAGGAATTGGCTACGATGCGCACAGGCTAGTGACGGGAAGAACGCTCGTGTTGGGAGGAGTGACGATTTCCTCGGAAAAGGGGTTGCTCGGTCATTCCGACGGCGATGTGCTGCTCCACGCCATTGCGGATGCCCTGCTCGGAGCGGCGGGGGAGAGGGACATCGGTCATCTCTTTCCGAATTCCGATCCGCAGTGGAAGGGAGCCTCCAGCCTGATTTTTCTAAAGCAGATCGGGGATCTGCTCCACCGGCAAGGATGGGTCATCCAGAATATCGACGCTTCGCTGATCGCCGAGGCTCCGAAAGTCGGCCCCTACCGGGAGGCAATGCGTGCGGCGATCGGGCAGGCTTTGGGCATCGAGCCTGCTCGGATCGGGATCAAGGCGACGACCAACGAAGGGATGGGTTTTCCCGGGAGAGGGGAAGGGATGGCAGCGATGGCCGTTGCTTCCCTGGAGAAGGCGTAAACCTGCATGGTTCACAAAGTTCCTACCCGAGGCGAGGGCCGATGGGCCTGGATGCAAGGCGCAACGAAGCAGCCGGTCCCATTTTGCAAGCCGCAGGAGAACGCTTCTCTTTTGCGCGGAACTCAACCTTCCGGCTGCACCACGATCGGATCTGCCATTGGGCTCTGTTTCGTTGGCTCTATTTGGGATAGGGAGCGTTAAGCGCATTAATCAGGGTTTGTGCCCGATGGGGCGGCGCCACTTTCCCGGAGAGGATTTCGCGGGCCGTAACCGCGCGGTGGTAGTATCTCTCATTGGTATCCGGAGCTTCGCGCAGATCCGTCCCGGAGAACGCAATGCCTCCAAAGAGCCCTTGCGTGGCGCGGTAGACATAGACCGATCTCTTTGGCTTCAAGAAAACGTCATGCTCGCTCTCGGGACCGGCGACGCCGCTCATCTCTCCGACCATTTGCACCTTGCCGCCACGGGAGAACCGCCGTATGGCGCCGTCGCTATTCAGCACGAACACATAGTTGGTCTCACTTCCCCCGATTTGCGCGCCGATCCCCACAGCACTGCTGGAGATCGCCGAGGGTCCCGACCAACCATTGGCAAGACGCTGGACGACGAGCCCATGCCCATACTCCCCGCTGATGACAAGCCCTCCCTTGGTCATCCGCAAAAAGGCGACTCCTTTGGCCTTGTCGAAAACCGACTGCGGGATCTTTCCCTCCTGCTTGAATTGATGGATCGTTGCGGCGGCCTCACCGACGGTCTCCTGCAAGTTCCAAGCGGCGAGGGTTCGTGGGGCGGTCCAAAGGCAGCCGACGGCAATGAGAAGCGACCAGGCAGACAAAAGGAAGCGCGTCTTCATCGATACTCTCCTTGAATTGGTTGTGGCATTGCGAACCACTCCAGGCTACAGTGTTCCCGGCGCTTGACAAGTAAGAAGTGATCGACATCCCACGGAATGCCAGACGCTTACCGCGAGAGCGAACGCCGGCTATTAGCCGGCGCGAGCCCCACCGGCAGAGAGCAGGCCAAGAACGGGCAGGGAGGGGGTCGATGAGCTTCCCTGCAAAGAGGTTCGGCGTCTTGCGCCTCGTGGCAGCCTCTCTGTTCCTTTCCGCCGCTTGCGCCCAGGCTCGGGATATCTCCTTCGATCGTTGGAAGGGAGAGTCTCCCGAACCCGAGGGGGGAGCGAGGATTTTGGTTGTCTATCGAATTGGAGAAAGGGATGTGCCCGTCTGGTCTCGCATGCCGCGGCGCCCCTACCAAGTCCTGGGGGTGATGCGATCCTTCGAGACGGTGGGGTATTCTCATCATCCGCTCTGGCGCCTTGCGCAGGAGGCCTGCCGGCGGGGAGGAGATGGGATCGTGCTGCTTGCGCCCAGGAATCTGCCTGGCAGCTGGATTCGCGGCGACGACGTGGGTGTCACGATCCATGGGGAGCGATTCACCGTACTGGTTCTTCGCACCTCGACCGGAGCGCTCTCCCGGAAGCCGTGTCAAAGCGTCGCCGGGAGGGGCAAGGCTTCCTTCCTTTTTGGCCACGATCCCACATGACCGTGCCGGCATTGCCCCACGGGCCTAGTTTTACTTGGATCGATGAGGTCGAGATCGATCGAGTGGAGGGTTGCGCCCGCGCAAAAAAGTTTCTCGATCCGTCGCTGCCCGTCTTCGCCGATCACTTTCCCGGCCGGGCGATCTTCCCCGGGGTTCTGCTCATCGAGTGCAGTGCGCAAGCCGCGGGCTGCCTCTGGTCCAAGCTTCTTGGAATGTCTCGTGCGCAACCGCTTGTGCTCGCTCAGGTTCTTGCGTTCAAATTCGTGCGGGCTGCGCTGCCCGGGCAGACGCTCTCCATTGAGGTCAAGAGGGAGCGCATCTATGGCAAGTTGGCGGAGTTTGCCGTCTGGATCCGGGAATCGGAAGAGCTGGTTGCCAGCGGCCGCGTCCTGCTCGCTTCCTCCGACGGGAGCTGCGGATAGGCATACCGGAAGAGCTCCTGAAGCGCTTTTTCCTCTACTTTTCCTCGCCCGTTGCGAGGAAGCCGTGGGAGGCAGAGAAAGAGGCGCGGGATCTTCCAGGATGGGACGAAGTCGGCGAGAAGGCGAAGAAGCCCGGCCGCGTCCCTCCGGCTTTCCACGGCCGCGATCAGGTAGTTCCGCGACTGACTCCGCACGGATCGGACGTGGGCGTCCGTAACCGAGGGAAGGCGTCGCAAAAGGGCTTCGACTTCCGCTGGATGGATCTTGCGGCCGCCGATCGTGACCACCGGGTCGGCCCGTCCTAATAAGCGAATCTCACCCAGTTCGTTCCATTCGGCGAGGTCGGGAAGAGTGATCTGCTTGCGCAGTCCGTAGAGGGCTCGGCCGGCAACGGAAACCCTGCCAGAGCGGCGGATCGTTACGGATACGCGGGGAAGGGGTCTTCCCACGGAGCGCTCCTCGAGGGAGGCGTCTCCGCTTCCGTCGTAGCTGATGCTGCCCGTTTCGGAGGAACCGTAGAGGCTGTGGATCTTCACGGAAAAGCGGTCGTAGATACATTTGGCCGTTTCGGCGGATAAAACCGCTCCGGCGGAGACGGCGAGCCGCAGCGAAGGAAGGGGGGACTCACCGGGGAGCTGACCCAAGGCGCGCCAGATGTCCGGAATCGAGGGGAAGAAGGTGATGGCATGGTTGCGGATCCAGTTTGGGATCTGGCTCACCAGGAACTCCTTGGCGGAGGCGAGGCGCAGGCCCCGAAGCAAGAACGGGAGGATCAAGCTCCCGAGCGCATAGGAGTGGCCGAAAGGCAAAAGGGCTAGGGCCAGGTCCTTTTCGCTCATCTCCATCGCGGTGGCCGTGTTCTGCCCATCCTCGATCATTGCTTCCGCCGAGAAGGGGAGAGGCGCGCACTCCCGGCGGCTTCCGGAGCTGACTTTGATGACGGCGGGCCTGGACCGCCGCCGTTGCGAGCCTAAGAAGTTCAAGCCGCTCGAGGTCCAAAGGAAGGAGGCGCCCAGCCTGTGGGCCGTGGAGGCCAGGTTTTCTGCCGGAATGGTGGTGTCGAGCGGCATGGCTGCAGCACCCGCCGCCTGGCAGGCGAGAAAGATCTGGATCCACTCTGGACCATTCGCCTGAGAGAAGGCGATCCATGCTCCTCGCACTCTGGCGAGATGCTCCCGGGCGAGCGCCCGTGCTGCCGAATCGATGTCGCGAAAACAAATCCATTGTCCCGATTCGAGCGAAAGGAGAGCCGGTTCTTCCGCAAAGCGGGTAGCGGTGCATTCCCACGATCTCCACAGCAGCGTCGCGTTCGGAAAGGGGACTTGGTTAGCCTGCATAGCTCCCAAGCGTTCTCCTCCGGCTTGCAAAATGGAGCTGTCTGCTTCGTTGGGACTGGGTTTTTTGGCCCTCCTCGCAGGATGTCGTCATACAGCTCCGGGGAAAAATCTGCGCCCCGCCTTCGCATCCCGGTTCATTCGCCGCGCCTCGGGTACGAATGATGTGAGGTATGCAGGCCAGCGACGCCGTTCTTCGCGCGCAGACGGGCGGGAGAGGCGGCAGCCATCCTTCCCAATTGCGTTCGGGAACGCCGATTCACTGGATCCACTTCCGCTACAGATTCCTTTGCCTTTGTCTCGGGCAGCGGAGCATCCGCAGAAGCCGCCGGACGTGTTCGTCTACGCCGTCTGTCTCCCGACTCCCGATTGCTGGGGTCCTTTAGCATTTCGGTTGCGGGCTTGCGAGATCAATCGATTGCTGTCCAGGGTAAACAGGCCAGAAACTCTTAAGGAAACAGGAAAGTCTTGCTCAGACGCCGCGTTTTCGGCATAACCCAATTCCCAATGGAGCTTTACAAGATCCTGGTCAGGGGAGGTCTGCTACTAACGCTTGTCGCGGCTGAAAATGTCTCGCGCTGTTTAGCCGGTGGAGTCGTCCAGGCAAATTCGAAGCCAAATGCCAAGGCTTTCGAGAGGGCTCTCCCGAGCCATCGACATTCTCATGGGATGTGTGCACGCGCGGTTCGCGTGGCTGTCGAAGAGTTGACCGGAAGGAAGTTGGAGCGTCGGGACTACGCAAAGGAGTATGGAGACCCGCTTCTGAAGACCGGCTGTTATGTGAGAACTTCGGCCAATGTGATGCCCAGAAATTACGATGTCCGGATCCTACTTCCGAGAAGGCAAAATCATTACGGCCACATCGAGATCTTTTATCGAGGGCGCTGGTATTCAGATTTCCGCCAGCCGGCCTCTCTCTGGACTGTCTGGCCGAAGGAGTATTCCCGAATCCAGCACTATCGCTTTGTTACTCAAACCTCTGACACTCCCAGCGTCCGCCGCGCTCTTCCTGTGCAAGATACTCGCCAGGGCAGGGCGTCCAGAACGAGTTTGCGGGAATCGATCCCGACGAAGAACACACGGATGTTTTAGACCTGTTGAAGGATAGATAGAGAACACCGGCAATGGGGTGCTGCGATCGCCCGTGGCCCGTGTGATGTGCGGTTTCGGGAGGTTGAAGAACGGACGTCCCGGGGGAACGGTCAATCGTCCTTGTCCACAGTCCGAGTGCCTACGAAAAATTCTTCCAGGTCCGCACCAATCCCCCGGAAGAGTTTCTCAATCTGGATTCCAAACGGCTCGGGTTTTGTCTCTTTGGCGGTTTTTTGGCCCTTTTTGTCGGTGCGTTCCTTCGTTGCCGATCCGCTCGCTTTGGACGATGCGGCAGAGTGTTTCCGGCTTGTCTGGGAGGCGGCGGGCATCGCCTTCTGATTTGTCGACTTCGTGCCCGCTTCCGTCGAAGGAGCAGCGCTCTGCTCCTCCGAGTGAGTGGTTTTCCATTCGGAAGAGGAGTCGGTCGCGGAGGCGCTGCTGGCGAAAGCATGGGACGGGAGAAGTTCCATTGACAGAAGCCAGCCAGCGATCATCGTCCCCATCAAAAAAAGAGAGCGCAATCCTGTGGCAACTCGAGCTAGCTTGCATGTCTCACAAAGTTCGTACCCGAGGCGCGGCGAATGGACCTGAATGCAAGGCGGGGCGCAGGTTTTCCCCCGGAGCGGTATGACGACATATCGCGAGGAGGGAAAACTAAGTCCCAACGAAACAGCCGGGTCCATTTCGCAAGCCGCAGGAGAACGCTTGTGAGACATGCGGGCTAACATAGGGAAAACCTGAGTGAATGGACGCTCCCAATCAAGGAGTAACTTCACAACAGATTGGTTATGCATTGTTTATGAGCGACGACGACTTGGAGCGGGCGGCATGGTTTCGGAGGCAAGCCCGGGCAGTGAGGAGCGAGCTGCGCAGGATTCCTGCAACAGGGAAGAACGCGGATGTGAGCGTGGACTGGGTTGGAAAGGAAGAACGGTTCCTGCCTGCGGAGCAAGACTGGCGGAAATCGGCGCTGGCGGCCGGCGGCGATGCGCAAGCATCTCTCTGGGCCAGTGCGGAAAGGGTGCGCGAGGAGGTGTTCGGCAAGCGGATCTTTGTCCGAGGAGTCATCGAGGTTGCCAATTTCTGCCGGCAGAACTGCTCCTATTGCGGAATGCGCCGGGAGAATGGCGCGCTTCGTCGATTCCGGCTGGCGCGAGAAATCGTCCGGCGGGTAATTAACGAGAGCTTGCCACCCTCGGTCACCGACCTGAATTTTCAGGCAGGCGAGGATCCCGTTGCTCTAAAAGAACTGGTGTTGCCGGTGATCGAGGAGATCGCGAGGGAGAAGCGCTTGGGCATTAGCGTCTGCCTGGGAACGGTCGATCATCGCCTCTATGACGAATTGAGAAGGGCTGGGGCTCGCGGATATATCATTAAGCTCGAAACTGGCGATCCCGAGCAATATCGCCTTCTTCAATGCCCGGGCACGCTGGAGAAGCGGCTGGAGGCGATCCAATATCTTGTCCGAACGGGTTGGTGCGTTTCCTCGGGCTTGATCCTCGGTCTTCCGAACCAGACCCTGAATCAGGTGATCGCCACGCTCGACCTTCTCCGCTCGCTCTCCCTTTCCGGTTGCAGCGTCAGTCCCTTCATCCCCGGCGAAGGAACTCCGCTCTCTTCGGAGAAGGCGGCGGATCTCGATCAGAC
This sequence comes from Verrucomicrobium sp. 3C, assembly GCF_000379365.1. Lineage (GTDB taxonomy): Bacteria > Verrucomicrobiota > Verrucomicrobiia > Methylacidiphilales > Methylacidiphilaceae > Methylacidimicrobium. The sequence goes on along the minus strand of NZ_KB901877.1, from coordinate 78,057 downwards.
GCTCAATGCGGTAGCCGTTCTTCGGCTATCCTCCCCCCGCTGGATCGTTCCCGCCGTGAGCGCCATGAATCTCTGCGACTCTTCGGGGTACGTGCGGGCGTTGCGGGCGGGAGCGAACTTGGCAACCATCAATCTGACGCCGAGCGAATGGAGGGGGGATTACCAGCTCTATCGTCGAAAGCGCTGGATCATGACCGAGGAACGTGTCTTGCGGGCGATCGAGCAAGCGGGCTGCGAGCCAAGCCCCGAAAGCTGGGTCGCTGCTTCTTCCTCTTTTCCCTCTTTGGCGTCCCTCCTTCCCGCGAGCCGATCCTTACCGTAACTTTCGTTTCTGTTCACGCCGGCTCATCGAAGCGACTTGGAGGGAGGGTTCGCCGCCGTCCTCCGGCGTCGCCAAGGCAACGGAGGTGCAGCCACGAGATCTGATGAATGCTGCCCCATAGAGGGAGAAGGATTTCCCGGCGCCGCTCGGACAGAAGGCTGGCGGCGCGAATGGTATGCCAGCCGGCAGAGACGGCGAATGCTTCTCCCAGGTATGGGAAGGAACCGGCGGAAGGCATCTGGCGAAGAAGGGCCTTTTCGAGCGGTCCGAGCCAAGAGCCCTCGGCCGTCTGGTAGACCGGCACTCCCGGTGGCAGCTCGCAGGCGAGCCGGGAGGCAACGGAAGCCAGCTCTTCCTGGTTGCGGTAAGGGATGCTTGCCGGTGCGTCGACAAGAACAAAGAGAGCATCCTGTGGGCAGGTTGTCAGGAGAAGGGCTGCCGAGCCCTCCGCAGGTCGAAAAGCCCGTCCTTTTCGAAGCCAGCCGGCGGAGTGGAAGGCATCGAGGGAGACAGAGGTGACCTCCTCGGCTGCGGCAACAAGGACCGCGGAGGCGCGCCCAAGCTCAAGCCAGATCCGGGCCATGCGGATCCCCTCGACCCATGCGGACTCATCGCCGACGAGCGTGCAGGTGGGCCCAAGGAGCCCAAATACGGCCGCTGCGTGGCTTGTTGCCGCGTTGTAGACGGTTTCGGGAAAGAGAAGAGGACTCGCAAAGCGGCGGCCCTGACCACGATAACCGGCGAAGAAGCGAGCGGTATGGGCGATGCTGCCGTTGTTGAAGACGGAGATCAGCCCCATGCGGGATCTCGCCTGCTCGCGTAGACCGACCAGCGCCTGATGGATGGCTTCGACGAGGAATAGAGCCAATCCGCCCGCGCGGCGCAGCCGGGGCTCCTCTACCCATCTGTTCCATCGAGGATCAGAGCGGTCGACGAGGAAGACGGGAAAGCTCCGGGACGGGGAGGAAGAGAGGGCCATCTCCTTTTCGGCGGAGGAGTGCAATTGCCGGAGAGGTTCGGCACCCAGCCCAGCAGGGGAAACGATGCCAACTGCGCTCACATAGAGGGGCGAACGGTCAGTCATAACGGGAAAATAGCAAGGCGGCATTGGAGCCCCCGAACCCCACGTTGACGCTCATCGTGTGATCGAGCGGGCGGGGGGCCTCCAGAGGGCGAGCGAGGGCCTGCTCCACCTCGGGAAGCGGGTCAGGGGAGTTCCATTGTGGGGGCAGCCGGCCCGTTGACAAGGCCAGGACGGAAAAGACCGCCTCAATCGCGCCCGCAGCGCCCAGGGCGTGACCGATTGTCGCTTTGGTACTGCTCATCCGCGGAGTCTGCCAGCCGGCTCCAAAAAAACGGGAATAGGCGCGGGCCTCGGCTTCGTCGTTCAAGGCAGTGCCCGTCCCATGTGCGTTCAGGTAACCGACCGCTTCCGAAGAGAGTTTTGCCTGGGCAAGAGCCGATTCCATGGCTTGACAGAGAGCGCCCCCATCGGGAGAGGGTTGGGTGAGGTGACAGAGATCGGTGGCTTGGCCGTAACCGGTCAATAGGCAGAAAGGCCGCGTACGTCGACTCAATGCGTGCTCCAAGGATTCCAGGACGAGAAAGCCGGCTCCTTCCCCGAGTAGGAGCCCGCTGCGCCCTCGATCGAAGGGAGCGCAGCGCTCGGTGGTGAGAATGCGCAACGAGTCGAACCCGACAAAGACCGTCTCCGTAAGGGCTTCGAAGCCGCCGGCCAGCACGCAGGCGGCTTCGCCGGACCAGATTAGTTGTGCGGCATAGCCCAAGGCGTCCGCGCCGCTGGAGCAGGAGTTGGCGATCACGACGGAGTGCCCGCACAACTCGAAGCATCGCTGAAGGTCAAGGGCCTGCTGCTCCGGCTGATAGCGGCCTACCCAGCGGAGGTGGCCTTTTCGACCCGCGAGGATTTCCGCAAGAAATCGCTCTCCGAACTCCATCCCGCCTCCTGTTGTTGCCAGGCAGAGAGGGGTGTGGGGAAGCTTCGCCCGCCCGTTTGAGATTAGAAGATCTGCTTGGGCAAGGGCTTCCCAAGCAGCAGGAATGGCGAACCGGGAGGCCCGAGGGAGCCTGCGCGTCTCCTTGGACGTGAGGGAAGGAATGGGTGGAATGGCAGCCTGGGCGGCCGAACGGCAACGACATCCCTCCGTTTCGAACAGATCGACTGGGCGTGCAGGATGCGCGCCCTCCAGCACTCCTTTCCAAGAGGAGGAGACATCCCAGCCGAGGGCCGTGACCGCGCCCATTCCGGTCACCGCGACCGGGGATCTTGCTCCACGTTTAGAAGTCATGACTTGCATTGTACTAGAGAGAGAGCGAGGAAGCGATCCCAGGAGAAGAAGACGACAACCCTCTCGGCAGAGGATCTGGCTGCATCACGGCTTGCGGAAGAGGTTCTAGCCGCCATTTCTCACAAGCTTTCTCCTGCGGCTTGCACAATGGGCTTGTCTGCTTCGCTCTCGCTTGGTTTTCCATCCTTGCAGTATGTCCTCATACAGCTCCGGTGGAAAACCGGCGCCGCGCCTCGCGTCCAAGCCCATTTGCGGCGCCTCGGCTACGAAATTTGTGTGGAGTCGAGGAGTGGCGCGGTGCGACGTAGGAGAGCCATAGCGGGGGCTGCCCCTTTCGGTATGACAGTGCGAACCTGTCCGAAAATTTGTGTGTGGGTCACAACCGAAGTAGAAGGAGATGAAAATGGAAAGGGAAAGGGAAGTGACCACGAACAACGAGCAGGAAGCGCAGGGCCGAGAGGCCAAGAAGCCTGGGATCAGTGCGGCGATCATTGAAGAGCTGATGAAGGACTACCGGAGGCCGGAAGATCTGGTCGGTCCGGGAGGAATCATGGAGCAGCTGACCAAGCGGCTCTATGAGCGGGTGCTTGGGGCGGAGATGACGCACTATCTGGGTTGCGAGAAGGGCCAGGCGCCCAAGGGCGAAGCGGGCCAGAGGCGGGAGAACCATCGCAACGGGACCAGCCGAAAGACCTTGGTGAGCGAGGACGGGCGCCTGGAAATCGAGGTGCCGCGTGATCGAGCCGGGGACTTCGAGCCCCAGTTTATCCGCAAGAGGCAACGGCGGTTTGGGGGCTTTGATTCCAAGATCATCGCCATGTATGCCCAAGGGATGACGGTGCGGGAGATCCAGGCGTTTTTGGAAGAGCAGTACAAGGTGGAGGTTTCTGCCGATCTGATCAGCACGGTGACCGATTCGGTGATGGACGATGTGCTCGAGTGGCAGAGCCGGCCGCTGGAGAGGATGTATCCGGTCGTCTTCTTCGATGCCTTGCGGGTCAAGATCCGGGATGAGGGAGCGGTCAGAAATAAGGCGGTCGTGTGCTGTGGAACCTGACTTCGCAGTGGAGCAGGTTAGCTTTATCGGAGATGGAGGAAGGTCCTCCGAAGACGGCCTGCAGGGGCAGTCTTCAAACCACCACAAGCTGCGAGGGTAAAGAGCTCTCGTGGTGAGCGTTGCTGGAAAAGGCGGGGATTACCCCGTCAGGTATGGCTCATGAAGACGAACGTGAGTGAACCGCTGATGACGTGTCGTAATGTTTAAGATGGACGTCGAAACCAGGATCAAGACTGCTATCCTGCGAGCAAGGGTTGGGAAGCGCCTGTTTATTGCCCAACCGGCGTCCGGCATGAAGGCGGCGTGAGCATGAGTCTGGCTCTGATGAGGAACACAGGAACCTGTCGTCCCGATGCCAAGAGAGAAGCCCAAGTGGCCAGCCGCCATAAGGGTCAGAGTATCGATGCGGGACACAGGGGCGGAGACGCCCGTAATGTGCGCTGGGCAGCGCATGAATCAGGAGGGTTTAAGTCCCTCCGGCGCTTGAATGAGGGGCGCTGTATCCAAAAGCGGGGGTAATGCCTCGCTGGCCACTGGCGTAAGTCGGTGGAGGACAGGGTGTCCGGAGCGATCCGGAATCCGAAGGGTTTGAGGAGAAGTATCGGGCCGTAATCAATGGGGGCAACCTCGAGGATGAACAGGTCGGCCAAAGATGGGGCAAGGTCGAGCCCGCATTATGGGGGCGAAGGCGTCACTCATTCACCCATCGTACCAAGGTGTTTGCTGACAGCACGATATGGAAGATTCATGTGTGACCCCAGGAGACCTGACTGTGTCCCGGCCAACAACCGGGTAAGCGACCCTATAAGCGCAAGCGAAGTGGGAAGCGAGGCAGAGCCAGGAGTCGGAGAACGTAATGGTACCGGAAGCGCGAGACGAACAACTCGCGTGACCAGCAACGGCGGACTGCGAGTGGTCCGGGGAAGGACGTTCGTGAAAGGATCGAGGCAGGATAGATCGAGATAGGTGAGCAAGAAGCGTGAAGATGGAAAGTTCCCTTTGTGAAAAACCCGAACGTCACGCTTCGAGGAGACTATCCGATCATCTGGTTCTCGAAGATCGGGGGCAGAAGGTCCACTCTCGCTCATACCCTCTCTCCAGATCGCGCAAGCCCTTTCATGAAAGCTGGATGCGGAAAAACCGCACGTCCAGTTTGTGCGGCGGACGGAGGCAAGCTCTTCAATGGGCGCCTCCTCCGACCCGACACCTGTGAGCTCGGAGAAAGTCCGAGGGAGGGAAGGGGCCTTAGTTCAAGGGAAACGTCGGAAGGAGCGAGAACGGAGAGTGGCGGTACGCCTACAACCTCCCTTGCGTGTTCGGAAGCTCCAGAGGACGTTGCAGGAGAAAGCGAAGGCAAGTTCGACCTCCTCTCCCTCGGGAGCTGTATGCGGAGCTTACCGTGGGCATAATCCTGCGCCAACCTTGTCCGGAAGCCGAATGCGGGAAATCCGCCTGTTCGGTTTGATGAGCGGGGAGTGGAAAAGGCCGATAAGGAGAGATACTCAGGCACTGTCGGCACTGTCATACCGAAAGGGGCAGCTCCCGCTAGGTAGTGTCCGCTTTTTTGTGTGCGGGTCGATTTTCCGCTTTGTTGTCTAACAGTAAAGAGAGTTGTTCGCACGCCGTCAACTCGGACCGGCGAGACCGCTTCCCCAAAGCGGTCGGCTCTAGCCGGGACAGTTGTGAATAACCCGCTTGGGGGTTATTCAAGGCGTGGGAAGCAACTCTCCACTTTTTCATGGCTTTTAGACTCCTTCCGCCAGGAAGAATCGCTCCCCGAACTGGATGGCAAATTGCCTGGCCGCCTGGTTCCAGGTCGGCGACGGATGTTTCCATTTCTTGGTGACGTTCCGTAAGACCAGGAAAATCAATTTGGTCGCCGCTTCATCATTGGGAAAATGTCCTCTGGTTTTGAGGACCTTCCGCAACTGCATATGCAGGCTCTCGATGGCATTGGTCGTG
>NZ_KB901877.1:4445-72307 GCF_000379365.1 Verrucomicrobium sp. 3C | reverse complement strand
GCTTTTTTGTGTGCGGGTCGGTTTTCCGCTTTGTTGTCTTACAGTAAAGAGAGTTGTTCTCGCGCCGTCAACTCGGACCGGCGAGACCGCTTCCCCAAAGCGGTCGGCTCTAGCCGGGACAGTTGTGAATAACCCGCTTGGGGGTTATTCAAGGCGTGGGAAGCAACTCTCCACTTTTTCATGGCTTTTAGACTCCTTCCGCCAGGAAGAACGCCCCCCGAACTGGATGCAAATTGCCGGGCCCGGTTCGGTTGCCGGGGGACGTTTTCCTTTTTTCTTCCGTGACCCTTTCGGGCCCGGCGGGCCCGTGATCGGGACAAATGTCATCTCTTTCGGAAGGCTCCCGCCGCTTTTGGGGGCCGGCCGGGCATCTTTCCCAGAAGGCGGAACGGTAATTCCCTCAGGGTCTCTCGCCATCTGGATGTATTTTCTGCGCGGCGCCCCTTGGAACCGGGTTCCCCCCCGCCCCCCCCACCGGCGGAACCCCCCACTGTAGATGCGCTGGGCGCCGCTCCACCCCGCTCCTTCCCAGTTGCACAAGGAGAGCGAATTGCGGATCAGATGCACGATGCAGGTCTGAATCTGCGCCTGGGGGAAAACGGCCGTGATCGCGTCCGGAAAACCCCTTGAGCCCGCCGTCGACGACCGCGATCAAGGATGTTCCTCCATCCCGCGATGCTTGAGTTCGTTCATCACCGCTAACCAGAACTTGGCTCCTTCGGTTTGCTGGATCCAAAGACCCAGCCACATCCTTTGGTGCCCGTCGCGCCGGAGTCCCAAGGCCAGATAGACCGCCTTATTTTTCTGACCGCTCCCTCATCCCGGATCTTGACCCACAACGCATCAAAGAAGGACGACCCCGGATACATCCTCTCCAGCGGCCGGCTCTGCCACTCGAGCACATCGTCCATCACCGAATCGGGTCACCGTGCGCTGATCAGATCGGCAGAAACCCTCCAACTTGTACTGCTCTTCCAAAAAACGCCTGGATCTCCCGCACCGTCATCCCTCGGGGCATACATGGGCGATGATCTTGGAATCAAAGCCCCCAAAACCGCCGTTGCCCCTTGCGGACAAACCGAGGCTCGAAGTCCCCGGCTCGATCACGCGGCACCTCGATCTCCAGATGCCCCATCCTCCGCTCACCAAGGGTCTTTCTGCTGGTCCCATTCCGATGGTTCTCCCGCCTCCGGCCCGCTTCGCCCTTGGGCGCCTGGCCCTTCTCGTAACCCAGATAGTGGGTCATCTCCGCTCCCAGCACCCGCTCGTAGAGCTGCTTGGTCAGCTGCTCCATGATCCCCCCAGGACCGACCAGATCTTCCGGCTTCTGGTAGTCCTTCATCAGCTCTTCAATGATCGCCGCACTGATCCCAGGCTTCTTGCCTCCTCGGTCCTGCGCTTCCTGCTCGTTGTTCGTGGTCACTTCCCTTTCCATTTTCATCTCCTTCTACTTCGGTTGTGACCCACACACAAATTTTCGGATAGGCTCTCCCGCTATGGCTCTCCTACGTCGCACCGCGCCACTCCTCGACTCCACAATGACGCTCCGTAAGCCCGAAAGGATCGCTTTGGTCCCTTCCTCCTCGCACAAAAAGGCCTCGTAGACTTCGCTCGTCGCATCGTCCACAAAGGCGATCAGATCCGGCTGCCATCCCAACCCCGGAATCCAATCATGAGTGCTCCCGTCCACAGGCAAAAGCATCCCCCGCATCGGCCTCCGCTCTCGCTCCAGCCGATGAACCCGCCCCCGCTTCCGCTTGCCCAGCAATCCAGCCGTCTGCAACGCACACTTGATCCAAAATAGCTCAACTCAATCCCATGCTCCTCCCGAAGCTTCTCGTGAAAATGCCGCCCGTTCCATCCCTCGTAGCGCTCCCGATAGAGCCCAAGGACCTTCTCCACCGTCTCCATCGGCACCCTCCGCGGACTTGGCCTCCGCTTCCTCCGATCAAAAAGCCCGTCGTATCCCCGAATCCGGTACCAAGCTCGCCACCGCCGAAGGGTGCGAGGACTCCATCCCAAAATCTCCGCCGCATCCAACCAACTGATCCGCTTCGCCATCGCCCGCATGATCACCTCCTGCACTTTCATGACCCGCCATCCTTCCGCTTCGCCAAAGCCGTCCATGCCCCCATCTCATGGACCCTCCAGCCCCCCAATACCCAAGCGGTCACTTCACTTGTCCTCGCGGCGGTCACTTCACTTGCTTACGACAGCAGACGTCCTCCTGGCTTGGCGGAAGCGGAAATTCCCGGTAGACTTCCCAGCAGTCTTCTTTTATAAGACCCAGACCTTTTATCTGGATGAGCGCCCAAGCGGTCAGTTACGACGAGTTGCGGTCGCTGCTCGTGGAATGTTGTATGCTCCGCATCCCAGTGGAGAGCATTCGGGAGGAGACCCCGTTTTTTGGTCCGAACGGCATTGGGCTCGATTCGATCGATGCCCTTCAACTGACTGCGGAACTGGAACGACGGTATGGGGTCAGCATTCAAGATCCTGCGGTCGCACGAAAGGCATTGGAGAACCTCTCCACCTTGCGCGTCTGGCTCCTGAAGCAACGCGCCCGGGAGAAGTCATGAACGATCAGGTCATCATCGTGGGAGGCGGTCCGGCGGGAAGCGCCGCCGCCAGCCTTCTTGCCCGGAGCGGCAAGAAAGTTCTGCTTTTGGAGAAAGAGGTCTTCCCGCGGTTCCATATCGGGGAGTCCCTCTTGCCATTCTCTCATCGGATGCTGATGCGGATCGGGGCATGGGAGAAGGTGAAGAATGCCGGATTCATGATCAAGCCGGGGGCCGAGTTTGCTTTGAGCAATGGGAGATCGTTGCGGCGTTTCTGGTTCGGAGATAGCTTGGACGAGCCTTACGACAAGACCTTTCAGGTGGAACGATCCAAGTTCGATGCGCTCCTCCTCGATCATGCCAAGGAGTCCGGAGCCTCCGTTCTCACTGGCGCGGCAGCGCGCGACTTTCGGGAGGGTCCGAATGGCGTGGAGGTGGAATACGAGCGGGCGGGAGCGAGCGAGCGGGCTCAAGGGCAGTGGCTCATCGATGCAACCGGGCGGGGGCCTTTTGTGGGCAAGATCTTGCAACTGCCCAAAACCGATCTGGGAATTCCCAAGAAGATGGCCGTCTATGCGCATTTTCGGAACGTGCGGCGCAATCCAGGGAAAGCGGCCGGAAACATCACGGTGGTGCGCCTTTCCAATGGGTGGTTTTGGCTCATTCCGCTCGATGAGGAAAAGACCTCGGTCGGCATGGTGAGACCGATCTCCGCTTTTCAAAACGAGAGGGGTGGCCCTTCGGAGCTCTTTGAAGAAACAGTTCGTGGGAGCCGGGAGCTCCGCTCGCGGCTGGAAAAGGCGGAACCGATCGGCCCCTACCGGACAACGGCAGATTATACCTATCGGTTGGAACGCCTTGCGGGTTCCCGGTGGTTGGCGGCGGGAGATGCGGCCGGATTTTTGGATCCCGTCTTTTCTTCGGGGGTCACGATCGCCTTGGAAGGTGGCGTGGCTGCGGCGGAGACGGTCTTAGGCCAGCCCAACGGTTCGCGTGGGTTTTCTCCCGGGCAGCAACGCGAGTTCACGCGGCGGATCCATGGGCTTGCGCGCCGCTTCTCGGACATGATTCAAATGTTTTACGACGACCGGGCGTTCGAAGTTTTTATGAGCCCTCGTCCTCCGCAAGCGATGAAAGCTGCGATCACCCATCTCTTGGCGGGAAGCACCGCTCTCCACCCGTCTCTCTGGCTCCGGGTCAAGCTTTTCTACTTGCTTTGCGGGTTGCAGCGGCGTTGGCGCTTGGCACCAGCCCTCGATTACGGATCTTGATAATCCGAGCCTAGGACTGTGCGGGGACGCCTCTTCCCGGTCGAGCCGGCGGGCGACGAATCCGTTCCCTTCGTCTTGCCTGCCAGGATGGTGGCGCTCTCTGTTCGAAGGAAGCTGCGGAAGCTCTCTGCAGTGCGGGAGAGATGCTTACCTATAGGATGAACGACATACCAGTGCCGCTGCAGAGGAAAGCCAGCGACATCCAGAATTCGAAGACGACCCTGGTCCAACTCTGGACGGATATTATGCGCAGAAAGAACAGAAATGCCCAATCCTGCGATCACGGCCTGTTTGATCGCCTCGCTGCTCCCGAGCTCCATGTAGGGCTTGACGATCCATTTGTGGCGTCGAAACGCTTGATCGACGGCGGCGCGTGTTCCGGAACCAGCCTCTCGGCTCAGGAATCGTTCCTGGAGGAGATCTCGAAGCGGAATGTTCCGTCTTCCGGCAAGGGGATGGTCTGTCCAACCGACCACGACAAGGGAATTCTCCAAAAAAGGAAAGGCTTCCACCGGAAGTCCTTGCGGCACTTGTCCCATGATGACCAGATCATCCCGGTTTTCGGCCAGCCGCTGAAGCACTTGCGCTCGATTTGTGACCAACAGGCTCGGGCGCACTCCCGGGTATCGACGCACGAAGGCTCCGAGCAGATGAGGCATAAAGTATTTCGAGGTGGTGACCCCGGCCACGTGCAGCGGCCCCTGGACCCCTCCCTGGAGGGAGAGAACAAGGTTGTCCAAGGCATCGATCTCGCGGCGGATGACCTGGATCTGGCCTGACACGGATTCCCCCGCGCGGGTGAGGTAGACCGTTTTGCCAATGCGCTCGAAGAGCGGGAGGCCGACGATTTCCGCGAAACGTTTCATCGCGATGGAAACGGCCGGCTGGGACAAATGCACGGCTTTGGCCGCCTTGGTAAAGCTTCTGTGGTGAGCAATCGCCTCAAAGACGCGCAACTGCTGTAGGGTTACGTCAATTTGCATAATTTATGCATTTCATAAAAACAATCAAATAGCATGATTTTACGGAAAGCCGTATAAGAAGAGTAAGCGAGGCGGGGGCGATGGAGAAGGCTCTCTGCCACGGAGGAGCAACAGGAGGTGGGATATGGCGATGGGGAAGCAGGATGGGCAGGGGCAGAAGAAGAGCCGGTGGTCGGCCGGGGTGACTCCCTATGCGGAGATGGGCTACTACAATGCGGACTACAAGCCGAAGGATACGGACATTATCGCGGCGTTTCGGCTGGTGGCGCAGCCGGGAATGGATCCGGTGGAGGCGGCGGCGGCGGTAGCCGGCGAGAGTTCGACAGCGACCTGGACGGTGGTCTGGACGGATCGGCTGACGGCCTACGAGCACTACCAGGGGAAATGCTATCGGGTCGACCAGGTGCCGGGGAGCGACCAGTACATTGCCTACATCGCCTACGATCTGGATCTGTTCGAGGAGGGTTCGATTGCGAACATGTCCTCTTCGATCATTGGGAACGTTTTTGGATTCAAGGCGCTCAAGTCGGTTCGGCTGGAGGATTTACGGATTCCGCCGCACTACACCAAGACCTTTCAGGGGCCTCCGCACGGGATCATGATGGAGCGGGAGTACCTGAACAAGTATGGGCGGCCGCTTCTTGGAGCGACAGTGAAGCCGAAGCTTGGGTTATCGGCGCGCAACTACGGGCGGGTGGTCTACGAGGCCTTGCGTGGGGGTTTGGACTTTACGAAGGACGACGAGAACATCAACAGCCAGCCCTTCATGCGGTGGCGGGACCGGTGGCTCTTTGCGATGGAGGCGGTCAACCGGGCGCAGGGGGACACTGGGGAGGTCAAGGGTCACTACTTGAACGTGACGGCGGCGACGATGGAGGAGATGTACGAGCGGGCCGACTTTGCGAAGGAGCTGGGGAGCGTGGTCGTGATGGTTGACCTGACGGCGGGCTTCACGGCGATCCAGTCGATGGCCAAGTGGTGTCGGCGTAACGGGCTGCTTCTTCATTTGCACCGGGCGGGGCATAGCACCTACACGCGGCAAAAGAGCCACGGGGTCAATTTCCGGGTGATTGCCAAGTGGATGCGTCTGGCGGGAGTCGATCACATTCATGCGGGGACCGTGGTAGGGAAGCTGGAGGGGGATGTTCACTCGGTTCAAGGCTACTATAAGACCTTGCGATGCAATCGGACCGAGGCCGATCCTTCCCAGGGGCTCTATTTCGAGCAGGATTGGGCATCGATGGCGGCGGTGATGCCGGTGGCGTCCGGGGGGATCCATGCGGGGCAGATGCACCTGCTTTTGCACTACTTGGGGGAGGATTGCATCCTGCAGTTTGGCGGAGGGACCATTGGGCATCCGGATGGGATTTCGGCTGGGGCGACGGCCAACCGGGTAGCCCTGGAGGCGATGATTCAGGCACGCAACGAAGGGCGGGACTACCTGCACGAGGGGCCGGAGATTCTGGAGAAGGCCGCGCGGCATTCGCCCTCGCTCAAGAAGGCGTTGGAGATTTGGAAGGATGTGAGTTTTGAGTTCGAGTCGACCGACGTGCCGGATGCAGTGGCGACTCCGGAGCTCGTGTAAGGAGAAAAAAAAGATGAGACTGACCCAAGGGACCTTTTCCTATCTGCCGGATTTGACGGAGGCGGAGATTCGGGGGCAGGTGGAGTACTGCTTGCGTAATGGCTGGGCGGTGAGCATCGAGTTTACCGACGATCCCCATCCTCGGAATGTCTACTGGGAGATGTGGGGGCTGCCGATGTTCGACTTGAAGGACGCGGCCGGGGTGATGCACGAACTGGCGGAATGCCGGAAGGCCCGCCCCAACGATTACATTCGGATTAGCGGTTACAATCGGGAACAGGGATACCAGAGCACCATGCTCTCCTTTTTGGCGCAACGGCCCCCGGAGGAGCCGGGCTTCTTCCTCGATCGGATGGAAGCCGCGGATCGCCAGATCCGCTACACGATCCGACCCTACGCCGCCCAAAAACCTCCGGGCCGCCGCTACTAAGAGGCTCTAGATCGAATTTGTCGCAACCGGGAGCGGCGTTTCCTGTAAACGCCGCTCCGGCTGCCGGGCCTGTCTGTCTCCCAAGCGTTGTCCTGCGGCTTGCGAAATGGACCTATCTGCTTCGTTGGGACTTGGGTTTTTGGCCCTCTTCGCAGTATGTCGTCATACCACTCCGGGAAAAACCTGCGCTCCGACTTGCATCCAGGCCCATTCGCCGCGCCTCGGATACGAACTTTGTGAGACATGCAGACCTAGCCTGCCACGGTGGCTCGGACTGGGCTTTGAGGCCAGGGAGGGGGCGGCTTTAGCCTTCCTCCGGATATCCCCGACGATGCAAATGCTGCCGGGTCTTTCGCCGCTCATAGCGACGCGCTAAGGCTTTTTCGTGCTTATGGCCCGGCAGGCGAAACAGAGTTTTCGACTTCAGGCAAGAATCAAACGGATCTTGAGTCAACCGCATTCCATACCTCCTTCCTGTTTCTTTTCCAATCGGATCGCTCCTCGATAGAAAAGCGGGAAGTGTGCCAACTTGCGCACCGCATCTCCAATTTAGGGAATCCGATTGCCATCGTTTTTTTCGCAGCCTACTCTCCTTTGAAAAAATGCCAAGTGCGCGATGACGGCAAAGTTAGTAAAGCCAGAATGGCAACGAAGTCTGGTAGTGCCCGGACTAGGTAAGTTCTCCTTTTTTTCACTGCCGGCCCTCGAAGAAGCCGGCCTCGGGCCGGTCCGCCGGCTTCCCATTAGCCTGCGGATCTTTCTCGAGTCGCTCGCGCGCTACTGTGGCACGGCGAACGTAAAAGACAGCGATGTGGAAGCGTTAGCGCGTTGGGATGCCAGGAATCCGGCGCGACGGGAAATTCCTCTTCGAGTGGCTCGGATCCTTCTGCAGGATTTTACGGGGGTTCCTCTGCTGGTCGATCTGGCGGCGATGCGGAGCGCTCTGGCTCGTATTGGCCGAGTTCCAAGCCTGGTTGAGCCCGAGATTCCCGTGGATCTGGTGGTCGATCACTCTGTCCAGGTAGATTTCTATAGAAGGCCGGATGCGCTGGCGCGGAATCTGGAATGCGAGTTTGCTCGGAATCATGAGCGGTATGCGTTCCTGAAATGGGGCGAGAGGGCCTTCCGGAAGCTGCATATTGTTCCTCCCGGAATCGGAATCTGCCATCAGGTAAACCTGGAATACCTAGCCAAGGGGATTTTCGTCCAGGCAGGAGAGACGGGGAAGCTGCTCTATCCCGATACTATCTTGGGCACGGATTCCCACACGACGATGATCAATGGACTCGGCGTGGTTGGCTGGGGCGTCGGAGGCATCGAGGCCGAGGCGGCCATGCTCGGCGAACCCTACTACCTTCTCACTCCGGACGTGGTCGGAGTCTATTTGACCGGCACCCTGGTTCCAGGGGTCACGGCGACTGACCTTGTGCTGCGGATCACCGAGAAGCTTCGCCAGGTCGGTGTAGTCAACAAGATTGTGGAGTTTTTCGGACCAGGTGCTTCTTCCCTTGCCGTGCCGGATCGGGCGACGCTCGCCAACATGGCACCTGAATACGGTGCTACCATGGGATACTTCCCGTTCGACCGGGAGTCGCTCGCGTATTTGCGCAGAACTGGTCGTCCACGGGAGCTGCTGGAGCTTGTGGAACGTTACTACGTCAGCCAGGGGCTCTTCGAAATTCCCCAAGAGGTGGGTGAGGTGGACTACAGCGAGGTGGTGGAGTTGGCGCTCGACGGCGTGGAACCGGCGGTCGCGGGTCCGCGCCGCCCGCAGGACCGCCTCTCGCTCCGGTCACTCAAAGGCGCATTTCGGCAGCTACTGACTCTTCCCACGGAGCAGGGCGGCTACGGAAAAACTTCCGAGGAACTGAGTAGGCGGGTCCACATCCAGCACCAACTAGGTGGCGGAGGCGCTCATCTCGTCGAGTCCAACGGTGGAGAAGCGCTCTCGGCCAGTGAAAGCGAGTTGCGGGATCTCCACCCCACGCCGGATCCTGCGGCGCCCTTGGCAAACGGGGTTGCGGGAGAGATCGGCCATGGGAGCATCGTGATCGCGGCCATTACCAGTTGCACGAATACCTCGAACCCCAGCGTGATGCTTGCTGCCGGCCTTCTCGCCAAGAAGGCGGTGGAGCGTGGGCTCAGAGTACCCCCGTACGTAAAGAGCTCTTTGGCTCCCGGCTCCCGAGTCGTCTCGGACTACCTGGTGCGCACCGGGTTGCAGAACTCGCTGGACCGACTGGGATTCGAGCTGGTGGGCTATGGGTGCACGACGTGCATCGGCAACAGTGGGCCGTTATCGGTATCCCTGGAGGATGCGATCGGCTCTCATCAGCTGGTCGTTGCCGCAGTGCTCTCCGGAAATCGAAATTTCGAGGCGCGGATCCACGCGGCCGTACGCGCCAACTTCCTTATGTCTCCGCCGCTGGTCGTCGCCTTCGCTCTTGCGGGGAGGGTGGACTGGGATCCGGAATCCGAGCCGTTGGGGCAAGATCCGGATGGTCGGCCGGTATTCTTGCGCGACATTTGGCCTAGCGCCGAAGAGTTGCAGGATCTGCAGGAAACGGCAACGGATCCGGAAGTCTTCGTCCGTCTCTACCGCGGTTTCAGCGAGATGAATCCGCGATGGAAAGAGATTGAGGTTCCCGCAGGCGAGATCTACGCGTGGGATGAGTCCAACACCTATATTCAGGAGCCGCCTTTTCTGGATGGTTTTTCGTTGGAAACACCCGTTCGCCAGCCTTGCGTCGGCGCGCGCGCCCTCTGCATCCTGGGAGATTCGGTCACGACCGATCACATTTCTCCCGCAGGGGCGATCAAGCCGGAGGGTCCTGCAGGACAATATCTGAAGGATCTGGGCGTTCTTCGGGAAGAGTTCAATAGCTACGGGAGCCGTCGCGGAAATGACCGGGTGATGGTACGTGGGACGTTTGCCAATGTTCGCTTGCGTAATCGCATCGTGCTCGGTGTGGAGGGCGGAGTGACTCGGCATATGCCCGATGGAGCCGTGATGTCGATTCACGATGCCGGCATGAAGTATCGCCAAGAAGGGGTGCCCTTGGTGGTCTTGGCCGGACGCGAGTATGGGACCGGTAGTTCCCGAGATTGGGCGGCCAAGGGCAGCGCGCTCTTGGGGGTTCGAGCGGTGATTGCGGAGAGCTTCGAGCGCATCCATCGGGGGAACCTTGTCGGCATGGGCGTTTTGCCGTGCACATTCCGCGGCAACGTCCGTCTTTCTGAGCTTGCCCTCGAGGGAAA
Organism: Verrucomicrobium sp. 3C; assembly: GCF_000379365.1. Lineage (GTDB taxonomy): Bacteria > Verrucomicrobiota > Verrucomicrobiia > Methylacidiphilales > Methylacidiphilaceae > Methylacidimicrobium. The sequence continues at coordinate 62,222 of NZ_KB901877.1, read as the reverse complement.
CGAGGTGTTCGAGATTCCCGGATTTGATCAGGATCTTGAACCGGGCCAGGAGCTCTGCCTTCGGATTCGTCGTCCAAACGGCGAGACCCAGGAGGTGCCGATCCTTTGCCGGATCGACACTCCGGCCGAGGCAGACTATTTTCGACACGGCGGCATTCTCCCTTATGTACTCCGCCGGATCGTAACCCGCGAAACGAAGCCCGCGTGAGGATTCTTGTTCCGGACGCCGAACGAAAAGGTTGCCGGATCCTCTTTCACGGTGCTGGCCCTGCCGGGCCTGGCTGGGCGAATTTTGTGTTGGTCGAGGCTGCCAGACGGGCGGGAGCCGCCGTTTTCCCGCCAAGTGCAGCACTGATTCTGCCGCTGCTGTTTTCTCGGTTATGGGGGAAGCCCAAAGCGGTTTCTCTTTTCGGTTACAGCCTCGGCGCGCTCAGCGCGATTCGTCTCTCTCGCTTTCTGGCGAAGGAGAAGATTCGCGTCTCTCTGCTCTACTTGATTGATCCCATCGTGATTTGGGGAAGTCTTCCTCCTCTTCCTTCCGTGGCGGAGAAGACCTTTTGCTGCTTCCAACGCAACGGGGCGCGCCTTCGGCTTCTGGTCGGACATTTCGGAAAAGGAGCGAGATGTCGCGAAGGCCGTCGGCAAGATCGCGACCCGGCTCCTCCGCTCGAGGAAGAGGAGGCCATTACTTTTCCCGATGGGCAACTGGTGCAACATGAGGACATGGTAAGATACGCTCTCGAGCAAGCGCGCTTCCCGCTCGGAGAAGCGCTCGAGCTGGATCCGCGGACGATGAGCAGCGCGGCGGCAATCGGTCCGGACAGTGCTCTATCGGCTCGAGGGATCGAGCCGATCCCGCAGCTTGTCTCCGAGAACGTTCAACGCCCAGAGAGTCCAGGCCAGCGCCCCGCTGGGAAAGACCAGGAGCCACCACGCCGTCCAAATCGGGTTGATGGTCTGGGCGCCATCGGCCAAGAGAGTGCCCAGGCTCGCGGAAGGCGGCTCGACTCCCAGTCCCAGGAAGCTCAAGAAGGATTCGGAAAGGATGACGGCGGGGACCGTCAAGGTTAGGTAGACCGCCACGATTCCCAAGAGGTGGGGCAAGATATGGTGGCGGAGGATTCCCCAAGGCGATCTGCCCAGCACGCGCGCCGCCTGGACGAAAAGGGCCTCCTTGAGTACGAGCACGCGACTGCGGACGACACGGGCCATGGTGAGCCATTCGACGAGCCCCAGGCCGAGGAAGAGCAGGAAGATTCGGATGTAAGGGAGGAGGGTGGTGAGCTGCCAGGCGAGGAAGGCCTTTCTCAGGGGAGCCTCCAACAAGGCAATCAGGACGATCACGAAGATGAGAGTCGGCAGGGAATAGAGGAGGTCGACCAGTTGCATGAGTAGCCGATCGACCTTTCCACCAGCGTATCCCGCCAGTGCGCCGTAGGCCGACCCGATCATCAGGCTCACGAGGGCTCCAAAAAATCCGACAAGAAACGAGATCCGTGCGCCGCAAAGCAGGCGCGTCAAAAGATCTCTGCCATGAATATCCGTCCCCATCCAGTGGAGCGGGCTTGGCCGCGCCAAGGATTGGTCGCTGATCTCCGCCGCAGAGTAGTGAGAAAGTAGAGGGCCGAAAATCGCCGCGAGGAGCAAAAAGGCGAGAGAAGCAGCCGCGAAAGCGGTCCACTGGTCGAACCTCCACTTGGAGAGCATGGCGCTTGGCTTCACGAAAGTTGCACCCTCTTGTCGAGCCAGGCGGAAACGAAGTCAGCCAACAGGTTGAAGCCGATCAGAAGAGCGCTGTAGACCAGCGTGACCCCGGCAACCAGAAAAACGTCGCGGCTCAAGACGCCTTCCACGAAGAAGGAGCCCATCCCATGAATGCCGAAGATTTCCTCGATGACGAGGGAACCGGTTAAGAGGTTTGCGGCTAGGGGGCCTGCGTAGGCGACGATGGGGAGGGAGGCTGGCTTCAGCCCATGGAGGAAGAGGATGGGCAGAGGGGCCAGCCCCTTGGCTCGGGCCGTTCGGATATAGTCCATCGGCAAGATCTCCAGCATGCTCGCCCTGGTCAGTCTTGCGACTACCGCAGCATACGGAAGGGCGAGGGTGCTCGCCGGGAGAATGAGTTCGCGGAAGCTCCCCCAGCCGCCGGGGGGCAGCAGATGGCTCTCCAGGGAAAGGAGCAGCACGGCAAGAGGGGCCAGCACGAAGCTGGGAATCGAGATGCCGCCCAGGCAGAGCATTTGGACGAGGCGATCGGCAGTCCGGTTGTGCCGAATGGCGGACCACACTCCTGCGGCTATGCCGAAGCCCAGGGCAAGACAAAAGGCGCTGCCCCCGAGCACCAGGGAGACAGGAAGCGTCTGGCCGATGATCTCGTTGACGGTGCGGTTCCGATATCTCGTCGAAAGCCGCAGATCCCCGTGAAGGACATCGGAAACGTAGTTGGCATACTGTTCCCACAGGGAGCCGTTCAGCTTGTATTGAGCCTCCAGCTGACGAAGGATCGCCGGGGGAATGGCCCGCTCTCCGGCAAACGGACTTCCGGGAGCCAGGCGGACAAGGAAAAAGGCGATCGTGATCACCCCTAAGAGCACGGGGACGGCTCCAACCAGGCGGCGGGCTAGAAAGGTCAGCATCAGAGATTCCGTGAGAGCCGTCTTTGTACTGAGGATGCCTGCTCTGACCGAATCCACGCCGAGGAAAGAGTCATTTCTCTACTGAGTGCAATTTGCAATTCCGGCTCCAAGCCAAGGATGGTCCATCCATGGATGGATACTAAGGCGTTCCTCCATTTTTTGCACGCTGCAGCAGAATGCTTGGGAGAAATGGCGGCTAGGGGACCGGGCGACCCGGTTCCGGCGGATGACGAAAATAGAGTTCTCGAAAAGGATGCTCATCAAGCAGGTTGGCCGCGATGCCTCCGAGCCGAGATCCGTCATAAAGCATGATGCCAGAGTAAAAGTAGATGGGAAGGATGGGAAGTTCCTCGTTTACGAGAATCGCCTCGGCCTTATGCAGCAAGGCAAAACGCTCCGTGGGCGCAAGGGTGGCGGACGCTTCGGCGAGGAGCGTTTCGTACCGGTCGCTGAACCAGCCCGTGTTGTTGTTTCCGCTGTTGCGCAGAAAGCAGCCGAGGAAGGTGAAGGGATCTTCGTAATCGCCTACCCAACTGGATCGCGCGATCTGATAGGAGAGGGATTGCACGGAGTTGAGATAGACCTTCCACTCCTGATTGCGCAGGCTCACCGAGATCCCCAGAATCTTCCGCCAAAGGGCTTGGATCTCGGTGGCAATCTCTTCGTTCTGCTCGCTGGAGTTATAAAGGATGGTAAGCGGAGGAAAACCGCGACCCTCGGCATACCCTGCCTGGGCCAGAAGAGTTTTGGCCTGAACCGGATCAAAGTTCAAACCGTCCGGTGGGGTATAACCGGGAATTCCAGGAGGAGTCAAAGAGTGGGCTGGGAGTTCTCCGCCACGGGTGATCGTGCGGATGAGCCGTTCACGGTCGATGGCCAGGGAAAGCGCCTTCCGGACCCGAGGATCGTTGAGCGGCGGAGCGGTCACGTTGATCCGGTAAAAATAGGTCGCCAGGAAGGGAGCGGAGTGAAAATAGGGCTGATTTCGCAAATCGGAGAGGAAAAAGGTCGGAACAAGACCCTTGTCGAGGACAAGGTCGGCATTGCCGCTGACAAAGAGATTGAACGCCGCCGACGCACGAGTCACGGCCAGGGCTTCGATACGCGGAATGCGGACCGTGTCTGCCCGCCAATATCGCGGATTTTTCCGGAGGACGATGCGATCATTGATTTTCCATGATTTGAGAAGGTACGGACCATTGCCGATGAGTTTACCGGGCTTGATCCAATTTTCCCCCTCTCTGCGTATCGCAGCGAGGGAAACGGGAAAAAAGATGGGTTGGGCGCAGAGGGAGGGAAAAAACGAGGTAGGGCCGATCAGCCGAACCTCGAGCGTTCGAGAATCGATCGCACAGACGCCGACTTGGGAAAAATCCCGGAGCTGTCCCATGTGATACGCCTCGGCATTCTCGATGAAATGGAAGAGATCCGCATATTTGGCTCCCACTTGCGGATCGAGAGCACGCTGCCAGGACGCGACGAAATCCTCTGCGGTTAGCGGGCTGCCGTCGCTCCAGGAACTCCGGCGGAGGATAAACCGGTAGACTCGTCCATCCGGGGAGGTCGTCCATTCTTGCGCGATTCCCGGCACGATCCGCCCATACTTGTCCTCCGCCGTCAGTCCTTCAAAAAGGGCTTTGCAAATGCGCCCCTCGGGTTGCCCTGTGATGATGTGGGGATCGAGGCTTTCCGGCTCGGGGCCGTTGATCAGTACCAAGCGATCGGATCGCGGCGGCTGGCTGCAGTTCGCCAGGACGACGAAGAAGAGAGCGCAAACGAGAGTTCGATGCCAGCGCGAACCCATCGCCCCGGGTTATTTTGCCTGCTTCTGCGTCTTGGCCGGAAGGAGCGGGGAGGCGGTGGATGTGGAGGGATGACGCAATTTCTCTTGGATCGTTCCATGATCGGAGGCAAGCCGACCAGAAAGAAAAGAGAGAATCACGGCGAGGAGAAAGAAGAGGGTTGCCAGCCATGCCGTTCCTTTGACGAGGATGCTCGAGGTTTGAGCTCCGAAAAGGGCATCGGTGACCCCACTGCCGAATGCAGCTCCCAATCCCTCTTGCTTGCTCCGCTGCATCAGGATGACAAAAACGAGCAAGAGCGCGACCAGCGCATACGCCACAGCGAGAATTTCGAAAAGATTCCGTACCATTTCCGTCCTATCCTACAGCAAGCACAATGGAGGTAAAGCTTTCGGCATTCAAGCTTGCACCACCCACGAGCAGCCCGTCTACGTCGGGCTGGATTAAAAGCTCGTGGGCGTTCTGAGGTGTCACGCTCCCGCCGTATTGGATGCGCATTCGAGACGCGATGGACGCGCCGTGAAGCGCCTCCATCTCTTTGCGAAGTAAGGCATGGGCCTCTTGCGCTTGCTCGGGCGTGGCATTTCGCCCAGTGCCGATGGCCCAGACCGGCTCGTAGGCCAGGACGATTTCCGAGAGAACATCGACCGGGACGCCGTGAAGAGCGCCTTGGAGTTGGGAACGGAGATGGACTGGCCATCGGCCCGATTCTCGATCGGGAAGTTCCTCTCCCACGCAGAAGATCGGCCGCAATCCCGCCGCGACGGCGGCAAGCAGCTTTTCACGAAGGAAGGCGTCGGTTTCCCCGAAATTTCGGCGGCGCTCGGAATGGCCGACAATGACAAATTGGCAGCCGACATCGCGCAGCATCGCGGCGGAAATTTCTCCAGTAAAGGCTCCTTGTGGTGCGGGATGGAGATTTTGCGCTCCAAGATGAATCTTGGGAAAGGAGCCCAAGAGCTTTGCGACGCTTGGCAGCGCGGTGAACGGAGGGCAGAGGATCACATCGCCGCCGGAGAAGGCAGCCAGATCTTTCTTGAGCTGCTCGACCAGGGAGATTGCCTCGGCAACTGTTTTATTCATCTTCCAGTTGCCGGCGACGATTTTTGTGCGCGCCGTCACGCTGGGAGAAGAACCACGTTTGAACCTTCGTCGGAAGAAGGCGATGCCTTCTGGTTTGCCTCCTGCTCGACTTTGTCCGGGATTACAGAAATCCCCGGAAGTGGCTTGCCCTCGAGAAACTCGAGGGAAGCACCGCCGCCGGTAGAGATGAAGGTAATTCGGTCGGCGAGCCCGGACTGGTGAAGGGCCTTCACCGAGTCCCCGCCGCCCACGATGCTTACCGCATCCCGATTCTCGGCGACCATTTCCGCGACGGCGAAGGTGCCCTTGTCGCACCCGCGAATCTCGAACACTCCCATAGGGCCGTTCCAGAACAGCGTCCGTGCTCCGGCAATCTCCTGCCGCATGGCAGCGAGCGTGGCCGCTCCGATATCCACGCCGCGCCAGCCTTCCGGAATCTCTTCCCCGGGCCTGGTATAGCGCCCCGGCGAGGTCTGGCGATTTTCGAAATCGATCGATTCGACAACATAGCTGTCGACGGGGAGGAGAAGGTCTATGCCTTGGGCAGCCGCTTTTTCCAGCGCCTTCCGCGCTAACTCCACCCGATCTGGTTCAACCAGCGATTTTCCAACTGGCTTACCCTGCGCCAAGTAGAAAGTGTAAGCCATCGCGCCGCCGATGAGGATGGCGTCGGCTTTGCTGAGAAGATGATCGATCACGCCGATCTTGTCGGAAACTTTCGCCCCGCCCAAAATCACCACGAAAGGGCGAGCCGGGTTTTCCAACTCTTCACCAAGAAAGTGGAGTTCCTTTTCCATGAGGAAGCCGATGGCGCGCTCCCGGATAAGGTGGGCGACTCCCTCGGTCGAGGCATGGGCGCGATGCGCCGTTCCGAAGGCATCGTTGACGTAAACGTCCCCAAGCCGGGCAAGTTGCTGGCTAAATGAGGGGTCGTTCTTTTCCTCTTCCGGATGGAAACGAAGATTTTCTAGGAGGAGCACGTCTCCATCCCGTAGGGAATTCACGCAATTTTCCGCCGCTGCGCCGACGCAATCGTTTGCAAAGGAGACCCGAGTTTGCGTCAAATAACTCAGGCGGTCGGCAATAGGGCGAAGGCTCAGTTTCGGATTCGCTTTGCCCTTGGGACGACCCAAGTGGCTCATCAGCACGACGCGCGCGCCACGCTTCACGAGGTTCTGCACGGTCGGCAAGCTGGCACGAATCCGGGTATCGTCGGTAATTCTCGGATCCCCATCGACGTATTCCACCGGAACGTTGTAATCGACCCGCACAAGTACCTGCTTTCCTTGCACGTCCACATCGAGGATTGTTTGCTTTGCCATGTTTTTCTTGCCTCTGTTAGAGGGTGAATGTTCGGTTTCGATCGCTTCGCCTTCGGCTTATTTCGATTGGAGGAGATATTGAACAAGGTCCACGCAACGATTGGCATAGCCCCATTCGTTGTCATACCAGGAGATCAACTTGAAGAAATGGCCGTTGAGACCGATCCCGGCCCCGGCATCGAAGATGCTCGAACGGGGATCCTTCAGAAAGTCTCGCGAAACGACCGGATCTTCCGTATAGCCGAGGATGCCTTTGAGGTAGGTCTCGCTTGCCCGCTTCATTGCCGCACAAATTTCCGGATAGCTCGTCGCTTTCGTTGTCCGCACGGTGAGGTCGACGACGGAAACGGTGGGCGTGGGAACCCGGAACGACATTCCGGTCAGCTTTCCCTTTACCTCCGGCAAAACAAGGGCAGTTGCCTTGGCGGCACCGGTGCTTGCCGGAATGATATTGCCCTCGATCGCCCGTCCGCCGCGCCAGTCTTTTCGGGAAGGTCCATCCTGCACCTTCTGGCTTGCGGTGGCGCTGTGCACCGTGGTCATGAGACCCTCCTCGATGCCGAAACCCTCCTTGAGCAGGACGTGGACGATCGGAGTCAGGCAGTTCGTCGTGCAGCTCGCATTCGAAATGATCGAGTGCTTGCTTCGGTCGATCTGATCATGGTTGACGCCCACGACGACGGTAATGTCGGCATCTTTGCCGGGTGCGGTGATGACCACGGTTTTGGCTCCGGCCTTAAGGTGACCTCGCGCCTTGTCGGCGCTCGTGAAGAGGCCGGTGGATTCGAGCACGAGATCGACCCCGAGATCGGCCCAGGGCATGGCCGCCGGTCCTTCCCTCACTTCCAAGCAGCGAATCTCGCGCTTGTCGATTCGCAGAATATCGTCCTTATCGAGCCTCGGATTGGATTTGGCCGACTCGATCGAGTAGGAAAAACCGTGATAGTTGCTGTCGTAGCGCAACAGGTAGGCGAGATTGTCGGCAGGAACGAGATCGTTGACCGCGACCACTGGAATCTGCTCCAGCAACTTTCGCTCCGCGATGATGCGCAAAATGAGCCGCCCGATGCGTCCAAACCCATTGATTGCAATTCTTGCCATGACGTTTCTCCAGAAAATTTACGATTTTCTTGCGCTCATTCGACTTAATCCTATCGTTGAGGGTAGATGTCGAGCATGCCCGCGTCAACGGCAAAAGAGGTAATCGCATCAGAATCCGGCTTCCCATTCCTCAGGGGTGACTTTCTTGAGGAGAATGGAGGAAAATGCAACAGCAAAATGGGCTCGAATTTCTATCAGCGGGAGAAAAAGCTACGCTCCTTTCTTTTCTTGTTTTTCCTGGGGATCCATTTCCCGCTTACCGGAAGCGTATCTGAAGCCGCGCCCGGAGGCGCCCTTATGGAGCAAGGAACGTTCGTTTTTTTGGATGAGTGGGGACGGCCGAGCTCTCCGACAAAGGGCGCCTTGATCCGGAAGCGGAACGAACAATGGCGCTACCTGTTGGGCGAAGAAACCTATGCGATCACTCGGGAAGCGGGGACGGAGCGCCCGTTCTGCGGCCGGTTCGTGGCCAGTAAGGAAGAGGGTTTCTACTTGTGCGCCGATTGCGGCCTACCTCTCTTTTCCTCGGCGGCGAAGTATGTTTCGGGAACTGGCTGGCCGAGCTTTTTTGCTCCTTTTGCTCCCCAGAACATTCAGCAGACGGAAGATAGGAGCCATGGGATGCTTCGGGAGGAGATCCTCTGCGCGCGTTGCGGAGCCCACTTGGGACACGTCTTCCCTGACGGACCTCGCCCGACTGGACTTCGTTATTGCATCAATTCCGGAGCGCTTGTCTTTGTGCCGGAGCGCCTGCTCCAGGGAAGAGGGAAGGACGGCAGGCCGTTGCAGCGGGCGGTCTTCGCCGGAGGCTGCTATTGGGGGATGGAGCAAAATTTTGCGAAAGGCAAGGGGGTGGAAGCAACGTTCGCCGGATATTCGGGTGGAACGGTTCCGTTTCCAACCTATGAGGAGGTTTGCACCAGCCGGACGGAGCATGCCGAAGCAGTGCTGGTGTTCTTCGATCCTCAGCAGGTTTCGTACGAAGGGCTTTTGGCCAGGTTTTGGGAGTTCCATGATCCGACGACTCCGAATCGGCAGGGTCCGGACGTTGGGCCTCAGTATCGCTCGGTGATTTTTGTCTATGACGAGGCCCAGCGGAAGGCTGCCGAACGTTCGCGGCAGGCTTTGGCGGAGAGCGGAAGGTTTCGCGACCCGATCGTGACAGAAATCGTGCCGGCCAGGGGATTTTTTTTCGCCGAGGAATATCAACAAAGATATAACGAAAAGCACGGCATCTCGGGTGGTTGCGGGCGCGTCCCTTGAGTTTCATCTCCCCTGCGACCAAGCCGATTTGGCTTGGGGATTGCCGAACTTCTTTTCCCGGTGCTGGGTGAGGTGACGCGGAAAGGAGGGTGCTGCGTCGTGCTCGCCCGACAACGATGGGGAATACAGAAGGGGGTTCTATGTCGCTGGCCGCTGCTGTCGACTTAGGGTCCAATAGCTTCCATCTGCTGGTCATCCAGGAGGAAAAGGGGCAGCTTCGCGCAATCGATCGCCTCAAAGAGCCAGTACGCTTAGCCGCAGGACTCGACGCTGCTGGGATCTTAACCGGAGAGGTCATCGAGCGCGCCTTGCGATGCCTGGAGCGGTTCGGGCAGAGATTGAAGCCGATTCCGCCGTCGCGGGTGCGAGTGGCGGGAACCAATACCTTGCGGAAGGCGAGGAACGCCGACGAATTCATTCGGAAGGCCGAAAAGGCCCTCGGCCATTCGATCGACGTAATTTCCGGCCACGAGGAGGCGCGTTTGATCTACCTGGGTGTTGCCCACGGCACCGAGGATGACGGTCGATTGCGCTTGGTGGTGGACATCGGAGGAGGAAGTACGGAGCTCATCCTGGGAAGGGGGCTGGTACCGGAACGGGTGGAAAGCTTGTTCATGGGCTGCGTAAGCATGAGCAGGGCACACTTCGCCGAAGGGACAATCACCCCCTCCCGCATGCGTCGAGCGGAACTGGAAGCCCTTCGTGAATTGGAGCCGATTGCCGCCACTTACGGGTCCGCGGGATGGGGAAGGGCCATAGGTTCCTCTGGGACGATTCTTGCCGCCTTGGATGTCATCCAGGCGGAAGGATGGTCAAATGATGGAATTACGTCTGGTGCACTCAAGAAAACAGAGAAGGCTCTGGTGGAAGCGGGCAGGGTGGATAAGCTGCCCTTTGGGGGGCTCGATGAAGAGAGGAAGCTCGTCTTCCCCGGTGGGGTCTCGATTCTCGTGGCGGTTTTCCAGGCGCTCGGCATCGATGTGCTGGAAGTGTCTCATAACGCTTTGCGGGAAGGACTGCTTTATGATCTGCTGGGCAGGAACTCGGAGGCCGATTCCCGGGAGACGACGGTGCGAAATCTAGCCGAGCAATTCCACATCGATGCTCAGCAATCCCATCGAGTGCAAAAGCTCGCTTTGAATCTCTTTGAACAGGTAGCCGCGATCTGCCGATTCACGGACGAAGACCGCCATGTTTTATCCTGGGCAGCTCTCCTCCATGAGATTGGGCTCTTCATCTCTTACACCCAGTATCACAAGCACGGTGCCTATATTTTGAGTCACATCGACATGCCGGGGTTTTCGCTGGGGGATCAGCAACGGCTGGCCTTTCTGGTCCGGAGCCATCGTCGGAAGTATCCGGGGCAAGAGCTTCTTCTGCTTCGGGAAACCGATCGGAATTCCACGTTTTGCTTAAGCATCCTGTTGCGGATCGCAACCATTTTGGCGCGGGGTCGGCAAGATCCTCTCCTCCCGGAGATCGGGATGGAGGGAGGGGGACGCCGTTGGAAGCTTCGGTTTCCTCCGAACTGGCTGAATGAGCACCCGCTGACGAAGGCCGACTTGGAAGCGGAAGCAGCTTACCTGGAGCCGCAGGAATTCCGATTACGATTCGATTGAAGGTTCTTCGCCCTTCTTAGAAAGCTCTCCCATCCACCACCCGAGGTATCGTTCTTCGACCTGCTCCGGACCTAGGGCGACTATTTCGGGACATTCATAACTATGGATTTGGTGGACAATGGCTTGTAATGCATCCCACTGCTCTTGCGCGCTCTTCACCAGTAGAAGGACTTCTTCGGCCTCTTCCCGCTTGCCTCGCCACCAGTAAAAGGAGCGGACTCCGGACAGGAGGTTGACGCAGGATGCCGCTCGGGCTTCCAAGAGGGCTCGCGCGAGCTGTGCTCCCTCCTCGGAGGAGGAGGCGGTGAGGAGAACCAGGATCGGGCTCATGGAGTGACCTCAGCTCGGTCCTCTCCGGTCGATGGCTCGATCCATCCGCCGCCGAGCAAGAGATCATCGACGTAGCAAACCGCTGCCTGGCCTGGGGCGACTCCCGGCTGAGGAGACTCGAAATCGAGTCGGGCCCGCCGATCGGAAAGAACGGTAAGGCGCGCCAGGGAAGCCGGATAATTGTACCGCACCTTGACGGTTACCGGAAGAGGTGTTGTCGGCGGTTGCTGCTGCCAGTTCGTCTCGTTCAAGAAACAATGTGTTTGGTAGAGGGCTTCCCATGGGCCGACGACAATGCGCCGCTGGGCGGGATCGATGGCGAGCACGTAAAGGGGCTTGCCTTGGCCTCCGGGAAGGCCGCGACGTTGGCCGACCGTGTAAAACTCGATGCCCCGATGTTGGCCAATCGGCCGACCGGAAAGATCGACGATCTGACCAACCTTGTCTTTTCCCTCGCCGATCCGTTCCGCTAAAAAGGCTCCATACTCGTTACCTGGAACGAAGCAGATCCCTTGGCTCTCTTCTTTATCCCAGACTGAAAGGCCCGCTTTTCGCGCAAGCTCTCTTACCTCCTCCTTGGTATAGTCTCCCAGCGGGGTCAACATCCCATCGAGGGTTTTTCGCCCCAGCCGGAAGAGAAAATAGGTCTGGTCCTTCCGTTCGTCTTTGGCTCTTTTCAGCAGAGCGCCTTCCTCGATGTGTTCGATTCGGGCGTAGTGGCCGGTGGCCACATATTCCGCACCCCACGCCTTTGCTTTTCGTGGAAGACGGTCGAATTTCATCTTTTCGTTGCAGAGTACACACGGGTTGGGGGTGCGGCCATGCTGATACCCCCTCACAAACGGTGAGATCACTTCCTCTTCGAATGCTTCCGCTTCATCGAGGACGAAGTGGGGAATCCCCAACTGGTGGGCGACGAGGCGTGCGTCGACAATCGACTGGGGCCCGCAACATTTTTCGTGGGAACGAGAAAGGCATGAGTCGGACCAGACCTTGAGCGTAACGCCGATTACCTCATATCCCTGCCGTTGGAGAAGATAGGCGGCAACGGAGGAGTCCACTCCCCCGCTCATTCCTACGACGACTCTCGTCTTGGTCGACATTCTCCCGTTTCCCAGACCGTCAGCCTAACCGCCATTTCTCACAAGCTCTCTCCTGCGGCTTGCAAAATGGGCTTGTCTGCTTCGTTGGGCCTTGGTTTTCCCTCCTCGCAGTATGCATCATACAGCTCCGGGGGAAAACCGGCGCCGCGCCTCTCGCATCCAAACCCGTTCGCCGCGCCTCGGGTACGAACTTTGTGAGATAGGCAGGCTAGGCTGCTTCTCGTTCGGAGCGGCGGCGTAGGATGGGCGGACGTTTCCCTTCCACGACGGGACGGCTGATGACGACTTCTTCCAAGTCGTTTCGGGAGGGAAGATCATACATGACTTCGAGCATGATCTTTTCCAGGGCAGCGCGAAGGCCGCGCGCACCCGTCCCTTTCCGGATTGCCTCTTGCGCCAGAAGCCGCAGGGCGTCTTTCGTCAACGACAGCTTAACTTGGTCCATCGCCAGCAGTTTCGCGTACTGCTTGGCTAGGGCGTTCTTTGGTTCTGTAAGAACGCAGACGAGTTCTTCCTCGCCCAATGCCTGCAGCCAGGAAACGATCGGCAACCGACCAACAAATTCCGGGATCATCCCGTACTGGACAAGATCTTCGGGCTCGATCTCCAGGGTCGCAGCTTCGGCCAACTGTTGATCTTCAGGCCGCGTGGAAAAGCCTAGGCATCCTTTTCCATGACGGCGTGCGATGATCTTGTCGAGACCGACGAAAGACCCGCCGCAGATGAATAGAATATGTTGAGTGTTCACACGGATGCATTCCTGTTGTGGATGCTTCCTTCCTCCCTGGGGCGGCACATAGCAGACCGTACCTTCCAGCATCTTGAGCAAGGCCTGCTGCACGCCTTCTCCAGACACGTCTCGAGTGATCGACGGACTATCGCTCTTGCGAGCGATCTTATCGATCTCATCGAGATAGACGATGCCCATCTCGGCACGTTTCACATCAAAATTCGCGTTCTGGAGCAGCCGAAGAAGGACGCTTTCGACATCATCGCCGACATATCCGGCTTCCGTGAGGGATGTGGCATCAGCCAGGCAAAAGGGAAGATCAAGCATTCGAGCGAGCGTGCGGGCCAAAAGGGTCTTGCCCGAGCCAGTCGGACCAATCAGCAGGACATTGCTCTTTTCGATTTCGACATCGGGATGCTTATCCAATCGGTTTCCCGCTGCCGTGCCGCTTCCGAGCGTCATCACGCGCTTATAATGATTATGAACAGCAACCGAGAGAACTTTCTTAGCTCGCTGCTGACCGATCACATAGCGATCAAGAAAGCGATGAATTTCGGTTGGCTTCGGAATCGCCATCGTCCTAACAGGAGAGGCATCCCCTTTTTCCTCCCGCTCGAGAATGTCTTTGCAGACGTTGATACAGCTATCACAGATGTATACTCCTGGTCCCGAAATCAGCTTGCGAACCTCCGCATGGCTTCTCCCGCAAAAGGAGCACATGGTTACTTGAACGGGGCGCGCCATGGAGCACTCCTACCCGATGGTCGGCTCGGCGACTTGCGGGACGGTGATCTTGGTCTTCACCACTTCGTCGACGATCCCGTACTCCTTCGCTTCTTCAGCCGACATGAAGAAATCTCGATCCGTGTCCTTGACCAGCCTCTCCAGGGGCTGGCCGGTATGTATCGCCAAGATCTGATTGAGCTGACGCTTCGTCCGTAGAATTTCCTTGGCTTGAATACTGATGTCCGAAGCTTGTCCTTGGGCTCCTCCCAGCGGCTGATGAATCATGATCCGGGCGTTAGGCAGGGCAAAGCGTTTGCCTTTGCTTCCCGCAGCTAAAAGAACCGCTGCCATGCTCGCGGCTTGGCCGATGCAATAGGTGGCGACATCGCAACTGATGAACTGGAGCGTGTCGTAGATCGCCATGCCCGCCGTGACGTATCCGCCGGGAGAATGAATGTAGATGCTCACATCCTTCTTGGGGTCTTCCATTTGAAGGAAAAGCAGCTGCGCAATGACGACGTTGGCAATCATGTCGTCGATGGCAACGCCCAAGAAGATGATGCGATCTTTGAGTAGCCGGGAATAGACATCGTACCGACGCTCTTCTCGGCCAATCTGCTCAATCACGGACGGAATGATTTGTGCGGTGAACCGTTGCTCTCTCATACGGAGGCAACCTTGGCTTTTTCGATGAGGAAGTCCATTACTTTCTCCAGCAAGAGCTGTCTTTTCAGGGGCTCCAGGCTTTCGCGCGGGAGCCGCTGCATGAATTGCCGGAGGGAGAGATTCTGGCGCAGCGCGAACGAAACAAGCGATCGGGAGAACTCCTCGTCGCTGACCGTAATCGATTCGTTCTTTGCAATCCGGTCAATGAGAAACCGGAGCTTGACCCGTTGAGCGGCCATCCCTTGGGCGTTTGAAAAGAGTTCGCTCTTCTTCTCCTCGAGCACGGACAGAGGAACTCCGCGTTCCTGATTTTCCGCAACGATTTCTCGAACGGCGTTTGCCGTTTCCTCTTCGACAAGCGATTCCGGTAGGGCGAACTCCACCGAGTGGAGGAGGGAATTCAGAATATGATTGCTCTGTTCGCGCCGCGCGGTCCGCTTTTTTTCCTTTTCCACCGCGGATTGCACCATGGAAAGGAGTCCAGATTGATCGGTCCCGGCAATCTCATTCGCGAAGGCATCGGATAAGGGAGGAATCTGGCGTTCCTTGAGCGCCGAAAGGGTGATCGAATACTCTACGGTCTTTCCGCGCAGCGGCTCAAAAAACCAATCCTCCGGGAAACAAACCGAAAGCTGGCGGGTTTGCCCAACTTCCATTCCGAGAATTCCTTCCGCGAATCCGGGAACGAAGACGCCCGGTTTGACCAGTAGCCACTGGTCCTCGGCCCCAGCCAGAATTCCTGCGGCGGGGAGAACCTCTTTTACGCGCTGGCCATCGATCGTGCCTTCGTATCGAAGAACCGCGTAGTCGCCTTCGGACAATGGGCGGGCCGGAGCATCCGAAAACGTGGCACGTCCTTCTAGGAGCTTGTCGAGCGCCTGGTCCACTTCCTCCTTGCTTACCTCAATTTCCGTGCGGGGAAGAGGCGTCCCCAAGTAATTGGGCAGACCAAAGGTGGGAGCGCAATCGACCAGAGCGGCAAAGGAAAAGGAAAGTCCCTTGAGATAGCGCACGTCCTCGGTTCCGAGCCCGCGGACCACGTCGATCTGCTGCTTTTCAATGGCTTCTCGAAGCCCATTGGTCACGAGCATTTTCTGCAGCTCCTCGTTGATCTCCTTCTGAAACTGTTTCTCGACCAGCGGAATGGGAGCTTTCCCTGGGCGGTAACCCGGCAGCCGAGCCATTTGGGAGAAGCGCTGAACCACTTCCTTCCGGACTTGAGTGACCTGATCGGCAGAAACCTCGATGCGGAGCCGCTTCCGGCAAGGAGCTAACTCCTCGATCTGAACCGTTACCATGTTGGCCTTCTTGTAAAAGGTTTCACCCTATCTCTTGGGCACTCTGGAATCAAGCGCGGGAAGCCGTGGAGAGTGCGGAGAGATAGCGTTCCGCATCCAAGGCGGCCATGCAGCCCATTCCCGCCGCCGTCACGGCTTGCCGATAGGTGAAATCGACGCAGTCTCCTGCGGCAAAGACCCCGGCCTGGCTGGTCAGGGAGCCATCGTGAACGCGGATATACCCGCGTTCGTCGAGGTCGATCTGCCCCTGAAAAGACTCGGTGCTGGGTTGGTGTCCAATGGCGACGAAAAGAGCAGCGCAAGAGAGCACCCTCTCTTTGCCCGTGTGCAGGTCGCGGAGGCTCAACCCGGTGAGCTTGCCTTCCTCGCGTCCCATCACTTCGGTAACGACCGTGTTCCAAACCGGTCGGATCTTGGGGTTGCTCAGGACCCGATTGGCCATAATCGGAGAAGCGCGTAACCGATCACGCCGGTGGATCAAATAGACCTCAGAGGCGAAACGAGTCAGGTAGAGGGCTTCCTCGCAGGCGGAATCGCCTCCGCCCACGACGACCATGGTTTGATTGCGAAACGCGGGAAGGGCACCGTCGCAGGTCGCACAATAACTGACTCCTCGCGTCTCCAACTCCGTTTCCCCTGGTGCAACCAGGTGCCTTGGACGAGCTCCAACGGCGAGGATCACGGCTCTGGCTTCCAGCACCTGATCCTCGAGCACGACTTGCTTGAAGCCGTCGGAGAGCCGGGTGCCGGTTACCGTTGCCATGGAGAGGACACGCGCTCCAAAACGCTTGGCCTGTTCTTCCATGGCGACCATCAAATCGGGTCCCTGTATGCCATTGGGAAAACCGGGGAAATTTTCGACAAGGGTAGTGGTCGTCAAAAGCCCCCCCGGCTCTGTTCCTGTGATGACGAGCGGGCGAAGGTCCGCTCGCGCGGCGTAGATCGCCGCCGTCCAGCCGGCGCAACCGGAACCAACGATGAGGAGTTCTTCCATAGCAAGACCGATATAAGCGGCTTCCGAGGGATGGCGCAAGCGCTTGGGTGAATCCCTCCGATCGAGCGATGTCTCGTCGAATCGAGAGCAGGAAACCTTAGAGCAGAAGCAGACTATTTTCATAAGCAATGGATCATCGCGGCTGGCTCAATCGTTCTTTGGGGGCGAGTGTGGACGCTATCTCACGTGCCGGAGAAGAAGTTGACGAGCCGGTGTCCGGCGAGCTATCAGAGCAATGGCTTCAAGCTCCCTTTTGGAAGCATGCGGGAAAGTGGGTCGCTCACGCTAGCGTCGCAGGCTTGGCGGCTGACCCGAAAGTTCTCGCCTGGATGTTACGTTTAGAATGCAGTCGAATCCTGTACGGAGGGCGAATTGTTTTTGCAAAGGCCGCCTAGCCTGCATGTCTCCCAAGCGTTCTCCTGCGGCTTGCGAAATGGACTCGGCTGCTTCGTTGGGACTTGGTTTTCCCTCCTTGCAGTCTGTCGTCATCCAGCTCCAGGGGAAAATCTGCGCCGCGCCTTCCATCCAGGGCCATTCGCCGCGCTTCGGGTACGAACTTTGTGAGACATGCAGGCTATGTCCGGCGATCATCCAGAATCCGATTCGATTTTGAACGCCCACGATCGATTGTCGCTGCTGCGTAGTGGAATGCCGACTTCCGGGCTGCTTGCCCAGAAGGAATGGCGCGTGAGCGATGCCGCATTCCCCCTGAGCGCGCGGCATGTGGCTGTCTTAGGCAGGTTAGGTCCGGTTCTGCTGCGTTTTGTGCAGGGTTGCAACCTTCTCTACCGATGGAGCTTGCAGGGGAGGGCTCCCACCTGGATCGCCGACCTTCTCGATCGAGGTAAGCCTCCAGAATTGGTCTCCCTCTCTCGGCAGCCTGCACTGGCAGGCCGGGTTCCGTGCGTGATTCGGCCCGATCTTATCTGGACGGAATCGGGCTTTTCCCTTTGCGAGCTGGATAGCGTGCCGGGAGGCATTGGAGTGACCGCCTGGTTGCAGAAGCAATTCTCTCTCTGGGATTCGGCTCTTCTGGGAGGGGCTGCCGGGATGAAGGAAGGGTTTGCCCGTATCTTTCCGACCGGGGACGTCGTGGTTTCCGAGGAAGCTTCTTCCTATCGTCCTGAAATGGAATACCTCGTGGGTTCCGATCGGGTGCGCGCAGCGGAAGACTATCGCTGTAGCGACCCAGCGATCTACCGCTTTTTCGAGTGCTTCGACTGGGAAAGGCTCTCCACGATCCGAGAGAGCTTCGATCCAGAACGAGTCCCGATGACGCCGCCGCCGAAGCCCTACCTGGAAGAGAAGCTTTGGCTCGCACTCTTCTGGTTGCGACCGCTGCAAGATTTTTGGCGACGCCAGCTCACGGACAAGGGATTCCAGCTGTTACGAGAAATCATTCCTCAAAGCTGGATTCTCGATCCAGATCCTCTTCCCCCGCAGGCGGTCTATCCAGGTTTGGAGATCAACGACTGGCGGGAACTCAGCCATTTTAGCCAATCGGAAAGAGATCTAGTGCTCAAGATATCTGGTTTCTCTCCGTTAGCCTGGGGGTCGCGGGGAGTCTTCGTGGGATCCGATTTGGCCCAAGCCGAGTGGCAGAAACGGATCGAACATGCCCTGGAGGAGTTTGGATCGCATCCTTGGCTTTTGCAACGATTTGCCAAGGGCGCGCTCGTCGAACATCGATTTTTCACATCCAATGGAGAGGAAGAACGAATGACCGGCCGGGTCAGAGTTTCTCCCTATTATTTCGAATGGAACGGAAGAACGGAACTTTGCGGTGTCCTGGCAACCATCTGTCCCGCAGACAAGAAGCTGGTTCACGGAATGCGCGATGCGATTCTCGTTCCTGCTACCCGGATGGAAGGAGCGGATGAGTCGAGGAGATCCCGTGATCGGGAGCGCAAGATCGGTGCTGTCCCGTGAATGTCTTCGAATATCAGGCAAGGGATCTGCTGGGTCAATATGGCTTGCCCATCCCCGTTGGGGGTGTGGCGACAAGTCCTGAGGAGGCTCGGCACATTGCGGAGCGGCTAGCCAAGGGTCCCTTCGTCGTGAAGGCACAGATTTTGGCTGGCGGGAGAGGAAAGGGACGCTTCCTAAGCGGGTTCTCCGGAGGCGTGCGGCTCTGCAGCCACCCGGCGGAGGTGGAGGAAATCGCGCGGGTGATGCTGGGAGGGGTTTTGGTCACGATGCAGACCGGTCCGGAAGGGCGGTCCGTGAACAAGGTGCTGGTTGCCGAGGCGCCGCAGATCAGCCGCGAGCTCTATTTGGCGATCCTCATCGATCGTGGACGTCGATGTCCCGTGGTGATCGGCAGTGCTCAGGGTGGGGTCGACATCGAAGAGGTGGCCCGAAAGGATCCTGAGGCAATCCATCGGATCTGGGTCGATCCCCAAGTTGGATTTTGGCCCTATCAAGCAAGGGAACTTGCCATGCGCATGGGTTTGCATGGCCCGTTGCTCAATCCGGCAGCGGATGTAATCGTTCGGCTCTATCGTTTCTTTTGCGAATGCGACGCGAGCCTTTCCGAGGTCAATCCGCTTGCCGTAATCGAGAACGAGAAGTTCGCTGTGATCGACGCAAAAATCGGTTTTGATGAAAATGCCCTATTTCGCCATCCGGAGATCGCTGCTTGCCGAAACGAAGTGGTGGAGGACGCCCGTGAGGCGGAGGCGTTGAAGGCTGGCCTCAATTATGTCGGCCTTTCGGGAGAGATCGGCTGCATGGTCAACGGGGCCGGGCTTGCCATGGCGACGATGGACATCCTCCATCGCTATGGCGGAGAACCAGCCAATTTCCTCGACGTCGGCGGAGGTGCCGACCAAAACCAAGTAACCAAGGCGTTCGCCATCCTGATGGCGGACCCTAAGGTGCGAGCGATTTTCGTTCATATTTTTGGCGGCATCATGCAATGCGACGTGATTGCCCGAGGCATTGTGGAAGCGGTTTCTCACACGAAGCCTAAGGTGCCGGTTGTCGTGCGGCTGCAAGGCACGAACTTCGAAGAGGGCAAGGCGATCTTGCATCAGTCGGATTTGCTGATCCGAACCGCGGATGATCTCGCGGAGGCGGCCCAAAAAGCCGTGGCCGCAGCTAGGGAGACTTGATAAATGTCCATTCTCGTCGATGGTTCCACTCGAGTCGTCGTTCAGGGTATTACCGGAAGGGCTGGATCCTTTCACGCCCGTGCGTGCCTGGATTACGGGACGAGAATCGTGGCTGGGGTGACGCCTGGGAGAGGGGGGCAAAAGCTCGACGATCGGGTGCCCATCTTCGATTCGGTGGCCGAAGCGAAGCAGTTGACCGGATGCAACGCGAGCTTGATCTTCGTGCCCGCCTCCGGAGCGGTGGACGCCATGCTGGAGACGGCGGCTTCCGGGATTGAGCTGATCGTCTGCATTACCGAAGGGATTCCGATTCTAGACATGGTTCGGGCGCGGCGATCCTTGGAGGGGACAAGCACGCGCCTGATCGGGCCAAATTGTCCGGGTGTGATTACGCCGGGACAATGCAAGATCGGAATCATGCCGGGCTACATTCATAAACCGGGTCCGGTTGGAATTGTCTCTCGCAGCGGGACTCTCACCTATGAGGCGGTTTGGCAGCTTTCGCAAACGGGAATTGGGCAGAGCAGTTGTGTTGGCATCGGAGGGGATCCCGTCCACGGTCTCGGACTGCGCGAAGTCATCGAGATGTTTGACAGGGATCCCGCAACCGAAGCGATCTTGGTCATTGGCGAAATCGGAGGATGTGAGGAACAGGAAGCGGCCGTATTCTGGGAAACTTCCTCTCGCAAGCCGACAGCGGTTTTCCTGGCGGGAGTCACCGCGCCCCCTGGAAGACGTATGGGCCACGCGGGCGCGGTCATTACGGGAACCTCTGGCACGGTAGCGGCGAAAATCGAGGCGTTCCAGGCAGTGGGGATCCCCATCATCCTTTCCCCTGCGGACATCGGAAAAGGCATGGCAAAGGCGCTGGCGGCCGCCGTTACCTGACCTACAAGTCTCACAAGCGTTCTCCTGCGGCTTGCGAAAAGGTGCTGCCTGCTTCGTTGGGCTTGTTTTTCCTCCTAGCAGGATGTCGTTATGCAGCTTCGGCGGAAGACCGGCGCCCCGCCTTGCATCCAGGCCCATGCGCCCCGCCGCGGGTACGAACTTCGTGATCCATGCAGGTTAAGCGGCGCCTGGATTGGGCCGCAACGCCATTGGTCAGGCGATCACGCGGATCTCGCGAACCGGAATGCCCAAGGCTTCGGAAAGCTTATGGGGTAGATCCGGCTGTCTGCGCAGCGAGAAGGCGAGCGAAGCGTTGTGCGATCGCAAGATCGCGCGCTCCGCGGCCCGGTCGATACGAACAAGCTGCGATTCCGAAGCAATTTGGGAACCGACGGTCTTCTGCCAAACCAGATCGAGCCCAGCGCGGCTGTTCCTGCGACGCCGTTCGATGTGCGAGAGGACCCTTTGCACCAGGGTACGACGATAGAGATGGGCTCGCCGATCCGGCGAGATCGGGGCCGTTGTCATGTCCGACGGGCGATCTTGCTCTCGCAGCAGCTTGTCATAGACATTGGATCGGAAGCGCTCGCGGAAGTAGGCCGTGAGAAAGGCTGGTGAGAAAGGAGAGAATGGGCTCGTATGACCGCGAAGCTGCTCGCGGACGAGTTCGCTAAGGGTCTTCTCATAGCGGCTTCGTCCGATGAGCATCCGAGGGAAGTCAGGAGTCTCTCCTCCAAGAGCGACGGCCTTTTCCCGAAGACCAGGCTCGCCCTCCAGCCGCAAAGGAACTCTCCCCAGTCCCAGCGCGCGATAGGTTGCCTCGGCGTCTTGCCCGTCGAAGCTCATGGCGTCGAACTCGCTACGTTGGTTCGCCTCTGTTCGGCTACGAGTTGGCGGCAAGCACTTTTCATGCGCGCGAGGATGTAATAGATGGTCTGACTTCGCTGACGCACCAACTCCGTGCCCACGATTTTCGGCACAAAACCGCTGGGAAGCGCCATTACCTCTTCCGCAGTGGAGCCAGCCAGACCCTGACAGAGGATGGATGCCATAGCGCGCGTGAGGGTCTGCACATGAGAGCCGAGGGACATTCGAAAAAGAAGCCGATTTTCCGAATCAACCTTCAAAAAGACTCCGACCGAATCCGTGCACTCCTGATCCTTGCGGATATCGGAGAGAGTAAACGACTCCCCCTCCTTGGGAGCACATTCGCGGCACCGATCGCTGTAGGCGATGAGCAACTCCCGCTTCTCCTCCTCAGGAAGATTTTGAAAGAGGTTGATGATCTCTTGAAGGCGTGGGGGTAAAGACGGGTCAACGTTTTGCATCAAGGATGAATCAAGACCCAATTGGCTCGAACGTCAATCCCCCCTCTAACCTGCACGTCTCACAAGCGTTCTCCTTCGGCTTGCGAAATGAACCTGTCTGCTTCGTTGGGACTTGGTTTTCCTCCTCGAAGTATGTCGTCATCCAGCTCCGGGGGAAAACCTGCGCTCCGCCTTGCATCCAGGGCCATCGGCCCTCGCCTCGGGTACGAACTTTGTGAGCCATGCCGGCTAAGGTCGTTGGATCGGGGCGCCGACCCTGTTCCCCCATTCGGTCCAGGATCCATCGTAATTCCTGACCTTCTTATGACCCAGCAGGTAGGTCAGCACGAACCAGGTGTGGCTAGAGCGCTCACCGATGCGGCAGTAGACGATCGCTTCCTGATCCTCGGAAAGCCTGCAACCTTCCTCGTAAATACGGGCCAGCTCATCGGCTGACTTAAAAGTTCCGTCCTCACGAACGGCTGTTTTCCATGGCACGCTCTTGGCGCCGGGAATATGACCCCCGCGGAGAGCTCCCTCCTGAGGATATTCCGGCATATGGAGGAGCTCGCCCGTGAACTCGCCCGGGCTGCGGACGTCGATCAAAGGCCCGCGTGTCTTTAAAAAGGCCAGCACTTCATCGTAGAAAGCCCGAATCTCCTTGTCGTGCCGGACCGTCGGTACTGGGTAAGGAACTTCTGGATAGGAGGGTTTTTCGCGGACCATTGGACGACCTTCCTGAATCCATTTGTCTCTGCCACCATTCAGAATCTTCACGCGGCAATGGCCATAGAGGCGGAAAGCCCAGAGAGCATAGCAAGCCCACCAGTTGGACTTGTCTCCGTAAAAGATGCACGTCGTTTCCGGGCTGATGCCGCTTCGGCGGCAGAGCGCCGCGAAGGCCTCCGGGGAGATGTAATCGCGAACCATCTGGTCCTGCAGGTCGCTTCGCCAGTCGATATGGACCGCTCCCGGGATATGGCCGTTAGCGTAGAGAAGCACGTCCTCATTGCTCTCGACGATGCGAATTCCAGGGTCTTGCAGATGATCTGCAAGCCATGTTGTCTCGACCAGAGCCTCCGGATGCGAATATGTCTTCATATTCTATAGGCTAAAAGGATTTGGACTGCTTGTCCAGCAAGTTCCCTTGTTGCTTCGGATAGTATCATCGATGGATAGGCATCGCTTGCGGCGGGAACTTCCGCGAAGGCAACCGACAAGCCATGCGGATCTTTTCAAACGTTTCCACGCGCGGCAGAACTGGATACCTCGATTCCCAGAGTCGAGAAGAGAGATTGATCCACGTGGAACGACGCATTGGGAGTGGTGAGAAGATGCTCGCCGATGAAAAGCGAGTTTGCTCCCGCAAGGAAACAGAGTGCCTGCGCCTCCGGCGACAAGCTGCGGCGGCCGGCCGCCAATCGAATGCGAGAGTAGGGCAACAGGATGCGCGTCACGCTAATGAGGCGAACGAGGTCAAAGGGATCGACCGGAGTTTGCGATGCCAGAGGAGTGCCCGGAATGGGAACGAGAAGGTTGAGGGGAACGCTCTCCGGCGCAGGGTCGAGCTTGCAAAGCGTCAGAAGCATCTCCAAGCGGTCCTCGACGCTCTCTCCCAGGCCCAGAATACCCCCGCTACATAACCGTAGCCCTGCCTCTTGGGCGGCGCGCAGCGTCTTGACCCGGTCCGCGAAAGTATGCGTTGTCGTAATCCGTTCATAGAACTTGGGTCCGGTGTTCAGGTTGTGGTTGTAGATCATTACCCCTGCTTCTCGAAGGCGACGAGCTGCTCCCGGGTCGAGGAGTCCCAATGTCACGCAAATCTCCAAACCCTCCTCGCGGATCGCTTCCACGAGCCGGCAAACCGCTTCGAGTTGTTTGTCCCCCTCCTTCAGTCCTCTCCAGGCGGCCCCTAGGCAGAGCCGCGTAGCTCCGTGAGCGCGGGCTTCCTCCACGGCTTGACGAAGCGCGACAGGCTCCAGAAGCTTGTGAACGTTCAAGCCCGTCGCATACCGGGCGCTCTGCGCACAGTAGCCGCAATTTTCGCTGCAGCCGCCTCCCTTGATGTTCACCAACTGGCACCGCTGGATTTCGTCGTCCGGATGGTTCGCGACGTGAACACCGCGCGCTTGCGTCAAAAGGGAAAGAAAGGGCTGGCAGTAAAGGGTTCGAAGACTCTCCAGGGTCTCCATTGGGGCAACGTTATGGGCTTGTCCGAGGAAGGCAAAGCACTTTCTTCCGGAATGAGTGATAAGGTGCCCTTGTCGCTAGCCGCGGGGGAACGCTTGGGAGATATGCAGGTTAGAATGGATTAAAGATGGAACTTGAATGGAATGTGGCCGTACAGAATTGCGAAGCGAAGCGACAGGCGCGTGTTGCTCTGCCCTTCATGGGAAACTCGGACAAGCTCCAAACAGCCGGTCGCCCGCGTCGCCTAAGCCGGGAAGAAGAAAACCTTGCCGATTGAGTTCGCGATCGATCGCTCCGACGTAGATGACGGACTCTGGGTGGCTTTCGTGGACTCTGCGGATCCCTTCCGGGGAGGCCAGGCAGCAGACCAAGCAGAGTCGGTTGGCGCCTCGTTTTTGGAGCAGGGTGAGGACTGCCGTTGCTGTGCCCCCGGTAGCTAGCATGGGATCCAGAAGAAAGACGCAGGTGTCGGGGGGGATGGCGGCGATCCGGTCTAAATAGACCGACGGCTCGAGTGTTTCCTCTTCCCGTAGGGCGCCAACGAACGAAACGGCGGCTTGCGGAAGAAGAGAGCGGAAGGACCGAAGCATCCCCAGGCCAGCCCGGAGGATCGGCACCAACACGACCGAGTCGGCGAGGATGGGCCCCTGAGTCTCTTCCATCGGGGTGACGACGGGCACCGGCTGCAGCGCAAGGTCCCGTGTCGCCTCGACCGCGAGAACGAAAGAGGCTTCTTCCAGCAGATGAACGAAGAGACGCGGATCGGTGGTCCGATCACGAAGACGGGTGATCCGATCGAGAAGAATGGGATGTTGCACTTGGTGCAAGCGTGGCATGGTCGATGTGATCTCGTGGGTTCTTTTTTCTAGCCTGCAGATAACTCACAAGCGTTCTCTTGCGGCTTCCACGATGGACCTGTTTGCTTCGTTGGGGCTTGGTTTTCCCTCCTCGCAGTATGTCGTCCTACGGCTACAGGGGAAAACCCGCGCCCCGCCTTGCATCCAGACCCATCGGCCGCGCCGCGGGTACGAACCTTGCGAGATATGCAGGCTAGGAGGACAAAAAGCGATGGAAAAACAAGGAGGAGATTGTGCAAATTGTCCTTAATCATCCAAGTTCCTTGCGGCGGAGTGGCATCAGGCATGGCCGAATGCTTCTATCCGGGCCGAGGGCACTGCCGTGGCGAAGATCAGAAGCGGGGCGAGTGGGCCCCGGGCTCGCAGCGACCGCCGCGTACCGGAAGATCTACAAGATTGGTGGAAAAATCCATTGGAAAGACAAAAGAGGACAACGTAGCGTGGAGGCATGGCCAATCCGTCCGAAAAACTGGCACTGCGGCGCCGCCCTCGGAGACTGCGAGCGTCTGAAGGGATCCGGCGGCTGATCGAAGAGCATGTCCTGACCGTCCACGATCTTATCGCCCCCATTTTTTGCAAAGAGGCCGGCTTGCGCGAAGAGATCGAATCAATGCCGGGCGTTTTCCGCCACAACCCGGAAGACGCTTGTCGATTCGCTCTCGAGTTATATGAGCGGGGGATCTGTGCGATCGCTCTCTTCCCCTGCATTCCCGAAGGAAAAAAGAACTCGCACGGGACCGCTGCACTAGATCCCAATGGCTTGGTTCCCTGGATGGTTCAGGAGATCAAGGGAAGGGCGCCCGGGCTGCTGGTGATCGCCGACGTCGCGTTGGATCCCTATACCAACCATGGGCACGATGGCCTTTGGAATCCGGAAACGGGGGAGATCGAGAACGACGCCACCGTGCACCTACTCTGCGAGATGGCGCGGATTCTCGGCGAGGCGGGCGTCGACTTTGTCGCGCCCTCGGACATGATGGACGGAAGAATCGGCGCGATCCGGGCGAGCTTGGACGATGCGAACCTTGAGCGGGTGGGGGTGCTGGCGTACGCAGCCAAGTTTGCTTCCGCCTTTTACGGACCGTTCCGTGATGCCATCGGAAGTCGGAGAGGGAAGGGATACCTGGATAAGCGGACCTATCAGCTCAATCCGGCCAATCTTCGCGAAGGGCTTTTGGAAGCTCAGATGGATGAAGAGGAAGGCGCCGATATTCTGATGGTAAAACCGGCGGGGCCTTATCTGGACGTGATTTCGAAGGTTCGTGCCCGCACCTTCCTGCCCCTTGCAGCCTATCAAGTGAGTGGCGAGTATGCGCAAATCGTGGCTGCTGCGCGAAACGGGTGGCTCGACCTGGAAGCCGCTTATCGGGAGTCCTTGGTCGCAATCAAGCGGGCGGGAGCCGACATGATTTTTACTTATTTTGCACCGTTATTTGTTGGCTATACGGTCTAATGAATTGAAGGTAAGATTTTTACACATCAGTTTCTTTTTTACACCGGAGAGGGCGCTGCTTCTGGTGTAAGGTCGGCAGGGATCGTTTGGCGCGAGGGGATCAGGAGTAGGACCGATGGAAGGACGTTCAGGGCGCTTCTCGACATTTGACTCGGCGCTAGCGGCTTTCCAGAAGTTTTCGCGGGTCTCTCGCAGTCGTTTGGCGTCCCATCCGGATTGGATCGATTGGCTCTCCGAGATGGTGGCTCACCGCGGAACTGTGAACCGTGGCGCCGGCAGGTGGAGGTTGGATTGGAGCGAGCTTTGCCGAGTGGCCGCCGATGCGGCCAGAAAGCTGGATGCGCTTAGGTTGTTCAAGCAGCGAGAGCTGCTGCGGATCGGTTTCCTCGACTTCGCGGGTCTCTACTCGTGGGAAGAAACAACCCTGGATCTTTCTCGTCTTGCCGATTTTTGTCTCAACGTCGTTTTGCAGGTCACTTGCGAGGAACTGCGCGTAAACCGGATGCCGCTTGCCATTCTGGCGCTAGGGAAACTGGGCGGGCAGGAGCTCAACTACAGCTCGGACATCGACATCCTATTTATTGCGGGGGAAGAGGAAACCGCTCCTACGGATACCCTGTACACGACGACGGCCCAGCGCGTGGTGTCGGCTCTCTCCGACTCGAGTGGAGTCGGCCCGCTCTTTCGAGTGGATTTGCGGCTGCGGCCAGATGGTAACGCCGGCGCTCTGGTGCCATCGTTCTCCGAGTGCGAGCGTTATTATGCCGCGTCGGGAGAAACCTGGGAGAGAATGGCGCTGATCAAGGCGCGGTTTGTCGCCGGGGAGCCCAACTTGGGGTATGAGTTCGAAGTCCTGCGTCAGCAATTCTCTTATCCTCGCCACTTCACGGAAGAGGTCTTCGAGGAAATCGCCGCGATAAAAGCGAGAATTGATGGAGAAGTCCTCCTGGGAGATCGCCGGCAGAGGGACGTAAAGCTTGGTCCCGGAGGAATTCGAGAGATCGAATTTCTCGCGCAGGCACTTCAGCTTTTTTATGGGGCGCGGCAGCCCATCCTTCAAGTTCGTCCCACGTGTGCGGCACTGCGGGCGCTGGCAACAGTCGGGATACTGCCGCGGCCGCAAGTAGACGCGCTCATCGCTGCTTACGGGTTTCTTCGGAATCTGGAACATCGGCTGCAAATGATAGAAGAAATTCAGACCCAATTGCTTCCTACTGATGAAGCGGGACGGGCGGAGATCGCGGATTCCCTTGGATTGGCCGCTCCCGAGTTCGAGTCGGCGCTGCAATCCCACCGTTCTGTGGTCCATGAATTATTTCAGCAATATTTCATGAAAAAGTATGCCTCTGCTATACAGATCCGTCTGGACCTTTTTTCCTGTCCGGAAGAGGCCGCGCGCGATCTCGAGGCGCTCCAAGCAAAAGACTCCCTCTTGAGCGCTCCGCAGGCCGCACGAGCCTATCGGCGCTTGGCTCCCTTTTTGGAAAAGGCGTTCCACAAGGTGGTCGATCCCGATGCCGTTCTTCGCAGATTTGTCCATTTCGTCTCGAAGTATGGAGCCCGATCGTTTCTCTTTGAAACCCTCGCAGCGAACCCCAAGGCGCTTGAGCTTTTAATGAAGCTTTTCGACGCCAGTTCCTTCTATGGCGAGATTCTCTTTTCCCAGCCGGAACTCTTCGAAGAGATTGCGCAGAGCCGGTCCCTAGGGGAGCAGAAGGGGAAGGACGATTATCTCGAAGAACTGAGCCGCTTGCAGGGAGACGTTGCGCTTGCCTCCCGACTCTATCGGCGTGGCGAACTCTTGCGGATCCTTCTTCGCGACATCTTGGGATTGGCCGATCTAGTTGAGGTCCAACAAGAATATACGGCGCTTGCCGAAGCATGCCTGGAACTTGCTTGCCGAACCTTCGGCTCCGCGGGGTTCGCCTATGTCGCGCTCGGTCGGTTTGGAGGCGGGGAACTTGCGTATGGATCGGATCTCGATTGTCTGTGCGTTGGATCGGAAGAAGATGTGGCGTTGCGGGTTCATCGCTTCCTTGGGGAAGCTCTGGCGGCCGGCATTCTTTTTGTCATGGACTACAGGCTCCGGCCGCATGGCGAAGGACCTCTCGCTTTGCCGCTAGAAGCGTACGAGAGCTACTATGCCGATGAAGCTCAATTCTGGGAGATCCAAGCGCTGACCCGGGCGCGGTTTGTGGCTGGAGACGCGAAGACAGGCCAGAGATTTATTGGAATGGTCGATCGGCTTTGGAGTGAGCGCACCGCATTTTGTCCAGTGGACGAAATCGTTGGCATGCGAGGGCGGATCGAGCGGGAACGAGATGCAGATGTTTCCTCTTTCCGCCGATTCAAAACCGGGGCAGGTGGGCTGCTCGATATAGAATTTGGGATGATCCTTTGGTCGATGAAGCAGCGAAAACGGGTGCCCAATCTCTGGACAGCATTGGACCATCTTCGCTCCACTGAGCCGAAGTTGGCTCAGAGTCTTGGAGACGGCTATCGGTTCCTGCGGCGCTTGGAAGCCGTGCTTCGAAGAGAGAGGAACCAGCAGCAAGAGGTCTTGCCGGAAGATTCGACTGGCTTGGAAAATCTAGGGCGGCGCATGGGGTTTTCTACGAGGGAAGAATTTATCCAGGAATATGATGGGCAGCGGAAGACGATCCGAGCGGCTTATCGGGAGCTATGCGAGCGAGCGCGTCGCTTGCCGCATTGAGCTCCGCCTCTTTTTTGCTGCTGCCGAACCCTTCGCCGAGACGCTCGGCACCCCATTCGACAACGACGCCATACCGTTTTCGGTGAGCAGCGCCGGATTGGCTGATACATCGATACCGGGGTGGTTCGCCCCCTTGCTTCTGTAATAACTCCTGCAGCATCCCTTTTGGGTTGCCGAGCAGGGCCGCGGGAGAGCAAGCAAGCTGTTGGATGGCCTCGGCGAAGAGCTTTCGGATCACGGCCTTGGCCTTAGACCAACCCCCGTCGCGGTAGATGGCACCGATCAACGCTTCGAACGAGTCGGCCAAATTCGATTCCTTTCCCCGGCCGCCGCTCCTTTCTTCTCCTTTGCCTAAGTAGAGTACTTCTCCAATGCCCAGGTTGCTGGCAATCGCGGCAAGGCTGGAACGATTGACCAAGAAAGAGCGCATCTTGGTAAGCAGACCTTCGTTGTGGCTCGGAAAGAGGGCGTGGAGGCGATCGGTGACGGCAAGTTGGAGCACAGCGTCCCCGAGGAACTCCAACCGCTGGTAGTTTGGTCCTTCCAGTCTCTTTTCGACGGTAGAGGAAGGATGAGCAAGGGCCTCGCGTAGGAGTTGAGGGCTCCGGAAGCGATAACCAATTGCCGCTTGAAGACGTTCCAGCTTCATACGCAGTTTTTCTCGCTCATGCGTAAATATGTCTTTAGCCAGTTCATCTGTAACATGTTAGCGTATTCATTACTTCTTGAACGGGGGGGCGCCGATTCGCGAAGCACGACGAAACCGATGGATGTTCCCGCAGCAGAACTCGAACGGCGAATCGGGGAAGGTGCCTTTTTCTGCACAATGGTAAAAAGGGGGTTTCGAACCGAGGGGGGGGTTATTGCCCTCTGGGGTGAAATTGACGGTGCACCGCGCGCAAACGATCGATTTCGACATGGGTATAGATTTGCGTCGTAGCCAGATCGGCGTGTCCGAGCATGAGCTGCAGAGAGCGGAGATCGGCGCCGCGATGAAGGAGATGAGTGGCGAAGGAATGTCGCAAAAGGTGAGGATGAATCCCGCGGCGGAGGCCAGCCTTTCGCGCCAATTGGAGAAGCAGGTGATTAATGGAAAAGCGGCTGAGAGGCCGTCCGCCTCTTTTTAAAAAAAGAAAGTCACATCTCCTGGGACCAAGCAGGCGAGGGCGACCCTTCTGGAGATACTCCTCGAGCGCGCCAATGGCGGCACTTCCCAGGGGAACGATTCGTTCCTTCCGACCCTTACCGAGCACACGCAACAGCCGTTCCTCGGGCAAGAAAGAAGTCAGACGCAGGTCCACCAGTTCGCTCGCCCGCAGTCCGGCGCCATAGAGCAGTTCGACGATCGCCCGGTTGCGCACTCCCTCCTCCGTTTGTGGAAATTCAATGGATAATAATTGCATTACATCCTTCTCCGACAATGTGCGAGGAATCCGCAGACCAACCTTGGGTAGTTCTAGATCTTGTGAAAGATCTATGGATACAAAGCCTTCTTTTCGTAAGAAGGAAAATAGATGGCGCAGGGCTACGATAGACCCCTTGAGCGAGCTGGGAGCCAATCCCCTCTCCCTCTCCATTGCCAGATACTCGTGCACGTGGTCGATGGTGACCGCGGCCGGATTGGGAAGCTTTTTATCGATAGCCCATCGAGCGAACGCCTCAAGGAGGAGGCGATTGGTGATCTGCGTGTTGACCGAATGATTCTTTTCGGTCGCCAGCGAGCGCAACGTCGACTCAAGCGCTCCCGCCCACGTGTCGCCTTGGATGTTCATCGGATGCGGAGGCTCCTATGGGCGGCGATTGAGTCCCGCAAGGATTTCGGGATCCCGGACATCCGCCCAATCGCCTTTCAAAACGAATCCATGGACTTTCCCGCCGTGGGAAAGTTGGCGTAAGGCATCCGTCAGCTCATATTCTCCCCGAGCTGATTTTTCCAGTTGGGCCATAAAAAGAAAGGCTCTAGGGTGGAGGACGTAAATTCCCGCATTATAAAAGCTGTTTGGGAAGAGTTCCGGCTTTTCCGGTTTTTCGATAATATCGCGGACCAGGCCGGCCTGGTCGAGGAGAACGGCGCCACCGAGGCGAACGTCTTGACCGGGACAAAGAGCGATGACTCCGTCATCTCGATAGGCTGCGACCAAACGGCCGTATTCCTCAGGCTTGACCAGGATGTCTCCGTAGGAAAGGAGGAAAGGGTTATCCTGGACCCAGTCTCGCGCGAGGAGCGGTGCACGGCCGGTGCCATCGAGGACTGTCTGCTCCCGGTAGGTGATAGAAACTCCAAGAGCGGCTCCGCCTTTAAAATGAGAGAGGATCCTCTCTTTCTGGTGGCCGACGATGAAGCAAAACACGGTTATACCCGCGGAGTCGCGCAATCCACAAACAATCCATTCGAGCACCGGGCGCCCGCCCACGGTCAGCATAGGCTTGGGCATGTCCGAGGTCAGGGGACCCATGCGAGTGCCTTTACCTGCCGCCAGGATCAATGCATTCATTGCGAAATTCTGGTCCAAGCCCTTACAAAAGGTCGAGAGAATTGCGGGAGGAAAGCGCGACGGAGACTCAACTCCAACGATCGGGAGGGTGGGTGCGGAGAAGCTGCGCAACCGCCCGTGCCCGATGGCTGTACTGGTCTTTTTCGGCAGGCGTCATCTGAGCAAACGTGGCAGTAGCGCCCGATGGGAGGAAGATCGGGTCATATCCGAATCCTTCGGTTCCGGCAGGCAATCGGGCGATTCTTCCCGGGCAGCTCGCCTCGACGGTGGTCAAGATCTTTCCATCACGCGCCAGGGCTAAGGCACACCAGAAGGTGGCCGCACGCGCCTCCTCAGGCAAGTGCGCAAGGCGAGCCAGAAGCAGGCGTCGATTGTCCTCACCGGTAGCGTGAGGGCCGGCGTAGCGGGCAGAATGGATGCCCGGCTCTCCTTCAAGCGCAGCGACAGAGAGGCCAGAATCGTCGGCAAGAATCAAACCCTCCCTCCGCTCACTATAAAATACAGCTTTTTTGATGGAATTATCCATAAATGTATAGCCGTCTTCAATCCATGTATTAAAGATGGATGCATGATGAGGAGCAAGTAGGGTAAAGGAAGAGCCAAACAAGCGAGTGAACTCTTTGATCTTGTGACGATTGGTGGAGGCCAGATGAACCGTGTGCATATCCTTCTTTACCACAAAAGGGGACGATGAGGCGAGGGAAGCAGGTTGCTGCTCTCGATCTTTTCTTTCCTTGCGCCGCGCGCGGCGGTGCGTTAGGGTTGCCGCCGTCGAGCGCGGTTAGCTCAGCGGTAGAGCACTACCTTGACACGGTAGGGGTCACAGGTTCAATCCCTGTACCGCGCAGTGGTCATTTCTTCGCTGCTCCGTCAAAAAATGTCGCGCGATTTCGGGTGGGGCATCTGCGACAAAGGTCATCGTTATCATTGTTATTAGTTTCTCTTGACCAATGGTTTGCAATGTTTACACATAAGAGCGTAAAAAGTGGAGTGTGCCTGAGGTCCAGGCCGACGAAAAGAGGGGAAGCGGGATGACTCGCGGGTGGAAGCAGCGAGCGTAGCGACGAAAGAGCGCAATGAACGGGGAGAGCGTGCGGATCCCATTGGTCATGTTGGCATTCTTCTGGAGCGCGTGGTCCGGAAGCGGGGGCATCAGCTCAGCCTGGGCGGAATCGGAGAGTGTCCCGGCGGTACGTGTTCATGCCGAGGCAGAGGACCGGGCTCCCATCGACCGCGCAGTGGTCAATTTTATTGCGATCAGCGAAGCGAAGACACCAGGCGATGCCGAGAAGAAGGATGAGGCGCGTTTCGGCGAGGTTTGGAGACTGGTTGATGCGGAGTTGGGCGGGAAAGGCGGTGGCGATGGCCAGGGAGAAGGCAGAATGTCTGGCCAAGGCATCTAGCGTCCAATTGGGACCTGTCTTGAGCATCCAGGAAGAGAGCGCTGTCCATCCGGTGACATGTTTCCTCGGCACTGTCATGGCGTCCACCCTGAATGCGCGCGCTCCAGTCGCGATCAGCGGCGGCGAGATGAAGATCCAGGCTTCGGTTCAAGGGGTCTATCGCTTATGGTGAATCGATCCAGCAGGAGTAAAAACGGGGAGCGGCCCTTGCCATGGCAGAGGGTCGGCTGTATGGGAAGGTAGATGCATCCGGACTTGCCCGCCTTGATTGAGCTTCAGGAGCTAGACCAGAAGATTGCTCGACTTCGTTCGGAGCTTGCCCAGTTGCCTGTTGCCAAAAAACGGATGGAAGGGGAACTCGAGGAAGCAAAGCAAAAGCTGCATAAAGCTAAACTCGAGCAACAAGCATCCGAACTCGTTCGGCGACAGAAAGAAGGAGAGATCGATGAGTTGCGGCGGCAGCTTGCCCGGTACCAGACGCAACAGCTTCAGGCGCGAAAAAACGAGGAATATCAAGCGCTCTCCCATGAGATCCTTGTGGTCACCGGTGAGATCGAGCGCGAAGAAGACAACGTCTTGCTTCTGCTCGAGAAGGCCGACATCTTGCAGGCGAACGTCAAGCGAGAGGAGCAGAAAGCGGAGCAGGCGGAGAAGGAGATTCAAGGGAAGAAAAAAGAGCTGGCCGACAAAGAGTCGCGGCTGGCGCTCCTGTTGGCCGAGACGGAGAGCGAGCGGGAAAGAAAAAAAATTCGAGTAGATCCAGCACTCTTTGGTCAATATCAAAGGCTTGTGCATGGTCGTCGAGAAAATGCCGTTGTCTCCGTCGTTCACGGGAGTTGCGGAGGATGTCACATGAAACTGACTCGGCACACCCTATTGCGCGTGGAAGTGGCGACGGAAATCGCCTTTTGCGAGAATTGTGGGCGCATTTTGTTTGCTATCCCGTGAAGCTGCCGATTGCCTTTGCCTTCCGGCGGGAAGCGAGAGAGGGGCGGACACGATTCGCTGCTTGAGAAGAGATTGCTTTTCCCGATGATTTGCTTTACAAGCGTCCTTTTAACTTACGAATGAACGTATAAAACAGTGAGCGATACAATTTCTACCCTTCTATCCTCGGCTCTCGGGAAAATGGATTCTCCCGAAGTGTTGATCAATGCAGTCTCCAGCCGAGTTCGTCTTTTGGCGAAAGGGGCTAGGCCCTTGGTGGAAGTCCACCCCCAATGGAGCTTTCTGCAAGTGGCCTTGAAGGAGATCGCCGACGGGAAGTTGACGGTAGGTCCCGCAGAGGAGCCTCCTACGGCGTTCACCTCTCTTGTTTCGGAAGAACCGACGGTTTAACCGTTCATTGAGCGGCGGTTTCGGTGAGGGCGCGAGGAACGATGTCGAGCGCACACTCGCTCCAACAGACTGAGCGACAAGAGTGGAAAGGCCGTTCGAAAGATCGTGAGTGGAAAGGCCGCCGTTGATCTGTTGGTGAACCGCAGGGCTCGAAGGGATTACACCTTTCTCGATACCTACGAAGCAGGGTTGGTTCTCCTCGGCTCGGAGGTCAAATCCCTGAGGCAGGGGAAGGGACAACTCGAAGGAGCATATGCCCAGATAGAGGGTAGCGAGGCTTGGCTTTACCAAGCCAATATTCCGACCTACGCAAATGCCGCCAGCTTCACGACTCGCGATCCGAAAGCGCGGAGAAAATTATTGCTTCATAAGGCAGAGATTCGGAAACTTTTTGGAGCGATCTCTCTCAAGGGAAGGACGCTGATCCCTCTCAAGCTCTACTGGAAGAACGGGACGATCAAAGTTCTCCTCGGGCTGGGGATCGGCAAGGCAGAGCATGACAAGAGGGAGGAGATCCGTACGCTCGAAGCAAAACGGGACATTCGAACCGCGCTGCACCGCCGTCGCTAGCCGCAGGAGAACGCTTGGGAGATATGCACGCCAGCCAGGCTGCCTGCTGTGGGATAGCTAACGCGGGAAAATCCGGAGGCCGAGGGAGACGAACAGCCCGAGGGAGAATTGGATGACGGATAGAGCGAAGAGGGCAAGGGAGCATAC
This sequence comes from Verrucomicrobium sp. 3C, assembly GCF_000379365.1. Lineage (GTDB taxonomy): Bacteria > Verrucomicrobiota > Verrucomicrobiia > Methylacidiphilales > Methylacidiphilaceae > Methylacidimicrobium. The sequence goes on along the minus strand of NZ_KB901877.1, from coordinate 27,075 downwards.
GAGAAAAGAAAGTTGCATTCGGCTCTCGTTCTCGTCCTCGCCCCGAGGCCATCTGGGATTTCTGACCATGGTCCGGCGAACCTCTACCGCATGGCCGAACGGAGGCCGCCTCCATTTGACATGCGGCGATGCATTCGATATTCTTTACCCAGTTACTTAAGGGGGCGCAAACGGCAATCGATTCCCGTGCATCCCCGTTCGTGGCAAGTCGAGGGCTGGAGAGCAGGTTGGCCTCGTAAAAAAACCCGCTCAAAGAAAATAACTGCCGACCACGAGTTGGCTCTTGCTGCTTAAGCGAATCGCTAAACAGCAAGCGTTTGTTTCGTATCGCGCCGGTGCGGGCGAGACAAATGTGTTTTATCGCCGGACGATCTGTTCGTGGTTACGAGTTCCATGAACGGATCGTAAGAAAAAGCTCGGCGTGTCGCTCGCATCGCGGGTGGCTTGGCTAGCGGCGGTGCGCGGTTCGTCTATCGAGCCACTAAACTTGTAGAAGCGAACGAGGTTCCACGAGAAGACGAGGGTTCGACTCCCTCCGCCTCCACCATTTAGGAAAAGACGAAGCCATCTCTTTTGGGTGATTACGGGTTGTCCTTTTCCCTTGTTTCTCGATTTCCAGCGGGTTACACGCTCGACGACGTTTCTCGCAAATGAGTCAAGAAAACGAATCAGGCTGTGAGACTCTTTTGCGGCACCTGGGCGTTTCCCTCCCTTTTCCCGCTTTAGCGTAAATAGTGCTGGATGCGTTGTTAGCAAAGAAGCACGCGCCCCTGGCCTGGCACGAGGGTGCCGATGATTCGGCCGTTGACCGCACGGGCAATCTGTTGTCCATGATCGGCGGACGCCACCAGAACCATCCCGATCCCCATATTGAAAACCCGATAGCTTTCTTCCTGCGAGATCTGTCCAGCCTTGGTTAGAAAGCGGAAAAGGGGGGGGACGCGCCAACTTTTGGTTTCAATTCGAGCGTCCAGGCGTTTCGGCAAAATCCGCGGGAGATTTTCCGGCAAACCTCCTCCGGTAATGTGAGCAATTCCCTGTAACGGGAGGTGGAGCTGACGAAGCCGGCGCAGTTCCGGCAGATAGCAGCGATGGACCCGAAGAAGCTCTTCTCCCAGGGTGAGTCGGCAACCAGGGATTCGCGTAGCCAGCGAAAGATTCTCTTCCTCGAATAGGACTTTTCTCGCCAACGAATATCCGTTGGTGTGGAGGCCAGTGGAAGAAAGGCCGATGAGCAGGTTGCCTACCTTGATTTCCTTTTTGGGGAGCAAGGCATGCCGGTCCGCGACGCCGACGATCGCCCCCACCAGATCGTACTCGTCGTCGTGGTAGATTCCCGGCATTTGGGCGGTTTCTCCTCCTAAGAGGGCGCAGCCGACTCTTCGGCATGCTCGCGCCATCCCCCGCAGAACGTCACGGAAGCTTTCCGGATCGAGTCGAGAGGTTCCTACGTAATCTAAAAAAAAGAGTGGTTCCGCCCCGGTCGTTGCGATGTCATTGACGCAATGATGGACTAAGTCTTCTCCCACCCCCTGATGATGGCCGGCAAGCGCGGCGACTTTTAGCTTCGTGCCGACACCATCGATGCTCGCAACCAGAACTGGTTCTCGATAGGCTGAGAGGGCCGGCCGGAAGAGGCCTCCAAAACCACCGATTGCACCGAGGACCTCGGGACGGGTGCTTTTGCGGACGATGTCGCGCAGGTCGGCCTTTACTGTGGCGGCCAGATCAAGGTCGACTCCTGCTTCGCTGTACCGATCCATAACCAGAAAAACGGAAGCAGTCCTTGCTATTTGGCAGCCAGCCGAGCCGATTGGCTGCCCTCCAGGATCTCCTTGTGCAGTCCTCGGTTAAAGGCAACGGGATATCGGCCTGTGAAACAAGCGGAGCAAAAGCCCATGCCGGATTCCGGTGAGCCGCATGCGCGGAGGAGACCGTCGAGATCGAGATAGCCAAGGGAATCGGCGTTCAAGTACGACAGGATGCGGTCCGCCGTCAACTGATTGGCCAGGAGGGAACTTGGATCGGGAAAATCGATCCCGTAATGGCAGGCAAAGCGGTGAGGGGGGCAGCTGATCCGGATGTGAACCTCTGCGGCGCCCGCTTCTCGGAGATTGGCGACTCGGGCGCGCGCCGTGGTGCCGCGAACGATCGAGTCGTCGACCACGACGACCCGCTTCCCGCGAACCGATTCTTGTACAAGGTTCAATTTGATACGGACGTTAAAGTTGCGAATGAGTTGAGTAGGCTGGAGAAAGGTACGGCCGATGTAGTGGTTGCGAACAAACGCGAAGTCGAATGGGATGCTTGACTCCTCCGCAAAGCCGAGGGCTGCATAATTGCCGGAGTCCGGTACCGGGATGACAAGATCGGCTTCGATTGGGTGAAGCCTGGCCAGCTCACGCCCCATTTGGATACGGGCCTGGCTGACGTTCACTCCATGAATCGTGCTGTCCGGCCGGGCAAAGTAGACGAATTCAAAGATGCAAAAGGCTGCTGTAGCGATTGGCTTCGGCGCGCGTAGCGTATGGATCCCTTCCGCATCTATGGAGACCACCTCTCCGGGAGCAAGGTCACGGAGGAACTGTACATGAAGAAGATCGAAGGCGCAGGTTTCGCTGGAAACGATGTAGCCATCATCCAATTTCCCGAGTGACAGAGGGCGAAATCCCTGCGGATCTCTCGCCGCGAGGATCTTGTCCTTTGTCATGAGCACGAGGGAGTAAGCGCCTTCGGTTTGGCCCAAGGCCCAGATAAATGCCTCTTCTACCGGCTTGCTGACGCATTGCGCCATAAGATGCAAAATGACCTCGCTATCCGTGGTTGTCTGAAAAATCGATCCTCGACCTTCCAGACGCGCACGAAGAGCGGACGCGTTGACAATGTCGCCATTGTGTGCCAAAGCCAGTTCGCCTTGCGAGCAGACCACAGCGATTGGCTGTGCATTCGCGAGATTGCTGGAGCCCGTCGTGGAATAGCGAACGTGTCCGACCGCAATCTGCCCGGGAAGAGAGGCAAGGGAGGCCGAGTCAAAGACCTGCGAAACAAGTCCCATTCCTCGGTGGATCCGAAAGGGGTGCTTGCCGTCCGATGTGGCGATCCCGGCGCTCTCCTCCCCGCGATGCTGCAAGGCATAAAGTCCGTAGGTCGTAAGCGTGGCCGCGTCCGGATGCCCGTGTACCGCGAAGACCCCGCACTCTTCTCCGGGATAAAAGCGCACTAACCATTGTTAGCGCACGATGGCCGGAGGCACAAGGGCAAGAATTGATAAAGAAGCTCTGAGCGGCGATAAGGTTCTATCGATGAAGCGGGAATGGATAGAGAATGACTAAACGCTGGCATCACACGCTTTTAAGCGAAGAGGCCATTTTTGCTTTGACGAGGGAAAGGTAGGGGCTTAGAAAGGTGTAGCATGGCCGGAACGCCCTACCGGAGCAAGCTGGAAGCTTACTGGGATTCGATCCGGGAGTTGCGTCAGAGGCGCAAAAGTTGGCGCGAGATTGCCGAAGTTTTGCGAACGCAGGGAGTGGAAGTCAGTCAGCATGCTTTGTACAATTTCGTTCAAGTGCGCAGGAAATGGGCGCGGAAAGGAAAATTTGACGAGCTTCCTCCCGCTGATGCCATAGGGAGAGGACGGGGTGACTCGGAGAGCGCGACCGCAAAGCTCAAGGTAAAGGCAGAGCAGACGGCGAAGACGCCTCTTCCGGAAGAGCCGGAGAATCCCTCGGTGGAGAGCTGGTTGGAAGGCGCGATTGCCAGTGCCAAGGAGGCGGCGAAGAGGCGGGCAGCCCACAGAACGCCGGAGCAACCCGCCGAGCGGATCGAACGGCTGACTTTCCTGCCTTCCAGTAGAAGCACGGAAACAGGAGAGAAGCCGATGAAGGAAAAGGGCCGAAGCCGTGGTCCCTCTTCGCGAATATAGACCACGGCAGATAAAACAATCGGAGTTACTTACAATGGCGAAAAGCGTAATCCATGTCGTCCTCGGCACAAAAGGCGGAGTTGGGAAAACTACATTGGCTTGTCACTTGGCGGACTACCTTGCGGGTCAACACGTCCCGCACCTCCTTGTCGATGCGGATGACGAGAATCATTCGTTTCACCGTTTTTTTCCTGACTCGCTGTTGGTCAATCCACGGAACATTCGGAGCATTGACTCTATTGTTGGAATGGCAGAGAGCGGCGACCACCGAATCGTGCTAGTGGATCTGCGCGCAGGGAGCGGAGAAGAGATGCTACAGTGGTTCGAAGACGTGCCTTTCGACGAGTTGCGGGAAACCGTTCGCTTCGTCGGCTGGGGGTGCGTTACCACTGATCCAGATTCCGTCATAGTCCTTTTACGATGGGCAAACTCCTTGAGTGATCGGGTTCGGTACGTCGTCGTGAAGAATGAAAAGGATGGCAAGGAGATCACCGCTCTCGAGCAGACCAAAGAGGGGGCCGCATTCTTGAAGCAGCGGCGTCCAGAGGAGGTTCGCATCCCGTTGCTTTCTCCTTCTGCCGCTGTTGCCGATCTTAACAAGAACAACCTCTCTTTGGGGAGTGCTCTTGCGTTGAAAGAAAAGATTCCTGGCCTGACCGATACGATGATGAAAAACCGTTTCCGACGGTATCAACGGGTCATCTTTGATCAATTCGATCGGCTGGCAGAAGTGATCTTTCCTTGAACGGAGAGTGCCTGGGCTTCCCAAGCGCGCAGGCGCGTGAGAGAGCACCCGCGTTTACCACTCCAGCAGGGCACTAGCCCAGGTGAGGCCACCTCCAAACGCGATCAGGAGGACCTTTTCGCCGGGTTGGATCCTCCCTGCGGTCAGGGCCTCGTGGAGGGCGATCGGGATGCAGGCGGCCGAAGTGTTGCCATAACGTTCCAAGTGGATGAAGAAGCGTTTGAGCGGTAGGCTCAGACGTTCGGCCAGCAGTTCGATGATCCGCCTGTTCGCTTGGTGTGGAATCACATAGTCGACCTTCTCGAGGGGAAGGCCAGCCTTCTCCAGGGAGCGTCTTGCCGTGCATTCCATGGCATCAACGGCGAGCCGAAATACCTTCTTGCCTACCATGTGAATGAACTGCAGTCCCTCTCCAATGTTTTCCGCGGTGAGGGGAATCCGAGACCCGCCCGCCGGCACCGTTAGCACCTGTCCTTGGGAACCGTCCGCCCCCAGGTCGTGAGCGAGCAGTAGTCCTCCTGAGGCCGACTCTTGGACGATCACAGCCCCTGCGCCGTCGCCGAAGAGAACGCATGTATTTCTGTCCGACCAGTTTACAATAGAGGAGAGCTTCTCCGCACCCACGACAAGGACAGTACGATAGGTTCCGAGCGCGACCAGGTGATGCGCCATCACGAGACCGTAGAGAAATCCGGAACAGGCGGCTTGCAGGTCGAACGCGGGAATTTTGCGAGCTCCGATCTTCTGCTGGATTTGGCACGCCGTCGAAGGAAAGAGCGTGTCCGACGTCGTCGTTGCCACGATGATCAAATCGAGATCCTGAGGTGTCAGACCCGCTCGTTCGAGGGCCATCAATGCTGCCGCGGTCCCCATGTCGGATGGGCATTCCTTTTCGGCCGCGATTCTCCGCTCCTGGATACCCGTTCGTTCGACGATCCAGCGGTCGCTTGTGTCGACCATGCGCTCGAGGTCGCTATTCGTGAGAACCTTCGCAGGCAGATAGGCGCCCGTTCCCACAATCGAGGGTTTAGGCTCTCGATGCTGCTGTGTCTTCGGACTTGGCCTCACAATGGCGCCTCATCTCCTGAATGATCCTGTTGTTTACGTTCTGCGTGATGGCTTCTCGCGCAATACGAATTGCGTTGCCAATCGCCTTTGGGGTCGAGGCTCCATGGGCAATGATGCACGTTCCATTGACCCCAAGAAGGAGAGCGCCCCCATATTCCTCGTAGCTGGCTTTCTGTTTTACGGACAAGAAGGCTCCGCGAGCGAGATAGGCACCGAGCATCCGAAGCGGATTTTGTCCAAGCTCGGAACGCAACCAGTGCATGACCGCCTTTGCGATACTCTCTGCGGTTTTAAGCACGACGTTGCCGACAAAACCATCGCAGACAACGACGTCCACAGGATTTTCAAAAAGGTCATGACCCTCGACGTTGCCGCTGAAGTTGATCCCAGCCTGCGCCAGAAGCTTAAAAGCCTGTTTCGTCAGTTCATTGCCTTTTGCGTCTTCCGTCCCGATGCTCAGAAGCCCCACGCAGGGATTGACGACGTGAAGCAGCTCTCGTGAGTAGATGCTGCCCATGATCGCATAACCGAGCAGATGCGTGGGATCGGAATCGATATTGGCACCGGAATCGATGAGCAGAAACCGCTTGTGTTCCGTCGGGATCACCGTGGCAATCCCGGCTCGCGGAATCCCGGGCAAGGTTCGCAAGAGGATCGTAGCCGCCGCGACCACCGCCCCGGTATGGCCAGCAGAAACCAAGGCATCGGCTTTCCCTTCCTTTACGAGTCGAACGCAGCGGCTGATGGAGGAGTCTCGCTTTTGACGCACGCTTTCGATGGCCTGATCGTCCATTGCCACTACTTGAGTGGCATGAACAAACTCAACCCGATCGGCAAAATGGCGTCCTCCATGACGCCAAAACTCGTCAGCGATCTGATCTTGATCGCCGACGAGAAAGAGCATGATGTCGGGATAGGCTTGGAGTGCTCCCATAGCCCCCAAAAGAGGGTTTCGAGGTGCAAAATCACCCCCCATCACGTCTAAAGCGATCTTCATCCGCACTAGCGGCCGGTCATTCCTCGGTCTTCTGGGTCAGCACCTGGCGATCGCGATAACTTCCCGTCGCAGGATCGACGCAATGGGGAAGGTGTAGGTTGCCCGTTTTTGGATCCTTGTAAAGACCTGGGGGCCTCCACCGGTTTGCCGCTTTCCGAGAGCGAAGGCGGGCCTTCGATGTCTTGCGTTTAGGAACTCCCATGATATCTCCTTTTTAAGTCCGTTACGGGAAAACCGGGTTCCGTCAGTGCTGCCGTCATCGTTTCCCCTCTTTTCCCATTTTCTCCCGAGCAAGTGGGATCAGCGATTCCTCTGAAATCGTTCCAGGATTCCCCAAACGTCCTTTCCGTGAATCGACTGCTCTACTCCAGTTTCGCTCAGTGGTCGAATCCCTTCCGCGAAACATCCTCCCACCGCCTGTTCGTCGCAAACCGCTATCATTGGAAGGGTCAACAGGATGTCCTCTCGGATATAGGGTGTCAAGTCGATCCACAAGGGCAGGGGAGGGCGCACGCGAACGTGAAAATCGGGCAGTCGAATCGGCCAGTGCAGCCAGCGGCAGCATCGACCGCACTGCAGCTCCACGGCAGTTTCCACCCGTCCCCGGCCGACAACGAGATCGTCGACCAGGGACAGGGAGAGATCGACCACGATCGGATCCTTTGCGTGAGCGGCGGGCTCGTCCAGTTCGAGAATCAAAGGCTGCAGGACCTCTTGCACGCGAAGCGGTTCTACGGAAAGACTCGCCGTCTTGATTTTCATGGTCCAACTAAGCCTACGGACGGCCGCCTTTCCACAAAAAAGACAAAATCTCTGCTCGAGAAAATCGGCAGGGAAGTATTGTTTTGGATGCAAGGAACTGGTATTTGCCTCCTTAACCGGCATGTCTCACAAGCGGTTCGCTGCGGCGGATTCTTTCCGTAAAAATCAATCCGGCCACTCCATGATCACTGAGACCGCGGATGGAGAAGGGGCGTTTCCTCTGGTCCGAGGATCGACCCGGAGCCATTGTTTCTTAAAAGCGAGTGAGTTGGACCTCCATCCACGGGCCGCACAACCGTGGTGCCTGTCGTCGTGCCACGATGAAATGTCCAAAATGCGGAAAGCAAAAGGACCGGGTCATTGACTCCCGGCCGTTACGCCAGGGTGCCGCCATCCGTCGCCGTCGAGAATGCCTTCTCTGTGGGACCCGTTTCACCACCTATGAGGAGATCGAGCAGCTTGCCCTCCGGGTCAAGAAGAGGGACGGCAGCTTCGAGATCTTCGATCGGCAGAAGACGATCCTGGGAATCGAAAAGGCCTGTGAAAAGCGCCCGGTTAGCCTCAAAGAGATTGAAAATCTCGTGGACCAACTCATCGCGCACCTTGTGCGCTCTTACGGCCGCGAGATTCCTTCCAGCGCGATCGGAGAAGGCATCGTCGAAGGGCTCCGAGCGCTCGACGAGGTCGCCTATGTACGCTTTGCTTCCGTCTATCGGAAGTTTCGAGATGCGAGCGACTTCGTTCATGCGATAAAAAAATTGAACCGCGCTGGGCCTAGCCCGGAGACGCTTCCGCTGCTCTAAAACGCATTAGAAAAGATCCTTCGCCATGAAAACCCTCTTTAGCCGCATTATCGACCGGGAGCTTCCGGCCCAGGTGGTCTACGAAGACGAACATTGCATTGCGATTCACGACATCCATCCGGTCGCTAGGGTGCATGCTCTTCTCATCCCGAAAAAACCGATCCCGCGTCTTTCGGACGCAGGATCTGCCGAACAAGAGCTTTTGGGCTATCTGCTTGTCGTCGCGACGACGCTTGCGGAGAAGCTGGGGATCGCGGAAACCGGCTTTCGCGTGATTATCAACAACGGCAAAGACGCGGGCGAAAGCGTTCCTCATCTTCATCTTCATATCCTGGGCGGCGAGCCGTTGGGCTGGAAACACGGCGGGTCGAACTGAAGGGCCCAGAGCTAAGTCGATTTGAAAGCGCCGGAGAGAAGCTTCCGGCAGAGCCTTGCGTTTCTGCGCCAACCCGCTTGCGTGGCGCAATCCATTTGCTATCGAACGGGCGGTCGCTGGTCCAGCCCCATTCGCTGCGCCTCGGCTACGAACTTTGTGCGACATGCAGGTTAGGGTGTCGTGCGGCCATTCCACTGACCTCTAAATTAGTGCGCACAATAATTGTTATGTTAAAGCAATAGGGGTGTATTGTCTGGTGGTCCGATCCTCCTTTGCTTTCCAGAACCGGGCCGGATGCTCCGTGGTTTCGGCAATCGCAGCTACCGATTTGGGAGTTGAAAATCGGTGCCGCCGACATCCTTCCTGTGCGCAAGTCCGCCGGTCTGATGGCATAAAAGATGCTTTTCGTGTTGCAGTCCTGGCAAAAGCCGGTTAGCAAAAAGGCTAGGCTTGCCCCGTAAAGTGTGTCGAAGGCGGGAAAAAGGAATTAGGAGAGGAAAACATGGCGCTCTGCAAGATCGAGGCGGTAATCAAACCCTTTAAGCTTGAGGAAGTAAAAGAAGCGCTAACGGAAATCGGCATCGCCGGTTTAACCGTGGCGGAAGTCAAAGGGTTTGGCCGGCAAAAGGGGCATACGGAAATCTACCGAGGTAGTGAATACACGGTCGACTTCCTGCCCAAGGTGAAGATCGAGGTCGTCCTGGAGGAGGAGTTGGTGCCAAAGGCCACGGAGGCAATTATCAAGGCTGCGAGAACAGGCAAGATCGGCGATGGAAAGATCTTCGTAATCCCTGTCACCGAAGCGATTCGGATTCGGACCGGGGAGCGAAACGAACATGCCATCTAGCGGTTGGCCGCTTCCCTTCCCCCTTTCGGGTTGGTGGCATTTGTATCAGGCGTTGGGTGCGTCCGGCGATCTCGCTTGAATGCCGCTCTCAGCAATGGGAGAAGAAGTCCGGCAAGGAACCTGGTTGTTTTTCTCTGTTTGGCGCTAATGGTTTGGGTACGAGGATGATCCAGATGATACTTAGCGCAGAAAGGGAGCGGAATTGCCGGTGGTTGCGCCGGCAGCAGTTCCAGTGCTGCTCCAAAATGGAAGGTGAAGGAATACAGGAGGAATAGGGAGTCGTTTATGGCGGAAAAGTACAAGCGATGCGCTTCCGGAGAGGAAGCGTTGGCGTTCGGGCGTGAGCACAATGCACGCCTAGTCGACCTGAAGTTTTGCGATCTGCTGGGGACATGGCAGCACTTCACCATGGGCATCAATGAAGTGCCGCCAGAAGCCTTTGTGGAGGGGCTCGGGTTCGATGGCTCTTCGATCCGGGGATGGCGTGGGATCCAGGAATCGGATATGCTGGTCATGCCCGATCCCTACACGGCATTTATCGATCCGTTCATTGCGGAGCCGACCTTGAGCTTTATCTGCTCGATTTCGGATCCGATCACGCGTCAGACGTACGCTCGGGACCCGAGAAGCATCGCGATTCGTGCCGAAGCCTACTTGAAGAGCACGGGCATCGCGGATACGGCCTACTTCGGTCCGGAAGCCGAGTTTTTCATCTTTGACGATGTCCGGTACGAAAATCAGTCCAACGGATCGTTCTTCGAGGTCGACTCAGTCGAAGGCATCTGGAACACCGGACGCGACGAGGAGCCGAACCTCGGTCATAAGATCCGGCACAAGGAAGGCTATTTCCCGGTACCGCCAGCGGATACGCTCCAGGATGTGCGGGATCAGATGGTTTTGACGCTGGAAAGCCTCGGAGTCTCGGTCGAAAGGCAGCATCACGAGGTCGCGACGGCGGGGCAGGCGGAGATCGATATCCGCTTCAACACCCTACTCCGGACCGGCGATGACATGATGACGTACAAGTACGTGATCAAGAATATCGCGCGCCGATTCGGAAAGACCGTGACCTTCATGCCCAAGCCGCTATTCGGCGACAACGGCTCGGGGATGCACACCCATCAATCCCTCTGGAAGGATGCAAGGCCCCTTTTTGCCGGCAACCGGTATGCCGGGCTAAGCGAACTCGCTCTCCACTACATCGGGGGCATTCTGAAGCACGCCCCGGCGCTAACGGCCATCACTAATCCGACGACGAACAGCTACAAGCGGCTGGTTCCCGGATTCGAGGCTCCTGTGAACTTGGCCTACTCGGCGCGGAATCGGAGCGCTTCGGTTCGGATTCCGATCTACTCTCCGAGCCCGAAGGCCAAGCGCGTCGAATTCCGTACACCCGATCCGGCGGCCAACGTCTACTTGGCCTGCGCGGCGATGATGATGGCGGGCTTGGATGGGATTCAAAATCGGATCGACCCGGGCGAGCCATTGGAGAAGAACATCTACGAGCTTCCGCCGGAGGAACTGAAGAAAGTTCCGACCGTCCCGGACTCCCTGCGAGGAGCCGTCGAGGCGCTAGGGAAGGATCATGAGTTCCTGCTCAAGGGCGACGTGTTCACCAAGGATGTGATCGACACCCTTCTGGAGTTGCGTAAAAAGGATTACGATGCTTTGCGGCTGCGCCCTCATCCGATCGAGTATCAGATGTACTACGACATCTAAGCCGACGGCTGAGAGCAGATCAAAGCAAGGAGGCCGCGCCCGGAAAGCGCGGCCTCCTACTTTTGGTGCGCTCAGCAGGGGCGCACCAAACAAAAGCGGCATGGACTAGCCATGCCGCTCTGTCGGGAATCGTCAGAGGAGGTAACGATTCGCTCCAGGTTTCTGTATTGTTTGACGTCGGGTCCAGCAATTTCGTTCAAATCTCCTTTTCGGGTCGAGACGCAGGAGGTGCCGTCGCGCAGCGCGGCAGACGTCGGCCAAGCAGCGTGCTAAAAAGCATCCCCCAGAGCGCACCCCAGATTGCGCCTACGACAACATCCGAGAGGTAGTGTTGCCGCAGTTCCATTCGCGACCAGCAGATTCCGAGAGCAAGGAGGCCAACGGAGCTGCCGAGCCGCGGAAGCAGACGGATGACCGCCGCAGCGCTTGCGGTAGACGAGGCCGCATGGCCCGAAGGAAAGCCCTGAAACATGTGGATGCCCACCGGGCCGTACAACCCATCGGGGAGATCGTTGTCCGCGCGGGTTCTGCCGAAGGAGATCTGCATCTCCGGCTTATGCCCGAGTCGAAGAATCGCCGCTTGCGCCGTAGCGTACGGCCGGGGTCGGCCGAAAGAGAAGCGGCCGGCGTCCAGGCTAATTCCTGCCGCGGAGGCGGCCAGGAAGCTTGCCAGGGCAGCCGATCGGGCCCGATGGCTTTTGGCGATCCGGCCTCCAACAGACAATAGGAGCGAGACGAGGATGCTTCCTGGGATATAGTCGCCCCAGAAGCTGAACTGCTGCGCGATCTGTTGGAAGAGCGGACAGTCCATCTGCTGCATCTGCCGGTAAACGGAAAAATCGATCGGAAAGGAAAAGACAAATCCGGCTGCAAGAAGTCCTGCGGAAATCGCGAGCCAGCCGAGCCAGCGTTTCTTCCGGAAGGACACCCTGCCGTCGACTTGGCTCGCCGCACGACTTCCGGAGGTGTTCACGGGCTCGCTTCTCCCACGGACGACTGCGAAGACAAGCGACCCTTCCCTAACTGCCAGGCAGGCGACATCGCCCGCAACCGCTCGATGACCCCGGTGTAGATTTGGCAAAAAGAGTGAAGGTTCTCCTCCGAAGTCTCCTTGCTCAGCGTGACGGAGACAGCAGACATCGCCAGACGCTGTGGAATCCCGATTTCCCGAAGGACGTGACTGCCGCGCAATGACTTGCTTATGCAGCTCGGGCCAGCGGCAATCGCAACGCCTTTTAGGTCGCAGGCGAGCACCTGTGCTTCTCCTTCGGCGCCTTCCGCACTCCAAGCAAGGTGGTGCGGCAGACGCTGCTCCCCTGGTGGAGGACCGTGCCAATGGAGAGCGGGAATTTCACCGTGGATGCTCTCCCAGAGTTTGCTCGAAAGAGTGCGAAGGCGGGATGCTGAAGCGGCTAGGGTTCCGGTGGTCAGCTCGACCGCCTTGACCGCTCCGACGATCCCCGGAAGATTCTCGGTGCCGGCGCGGAGTCCCTTCTCCTGGGAGCCTCCATGAAGCTGGGACCAGAGGGCGATTCCCTCCTGCTTGCGCAAGGCCCCTACTCCCACCGGCCCTCCGCACCCGCGGAAGTGGAACGCAAAGAGCGGGACGGAGATTTGGCGCAAGTCGATGGGCAGCCATCCTGCGCTCGCCGTTGCATCGCAGAAGAGGGTTGCGCTCGTCTCCTGACAGATTTGGGCAATCTCTGGAATCGGCTGAATCGTGCCGGTTTCCCCGTTGGCCCATTGGACGCAGACAAGGATGGTCTCGGACGTAAGAGCCGCCGCGATCGCTGCGGGATCGACCGCCCCTTCCCGATCAACGGGAACCCAGTCGATCTCCGCCCCCTGCCCGCGCAGCCAGTCGAGCGAGCGCAGGACGGCGACCGATTCCACAGGGGAGGAGAGGATGCGATTGCCTCGCTTGCGGTTCGCTTCATAGAAGCCTTTGAGGCCGAGATTGATGGCTTCCGTTCCCCCGGAGGTAAAAAAGATCTCCGAGGCAGAGACGTTCAGAAAGGATGCAACGCCCTCCCTCGCATTTTCCAGCGCTTGCCGCGCCCGAACACCCGCACTGTGTAGGCTGGATGAATTTCCTGGCTCCTGGAAAAAGGGAAGCATCGCCTCGAGCACCGCCGGATGAACGGGTGTCGCCGCTGCCGAGTCGAGGGAAATCACAGAATGAGGCCGCAGTTCCTAAGAAGCCGACGAATCCGCCGTTGCGAATGAGCCGGATTCCTTCGCCACAGCGGAAGCATAAATCGGCCCAAACCAGGTGTCGACAAGGCAGAGACCGAAAAAGAGGGCGAACGGGATGGTGTAAAAGAGGGACATCAGGATGGCGTTGAGTCCGCCGAAGAGGGCCGAGGCGATCAAAAAGTCTCCGCGCCTTCTCCAAAACAGGCGGAAAGTTTCCCGATAATCGAGGGCACAAGCGGAGACGGAGGCGCCATCGAGCCAGCGGCAGCAGGCGACCGCGCAGAACGGCACTGCGAACCAGCTCCCAAACGGGATAAAAACGGAAAGCAGGTTGGAGGGAAGTCCCAGGAGCCGGATGAAGAGACCATAGCAGGCCGCCACCCAAACGAAGAGAGGCAAGAGCAAGGTCGTCAGGGAGATTGTGAATTTCACCGCGCCTTCGCGGAGATATTGTTTAAGAACACGACCGCTCCATTCCGGCAACTGCCCCCCGCCGAAGCGTGCTCTGCGCAGAACTTCGTAGGTAAAACCCAAGGCGAACCAGAAGCTAGAGGCATTGGCGAGGAGAAGGCCGAGCGAGAGGAATTTGTGCTGCGTCCATCCGCCGAACCAGTCCGGGGCCACGGCCAAGAGGACGGGATTGATCAGCAGGATGCCCCCAAAGATGACCTTGGGAAGCCAGAACCGATCGGCAAACAGGGTGGCAAACCCGGCGCGAATGTCCCGAAAATAGCAGACCTTCTCTCCATTCCCGCGAGGCGAATCGACTCGGTGATGCATGCTGGCTCTCCTTCCAAAGAGGAACTGGTAGATTGGGATCAAAGCGTCGGCCTCCGCAAGCCAATCCTTGACCGAGGAGACCTCGGGATCAAGATGCGGTTTCTCGTCTTCTCATGCCGACATCCTCTCGCCTAAAGCTTCGCAAGCGTTTTTCCAAGGGCCGAAAGAGATTCGCGGTCCGGCAGACCCTTTCCGCTCCTTCAAAACCGAGCACGTCGAAGAGTGTGCGATAGCTCGGCGTCGCCTTCGGTCCGCAGGGATAGACAAGGCCACGTTTCTGACGCTCTCGATAGAGTTCCGCCGCCTCCCTCAGGTTGTCTTTGGCGATCTCCCGGAGCACCCGGAAATAGGTCCATGCCGCCGCTTCCCTTCGCCGCCCCGTCCATCGCTGCTGCTCCTGCAGCCAGCAGGTCATCCTGTCGAGCAGGGAGAGCTCTGTCCGAAAAAGGGCTGCATGATCGCGATGGCAAAAAGTGCCTTGCGACCAATCAGCCCGGTAGACGGCGCCGGCGGTGGGCGTCCAGGCGAAAAGAAAATTGGCCTGCAGTGCCCGCAGGTAGATCTCGTTGTCCTCCGTCGCGCAGCGAATCGAACGATTCCATCCGCCAATGCGCATAAGCGACTTTTTGCGCCAGAGGCCGGCAGCGACTTGTGGGTTTTTCCGCTCAAGCCAGCGGACAATCGGGTCAGCGTCTCCCTCGTCTTTTGGCTGGTGGATCGGAAGCGGCTTTCCCCCTTTCCACCGCTCTTCGAGCAGAGGAGAGAGAATGGCGTCGGCATCCGGATTGGTGCACTCGGTCCACTGGCGCTCGATCTTCCAGGGTTTTAAGTAGTCATCGGCATCCAGATATTGAATCCACTCCCCTTGGGCTTCCAAGAGAACACGGTTCCTTGCCGCCGCCGCGCCCTGATTGCTCTGACGATGGACGACCACCCGGTCACGGTACCCGTCTAAAATTTCCGGCGTTTGGTCCGTGGAGCCGTCGTCCACTACGATCACCTCGGTCGGTTGCCAGCTTTGGGCCAAAACGCTCTCCAACGCTTGCGCCAGGAAGCGGGCTCCGTTGAAAACCGGAATTCCCACGGTAAGCCGTGGCCTTTCGGAATGGGACATCAGCGTGCTTCTTTCTCCTGAGAGCGTTCCCTCGCCAGGGTAGCTTCCGCCGTTTCCCCCTCCGGCTTCCAGCAGGGGATCACGACTCGATTCATTGGATCGCGATGATAGGCCCGTGTCGGCCTACCGAAAAGCAGCGGATCGAGCGCGGAGCCGACATCAAGATAGATGTTCTCTGGGGAAACTTTCCAAAGAGCGTGGATGATCACCTTCCCGAGAGGCCCTGCCGCGATGAGAAAAAGCGCTCCCCGGGAGAGAGAGGCTTTCAGATCGAGAAGGTCGAGAAACTCCCGCTCTCTCCTCTTCCATAGCTTGACGCAATCCCCCGAAAGCGGAAGGACATCGGAGATGCCGAGAGCCTCCTCGAGCCGAGGACGGGAAAGGCAGGCATTCCCCACGAAGATCCTCGGCCGGCTCGTCCGGCGGAATCGGGGAACGAACTCCTCCAGAAAGCGATTGTGATTCCCGTTGGCGAAGAGCGCGGCAAAGGTCAGGCTTTCCCGACGCCCAGCGGTGAGGCCCCGCACCAGGTCGTGCATCCACGGGCTCATGTCCCAGGAAGGAAGGCCGTAAAAATAGGAGTCGTCTTGGATTCGGAGCGACTCTCGAAGCGCCGACCGGAAACGGAGATCCTTGTCCGGACGGTATTGCCATTCGTGCTTGCATCCGACCGGCTGATTGGCCAAGACGCGGGCTTCCCCATCGTTGTAGCGGGCAAAGGCGAACGGCTTTCCGGAATCGAACAGATCCAGAAGCTCGTCGAAATCCTTCCGGAAGTCCTGTGTCATTCGCGAGCCCCTCCCAAGGCGGCAGGCTGCCAATGGCCGAAGGAGAGAATCCGTTTCTTCGGGCGGACTTCTCCCCTTCCCGCCGCCGCTGCCCGAATCGCTCCATACTTTCCCCATCGCTCCTTCCAGGAGCCGCTGCATCCGGCGATCGGCCAAGCCAGTCCGAGAAGAAAAAGCTCCCAGGAGCTCTTCACCCATTGACTGATCCGGATCCACCGAAGCGCACGCGCCGAATAGTGCTTTCGGTAAAAGAGATATTCCCCTTCCAGCTTCTTTTGCCAGTAGGCCCGCGGGTCCGTGCCCTGCTCGCTGTGGCGGCCGATATGAAACGCCCGCACCTCTGTCAGGCAGGCGAGCCGCAAGCCAAGTCGGCGCACGCGAAGGCAGAGATCCTGGTCCTCCCCGTAGAGAAAGAAGTCCTCGTCAAATCCCCCGACCGCCGCGGCAGTTTCCGCGCGCAATGCGAGGCAGGCGCCCAAAAGGGCCGCAAGCTCACCCGGCAGGGTGCCAAGCTCCCCTCTCGTCCAGCGTTCGTTGGGATAAGCACAAGCCATGCTCGGCTGCCGTGAGCCGTCCACCTCGTAGAGGGAGGGACCCACTGCACCCAATGAGGAGTCGGAACGCAGGGTCGAAACTAGCTGCGCCACCGCATCCGGATCCGGAAATCGCAGATCCGGGTTCACAAAAAGCAGAATCTCGCCCCTTGCCTCGAGCATGCCCTGGTTGCAGGCCCGGGCGAACCCGACATTCTCGGGATTTCTCCAGAGCCTGATCTCGGGAAACTTCCCGGCGATCCAATCCGCCGTCCCGTCTCCGGATGCATTGTCGACGACGAGAATCTCCAGTCGACCCCCCTCTTGCGCCTGAAGCGACCGGAGGCAGCCGTCCAGCACCGGACGGCTGTTGTAGGTCACAACGATGGCGGATACCTCGATCGATTCCCTCACTGGTCGGCACACCTAGGGTGAAACGCGGAAGAAGCACTGTCAAAGCCAAAGCGGGGGAGGCGCATCTCACGAGGGCTTCGCTCCGTCGCGGAAAAAGACCTATCTTTCCCCATGGACCCGAAGTCCTCTTCCCTGCCCACGCCCGGTTCTCTCGTTTTTACGCTCGGACACGGAACACGCTCCCTGGACGAGTTCGTTCAGATCCTCAAAACAGCAGGAATCCGGCTCGTCGTCGACATTCGGACCATTCCCCGGTCCCGCCATAACCCGCAGTTCAACCGGGAGACGCTACCCGCCGCACTCGCGACAGAGGGCATCGACTACGAGCATTTTGGCGCGCTCGGAGGCCTCCGTCGCCCGAAGCGGAACTCCCCGAACGGAGCGTGGCGAAATCCCAGCTTTCGCGGCTTTGCCGACTACATGCAGACGCCGGAGTTTGCTTCTGCGGTGGCCCATCTGGAAGAAACGTCTCGCCGGACCCCGCTCGTCCTCCTCTGCGCGGAGACCGTTCCCTGGCGCTGCCACCGTTCGCTCATCGCTGACGCCCTAGTCGTCCGCAGACTTCCGGTGCACCATCTTCTTGACGCCACACATGGCCACCCTCACCAACTCACTCCCTGGGCGCGGGTGAGAGGCCGCCAAGTGACCTATCCGTCTGCGTGCGCACGGTCGACCTCCGCGGATCCGCTGCCCAGCCAAGCTGGTGCCCATGGGTGAATCGAGAAAACCTCCCTCTGCTGGATGCGCGGCGAGCCCCAATCGCCTAACAGAAGAAGAGAGGGGCCCCCTTCCCGCCAAAACCGAGCAGAGTGGGGATTCCCGATGGAGCAAGAAGAAAAGAGGAAAGACGGAGGTGCCATGCCCGAAGAAGATGGGAAGCCGGAGGAAAGAGCAGAGCAGTTCATCCAAGATCTCCCCCCCTCCCAGCCGCTCGAGCGAGCGGTGGACCAGTTTTTAGGCCAAACCCTAGATTTGGGCCAGAAGGTAACGGCGGCAGTTTGGAATGGGACGGGACTGAACTATCTGTTTGAAAAAAGCAGCCATAAGGCCGATGCCCCTTACCCGAAACGGGATGCGGAAAAGCAGCGCGAATCCCCCTTGCTCGCTCTCAACAAGGAACGGGACGACAAGAAGCCGGAGGAAAGAGGAGAGAACTCCACCCAAGATCTCCCCCCGACGATCCGGCCTCAGAGCCAATCTGAGGCCATGCGCCGCCCAGGATCCTAAGGGCAGCAGCTACGATCGCCTCTTGAGCGCGATGAACGAGAAGCTAGTACATCGCCTCATAAGTTCGCAGCAGCATATTCGGCTTGGAATTGCTGGGTGAGCTCGATGATGTGCTGAAGCTTTTCCGGCCCTTTAGTCCAATGGAAGGGCTGACAGTGGTCATTGTATTTGGCGAAGTAAGCCTTGAGGAAGCGCTCTAAGTCCTTGCTCGATTTGTGAACAGAGTGTTGGAGGCCCTGTCGGGTCAGGATGCTGAAGAAGCATTCGATGAGGTTTACCCAGGAAGCATGGGTCGGCGTATAGTGAAAGCCGACATTAGGGTGAAGCCTGAGCCAGTTTCGGGCTTTTTCATTCTTGTGCGTGTTCAAATTGTCCAAAACCACGTAGAGCCGCTGGTCCTCGTAGCGTTTGACAAGCTCGTCCAGAAACGAGAGGAAATCGGCCGAGGTCCGGGTCTCCTTGACATGGGCAAAAGACCTCCCGGTCTTCACCTCCAGGCTGGCCAAGACCGTGCGCGTTCCGTGCCGGACATACTCGTTGGTCCAGCAACGGGGCCTTTTCGCCCGCAAAGGCAGCATCGGCTGCGTGCGATCCAGGGCCTGGATGCCGGTCTTCTCGTCCACGCAGAGCACCACGGCGTTCTCCGGAGGCTGCATGTACAGAGCGACCACTTCGAGGAGTTTCTCCTTGAACTGGGGATCCGGGCTAAACGTGAAGGTGCGAAGGCAATGCGGATGCAGATCGTAAGCTCGCAGAATGCGCGCGATCCGAGCTGGGGGCAAACCCAGCTCCCGCGCCAGCGTGCGGATGCTCCACCGGCTCAAACCTCTCGGCGGTTTACTGCATGCGGTCATCACCACTTTGCGCGTAAGCGATTGGCTTATCGTTACCGGGCGTCCGCTCCGCGGCTCATCGTTGAGCCCAGCGATCCCCTCCGCGGAAAACCGTCGCCGCCATTTGCCCACGATATGCGCGTTGCACTGGAGCTGCCGGGAAATCGCCGCGCTGGAAACCCCATCGGCAGCCATCAGAATTATCCGTGCTCTCATCACCAACCCAGCTTTCGCATTCCTCTTGCGGACGATCTCTTCTAACACTTCTCTCTACTCTTCACGAATCGGTAATGCAGTTAAAATGGCTCCCATAATGAAAGCCATAATACCTAGTCTGCACTGTTATGGTACGTAATTATGAAGCGATGTACTAGATCAGGCCCAGAAAGAGCTGCTCGAACTTCGGACGAAGGTTGACGAACTGAGCCAAAAAAGCAGCCATAAGGCCGATGCCGCCCACCCGAAACGGGATGCGGAAAAGCAGCGCGAATCCTCCCCGCCGCTTCCGCCCGTGGAGTGGGACGAGTACGCTATTTCCTCGCCCGGTCCCTATCCTACTGAAAAGACCCACTCCTCCTCGACCCATCATCCCACAAAAGAGCATCCATCAGAGGAGGGTCCGGCAAGAACGACCCCGATGCAGGCCCGTGAAGCGCTCCGCCACCTCCGGGAAGAGTCCCGGACCATCGGTGGGGAAGCTCCCCGGGAAGAAAAGCAGCTGGAAAAGGAGTTTGGCCGGCTCCAGCACCAGAGGAAGGAGTTTTTCGAACAGACCACGAGGGTGGTTAAGGACGCAACCCAACTTCAGCAAGACCAGCGCCTCCACCCCGAGCGGGCCGCCAAGGACGAGGAAAAGCTGCGCCACGACTGGCAGATCCTCCGCAAGGACAAGGAAACCGTCCGACACGACTCTCAATCGCTCGAACGCGATGCCGCCCGTTTGGGCAAGGAGCATCCCGAGCTGCGAAAGGAAGGAGATGTCCTGGCCAAGGAAGCCCATCGAGAAGGACGCGACCTTCCGTCCATTCCTTCCGATCCTGCATCCTGCCCTGGCGCCCATCCGCGGAGCCATGCGCAAAAGGCGATGGAAGCGCTTCGCCAAAAAGCCAAGGAGTCTCACTCCCCCACCTGCCTGATCGTCACCCAGGCCGGCCGCCACGTTCACATCTTCGAAAACACCCGCAAGGAGCTGCTCACACTCCACAAAAAATATGGGGAAGATGTGGTTCGCGCCCAGAAAGACAAGGCCCTCCATCCGGAAGAGTGGAAGCGGCTTTGGGACGATCGCAAGAGGCTGGCCCACGATCAGATGGCGATCGACAAGCAGGAGCAGATTCTGGGGAGAGAATTCCACACGATCGGTGCCTTCGCCCAGGAGATCGGCAAGGAAGATCCCTCCCTGCGCAAGAGTGCCCAGAGCCTGAGCCAGCAGGTTCAGTCCGAGACGCGGGATGCCCACCGCTTCATCCCCAGCGTTCCATCTCGTGAGCCTCGCGGAGGATGCCGGGACCGCTGATCCGTTCGCCGTTGCCGGCTGACCCGGTCAGGGCATTGGGGATGGCTGTCGCAATGTGCCGAAGTCATACTGGAGAGCGACCCACCCTTCGAAATCCTGGTACCAGCCGGTACGCGAGTGGATCGAGGAGACCACATCCGGATTGAGGCCCTCCACCGTCGAACTGGTTGGAGCAATGAAACGGGTCGCATATCCGAGGATCCAATTCCAATGGGGGACGATCCGGATGGCGACCCCCGCTAGAACCTTAGTCGACGGGGCATAGGTGAAGACCGTCTGTCCGGGAGCGACCAACTCTTCTCCCGAAGGGCTTACCACCGAATTCCCACTCGTCCAGGATAATGCGACCCCGGCGGTGGCTCCCAGGAACGGCACGAATCGGGTGGGGTTGGAGATCAGGACCACTCCGCCGATCTCCGGGAGAAACGTCCGGCTCGATCCGCTGGAAGCGGTAGGCCCGGCGGAAGTGGGACTGTGGGAGAGGGCGGAGGAGCTCATTTCCGCGTAGTTGAGGATTAGCAGCACCCCGGGAATCGCCTTCCACTTCCCGTCCTTAGTCAGCGGCAAGCCGGCGTCCATGAAGTTGTAGCCGAGGTAGGGACCGGCGAAGATGCCGGTGTGGGTCTGGGAAGCGCCATGGGAGCTTTGCGGGCCTTCCGGAGTTTGGGCGACTCCCGAAACCCGCTGTGAGGTCGGCCAGGCACCGCCGAAGAAGCCGCCGACCACTAACCCCTTGGTCCAGTTCTCCTCAGGGTCCGGAGAGCGGAGCAGCTTGAGCCGCGCCGCCGCCTTTTCGACCGAGGGCTCCTCCACGGAAATCTCCTCGCTGGAAATCGGCCCGCCCATGCTGAAAAACGGAAGAGCCACGGCCCAAAGCGCCGCACCCACTGTTGCGATGGAAAGCCTTCCCCTAGCTAGGGCGTGCGTTGCCATGTTGGTTGGGCCAGCGCACCTTGGCGGAAGGAAAGAGCCCTGTCAATTCCACAATACCAATACCGTCGTAAGAAACGGAAGGGACCGCTTGGGCATGGGCTGGAGAGTCTATGAAATGGGGCGTGGACGGCTTTGGCGAAGCGGAAGCGGTCTCGCCGGTTCCAGTGGACGGCGCGAGAACGACTTTCTTTACTGTTAGACAACAAACCCGAAGACCGACCCACACACGAAAAAGCGGGCCTCTTCGCTGTTTTTCGTGGGTTATGAGGTTACGATGGGAAGATCCAACCTCAGCTTTCCGGCTTTGAGGAAAGCGGCGATCCGCAAGTAGCGGAAGCTTCGGAACCCTCTGGCCATCCTTTTGGCGAGCTGGATGCGGCCGTTGATCGCCTCGATGAGACCATTGGTCACCCGGCTCTGGAGGAAAGCAAGGACGCCGTCCAGGTGCTTTTTGAACGTCTTGGAAAGCTTTCGGAAGGGAGCGAGCCGACTGCGGTCGGCCCACTGGAGCCACCAGCGAAGCTCTTGGGGATCCTCCTGGGCGAGGATCTCTTGTAGAGCCTCACGTAGCCCAATGGCTCTTCCCAGTCGGGGGTAGGCGGCGCAAAGGGAAGCGCGCAGACTCTTCTGCTCCCTGCTCCGCGTCCATTCGTTGCCTCGCAGCGCCCAGAGGCTTCCCTTCGGCAGCAGCCCCTGACGCACGAACTCCTTGCGTACTTGGTCGACCGCCTCTCCCGCCATCTGCATGATGTGGAAGCGGTCAAAGACGATCTCCGCCCTGGGGAAGTGCTCCTTGGCTCCGGAAATGTAGGAGGGGCTCATGTCCATGCAGATCAGCCCGATCTGCTCGGGATCCGCTCCGTGCTCCCGCATCTCCCCGGCAAATGCCTCCAAGGTCTCCTTCCCTTTGCCCTCCACCAGGAAGAGGAGCTTCCGGCTGTCCGCGTCGGTAACGGCGGTCACGTAGCGGTGACCCCGCTTGCTGCTTGTCTCGTCGACCAGGATCCGCTTCACCCCGCTCCAATCCTCCTTCCGATAGGCCTTTTCCACGTAGTGC
>NZ_KB901877.1:4166-4345 GCF_000379365.1 Verrucomicrobium sp. 3C | reverse complement strand
CATGCCTTCCCCATCGAGCCCCTGGCCGCCGACTTCCCCTTTGCCCGCGCCCTGATCGTGGTGCGCAGCCAGCGAACGAAGAAAAAGAGCGGCCTCACCACCACCGAGTCCCGTTACTACCCTGACTTTGACACTTTTTCACCGACATTGTGATTTATCAATTACTTACGGAAAGCATG
>NZ_KB901877.1:2604-4066 GCF_000379365.1 Verrucomicrobium sp. 3C | reverse complement strand
AAGATTCCTCGGGAACTGAATCGGCTCCTGGAAAAACTTCGTCTGCTCCCGCTCTTCGCCCAGCCGCCGGCTTGGGCAGCGATGTAGCCAGTAGCGGAAAGGCCTGTCCTTCCGCATCAATGCGTTATGCTGCTCCTCAACGGAAGTCAGGTTCGGTCCGATCCCAGAGCTCCGGCTGCCGATCCCGCGGCAACTTCTCCACCAGCTCCTGGAGTTGAGCCCGATTCGCCCGGGTCACGTATCCCAACTCCATGTCCGTCAGCATCTCCAGGTTAAAAAAGCTTCGGATCCCACCGTCAAAAACAAAGACCGCCTTCTCAATCCCCAGCCGTCGCCGCAAGCCAACCAAAAGCCCGGGGAGCGTCGAGGAATCGGCTCGATTGCCTCGGAGAACCTCCACATGGATCGGGATCCCCTCCGCATCGGTCGCCACCGCCAAAAGCACCTGCGGCCGGTCATCCCGATGGTCCCGACTGTAGCCGTAGTGAGCCAACCCCTTCGGACCCTCTCCTTCAAAATAGGTGCTCGAAAGATCGTAGAGCACCAGACTTACCCCTCCGGGAAACGCTCTCTGAAAAAGCCCACGCTCGATCCGGCTCCAAACCCCATTGAGCCCATCCATCGCCCGGTAGAGATCCTCTTCGTCCCATCCTTCGCTCTTCTCCAAAGAGCAGGCTTGCGCCAGAAGCGTCCCCCGAGCCTCCTCCTTCCAGGAAAGCTTCGAGCAGGGGAAGAGAATCCTGCCGAAGATCATCGCCTGCAAAAGCTTTCTCTTCTTCGGATCCTCCACCGCGGCCAGGACTTCCTCCAGCCCCTACCGCTCCCATGCCTCCCGCAAAACCGCCAGACCCCCGAAGTCCGACCGCTCCTCCAGTCCCAGCTTCTCGACCTCGACGACCTTCTTCCCCTGCAAGCCCAAACGAATCAGCTCCCGGACCTCTTCGGGTAGCGCGGTGACGTTGCAGATCGTCCGGGAACGCGGCCCTTTCTCGGTCCGATACGACTCTCGGATAAAATAACTCTTGTAGACCTTCCCCTTCTGCCGCGACTTGACCTCGCAAAAGTACATTACGCACTCTTTTATGCCAAACGCAACGAATACACGCCGATATATTATTTCATACATTACGTACTACATACTTTCCGTAAGTAATTGATAAATCACAAGGTCGGTGAAAAAAAGTGTAGAGTCGAGGAGTGGCGCGGTGCGACGTAGGAGAGCCATAGCGGGAGCTGCCCCTTTCGGTCTGGCAGTGCCTGAGTATCTCTCCCTATCGTCCGTTTCCACTCCCCGCTCATCAAACCGAACGTGCGGATTTCCCTCATTCGGCTTTCGGACAAGGTGTGACGCAGGATTATGCCCACGGCAGGCTCCGCGTTAAGCTCGCCAGGGAAAGAAGACCCAACTGGTCCCGGAGAAACTCGTCCGGGAAGTGGGTCGTTCCTTGCCCAGGAACCTTGT
>NZ_KB901877.1:0-2504 GCF_000379365.1 Verrucomicrobium sp. 3C | reverse complement strand
GTCCGACTGCTCCTCCAGTCCCAGCTTCTCGACCTCGACGACCTTCTTCCCCTGCAAGCCCAAACGAATCAGCTCCCGGACCTCTTCGGGTAGCGCGGTGACGTTGCAGATCGTCCGGGAACGCGGCCCTTTCTCGGTCCGATACGACTCTCGGATGAAATAACTCTTGTAGACCTTCCCCTTCTGCCGCGACTTGACCTCGCAAAAGTACATTACGCACTCTTTTATGCCAAACGCAACGAATACACGCCGATATATTATTTCATACATTACGTACTACATGCTTTCCGTAAGTAATTGATAAATCACAATGTCGGTGAAAAAGTGTCAAAGTCAGGCTAGTCTGCACTGTTATGTCACGTAATTATGACGCGATGTGCTAGTTGCGAGCTGATCGTGTTGGACCCACGCGAGGAGAAGCCTTCGCAAACATGCCCTGCGTGCGGGATCGTGCGAAAGAAGGCTCTTTCCGAGCGTGAGCACAGATGCGGCTGCGGCTTTGCCGCGACCCGGGATCAAGCATCGGCGCTGGCCATGCTCGCGGCGGGACTTAGGTTGAAGGGGCGGGAACCGTCCTGGGCAATGCGCTCGGCAAAGCCCGAAACCTGCAGCAGAGCCGCTTAGCGGCTTGATGACGGTAGTTCATTACCCCCTCTGGCAAGTGGAGAACGATCGTGCCTTCCGTGGCGCCGATGCCTTCGAGGCCCTTGCGCCGTTGGCGCGCGAAAGGCTCCTGGCGGGGGCGTTGTCGCAACTCAGGAACAAAGACAAAGCGCGCACAGGCGCGCGTTGCCTTCCCGAGAAGCGAATCGTTCCTAAGCGAGGGAAAGGCCCAACCGAGCCTTGCCCTCCTCAGTGAAAAAGCCTACCCACCCAATGGACCACCGCCTCCATCGCGTCTCCGGCCATGATCCACCCGTTGCGAAGCCAGGAGTGAATCGGTTCGGGAGCAAAGCGGTCGACCGCAATGGCGACAAGGAGCGCACCGGCGGTATCGATGAGATAGTGTCCAATCTTTTCGCGCATGCGGCCTGCTATCCTTGGATGGGAAACACCGAGGCTTCCACGACCTCCCTTCCCTGCCATTTTCCCAACTCGCGATTCCCCCATGGCTTGGCCAACGCGCCTTCGTGCCAGCAGCCCATGGAAGGCGGCGTATTGGATTTGCCATAAGCCATAAGGGGGCAACGATAACAAGGAAAGAACGATGGATGCGAGCCTTCTTCTAATCCTGTATGGAGGGCTGCTTCTTGCGCTGCGTGGCGTACCTGCTCCGCCCTTGCCTTCGAGCAGGCTCCTCTTTTCCCTATGGGTTCTGGTCAGCGGCCATTGGTGGCCGCATGGAGCCCTGCTTTGCCGCAGTCCAAAGGCAAATTGGGTCGTCGGCGGATGGCTTGCGGGGAGTTTTCTGCTCGGCCGGGCGAGCCTCTTTGCTCCCCACTCCCCCCCTCGCCTATTCCTTGGAGCAACTCGGCGGCTTGGCGGCGGGACTCTGCCTCCTTTCCGGCTTTGGTCTGGCGGCTTTCCAGTTGCGATCCCGCGCGGAGGGAGAGGGCCGGCAAGCAGCACGAGCCAACCCCTCCCCTCCGCGCGCTCGTGACGCTTCACGAGGATCGGGGGATTTTGCGACTGCCCGGCTATGCGGCGCAGTCGATTCAGCGGCTGGCGCCGAGGCTCTATTGGATGCCGGGTGAAGCCGCAGCCCTGCTGGAGAAGGATTGGGTGAGTAGCCCCGGGGAGTTGCACCCCGAGGCTCTCGTAGAACCGTGCTTGAGCGTCTCCGCTCACACGGCTCCCATCATGGAGCCCCGCCGCACGCCCAGCTGCCAGTGCGCCCACAGCTTCGGATCGCGTCTCGAGATGCGCGCGACCCAGTGCGTCGCCCTGCGTAGATGTCCGCGCAACACGGCTTTGCCTCACTCATCGGCTCCTCCCATTGCTGGTTGGCTCATTGAATTTGGCTCCATAACACAACCCCTTCGCTCCATCCCGTTTCGGGGACTTCATCACTACTACGAGTTGTTCCGCCCCTGGTCTCCGCTTCCGTACTCTCGCCCTCGTGGTTCTTCCACTTGCGGCTTCTCCGTTCGCATCGGAGTCCCAGGTTCCCACGTTCCGCTTGACCGCCCCCGACAAGCTGAGGCCACCTCAATGCCGGATGCCGCTTCGGTCCGTAAACAGGCACCGCCGAAGCTCGTCCCGCGTTAACGACTCCCCTGCGGTTTCGACATCGTCCCTACGCTTTCGACATGTCATCAGTGGTTCCCTTTCGGTCCTCTTCTTGCCAGTCACCTGACCTGGTTCTTCCCAGGCCTTTTCCTTCTGTGCTCACGACCAGGGCTTTTGGCCTCAGCCGCCGAAGGTGGTTTAGAACCTGCTCCTGCCAGCCGGTTCCAAGGGGTCCGCCCTCATCAATCAAGCAGTTACACACATTGAGCCCTCCTCGGCCCAGGGCCTTTTTTTATGAACGGTCAAGTGATTCTGCGCCAGGGAGGGAAAGAAAG
>NZ_KB901876.1:343917-346592 GCF_000379365.1 Verrucomicrobium sp. 3C | reverse complement strand
TTGAGCCCAGCGATCCCCTCCGTGGAAAACCGTCGCCGCCATTTGCCCACGATATGCGCGTTGCACTGGAGCCGCCGGGAAATCGCCGCGCTGGAAACCCCATCGGCAGCCATCGGAATTATCCGTGCTCTCATCACCTACCCGGCTTTCGCATTCCTCTTGCGGACGCTGTCTTCTAACTCTTCTCTCTGCTCTTCGCGAATCGGTAATGCACTTAAAATGGCTCCCATAATGAAAGCCATAATACCTAGTCTGTACTGTTATGTCACGTAATTATGACGCGATGTACTACCTGTGAGCTCGGAGAAAGTCCGAGGGAGGGAAGGGGCCTTAGTTCAAGGGAAACGTCGGAAGGAGCGAGAACGGAGAGTGGCGGCACGCCTACAACCTCCCTTGCGGGTTCAGAGGCTCCAGAGGACGTTGCAGGAGAAAGCGAAGGCAAGTTCGATCTCACATCCCCCTCGGGAGATGTACGCGGAGCTTACCGTGGGCATAATCCTGTACCAACCTTGTCCGGAAGCCGAATGCGGGAAATCCGCCTGTTCGGTTTGATGAGCGGGGAGTGGAAACGGCCGATAGGGAGAGATACTCAGGCACTGTCATGCCGAAAGGGGCAGCCCCCGCTATGGCTCTCCTACGTCGCACCGCGCCACTCCTCGACTCCACACAAATTTCGTAGCCGAGGCACCGCAAATGGGCTTGGATGCGAGGCGCGGCGCCGGTTTTCCACCGGAGCTGTATGAGGACATACTGCAAGGATGGAAAACCAAGCGAGAGCGAAGCAGACAAGCCCATTGTGCAAGCCGCAGGAGAAAGCTTGTGAGAAATGGCGGTTCGCCATGCAGGTTAGGCTCGGATCCGTTTGGGAGTGAAGTCCGTCTCAGAAACGCCTTCTGCTGCGACGCGGGGAGGGAACGGGGCGTCGGTCAGAAGGGCGGCGGCGATCTGTCCGACTGCCGGGGAAGTTTCGATTCCGAAGCCTCCCAGCGCAGCAACCCAGAAAAAACCGGGAAGGTCGGGATCCCAGCCAATGACTGGGAGTTCGTCTGGAACGAAGGAACGGAGCCCCGCCCATCGGCGAAGGAGGGAATCCGGATCGAGCGGAAGGGTCGTGGCCTCGGCAAGCCTTTGGAGGAGGATCCGGCAGTCGGTTTCCTCCGGTTGGATGTCGCAGGGCGGAACCGGGGTCTGGTCGGCGGGGGAGGCGAGAAGCTCTTTTCCCCAGGGTCGGAAATAGAACCGTTCTCTTACCTCGAGAACCATCGGCCATCGCGCGATGTCGGTTTTGGCATCGGGTCGAAAGGTCATCACCGTTCTCCGTTTCGGCACGATCCCGATCGGCGCCGCCCCTGCCGTGCGGGCAACCTCGTCACACCAGGCTCCCGCCGCATTGACGAGGAACGGGGCCGCAAAGTCGCCGGCCGGAGTCCGAACCCGCCAAAGGGAGCCACTCCTCTCCATCTCCCTCACGGCCGCACGGAGACGGACGCATCCTCCTTGCCGCACGAGGCCACCCTGCAAGGCCCGAAGGAGAGCGGGAAGATCGATATCCATTCCGCCCGTCTCCCGCGCGGCTCCTCCGACAAATGCGGGCCGCAGCACGGGCACCTGCGC
This sequence comes from Verrucomicrobium sp. 3C, assembly GCF_000379365.1. Classification (GTDB taxonomy): domain Bacteria; phylum Verrucomicrobiota; class Verrucomicrobiia; order Methylacidiphilales; family Methylacidiphilaceae; genus Methylacidimicrobium. The sequence goes on along the minus strand of NZ_KB901876.1, from coordinate 344,978 downwards.
ACAGGCCTCTTCCGGTGTGAGGTATTCCATCACGGTGCCAAGGGTGTTCATGCCTTCGACGAAGGAATCCAAGGCGCGGAGATCACGGGTGGAAGCGAGGAAGAGGGCATCCCGGGGAGCGGCGAGCTTGCGCTCCGAAAGAGTCTCCGGAGGATGCTCGAAGAATGGTCGACTGGCTCGGCAGAGAGCGCGAACGGGTGCCCTCCCATGGCTTCCCCGGAAGAAGACGGCCGAGCGTCCGGTGGAGTGGAAGGCCGGCTGACTCTCCCGTTCCAGGAGAACGACAGAGCAGCCCTTCTCGGCAAGGTGAAACGCGGTGGTCAAGCCGGCGATTCCTCCGCCGACGACCAGGACGTCGACTCCTTTGGCCGTCACCTACTTCTCCTCAAAAGCCTTTTGCACCCCGTTGGCGAACGCGTCGACCTTTGCCTTTGTGAAGTCGATCCCGAGCTGAGCGCGTTTGAGCTCAAGCTTGGCAAGCTCGGCCGCCTGCTTGGGCGTCTGGTTGCCCTTCAGGGTCTCCTTCTCCCGATCGCGAAGCGCCTCGTCGAGGTTGGCTAAGGCTTGCGCGGCCGCTTGCTTCGTCCTTTCCGAAGGATGGCGCCGGTACTCGGCGATTCGGTCCTCGGCCGTGGCCGCCTCCTGTTCTGCGCTGCAGCCGAAAGAGACAAGGAGAGGTGCTGCAAAGAGGAGAATCCACGCCGCCTTGCGCCAACCAGAAGGCTCTGGATGGGGCGCGGGATGCGAGGAAGCCAAACAGGAGTGAAGGGCGTGGGCGAGCATGCGGAAAAGATCGAAAGGCAAGAGCGAGCAAGTTGCGAGCCGGAAAATAAGAAAAAGGGTCGATTGCCTTTCCGTCGGCTCTAGCCGCCATTTCTCGTGTGCCGTGAAAAGGGTGCATCGCCCAGTGGGGAGGGAGTGATCTCCACCCGGCAACTATTGCTCCAGCCGGAAGCACCCGGAGCGGCTACTGGTGGCAACGCCAGCGGTCGAAGCCTCTGGGGGAAAAGGCCCGGGAAGCGGGTCAGCGAGCAAGCAGGCCCTAAGGAAAGTGAACGTTG
>NZ_KB901876.1:307341-343817 GCF_000379365.1 Verrucomicrobium sp. 3C | reverse complement strand
AGCGGGGAGTGGAAACGGCCGATAGGGAGAGATACTCAGGCACTGTCATACCGAAAGGGGCAGCTCCCGCTATGGCTCTCCTACGTCGCACCGCGCCACTCCTCGACTCCACGCAAATTGCGTAGCCGAGGCGCCGCAAATGGACTTGGATGCGAGGCGCGGCGCTGGTTTTCCCCCGGAGCTGTATGAGGACATACTGCAAGGATGGAAAACCAAGTCAAATGAAGCAGACAAGCCCATTGTGCAAGCCGCAGGAGAAAGCTTGTGAGAAATGGCGGCTAGATCAGGATCCGGGGATAGAGTTTCGCGGCAAGAAGGACCAGCAGAGTCAGGGTGATGCTCAGCACCGCAAGGTCCGTCCCCAACCCGACTGCGCTGTGGGCCTGGGCGAGCATGAGGGTGCGCAGGGCATCGACTAGGTAGGTCAGGGGGTTGAAGTGGGAAAGGATGCGGAGCCAGCCGGGCATAAGATGGAGGGGATAGATCGCATTGCTGGCAAAGAAGAGGGGCATGGTCAAGAGTTGGCCGATGCCCATAAGCCGTTCCCTCGTCTTGACGAGACAGGCGACGATCAGGGATAGGGTGGAGAAGAGCGCCGAGCCGAGAAGCGTGAAGGCCAGGATGGCGAGGATGGAGCCGGGCTGCCAGCGGATCTGGACTCCCAGGGCCGCCGCCAGACCGAAGATCACGATCGCTTGCGAGAGGCTGCGGACTCCTCCCCCGAGTGCCTTCCCCAGCACGAGGGTCCAGCGGGGCGCGGGGCTCACCAGGTAGCGGGTGAGCACTCCCGAATCCCTCTCCCAGATCGCGGAGATGCCATAAAAGATCGAGATAAAGAGGGCGCTCTGCGCCAGGATGCCAGGGGCCAAAAAATCGAGGTAGGGAAGCCCGTCGGTGGGAATCGCGCGGATCCGGTCCATGACCTTGCCGAAGATCAGGAGCCAGAGCAGGGGTTGAACGATCCGGGTAAAGAGCTCGATCGGATCGTGGCGAAGCTTTCGGAGCTCCGCTTCGGCGATCGCCGAGATCTGATCCCAGGAAGCAAGTAGCTCGGCAAGGCCCTTAGCCGCCATTTCTCGCAAATTGCGTAGCCGAGGCGCCGCAAATGGACTTGGATGCGAGGCGCGGCGCTGGTTTTCCCCCGGAGCTGTATGAGGACATACTGCAAGGATGGAAAACCAAGTCAAATGAAGCAGACAAGCCCATTTTGCAAGCCGCAGGAGAAAGCTTGAGAGAAATGGCGGTTAGCCATGCCTGCGGATCGCCTTTCGGGTGCGGAGCACCTCCGCATACCGGTTGCCTTCGGAGGGATGCGGCTCGCCCGCGATCTCGAGGAAGACCTCTTCCAGGCTCCTTTGTCCGCCTTGGGCACGGCAGAGCTCCTCGGGAGAGCCGAGATTGACGAGTCTTCCCGAGCGGAGAAAGCCGACGGTCTCACAGAGCTCGCTCGCCTCTTCCATGTAATGGGTGGTGAGAAACATTGTCATCTTCCACTGCTGCCGAAGCTCCCGCAAGTGGCGCCAGAGCGTGCGCCGGGCAGCGGGGTCGAGTCCCGCCGTCGGCTCGTCGAGGAAGAGCACCTTGGGCCGGCTGACGAGCGACTGTGCGATCTCGAGTCGGCGGATCATCCCGCCGGAATAGTGCCGAACGAGTTTCCCGGCCTGTTCGATTCCCATGAAATCCAGGGCTTCCTCGATCCGTCCCCGCCGCTCCGAGCGGGGGATCCGGTAGAGCTTGGCTCCGATCCAGAGGTTTTCATAGCCGGTCAAGTCGGGGTCGGCGGAGAGCATTTGGGGGACATAGCCGATGCGGGCGCGGACGGCAGTCGGGTCCCGGATGACGTCGTGGCCGTCGATGCTTGCCGTTCCGGATGAGGGGGGAAGCAGGCTGGTGAGCATGCGCACCGTCGTCGTCTTTCCCGAGCCGTTTGGGCCGAGGAGGGCGAAGATGGCCCCGGCGCGGACCTGCAGGGTGAGGTGGTCGACGGCGCAATAGGGGCCGAAGCGGCGGGTGAGCTCGTGTGTCTCGATGGCGAAGGAAGAAGAGTCGTTGTCTACCATCCAAACAGGTCCGGTGATCCGTGCCCCCCAAAGGGCCGCGTTCTCTTTTTGTCCGCAGGGCTGGCGAATTGCAACTCTTCGGAGCGCAGGCCGAACGGGAACCACTTGCTGGACGGTGCCGCTTGAGGCAGTCTGGCAGGTAGAATGGTCCGGCTTGCCTCTCTGGCCTTTGCTCTCTTTTTTCTCTGTTTGGGCGATTCGGCCCGCGCGGCGAAGATCTTCTGGGTTTCGGAGCCGGTTTTGCCGGGAGAGATGGCCCTTTTGTACGGCGGGGATCTGGGAGGAATTCGGTCGGTCGCGACTTGGCCCTTGGAGGACGGAGAGCCCCAGGAGCCCAGGAGCGGTTTCCCCCCGACTCCTTCGATGGCGGTCTCCGTGCCTGTGCAGCAGACCTCCTCCGCCGCGCTCAAGGTCGTCATTCCAGGAGCCTTTGCGCCGGGTCTGTTTGCCCTGGAAGCGGATGGGGAAAAGATCCTCCTCAATCGCCCGAAGCCCGAGTGGAGCCAGCCGGAACGGCTGCTCCCAGGCTTGGTTGAAAACGAGGCGGCCGCAGGGAGCGAGATCGAAATCTTCGGACGGAACTTCGTTCTCGATGTGGAGGAGGGGAAGAAGGCGCGTCTCTTGCTCCGGGAGAGCCGGACCGGCAAGTCGACCCCGGTCGTGCCCCAGCGCGTGGAGCGGTATCGCCTCTCGGTCCGTCTACCCGAGGCGCTTCCCGCCGGAACCTATGAGATCTGGGTGCATAATGGCCACGGAGGCGAATGGGGCTGGGGGGGTGGGGCGACGCTCGTCGTCAAAGCGGCGGAGAGGTGGCCTTCGACGCTCTTCAACGTGCGCGAGTTTGGAGCGAAAGGGGATGGCGTTTCCGACGATTCCGCCGCGCTGCGCAAGGCCTTGGCCGCCGCCGAAAAGGCGGGTGGGGGCATCGTCTACCTGCCAGCTGGCACGTATGCAGTCCGGGAAGCCTTTTTCCTTCCGGCCAAGACCTTGCTGGAAGGAGACGGGAAGGACTTCACCTGGTTGAAATGGCCGCAGAGTGCTCCGCTCTCGCCGAGCGAGTTTCTTCCCGCCGTGCTCTACGGTAGCGGCCAATATTCGATCGAAGGGCTCTCGCTTTTGGTGCGCAACGCACGAAGAGTGCTGCTCGACTTTTCGGTTCTCGCCGATCGGCTCCTTCCGGTTGATCTGGCGGAAGCGGAAATTCCTGCGGCGCTTCGAAAGAGGGGGGCTACCGCGCCTTGGGAGACCCGGGATCTCTTTTTCCGAAATGTCCGGATCGACTATCTTCCGTTCGCTGGCTCCCCCGGTCGGGAGCCCCAGAAGGATCCGCAGTGGGCCCTGGGACGGTGGGGCCTGGCGGGACGAGAGGACGAAGAGCTCTCCCTCTTTTTGGGAGGCGTTCGAAACGTGGAAATTTCCGACTGCGAGTTCATCGGGATGCGCCACCGGCTGCTCGATCTCCGGAACGGCCGAATCGTCGACAACGATTTTTCCAATCCGATGGGTGCTCTTTGCCACACAGCCGTAGGGGGGCGCTACCTGGCTCTGCTCGACAACTGGGTGGCCGACGGTAGCGTCCTCCGAGGCCACCTGGACGGCTGCCGCTTTTTTGCGGTTGCCCACAATACCTTCAGCGACTTCGGGCGAGGCGACCGGATGGCGTTGACTTTTCGAGGCGAGCCCTTGCGGGGAAAGTGGCTGGGAAGAAAGGGCCTTCCTGTCCGATGGTTCCCTGTGGAGAGGATCGAGGGAAAAACGATCTCGCTGCTCCGCGAGCGCCTGGCTCCGGGAGAGCTTCGGGGCGCCGGGGTGAGGATCGAGAGGTCGGATGGCTCGGAGAGTTGGATTCCCGTGCGGGACAACACTGAGCAGTCGATCAACTTGGCGTGGGCTCCCAAGGCTGGAGCGGAGGTTCCCGATTGGGTCGAATCCGGTGGATATCTCCCGCCCCGGCTTTCCGCGGTCGCCCGAAGCTCCGGGAAAGATCTCTTTCTCGTGGACAAGCTCCCCGGCGACTACGAGGGGCTCGATGCGCAAATTGTCAGCGGGCGAGGCGCCGGTCAAGTCCGGACGGTTACTCAGGCGCAGGGGGATCGTCTCACGGTCGATCGCGACTGGGATGTCGCTCCCGATCGAACGAGCCAGGTTCTCCTCCACCAGCTACAGGGGAATGGGATCTTTTTCGGGAACGAGGCGGAGGATCCTAATGGCCTCTTCGTCGGTCAGGGGGATCTCTACGATGTGGTCTTCGACGCGAATACGGTGCGGCGGAGTTCGGGCATCTGGCAAAGCTCCGGAACCTTTCTTCAATTTCTGGAAAACGTCCTGGATGTCGCGGTCCGCTATGGGGAGGTTTCCGCCAGCGCCCCGCCGATTCCCGAGCACGGCATGCTCGGGCTGTTGGCAGGTGGAGAGCTCGGAGAGCGTTTTGCCAGCCCTTTTGAGCTTGTGCGCGGAGTGATCTTTCGCAGGAACCGGCTGGCTTTCGGCCATCGTATCCTGGTCGGGCCGAGGCCGGGATCGGGTCCAACCGCCGCCGTGGTGGCGACGGATCTGGTGGTCGATCACAACTGGTTCGAACATGAAACGGTCGGAATCGAGCTGGAGCGCGGAGTGCGGCAGGCGGTCTTGTTTCGGAACCTCTTCTTCGATGTCGCGGTTCCCCAGCAGGTGAGCCAAGCGACCGAGGTGGAGATCGTTCCGGGGCCCTGATCTGCCTGTCTCACAAGCGTTCTCCTGCGGCTTGCGCAATGGGCCTATCTGCTTCGCTCTCGCTTGGTTTTCCCTCCGCGCAGCATGTCGTCATACAACTCCGAGGGAAAACCTGCGACCCGCCTTGCATCCAAGCCCATTCGCCTCGCCTCGGCTACGAACTTTGTGAGACGTGCAGGTTGATCCTGTTCAGGTCGTCTGGCCGGCCGGGCCTGTCTGGACTGGATTCTATCCGTGGCGCTGCATCCCTCCTTGCTCGGCACCGTCAAAGCTCCTGAAAGGTTGGCCGGATCAGGACCTCGTTGACGTTGACGTGCGGCGGCTGCGTGACGGCGTAGAGGATAGCCGAGGCGATGTCCTCAGCCCGGAGCGCCTGGCCTTCTTGGAAGTACTGCTGGATTCCCTGCAGGGCCTCCGGATCGGTGATGGTTCCGAGGAGCTCGGTCGTAACTGCCCCGGGCTCGATGATCGTGACCCGGATGTGATCGGAAGGGGAGAGCTCCATCCGCAGCCCTTCGGAGAGGGCGCGAACGGCATGTTTGGTGGCGCAATAGACCGCGCTTCCGGGAAAGACCTTTCTTCCGGCGACGGAGGAGAGGGTAACGATGTGGCCACTCTTCTGTTCGAGAAACGCGGGAAGGACCGCGGCAATGCTGCTGAGAACCCCTTTGATATTCACGTCGACCATGGCCATCCATTCCGCAACGCGCAGATGCCGCATGAGGGAGAGCGGCATGATGCCAGCGTTCGCCACAAGAATATCCACGCCCCCAAAGCGCTTGCGTGCGACGTCGACGACGTTTTCCACTTCCGTCGGCTCCCGGACATCGCAGCGCAGGGGCAGGGAGTTTCCCCCTTCCTGCGCGATCCGCCGGCTGAGATCTTCGACGCGGTCGAAGCGGCGGGCGGTGGCGACGACGTTCGCGCCTTCGCGCGCAAGGGCGAGCGCGGTTGCCTGGCCAATGCCGCTCGATGCTCCGGTGACGATGGCGGTCTTTCGTGAGAGAGGTTTCGTGTCGGCTCCTTGTTTGCGCAACTTTAACAGAGCGGCTTTGGAGCTGTCGAGAAAGCCCTTTACCGCCATTTCTCACACATTGCGTAGCCGAGGCGCCGCAAATGGGCTTGGATGCGAGGCGCGGCGTCGCTTTTCCGCCGGAGCTGTATGAGGACATACTGCAAGGATGGAAAACTAAGCGAGAGCGAAGCAGATAAGCCCATTGTGCAAGTCGCAGGAGAAAGCTTGTGAGAAATGGCGGTTTACTTTTTTTGCCATCGAAAACCGCATCGGCGCACGGTAGTCTCACCATGAGCAGACGATGCAGACAACCTTTCTGGCCGGAATCCTCCTTCGATCCGCGCTCCTATCGACTGCCGTGCTGCCGATCAGTTCCTGCGTTCCCCAGGAGAGTTGCCCATTGGTGACCGAGCAGGACAAGCGGCAATTTGCCGAGGCTCTGCAAGCGAGCCCGCTGGTGCGGGTGACCGTGCTCTCGATGGTTCCGAGCCGAATCTACCGGTGCGGCGTAGCGGTGAGGTGGACTACCTCGGTGAGCGCGATCGGCCTTTCGCCGGAAGGGCGTCCTACGACTAGCTACTGCGGTAGTTTCGAGATGACAGCCGATTTTCCGCGAAACTCCTTCGGGGAGATTGCCGTGGCCTCTTCTCTCCCACCCTACTGGTCGGATACGGTTCGTGACATTCAAACCTACACCATGATGAGCCGCCGGCCGTCGGGTGCTCCCCGGTAGCGAAGCGGGCGGTTAGCCGGGGCGCCCGCTTGCGACGCTCCCTGGGCGTGGGTATCGTGAAAGCAGCAGCAAGGAGGCCATCATGCCGACGACTCTGGGCCCATCCACGGTGAAGGATTGGCTGGCGACTCCCGAAGGGAAGCATTGGGAGTTGATCCACGGGAATCTCATCATGACGGAGGAGACAGGGGGCAATAGCGGCTTGGCGGGGGAGATCGAGTGGAGGATCAGGAGTTATCTCGACGGCCGTTCCTCCGGCATCGTGCGGCATAACGTCGCCTTTTCTTTCCCGGAGATCCTGGATGCGGATCGGGAAGGGGTGGTGCCTGATCTTTGCTACATCCCGAACGACCAGTTGGATGGCTGGGACAACGAAGCGAATGTCCAGGAAGAGGTGATTCCGGTGCTGGTGGTCGAAATTCTCTCTCCCTCGACGGAGAAGATCGACCTGGTGGACAAGGTGGAGATCTACCGCGCGGTGGGGATTCGCGAATACTGGATCTTCGACCGGCAAGCGGAGACGGTGCGAATCTATCGCTTCCAGGAAGATCCGGAGAAGCCGGTTGCGGTCAAACGCTTCGACGATACGTTGAGGACGCCGCTTTTGCCGGAGTTCTCCTTGGAGCTGCCGAGGGTTCGGCAAGCCCTGGCGATCGGAAGAAAGGGTTCGAGGCCATCGCGGTGACCGTCGGATCGGACTTTACCGCCGTTTCTCCTAAACGTTCTCCTGCGGCTTGCGCGATGGGCTTGTCTGCTTCGTTCTCGCTTGTTTTTCCATCCTGACAGTATGTCCTCATACAGCTCCGGTGGAAAAGCGGCGCCGCGCTTCGCATCCAAGCCCATTTGTGGCGCCTCGGCTACGAAATTTGTGAGAAATGACGGTTTATGGATGCTTGCTGTCCGTCTCGCTCTATCCTCTGCTCGAAGGAGGCTGCTTTCCTACGGAATGGGGGTACGTTGGGCGACGACCGTACGGTGGGGGAAAGCGGCCTCCAACTCATCCGGATTCCGCGTCAGCCCGGCGCAGGAGCCGCTGGGTGGCTTCCCATTCTTCACGGGAGTCCAGCGGACGCAGGAAGTGGCGCTTTCCGGAGAGCAGAACCGCGACGCACTCCCCATCTCGGTAGAGGAGGCGGTTGCCGGCGAGAGCGGGCAATCTCTCGCCTGGGGTAACGATGCCAACCAGATTCACGGGGTCTGCGCCGCAGACCGAAATCCAGCCACCGTTGCCGGGTTGCTCCCGGACCTTCCACAGGGAGGCTGCCGCTTCGGGGAGGGCGAACTGTTCTCCAGAGAAGCCGGCGACGAAACGTCCGCCGCGAATCTCGCCGCGCGCCTCGAGGCGGCGGTAGGCGGCCAGGAGCCGCCACCAAGGAGAAAGAGCTTCCTCCCGAGCCAGTAGCTTGCGAAAGATCACACCGTAACGCCGCAGGAGAACCCGGCCGATTGCCTCCGCCCGCTCCTCTTCTTTTAGGGCGGTAGGCGAGGGATTGAGAGACCAGCGGCCCGCAGGTGCGTGCTGCTCCTTTCGGCGCTCCCGCTCCGGGAGGAAGAGGTGAAGCCCGGAAAATCCGTCGCAGCGGGCAAGGCCGCTTCCCGCAAGCTCCGCCAAGCCTTCGACCGTTTCTCCCCGGAGCAGGCCGCATCCCTCCAGGATGTCGGGAAAGAAGGAAGGGCCATGATCCTGAAGGTAGGAGTGGACCGCTTCCGCCCGGTGGGAGAGTTCGCCTGGGATGGAAAGTTCTCCGGTCATCCAGAGAGGGAGCCTGCCTCGTGGCAGGATGGCGATCGGCGAAGAAGACGTCAGGCGAGCCGTCCGGCCTTCCTCTTGGCGGCGGCGCAGGCGATGCCAGAAGAAGCGGCCGTCCAGGCTGGCGCGTTCGAGCCAGGCTGGATCATAGCCCTCGATCCGGGCCGGGAGAAGCTCCTGCTCCCAGGTGGCCGGGGGCGCGGAGACTCCTTCCAGCAGGGCGAGGATGGAGACGAGGCTCTCCGGTCCGGCCATGCGCTCCTCAGGAGAGAGCTTCTGCCAGGAAAAAAGAAAGCGGAGGAAGTCCGAGGCGGAGGCCGGGCGGATCGAGCGGCGAAGGCGCTCTTGGCCGTAACGATGGATGCGGGCCAGCAAGCCGCGCGGGCACCACTGCTCTTTTTCCTCTCCGGCGAGCCAGCGGCCGCGAAAGAGGAAGCCTTCCGCTTCGAGAGCGGAAAGCGCGGGGAGGAGCTGTTCGCCCGAAAGCGCGAGCGGGAGACCCAGAACCGGAGCAGAGGCGGGCCCCAGGCCCTGAAGGCGGCCGCGGAGGAGTTCGCGAAGGGCGAAATCGGGCTCCAGGGAAGCCGGATCAGGCAGAGGAGTCTTTTCTCCCAAAACGATCTCCCCCTGCGGGAAGAGCGCTTTCCAGTGGGCGAGCCAAGCAGGAGAGCTCCAAAGGAAGGCGCTCCGGTCCGGCCGGCAACGGAAGGCGATGGCTCGGCCGGCCTTCACCAGTTCTTGGAGCAGAGGTTCCCAGGAGCGTTCCGGTCTTTGCGGGGAACCGCAGAGCTGCTCCGGCCGTCCCTCCCTTCCTTCCCGGAGAGTGAGAAAGCCCAGGAGAAGAAGCGCATCCTCCATCTGATCCGGATCCTCGGGGTCGGGCCAGGCTTCCTCTTGCACTCGCCGCACGGCAATCGGATCGGCGCACGAGAGCTGCCGGAGTTCGGCAGGAGAGAGGTGGCCGGAGTAGGTCAGGGCGCGCGCCCGGCGCTCTTCGAGAGGGGCGGGATCGAGGAACGAGTAGGGGTGGGCGGCCAAGACGGAGCGGGCGGCGGAGGAGGGCTCACGGAGATCCCGCGCTGTCGCAACGATCTCGCCCGTTTGCAACTTGCGAAGGATTGCTTCCAGTCCGGAGAGATCCATGACCTCCGAAAGGCAGTCGCGGAGCGTCTGCTCGACCAGGGGATGATCGGGGCATTCCCGGTCGCCGCTGATGTTTTCCAGGCAGGCGACCGCATCCGGAAAGATCGCGCCGAGCAGCTCCTCGGCTTCCATCCGTTGGAGAAGGGGAGGGACCCTGCCTTTCCCTCGGCGCCGGGGGACCGCAAGCGCGATCGAGGCTGTCCAGCGCCAGCGGACGGTGAACATCGGGCTCGCCAAGAGTGCCTGGATCAGGACGGAGCGGACGGATTCCGGATGGAGGAAGGAGAGGATGTCCGCCAGAGGGAAGCTATGCGCATGGGTGAGCGAGAGCAGGATGGCGTCCTCGGTCGCCGCGGCTTGGAGCTCGAAGTTGAACTTGCGGCAAAATCGTTTGCGAAGGGCGAGCCCCCAGGCGCGATTCACACGGCTGCCGAAGGGAGAATGGATGACGATCTGGGTTGCTCCGCAGGGGTCGAAAAAGCGCTCGAGCCCGACCTGTCCGGGATGGGGGACAACGCCAAGGGCCGATCGGGTTGCCGCCAGGTAGGAGCAGAGTTCTCGGGCGGCGCGTTCGGAGAGTCCGAGCCAGCGTTCGAGCTTGCTCGCGACGATCCCTTCCGCGTCCGTTGAAGCTCTTCCTTCGGCTTCCTTAAGCCACTGGTCCACGCGGCGACGGATCGTGCCCGCATTCGCGGAGAGCTCGCGGCTGCGGCCGGGAAGCTCCCCGAGCCAAAACGGGATCGTCGGAGCCTCTCCGTGTGCATCCTCAACGCGGACCACCCCCCGTTCGATCTTCCGAAGCCGCCAGGAGGTGTTGCCCAAGGCAAAGATGTCCCCCGGGAGGCTCTCGACCGCAAAATCCTCATTTACCGTGCCCAGGGTGATTCCCTCGGGGTCCGCCACGACGGGGTAATCGCCGGCATCGGGAATCGACCCGCCGTTGAGCAGCGCCGCGAGCCGGGCGCCCTTCCGGGGAAGAATTCTCTTCCGCGCGCGGTCCCGGAAGAGAAAGGCCCTGCTCCTTCCTCGCCTCGCGGAGTAGCCGTCGGCAAGCATCTGCACGAGCCGAAGGAATTCCTCGCGACGGAGCCGACGATACGGATAGGCCCGCCGGATCATCCGGAAGAGCGCCTCTTCTTCCTTTGGGCCGGTCGCCACTTCCGCGACGATCTGCTGGGCAAGAACATCGAGCGGGGCTTCGGGGATTACGAGACGATCGAGGACTCCCTTCTTGACCGCCAGAAGGAGCCCGGCGCATTCGACGAGATCGTCCTGGCTCAGCGGGAAGAGTCTTCCCTCCGGAATCGCGTCGCCCAGGCGGTGGCCCGATCGTCCGACCCGTTGCAGGAAGGCGCCGATGGATCGCGGAGAGCCGAGCTGGCAAACGAGGTCGATCTCGCCGACGTCGATGCCGAGCTCTAGGGAAGAGGTGGCCACGAGGACCGCGAGTCGCCCGCTTTTCAACCGTTCCTCGGCGACGAGGCGGCGCTCGCGGCTGAGGCTCCCGTGATGAGCGGCGACGTCTTCTTCCCCGAGTCGTCCGGTCAGCTGGTGGGCGACGCGCTCGGCGAGGCGCCGGCTGTTCACGAAGACGAGGGTCGTCTGGCGCGAGCGGACGAGCTCGGCCAATCGATCGTAGATCTCTTCCCAAACCTCGGCGGAAAGGACCGGTTCCAAGGGAGAGGGGGGCAGCTCGATCGCAAGCTCCCTCCTTCGTTGGGAGCCGAGATCGACGATGGCGCAGGAAGGCGCGTCATGGGCTGGCACCCCGGTCAAAAAACGTGCGAGCTCGCCAATCGGCCGCTGGGTCGCCGAAAGGCCGATTCGCTGGAAGGAGAACGGATTCAGGGCGGAGAGGCGCTCGAGGGAGAGGGAGAGATGAGCTCCCCGCTTTCCCGAGGCCACGGCATGGATTTCGTCTACGATCACTACCTCGACGGTAGCCAGGAGGCGGCGTCCGCCCCCGCTCCCAAGGAGCAGATAGAGCGACTCCGGGGTGGTGACCAGAAGGTGCGGAGGCCGGCGTAGCATTTGGGCTCGCTCGGAGGGCAGTGTATCGCCGGTTCGCACGGCGATGCGGATCTCGGGGGCATCGAGGCTGCGGGCGATGAGCTCCCGGCGGATCCCGGCGAGCGGCTCGAGCAGGTTCTGGTGAACATCGTAGGAGAGGGCGCGCAGCGGGGAGACGTAGAGGACAGAGACCTCGTCCGCCAGCTTTCCAGACACGCCGCGGTGAACGAGCCGGTCGATTGCTCCGAGAAAAGCGGCCAAAGTCTTCCCCGATCCCGTCGGCGACGAGAGCAGAACCGGCCACCCGCCCTGAATCAGGGGCCACGCCGCCCGCTGCACCGGCGTAGGGATGCCCATTGCCTTGGTAAACCAGTCTTGGACGGCGGGATGGAAGCTCACGATCCTTGTACCAGGAAAAAACCGCTCTAATCATGGTCAGATCGAGGCTTCTCGCAAGGTTGGATGGCCTGTGCTTGTTCCCAACCGGGTGCTAACCTGCATGTCGCGCAAGCGTTCTCCTGCGGCATGCGCAATGGGCCTGTCTGCTTCGTTGGGACTTGGGTTTTTGGCCCTCCTCGCAGCATGTCAGTCATCGTACAACTCCGGGGGAAAACCTGCGCTCCGCTTTGCATCCAGGCCCATTCGCCGCGCCTCGGATACGAACTTTGTGAGATATTCAGGCTAGACAATAAAATCGTGGACAACGGGCTTGGGCTTCTGTTCATGATTTTCTGGAAGAGAGCGAAAAAATCGCCGCTCCCGGAACGACGACTGCTTTTGTGCAGGAAGATAGAAAAGAGAAGATGGAATCGCAAGGAGGCGCAGGGGAGCAATTGCCCGAACGGCGGGAAGCTCCGGTAGGGCTTCATCGTACACTCACCTCGCTTGACTTGATGCTCCTCGGGATCGGTGCGATCGTCGGCGCCGGCGTCTTCGTGCTCACCGGCGTTGCGGCCGCCACGGCGGCGGGACCGGGCCTCTGGCTCTCCTTCGTGGTGGCGGGGCTGGCCTGTGTCTTTGCGGCTCTCTGCTACGCGGAGTTTGCCTCCGTGGTGCCGACCGCAGGGAGCGCCTACGCGTATGCCTCCCTGAGCATGGGGGAATTCGCCGGGTGGCTGACGGGATGGAACTTGATTCTGGCCTACCTGTTGACGGGCGGGGTGGTGGCGATTGGCTGGTCGGGATATTTTCAAGAGCTCTTGGCCGGGGTCGGCCTCTCCTTGCCGACGGCTCTGGGCAAGGCTCCCCACGAAGGGGGATGGCTCAACCTTCCCGCGGCGCTGATCGCGCTCGGGTTGAGCGGGATTCTCGCCCTCGGGGCGCGGGAGAGCGCGCGCTTCAACCACTGGATCGTCGTGATAAAGCTTCTGGTGATCGGCCTTTTTTTGCTGGTCGCCATGCGCCATGTGAATCCGCAAAACTGGCATCCTCTCCTCCCTTTCGGCTGGAGGGGAGTCATGACGGGAGCCGCACTCATTTTTTTTGCCTATGTCGGATTCGACGCCGTTTCGGCGGCGGCGGAGGAGGCCAAGAATCCGCAGCGCGACCTGCCTCTGGGAATCTTGGGATCCCTCGCCGTATGCACCGTGGTCTATATCCTGGTGGGAGTCGTCCTGACCGGAATCGTTCCGTACCGGATTCTCAACGTGAAGGATCCGGTCGCTTTCGCCTTGGTCCAGGTCGGCGAGCGGGTGGCCGCTGACTTCGTGGCGGTTGGGGCCATTGCCGGGATCACGTCGGCCCTCCTGGTGAACCTCTATGGTCAATCCCGCGTCTTCTTCGCCATGTGCCGGGATGGCCTGCTGCCCGGCTTTCTAGGGAGGATTCATCCGATCTCGCGGACGCCCGCGCGCATGATCCTTCTCATTGGGGCGTTGGTCGCGGGAATCGCCGGCTTCCTGCCGATCGAGTCGGTCGCGGAGCTCACGAACATGGGGGCTCTTGCCGCGTTCATGGTCGTTGCGTTGGGAGTCTTGGTGCTCCGGAAAAAGAGACCCGGGCTGCTCCGGCCGTTTCAAGTCCCGTTCATGCCGTGGAGTGCCATGAGCGCGATCGGCTTTTGCGGTTACCTCATGACCAATCTCAGTCGCAAAACGTTCGTCTGCTTTCTCCTCTGGATGTTCGTAGGCGCCCTCGTCTACCTGGTTCTTCTCTGGGGCCGCCCGGGCCGGCCGTCCCACGCAGCCTTGACTCGGGGAACCACGGATTTCGAAAATGCCGTTCCGCACCCCGAGGGGATCTGGTTCTCCACGGGGCTGAGCCGCCCTCAATCAGGGGGTGGCGGCTTTTCGGGAAGCTAGCGCGTGGAGGGCCTCGGAAACGGCGGCTTCCGCACTCTCCTCGCAGGGAATCCGCAGCAGCGTCTGCCCGGACGCTTCCGTTGCTGGCTCGAATCGTCCGTCGAGAAGTTCGAGGTTTTCCATCCGGGCGTCCGAGATCACCGCCGGCTGCTTTTCGCGGGCCTGGAGCCGGTCTCTTCGGACGGAATGATTCGCTTGGGCTTCCAAGAGGATGAGCTCTGCCCCCGCTTGGGAGCAGATTTCGTGGAGCCTGCGGCGCTCCTCGCGGCGGGAAAAAGTGGCGTCGACGACGCAACCCGAGCGAGTGCGGAGGACATCAAGGGCGCGACGGAACAACTCGTCGTACGTTTTTTCGGAAAATGCGGGCGAATAGAGCCAGGAGCGCACTTCTTCGCTTGGTCTTCCTCCATTGGGAAGACCGGCAAGCTCCTTGCGAAGGGAATCCGAGGAGAGATGTTCCCAGCCGAGCTCTCTTGCCAGGCCGGAAGCCAGGGTTGTCTTGCCGGCACCGACCCGCCCGAGCACCGCTAGAGCAGTCGGCCGGGAGCCGACCGTGGCGTATCGGAGCCCGAGTTGGAAGTAGCGTCCGGCTCGCCGTCGGCACTGCTCCTGCGCGGAAAGGGGTACCAACGGATCTCGCGCCGTCATCGATTCGACCTTGCCGCGCACATAGGCTCGCTGGCAGCAGTAGAAGTCGGTCAGCTCGAGCATCTCCGGGTCGTTCAGCCTGCGCGCCATCTGTTCGAGGAAGTAGAGGCCCAAGTCGAAACGCTCGTGGAAGGCGAGGTCCATGGCGAGGAATGCCGCATCGCTGGCAACATCGACGGAGCGGAATCGGTCGTTGAACTCGATGCGATCGTAGATGCAGAGCCCTTGGGGTGAAATGTGGATATGCTCGAGGTGGAGGTCTCCATGCCCGTCCTTGATCCAACCTTCGCGTACCCTTCGCTCGAAGAGAGGGGCTCGCTGCCGGTAGAACTCCTCGGTAAAGAACCGGAGCGTTTCCCAGGTCACCCGATCGATGGTTTTTCCGATATCCCCTTCCGTCTGGGCAAAGTTCTCGTCGGAGGTGATCTGCAGCTTCTCGATCCGACCCCAATCCAGGACCGATTCCTTGCGCGGCTGGCCGGAATAGAATGCAGCCAGCCGCTCAGCGACGCGGTCGAGCTCGGTCTTTCCAAATAAGCCATTGGCAATAATACGCTTAGCAAAAAAGTCTTCGGGAAGTTGTGACATGCGAACGGCATATTCCACCGGCTCTCCCGCCCCCTCGAAGCGGAGGTTGCCGTTCTCCCGGGCGATCGGGACCACGCCCAGATAGGCTTCGGCGCAGAGCTCTCGGTTCAAGGCGACTTCGCGCTCGCAGAAGTGCTTGCGCTTTTCGAGGGTCGAGTAGTCGAGAAATCCGAAGTTCACCGGCTTCTTGACCTTGTAGACGTAAGGGGGGACGAGGAAGACGTAGGAGGCGTGGGTCTGGACAAAATCGACTCGTTCGGGAAGGTGGGGGTAGGAGCGCGGATCCTTTAAAAAGCGGAGAAGTTCTTCCGGGGAGGGGAGTTCGTCGAGAGGGGCGGGATGGTGGGCTTCCTGGCTGTGCATAAATCGAGGCTTCCTGTTATGTTCGTCGGGAACTTCTACCGGAAGATCGGGCGAATGGCAAAGGCAAGAAAAGACGAAACGGAAAAGGCGGCTCTCCCGGGTCGGCTCCGGAAGAACCTCGCGTTGACCCCGGGAACGGCTTCCGCGCTGGCTATGGTAAGCAGGGAGAGCCGTCTTCTTCGAGTCGCCGTGGATACGGGCGGCACCTTCACGGACTTCGTTGCTCTCTGGCAAGGTAGACTTTTTTGTCTCAAGCTGCCTTCGACTCCCCACGCCCCCGAAGAGGCGCTGCTGATAGGGATCCGACGCTTCCTGGAAGACCGGAATCCGAGCCGGATCGAGGTCGTTCACGGCACCACGGTCGGAACCAACGCGATCTTGGAGCGCAAAGGGGCGCGCACGGCACTTCTGACCACCAAGGGATTCGAGGATCTGCTGGAGATCGGCCGGCAGAATCGGCCGAAGCTTTATGCGCTAGGGCCATCCAAGCCGGCTCCTCTCGTCGCGTCCGAGTTGCGCCTCGGAGTTCCGGAGCGAGTGGGGGTGCGCGGAGCGATCCTAAGGCGGCTCGATTCGTCGGCGGTGATGGCGATGAAGGATCCTCTTCGCAAAGCCGGGGTGGAAAGCATCGCGGTCGTCTACCTCTTCTCGTTTGCAAATCCTCGGCACGAAGAGGAGACGGGGATGCTGCTGCAGGACCTCGGCCTGCCCGTCTCGCTTTCCTGCCGAGTGCTTCCCGAGCATCGCGAGTACGAACGGATGTCCACGACCGTCCTCAACGCCTACATCGCTCCGATTCTGCGGCGTTATCTCGATCGTGCCGCCGGCGGAGTAAAAAAGATGGCGGAAAGCATGGGAATCGAGGAGCCGCCGGCGTCTTCTCTTTGGGTCATGCAGTCGAACGGAGGCGCTCTTTCCGCGAGTCGCGCGGTCGAGCAGCCCATTCAGACGGCGCTCTCGGGGCCGGCGGGCGGGGTGGTCGCCGCTGCCGCCTGGGCGCGTCTTGTCGGTTATCCGCAGGTCATTGCCTTTGACATGGGAGGCACATCGACCGACGTGAGCCTTGTCGGGGGCGCCCAAGCCGCAAGCCGCGGCGGCAGGATCGGCGGTTATCCGGTTGGCATACCGCTTCTTCCCATTCAGACGGTCGCGGCGGGTGGCGGCTCGATCGCCCGCGTCGATGCGGGCGGCGCCTTGCGGGTGGGCCCGGAGAGCGCGGGCGCAGATCCCGGGCCCGTCTGCTACGGTAGAGGGGGGGAGATTACCGTGACCGATGCGCATCTCGTCCTTGGACGGCTTGGGCCGGATGGCCTGCTCGGCGGGCAGATGAGCTTGGATGTCATCCGGACCCGAGAGTTCTTTGAGAAGTTTAGCCGTGAGCATCTGGCTGCGTTGTGCGGCATCGGAGCGGAAGAAGAGAACCTCGTGGAGAAGTTGGCCCAAGGGATCTTGGAGGTAATCAACGTCCGCATGGCTCGAGCCATCCAGCTCGTTTCCGCGGAGAGCGGCAAGGATCCTCGCGACTTCCCTCTCCTGGCCTACGGCGGTGCCGGCGGTTTGCACGCCTGCGATCTGGCCGATGCGTTGGAGATTCGGCAGGCGATCATCCCACGGGATCCGGGCCTTTTCTCGGCTCTAGGCGGCCTTTTTTCGGATTTTGTCCGGGACTACGTGGAGACCCTGCTCCAGGCACAGGAGCAGACGGAGGAGGAGGATCTGAGGCGGATTTTCGACCGATTGGCGGCGCGAGCGGAAGGCGAATTTTCCGCCGAAGGCTTTTCCAAGGCCGAACGAACGCTCTTGTTCTTTCTCGATCTGCGCTACGCGGGCCAAGGCTTCGAGATCACCACGCCATACACCGAAGAGTATGTTAGGCAATTTCATCAGTTGCACGAACTCAAGTACGGTTATGCCGACTGGGGTCGAAAGATCGAGATCGTCTCTCTCCGAGTCCAAGGCCGTGGCATTCCTCAAAAGCCCACGCTTGTTCCGGAGAAGGAGATGGGTCCCGAAGTCCCGAAGGAAGGGCTGCTTGGAGAGCGAGCGATCTGGTTGGCAGGCCGGCATCGAACCGCCCGCTTCTTCCAGAGGGAGCGACTGCTTCCGGGAAACCGGATGGAAGGGCCTGCCGTCATCCTGGAGTATAGTGGCACGACGGTCGTGCCGCCTGGCTGGGCAGTCCGAGTCGATGGTTACAGGAACCTCCTTCTTACCCGACAGGGGGGGTAGCCGCCTCGCATCCAAGCCCATTCTCCGCGCCTCGGCTACGAACTTTGTAAGAAATGGCGGCTAACCTGACTTTGACACTTTTTCACCGACATTGTGATTTATCAATTACTTACGGAAAGCATGTAGTACGTAATATATGAAATAATATATTGACGTGTATTCGTTGCGTTTGGCATAAAAGAGTGCGTAATGTACTTTTGCGAGGTCAAGTCGCGGCAGAAGGGGAAGGTCTACAAGAGTTATTTCATCCGAGAGTCGTATCGGACCGAGAAAGGACCTCGTTCCCGGACGATCTGCAACGTCACCGCGCTACCCGAAGAGGTCCGGGAGCTGATTCGTTTGGGCTTGCAGGGGAAGAAGGTCGTCGAGGTCGAGAAGCTGGGACTGGAGGAGCAGTCGGACTTCGGGGGTCTGGCGGTTTTGCGGGAGGCATGGGAGCGGTGGGGACTGGAAGAAGTCCTGGCCTCGGTGGAGGATCCGAAGAAGAGGAAACTTTTGCAGGCGATGATCTTCGGCAGGATTCTCTTCCCCTGCTCGAAGCTTTCCTTGAAGGAGGAGGCTCGGGGGACGCTTCTGGCGCAAGCCTGCTCTTTGGAGAAGAGCGAAGGATTGGACGAAGAGGATCTCTACCGGGCGATGGATGGGCTCAATGGGGTTTGGAGCCGGATCGAGCGTGGGCTTTTTCAGAGAGCGTTTCCCGGAGGGGTAAGTCTGGTGCTCTACGATCTTTCGAGCACCTATTTTGAAGGAGAGGGTCCGAAGGGGTTGGCTCGCTATGGCTACAGTCGGGACCATCGGGATGACCGGCCGCAGGTGCTTTTGGCGGTGGCGACCGATGCGGAGGGGATCCCGATCCATGTGGAGGTTCTCCGAGGCAATCGGGCCGATTCCTCGACGCTCCCCGGGCTTTTGGTTGGCTTGCGGCGACGGCTGGGGATTGAAAAGGCGGTCTTTGTTTTTGACGGCGGGATCCGAAGCTTTTTTAACCTGGAGATGCTGACGGGGATGGAGTTGGGATACGTGACCCGGGCGAATCGGGCTCAACTCCAGGAGCTGGTGGAGAAGTTGCCGCGGGATCGGCAGCCGGAGCTCTGGGACCGGACCGAAGGGATGGAAGTGGAGAAGGACGGTCTTCGGTATGTCATTGCCGGAGGAGAGTGGCGGGCCAAACGGGATCGGGAGAGGCGGGAGGCTCGAATCGGCAAGGCGAAGCTTTTGCTGGAAGAGTTCAAACGAAACGCACACAAGGACGAGGATGCGGTTCGGCTGGGAAGCCGGGTCGGCCGGATGCTGCAGCGGTGCAAGGCGCACAAGTACTTCCGGTACGGAATCGACGGGGACGGTCGGTTCTGGTGGAAGCTCGACGAGAAGGAGATTGCCAAGGAGCAAAGCCACTGACGGCTGGTATCTACTGGAAACCAATCTGCCCCCCACCGAGGCGTCCGCCAAAGAGGTCCTGGCCCACTATAAAAGCCTCGGCGAGGTCGAGCAGGCCTTTTGCGAATTAAAAAGTTACCTTGAGGTCCGGCCGGTCTTCCATTGGCGGCCGGATCGGGTCCGGAACCACGTGAGGATCTGCTTTCTCGCGTATTGGATGACGGCTCGTTTGGCCGCCGAATGGAGCAAGCTCGGTGTTGTCGAACACGTTCCTGCGCTCTTGCGCCGCCTCCAGGCAATCCGCCTCGGCGTTCTCTCCGTGGAAGGCAAGCCGATCGTTCGTCTTTTGAGCAAGATTCCTCGGGAACTGAATCGGCTCCTGGAAAAACTTCGTCTGCTCCCGCTCTTCGCCCAGCCGCCGGCTTGGGCAGCCATGTAGCCCAGTAGCGGAAAGGCCTGTCCTTCCGCATCAAGGAGTTGCGCCGCTACTCAATGGAAGTCAGGCTAAAGGGCGATCCGGAGCGCCAGATAGAGACCAAGCAGGATGCCGGCGCCCGACAGGCAGCCACCCAGGACGGTATCGAGAAGGACAAAGCTAGTCTTTTCTAACTCCGGGCTGTCGATCTGCCGGGCATAGAGCCGATAGCGAAGGGCCGCCATCCCGATCATGATTGCGCCCAGGGTCAAGAAGGCAAGTCCAATGAGCCTGGTCGCCGGCTCCTGCGTTGTCGGCGGTTGATTGAGCGCAAAGCGGAGGTAATCGAGAAAGAGGGTGAACTTCTCCAGCAGGAATCCGAACGCCATCAGTCCGATGCTTGTCCGAATCCAGGCGAGGTATGTGCGTTCGTTGGCCGAGTGATCCCCGAAGTTCCTTCGCATCGGAAGCGGGCTCGCCTCTTTGTCCGTCCGCCTACTCCTGCTCAGGATAGGCTCGTCATCGGTCCCTTCTTCGCGAGCCGACAGGAGTCTGGCTTACGAAGCGAAGTGGATCCCGTCTTAGCCGCCATTCCTCCCAAGCTTTCTCCTGCGGCTTGCACAATGGGCTTGTCTGCTTCGTTTGGCTTGGTTTTCCATCCTTGCAGTATGTCCTCATACAGCTCCGGTGGAAAACCGGCGCCGCGCCTCGAATCCAAGCCCATTTGCGGCGCCTCGGCTAGGAACTTTGTGAGAAATGGCGGTTAGAATCCATGAGTCCTGGGAAGGGAGGGAGGGACGGGGTGCCATGGGGCTTACAAGCGCTTCAGGAAGCCGCCAAGCCGCTCCACTCCTCTTTTTAAGCTCTCCATGTCCGTCGCATAGGAGAGCCGTATCGTCCGGTCGTCGCCGAAGGCGATCCCAGGAATGACCATCACCTTTTCTTCTTCCAGGAGGCGCTCGGCGAACTGGGTGGAGGAAAGCCTCGTTTCCCCGATCTCGAGCAGCAGGTAAAACGTTCCTTGGGCTCGGAGAAAGTTGATTTTGGAAAAGGAGCTAAGCTGTGTCACCAAGTAATCTCTTCGGCGCGCATACTCTTGGGTCATGGCCAGCACACAATCTTGCGGACCTCGATAGGCAGCTAATGCCCCTTTCTGCGCAAAGGAGGTCACGTTAGAGGTGGAGTGGCTCTGAATTGCCTCCACGGCTCCGGCAGCCCAAGGAGGGGATGCCACGTAACCCAGCCGCCAGCCAGTCATGGCGTAGGCCTTGCTAAAGCCGTTGACGGTGAAGGTGAGCGAATAGAACGCGGTGTCCAGGGAGGCAACGCTCGAGTGCTTCTGTCCGTCGAAAAGAATCTTTTCGTAGATTTCATCGGAAAGGATCAGGATATCCTCTTCGACCGCGACCCGAGCCAGCGCTTCGAGCTCTTCCCGCGTATAGACCGAGCCGGTGGGATTCCCCGGGCTGTTAAGGATGATCATCCGAGTCTTTGGGGTCATGGCCTCGGAAAATTCCTCCGGGGTGATCTTGTAGCCATTCTCCAGCCGAGTGGGAACGATGACGGGCTCCCCGTCGGCGATCTTGACCATCTCCGGATAGCTCAACCAGTAAGGAGCGGGAATGATGACCTCGTCTCCGGCCTCCAAAGTCGCCAGAAGGACATTGAGGCAGGCGTGCTTGGCGCCGCAACTGACCGTGATCTGCGTCGGCTCGTAGGATAACCCATTGTCCCCTTTGAGCTTGTCGGCGATGGCCTCGCGCAGTTCGGGGATGCCCGAAGAGGGTGTATACTTGGTGAAGCCCGCATCCAGGGATCCCATGGCGGCGGCCTTGATGAACTCCGGAGTATCGAAATCGGGCTCGCCCGAGCCAAGATTTATAATATCTACTCCTTTAGCCTGCAGCGACTTAGCCTTGCTTCCCAAGGAAAGTGTAAGGGATGGGGTAATGCGTTTGGCACGAGAAGATGGTTCCATAGGGCCCTTTGGGTGGTTCGACGGGTGAGAGTGTGGTGCGGCTAGGAGCCGTAGTATTCGGAGACGAGGGAACGAAAGTTGCTTTCTCCCGGGCGGAGGATCTGGATTTCACGCTCGGCGCTCTCGACCGAGTCGGAGGCGTGGGCGGCGTTGACCATGATGTTCTGACCAAATTCGCGCCGGATCGAGCCCGGTGGCGCCTTGGCGGGATCCGTGGGTCCGAGAACCTCCCGGATCCGCTGCACGGCATCGATCCCCTCATAGACCAGCACGAGGCATCTTTCCTTGCCGGGAAGCGTGCATTCCGCTTCCGAACAATCCTTGGGATTGTGACCGGTCATGAACTGGAGGATCAGGTCGAACTGGTGATCGGCCGCCTTCGGTCCCAGGAGTCGGCCAAGCTCTTCCTTCAAAACCGGATTCACACTGATCCCGAGGGCGGATCGCACTAGTTCTGTTACCTTCTCGCCCGTAGCGCCGACCAGCTTCTCGCGTAAGACCGACCGAACGGGAGCATAAAATTCTTCGGCTTCAGCGAGGCTCATCCGGTGAATCTTGATCGCCGTGATCGCGAGTCCCGTCTTCGAGAAAAGGTCAATGACGGTACCCGGTCTGCCGCCAGGAAGACGGATCGTGTCCGGCTTGAGGATCACGAGGGTCCGCTGGTGCCGGGGGTCCTGTAAAGTGGGGAGGACGGCTGAGACCAATCCCGAATCGCTCTCCGCATAGCGACTCCAAAGACGGAGCTTGGCTTTGGCTTCTTCCACCGTGGGGGCCGCCAAAACGGCCGGCTCGAAGTAACGAACGGATCCGTCCCGGGCAAAAACGAGGTCGGAAAAGGTGTCTCGAACGGTTTCCCCGCCGCCGCTCATCCGGCGGATGTTGCCGACCGCTTCCCGTGTGCGAGCGACGGCATCGTTGCCCGTGAAGAGCAAGACCATGACCCGGCGCCGCTGCTTGGTTGCAGGGTCCGGGGCATAGTTTTCCAGGATGTATTCTTGAATGAGCTGCTGAATCTGACGGTCCTGGGGATCGTGTTCGGTCACGATCATCTTGGCGTACTCGCGGACGAGTTCGTGGCTAGGCGCAAACATGGCGGCTCCCGCCAGCTCCAAGCTCGTCCGGGTGAGCAGTCGAGAGAGAATCGCTCCTGTGCGCGACTTGTTCAGCGAATAGGGATTGATAATAACGTAACTGAGTTCACGTGCCATAAGAGAGGAAAAGACAAACGGTTAGCGCCTTCGACCGGCAGGACACCCTATGCCGTTCTTGCAGGAGGCGTCAATGGGAATTTCACATGGCCCAAGCCTGCATATACTCATAAGCGTTCTCCTGCGGCTGGCGAAATGGACCTGTCTGTTTCGTTGGGACTTGGGTTTTTGGCCCTCCTTGCAGTATGTGGTCCTACATCTCCGGGGGAAAACCGGCGTCCCGCCTTGCATCCAGGGCCATCGGCCCTCGCCTCGGGTACGAACTTTGTGAGATAGGCAGGCTATAGCGGCAGGCCCGGGTCGACATCCTCTCCGAGGCTGGCGGGCAGTCCGGCTGCGCTCTTCCAGGCCGCTGCGGATGCGATCATGACCGCATTGTCCGTGCAGAGGGCGGAGGGCGCGATGTGGAGGGCGAGCCTGGCATGGTGGCATCCCGCTTCCAAGAGTTCCCGCAATCGCTGATTCGCCAGGACTCCGCCTGAGGCCGCCAGGATGCGGAAACCTCCTCCCGCCGCCGCCCAGAGAGCCTTCTCGCAGAGGGTGCGAAGCACGGCTTCCTGCAACGAGGCAGCCACGTCCGCGAGAAAAGCAGGGTCACCGCGCTCTTCGGCATGTTTTTCGAGGAAATATCGGACGGCGGTCTTCACGCCGCTGAAGCTGAATCGGAGGTCGCGCGCTTCTGGAAACCCCCGCGGAAACCGAAATGCCTTGGGGTTGCCTCGGGCGGCCAGCTTCTCGATCTCCGGTCCTCCCGGGTAAGGCAAGCCGAGGAGGCGGGCGATCTTGTCGAGCGCCTCTCCAGCCGCGTCGTCCGAGGTGGAGGACAAGATCCGATAACGGTTCCATCCTTCGACGGAGGCTAAAATGGTGTGGCCCCCGCTGACCACGAGACCGAGGAAGGGAAACGAGATCGATTCCTCCGCCTCGAGGAAGGGAGAAAAAAGATGGCCTTCGAGGTGATTCACCCCGAAGACGGGGAGACCAAGGGCGGCCCC
This sequence comes from Verrucomicrobium sp. 3C, assembly GCF_000379365.1. Taxonomy (GTDB): domain Bacteria; phylum Verrucomicrobiota; class Verrucomicrobiia; order Methylacidiphilales; family Methylacidiphilaceae; genus Methylacidimicrobium. The sequence continues at coordinate 320,290 of NZ_KB901876.1, read as the reverse complement.
CATCGCCCGCGCATAAGCGTTGCCGACGAGAAGGCAGGAAGCGAGCCCGGGCCCCTCGGTGACGGCAATCCCTCCAAGCTCCCGCAACGCGATGCTCGCTTCCCGGAAAAGCCGGGCGACCAGAAGAGGAAGGTTTCTCGAATGTTCGCGTACGGCGAGCTCCGGCACGACTCCTCCGTAAGGGCGATGGCGATAAACTTGGCTGGCTAGGAGAGCGCCGACGATCTGGGTCCTCCCCGCCTGCTCTGCCACGAGGGCGACTCCCGTTTCGTCGCAGGAGCTTTCAATGCCTAGCCAGAGAGTCGTCTTTCGGCGATCCATGCGAGTGCTAGCCGCCATTTCTCCCAAGCTTTCTCCTGCGGCTTGCACAATGGGCTTGTCTGCTTCGCTCTCGCTTGGTTTTCACTCCTTGTAGTACGTCCTCATACAGCTCCGGTAGAAAACAGGCGCCGCGCCTCGCATCGAAGCCCATTTGCGACGCCTCGACTACGAAATTTGTAAGAAATGGCGACTCGGATTCAAAGCTCTTGGCCGGGCTGCGGTTCCCGACAGCCATCGGAGAAATGCAGGCTAGCCTGAGAGTCCCGATCAAGTCGGCCTTTGCGCTTCCTCTTCTTTCCTCGCTTCCGGACGATGGGCGCGGAACCATTCAATCGTCTCTCGCAATCCCGTTTTTAGGTCGACCTTCGGAGCCCAGCCGAGGAAATTTCCGGCGCGGGTGATGTCCGGACGCCGCTGTTTTGGGTCGTCGACCGGAAGCGGCTTGTACTCCAACTGTTCGGGAATGTCGGCGAGTCGGCAGATCAACCGAGCAAATTCCAGGATGGAAAGCTCGGTCGGATTCCCCACGTTCACCGGATCGTCGAAACCGGATTGAGAGAGCAGAAAGATTCCCTCGATCAAATCGGAACAGTAGCAGAAGCTGCGAGTCTGCGATCCATCGCCGAAAATCGTGAGCGGCTTTCCTTCCAGAGCCTGTCCGATGAAGGCCGGGACGACGCGACCGTCCTGGAGCCGCATGCGAGGCCCATAGGTGTTGAAGATGCGAACGATGTGGGTGTTCACACCGTGGCTCCGGTGGTAGGCCATGGTCAGGGCCTCGGCAAAGCGCTTTGCCTCATCATAGACTCCCCGAGGTCCGATCGGGTTTACATTGCCCCAATATTCTTCGTTCTGGGGATGCACCAAGGGATCGCCATAGATTTCCGAGGTGGAGGCTAGCACGAATCCTGCACCCTTAGCCTTGGCCAGCCCCAAGGCGCGGTAGGTGCCGAGAGCCCCCGCCTTCAGGGTCTGGATCGGAAGATTGAGGTAGTCAATCGGGCTGGCGGGCGAGGCGAGGTGAAAGATCTGATCGACCTTCCCAGGGATGTCGAGGAATTCCGAGACGTCTTGTACGAGGAGGTCGAACTGGGATTCGTGCTTGAGATGGGATAGATTATCGGGGTTGCCGGTCACGAAGTTATCGACGCCGAGGACCCGATAGCCGGCGCGCAGCAGCCGATCGACGAGGTGGCTGCCCAGAAAACCGGCGGCTCCCGTGACGACGGCAAAAGGCATGGCGATGATGCTAACAGATCTAACGATCTGTTGTACAGAGTACAAACTCGTGGCATTCGTTTTTGGGAAGTTTGCCTCCGGATCGGCGCTTCTCCCGTTCCAACAGGAGAAGGTTCAGGGAGTTGCCTCACCGCGTTCCTCCCCGGAAGCCAGCCGCGCAAATGCCTGCAATTCCGCATAGGTTCCGAGCGCGATGAGCTCTTTGCCGGCATCAAGCACAGTCTCGGCGGTGGGCCGCACGGACAGCGTCCCGTCCGGCAACCGGCAGCCGAGGATCGTAACGTTGAACCGGTTGCGCAACTGGGCCTGCGCCAACGTTTGGCCAATCAGGCAAGAGCCCTGCCGGAGGGGAATTTGCTCCAGGAAGAGCTCCAGTCCCCCGACGTGGGCGGCCTCCCAAAGAAAATCGGCGACTGCCGGGCGAAGAAGCAGGGTAATCGTGCGGATCGCCGCCAGCTGGGAGGGCAGCACGACGCGGTTGGCTCCCGCCTTTTTTAGTTTTGGCTCGGAGGCTTCGTCGACCGCGCGGGCGATAATCGTGATCTCAGGGTTCATCAAGCGCGCGGTAAGAACGATCAACAGGTTTTCCGCGTCGGAGCTGGCGCAGGCTACCAGGCCCTTAGCGCGCAGAATCTCGGCGGCAATCAAGACGGCTTCGTCCGAAGCGTTGCCTACGATCGCCGAGGTTCCCGACATCTTGAGGCCGGCGAGAGCTTCGGACTGCGAATCGATCACCACGACCCGCAGACCCTGTTCGATCAGTTCCTGGGTGACATGGCGCCCGACTCGGCCGTAACCGCAGACCAGATAGTGGCCCTTCATCCCACTCAACATTCGGCTTTGCCGGCGCGTTTCAAGAAAATCCCGCCATTCGCCGGAGGAGAGGTATTCGATCGCCTTTCCCGCAGCATAAGCCGCAAGGGCCCCACCCCCGGCAATCAGCCCAATCGTAAAGAGTCGGCCCCGAGGAGAAAGCGGATGGACCTCCTCGAAACCCACGGTGCTGAGCGTGATGATAGTCATGTATAACGCGTCGAGAGGGGACATCTTCTCGATGCTCCAGTAGCCGAAAGTGCCGACCCCCATGAGGGCAAACAAGACCGTGAGAGCGCCCAAGAAATGGTAAAAGGGATGACGAATGACCGGCAGCAGCGCTGCCGACTGCGGAGAGGAAGAAACCCGGGGAGCGGGCATCGGCTATTTACTCCTGGCTTAGCCTGCCTGTTTCACAAGCGTTCTCCTGTGGCTTGCAAAATGGACCTCTCTGCCTCGTTGGGACCTGGTTTCCCCTCCCCGCCGGATGCTGTCCTATCGCTCCGGGGGAAAACATGCACCCTGCCTTGCAACCAGGACCATTCACCGCACCCCGGGTACGAACTTTGTGAGAAATGCCGGCAAGGAAAATAGGGAAGGTCGGTGGTCGGGAGGGGTGAAGGAAGGGCCATGCGGAAGCGATGGCTCACGGGGCGCGTCCCCGTCAAGCCCTCAGAGCATGGGTGCGTCTCCCCATAGGTGCTCGAGCTCGTAATGCGTCCGTTCCTTTTCGAGGAAGATGTGAACGAGGAGCGATCCGTAGTCGAGCACGATCCAATGGCTGACCGGAGAACCTTGAACGGAGAGAGGATGAATGCCATGAGCTTCTTGCACCTCCCGTTCGACCGAAGCGGCCAGTGCCTTGAGTTGCGGAGGGGACGCCGCGGAGCAGATGAAGAAGAAATCGGCAAAGGCGGAGAGATTGCGAAGATCGAGAATGACGGGTGAGATCGCTTTCCCTTGCAAAGCGACGTCTCGGCAAAAGCGTGCCAAGGCGAGAGGATCAGTCATCCGACGGGGATCTTCTCATAAAGCCGGTGTTTGGCGATGTGAGTTGCCACTGCACGAGGCACAAGATGAGCAATGGAAAGACCAGTGACCGTCCGGTCGCGGATTTCTGTCGAGGAGATGTCGACGAAATGGGGCGAGGGGAGCACTGCCATACCGTTCTCTGGGACGATGTTGACGTACCCTGGTCGCGGTATGACCAGAAAGGTGACGAGCTGACGAAGGCGCGGATAGTCCTTCCAGGATGGAAGGCTTTGCGCTTGGTCCGAGCCGATGATCCAAAAGAGCTCCGCTGCCGGGAAGCGGCTGCGCATCTCCTCCGCCGTATCCACGGAGTAGGAGGATCCGCCACGAATCAGCTCGCAGTCGGAGAGAGAAAAAACGGGCCATCCCCGCGTCGCTTGGCGAATCATCGCAATGCGCTGCTCTCCCGGTGCGACGGGAGGATCTGGCTTATGGGGAGAGAGGGCGCAGGGGATGAAGACGATGTGATCGAGATCCATCTGCTCGAGAGCATCCCAAGAGCTGATGAGGTGGCCATGGTGGATCGGATCGAAACTGCCCCCAAAGAGACCCAGGCGAAGGTGGGAGGGATGTTTTTTTGCCATGAACTCTGCGTTGCGCATCGGGAACTTGCTCTTGTTTCGGGAACTCTGTTATCCTTTTTATCAGATCCCGTCAAACGGGCCGTAGCGCAGCCTGGTAGCGCGCTTGCTTGGGGTGCAAGAGGTCGCGAGTTCAAATCTCGCCGGTCCGATTTTCGACCGGCCCGTCTTTCCGTTGATGGGCAACCCGTCTCGGAAGCGAGCGGGTGAGCGATCTCCCATTGGCCTGGGTACCGGATTGCGGATGGCAGCCTGACAGCCGCGCGGCGACGCTCGGGATACCTGAAGGCGGCTTCGAGGCTTGCGTCCGATACGGAGATACCCCGGACGCGGATCGCAGTGCCCGAACTCGAAAGCCGGAGGCGTTGTTCAAGAAGAGTGTCTTTCGATCTCCCGCAGCACCTCTTTCGCATGGGTCTCCGGGTTCACTTTTGCGTCGTGCCAGATAATCTTGCCGTTTCGAATCAAAAAGGATTGCCGGGTGGCATGACCGTTTCGCTTTGCCACGCCGAAGGCGTCGACGATCTTTCCCTCGGGATCGGCAAGCAGGGTGAAGGGCAGGTGGTATTTTTCGACGAAGTGCTTCTGAGAGGCGACCGTGTCCATGCTCACCCCAAAGACCCTGACTCCATGATCCACGAACTTCTGGTAGGCGTCGCGTAAGCCGCAAGACTCTTTGGTACATCCCGGTGTGTCCGCCTTCGGATAAAAATAGAGGAGAAGGATCGCATTCCTCGAAGCTTCCGCTAGGTCTACTTCATTCCCGCTTTGATCTGTCCCATGCACGATGGGTGCTGCCGCGCCCAGAGCGAGGGGCGTTATAGCTAAGTTCGTATTCATGAAAGAATAAAATGCGAAAAGAGTGATGACACCAAGGACATTCTTCGAGAAAAGAATGTCAGCTCGCGGCCAAGCCGCACCACCCGAGGCGGTCTCCATTCTTGTTTTTTCCTTCGGTCGGGCCTGATATCCTATCGGCGCAAGCACCTTCCTGTGAAAAAGGCACAGCCTGATCCACGCCAGCATGGGTCAAGGGACGAGGTGTTTAGGGAATGAGAGGGATTTGGCTGCGGGTGGGGTTGGCTTTCCTTCTGGGGGCGATCCTCGGTGTTGTCTACGTGCTGGCGAGCCGCAGCGGAAGGAAGCTTGCGCCGGGACCGTTCGTGTCGGGGCCGCCGAAGCCCACGGCGTTGAAAGAGGAGGTTGTCCGGGAGAGGGTGATGCCGCTTCTGCCGGAAGGCATGACGCTCGTCCGCGTAAATCCCATCTCGTTTCGGGAGTTTGCCGATGGCTCGTTCGGGGCGGGCTACCTCCTTCGCCTCGAATCGTCGATCTCCTGGTTTCAGCTCCCGGTCGGACACTTTTCGTCACCGGCGGGGGCCGATGCTCTCCAGAGGAAACTGGCTTCCTATCTTGTCTTCTATCCCGACCTGGAGCCTGGATCCTGCTACCGGGTGAACCGCAGAAGGGCAGTAGCCAGGAAGGGGAAAGCGATCACCGTGAAATGGGCGGTGGAGCGAGCACTCTTTTCCGACAACCGCTGGAGCGTGGAGAAGACGGAGCCGCTCCCCTTCGAGAGTTGGGGGCGGGTATTTACGGAAGAAGAGGTATCGGAGGTTCAGGAAGCAGAGCGAGCGGCTTGGGAAGGAATGGTCCGGACGTTGCAGAGGATTCGGGACAGGAAGGTCTCATTGGCAACAGGCCAAAGGGCTTTCGGGACTCCGCAAAGCCCGGACTCTCGGACGGGGGTGTCTCTTCCGTCCCAGCAACAGGATTTCAGCGGAGAACGGGTGGAAAAAGCACTGCCGGTCGAGTCACCCCCTGCTGGGGAGCGGTCGTCGGCGGTTCCCGAGCCCACGGGTCCACCCGGACCAAGCGGGAACGTTGGAGCAGAGCCATCGGCAGACCCTAAACGCCTATACAAAGAATATGAGCGGCAGTTGCAGCGTGCCGCCACCAAGCAGCGCGCAAGGCTTGCGGAGGAGAAAAAGAACTCGTCCGTCGGCGGAGCAACCAAGTCGACGGTGGCTCCATAACTTGCCTGCCGGTCTTCCAAGCGTGTTCTCCTACGGCTTGCACAATGGGCTTGTCTGCTTTCGCTCTCGCTTGGTTTTCCATCCTTGCAGCATGTCTTCATACAGCTCCGGTGGAAAACCGGCGCTGCGCCTCGCATCCAAGCCCATTGGCGGCGCCTCGGCTACGAAATTTGTGAGAAATGGCGGCTAGGGATGACGTGTGGGAAGAAGCGGTTGACGGAGTTTCTCTTGTCGTGGTTCGATAGCGAGGCATGAAAAAAAGAACGATCATCGTCCTAGCCCTCGCGCTCCTTTCCCGGTCTGGGTTCCTCCGCGCCGCCGAGCTGCCAGCCGGGACCGATGCGCCTGCCGCAACTCCCACGGATGCCCCGAGTAGCTGGCAGGATAAGTTGGCGGATCTGCTCAAGCGGGATTCCGAATTAAACAAGAAAGTCGACCAGCTCGATCAGGCGATCCGGCAAAAACATGATGATCTCGCCCGGTCCCTGGCCAAGGAACTGCAGACGGAACGGTCTGCTTTTCATCACGATCTGCAGCAGGTGAAAGACGCGCTCCAAAACGGGATCCGAGGTGCGGCCCAATCGCTTGGGCAGGGAGCCGGTCAGATCAAAGAAGAAGCGACCAAGCTTCAAGAGGCCCTGGAGCGGGCAGCCCAGCAGGAGGGAGCCGCCAATAGGCCCACGTCCTCCTCGCAGCCCTGATAGGAAGGGCCGGCCTGCCGGTTCTTCCAAGCGTTCTCCTGCGGCTTGCTCAAATGGGCCCGGCTGCTCCGTTGGGACTTGGGTTTTTGGCCCTCCTCGCAGTGTGAGGTCATCCAGCTCCTGGGGAAAACCGGCGCCCCGCCTTGCCTCCAGATCCATTTGCCGCGCCTCGGGTAGGAATTTTGTGAGACAGGCAGGCTACTCGACAGGCCGCGTCGCGGTCATGGGATCGAATGGTTGGGAGAGTTGGCCCAATGCCCAGAGAAGCCAAGCGTAACTCTTTTTTAGGTCCTTATCCTTGGGGAGAAGAATCGATCTCTGCACGAGGTCGACCGCGCTGATGGCTAGCGGTGCCCAGGAAAGTCTCCATCCCGCACCTTGAAGCTCCTGAACTTGCTTCGCTGCATCTGGTGAGGCATTGATGAGCGCATCGAGGGTCGAGCCGAGGCCGGTTTCGACTTTGTGGTTACGCGACTTTCTCGTTCGAGAGGTCTCCCGGTCTCCGAGAGGCGCGGCTGCCTTCCGGTAGAGGCTGCACTGCTGTAATCGCCGGGGACCTTCGGAGCGGAAGCGGAGGATGATCGTCTCCACGGCGCTGTCCCACAAGAGGAAATCGGGGGCGGAAAACTCCCAATACTTCCAGACACCTCGCCAACCGGGAGGAATCAGCGGGTTGGCTCCCGCCCGCGCTCCCGCTCGATAGGTGATGGCATCGGACGGCAGGATCTCTGTGCGGGCGGGGTCGAAGTCGACGATGGCAAGGAAGGACCAGCCTTGATTCGCACGTTCCGGAAGCCGCAGCTCTACGCGTTGGATCCAGGGGCGAGCCGAGCCCGACGTCTCGTAGACCGTAAGCCAATCGCCGCTCTCGATCCGATGGAGAGGCACACCGACGCTTGCTTCCGCCCTCGCGATTGTTGCGGGTTGAAGCAGGCGGAGGTTGTCGATCCAGGCAAACACTTCCCGCGAGCCGGTCGGGCGGGCGGACCCTTCTTGTTGCGCGGTCAGTTCGGATGGTTCCGTGACTGCGGCCTCCGTGGTCCGGGTCCGCATCCCTACAAAAAAAGCCAGGAGGAACAACAGAGCGGAATAGGCGAGTCGTCGCTGCGGCGAGACGGTCAAGCGGATGATGGACGTAAGGTGCTGAAGACGCTCCATCAGCGATGACCTCCGCCTCCGCCGTGAAATCCGCCGAAGCCTCCATGAAATCCTCCCATTCCTCCATGAAATCCTCCCATTCCTCCATGAAATCCTCCCATTCCTCCGTGGAGCCCGCCCGGCATTCCGTGGAAGCCGCCGAGTCCATGAGGTCCGCCCGCGCCGAGCGAAGCGCCATGAAAGACGTTCGGCGATCCGTGGAACGAGCCGCCCACGCCGTGGAAAACCCCACCATGACCGAGTCCAGTGGTCCCATGGAAGACGCCGGCGTGTCCCAAGGCCCCACCATGACCGAGTCCAGTGGCGCCGTGGAAGCCTCCTGCGGCCCCGTGCGGGAAACCCGTGTGGCCGGCAAAGGACCCGGCTCCCGCAGCGCTTCCGCCGTGAAAGCCATGGGCATGAGCGGCAGTGCCGAGGTTGGCACCGTGCAGGGCCGCCGAATTGACGGATCGGCCTGCGACGTCGTGAACGGCGGGGCTAAAAAGATGTTGCGGATGAACAGCGGATTGGGAAGGGAATCCGCCGTGGGCAAGAGCGGACGCGCCATGGCCCGCATGGGCACCGGTATGAGAAGAATCCTGCCCGTGAGCGATGCCGCCGGCATGCGTCGTCCCGTTCGCCGGGGTGCCGTGGCCGGCGCCATGCTGGGTTAGCCCATGATGAGGGGCCGGTGACGAGTGGCTCGGGACGCGGGATTGCGTTGCGGCCTGATGGTTGGCTGCCGTCTTGCCCTGGTGCTGTTGTTGGTGGGCGGCTCTCTGTTGTTCTACGATCACCATGGGAAAAAAAGGAAAAAAAAAGGGCCAGAAGCCCATGCCCCACATGCCCATACCCCACATGCCCATGCCCCATCCCCAGTAGGGGTATCCTCCATAGCCTCCGCCTCCATAGCTGGTCGTCGCTTCCGTGTCACCAACGAACGGGCCGGAGCTTCCCGCGTCGATGCCGTAACCCTCGGGCGGAGGGTTGGTCGCCGGGACGTCGGGTGGAGGTACAGAGAAGTCTTCCGGGGAGAAGCCGGGTTGTTGCGCGGCGGGCGCTTGCTCCTGGGCCGCGAGCATCGTCGACCGCTCTTCGAGCAACGCAATGCGCTGGCGAGCCGCATCACCCCATTGGCGGTCTTGGTTGATTTCCGTCAGAAACGTTCTCCAGGAGGGCGCGTTCGAACTAGGAAAAAGGCTGTCGGAGGAGGCGAGGCCGAGGCGCGCGGCGGCTTGGTCGGCCTCGGCCTGAATCTGGTCGGCCAGGATCGAAGCCCGGTCCAGCAGTTCCCGGAATCGAGCGCTTGCCGTTTGTAAAAGATCGGTGGGAATCCCTTGCGACTTCGTCGCGGCTTCGCCCTGCGCCAATAAATTTTCCAGCAGGAGCTTCTGCTGCACGAGCTCGCTACGAAGCGCATCGGCTTGTGGCAGAGACCGCGCGAGGGTGGTCTGAAAGCTCGTCTCCACCGCCTTGCGCTGCTGGGCGTTCTTCCACGCTGTTGCCCCCCAGCCCGCTGCTGCCGCCAGCGCGCAAACGGTGAAGAGCAACGCCGCCCAGCCTTTCCAGCCGGAGAATGACTTCATGATAAAATCCCTGGCTGTCATGAGTAACTAAGCATCTTTGGCGACTCGTGGCAAACAAGGCGCGTCGGCGGCAAGGATCCGCTCCCGGCCTCCATAGACATTGAATCGCTCTCCCCGGAGAAAGCCGACCAGCGTGAGGGAAAATTCTCTGGCCAGGCGTACGGCGAGGCTGCTCGGTGCGGAAACGGCACAAAAGAGCGGAAGTTCCGCCGCCAGGGCCTTTTGGAGGAGCTCGTAGCTTGCGCGGCCGCTGACGAGGACCAGATAGTCCGAAAGGGGAAGACGATCCTGGAGCAGAGCCCATCCGATGAGCTTGTCCATGGCATTGTGGCGGCCCACGTCTTCGCGCAGGGCAATGAGCTCTCCCTGCTTGGTAAAGAGGCCAGCGGCATGGAGCCCCCCGGTGGCACGAAAGACCCCCTGCCGCGATCCGAGCCGTTCGGGCAACAGAGGCAACAGATTGGCGGGAATGGTCCAGGCGATGGGCAGAGGGCGGCAGCCACGGCTGCGCAGAATCTCCAGAGAAGCGCGGCCGCACACTCCGCATGCGCTCGTGGTGAGAAAGTGGCGTTCGAGCCCTCCCAGGTCGGGCAGGCGCTCCGTGGCGAGATCCACGGTTACGACGTTGAAAAGCTGTTCCTTCTCCTTTGCCCGGTCCACGCAGTAGGAGATCGAGCGGATAGAGTTGGCATTCCGGACGACCCCTTCTCCGTAAAGGAATCCGGCAGCGAGCTCGAAGTCCGACCCGGGCGTTCGCATCGTGATGGCCACAACCCGTTCCCGGTGTCCGGCGCGAAGGCGAATCTCCAGGGGTTCTTCCACCGCCACCGAGTCGAGGCGGCGGACCATGCCTTTCTCTTCCCTGGTCCAGAGTTCGACGTTGGTTTTGCTGCCAGGCCGGATTGCCATTCCTTCCACTATACGCGCCTTGAGAGAAGAGGGGCAATGACTAGCCTGCCTGTCGCCCAAGCGTTCTCCTGCGGCTTGCGAGATGAACCTGTCTGCTTCGTTGGGACTTGGGTTTTTGGCCCTCCTCGCAGTATGTCATCCTAGAGCTCCGGGGGGGGGACCTGCGCCCCGCCTTGCATCCAGGCGCATTCGCCGCGCCTCGGCTACGAAATTTGTGAGAAATGGCGGTTAGAAACGCGTGGACAATCGGTGGAGACAGGCAGGTTAAAAGCTTTCCTCCTGAGGCCGGGACTTTTAAAAGGTGCTATGCGTCGTCTTTGGGTGTCCTTCCTCCTCTTCTCTCTCGTGCTGGCTCGACCCTTCTTTGCTGAACAGATCGACGCGGAGGGGGGGTCGGAAAGAGTCTTGCGGATCGGCGCGGCCGCCGATCTGCGTTACGCCCTTCCCGAGGCGATTGCCGCCTTTTCTCCGGGAGGAGGGCCTTTTCGGATCGAAGCGACGTACGCCTCCTCCGGGAAGATCTACGCGGAAGTGCTCCAGGGCGCAAAGTTGGATCTTTTCCTGGCGGCCGACCGGGAGTATCCACAGCGCCTGGTCGGTGCCGGGGCGGCTCGCGGGGAGGTCTTTGTCTATGCGCACGGTTCCGTCGTCCTCTGGGCAAGAAAGGAGGCGGATCTGTGGAGGGCTGGAGGGGTCGTGGCGGCGTTGCAAAGCCGTTTGCTTCGTCGTCTGGCCTTGGCCAATCCCCATGTCGCTCCCTACGGACGCGCGGCGGAAGAGACGCTGCGCCGGTCGGGCTTGTTTGCCGGGGTCGAAGGAAAGCTGGTCTTCGGGGAAAATGTCGCTCAGGCATTTCAGTTCGCGCAGCAAGGAGCTGCCGACGCCTGCTTGATTTCTCGGTCTTTGGCGTTGGCGCCGCCAGCCCAAAAAGAAGGTCGTTTCGAGGAGTTTCCCCCGGGGACCTCTCCCACGCTAGAGCAGGGGGGGGTGATTTTAAAAGGTTGCCGCTGGTTGGATCTTGCGGAAGCTTTTCGAGATTTTCTCCTCAGCCCGGAAGCGCAGAAGCTCTTTCGGAGTCATGGCCTGTAGGCAGTAGGCAACCTCGCTCCGAAGACCCGGCATGGACTGGATTGCCTTCTCGCTGAGCTTGAGACTGGCAGCCGTGACCACGCTCACGCTCTGCCTCATCGGCATTCCGATGGCCGGCTGGGTCGCCTATTCGAAGAGCAGGCTCCGGCCGGCCTTGGAGGCCGTCGTCGCTTTACCGCTGGTCCTGCCGCCGACGGTGCTCGGCTTTTTTCTCCTGGTCGGCTTCGGACGCGCTGGTTGGCTGGGGCAATGGTATGGCCGCCTGACGGGCGGCGGGTCTCTTGCTTTTTCTTTCGAAGGGCTCTGGGTGGCATCGGTTCTCTACAGCCTCCCCTTTCTGGTTCAACCGGTGGCGGCGTCGATGGCAGGAATCCCCAGCAGACTTCGCGAGGCGGCGTGGGTTCTGGGGGCGGGGCGGGCCGAAACCTTCGTTCGGATCGTCTTGCCTCTGGCATGGCCCGGCATCGCATCGGGGATCGTCCTGAGCTTTGCGCACACCTTGGGGGAGTTTGGCGTCGTTCTCATGGTGGGGGGAGACATCCCTGGAGTGACGCGGACGCTATCGATCTCCGTCTACGACGCGGTCGAGTCACTCGATTACGGCTTGGCAACGAAGACCGCGGTCTTCCTTTTCGTCCTTTCCTTCCTTCTGCTCTCCGCAGCCTACTGGTTTCAAAAGAGGCTCCTGGTACGCTAGTACATCGCGTCATAATTATGTGACATAACAGTGCAGACTAGGTATTATGGCTTTCATTATGGGAGCCATTTTAAGTGCATTACCGATTCGCGAAGAGCAGAGAGAAGAGTTAGCCTGACTTTGACGTGCGCCGTGAAAAGGGTGCATCGCCCAGTGGGGAGGGAGTGATCCCCACCCGGTAACTATTGCTCCAGCCGGAAGCACCCGGAGCGGCTGCTGGTGGTAACGCCGGTGGTCGAAGCCTCTGGGAAAAGGCCCGGAAAGCGGGTCAGCGAGCAAGCAGGCCCTAACGGAAGTGCAGGGTCTTTTGTTTTGGAGCTCATGCGGCGGCGAGGATGGCCAGACATTGTTTAGGGGTGGAGCAGAATCGTTCGCGGAAGTGGGGGAGGGATCGTTCGCCGAGGCGTTCGGAGAGGAGCGAGAGAAGGGCGTTACGGATGAGCGCCAAGTTGGCCAGCAGGTTGGCCTGACAGGAGCGAGAACGGTCTTCGCCCATCAGGACATCGCGTCGCCAATGGTTGCGGATTTCGATCCCGCCCCAATGTCCTCGGATCAAGTTTAACCATTCTTCGGGCGAATACTGATCCGGTGGCGCGCTGGAGAGGTAGTAACGGGACTCGGTGCTAGCCTGACTTTGACACTTTTTCACCGACATTGTGATTTATCAATTACTTACGGAAAGCATGTAGTACGTAATATATGAAATAATATATTGACGTGTATTCGTTGCGTTTGGCATAAAAGAGTGCGTAATGTACTTTTGCGAGGTCAAGTCGCGGCAGAAGGGGAAGGTCTACAAGAGTTATTT
>NZ_KB901876.1:302652-307241 GCF_000379365.1 Verrucomicrobium sp. 3C | reverse complement strand
GAGCCATACCTGACGGGGTAATCCCCGCCTTTTCCAGCAACGCTCACCACGAGAGCTCTTTACCCTCGCAGCTTGTGGTGGTTTGAAGACTGCCCCTGCAGGCCGTCTTCGGAGGACCTTCCTCCATCTCCGATAAAGCTACCCTGCTCCACTGCGAAGTCAGGTTCCACAGCGCACGATCGCCCTGTCCTTGCAACCAGTCGGTGAGCCTGGCGCCGAAGGCTTCGGGATCCATGCGGGTGAGCACTTGGTAGAAGACACTGTAGCCGGGAACCGGATGAAAGCCTCCGGTGGCCTTCTTGAGCGGCAAGCCCAATCAAGGTCAACACCGGCCCGACCGGATAGTGGGTGTTCTTCTTGCGCGGATCGGGCGCTTTGCAAAAGACCTCAAGCAACGATCCGACTTGTTGGACGTTGACCGGCAGCGTTCCCGAGGGCCTCGCGCTCAAACCGGCGCGGCACTCTTGGGGTAATTGGGCCGCTCGCAACGTTTGCCGTGCTTGCGCCGAAAGAGGACGCAACCAGAGCCGCTTGGGCCGGTCGTTGGGCAGGTAAAAATCGGCCCGATGGCGGCTGTAGCCTACCGCTTCCCAGTTGCTGGCCTTATAGCAGGTCCCCGCCTACGCCTCCGGATCGGTGAAGCTCTCGGTCAAAAGCGGAGTGTAGCCAAAGCGATCCCGCCACTGCCCCGGCAACGCCCGCAAGGCCGCTCCCAAAGCTTGGGAGGCCAGATTGGGCGCCTGCCCTTTGGGGGCGAACAGCAAAAAGCGCCGATTTTGTACGATCAACTTGAGCCGTTCCATCCGCTATACGGCGCTCCATCCAATCCACCGATCCCAATCGTTGAGCGCGTAGCAGGCCGGCCTTCCAAACCAGCAGCGCCACCGCCTGCCCGTCTTGGACGATGGCCTGACGTAAAATAGTCGTCCACCGATCGCCCCGCTCCCAGATCGTGGCGTTCCTTCAACTGCCCATCGAACCATTCGATTTCTTCGGGAAAACTGGCAATCGAAGCTCGCAGCCCGCACTCCCTTGCCCCACCGGTTCCTGAATGGAAATGCTGTTTCATCGAGCCTATGGCATCGAAAAAGTCGCCTCATGTCTAGCCTTTCTTTCCCTCCCTGACGCAGAATCACTTGCTCGTTCATAAAAAAAGGCCCTGGGCGGCCTGGAGATCAGATCACCCCTCCTCTTCGAACTCCCCAGGCCCGGCAAGCTCCGGCTCCCTTTCTTTCGCTTTGACGGGGGCCGGGGGAAAGAGACGGCTTGCTCCAATCACTGGAACCAGCGTGCTTAAGAGAATGGCGATCGTCACTTGCGAATACTGTTCTCTCTGCAAGATCCCCTTGGTCACTCCAAAGTGGGCCGCAATGAGTCCGAAGGTGAGCCCTCCACTCGTCAGCAGGGAGCCGAAAAGCGCCTCCCGCCGGGAGAGTTGCAGCACTCGGAAGGCTGGCCAGACGGCCATCATCTTGCTCAGGAACTTGACGGTGAAAAACAGGAGGATGGGAAGCAAGCCGAAGAGAAGAATCTGCAGGGAAATATGAAAACCCGCCTTGATGAAGAAGAAGGGAGTGAGCAGGCCGTAAGCGAGTGAGCGCATGCGGCGGACGAGCTGGCGATCGCTCGCAAAGGATTTGGCGACGAGCACGCCGGCCACATAGGCCGGCAGAACGGGCTCGGTCTGCGCGACCGAGGCAAGCGCGCCCAGGAGAGCGAGGACAAAGAAGAGGAACTTGATTTCCGGCTCACTGACCGGGCTTCGTCCCAGCCAGCGGAGAAGGGGCCTCAGCGATAGCGGCAGCGCCAGGAGCAGCAAGAGAGCCAGGAGCAGCAAAAGCGCCGAGGTTGTCGACCAATGAGTAAAGAAGAGGCCTAGGAAGAGGACCGAAAGGAAATCGGTCACGAAGCAGCTCGTCAGAAGAAGCTGGCCGAAGCGGGTGGCTTCCATCCCCTTTTCGAGGATGGCGGTGTAAACGATCGCAACCGAGGTCGTGGCCAGCGCGATCCCTGCGACGAGCGAACCTGCCGTACTCCAACCCAGAACCAAGTGCGCTACGAGATAGACCAGGCCGAAGGGCAGAAGAAAGGAGAGAAAGCCGATGACGAGGCTCGGGAGGGCATGATGCCGGAAGGAAGCGGGATCAATCTCGGTCCCGGCAAGGAACGCAAGCGTGACGCTGCCGAGCCTGGCCAGGAAGGTCATCCATTCTGTCGGCTCGGCCATTCCCAGCAGGTGGCTCATCAAGATACCGACCAGAACCTCCACCAGAGCCACGGAGACACGAAGCTGGAGTGCAATCACAGCGGCCAGAAACGCCGCACCCATCCAAATCGCAAGGAAGACCCATGGGTTCTCTAGTGGCATGCAACGTTCCCTCGGCCGACCTGCCAACGGGCAATTGAATCGCGGAGAGCGTCGACCCGGTCCGCTTGAGTGAGTGCGCTCATTTTACGTAAAGCTATCGTAAATGCACAGTGAATTGACCGTGCCTTTCGGTCTACAGGGCATAAATGTACGCTGCGGCGAGATCCAGGGCTCGCCCGCCACCGAAGAGAACGGGCGGGACGAGCAGGGTCTTTTGTTTTGGAGTTCATGCGGCGGCGAGGATGGCCAGACATTGTTTAGGGGTGGAGCAGAATCGTTCGCGGAACTGCGGGAGGGATTGTTTTCGCCGAGGCGTTCGGAGAGGAGCGAGAGGAGGGCGTTACGGATGAGCGCCAAGTTGGCCAGCAGGTTGGGCTGGCGAGAGCGGGAACGGTCTTCGCCCATCAGGACATCGCGTCGCCAATGATTGCGGATTTCGATCCCGCCCCAATGTTCTCGGATCAAGTTTAACCATTCTTGGGGCGAATACTGATCCGGTGGCGAGCTGGAGAGGTAGTAACGGGACTCGGGTGCCGGTCAGACCATCCTTTTTCTTCGTGCGCTGGCTGCGCACCACGATCAGGGCGCGGGCAAAGGGGAAGTCGACGACCAGGGGCTCGATGGGGAAGGCATGGAGCCCTCGGGTTTCGACCCGGCCATGACCGGTTTGGTTGTCGGCAAAAAGGGGGTGTCGGGCAAGGCGTCCAAGGCTTGAGCCTCTTGGAGCAAGCGAGGCTGATTTCCCTTGATCCCGAACAGGTAATCGCCCCCTTTTTCGACGATGAGACGGGCCTGGCGCCGCTGACAATGCAACGGGTCGGCGGTGATGATTTTGCCATCCAGGGCCGGCAGCTTTTCCAGCAGCGCCACCGCCGCGCTTTGTTCGCAACGGGGCGTGTCCTGCTTTTGGTCGTGGACCGCCACCGCTTGCGGGGCGCCGTCCTCCTGTTGGGCCAAGGTCAGGAGGCCAATATGATGACGAATCATTTTGCCGTCCAAGGCCAGCGCCTGCGGCAGCGTGCCGCTCTGCGCTTGCAACCAGTCGGTGAGCCTGGCAGCGAAGGCTTCGGGATCCATGCGGGTGAGCACTTGGTAGAAGACACTGTGGCCGGGAACCGGATGAAAGCCTCCGGTGCCCTTCTTGAGCGGCAAGCCCAGCCGACGGCGTTGGGGCTGGGTCAGACTGGTGGCAAAACGGGCGATCTCGGCGATCTCCCGCCGCCCGGCCAAAAGCGCCATCGCGATCAAGGTCAACACCGACCCGACCGGATAGTGGGCGTTCTTCTTGCGCGGATCGGGCGCTTTCCAAAAGACCTCCAGCAATGAGTCGAGCTGCTGGGCGTTGACCGGCAGCGTGCCCGAGGGTCTCGCGCTCAAACCGGCGCGGCACTCTTCGGGTAATTGGGCCGCTCGTAACGTTTGCCGCGCTTGCGCCGAAAGAGGACGCAGCCAGAGCCGCTTGGGCCGGTCGTTGGGCAGGTAAAAATCGGCCCGATGGCGGCTGTAGCCCGCGCTGTAGCCTACCGCCTCCCAGTTGCTCGCCTTGTAGCANGTCCCCGCATAGGCCTCCGGATCGGTGAAGCTCTCGGCCAAAAGCGGAGTGTAGCCAAAACGATCCCGCCACTGCCCCGGCAACGCCCGCAAGGCCGCTCCCAAAGCTTGGGAGGCCAGATTGGGCGCCTGCCCCTTGGGAGTGAGCAGCAGAAAACGCCGATTTTGTACGATCAACTTGAGCCGCTCCACCCGCTGTACGGCNCTCCATCCAATCCACCGATCCCGATCCTTGAGCGCGTAGCAGGCCGGCCCCCAAACCAGCAGCGCCACCGCCTGCCCATCTTGGGCAATGACCTGGCGCAAATAGTCGCCCACCGATCGCCCCGCCCCCAGATAGTGGCGCTCCTTCAACTGCCCATCGAACCATTCGATTTCTTCGGGAGAACTGGCAATCGAAACTTCCAGTCCGCAATCCCTTGCCCCATCGGCTCTTAAATGGAAAAGCTGTTTCATCGAGCCTATGGCATCGAAAAAGTCGCCTCATGTCTAGCCTTTCTTTCCCTCCCTGGCGCAGAATCACTTGACCGTTCATAAAAAAAGGCCCTGAACGGAAGTGAACGCTGAACAAAGCCTCGAAACGGGCAATGCGGACGCCGAGCTCGTGTCGAAGAAGCGAAGGCCGATGTTTCCCTGGGAAGGAGAGCATATGTGCACTGGGGAGAGCCGC
>NZ_KB901876.1:301458-302552 GCF_000379365.1 Verrucomicrobium sp. 3C | reverse complement strand
TCGATCCGCCTCGGCGTTCTCTCCGTGGAAGGCAAGCCGATCGTTCGTCTTTTGAGCAAGATTCCTCGGGAACTGAATCGGCTCCTGGAAAAACTTCGTCTGCTCCCGCTCTTCTCCCAGCCGCCGGCCTGGGCAGCGATGTAGCCAGTAGCGGAAAGGCCTGTCCTTCCGCATCAAGAAGTTATGCTGCTACTCAAGGGAAGTCAGGCTAGTGAGGCCGCTTTTTTTCTTCGTGCGCTGGCTGCGCACCACGATCAGGGCGCGGGCAAAGGGGAAGTCGACGGCGAGGGGCTCGATGGGGAAGGCATGGAGTTGGCGGATTTCGACTCGGCCATGACCGGTTTGGCTGTCGGCAAAAAGGGGGTGTCGGGCAAGGCGTCCAAGGCTTGCGCCTCTTGAAGTAAGTGCGGCTGGTTTCCCTTGATCCCGAACAAGTAATCGCCTCCTTTTTCCACGATGAGACGGGCCTGGCGCCGCTGGCAGTGCAACGGGTCGGCGGTGATGATTTTGCCATCCAGGGCCGGCAGCTTTTCCAGCAGCGCCACCGCCGCGCTTCGTTCGCATCGGGGCGTGCCCTGCTTTTGGTCGTGGACCGCCACCGCTTGCGGGGCGCCGTCCTCCTGTTGGGCCAAGGTCAGGAGGCCAATATGATGACGAATCATTTTGCCGTCCATGGCCAGCGCCTGCGGCAGCAGGCCGCTGTGGGCTTGCAGCCAGTCGGTGAGCCTGGAAGCGAAGGCTTCGGGATCCATACGGGTGAGCACTTGGTAGAAGACACTGTAGCCGGGAACCTGGTGAAAGCCTCGGGTGCCTTTCTTGAGCGGCAAGCCCAGCCGACGGCGTTGGGGTTGGGTCAGCGTAGTGGCAAAACGGGCGATCTCGGCGATCTCCCGCCGCCCGGCCAAAAGCGCCATCGCGATCAAGGTCAACACCGAGCCGACCGGATAGTGGGCGTTCTTCTTGCGCGGATCGGGCGCTTTCCAAAAGACCTCCAGCAATGAGTCGAGCTGCTGGGCGTTGACCGGCAGCGTGCCCGAGGGCCTCGCGCTCAAGCCGGCGCGGCACTCTTCGGGTAATTGGACCGCTCGTAACGT
>NZ_KB901876.1:286855-301358 GCF_000379365.1 Verrucomicrobium sp. 3C | reverse complement strand
CGCGGAGCCTGCCGTGGGCATAATCCTGCGCAAACCTTGTCCGAAAGCCGAATGCGGGAAATCCGCACGGTCGGTTTGATGAGCGGGGAGTGGAGACGGATGATAGGGAGAGATACTCAGGCACTGCCAGAACGAAAGGGGCATCTCCCGCTACGGCTCTCCTACGTCGCACCGCGCCACTCCTCGACTCTACACAAAGTTCGTACCCAAGGCGCAACGGTCCCTCGCTTGCCGAGGAAGAGTATCCTACGTTGTTTTACGACAAGCGGATGGAGCGGTTAACAGTCGATTTTCGATTTTGCTATCCGGGGGGAGGAGAGCTCAGCGCGTCTTTTTTTTTCGCTCTCGAGCCTCCCGGGGTGCTCGTGCTCTTCGGTCCCTCCGGAGCCGGGAAAACGACGATTCTCCGATCTCTCGCCGGGCTCGAGCGTCCTGCGGCGGGAAGGATTCAATTTCAGGATGAGGTCTGGATGGATGTGGAGCGGAACCTCTGGCTCCCACCGCAGCGGCGGAAGATCGGATATGTCGATCAGCGCGACGCGCTTTTTCCCCACTTGAACGTGGAGCAGAACGTGGCGTTCGGGTTGCGCGGCCTCCCGCGCAAGGAAAAGAGACGGCAGGTGGAGGAGTGCATGGAGAGCTGCAGGCTCCTCCCGCTGACGGGGCGCTCTCCGGCTACTCTTTCGGGAGGCGAGAGCAGGAGGGTGGCTCTGGCCCGGGCCCTGGCATGCCATCCTCGGCTGCTACTGCTGGACGAACCGTTTGGGGGCCTGGATGCGAGAGGGCGAGCGGATCTCGTGCAACTGGTTCGGAAGATCGTTCGCGAGCGATCGCTTCCCACGATTTTCGTCACCCATGAGGAGAGGGAGGCGGTGCTCCTGGGGAGAGAACTAGCCGTTGTGGGATCGGGGCGAGTGCTGCAGATCGGCCCGACGGCGGAGGTCTTGGCGAGGCCGGTGAATCGCGAGGCAGGGAATATCCTTGGTGTCGAGACCGTGATTTTGGGCCGGTTCCTCTCTGTCCGTGACGGCTTAGTCGAGGTGGAGGTTCCGGGCGGGACGCTCTTCGCGGTGGACCGGGGCGAGGCCCTCCCCGGGCTCGTCTATGTGATGGTGCGCGCGGAGGATGTGATTCTTTCCACCGCGGAAGGGGCGGGACCGGTGAGCGTTCGGAACCGGCTCCCTGGGCGCGTGGTGGAGCAGGAAGCCGAGGGGCACGCCGTCCGCATCCTCCTCGACTGTGGATTCCCCTTGGTCGCCCGGGTCACTCGAGGCGCCAGCCAAGAGCTTGGGGTCGCCGTCGGCAAGCCCATTTTCTGCTGGATCAAGGCGCATGCGATCCACCTCGTACCTCGCTGAGCCGGGTTTTCTCCGGAAAAGGAGTGCAGAAAAGAAGCGGCGCCGGAAGATAAGCCGGATTCTGTTCCTGAAAAGCAGCCCTTCCAGGCGACGATCATTTCTCTACCGATCGCACGTCGGCGATCGGTCCGCGACGGCAAGCCGCCGCAGTGCGGCCTGACCCGAGGTGTGCTCAAACGCTCGGCGCCGCGACGCCTGAGCGTCGGAGCGGCCAGGGAACCAGCACCTCTGTTTGGCCTTGCGCCGCGGGGGGTTTATCGTGCCTCGGCCGTCGCCGGCTCGAGCGGTGGGCTCTTACCCCGCCCTTTCACCCTTACCGCGCCTCTCCGGCGCGGCGGTCTGTTCTCTGTGACACTTTCCGTCCCGAGCGGCTTTCACCCTCTCGGTCCCGCGGTTTCCCACGGCCCGCTTCCCTGGTGGCGTCCGGACTTTCCTCTCCGCTGCAAGGCGGAGCGATCGCCTCTTCCAGCGCCAAGGTCAACTAACCAGTTTCCGGCGGTGGCGTCAACCGCCATCGCTAGCCGCATCCAGGGAGAGGGAGAGACCAGCGAGTGCAGCCTTCGTGGTCGCATAGCCGTGGTGACAGATGGCTTCGATCCCGAGCTTGCGAGCAATGTCGACAAACATCGGGCGGTCCTCGATATAGGCGCAACGGGAGGGAGGAGTCTGGGAGACGTCGAGCGCGAGTCGAAAGATGTCCTCGTCGGGCTTCCGCAGATGGACGAAGGACGAGACAATGAAGTAGTCGATGAACGAAGCCAGGTTGAAGGCTTGAATGCGGTGGACCTGCAACTCCCGGCCCTCGTTGCTCAATACGGCCACCTTGAGCCCGTACCGCTCCTTGAGCTTGCGCACCAGCTCGATCATGTCCGGAAAGGGACGAGACTGAGCGAACATGAACTGCCGAAACTCCTGCATCGTGAAAGGCCGGTTTTCGTAAAAGACGATGCGCTCCAAGTAGCCGTCTAGGGTCAGCTTGCCGACTTCGTAGGTGTCAAAGGTGAGGTGATGCCGTTGGTCCATTTCTCGGGGATCCAAATTGAAGGCTTCCGCAGCCTTCTGCCGGCAGGCCGTATCCCAACCGTTGGAAAGCAGGACTCCTCCGAGATCCAAGAAAAGCGTCGTGATGGCAGAGCTACTCATAAGAATTCACGCCACTCTTTCTTGTTTGCGGGCGCATGGCAAGTGGGAAGCATCGTTTAGCCTGCATGTCTCCCAAGCGTTCTCCTGCGGCTTGCGAAATGAAATTGTCTGCTACGTTGGGTCTTGGGTTTTTGGCCCTCCCCGCGGTATGTCGTCATACATCTTCGGTGGAAAACCGGCGCCGCGCCTCGCATCCAAGCAAGCCCATTTGCGGCGCCTCGGCTACGAGATTTGTGAGACATGCAGGCTAGAGGCTCTTTCCGGAGTCGCCGGCTTCGGAAGTCCGGGACGACATCCACACGGCGATCCCAAGGGAGCCTAAGGCGCAGAGCCCGGTGCCAAGAAGGACGGTAGCCGAAGCTCCGCAGAAGCGAGAGAAGAGCGCCGCAAAGAGGCTGCCGACCGGGAAAAGGCCTTGGAAGAAGAGGGTCGAAATTCCCACCACTCGTCCTCGTAGTTCTCGGGCCGCGTTTTCTTGGAGGAAGGCATTTGCCGCGGAAAGGAAGAGAACCAAGCCAAATCCCGCCATCCCGAGCAGCATTGCCGAGAAAGAGAACGATCGGGAGAGGGCAAAGCCTGCCGCCGAGAGAAGAAAAAGGCCGATGCCGCTGAAGACGATGCGGGGAAGCGGGACGGTTCGGACAAGAGCGGCCGCCGTTAGGCCGCCCAAGAGTGATCCCGCTCCGCTCGCGGAAATCAGCAGCCCGAGACCTTTTGGGCCGCTGTGCAGAACGCTCTCGGCAAAGAACGGGAGCAGCACGGTGTAGGGCCACCCAAAGATTGTGACGAATCCGATCAAGGCGGCCTGGCCCAAGAGAGCCCGTCTTGTCGCGAGATAGCGAAACCCTTCCCAAAGGGAAGGGAGCATAGACCTTGCCGAAGCCTGTCGGGGTGGAGCGGAAATCCGGAGGAGGCAGCCGAGCGAAACTGCGTAGGAAAGCGCGTTGGCCCAGAAGCAGGCGGCGACCCCTAGCGCAGGGATGAGAAAGGCGGCGACGATGGGGCCGAGGAACCGGGCTCCGTTGAAGAGTACGGAGCTCCAAGCGACGGCGGCGCGAATCTCATCCGTCGGCGCGGCATCGAGGAACAGGGCCTGGCGCGCGGGCAGCTCGAAGGAACCGGCAAGACCGATCGCAAAGATCAGGAGGCCAAAAGCAGGGAGAGAGAGAAGATGCAAGAAGGTGAGCAGTCCGAGCAAGAGAGCGAGCAGTAGCGCCGCCATCTGGGTGACGAGCACGATTCGCCGTCGGGCGATGCGATCGGCAACGGCTCCGGCGGGGAGCGAAAAGAGAAGAAGGGGAAGGGAACCGGCAAAGCCAAAGAGGCCCAGCCAGAACGGAGAGCCGGTCATTTGGTAGACAAGCCACCCTTGACCCACGTTTTGGACCCAGCTGCCGACGAAGGAGAAAGCCTGTCCCAGAAAAAGAGCCCGGAAGGAGGGTGAGCGAAAAGGTCTCAGGTGGGGAAAAATCTTCATGGGCATGCGCCTACTGCTCGATAGAATGCGCTCAGTTTCGTTCGGGGAAAGGGCGCGTGGCTCGGAGAGAAGACGGATAGGGGCGGCGAGACGCGCTTTGGGGGCGCCGAAGGGGAGAAGAGGAACGATCTGAGGAGGAGCAAGGATGAGGATGGAACAGGGAAAGGGGGGGAAGAAGAGAGGCCATGGCTACGGATCTCGGATGAGATGGATCTATTCGCTCGGCATCCTTTTGGCAATTCCGCTCCCCTTGCAAGCCAACGAGGAGCTGCTTCGGCTGGGAGCCGACCCCGGTCAATGGCCGATGCAGGCGAAGAACTACGAGGCGACGCGGTACAGCGAGCTTGACCAGATCAGTTCGAGAACGGTCGAAAAGCTGCACGTCGTTTGGAGCTTTTCCACGGGAGCCCTCCGTGGCCATGAAGGGGGCCCGCTCGTCATCGACAACACCATGTACGTTCACTCCCCCTTTCCGAACACTGTCTATGCGCTCGACTTGCGACAAAAGCCTTACACGATCCTGTGGAGGTATACGCCGGAGCAGAAGCCGTCGGCGGTCACGGCGGCCTGCTATGATACCGTCAGCCGGGGCGTGGCCTACGGGATGGGCAAGATCTTTCTCGGAACGTTGGATGGGCAGTTGATCGCCTTGGACGCTCATACTGGCGATGAAGTCTGGAAGGTGAAGCAGGGAGAGATCTCTCGCGGGGAGACGATCACCGGAGCCCCTATCGTGATCAAGGACATGGTGATTATCGGAATCTCCGGAGGCGAGTTTGGCGTTCGCGGTCGCATCAATGCCTACGACATCAATACGGGCAAACCGCGCTGGGTGGCCTACAGCCAAGGCCCGGACGATGACATATTGCTCGAGGGAGACTTCAACAAGGAGTGTCCGCGCCATGGAGGAGAGGGGGAGGGCACGCGGTCGTGGCCGGGAGAGCAGTGGAAACTGGGTGGCGGAACGACGTGGGGCTGGTTCAGTTACGACTCGGACTTGGATCTTTTCCATTACGGAACCGGCAATCCCGGGTCCTGGAATGCCGAGGAGAGAAAGGGCGGCGATAATAAGTGGTCCTGCACCCTCTGGGGGCGTCGGCCGACCACGGGGAAGGCGCGATGGGCCTTCCAGATGACTCCCTGGGATTCCTGGGGATACGATGGCACGAATGAGTTGATCCTGGTCGATCTTCCGATTGGGAACGCAAAGCGAAAGTGCGCGGTCCACTTCGATAAGAACGGATTCGTCTACACGCTCGATCGGGGAACGGGGGAGGTGCTCTCGGCTGTCCCCTTCGTCTACCTGAACTGGGCCAAAGGGATCAACCGAGGGGATGATCGGCCGATCGAAGTTCCGGAGAAGAGGGCCAAGCTCGGGATCGATGTGAAGAGAGTCTGCCCTTCGTCGATGGGGGGGAAAAACCAGCAGCCGGCGGCCTACGATCCGGAGACCCATCTGTTTTATGTCGGGACGAACAACCTCTGCATGGATATTCAGGACATGGAGGCTCGGTACAACCCGGGAAGCCCCTATGTAGGCGCGGATTTGCTGATCTACTCTGGGCATGAAGGAAAGGATAAGTATTACGGCGAATTCATCGCCTGGGATCCGGTGAAAGGAAGGCGGGTTTGGGAAATCCAGGAGCGGTTCCCGGTTTGGAGCGGGGCGCTGGCGACCGCCGGCGGCTTGGTCTTCTACGGGACCCTGGACGGATGGTTCAAGGCAGTCGACGCCCGAACCGGGGTGCTTCTTTGGCAGCAGAAGCTCGGTTCTGGCATTGTTGGCAATCCCATCGCCTTCCTCGGACCGGACAACAAAGAGTATGTGGCCGTTTATGCCGGGGTGGGGGGCTGGTTCGGATTACCTGCGGCCGTCAACTTGCCTAAGGACGATCCGCGGGCGGCCATGGGTGCCAACGGCGCGGCCGATGACTCTGGCCTGCCGCAATCGACAACCCCAGGGGGCGAGCTCGTCGTCTTCGGTCTCGATTAGCGCCCCTGGGTGCCGGTAACGTAAGGAAGCGAGTAGGACAGCGAGGTCTCGTGCGTTTCCCGGTACCGGTTGCCGTTCTCACTTTCGAGGACACGATCACGACTCCGCTTCTGCCGGGCTTCTCCATGAAAATCCCGAAGGTCCGGCAATCCCTTGCGATCGGCAAAAAGCGAATCGGCTAGGAGGATGGCCGAGAAGAAGCCGGCAGGCGCTGGAGTCGTTTGGGATCAAGCCGCTCCGTGTCGGGGAGGATCCCAAGAGCATGGACGCGCTTCGCTGCCAGAGCCCTTTGAGGTGGACTTCGGCAAAGGATCGATGGAGGGGATAGAGTCGCGCACCCCAATTCTGAATGAGCGGTCCAGCCAAGGCGCTCCCCTGTCCCTTTGCGATTGGTGTGAGGAAGGATAAGCTCTGGATATGAAGACCACACTGACACAAGAACGCTGCATCGCCTGCCGGAAGGATGCTCCTCGCCTCACGGACGCCGAGGTCGCGGGTGTGCGGCACGAGGTTCCCGAATGGGAGGTGGTGCAGAGGGAGGGCATGCCGATCTTGGAGAGAGCATTTCCCTTTCCCGACTTTGCCAGCGCCTTGCGCTTCGGCCAACGGGTCGGAGAGCTCGCCGAAGCAGAGGGGCATCACCCCGCCATCCTGACCGAGTGGGGGAAGGTGACGGTGAGTTGGTGGACGCACAAGATCCTCGGCTTGCATCGGAATGACTTTGTCATGGCGGCAAAGACGGATCTGATCTACAAGGCCGAGGCCAATCCCTCCCCTCGGAAGGAGTAAAAGAAGAGAGCCTTCCCGGTCGGGAAGGCTCTCAGCTCTCTTGCGGACGTTTGTTCTCGTTGAGCCAACTACTCGGGAATCTCGCGGGCCCTTCGGTCGAGAAAGGTGAGCTCGGAAATCGCGGACTTGTCGAGTTCGCCTGCCCCGAGCTTGACCAGGCGGTCGTATTGGCATTTCGTCGCATCGGCCAGAGCGATTTGCAAGCCGAGTTCGCGCGCCAGGGCCAAGGCAATTCCGGAGTCCTTGGCCGCATGCTCGGCGGAGAAGAAGCAGCTATGTTCCCGATTCTGCATGTCTTCCCCGTCGGTCTGTAGCACGCGCGAAGCCGCTCCAGTTTGCGCGAAGACATTGCGGATCATATCGAGATTCAGTCCGAGAGCATGAGCCAGCCCCAATCCCTCGGCCAGCGCGAGCGTATTGATGTTCATGACCATGTTCACCAACGCCTTGACTTGGGCCGCCTTGCCGGCGGTTCCCGCGTAGGTGAGAGCCGTGCTCAACGCATCGAGGACAGGCTTCACCTTCTGGAAGACCGCTTCCTTACCGCCGACCATGAGATAGAGCTTTCCTTCCCGGGCTTGCGGGATGCTCGAAGCCATGCAGCCTTCCAGGCTCGAGGCGCCAACTTTACCGACGATCTCTTCGACCTTGACGTGTACCTTTGGGCTGACCGTCGCGCAGTTGACGAAAATCTTTCCCTCCGCCTTGCCTCGTAGGAGGTTGTCGCTGGGGGACTCAAAAATGCCAAGCTGGGCCTTATCATCGGTAACTACCGTGAAGATGATGTCGGCCAACTCAGTGACTTGGGCGAGAGTGGAACAGGCTGTTGCCCCGATTTCCCGCGCTAGGTCAGCCGTCACCTCGGGGCGCACGTCGTAGACTGCGGTGACTTTGAATTTCTTATCATGCAGGCAGCGGGCCATATTGGCTCCCATGCGCCCCAGCCCAACAAAACCGATCGTATCGCTCATTGCTTCCTCCGATTTCCAAACAGGTTTTCTCTCATATTCCTCTCCCCAGGGAAAGCCCAGCCTTCGCCAAGGAGACCCTTCCGCTGGCCGAAGATCGCTCCTCCGGCTTATCTGCGGCAGCCTCTAAGAGCCAATCGCCATGGCAGCGCCGAGCGTTGCCGCGAGTCTGCTTTATCGAGTTTTGCCGTAGAACCGCCTTTGGCTGCCAAGCTCCAAAGCGGAGTCCCATTTAAGACAGCAGTTGTTGCGAGAATCAAGCTCCTCTCCACGGTTTGGCAAGACGAATTTCCGTGACGGCAAGCTCCTCGGACGTCCAGTTTCACCGGGGAACGAGATCGCTCATTCGCCGAAAACAATCGTTTGCCTCAATAAGCCTTGCATTTGGCGGACATGCAGCGGGAGCCAGCGAGGAAGCCCCGCGAAACATCGTTTCTTGCGCCCGACTCTCTGCTAAAGTTCGTACCCGAGGCGCGGCGAATGGACCTGGATGCAAGGCGGGACGCCGGTTTTCCCCGGAGCTGTATGACGACATACTGCGAGGAGGGAAAACCAAGCCCCAACGAAGCAGCCGGCCAATTTCGCGAGCCGCAGGAGAACGCTTGGGAGATATGCAGGCTAAATGTGCAGCGGCCGCTTTTCGGCGACCAGTGCGGCTTCGCCGATCATTTCGGAAAGGGTCGGATGGGGGTGAATCGCCTCGTGAAGTTCCGCCGAGCTGCCCTCGCAGGCGCTCGTGACTGATAGTTCGGCGATCAGCTCGCTGGCGTCCGCTCCAAGGATGTGCGCGCCGAGGATTTCGCCATGCGGTTCGGCAAAGAGGATCTTGACGAATCCCGTGGGATCTCCAGAGGCCATCGCCTTTCCGTTTGCCGCATAGGGGTAGCGACCCACGCGGAAAGCCAAGTTTCGCTCGCGTGCTTGTTCTTCGGTCAGCCCTAGCATGGCTACCTGGGGTTGAGAATAGACACAGGAGGGGAAGATGCCGACGCGGGCGGGTACTTTTCCAGGAACGAAGATTCCCTCGACTGCCTCCAAGCCCTCTCGGAATGCAACGTGAGCCAGGAGGGGAGGGCCGATGAGATCCCCCGCGGCGAAAACACCGGGACTGGAAGTTTGATAGCGCGAATCGACTTTGAGGAAACCGCCCTCCTGCTCCAGCGCGACACCGGGAGCCAAGCTCGAGTCGATGTTGGCCTCCACGCCGACAGCCACGAGGACGGAGGCGACTTCGAGCCGCTGGCGATTTTTTCCTGAGACATCGAGCGTGACGGAGTTTTCCTCGACGCGCGCGGATTCCACCTTGGCCGAGGTGAGGATTTGGATGCCCCGCTTGGCAAGAGATCGCTCTAATCCCTTGGCCACCTCGCCATCGCTACCAGGAATCAGCCCCGGCAGGAGCTCGATGAGGGTGACTTGACAGCCGAACACGGAGTAGAAGTAGGCGAATTCGACCCCGATGGCTCCTCCTCCGATGATGGCGATCGATTCGGGGCGTTGCGTCGAAGCGAGGGCCTGCCTGCTGGTCATGACGCGCTCTCCTTGCAGAGGCAGGAAGGGCAGAGTCCTCGGTCGGCAACCCGTTGCCAGGAGGATGTGTTCCGCCGCAAGCGTTTCTTCTCCGTCCTCTCGGAGGAGTCGGATCCTTCGACCGGGCTGGAGAAGGCCGCGGCACCGAAAGAACTTCACGCCACGGGCCTCGAAAAGATGATCCACTCCCCTGGCCATCCGGTCTGCCACCGAGCGGCTTCGGGCGATCACGGCCGGAAAGTCGAAGGCATGGGCGCTCGACCGGAGGCCAAATTCCTCGGCTCGCCCAAAAAGTTCAAAGACTTCGGCACTCTTGAGGAGCGCCTTGCTGGGGATGCATCCCCAGTTTCCGCAGGTGCCGCCGAGCTTCTCCTGCTCCACGCAAGCGACTTTTTTTCCGAGTTGAGCGGCCCGAAGGGCGGCCACGTAACCGGCGGGCCCGCCTCCCAGGACAATCAGGTCGTAAACTTCGGGCATAGATCCGTGAGGGTTTTCCGGTAGCTTAGAGAAGGAGGGCGAGCGGCCGTTCCAGCAGTCCTCTGACTTCCTGGAGGAAGCGGGCTCCGATGGCGCCGTCGACGATCCGATGGTCGCACGAGGCCACAAGACGCACGCGGTGACCCGTGACGATCTGATCCTTCGCGTCGACTACCGGTTTTTTGGTAACAGCTCCTACTGCCAGGATCAACGCTTGGGGAGGATTGATGATCGCGGCAAACGACTCGATGCCGTACATTCCCAAGTTCGAGAGAGTCAGTGTCCCTTCTGAATATTCTTCGGGCTTGAGCTTGCGCTCCCGCGCCCGTGTCGTTAGTTCCTTCCCCTCCCGAGCAAGCTTGCGTAGGGACTTGTCTTGCGCATTACGGATGACGGGGGTGATGAGGCCATCTGGCACCGCGACGGCAAGGGCAAGATGAACCGCTCCGTATTGGCGGATGGCTTTTCCTTCCCAGGAGACGTTTACTTCGGGTACCCGACGAGCGGCCTCTGCCGTCGCCTTGAGAAAGAAGTCGTTGATGCTGAGCTTTTCGTCCGAAGGCAAGGCGGCGAGAGCGTCGTTGATCTCGTTTCGCAGAGCGAGCAGGGGGGCGGCATCGATCTCAATTTCGAGGTAGTAATGAGGAATCGAGGTTTTGCTGGCCAGGAGGCGAGCGCCGATCTGTTCCCGCATCATGGAGAGAGGAAGAAGCCGTGTTTCTTCTGAGGGTGCGTCGCGGGGAGGAGCGGGAGCTATGGCCGTGCGGCTGGAGAGAGCCTGGACCACGTCGCGTTGGATAATGCGACCTCCCGGCCCACTTCCCGAAAGCGAAGTGAGGGGTAGCCCTCCTTCTCGGGCAATCTTTTTAGCCAAGGGTGAGGCTCTAATGCGCCCTGATTCGTCCCTAGAGATTCCGCTAAGTTGCGCGGAGGGGGCTTTCTCCGGCTGGTTCGACCTAGGGGAGGCTGACGGGGACGGCTGGGCCGCAGCGTCCGGGACCGCCGCCACCCCAGGAAAAAGGTTTTCGATCGACTCGTCGGCGGAACCGACAATGGCGATCGGTGCGTTCACCGCCGCTCGCTCGCCTTCTTGGACCAGGATCTTTCGTAGCACTCCTGATTCAAATGCTTCCAAATCCATCACCGCCTTGTCCGTCTCGACTTCAGCGATCACCTCGCCCTCCTCGATTGCTTCCCCCTCCTTCTTTCGCCAGGTGACAAGACGGCCTTCCTCCATGGAAGGGCTCAACTGGGGCATCGTGAGTTGCTTCGCCATATCTCTTTCAGACAAATCGGCTTCCGGGACAGGACGCCGTGCTCTTTGCTTGCGCGAGCGTAGGGATAGCCAAGATCAAGGGTCAAGTACTTTTCGGTTTCGCTCGCCATCGCGGCGAGAGGAGGACCCCAATCGCAGTTAGGCTGTCGAGAAGGTTGCGGATGAGACCCGGCCGATGTCAAATCCGAGGAAAGATTTCCGTCGGACAAGCCGCCCGGGGCAGTGGCGGTCCGGTGGAGGAACCGATGAGGAAAAAGGACGATGCTGACCAAGGTGGAATTGGGGCAGCGCTTGCGCAGGAGCCGGGAGAGCGCGGGGTTGAGCCAGAAGGAAGCGGCGGCAGAACTGGGTCTTCCTCGTCCTGCCATTTCGCAGATCGAGGCGGGCAAGCGGGGGGTGGACGCCCTGGAACTCATGCGGCTGGCGCAGCTCTACGGCAAGCCGGCCTCTTGGTTTTTGGAGCTTGGCACGGGTGCGAATCCACTGGACGACGTGACGAACCTGGAGACCTTCTCGAAGGCCGACCAAGACATGCTTTCCGGCTTTGTTCGCTTTTGCGAGGCGTACGGCTGGATCGAAGCGTTGCTGGAGCTCTCCCCGGCCTCCCCGCTGCCGGATTACGGGACACCGGTCGACCCGGAGGGCGAGGGGGAAGCGATCCGCCAAGGAGAAGCTGTGGCCGAGGCGGAACGGAGAAGACTGGGGCTGGGAGGAATCTGTGGAGAAGGGGTAGAGAGCTTGCTCGATCGATTGGGCATTCGGCTTTCCACTCGATACCTGCCCACTTGCCCCGTGCGGGGCGCGTTTCTCTTCCATCCGCGAGTAGGTGCCGCCATTTTCGGCAATTCAGGATGCCGGGGAGAGTGGCTGCCGCTGATTCTGGCGGAGGAGTTTGGGCATCTGCTCTTTGATCGAAGGTTGGGTGGGGCAATCCACGGAGTATTCCCCGAAAAGGGGAATCCGCCCCAGGATTTGCGGTCAATCCGTGCCCACCGGTTCGCATTCGCCTTCGTTCTCCCGGCGC
This sequence comes from Verrucomicrobium sp. 3C, assembly GCF_000379365.1. Taxonomy (GTDB): domain Bacteria; phylum Verrucomicrobiota; class Verrucomicrobiia; order Methylacidiphilales; family Methylacidiphilaceae; genus Methylacidimicrobium. Next base: position 289,323 of record NZ_KB901876.1, on the reverse strand, counting down.
CCGAGCTTCGGAGGATTTTGCTTTTCGATCCGGAAGCGCGCATCGAGGCCGGGCATCGCCTCGGCGTTCCGGACCTTTTGCTTTCGCGGTGGATGTTCCGCTGCCCGGCGGAGGTTCTCTGGGAACGGTGGGAGCAACTGGGTTGGGTCCGACCCGGTCAACGAGAACGTCTTGGTTCGGTGCCCCCGGCCGACTGGAGCCGCAGGTACGAAGGGCGAGGGAGAAAGGAGGGGAAAGTGGAGCATCCCTATCCCGGCCGATTCTTGCGCCTAGTTCTTGAGGGCTGCAAGAAAGGACAGGTCTCTCGGGAGCAACTGGGGACCCTGCTGGGCCTGGACCGAATAGAGGCAGGACGCTTGATGTCCTGGTTGGACAAGTGCGCGAGATCAGATCTATGCTGAGCGCGCCCTTGCTTAGAGAGATGCTGGGCGCGTATGGTTTCATCCGGAGCGGAGCGTGTGGTCCGGCGTGCGCGCGATGACGTATGAGGGACGTGGGCAGATGGATTCTCGTCGGGGTCGCAACAGGAATCTGGACATGGTTCGCGTTGGCCTCGGCTCCGATGGAAGCTCGGGGAGCCCCGACCTCCCCGCAGGACCGTTTCCTTGAGGCTTACGTCTCGCTGCGGGACGCGGACAGGCTTTTGGCCCGCAAGGACTACGCCGGGGCGAGCCGAGGATACCAGCAAGCCCTCTCCCAACTTTCCGAGATCCGCCGGTATTATCCGGATTGGGAACCTGCGGTCATTCGCTATCGGCTTCGCTATACAACGGAGCGGCTCGCCGCGGTCGGGAAGAAGATCACTCCCCTGCCCCAAGGGTCACCTCCGCTCCCTACGGAAGGAGGCTCGGGACGGGCACCCGCAGACCTCCAGGAACTGGTCACGCTCAAGGCTCGGATCGCCGATCTGCAGGCGGCACTCACGCGTTCCCAGGTGCAGCGAGACCAGCTCTTCGCCGATCTCTCCCGCTTGCAAAAGACGGCTCCGGAGCGGGGAACGAATCCCAACGGCTCTCGTCTCGCGGGCCGAGGAGACGTGGAACGATTGGCCAACCGATTGGAACAGAGCGTCGGCCAGTCGCTGGAGACACTCGACGCTCTTCAAAAGGAAAACAGCTCCCTCCAAGGCATTCTCGGCCGGTTGCGCCAGCAGGTCACCGAGATCCCCGCGCCCGCCAAGGGACTATCTCGCCCATCCGAATCCAACGACCGAGCAGCGCTTCGACAGGAAAACCTGCTCCTCCGAGCGGCCTTGGCCGATCTGTCCGACCAGGCCAGGCGGCTGGAAGGCGAAAAACAGCAAATCCTGACGGAGTTTCGCAGAGGATTCCGGCAAGGCACGGAGGGTGAGGTCGCCAGCCCGCTCGTCCAGTCGGAGGCAGCGGCGCTCGGGAAGAAGAGTCCGCTGCCGCCGAGAGGTTCGCCAGTGACCCCGCTCGACCGGGCGGCGGAGCGGGCCTCGACTCCGCTCCAGATGGCAGAGCTCAGCCAGATGCTGAACGAGGCGGCGAAGCGTTATGGCGAGGGGCGCTTGGCCGAAGCAGCCGATCTTTACGAGCGGATCTTGGACAAGGAGGTGCGCAATGTGACCGCTTGGTGCAACCTCGGGGTAGTCCGGTTTGCCCAAAAGCGTTACGGTCAGGCGCAGGAGGCTTTGCGCAAGGCAATCGAGCTCTATCCGAGGGATCCCTATCCCTACACGGTGCTCGGGATGGCCTACTATCGGGCCGGATCGTATGCTCTGGCGGCGGCTGTCCTGGAGCGGGCGGTGGCGATCGACGAAAACAATGCCCGCATTCGCAGAGAGCTTGGCTTGGCCTATGCGGCCAACGGAAAGGAGACCGCTGCGAAGCGGGAGTTGCTCAAAGCCTTGGCCCTCAACCCATCCGATGGAGAGAGCCATTTCAACCTAGCGCTGCTCTACGCTTCCGAAGTTCCTCCGGAAAAGAAGAAGGCCCGCCTCCACTATCGTTCCGCGCTGGCCCTAGGCATGGCAAAAGACGTCGCCTTGGAAAGCGCTCTTCATTAGCCTGCCTGCGTCACAAAGTTCACAAGCCGCAGGAGAACGCTTGTGAGACATGCAGGCCAGTGGGCGGTCGTGTAGCAAGTCACGAAAAGAGCCTATCCGAAAATTTGTGTGCGGGTCACAACCGAAGTAGAAGGAGATGAAAATGGAAAGGGAAGTGACCACGAGCAACGAGCAGGAAGCGCAGGACCGAGGAGGCAAGAAGCCTGGGATCAGTGCGGCGATCATTGAAGAGCTGATGAAGGACTACCAGAAGCCGGAAGATCTGGTGGGTCCTGGGGGGATCATGGAGCAGCTGACCAAGCGGCTCTACGAGCGGGTGCTGGGAGCGGAGATGACCCACTATCTGGGTTACGAGAAGGGCCAGGCGCCCAAGGGCGAAGCGGGCCGGAGGCGGGAGAACCATCGGAATGGGACCAGCAGAAAGACCTTGGTGAGCGAG
>NZ_KB901876.1:286621-286755 GCF_000379365.1 Verrucomicrobium sp. 3C | reverse complement strand
CATGAAGACGAACGTGAGTGAACCGCTGATGACGTGTCGTAATGTTCAAGATCGACGTCGAAACCAGGATCAAGACTGCTATCCTGCGAGCAAGGGTTGGGGAGCGCCTGTTTATTGCCCAACCGGCGTCCGGC
>NZ_KB901876.1:286286-286521 GCF_000379365.1 Verrucomicrobium sp. 3C | reverse complement strand
CGAGTGGCAGAGCCGGCCGCTGGAGAGGATGTATCCGGTCGTCTTCTTTGATGCGTTGCGGGTCAAGATCCGGGATGAGGGAGCGGTCAGAAATAAGGCGGTCGTGTGCTGTGGGACCTGGCTTCGCAGTGGAGCGGGTTAGCTTTATCGGAGATGGAGGAAGGTCCTCCGAAGACGGCCTGCAGGGGCAGTCTTCAAACCACCACAAGCTGCGAGGGTAAAGAGCTCTCGTGGT
>NZ_KB901876.1:263068-286186 GCF_000379365.1 Verrucomicrobium sp. 3C | reverse complement strand
CTTCGCCTTCCCGCAGGAGATCCGAAAGATGATCTACACGACCAATGCCATCGAGAGCCTGCATATGCAGTTGCGGAAGGTCCTCAAAACCAGAGGACATTTTCCCAATGATGATGCGGCGACCAAATTGATTTTCCTGGTCTTACGGAACGTCAGCAAGAAATGGAAACATCCCGCGCCGGCCTGGAACCTGGCGGCCAGGCAATTTGCTATCCAGTTCGGGGAGCGATTCTTCCTGGCGGAAGGAGTCTAAAAGCCATGAAAAAGTGGAGAGTTGCTTCCCACGCCTTGAATAACCCCCAAGCGGGTTATTCACAACTGTCCCGGCTAGAGCCGACCGCTTTTGGGAAGCGGTCTCGCCGGTCCGAGTTGACGGCGTGCGAACAACTCTCTTTACTGTTAGACAACAAAGCGGAAAATCGACCCGCACACAAAAAAGCGGACACTACCGAAGTTTCTTCCCTGGCATAACCGCACCCTGGCCGTAAAGCCCAAGGAAGAGGAGAGCGCCTTTGTCCCGGCCGGAGGAGCCGACCTGGATGGGATCCTCTGCGTTCAGGACGACCGAATCGGCGGCAACGACAACACGGTCCACTGGGGGCGGAAGAAGCTCCAGATCTTGCCCCAAAGCTGGCGTATGGGCTTGGCAAAATGCCGCGTCCGGGTCTGTGAGCATCTCGACGGCAACCTCAGCGTCCGGTACGGCCACCGGATCGTCGGCTGGTACGACTCGGAGGGCAAGCCGCTGGAGCCACACCAAACCAAGGCGGCTTAAAAGAGGAGCAGAACTTTGCCCTTGCCCCGGGGCAAGGGCAAGAACCCCAAAGGAAACAACAATCCAATATCCCAAGCGGTCAGATCACTTGTTACCAAAGCGGTCAGTTTGACATGTCTTCAACAGGCCAATAAGGGAAGTGCTGGCGTCGATGGAACGATAGCCTGGGCTTCCCACGACTCGCATGGCCTCAACTTCTCGAACCGCCCGGTGCGGACCCGCATGCCGGGTGGTGTGGCAGGGGCGCGGCTCACGCCGCCCCCTATGCCGATCAGGATTTCGCTATGGTTCATCGCCAGTCACCCACGCGCTCTCGCCCCCAAACGGGCTTGCTCAGCGGGCGATCGATTCGGCGGGAGCTTCGGATTCGGCAAGCAGCTTCTCGGCCTGGGCGAGAGCCTGCTCCATTTTGCCATAACGGATCTCGCGGTATCCGCGAACGGATTCTGGCAGCCGCAGGATCGTAAGCCACTTTTGATAATCGGCAGGCGAGGAGAAGGCGAAACGCTCGAGCAGGTTGCAATACCAGTCACGAAAGTGACGTTCTTTCTGGTGCCATCCAATCAGGATGCGACGCAGGAACTTGGCTCGGCGCATGATTTGGAGCATCCAGTCGCGCGACTCCATTCGGAAACGAAAGCGCAGTGGACCGAGGATGAACTCCGGCCGGGTCAGGTGTCGATAGAGGATGCGATCTCCTCGCGCCGGGTCGACGTGATAATGATCCCGATCTTTCTCCTTCTTTTCGCTCGAGGTCAGCAAGCGAGCGACCTCGACCTCGTCCTTGATCGCCATCACTCGGTGAGCGTTCCAGATTGCCGCCCTGGTGGCCGCCATGTCGAATTGAGGGGAATCCTTCGCGGCGACCCCTCGGATGAGCGCCGCGTACTTTTCCGCATAGGCGGCATTCTCGTAGTGGAAGAGGTCCCGTATGCGAACGATGAAATCTCGCAGGTCGGGCTCCTTCAGGGGAAGACCGGCAATCCCTTGGGTAATGCATTGCCAGAGGCGTTGTCCGCGTTCCTTTCCTCGGGAACCCTCTTGTTCGAGATCGGCCAGGCTTTTGGCAATCTCTCCCTGAGGGGTTGCCGGTTCGGAAGCCTGGGAAAACTCTTCTGGATGTTCGGCCAGGTAGCGTCCGAAGAGGAAGGCCTTCCAATTGGCAGCGGCGGAGCCTCCCATCGTTTGCTGGATCGCCCACTCCAAGCTTTCCTGGGAGAGAGGAAGCTCGCCCCGCTGGAAGGCGATCCCGACGAGGACCGTGTTCGCATAGAGCTTCGTGCCGAAGTGGCGCTCGGCGAGAGCCGATACCTCGCATCCAAAAAAGCGGCGAGCATCGGTCGCTTGCCGGATCCGTTCTTCGAGCTCCTGCACGCAAAAGTCTTCCCGACCGAGCAGGCTCAAAACTGTCGGGGTCTTGGAAGAATTCAGGATGACGCCCGTGCGATCGCGGGAACCGACTCGAAGCCGACCGGAGCCGTCGAGAGCCCGAGCCGTTTCCAAGGCGTCGAGACCCAGAATGAGGTCGGCCGCTCCATACAGTGGAATCGCAGTCGTGGGCGGAGCTTCCTCGTGCCGATAGACGATATGCGAGTAGACGGCCCCGTTGCGAATTGCCAGACCATTTCGATCGCAAAAAAGAACCTGGTATCCTTCCCGATGGCCCGCGCGAACCAGTACGGCAGCCGTGCTGGCGATGCCCATGCCGCCCACCCCCGTCAGGAAGAGGCGATGGGTGCCCGAGAAAGAACGCGGGCGGGGTGCGGGAAGGGAATGGAAATCCAGAGGGTCGATCGTGGAATTCGGCCGGTTGCCGCGAACGACCGTGACCTCTTCGAAGGCTGGGCAGGCGTAGAGCTTGGCGCAGGCGCCATCGGCGACACACCAGGAGAGGTCGGTTTGAACCTTCCGGCCATAATCGGTTTCGGTGAACGTCAATCCAGGGCAGCCGGTGCTCGTCGTGCAAGCCAGGCAATATTCGCAAACCTCCGGAGTGATCTGGATGTACCGCTTTTGCGGGAGGAAGCCCTTTTTCCGAATCTCCTCACGATCCTGCCGGGTCTCCCGGCGATGCGTGAGAATCCCGCACTCCTTGTCCGCGATGATGACCTTGACTCCGTCCCGGAGCACCGTTTCTTCCAGCACGGCCCGATATTGGTCCCGCAAGCCCGGGTTGATGCGGATCACCTCGCAATGTCCTTCTGCCGTGATCGCTTCTACGATCTTCTCGATATTCTGCGTAAAGGTCGAGTTCCCCAGGAGATCCTTTTCCAAGCCCGGCGTCGTCTGGTGGCCGGTCATGCCCGTGGTTCGATTGTCCAGAATGATGTAGGCGAGGTTCTGCCGGTTTTTGATCGAATTGGAAATGGCGATCTGGCCGGAATGGAAAAAGGTCGAGTCGCCCATGAACACGACCTGTTTGTTTCGGATGAACGGGTCGATGCCCAACCCGGTTCCCCCGCCCAGACCCATTCCGCTGTAATTGTGCATCAGCGGCTTGGTCGGCTCAAACATCAGCATCGTGTAGCAACCGGTGTCTCCATGAAAGACGAGATCCACCGGCTCCCGATGGTGTCGGCGCCGCATGTAGTCGGGATTCCGAAAGTCTCGCTGGATCTCCAGGAAGACCGAAGCGGAGTCCCGGTGGGGACACCCGGGACAAAATGTCGGAGTTCTGGCCGGTAGCTGCCAGGAGGGGCTGGAAACGCTTTTGAGGCGCTCGAGACAACTCCGCACTTTCTTTTGCCGCACCGGGTCGCCCTCTAGGGCAAAGAGAGGACCCAGCCTTTCGGCGAGCAGAGAGGGGTGGAGACCCCCATGAGCGGGGATCCCGAGGAGCTTCTCCGGAAGGGTCTTTCCCCATACTTTCTGGAGAACGCCGGCCTCCTGAAGCGCATGGGTGACCGCCTGTTCCAGGAAAGGACGCCGTTCCTCCACGACGACGAGTTCTGCTACTTCCTTCGCAAAGCGGAGAAGAATCTGCGGGTTGATCGGATAGGTGAGTCCCAGCTTCAGGACTGGAATCTCCCCCAGCAGGCCCAGTTCCTGTAACGTTTGCTCGAGATAGCAGGCCGCCAGGCCGGAACCAATGAGGCCGAATCGATGCCGGCTGCGCGTGCGACGAGTGGGCAGGATCCGGTCAATGCCCAGCTCCTCGGCAACGGCCCAAAGACGGCGGTATCTCGCCGAGAGATCCTCTTCCCTGCGCCCCGTTCTTGGCGGGAGCAGTACTCGCGACTCGAAGTCGACCATGGCCGTGTCCAAGGTGACGGGATTGAGGGAGTTGACGCGCGGGAAGTGATTCCGCCGCACTTGAACGGAGCCCCCTCCATCCGCCTGATTGGTCGTCACCAGATAGCTGACATAGAGGTTGGCTCGGCGGGAGAGTTGAAACCCAATGTCGATCCAATCTTTGAGCTCTTGCAGCGTGGCTGGCTCGAGCACGGGCATGTGGAGGTGCTGAGAGAGGAAGCGGGAGTCCGCAGGCACCTGGGTGGAATCATTCCAGGGGTCATCGCCGACGATGACGAGGCAACCCCCGTCGGCATGCGCCCCGCTAAGGTTGCCCAATGCCAGCGCGTCCGACGCCACATGCAGTCCAACGCTTTTCATGACGGCTACCGCCCGCAAGCCGAGCATCTGGGAGCCATTGAGCATCGCCGCGGCGAGAGCCTCGTTGTTGGCGAGGATCGCCTGCATCCCATTGGCATGGAATAAGTCGGAAATGGCCTCGACCGTGTCGAAGATGCCGGAGACGGGGGAGCCTGGATAGCCCGTGCACAGGTGGGTGCCGCCTTCGGCCTCCAACAGCCCCTTCACCATCGCTTCGTTTCCGGTGAAGACCTCGGTGCCGTCTTCCTTGAGAAAACGGGGATCGGCGGTGGAAATGACGCTTTTAGTCGCCATCGGATCCTACTTCCATAGAGGGAGTTTAGGCTTCTGTAAACGCTGAAGTTCGGGGGAGCAGGGGCGATGCGACTTACTTCTCTGTAGCCCAGCACATTGACTGCGGATCGTTCGAAGAACGGTCGTGCCGCGAAAACTCCTAATGGTAGAATGGAGCCATGAAAGATCTGCTCTTCCTCCTCGCCGCAGGATTTTCCGATGGGGAAGGAGCTCCCTACTACTGCCCTTATTGCGCGATCTTCGAGGGGCTGCTCGTCCTCTATCCGCAATTAGCGGAAGATCTCGCGGTCGAGCGCGTCCCTTATTCCCGTCCGCGGCGGGAAATCGTCCGCCTACTGGGAGAGGAACATCAGTCTTGCCCCGTGCTGGTTCTCCAGCGGGAGCTTCGGCCAGAATGCGCCGATCTGCCTTGGCAAAAGGCAAACGGCCAGCTCTTCCTGGACGATCCCCATGCGATGGGAGACTACCTTTCGCGTGCCTATGGAATCCCACGACCTCATCGTTAACCTGCCTATCTCCCAAGCGTTCTCCTGCGGCTTGCGAAATGGAACCGGCTGCTTCGTTGGGACTTGGGTTTTTGGCCCTCCTCGCAGGTTGTCGTCATACAACCCCGGGGGAAAACCTGCCCCCCGCCTTGCATCCAGGCCCATTTGCCGCGCTTCGGGTACGAACTTTGTGAGATAGGCAGGTTGACGCGTGAGTGCCTTACGGCCAAGCTCCTGCGTCCTTCTCGATTCCGGCTATGAGGCGGTAGTGCCCTGCGGGTAGGGGCAAAGGTTTCGCAGGCCGCATCGGGCGCAGCCGGGATTGCGCGCCGTGCAGACGGCTCGGCCGTGGGCCTGCAGAAGATGGCAAAAGGCGACCCGGTCTGGAGCCGGCACCAGCGCGAGGAGCTCGCCCTCGATCTCCTCCGGATCGGTATGAACCGTGAGACCGAGCCTGCCGGCGACGCGGCCGACATGAGTATCGACGCCAATCGCGGGTTGGCCAAAGGCATTGCCAAGGAGGATGTTCGCCGTCTTCCGGCCCACCCCGGGCAGGGAGAGGAGGTCCTCGAGCCGATCGGGAACGTTGCCGCCGAATCGATCGACCAGGGCTTGACACGCCTTCTGGATGGCACGTGCCTTGTTTCGGTAGAAGTTGATCTTCCGCAGCTCTTCCTGAAGCTGCTCCAAGGGAACGGCCGCCCACTCCGCCGCGCGGCGGTATTTGGAGAAGAGCGTGGACGTGACCGAATTGACGAGCTCATCCCTGGCTTGGGCAGCCAAGATGAGGGCGATCAAGAGCTCCAGGGGATTGGAGAAGGCGAGGGCGAGCTTGGCATCGGGGTAGAGCAGACGAAGGATCCGGAGGATCTCCGCGACCCGTTTGCCTTTTGCCTCGCTCGATTCCATCCCGGAACTTTGCCTCGCACCGCTTACGCGAGAAGCTGGCGCGCCGCAGCGAGAATCCGTTCGACATTCGGAAGAACCTGCGCCTCGAGCTTGCCATTGTAGGGCTGCGGGAGATCCAGCCCGGTCACTCGGAGGATGGGAGCGTCGAGCCAATCGAAGAGACGTCGCTGGACGTCGTAGGCGATCTGAGCTCCCCAGCCGGCGAAGGGCTTGTTCTCTTCGACGATCAAGAGTCGGTTGGTCTTTCGCACCGACTGTGCGATCCGATCGAAGTCATAGGGCTTGATCGTCCTCAGATCGATGACCTCAGCCTCCGTCCCGTTCGCGGAGAGTGTCTCCGCTGCGGAAATGGCGGTATGAGTGGAGTAGCCACCGCTCACGATGGTCAAGTCACCGCCTTCCCTGCAGACTCTCGCTTCTCCAATGGGAGTGAGAGAATCCCCATCCGGGACTTCTCCTTCCAACCCGTAAAGCCGTTCCCCCTCGAAAAAAAAGACGGGGTTGTTCGAGCGGATGGAGCTTTTGAGGAGCCCCTTGGCGTCCTCCGGAAAAGCGGGGCTCACCACCGTGAGGGTCGGAACTCCGGCAAACCAGCTTTCCGGGCAGTGGGAATGTGTCGCGCCGATCTGTGTGCCGCCTCCGCTCGGTCCTCGGAAGACCATCGGAAGGGAGAACTGCCCTCCCGACATAAAGCGGAGAGATCCGACGTTATTGACCAACTGGTCGAAAGCGACGAAGGAGAAGCTCCAGTTCATGAACTCGACGATCGGGCGCAAGCCGTAGAGGGCTGCACCCACGGCGAGGCCCGAAAATGCGGCTTCGCTAATGGGCGTGTCGACAACGCGCTTGGCTCCGAAGCGCTGGAGGAGTCCTTGAGATACCTTGAAGGCGCCTTGGTATTCCGCAACCTCTTCTCCGATCAGAAAGACGGAGGGATCCCGGTCCATCTCTTCGGCCATAGCCTGATTGAGCGCTTGCCGATAAGTGATTTTAGCCATGGGAGGAGTTAGAGGTCGCTATATCGTGGCCGCGGGATTGGGTCAATCTGGTCTTCGACGGAAAAACGGAGAGAAAAAGCGAAATCGAGGTCGGGTTCTGGGCTCTGCTCCGCGAAGGAGAGCGCGTCCTGGACCTCAGCCCGGGCCTTCTCGTCGATCTCCTTGGCCAAAGTATCCGAGAGCACGTGGCGTTCTTCGAGCCTTCTTCGATAGAGCAGGATCGGATCGCCCTTTTTGTGTTCCTCAATTTCCTCTTTGGTCCGATAGGTGTCGGGATCGGACATCGAATGCCCTCGATAGCGATAGGTATGCACCTCGAGAAGGGAGGGCAGATGCTCGGTCCGCGCCAAGTTGATCGCCTCCGCCACTTTGGCGCGTACGTCTTCTACATCCATTCCGTTGGCCACCCTGCCGGCCATATCGAAGGCCGACCCCCGATTGACCAGCGGCAAGCCGGCCGAAGAGCGCGAAACGCTTGTCCCCATCGCATAATCATTGTTCTCGATGAGGAAGACGATCGGGAGCTTCCACAAGGAGACCAAGTTGAGCGTTTCGGCAAAGACCCCTTGGTTCACGGCTCCCTCGCCAAGGAGGCAGAGCGTGACCCCCTCCGTGTTTTCATACTGTTGGGCGAAGGCGAGTCCCGCTGCCACGGCGGTATGAGATCCCACGATGGCGTGCCCGCCATAGAACTGATGGGCGCGGTCGAAGAGGTGCATCGATCCCCCCATGCCATGGGAGCAGCCGGTCTGTTTGCCGAAGAGCTCCGCCATGCACGGGCGAGCCGGAGTCCCACGCGCCAAGGCGATTCCGTGATCCCGGTAGGCTGTGATGACCGCATCCCGAGGTTCCAGAACCGAGAGGGCGCCCGCCGCGACCGCTTCCTGGCCAATATAGAGGTGGCAGAAGCCCTTGATGGCGGCACGCATAAAGGCCTGAGCCGATTTTTCCTCGAAGCGTCGGATGCGAACCATCAGGCGGTAGAGTTCGATTTGAATCTCGGGAGTTACGGAAGATGCGGGCACCTTGGGCTCCGCTACGGCTACAGCAGGATCATCCGCTACCATAATCGCTCATGCCTCCATTTTGGGAGTGGAACGTTCGACCGGACTTCTCGCCGCCGCCCGCGAACGATCCGCTCCTTCTTGCAGATCAATATATTTCCTACTAAGCAGATTTTGAGCCGATTGGCAATGAGCGGACTATGATTCCCGTACAAAAAACAGAGATTCCGGGACCGCGCTCGGCCGAGCTGTGCGCCGGGTTGCGCCGCTGGGAATCCCGGAATGTGACCTTTCTTTCTGCAGACTTTCCCATCTTCTGGCAGCGAGCGGAAGGGGTGAACGTCTGGGATGTCGACGGAAACCGCTATCTCGATTTGACGGCGGGGTTCGGCGTAGCGGCCCTGGGTTACTCCCTCCCCGAGATTGCCGCCGCCGGGGGGGCGCAACTGCGGCAGCTTTCTCTCGGGATGGGGGATGTCCACCCCTCTGCGGGGAAGGTCGAGCTTTTAAGCAGCCTTTCCCGCCTCACTTTTGAGGCCTGGGGTAAGGGAGAGGCCAAGTCGATTCTCGGCTGCACGGGCAGTGATGCGGTGGAGGCGGCGATGAAGACCGCTTTCCTGGCCACGGGGCGGCCCAAGCTCATTGCCTTTCAGGGGAGTTATCACGGGCTTGCCTACGGAGCCATGGAAGCGACCCAGATGGGCGATTTTCAAAAGCCCTTTATCGAACAACTGACCAAGCGGGCCGTCTTTTTACCCTTTCCAAACTGCTGGCGTTGTCCTTGGGGCAGGGGAGAGCGTTCCCCTTCGGAGTGCGATGCGGGTTGTCGTTGCGCCCTAGCCGACGAACTCAAGCGGGTGTTCGCGAGTCAGTCGGTCGGAGCTATACTCGTCGAGCCGATGCTTGGGAGGGGAGGCATGATCCTGCCGCCCGACTGGTTTGTACCCCTCCTTCGCCAGGTGGCGGACGAGGAGGGGGCGCTTCTCATCCTCGATGAAATTTTCACCGGCTTCTATCGAACCGGTCCCCGCTTTGTCTGTGAGCGATTGGGGGTGGTACCCGATCTGATTTGTGTGGGGAAGCCGTTGGGAGGCGGCTTTCCGATCTCCGCCTGTATCGGGCCGGCGGCAGTCATGGATGCTTGGCCGGATTCGGATGGAGAGGCTCTTCATACCAGCACTTTCCTCGGAAGTCCATTGGGTTGCCGGATGGCGTGCGCCTTCCTTGAGGAGATCGAAAGGCGCCAGAGGGACCTGAAGGTGGAAGAAAAGGGGAAACAGCTCCTGGCAGGATTGAGCGATCTCGCACATTCGGGACCACCTTTGAAGAACGTCCGTGGTTCCGGGCTTTTCGTGGGCGTCGAGGTGACCGACCGGCATGGCCGACCGGACGCGGCTTTGGCCGGCCGACTGGTTTTGGCCCTGCTGAAAGCCGGGGTGATCTTGCTGGCCGGAGGTACTGATCGCCATGTGCTCTCGTTCACTCCGCCGCTGATCGTGGCGCAAGACGAACTCCACTGGTCGATCACCACCCTTCACGCACTGCTGGAGAAGATTGCTTAGCCGGGGTCCTGGCCGGGATCCATGTCAAAGTTGTAGCGGACGACGCGCTTGGCATGCGCATCGAGGATCTGCCGCTCGAATTGATAGTAGACCGCAGTCCGCTGGACGAATTCGAGCTTCTCCGGAGAATCGATGTCAAAAGAGACAAAAAGGCTGAAAGAGTCGCCGGGGGCAAGATTTCGCCCCACCCGCAGGTTGTGAATGTCCGAAAGCTTGAGCAGAAGGATCCGGATGTTGATCAGGAGACTATCCAGTTCGGACGGAGAAGTCGATGTGAGGGTTTCGAGAAAGCAGAGGTGATGAATCATGAGCGTTGTTGTTATCAGTTGTGCCGCAATGAATTGATCATGCTCATACCACAAGAAGGACGCAAAGGGAAATTTACTCGACAGGGCCGAGCGCCGGCGGCAAAGTGTTAGCCAATGTTAGGCAAGCTCTTAAAAAAAAATTAGAGTCGGCCAAACGCCCGGGCAAAGCGGTTCCGTCGGAGGCTTCCTCACCATCCAAGGTTGCTCCTCCTCCTGAAGGCGCTCCGACTTCCTGGCCTTCCGTCTTTCGCTTTCCGGTCCGCGAGGCCAACACGCCGAAGGCCGAGGATCGCTTGCCGGAAGCTCCAAGGACTTCAGTTGTTCCAGAAGTTTCGCCCGTTCCCGCAATGCCGCAAGCCCCTGCGCCCAGGGAAGGGAGAGACGTCATCGGGCGGGGGACGCGGCTAAGGGGAAGGATCGCTTTTTTGGGCAGCCTCGTCATCCACGGTGATTTTGCGGGAGAGATTCATGCTCCGGAGGGAACGGTGCGGATTGGACCCGATGGCCAAGTAGCGGCGGAGATCGAAGCAGCGGAACTGCAGGTGGAGGGGAAAGCGAGAGGCAGCCTGTTCGCCCATGATTCGATCGAACTGAGGAATGGCGCGGACGTCCAAGGGAACATGCGGTGTGCTCGTTTGCGGATCGACAAAGAAGCAGTCTTCGATGGGTTTTGCGAATGCTACCGACCGTCTTCCCAAGAGCCCGAAAACGGAATGAGCCAAGCCGATCTGGATGGCTTCTTCACGGCTGCGCGGATAGCTTCCCTCCGGCCATGAATCGAGAAGTCAAAAGATGCCATTGCGCGCGACGGAACGACGGCAAAACCCCTTTTAACGGGTCGGCGCACAAAGTGGCCGACCGACGATCTTCTCCAACACCGTCAGTGGAGATCGCTCGGGGTGTCGAAGGGATGCGCGCGGGAGATGAAATGTCTGTTCCAGCAGGTGCTGGCCAGAATCGACCGCATGCAGGGCCTGGTCGGTAAAGCACATCCAGGTGCTGCCCGGTGGGAAGGCAAAGGACTCCTGCGGGCTCTGCCGCTGGTAATCCATGTCGAGCTTACCCTGGTCGTGTAGACCGAGCATGTAGTGGTCGTACAGGCTGCGGTATCCTTTTGTGGCTCCGATGAGAGAGAGCACGAAGCGGGAGCCTGGGATCGGTTGGGGAACACGGCCTGCAAAGCGTTGGGCGTAAGCCGGGAAGGTCTCGCCGATACGCCAACGGCGTGGCTTGCCTTCCGGGTTGATGTTGCAAAAAATCCTTAGGATGCGCTTGCCCCCGGTCGGACGAGACGGAAAGGAGTCGACATGAAGGCGGGTGTCGTCCTTCCGATAGGAAGAGGGTCTGCCGGAGATCTCGATGGGCCGGAAGCTCGTCCTTGCCTGGAGAAGAGAGGGCGTGTAGGTCGGCAACAGGTTGTGTAACAGCTCGCGCGTGCTATCCGCGTAGCGGCGGAGCATTCGCGAAAGCGCGGTCTTCTCCGCATCGCTGCCGCTGACTCCCCAAATCTGGCCAGTTTTGTGCTCGAAACTGATGTTTTTTGCATCTCCCGAACTCCATCTCGGCTGGAGGAAGACCTCTTCCCCTGAGAGCAGGTCGAATGCGAGATGAGGAAAAAAAAGAACCTTACCTTCCTCGAGACTTTCGATCGCCTGATCCTGGACTTCGGCAGCGACAGCTCGAGTCCAGGAGGTGGCGGGCAGTTCGACAATCGAGCTCATGGCCAGAGGAGCGGGTGTTCGAGTGCAGGTCTATGGAGACCTGCAGAACGACGAGTTATCGGTTCTTCTTGAGAATGGGAAGGCCCGTTCGGTGGCTCTCGGAAACGACGTATCCCTTCGGAAGTTCGTCAATCGCTCCCTCGCGGGGCTGCGTCGAAAAGAAGTAGAGCGTCACTTTGTGACCGTTGCGCAAGGTTTGGTCGCGAGCATGCAGATAATACGTTTTTCCCGATTTTTTGCTAACAACATGGAACGGCATGAATCTTCCTCCTCAAGGTTACTCCGTTATTCCTTAATTATTGCAGTAGTCCCGCTTTCCGAAGAGTCGCGTATACTCCATTTTTGCTGAGCGTTTTGAGTCCTCGAGCAGAAAGCCGCAAGGATACCCACCGACCGAGTTCCGGCACAAAGAGTCTCTTTTGCCTGAGGTTAGAGAAGAAGATCCTGGGCGTTTGAGCGGTCACGTGGGTCCCGATCCCTCCCTCTTTCTTCGGCTTGCCCTTGCGACGGATCGTATGGCCGCGGGCCGGTCGGCGGCCTAAGACACAACATTGACGAGACATGAAACCTCCTGAGTCTACGGTAAAAGGAGTACGTTACGCGCACGCTTGATTTCCCGCGTCAACTTTTTATGAAGTTTAGCAGGCATCCCGGTGATCCGTCGAGGAAGAATGCGGCCGCTTTCCGTAGTGAATTTGCGGAGGAGATCCGTATTGCGAAAGTCAATGGCTTCCGCGTTGATATCAATTCTACGACGGCTCTCTGTACGGTGAGATCGCCGACTGCCGTTTTTTCTCTTTTTTTTCATTGCCGACATGCTAGTCCCCAGGACTCTCTCTCTCCTCTCCTGCTTGATCCTCTTCTTCGCCGGCTTCCGCTGCTTCTCCGAACTGGGGCACCGACTCCCATCGCCGTTCGAAACGGTTCTGCTGCTCCAACTGGCGCTGGCATTCTACAGTAAAACGCGCATGCGGAACCGCCTCCAAGCGTTGGAGCGGAATCGGCTTGCCGGACATTTCGCAGACTCCATAGTTGCCCACTTCAATCCGTTTGATGGCTTCCTCGACCTCGTAAAGGGCATCCTGTTCCTGGGAAAGCAGGCTCAAGGCAAAATCCTTGTCGTAGGCATCGGAGCCCGCATCCGCTTGGTGCATCCCAAAGCCGCTCGCCTCGCTGCCTTCCGAACGGACGCGCAGAGAATCCTGGGCGATGCCCTGCATCTGCCCCAGGATGTCGTCGCGCAGGTCGAGGAGACGCTGATGCTGCTTTTCCAGAAAGGCCTGCCGGCGTTTTGGAGGAAGATCGGCGATCGTGTGAGTGGCCGGTGCGTCAGACCTGTCTACGCTCGTTGCGTTTTCTTCCGCTGCTTCCGCTTCCTTTCGTTTGACTCCCCTCGGATGAGCGGGGGAACTGTTTCCCTTTGCACTCCCCTTCTGGTCCTCCGGAGTGGCCGGGATCGGGGCTTCCCTCTTGGCTTCGGTCTTCGCCTTCATATCCTTGGAACTCTTGTTGCTGCTTTTCCCAGCCATGGCGCCGGACAATATGCGAGGGAGTTCCCCCTTTGCCAAGGACTTTTTCCTGGAAATAAGGTTCCCCGTCCCTTGCCGCTCAATGACGGAGGGGTATCGGCAAACCGCAGTGGCGGCTCGTTTGCTTCACGTCCGAAGCGGTACAGGACCAAGGTGTTGCCATGCGAGCGGCAGGCAGCCGGGCTCGCCTTTGCTGCTTTCGACGCCCGCACAAGCGCTTTTCCTGGGAGTGCTTATCCCAAACGATTATTCTTCGGCGATGCGTCCCGAGCGGACCTTTCTCGGGTGGAACCAGCCGCTCCCCGCGCTGGCTGCCGAATGGCTTCTCGATCGGGCGGGAGGCTGCGGCTGCCTCGATCTCTCCCGCTGGCTTCTGATCGTACCCACCCGGCAGTCGGGAAGGACGTTGCGGGGCGCGCTCTGCCTGCGCAGGCCGGAAGGGTTCCTCGCTCCTCGCGTGGTCACCCCTATGGAGCTTTACGGTGAGGGGCGAAGCGCGGCGGGAAAGGCGGCTGGGCCGACGGCTCGGCTTTGGGTATGGATTCAGCTCCTTCTTTCGGAGGAGGGGGGGGGGGAGAACGCCCTGTTTCCCCGGGAGGCATTCCAGCCGGATTTCGCTTGGGCACTGCGGGTGGCAAAGAGCCTCTGCGAGGCGCAGGACATCCTTTCGGAGGGTGCTTTGAGCTTTGCCCGTGTTCGGGAGGAGGGCAGCCACCCCGAACCGGAGCTCTGGCTTCGGTTGGCCCGGCTGGAGGAACGGTATCGGGCAATCTTGGCGGACGGTGGCTTACTGGATTGGATGGAAACCCGGCTCGAAATACTTCGCGTGGCTTCCTGGAATTTCGACGTCGATCGGGTCGCCCTGGTTGGTTGTCCTGACCCTCATCCTTTGGCCGTACGGCTGTTGGAACGGATCCTGCGCGACGAGGTCTGCTCGGTGCTGATCCAAGCTCCCGAAGAGGTCGCGGATGGGTTTGACGGTTGGGGAAGACCCGATCCGGCCTTTTGGCGAAGGAGAGAGATGCCTTTTCTTCCGAACACCCGGATCTATGCAGAGGAAGGGGCGCTCACGAGTCGTGCGGCGGATCTGGTGGCCGCCAACCGCTCGTGGGATGCGGTCACGATCGGCGTCTGCGATTCCCGACTCCTGCCCTTTCTGCGTCTTACTCTGGAGGAGAGGAACATTTCGGCGTTCGATCCGGGCGGTATTTCCGCTAGCGGATCGGAGTGGGCCTCTCTTCTTGCGGACCTACGGGAGCTCCTGCGGCAAAGAAACCTCGCGTCCTTTCGCCGCCTCCTCTGTCATCCCGCAGCGGCGGGCTGGTTGGGTCTCCAGCAAATCGGAACGGAGCGCTCCTTCCTGCTCGAAAGGCTGGACCGAGCGGCGTCGCGAACCTTGGCGCAGGACTTCCAATCGGCCGCTCGGCAGGAACCGGGCCTGGAGCCCTTTGTGGAACGGGCGCAGCGCTTCTTGTCCGAAGCGGAAGCGGAACCGCTCGCGGCAATCCGGAGGCTTTTGGAGGAGTCCTTTGATGGGAAAGGCGACGCAGGCAGCCAACGGCTCCTTTGCGAGGAGCTCGAGCTTGCCCTGGAGGAGATGGAGGCGCTCCGCTCGTCGGCGAAGCGCCGTTTGGATGCTGCAGAATATCTCGATCTCCTGATCGAACGAATCTGTCAGCAACACCTGCCGGAAGAGCGGCCCGAAGAGGCGGTGGAACTCCGGGGATGGCTCGAGTTGCTCTGGGACGATGCTCCCCACCTTGTCCTCGCTGGGTTTCAGGAGGGCGCGGTTCCGGAAGCGATCGCCCATGATTTTCTGCTCCCGTCCAGCTTCCGCGAGCGGCTTGGTCTGCGGACCAATGCTCAGCGCGAAGCAAGGGACGCCTATCTTTTCGAAGCGATCGCAACGCAGAGAAGCGAGCGAGGAAGAATCGACGTCCTGGCCGCCCGATTTAGCC
This sequence comes from Verrucomicrobium sp. 3C, assembly GCF_000379365.1. Lineage (GTDB taxonomy): Bacteria > Verrucomicrobiota > Verrucomicrobiia > Methylacidiphilales > Methylacidiphilaceae > Methylacidimicrobium. Next base: position 271,031 of record NZ_KB901876.1, on the reverse strand, counting down.
GGGAAGGGGAACCACTCTTTCCTTCCCGCCTTCTCTTTCGTTGTCCTGCGGCCGTGCTACCCGAGCGCGTCCGGCAGGTATTGGACGTTCGAAATGCGCCGCAGCGCCATCAGCCCGCGTCTACCGACTCCTTTCCTCTGGTGATCGGACCGCTGCGTTGGGAGGGCGAGAAGAGGATCTCCGTTACCGCGTTGCGGGATTACCTCGCTTGTCCTTTTTTCTTTTTCCTTCGTCGGGCGCGGCGATGGGAAGAGTTCGAACGGCTTCCCGAAGAACTCAACGCCCGGGAATTTGGGCTGCTGCTTCACGATGTCTTGGCCGACTTCGGACGAGCGGACGAAATGAGAGAGTGCAACCAGAGCGAGGCAATCGAGGCGTTTCTTCGAGACGCACTCCGGAGGGAGCTGCAGCAACGCTTCCCGGAGGGAACTCCCCCTGCGGTGGCCCTCCAGTCGCGAGCGATCCAAGGAAGGCTCGCCGCCTTCTCCCGAATGCAGGCAAAAGAAGTTCGTCAAGGGTGGAAAACGCTTCTTGTGGAGGCGCCCTTTGAGCTCCGAATCGGGGATTGGCAACTCGACGGCAGGATCGATCGGATCGATCGGGATTCCGAAGGGAGAATCCGCCTCGTCGACTTCAAGAGTTCGGAGCGGGCCTTGAATCCGGAGGCCGCTCATCTGGTCGCGTCAGGGAAAGGGCAGGGGCCCGCCGCTGCTCTCTTTCTCTGGAAAGGGAGAGAGTTCCGGTGGAGGGACCTCCAGCTTCCCCTCTATGCCGCGGCATGGCGTCTTCGCGAGGCGTCCTGTCCGGAACTGCGGGTTGCCTACTTGGTGCTTCCCAAGGAACGCGAGAAGGCGGGGGTCGTGGAGTGGCAGAGCTGGACCCGGGAACTGGAGAGGGAGGCGGAAAGCTGCGCCGCCCGGATTTTGCAAGCTGTGGAGGAAGGCCGGTTTTGGCCGCCGGAGAGATCCGCCGAGTGGGATCGGGAGCCGTGGCGATTCTGGTTCGATGGGCGTCCGGCGGAGATCGTTGCCGCTGCCCCTGGTCCCCTGGGATAGGAGGAACGTGGGAGAGAGTCTATCGATCGACCGCTGCTGCTTGATCCGCGCTTCCGCCGGAACGGGGAAGACCGAAGAGCTTGCGCGGAGGATTGTCGATCTGCTCCGTTGCGGGGTGGAGCCGCATCGGATCGTCGCGGTCACTTTTACGAGAAGGGCCGCAGCCGAGATCCTCGATCGAGTCTTGGTGAAGCTCGTCGAGCAAGCCGAGACGGATGGGACGGGCGGAGGAGAGGACCGCGGAGGGGGGGCTCGAAATGCTCTGGCTTCGCTCCAGGCCTTCCTGGCTGACCTGCCGCGGCTGCAGTTGCGTACGATCGACAGCCTTTTTCAACGCATCGTGCGTGTCTGCCCGATCGAGACGGGGCTTCCCGAAAGCTTCCAGCTGATGGACGAGTTTGAGGCGCGGGAATTGCGCCGCTCCCTGCTGGGAGACATGCTCCGGGAGGGCGGAAAGGCGGCAGCGATGCTGGCCGAGGCTGTGGGCCGGCTGACGCAAGGAGAAGACGGGAAGAGCCCTTGGATGCTCCTCGATCCCTTGCTCTCGCAATTTTGGGAAGCCTATCAGGAAGAACCCGACCGGGAGCGATGGGGAGGGGAAGCACTCTGCCGGGCGCTCATCCCCGGCCGCCGGGAGACCGATGGAGAGGGGCTCTGGCAAGAGATCGCCCGAAGGTTGAGCGTCCAAGTTCCGGATCGTCGCGATGCATGGGAGAGGATGCGCGCCGTGCTGCTTGCCTATCGGGGGAACGGAACCGCTCACCGGCTGATCGTCAACATCTTGGAAAGTTACGATCCGGACTCGGGCTCTTGCGGGGAGTTCTATTTTCAAAGAAGGAAGATCGTTCCGGATCCGGAGATGGCCCGACTTTTGGGTCGTCTGGCCACGTTCTGGCTCCAGAACAGCCTGGAGGCCGCTTGCGAGCGGACCCGAGGGCTCGCCTCGCTCCTTTTCGGGTTTCGCGCCCGCTATCGTCGCGCTCTTCACAGCCAGGGCCGCATCGCGTTCAGCGACGCGCCGCGGCTTCTCCGGGAACTAGGGGCGGAAGGGGGAGGATTGGATCAAGAACTCTGGTTGCGGATCGCCTTCCGGCTCGACTCTCACTGGGATCACTGGCTCTTCGACGAGTTTCAGGACACGAGCCGAGCGCAGTGGAGAGCGCTAGAACTTCTGGTGGGAGAGGCGATTCAGTCGACGGAGGGGACGCGGAGCGTCTTTTGCGTCGGGGACGGAAAGCAATCGATTTACGGATGGCGGGGGGGGGATCGGCGACTCTTCGAGGAGATTGCTTCCCGATACGAGGGCGGCGTTGCGCGGAAGACGCTCTCGACCTCGTACCGATCGCAGCCCGCCGTGATCGATCTGGTGAACGTGGTGTTCGGCAGCAAGACGGCTCTGGAAGAGCTCTACGGGAACGCGGGGAGAGCCTGGGCGAAGGATTGGGAGCCCCACGCATCGGCGTTGAGCGGCGCCAGCGGATATAGCTGCTATCTGGAGGTTGGCTCCGACTCCGGTGAGCCTCCTTGCCGCGAAGGGATGGAGGAGGGTGCGGGAGAGGAGACGGAGGAAGAACGCTCCTCGCCCGTGGATTCGGCTCTGGTTTGCTTGATCCGGGAGATCATCCGCCCAGCCGAGCGGGAGCTTTCCTGCGCGGTTCTCGTACAGACCAACGCGTGGGCCCGGCGCCTGGCGGATCGGTTACGCAAGGAGCGGGTCGGCTCGGTGTTCTTGGAAGGAGAAATCTTTCCGGGTGCGGACAACCAGCTCGGGCGGCTCGTGGCGGCTGCCCTCCAGAGCCTTGTCCATCCGAGGGACACGCTTGCGCGAGGCTGGTTGCAGGCTTCTCCTCTTGGAGATGGTTTCTGCCAAGAATGGGAGAAGAACGGGTGGCGGATCCTGTACGGGAAGGGTTTTCAAGGGGTGGTTGCCGAGATCTTGGGCCGCTTGCGAACGGCATTGGACGATTTTGGCAAGGAGCGAGCGGTCCTGCTGCAGGAGATGGCCTGCCGGTTTGACCAGACTGGGTCCCGTGACGTGGAGCGATTCCTGCGTTATCTGAGGGATCAGCCGGTCCGGCTTCCAGAGATGACCGGCGCCGTCCAGGTGATGACCGTCCACAAAGCAAAAGGCCTAGGCTTCGATGCCGTGGTCGTTGCCGAACTCGAACAGCCGGTTCGGATTCGGAGCCGCCTGCTCGAGGTGGATCTCCCGCAAGGAGCGTCGCGGCTGCTCTTAGCTCCGGCAAAGACGATCGTGACCAAGATCCCCGAGCTCGCGAAGGCTAGGGAGAAGGCGCAAAAAGAGGAACTCTTCGAACGGCTGTGCGTTCTCTACGTGGCCCTGACCCGGGCCCGGCGCGAGCTTTACGTCGTCGCGGAAGCCCCTCCGGGTAAGCGGAAGGAACCAAGGTCGGGGTCGAGATCGGCCGCTCCCACGCATCGCGATCTCTTGCGGCGAACGCTGGTGGCGGGGGAGTCCCGACCGCTTCGGCAGGTGAGTGGCATGAACGTCTTCTTCGAGCGGGGCGAACTCGGAAAACCTGAAAGGCAGGAGGGATTGTCTAACGACGAAGAAGAGTCCGAGCGGTTGCCGCCGCTCGCGTTTCTGCCACGCTCCGTCCGCCTGACGCCGCTTGCCCCTTCACGATCCAGCGAAGATAGGGCGGCGGAGTTCTTCGCCGCGGGACGACCATCCGGCCGAGAATTTGGGGTCCTCGTCCACGAAATGCTTGCTCGGGTGGAGCGAGCGGATGCCGGGAGCCTGGAGCCCTTGCGGCGGATTGCCTCGGCTACTCCCTCGACCATGGTAGAGGAGGCGGCGGCGGCCGCACTCCGTTGCATCGAAAGCAGGACTTGTGAGGCGATTTTTGCTCCGCCAAGCGGTACGATCATCTGGCGGGAGAAGCCGTTTGAAGCCCTTTTGTCCGGTCGATGGATTAGCGGGATCTTCGACCGGGTTCACCTTTTTCTCGAGCCGAACGGCTCTCCGGCTTCCGCGATTCTCTACGACTTCAAGACCGATCGGGAGCCGCTAGAGCGAGGCGAGGAGGGGCTCCTCGCACGTTATCGGGAACAGGTCGGGCTCTACCGTGCGGTTCTTGTCCGGATGACGGCGCTTCGGATCGAGAAGATTCGCGCCATCCTGGTCTGGGTAGGGCCGCAACGCCTTGTGGAAGTTCCACCTTCTTTGGCGGGCTCGCTCTAGTCGCCATTTCTCACAAGTGTTCTCCTGCGGTTGGCGAAAGCACCCGGGCCATTCAGCGATACCAGGCTTGCCAGACGACGCGAAGGGTCCCCAGTTGTGGAGAGGAGGATGCATCCCCGAGATTATGGTAGTACCACCAAATCTTATTGCCTTCGATCCGAAATCCTTTCGGAGACACCTGGAGAATCTTATTGGCCAGAAATTGCGGGAAAGCCGAGGAGGGAGGGGAGCTGGGAACGCTTCGGGGCGCGAGTCCAAAGGCGGGACTCTTCGATTCCTGCAGCATGTAAGCGCTGAAGAGACGGCCCAGGTCGACGACGACCCAGTAGTTCACGACCGGCGGCCGCCAGCCGGTGGGTTGGATCAGGTCCTCGAAAGAGTCGATCTTCTGGCCGGGATCGACCGGAAGGACCTGCTGGAGCGATTCGATTTGCACGCGAACCCTTTGTCCGCCAGGGAAGTGGAGCGGTACCCAGTACCGGTCTCCCTGCTTTTGGACGGGGATCGGGACGCCGTTTGCCTTTGCGCGAAAGTCGAGATAGGGGAGATGGGCCGGTTCCTGTTGGAAAAGGGAGATGTCGCCCGCTCCTCCCCAGTTGACGCACTCCCAGACGCCTTGGTAGTGGATCCTCGGGTAGACCGGTTCGCCCGGGCGAGTCGGGGTCGAGAGAAAGAGGGAGTAGTAGCGCCTTACGCTCACGAGCTGAACCGGCGGGTTGGCCGCTCCGGCCGGGCCGGCTCCGGTCACTAGGAAGAGAACCACGAACAGGAAGAGGTGCGGGGCGACGGCGCATCGTTGCCGCGGGAGCACGCTCTTCGAAGGCCCGGCTGCGAGCCGTTCGAGCGCGCGTCCGAGAAGTCGAATCAAGATGCGGCCTTTCCGTCCTGCCTGTCAGGCACGGGCGACCCGATCCTTCTTCGCCGCCTGGGCGACCGCTTGGGCCACGCCCTTGGCGACCTCTCGGTTGAAGACGCTCGGCACCACGTACTCTGGAGCCACTTCCGAGGCAGGGATGCACGAGGCGATTGCTTCGGCCGCCGCGAGCTTCATTCCCTCCGTGATCCGAGAAGCTCGCACGGAGAGAGCGCCTTGAAAGATCCCCGGGAAGGCCAGGACGTTGTTGATCTGATTTGGATAGTCGCTTCGGCCCGTAGCGATGATCTGCGCGTATCGGGCGGCTACTTCCGGCATGACTTCTGGAGTTGGGTTGGCCAGCGCGAAGACGGTTCTCGGCTCCCGCATGTCCCGAATGTCCTCGGCGGAAACCCGGCCTCCGGCGGAGACCCCGATGAAGACATCGGCGCCTGTCATGGCCTCCTTCGCCGTTCCTCGGATCCCGTCGGGATTCGTGTGGGTGGCCAACCATTGCTTGATGGGAGTGAGATCGGAGCGTCCGGATTGAATGATGCCCTTACGGTCGCAGACGACGATCGAACGGCAACCGAACTTGAGAAGCATCTTTGCCACCGCTACTCCGGCCGATCCTGCCCCCAAGATGACGTAACGCTGCGCCGACAACTCCCTCCCGAGTAGGCGGGCGCTGTTGATCAATGCGGCGAGAACGACCACGGCCGTCCCATGTTGATCGTCGTGGAATACGGGGATGTCCAGTCTCTCCTGCAGCTTCTCTTCGATCTCGAAGCAGCGCGGTGCCGAAATGTCCTCCAGGTTGATTCCGCCAAAGCCGACCGCGATCCGGGCAACGGTGTCGACGATCTCCTCCGTCTCCCGCGCGGCAAGGCAGATGGGGTAGGCGTGAATCTGCCCGAATTCGCGAAAGAGCATCGCTTTGCCTTCCATGACCGGCATGGCCGCCGCTGGCCCGATATCCCCAAGGCCAAGGACGGCAGAGCCGTCGCTGACCACCGCTACGGAGTTGCTCTTGATCGTCAGTTCATACGCCAGGTCGGGCTGCGCAGCGATCGCCTCGCAGACCCGGGCCACACCAGGCGTATAGGCCATCGACAAGGTGTCGCGGTTCGTCAAGGGAACTTTGTTCTCGACATGGATCTTGCCGCCTTGATGGAGGAGGAAGACGCGATCGGAGGCGGAGAGAATCGTCACGCTCGACAACTGGGCGACCGCTTCCTCGAGCTGCTTCGCATGCTCTTGGCTTCGGGCGTTGACCGTGATCTCCCGAACCATCTGGCCCAAGTGCACCGTGACGATGTCCATCGCCCCAAGATCCCCTCCGTTGGCGCTCAGCACGCGAGCGATCTCGGCTAACATCCCGATCTTGTTGGGATAGGAAAGACGCAAAAGGAAACTATAGCTGGCGGATGGGCGAATCGATTCCGACTCCATGGGATAGGATCTCCAAATTAGGATAAATGATTGTTTTTAATAGGAGTGGACACAGGGTGCACTTTCTTTTTGTTCGAAAATCTCCGAAGCTTCGGGAAAGAAGGTCCGGCTTGAGGGCTAGGAGCAAAAGGCCCAATGGGCGGCGGGGAAACGCGATTTCTCTCGAGAGTAAATCCTCCAGTCCCGCACATGAGCGAGCAGCGGATTCGCATCGGCATCGATCTCGGTGGGACGAAGATCGAGATTCTCGTCCTGAAAGGAGAGGATCGGGAGATGGCCCGGCGGCGAATCCCGACTCCGACCGAGGGTTACGAAGCGATCCTGGAAGCGGTACGGCGGCTCGTGATGGAGGTCGAGAAAGAGTTGGGCCTCGACCCGCTGCCCCTAGGCATTGCTTCGCCGGGCAGCTTGTCGGAAGCCAGCGGACTGTTGAAGAATTCCAACACCGTCTGCCTTTGCGGCAGGGCGCTGCAGACTGACCTGGAGGGGCGGCTGGCTCGACCCGTTCGCATTGCCAACGACGCGAACTGCTTTGCCCTCTCGGAAGCTTCCGATGGCATGGCGAAAGGGGAATCTGTTGTCTTTGGAGTGATCTTAGGAACGGGGGTGGGGGGTGGGCTGGTCATCGATGGGAGGATTCTCTCGGGAGCCAACGGGATCGCCGGAGAGTGGGGTCATAATCCCTTGCCTTGGGTCCGGCCGGAAGAACTTCCCGGACCGGAGTGCTACTGCGGAAAGCAGGGCTGTATTGAAACCTTCCTGTCTGGTCCCGGCATGGCGTCCGATCATGAGAGGGTGTCGGGGATTCGGCTGAGTCCGGAGGCGATTGTCCAACGCGCTGCCTGCGGCGATCCTGGCTGTGAGGCCACGCTGCTACGGTATGAGGAGCGGCTGGCTCGCGGGCTCGCTCATGTGATCAACCTGCTCGATCCAGGCGCGATCGTTCTCGGCGGAGGTCTCTCCAACGTCAAGCGCCTCTATCGCCGAGTACCCGCTCTTTGGAGCCGGTGGATCTTTTCCGACCAGACCATTACCAAGCTCGTGCCGCCTCGTCACGGGGATTCGAGCGGGGTTCGAGGGGCGGCCCGCCTTTGGGATCCGCCGAGCTCCCGCCCTCCTCCGTAGAATTGCGTCGGCGGCTTAGCCGCCATTTCGCGTGCGCCGTGAAAAAGGGTGCATCGCCCAGTGGGGAGGGAGTGATCTCCACCCGGCAACGATTGCTCCAGCCGGAAGCACTCGGAGCGGCTACTGGTGGTAACGCCAGCGGTCGAAGCCTCTGGGGGAAAAGGCCCGGGAAGCGGGTCAGCGAGCAAGCAGGCCCTAAGGAAAGTGAACGCTGAACAAAGGCTCGAAACCGGCAATGCGGACGCCGAGCTCGTGAGAAAGAAGCGAAGGCCG
>NZ_KB901876.1:170706-262968 GCF_000379365.1 Verrucomicrobium sp. 3C | reverse complement strand
GAAGGAGCGAGAACGGAGAGTGGCGGTACGCCTACAACCTCCCTTGCGTGTTCGGAAGCTCCAGATGACGTTGCAGGAGAAAGCGAAGGCAAGTTCGACCTCCTCTCCCTCGAGAGCTGTATGAGGAGCTTACCGTGGGCATAATCCTGCACCAACCTTGTCCGGAAGCCGAATGCGGGAAATCCGCCTGTTCGGTTTGATGAGCGGGGAGTGGAAACGGCCGATAGGGAGAGATACTCAGGCACTGTCATACCGAAAGGGGCAGCTCCCGCTATGGCTCTCCTACGTCGCACCGCGCCACTCCTCGACTCCACACAAGCTTTCTCCTGCGGCTAGAGCCAGGAACGCACGAGGCGAAGCAGGCGTTCGGTGGAGGAGTCGTGCGGCTTGTGTGCGGGTTCTCCGCTCAGTTCGGGCAGGATGAGTTGAGCGAGCTGTTTGCCCAACTCGACCCCCCACTGGTCGAAGGAGTCGATGTTCCAGATCGTCCCTTGGACGAAGATCTTGTGCTCATAGAGGGCAATCAGGCTGCCTAGGGCGCGAGGCGTTAACTTGCGAAAGAGAAAGGTATTGGAGGGGCGATTGCCTTCGAAAGTCCGGTGAGGAATGAGCCGGGCGACATCGTCGGCTGGCAACCCGGCGGCCTCCATCTCCCCGCGCACTTCGTTGGCGGTCTTGCCTCTCAAAAGCGCTTCGGTTTGCGCCAGGCAGTTGGCCAGCAGCATCCGGTGATGCTCGTCCGAGGGACCCAAGGGATTTTGGCTCTGGGCGGGGACGAGGAAATCGGCGGGGACGAGCTTGGTGCCCTGGTGGAGAAGCTGGAAAAAGGCGTGTTGTCCATTGGTTCCTGGGGCACCCCAGAGGATCGGCCCGGTCGTCACGGAAACGGGAATCCCGTCCTTTTGGACATGTTTCCCGTTGCTCTCCATGTCCGCCTGTTGCAGATAGGCCGGGAGAAAGGCCAGATATTGGTCGTAGGGGAAGACCGCGTGGGTCGACGCCTGGAAGAAGTTGTTGTACCAGATGCCGAGAAGTCCCATGAGGACAGGAATGTTCTTCTCGAACGGAGCCGTGCGGAAATGTTCGTCCACCGCGTGCGCCCCGGCCAGCAACTCCTCGAAGTGATCCATGCCGATGGCCAGAACGATGGAGAGGCCGATCGCCGACCAGAGGGAATAGCGGCCGCCGACCCAGTCCCAGAAGGGAAACATGTTTTTTTTGTCGATGCCGAAGGCAACGACCGCCTTTTCATTGGTCGAGATCGCCACGAAATGCTTCGCCACTGCGGCGGGATCCTTGGCCTTTTCGAGAAGCCATGCGCGGGCCGATCGGGCGTTGGTGAGCGTTTCCAGGGTGCCGAAGCTCTTCGAAGAGATCAGGAAAAGAGTCGTCTCCGGAGAGAGGTCCCGGAGAGCTTCGGTAAGCTGAGTTCCGTCGATGTTGGAAACAAAATGGAGGCGAAGGGAAGAGTGGTAGGGGCGAAGGGCATGGGTGACCATCACCGGGCCGAGGTCGGATCCGCCGATGCCGATGTTCACAACGTCATGGATCGGCTGCCCCGTATACCCGCGCCATTTACCCTCTCGCACGGCTTCGCTGAATTTCCTCATCTGATCGAGAACGGCATGTACCTCTGGCATTACGTCCTTCCCGTCGACGAGGACGGAGCTGCCGCGAGGGTTGCGGAGCGCGGTGTGAAGAACCGCGCGTCTTTCGGACACGTTGATCTTCTCCCCGGCGAACATCTTTTGGATCCAGCCCGGCAGATCCGCCTGCCGCGCGAGCTCCAGCAATAGTGCGAGGGTTTCGTTCGTTACCCGATTCTTGGAGTAGTCGAAGACGATCTCCTCCAGGGAGAGAGAAAAGCGTTCCGCGCGCCCTGGATCCTCGCGGAAGAGATCCCGAAGATGAAGCGGGCTGATCTGGGCGTAGTGCGCCTGAAGCTTGCGCCAGGCGGGTAAAGCGGTGGGAGAGTTCATAGGATTGGGATGGTTCGAGGGTAGCCTGCCTGTCTCAGAAGCTTTCTCCTGCGGCATGCGAAATGGACCTGTCTGCTTCGTTGGGCCTTGGTTTTTCCTCCTTGCAGTATGTCTTTATACCACTCCTGGGGAAAACCTACGCCCCGCCTTGCATCCAGATTCATTCACCACGCCTCGGGTACGAACTTTGGGAGACATGCAGGCTAGCAACGGGGGTTTTCCGATTCCGTGGATGGATGGCTTCGAGACGAAACTCTTCGCTCCAGTCGGCTTTGTAAAGAAGCCGATAAGACGAATCCGTAGCAGGCGGGTTCGCCGCAATCAAGCCGATTCTGCGCCTCCGCTAAAGAGAATCGCCTCTCTTCTGGAGCATCGTTGGCTCACTGCCATTTCTCAGAAGCTTTCTCCTGCGGCATGCGAAATGGACCTGTCTGCTTCGTTGGGCCTTGGTTTTTCCTCCTTGCAGTATGTTCCTCATACAGCTCCGGGGGAAAACCGGCGCCGCGCCTCGCATCCAAGCCCATTTGCGGTGCCTCGGCTACGAACTTTGCGAGAAATGGCGGCTAGTGAGAAACAGCAAGCGGGGGCCTTGCTTTCGACAGGGAGCTTTGCCATGCTTTCGTCCATTGGTCCATGTCCGGCCGTGGCCGTGCAGGAGGAAGTGCAGGAATGTGGGCTTTTGGTGCCCCGCCGCTCCCGCTCCGGTCGACGCCGGATGCCGCCTCTCGGTCAGTCAGATCCGATTTAAGGTCGGGAGGAGCTGAAGCGCACTCCTGCCTGAAGGCGAGCCTGCAGGATTGCAGGTTGGGCAAAGAGCCGCACGTATGCGCATTCCCTTGTCTACTTATCGTGTTCAGCTGCGAAAAGAACTGGATTTTGCAGCCTTGGAGCCCGTCGTGGCGTATCTCGGTGAATTGGGAATCGGGGATGTCTACGCATCGCCGATCACGCGAGCGCGGACGGGCAGCAGTCACGGATATGACGTTGTTGATCCGGGAGAGCTCAATCCGGAGATCGGCTCCCTCGAGTCCTTCACTCGCCTCATGGAAGACGTCCACCGCCGGCAGATGGGATGGCTTCAGGATGTGGTTCCCAATCACATGGCCTACGACAAGGAAAACCGGTTCCTGATGGACGTGTTTGAAAACGGCCCACAATCCGAATTCTACGAGTTCTTCGACATCGAGTGGAACCACCCCTATCCCACGCTCCGGGGCCGGGTACTTGCCCCGTTCCTGAGTCCTCATTACGGAGAGGCGCTGCAAAAAGGGGAGATTCGCTTGTCCTTTGAAAAGGGTGGCTTTTGGGTCTCCTATTTCGATCACCGATTCCCGCTCTCCATCGAAAGCTACGGAACCGTTCTTGCGCAGGTCCAGCAGCAGATTCGCAACCGCTTGGAGCGCCGGGATCCGGACTATCTGAAGCTCCTGGGCGTCATCTACACGGTTCGCAACCTGGGTTCCGCGGCGAGCCGCGAGGAGAGGATCGACCAGACCACCTTCGTGAAGGGAGTCTTGGAAGAGCTCTATCAGAAGAATGGCTTCGTGCGGACCTCTCTGGACCGGAGCCTGGAGAGGTTCTCTCCCGCTAATCCCACCCCGGAATCGCTGGCGCTCCTGGATCAGCTTTTGTCCGAGCAGCAGTTCCGTTTTGCCCACTGGCGGGTGGCTTCGGAAGAGATCAACTATCGGCGTTTTTTTACGGTCAACGATCTCATTTCGGTGCGCATTGAGCGGGAAGAGGTCTTTGCGCGTGTCCACCGGCTGATTCAGGGCTTGGTCGCGGAAGGAAAGATCACCGGGATTCGCGTCGATCATATCGACGGGCTCTATCGTCCGCGTGCCTACCTCGATAGTTTACGGAAAGCCCTGCCGGATACCTACACCGTAGTGGAGAAGATCCTGGCATTCGGGAGAGAAGATCTCCCGAAGGATTGGCCCGTCGAAGGCACGACTGGATACGACTTCCTGGCCATGGTCACGCAGTTCTTTTGCCCGAAAGAGTGCGCGGGAGCCTTTACCCGCTGCTATGAGGATTTCACCAGGCTTGAGCAGAGCTATGGCCGGCTATTGAGGGAAAAGAAGCGCTTCGTCATCGGGCGCCGACTCGCGGGGGATCTCGACCGCATCGCCTTGATGATCCACTCGCTCTGCGCCCGTCTCTGGTTTGGGCCGGACGTGACGATCTACGCGATTCGCAGAGCCTTAGTCGAGGCGCTCTCCTGTTTCCCGGTCTATCGTTCCTACGTCGATGCCGATGGACCAAGTCCGGAGGATCGGCGGTGGATCGACGAAGCGATCCAGACTTCGGAAGAGAATCTGCCGCAGCTCAAGACCGAGCTTGACTTCATCCGCCGTTTTCTCGTTGGCGAGATGCCGCACGCTCTGGCCGAGGAGGACCGAGCGCAGGCGCTCGACTTCGTCCGCCGTTTTCAGCAATTAAGCGGCCCTCTGATGGCCAAGGGCTCGGAAGATTGCCAGTTCTACGTCTACAATCGGCTTCTTGCCCTGAACGAGGTCGGAAGCGATCCTTCCCGCTTCGGGATCGATGCGGAGGAACTCCATCAATTCCTGAGAGATCGATCGCTCCACTGGCCTCACACGCTCAATGCCACGATGACGCACGACGCAAAGCGGGGGGAGGACGCTCGTGCCCGCTTGTGTGTGTTGGCCGAACTTCCGGAAGAATGGGCGCTTCTGCTCGCCCAGTGGACCAAGATCAATGCGGGGAAGAAGCCCAGGCTTGGCGATCTTTCTGTTCCCGACGCGAATGCGGAGTATGCCATCTACCAGGCTCTCTTGGGGGGCTGGCCGTGGAAGAATGGGGAGATGGAAGAGTTCCGCGAGCGCTTCAAGGCCTACTTCGTCAAGGCCAGCCGGGAGGCGCGGAGCTTTTCCGGATGGCAGAATCCGAACCGTCTCTACGAGGAGCAATGCTGCGCCTTTCTGGATCAGATTCTCGATTGGGAGCAAGGAAAGGAGTTTCTGGCGGCTTTCCTTCCCTTTCAGCAGAAGATCGCCCGGTACGGGGTTTTCAACTCGCTTTCCCAGGTTGTCCTGAAGACGGCGGCGCCCGGGGTTCCCGACTTTTATCAAGGGACGGAGTTCTGGGATCTCTCCTTTGTCGATCCGGATAACCGACGGCCCGTCGATTTTAGTCTGCGGAGAGAGCTCCTGGCGGAAATCCGCCGGAACGGAGACCAGCCGGGCTATCGGAAGGAGCTTCTGGCGCATGCCGAGGATGGAAGGATCAAGCTTTTCGTCACGCACAAGGCTTTGCAGGCGCGGCGGCTCTTCCCGGAGATCTTCCGCTCCGGCAGCTATGAGCCGATCCCTTTTTCCGGACCGCGGGCAGAGCACGCCTTCGGCTTCCTGCGCTCCTGGGGAACGCAGCACCTGATCGCGATCGTTCCCCGTTTCGTCACGCAGCTCTGTTCCAGCGAGGAGGCACCGATCGGTCCGGCGGCATGGAGCGATACCTCGGCTCCTCTTCCCGAATCGCTTTCCGGCTCGTGGCGATGCGCCCTTACGGGGAATTCGCGCCATTGGAAGGGGCAGCTCCCGCTGGAAGAAGCGATGGCTGAGCTACCGGTCGCTCTCTGGATATCGGGCGGAGTCGATGCCCCTGGCATAGAAAACGGCGCTGCGAGCGGCTAAGGAGAGGAGGGAGGCGGGTTCGAGGCGGTTCGGTCCGGGGACGCCTTCCCCCATCCACCGAACTTCTTCGGTGTCAAAAATCTTCTCGACAATGGGGAGATCCGGATCGACGCGGATCGAGCGCGGTTGTGGCGAGAAGTTGAAAAAGCTTTCCACCCGCGCCTCTCCGCTTTTGCGCCTCAGCCGAAGAAGCCCGGTCTTCTCGTCCGCCTCGCAGAAATTCTCGCTCCCCTCGAGCGGGACATGGCGAAGCACGAGTTCCCGCAAGGCGAGAAGTTCTCGATGGAGTTCCCAAAGGACGCCGTGGCTCCCCGCATGGCGGAGTTCCCATTGAAGGACGGCGGAAAAATAGGTCGCCTCGGCGGCCGGGTCGGGGATGTCATCGCCTGCCCCATCGTGAAAGGCGGCGAATTCGCGCTTACGGCCCTTGCGCACCGCTTCCAGGAGCTCCGGGTCCTCGTGATCGACAAAGTAGGGGAAGGGGTGGGGCTCTCCATATTCCTCCCCCATGAAGAGCAGGGGGAGAAAGCCCGAGAAGAGCAGGCAGGCGGCGGCCAGCTTCCGGGACGAAAAGTCGAGGATGCTGCTGAGGCGATCGCCGTGTGCCCGATTGCCGACCTGGTCATGATTCTGGGCGAAGGCCACCAACTGATGACGTCCGATCCCATCCGGCGGGGCGCCGTGACGCCGGCGCCGATAGGCGGAGTAGCGGCCATCGAGGACATAGCCTTGGGAGAAGGCCTTGGCGAGATCCGTCACGCCCCGAAAATCGACGTAGTAGGCCTGTCTTTCGCCGGTCAGCAGCCCGTGAAGGGCGTGATGGAAGTCGTCGCACCACTGGGCGGGAAGCCCGTTGCCGCCCGGTCTCGGTCGAACGAGCCGGGGATCGTTACGGTCGGTTTCCGCAAAAAGAAGAAGCGGTCGATCGATCTCCCGCTCCCATTCCCGCGTGCGCAGGGCTAGCTCTTCCAGGAAGGGAAAGGCCGATTCATCATGAATCGCGTGGATCGCATCAAGGCGGAGGGCATCGATGTGAAACTCCGCAAACCAGGTATGGGCGTTTTGCAGGAAGTAGCCGCGAACCTCGTCGCTGTCCGCGTCATCGAAGTTGACTGCCGGCCCCCAAGGCGTCCGGTAGTTGTCGGTGAAATAGGGACCGAACTGGGAGAGGTAGTTCCCCTCGGGACCCAGGTGGTTGTAGACCACGTCGAGGACGACGGCGACTCCCGCCTCATGGCAGGCGTTGACCAGCGTTTTGAGACCGGCGATCCCGCCGTAAGAGGTTTGCACGGCAAAAGGGTAGACGCCGTCGTAGCCCCAGTTCCGCCTGCCAGGGAACTGCGCGACCGGCATGATCTCGATGGCGCGAATGCCGAGCTTTCGAAGCTCGGGAAGTCTCGGGAGGATCGCGGCAAAGCTCCCCTCCGGAGTATAGGTTCCGACGTGGATCTCGTAGAGGACGTAGTCGGGCAGGGCAAGCCCTGTCCAGGATCGATCCGTCCAGGGAAAGTGATCGCCTGTGATCGCCGAAGGCCCATGGACTCCGCGGGGTTGGCAGCGCGAGGCGGGATCCGGAAACTCCCGGTCTCCGTCCAGCCGGTATTGATAGAGCCAGTCCGGCTTGGCCTCGGGTACGGTCACGGTCCAATAGCCGGTGCCATCCTTTTCCATTGGATAGATCCGCTGGATCGGATCGACCAGAGAGAGCTCACAGCGCGAACGATAGGGAGCCCAGATGCAAAAACGACATCCGTCCAGGGTGAGAAACGCTCCTTGATTCATAGAGTTCCTGCAAGGAAACCTGCGATTTGAATCGCGGGAGGAATTGCGATTGCGCGGAACACAACACGTGACGTAGTCTTTCCGACACGCAACGCGTTGTCACCAATCGCAATCGTGTTTACAAAACCGCATACCATGTGGTATGGTGCCAGAAGTATCGGATCGACGTGTTGACGGGACCGATGGCCGAGGAAATGCGAGCGATGCTGGATTCGATTTGCGCGGAAAGAGATTGGCCGATGATCTCCAAGGAGATTCAGCCGGACCACATCCATCTGTTTCTCAGCATGCCTCCCGCCATTGCCGTGGCCGACGCCGTCAAGGTGCTCAAGGGCGTTACGGCTCGCTTGCTGTTTCAACGGTTTCCAGCACTTAAGGAGCGGTTGTGGGATGGACATCTCTGGTCTCCATCCTATTACGTCGGCACCGCCGGCAATGTCAGCGCGGAAACCATCCGTCGCTACATCGAACGATCCGAACACGTCACCAAGAGGCGATAGGCCATGATGCGCACGGCGTCGATCAAGTTGGACGCGTCGCCAGAGCAGCGAGCGGCGCTTGCCGCGCTGCAATCCGACTTTGCGAACGCCTGCCAGCGGCTTTCCGCCGTCGTTCGCGAGCATCGGGTCTGGAATCGGGTGGCATTGCATCAACGCGCTTATTCGGAGATGCGTTCTTCGACTCCGCTGGGCAGCCAGATGTGCTGCAATGCCATCTTTTCGGTTTGCAAGGCGTACAAGGCACTCAAGGTAACCGGACGGATTCCGAAAGACACGCCGGTTCCGGCAATCAGCTTCCAGCGCGCCAGCGTCCACTTCGACAAGCGCACCTACGCGCTCAAGAAGAATGCCGTCTCGCTTTATACCCTGGGCGGACGCGTCATCGTTCCGATGCGTCTTGGGGAACACCAGCGGCGCATCCTCTCCTTCGGCCGGCCGAAGGAGGCGGAACTGGTCTTTCGCAAAGGCAACTGGTATTTCAACCTCGTCGTCGAATCCGACGACAAGGAGCCGATCGCATCCGGCCCGGTAATGGGCGTGGATGTCGGCGAAAACAATCTCGCGGCACATAGTTTGGGAGGGATATTCGGCGGCGGTCGTCTGTGCGATCGTCGCGACCGCCATCTCGCCCTGCGTCGCCGTCTCCAGTCCAACGGCAGCCGAAGCGCAAAACAGAAGCTCCGGCAGGTCTCCGGCAAGGAGAGGCGGCACGTCACTCATGTGAACCACGAGACGAGCAAGGCCATCGTGCGGGAGGCGCTCGAGGCCGGAGTCTCCAAGATCACGATGGAGGACCTGACGCATATCCGCGACCGGATCAAGGCTGGCAAGCGCATGCGCGGAAGATTGCATCGCTGAGCCTTCCGGCAGCTCCAACGCTTTGTCGAGTACAAGGCGAAATCGGCCGGCATCGCGGTCGAATACGTCGATCCGGCCTACACGAGCCAAACCTGCTCGTCTTGTAAACAATTGGGCAGACGCACGAAGCATCGTTTCGTGTGTCCTCACTGTGGTCTCCGGGCGCATAGCGACTTGAACGCAAGTCGGAATCTTGCCCGGATTGGCGGAACGGCGGTTCCGCCAAGGGCGGCCGTAAGCACGCCTAATGTTGGAGGTGCGGATGTTGGCAACCATGTCTGCGCTTCACGATAAAGCCTGCGACTTCAGTCGCGGGTTGTTTACGAGGGTTATCTTTTCGGGTTGTTGGAAACCGATGCTGCGGAGAAGGCCGATTTCGAGCGCTACTCGCTGAGGATCGGTTCCAGGAACTCTCCGGGCGGCAGAGGCTCTGCGGGTCGCTCCCCGCGGAACAGGACGCTTGTCTGTCCCATCAGCGTGTATGATTCTCCGGAGGCCAACGGCTCGGGGGCCAGGCTGGGTTGATTGGTGTCGAGGATCCGCTCCCAACGAAGGCTTTCGCGCCGCTTGGGAAGCACGAAGGGGATCGGCTGCTCCGAAGCGTTGAAGAGTATGAGCATCGAGCTCCCCTCGACCGGGGCGCCGAACTCATCGACGACACCGGTCATGTCGCCGGAGAGGCGTACTCCGAGGCACTTGACCGCTGGGGAGGTCCACTCCGATTCGTCCATCGGCTTTCCGGACGGGCCGATCCAGACCACGTCGCGAATGTCGGAGCCGCGGATTTCCCTCCCTTGGAAGAAGTGACGACGCTGGAAGACCGGCTCCTTCCGCCGCATCCAGATGAGTTGTTGCACAAGTTGGGTGAAAAAGAGCTTTTCTGCCGTCGGCTCCCAATTGAGCCAGGAGATCTCGTTGTCCTGGCAATAGGCATTGTTGTTTCCCGACTGGGTATGGCAGAGCTCATCGCCCGCTCGGACCATGGGCACCCCTTGCGAGGTGAGCAGCGTGAGCCAGAAGTTGAGCTTCTGCTTGGTTCGAAGCGCTAGGATCGCAGGATCTTCCGTTGGGCCTTCCGCGCCGCAGTTCATGCTCCAGTTGGCATCGGTGCCATCCCGGTTCTTCTCCCCGTTGGCTTCATTGTGCTTCTGCTCGTAGGAGACCAGGTCCAGGAGGGTAAAGCCGTCGTGGCAGGTGATGAAGTTGATGCTGGCGTGGGGCAGCTTTCCGCTCGCTTCGTAGAGATCGCTGGATCCAGCGAGGCGGGTGGCGAGCTCCGAGACCATGCCCCCTTCTCCCTTCCAGAAGCGACGGACGCAGTCTCGGTATTTGCCATTCCACTCCGCCCAGCCGACGGGAAAATTCCCGACCTGATAACCTCCTGGGCCGAGATCCCAAGGCTCTGCAATCAATTTCACGCGGCAAAGAACGGGGTCCTGATGAATGAGGTCAAAGAAGGCCGAAAGTCGGTCGACCTCGAAAAACTCGCGGGCCAAGCTGCTGGCCAGATCGAAGCGGAAGCCGTCGACGTGCATTTCGCTCGCCCAATAGCGGAGGCTGTCCATGATCAGCTGGAGCACTCGGGGATGGCGCATGTTGAAGGTATTGCCGGTGCCGGTGAAGTCGACGTAGTAGCGGGGATCTTCCGCCGAAAGCCGGTAGTAGGAGAGGTTGTCGATGCCTCGGAAGGAAAGGGTGGGTCCCAGCTGATTGCCCTCCGCCGTATGGTTGTAAACCACATCGAGGATCACCTCGATCCCGTGGAGATGGAGGGAGCGAACCATCGACTGGAACTGCTCCGTGCAGGTGAGACCGCAATTCGTAACCGCGTAGCGGAAATCCGGGGCAAAAAAACCGAGCGTGTTGTATCCCCAGTAGTTGGAGAGTTTTTTTTCGATCAAGACTCGCTCATCAATATGGTGATGTACGGGAAGGAGCTCGATCGCGGTAACACCGAGCTCCAAGAAGTAGCGGATCATCTCATCGTGGGCTAGGCCGAGGTAGGTGCCGCGGAGCTCCGGCGGGATTTTGGGATGAAGCTTGGTGAGCCCCTTGACGTGTGTCTCGTAAATAATGGTCTTATGCCAAGGAACTGCCGGAGCACGATCGTCGATCCAAGGAAACATGGTGTGGGCGACGCGGGCTAGGGGAACGAGGTGGCTGTCGTCGCGCGGATCGAGGGCAAGATCTTCCTCGGGATCGCCGACCGCGTAGCCGAAAACCGCGTCGTCCCACTGGAGGTGGGCGCCGATTTCCCGGGCGTAGGGGTCGAGGAGTACCTTGTTCGGGTTGAATCGCAGGCCGCGCGACGGCTCGTAGGGTCCATGGATCCGATAGCCATACTGCTGTCCCGGCAGCATTCCAGGGACATAGACGTGCCAGACCTCGCCGTCCGACTCGGACACGGGAATTCGCTGGAGCTCGCGACGGTCTTCGGAAAAGAGGCAGAGCTCGACCTTCTCCGCATTCGCGGAAAATAGCGCGAAGTTAACCCCACGGCCGTCCCAGTAAGCGCCCAGGGGGAAGGGATTTCCCGGCAAAAATCGCTCAAACATGGAAGGGATGTTGCAGGACCGTTTTCAGGAAGCGGAGCCGGATCGCCGTGGACGAGGGCTCCCAACGCAGCACGAAATCTAATTCCGAAAGACCGCGCTCCACAAGGCAGAATCGGAGAAGACGAGCTTCTTCTTCCTTGGAAGTTGGGCAGCAGGGAGCGTCGGCCACGGCTTCGCGATAGGCGCGCCAGAAGACATGGCTTGCATAGAACCACCAGCGTTCCACAGCCGCTTGCATCCAGGGGAGATCGGTTTGCGACAGGCCCCCATTGCGCCCGAGTGCGGAGAACGCGGCGGCGTAGAGGGAGGAGATGAGGCTCGCCACATCTCGGTGGGCGGGCCGCTTAAGCCTGCGCTCCGAGAGGGGCCGGTAAAATTCGCCTTCGAAGTCCGCAAGCACGAAGTCCTTGCCGGTGAAGCGTAATCGCCCGAGATGATAATCTCCGTGAACTCGAATCTTCGCGGCTCGGATCACCGGACCAAGGAAGGAGGCCAGAGCTTTTTCCACTGGATCGCCCAGCGATTGCCATTCTTGGTGCTCCGGGTCTGGCTGCCGGAGGGAGAACATCCGGCCGACACGCCGATGGGTCTCCATCGCAGCCTGGAAAAGGGAACGCTGCGACCAAGGGGTGAACGCTTCCGGGGAGAATGCGGAATCGGCCGTAGCGGCCGCCAGCGCCCGATGCATTTCCGCCGTTCGCTTTCCGAGGAGACGAAGGTGCTCGCAAAAGACCCCTTCGATCAACTGCGCTTGTTCCGGCGGCCAACTTTGCGGATCGCCGGCCGGGAGAGGAGAAAATTCGGCCGAGGCGGAACGCTGGCCTAAGGCTCTCTCCAGAAATCGGCTTACGGCGTCGAGGGCCAGACACCAGCCGTCGGCTTCGATGGAAGGGAATTCTTGGAGTAGCGCAAGGACAATGATCCCGCCCTGCTGCCGATGGAGATCGATTGTGCCCGCATAGCGCGGGAAGAATCGCAGAAGGCGGTGTTCACCCAGGTAACGGGCCATCTCGACATCGGGGTTGGGACCCTCTTCGAGCCTAAGATAGCATCTCAGGGCGAACCTCTTCTCATAGAGCACGGTCCGACTCTGCTTGGCACCGGGAAGGATCTCGGATTCGCTAGGCAGATCTCCCTTTCGACGAAGATCTTCCAGGTAGCCGGCCGGCCGTGCCTGGATGGTGGCGGTCTTCAAGGAGACGCGCCTCCGCGAAGCCAACCAGTCGAGCACCCATGCGCGGAAGGCCGGATCGAGGAAGGCGTCGATCAAGACGCCCGTCTTTCCCTCCCGAGCATACTGGGCGAAGACCTTTTGTGGTTCCTTCTGGAGAAAGCGTTCGGCCTCCTCGCCTTCGACAGGAAGCCATCCGCAGAAGGCGGTCCCGGCTTCGCCTTCGGAGTAGGAGAGACGAAAGAGGACGGCTTGCACGGGTTCCCCCAGGGAGCGGAGGGTCTCGACCTCGAGCGCGTCCTCCGCGACCGCCTGCGTGAGTTTCCGTGGGGAGCGGGTCGACCAGACCTCATGGGAGAGGTAGTCGGGGAGGGCATCTCCCGCGAAGGCTCGTCCCCGCTCGGAGAGCCAAAACTCGGGCGACGGCGGCTCCGGCAGTATTGCGATCCTCTCGCGGGAGGTCGACGGGGTTGCGGTGGGCGGGTGGAGCTCGAGCCAAAAGTGTCCGTAGGGACCCAAGGTAAAGGTGTAAGGCCGATCGGTGACCTCGGGAAAGCGCATGCGCCCGAAGACCTCCTCGGGAACCGCCCCCAGGAAGCTCGAAAGCGGAACCTGCGCGACCTGGCTGAAACGGGAGAGGTTGATGACCACCAGAATGTTCTGTTCCCCCTCAGAACGGAGGAAGGAGAGAACCTTCGGGTTTTGCGAGTGGACAAACTGCAAGCCTCCCCGCCGAAACGCGGAGAAGCGCTGTCTCATCGCAATGACTCGTCGGGTCCACCAGAGGAGAGAGGAGGGGTTGTTCTCCTCGAGCTCGGCATTCAACGTCTCGTAGTGATATTCCGGGTCGATGATTACCGGAAGGTAGAGCTTCTGGGGATTGGCGCGGGAAAAGCCGGCGTTCTTGTCCGCACTCCACTGCATCGGAGTGCGCACGCCGTCGCGATCCCCGAGGTAGATGTTATCGCCCATGCCGAGCTCATCGCCGTAATAGAGGATCGGCGTCCCGGGCAGGGAGAAGAGGAGCATCGTGAGCAGTTCGATCTTCCTCCGGTTGTTTTGCAGCAGGGGAGCCAGCCTCCGGCGGATGCCGAGGTTCAGACGCGCGCGCCGATCCTTGGCGTAAACCCGGAACATATAGTCCCGCTCCTCGTCGGTCACCATCTCGAGCGTGAGCTCGTCATGGTTTCGGAGAAAGGTGGCCCAACGGCAGCCCGCCGGGATTTGGGGCGTCTGCTCCAGGATGTCGACGATGGGATAGCGTTCCTCCATGTGCATCGCCATGAAGAGACGTGGCATGACGGGGAAATGAAAGGCCATGTGGCACTCGTCCCCGTTGCCAAAGTAGGCGGCTGCATCTTCCGGCCACTGATTCGCCTCGGCCAGGAGCATCCGGTTGGCGTAACGGCTGTCGATGTATCGGCGAAGCTCCTTGAGGAAGGCGTGGCTCTCCGGGAGGTTTTCGCAATTCGTCCCCTCCCGCTCGAAGAGGTAGGGAACGGCATCGAGACGGAGACCGTCGACGCCGAGGCCCAGCCAGAAATCGATGACGGCCAGGACTTCCTTCTGGACCGCGGGATTGTCGTAGTTCAAGTCGGGTTGATGGGAGTAGAAGCGGTGCCAGAAATAGGCGCGTGCCATCGGATCCCAGGTCCAGTTCGAGCTCTCGAAATCCTGGAAGATGATCCGAGCCTCCGTGTAGCGGTTCGGGGTATCGCTCCAGACGTAATAGTTCCGCCAGCGGCTCTTGGATGGAGCCCGGCGAGCCCGTTGGAACCAGGGATGCTGGTCAGAAGTGTGGTTGAGAACAAGCTCGGTGATGACCCGAATCTCCCGGCGATGGGCCTCTTCCAGGAACGAGACGAAATCGCGCAGAGTCCCGTAGTTTGGATGAACGCTGCAGTAGTCGGCAATGTCGTAGCCGTCGTCGCGCAGCGGCGAGGGGTAGAAGGGCAAAAGCCAAATGGCGGTGATGCCCAGCTTTCTCAGGTAATCAAGCCGCTCGACGAGGCCGACGAAGTCTCCGATGCCGTCCCCGTTGCCATCGGCGAAGGCTTTTACATGCACTTCGTAGAGGACGGCGTCGAGCCACCAATGGGGGGGTGGCTCGACGAGGGGTGCGGCCAAGATGCCATGGCGTCTGCGTCTTCGGGGAGTGGTCGGAAGGGCCGGTCGCGTTTCCATGATGAAGTGTCCGTCTCCAGCGACGCTCCTACCTTCGGAGCGTCCATTGATTGGTGCTTCACTTTGCTGCAAACGGCAAGCGGTTTGCTCGGGTTCGGGCACGGGGTGGACCGAGGATACGAGGCGGCGGACTCCGTTGCCCGTGCGAGCCGGAGAATCCTGGAGATGGGCCGACTCGGGTAACGGCGAGCAAAGCGACCTTCTTTTCACACATCATGGAGGATTCGCGGCGGTAGCGCAGCGCGAAGCGCGTTCCCGATGGCAAGGACGTCGAACAATTCCTGGGCGATCGCGCCTTCGACGGGGGGCAAGCACCCGGCGGCGGCGATCAGCATACCACACAGGCTCAGCAGCATGCCGCCGACGGCGCTCTGCAGCGCAATCCGCCGCATTCGTCGGCTGATGTGGAGGAATTCGTCGACCTTTCGAAGCGAGTTTTCCAGGCAGACCACATCGGCGGCTTCCGCCGTGACGTCCGCATTCTGCCCGATTGCCATGCCGACCGTGGCCGCCATCATGGCGGGGGCATCGTTGATCCCGTCGCCGACGTAGATCGTCTTGACTCGTGCGGTCTCCTTCCGCACGAGCGTCAACTTCTCCTCCGGCGTCCGACCGGCGTGGATCTCCCGGATTCCCACCTGCTCCGCGAGATAGCGGACCTCGGATTCACGGTCCCCGGAGACCAGAATCGTCCGGTGGAACTGGTGCTTCGGCCCGAGATGGGCCACGAAGGAACGGCTCTCGCGGCGCGGCATGTCCCGGAAGCGGCAGGCAGCGGCATAGCGGCCCCCGATCCAGACGATGCACTCGAGGCCCTCGGAAGAAGGCGGGAGCTTGGCCTCCTCAAGCTCGGCCCCGGCGAGCTGCGAGCGGCCGGTAATCCGCACCTGGAGCCCCTCAATCAATCCGGTGAGTCCCTGACCCGGCGGCTCTCTCACTTCCGAAGCCTCGGGCGGGGCGACTCCCTCCTTTCGGGCGGCGGCAAGGATCGCGCGCGCGAGCGGATGCTTGGAATAGTGTTCGAGTCCGGCTGCGGCCTTCAGCACCTCCCTTCGGGAAAAGCCCTCTGCGACGGAGAGTTCGGTCAGTCGAGGCTCGCCATAAGTGAGAGTTCCGGTCTTGTCGAAAAAGACGGTTCGGCATTGGGTCACCTGTTCGAGCGCCGCGGGCGTCCTGACGATGATCGACCGGCGAGCGCAGAGGGAGATCGCTCCGATGATGGCCACGGGAATGGCGAGGATGAGCGGGCAGGGAGTCGCGATCACGAGCACGGCCAGAAAGCGGACCGCTTGGCCGGTGAAAAGCCAGGTCGCCCCGGCGAGGGCGATCGCGGCGGGAGTATAGTAGACGGCGAGGGTGTCCGCGAGGCGGCGAAGCCTCGGGCGCTCCTGTTCGGCCCGAGCCATCACAGCGATTATTTTCGCATAGCGGGAATCCTCGGCTAGGCGAGTCGCGCGGACGGTCAGAGCCGATTCCCCGTTGATTGCGCCGGACAGGACCGAGGTGCCCAAAGTTTTCCGGATCCGAAAAGGTTCGCCCGTGAGGTAGGCCTCGTCCATCTCTCCGTGGCCTTCGACGACGACGCCGTCCACCGGGCAGGTTTCATGCGGAAAAACGACGAGCCGATCGCCGATGCGAACTGCCGAGAGGGGGACCTCCTCGAGTCCGGACGGCGCCTTCCGATGGATGCTCGAAGGCATCCGCTTGGCCAGAGCGCGCAACACCGAGGAGGCTTGGCCCATGGCGAAGCTCTCCAAGAACTCTCCCCCGGAGAGCATGAGGACGATGATCGACCCGGCGAGATATTCCCCGAGGCAGAGTGAGGTAAGGATGGAGATTCCGGCGAGGAGATCCGATCCGAACTCGCGGCGAAGTGCTTTTCTCCCCAGTTCAACGATGAGGGTAAGTCCTCCCGCTCCCAGCGCGATCAGAAGCGGTGTGTCGTAGAGGCTCGGTTGCGATCGGAACCCGAAGCGGAGTGCCAGATGGAGAGCGACGGCGATCAGGGTCATGGCGGCAACCGATCCGTTTCGGTGGCGGAGCAGCCATAATGCGAACCGGCGCGCATCGGATCTCTCTGCGGCAGGAGGAAGGTCGGGGTTCATGACGGCTCTTCCGCCGAGGGGATGTGCGTCCCCTTGGAGGCGGAAATCGCCTCTCCCGCCATCGCCGGGCGTCCTGGAGGCGTGTGCTTCTCGTGGTCCCGCTCGGTCCAGGTGTAGAGCGCCGGCAAGAGGAGAAGCGAGAGGAGGCTGGAAGAGAGAATGCCTCCGATGACGACAAGAGCAAGCGGTCGTTGTACCTCTGCACCCGCGCCCTGCGCGAGAGCCATCGGGAGGAAGCCCAGGCTGGCTACGGCTCCCGTCATGAGCACGGGCCGCAGCCGAATCTGGCAGCCTTCCCATACCGACTCCCGCACGCTCTTTCCTTCGTTTCGCAGCTGGTTGAAAAACGAGATGAGGACAAGCGACGCGAGGGTGGCGATGCCCGAAAGGGCGATGAAGCCCACGGCGGCGGAAAGGCTGAAGGGCAGGTTCATCAGCCTTAGGGAAAAGATTCCTCCCGTTGCTGCCAGCGGGACGCTAAGAAGCACCAGAAGCGTCTGCCGGAGCCTGCCGAGTGCGGTGTAGAGAAGAAAGAAGACGAGCAGAAGACCCGTGGGAATGATGACGGCCAGCCGGGCTTGGGCATGAACGAGGTTCTGATATTGGCCGCCAAACTCCAGGAAGTATCCCGGCGGGGGATGCAGAGCCCGGAGAATCCGGGCACGCGCTTCCCGGACAAAGCCTTCGAGATCTCGGCTGCCGAGCGTTACTTCCAACACCTGGTAGCGGATTCCGCTGCCGCGATGGATCATCCGGATCCGGTCGCGCACCGTGTAGTGGGCGACTTCTCCAAGAGGAAGTAGGCCTCCATTCTCGCTGCGCACGGGAAGCCGGAGAACTTTCTCGGGATCGCTTCTCTCCCCTTCGGGGAGCCGGATCACGATCGGGTAGCGGCGCTCTCCGTCGATCATCGTTCCGACGGTCTCCCCTCCCACGCCGTCTGCGATTGCGCTGTTGATTTCCGCTGACTGCACGATGTATCGCTCCATGGCCTCGCGATCGGGCAGGAATTCCAAGGATGGAGAACGCCCGGCCGACTGGAACTCGACCTCGAGGGCGCCGGGGATGGTGCGAAGGATCTCCCGGGTGCGCGAGGCCAGGCCCTCGAGGACATCGTAATCCGGTCCAAACCACTTCACGGCCAGCTCGGCTCGCTGACCTTCAAGCATGTCGTTGAAGCGCATCTCGATCGGCTGCACGAAGAGCATAGTCTGCCCGGGAACCCGCGCTTCGACTTCGTGGGAGATGATCTCGATCAGCCTTTCCCGATCGATCGGGCGGCCATTCTCCCGGCGCCACTGCGAGCGGGGCCGAAGCATCATGTAGAGATCGTTTTCATTCGGGGGCATGGGATCGGTCGCAATCTCGGAGGTCCCTGTCCGCGAGAAGAGGAGCTCGGCTTCCGAAATGCGGGAGAGCAGCATCTTCTCCGTCTCCTTTTCAATGGCCACCGACGCTTCCAGGCTGACCGAGGGAGCTTTGTAAAATTCGATGGTGAAAGCTCCCTCATCAAGGCGTGGGACGAAAACGGCTCCCATATGACTCAGCGTCCAAAGAGCGAAGGCAAATGCCGCGAAGGAGCCTGCCACCAGAAGAATCCCGCCCCGGCCGAGCGTCCAACGGAGGATCGGGAGATAGGCGCTGCGGGCGAGTTGGATCAGCCAGGTCTCCCGGCCGGAGGCGTTTTCCCGGATCCAAATCGTGGCCGCCGCGGGTACATAGGTCAGGGCCAGGAGCAGCGATCCCGTGAGCGCGAGGATAACCGAAAAAGCCATGGGGCGGAACATCTTCCCTTCGATGCCGCCGAGGGAGAGTATGGGGACGTAGACTACGGTGATCACCAGCACGCCGAAGAAGACGGAGGGCCCGACCTGCTCGGCGGCAAAAAGGACCGTCGAGAGCCTTTCGCTCGGGGTGAGGGGTTGTCCCGAGGAGCTCCGGCGCCGGGCCAGCTCGCGCAGAGCGTTGTCCACGAGAACGACCGCGCCATCGACGAGTAGCCCAAAGTCGATGGCGCCCAGGCTCATCAAATTGGCGGAGATATGGAGCGGACCCATGGCGAGGAGCGCGAAAAGAAAGGAGAGGGGAATCACGGAGGTGACCAGGAGGCTTGCCCGTACCTCGCCCACCAGGAGAAAGAGAACCCCAACAACGAGCAGGGCACCTTCCGCGAGGTTTTTTACGACGGTCTGAATCGTCCGGCCGACCAGCTCCGACTGATCGTAAAGAATGTGGATGTCGACGGTGGGCGGAAGACGCTTTCGGATGTCTCCGATCTTTTCCTTTACGCGGCTCGCGACGGCCTGCGCGTTCTCTCCGATCAGCATCAGGACCGTGCCAACCACCTCCTCCTTGCCGTTCACGGTGGCCGCCCCCGTTCGGATATTCGGTCCGACGGCGACTTGAGCCAGATCGCCGACCAGCACTGGCTGCGTGCTTCCCGCATACTTGACCGGCAGCCGCTCGACCTGCGCGAGATCCTCGACCCGGCCAAGCGAGCGGACGAAGAGCTGCTGGCCTATCTGGTCGATGACGGCGCCTCCCGCATTTTGCACGTTCTTGCCGACCAGGGCGCCGAGATCGGAAACGGTCAAGCCGGCGTGGAGGAGGCTTTCGGCGGTGGGAGAGACGACGATCAGCTTCTCATAGCCACCCGTGGTGTTGATGTCCGCAACGCCGGGAATCCTCCGGAGGAGCGGCTTGACGGTATATTCCTGGAGCAGCCGCAGCTCCATAAGCTGGAGCATTTCGGTCGGAGGCCTGTCCTTGGCCTCCGGGCGGTATTCGAGGGAGTAGTAGAGGATCTCCCCCAGGCCGGTGGCCATTGGGGCAAGCGTAGGGCTCAGGCCGCGCGGAAGTTTGGCCTCCGCCGCGAGCAGTCGCTCGGCTACGAGCTGCCGGCTCCGGTAGATGTCGGTGCCGTCGCGAAAGATCAGGGTCACTTGGGACAGGCCGAACTTGGAGAGGGAGCGCATCACGTCGAGCCCCGGGATGCCGGCGAGCTCGACTTCGAGGGGAAAGGTGACGAGCTTTTCGATCTCTTCCGGCGCAAGGGATGGCACGGCGGTGTTGACCTGTACCATGGGGCTGGTGATGTCGGGAACCGCATCGATCGGCAGCCGAAGAGCCGACCAGATCCCGAGTGCGAAGAGCGTCGCCGAGGCAAAAAAGATCAATTCCCGCCGGCGAACGGCGAAACAAAGGAGGGCGTTAATCACAGCGCTCTCCGTGCATTAGCCGGGCGAGCCGTCGCTGCCGGAGGCACCGGAAATGGGAGAAGAGAAGCCCTCGGGAGAGCCGGGAATCTTTTCTCCGGCCGACGGTTGCGGCACGCCGCCGGCCGGTGGGCGATCGTTGCTTGTGCGTGCGCCTTCCCGCCATCGTTCCATCCAGGAGTAGAGGGTCGGCAAGAGGAGGAGGGAGAGAAGCGTCGAGGAGAGGACTCCCCCGATGACCACGACCGCCAGAGGCCGCTGCACTTCCGCGCCGGCTCCCTGTGCGAGCGCCATGGGGAGGAAACCGAGGCTGGCGACCGTGGCGGTCATGAGGATCGGCCTGAGGCGGACTTGGCAACCTTCCCACACCGCCTCGGCCACCGTCTGTCCTTCCTCCCTCAGTTGACTAAAGAAGGAAACCAGCACGAGGGCGGCCAAAACCGCGATGCCGGACAGGGCGATGAAGCCGACGGCCGCCGACAGGCTGAACGGGAGTCCGGCGCATTGGAGAGCAAAGATCCCCCCGGTGATCGCAACCGGGACGCTAATCAGCACTAGTGCTGTCTGCCGGAAGTTTCCTAAGGCCATAAAGATCAGGAAGAAAATGAGGAGGAGCGCAGCCGGAACGATCACCGTCAACCGGGCCTGCGCACGAAGGAGATTCTGATATTGGCCGCCGAATTCCAAAAAATAGTCCCGAGGAACTTGGATTGTCCGAGAGATGCGGCTTTGTGCTTCGCGAACGAATCCCGCTACG
This sequence comes from Verrucomicrobium sp. 3C, assembly GCF_000379365.1. GTDB lineage: Bacteria > Verrucomicrobiota > Verrucomicrobiia > Methylacidiphilales > Methylacidiphilaceae > Methylacidimicrobium. The sequence continues at coordinate 242,206 of NZ_KB901876.1, read as the reverse complement.
TCGCGGCTCCCCAGGGTCACTTGCACCGGCTGGTAGCGGATTCCTCCGGAACGGTGGATGATGCGCACCCGTTGTTCGACGTTGTATTTGCCTACCTCTCCGAGCGGCAAGAGCCCTCCCGATTCGCTTCGCACAGGCAGTTGGAGGATCGTATTCGGGTCGGAGCGCAAGGCGTCGGGAAGACGAACGACCACCGGATATCGCCGCTCCCCATCGATCATCGTTCCCACGACCTGTCCGGCCATGGAAGTCGCTACCGCGGCATTGATCTCCCCTGCTTCCACGGTGTACCGATCCATCGCCGACCGGTCGGGAGAGAACTCGAGCGAGGGAGCCCGACCCGCCGACTGCATCTGAACATCGATGGCCCCAGGGATCTGCCGCAGAATCTCCATGGTTTTTGACGCCAGAGGCTCAAGCACGTCGAAATCCGGCCCATACCACTTTGCCGCCAAGTCGGCCTTTTCACCCTCCAGCATCTCGTTGAAGCGCATCTCAATCGGCTGGCCGAAGAGCATCCCTTGTCCGGGAACTCGCATCGCGATCTCGCCTTGAATGATTTCGATCAAGCGATCTCGGCTGATTGGCTTTCCCCTCTCTTTGCGCCACTCCTCCGGGGGACGGAGAATGAGATAGGTGTCGTTTTCGTTTTGAGGCATCGGATCGGTGGCGATATCCGGGGTGCCCGCCCGGGAGAAGACGAGGGAGATCTCCGGGACGCGGGACAAAAGCATCGACTCGGTCTCCTTTTCGAGCGCCATCGAGGCGGGCAGCCCCATTGACCACGTTTTGTACATCATCACGGTAAAAGACCCTTCGTTGAGTCGGGGCACGAAGACCGCCCCTATCCGGCTCAAGAAGAAGAGCGAGAGAGCGAAGAGGCCGAAGGACGAGAAGACGACAAGCGGCCCTCCCCAGCCGAGCGTCCATCGCAGCGCCGGAGTGTAGAGCGCACGCGCCCAACGAATCAAGGGGCTTTCCCGATCCTGCAGATTCTTGCCGAGCCAGAGCGAGGCCCCCGCGGGAACATAGCTGAGGGCGAGCAAGAGAGAGCCGGAGAGGGACAGGATGACCGTCAGAGCCATGGGCCGGAACATCTTCCCTTCGATTCCCCCGAGAGCTAGAATGGGAAAATAGACCACGGCGATCACCAGCACGCCGAAGAAGACCGAAGGTCCAACCTGCTCGGTGGCTGCGAGAAGGGCCGCCCGGCGCTCCGCAGGGCTGAGCAGTCGGCCGAGTTGCTCCTGACGGCGGGCAATCGCACGGATCGTATTTTCCACGATCACCACCGCCCCATCGACGAGCAAGCCGAAGTCTATGGCTCCCAGGCTCATCAGGTTGGCCGAAACATGGAGCGGCCGCATGAGGGAGATCGCGAAGAGAAAGGAGAGAGGAATGACCGAGGCCACGAGCAGGCTAGCGCGGACATTGGCAACCAGGAAAAAGAGCACGCCGATGACCAGTAGCGCTCCTTCCGAGAGGTTCTGGATGACGGTGTGGATCGTACGGTGCACGAGATCCGATTGATCGTAGACGATCCGAAGCTCGACCCCGGGCGGCAGCCGCTGTTGGATCTCCGCCATCTTCGCCCGGACTCGCCCGGCGACGCTCAGCGCATTTTCCCCGATCAGCATGAGGACGGTCCCCAGGACGGTCTCCTGACCGTTGTAGGTCGCTGCACCGGTCCGAATGTTGGGTCCAACGGTCACCCGGGCCAAGTCGCGGACGAGGATCGGCTTGGCGGAACCCCCATATTTGACCGGCAGCCGCTCGACCTGCGGGAGATTCTCGACCCGGCCAAGCGAGCGGACGAAGAGCTGCTGTCCGGCCTGGTCGATGACGGCGCCTCCCACGTTTTCGACGTTCTTTCCCACCACGGAGGCCAACTCCGAAGCGGTGATTCCGGCGTGAAAGAGGCTTTCCGGGTTCGGCTCGATCAAGATGAGCTTTTGATAGCCTCCGCTGGTGTTCACATCGGCCACTCCCGGCACCATGCGGAGGAGGGGTTTGACCGTATATTCCTGGAGAAGGCGCAGCTCCATGAGCTGTAGCATCTCGGTAGGCGGCTTCTGCTTGGCATCCGGCCGGTAGTGGAGCGTGTAGTAGAGGATTTCGCCCATTCCCGTGGCGATCGGCGCGAGCGTCGGGGTCAAGTCCCGGGGGAGCTTGGACACCGCAGCCAGGAGCCGCTCGCTGACCAGTTGACGGCTCCGGTAGAGGTCGGTGCCGTCCCGGAAGATCATCGTAATTTGGGAAAGCCCGAACTTGGAGAGCGATCGCATGGTCTCCATGCCAGGGATACCCGAAAGCTCGATCTCCAGGGGAAAGGTCACCAGCTTTTCGATTTCCTCGGGCGCCAGGGCCGGGACCGGAGTGTTCACTTGCACCATGGGGCTGGTGATGTCCGGAACCGCGTCAATAGGGATCTGGAAAGCGGACCAGAATCCGGCGCAGAGCAGCCCGATCGCGGCGAAGAGGACCAGCTCCCGCCGATGCAGCGAAAAGGCCAACAGCCGGCGAATCATCGCTTTCTCCTGAAAGCCGGAAAACCCAGCCTAGCGCAATTGCTTCTCATTCGGAACTCCGGGTGACTCCCTGGCGGAGCGAGAGCTCCAGAAGCCAAAGATCTTCCGCACCGTGAGAGACCACGAGCGTGCCGGCGGGCGGGTTGCCCACGAAAGCGACGAGCCCATCAATCGAGAAGGAGACGGTGATCGGAGTTCTCTGATAGAACCGGCCGTCCCAAACGTAGACGAAGTTCCCTTCCGCGCTTGCCAGAAGAGCGCTCTGGGGGACGGCGAGACGCGAGGTGTCGCTTCCGAGCGGGGTCGAGAATTCGATCCACGTGCCGACGGGGAAGGCGTTAGCGGGATCGGGGAACTCGATCAGGAGCTCGGCTTGGCCGGTCACCGAAACAAGCTCGTGATCGATTTGGAAGATCTTGCCTTCCTTTTCCGGCGGCCCGTTCACATCCTGGCCCTTGTGACGGAGCAGGACGGGTTTGCCGACCTTGAGCTTTTCCGCCGTTCGTGGATCGATGAAGACGGTGGCGTAAGCATTGCCGGAGCGGATCGAGCCGCTCGATTGCGCCCTTTCGGACGCTCCGCGGTAGACTTGCGCGCTTCCGCTGAGCTGGGGAGCCAGATGGTGGACAATCACCGACGTCGTCTCGAGATGCAACGCCTTGCGGGTGATCTCCCCGAGAAGGAGCCCCTTGTCCGGAACAAGTTGCGGGGGCTCTTCGGCCTCCTTCTTCGAACGGGAATCTTCCGAAGCGACCGTGGGCTCTTGCGGAGCCGGAAGGTCGGGTCGGTTCATCCGTTCCGCGGCCCATCCTGCAGTGGGCAAAAAGGCAAGCAGCATGCAGAGCACGCAGCCGAACCGTTGCGAGGGGGTCAGGAGCGCGTCTATCATGACCACCGGGAGGTTATAACCTGCCTGTTTCCCAAGCGTTCTCCTGCGGCTTGCGAAATGGACCTGTCTGCTTCGTTGGGACTTGGTTTTCCCTCCTCGCAGTATGTCGTCATACAACTCCGGGGGAAAACCTGCGCCCCGCCTTGCATCCAGGCCTATTGGCCGCGCCTCGGGTACGAACTTTGTGAAACATGCAGGTTAACGAGGGGCGAGAGTCGTTCCCGCCGTCAGGTTTTCCAGGTTGAGCAGCGCCGTTTGCAGGTCCAAGGCCGCCGTGTAGAGAGCCTGGGCGGAGGAGAGGTATTGGCGCTGCATTTCGAGAAAGGTTTGGACCGGGATCGCCCCCAGCCGATACTGGCGGTCGGCGAGTTCGGCGGCACGCCGAAGCCGGGCAATGACATCGTGCGATTGCTCTGCGAGCTGCTTGCGCGTCGTCTGGTAGGCGGCGAAGGAGGCGGCGACCGCGCTCTGGACGCTCCAGAGGGCCGAGCCGTGGAGCGCTTCCGCTTGTCGGCGTTGCGCTGCCGCGGTCAGGATGTTTCCTCGATTGTCGTTCCAGAAGGGGAGACCGCTCGTGAAGACGATGCCGGGTCCTTGGTCGAAGTTGGTTCCCCTCTCGCCGATCCAGAAGGGACCGACCGAAAAGTCAGGAAGAGCGGCAAGCTTGGCTGCGTCGAGCGACTTGGCAGCCCGGTCGATCTCGGTCTGCCGCATGAGAAGCGCGTAGTTCCGGTTTTTGGCTTGCTCCTGGAGTACGGACAGGGCGAGGGAGGGGGCTTCGGCCGGCGGAAAAATGGTATCGGGAACGGGCGTCGCAGAGGGCCGGGCGCGCAGCGCGTTGATCTGGGATTGGATCGCGGTTCGATTCTGCTCGAGTTCCCGCGCCAGCCTCTGCAGGTCGACGAGGCTCCCTTCTAAGATCCGCAAATCGAGATAGCCTTGGACGCCGGCGGTCGGGCGCCTGCGGAGGAGATCGACCAACCCCTTTGCGCGCTCGGAGACCTCGTGGGCGATTCGCGCGTTGGCGGTGGCGACGCCGAGCCGGTAAGCCAGCGTCCGGACCTGCATGGCCAAGCTCAATCGAAACTGCTGGAGCCCAAGTTCGGCGACGCGGACATCCTTTTCCGCGATCGCCTTTGCCAGGGACATCTTGCCGGGAAAGAAGACCGGCTGGTAGATCGCGTATTCCTGCATCCAGCCGTGGGCCGTTCCTCCCCGGGTCGGCGTGCTGTACCAGGGACCGGCGAATCCTTCGATCTGCGGATAGGGGAGGATCCGTGCTTGGACCACCTGCCCCTTGGCGGCGCCAATGGCTCCTTCGTAATAGGCGATTTCCGGATTGCGCGCCAAGGCTTCGGCGACGAGCGCGTCGAGAGCGCTCTGCGGATCGGCAGCAAGAGCGAAGCCACCGACGGCGGCGACGAGCAGAAAGGAAAGGACCAATCGCACTTCCTTCACTCGGGGAAACCCTTGGCCGTGAACTCTCCTCCCGTCAAGAAGAAGAGGTCGAGCCATGCGGTCGCCCCGTCCATCCGGGCGTTGAGCGTGGTACGGAAGGCGGAAAGATATTGCTGCTGGGCGGCAAGGAAGCGGTGTACATCAATGGCGCCGATCCGGTATTGCCGCTCGGCGAGCTCGGCGGCCTCCTTCAGGGAGGCGATCAGGCTCGGTGGCTGAAGCGCCAGCTGATTCCTCGTTGCTTCGTAGGCGGAGAGGCGGGCGAAGATCAGGCTCTCCATATTCCGCTGGGCGGCCGGGAAGAGAGCCATCGCCTGCTCTTCCTGGGCCTTGGCGGTCGTCAGGTTGCCGCGTTGATTGGCCCAGGCCACTCCCTCGATTCCGGGAACCTCTGCTTTTCCGACCGGGAGGCCAACCAAGATCTCGACACCGGGGCCTGCGTCATAATTGACTCCCTGGTAGGCCATCCAAAAGGGTCCCAGGGCAAAGTCGGGGTAGTTGGCGATCTGTGTCGCCTTTCGTTGTTGGCGAGCCCGATCGATCAGGACCCGATGGATTTGCAGGAGGATGTTGTGGCGTTGCGCCAGTGCCAGGACGCGGTCAAGGGAGAGCGGAGGAAAGGACTCCCAAGGAAGCAGTTGCTCCGGCACGGGGGTGTCCGACGGTCGCCCCAAGTAGGCATTGAGTTGCGCGATCAGCGTCCACCGGCTCTCCTCCAGCCACCGGAGCTCCTGCTGAAGTCCGATGAGGCTCCCCGCCAAGATTCGTGCGTCCAGGTATCCGAGAATGCCCGCCTTGGGGCGTTTCTCCAAGAAGTCGACCACCGAAGCGGTCCGTTCCTCGATCTCCCGCGTTGCCGCCGCGCCGGCGACGGTGACGGCGACCTGCTGGGCCAGGGATCTCACTGCCACCTCAAGCGAAAGGCCAAATTCCTGAAGGAGAAGCTGTGCGAGGATGACGTCCCGGCGAGCGACGGCTTTTCGGAGAGAGACCTTTCCCGGAAAGTAGAAGGGTTGGAGCAGTTCGAACTCCTGCTGGTACCCCAAGACCGTCTGGCCCGCTCCTCCGCCGCTCAGATAAGGCCCGACGAAGGCAACAACTTGCGGCTTGGGAACCATTCCGACCTGGACGAACTGCCCCTCCGCGGCCTGGATCGCCGTTTCATAGGAGCGATAATCGGGATTCTCGGATCGAGCCTCGGCCACGAGAGCGCGCAAGACGTCTTCCCGCGGCGATGAAGCTTGGGAACGGGAAGCCGACATGAGAAGAAAAAGGACGCCGAGCGCGAAAGGCCCGGCGATTCCCTCAAGCAAGGCTCTCCCCCGTTTCCCGCTAAGACGCATCAAGAATCTATAGAGAGGAAGAGAAGAGGGCGAAAAGCTCTTTTGCGCATGCCGCGGGTTGCGGCAGGACCTGCTCCGGCCACTGCTTGACGTTGCTTCCTTGCGGCGACTATACAAGTAAAGTGAGCTTCCGTCTGATCTTGCTGCGGCATGGAGAGAGCATCTGGAACCAGGACAATCTCTTTACCGGCTGGACGGATGTCGACCTCTCCGAAAGGGGAAAGGAGGAGGCGCTGCGAGCCGGTGAGCGGCTCAAGGAAGCCGGCTTTCGTTTCGACGAGGCTTACACCTCCGTTCTGAAGCGTTCGATCCGCACGCTATGGAGCGTACTCGACCGGCTCGATCAGATGTGGCTTCCCACGGTCTGCGCTTGGCAGCTCAACGAGAGGCATTATGGCGCCCTTCAAGGCCTCGACAAGGGCCAGACTGCCCATAAGTATGGAGAGGATCAGGTGCTGCTCTGGAGGCGCTCCTACGATGTCCGCCCGCCTCTGCTTTCTCCGAACGATCCGCGGCATCCCCGCCATGATCCCCGCTACGCCTCGGTCGCCCCGAAGGATTTGCCCGCAGCGGAGAGCCTCAAGGATACTCTGGCGCGCGTGGTCCCCTACTGGGAAGGCGAGCTCGCTCCGCAAATCCTGGCGGGCAAGCAGCTAATCGTCGTGGCTCACGGAAACAGCCTGCGCGCGCTCGTGAAGTATTTAGAGAGGCTCTCGGACGAGGAGATCATCCGGCTTAACATTCCGACCGGCATGCCTCTGATCTACGAACTCGACTCGGATTTGCGAGCAGTCAGCCACCGCTACCTGGCTTCGGAGGATGAGGTCGCGCGGGCCTCGGCGGGCGTAGCCGCCCAAGGCCGGGCGCGTTGAGCGTGGGGAAGGCGCGGGAGAAGCGGACGGGCTCGGTGAAATCCGCGGAGATGAACCCGATCCAACTCGAGATCTTTCGGGCACTCTTTACCTCCGTCGCGGAGGAGATGGGATATGCTCTGCGCCGAACCGCCTTTTCCCCCAATATCCGGGAGCGGTGCGACTATTCCTGCGCGGTGTACGAGGCGAACGGGCGGCTTGTGGCTCAAGGCGACCATATGCCGGTCCATCTCGGCTCCATGCCGGTCGCCGTCCGGAGGGCCATTCAAGCGGTGCCGATGGGTCCGGGCGACGCGGTGATCCTCAACGACCCCTATGAGGGCGGGACCCATCTGCCCGACTTGACCTTGGTGACCCCCGTCTACCGAAAGGAAGAGGCGACCGGGACTCCTCTCTTCTACGTCGCCAGCCGAGCCCACCATGCGGATATCGGAGGGATGACGGCAGGCTCGATGCCTCCCTCCTCCGACATCTTCCAGGAGGGCCTGCGCATTCCCGCGGTCAAGCTCGTGGAGAACGGGCGATGGAACCAGGCGCTGCTCCAGGTAATCTTGGCCAACGTGCGCACGCCGGGAGAACGGGAGGGAGACGTAGCCGCCCAACTCGCGGCGAACCGGACCGGCGAGGCACGGCTCCAGCAGATGCTCGACCGGTATGGGGAGGAGCAACTCCATACGGCGGCCGATTCGCTGATCGACTACACGGAGCGGATGGTTCGTAAGCGGCTCTCTGAAATTCCGGATGGCACCTATGAGGCTGTGGACTACTTGGATGACGATGGTTTTTCCGAAGAGCCGATTCCGATTCGCGTAGCGATTCGCAAAAGGGGTGAGGAGGCGTTCGTCGACTTCACCGGATCCGCACCCCAGGTGCGGGGAAGCATCAACGCAGTGCTCGCGATTGCGCTCTCCGCGGTCTCCTATGTCGTGCGCGCCCTGCTGCGGGAGGACGTCCCGGCGAACGCGGGCTTGCTCGCGCCTGTCCAGGTCTTGGCCCCGCCCGGCACGGTGGTCAATGCACTTTTTCCGGCTGCGGTCGCCGCGGGAAATGTGGAAACCTCCCAGCGGCTGGTCGACGTGATTTTGCGAGCGCTCAGCCGAGTTCTGCCCGACGCGATTCCCTCTGCGAGCAGCGGGACGATGAACAATTTGACCCTGGGAGGGGTCGATCCGGAATCCGGCTGCCGCTTTGCCTACTATGAGACGATCGCCGGGGGCATGGGGGGTGGACCGGCAGGAGACGGAGACAGCGGGATTCACACCCATATGACCAACTCGTGGAACACCCCCGTGGAGGAGTTGGAGCACGCGCTGCCGATCCGCGTCGTCACCTACCGGCTGCGACGGGGTTCCGGAGGACTCGGGCAATACCGAGGCGGGGATGGCATCATCCGCGAGATCGAGTTCCTGGCCGAGATGGATGTTACTCTCTTGTCCGAGCGAAGGCGCTTTCCCCCGTATGGGTTGCAAGGAGGAGCGAACGGGGAGCGCGGCCAGAATGTGTTGATCGACGAAGGTGGGGAGACTGTTTTGCCTGGTAAGATCAGCTTCCAGGGTAGGCCTGGGCAGATCCTCTCCATTCGAACTCCGGGCGGGGGCGGATGGGGTCGGCCCACCTCCAAGGGAATGGCTTAGCGAGATGCTCGAGCCGCTTCTCGCACCGCCTCGAAATACGCGGCGAAAAGCGGACGGTAGCGGAGGGGATCGCGCTCCGGATGGAACTGCACACCACGAACGCAACGATATCCCTCCACGCGAACCTGCTCGACGATTCCGTCCAGATGGCACCAGGCCTCGGGAACGACCCCCGATCCTAACCGATCGATCGCCTGGTGATGGGAGCTGTTCACCAGCGGGAATTGAACCTCGACCCCTTCGGCGTAGACCAATGGTTGCGTGTGGGAATCCTCCAGGTTCTCGTGACCCGGAACGTCGAGATGGAGGGTCCCCCCCAAGGCAACGTTGAGGACCTGTAAGCCTCGGCAGATCGCGAGAATGGGCAGCTCGCAAGCCAGGCCCGATTGCACGGCGGCAAACTCCCACTCGTCCCGTTTTCGGTTAGGCGAGCGAATCTTCTCTAGGGCATCCACGTCCTGGCGAAGGAAATCGGCCGAAATGTCGGTGCCGCCGGTCAGGAGCAGTGCTTGCCAGCCCCCTGGTGGAACCTTCTCCGTCCGGGCGTTGCGGAGCAACAAGCCCTCGGGCTCGAAGATCCGTGCGAAAAGCGTCTCGTCCTTGGCCCGGATCCAGGAGGCGACAGCGAGCATGCAGAACGATGGCGCAGGAAAGGCGTACGCGCAGCCGTTTTTTCGTGGCGTGCAAAGGAACGGCGGCTAACAGCGCCCTCTGGCCATGAGTCATGTCTCTTCCGATGACGACGGGCGTTGTCTCGGAGGGCCTATTCCCGTAATGTTTTCCCTTATCGTGGAAAACGAGTCGATTGCCGCGGGACGGGAGCAGGGGGTGGGCGCCGTTGTCGCGTTTTTGGGGATCGCCACCGGAATCTTCGATTTCCTCCGTCGCGAGGGGGAGCGGGGTCCGGAGGAGATCGCCGGCCGAATGGGATTGGATGTTGGCTATGTGAGAGGCTTCTGCGAAGCCGGGTTTGCCTTCGGCTACCTCGAAGAGGAGGGCGGTCGGTTTTGCCTCGCGCCGGAGGCAGGCCATCGGCGGCGAGGCAAGGAAGAGTCCTTTCTCGCAACGGCGGTAGACGCGGTCTTGGCTCCCTCGGTCGCTTTGCGCCTGGTGCCTCTCTTTCAGACGGGAGATCGACCGGGGCCGGGAGCCTTGATTGATCCCGAAATTCTCCCTTGGTTCGGACAGTTTTTGGAGGAGAAGCACTCTTCCCTCTTCGAAGAGGAGCTCTGCCCCGGGCTGCCGCTCTTCGCGGAGCTGGCGCAGCGGGAGGGCATCGCCCTGGATCTGGGATGCGGCAATGGCTGGCTTCTTCGCCGCTTGCTTCTCCGCTTCCCTGGGTGGCGAGGGATCGGCATCGACCGGGAGGCGGGGCGAATCGCCCAAGGAAGACGGGCGGCGGAAACCGCGAACCTTTCCGAACGCATGGAACTGGTTGAAGCGGATCTTTTCTCCTGGCACGGTCCGGAGCCAGCGCATCTTATCCTGGTGAGCCGGGTTCTCCATCATCTCTGGCCGGAGCGCAACAGGTTCCTTGCGCATCTGGAGCGGCTCGCGCGGGCGGATGGGGTCATCCTTCTCTGGGAACCATGCTGGCCGGAGGCGCTCGCATCCCTGCGGGATCCTGTCCGACGAAACCTTGCTTTTCAGAACCTCCATGAGTATGCCCAGGGGGCACGGCTTCTTACCTCTGCCGAGGTGATTGCGGGAGTCGAGGAGGCGGGCTGGAAGGCGTCGGTGCACTGGTTTGCCGGCGGCACGGAAATGGTGGTGCTGGGCAAAAGAAAGGGAGCAGGATGGGAAGCTGGGCAAAAGAGCTAGCGGAAGTTCACGCCAAACACGTGTTGACGCCCTGGGCGGTCCAGAAGAGGGCCCCGGGTCCGGTGATTGTCCGAGGCGAGGGAAGTTTTCTCTATGATTTGGAAGGGAACCGCTATCTCGACTTGAGCGCGGGCCTTGTGGCCGTCAATCTTGGCCACGGGAAGGAGCAGGTGGTCCAGGCGATCCAGCAGCAGGCGGCCCGCCTCTGTTACGCCTCACCCGCCTTCTTCCACGACCAGCGGGCCCTTCTCGCGCAGGGCTTGAGCCAATGCGCTCCGTGGCCGGAAGGAGCCAGGGTCTTCTTCACGACGGGAGGAGCGGAAGCCAACGAGGACGCGATCAAGATGGCCCGGATGATCACCGGGCGACAAAAGATCCTTTCGCTCTACCGATCCTTTCACGGTTCTACCCTGGGGGCGGGCACGCTCACCGGGGAGTATCGGCGGTTTGCCGGCGAGCCAGGGATTCCGGGGGTTGTTCATTTTTGGGGGCCCTATCTTTATCGCAGCCCGTTCTTTTCAGCGAATGAAGCCGAGGAGAGCGAGCGTGCTCTCCGTCACCTGGATCTGGTGCTGCTGCATGAGGATCCAAGCCGAGTGGCCGCAATCCTTCTGGAGCCGGTCGTCGGCTCCAACGGGGTTCTGGTTCCCCCGGGCGAATATCTCCCCAGAGTGAGCGAGCTTTGCCGCCGTCATGGGATCTTGCTCATCCTTGATGAAGTCATGACCGGGTTTGGCCGGTTGGGAGCGGCCTTTGGAGCGAGTCGTTTCAAGGTCGTCCCTGACATGATCACGTTCGCGAAAGGGGTGACTTCGGCCTACGTGCCTCTCGGGGGGGTGTTGGTACGGGAGGGACTTGCGGCGACCTTCGACGAGCAGCCTCTCTGGTGCGGCCATACCTACTCTGGCCACCCGCTTGCGATGGCTGCCGGGCTGGGTGCACTGGCTGCCTATCGGGACGAGGGACTTTTCGAGCGGGCACGCTCGATCGAGGAGTGGCTGCGTCGGGGGCTGCGGGAGCTGGGGAAGCAGAGTCCGCTGGTCGGCGAGGTCCGCGGCATGGGAGCCTTCTTTGGGATCGAGCTGGTCCGCAACCGGCAGACGCGCGAACCAATTTCCCTCTGGCACAAGCCGCTTTCGCAAGAGATTCGCTGGCTGCAGCAGCAGTTGCTCGGGCGAGGGGTTTATGCGTTCTGCAAGCATAACGTCATCCTTGTCGCCCCGCCTTTGACGATCACCGAAGAGGAGCTGCAAGGTGGGCTGGAGCAGCTGGGAGAAACGCTCAGGCGGCTATGGGAAGAGCCATCGTTCGATCTCGGAAGGGGTTGACGCACCGAGATCGGCGATGAGGCGGTCCGCCTCCCGAAGCATTTTGGGTGCGCGGGTGGTCATCAGGGCCACCACCTTCATTCCGGCGCGCTTTCCAGCTTCGACTCCAGCGGGCGCGTCTTCGAAGACGACACAGCGGTGGGGAGGGACTCCCAGGCGGTCGGCAGCCACGAGAAAGACCTCCGGATCGGGCTTTCCGCGGCTGACATCCTCGGCGGCGACGATGGTGGGAAACAAGGCACGCAGCGCGAGCTTCTCGAGCACCAGGTCGATGTTCGCTCGCTGCGTGGAGGATGCGATCGCCGTCGGGACCGCGTGACTGGCTAGCCATTGGCCCCACTCCCATGCTCCCGGGCAGAGGGTAATCCCGGTTTCCGCGACGATTTCCCGGAAGAGCACTTCCTTGCGCAAGGCGAGTCGGGTGATCTCTTCCGGATCCTTTGTCCAGTGGAGGATCTGCGGCATGATCCATTCGTTTTTCATTCCGAAGGTCTGGAGGAAGAATCCGGGGAAGAGAGGGAGTCCCTCTTCCCGGGCGAGGCGATGCCAACTCTCCTCGTGCTGTCGGGAGGAGTCGACCAGCACTCCATCCCAGTCAAAGAGCACGGCCCATCGAGTGGCGCGCGGGGAAATCGCGTCTTTTTCCATGCGGATCTGCCACGGAGAGCCAGCTTGTCGCCGAGAGGTCAATCTTTTTCGCTCCTGCTCTCTGGGGTCTGGGGCAGGTCGGCCGCCTTCAGGCAATCCGCTCCAACTGCTCGTTCCGGAGCCGAAAGCGGAGCTCGCCCTTCCCGAGGCGGAGATCGTCCAGGCGAAGGCAGGCGACTCCGCCCTTATCGAGGGAAAAGTTCCCGGGGTCGTTGGCACCGACGAGTGCGGCGAGATGCTCAGCGAGGCTCGGCATATGGCCGACTAAGACCACCTCGGAATCCGCCGGCAAGGATTTGAGCAGGTCCAGGATCTGTTGCGTGGAGTTTTCATTCTCCAACTCTTCCTGGATTGCGACCTTAGAAGAGTCGCCGAGGGCTTCGGCGACGATTTCGGCGGTCTGCCGCGCACGCACCAAGGGACTGGACCAGATAAGGTCGGGGCGCACGCCCAACCGATGGAGCGCATTTCCCGCAGACTGGGCTTCCTGACGGCCCTTCTTCGAAAGCTTCCGCTCAGCGTCGGTCGGTGCTTCCCGAATAGCGGCGGCATGGCGGAGAAAGTAGACGGTCATGGGAAAAGAGTATTGGAAAAGCCGGCGAGGCGAAAGCACCGGCGATCTCGTTTTCGTTCCAGGACGAAAAGGAGTTTGGCGCTTGCCAGGGAACCAGATGGAGGCGCATGTTTAGGCGAGAAGGATCAGCGACTTATCACGGGAGGGTCAGTTATGTCGGATCATGTTTATAAGGTCATCGAGGTCGTCGGCAGCTCGCACGCGAGCATCCAGGATGCGGTACGTCAGGCGATTGCCCGGGCGTCCAAGACCGTACACAATCTGTCGTGGTTTGAGGTCAAAGATATCCGAGGGGCGATTCACGAGGGAGAACCCCACTTTCAGGTAGAGGTGCGGATTGGCTTTCGGCTCGATACCTAGGCGGCATCTCTCCCAAGCCTCCTGCGGCTAGTACATCTTGTACGGAAGAAACTTGCCGCTCATTTCGATGCGGACCCGGTCTCCCTGTGGATCGGGCTCTCGGGCAACGTGCATCCGGAAATCGATCGCGCTCATGATGCCGTCGCCAAACTCCTCGTGGATGAGTTCCTTGAGGGCCGTCCCGTAGACCGATAGGATTTCGTGGAAGCGATAGAGCAGCTGATCGGCGGGAATGGCGGTCGGCAGCGATCCCTTGTACGGGATGGTTTGCAAGAGCACTTCCGCCTCTTCTGGTAAATCCAAAAGGCCGCGCAAGGTCTGAGCCTGTTCAGCGGTAAGCGTCATTTGGCCGAGGCAGGCCGCCGCGACCCACTCTTTGCTCGCACCAAGGGTCCGAGCGATCGATTCCCACGGGAGCTCTTTTCGGATCTTCGCAGCAAGAATGAGTTGGGTGAGTTCGGATCGGGTCACGGATCGTTCCCTCTTCGCGGAGTGGATGCGCTGCAGGAACTGCGCTCGAGAGGACTCGAACCTCCACGGGTTTCCCCACAAGCACCTCAAGCTTGCGCGTCTGCCGGTTCCGCCACGAGCGCGCGCGTCCGACGTAGAGGACACTTTACGTTCGGCCGGAACTTCGGCGCAACCCAAAAGCCTATGCGATCGGGAAATCCGTGGAGGGTTGCACCGGCCTATTGTCATTGCCGGTACTGCTTGGTAAGACAATGCTTATGAGGAAAGCGGGTGTTGTCGTTCCGAGTTTCTGGCTTCGGTGCGGCTCCGCCATCGCGGTTTTCACAACCATCGCATGGCTCGTCACGGCGAATCCGGGAGATGCCGCTACCGCCTACGTGAGTGTGGAGCCTGTCGGGGTCGTGGCGATCAACTTGGAAAAGATGGTGATCACGCGGCGTTTCCCTCTCCGCAAGTCGGGGCCTCGAGGGATCGGGGTGACTCGAGATGGCCGCTACGTCGTGACCGCCGACAAGGCGAGCCAGGACGTGGCGGTGATCGATCTGAAGAAAAGGCATGTCGTCCGGCGGATCCCGATCGGTCCCAAGCCCGAGTTCCTCAAGTTCAGCCTGGATGGACGCCACTTCTTCGTCGCCCACGAGCCGGCTTCCGAAGGGCCTCCCCCGAAGGGACCGCAGACCGAGGCCGAAAAAAAAGCCCAAGAGGAGGCTGCCGAGAAAACACCCGCGCGGATCGTGGAAATTGACGTGGCAAGCTGGCAAGTCGTCCGGACTTTTCCTGCGAGCGTGGATACGGAAGGGATCGAACTCTCCGCCGATGGAAAAAGGCTTCTCTGCGCCAACGAATCGGAAGATTCGCTGCGGGTCTACGACTTGGAGACCGGCGCCGAAGTTCAGCGGGTGAATCTCCGTCCGTACGGCAGCCGCCCGCGAGGGGTCAAGCGCTCTCCCGACGGAAGAGAGATTCTCGTCTCACTGGAAAGTTCTAGCAACGTGGTCGTGCTGGATCAGCAGATGAACTTTGTCGCCTCGGTACCTACTGGGGCAGGGCCGTATGGAATCTCATTCGATCCGGACGGCGAGCATTTCCTGGTCGCTACTTCCCGCGCGGAAAAACTGCAGGTTTTTGACGCCCGGAGCCGGAAGCTGGTCAAAGAGATGAAGGTAGGAAAGAGGTGCTGGCATTTTACCTTCACGCCCGACGGGGAACGGATTCTCGCGGCGTGTGGACGTTCCAACGAGGTGCTGGTTTTTGACGCCAAGAGCTACCGGCTGCTCAAGGTCTTGGGCGACATTCCGCTGCCTTGGGGTGTGGTTTCCTATCCCCGGGCTTACGGGAGCCTGGATCTCCCGTAGACGAAGGGGAGGCGGCGATTAGCGGTACCAAGCTTTCCATTCCACGTGGAGCGTGGTGTAGGCTTCCGGAGAGGAGATCCGCCGGAAGTGCCACCAGACCGTGCTTCCTTGGACCCGATATCCGGCGGGAAGAACGCGGACCACTTGATTCGTGAGAAACTCCTGAAAGGTGGGCGGGGGGCTACCTCCCATCCCGAATGCGGGAGTTTGGCGAAAGGAGGCATACATCTTTCCCAGGTCGACGACGATCCAGTAATCTTCGATTGGAGGACGCCAGCCGCCCCATTGGATCGTGTCTTCAAAAAAATCGATCTTTTGGCTCGGGGCGCGCGGAAGGACCCGCTGGAGAGCATCGGTCCGGAGCTCGATTGGTCGACCGGAGGGAAACCTTATGTTGTCCCAATACTGGTTGCCGATTTTCTGTACGCGGAGCAGGCGCCCGTCGATTGAATCCCGGTATTCGAGATAGGGCTGTCGGGGGAGCTCGGCATGATAGGTGGGCAACACAACCGTCGGGCCGAAATTGCGGAAACGCGAGAGGAAGACCTCCCGCAACAGCGGTTCTCGGCTTCCGTCGTGTCCCGGGGAAAGAAAGAGGGTGTAGTATTTTCGGGCAGAGACAAGCTGAACGAATTGGGCGAGGGAGGGCTGGACCGCTACTGAGAACGTAAGGCCAAAAAGCAGGAGAGCGCCAGCCGCGCGGAAGAAGGAATCGCAGCGCTTCCTGTGGGGGCTCCCGAGGGAAGGGGGCGAGGCGGCCACAGGAAGACCCGGGAAGGCCGTTTCGAAAACGGGCCCGCAGCCTGACCTCCTGCCGACCGCCTCGATCGCGGTGCGACTACCAGTTCCGAAGCTTGGGATCGCCTCGGTAGATGGAGCGCACGTAGGCGAGCACCTTCCAGATTTCATCGTCGCTCATGACGCTGCCGAAGGGCGGCATCGGTGCCACGACGTTCTCACGCCCAATGCGCGTGTACCCCTTCTTCTGGAGTTCGACGCTACCGTACTTGACGAGCTCGAAGAGGGTCTTGTCTTCGCTGCCGTAGACCCAAGTGTCGTTGATGACGGGTGGACACATCCCTCCACCCCCCATTCCTCCATGGCAGCCGTTGCAGCTTCGGCCAAACCAGAGTTTTCTCCCTTCCGCGATTGCCTGCGGATTGTCGGTGTATGGGTTCTTCATCGCGCCACCTCCGGCGGAAGCGGACGGTTGTCCGGCGGGCGCCGGGGTCGACTGGGGTGCTGCGGGCTGCTGCTGCGCCCCGGCAGCGGTCAGCCAGAGGCCAGCCAAGCCCGGTATCAAATAGCGTGTCCAAGACGTAGTTCGTTTTCCTCTTTTCATGATCTCCAGTAGTTGTCGCCTCGAATTCCGCCCGAATTTATCGGACGGGAGGCGTAGTCTTCCTTAGCGGACCACTCGCTCTTTCCAATAGGGAAGCGAGAGTGTGATATCCCCTTTCCTGTGCGAGGGCGAGTGCCGTCTTCCCTTCACGGTTTCGCTGGTCAGGTCGGCCTCCCGCGCGCAGAAGAAGTTCAACGATCGGTTGTCGGTTGCGAGAGACCGCCAGCATGAGCGGGGTAATCCCTGCGGGATTGGCAGCGTTGGGGTCGGCAGCCTTATCGAGCAGCGTGCGGACGACGGCCTCTGAACCGGAAGCCGCAGCAAACATCAAAGGGGTGTAGCCTCCGGAGCCACTCCTCCCATTCACCGGAGCCCCATGGGAAAGCAGAAGCAAGACGAGTTCGGGATCGGAGCCGCTCGCCGCAAGCGCCAGAGGAGACCAGCCGTCTTTGGCCGTTTGGGAGGGATTCGCTCCGTGTTCGAGCAGGAGCCGCGCGGTTTCGTGATTCCCTTTGGAGACCGCGAAGAGAAGTGGAGTCCATCCATCGGGGTCGGACAGGTTCGGGTTGGCTCCCTTTTCCACGAGAAGCCGGGCCATTGGCCATTCTTCCGTGCGGATGGCATTGAGCAAGGGGGTGAAGCCAAGGTTGTCGGGTTGATTGATGGCCCGCGGATCCTTGGCCAAGAACTTTTCGGCGGCCGAAAGATCCCCTGCTGCCACGCAGTCCTGCAAGGAACCGTGTTCGGTCGTCACGGCGCGGGAGGGGGTCGGAGGAGTAGGCAGCGGCTTGTAGGCTCCCTCATGGGCGGGGAGATCGCCATCGACGATACATTCCGAACAGTGGACGAGCGGCACGCCGAACTCGGTCAAGATCCTCCTGATTTCGGCCTTGTGCTCTTCCATTGCGCGATTGAGACCATCGCGAAGGCTCTTGTCCCCCTTGGGGACGGCGAGCGCCATCGCGTATTCCAGCGGAACGGTCTCTTCCATCGTGTTGAGAGGTGTGATGTCGAGTGGGGCTCCGGTCTTGGCGACATAGTATCCGGCCATGGGCCCCCAGATCGCGCAGGCATCGAGCGTACCCTGGATCACCTGCTCGACTTGCTCGGCGGGATGCTGCTCCGGATGTACCCGCGAATCGTAAAAGATGTAGTGGACGACCGTGTTGTGCTGGATTCCATGGTTCCGGAGCGCATCGCGTGCGGCCGAGGCTTGAAAGACGCCGATCCGGAGGTTCTTGAGGATAGGGTCGTCGAGCGACCGGATGTGGAGGTTGCGATCCTTCCGGGTCACGAGGACAAAAGTCGACTTGTAATAAGGCTTGGTCGGAAGAGCCAACTCGAAGTCGGGCGGCATGTCGAAGAGGACGTCGCAGCGGTTTGCGTTCAGGGTGGTCCGGACAAGCCCTCGTTCGTAGTAAGTGTACCAGAAGTATTCGAGCGGCTTGCCCAGCCCTTGGGCCAGCAACGCGGAGATCTTGTTTTGGAAGCCTTCGCCCCGGCTATTGGAGAGGGGCATATTCCCCGGGTCGCCGCAGACCCGCAGGGGAAGGTCTGAAGGCTGCGCGGAGAGAACACAAAGGGAGGACAGAAAAAGGAAGAGGGCGGACCGCCCCCAGGGGAACAGTCCGCCCTTTCCTGTTAGATGCATGGATCTAAACGATCTATCGATTTACTGCACGCAAAACGTGTAGAGCGTGCCTCCCATCGGGACGTTGTAGAAGCCATTCTCTCCAGCCATGCCGGCGACACCGAGTGCGCCGTACGGATCCGCCGGGTCAAGGCCGGCGGTCACCGGGAGACCGATCCACCCGCCGATGCCGGTCAGGATCGAAATGTACTGCTTGCCACCCACCTCATAGGAGATCGGGTTGCCGATGATGCCGGAGCCTAGCTTCTGCTGCCAGAGAACCTTGCCGGAGTTGCGGTCGACCGCTCGGAACCATCCATCGAGGGTCCCGTAGAAAGCAAGGCCACCGTCGGTAACCAAGGCGCCGCTCCAGGTCGGGAAGCGCTCCGGAATGTCCCAGCGTGCTTTGCCCGTGATGACGTCGAACGCCTTGAAACGTCCCATGACTCCAGGCTTTTCCGGCTTCATGAGAACGTTGGCGAAGACGTAGACGCTGCCCTGGTTGGTGTGGGCGCGCTCCATCGGCTCCAAGGTCATGCCCCAGTTGTTGGTGGGCGCATAGAAGACGTTGGCTTCCTTCGGGTCGACGGCGACGGGCTGCTGGTCTTTGCCGCCTTGAGCCGAGGGGTAGGCTTGCACGGCTTTGCCGACCTCGAACGGAGAGTGCTCCTTGACCTTCACAGGACGCCCGGTCTTCATATCGATCTTCTCGGCCCAGTTAGCCGTCACGAACTTGTTGGCGCGAATGATCGTGCCGTCCGTGCGGTTGAGCACATAGCAGAACCCGTTGCGATCGAAGTGAACCAGGCAAGGCTTCTTGGCGCCATCGACGTTGATGTCGACGAGCACGTCTTCATTGATGGCGTCGTAGTCCCACTCATCGAACGGGGTCAGCTGGTAGCCCCAAACGGCCGCGCCGGTATCAGGTTTCCGGGCGAAAACGGTCATCGACCACTTGTTATCCCACTTCCACGGTTCGTTGGCCTCCTCGAAGGTCTTGGCCTCGGTCCGGTAGCTGGGGCTCCAGAGGCCGGGATTGCCCGTGTTGTAGTAGACCAGGTCGAGCTTGGGATCATAGCTATACCAACCCCAGGCGCAGCCACCGCCGCGCTTCCACTCCTCGTCGGGGTAGCTTTTGACTCCGAGATCCTGACCGGCCTGACCATACTCGGGATGCTTGCTGTTGAAGTCGGAGCCGAGAAGGACGTCCGAGTCGGGGCCAGTGCTGTAGGCCTGCCAGACCATCTTGCCCGAGTTGAGATCGAAGGCGGCAAAGCGGCCGCGCGCGCCGAACTCATCCCCACCGTATCCGGTGAAGACCTTGTCCCTGACGATGATTGGGGCGGGAGTACTCGTCTCGCCCTTGTCGAGATCGGCAAACTTGGTCTTCCAGAGCTCTTTGCCCGTGTTGGCGTCCAAGCAGACCACATACCCGTCCAGGGTATTGAAGACGACCTTGCCATCGGCGTAGGAAGCGCCGCGGTTGACTGTGTCGCAGCAGGCGGTAGAAACCGCCTTGTCGTCCTGTTTGGGCACATACTTCCACAGGACTTCGTACGATCCTCCCTTGGAGAGATCGAGCGCCCACACGATGTTGGGATAGGAACTCACCACATACATGCGGTCGCCGATGACGAGCGGCTGACCTTCATGGCCGCGAAGCGTTCCTGTGGAGAACGACCACGCCATGTGCAGGCTTTTGACGTTCTGCGTATTGATCTGCTTTAAGCTGCTGTGGCGCGTGTTGCCGTAATCTTTGCCCGGAGCTGCCCAGTTCTTGGGATTCTCCGTGAGTTTTAGTACTTCCTCGTTCGAATACGCCGACGGAATCGCCGCCGCGGCGCCAACTGCCAGTGCCAGGAGCATCCTGGCAGAGAGCTTCTTCCTGCTTTTTGGGAACCACATTTGGGTAACCTCCTCCGTTTGGGTTGCTGGAGTCTTGCCCTACGGGCATTTCTCCTCAAGGTGCATTGCAGGCGATAGCTTCTTTGCAGGTGACGGTCAAGCGCAAAAATGGTGCTGCGGAGTAAAGGAAAGGAAGGGACGAGACCCGTACGCGGTGGCGCTCTCATCCCGCGGCAATGCCGTGCTTTTCCATGCGGTAGCGGAGGATGTCCCGAGTCATGCCTAACTGGCGGGCGGCTTGGGAGATGTTCTGCCGCGATGTTTCCAGTGCCTGTTGGAGCAGCCGTTTTTCGATCTCGGCGAAGGACAGCCCTTCCCGCAGAAGCAGACGGATCGCATCGTCGCCACTCGTCAAGGGCTCCACCAGTCCGCCAACGGGGTGCCCCGGCCAGGCAAAGTCCGCGGGGTGGAGCGTCTCCTCTTTCGACCAGAGAACCGCCTGTTCGATCGCGTGCGAAAGCTCCCGGACATTGCCCGGCCATGGGTATCCCTGCAAGGTCGCGACGGCGTCTGCAGAGAGCGTTCGGCCAATCTTTCCGTAGCGGGTGCCGTGGATGCGGAGGAAGTGATTTGCCAGCAGAAGGACGTCGTCGGTCCGCTCCCGCAAGGGGGACAGCTCGAGATGAACTACGCGGAGTCGATAGTAGAGGTCGGCTCGAAAGGTTCCTTCTCGAATCGAGGTTTCCAGGGGCCGGTTGGTTGCGGCGAGAATCCAAGGATCGACCTTCCGATCGCGAACGCTTCCCAGACGCCGGACCGTCTTGCGTTCGATCGCTGTCAGGAGCTTCCCTTGCAGGGGAAGAGGGAGATCCCCGATCTCGTCGAGAAACAGAGTGCCCTTGTCGGCGGCTTCCATCAGCCCGAGCTTGGCCGCCGAAGCCCCGGTGAAAGCTCCCCGCTCGTAGCCGAAGATCTCGGTTTCGACCAGGCTTTCCGGAAGCGCCACGCAATTGATGGACAGGAAGGCCTCGTTGCGACGAGAGCTCCGATGATGGAGGAGCCGGGCCACCACATCCTTCCCAGTGCCGGTCTCTCCGGAGATCAAAACGGTGGGGAGCCCTTGGCTTCCGTCGAGCTGGCTTAGCTGCTCGATCTTTTCGCGCAGAGAGCGGATGGCCGATGACTCGCCGATCAGGATCGGCTCGTCGAGACTCCGGTAGTAGGCGAGCTCCTGCTTGAGGCGGACTGTCTCTTCGACCCGATCGACCAGCATACGTAGCCGGTCGAGGTCGAGGGGCTTTTGAAGATATTCGAAGGCGCCGAGCTTCATCACGGCGACCGCGTCCTCGACGGAGGCATAGGCAGTGAAGACCACGGCCGATAGGCCGGGATGGATGGCCCGCGCTCGGCGGAGAATCTCGGGTCCTGAGAGGCTCGGCAGACGGGCATCCAGGAGAAGCAGGTCGGGAGCGGAGAGTGCGGCTTGGCGGAGGCCTTCTTCACCGTCGAAGGCGAGAGCCACTTCATGGCCTTGGGCCGTGAGAAGCTCGTGGATCGACCGGGCGAGGTTTCGTTCGTCCTCAACCAGGAGAATGTTGAGCCCCATTGCTCCCTTCGGTGGCGGAGGGGAAGAGCAGGGTAATCCGTGTTCCCTGGCCGCGCCGGCTCTTCACCGTCATCTCTCCTCCGTTTCGGCTAACGTAGCGTTCCACGATGGCCAGACCCAAGCCCGAACCTTCGGGCCGTGTCGTGAAAAAGGGCTCGGTCACGCGAGGCAGATGCTCCTCAGCAATCCCTTCTCCATCGTCTTCGATTTCCAGGTAGACCCGACCGTCCCGTCGGACACCCGAACTCAGCCGGATGCGGCCGCGTTCGCCGAGGGCCGCCAGGGCATTCGCCAGAATTTCGAGCAGGACCTGCTCCATCTGGGCCGGATCGAAACGGACCAGGGGGAGCTCGGGGTTCAGGGAGAGATCGATCACGACGTCCTTCCCTTCGCCTTTGGCCAGAGACGGTACGGTGGTTTCGGCGAGCGCATTGAGGCTGCCGACCATCGGTCTCGGCGAAAGCGGCTTGGCGAAAGTCAGTAGCTGGCGGATCCTGCGGTCGAGCCGATCGGTTTCGTGGAGGATCTCCTCGAGGGTATCCGTAGTCGAGGCGGAGGGGCCGGGCTTGAGGAGAGCGACTTGCGCCAGTGCGCGAATGCTGGCCAACGGGTTGCGAATCCCGTGAGCGACGGCGGCGGCGGTGGCGCCGATGGAGGCCATCCGCTCGGTTTGGACGATCTTCTCCTGCGAAGCCTTAAGCTCGCTGGCCATCTGGCGGAAGGCCAAGGCGAGGTCGCGGAGATCCCCCGAGGGAGGGATCTCCGGAACCGCCTCGAGATCCCCGCGGCCGATGCGCCGGGCGGATTCGACTAGGTTGAGCAACGGACGTCCGATCCCCTGAGCGAGCCAGAGCGAGACGAGTGTCGCCAGCCCCAGTCCGGCAAGAAAGCAGAACGGAACCAGGAGAGTCGCGGTCTCCTTGAGGAGGCGGGCCTTCTCTCGAGCCCGATCGATGGCCCCTTGATGAAAAAGCCGTTCGAGAGTTCGGGCCGATTGGCGGAACGGGCCGTCGAGGAACGCTTCCAGAGCGTCGACTCCGGCAAACGAAGGATTGCTCCCCGGAAGAGCGGGCCGATCGAGAAGCTCCCGGCCACGCCTTTCGAGCAGAAGCGCATTTCCCTCGACGGCGGCGAGCGCCTCCTTTTCTTCCTTACCGTGAGCGAGGGAACGGCAGCGGCCAAGGAGCGCGCGCATCTGATCGGCAAAAGAAACAAACTGGGCGCGGGCCTTGGGATCCTTGCCCCCGAGGGCATCGGCCACTTCGCCGACTTCGCGCAGGGCGAAGAGCTCGAGATCGCTCAGCTGCGAAAGCTGGGTAAGCTCCTCTCCCACCTGCTCGACCCGCTTCTGGCTGCGCAACGCGATCCAGGCTGCCTCGACGGAGAGCGCTGCGGCCAGGACGAAGAACAAGCCCGACGCGAGGCGGATCCGTGTTGCGATCTTCACGATGGCTGGTTTTGCCACGGAGCGCCGATTCCTTCCTCGCAACCGGCGTCGGGGCGGTCAAAACTGGAGGCGGACCCCACCCCAGACACCGAAGGGCGATCCCGGCGTCACGAACGGAACGATGGTTCCTCCGTGGGGAGCTCCGGTAAAGACATTTTGGCTGATGAGGCCCGCACTCGCGTATTGCTCATCATAGAGATTGGTCGCAAAGGCGAAGATCTGGCAGTGCTTGTTGATCGTATAATAGGTTTGCAGGTTGAGCACGGCGAAGCCGGTCAGCATTGGATAGACATTGGCCCAGTCCCCGTAGAGCACCCGGCTCGAATAGTACTGGAAGTCCATCGAAACCTGCCACTGCGGAAGGAGCTGATAAGTGATTCCCGCCTTTACCATCATCTCGGGCAGGTTGGGTTGCCGGTCTCCCGGCTGGACGGGCACTGCCGCGCTCACGGCGTTTTGCAGGACGAGCGGGCTTTGAAAGGTTGCTTCGAGGAAGGACCAGTTCGCGAACCAGGTGAGCTTCTTGTAGCTGCCCTGGAGGGTGACCTCGACGCCCTGATTTTGCTCCTCGCCGATGTTCTGGAAAAATCCGGCGCTCGAATGGCCGGTCTGCTCGAACATAATGTTGTTGGAGATGCCGGTCCGATAAAAGGAGAAGGCCCAGTCTATGCTCCCCGGAGTGAGCTTGCCGCGGAAGCCGCTCTCGAAGGTCTGGGCCAGCACCGGAGAGAGGGCGGGATCGCCCAGTTGTGCCACGGGCAGGATCACCGGAATCGCGGGGTTGGCTCCGGTGATCTCGCCCACCATGGGCGGTCGGAAGCTCTCGCTGTAGTTAAAGAAGAAGGTGAGATCCTTAAGGGTCGGGTCGGAAACGCCGAAGGCGGCGAGCGGCTGGAGGGTAAAGCCCGCGGCGGGGGTGACCTGCTGAAAGCGCTCGGCCGCCGCCAGGGAAACCGTCTCCCCGCTGTTCTCGACCCCGGTGCCCCCGATCACCATCTGCGCGTAGTTGTCCCTCAGGGCACCCGTTAGGTGGAACCAGGGCGTGGGCGAAAAGGTGTCGGTTAGGTAGAGGCCAACGTAATCGCTGAACGTCGGCACGGAAAACTGATCCTGGAAGGGATAGCCGGGAATCGTGATGTTGTTGTAATTGGCTCCCATCGCGGCCGGGTAGAAGCCCGAGCCGAAAAAACATTGCGCCCAATCGAAGCTGGCTCCCGCCACCGCATAGTTTTCCATGCCGGCGAAGCTCTTCTCCCACTGGAGCTGGAGCCGGGCTCCCGCACCCGTCTGGGCGATCGAGCCGAAATCCCATTCTCCCGCAGGGATGGGCATCCCGTTTGCATTCAATGCCTGACCAGCCAGAGGATAGTTGAAGCCCAAGAATTGATCGACGTTGTTGGCGATATTGCCGTTGCTGAAGTTATAGTTGGACTCGCGGAAGTAGGCGTTTCCTCCTAGCGTAAGCTCATCGGTGAGCTTTTGCGAGGCGAGCAGGTTGACCATGTTGAGATTGTCATATTGGGGATTCGGCCCGGTATAGATCATCGAGTTCCCGCCGGTGGCAATCATGTCGAGGGGAGTGGGCCCCAGGATGTTCAGCAGGTTGTCGGCCCCGATGTATTCCAAATGAACGTCGGTCTGCTCCGTATGGTAGCCGACCTTGGCGAAGAGCTGCTTGACGTAGCTCGAGCTCTGCTGGCGCCAGCCGTCCTGGCTCATCCAGTTGCCGCTCAAGAACCAGTCCCAGTGTCCCTTGTAGCCTCCGTGCTGGAACTCCAGGTCGTTGGTGCCCCAGACCCCCGCGTAGTCCTGAAGCATCGAGCCCGGGCTGCTTCTGCCGTTCTTGGTCTGCATCACGAGGGCTCCTCCCAGTGTGTTCTGGCCGTAAATCGGGTTGGAGCCCGGGACCATCTCCATGTTCTGGATGGCGAGCTCTGGAACGTAGTCCCAGAGCAGGTTGTTGGTAAAGGGCTCGTTGATCCGGACGCCATCCAGGAAGACGGAGATCCCCACGGGAGTTCCGGGAACGGGCGAGGCGGCGAATCCCCGGTAGTTGATGTTGGGGAGGAAGGGGTTTCCGTTCATGTTGACCTCGTTGACACTCGCCATGTTTCGCTCCATGAATTCGGGCAAGCTAAACTCTTCCTGCTGCAGCCAGGTCTTCCCCTGCTGGATCTGATAATCGCCCGGCAGGTTTTGCAGCGGTTGTCCCATTCCCGGCAGAGGGGTGACGGCGACCACCTCGACCTCGGGCATTTGGGACATTGCCTTTTCGAGATCGGATTGGCTTTTGGCCGGATGCTTCGGTTGCTGGAGGGCGCTGCGGAGCTTGCGGTCGGTTGGGGTGTCTTCCGCCGGCGGTGGGGCTTCGCCGGATGGGCGCAAGGATGCGCTCGGCGGGTCGTCGACTCCTTGGGCGACGGAACTCGGCGCGGCCGAGGCGGCCAGGAGGAGAAGCGGAAGGACGAGGACCGGCACAAGGGACTGTCGCAATCGCGCCATTGCGGGTCGTTCTCTAGCAAGAAGCAGGCCAAAGAGAATGCTGTCTTGTTGGAACGGTCATTTCCAGGTCAAGGAAGCGAGACGTTGAGCGAACCGGCCCACGAGATCTGCTTCAGGGTCGGGGCACCATACGCGGAACCGGGTGAAATTTCACTCAGGAAAAGGTAGTTGTCCGAGCCAGCAAAAGGGAGTTGCGCGGCGGAGAGGCATCGTCCCACGGCGAACCATGGCTAAGCAATCGGGAGAGACAGGGCAGGTGAGGATGAGTTTTGCGGATCTGGCTCGTGCGGCTCGGGAGGTGGTCGCGGAGGCGGGCAAATGGATCGCTGGTCCCGGCGAGGAGCGGGAGAAGCCTTTGCGGATAAGCGGCCGGCGCGTCGAGCAGACCAAGGCGGAGGCGGTCCGCCGCGCCCGGCGGGGCGGGGGAACGATGGGAGACAAGGAGGAAAAGGTCGCGGCCGCTTCCTCCTCCGAGCGGCTGCGGCAGTGGCACCGGGAGTTCTTTCGACATTCGCGCCGCTTCGGATGGGCCTCGGAGCTTCTCCAGTCGGAGGAATGGCGGAAGGCGGGCCGGGCCCTGGCCGAAGAGCGGCTGCGGGATTCGGCGATCCATCTGGCCCAAGCCGGCTTGCGGATCGGATCCGAAGGGCTGGGGACGGTGATCGGGGGACTGCTCGGCGCGG
Source organism: Verrucomicrobium sp. 3C (assembly GCF_000379365.1). Classification (GTDB taxonomy): domain Bacteria; phylum Verrucomicrobiota; class Verrucomicrobiia; order Methylacidiphilales; family Methylacidiphilaceae; genus Methylacidimicrobium. The sequence continues at coordinate 215,870 of NZ_KB901876.1, read as the reverse complement.
AGACGGGGCCCGGTGCCGCCGTGGCGGCCTGGGCCGGCGGGACGTTTCTCGGCGCGCTCGGGGCGCGAGCCGCCGGCGCCTTGAGCGTTCACCTTTCCCCGGAAGGCCGAAAGCCCTTGGGGCGGGGCAAGGAGAGAGCGCGCTAGAGTGTTCTCTTAAAGGCCAGCACCGAAAGCGGGGGTAGCGTCAGGTTGAGCGAGTGGGGCTGCCCCTGCCACGGAAGCCAGTCGGCCTCGAGGCCGCCCAGGTTCCCCATCCCGCTGCCCCCGAACTCGAGCGCGTCGCTGTTGGCGATCTCCCGCCAGTAGCCGGCGAAGGGCGCGCCCACCCGGTAGCCGATTCGGGGAACCGGGGTGAGGTTGAAGGCGCAGAGGATCTGCTCCCGCCCGTCCTTCGACTTGCGGAGGAAGCTGATCACGCTGCTCTCCGCGTCCGTGAAGTCGATCCAGGAAAAGCCGTGGCCGGTGAAGTTGTCCTCGTAGAGCGCGCGCTCCTGCCCATAGAGCTGGTTGAGGGAGCGGACCCACTGGAGCAGCTGGTTGTGTCTTCCTTCGGAGGCGAGATGCCAGTCAAGGCTGACCTCGTGATACCACTCATTCCACTGTCCGAACTCTCCTCCCATGAAGAGCAGCTTGTGGCCGACGAAGAAAAACATGTAGCCGAAGAGCGCTCGCAGGTTGGCGAACTTCTGCCAGTCGTCCCCTGGCATCTTGGCGATCAGCGAGCCTTTCCCGTGGACGATCTCGTCGTGGGAGAGGGGGAGGATGAAGTTTTCATGCCAGGCATACCAGGCGCTGAAGGTGAGGCAGTGCTGGTGGTACTTCCGGTAGATCGGATCGCGGGAGAAGTAGTCGAGCGTGTCATGCATCCACCCCATGTTCCACTTGAATCCGAAGCCCAAGCCACCCATGTAGACCGGGCGGCTCACCATCGGATAGGAGGTCGACTCTTCCGCGATGAGCTGGATGCCGGAAAATTCCCCGTAGAGCTGCTCGCTCAAGGTGCGGAGAAAGTGGATCGCCTCGAGATTTTCGTTTCCCCCGTACTGGTTGGGGATCCATTCCCCGTGTCGGCGGGAGTAGTCAAGATAGAGCATCGAGGCGACCGCGTCGATCCGGAAGGCGTCCACATGATACTTCTCGAACCAGAACCGGGCGCTGCTCAGCAGGAAGGCGCGGACCTCGTTGCGGCCGTAGTTGAAGATATAGCTCCCCCAGTCCGGATGAAACCCCTGGCGCGGGTCGGCATGCTCGTAGAGGTGGGTGCCGTCGAAGAGCCCCAGGCCGTGACCGTCGGTGGCGAAGTGGGAGGGGACCCAGTCGAGGATCACCCCGATCCCTTGCTGGTGGAGATGCTCGACGAAATACATGAAATCCTGTGGCGTGCCGAAGCGGCTGGTTGGCGCGAAGTAGCCGATCGTCTGGTAGCCCCAGGAGCCCGAGAAGGGATGCTCCATGATCGGCAGGAGCTCCACGTGGGTAAAGCCCATCGCCTTGACATGGGCGGCCACTTGCGGGGCGATCTCCCGGTAGGTGAGGCATCGATGACCCTCCTCCGGGACCCGTCGCCATGAGCCCAAGTGTACCTCGTAGATCGACCAGGGGGCGTTGAGCGCATTCCGTGCCGCGCGCTGCTCCATCCATTCGCGGTCGTTCCACTCGTAGGAGATGTCCCAGAGAACCGAGGCGCTTCTGGGCGGGACCTCCCAGAGGAAGGCGTAGGGATCGCTCTTCACCGTGGTCAAGCCCTGCTGCTTCGAACGGATGAAGTATTTGTACAGGGACCCGCTCCCGGGCCCGGGGACGAACGTTTCCCAGACGCCGGTTCCGTCCTCCCGGAGGGTCAGGGGAGCGGCATCCGGCTCCCAGTCGTTGAAATCGCCGATTACGGAGACCGCTTCGGCGTTGGGAGCCCAGACGGCAAAATAGGCGCCCTTTTCCCCTTTCCTGGTGAGCAGGTGGCCGCCGAGCTTTTCGTGGAGCCGGGCGTGGTTGCCTTGGCGGAAGAGAAAGGTGTCGGTCTCTCCCCAAATCTCGGGAAGCTCCCGGCGAGGCGCCGAAGCCTTCGAGATGCGCCCCAGTTCGTTCGTGTCGGCTCTCCGATCGGTTTCTTTATCCCTCATAGGCTCCCATTCTCCTCTGATTGTCGGCTCCCTTCCAGGAGTTCTTCGACGCCGCGCAACGGAATTTCCACCCAGGCCGGACGGTTGTTTCGCTCGTAGCCCACTTCGTAGACCGCCTTCTCCAGGACGAAGAAATCGAGGAGTGTCCCGCGCCCAGCCGGAGTCGTCGGCAGGAAGGGTGCCTTGCCGGCGGCCACGAAGTAGCCTTCGAGGAACCGCCGCGTCGCCCAGCGCCGCCAGCCGTTGGCGGCGGCAAGCCGCCGGCTTCGCTTCTCCCCCGTCTCCCCTTGCAGGAAGATGGGGGCGAGGGCGGCGTAGTGAAACGAGCGGACGATTCCCGCCACGTCGCGGAGCGCCAGGTTCTTGCGCCGCCTTTCGGCCAGCGAGCGCTCGGGCTCTCCCTCGAAGTCGATCAGCACGAAATCGTCTTCGGTGGTCAGGACTTGTCCGAGATGGTAGTCGCCGTGGATCCGGATCTTCACGTGGTCAGCTGGCAAGCGGAGGATGGCGCGGAAGCGGGCTTCAATTCGCGGAAAGAGCTTCGCCAGATGCTCCTCTTCGACGCTGAGCGGGACTTCCGGGGGTCCGTGAGGCATCCCGAAGGAGCGCCGGAGCAGGCCGAGGGCTCCGTCGAAAAAGAGGGGAGTCTCCTCTTCGGACAGAGGCTCCGGCCCAAAGGCCGGGTCGTCCGTCGGCCTCGCCATCGCCAGATGGAACTCGGCGGTCCGTCTCCCCAAAAGCTCCCAGCTCGGCCGGGAAGCGTCCTCTTCGGGATGGAGCTCTCCTGACTGCTGCATCCACTCGCTCGCCGCCGCCAGAGCGAGGGTCCATGCGTCGGATCGGTGGGGAACCGCCTCGGTCAAGAGCCCGAGCAGGATCGGAGGGCGGTTCTGCGGCACGTAATCGAGCCGGCCACCGTAACGGGGGGCGTGAGGGAAGCCGAGGACGCCGGAGAGGTGTTCGTGGACCTCGGCATCGGGATTGGGGCCTCCTTCGAGCTTCCGGTAGAGCTTAAAAAAGAGGCGGCTTCCGAAGAGGAGCGAGCTGTTGCTCTGCTCCCGCCCGAGCAGCCGGGAATCTTTCGGGAGCTCGCCCGAAGCGTCCAGCTCGGCCAGAAGCGGACCTCTCTTCCCTCGCAGGATTCCTTGGGGCCCCAACAGCTCCTTCTCTTCAGCGAGCAGATCGAGCAGGGTGCGGCCAAAAAGCGGATCCCCGGTCGCTTCCCAAAGGCTCTGCGGCGAGGAGGCGGAGAGGGGGCCGATCCGGTCCCCATCCACCAAGCCGGTTGGCGAAAGATCCCCGGCCATCCGGACGGGCAGCGAGAAGAGGGCGGTCTCGCCCGCGGCGAAGCGAACCTGGAGGAGGAGGAGGCGCAGCCCCGCCTCCCGCGGACCGAGGCGAAAGGCGTCGGCCACCCAGACTTCCTCGAGGGCCCGGGCCTTTCCGGCAAACCAGCGGCGGCGCAGCAGAAAAGGAGGAAGGAGCTGTTCCGCCAGCCTCCGTCCCTCGGCGGAAAACCAGAATCGTTCGGTCAGCGGATCGGAGTCGGAGCGCACCCTTCTATCCTTGCCAAAGCCGAGGCCGCTGGGCAATACGCCTCCGAACTTTGTGAGACATGCCGGCTAGTCCGGCGCGTATTGCGTCACCCAGAAGAGGTGCGCCGGGCTGACCGCAGGATCGAGGCGAACATAGTTGCTCCCATCGTGCCAAGTATAGCTCGTGTCGGACAGCAGATCGCTGACTTGAAAGGGCTTCCGCGAATCGATACCGAACTCTTCCGCCGGGAAGCGGACCCAGCCCGATTGAGGATGGGCATCCATGTTGACGACCGCCAGGACCACATCCCCGCGGTCGGCGCTTGCCTTCGCATAAGCGAGCAGAGAGGGGTTGTCGGTTTCGCAGAAGCGGAGGTTGTTGGTTTCCTGGAGCGCGCGGTGGGTGTTGCGGATGTGGTTGACCCGGGCGATCTCGGCCTTGAGGTTTCCGGGCGCGTTCCAGTCCCAGTGGCGGAGCTGGTATTTTTCCGAGTCGAGATACTCCTCCTTCCCGGGCACCAGGGCCTCTCGGACGCAGAGCTCGAAGGCGGGACCGTAGATGCCGTAGTTCGAGGAGAGGGTCGCGGCCAGGATCAGCCGCTGCAGGAAGGTGGAGCGCGCTCCCTGCTGGAGGTAGACTGGGAGGATATCGGGGGTGTTCGGCCAGAAGTTTGACCGGAAGAACTCCCGGACAGGCGGGGAAGTCAGCTCGGTGAGATATTCCCGCAGCTCGGAAGGAGTCGCCCGCCACGTAAAGTAGGTATATCCCTGGGAGAAGCCGCATTTGGCCAGATGGTAGAGAATCTTGGGACGAGTAAAGGCCTCCGCGAGAAGAATCACATCGGGATAGGCCGCCTTTAGATCGGCGATCAGCCACTCCCAGAATGCCATCGGCTTGGTGTGAGGGTTGTCCACCCGGAAGATCCTCACGCCGCGCTCGATCCAAAAGACGAAGATGCTTCGGAGCTCTTCCCACAAAGATCGCCACTCCGCACATTCAAAGTCGAAGGGAATGATGTCCTGGTACTTCTTGGGTGGGTTCTCCGCGTACTGGACGGTCCCGTCCGGCCGCCACCGGAACCAGTCGGGATGCTCCTGGACATAGGGATGGTCAGGGCTGCACTGAAAAGCGATGTCCAGGGCAAGGTCCAAGCCGTACTCCTTGGCCCGCGCCTGCAGGCGGTGGAAGTCTTCCCAGCCCCCGAGCTCGGGATGGATGGATTTGTGTCCTCCTTCCTCCGAGCCGATCGCCCAGGGGCTCCCCACGTCGTCGGGTCCGGAGATGGTCGTGTTGTTTTTCCCTTTCCGATGGTGATGGCCGATCGGATGGATCGGGGGCAGATAGAGTACGTCGAAGCCGAGTGCTGCGATCTCCGGAAGCAGCCGCTCGCAATCGCCAAAGGTTCCGTGCCGGCCGGGTTCGGCGGCCCACGACCGCGGGAAGAGCTCATACCAAGAGCTGAAGAGGGCCTTAGGAGGATCGACGAGGATCTTCCGGGCAGCGGGTGCCTCGGAAGCCAAGCTTCGGTCGGAAAAGCGACGGGCCAGTTCGGCCAGCGCGGGATTCCGAGCCACGAGCCCCCGCTCTTCGATCGGCAGGGAGCGGTTGCGCAGAAGGGCGGCCCATTCCTGCAGCCGCTTTGCCTCCGGCTTCGGCGCCCGAAGCGCCGCCGCGTTGAGCAGATCGGCACCGAGGGAAAGCTCGACACTGATCTCTTCTCCGCCGTCGGCCTTTTTGTGGAAGCCTTCGAGCCAGGTGACGAAATGATCGACCCAGGCGACGACCTGGCATTCATAGAAGCCGAGCTTTTCCAAGAGGAACTCTGCTTGCCATTCGTCGTTGCCGAGCTCGCGCATCGGCAGCTCGCGCCACTCGGGCTCCGCCTGGTGGCGATAGCGGAGTCGAACCTCGATGCGATCGTGGCCATCGGAAAAGACATGAGCCTGCACAAGAAGCGTTTCGCCGAGAGCCCGCTTGACCGGAAACCGGGCATCGTCGATTTCCGGAAGAATGCGGTGGATCACCACACGCCGTCTGCCGTCAGTGGGCCAGGAGCGAGCTTCCATTGGTGCGGGGAAAGACTGAGTCGTCCTAGAACTCAGAAAAGACCTCTACTCTATTGAGAGGCGTGAAAAAGAAACCGGGCAAGCAGAAAAACGTTGAGTCCGATGACAACGGTGCTGATGACCCATCCGGCCACTCGCGTCCAAATCGAATTTCGCAGCGGCCCCATCCAGCGGCTGCTTTGCGTAAAGAGGAGGAGGGGGATGAGGGCGAAGGCGATGCCGAAGCTTAAGACGACTTGCGAAGCCACGAGAAGTTGCGTCATGTCGACTCCCAAGGAAATTGCCAGGATTGCCGGCAGCATCGTGACCAGACGTCGAACCCAGATGGGAATGGCAAAGCCGACGAACCCCTCCATGATCACTTGCCCCGCGAGGGTTCCCACTGCGGATGAGGAGAGGCCGGAGGCGAGCAGCGACAGGGCGAAGGCCGCTGCGGCGAGCTTGCCGAGCAGGGGCCAGAGGGCGCGATAGGCTTGGGTGATGCCGTCCTCCCCGCCCGGAGGAGACCCGGCAAAAGCCGCGGCCGACATGACCAGCATGGCCAGGTTGATCATGCCGGCAATCGTCATCGCCAGGGAGACATCGATCTGCGAAAGGCGGATCAGCTTCCGTTTTTCCTCGAGCCGTCGGGCGGGAATCCGCCGCTGGGTGAGGGCCGAATGGAGATAGATCGCGTGCGGCATCACCGTAGCTCCCATGATTCCCGCGGCCAAGTAGGCTCCCTCGGCGCCAGGAAGGCTGGGAAGAAGAAGGCCGTGCAGGGTGGCCGAGGGTGAGGGATGGATCCAGAAGAGCTCGAAGGCGTAGCAAAGCGCAATAAACCCAACGAAGATCGTCAACAGGACTTCCAGGTAGCGAAAGCCGCGCGGCCGCAGCCCAAGGATCAGGAAGGAGAGGACGCCGGTCAGCAGGGCGCCGATTCCCAGCGGAATGCCGAAGAGGAGTTGGAAGCCGAGGGAGGCTCCGAGGAACTCCGCCAGATCGGTGGCGATCGCCATTAGTTCGGCCTGGATCCAGTAGCCGAGACGAAGAAAAGGATGAGGGAGAGCATCACGGATGCATTCGGGGAGATTTTTCCCCGTGACGATGCCCAGCTTGGCCGAGAGACCTTGCACGAACATGGCGATGAGGTTCGACCAGAGCACCACCCAGAGGAGCTGGTAGCCGTGCCGCGTTCCACTCTCGATGTTCGTCGCATAGTTGCCGGGGTCGATGTAGGCGATTGCCGCGATGAAGGCGGGTCCCAGGAAAGGAAGATATCGGCCGACTCGTCCCGTCGAGCCGCTGGAGAGCACCGCTCCAGCGCCCTCCCTCACCCAGGCATCCCATCCACCCCCAGTCGCCGGCTCGATCGGCTTTGGATTCCACAGCGTTCCTCCCGGACGACGGGATGGATCATTGCTCATGGGCCACGGGTCGTCCGGTTCCTTCTCTCGTTTTCGGTTGCGCGGAGGAAGGGTGCGGGGCGACGTCGACCAAAAGATGAGCGGCAAGAAGGGCTGGGACGAGGAAGCGGCTCCCCCCGACCAGGAGCGAGATTCCGTCGGGATGGGTGCCGGCGACTTCGATCGCCCTGCCGGGAAGGAGATCGAGCCTCTCCACTAAGTTGAGCGCGTCCTGATCCTGCAGGGTCACCCGGCGAATGGTTCCCCGGCTCCCCTTGGGGAGGAGGGCCAGCGTGGTAAGATGCTCGTCTTCCTTCAAAGCCAACTCCCGTGTGGGGATCGGATCCCCATGCGGATCCCGATCGGGATCGGCGAGCAGCTCGGCTACCTTTTGTTCGAAGCGCTCGCTGATCACATGCTCCAGCGCTTCGGCCTCCTCGTGGACCTCGTCCCAGCGATAGCCGAGCGTCCGGGAAAGAAAGGCTTCCAGGAGACGATGGTGTCGAACGATTTCCACCGCGATCCGCCGACCCGTTTCGGTCAAATGGACCGCCCGATAGGGGGCTCGTTCCACTAGGCCCTCTTCGGCGAGCCTCTTGAGCATTCCTGTCACCGACGCCGGTCGGACCCCGATGCGTTCCGCCAAGAGCTGAGTGGTGGCACCCTGCGACGCGTCGTTCAACAGAAAGATCTGCTTCAAATAGTCCTGCTGCGAGGGGCTCAGGCTTGCCGAACCTTTGTGGGGTTCGCGTCCCTCTCCAGCATCATTCATCCGTAGAAAAAAGTTAGCCGATCCTAATCAAACTCGTCAATGGAAACTGCTCCAGCGGGTTTCGGCCTGAAGCGCCTCAAGCATCGGGAGAGAACTCCTCCATCGAGACCACGAGCTTTTCCGGTTGAGGATGCGAGACGGCCAGCGCGCAAAAGGAGCCGTCCTCCCGAAGCCAGCTGTTTACGGTCCATGTGGCACCGTCCGCTTCCGGAGGATCGACGGTTTCCCAGCAGGACCCATTGCGCCGGGCGAAGCGGAAGGAGCGGGGAGAGCGGTAGAGACCCATGCCGCAGCCCTTGAGGAATGCTTCCTTTTTTGTCCAGATGCGAAGAAACGCCGTCGTCTGCTCCCCCGACGGCGAGCAGGTGACATCCCACGCTTCTTCGGGCAAAAGAAAACGCCAGGCAAGCCGGAGAGGATCTTTGCGCGGGAGCCTGGCCTCGAGGTCGATGCCGACCGGGAAGCTCGCCACCGCCGCCATCCACCGGTCGTCCGAATGGGACAGGTTGAACCAGAGGCCCAACGAGTCTGGGAGCAGCGGCTTGCCCCACGGGTTCTTCTGGAGGGGAACCTCTTCGGGGCGGGCGCCGATGTAGCCGGCGAGAAGACGGCGCAAAACCGTCTCGCTTCGGAGAGCCTGGGGCCGGCCCGGAGGACGCACGTCTTCCTCTCCGCCCACAGGAAGCGTCGAAAACCGTGAGGCGAAGAGATGAACGGTGGACGGGTCGGGGAAGGGAAGAGCCATGGAAATTGGACCGACCTATCGCCTGGAGTAGGCTTCCGGGCAAGCTCTTTTGCCGGATTCGCTTGAAAGGCGTTTCTCCGCATGGGAGCTTAGCCGTGCCTCCGGTGGGGAGACTGGGGGGAAGTCCAGCCCGGTGCTTGAACGAATCTTTGCGTTTTCCCTTCGGCACAGAGGAGGAGTTCTGCTGGCCGTCGTCGGCCTGGTCGGCTTTGGGGTCTGGGCCGCTCTCCATCTGCCGATCGATGCCGTTCCCGACATCTCCACGGTCCAGGTCCAGGTCAACACGGCCGTTCCCTCTCTGGCTCCGGAAGAGATCGAAAAACTCGTCACCATGCCGATGGAAAGGGAGCTCACGGCGATGCCGAACCTCGAGGAGATGCGCTCGATCAGCAAGTTCGGCCTTTCCCAGGTCACGCTGATCTTTCGGGACGGCACGGATATCTACCGGAGCCGGCAGCTGGTCAGCGAGCGGCTGCTTCGCGCCGTCGATCAAATTCCTCCCGGTCTTTCGCCCTCTCTTGCGCCGATTGCGACCGGACTGGGCGAGATCTTCTTCTACACGCTCGACTACGGCGCGGAAGCCAAGCAAAAGCCCGCCACGCGCTTCGAGCAGCTCCTCGAGCTCAAGCTGCTCCAGGACTTCACCGTGAAGCCGATGCTGCGGATGGTACCGGGAGTGATCGACGTCAACGTGATCGGAGGCTATGACAAGCAGGTCGTCATCATGCCGACACCGGATCGTCTCACCCACCTGGGCATGACGGTTGCCGACCTTGCGGAGATCGTCGGGAAGAACGTGGAGAATGTGGGTGGGAGCGTCATCCAATCCGCCGGGCAGCAGATCGTCGTGCGCGCCCCGACTCGGGTCGAGACCCTCTCGGACATCGAACGGCTTCCGCTCAAGTATCGGGCTGGTCCCTATCCGGTTCTTGTCCGGGACGTCGCGCGAGTCGCCATTGGCGCAAGGATTCGGACGGGAGCGGCTACTTCCAACGGCGGTGAGACCGTCTTGGGAACCGTGCTGATGCTCGTGGGCCAGAACAGCCGTATCGTCGCGCAACGCGTCGCAGAGAAAATCCGAGAAATCCAGCGACGGCTTCCTGACGGTGTCGAGATTCATCCCGTCTACAATCGAGCCAAGGTGGTGGAGCGGACCATTCACACCGTTCGAAACAATCTGGCCGAAGGGGCGATGCTCGTGGCAGCCGTCCTCTTTCTCCTCTTGGGAAGCGGGAAAGCGGCCGCCGGGGTGGCGTCGATCATCCCACTCGCCTTCCTTGTCGCGCTCTGCGGCATGGTCGTCGGCGGAATTTCCGGAAACTTGATGAGTCTGGGCGCCATTGACTTCGGACTGGTGGTCGAAGGGTCGGTCGTGGTTGTCGAGAACGGCATGCGCCGGCTGGCCGAGCAGAGTCACCTGCTGCGGCGGAGCCTGATGGATGGGGAGCGGCGGAACCTTCTCCTGTCATCGTGCCGGGAAGTGGGCTCTTCGGTCTTCTTCGGTGTCGTGATCATCACCCTGGTCTACGTGCCGATCTTCGCGCTGACCGGGGTCGCCGGGAAGACCTTCCGCCCCATGGCGACCACGGTCATTTTCGCCTTGGTCGGCTCGCTCCTCCTGAGCTTTACCTTCATGCCCGCGCTCGCTTCCCTTCTCTTTTCCGGACCAGTACGGGAAAAGGAGAGCTGGCTCGTTCGCCTCGCAAAGTGGATCTACCGTCCGATTCTCGAAGGAGCCATCCGGATCGGCCCGCTTGTGGTCCTGGTCGCCCTCGGGATTTTTGCCTCCGCCCTCTGGCTCTTTCGGACGATGGGGGCGGACTTCATGCCTACCCTCGATGAAGGGGCCTATGCGATCAATGTCTACCGAGCCAACAGCGTCGGGCTCGAGGCGTCTGTGGGAATGGAGGAAAACACCGAAGCGGTGGTGCGGCGGAAGATCCCGGAGGTCACCCATGTCTTCGGGCGGACCGGAGTTTCCGACATCGCCACCGATCCGGCGAGCCCGAATGAGGCCGATCTCTACGTCTTTTTCCGTCCGCGCCCCCAATGGCGAAAAGAACACGGAAAGCCGATCCGGAAGGAGACCCTCGAAAACGAAATCGCCCGAGCGATCGAGCTCCGGGTACCAGGCCAGATGTTGATCTTCTCCCAACCGATCGAAAATCGCTTCAACGAAATGCTCCAGGGGGTACGCTCGGATGTCGCGATCAAGATCTTTGGCGAGGACTACGACCAGATTGAGAAGCTGGCTCTCCAGGTTCGGCGGATCGTTGGCTCGATCCGCGGGGTGAACAACATCGTTCTCGAATCCTCCGGCCGAGCGCCTTCCTTGGAGTTTGTTCCCGATCGGGAGGCGATGGCCCGCTACAACGTCCAAGCGGCCGAAATTAACGACGCAATCGCCATTGGGCTGGGAGGAAAGCAGGTTGGGCTGCTCGTCGACGGGGTCCGCTGGTATCCCATCGTGGTTCGGTTCTCCGATCCAAATCGGGCGGAACCCCTGAGGGCACTCCAGCTACCGGTCCGCTCAGAGGCGGGTGGACTGATCCCGCTGCGGCAGGTCGTCTCCGCCCGGATGGTCGACCGTGTCCGCGCTTTCTTTCGGGAAAACGGTGTGCGGCGGCTGGCCGTCCTTGTCAACCTGGAGGATCGCGATATCGACTCCTTTGTGAACGAGGCCCGAGCTCGGATTGCACGCGAAGTCGTCTTTCCCAAAGGATACTTTGTCGAATTCGGCGGACAGTACCGGAATCTTCAGGAAGCGCGGGCGCGCCTGGCCATCGTGGTGCCGATCGCCCTTTTCCTGATCTTTGTGCTCCTCTACCTCCATTCACGGAGCCTGTGGCAGAGCCTTCTTCTTTTCCTGAGCGTGCCGCTCGCGGTAACGGGCGGAATCTTCTCCCTCTGGGCGAGCGGCATTCCGTTCAGCATCTCGGCTGCCGTCGGTTTCCTTGCCCTATCCGGGATCGCCGTGCTGGGCGCGCTTGTGTTGGTCTCCTTTTTCAATCGGCTTCTTGCCCAAGGACTTTCCCTTGACGAGGCCGTTCGGCGCGGCTGTCTTACCCGACTTCGTCCGATTTTGACGACCGCCCTGGTCGCTAGCCTCGGTTTTCTGCCGATGGCGCTGGCGCAAGGTCCCGGAGCCGAAGTCCAGCGGCCGCTGGCCGTCGTCGTCATCGGAGGGGTACTCTCTTCCACGGCTCTCAATCTTCTGCTGGTTCCCATCCTTTTCCGCTGGGGGGTCCAGCTCTTTGGATTTCCGCGAAATCCATGCCGGCCGGACGAGGCGGAAGCCGGCGAAGCGGCTGTTTCTCGCTAGCGGGAGTCCGCCTCCTCTCCCTCGCATCGGCCTCCGCCGGGGAAGGCGCACTCGCCGTTCTAGCCAGCATGGCTCACAAAGTTCGTACCCGAGGCGCGGAGAATGGGCCTGGATGCAAGGCGAAGTGCAGGTTTTCCCCCGGAGCTGTATGACGACATACTGCGAGGAGGGAAACCCGAGCCCCGACGAAGCAGCCGGGTCCATTTTGCAAGCCGCAGGAGAACGCTTGCGGAACATGCAGGCTAGATCCCCGCCCATGCCGGTTCGTGCCCGAGGAGGCCCACGGTGAGCTGCCGCAGCGCTATTAGACCGGAAAGCGGATCGGCCGTCTCTTGGGGCAGAACCGCCTCCAACAGGAAGACTCCGGAAAAAGCGCTCCGGCGCAGGGCGGCGAGCCAACGCGGCCAGTCGATCTTCCCCTGGCCGGGAGCAAGGTGGTCATCGGTGACGCCTCGATTGTCGTTGACATGGAGGGCGATCACTCGGTCGCCGAGGAGCTCGTAAACCCGTTCCAGGGGCCAGGAATGCCACAGGAAGCAGTGGCCCGTGTCGAAGCAGATCCCCATCTCTTCCTTGGGATAGGGCTTGACGAGCTCGAGCAGGAGATGTGGATCGGCGGTCAGGAGGTGCGGCAGGAGGGTCTCGACGGCGATGGCGACGCCGTGGGCGCGGGCCTCCTGGTGAAGGAGCGAAAGAGTCTCCCGCACGGATTCGATCCGCGCCGGGCGCTCCGCTTCCGGAACCCATGCACGTTCGGCGGCGGAGCCATGCACCACCAAGGCCTGCGCTTCCACCGCCGCGGCAGCGCGAACCGCTTCGATCAGCAGGGCCACGGTGTTCTTTCGGTGAATCGGATCGGGTTCGCTGGGATCGGTCTCTGTCGAATAGGGAGCGTGGAAGCTCGTCGCCCGTAGGCCCAGATTGCGCAGGCTCCTCCGGACGGCCGCGATCTCCGCGGGCTCGCGCCAGTCGAAGGGTGTGCGGCAGCGGGGGTCCCCCGTCCAGAGCTCGACCGCATCGAAGCCCGCTCGGGCGATCCATGGAAGCACCTCCCGAATCGGCTTAGAGTAGAACACCCCGGTCGAGATCCCGATCTCCATCCATCCCTTTCCCTTGATAGTCCGCAACGTTGAAGCCGCAGAAAGGCCGCCAGCAGTACCCCTTTTCCTGGTGGCTGACGCATTGAGATCGATTTCGCGATCGACCCCGGTTTTCACGAGCCCCGAAAAGAGCCGGACGTAAAAACGGGCGCGCGCTGCCGCCTCGTACTTTTCCCAGAGGTCCCCCCAGCCATGGTTCTCTTCGTACCGCGCGCAGACCAGGCCGGCGATTTGAGAGGGCTCCCAACCGGAGGCGAGCAGCACGCGGGTCAGCGCTTGCAAGCCGGTCGGTTTCAACAGGTGGGGGTTGGGGTCGCGGAGGCAGTGAGCGATACAGGGCGGCAGCTCGCGCGGGCAGCCGGTCCGGTCTTGCCGGATCTCCCTCATCTCGCGGTGAGCCCGGGCCAAGGCGGATTGCTCATAGTCCGCAAGCCATCCGGGGATCGACGGAGCGGCATCGGGGATTTCGACCGTGCTCTCCACGGCCAGCCGGGCGGCCCGGTCCCAATCGACTCGGATCTCCAGGAGTTCTTCGAGACGGGAGCCTGGGAATCATGGCAGGAGGAGCGGAATGGGGAGCTCCCGGCCGGCCTGTTCCCCATACCTTTCTCGGAGGACGCGGCATTTCTGGTAGGAAGAGAAGGGGCAGCGCGTCGCCCGCCGCGGCAGTGGATCGCCGAAGAGGGAGAGATCGAGCGAAACCGCCTCGCGCCAGCCTCTCGGGCCGATCCGCCCGACCGCGACGTCGGTCGGGACGGCTGGGATGCGCTCCATCCCGTCCGCGGGAAGCGATTCGTATTCGCGAAAGATCCGGTAGACCAGATACTCGAAGAGGCGACCCAACGTCTCGTAGGCCGCCGCCTCCCGAGGAGGAAAGGCGCACCCGAAGCGGGCTGCGAAGCGATCGCCCCATTCGACCAGGTGCGGGGAAGCCGAGCCATGGGCGGCCAGCAGCGGGAAGGTCTCCGAATCCTTCGGGATCCGGAAGGCGAAATGGTATCCCTGGCCGGTCAGGATGGTCAGCGGCTCGATCCCATAAGCGCCGAAGGAGCGGCGGATCACCCGGTAGAGCGGCTCGATCCTGGAGAAGACCTCCGCCGGCCGGAAGAACACTTCGGCCGGGTAGTCCCAGTTGATATATTCGATGTCCAGGATTCCCAAGAGCGCGATTCGATCCCAGATCGACCGAAGGATATCCGCTCCTGCGTCGAGCAGCTCCGCAAAGCGCTTCTTCTCCACCGACGCATGGGGCTCGGGCGAAACGCCTTGTCCTATCGCGACGCCGTAGCCGACCAAGTAAGTGCAGGAAAAGGCTTCGGGCTCTTCCCCGGGATTCCGCCGCAGTACTCGGCGATCCGGCGACGCACCGAATCGTGGGCGTAATAATCCCGAATGGCGCTCATCCTCATGTCAAACTAACCTGCCTGAAGCCGCTGCGCCGCGAAAGGTGGGAAAATCGTTCCTACGCCGCCCCGGCGACATCCGAAGCAAGACTTCAGGCACCCCTGTCCGGCTCTCGGGGGAGGGCGGAGCGACAGGCGTAACCCGCTTCGTTCAAGAAACATAAAAATGGCAAAACCCACGGAATATTGTGGCGGAACCAAGCCCGATTGGGCATGCTTGGCGAGCATGAAAACCCGGCTGTCTCTCCTCTCCCTTGTAGGTAAGGTTCTGGTTGCCGCTTCGCTTCTGGCCATTGTCGCCTGCTCCGAAAAGCCCAAGCCGCAGCCGACACAGCAGACGCCCGCTCCGACCTACCAGCCGCTCGATCATAAGAGTTGAGCAAAGCTGCGAAGGAAGGAGGGCGCGGGCGCCCTTCCGCCCGCCTCGTTCTCGGGAAAGAGGCTCGCTTTGAGGGTTGAGTTGGAGTAAAGTACCGCCGCTCAACCCAACCGTTTGCCAGTCCTATGTTTCGCTCGATGCGGGGACGGCTCATCGGCCTGCTGCTCTTGCTCGTTGCCGCTACGGTCTCGGCCGGGACCCTGATGGTGGCTCTCTTCCGCCAATCGACCGCCGCACGCGCGGAGCAGGCCCAAGCCGAAATCGGGAGGGCCTGCGATGGGATCGTCGAGGGCTACGGCACCCTTGCAGCTCGATCGCCGGAAAGTGCTTCCGAGACATCTCAAGCTCCTTTTCGAGCGAGCTTGACCGCAGTGATTCGCCGCGCCTTGCACGACCGATCCGGCCTCGAGGGAGGCATCTGGCAGGAAGGGAAGGGCTCCCTGGCCTATGCCTTTCCCACCTATCCGGGCGAGAGGGCCAAGACCGATGTGCCGGAAGCCGAGCTTCCTCGGATCGAAGCCGTCAATCACGTCGCTCTTTCCGAGAATCATGGGATCGTCCGGAAGTACGCTTTCCCGTCGCAAACCCTCCTGGTAACGGCTTCACCTCTTCCCGGGCCGATCCCTGGCTTGACGGCATGGACGATGACTCGGGTCTTCCCTTTCGCCGGGCGTAGCTACCGGCTTCTGATGGCGGGCTTAACGACCCTCTTTGCCACCGTCCTGGTTGCTGTCGGCTTCTTGACGAGTTTTACTCTTAGCTGGTCGCGTCATGTCGGGCGCATGGAAAATGCTCTGCAGGCGCACGACCTCACCGATCTGCCCGTCCTGGCTCCCACCGGCGAGCGGGAGCTCGACCGGATCGTTTCGGCGCTCAACGATGCGGGGGCACGGCTCTCCGAAGCGCGAAGGAAAGCCGACGGTCTTGCCCGCCAGGTAGCGGCGGCCGAACGGCTGGCAGCGATCGGGCGCGTCTCCGCCGGCATCGCTCACGAGATTCGCAACCCGATCGCCGCCATGCGGCTCAAGGCCGAAAACGCGTTGAGCGGTGACGGCCGTAGCAAGGACAGTGCTCTGAAGATGATCGTAGGTCAGATCGAGCGACTCGACGCCCTGATCCGCCGTCTCCTGTCGGTAACGGAAAAGGAGAAGCTCCGCCGCGAAGCGGTGGAGCTTGAGCCCTTTCTCGCCTCGTGTATCTCCGCCCTCGCGGAACTCGCGAAGGCCAAGGGCGTCGTCCTCGTTTCTTGCTCCGAGGCCAAGGGAGGATGGTTTGATCCTGAGCAGGTCCGCCGCGCTCTCGACAACCTCCTGCGCAACGCGATCGAGGCAGCGCCTGGGGGGACGGAGGTCACGCTCCGGGCTCGCCGGACTCCCGAGGGCCTGGTCTTCTCGGTTCACGACGAGGGGAGCGGCCCGCCTACGCGGGTTCGAGAGCAGCTCTTCGAGCCGTTCGTCACCGGCCGAGCGGGGGGAACAGGGCTTGGACTCTCGATTGTCCGTGAGGTCGCTTCCGCGCACGGAGGCACGGCAAGGCTGCTCGACAAGGGGGTCGGCACAACCTTCGAACTGATTCTCCCATGGCCACGATCCTGATCGTCGACGACGATGCGGCGCTTTCCGAAGTCCTCGCCGAAACCGTCCGCAGCCTCGGTCACGAAGCGCGCACCGCCGCCTCGGGTCCAGAGGCGCTGGCGGCTTTGGCCCGAGGGCCGACCGATGGAGTTTTGCTCGACCTGCGGTTGCCGGGAATGGACGGCCTTCCACTGCTTGAGCGCATTCGCGCAAGAGCCGGCGCCCCACCCGTCGCGGTGTTGACGGCCCACGCCACCGCGACGAATACGATCGAAGCGATGCGCCTGGGTGCCTTTGACCATTTAACCAAGCCCATCGGCCGTGCCGACCTCGCCCGCCTCCTGAGTGAGATGCTGGCGGCAAAAGCCGGGCTCGGCCCCCTCCGGACGGAATCTCGGCCTGTCGAGTTCATCGGCTCCAGCGAAGCGATGCGAAAGATCCAAAAGACCATCGGGATGGTGGCCGACAGCGGCGCGACGGTCTTCATCCAGGGGGAGACCGGAACGGGCAAGGAGCTGGTCGCCCGCGCAATCCACGACCACGGCCGGCGCCGTGCCAAGCCGTTCGTCGCCGTCAACTGCGCGGCGATTCCGGCTGAGCTTTGGGAAAGCGAGCTCTTCGGCCATCTTCGGGGCTCTTTTACAGGCGCCCATGCCGATCGGCAGGGAGCTTTCCAGGAGGCCGACGGAGGGACTCTCTTCCTCGACGAGATCGGCGACATGCCCCTTTCGCTGCAGCCGAAGATCCTCCGCGCCCTCCAGGAGCGGGTGATTACCCCGATCGGCGGCAAACCCGTTCCCGTCGATGTCCGGGTCATCTCCGCCACTAATCAGGATCTTTCCGAGCGGGTTCGGGAAGGGGCCTTTCGCGAGGATCTTTTCTACCGGCTCCATGTCCTGCCGATCCATCTGCCTCCGCTCCGGGAGCGGATCGCCGACATTCTCCCCCTGGCCGAGCACTTCTTGGCCCCCGCCGGCAAGTGGCTCGGTCCCGACGCCGCCGCGCGGCTGATTCAGCACCGCTGGCGAGGAAACGTGCGGGAGCTGCGGAACGTCCTGGAGAGGGCGGCTGTCCTTGTCCGCGGGGAAAAGATCACGGCCTCCGATCTCGATCTCAATTCCGAAGAGGCGAGCCCCACTTCCTTCGACTGGCCCGAGGAGAATCTCCCTGCGGCGATCGCCCGCTTGGAGGAGCTGCTGATCCGCCGCGCCCTCGGCAAAAGCGGCGGCAACCGCGCGGAAGCAGCTCGCGCCCTCGGCATTCATCGCCAGCTCCTCTACACCAAGATGCGCCGGTACGGACTATGCCCCTCGGAAGGCAAGCCCGAGGAGGCGGAAGGAGGAGGGTAGGGGCCGAGAAATCGTCCGGACAGGGTTGCCATCCCGATTAATCTGGGCAATAGGAATATTGAAAGATCGTTGGATTGAGCCGCCCGGCCTAAAAGGGCTGGAAGTGCCGGAAGGGGGGTGTCGGGTGTGGCAACCCCTGGCTTGAGAGCGGGAGGATTCCGTGCTTGAGGAACTACGTGTCCAAGGTTTTAAGTCGCTTGGCGACGTTAGTATTTCTTGCCCGCAACTGACCGTCCTCTTCGGCCCGAACGCCGCAGGCAAGAGCAACCTGCTGGAGTCGATCGAAGCCCTCTCCCGCATCGCGACGCTCCGGACGATTCCCGACGCGCTCGCGCATCCCATTCGGGGTCAGCCGATCGAAGCATTCGCCTTTCCGGGCGAAGGCTTGCCCGGGCTTCTCAGCATGAGGCGGGCGACCTTCACGTTGGAAGCGCGGATTCGCATCAATCCGGATTCGTACCGTTATCGGATCATAGTGGCGATCGATCCAGGCTCGGGCAGCCTTAGTGTCGACGATGAGTATCTGGCAAGGCTAGCGCGCGACGGCAGCCCCAAGGGGAGGGCCGTCATCGAGAGGGTGGGCACGGAGCTCCATATTCGCAGGAAGAGCAAGCCCGCTCACCCGCGCCAGGAAAGGATCGGGCTGAATCATTCCGTTCTCTCGGACGCCCGCTTTGCCGGATCGGAGTATGAGGCGCTGGAGCGGATGCGAAACGAGCTTTCGGGCTGGCGCATCTACTACCTGGATCCTCGAGTGGCCATGCGGGCCGCACAGCCGCCTTCGGATGTGCAGGACATCGGCGTTCTCGGGGATGGCATCGCTCCTTTTCTTTTCAAGCTTCGTAAGGAAAAACCAAAGCACTTCGACGCGATCCGACGCACCCTTCGCTCGCTGATTCCAAGCATTGAAGATTTAACGGTGGATCTGGATAAACGGCGGGGCACGCTCGACATCCTGATCCGCCAAGAGGGGATCGACTACTCCTCCCGAGTCGTGTCCGAAGGAACGCTCCGCGTGCTCGCGCTTTGCGCGATTGCGGTCAACCCGTGGGCAGGATCTCTCATCGCCTTTGAGGAGCCGGAGAACGGCGTTCATCCTCGCCGGTTGGAGTTAGTCGCCCAGCTCCTTTTCTCCTTGGCTTTCGAGCAAAGCAGGCAAGTGCTGGTGACGACGCATTCCCCTCTTCTCTGCGGCATGGCTCTCAAGGAAGCGCGCAAGGAAGCGCGCGAGCGGCCCAGAGGACAGGTCGAGCTCGTCAACGTGAAAAGGGAGAGCAGGCAGACTAGGTTCGACCCCTTCGATCCCACAGGTCCGCTATTCGATGATCCGGAGATCCGGGAAGGACTCGCGGCCCGGAACGAGGAGGGGTTGTTTGAAAGCCTCCTGCTTCGCGGCATAATCGATGCGTAGCCTCGTCCTGGTCGACCTTTTCGCGGAAGACCGCGCTCATGAAGAGCTACTCGCGCCGCTAATCCGCCGGATCGCGGAGGAAGAGCGCATTTCTGTGGAAGTAAAGATCCGATCCGCCCGCGGCGGACAGGGGCGCGCACTAGAAGAGTTGAAGCTCTACCAGAGGAGTCTTGCTTTGGGGTTTGTCCATACATCGCCGGATCTTCTGGTTGTGGCGATCGATGGAAATTGTGTGAGCGCCGCCAGAAAACGGCAGGAAATTGAACAACGAACCGACCCGTCGCTCAGGGACCGGCTTGTGGCAGCGTGCCCGGATCCTCACATCGAGCGTTGGTACATGGCCGATGCTCATTCCTTCCGGTGCGTCGTCGGAGAAACGCCGAATGTCGGTCAAAAGAAGTGCGAACGCGCATTTTACAAGAAGGCTTTCGTGGACGCGATTCGAGCGACGGGATGCCCCTCGCCGTTGAGTGGAATCGAGTTTGCCGCGGATTTGGCTAAAAAGATGGATCTCTATCGGGCGGGGCAGGAGGACGGTTCGCTCAAAGACTTCATTGATGCGCTGCGTAGCGCGCTGCGACGGCACAAACAGGGTGGACTTCTCCCGTTAGCTCGGCAACGAACCGATGACGGACCGAAAGTCGCGGACCAGCCGCTCTAGTCGAGCAGCTCCGGCCGGAACTTCGCTCGCCGGCTGAGAATCTTTCCCGAAACCATGAAGACGCCGTTTCCGGTATAGTGGAGGGTTTCGGGATGCTTGGGCCTACGAGCCGCTCGGGCGTACACCACCTCGAAGACGAAGAAGTTGTACTTCCGGACGAGGCTGTCGTCGGCGAGGCGGCACTCGAAGCAGGCACAGCACTCGCGGATGCTCGGGGCGTTCACGACCCGGCTCTCCTCCGGGGTGAGCCCGAAGGTGGCGAACTTGTCGACCTCGGCTCCGGTGGTGTTGCCGATCCCGACGACTTCGTCCAGGAGCGCTCTGGTGGGCAGGTTGATCACGCACTCTCCGCTCTCCCGGATCAGCCGGAAGCTATGGTTGCTCTCGGCGATCACGCAGCCGACCAGCGAAGGCGTGAACTCCATCACCGTGTGCCATCCCATCGTCATGATGTTCCTTTCTTCGCCCAGAGCCGAGGAGACGAGGACGATCGGTCCAGGCTCGAGGTAACACCGGACCTTTTCCACCGGGAATTCGGCTTTTTGGAAGCGACCTTTCATGGAAGGCAGAGGACTCGATGGGTAGCACAAGCGCGAAAGGGCCGCCATTCCCAAGCAAGCAAATCCTTGGCTTTTCCGGGTCCGTTGCCGCAGCATGGAGTCTGCGCCCGATCGGTTGCTTTACCGGGCATCGAAGAGGAGGGCGTCCGGTCGAAGGCGCGCCCTGGCGGAAGGAGAATCCTATGCGAATCGGTTTTGTGGGCTTGGGTCGGATGGGTTCGGCGATGGCTGCGCGGCTCCTGGCCGCCGGAGGGGATCTCAAGGTCTGGAATCGGAGTCTCGACTGCACTGAGCCTCTGCAACAGCAAGGAGGGACCGTCATCCGGGATCTTCGGGATCTCGCGGATCGGGAAATCGTCTTTACCATGCTAGCGGACGATGCCGCGCTTCGGGCGGTCGTCCTGGGCGATCCGGGTCTCCTGGCGATTCTCCAGGAGGGGGCGATCCATGTTTCCTGCAGCACGATCACCGTGGCGCTATCCGAGGAGCTTGGCCAGCGGCATCGGGAGAGGCGCCAGGAGTACCTCGCCCTGCCCGTTTTCGGTCGCCCCGAGGCGGCCGCCGCCGGAAAGCTCGTGCTGGTGGCGGGAGGCAAGCTCGCGCTGCTCGACCGTCTCCGGCCGCTGCTCGCGCCGCTGGGCCAGCCGCTCTTCCATGTGGGCGAACGGCCCGAGCAGGCCAACTTGGTCAAGCTGAGCGGCAACTTCCTCTTGGCGACGGTGATCGAATCCCTAGGGGAATCCATGGCCCTTGTCGAGAAGGGCGGAATCGATCGCCATGCTTACCTCGAACTCCTCACGAGTACTCTCTTTTCGGCTCCCGTCTACAGGACCTATGGGGGCCTGATCGCAAACCGCTCCGTTCGGCCCGCGGCATTCCTGGCGACCTTGGGGCAGAAAGATCTTCGGCTTGCCATGGAGGCGGCGGACGCTCTCCGCGTCCCGATGCCGTTTGCAGGACCCTTGCGCGATCGCTTCCTGGCGCTGGCCGCTCGAGGGGAGACGGATGTCGACTGGGCGGCTATCGGGATCGAAGCCGCCCGTGAGGCGGGGCTTGATCCTGCGAAGCCCGAGTAGCCCTCCTACTTGGCGCTCTTGTCTGACACGTCGAGCCAGCGCTGGAGAATGAGGGCCACGCGCTCCGGCTGCTCAAAGGGGGCGAAGTGGCCGGCATCGGGAATCTCGACGTACTCCACACTGCCGCCGCCCTGGCGGATCTCTTCGGCCAGAAGGCGCATGTCGGATGGCGTGCTGGCAGGATCTTCCCCGCCGGCAAGAACACAGCAGGGGACGCGGATCGTCCAGGCCGTGGCGATCGAGTCGGGCCGGGCCGCAAGACCCTCCTGGACGGCAACCAGGCCTTCGGCGGACACGGTCTCCATCATCTCCCGGGCCGCGTCGACCTTTTCCGGCCACCGCTGGCGGGCGCTCGGGCCGATCAGGGAGTGGAGCTGCTCTTCGATGAACTCCGCAATCCTTCCCTCGCGAATCTTAGCGAGGTTCGCTAGGCGCCTGGCTCGGACGGCTTCCGTATCCGCCTGTGGCCGGGAGCAGCAGAAAGCTAGCCCGCAGACGCGTGCGGGCATCGCGCGCCAAATCTCAAAGAGCGTATAGCCGCCAATCGAACAGCCGGCGAAAAACGCCTTGGCGATTGCGAGGTGGTCGAGGAGACGGGCCGTGTCCTCCGCGAGTTTTTCTACCGTGATGGGGCCCAGTCCGGCCTCCGATCGCCCGTGGCCGCGAAGATCGGGAAGAATGACCTGGAAGTTGGGAGCCAGAGTCTCGGCGAGCGGGAGCCAGAAGCGATGGTCCACCGGGGTTGGGTGGAGCAGAACCACCGCGGGCCCGGCGCCAACCGTGGTGAAGAAGAGCGTCGCGTCGCCCGAAGGGAAGGTCATGACTTGAGACTCTTAACAAAACCCAGCCGATCCGAAAAGAAGCCCCAGGAGAGCGCTTGGGAGAGAGGCAGGCTAAAGAAGCTTGCCACATGGGGCTCTCGTGGGCGAGCGGGAATCCGTCCCGTTTTGCTTTTCTTTTCACGCATAGGGCTTTAGGCTGCTCGCACCTCGAAATTCCATGAGCACTCACTCGATTAAAGGGAAAACCGTCCTGATCGCCGGAGGAGCGAAAAACCTTGGCGGCCTCATTGCGCGAGATCTCGCGGAGCACGAAGCCAAAGCGGTCGCGATCCACTACAACAGTTCATCTGCCAAGAAGGCCGTGGACGAGACCATCGCCGCGATCCAGTCCGCGGGGGCCAAAGCGGTCGCCTTTTGTGCCGACTTGACCACGGCGGGGGCCATGGAGCGGCTGTTCGCCGACGCGATCTCCGCGATCGGCCGGCCCGACATCGCCATCAACACGGTGGGCAAGGTCCTCAAGAAGCCGATGACGGAGATCTCGGAATCCGAATATGACCAGATGAGCGCGGTCAATGCCAAGGCTGCCTTCTTCTTCCTGAAGGAAGCCGGCAGGCATCTGAGGGATAATGGGAAGATTTGTACCCTGGTGACCTCCCTGCTGGGGGCCTTCACCCCATTCTACTCAGCGTACGCCGGCACTAAGGCCCCGGTGGAGCATTTCACTCGGGCGGCAGCCAAGGAGTTCGGAGACCGCGGGATCTCGGTGACCGCGATCGGGCCAGGTCCGATGGACACTCCTTTTTTCTACCCGGCGGAAGGCACGGAGGCTGTCGCCTACCACAAGACCGCAGCGGCTCTCTCGAAGTTTTCCAAGACCGGCCTGACCGACATCCAAGATATCGTGCCGTGGATCCGCTTCTTGGTCTCGGACGGCTGGTGGATGACCGGCCAGACGATCCTCGTCAACGGCGGTTACACCACGAAATAGAGGCTCCGAGCCCTTGCTCTCCTGGAAGGGCAGGGCGGTGCGCCTACATAACCTGCCTGTCTCGCAAGCGTTCTCCTGCGGCTTGCGAAATAGGCCCGGCTGCCTTGTTGGGACTTGGGTTTTTGGTCCTCCTCGCAGCATGTCGTCATACAACTCTGGGGGGAAAGCCGACGCCCGGCCTTGCATCCAGGTCCATTCGCTGCGTCTCGAGTACGAACTTTGTAAGATCTGCAGGCTTGCCAGGCGCGGTCGAAGCCTCGTAGAGGATCGCCGCCGCAGGACGGAAGGGGGTGCCGCTTTTGAATGGCTCGCCTCCCGGCGGCTTCCGTTGTCGAAGCGCCTTGTCACCTCCGGGCGGATACTCCTTCTTTTGACAGGGAGGGATAAAAGCAGAATCTTAACAAAAAAATTGCGCGACAATGAGATTCCACACCCTTTACAAACACCGGGTTCCCCTGCTTGCTCTGATCGCGGTGATTTTTGCCGCGCCTCTTCTCCTGGCCACCGTTTTCTCCCACTTCATCAGCAGCGAAACCCTCCGCGCGTACTTGGAACGCCAGATGAACAGCCACCTGAAGGAGTACACGGTCCGTGTCGGCCGGGCCTATTTCCATCCTCTTTCCTTTTCCCTCGACCTGGACGAACTGCTCCTGATGCAGGACAGCCATCCCTTTCCGCCGGTGGCCCATCTCAAGCGGATCCATGCGAGCGTCCACTGGTATGAAATATGGAGAGGGAAGCTCGTGGCCAGTTTCCGATTCGAGCATCCAGCGCTGAACATCGATGTGAACAACATCAATGAGGAAAGGAAGAGCAAGGTCCCCCTCGGGAAGAAGGGCTGGCAGGATGCCATTCAGTCGATCTACCCCCTGAAAATCAACCTGCTGACGATCCGAGACGGCGAGATCACCTATGTGAACGTCAAGCCCTACAAACCCCTGCACGCCCACGCGATCAACCTCACGGCGAAAAACATACGGAACACCCTCCGCGTCTTCCAGGCCTATCCCTCTCCGGTGCAAGGCGAAGGAGTGATCTTCGATTCAGGGACATTTGCCTTGGACGGCCGGGCCAATTTTCTGCAGCAGCCCTTTGCCGGCTTTCAGGGCCGCTTCACGCTCGCGAATATCGATCTGATCTATTTCAACCCCTTGTTGATCGACAAGAACCTGCTGGTTCGCAAGGATGGCTTCCTCTACGTCAAGGGAACCCTGGAAAATGCACCCCGGAAGACCGACCTCGACATCGAGGAGATCCTGCTCAAGGAGATCGGGATCGACTACCTGAACCTTCCCGAGAGGGTCGTCGCGGAACGGGAGACGGTCAAGCGGGCGATGAAGGCGGCCGCCGGCTTACGGAACAAGACGGAAACCAAGATCCGGCTGCGTAAGGTCGAAATCAGCGACGCCACGTTCGGGTACGAAGATAAGACGATCCAGCCGAGCGTTCGCTTCTCGATCGAGCACACGAATCTCTCGCTCCGCAATATCAGCAACCAGTACGCGGACGGCGCGGGATCCTTCCGGCTGGACGGAAAGTTCATGGGTCAGTCGGGGATCGCCATCCATGGGGACTACTGGCTGGAGAAGAATCGGCTCAAGGGGGAGATCGATCTCCAGCGCATCTTCCTGTCCCACTTCCTCCCGTATCTGGAAAAGGAGCGGAACCTTCGGATCCGCAGCGGGGCCATTTCCCTCGCGGGCAATGTGGATTATGCCCCGAGCTCTTCCCATCTCGAGGTCAAGCAGGCGGACATCGACGATCTGAATGTCGACTATCTCCACCTGCCGGAGACGGTCCAACGGGAGAAGGAGCGGGCTGAGCGGGTCGAGAAAAGCGCCAAGAACCTGACCAACAACGCGGAAAAAACATTCAAAATCGATTCGGCGAACATCCGGGGTGCCCGCTTCTCCTATGAGGACAGGACGGCCAAACCGGGCTTCCGGTTCTACATCGACCAGACCAACATTTCCCTCAAGAACGTCAGCAACCAGTTCGCGGACGGTCCGGGAGACTTCGAGCTCGACGGGAAGTTCATGGGCGAGGCGGGGATCGCCATCCACGGGGACTACTGGATGGAAAAGAAGCGACTAATCGGCGGAGTCAACCTCGAGCGCGTCTCCTTGGCCTATTTCACCCCTTTTTTGGAAAAGGAGCAGAACTTCCGGGTGCGCAGTGGGGTCGTCTCGGTCGCCGGGAAGGTCGACTATTCCCCCCACGATTCCGATCTCGATATCCAGCAGGCGGAGATCGAAGGGCTTAAAATCGATTATGTCCATCGTCGCGAAACCGCGAAGAAGGAAAAGGAAAAGGTTGGCAAGGCGCTGAAAAGCTCTAAGAGCCTGGTCAACAATTCCACAAAGAAGATCAAGATCGAGTCCGTGAAGGTCAAGGACGCCTGCTTCGTCTACGAAGACAAGGAGGCGCGTCCGAACTTCCGGCTCTCCCTCGACCAGACGAACCTCTCCCTCCAAAACATCAGCAACCAGTTCGCCGACGGTCCCGCAACCGTCCAGTTGGACGGGAAATTCATGGGCTCCGGAAGCGTCGATCTCGAAGGATCGTACTTGCTAGAAAAGAGCCAGCTCGCGTCGAAGTTCTCCCTTGAGGAGATTTCGCTCCTCCCCCTATCGCCTTTCCTGGCGCGCGATCCGAACCTCAAGGTGCGCAAGGGGATCGTCTCGGCCAGCGGCAGCCTGAACTATTCCGCCCGAAAGAGCGACTTGGTCGTCGATCGCGCGAACATCCAGGGGCTCCGCGTCGACTACGTACACCTGCGCTCCACGGCCGCAAAAGAGAAGGAGAAGTTCCGCAAAGTCACCCGGTCGGTGCAACGGGAGAGCAATCGGTCCGATCAGAAATTCAAGATTGATCTGGTCAAGCTGGAGGATTGCGTCTTCGCTTACACCGACCAGGCGACCGATCCCCCTTACGAGCTCTTCCTCTCCGGGGCGCACGGGCAGCTCGTCAATCTGAGCAACCAGCGGGCCGAGGGACTCTCCCATCTCGATCTCCAGGGGAAGTTCATGGGAACCGGAAATACCGAAATCCGCAGCACCTTCCTCTCCGAGACGAAGCGCCCCGATCTCAATCTCTGGATCGCGATAGATCGGACGCAGATGGCGGTGATGAGCGATTTCTTCAAGGCCTACGGCAAGTTCGACGTGAAATCGGGCCTCTTCTCTTTTTATTCGGCGCTCAAGATTCGGGGCGCGGAAATGGACGGATATGCGAAGCCCTTCCTGAAGGATATGGAGGTCTATGAAAAAGACCCAGCGAAGCGGAGCGACTTCGGCCACTGGATCTACCTCAAGACGGTGAGCGGCGTTACCAAGGTCTTGAAAAACAGCCACAGAGAGGTGGCGACCAAGACTCGCATCTCCGGATCCTTGTCGAACCCGAGCGTCGATGTCATGCAGGCGGTTGGCAACCTGATCCGAAACGCGCTCCTGGAAGCCATCACCCCGGGGTTCGAAGAGGAGAAAGGGAGCGGCCGGGCCCTCTCTTCGGGCCGGTAAGGGTCCGGGGCGCGGCACCGCCGCCCGCAACCCCGTTCGGACCCAATCTTGCCGCCGCAGGACCTCCGAGACGAAAGACCCTAGCCCGCTGTGAAGCAGCCTACATCCGGTAGGGCGGAGGCTTCACGCGCTGCTCGAGTTGCGCGCGGGTGAAATAAATATCCTTCCTCAGGAGTTCGCCAATCTTCCAGGGACACGCTTGCGGAAGATCCTTCTCGGTTACAGGCTGATGGATCTTGCCCTGCTCGTACATCTCTTCGGACTTATCCACAAGTCTCCCGCACGCCGTTTGATACGCTTGCTGGACGATCTCGTCCAACCCGTGCTTCAGGCTTGGGTTTTCCTCCAGCAAGCGAGGAAGCTGCCGTCGGTCCTCATTGACGGTACGTTCCCATCCACGCCCATCCCTCCGTGGATCTCTAGTGAGGTAGGCGATGTAGAGAAGATGTTCCATCAAGGTTTCAAGCCGACTTCGCAACTGGCTCCGCTCACTCCGTCCCAAGGTTTCTACCTCCTCGATTAGGTTAGCCAGATCCACATCGCCGAACCGCCCCTCGCGCAACAGCCGAGCCGTCTCCTGCGTCCAAGCGTAGAAGTCGCGCTCGTAGAGCTTCTTCGCCGTCATGTAGGGACGATCATGTTGCATCGAGGCGGCCGCAAGCGGAAAATGTCGTCGGAACGATTGCCGTCCGCGCTACCTGTAGCCCCTTTGTTACGACCAGCGGCCTTCCGCATGCCGTGCGGCGACGACCGCATTGGCTTCCCGGATGGCGCGCGCCTCGTCTCCGGTCCGTTCCAACCGTTCGTTGGCGATCTTCGCCCAGAGCTCCTTCAAGGCTGTGGTCGTTGCCTTGTGCGTATGTCGTTCGGCGTCGTCCGGTGTCCAGGGCATTTGCTCGTGGTTGGTGGCCGCAGGCGGTTCATCCGCCTGGGGCTTCGATCTTCCGTAAAGAATGGGTGGTTTCTGAACCGTGCGCAACTCTTCGGGTTGGCCAGGCGGGCCACTGCCTCGTACTTGCCGGGCCGCCGGAGGATTCTTCGGACGATCCGGGGCGATCGGCTCATGGCTGCGATCACCGCCACTCCGAGCTTGACCTCCCATCGCGGTTGCGACTTCATAAGAAGTGATGCAACTTAAACCGAGCCATGCGGTTGCGATTGCGGCGATCTGGTTTGCGCTCGGCACTT
Organism: Verrucomicrobium sp. 3C; assembly: GCF_000379365.1. Lineage (GTDB taxonomy): Bacteria > Verrucomicrobiota > Verrucomicrobiia > Methylacidiphilales > Methylacidiphilaceae > Methylacidimicrobium. The sequence goes on along the minus strand of NZ_KB901876.1, from coordinate 187,930 downwards.
CGGCATGGGCGTCCAAAGCGTACTGGTACGACATTCATGCAGCCCGCGCCGCCGCCAAGGGTCCTGTCATCAAGCAGATCGGTCCCGAATACGACGAAAAGCCCGGGATCCCGATCTACCTTGGCGGTACGCCGGCTCGCTACCATATCCTGGGGGCGATCTACATCGACGAGAGTCGGCTCATCGAGGATGGCCGGCTCATCGGCTCGACTTGGCGTCCGGTCGAACGGGTGGCTGTCGCGCATGGGGGCTGCGGGGTGATCCTGTTCACGAAGGCGGAGAAAAAGCGCTACTCCCGGGTATCGGGAGATCTCTCCGAGCAGCTTTGGGTCTGGTGCTATCGGTAAGGAGCGGGGGAGAGCTGTAAGCTTTCGGCTGCTCGTGGCTCCTGAAAGAATCCTCTCCTCCGGCGGAGCCGCTCTCTAGTCAGCGTGTCTCGCGAGCGTTCTACCGCGAGGCGGCGAGGCAAAGCTCGACCTGTTCCCGGAGCGGCTCGAGCCCCGGGATTCTCTGGAGCACCTCGGCCAGGAGACGCAGGGCAATGGGAATGTGGCAGAGGAACTCCGCCTTTTTCTTGACCAATCCGAGATAGCCGTAGGCTCCCAGCGCCTGCATGAGCCGCTGGAGCGCCGCCCAATCGAACGCTTCTCCGAGATCTTCCGGCGGAGTCAGGAAGGCCTCCCGCCATAAAGACCCATAATAGGCCCGGAGCTCTTCTCTCCGCTCCGCGTCGAGGGCGACGTAGGGATCGTAGAGGAGGGAGGCCAGATCGTAGGATGCCAGCCCGAGCCGCATCCCTTGGAAATCGATGATAAAGGCTTGCCCCTCCCGGATCAGGACGTTTTGCGACTGAAAATCCCGATGGATCAGATGGCGCGGGAAGGCCGGAAGGGCCTCGGCGATCCGGGTCAGCCGTGGAAGTACTGACAGGCGGGCAAGCGTGCCCGCTTCCAGGTGAAAGAAACCCCCGAGACAGTTCGTAAAAAAATAGGCTTGTTCCCAGGCATAGAGCTCCCGGGTAAACGGGGGTTCGGTCCATAGGCTCTCGAGCCTTGCGGCGCCCCGGGAGTGGAGGATGAAGATCTCCCGCAAGGCCGAACGATAGAGGGGCCTCAGCTCCCGCCAGGGTGCATGGCGATAGCTCCATAGATCGGAGTCTCCCAGATCCTCGAGCCAGAGCAGCCCGCGTTCCGGATCCTGACCGTAGACCCGGGGGCAGCGAACCCCCAAGGAATGGAGAAACTCGCCCAGGGGGCCGTACCGCGCGTTTTCGGGCCGGCTCTCTCCGTAATGGACGAGGATCAGCGAACGCTTTGGCTCGATCTGGATCCGATAAAAGCTCCGATCCGATCCTCCTTTTTCCAGCTTGGTGATCGAGGTCCGGTCCAACTGTCCAAGGGGTACGCGACGGGCGGTTTCCGACAAGAGTTGATCGAGGGGGATCATCTAGCCGCCATTTCTCGTGCGCCGTGAAAAGGGTGCATCGCCCAGTGGGGAGGGAGTGATCTCCACCCGGCAACTATTGCTCCAGCTGGAAGCACCCGGAGCGGCTACTGGTGGTAACGCCGGTGGTCGAAGCCTCTGGGGGAAAAGGCCCGGGAAGCGGGTCAGCGAGCAAGCAGGCCCTAAGGAAAGTGAACGCTGAACAAAGCCTCGAAACGGGCAATGCGGACGCCGAGCTCGTGAGAGAGAAGCGAAGGCCGTTGTCTCCCTGGGAAGGAGAGCAATACGTGCACTGGGGAGAGCCGCCGGGGTATTGGGCGAGGGCATGCGTGCAAAGGACGATGCATCAACACGGGAGGCCCATCTGGCCGGGAGCTCGGGCTGGCCCCGAGCGGACCGACCGCTGCCCTGCGAGGGGCCGAAGCGGGACCAAGTGGGAGTCGGATAGGTCCATACTACCTGTGAGCTCGGAGAAAGTCCGGGGGAGGGAAGGGGCCTTAGTTCAAGGGAAACGTCGGAAGGAGCGAGAACGGAGAGTGGCGGTACGCCTACAACCTCCCTTGCGTGTTCGGAGGCTCCAGATGACGTTGCAGGAGAAAGCGAAGGCAAGTTCGATCTCATCTCCCTCGGGAGCTGTACGTGGAGCTTACCGTGGGCATAATCCTGCACCAACCTTGTCCGGAAGCCGAATGCGGGAAATCCGCCTGTTCGGTTTGATGAGCGGGGAGTGGAAACGGCCGATAGGGAGAGATACTCAGGCACTGTCATACCGAAAGGGGCAACTCCCGCTATGGCTCTCCTACGTCGCACCGCGCCACTCCTCGACTCCACACAAATTTCATGGCCGAGGCGCCGGTGTTCCACCGGAGTTGTATGAGAACATGCTGCAAGGATGGAAAACCAAGCGTAACGAAGCAGACAAGCCTATTGTGCAAGCCGCAGGAGCAAGCTTGTGAGAAATGGCGGCTAAACATCTGCATCCGTGAGCTTCCCCTTGGCAAGACGGAAGTCGCGGACGATGCAGCGCTCGAGGCTGCTGCGGGGTGCTACCTCCGCGCCTTCCCAAAGGACCGAGTCGCGCAGAAGAGCCCCGCTCCCCACCCGGCATCGCGCTCCGATCGCCGTCGCACCTTCGAGAACGGCATCCGGAGCCACCTGAGCCGTGGGGTCCACCCAGCAGAGGGGAGCCCACTCGCCCGGATTGCAATCTAGCTCGCGGTGGACCGACAAATAGGCTTCGCGGGTCCCGAGGTCGAACCAGCGCCCCCGGTCGAGGACGATTCCCCCGATCCTGCCGGATCGGCGGATCACCTCGAGGAAGACGGGGATCAGCGAGACGGCGCCGCTTACCGGGATCCAGCGGAGAAAGTCGGGGGAGAGGACCGCGATCCCCGTATAGAGGAATCGAGGCGCATCTTCCCTTCCGAGGCTTCCGTGGATGTCGATGACCTTTCCTCTCTTCGGATCGAAGCGGACGCGAAGCGCCGGGCCGTCGGATCGGAGAACCAGCGTAGCCAGATCGTCACCCGCTAGATGCTGCTCGATGGCCTCCTCGATCGGCAGGTCGGTAAGGATATCTCCGTTGTGGATCAGGAAGGGCCGATCCCCGAAAAGACCCCCTACGTTGCGCACTCCGCCGGCGGTATCGAGCAGGACGGGCTCGTGGCGCAACCGAATCTCATGGCCCCGGTACCGCCCTTCGGGAAAGACCGCCCCGAAGGCTTCCGGAGCATGGTGGGTGTTCACCACGAAATCCTCGATGCCGACCTGGATGAGCTGATCGAACGCGTAGGTAATGAGCGGCTTGTTGCCGACGGGAATCAACGGTTTGGGCCGTCCCTCCGTGAGAGGCCTCAGGCGGGTCCCAAGTCCGGCGGCGAGCACGAAGGCCGTCGGAGCCAAGGAAGGAAGAGATCGCACAAGCAGAGAAAATGGTCGGTCTGATCGCGAGGAAGCTCCGTGCTTCCCTCCCGCACCGGCGGGAGTGGGCGACCCAAGGTCTTATGCGACTCGCCAGGAGAACTTGCAAACCCAATCGCGCGGAGGAGTGGCGTGCACCTCACCCTTTTGGTTTCGTGATGCGGATCTCGCTCTGCGGGAAGTCTCGGAGCCCGCCCGATTCCCGCAACTCGATCCGTCGGCTGAGGGCGCCGGGCTTGTGAAGAAGCCTCTCTTATGGGAGGCTCTCTTCATGCTCTCCCATTCCGCCCCTCTCGGGCGATCGATTCCAGGTTTCCTTACCTCCTGCGGCTTGTTGGTTGCACTCTTCCTCGGCCCTCTTTTCGCCGCGCGGGGCGAGTCGGTTCCCAACTGGTATCGCAAACAGGCGAAAAACCAACCTTCCTTTGAAGAGATCCAAGCAAACCCGGAGGCCTACATCGGGCAGATTGTCATCCTGGGTGGAACGATCGTGCAGGCCGAGAATCGGAAGAGCGCCTCCTTCCTCCAGATTGTGGAAAGACCTTTGGCCAAGGGGTGGGGTTCGTATCGGCCGAAGAGGACGATCGAGAGTTCCGGTCGCTTTTACGCCGAAAGCCGCGATTTTCTCGATCCCACAAACTTTCAGAAGGAAGACCCGATTACGGTCGCCGGGCGGATTGTGGCTGTGGAACCCGGCATGATCGGCCAACAGAGCTATCGTTTCCCCGTGATTCATGCGACTTGGCTCCATCTCTGGGCATCTCATCGGCCATCGGAAAACGAAGGCGGTCGGGCGGGAGCCAATTCCGGAATGGGCATGGGGATGGGTGGAATGGGAATGGGCGCGATGGGCATGGGTGGAATGGGAATGTATGGGCCCATGGGCGGGATGTACGGCCCGATGGGAGGGATGCCCCCTTACTAAGGAATCGGAATCCCTGTCGAGTCTCATCGAGGCGATCCACGTCCTCATCCCGCTCGCGTTCCGCCACGAGCAAACGTATTCCCTTGTTGACGGGATGCTCATTTCTATGATATTGGAAATATTGTAACAACAAGGAGGCCTCGCTGTGGAGAAGCAACCCTCGATTCAGGAGCTCGTGCAAGCCCGCTACGCGGAAGAGGCTCGGCGAGTCCGCCGCGACGTGAGTCCATCGGCCTGCTGTTGCGGGAAGGCGGCGCCCGCTTCCGGAGGCTGCTCGATTTCCTCGAACCTCTACCAAGCGGGAGAAACAGTAGGGTTACCCCACGAAGCCCTTGCCGCTTCTCTCGGATGTGCCAACCCGATTGCCCTCGCGCAGTTGCAGGTCGGTGAAACGGTTCTGGATCTTGGCTCCGGGGGAGGGATCGACGTTCTCCTCTCAGCACGGCGAGTCGGCCCGCAGGGAAAGGCCTATGGTCTCGACATGACCGATGAGATGTTGGAGCTCGCTCGCGAGAACCAACGCAACGCCGGTTTAGACAATGTCGAGTTCCTGAAAGGCGAGATCGAGAACATTCCCCTTCCCGACCACTTCGTCGATGTAATCCTGTCCAATTGTGTCATCAATCTCTCGGCCGACAAGGATCGAGCGCTTGCGGAAGCCTTCCGGGTCCTCAAGCCGGGCGGACGGATTGCCCTTGCGGACATCGTCATCCGAGGAGAGTTGCCGGCCGAACTCCGCCAAAACGGAGAGGCCTGGACTGGTTGCATCGCCGGAGCTTTGGAGGAATCGGAATACCGGACGAAGCTCGCCACCGCCGGTTTTACCGACATCCGGATCGAGCCGGCCCGAAGCTATTCCGCCTCCGATGCCCTGGAGTTTCTCCAGACGCTGAAGACCGCAGAGCTCGATGCGGAGGTCCTGGCGCCACTCCTGGAGGGGAAATTCATCAGCGCTTTCATCCGCGCTCGGAAGCCGGGGCGGTAACCAGCACATCTCACAAGGTGCGTAGGCGCACGCCCGATCAGCAGCGGACGGCGATTGTCTAGGAGGTAAGCATGCGAACCCTGACAGCTAGAGGCTTCCGAAGCTTTCGGTGCTTGCGGATCGCCGCTTTCCTCAAAGCCGGAAAGCTGAGGTTGGATCTTCCCATCGTAACCTCATAACCCACGAAAAACAGCGAAGAGGCACATTTACCATCCTCTCACGGGCGAGGTACACTCTATGCGGGGCGAATACGTGGCGGCGTGGTTCTTGGATACCGATTACGATGGGATGAGCTTCCACATCTGCCAGACCTTTTTCCCGGGCGACCTACACGCCTGGGATAAGCTCCAGGACGCCCTCAAGGCCTGGATTGCCCCTGAGTCCTTCGAGCGGATGCGCGGCATAGTGTCCTTTCCGTTTAAATCGGGCGAGCATCAGCGCATCGCGGTGAAGGTGATTGATGACCGTGGGAATGATGTGGTGCACGCGGTTGCATTGGATAGCACCACCTACCAACCAAGGATTAGACCATGTATCAGTCGTTCGAAGTGAGCAATTATCGTTGCATTAGTAAGCTAACCGAACTTCCGGACGAAAAGTCAGCGAGACAAGACACGAAGAGGAAAGAGCGAAAAGCCCGTAGCCAGAATATAAATAGAGTTTAGCTACTTTCGTGTTGATGAGTAGTAAGATGGTGTGTATCATCTAAGCCAGAGTGTACATCCAGCGCGTCCGACGCATCCAGAACGGCAAGACCTACGAGTCGGTTCTTTTGCGGGAATCAGTCCGCACTCCGAAGGGACCTCGAGCCCGGACGGTTCTTCATTTGAACCGGATGCCGCCTGAACTCCAATCGGCCATCATCGCGGCTGTCGAAGGCAAGGAGATGGTTGCTCTGCCGGATTTGGAAGTCTCCGCAGTCCTGAACTACGGGGGCTTGGCGGTTTTACGGGAGGCATGGGAGCGGTTTGGATTGGAGAGGCTTTTTGCGTCGATTCCGGAAGAAAGGCAGAGGAAGCTTTTGCTGGCGATGATCTTTGGGCGGATCCTTTTCCCCAGTTCGAAGCTGGCGCTTCGGGAGAAAGCGGTAGGGAGCTTGCTCGCCCGCTCTTGTGGACTGGAGCAGGACGAAGCCTTCGACGAAGAGGATCTTTACGGGGCGATGGACGCGCTGGATGGGCGCTGGAGCGGGATCGAGCGGTGGCTCTATCGGGAGGCCTTCCCCGGAGGAGTGAGTCTTGTGCTTTACGATCTGACGAGCGTCTACTTCGAGGGGGACGGACCGAAGGGGCTGGCGCGGTACGGCTACAGCAGGGACCACCGGCAAGATCGCCAGCAAGTCCTCTTGGCGGTGGCGACCGATCTGGAAGGCATCCCGCTTCACGTGGAAGTGCTTCGGGGGAACCGGTCGGACAGCACGACGTTGACCGGGCTTTTGGTGAACTTGCGGCGTCGGCTCCGGATCCGAGAGGCTACCTTCGTCTTCGATGGCGGGATGAAGAGCCGGTGGAACCTGGAGATGCTGACGGGTCTAGAACTCCAATACGTGACTCGGGCGAACCAATCGAAGCTGCGGGAGCTGGTGAAACTCCTTCCTCGGGACTCCCAGCCGGAGCTTTGGGACAAGACGCGCCTTTTGGAGATCGAGCAGGACGGGGTGGGGTATGTGATCGCCGGAGGAGAAGAACGGGCGTTTCGGGATGCGAACAGGAGAAAGAGGCGGGTGGCGCGAGGGGAAGAGGAACTCAAGGCACTGGCGGAGTCGCTTCCCAAGGGCATCGATCCTGTCCAGCTCGGGAGTCGGGTCGGGCGGAGGCTGGAGCGGCTCAAAGCTCACAAATACTTCCTCTACGGGATCGACGGAACAGGAAGGTTCTTTTGGAAACGCAATGAGGAGGCGATCCGGCAGGAAGCATCGCTCGACGGCTGGTATCTTTTGGAGACCAATCTTCCCGTGCAAAAAGCGGCTCCCGAGACGGTGCTCCGTCATTACAAAGGCCTTGCCGCCGTCGAATCGGCCTTCTCTGATCTGAAAAGCTCGCTTGAGGTCCGCCCCGTCTATCACTGGCGCCCCGATCGGGTCCGCAACCATGTTCGGATCTGCTTCCTGGCCTACTGGCTGACCGCCAAGCTTTCCCAGGAATGGAAGAAGCTTGGGGTGACCGAAGACGTTCGTCGGATCCTCCAGCAACTCCAGTCGATCCGAGTCGGCACCCTTTACGCCGCAGGCAAGGACTTAGGAAAGCGCCTTGCCCATATCCCGAAGCCGCTGGAGAGCTGGATCGACCGACTCGGCATCCGCTCTCTCTTCCGAAATCCGCCGGCCTGGGCGACAGCGTAGCCATAAAGAAAAATCCGGTTGTTCTCTCGCAACCACTTGCGATTTTTGGCCCGGAAGTTCGGTTCGGTCAACGCACTGCTCCAAAAACTCGACCTGCTCCCGCTTTTTGCTCGCCCGCCCAAATGGGGCATGTAGGCAGAACGAAAAACTCTTAACGTTCTGTTGCAATCACTTCCGATACCACACAGCGGAGGTTCGGCTAAGAGTTTTAGCACAGTGGGCTGTACGGTGGGCGGTCTACTCAGGACGAGCTGGCAGGCCGGACTCTCATGCCAGCCCCCGCCGGCGGTAACCCTCGAGAATCTTCGCTAGGTACCTTCTGCGAGCCTCTGTCAATCGCGGACATCTATAGTGCTCAAGTAGCTTCCGCATAACCGCCTCGTCACTCTGCATGCTGTCAGCGGCTGGACCCGGCAAGCGATCGAGCACCAAAAATAACTCTGACGGAGGAATCTCCAAGAGATCCCGTTGTCCCGCGGGTCGTTCTCTGACCCTGGGAGCACCGGTGAGCCGCAGAACTTGCGACTCAAGCGAGAGGTCACCGAGTTCATCTTCCACGACAATCTCCCCCGCCTTCTGCATGCCGTACAAGGCTCTACTCAGGAGGCTCTTCACGGCTTTCCCGGCACGGTGCAACGTAGGACAGCGCTCTATGTATAGCTTGAAGAGCAAGCGCTTGGTGAGCGGGCCTCCCCTTTCTATTATCTGGCGGAGCGCCGTTCGCACGTTGGTTTCCGCAGCACTGCGCGGATCGGGGAAGCGGGATTCCTGCGAATGCTTGGCCGAGGGTGCAGGCCATAGCCCCCCCTCAATCTCGCTAGGAAGCTCCTTCTCGGGCTCCCAATGCTCGTCTGGTTCTTCGTCGTCCTCGTGCTCAGCTAGCCGGGCCTCCCCTGCTGTAACGCTTGGCGCTACTTCTTCGGATTCTTCTGTTATCTCACCTCCTTCCCTGCCTATGGGCCGAATATCTAGATCTTTGCATGCCTCCATAATCCGACGTACAGCGCGATCTCGCTCCGTGTAATACTCCGACTCCCGAACACGGACGAATGTCCACCCTGCTCGCTCCAGCCGCCGCTGTCGAGCTGCGTCCTGCCCAAATCTCTCGGTTCCATGCCAGGCCTCGCCGTCACACTCCACAGCGAGCCGATTGCCTACTCCCTCAACTACAAAATCGATTCGATAGTCTGCGACCTCGTACTGTGGGCGAACCCTGTAGTTCCTACGGAGCAGCTCCAATGCCACGTCCACTTCGAACCAGCTCTCGTAGGGATCTGGCTGGCTGCCCCGCCCCCTAGGCCGACGCAACGCCTCGCGTTCCAGCCGATCCAGCTCTTCGTAGACGGCGTCTAGCTGCGCGGAGCTGCTAAAGAAGTGCAGGAGTCGCCAGCGTAGATCCTCAGGGTTAAGGTCGTGCTCCCCAACGCTATGGGAGAGCGTCACCTGATCTCGGGCCCGGCTCATGGCGACGTTGAAGCGCCGTTTGTAGTCTAGGCCGGTCAAGGTCCTGAAATTGTGATTGGGCGCGACGACAAGCGACAGGAAAATCACGTCCCTCTGGTCACCCTGGAAGGTCGCAGGTACTCCACAGCGCAGTTTCCTCTCCTCACGAACCTTGGAATCAAGCATCTCGGCCAGTTTCCTTTCAATGAACTCTGCCTGGGCGTGACCCTGCAGAACGATGACCCCCATTGTCTTCCCTTCATAGGCTTTGTCATCTATACACGCGCGGATTCGCTCCGCGATCGCTTCCGCCTCGGCACGATTGATAATTCGCTGACCCTCGCCTTCGCACGCGCCTTGGTGAACAAACTGTGACTTCAGCGGTGACAGTCGCTTGGGAGGAGGCTGGCGCAACGGTATCAAGGGAGCGTCTGTGTAACACAGGTCGTTGCTGAAACGAATAATCTCGGGCACGCAGCGAAAATGCTCGCGAAGGGAGATCACGTTTCCGAAAGCGCGTTCGGCATGATCATAGAGACTTGTGTCAGGGCGGAACTCTTCACGGAAACGAAACTCGCCCAGACAATCACCCGCGAGGCGCGCGATGTCGTCTTCACGGATGCCGACCGCCTCGGGGCTATTCTGTTTATCGTCGCCGACAACGATGATACGCTTTGCCAGGAGAAGCAGCGCCAGGGCCTCGATTCCGGCTTGTGAAGCCTCATCCACGATCACCGTATCGAAGACCCCTGGCGTTGGGGCCGTGGTCTCCCACACTTTGTGGAGGGGCATGATCCAGGCCGGCATCTTCGGGATGCAGGCCATCAAATACTGGCGGGCTGTTCGTCGGTGCTTATAGGCGTGTTTACCCGTTCCCTTTCCAATGCGGGCAACCACCTTTGTCCAAGCCGTGAGGTTTTGCTCCGTCGTGTCGTCCAGACGCTCGAAGAAGGACTTCCAGGCTTTGAGCGCCGAAAGTTCCTTAATTTTCTCCTCGATCCTGTGCGGCAATTGATCGTTTATTCTAGTGAGCTCCTCGTAGCGCGTCGGATCCGTCACCCTGCGGAGCCAGGCTCTTGCAGCGGCCCAGGCCCACGCCTGTTTGAGGTGGTGTAGCCGACCCTTCCAATCTGGATTGCCTTGAGCCTCCCGCAGTAGACTTACAAGCTGAGGACACACCACACGAATTGTGTCCAGCAGCTCCTGGTAGCGCCGAAGGCGATCTCTTTCCAGTCTGAGGCTTTCCCGCACATGCCAAGCGTCGTTCCACTTCTGCAGGTCACGGTTCTCGCTGGCTTGGGCGAGCTCAGTCATGCAGGGGTGCACATCCTCATGGCGAAGGCTCTTGATTGCGCGCCGCCACGCTTCCACCGGTTCTCGTGCCCGAAGTACCTGGCGCCGGGCTAGTTCAGCGTCGATCAAGCAACGCCATCTTGAACGCTCATCACGTTCCGCAAGCGCCACTCTCCTATCGGCAGGGACGGTCTCCAAGACTACGCGATCTAGGGATCTGAAGAGCTCCAGCAGGTGGCGGAGCTCCTGGTCCAGCTCTGAAACCATCCGTGCTGCACGCCTAGGATCGTCGAGTCTGGGGCTTATACTGGCCGGCCACACCTTATAAAACTCCTTAAGGCAAGCCCTCAATTCCAAGAAGCCAACGAGCACGGCGAGCGAGTCTGGGGTATATGGTTTGCTTCCGTCGACTCGGCAGCGTTCCTCGACGTAGCAGGTCTCTCGGACGACGCGAGGAACAAGAAACCATAGGCCTCGTCGACCACCGTTTCCAAAGTGCTCACGTCGTCGCCGGGCATCGGCCAGGAGCTCTGCCTCATCCACGTCGGACGGAAGGTGAATCGGCACAGCGCCCGCACGCCCGCGTGCTGCGTCAATCCGGTTAATGAGGTCAGTAACCTCCCGTGCGAGTTGACCCCAACGGGCATCTCCGCCAGCCAGCAAATCCTTCAGGATCTTGTCTGTCAGGTCGACACCAAGTATTCGGCCCGCCCGGGTCGCGCGTTCCTCCAGTTGACTTAGACATGCCCTACATGCCTCCAGAGTCTCCTCAGAAAATTGCTCAAGCGGACCCAGCTGTTCCTCGCGCAGCCCCGCATGCGCAACCTCCGCTGCACGTTCTGCGGTACTCAGCTTCTCGATTGCTTCTGCGAACTCGCCGGGATTAGGAAGGGAAAACGCCCCGATCTCCAGGCGAATCTCTTTCAAGCGCTCTTCAGTCAAGGCGGCATGAACGTCGGCGAGGAACTCGATATCCTCAGGCTGGAGAGGGCAGCAATTCTGATCATCCGGCAATTCGGGAAACCAGCCGTACGCGTCCCTTTCCTTCTCGCTCCGTCTCGCGATCTGGGCAGCAGTTCCATGATACCCACCAGGAAGGCTGTGTGAATGGGTTTCGGCTTCGCGACACTCGCGCAGTTGGCGGTCAATCTCCGCAAGTCCATCGTCAAGTTCGCGGAGTTCCTTTTCCAAACGCTCGATCTTGATCTCACCCCGCGCCCGCTCCTCGCCTCTCCATTCGCTCTTCCGCGAAAGGATACCCCGCACGCTATCTTCCAGGAGCCGATGGTCCTCGCGGCTCGAGCCCAAAGCCGTGACGCATAGGTCCCGGATGCCGGGCGGTAACAGATCCCGCAGCACCGTCAACGCCTTGTGTGCGTGGGCCGTGACCAGCACACGTTTACCTGTTGCCAGGAGATGACAGATCAGATTAGCGATGGTGTGACTCTTTCCAGTCCCCGGAGGCCCCTTTACAAGCACGTAGGGGCGCTTTCTGAGACACTCAACGATCCGCCGTTGTTCGTCGTTTGTGGGGAGGGGGTAGTAGAGTCGTCCATCGTCTCCATCGCTAAGGTCGAAATCGGCGTCGAGTCCTCCGACTGCAGAATAACTCGACGGTCCGCCCTCGCTCACGAAACGGTCCCAAGGCGCTGTTGTTGCAAGGGCCGCCTCGCCCTCATAAGCCTGCAGAAAACGGCCAATCAGTTCCTCATACGCCTTGGGGCGCCGCTCACGGAGAACGAGCGCAGGTGCGTAGAGGATTCGAAATATCTCGTCCGGCCGTTCGAACGGCTTCCAGGCGTTTTCGTCGACTTCGCCATCTGCGCTCGCCTTGTTCGCGATAATTCGGAGGATCTCAGCGACCCTTGCCTTGTCCCAAGCCCGAACGTCAAGCTCCTCCAGCAGGTCTTCGATATCGGTTCCCTGCAGGCGAGGTTGGTCTTGGAGTTCCAGCATGTCCAGCTCAACACTGAAACTCTCAAAGGAGGTACCCGGACCTACTCCAAGGACACCTCGCCCCGCATCGAGGGTGATTTCAGCAGGGGCCGTGAGAAGGTGGCGTTTCACGGTCGAGCCGGTTGAATCCCGCCACTGGAGGAGTCCTACCGCCAGTAGCAGTTCATAGCGCTCCTCGGCTTCCTCCAGCCGCCGGTGCATGAAATCCGCTGTCTCATAGACGTCTTGAACCTGTTTCCACCATCGCATTTCCTGCGCCCAAGGTTTCCACTGGTTATCAAGATACTCGAGCCAAGCATCCTGCACCTGGGGGTAATCCTTAAGGTGCCGGACCTCTGGGAGTTTCTCTACTGACGCATGGGTTCCCCCAGGCCGTGCGTCTGGATCTGTCAGGCGCTTGTCAATAAGGGGAGTCATTTGGAGATTAAGAAGGTCGATGAGCTGAGATGGCTCCTTGTCGATGTACTCCTCTGGGTGGTCCTGAAATCTCTGAGAGATCCAGTCTTGAAGTTCCTTGGACAGGGGCGGGAACCGTGGCCTGTGCTTCTTGCGAACCTCCAGCCAGAGATCAGGGATATTCTGAGCGTTATCTGCGATAAATGCTGACCTGCATGCGTCCCGCCAAGTTTGAGGAAGGTCGCGTGGGAGGTCAGCCAACCAGAGAAGTCTATCGGCGTCTTCGTAAGCCGATATGCGCTTCTGGCGGAGCCAGGCCGTCTCCTTGAGAAAGGAGAGAAGTGCTTTGTCTTTCTTACCAATCATTCCACAGCGCCTTCACGTTTCTGGCGATCGCGATGAGGTGCTCCCCATCCGTCCGACCAATGGAAGCGGTTTTTAGACTGATAGTTTGGGTGTCTTTTCCTCCCCCAGGGTTTGAATCGAGAGGGGCGGGCAGCAACGGGCCGTTGCCAGTCCCCTCCCGGTTCGTTCTTGGGGTTTCTTCCAATACCTCTAAGGGTGTCTGGTATTCAAGCCCCAGATGCAGCCGCTCCCTGTTGTAGAAGGCAAAATACTCCGCCAGTACGTGCGTCAACTCGGCCACCGTTCGAGGTTGACCGGCGAACCTGAGCCGAACTTTTTCCACTCTGATGCGGAAGGCATGGCAGCAGAGGTTTAGCCTCCATTTCTCGTGCGCCGTGGAAAGGGTGCATCATCCAGTGGGGAGGGAGTGATCTCCACCCGGCAACTATTGCTCCAGCCGGAAGCATCCGGAAGGGTTTCCCTGGTAACGCCAGTTGCCGCAACCTTTGGAAAAAGGCCGGAAATGGGGAAACTGTGCGGCAAGGCGGTGATGATCCTTCCGTCGCCGCTGTCTTAGCGATTGATTCACCGGATTGCGAAAAATGGTTTTACAAATAAGTCTTAACTAGACGGTGATTGCGTAATGGAATCCTGAATGTGGCCAGTCAAGAGGGAAATCACGCGAGCGTGCCGCCTTCACATGCAGAAGAATGTCTTCGAGAAGGAGAACAGCGCTTTCAAGACGCTGTCCAGCGAAGTCAATTCCGTCTCGAAGACGTAGGCTTTTTCGAGGCCGCCTGCGTGGTCAACCCCTCACTATCCGGGAACGAGTCTGGTAACTTTCTTGAGAGGGTAATGGCGCTTCATCCGGCGCTGGTGGATTGGCCGCTCTGGGTAGACACTCGGCGGCGCAATTTGGGAGAGTTCCATCCCCGCGTTGATTCAGGGGCGGTGGAATGTCAAGTCATCGGCGGAAAGTACTCCGTGGCGTTACCACAGTTTTGGAGAATCGAGCTCATCGGTCGCTTTTTTGTAGAAGCTGTGTTTGAGGAAGATACAGTCGATAGGGTTTCAACACGCGTGCTGGATCCATGTTGGAGAAGCCGCCGTGTGATTGATGCGATAAAGTACTGCTTAGCTTTTGCAAAAGAACTCGGTGTCGGAGCGAATACCCGTCTTGAGTTTGCGTTTAGATGGACTGGCCTGCAGAGAAGAGTCCTTCGTCAGGGCGTGCCGTGGTGTGGGCTTGGTAAGAGGCCTTCCCAACGAGCCGATGTTCTATCTCAAACTGCTCTACCCGTATTAGCAGGAAGGGCGGAGATCCTCGATTCCGCTAGGTATGCTCTCGCTCCGTTGCTTGACCTTTTCGGTGAAACGGTTTCTCCGCGAGAATCGTTGGAAAAGTGGCGTCCGGATTTCTGGGAGCAATCGCCTTAGCCGAGTTCCCGCGTGCGCCGTCGAGAAGGTGCATCGCCCCGTGAAGAGACCGTTTTCCTCAACTGAGAACTGTCTGAAATTCCACGGTCTCCTAAAGTGATGGCGCCAGAACGGAAAAACCGTGGCGTTCTGCTGCAATCAGTTGCGACACTACACAGCGGAAGTTCGGATAACTCCCTCCCCACTGGGCGATGCACCCTTTTCACGGCGCAAGCGGCAAATCCGTTGATGATATCTTGTCAACTGCTAGCGTCAGCTCGCACCACGAAGTTCTTAAAGTGGAATTCTAGGAAATCGTGTACGTTTTTTAACATCTCTTTTACGCGGTAATGTGTATATTGATCGAACTCTCCGTGAACGGCATGATTACGTATATCTCCCCAAGCTGACATGTCTTTTAGAGTAAGGGAATTAATAATACCATTTTCGAAAAGTGTTTTGCCAAGTGACGAAATATTGTTGCTGGACCCGACGACGTAGCCATGATTCGCGCATAACTTACGCAAACCGTGCTCGAGAACCGCTCCGACAAGGCACGCGGCTGGATCTTTATATCCTTCCTCTACAAGGTATTCGGCACTATCAAGAAAGGAATCGAATATGTCCGCCGATATGTGCCATTCGAGCTTCCTTAATCCGTTGTTTTTAACATCTTCTCGAAAAGCTTTCAAAATCTCCATGCCACCCTTAACGTTAGAGCGATATGAATCGGCAACAGTTTTAAACGTCTCGACGTATGTGTGTTTCTCACTCAAACAGTTGTTCAGGAACGTGAGGCATTTTGCTTTCCATCCTATAAACAATCCGAAATCGACGTTGTATGGAGGTGTCGGAGACGGACTACGAAGAAGGTTGTCGGCTTCCAAAATTAATTTATCAAGCCTGGTCAGAATCTCTTGTTGGTTAGACATTGGCAATGTCTTTCCGATTTATTTCAATGATCTGGGTGAGGTACTCCCCATCCGTCCGACCAATGGAAGCGGTTTTTAGACTGATAGTTTGGGTGTCTTTTCCTCCCCCGGGTTTGAATCGAGAGGGGCTGGAGGAACGAAAGCGTTACCAGATCCCCTCGCGGTTCGTTGTTGGGGTTTCTTCCAATACCTCTAAGGGCGTCTGGTATTCAAGCCCCAGATGCAGCCGCTCCCTCTTGTAGAACCGGAAGTAGCTGTTAGGTCCCGGATGATTGCGTACTTCTTTGTGGAAGAGATGCGGAGGGGAGTGTTGCCATGTTTTGAGAGCCTGAGGCAAGCTTTCATATTTTATCCCGATTTCTCACCGATAGCGAGCATACCGGAAGGAAAAAGGGCTGGCGACTTGGAAACAGGTTGGGTTGATGGGCAGGCTAGGCTACCGGAGGGATGCGGCCAAGGCGAGCTTTCTGGATGTGAATGCGTGGATCACGGCTAGGCTTGGCAACGGCAAGAAGAAGGCCAACGCTCCGGCGTAGGCGGGAAGATGGAAAAGCGTTGGACAAGTAGGCCAAGACAAACGCAGAAGCATTCCAATCGGTTTAATAGTATAAGTTGAACGTATGGAAGAAGCCCCGACGCAGACAGCGGCTCCCGCTGCCACGAAACCCCCGGAAACGTCCGGCAACCCATCATCGCTTGTGCCCGAGGGGCAGGACTGGGTGGCGTTCTTTCGCGCCGTGATCGTCCTCGGTGCGCGGCTCAATCCAGAGAAAACCCGTGGCAATGTCAATTGCCCCTGCCATGACGACGACAAACGCAGCCTGCACCTGGCGCTGGAGGATGGAAAATTCCGGTTCGAGAGCAAGGCGGGATGCTCCCAGGAAGCGCTAGCTGCGAAGTTTTGGCATAACCAAGTCTTTGCCCCGCCAAAACCGACTATGGCCCCGGAACCGTCAAAGCGGCCGGTGGACCCGGAACCGGCGACGGTCGCCAACTGTCCGGCCAACGATTCGCAACCATTCCTTAACGTCCTTCCCGGCAAGATCCCGCTCGCTTTGTGGCCCGGCTGGATTCCGGGGAGCGGACTCACGTTGATTGACGGCTACCCTGGAGACGGCAACGCGGCGGCATCTCTTTCGATTCTGGCCAACTTGTCCAACGGTAGGATTCCGGGGAGCGGCGAGGCGTGCCAGCCGTCGAAGGTAGCCTGCTTTTGCACCAAAGATCTGGAAGACATCGTTTTGAGCAAGCTTCTGGCCGCCGGGACGAAACGCGAAATGATCCTGTTTCCCGATTGGCGGAAACAACGGTCGCTTTCCGCCTGGGCACCCATCTTGCGCACCCAGGAAGTCAAGATCGCCTACTTGGACCTACTGCCGCATTTCGTTGGGAATGCGGGGCGCGACGGGGAGGAGTTCGACCAAAGGCTAGCGGAGGTCATCGACGCCTTCCGTGAAAACGGCATTGCCATCCTCGCGTGCCCCGGAATCGTGAAAGCTCCCATCCGGGGGGCGAGCCGCAACCGGCCCATGTTTGGTGAAAATCGACTATTTTGACGATGGCTCCAGGGTTGGGGAACGAACTTTTGCAAAAATGTAGTGCCACACTGTGAATAACTTTATCGTATGCTAGTGGCCTTTGTAGCTTGCTATTCTCGATGATAAACGGTAATGCTATTTCATGTTTCTACGCACCCTGCGGTTGCGTCGGAAGGACGGGAGCGAGGCGGAGTATGTTCGGTTGGTGGAAAGCTACCGGGAAAAGGGACAGGTCAAGCAGCGGATTGTCGCGACTCTCGGCCGCAAGGATCTCTTGGCGCCCCACTTGGA
>NZ_KB901876.1:105065-170606 GCF_000379365.1 Verrucomicrobium sp. 3C | reverse complement strand
TTGACCGGCTCCTGGAGAAGAAACTCAAGGCGGCCAATCTCCCCTTCTCCAGCGAGCAAGCTTGGGTTGCCCTCCGAACCATCCATCTGGTGGAGTTCGCCTTCGGAAGTGAAAAACGTCGCGGGGTCACCGCCGGGAACCATCAGGCCCGGCAAATCCTCTCCGCCTTGCACATCTCTGCCCGGGAGCCGCCGCCCCAAAGGGCAAAAATGGGTCCTGTAGTGCCAATTTGAAATGACGGGTACTGCCTCGCAACGACTTACGAGACCTTCCCCCAAACATGGGCCGGGCGCAGAGCTTGATTACCATCGCCAGGGACAAGAATGCCTACAAGGACGCCCGCTATTCCGTCCGATCCTCGCAATGCGATCCGCCCCGGACGTTGGCGGGCGTGATCGTGGAAAAGGCTACCGAATGGGGACGCATCGGCGTCTGGGAGTGGGTGGAAGCGAACAAATTGACGGTCGAAGTCCTGGGAGCACGGCCAAGCCGGAGAGAGCGGATTCAAAGCAAGAAGCAGAAAGTAATCGACCTCCTGGAAGCCAACGATGGGGGGATGAGATTCCAAGACATCCAGAAGCAGCTTGGCTTGCCGCGACAGAAGCTAACGCTGTTTCGATGCCGACACCTATCGGGAATCGTTGAGTCCCAAAAGTCCGGGCGCTACGGGTGGGAGTGGCGTCTCAACCGCCGCAACCCGGAAGGCTCTCTCGCATGTGCGGGCGGGTAGCTAACGCGCATTTTTGTATCTTAGAAACGTTGCTACATCTTTCTCTAGCGCGAGTCTTTGGCGGGATGCCTAGCCGTAACCCTAAAGAGCCGCCTTGTGGCGTGAAACAACAAACGCCTGCTCCGCCTTCCGCGTCGCCGTGCGGCCAGAAACCAAAGCGCCTTGATCCATGGGCTTCTTGCCATGTCCTACCCCTCCGTTTCACCCGCAAGCTCCTCCCGCGAGCTTCCACCATCCACGATACCCCCGCCACCACGCCTAGCAAGCCGAAGCCGTCCTCGCCGCTCGATCTATTGCCACTTTATTGTCATCCTAGAAGCACTTCACCCGTCTTTTTGCGTATTTATCGTTATACATCCGTTCTTAACGAAAGTGGTTTTCGGTAGCGTCGCTACCAGAGAGGATTTAATCTTTCAATCTAGTCGCACCCGGCAGGATTTGAACCTGCGACCAACGGATTAGAAATCCGAGCAGCAAGCTGCTTCTACCAGATATTCGACGCTTCCCGCCATTTTCTTCTCGCCAGTTTCTCGCCAGTTATGGCCGGATAGGGGCGCATGAGGAAGGAACCCCTGCCACCGAGAATCAAAAAGTTGAACACGCTGATTCCTATCGACCGGAAGAAACCGGAAGCCGGCGTTTACCGATATGTCCTCGAATACGCCGCCAAGGATGAAGACGGCGGGGAGTGGAAACGCCAGAGGCGCTATTTCACGTCCTGGAATGCCGCCGAGGCTGCCTGCCGGGAGATGAAGCAGAGAGCACGGATCGCCGGGGAGGGGGCTCTCGGGATAAAGCCCGGGGATGCCGAAGATTTGGCGAAGATGAGAGAGCTTCTCGCCGACATCGAGACCGAGCCCCTGGCCGCCGTCAGGGAATGGGTGGAAGCGAAGCGGCTCCTGCAATCCTGCAGGGGCAATGTGATTGATGTGGCCCGCGAGTGGGCCGAGCAAAAGAAGCGGGAACTCGAAAGCAAGACGGTGGAGGAGGCGAGCGAGTTGTTCCTCAAAGCTAAGGAGGCGGATGGCGCGCGTCCCAGGTATCTGAGCGACCTTCGGCAATGCATGAGGCTCTTCTCCGAGGCCTTCGCCGGCAAAAAGGTCGCCGCGCTTACTCCGAAGGACATCGCCGATTGGATCGGCAGCCTCCCGGTCGGCCCGGTACGGCGTCGCAACATTCGCGTCATGCTCGGCGTCTTCCTCAATCATGCGGCGCGCATGGGCTGGTGTTCCAAAGGAATAATCGAGGATGTCCCGGCCCCTCGCGTGAAACCGCCGAAGACGGAAACGTTCACCCCTGATGAATCCTGCGCCTTGTTGGAGGCGGCAAGCCGAGTCGCTCCCGCGCTGGTTCCCTATCTCACTCTCGGGCTCTTCTGCGGCCTTCGGACGGCGGAGCTGGATCGTCTCGACTGGCAGCACGTCAACGACAAGGAGGTCCGCATCGAGGCCGACGTTGCGAAGACGGCTTCGAGGCGGGTTGTGCCGATCCCGGAAAACGCGGCAGCCTGGATTGCGCCCTACCGCAGGAAGTCCGGCCCGGTGCGCCCGCCGAACGCCCGCAGGTTCCTGGGGAAGGTGTTGGCCGCATCGGGAGTGAAGTGGAAGCCCAATGCCATGAGGCATTCCTTCGCGAGCTACAGCCTTGCGGCCACAAACGATGCGCCCCGGGTAAGCCTTGAACTCGGCCATATGTCGCCGGCGCTGGTCTTCCGCCACTACCGGGCGCTGGTGAGCCAGGAGGATGCCCACCGCTACTTCTCCATTCGCCCGCCTGCCGCCTCATCCAACGTGATCCCGATCGCCGCCGGCAGGCGGTGAAACGCCATCAACCGCATCAAGCCCGGCGGGAGCCGGTTCCGTGTCGGGTTGTGCCGGCTTGCTGGAAGCGCCGCAAATCGGGGGCGATGGTGCCCGGTTGCCGGCCGGCGGAAAGAAACCGTCTCCGCCGCCCGCCTTCCGATGCCTTTCATGGCGCTTGCAGCTCGCGTTGACGATGGAGGCTCTCCAAAAATCGAACGGAAATGGCCCTACGAACGCGATACCGGCAGCCGTCGGACCCTTCTCCCCCCACTGCCGTCCACGAAACGCGCTCCTGCGCGATCCTGACATAGGTTCCAACAGGAATCACCCTGCAGGAGCATGTCTTGGCAGTGAGCCTGGATCCGGAGCCCGGATGCGTCGGTCGGCGGCGGGGCTTTTCGCGTCGGCACCAGCCGCCAGAACTCCCGTTCAGAAACCAACTTGGGGAGTCAATTCCACATGTCGTCAGTGGATCTGTTCCTAATGTCGCTTGACACATTCTTCCTCAATAATACACTTATTTTGGTGAGAGAAATAGATATCGAGAATCTGAAACTACGAGAACTTGTCCGCGATGATGAAGCTAAGCAACCTCATGAGGTAAGCTTAACATGGCTTAATGCGGATGTCCCCCACTGGCGACAATTAACCAGGACTATCGGCGAGGATCTTGCCGTCGCCTCACCGTACGGCATCAGGTGGTGGCGAACTCATGATACCGCTCGCCGTATCCTGATCAGCGACTACCTTTACTCGTGTGCTAGTAGTGTCATTAAGAACTTGATCGAAGCCACACTCCACCTCCTGGAATTTCAGGATTTCTCCGAGCGGATAAGCAAGCGTCTTAAATGCGCGGCGTCACCTATCGCGTCTAATCGGCTTGAAGCGCTAGAACTCTCGTTTGCCTCTTTGCATAGTGCCGGATTCGTCCGTGCGATTGCAAGCACCATTGATTGCCTGGCGAGTGTCCTCATCGGCATTCTCCCAATGGAGAAGTTCATCCTCCTAGCGCAATTTAAGGACGTTCGCAACGAGCTCTTGAAGCTTGACCCGTGTAAGGACGATTCGCTGTCGGGATTCCGGATGCGTTTCAAATCCGCAATCGATGAATCTGGCGTCAGCGGCTGGCTGGACTGGGTAATGGACTTTCGTAACATGCTGGTTCATCGCGGGCGCCGATTAGAGGTAGACTTTCCTGAATCCAAAGATTCTCAAACACAGATCCTGCACCCATGGTCGGGGGCACCTATCCAGGACTACCGGTCGCACGTACCAGCAGCTCCCGGCCTTTCCGAAATCCAGGCGTGGCTTCGGGCCTTGCGCAATAACCCCGGGAAACGAGAGGCGCTTTCCGAATGTTGGCTTACAGAGAGCGCAGAGACGACTTTCGATGGTGTATTGGAAAGCACCCGCAAGCTTGTCGATGCAATCGGCAAGGAGCTTCTGGAGGTATGGGCACAACGAAAAAGCGATGAAAACCGGCAAAGCCAACCTGTTCACGAACAGTGGCCCTGCGATGTTTGGCCTTCTAATCATAACGACTTTGCTGGATATCGGAGTTCCTCCCCGCAGACAATCACACGCCTGGGCATGAGTCCAATTGACTTTCGTAGACTACGCGCTGCAGCCCTGGATACCTCGGCCAGTCACCAGTGGGGCGATTGGTTGCCCGCTTCCCGCCCGAACTCATCTTCCGCACAAAGCTAAGGTTTGGTGCTTTACTATCTTTCAAGCATCCACTTCGAGGGGGCGGCCGAAGGGGTTGGTTCGCCACGGCTACAGCCGGGACCACCGGGAAGACCGGCCGCAGGTGCTTTTGGTGGTGGCGACCGATGCGAAGGGGATCCCGATCCCTGTGGAGGTTCTCCGAGGGAATCGGGCCGATTCCTCGACGCTCCCCGGGCTTTTGGTCGGCTTGCGGCGACGGCTGGGGATGGAGAAGGCGGTCTTTGTTTTTGACGGCGGGATCCGGAGCTTTTTTAACCTGGAGATGCTGACGGAGATGGAGTTGAGATACGTGACCCGGGCGAATCGGGGGCAACTCCAGGAGCTGGTGGAGAAGTTGCCTCGGGATCGGCAGCCGGAGCTCTGGGACCGGACCGAGGGGATGGAAGTGGAGAAGGACGGTCTCCGGTACGTCATTGCCGGAGGGGAGTGGCGGGCCCAACGGGATCGGGAGAGGCGGGAGGCGCGAATCAGCAAAGCGAAGCTTTTGCTGGAGGAGATCAAACGAAACGCACACACCGATGAGGATGCGGTTCAGCTGGGGAGCCGGGTCGGTCGGATGCTGCAGCGCTGCAAGGCGCACAAGTACTTCCGGTACGGAATCGACGGGAAAGGCCGATTCTGGTGGAAGCTCGACGAGAAGGAGATTGCCAAGGAGCAAGCCACCGACGGCTGGTATCTGCTGGAAACCAATCTGCCCGCCGCCGAGGCGTCCGCTAAGGAATTCCTGGCCCACTATAAGAAGCTCGGCGAGGTCGAGCAGGCCTTTTGCGAACTCAAAACTTACCTCGAGGTCCGTCCGGTCTTTCATTGGCGGCCCGATCGTGTCCGGAACCATGTGAGGATCTGCTTCCTTGCGTATTGGATGACGGCTCGTTTGGCCGCCGAGTGGAGCAAGCTCGGTGTTTTTGAACACGTTCCTGCGCTCCTGCGCCGCCTCCAGTCGATCCGCCTCGGTGTTCTCTCCGTGGAAGGCAAGCCGATCGTTCGTCTTTTGAGCAAGATTCCTCGGGAACTGAATCGGCTCCTGGAAAAACGTCGTCTGCTCCCACTCTTCGCCCAGCCGCCGGCCTGGGCAGCCAGTAGCCAGTAGCGGAAAGGCCTGTCCTTTCGCATCAAGGAGTTGCGCCGCTACTCAATGGAAGTCAGGCTAAGTGATATGGAACTGCGTTTTAAAAGCAAAGGTCTAAAATGTCTCTACGACGGGGAGCCCGGAGGGGTGCCGTCAGAGATGGTTGGAAAGCTGAAGAAGCTCCTCTTTGCTCTTGAAAACGCCGAAACGCTAGAACAACTCAGAAAATTTCCTGGCTGGAAGCTTCATCCGCTCAAAGGCGGCTCAAAAGATTGGTGGAGTCTGACCGTTACCGGGAACTGGCGGCTGGTTTTCCGATATCATGAGGGGACCAACACGGCCACCGGCCTTGACCTGATAGATTACCACTAAACAGCCTCTCGGGCTTTTCCGTCCTGCGTCAACCCCTCGGGGTGTTCTCCCTCGACAGACTAACTCGCAAGATTGTAGAGAAGCAAGTTGCCCCGCCGGGTAGGGCCCTGCAATAAAGCTACTTCTCGATCCCACTCCAGCGCCCATTGCGGCGTCCACGGCGCGACAGAGATCGTCTTCTTCCAATCCCTTCTCCTCCAGTCCGCACGGCTTGGCCAAAAGCGTCTCGCACGCTCCGTCGTGAAGGGCGCGCTTGGGGAAGGGAAAGAAAATCCTTCCCGGATCATCGCCTTCAAAAATCGTTGCTTCCGCTTCGGACTGGCATCGACCGGCGCTTCCAAGTGAGCCTTCCCGTTGTCGTTCATGCCAACATCGTGCCTTGTGTTTGCGACAACACGCAGATATTGTGTTGACGTTAGCGCTCCTAACGCGGTGACCGGCCATGAAAAACCCTCCTCATCCTGGCGACTTGATTAAAACCGAAGTCATTGAGGCCCTCGGACTCGACGTGAGCGAGGCGGCGGAGATTTTAAATGTTCCCCGTGGCGTGCTCTCCGATCTTCTGGACAGCAAAGCCGCTCTGACGCCGGAGATGGCACTTCGCATCGAAAAGGCCTTCGGTCCGGACATGGACCACCTCCTCCGCATGCAGCTGGCCTATGACATGGCTAGAATACGGGAGCACGCGGAGGAAATTTCGGTCGAGCGGTACGTCCCGGCCTGAAGACAGGACGGAAAGCTCTGAAGTCTGCCGAACCTCCGTTGCCCGGCATCCCACGAGCTTGCAGCAGAGCGGAAGAAGCTCGGCGTTCTACGCGAACATCTCTCCGCTTCCATCTTGTGGAAGCAAAAAGCGATGTTGCTCAGTTCGGTTGTTCCCCGCGCTGCTCTAGCTGATCTTCCTCGTGCCGTGAAAGGGTGCATCGCCCAGTGGGGAGGGAGTTATCGCCACCCGGCAACTATTGCTCCAGCCGGAGACGCCCAGAGCGGCCGCTGGTGGCAACGCCAGTGGTCGGAGCCTCTGGGGAAAAGGCCCGGACAAGCGGGAGAGCTGAGCGAGCAGGCGTGAATGAACCCTCCATCGCCGCTGCCTCAGCGACCGCTTAACTTGCTTAGGACATTTTAAAAATCAGCGTTGCGGAGTCGGAGATTGCATGATGGAATCCAGCACGTGGCTAGGGAAGAGGAAAATCATAGAAGCGCACCGTCTTCGGCTACAGAAAAACTACTCCGAGAAGGAGAACGGCGTTTCCAAGAAGCTGTGTCGCAAAGTCAATTTGTTGTCGGTAACGTGGGCTTTTTCGAAGCTGCTTGCGTGGTCAACCCGCCACTATCCAGGAACGAGGTTGACCAACGATTTCTTGACAGAGTAATGGCGGTTCATCCTGGGCTGAGGGATTGGCCGCTTTGGTTCGACACTAGAGATCGTAATGTGACAGAGATCCACCCCTACGTGGAACAAGAGGGGTGGGAATGCCTCATCGCTGCCGGAATGCAGGTCCCGGCGCCGCCGCAATTTTGGATAATAGAGGCCATCGGTCGCTTTTATGTAAAAGCCGCGTTTGAGGAGGATACAGTCGATAAAGCACCAAGGCCCGTGCTGGATCCACGTTGGCGGATTCGCCGTGTGATTGAAGCGATAAAGTGCTGCTTAGCCTTTGCGAGAGTGCTCGATGCCGACAAAAATACCTCTCTTGAATTTGCGTTTCGATGGACTCGCCTGCAGGGGAGAGTCCTTCGTCTCGGCGTGCCGTGGCGCGCGCTTGATGAAGCATCTTCCCAAAAAGACGATCTTCTGTTTCCTACTGCTCTACTAAAAATAGCAGCAGAACAGGCTGACATTCTCGATGCCGCACAGCATGCGCTCGCCCCCCTGTTTTACCTTTTCCGTGAAAGGGTCCTTCCGCGAGAGTCGTTGGAGGAAGAGTACCGACATTTCTGGGGGCAATCGCCTTAGCCGACGAACTTGCCTGTGTGGCCTGAAGGAGGGCGCGCGCGGAGATGCGGTCATTGACGCATCAGAGTAATAAACTCCTCGACGGCCAAGCCGCTAAAACGGATCAAGCTGCGCAAGGTACCATTCTCCACTTCCCGATGATCTCGGGTACCGAAACGGAGGCCGTACGGTCTCCTTGTGCATCATCATGTGGCTGTTGAAGACATGTCAAACTGACCGCTTTGGTAACAAGTGATTTGACCGCTTGGGATATTGGATTGTTGTTTCCTTTGGGGTTCTTGCCCTTGCCCCGGGGCAAGGGCAAAGTTCTGCTCCTCTTTTAAGCCGCGTTGGTTTGGTGTAGCTCCAGCGGCTTGCCCTCCGAGTCGTACCAGCCGACGATCCGGTGGCCGTACCGGACGCTGAGGTTGCCGTCGAGATGCTCACAGACCCGGACGCGGCATTTTGCCAAGCCGATACGCCAGCTCTGGGGCAAGATCTGGAGCTTCTTCCGCCCCCAGTGGACCNTGTTGTCGTTGCCGACGATTCGGTCGTCCTGAACGCAGAGGATCCCNTCCAGGTCGGCNCCTCCGGCCGGGACAAAGGCGCTCTCCTCTTCCTTGGGCTTTACGGCCAGGGTGCGGTTATGCCAGGGAAGAAACTTCTTCCGGATGTACTCGTTGGCCGCTTCCAGGGTCTGAATGCCCGCGGCCTGGATCTCCCGCGGCAGCCGCCCCTGCCAGGTGCCGAAGAAGCGCTCCATCCGTCCTCGGCCCTGTGGACAGTAGCTGGGTATGTGCTCAATGCCCAACTGCGCCAGCGCNCGGCCGACNTGNGTCAACNGCTCTCGGTCTACCTCTTTCCCCGCCTCGGGCGTATGAAAAAAGTGACTGCCCCGGTCGGTGTAGAGGCTGCAAAAGAGCCCCTCTTTCTCAATGACGCTCCGTAAGCCCGAAAGGATCGCTTTGGTCCCTTCCTCCTCGCACAAAAAGGCCTCGTAGACTTCGCTCGTCGCATCGTCCACAAGGGCGATCAGATCCGGCTGCCATCCCAACCCCGGAATCCAATCATGAGTGCTCCCGTCCACATGCAAAAGCATCCCCCGCATCGGCCTCCTCTCTCGCTCCAGCCGATGAACCCGCCCCCGCTTCCGCTTCGGCAGCAGCCCAGCCGTCTGCAACGCACATTTGACCCAGGAATAGCTCAACTCAAGCCCATGCTCCTCCCGAAGCTTCTCGTGAAAATGCCGCCCATTCCATCCCTCGTAGCGCTCCCGATAGAGCCCAAGGACCTTCTCCACCGTCTCCATCGGCACCCTCCGCGGACTTGGCCTCCGCTTCCTCCGATCAAAAAGCCCGTCGTATCCCCGAATCCGGTACCGAACTCGCCACCGCCGAAGGGTGCGAGGACTCCATCCCAAAATCTCCGCCGCATCTAACCAACTGATCCGCTTGGCCATCGCCCGCATGATCACCTCCTGAACTTTCATGACCCGCCATCCTTCCGCTTCGCCAAAGCCGTCCATGCCCCCATCTCATGAACTCTCCAGCCCCCAATACCCAAGCGGTCACTTCATCTGTCCTCGCGGCGGTCACTTCACTTGCTTACGACAGTGCATCATCATGTGGCTGGCGCGTTGACGCGCCATTTGCTAGACGTCTTTGCCGAAGACGCGAACCGCCTCGCGCCGGCTCGCGTTTCGGCAGCGGCAGAATGAGACCGTGATCTCGATCTCCTGCGTTTCCTCTGCGAGCGGCAATCCGCGCTCGGCCCGAACTTCCAGGCAGGCCGCGATGGCTTCTCTGACGTTGGCTAGCCGCCTGTCGAACTTTCCTTTTCCCTCTGGAATATGGTAAAAGAGGGCATGGCTGAGCGACTTCTGAGGGCGGATCGGATGACTCCGATGCTCTTGCCCGAGGAGTTGCGGGATTGGGTGGCCGAGGACGACTTGGTGTATTTTGTCATCGAGACGGTGGAGAGGATGGATCTGCGAGAGTTTCGAATCAACGTACGCGGGACGGAGGACGTGCAGTATCCGTCGTCAATGATGCTCTCGCTTTTGATTTATTGCTATGCCAACGGAATCTTTTCGAGTCGCCGGAACGAGGCGGCGACGTGGCGGGATGTGGCGGTTCGTTACCTTTGTGCGAACACCCATCCGGATCACGACACGATCTGCCGGTTTCGGCGGGAGAACTTTGCTGCGGTGGCGGACTGCTTTTTGAAGGTCTTGGAGTTGGCCCGGGAGATGAAGCTTTTGAAGGTGGGGGTGGTAAGTGTCGACGGAACCAAGATACGGGCCAACGCGAGCAAGCATCGGAATGTGACCTACGAGCGGGCCGGAGAACTGGTGGAGCTTCTGCGGGCGGATGTGACAGACCTCTTGAAGAAGGCGGAGGAAGCGGACCGGAGAGGGGAAGCGGATCCGGGCAAGCTGCCCGAGGAGATCGGTCGGCGGCAGCGGCTCCAGGAAAAGCTGGAGGAAGCGCAACGCCGCCTGGAGGAACGGGCCAAGGAGCGAGCGGAGCGGGAGCGTGCCGATTACGAGCGGAAGGTAGAAGAACGGGAAGCCCGCAAGGGGAGTGCCAAAGGCCGACACATCCAGCCTCCGGAGGAGAAGCCTGGGGCGGAGGAGCACAGCAACCTGACCGATTCCGAGAGCCGACTGATGCGCAAGAGCCGGAACGAAGCCTTTGAACAGAGCTACAATGCGCAGGCGGCCGTGGATGCGGACGGGAGTGCCTTGGTGCTTTCGGCTCGGGTGAGCGTCTGCGCCAACGATACCGGCGAGTTGGAAGCCGACGTGCGGGCCATTCCTACGGAAGCCGGTCGGGTCCGTGCGGTGCTGGTCGACACGGGGTATGCCAATGGCGAACAGGTCGAGGCTCTGCAGGCGGAGGGAATCGAAGTCTACTGTCCGATGAGGGCCGAAGCTCTGGAATGCCGTCGGCGATACGAGTTCCGGCCCACCGATCGTCGTCGGGAGAAGCCCGTGGCGTATACCGCCCCGTGGAGACGCAAGATGATCGAGAAGCTCGCCAGCCCAGAAAGCCGCCGCCTCTACGCTCGACGCAAGCAGACGGTCGAACCGGTCTTCGGCATCATCAAATCGGTGATGGGCTTCCGAGCGTTTCGGCTCCGCGGGCAAGCCAAAGTCCAGGGCGAATGGTCGTTGGCCTGCTTGGCGTACAACTCCAAGCGCCTTTGGAGCTTATGGGAGGACGCCGAACCGGGCCAAGCCAAGGAGGGATTACCGGATCTCCTAGCATCGCCTCGATCTCCGCGTTCCTCCACGCGCTGGTTGCAGTCTCGCGCTCCGCGCTTTCCGGCTTCGGCAGAAAACTTCTCGCCATCTCGCGAGGGACGCTCCTCAAGCATTGCGGTTTTCTCGCATTAACCCCGATAGGCTGCTAGCGAAAGATTGGGGTAATTGTGAAGCTCAAGAGGGAAGCGAAGACACTGAAAGCCAAGTCCATAGCGTCTTTGAAGCGTGGGCTAGAAGCGTTCAATAACCACGACGACGATGGAAGGCCGGAAACCGTGCTGCTCATGCTCCAGCACGCCAGTGAAATGCTGGCCAAGGCATTGCTGGTTCAGAAGGGGCAGGACGTCTTCGACAAAGAAAAGGGAACCTCCATCGGTATCGAGAAGGCGTTGAACATTGCTCAGTCCAAAGCGTGGATGAGCGCCGCACAAGCCGGGGCTATCCGCGTCATCAACGCGATGCGTGACCAAGCCCAGCACTGGATGATCGTGGTTCCTGAAGACGCTCTCTACATCAACGCGAGAGCGTTGATAACTGTGTTGGACGAAATTCTGAGCGAGCATTTCCAAGATACGCTGGCGGATAACCTTCCGGTGCGGGTCCTGCCTCTGTCTACCCAAGCGCTCCCTGATTTCTTAATGTTGGTGAATCGGGAATACGCGCAGATTCGAGAACTGCTTGCTCCGGGCCGAAGAGCGCGAGATGAGGCCAGGGGACGAATTACAGCACTCCTGGCTATGGAAGCCCACGTCAGCGAAGAGGTAGCGGTTTCCAAACGAGACCTGGACCGAATCGAAGAGGCCATCAGAAACAACACTCCGCTGGAGCAAGTGTTCCCACGGCTGATGACCCTGGCAACGAACGTTAAAGGAGAAGGCCCAACAATTCGTGTCCGAATTACCCGAGCCGCAGAGGCTCCTCCGGTTCGCTTCGTATCGGGCGATGACCCTGAGGGCGCGGCGGCCATCCGTGAAGTAGATCTCCAAAAGAAATACCACTGGAGTCCGAGTGCGTTGGCGGAAAAGCTGCGATTGACAATCAACAAGACCAAGGCTGTCCGCGACTTCCTGCATATAGACGAAGATCCAGCCAACGTCATGGTGTTCGAGTTCGGGTCTCAGAAACACCCTCGGTATTCCGACAACGCACTACGCGCGCTTCGGGAAGCCATCACCCCGAAATTTGGTCGAGGAAGCATGGCGTGCACGCCCACGGGGTCGCGGTAGATAGCTGTCAGGGTTCGCATGATTACCTCCTAGAAAATCGCCGTCCGTTGCTGATCGGGCGTGCGGTGCTTCGGGAGGTTGTGGCAAGCTGGAAAGCCGAGGTAAAGGCATGAGGATCACCCTCTACAAGAATGCGACGACTACGCCGGCGATCCGCACGGCGATTCAACGGGCAACGGGCAGCGATTACGAGTTGGCGACGGCGTTTCGCGTGACTCGGGAGACGATTCGTCGGTGGCGGAAGCGGGATTTTGTCGAGGATGCCAGCCACACCCCGCATCATCTTCCGACGACACTCAATGTGGGACAGGAAGAGCTGGTGATCTACTTGCGCACGCAGCTCCAGCTACCGCTGGACGATCTGCTGGCCGTCATCCGCGAATTTATCGAACGCTCCATGACCCGCTCGGCCTTGGGTCGGCTCCTGCGGCGTCGAGGCCACTCCCGGCTGCCTCAACCGGAAAAACCGGCCAATCCCACCCAACCCTTTAAAGTTTACCTGCCGGGCTATTTTCATGTGGACCTCAAATACCTGCCCCAGATGGCCGACGAGACTTCTCGCCGTTATGTCTTCGTCGCCATCGATCGAGCGACTCGTTGGGTCTTCCTGGCGGTCAAGCGTGCAAAGACCCCAGCGGCCGCACGCAGCTTCCTCCATGCGCTGGCCAAGGCGGCACCCGTGAAAATCCAAACCATCCTCACCGATAACGGCAAGGAGTTCACCGATCGGGTCTTCGGCCAAGAACCCAAGGATGCTACCGGAGCCCATGAGTTTGACGCGCTCTGCCAAGCATTGGGAATCGAGCACCGCCTGACCAAGCTGAAGTCGCCTCGCACCAATGGCATGGTGGAGCGCTTCAACGGAAGACTGGCCCAGATCCTCCGTACGCATCACTTCCAAAGCTCCCTCGACCTGAAAACCACGCTCCACCACTACGCCTGGCTCTACAACGAACACCTCCCTCAAAAATCGCTCAATCACCAAACCCCACTTCAGGCCCTCAAAACATGGCAACAATCCCATCCGCAGCTCTTCCAAAAAATAGTACGTAATCATCCGGGACCTGCCACTTAAGAACCGCGCAGCTTCGAGACGGGATCAGCCAGGCAAAGACATGAAACAGGAGTGATGATGTACGATGAGATTTGTTACGAGAGTAGTTTTCTGAAAGAAGCGATTGCACGCATTGATTTTATTGCGCCGATTGAAGAGCTGAGCAAATCATTACCGCCCAAGTTGGCTGACGCGCTCTCTAAACACTTTCCAATAAGTGAACCAACCGAGGCGATTGCACAGCAACTTCAGTTAACTGGCGAAAAAGTGAGACACAATCAAACGCGCTTCACGAAGTGGACTTTCTTTGGCAAAGAGCGTGAGAAACAGCTAGTTCTGATAGCGCAGTGTGTATTTGTCAGATACGAAAGATACACCACGTTTGAAGATATGAAGGGGCAGTTTACCGCTGTCGTTGACGCCGTGAAAAAGGCGTTTCCCGACGCAAGAGCAGGTCGCTTTGGCCTGCGATATATCAATCTCATCGAGATTCCAGACTTAGCCACTCCCACCACATGGGGCGATTATATCGCTCCTGCACTGCTGGGAACGATGGCTTTCTTTACGCAGCCGCGACATCTGACTCGACTCATCCAGGTCGCTGAACTCAAGCGCGAAGGCCTCGATGTGAGGTTCCAGTTCGGCATGCCCAATCCTGACTATCCGGCGATGATGAAACGTCCTCAATTCCTTTTAGACATCGATGCTTATGTGCCAACGGTGCATGATCTTGGGGAGTCGCTTCAACACATGGAACGGGGGCACGGGCTAATACAGGAGTTGTTTGAGATGAGCATTACCAAGCAGCTCCGGGAGCGGATGAATGCCAGATCAGTCTCCGTTCAAGAGTGACTATGACAAAGGTGAGGGGACAACCTCACGAACTGACGAGGTTCCGCCCGAAAAGCCGATCACTGCCACATCGCAGGCATTTTCCACGGGACCGGGCAGTCTGTCCACTGATGTCGCAAACGTTCAGCTTTTTGGAACTGACTATGACAAAGGTGAGGGGACAACCTCACGAACTGACGAGGTTCCGCCCGAAAAACCGACCACTGCCACATCGCAGACGCCTTCCACGGGACCGGGCAGTCTGTCCACTGATGTCGCAAACGTTAAGCTTTTTGGAGCTGAAAAGCCGCGTCGGGTTGTGATCCGAGGGAGGATTTCCCGTGAATCATGACGTTAATGTCAGAGTGAGGAGAAGACGTCTGGGACGAATCTCGCAAGGCGACATCTTCCGCGAAGTCGAATGCGTTGAATATGTTGCCGAGAAGCACGGGGTGCTGGAAGTAAGCAAGCTCGTGTTCCCCCTTGTTGTTGTTCTGACGCAAGATTGCGATCTGGAACAAGACGCGCGCTATCGGACACGGCAGGGGAAGAAGCCACAGTCCGACGACAAAAAGCTGTTTTCCGTTCTCGTTGCACCACTCTACAACGCCGATCACGTGTATCAAGGTCAGCATCTCCTTGATTTAGAGCTGACTATGGCCAAAATGAACAAGGAGAAGACGGAAGGCAGAACGCTCCGGCAAAACGAGCGGCCCCGTTACCACTACCTGAGTTTTCCGGAAGACGTTCCCATTGTTCCGTCTATTGTCGACTTCAAGCACTATTTTTCGGTCAATTCGTCATACTTGGCAAAACTCAAGCCGAAGCACCTTGTGTGCGGCCTATCCGCGCTTTACCGGGAGGACCTTTCGCAACGCTTTGCGGCCTACCTAGCTAGAATCGGGTTGCCTTATCTTCCAGCAGATGTCGGTCATGTTGGAGCATGCCCTAACCTGGCGTCAGGCGGAGCGGCGAAATAGCGTCAGACTAGAGTCCATTTCTGAATTTATTTACATCTACCGGCAAGGGTAATAGAGTTATTCCTGACACATTTCCCTAAGGAGCACCTTGCACGGTCAGCGCATCGGCTACGTCCGCGTCAGCAGCTTCGACCAGAATCCGGAACGCCAACTTGAGCAGGTTTCGGTGGATCGGCTATTCACCGATAAGGCTTCGGGCAAGGACATCCGGCGTCCCGAGCTGGAACATCTGATCGCCTTCGTGCGCAGGGGCGACACAGTGGTCGTTCATAGTATGGACCGCCTGGCGCGCAACCTCGACGACCTGCGACGACTGGTGCAGAAGCTCACCCAGCGCGGCGTGCGGATCGAGTTCGTCAAGGAGAGCCTGACCTTCACAGGCGAGGACTCGCCGATGGCGAACCTCATGCTGTCGGTGATGGGCGCGTTCGCCGAGTTCGAGCGAGCCTTGATCCGCGAGCGGCAGCGCGAGGGCATCGCACTTGCCAGGCAGCGGAGGGCCTATCGGGGTCGCAAGAAAGCGCTGTCTCCGGAGCGGGTGTCCGAACTGCGCCGGCGATCCGACGCCGGCGAGAAGAAGGCACAACTCGCCCGCGAGTTCGGCATCAGCCGTGAAACCCTCTACCAATACCTGAGAACGGATAACTGACCATGCACCGGCGCTCCATTCTGTCCGCCGCCGAGCGAGAAAGCCTCTTGGCGCGTCCGTTTGCATCTTGCCTCTCATTCCAGTGGCTTCCTTTTTAGCTTAACCACTGGTCGGATGTTTAGGGACTGACTTCGCGCTTTCGGAGCTTTTAGACTAGATTCAAAAGGAACACCGTGGCATGATAATATGGTTATATGAATGTGATTCCACCTCGCCGGTTCTTCCATAGTTTTCCACGCCCTAAATCGGGCGAAAACGAGGATGCCACGATCGAGCGTGGCTTGGCCATCTTGGGTGCTATGAGAACAATTGGCCTAGTCCTCGCGCCAGAAATTGTTGAGTGGGATCTACAGCAGATAACTGGCGGGCGAGAAGAACTAAAACTGCTGCAACGGCGTGCTTCATTTACTGAATTGTCCGATGCTGAACTGCCGCGACATAGCAGACTTTTCGGCCCAATCTCTTTGTCTTTCGACATAGGGTCATTACGTGAAGCAGGTGCGACGCCGGTCATGTATATACCGAACGGGGTTGGCAGCAGCGCTCTTAGCCACATCGGCACATTCTGCGTCCGCGGCGCCTACCACACCCGGTATGTGTTGCGTCAGCTTCAGGGCCTGAAGGAAATTAGCGATTCGCCGACGGCTAGCGCTAGGTGGGGGTGTCCCGTCTCTCCAGATTATAAATTGACGCTAACGAATACAGATGCCACCGACAAAGTTGTCGCGAGCTACGACCTCGCTGCGTCGGACGTTAAGAATATCCTTCAGTATTTGGGCTACAACAACATACCCTTCGCTCACAGCGTCGGGATACTGACGATCTTCATGAATATGTTCTACCCCACGGACAACAAGCACGCCCGCGACGGGTTGGGGTACTACCGGCAACGCGAATGGCGCTTGATCGCTGGTGATGTCAACTTCAACGGCCGACCCATGGGCCGCCCGTTGTCCGGTGCAGAAATCTCAGTGCTCGAAACAACTGATCCAGATTTCTGGACTCGACAAATCACCTACGACGGAAAAGCATGCAAGCGCTCCGAGTTTGCGCTCGTTTATGATCCAGTTCCCGACTGGAATGTCTTTGACCATATTCAGTCTGTCATTGTCCCGGAGCGGGCCGCTGATACAGCGCAAACGATTGTCGCAGACAAGCCGGTACGCGTTTTGGAGAAGTTGTGTCCAGCAACGTAAAGAAGTTCATGGCGTGGACTTTGGCGCCTGAACAGACACTAAAGCGGGCTCTCCGGGGAAGGACCGGACGGGGGGCAGCATACCAAGCAAGCCGTGGTCGACCGCGAGAAAGCAATCGTGTCGACGGCCGATGCCCGGGCGATTCGCGGTCAAGGACAGGACACTTCGACTTCGTCGATCCTCCTTGACGGCGGCTTGCCAAGCGCGCCTCGTTTTCCGATTCTTTGGGCATGGGCGCGAACAAACTTTTAGCGAAAAGCGACGGGCAGAAGAGTCTGCGCGCTTCCCTTTGCGCCACCTATCCCCGATTGGGAAGAGCCATTGGGCTGCGGGAGGCTCTGCAAGAGATCCTTGCCCAAGAGGATCCCCAAGAGCTCCGCTGGTGGCTCCAGTGGGCCGACTGCAGCCGGCTCACTCCCTACCGAAGGCTTTCCAAGACGATCAAAGAGCACATGGACGGCGTCCTTGCTTTCCTCCAGAGCCGGGTGACCAATGGTCTCATCGAGGAGAAAGGCGGCCTCATCCAGCTCGCCAAAAGGATGGCCAGAGGGTTCCGAAGCTTCCGGTGCTTGCGGATCGCCGCTTCCCTCAAAGCCGGAAAGCTGACGTTGGATCTTCCCGCCGTGGCCACTTAAAACGGAGAATAGGCCTTGAAAATGCGCTTCCCGCGCGGGTTTTGGGATGCGCTGCTGCGGCGGCTCCACCCCCTGCCACCGCTGCTCACCGCACGGATGAACGATCACCATTATCTTCTCTGATTTTCTCCGATCTTTTATATACTTCCCCAAACGCGAGTTACGGAGGGCGCATGACCGACGCAATCCTGACGATCCGGGATGTGGCGGAACTTCTTAAATCAATGAGAAGACCGCCTACAAGCTCACCTCGCCGGGCAAGTTTCCTGGCTTCAATGTCGGCGGGTCGTGGAGGTTCAGGCGACAGGAAAGCGCAAACTGGAGGAAGCGCAAGGTGGAAGAACAACAACGGGGGTAGCCGGGAGTGATAATCCAGTACCACTCCAAATCACTTGCCCATGCGCTGAGCGGAAGGCACAAGGCCCTTATCCTCGCCCCTGCGAAGAAGGGGGGCGCGCGACCATGACGACCCCAGCCAGCCCTTTCTTCGAACAACCTATCCTCAACTCCCCCTATGAGGAACCGACCCGGCACCATCCTCTTGATGCCGAAGGCCAGCCGCTCAATGAGCCGCCGCGCAACGGACGGCGAAAGTCCGAACTCATCACGCCTGTCCCCAAGCCGCGCAAAAAGAAGCGCAAGAGCGCCGACTGGGATCAGGGCAGCCTCGACCTGCGAAACGACGACGGGCTTTCGACCAAGGAACAGGAATACAACCCGACTCCCATCATCAATGAGATTCGTACCCATGTCGGCGCATGGCGGCAATCAAACCCAGCCGTTTGGGGCGTGACGCCCGCCACGGCGCGGCTCCTCAATCATTGGCGCAGCTATCAGTTTCAGGGGGTGCGCCCATTCTTCTGTCAGGTGGAGGCTGTCGAGACCGTCATCTGGCTGACAGAAGTTGCCCGAAATAAAAAGCAATATGCCCGTATCTGGGAACACATCCTCGGGGCCAACGAACAGGCCAACCCTGGATTGCTTCGCCTTGCCATGAAGATGGCGACCGGCGCGGGCAAGACCACCGTGATGGCGATGCTGATCTCGTGGCAGGCGGTTAACGCCGTGCGCTCTCCCACCAGCAGCAACTTCTCGCGCGGCTTTCTGATTATCGCGCCGGGTATCACGATCAAAGACCGCCTGCGCGTTCTGCTACCCAGCGACATCGAAAGTTATTACCGCGTCCGCGAACTCGTTCCCGGCGACATGCTGGATGACATCAACAAGGCGAAGATCGTCATCACCAATTACCATGCGCTGCAACTCAAAGAGATTCTGGAAGTCAACAAGGTCGGGCGCTCGCTACTCCAAGGACGCCACGCGCTGATTGCGACCAAGGAAACCGAAGGCCAGATGGTTCGGCGTGTGGCCGAAGAACTCATGGGCCTTAAGAACATTGTCGTCATCAACGATGAGGCCCACCATTGCTATCGGGAGAGGCCGAATAACGAAGATATCGACGAGTTGAGCGGCGATGAGAAGTCCGTCGCGAAGGAAGAAAATGAGGCTGCGCGACTTTGGATTAGCGGCATCGAATGCTTTAAGAAGAAGCTTGGCGTTCGAGCCGTTTACGACCTGTCCGCCACACCGTTCTTCCTGCGCGGCTCGGGCTATGCCGAAGGCACGCTCTTTCCCTGGACGATCAGCGATTTTTCGCTGATGGACGCCATCGAATGCGGCATTGTGAAACTGCCGCGTGTTCCGACCGCAGACAATATCCCCGAGGCAGATGTCCCAGTGTTCCGAGATCTGTGGGAGCACATCCGCGACGAGATGCCGAAGAAGGGGCGCGGCAAGGGGCGGGGCGACCTTGATCCCGATTCGCTTCCGGCCAAACTCCAAACTGCCCTTGTCGCCCTCTACAATCACTATCAGGAAACATTCGAGAAGTGGGCCAAGGCCGGCATCGAAACGCCTCCGGTGTTCATTGTCGTCTGCAACAACACCTCCACGTCGAAGTTGGTCTACGAATGGATTTCCGGCTGGCAACGCCCCGTCGCCGAGGACCGAGAGGAACTGCGCAGCTTCCACCCTGCCCACCTTGAATTGTTCAGCAATTTCGATGAGCACGGCAATCGCCTTTCCCGTCCCAACACGCTGCTGATCGACAGCAAGCAGCTTGAATCGGGAGAAGCGCTCAACGACGATTTCCGCCGGGCCGCCGCCCTTGAGATCGAGCAATACAAGCGCGAGATCGCGCAGCGCTCCGGTGCGGGCGAAGTCGGTGAATTGTCCGACTCCGATCTACTGCGCGAGGTCATGAACACGGTCGGCAAGAAAGAGCGGCTTGGCGAACAGGTGCGTTGCGTCGTGTCGGTCGCTATGCTGACGGAGGGCTGGGATACGAACACCGTCACCCACATCCTCGGCGTCCGCGCCTTCGGCACCCAGCTTTTGTGCGAGCAGGTCGTCGGGCGCGGCCTACGCCGCTATTCCTACGACCTGAATGCCGAAGGGCTGTTCAACGTCGAATATGCCGACATTATGGGCATCCCGTTCGACTTCACGGCGAAGCCCCAGGTCGCTCCGGTTAAGCCGCCCAAGAAGATGACGCGCGTGGCGGCGGTGCGCGAGCGCGTTGCGCTGGAAATGATCTTCCCGCGCGTGGTCGGTTACCGCATCGACTTGCCAGAAGAAAAGCTGCAAGCCAACTTCACCCCAAATTCAAAACTGGTTCTCACCCCCGATATGGTCGGGCCGGGACAGACCTTGCTCGAAGGTATCCTCGGCGAAGGCGTCACCCTCACCGTCGCCGAAATGAAGGACAAGCGCCCCAGCACCGTGTCCTACGAACTGGCGAAGTATCTTCTTTATTCGTATTTCAAAGACGGGGACGGCGAACCTAAGCTGTATTTGTTCTGCCAAATCCAGCGCATTGTCCGCCGCTGGATCGACGAAGGCTATCTTGAGTGCAAGGGCGGTACCGGACCCTGGATGCTCCAAATCCTAAGCATCGCCGCGCAGGCCGCCGAGCGCATCTATAACGGCATTGCAGCCGCCATTGGCGACGAAGAACGCATCCGCGCCGTCCTCGATCCCTACAATCCGAAAGGCTCGACCCGCCATGTCGGGTTCATGACGAGCAAAGATCTCTATACGACCGACCCGGCCAAGAGCCACATCAACTACGTCGTCTGCGACAGCGATTGGGAAGCCGAGTTCGCCCGCGCCGCCGAGGCGCATCCGCGCGTTCTGTCCTACGTCAAGAATCAGGGCTTGGGCCTCGAAGTTCCGTACAAGGACGGATCGACGGCGACATTCTACCTGCCGGATTTCATCGTCAACATCGACGATGGACGCGGCCCCGATGATCCCCTGCACCTGATCGTCGAGGTCAAGGGCTATCGCCGCGAGAACGTGAAGCTCAAATCCGAAACCATGCGCCAGAAATGGATCAGGGGCGTGAACAACCTTGGCACTTATGGACGCTGGGCGTTCGAGGAATTCACCGACGTGTTTGAAATGCAGAAGGAATTCGCCGCGTTGATTGAGCGGGCGGTTGAGGCGAATGGCGACTACCAACTGAAAGAAGCGAGCGAGGCATGAACAAGGGGAGAAGAAAAACGGCGGGTGCGCCCAAGCAGATTGAGACGCTGACGCACACGGAAGCCAAGCGTAAGAACATCCCGACCGCTGAGCTTCAGTCAGCCGCGCAGCGGGCGGAAGAAATCGCCCCCTTCGCGCCTG
Source organism: Verrucomicrobium sp. 3C (assembly GCF_000379365.1). Lineage (GTDB taxonomy): Bacteria > Verrucomicrobiota > Verrucomicrobiia > Methylacidiphilales > Methylacidiphilaceae > Methylacidimicrobium. The sequence goes on along the minus strand of NZ_KB901876.1, from coordinate 149,446 downwards.
TCGTCTATCCGCGCCGCTATCCCCTTGCCGAGGGCGAAACCCGCCCGCGCGATGCCGACCTCGATCCGCAGCTTGTCTGGAAAGGCGCGCGCATTCGCCTGACGCGGGAGCAGATCGAGAAGGCGGCGGAGAGCGGCTATGTAGACATATCCGATGCTCAACTCGTATGGCGCGGCAAGGACCAGCAGGATTGGTCGGACCTCGTGGTGAATGCGCCGCCGCTCTACATTCAGGAGAAGATTCACCCCAAGGCGATCATCGACGACCTGGTGCGCCGCACCAAAGCCAAGCGCGAAGCCGAGAGCGATATTGCAGACCTGTTCCAGGACTTCAACGGTATCGATCCCGAAGCCAAGACAGAATTTTACCAGCACGACCAGAACTGGTCGAACCGCTTCATCCTTGGCGACAGCTTGCAGGTGATGGCGAGCCTTGCCGAGCGCGAGAACCTGCGCGGAAAGGTGCAGTGCATCTATTTCGATCCGCCTTATGGAATCAAATTCAATTCGAACTGGCAGGTGTCAACGCGCTCGCGCGACGTAAAGGACGGCAAGATCGAAGAAATCTCCCGCGAGCCGGAACAGGTGCGCGCCTTCCGCGACACATGGAAAGACGGAATCCATTCGTATCTGACCTATCTGCGCGACCGCCTCACCGCGATGCGGGACTTGCTGACGGAGAGCGGGAGCATCTTCGTGCAGATCGGTGACGAGAACGTCCATCGCGTTCGGGCGCTGATGGATGAAGTGTTTCAGCGTGAAAATCTGATAGCCGAGATCGTTAACTCCACAACAACAAGTTCATCGTCGCAATATATCGACACGACGGCAGATTATATTCTTTGGTATGCAAAAGACAGAAGTAAGACAAAATATCGTGCTCTGCTCCTAGACAAAGTTGGAGCGAGCAGCACAGATGCGCTCTATCGTCACTCCCGCACGGTGGATGGTATTTTTCATCGCGGCGTTTTGCCGGGTGCGATTGATAGCGACGCTGAACCGCGCCTCTTTCGTATCGACCAGCTTACATCACAGACGCAAGCCAACACCACCAACTACGAAACAGAGTTTGAAGGGAAACTCTATCCCGTTGGAAAACGCCAATGGGCTACGCCTATTCACGGGATGGAAAGATTGAAGAAGGCGAGCCGCGTAATCGTGTCAGGAAGCTCGCTGGCTTATGTAAGGTTTCTCGATGACTATAGCGTAGTACCGCTGCGTAACATTTGGATGGACACCGGTACGGGTGGCTTCACAGAATCCAAGGTCTATGTTGTCCAGACAGGCACCAAGGTTGTGCAACGCTGCATTCTCATGGCGTCCGACCCCGGCGACCTTGTGCTTGATCCTACCTGTGGCTCCGGCACGACACCGACCGTTGCCGAGCAATGGGGCCGTCGCTGGATCACCATCGACACATCGCGCGTGGCGCTGGCGCTCGCCCGTGCGCGGGTAATGAGCGCGAAATATCCCTATTACCTTCTGGCCGACAGCAAGGAAGGTCTGCTGAAAGAAGCAGAATTAACCGGCAAGCCGCCGGTTGACGGGCCGACACATGGCGATATTCGCCAAGGCTTCGTTTACGACCGCGCGCAGCACATCACGCTGAAATCCATCGCCAACAATGCCGAGATCGACGTGATCTGGGAGGAGTTTCAGGCAACGCTGGAACCGCTGCGCCGCGAACTCAACGCAGCGCTGGGCAAGAAGTGGGAAGAATGGGAAATCTCGCGCGCGCCGATAGAGGAATGGTCGGCCAACGTCAAAGGGATTCACAAGGCGTGGTGGGAACAGCGCATCGCACGGCAGAAGAAGATCAACGAGTCGATTGCCAAGAAAGCCGATGTCGAACTTCTCTACGACCGGCCATGCCTCTTCGCTGTTTTTCGTGGGTTATGAGGTTACGACGGGAAGATCCAACGTCAGCTTTCCGGCTTTGAGGAAAGCGGCGATCCGCAAGCACCGAAAGCTTCGGAAGCCTCTGGCCATCCTTTTGGCAAGCTGGATGAGTCCGTTGATCGCCTCGATGAGGCCATTGGTCACCCGGCTCTGGAGGAAAGCAAGGACGCCGTCCATGTGCTCTTTGATCGTCTTGGAAAGCTTTCGGAAGGGAGCAAGCCGGCTGCGGTCGGCCCACTGGAGCCACCAGCGGAGCTCTTGGGGATCCTCTTGGGCGAGGATCTCTTGCAGAGCCTCCCGCAACCCAATGGCTCTTCCCAGTCTGGGGTAGGCTGCACAAAGGGAGGCACGCAAACTCTTCTGCTCCCTGCTTCGCGTCCATTCGTTGCCTCGCAGCGCCCAGAGGCTTCCCTTCGGCAGCAGCCCCTGACGCACGAACTCCTTGCGTACTTGGTCGACCGCCTCCCCCGCCATCTGCATGAGGTGGAAGCGGTCAAAGACGATGTCCGCCTTGCGGAAGTGCTCCTTGGCTCCGGCAATGTAGGAGGGGCTCATGTCCATGCAGATCAGCCCGATCTGCTCNGGATCCGCTCCGTGCTCCCGCATCTCCTTGGCAAATGCCTCCAAGGTCTCCTTTCCTTTGCCCTCCACCAGGAAGAGGAGCTTCCGGCTGTCCGCGTCGGTAACGGCGGTCACGTAGCGGTGACCCCGCTTGCTGCTTGTCTCGTCGACCAGGATCCGCTTCACCCCGCTCCAATCCTCCTTCCGATAGGCCTTTTCCACGTAGTGCTCCAAGATTCTCCACAGCCGGGTGTCCTGCTCCTTGAGCATCTCGGCCACCTGGGAAACCGGCATCTCCTGGGAAAGCATCCGGATGACCGCCTCCATCATCAGGGTAAACCCGCTCCCCGGCCTGGCCCAGGGAACTTCCGCCAACCGCACTCCGTGCTCCGGACAGTCCACCCGTGGAACCCGCGCCACCAGCTCGGTCTTGTACTGCCAGAAGTTCATGTGCCTCCACCGCTTCTCCACCGTGTCGTGCGCAGGAGAAGGACGCCCGCATTCCGGACAGGGGAACCGATGGCCCTCTCGAAAATCGAGCCAGATCTTCAAGGTATGATCCACCGCAGAAAGTTCGCTTCGAATCACCTTCCATTCCGGACCCAACTGTAAGGCCATCCCAAAAAGCTTGTTCGCATCCATGCCCGAAGAATCGGAAAACGAGGCGAGCTTGGCAATCCGCCGTCAAGGAGGATCGACGAAGTCGAAGTGTCCTTGACGGCAATTCGCCCGGACACAAAATCCGCCGAAGACGGATGGCAAGAACACCGTTTCTTGCCATCCCTCAATGGCAAATCTGCCCCCTCCGCCCATTCTATTCAGCGAAGAGCCCCGGCCATATGAGGATAAATCCCGCATCCGCGTTGCCGGACCATTCACGGTCGAAAGCCTTTCGCCCCATCGTGTTGTCCCGTCCAGCGAAAATGAGCTGACCGGCGAGATCGACGCCGAAGGCAAGCGCAAACACAAACTCCCCAAGGGCACAGACGAACTCAACGATTTCACCACTATGATTCTGGAACACCTCAAAACTTCGGGTGTCCAGCAGGCGAAAAAAGCCGACCGCATCATCTTCACATCCATTACCGGTTGGCCCGGCACCTGGATCGCCGCCGATGGCCGGTTCATGGAAGGCGACACGGAAAAGCACGCCGCGGTCTTTATAGGGCCGGAGTTCGGCACGGTCAGCCGCGCCGACCTGACCGCCGCCGCGCGCGAGGCGCAGGAAGCGCGCTTCGACGCGCTGATCGCCTGCGGCTTCAATTTCGAGGCGCATACGTCCGAACTGAACAAGCTTGGCCCGCTACCGATCCTCAAGGCCAAGATGAACCCCGAGCTGCACATGTCGGACGAACTCAAGAACACCGGAGCGGGCAACCTCTTCGTGGTGTTCGGCGAACCGGACATCAAGTGGGATTTCAACACGGACGGCGAGATCGTCGTCGAAGTCTTGGGCGTCGATGTGTTCGACCCCAAGACCGGCGAAGTCCGCGCCAGCGGCAAGGACGACATCGCCGCGTGGTTCATCGACACAGATTACAACGAGGAAAGCTTCTTCGTCCGCCACGCCTATTTCATGGGCGCGAACGACCCCTACAAAGCGCTCAAGACTGCCTTGAGGGCCGAGATCGACGAGGATGCTTGGGCGACCCTCTACCGGGACAAGTCGCGTCCATTCCCGCGCCCCGACACAGGCCGCTTCGCGGTCAAGGTCATCAATCACTTCGGCGATGAGGTGATGAAAGTGTTTGCGGTGTAGGGGGCGAGCGATGCTGCGACTTGAGATAGACGGAAAATGGGAGCCGGAGGACTTTATTGAAGTTCTTAAGGGCGTTGAATCCCTATATTACAAGGCAGCCCTCCGCCGACGCTTCCCGAGATTCCCATATGAGCCGGATTTCTACTGGTTCGACCGCTCTTACCTGCCTGTGTCCTTTGAAGAGTATCTAAACTTGGCCAACGACCGGCTTCTCGCACGCGCTCGCGCAACGGCACCCGCTGAGTATCGAATGAAGGTCGCGCGGATTTCGTATGCTTCTCCGGGAAACATTGATCTCGCTGGCATGGGACATCTGTGCGATGCGGTTAAGGGCATAATTGGCAGCTTCTTGAAGTTTTCACAGAACGCAATCGTCGCCGCGAAGCCGACGCGCAGGCGCGGATTGAGACTGAAATAAAGAGAGAATCGCTTAGGAAGATGAAGATTAAAACCGCGCGGCAAATCTTAGAGCTTCAGCGCGATTTTCCTGACGCTTCCCAAGACATTTCGATCGCGCTGATCGGGAACGATCTGGATAGGCTTATTCCGCGCATATCCAAAAGAAAGCTTCTCGCCGCTCGGATTGTTGATGGCGAGCCTCCCAGGGATGCCGAGGGGGCATGATCTTCTGCATCGCTGATTGCTTCCAAACCGCGTTGCGCCGCCTCTCTGCCCAGGAGCAGAAGGCGGTCAAGGAGACCGTTTTCGATTTGCAGATGAACCCCGCTGCGCCGGGGCTTCAATTCCACCGCATAGACCAGTCGAAAGACCACAATTTCTGGTCAATGCGCGTCAACCGCGACATTCGCCTGATTGTCCACAAGACGCAGGACAGCTTCCTGATCTGCTACGTCGCCCACCATGACGATGCCTATGCGTGGGCCGAGCGCCGGCGCATCGAAACCCATCCCAAGACCGGCGCGGCGCAGATCGTCGAGGTGCGCGAGCGCGTTCAGGAAATCGTCATCCATAAGCCCATCGAGGTGGAGCAGCCTGCAACGCCGATCCGCGTCGTTCTGCCGCCGCTGTTCCCCGGTATCACGGACGAAGAACTTCTGACCTACGGCGTCCCGGTCGATTGGCTTGCCGACGTAAAGGCCGCCACGGAAGACACGATCTTCGATCTTGCCGAGCATCTGCCGCGCGAAGCGGCGGAAGCGCTGTTGGACCTCGCCACCGGCGCGAAGCCGCAGATACCTGCCGTCACCGCGCCAGAGGTTATCAGCCCCTTCGAGCACCCCGACGCCCAGCGGCGCTTCCGCGTCATGGAGGATGTCGAAGAACTCAAACGCGCGCTCGATTTCCCGTGGGATCAATGGACGGTGTTCCTGCATCCCTCGCAGCGGCAGGTCGTGGAGCAATCGTACAGCGGCCCCGCACGGGTGTCAGGTTCTGCCGGAACGGGAAAGACCGTTGTTGCCCTGCATCGCGCCGCGAACATCCTGCGCCAGTACCCGCAGGCGCGGCTCTTGCTCACGACTTTTTCGCTACCGCTTGCCAATGCGCTTGAAGGCAAGCTGCGTATGCTCACTGGCGAGGATAAGAGCATCGTTCCCCGCGTGACCGTGCTGCCCTTCAAGGGTGTCGCGCACGAGCTGTTCACGTTGGCGTTCGGGCACCACCCGAGGGCGGCGACCGAGGATCAAATTCGCGGGGCGCTCAAAATGGCGGCTGGTGAAGCGTCCTTGAGCAGCTTAACCCCGCGCTTTCTCGCTTCCGAATGGCTCAATGTCGTCGATGCGTGGCAGTTGGACAGCCTCGACGCCTATCGGGACGTTCCCCGGCTGGGCCGCAAGAACCGCCTTGGCGCGAAGCAACGCGAAAAACTCTGGCCCGTATTTGTGCGGACAAGGCAGCTTATCGAGGCGCAGGGGCTTCTCACATGGGCGTCCATCTTTGGGAAAGTCACCGCGCATTTTGCGCAGCGGGCCGACAAGCCTTTTACCCATGCCGTGATCGACGAAGCCCAAGACCTTGGCGTGCCAGAACTGCGGATGCTGGTCGCCATCACGCCGGGCGGCTCCGATACGCTTTTCTTCGCTGGGGACCTCTGCCAGCGCATCTTTCAGGAGCCGTTTTCGTGGAAGAAGCTCGGCGTCGATATCCGCGGGCGCTCGCGTACCCTCAAGGTCAACTATAGAACCTCGCACCAGATCAGGCAGGCGGCCGACCGCCTTCTGCCAAAGATCGTGCAGGATGTTGACGGGAACGAGCAGGACCGGCGCGGCACCGTCTCCGTGTTCAACGGCCCCGACCCGGAAATCCAGACCTTCGCTGACGCCGACAGCGAGATCCAGGGTGTGGCCGACTGGATCGGGCAATCCGTGGCCGATGGAATCGCCCCCGCCGAGATCGGTGTATTCGTACGCGCCAACGACCAGCTTGCCAGGGCGCGCGCCGCCGTGAAAGCCGCGGGTCACGCACAGTTGGAACTTTCTGAAAGGCTTGAGCAGCCACAGGGTCGAGTTGCCATCGGTACCATGCATCTTGCGAAGGGCCTCGAATACAAAGCCGTTGCCGTCATGGCATGCGACGACGACGTATTGCCCCTGCAGGAGCGCATCGAGACGGTCGCCGACGAATCGGAACTCGACGAGGTTCACGACACCGAGCGCAACCTATTCTACGTCGCCTGCACCCGTGCCCGCGACAGGCTGCTTGTTTCTGGCGTTAAACCCGCGTCGGAATTCTTCGCCGACTTCTCCGCTCCGCAAAGCCGAAACAACGTCTGACCGAACTTCCTCTGCGCTGATGCGTACGCGACTGCAGCAGAACGCGACGACTTTTTCGTTCTGCCTACATGGCCCATTTGGGCGGGCGAGCAAAGAGGGGGAGCAGGTCGAGCTTTTGGAGCAGTGCGTTGATGTCGGCGGGGATCTTGGAGAAGAACTCGATCAAAGGCCTTCTGTTCGGGGCGAGCCGGGTCAAGCGGATCGCCTGAAGGCGGCGGAGGACCTTGGGCATCGGTGAGGCTTTTGGCTACTGGTTCAGCCCGGGCGCTAACCTGACTTCCATGTGCGCCGTGAAAAGGGTGCATCGCCCAGTGAGGAGGGAGTGATCTCCACCCGGCAACTATTGCTCCAGCCGGAAGCACCCGGAGCGGCTGCTGGTGGTAACGCCGGTGGTCGAAGCCTCTGGGAAAAGGCCCGGAAAGCGGGTCAGCGAGCAAGCAGGCCCTAAGGGAAGTGAACGCTGAACAAAGCCTCGAAACGCTCAATGCGGACGCCGAGCTCGTATGGAAGAAGCGAAGGCCGTTGTCTCCCTGGAAAGAGAGCAACATGGGCACCGGGGAGAGCCGCCGGGGTATTGGGCGAGGGCATGCGTGCAAAGGACGATACATTCACACGAGCAGTCCATCTGGCCGGGAGTTCCGGTGAGCGCACGCATGCTGACCGCTGCCTCGCGCGGAGGGCAGGCTCTCCGCAGGCGAAAGCCTCTGAAAGAGGCCGGTTAGTCTTGGTGGCGGGCTTCCGCCCGTTCCTTGAGTGCCGCGTTCATGGCCTCCAGCCCCTGCCGGGTCCTCTGCTCCATCAGTGGCCAAAGAAAAGGGAGGAGTAGGCCGTGAAAGGTCTCCCCGTGGTGAAGGAGGACTTTCTTCGGGCCCTGGATCTCGAAGAGGAAGCGATGCTCCCCAGCCAGCAGACGCGGGGAAAGCCAGTGACAGGTCCAAGACAGCTCTCGGTTCGGCTCCACCGCCAGGACCTCGGCGTTCATGGCAACCGGAGGAGAGTGCGGAGCGCGGACGCGAAGCGCAAGTCGCGCGCCTGGACGGGCTTCCCCGCGAACCGAGCGGAGGAAAGGATTCCATTGGGGATAGGAAGAGAAGCCGATCAGCTCATTCCAGAGAGCCATGGAGGAAGCCTGGATCTCGATTTCGGTTTCAATCGTTCGGTTCGGCGACATGGGGATCGGAGAACCGGCTGGTTGCGTCTAGCGGGTCACGGATGGAGCATCCGCTCGTGCGCCACAAATGTCGCTCGGGCAGACGGAGTGGAAGTAACCGCTCCCGCAGGTGATTTGGTGATCGCGCGCGATCGCTCCCCAGTCTCTCTCCAAAATGAGCTCGGTCAAACGGAGCATCCGCTTGAATTCGAGGTTTGGGGAATCTCCCACAATCTTTCCTTCCCAATCGATAAATCGGAGTGTGCCGACGGCAGCGTACTCCCGGTGGGCGAGGGTGAGAAAGACGTCGCCGATCTCCGGAAGCAGCGAAAGCAAGCTGAGGAAAAGGACCCGAGGGGGTAGGTGCGGGACGATGTCGTCGGCGTAGTCGTAACGGAAGCACTCGAATTGCCCGTCGTACGCGGCGGCAAAGACGGCATCGCCGCACCGAGGGGCGCCGAAGGTGTAGATGCTATCCGCCTCGATGCCATGCTCCTTCCAAAGCCGCATGGCGGCAAGATTCGCGAGCGCTCCGCCCTTGCTATGGCCGACGAGGTAGAGCTTGCCGCAGCCCCCTTTTTGGCGTTGGAGCTCCGGCAGAAGAAGAGGCCAGAGCCGGCCAAGATCCTCCCAGAAACCTTGGTGAACCAAGCCCGGAAGAGGAGGAGCGTCGATCGGATCGGCGTCGAAATCCTCCATCCAATCGAGCAGACTGTCTATGTCGTGGATGTCAAGCGGCAGCGTCCCTCGAAAAGCGAGGAGCATGCCCTCCGGAATGCGGCCGAGCAGGCAGGCGCTGATCCCATCGGGATCCTGGATCATCGCGGGGGCTTGGAGAAAGCCGGCAGCCTCGCAATAGGGGTCAACAGAATCGAAGATCCCGGACGAACGGATTGCGTCGCCAACGACGCTCGCGCATAGAACCCGGCAATCAAACGGTGGGCTAGCGACGGACATGGCCGTTTCTCCCGGGAAATAAATGATTCTATACGGTCGTCCCGATGATGAAAACGCAATAGAGTGGACCCCGATTTTGAGCGAATTGACTCATAAATTTTGACACCGAAGCGGAGGCAAGCGGGGCGAGCAAAAGAGGGTCGTTGACTCATAAAAAATGACACCGAAAAACCACGGAGGTCATGAAGATGAGTCAACGGGTTGCGGAAGAGGTGCTTGGGCGCATGCGTGAGCGATACGCCCGGCGGGGGAGGAAGGGGAAGCGGCGGATGCTCGAGGAGTTCTGCGAGCAGTGGGGCTACTCGCGCAAGCACGCGATCAAGCTTTTGTCCGGCAAGCGGGCACAGAAAGCCGAGGGAGGAAGGAGAGGGAGGCCCGCTCGGTACGGAGAAGAAGTCCTGGAGCCGCTCAAGACGATCTGGCAGGCGGGAGAACAGATGTGCGGGAAGCGGTTGGCGGCGGCGATGCCCTTGTGGCTTCCCTACTATCGGAAGCGCTTTGGGAGACTGCCCAAGAGGGTGGAGCGGGACCTTTGCGAGATGAGTCCTGCGACCATCGACCGGCTTTTGGCTCCCATCCGCTGCGTGATTCCCAAGCGACTTTGCGGGATCAAACCGGGCAGCCTGCTCAAGACCCAGATTCCGGTGCGAACCGACCATTGGGACGCCACCGAGCCCGGTTATCTGGAAGCGGACACCGTGGCCCATTGCGGGCAGAGCCTGGCGGGAGACTTCGTCTGGACGGTCACCTACACGGATATCTACTCGGGTTGGACCGCTTCCCGAGCCGTCTGGAACAAGGGAGAGACCCAGATCGTGGAGAAGACACGCCAGCTAGAAGCCAAGCCGCCTTTCCCGATCCTGGGCTTTGATTGCGACAACGGGAGCGAGTTTTTGAACCATCATCTGGTCCGCTACTTCTCCTGAGCGAAGCAGGCATGTACCCTTCACTCGCTCCCGGCCCTATCACAAGGATGACAATGCCCATGTGGAGCAGAAGAACTGGAGCCGGGTCAGGCAGCTCCTCGCCTACGACCCGCTCGGGTCTCCGGAGCTTCTGGAACCGATCAACCGGCTCTATCGCGAGCTTTGGGATCCGCTCCAGAACTTCTTCTGCCCCTCCGTCAAGTTTGTGGCCAAGACACGCATCGGGGGCCGTTACCGCCGCCGCTACGATCGTCCGCAGACTCCTTGCGACCGGCTTCCGCAAAGCCGAGCGGTTGACCCAGCCGCGAAAAGACGGCTGCGGGAGAACCGACGAAAACTGGATCCGTTCGCCCTCAAAGAAGCCATCGAAAGGGCGCTGCGAACGATCCTCGCGCAGCCTCTACACTCCACTCGCCCTACGGGCTCCTTGCGTTCCGAGGCTGCCCTTGCCAAGGCGGAAACCATCACCAATTAGGGTGTCGTCGATTTTTGAGGCAACGACCCTCACTCCTCGCACCCGTTCGGTGTCGTTTATTTTTGAGGCAACAGGCGCTGCGGGGGACGAGGACTAATGCAGGCGAATCGCGTTTCGGAGAAAGCGCCGAGCGAGCGGTCGAACCGGGGTTGCCCTTCGCGCCCGGCTCGCGCAAAATGACTTCGTGAGCGTCGAGGTCTACGGGCGCAAGCATGTCGCGATCGAGGTGGGCGACCAGGGAAAGGCCATTGCTTTTTACCAGGATGTCTTCGAGCTGCGGCTGCTCGACCGGGGGGAAGGAGACGCCTTCTTTGCGCTGCGGGAGCACCAGTTTCTCGCCCTCTTCGAGGTTCCCGAGGTCCGGCCCGATCGGCAACGCCACTTTGGAATCATGGTCCGAGACGAGGAGCAGCTGGCGGAGGTACGGAAGAAGAGCGCTCAGAAGTATGGCCATTCGCTCATCCCGGGCTTTCGCTGCGATTTTCGAGACCCTTGGGGGAACCGGATCCAGGTGGTCGATCTCCATGACGAGTCGCTCGTCTGGCTCTTGCCCTACCGGGAGGTGCGGAAGGCGGGGATCGTATTCCGAGCCAGGGGAAATGATAGCGCCTCTCCCCGGGGAGAGGCGAGAGAAGCGGGCGGAGCATCACCCGCCGCTGCCGCTCCGCTTGGACTTCGACCGGAGATTGCGCGTTTTGCCCTGACCGCCGATACGGTCGTGCTTGGAGTCCGGCAAGGCGAGGCCGCCGTGCTCCTGATCGAAAGAAGGACGCCCCCCATGCGGGCTGCTGGGCTCTGCCGGAGGGGGTTGTGGAGGCGGGGGAGGAGCCGCTGGCGGCGGCGGCCCGGGAGCTCGCCGAGGAGACAGGGGTGGCGGGGCTTCCTCTTTGGGAGGTCGGCGTTTTCGGAAAGCCCGGACGCGATCCCCGCGGGCCGGTCGTGAGCGTTGCCCATGTGACCTGGGCAGACCCGGCGGCGGTGCGAGCAGCCGCCGCCAGCGACGAGGCTGCGGTCCGCTGGTTCCCGGTTACCGGGCTGCCGTTGCTCGCGTTCGATCACGCTGAAATAATCCCGGCGGCCTGCCGGTTCCTCGAAGAGAAGCTGGCTTCTCCCCATCCCGGCATCGTCGCGGGTCAGGACGGGGAGCTCTTGCATCGGGCTCTGGCTCGGCTGGACGGGTAGCCGACAGAACGCGAATCCGGTCATGCGCGGCTCCTCTTCGGCAAGACAGCTGGGCCTCCGCTCCCGTCCGCCCGGTCGATCCTTTCTGCGACAACGCTGGCGTTCCCTTCTATTCCTCCATTGGGCGGTCGATCCCGAAGTGCTTCGGCCTCGGGTCCCGGCCGAACTCAGTCTCGACCTCTACGAGGAGAAGGCCTACCTCGGCCTCGTTCCGTTTTTTCTCGAATGGCGCAGTATTGGATCGATGGCGCTCCCGGAGGGATGGTTCGACTTCCCGGAAATCAATGTGCGGACCTACGTGGTCGACGCACTGGGGCGACCAGGGGTCTGGTTCTTTTCGCTCGACGCGGCCTTGCGGCTCGCCGTTGCCGGTGCGCGTTTTCTCTATAGGCTCCCCTACTTTTTTTCTCGGATCGAAATGGAGGGGGATCCCACGGATAGAGGAGTTCACTACCAAGTGGATCGGCGTGAGGATAGACAGGCCAAGAGCCGCTTCTTCTGGAAGGCGGCGGGTCCGCCCCGCGAAGCCGAGCCCGGGAGTCTTTCGTTCTTCTTGATCGAGCGATATCTTCTCTTTTCCCGCAGCCGCCGCGGCGGGGATCGATGGGCGCGGATCTGGCATTCTCCCTATCCGATCCAGGAGCTGACCGAATGCCGCTGGGATACCGCGCTATTGGGCGCCGATGGCTTGCCCGAGCCCGCCGGGCAGCCCGATCACGCGGTCGCTTCCCCTGGCGTGGACGTGGAGATCTTCTGGCCGCGCCGGGCGGGCGAGGAAGACTAGCCTTTTCCGCCGAAGGAGACGTAGTCGTCCAGATCCAAGAGGTCGAACCAACTGATGATGTCCTCTCGATTCGGAGCAAGCTGCTGGAGGTTCTCGACAAAGACCTGATGAGATTCGGCATCCGCGGGGGGCGAGCCTCCATGTAGGTCGACCAGGCGGCGATCTCCGAGGGGTCGCGGCGGAAAGACATGTTTTCGTTAATCCAAGCGAGCATTTCGGTATCGCTCTTTTCCTTTGCCAGCTCGGCCAGGAGAGCATCGGTGGAGTGGCCCGTGAAGGAAAGCCAGCGTCGGTCCAGAGGGCAATCGTAGCGGTAGCCGCCGATCGTCCGCAGGCCCCTTGCGACTGGCTTCCGCAAAGCGGAGCGGTTGACCCAGCCGCTAAAAGACGGCTGCGGGAGATCCGACGAAAACTGGATCCGTTCGCCCTCAAAGAAGCCATCGAAAGGGCGCTGCGAAGGATCCTCGCGCAGCCTCTACACTCCAGTCGCCCTACGGGCTCCTTGCGTTCCGAGGCTGCCCTTGCTAAGGCGGAAAACATCACCAATTAGGGTGTTGTCGATTTTTGAGGCAACGACCCTCACCCCTCGCACCCGTTCGGTGTCGTTTATTTTTGAGGCAACAGGGTGCTGGGAGGCAAAGCCCTTCTCGATAACCGCGCCCACAGGATCAGGATGTTGATGCCGGAATAGCACCGCTCGGTGGTGGCGTTCTGCGGGAGCGCAAGGCCCGCCTTGGCCCGGCCCGAGGGCTGAACCGAAGGTACGCGGCCTTGCTCAAGCTCGGCGATGATCTGGTCCGTGACTTCCTGATAGAGGCTCGTCCGCTCGCGTCTCTCGCCGCTTCCGGGGGACGGCCAATGAACGACCGCATCGCGCTTGCGCGGGCCGTCCGCCCGCCTCCAGACGGGCGTAGCGCCAGGGATCGACGCCGCAGGCCGAGACGCCGTCGGCGGCTCGGTTCACGAGAGCCCGGCGCGCATCGCCGATACGCGGCTGCCCAGCGAGAGATCATCAGGACGCGTCGGCTCAGCGAATTCGTGCTGGCCGTAATAGATGACGACGTGTAAGCTTACGGTGATGACACTTGGACAACGCATTCGAGAGCTGAGAGATCAACGCGATCTTTCCCTCCGCGAGCTTGCCTCGAGAATCGGCTGCTCCGCCCCATTCCTGTCGGACATCGAACTGGGGCGACGCTATCCGTCCGAGAAGGTCCTCAAGGACATCGCTGACCAGCTTGGCGAGAAGATAGAGGAATTGAAGGCGTTCGATACGCGTCCACCGGTCGAAGCGATGAAGCAGCGGATCGCGGCGGATCCGCGCTACGCCTACGCCTTCAGGACCGTCATCGAAAAGAACATCAGCCCCGACGATCTGCTCGACCTGGCCAACCGCCAGGACAAAAAGAAGAAGTGAGCGATGAAGACTTTAAGAGGCGTAGCTGGTCGGTTTCCCGAACGTCCCTACTTCTCGGATCGAGAGATCGAGAAGATGTGCGCCGACGAATTGCGGAAGGTCGGTCTCTATCCATCGCATTCCGAACCTGTTCGCATCGAGCGCTTTATCGAAAAGCGCTTCAATGTATCGCCGACCTATGCGGAGTTGCCCGACGGCGTGCTCGGCTTCACGAAGTTTGACACCAATGGCGTGAGAGAGGTTGTGATCGCGGCAAGCCTCGAAGGCGCTGAGGGTAGCCCGACGGAGCGGCGCCTGCGCGCAACACTGGCGCACGAGGGTGGCCACGGGTTGATGCACGCTCACCTGTTCGCGCTCGGGACCGAGCCCGCCTCGTTGTTTGGCGATGGCGACGGCACGCCGAAGATTCTGTGCCGCGACATGCTCGGGGAGATGCAGCCGACTCGGGGTTACGATGGCCGGTGGTGGGAGCTGCAGGCGAACAAGGCGATCGGCGGGTTGCTGATGCCGCGAAGCCTGGTGGAGGAAGTGATCCGGTCTTTCACCGTCCCGGTGGGCTCGCTCGGCCAAGTCCTGATCCCGGACACGAATAGAGAGGACGCGGTACGGGAGTTGGCTAACATCTTCAACGTCAACCCGGTCGTGGCGCGTATTCGTCTGGCTGACATTTTCCCGCCGGAAAAAAGCGGGCAGCTGTCTCTGTAACTTTTTTGTTGACACTGTAAGCTACGTCAGCTTACAGTGTTGGCAGCGTGAGAAACGAGGCCGATATGGCGGGAATTTCGATTGTGGGGCCGGCATTGTCAGCGATCATTGCCGAGATCACGAATTACGCCCGCGGCCATGGGGGTCGATTTGCCGACTGGTACGTCGGCATCGCCGCCGATCCGAGGGATCGCCTGTTCAACGGGCATCGCGTCAAAAAGAAGGGCAACGCCTGGATTTACCGGCGTTGCCAGAGCTGCGCCGAGGCCCGCGCCATTGAAGCGCATTTCTTGAAGTCGGGGATGGATGGCGGTCCGGGTGGTGGCGATGACACGACAAGGTCGGTGTACGCCTATCGGAAGACGCCAGCCACCATCGAGTGAACAGCTTGGAATGGAATAGCGCCAAGGAGGTTAAAATGACTGCGCCCGCGAATCACGAAGTCAACATCATCATCGACAAGAAAGAATACAAGTCGCCGAATCCGACGACCGGTGCCGCCCTATATCTCCTCGGCAAGGTGGCGAGCGGATATGACCTGTTTCGAGAGGTCCGGGGCAAGGGCGACGATGAGATGATCCCGAACAACGGCAAGGAAGTCAAGCTGTACGAGGGTGATCACTTCTACAGCGCCCAAAGCACGTTGAATCCTGGTACGTGAGATGCTGGACACCGTGGCGAGCGAGGCGTTGCTGCCGGAAATCGATCGAGACTTCCTTGAGGACAAGGGCTACATTTATGTCGTCGCTCGCGCGGGCGGCGAGATTCTGCTCATCATCCGGGACTACGAGCTTGGCGCCGCGTACATGCCCGCGCGGGCCGACCTGATGATCGTCCTGCCGGCGGGATATCCCAATGCAAGCCCGGACATGTTTTGGACCTTCCCGACGGTCAAGCTGGCCAACGGATCATGGCCGACCCAGGCGCAGCATCATCAAGTCTATAGCGACCGTAACTGGCAGCGGTGGTCGAGACACTTCCACCTCGGCTGGCGGCCCGGTGTCGATAACCTTCGCCCGTACCTCGCGGCGATACGCAAGGAACTGGCGAAGGGGATATGACACGGTACAGCCTGACCATCTGCGCGTCCGATTACGACCGATTGCGCGAGCATTTGGGTTCGGTCCCCGAAATCGAACAGGCCGCCTATCTGGTTTGCCGCGTGGCGCGATCGGAGCCCGAAACCTGCCTGCTCGTTCGCGAGGTGATTCCCGTCCTCGCGGACGACATCGTGGAGGCCGACGCCGATCACATGATCATTCGCTCGCGCTCGTTTACACGGGCGATGAAGCAGGCGAACGACCAGAGAGCGTGCTTCGTCTTCGCTCACTCGCATCCCAATGGCTACCGGGACCATTCGCCGGCGGACGACGAGACCGAGGTGTCGCTATTTCGCACCGCTTACATCAGAATTCGGACACCGGGCGTACATGGGAGCTTGGCGTTCACGCCGTCCGGGTTGTCTGCGGCGCGCGTTTGGCTGCCGGATGGGACGACGGCTCCGCTGGAGCGCGCCCGAATCGTCGGTGACCGCCTTCGCTATTGGTTCCCGACAGGCCCAAGGGAAGCCGTCCCGGAATTCTTTGATCGGCAAGTGCGCGCGTTCGGCAGCGATATCCAGGTGCTGCTTGGTCGTCTTCGCATCGGTGTTGTCGGTGCCGGCGGCACCGGATCATGTGTCGCCGAGCAGCTGATCAGATTGGGTGTCGGCTCGCTCGTGATCGCGGATGGCGAGCGTTTCGAGCGGTCAAATGTCAATAGGGTTTATGGGTCTCGCGCCATCGACGATGAGATCGCGAAAGTGGAATTGATCGAGCGCCTCGCCGCTGATATCGGCTTAAACACCAAGGTGCGGATTATCGACCGGCCGATTTCATATCGTTCTGTCCTAGAAGAGTTTCGTCATTGCGATGCGATATTCGGCTGCACGGATGACGAATGGGGACGCTCCCTTCTGACCAAATTGGCAATCTACTACTGCGTGCCGGTGTTCGACATGGGCGTCCGAATCGACTCCAATGATGGAACCATCCGCAGCATTCAAGGTCGAGTCACAACGCTGCTGCCGGGGACCGCCTGCCTCTTCTGCCGGGGCCGCATCTCGGTGCAGCGGATCAGGGCCGAGTCTCTGAGCGCAACAAACCCTCAACAGGCTGCGGCGCTGATAGAAGAAGGCTACATCCCCGAGCTTGGCGACCCGGCCCCCTCGGTTATCCCGTTCACCACGACGATTGCCGCCAGCGCCATCTCCGAGTTTCTTCATCGCTTGACGGGCTTTCTCGGTCAGGACCGGAAGAGTTCAGAGGTATTGCATCTCATGGAAGACACGCGGGTGAGAACGAACCACCGTCCGCCCAACGAAGAATGCTTCTGTGGCGATCGGACTTATTGGGCTCGGGGCGATGTGGAGCCGTTTCTCGACACGACATGGCGGTCAGAATGAACGTTTTCTCACAACTATGGTATGCTTGGCGCCGGTTGCGGCGCCGCAACCGCTTCACCAAGGTCGTGATGGTTGACAGCATGGACGGTCTGCCGAAGAGGTTAGAGTCGTCTCTCTATGTCGTCGGAGGTTCGCAACCGAAGTGGGTTGTCATGAGCTGTCCCTGCGGCTGCGGCGAGCGGATCGATGTGAACTTGATGCGGACGCAGCGACCGACCTGGCAGCTCTTGCTGCAAGGCGGTCAGATTTCGTTGCACCCATCGCTCTGGGTTCCGAAGGAACACTGTGGCAGCCATTTTATCATCAGAAATAACCATATCACCTGGGTGTAAAGCAGACACTGGTTATAGGCTGGCGCCGGAAACGTATGATCACGCTCATGAAGAAGATCGGAGACTCCTTCGAGCTCAGCGCGACCGATCTGGTCGGCTACCTGAACTGCCATAATCTCGCGGCGCTGGACCGGCGGTGGCCGAAGGGCTCGCACGGCTTCGCCAGCGCGTCGCAGCTGGCGAGTTTCGGAAGAATACCGGCCGATCAGAACAGATCCGTCGTCGCCGGCTTAGGTTGCCCCTCCCTCCGCTTCGGGCAATCCTATGCGGAGATGGCGCGGAATCGGAGCTGGCGGGACCGCTCAGCGGCCTGATGGCGGCAGTTCATTTCTGCGGTTTTGTTGAACTTAGCGCCAGCCGAATATCGGTGAGGTCAAAGTCGTTCCCGACATAGAGCAATGGGGCCGAATGTTGTTTGGCCAGGGCATAGACGAAGCAATCGCCAAAGTTCAATCCGCCGCGCGTGCCAAATCCCCGGCCGTAATCGATCCTCGCCTTCATCGCCGCGCGCGCCAGACGATCGTCGACCGGGGCGATGTCGATGCGGAAGTCGGTCAGGAAGGCGTCCAGATCGGCAATCGCCTCGCGACGGTTTCCGCTTCTGATCCTGCCCGCCATGACCGTTCCGGCTTCGACGTAGTTCACCGCCGAGATGAGACGTGCACCCTCCTTTTGAAGGGCCGTCATACAACCGGAGGCTTCCGCCTCATCGAATAGGATTGCGATGATGGCGGATGAATCCACGACAATCATCGAGAAAAGCCGAGTTCTTCGGGCGTGTCTCCGACAGCTTCATCCCATTCCCGTTTCGTGACCGGGCGACGATCGTAGCGGTCGGCTCGTTCGCGCACGAATGCCTTCATGCGCGCAACGTAATCGCCCTTCGCCTCCTGTTCGGCGCGCAGCCGTTCCAGCCGTTCCGGCATGGCTTTGGTGATGGCCTCGGTCATGGTTTCACCGGTCAGGCGGGACAACTTCCGCGCCAACCTGTCGGCTTCCTCGGACTTGATGCTGAGGCCCATGGCGACACCTATTTCTAGAACAAGCTTCTAGATATACCGGGGATGACCTGAATTCAAACGCAAAGCTCGTTTCCAGGCGACATCATCCATCTGTTTCTTGGCCACCCCGGCTGCGGCGGATCTGCTGGCGGGGGGAACGATGGCCGAGGCACGAGCCGGTGAAGCCTTTCGGCCCAGCCACGTTCGGTTCCGGCCGGTAGCGTCCCGCGAAACGGCCGCTTAGAACAGATTCGTCGTGGCCGCCTTCGGCTGCTCCTCGACACGATCCGGGCAATCGTCCTTGGGAATGTCGCAGAACCGGCATTCCTCGAAGGAGGGCGACTTCACCGGCGCAGACTCCTTCGCCAGCAGCGCCATCGTCGCTTGAAACTTCGGCATGAGCGGATCCTCCTTGCCCTGGCAGACGACTTCTGTGGTGGTCCCGTCGGCATAGAGAACGGTGCCGGCCTTCGGCTTAGGGAG
Source organism: Verrucomicrobium sp. 3C (assembly GCF_000379365.1). Taxonomy (GTDB): domain Bacteria; phylum Verrucomicrobiota; class Verrucomicrobiia; order Methylacidiphilales; family Methylacidiphilaceae; genus Methylacidimicrobium. The sequence continues at coordinate 130,641 of NZ_KB901876.1, read as the reverse complement.
CTTCTTGTAGGACCACTCGACCAGATGTGGCAGGCAGACCAGGTAGATCCAGACCTGCATCGCGTCCGAATGCCGCTGCTTGCCGGTCTTGGCATCCCAGACGCGGACCTCGCCGTCGCGGAAGGCCACGATGTCGGGCTTTCCGCCGATGGTGCCCGACCGACCCTGCAGGTTGAAGCTGTTCTCGGATTCGAGCTTCACCTCCCAACCTTGATCGCGCAGGGACTGCGCCTGCTTCTGGACGAGCGCCGTATGATCGGCGGTCCATCGGGCCAGATCGAAGGAGGAGGGAAGCTTGATGTACCGGTAGTTCGCTCGCAGCCAGTAGGCGAACAGGCAATTGGCATCGCCGGCCATGACCTTGGCCGCCCAAGTGGCCCAGACGTATGGGGATGGACGTCGCTCCATGAGCGATTACTCTATGGCTTCCAATTCGCTGTTACAATACGGATGAGTAAGTTGTGCCACGCATTTCCGAGAGCAAGCCGATAGGGCAACTGGGAAGAAAGGGCGCTGGGGAGATCCCGCGGTTGCCGCCGCCAGAGCCCCCGCAAGCGACCCTGCAGCGGCTGATTCTGGCCCTCGGCCGCCTCGTCGGGCTCGGGGCGGCGCGCACAGGATCCCCTCCGGCATCTGCACGGGGAGGCCACTCCCATCATCATCGTTTCACAAACTCCGTTTCTCGGGCAGACGCAGCGAGAAGCTCGTGTTTTTGCTTCCGCCGGGATCTTTTGACAGAACGCCGAAACCGATCAGCTCGGCAATGTCTCGCTCGGCCGTAGAGAGAGAGCACTTGGCCAGTGTCGCCCACTTCCTCGCCGTCAAGTGACCCTTGAAACCGTCCAGGTAGCGATTGAGGACGGTCTTCTGCCTTTCATTGAGTGGAATCTCGGAGTGACGCATCCAGAACCGAGCCTTGTTCAAGATCCGGCAATGAATCTCTTGTGCGCCATCCACCGCTCGGGAAAAGCAGTCGAGAAACCAGGAGAGCCAGCGGGTCGCGTCCAGTCCGCCCCTGTCCGCATCCTCCAAGGACGCATAGTACGCCTTTCGTTCTTTGAGGATCTGGCCGGATAGGCTGCAGAACCGCTTGTCCGAGTTCTCCGAGCGGGCTAGCGCCATGTCCGTGATCGTTCTCGCGATCCGTCCATTGCCGTCCTCGAACGGGTGAATCATCACGAACCAGAGATGAGCCAACCCAGTCTTGAGGATCCCGTCGATTGATTGCTCTCGGTTGAACCAGTCGAGGAACCGCTCCATTTCCTTGGGAATCCGTGCTGCCGGCGGAGACTGAAAGTGGATCTTCTCCCTCCCGATAGGTCCGGAAACGATGACCATGGGCCCTCTCGCGTCGTCGCGCCACGCACCCGTCCTGATCCGATCCATGCCGGAATAACCGCCCGGGAACAAAGCCGCATGCCACCCGAATAACCGCTCTTCCATTAGAGGCGCCTGATAGTTCTTCGCCGCATCCAGAGCGATCTCGGCTGCGCCTTCGGCCCGCCGATCGAACCGCGCGGAAGCCTCGAAACCGAGTCGCCTCGCCACGTAGGAGCGGACCGACTCCTTGTCGAGTTTCTCGCCTTCGATCTCGCTGTTGCTGACGATCTCTTCGGTGGTTGCGAACGCCTGGGCTTCGGTGCTCAGGGGGGAGCCGATAAGCGACATCGCTCCCAGCAGGCGGCCCTGTTTCAGCCGGGCAGCGGACAATTGGTCGCGGACGACAGCGTCATCGAATCGGAAAGCGGGCCAATCCGGTTCTTCCCAGATGTACATATTCACCGCAACTATTGGCGAGAATGTAGGCCTTTTCTCGTCAGCGTCGAGTTGCCTAGAGGCGAATCGGATCTCCGGGCTGATTGTAATCGTCATGCCAAGGGCAGGAGGTGCTGATGTGAGCGACTTTTGCTTGTTCCCGGACCAGACGGATCGTCTCGTTCGGGTTGAATCCGTTCGGACGGTGATGCTCGAAGAAATTGTTCCGGCGCTCCCTGCCGGTTGCACACCGACGCTACGTCGTGACGGCTCTATGCTTTTGCGGCGCACCAGGGCCCGCCTGGATTCCAGATCGCGTCGAGCGTCTCTGCGCGTCGTGCAGCTGCCGCGAGAGGCATCAAGAAGTCGCGGGCGGCGGTCACTACGGTGCCGAATGAGGCAGGCTGTTCGCTGAGCCGTCCGCGCGCGACGAAGGCGCGCCACTGCGTCTGTTTTTCCGGAGACCCGGCGAAGGCATCGCTCAGGCCCGAGGGCACGTCGACTGGCATAGGCGTGCCACGACGCTCGAATGTCGCCAGTAACGCGCGCGTCAACGTCGCCCCCTCGAAGCCGAACTCTCTGGAAATTACCCAGAGATCGTAGAAATCCTTCATGCGGCTGTTGTCGGCTCCAAGCGCGACGATCGCTTCGAACTTCTCCGCTACGACCGTCTCCTTGGGATAGACTCGCAGTCTCGGGGCAGGCGCGTCGAGGAGGACTGGATAGTCGATCTCGGCTGGCGGCGGCACCACGACGTCGCCGAATCCGACATCGATCTGCACGGGAAGGCGGGCATTGCCAATATGGGCTTCGCTGCGGATGCGGACGCCATCGTACTCGGCGGCATTCCGGATGGCCGCAGCCTGCAGCTTGCCGACATCGAAGACGACGCCGTCTTCCGGTCGCTCAATGCTCATGACTGCCCGGAACACCCGTGCGAGCTCATCCGGCCGAGGGTCGCCTGAGCCAAGTAGGTCAAGGTCTCGCGTCGGCCGGAACGTATCGGCGAACCAAAGCGGAAAGAGCAGAGCACCCTTCAGGATGAACCGCTCTCGATAGGGGGAGAGCGACAGGCGGTAGAGCAGGCGTTCCAGCACGTAGCGCGAGAGGATTACCAGGAAGTCCGCACCGCTCGCCGTTGCGACGTTGCGCAACCGGGCCAGGATCGAGGCGGAAACGTTGTGGACCTTATGCGGCATCGCTCACCACTGCCTCGAGATAGGGACGGATGACTGTCCAGGCCCGGCAGTCCTTGGCATACCGAACGATTTCGTCCGGCCGCGCGCGGCGTTGCCGGACAGCCTCCCGCAGCCCTTCGAGCGCCACATCGAGACCGATCTTCCTGCGGTAGCGGAAGCAGTCCACGACCGTTTTCGCGGGTTCGTAGATGCGGACGCTGGCACCCTCGATGACGTGCGTCTCAATCCCCATGGTCAGGGTCTTCCCGCCGAACCGCACAAAGCGGATCTGTGGGGAAGTCACTTTTGGCTTGCGCGTGGTACGGTCGATGGCCATCCAGACGAAGGGCGGCAGCTGTACGGTGAGACGGTGGAACTGCAGCGCCGAGATCAGACAGATGATGCCCTTAGGTACGAGCTTGGCGGCTTCGGCCAGGGAGTGCTCGGCCTCGAAGCCGGCATCGGGAAGCTGATAGAGCCCACGGGCAAGGCGGACGACCTCGCCGCGGCGGACGAGGCGTGAGACTGTCTCCTCGTCGACGCCGGCACCGATCAGTTCACGGAGCCGTGCCATGCCGCGCTCGGCGAGCAGGGCCAGGGCCCGATCCCTCTGAGTCTGGTCTGTTGCGGTGTTCATGTGTGATATTTCGGCTGCCTCTAAAGCTAAGTGCATCTCTTTTATCACAATTCGGCGCCGACCTCCAGTCTCTCCGCAATGCCTCGCTTTTCAATGCGATTGGGGCTCTCTCATCGCGGAAGAGCGGACTCGTTTACGAGGACGCAACCGCAAAGCACGAGGTCGACCCGAAGCATCAGCCGCACTCCGACCCTCAGGCTAGCATCCAGATCAGCGGGCAGGGCGGGGCAAAGTCCACGCATAAGGGGGGCGTTCTTGGTCTGGGATCAATCGTGGCTATCCAAGTTTGACGAGCTCGCCATGCGCGGCGGATGAGGATTCGGCCCAAGCGGGCCGGAACGTCCCGAAGGATGTTCGTTTCCAGATGCATGGGAAGATGGAGCGGATGAAGCTCTGGGCGGCCCCCCTACGAAACTGAAACGTCTCTTCGAGTGCCGCCGTAAGCCCAACTGGGATTAGGATGGTCCGCAGCCAATCACGGGGAGCACAGACAAGGCGGCCAAGTTGCTCGGGGATCTGCCGCTGAACTGGGTTTTTCCCGCTATAAAGCCGACCGGACGGCTCTGTGGCGACGATGTGTCATATAATGGATCGCGGGACGCACAAGGTGGGCTGCATCGTCTATGATTCGTGGACAGTTGTCGGCGATGCCGATCGCCTAATGCGTGAATGAGAGGGAGTGGGCACTGTAACAGGCGTAGCGGCATTGGCGGCGCATCGGCCGCTGGGACGCGTAGCCCGAAGCCGACCCTTCTTCGGTCAGCCGCCCGGGACGGCTGCATCGCGCCGGCAGAAGGGAAGAAGGTGGAGGCATGAACCGCGGATCCGAAGATCGACGCAGAAGCCTCTGTGATGAGGGAAAATACGATCGAGCGGGTTGCAAACCGGAAGCGGGCGAGGGCGGCGGCGGTGCGGACTTTCCGTTCCCTTGGCCTGGACGGCCCGACTCTCGAACATGCGATGCGGGCGTTCCTGGCCGAAAAGCCGCTGGAACGGCTAGCGGATAGTCCGGACGACCGGATCCTGGAGGAGGCGATTCGATTCCTTGAGGCGATGCCGGCGTTTTCGCCCGATATCGCCGGCTGATCGAAATGCGGGGAATCCTTCCCCATGCCTGCCGGCGACTGGCAGCAGCGGCAACGACACCGTTCGGGTGACAGCGGGCTTCCCGCGGGCACGGAGAACGCTCGGGTGAGGAGGGTTGCCAACAGCTAAATTATATATGGACAATAAGGATCTTTCATGGTAATTCATACTCGTGAAGTTGAGTGTCTGGGCCAAGCGGCAGGGCATTTGCTACAAGACGGCTTGGCGGATGTGGAAGCAGGGGCGTTTGCCGGTTCCGGCCGAGCAGTTGCCGACCGGAACCGTGATCGTGCATGCGGAGGCGGCGCAGCCTAACGGCGTCGCCCTATACGCGCACGTGTCCAGCGCCGATCAAAAAGCGGATCTGGACAGGCAATTGGCTCGCTTGACTGAGTTCGCTCTGAGCAAACGGTTGCCGATCGTCAAGGCCATCAAGGAGGTCGGCTCCGGCATGAACGGTCATCGGAGAGGCCTGATTGGGCTGCTGCGGGATCCGAAGGTCGGCGTGATTCTGGTCGAGCATCGCGACCGGCTGATGCGCTTCGGCTTCGAATTCCTTGAGGCGGCTTTGGCCGCGCAGAGCCGGTCGATTCTTGTCGTGGAGCTCAATGAGAGGACAGACGATATCATGCCCGATCTGCACGAGGTCATCGTTTCCCTGTGTGCCACGCTTTACGGGAAGCGATCCGCCGAAAACCGCGCCAAGAAGGCCCTTGAGGCGCTCGCATGAGCAAGCCCCCTGTTTTTTTAAAGTGGAAGCGGAAGCAAGCAAGCAGAGGTGGTTCCATGGTAACCGAAGAGCGCAACGGCGTGAATGGCATTAGGCGAATTGCGCGGGAAGACGGCCTTCGAGGAAGAGTTGGCCGGGAAGGGGAGGTGACGCATGAGCGGGCTCAACTCCACGAATAGGACTAGTCTCATTAAGCCTGCCGGCCGACGCAAACGCAAGGAGATGCTGGCGATCCGGGACAGGTTGCGGGAAATCCTCGCGGAAGAGAACCCAATGACGGTGCGCCAAGTGTTTTACCAAGCCGTGAGCCGGGGCATTGTCACCAAGACGGAGAACGAATACAAGCAGACCGTCTGCAGGCTATTGGGGATCATGCGGCGGAAGCGAGAGATTCCCTTCCGCTGGATCGCCGACAATACCCGGTGGATGCGCAAGCCCCGTAGCTATTCCTCACTCACGGAGGCGCTGGAGCTTACTAAGAGAACTTACCGGCGAGCGTTGTGGGACAACCAGACGGTTTACGTCGAAGTCTGGCTAGAGAAGGATGCGCTGGCCGGTGTCCTTTACGAGGTGACTTCGCTCTACGACGTGCCCCTTATGGTCACGCGGGGCTACCCCAGCCTGAGCTATCTTTACGAGTCCGCCGAAGACCTGATGGCGAGCAGAAAGCCGGCATACATCTACTACCTAGGCGATTTCGACCCCTCGGGCGTGCATATCCCTGAGGTGGTGGAACGGGATCTGCGCGAATACGCGCCGGAGGTTGAGATCGTCTTCGAGCGTCTAGCGGTCGCGCCCGAGCAAATTGTTGCCTGGAACCTTCCGACGCGCCCTACCAAACGGACGGATACGCGGGCGAAAAACTTTGGCGACCAGAGCGTGGAGGTAGACGCCATCCCGCCGCACCAGTTACGCCAGTTGGTCCGAGAGGCCATCGAGCGGCACATCGACCAGCATGCGCTGCAAGAGCTCAAGCTAAGCGAGGCCGCAGAAAGGGAAACCCTTCAGCGCTTGGTGGCCCGCTTCTCGGAGGCGCAGGAATGAAACAAGCCAGGATGAGCGAGCTTCCTGCAACGTCCAGCGGCCTGCGTCCCTACCAAGCCCAATGCCTGGAAGCCATCCGCAACGGCTGGAAGGATGCCCGCTCTCTCCTTGTTTCTGCGCCTACTGGATCGGGCAAGACCGTGATCTTCGCTTATGTCGCCGCTGAGGACGTGGAGGCCGGCCGGAAGGTCTTGGTCTTGGCGCATCGGGAGGAATTACAAGCCCAGGCCCAGAATTGGCTCAAGCGATTTTGCGGCTGTCCTCCGCGCTCGAGAAGGCCGAAGCCGTGGCATCCCTGAAAAGCTCCCCGGGATCGGAGCTCTGCAGATCGGCAGCGATGAGTCGGTTCCCTCGCGCTATCCTCCTATAAGATCTTCGCAGTCTCATAGGCCCCCAGAAAGGGACTGGGGAGCAACTGGACAAGCGGACGGCTCCGTCATTGCCGATCCGCGGCCCATGGCCGTCCCGGCGATCCGTCGCGCCATCTCGAGCATGTCCGCTCTTGCTTCAATAGCTTTGTGAGTCGCTATCGGTAGAAGGCGATCTATTGACCCCGGGTCAGTGGGCGGAGCGGTATTCCGGAATGCGAAAGCTTCGGATTGAAAGAAGACGGGGGTAGAGGCTGGCCGGCATTCGGTTCCGTACTCCCGGCATCTGGTTCGGATGTTGCCGGCTGCCTGTGCCTGCCTGCCGATCCGCGATCACCGATCGCCGGGGCATCAGATGTGTGCTGGCCGCCCGATAGTCCGTGAGTGTTTCGGCTCGCCCATCAGGACGTTCTCGCAGCCGGTGTGATCCGGGCGCAGGATTGATGCAGCCGCACGTCGTCATTCGACGCGCGCCCAAGAGGTTGGATCCATGCTTTCGTTGGGAGGGCCTCTGGTTTTCATGAGATTGCTGCGCATCGTCATTTGATGCGAGCCCAGGAGGTTGCGCCCGTCAGTCACACGGACTCTTGGTGCTGCCGCACGTCGTCATTCGACGTGCGCCCAGGAGGTTGGAGTCGCGCCCTTCGGAGCCGCATCTTGGTTGCGTTCCTATCAGGACATTGCTCGATCGCTTGTCGTAGGCGTCGGGATATTGCCGCGCATCGTCATTCGATGCGCGTTTAGGACGTTGGACGCACAGGGTCGATCGGAGGGGGAGGTTACCGCGCGCCGTCATTCGGCGCGCGGACATCGAGTTGCCTCCGCCTATCGCCAGATCAGAGGGATATTGCCCCGCATCGTCATTTGATGCGAGCCCAGAAGGTTGCGCCCGTTCCTCCGACCTTGGGTCGCTGCGCCGTTATGCGGGCCTACTTGTGGACTCCCGTCGCATCCTGCTGGCAGCCGCGTGTCTTCGTGCTGCAGGCCCTTGTTGCGGGTTGCCTCATCCCTGGGCGTTGGCGCCCGTTCGGCGGCTGGTCCCGTAGCCCGTTTCCTCCGATTCGGTCGTTCTCGCCCTTCCGTCCCGCAGCCTGCGTCTCCCGGCGCGCCGCGTCCTGCTCCCTCGCGCCCGCTACGCTTCTTTCGGGCCGTCTCGTTCCGTCGCGTTGCGCGCGTCCGTCCGGCCCATCCCCACGCATCCTTCGCTTCGCCCCGGCGCGTTTTCGCCCTTTTCGGGCACCATGCGCGCTACTCTTCCCGGGGAGCGGGCGGCGCGCCATCCTTCCTGTTCCGCCCGCCCCCCCTTTAGGTTTTTCGCAGAGCTTGGAGGTGAGCCACTTACAAAAAGAAGTGTACACAAGAAAAAACGGCCGGCGGCGGGTCGTTCGGCGGATCAGCGCAAAAGAGAAGATAGACAGGAACCAGAGAGGGAAAAAGCGGCCAACGGAGAGAAAAACGGCCTTGGGAAAGGGAACGGAGAGCAAAAAGGAGGAACAATAGAGATGTGGGAACGGAATGAGAGAGAAACTTCCAAAAAAGAGAGAGAAACGAGCCGAACAGGGTCCGGCAGGTACTCCAAAACCGCGATCGTGACCCCGGCCGTGATCGTTTTGCGGCAGGCGGGCTGGAAATGGCGGGAGATACGCCAGTGGCTGGCGCAGCGTCCTCAGGCGGCGATCCACATTTCGATTCAGCAGTTGTGGAAGATCAGGATACCTGGAGAGCCCTTTAGGCCGAGTCCATCGGACTCCCGATTGGTCCTCGACGCCAGGGCCGCAGCCGCATCGAAATCGGTGCGCGCATCGTCCATCGACCGACACTGGACATGGGTGTCCCAGATGATCGAGCGAGGCGTCAGCATCAAGGAGATACATGCCGCCTTCCGGACCCGCTGGAAGCCGGAAGACGGTCCGCGAATCCCTGGCTACGAACGGATCCGTGGCTGGATTCGCGCGAAGAGGGAGGCGCAGCCAGATGCAGTGGCGAACGCCTCCGAGGGATCAGCGCATAGGAAGCATAGGTTCAATGATCCGATGGATCTGTACCGGTAACGAACACAGGGAGGACAAATGAGACGCATCGTGACGCCCTACTGCTCAAGGGGCAATATCGGCAAATCGACCGAGGCCGCCCTGCGGGGCGCCTGGATGGATAACCTAGGCATTCGGTGGAAGGGATTCGACCTTTCGCCGGATCGGCGAACGCTCGCTTCCGCGTCGAGTGTCGTGGAGGCCGTCCGCATCCGGCTCGACGAAGAGCCGCAAGGGGAACTGTTGCGGGTGCTCGCACGGATCCTGCGCGACCAGGATGCGGCCGTCTTCGCGCTCGACCCGATGGTGAACATGGCCCCGCTTCTCGAGGAGACCTTGCTGAGCAAGGCGTTTCTCGAGGAAGCGGCGGAGGCTGGGATGAGGATCACGCTGTTGCTCTTTCCCATGGACGACCAGGAGATCATGGCGGAAATCGACGGTGCGGTGCAGCGTTTGGGAGAAGCCGTCGACTACGCAGTCGTCCGGAACCGGCACTCGGCTTCGAAACACCAGATGCTCGAAGGATCTGAGCTCGAGCGCGATCTGGAACGGCTGCGAGCCCCAACGATCCTCCTCGGAAAGCTCCTCACCGACACCAAGAACATCATGGCTGCGGTTGCCGAGGAGTGGCGCGAGAACGGAGGAAACGGCGTGTTCTCCTACGCGGACGCCATCGCTTCTTCCCAGATGCCGCGACTCCACAAGTACATCCTAAATGAATGGATGAGGAAGGTATGGAGGCAGTACCAGGAGCGGTCCGACGTCTTCCTTCCGGAGGCCGTCCAGCCGGATCCGGGAGAAATCGCACGCCAGGAGCCTGCGGCGAGACGGAGATCGTTCAATCTTTCGAGCATGAGGTAAGCCATGAACAACGGAAAACCGGAAGAGTCCAGAATTCCGGAGTTTGAGGACATATCGCCCGCTCAATTTTGGCAGGAGGCGATCAACCTTATGCCAGAAAAATACAGGAAACTCGCGCAAAAGACCTACGAGAAGCTCGACTCGGAGGACGCACGCGACACGATAGGCGAGTGGCTCGTGCTGATGCACGCGCATGCCGCCTGGGTCAACAGGCGCCTCCAAGAATCCGACCTACACGCCGAGGAAATCGCGATCGCCGCGGCCAAGAGGTTGCCCAAGGAGGCGCTCGATACGCTGGCGGCGGTGAAGGCGGGTAAGCTTTCGGAGCAGATGGAGCGTGCGACCGAGAATGCCGGCAAGTCGGCGAAGCAGATTTTCACCTACTGCCGGATCGCCGAGGACGCCTTGCGCAAGAACAAGGAACTCCTCGAGAATGCGCTTGCCGATGCAAGCCGTCTCTGGCGCTGGTGCTTGCTTCTGGCCGGGCTCGTAATCGGTATGCTCCCATCAGCTGTAGAAACCCTGGTTGTGGCCATTCAGCATTTCCGCCAATGAAACTACGATGAACTGCTGTATGCGCCATCTCGCTTCCCGTTCCGTCGGTTGCGCTGTTTCGGCCACAAGTGGAGGCGGAGGCGAGTCGTCTTCGTTTAAGCGGTGGAAGATTACCACGAGGAGCAGAGCTAACGGGGTGCGATAGCCCCGACGATCCGTTCCCCATGAGCGGACCAATCTCGCCCGAGGAGGGATGGAGCCGGGAGCGGCAACCGAGAAAAGAGAGTAGAAATATGATGCGCAAAGGAAAACGGAGACCAGCGTAGGAGCGGGGTGGCGAAAAGGGGAACTGAAGGGGAGTGCAAATTCGATAATTGCTCCCCAAACGCCGTCGTGCGGGCAGCGGTGATCATCCTGCGGCAGGCCGGCTGGAGGTGGAGACATCCAGCGGTGGCTGGAACAACGTCCTCGTTTCCCGATTGCAATTTCACTCAAACAACCCTGGAGAATCAAAGTGTCAAGCGAGCCCTTTACGGGCGCTGCGTCTGACGATTCGTTGGCGGAGGAAGCCAGGGGTGCTGCCAGGTTGCAGTCCCCTCGAAGGCTATAGGAGCGCTGGAAGGCAGATAGCGGCGGGAATTGCCCCAGCTATCGGCAGCTACCGCGCTACATCTAGAGGAAAAGGAGAAAGAAAATCTCCTCTGCTGGGCAACAGCAAGGGCCACGGCAAAAGCCATGGGCACCCGATTTCGCGCAGTCCATCCCATCAGCGCATATCGAAGCAAGGTCGAGCATTCCGCCGGAAAAGAAGCGGTATCACATCCCGAGGCCTGGAGAGGCGGGATGGCTCGGCTACTGAAAGCAAGGAGGAAAGAAGTGACGGAGATCACACACAGAGTCCTGGTGCCGCTCGTCCGAAAAGGCGGAGTCGGCAAGTCGACGACGATGTCGACCATCGCCGACTGGTTGACGACCAACGGAGTGGATTGGAGCGGTTACGATCTGGACGACGAGCAACGGACGTTCATGACATACAATGCGGATCGGGTGCGGATCCTGCCTGCGGACGAGCGCCGGCAGACGCAGCTGATGTGGATCTTGGGAGAGGCGGAGAAGCACGCCGTAACTCTGGTCGACCCAAAGGCGCACCAATACGAGGAGCTGCTCGACGTGTTGCGGCTCATGGCCAAGGCAGAGGAAAGGGTGCTGGCGGACGGTGTTCGCATTACTGTCTTGCTCTTCCCGGCGGATGAGGAGCAGAGGCTAAGCGACATCCAGGGAACGGTGGCTGCCCTGATGGATACGGTCGACTACCTGGTAGTCGACAACACGCAGGTCCATCGGGAAAAGCTGGTGTTTTTCGAGCAGGCCGCGCTGCTCGAAAACCTGATGTCGCTGGCAGCCCGGCACATCAAGCTCCCAAGCCTATGGGAGACGACAAAAAAGTGCATGGCCATCGCCAGCGAAGATATCGGGAGGCCTCTGGGTTTCCTCGAAGCCAGCCGGACGAAGCAGATGGAAACGTTTCACCGCCTCTTCCTGGCACGGTGGCTCCAGATGCTCTTCGCCGAATACAAGCAGGCGCAAACGGTCTTGCTGCCAGATGGACTGAAAATTGCAGAATTGGAGGACCATCAACCGACTCAACGGCAAGAACGGAAATTCCGGTTCGCCCGGCAGTAACCGGATGGCGGGTCAGGACGACGCCGAAAGTTTTTGGAGTCGCTCGCCCGATCGATCGGACGGAGCCTGCCGCAGACTCCGGCTATGGGGCTCGTGCCGGAGGCAGCTAATGGGTACTCGGCGAGGAAGGCGAGCCTGAGCACGGCTGGAGGCCAGCCGAAGGCGACGGGGAAGAAATCATCCTGCGGCAGCTCGAGGAAGGACGATTTCAACGAGAAACGTCTGTCGAAGAAAGAGATCGAGGAGCTCAAGAAACAGCGGGCGAAGAAGAACGGTCTCTGGTGGTGAATAGGCTGAGCGACATCTCTTTGCAAGAATCGAACGTGTGTTGCAGATCATCGTTGTGAAAGACGATGAGTTGCATTCGATCGAAGCCTTTCACCTTGAGTTTCTCTATCATCTGACAAAGCGGCTTTCCTCCGGCCGTTACGTAGTGAAGGGCGGCTGTAACCTTCGCTTCTTTTTTGCCAGCGCGCGGTTTTCGGAGGACATCGAAATTGATGCGGATACTTCGATCCGGAAAGAGGCCCTGGAGGCAAAGGTACGGAAGATTCTTTCGTCGCCTTCCTTCGTGCTGGCGCTGGCTGCCCGCCGACTGCGTATTCTTTCGATATCCGGGCCCGAGGAGGACGGGGCGTCACTGAAATGGAAGATCGCGCTGCGAAAGGGACGGTCCGTTCTCCGCACCGGGATCGAGTTTCTTAAGACGGGGAGCGAGCCAGGAGCCGTCGCCGAGACGGTGGCTCCGTACATTGTCGTGGCGCACAACATTCCTCCTCTGGTTCTACCCCATTACGCCGTCGATACGGCGATCGAACAGAAGATGCGGGCGCTGGCCGGAAGGAGTCTGCCCCAGGCCAGGGACGTGTTCGATCTCGCCTTCCTTCTGATAAAACGGGGAAGGCCGCTAGAGTTGGCCTCGGAATTAGCGACGGCGGCCAAGCGAAACTTGTCCTCGATCCGCTATTCGGATTTTACGGAGAATGTGCTGCCGTTTCTGGACTCGAGCATCCGGTGCGGATTTTCTTCCGAGTCGGCATGGGAACGGATGCGGAAGCAGGTGGAGGAGGGATTGTCGACAGAGGGACGATGACTGCGATTCAGGTGTACGCCAAGTTGTCCTCCCTGCGTTGGCCGCTTTTCTCGACGCGGGATGCGGCGGCGCTCTGCGGGATGACGGTCAAGGCTGCAAGCAAGGCGTTGTCCCGTCTCGCCGCGGAGGGTCTTCTTCGGAGAATGACCCGTGGCTTCTGGGTGATTCCGGACCGGCTAAACGAGATGAGCTTGGCCGAGCCGTTGATCGGCATGCCTTCCTATGTGTCTCTTCTGTCGGCTCTTTCGTTTCACGGGATGATTTCCCAGGTGCCTCAAGACGTCTATTCGATAACGGTCGGGAGAAGCCGCAAGATCGATACCCAAGAAGTAGTTTACGCGTTCCATCACTGCGAGCCCGACTGCTTCTTAGGCTTCGATCTTCCCACTGAAAACCCCTGGCTCAAGATCGCGACGCCGGAGAAGGCGCTCTCGGACGTGTTCTACCTGCGACGCTTTACTGGCAGGTTGGAATTCTCCGCCTTGCCCGAAGTAGAACTGCCGAAGGGGTTCTCCTGGGAGCGTCTGCGTTCCTGGGCGAACCGAAAGGGACTTCACGCCTACGTCGAGGGATTCGAAAGGCAGCAAGCGGCCCGCGAGGAGTGCCTCGGCCATTGCTTTTAGCCAAGTGAAACGGCATCACCGACCGATCGAGCGATCGTCCGTTTCTCCGGCCGGGTAGAGATTGGGGAAAAGTGTTCCTACTGAGTTGACAGGAAAAACCAACCCGATTGGGCCTTTTGGGGTTTTGCTGTGCAGGAAGCCAGCAGTCTCCAAATGGCGGATCACGGTTTGCGCGGTTCTCGGTGAGACGCCAAGTATCCTGCTAGCTTCACCCCGGCGTATTTCCCCGCGCAAGAGAACGTCGCGCAGGAGGATGGAGCTGCGTTTAGGCAGCTCCCGCGTCTCCTCCCGCAGGCGAGCATAAGCGAAGAGGCGTGCTTCCAATCGTTCCGAGTCGATCAATGAGGCCATGAATGCTGTCTGGTCTGTAGCAGTATCCAGCATGAAGCGGCAGAATTCGGACAGCCGCTGTTCTGAAAGCGCGCCTCGGCCGTCCGTATCGTGGAGTCTGGGCGAATCGGCGGCGGCGAGAACCGCCTTGTATTGGGCATTGCGTCTGGCCAAACCCCGGCAAAGAGTCCACATCCCCACGCCTTCCAGGCCGGATTTCAGGAGCCACGCCTCGGTAAAAAGGCGGATCACGCGACCGTTGCCGTCTCCGAATGGATGGATCCAGGCCAAGCGATGGTGAGCGGCCGCCATCGCGACGAACGATCTTGGAGACCTGTCTACCATGGAGCCGAACCGTTCGTGGAATACGGCCAGAAAGTCCGCAAGTTCTTCGTGCCTTGGAGGGATATGCGTACCGATCCTTACATTGAAGTCACGTAATCTTCCTTCCGGGACCGGATGAAGCCTTCCGCGCATATCGCTTACCTTTCGCAGCGTTTCCGGAAGACGCGCATAGAACTCCCCATGGATCCAGCAAAGGAATTCGGGCGAGCAGACGTCCTGGGACGGCATGGAAAGCAGCTTTTGCTCCATGAGCTTCTGGGTTTCCAGATGAGCCAGATGCATGAGCTGCATGTCCCTGCGTTCCGAAACATCCGAAAAGTGTCCCTCGAGAGCGGCTTGCACATCTGCCGGGAAGGTGCGGTAGCCTTCGATCAGATTGGAGTAGTAGCCGTTCATGGCGCGCACAATCTCCACGATTTCCCGCGCGACCGGCCGACGCAGCGGCGCGGCAAGCTTCGCGCTTCCTGCAATCAGGCGTGCAGCGGCAGCGCGAAGCGATCCATCCCGGTCCTCGGGAAGTAATGGTTCGATGGCATGAACGACAGAGTAAAGTTTGCGCATGTTGTTGCCGATTGAATATTGCACACAAACTGCACGAGAGCAAATAGATAACAATCAGTGCTGTGGATAGGAATAGGAAACGTTGCCGATCTTGCTCTGAAGATGGCGGCACGCTTGCCGCAAGCCCAGCAGCTGACCAAAATCCCCTTGACAGCAAGTGTCAGGAATAGGCGCAATATTTTCAAAAAAAGGACCGCTATGCGACTCCTGCTTCTGCCGATGATCCTGGCTGTTGGCATGCCGACCTGCTCGTACTTCGGAGGAGGTGGCCAGCCGCGGGAACCCGTCCAGCAGGCTGGTCAGGCCACGCAGGCTGCTGCGGCAGTGCCTAGTGGATCCGCGTCCAATGGCATGTTTGGATTTCTCCCGGGAGGCTGTCCGGCGATTACGGAAGCGACCAGGGTGGAGGTCAACAACTGGATCTACACGGCGATAAGGGAGGAGGGGATGTTTTCACCGCCTATGCCAGCGGGATCAAGCGGATTGGCACCGTTTTTGACATTGACATCGCTGACGGTAACTCCTAGCCGCACTCTGCATTGCGGCGTCTACGCGCAATGGACGACATCATATCGCTATCATACGATAACGCGCACGATTTCAGGATCGGCCGACTTGCCCGTGGACAGCGGCGGCCACATTGATCCCAGCGCAATGGCATCCCTTAAGACATGGACCAAGATGGTGGACACGAATTACTGGGGTCCGGATTTGTATGCTTTCTCGCTAGAAACCCAAAAGCGTCTGGAAGCCCAATAGCGCCTTACTGGCCTCTACGTCTGGGCAAGTTGCGGAAGAAATCGCCAGCTTGCTGAAACATCCCTCCGGTCATCTGGCCGAGTCCGCTGCCGACCGCGCCGCCGATTCGGTCGATGCTGTCCCGATGCGCGCCGATCCATGCCGAGGCGGCTTCCGCAAATGCTTTTAGCCATGAAAAGGCGATCTGAACGGCAGTGACAGTAACTGTCGTTGCAATGCCGAAGGGCTTTGCCTGATGGCAACTCCGCCCTTGACGAAAAGGAAGACGCTTCTCGCCTACGCCGAGAAATTTGAAAGAAACGAAGCGGCCGACGAGGAGTGCCTCGGCCAAGACTTAGCGCGATAAGTCCTGGCTTTCCCTCCGGATCGCCAGGGCCTGCCGGATCTTCGGCATTTCCAGAGCGAATCCGGGCAGCAGCGGAGTCGTGAGCGTATCGCCGAAGCTGTAGACCGCAACCGGCTCCTCCGCGTTTTCCGCGAACTGGAAGATCCGAACCGTTTCCTGGTGTCGATCGAAGATCCAGTATTCCCGTACGCCGGCCTCGCGGTAGATCTCCACCTTGTCCACGAGGTCGATCCGGCTGGTCGAAGGAGAGGGGATTTCGACCACCAAGGCCGGGATTACGTCCTTCTGGACGTTCGCCTCGACATTCGCACGTGCCAGCTGGTCGTTCGGGATGTAGCAGAGATCCGGGACTACGCCTTCGCGGTCGGCGTCCGTGATTCCAGGGAAGCAGAAGGCGATGTTGTTCATCATGATGCCAGACGGGTGGTCATCGAGATAATCATCGATTCTGCGCCAGACCTCATAGACCATCCGGCTGTTGCCGAAGCTTTCCTCCGTCATGACGAGATTCCCGTGGATGAGCTCCCAATGCTCGCCTTCGGGAGTAGCAAGCCAATCCTTGACCGTGTACGGGCCTAGAGTCGTCGTGGGCATGGGGAGTTCTCCTTACCTCTCTTTCGAGAATACGCGCGCCTACGGGATGCGGCAAGGCCGGCCTCGTTCCGCACGCGTCGTCTGGAAACGGAAGTGGGTCGTCGTCCGGCCGGGTTGTTTTCACGCCCCAGCCAGATTACAGTTCGGACGTGAGCGCTCCCATGCACTCCGCCGACAGCATCCCGGCCGCTCTCCGCGAGGATCCGGAGTGGGAGAGAGGTGTTGAACGCCTTCCTGGCCGATTCCGACGGGACGGAGGAGATCAGAAGCAGGCTCTTGAGATCCGGTTGCCGGTTGAAGCGGAAGACCGAAAGCGGCTGCGATGGCAGCACCCGACCCCGCGAGTGCGGGAACGTTGTAACGCAAGCGAGAGCCTCGGAGAGCCGGATCTCTATTCCCGAGGACCCCGGGCCCTCGCCATGCAGGATCAGGCGGATTGGGCAGGCGAGAAGTTTCCGTGCTAACAAGATGAGTACCGTTTTAGGGCATATCGAGATCACCCCGGGAGTGGCGGGAGGCAAGCCCCGGATCGCCGGACACCGGATCACGGTTCAGAATGTGGTCATCTGGCACGAACGGCTGGGACTGACCGCCGACGAGATCGCCACCGAGTATGGTCTGTCCCTGGCCGACGTGTACGCAGCGCTTACCTACTACTACGACCACCGCGACGAGATCGATCAGTCGATCCGAGCGGATGAAGCATTCGCCGCCGAGATGCGCAACCGCACTCAGTCGATCCTAAAAGCGAAGCTCGGTGGCTGAGTCGATCAAGTTCTACCTCGATGAGCACGTGCCGCGAGCGGTAGCGGAAGGGCTGCGTCGACGCGGAGCGGAGACTCTCCGAACCCAGGAAGCCGGAATGCTGGGAGCCAAGGACGAGCAACACCTAGTCTTCGCGCTGAGCGAGGGACGAGTCTTTGTGACACAGGATGCGGACTTTCTGCGCTTGCATGCTGCCGGCCAGCCGCACGCCGGAATCGTCTACGTTCCACACGGGACGCCCATTGGTACGATGATCCGGGGACCGATGCTCATCCAACTCGTACTGAATGCTGAGGACATGAGGAACCGCGTGGAGTTCCTATGAGCGTCCCGTGACGCCTGACCAGGGAATTGCTGTCAAGCGGCAGGGCAAGGGAGTCTTTCTGGCTGTCGGAATCTCTTACGTGATCGGCAAGGACGACGTGAAAGGGGCGAGCGGTCGATCGGCGATTCTGACGAGGGCCATGGGCGAAATCCAAGGCAGAGGCGCATTCCCGTCTTGCCCGTTGTGATCAGAGGACACCATTGGCCAGGATGCAAGGGAAGCGGCCAGAGAACGCCAGGTCTGGACCGTGCTCGGAGAAGCGCGGGAAACCGCTCCGGGAGCCGATCGAGCCGTCGAGGCGTTGAACCGCGGTCTGCTTCTGCTCCCCATTTCCCTCAGGCCGGTTGCTGGGACCGAACGGGAAGGGTACGGTAGCCCAGATGGGCGATGAGTGGGACGAGAATAGGGTCGAGGAAACGTCGCAGTGGTGTTTCGCGTCGCGAATCGAATGCAGAGGCCTGTCGCTATTTCTTCCGTGGAGAGGGGGGAGCCGTTGGCACACCCTTGACCGGCATCAGTTGCGAAAAATGCTCCGGTCGACCGGAGACTCGCTCGCGCTTTCCGAACAAGACGAGAAGCTGCTGGTCTGGACGGACGCTCTGGCGGTCGCGAAAGAGAAGGAGACTGGGGAAACGAGCTGCATCGCGATGATGGTCCGCGAGAATATCCGCGCGGAGAACGTGCAGTGGGCGGCCAGGCGGCGTGATCTCTTCCGGCTGGTGCTAGAAGCCGCCGTCCGCTTGGGCGATGCTCCGGTATTGCGCTGGATCGACCGGCCGCCCAAGGAAAGCCTCGCTCTCATCGTCGGACGGCGGATCGATGAGAGAGCAAGGAAGGAAGCCGAGCGAAACCATGTCTTGGTGGATCTCGTCCATTTGGATCACGATCAAGACCTGCCGCCGCTGCTGCGGACCATCCTTCGGGCGCGGCTGCTTCTGGCGTATGCCGATCTCGGTCCCGAGGCGGCGAGGCGGTTGGAGGGACGAATCGACCAGGCGCTGCAGGAGATCCGGGAAATTTGCCGGGATGAACGCTTTGTGCTCAACTGCGTTCCCCACATGGCCTTCGAGGAGTATCCGGCCGCGGTTGCTGAGGCCGCGGCAGAAGCCGAAAGGACCAGTGTGCGGATGGCCTCCGGAGACGTGCCCGAACTCTGCCCGTGGAGCGCCGGGGAGATCCTCGGCTGCCGGGAACGGGTGCCAAAGGGCGAACTGGAATCAAGGCGGGGCCGGATGCGCGAGCAAGGTCTCTCTTGGCTGGAGCTGGGCGGGAAGGACGATGCATTGCGGCGATTCGCTTGGTAGGAAGATTGCCGAAGGGGGGGTATCTTATCCGCACGAGCATGGAGACTGCGTTGCGCATGGCCAACGAGGCCTTTCGTGGACGATATAGAGCTGCTTTTTGGCGCTTCCCGGACAGCTTTGTGGCCACGGAGAAAAACCTACCGGTGTTTCTCCGTGTGCTGCGAGAATGGGGAGGGCGCGATACATGGTTTTTAGCTGCAAAAATTGAAAGGGAGGCTGGACTGGATGCTAATCGCCGAATTTCCGAAGGAAATATTCGCTCTGCTCAAGGCGCATAGGAGCCCGGAAAGTTATGCCGCCGAGCCGGCGGTCCTTCCGCGATCGGAGGGTGCCGCGGGATCCGCGGACGATAGCAATCTCCTCCAGCGCGGAGAGGCGGCCGTCGAGGATGCGTTCCGCCGAGATTGCGCCGTTCTCGATGCGGTCGGATACGATCTCGAGGTCGTCTTCGATCAGCCGTCGCTCAAGCGGGTCAAGGTCCGAAAAGGAGCCGACAGCATCGGGATAGAATGGGTGCTGGACTCGGCGATTCGCTACTTTCCGTTCCAGGAAGATGAGGAGCTCGGTTGGACGCTCTCGATGCCGGATCTGGCGGTCAATAAGGCGCTCACCACGGCGTACCAGGGACAGCCGGGGGACGTGGTCGAGATGATCTTCTTCCACAAGACCTTCCTCCCTCTCGCCGCGATCGTGTGGGCCGCGAACGGGAAAGATCCGAGATGGACGCCGGACCGGCTGCTGGACGGGATGAGAAGGCACTCCCGGTTAAGCGTGCCTGAGTTGGCTCCCTACTTTCCGGATGGAAATGTGGACCATCCCGAGATCAAGATGGAGTTTCTCGCCATCCTGTACAAGGCCGAAGAGTTGGTCCACCAGCTTCCTCCGGAGGATCTCGGGTGCTTCTATCTCGAGCCGGGATCGCGCAGGCCGGCGATGCCCGACTTGTCGCGGATCGGCGACTACATCCGGGTTCAGCCTGCCGTCGGCGGCGTCTGGCCGGCCATAAGCTTCGATCTCCTGCTCCGCAGGCAACCCGCCGCGGTCGTGCGCTCATTCCTTTCCGAATACCGGTCGTTCTAGCAACGGGCGGAGCCGGGCTCGGTCGGGCCTGCCCTCACGGCTCTTGACCGGCTAATTCCGCGAATTGGACTTGAACGAGGAGCGCGTCCCGGACGGCTGCCCGGCGAATTGCTTTAGGAAATCATCGAGGGTCTCCCATTCCTTTCGTCCTTCCTCCTTGGGGATCTTATCCGCCTCCTTCGCCTTCCGGCCGGCGATCCGGCGCCAGGTCCAGGCCGCCTCGTCGCGCAGCTCCAGCGCAAGCTCGTGGGCCTTTTGAACGGCCCAGATCACCGTGTGCGCGAGGTAGACGATCGCGGCGAATCCGGCCAGGAGCACGACCGCCAGCTCGGCGACATGGACCAGGTCGACGAGGACGTTCGTGAAGGATACGGGATCGCGGAAGCCGTCGACGACCGAGCGCAGCAGCCCGATATACGTGTCCACGATCCAGGAAACCAAGTGCTCGATCCAATATTGCTTCATTACGTTTAAACTACTTCGCAGTATGCGCCGATCGTCCGGAACCCGAGACGGAAGAGGCTCCCGGCGTACGGGCTTCGCCTCTTCAGGAACGGGTGCCGCGCCCTCGGGCGGCAGGGAGATGCGAAGAGCGTCCCGGTCGGCCGGATGCGCCAAGGAGGAGCGCGGAGGGAAGGCGCCGGTCGCGGCGGCCCCCCTGCGTCTGCTGCCTTGGAGGCCGCGGTCGGAAGAGATGTCTCGATGCCCAAGCCCTCTCCGCCGGACAAGTATTGGCCGCCGGTCGCGAAGGGCATCCAAGGCTCCGAGAACATCCGGGAGATCCACCGGCTCATAACAGAAGCCGAGAAGAGAAACGCAAGCGACATCCCGACCTACCGGCGGGTGCGTCGGTGCGTACACAAAAAGCGGGCCTGTGGTTTTCGATGTCGCGGAACCCTCAAACGGTGCCCGGCCGATCGACCCGACAACAAGGAGACCACAGGCGCTTCCGGAAAAACTTCCCTTCCGGGAATAGCGCTGCTTCAAAAAGGTCCGAGCACTTCCCGGCAATGGAAGCAGCTTGCCCCGGTTTACGGCCTTGAGCGGCTTAGTCATCCGGAACTGGACCGGCACGAGAAGGGCCATCAGCGCATAAAGCGGTATGAAGGACTGGATCACCGTCGAGGAAGTAGCTGACCTGCTAGGAATCAGTCAGAGAATGGCGCTCAAGCTCTGGCGCGAGAAACGGCTCCCCGGCGGAGTCAAGCTGGGGAAGCGCACCATCAGATTCAAGCGCTCGATCGTGGAGCAACATCTGGAGGAGCTGGCTCTCCCCACGGCAACGAGAAGGCCGAAACGCCGTATTCGTTCTTCCCATGGCCCTGAGTTCTCGGGAAGAACAGAGACGGGAAAATGCTATGAGTGTGGAGATCCATTCCAGCGACGATAGGAACGCAGGGGATTTTCAAGAGCTGAAAAACGAGCGGCACGGGAGCGATTGACGAGGTGGAGGGAGCTCAACCCCGCCGTCCCGGGCCGAAGCCGCCGGCGCCGGCGTCACGGCCCGCTGGCAGTGGACAAGGCACCCTCTCGCCAAGGCGACCGCACCGCCGGGGCTCGGCGTGGAAGTAAGCATCTCGCCCACCGTAGATCCGAAATAGTGTACGCGCGTATAGGAATATCCCTCGAAGGCTGGTGGAATGGGCAGCTGGGGAGGACAGTGTTGGGGCTGAGCCGCTGTCCTCTCCCGCCAATCGTCTCGCCATTTTCTCGCCACTTTTGGGGAGCACGTATGGGTATTTTTGGGTCTCTTTGTGTTATACAGGTGCGCCTACGACAAAATCGGCTTATGATTACTATTCCAGAGGAAATAGCTTTCAGAAGTCGATTTTAATCTGGTCGCACCCGGCAGGATTTGAACCTGCGACCAACGGATTAGAAATCCGCTGCTCTATCCCCTGAGCTACGGGTGCTGGGCGGCGAGCCGTTCTTACGGCCCTGCGCTAAAGAAGAGAAGGGATTTTTCCGCTCTTGGCAAGAAAGGCCATGCATTCTTTGTTCAGGATCGGCAAAAAGGCATCGGGCCGGAGCGGGTGCCGAGGTATGCTGCCGCCGGCAACCAATCGGATGGAGCAGCATGGGGATTTCTAAGAAGGACTTGTTTCGATGGCTCCAGATTTTCGGCCTGGGTGTAGTGGTCATTCTCCTCGTCAGCCTGGCGGCGGGAGCCTTTTGGCTCAACTCCTTCGTGCGGGGGCAGCGCATGGCCGACTACGCCGCCAAGCTTGTGGAGCGGGAAACGGGTTGCCAGGGGATCTTTGAGCCGTTCTCCTTTGCCGGGTTCGGATTCGCTACGAAGGGCTATCAGGGGGAGGGCGGCGCGTCTTCCCACTTTGCCTCCATTCAGGCGAAGGGCATCCGGATCGAGATCGAACCCTTCGCGCTCTTACGCGGCTCGCTCGAGATGAGGCGGATTCTGATCCAGAAACTCACGGTGGCGTTGCAGAAGCCTTCCGGAGGGGAAGAGCTCTTGGCGGAACGCGTACCGCTGCCTCGGCTCGCGGAGGAGCGGGGTCACTTCCTGGGACGATTGCGGATCACGTCCTTGAGCTTCGAATGGCCGCCGAACCTCGCCGGAGGAGGTTCGGCCAAGGGAATGGATTTGCGCGGCGAAGGGACCGAAGAAGGCTGGGGGCTGCGGGTGCGAAGAGGGAGCATCCGCGTGGCGGAACTGCCGGAGCTCATCCTTTCGGAGGCTCACGGGCTCTTGGAAGGAAGAACCCTTCGTATCGAGGAGGCGGAATTTCATCCGAAGAATGCTCCCGAGGCGCTATTGGCGGGCACGGGAAAGTTCGCCCTTTCCTCGTCGGAAACGACGGATCTTTCCTGGCAGGTCCAGGCACTGCCGACGGGAACGGTTCTCCCCAGCCCGTGGAGGGATCGGGTGACCGGGAAGATCCGCGGGTTCGGAAAGGTGCTGGCGGGGGTGGGTCATCCGGATGAGACCGAGGGAGACCTCTTTCTCGACCAGGGCTCGCTTCATGGGATCCCCTTCCTGCTCGCTCTCGATTCCCTTTTGAAGGTGCGGGACCTGCAGGACCTGCCCTTGAGCCGGGCACAATGCCATGTCGAGGGAAAGGGGGGGTGGATGCGCATTTCCGCAATCGACATTCAATCGGGAGACACGATGGCGATGAACGGCTGGGCGGAGATCGAGGGGAAGCAGGTTTCCGGCGTGCTCAACGTCGGTCTGCGATCGGCCCTTGCGCAACGCATCCCCCACCTGAACGTCGGGCTGTTCCAGTTGGGGGCGGGAGGATATTTCTGGACCACGGTTAGGCTCTCGGGGACCACCGACAACGTGAAGGAGGACCTCACCCCTCGGCTCGATTGGGCAATCAAGAAGAGCGTACCCATGCAGATCGAGCGTAAAGGACAACGACTCCTCCGGCGCGTGGTGCCGACGATGCCCTAGCCTGCATGTTTCGTGCGCCGTGAAAAGGGTGCATCGCCCAGTGGGGAGGGAGTGATCTCCACCCGGCAACTATTGCTCCAGCTGGAAGCACCCGGAGCGGCTACTGGTGGTAACGCCGGTGGTCGAAGCCTCTGGGGAAAAAGGCCCGGGAAGCGGGTCAGCGAGCAAGCAGGCCCTAAGGCAAGTGAACGCTGAACAAAGCCTCGAAACCGGCAATGCGGACGCCGAGCTCGTGAGAGAGAAGCGAAGCCCGTTGTCTCCCTGGGAAGGAGAGCAATACGTGCACTGGGGAGAGCCGCCGGGGTATTGGGCGAGGGCATGCGTGCAAAGGACGATGCATCAACACGGGAGGCCCATCTGGCCGGGAGTTCGGGTTAGCCCCGAGCGGACCGACCGCTGCCCTGCGAGGGGCCGAAGCGGGGCCGGGTGGGAGTCGGATAGGCCCGAGGTACCGGAGAACTCGGAGAAAGTTCGAGGGAGGGAAGGGGCCTTAGTTCAAGGGAAACGTACGAAGGAGAGAGAGCACGGAGATTGGCGGCACGCCTACAACCTCCCTTGCGGGTTCAGAGGCTCCAGAGGACGTTGCAGGAGAAAGCGAAGGCAAGTTCGACCTCATCCCCCTCGGGAGATGTACGCGGAGCTTACCGTGGGCATAATCCTGCGCCAACCTTGTCCGGAAGCCGAATGCGGGAAATCCGCCTGTTCGGTTTGATGAGCGGGGAGTGGAAACGGCCGATAGGGAGAGATACTCAGGCACTGTCATACCGAAAGGGGCAGCTCCCGCTATGGCTCTCCTACGTCGCACCGCGCCACTCCTCGACTCCACAAAGCGCTTTCCTGCGGCTTGCGCAAATGGGTCCGGCTGCTTAGTTGGGACTTGGGTTTTTGGCCTTCCTCGCAGTATGTCGTCACACAACTCCGGGGGAAAACCTGCGCCCCGCATCGGCTACGAACTTTGTGAGACAGGCTGCTAGCGGTAGCACCAAGCCCAGATCCCTTCGCCGTAGATCTGCGCATGGGCACGCTTTTCGCTGGGGCTGAAGAGGAGCAATCCCTTGGCACCATGCTCGACACCCTTCGCGACCAGCTTATCCAGACATTCGTCCAACTCGTCCTCGTCGATAAAGACAGCGCCAAAGATATGGTAGTGGGAAGGAGCGCCCGCCAAGTAGACGGGAACCCCGTTGACCTGCTTGCGAATGACCTCGCTTGTCCGGGCCAGGATAGGAGGCCGCTGGACCGCCACCCAGCGCGCGCCCGCCATCGCGGGGGAGACGAGCAAAAACAAGAGTATCAGGAGGATGGTTCCTGTTGATGGCTTCATGGGCATCTCCAGCGTCGAGCGAGAGGCTAGGAGAAGTCGCACCGATTGTCCAGGTCTTCTCTTTGCTCGGCAAGAATTAGCCTGCCTCTCTCGTGCGCCGTGAAAAGGGTGCATCGCCCAGTGGAGAGGGAGTGATCTCCACCCGGCAACTATTGCTCCAGCCGGAAGCACTCGGAGCGGCTACTGGTGGTAACGCCAGCGGTCGAAGCCTCTGGGGGAAAAGGCCCGGGAAGCGGGTCAGCGAGCAAGCAGGCCCTAAGGCAAGTGAACGCTGAACAAAGCCTCGAAACGGGCAATGCGGACGTCGAGCTCGTGAGAGAGAAGCGAAGGCCGTTGTCTCCCTGGGAAGGAGAGCAATACGTGCACTGGGGAGAGCCGCCGGGGTATTGGGCGAGGGCATGCGGGCAAAGGACGATGCATCAACACGGGAGGCCCATCTGGCCGGGAGCTCGGGTTGGCCCCGAACGGACCGACCGCTCCCCTGCGAGGGGCCGAAGCGGGACCAGGTGGGAGTCGGATAGGTCCATACTGTGCGCTGGGCAGCGCATGAATCAGGAGGGTTTAAGTCCCTCCGGCGCTCGAATGAGGAGCGTTGTATCCAAAAGCGGGGGTATTGCCTCGCTGGTCACCGGCGTAAGGCGTTGGAGGACAGTGTGTCCGGAGCGATCCGGAATCCGAAGGGTTTGAGGAGAAGTATTGGGCTGTAATCAATGAGGGCAACCTCGAGGATGAACAGGTCGGCCAAAGATGGGGCAAGGTCGAGCCCGTAGTATGGGGGCGAAGGCGTTACTCATTCACCCATCGTACCAAGGTGTTTGCTGGCGGCACGATACGGAAGATTCATG
>NZ_KB901876.1:92606-104965 GCF_000379365.1 Verrucomicrobium sp. 3C | reverse complement strand
TGAGCGGGGAGTGGAGACGGATGATAGGGAGAGATACTCAGGCACTGCCAGACCGAAAGGGGCAGCTCCCGCTACGGCTCTCCTACGTCGCACCGCGCCACTCCTCGACTCTACCCAAGCGTTCTCCTGCGGCTTGCGCAATGGACCCGGCTGCTTCGTTGGGGCTTGGTTTCTGGCCCTCCTCGCAGTATGTCGTCCTACAGCTTCGGGGGAAAACCGGCACCCCGCCTTGCATCCGGCCTATTCGCGGCGCTCGGGTACGAACTTTGTGAGACAGGCAGGTTAGAAGGGTTTTTTGCGCCACAGGGTGGCCTCAGGAAGACACCACTGAAACTTCCTTGGATGCTCGCGGAGCACGAGCGGCAGATCCCATCTTCGGAGGAGGGTGAAGTGTGGGAGAAGCAACGAATCGACTCTTTGCGAGCCGGGAAGGAGCCAGCGGTCCCGCGACGTATGCTCGGATAGCCAGGAAAAAGGAGAGCTGAGAAGGAGCTGTCCGCCGGGGTGAAGCAGAGCGGGGAGCCGATCGAGGAGTGCCGTGGGATCGGAAACCCGATCGAGGAGATTGGCGGCAAGGACCATATCGAAGCGCTTTTCGAAGGCGGCGGAGAGCGCATCGCCGACTCGAAAGTCGATCCGCTTCGGGCAGACGCCGACGGGAAGGGAAAAGTCCCGATCCTCGATTTGATCCCCCTCCAAAGGAACCGGGCAGCGGATCGAGCCTGCCTCCTGCAGCAGGCGGGCGGCCTGGAGAAAAGTCTCGGAGCGGTCCAGTCCCACGACGCGCCGACAGCGCCGGGAGAGTTCGAAGCAGGAACGACCGACCGCGCAGCCGAGTTCGAGAGCGGTGGGATGGGGGGGGAGCTCTTGCCACCGGAATCCTTCCTGGACGCACCGGACGGGAAAGTCGGCCGCCTCCGAATGGGAAGCGGAACTCGGAAGCTGCCATTCGGCAGGGCCATAATGGAGGATCAGGTACTGGGCGAGGGCGGGGCTCGTCTCGTAGAAGTCGGAGCTCATTCTGTCCGGCCGAGGAGCTTTCGGAAGTAGGGACCGAGCCGATAGTCCTCGAGCAGGATCTGGGTCTCCCCGTTTCGCTCCATCCGCACTTGGGGAACTTGGATATCCGGAGTCTTGAAGGGGGCGAAGAGAATGTCGTCGTGGGTCGCGTTCCGGGGATTGCGGAAGCCCGCAGGCCCGAGCGGTCCCCCGAGGTGGTCGGAGCGGCCGGTCGCAAGGTGAAAGGTCCCGAGGATCTTCTCGTCCTGGATGTCCGGGCCTGCCGGAGGGAGGGACTGGGTTCCGAAGCCGAGCTCACCCACCTCCCCGGCAGCGGGGTCTTCGGCCAGGCGGCGGTTGTAGAGGGCGATTCGGGCTGGATCGCCGCGGAGGAGGCGCGCCGCTTGGGCCCGTCCGCCCGAGACCCGGACGATCGCAGTAGTTCCATCCTCGAGGCGAAGCGGGAAATCTCCTTCCGCTCCCTTTGGCACGAAGTAGACCTCGCCCGCCGGCAAGTTTACGATATCGGGCTGCTCCCCGCGGCAGATCCCATGGCTCTTCTGTGCCTCCGCTCCGCTGGTTTCCAAGGTGAGCGAGAGGGGGCAGCCGTCGATTCGGTAGTCGATGCGGAAGCGGTCGGCTCCGGAAAGGCCGGAGCGCAGGATCTCCGCCTGTCGGCTGACTTTCTCGTAGTCGACGGAGAGCCCTGTGGCGAGGATCGTCCGGTTGAGGCCATGCATGGTCGCGCCGCGAAAACCGAAGGCCTTGGCCTTGGCGCTCAGAGGAGCCGTCGCCGAGAAGCGGGAGAAGCAGAGGAAGATGTCGAAGCGCGGATAGAGGTCCTGATCGAAGAGGAGGCGCTTGCCGACCGCATCAAAGGCTTCTTGGGGCAGATCGAGGTTGCTTCCTCCCGTCTCCGCATAGGCGAAAAGATCGCCTCCCACCAGCCCCAGCTCTTCCCGGACCCCCTTTCGGAGCCCTTCAAAGAAGACTTCGTAGGCGAGCCGCTGCACTGGACGGCCCGGATCCCCCAGGAACGCATGGTCTCGGACCCGTTGCGGATCGGGGAGGTCGATGAGGAGAGCGATCCGCTCTCCGCGGCGCGGCGCGAAGACGGTTCGAAACAGGCGCGAGAGGTCGAAGGGCGGAAACGCGAAAAGGTCCTGGCTCACGGCGAAAGTAAAAATAGGAACGGACCTTCCGGCAAGAAGTGTTCCACGGAAGATCCTAGCCTGCCGATCTCTCAAGCGTTCTCCTGCGGCTTGCGCAATGGGTCCGGCTGCTTCGTTGGGGCTTGGGTTTTTGGGCCCTCCTCGCAGTATGCCGTCGCAGTATGCCGTCATACAGCTCCGGGGAAAACCGGCTCCCCGCCTTGCATTCAGGCCCGTTCGCCGCGCCTCGGGCACGAACTTTGGGAGACATGCAGGCCGTAGCCTTCTCGAAGAGAGGAGAAAGGAACGGCGAGAAGGAGAAAGTGGAAGAACCGGAGCGGAGTGTTAATATTCAACGGAGCACGAAGCAGGCCATGAAAGCGCGGTTTTTTCTTCTCATCCCGTTCGATATGGGACTGGAGCTCGACTTCCGGGAGCCGGAGACCAAGGGGCTCATGAAGCAGTTCGCCCGACCGAGGACGGAGCCCGTTACGTTTCGGGGAACCCTGTTGGCCGAGGGCGATGCGGTGGCCCGGATCTATAACTTCGGGGTCGGCATCCTTCAACTCTCCTTCTCTGTCCAGGGGAACTTGAATTTCTATGCAAACCTTGCCTCCCGGATCGATTCGCTCCGGCTCGGCAAGGCTCCGATCCCCGATTGGGCTCGCGCGACCATCGGCGAGGTGCTCGCCGAGGCGAAGGAGTTCGCTACCTATCGGTATGACTTCCGGCTGGAGGAGGTCCAGGTGTTTCCCATCCTGTCGTTGGAGCCGGGGGTCGTCGGGGATGCCGAGGCCTTTCTTCGGGAGAACCGGAAGACCTTGTACGGAATGGTCAGCGGCGAGCCGAACTACGACATCCTTTCCTCGTTCGTTCTGGATCAGGAGAAGCTCGTGAACTTCGGCTATTATGAAAACGAGCTCATTCTCATCAAGCGTTTCGGCGCGGTCGTCTCTTCCCAGGAGTCCGGGACGATCTTGGATATGATCCGGCTCGCCTACGCGGTCTACTGGAACCTCCGGTCCTACAACTCTCTTCTCGACCGCGAGATCGGGCGGGCCCGGGGGCTGGTGGCTCATCTTCCTCCCTGGCATAAATTCTGGGTGATGCCTCGCTGGTACGAACGCTTTTCGAGCGAGGCGATGGACTTCGTTCGTGACAAGCTGGCGATCGTCGAATCGCTATACCAGGTATTTGGCAATGTCCTGCGGATCGATTCGGATTGGCATCTGCGGACGATCCATCGCTACGTCGAGCAGGTCTTCGACATCGGAGATCTCTCGAAAGCGGTCAACGCGAAGCTCGACCGGATCGAGCAGTGCTACAGCTCGGCCCAGGACTTCATCTCCACGAACTTCTTCATCGCAGTGGAGATTCTTTTGATGCTTTCTTTTGCCTGGATGATTTTCGACACGGCCCTGCTGTTCGTGATCGCGCACAAGTGAGCGCGAGCGGCGGGAACTCCTCTGCGCTTCAGCGGTTCGTCCTTTCGTCAGAAACGGTGCGGTCGTGATCGAAGGCGGAGGGGTCACCAGAAGGAGGGGCTCAGCTCTCGGCCTGGACCGGAAAATATTGGCGGAGCAGCGCCGCGACCGCGCGGATCGCCTCGAGGCTCCCTTCCAGGAAGCGTCCTCTCCGGAACTCGGCCTCCATCCCGGAGCAGATCGCCTGCCATCGCGCTTCTCCAACCAGGCGATGAACGGCTCGATCGGCCACGAGCTCGATGCTTCGATCGGCCAGCAGCACGTAGAGCAGGACCCCGCTATTCTTCTCGGTGTCCCAGACGCCCAATTGCCCAAAGAGCTCCCAGGCGCGGTCCCGGGGTGTCACCCCGTGCAGGAGCTGCCACCAGTCGAGCGCCGGTTCGACGACGAAGCAGATCTCCCCGTCGTAGGTCTGCTTCTCCCGATCGAGAGCCGCCTCGAGGCGAACCAGCGAGCTGGCAGGAAAGTCGCGGGCCGCCCACCGGCAGCCAGCCATCCAGTGGCGGAGGAAGCGATGGATTCCTTCGATCTTCCCCATCACCACCTCGCGGAAGCGGCTCCGCAGCCCTTGGGAGGTTCTTGCCCATCCCGCGCGCCGCCGGCGACACTCCGCGTGCGGAAGCGGGAAGACTCTCTTCCATGGCGCCATAAGACGGAGCGGGCCTTCCCGCTCAGAGAGCCGGCAAAGAGAAAGGTGAGAATCGAGGAGAGAAAAGCGCACAAGAGGCTCGTCCAGAAGCTTCCGAAAAGAGCCCAGCCGGCAATCGCGCCGGTGCCTGCGGCGAGCAGTGGTCCAAGCAGGGGACCGAAGAGGCTTCCGATGACGAGCAGGAGAACGAGGAGGGCCGCCAGAGAGGGGATTCGATGGGGCGTCTGGGCTTGTTTAGGTTCCGGATGCCTCTGGAGGGGGGGGAGCGGCTCTCCTGAGATTTTTGCGAGGATCGCTTCGATTCCGATCGAAATTCCGGAGAAGAATTGTCCGGTTTTGAAGAACGGAAGGATCCTCTCCTCAATGATCCGCTTGGCTTCGGCATCGGAGATCGTCTCTTCCAGGCCATAGCCGATCTCCATCCGAACGGTCCGCTCCCCGGTCACGATGAGGAGCAGGATTCCGTCGTCGAGCCCCTTGCGACCGAGCTTCCACTTCTCCAGGACGCGGATGCCATAGCTTTCGCCTGACTCGGGCCGGGTGCTCCCCACGATGAGGACGGCCACTTGACTCCCCTTCTGTCGGGCAAAGCGGCCAAGCTCCCTTTCGAGCGAGCTCCGCTCCCGGCGGGAGAGTAGCCGCACCTGGTCGACCACGTAGCTCCCGAACGCGGGAATCGGAGCTAATTCGGGTTCTTCGGCCTCCTGTTGGGCGCAGAGAGCGTTCCCGGCGAGCCAAAAAGTGGGGAGGAGGAAGCAAGCGAGCCGTAAGAGCCGAGCAACTCTTGCGGACGAGGCAGGACGAAGAGGGTGCCCTGCGGGGACGGCGGCGGGCTTGGGAGAAGGCGGACGCTTGGCGATCAGACCCCAAAGGGTTCTCCTGGCAGAGCCCGCTACTCGAAAACAAGCGAATGTCGATTGCCCGCCGGCCATGATGCCGCTACTCCTAATCCGGGGAAGACAGAGAAGCAAGCTATCCGAATTCGCGGCGAGGGGCTTCGGGGCGAGAATCTTTTGCCTCGCCAAGAAACGGGATTGCCGAGCGAAGGAAAAACCTGCTTACTAGAGATTGCTACATTTCTCCTAGGATGGAGGCTGAGGGGTTTGCCTCTTCGAGGAGAATGCGAAATGGGTTTAATGATCGCCGCTCCTTTGGGCGGCAAGGGGAGAAGGAGAAGAGATGCCCTTTCATCGGGCCACGTTGAGTACATTCCTAATCGACGAGCGGCGTCGAACGCCCAACTTCGAACCGGAGTTGGCTGGGTTGATCAAGGATGTGGAGGTCGCTTGTAAATATATCGCCTCTGCGGTCTCTCGCGGAAATCTCGCCGAGGCGAAGGTCAGCACGGGGGTCAACATCCAGGGCGAGGAGCAGAAGCCCCTCGATGTGATCGCCAATGAAATGGTCCTTCAGACCTGCGACTCGACGGAGCAGCTCCTCGGTCTGGTTTCGGAAGAGATGGAGGGCCCTTATGCGATCCCGCAGAGGCGTAGCGGCCGCTATCTGCTGGTTTACGACCCGCTGGACGGATCCTCCAATCTCGATCTGAACTTGACGGTCGGCACGATCTTCTCGGTGTTGCGTGCCCCGGAAGGAGCCGGGGAGCCCAAGCCCGAGCATTTCTTGCAGCCGGGATGCTCTCAGGTGGCAGCGGGCTTTACCCTGTATGGGCCCAGCGTGATGCTGATCCTGACCCTGGGACGCGGTGTCCATGGCTTTACGCTCGACCGGGAGGTTGGAACCTTCATCCTCACGCATCCCGACCTGCGCATTCCGGAAGAGACGCGCGAGTTTGCGATCAATGCCTCCAACGAGCGTTTCTGGGAAGCTCCCGTCCGCCACTACGTGGAGGAGTGCAAGCTGGGGAAGAGCGGGCCGCGGGGCATGGATTTCAACATGCGCTGGGTAGCCTCGATGGTCGCCGAGGTCTACCGGATCCTGATTCGCGGCGGGCTCTTCATGTACCCTCGGGACACCAAGGATCCAAGCAAGGGAGGGCGGCTGCGCCTTTTGTACGAGGCCAATCCGATGAGCATGATCGTGGAGCAGGCGGGTGGGGCGGCCTCGACGGGGCGGGAGAGGATTCTCGAGGTCAAGCCCAGCGCCCTGCATCAGCGGATTCCGGTCATCCTGGGATCGCGCAGCGAGGTGGAGCGTCTTGTGCGCTACCATCAAGCCCATGACCGAGGCGAGGAATTGACCTTTAAATCCCCGCTGTTTGGCCATCGGTCGATCTTTCAAAGCTAGCCAGAGGATTTCATCGCATGTCAGCCAAGCATCCTATCGTCGCCGTTACCGGGTCGTCGGGGGCCGGCACCACGACCGTCAAAACCGCCTTCCAGCATATCTTCCGGCGGGAAGGCATTAACTCCTGGGTCGTCGAGGGGGACGCCTTCCACCGGTACAACCGCGTCGAAATGAAGGCCCGGAGGGAAGAGATGGAGAAGAAGGGCGACCGCCATTTCAGCCATTTCGGACCGGAGGCCAACCTTTTCGAAGAGCTGGAAAAGCTCTTTCGGAGCTACGGGGAGACCGGAACCGGAAAGGTTCGCAGGTACCTGCATAATGAGGAGGAAGCCGCGCCGTACAAGCAAGAGCCCGGCACCTTCACCCCATGGGAAGATATTCCGGAAGGGACGGACCTCCTCTTTTACGAAGGGCTCCACGGAGCGGTGGTCACGGACAAGGTCGACGTGGCGCGCCATGCCGATCTTCTGATGGGCGTCGTGCCGATCATCAACCTCGAGTGGATCCAAAAGATCCACCGGGACAAGAAGGAGAGGGGCTACTCCCAGGAAGCAATCGTCCACACGATCCTGCGCCGCATGCCGGACTACGTCCACTATATCTGCCCGCAGTTTTCGCACACCCATGTTAACTTCCAGCGGGTGCCGACGGTCGATACCTCGAATCCATTCATTGCACGGGATATTCCCTCACCGGACGAGAGCATGCTGGTGATCCGCTTTCGGAACCCCAAGGAGATCGACTTCTCCTATCTCCTTTCCATGCTCAGCGGCTCATTCATGTCCCGGCCGAACACGATCGCCTGCCCCGGGGGGAAGATGCCGCTGGCGATGGAGTTGATCTTCACCCCGATGATCTGGAAGCTGATGCACCGGAAGAAGCAGGCCCGGTAAGCGCTTTCGGGAGCAAGGGTGAGCGTTCGGACAGGAGTGAGCCGTTACTCCCAGTGAAAAACCGGTTTGCGGGCGGAGTCGGCTAGTTCTTCTTCCAATCGAGGGACTCCGCCAAGTTGGCCGCCTTCGCGTCCCGATCGGCCAGAGGCTTCAGTCCAAAGCGCCACTCGAGCATGCGGAGAAAGGAGACGCTTTCACAGCTGCGGTGATCGACCGTTTCTTTTCGCGTGTAGGGGGAAATCAGGACCGCCGGGACCCTGGGCCCAGGACCCCACCGGTCTCCCGCCGGCGGGGCGACATGGTCCCAAAAGCCGCCATACTCGTCGTAGGTGAGGAGAATCACACACCGGGACCAGTAGGGGGAGTCCTGAATTGACCGGACGAGCGCAAGGACGTGCTTCTGGCCCTCTTCGAGGTTCGAATAACCGGGGTGCTCGTTTTCTTTCCCCAGGGGCTTTACGAAGCAGACCGCCGGGAGACGGCCGTTCTTCAAATCCGCAAGAAAATCGACTTCGTCCTTGAGATGAAGCTTTCCCTCCGGAGTCTGCGGACTGTAGCGGGCGAAATAGGCGAAAGGCTGGTGGTGGAATTTGAAGGTGGGTGCGGCGTGTCCTGCGACTGCGTCCCGCCAGCCGCCCGAATACCAGGCCCAGGAGACGCCGGCCTCGCTCAGCCGGTCGCCGATCGTTGGAGCGGTGAGCGGGGGGAGTAGTTGGTCTTGCGGAGTGCTGGCCTTGTGGGGTGCCTGGACTCCTTGCACCGATCCCACCACGTAGCCATCGGGCGTGATCTTGCCGTCTTTATGGAGCCCCGTCAGGCGGCCCGCTGCGTCCAGGACAGGCTCGGCGACCCATTCGCCCGGAGCGCTGTCGGGCCACCGAGGGGTCTGGCAGGATACCAGCCAGATGTGGTTGAGGAAGGAGGAGCCAAAGGCGCTCTGGAAGAAATGATCGAGCACGGTGTACTCCCGGGCGAGGGAAAAGAGGGGGAGGCTCTTGGTCTCATAATAGCCCATCGGAAGGACTCCGGTGGTTCCCCAGGCGACATATTGGTTGTTGGCTCCGCCGGCAATCTGGAGTTGGCAGTGGTAGAAGGAGTGAGTCGGATCGGGGGTCAACTCGCGCAGCGAGACATAGGAGAGGAGCGGGAAGGGCCGGTTGGAGAGGGTTTCGGGAAAGCGGCGATCGGGGATGCTCGCTCTTGTCGTCCAGAACCGGAGGGAGCTGCTTGTAGGGAATCCCTGAGCGATCGACCTGGACCGCCGCCTCCCCCGCCTGGGATATGCCGTCAGCACCCGGGAACTCGCCCAGGAGGTTGTCGAAGCTATGGTTTTCCTGGAAGAGAAGGATGAAGTGGTCGACGGGCGCCTCGGCGGGAGGCGGCAGCGCGGCGCCTGCGGCCATTCCGCGGAAGAGCGGAAGGAGAAGGCAGAGGAGGCGCAGGCTGCGCGAGAGAGACCGTCGGGCGAGTCGGGAGATCATAGGTGTTGTCATGGGTTTCTTGGGCATGCGCGGCTCAAAAGCTGGCACCGATGCTCCCGTAGAGCGTGAAGGGCGCTCCCGGATATCCGAGCATGTAGCCCGACTGATAGGCAGAGGGCACGTTGGCGTTTCCTGCGGTCCCGTAGTAGCCGCCGCTGGTGATGTATTCGTAGCCGTTGTAGTTGAGGTCGGTGATGTTCATCAGGGTCAGGTTGAAGTTGATCATCCTCTCCCGCTCGAATAGGCGCATCGGGACCGCCGCGTTGATCGAGGCGTTGAGGGTGTAATATTGGGGCAGCGTCTGATTGCTCGGCGCCCCGGTCTCGTTGTTGAAAACGTACTGCTCCCCGTTGAAGATGAACCAGAGGCTGGTGCGCAGGGAGACCTTGCCGATCTGCTGGATCTGATAGATGCCTCCGGTGAGCATGAGGCTGGGCACATAGGGGACATGGCGGCCATCGTAGTTAATGTTATGCGTGGGGCTCGAAGTCACTACGTAGCTCGTGTAGGTGGCGTTCTCGACCGTGCCGTTCATGAAGAGGTGAAAGGTGCCGATCGGGTTGTCATCGAGGAAGAAGTCGCCACCCTGGTAGATCGAGGTCCCTAGCCCGGTGATCGGCAGGCCGACGAAGTTGACCATGTTGATTGCCTGTTCGGCGAAGCGCAGCCAGAAGTAATTGGCGCCGAAAAGCATATTGTTGAGTCCTGGCATTTTGTCGAAGTGGGTCTTGAACCCCCCGATCGCGTACTGCGCCAGCTCCAACCCATAGTAGGAGGCGGGAATCTTGCCTCTTCGCTGTTTTTCGTGGGTTATGAGGTTACGATGGGAAGATCCAACCTCAGCTTTCCGGCTTTGAGGAAAGCGGCGATCCGCAAGCACCGAAAGCTTCGGAAGCCTCTGGCCATCCTTTTGGCAAGCTGGATGAGTCCGTTGATCGCCTCGATGAGGCCATTGGTCACCCGGCTCTGGAGGAAAGCAAGGACGCCGTCCATGTGCTCTTTGATCGTCTTGGAAAGCTTTCGGAAGGGAGCAAGCCGGCTGCGGTCGGCCCACTGGAGCCACCAGCGGAGCTCTTGGGGATCCTCTTGGGCGAGGATCACTTGCAGAGCCTCCCGCAACCCAATGGTTCTTCCCAGTCGGGGGTAGGCTGCACAAAGGGAAGCACGCAAACTCTTCTGCTCCCTGCTTCGCGTCCATTCGTTGCCTCGCAGCGCCCAGAGGCTTCCCTTCTGCAGCAGCCCCTGACGCACGAACTCCTTGCGTACTTGGTCGACCGCCTCCTCCGCCATCTGCATGAGGTGGAAGCGGTCAAAGACGATGTCCGCCTTGCGGAAGTGCTCCTTGGCTCCGGCAATGTAGGAGGGGCTCATGTCCATGCAGATCAGCNCNATCTGCTCNGGATCCGCTCCGTGCTCCCGCATCTCCTTGGCAAATGCCTCCAAGGTCTCCTTTCCTTTGCCCTCCACCAGGAAGAGGAGCTTCCGGCTGTCCGCGTCGGTAACGGCGGTCACGTAGCGGTGACCCCGCTTGCTGCTTGTCTCGTCGACCANGATCCGCTTCACCCCGCTCCAATCCTCCTTCCGANAGGCCTTTNCCACGTAGTGCTCCAAGATTCTCCACAGCCGGGTGTCCTGCTCCTTGAGCATCTCGGCCACCTGGGAAACCGGCATCTCCTGGGAAAGCATCAGGATGACCGCCTCCATCATCAGGGTAAATCCGCTCCCCGGTCTGGCCCAGGGAACTTCCACCAACCGGACCCCGTGCTCCGGACAGTCCACCCGAGGAACTCGCGCAATCAACTCGGTCTTGTACTGCCAGAAGTTCATGTGCCTCCACCGCTTCTCCACCGTGTCGTGTGCAGGAGAAGGACGCCCGCATTCCGGACAGGGGAACTGATGCCCCTCTCGAAAATCGAGCCAAATCTTCAAGATAGGATCCACCGGAGAAAGTTCGTTTCGAGTCACCTTCCACTCCGGACGCAACGGTAAGGCCATCGCAAAAAGCTTGTTCGCGTCCATGGCCAAAGAATCGGAAAACGCCGCGAACTTGGCCATCCGCTGTCAAGGAGGATCGACGAAGTCGAAGTGTCCTTGACGGCAATTCGCCCGGACTCAAAATCCGTCGAAGACGGATGGCAAGAACACCGTTTCTTGCCATCCCTCAATGGCAAATCTGCCTCCTCCGCCCATTCCATTCAGCGAAGAGCCAGTTTACCTGCCGGGCTATTTTCATGTGGACCTCAAATACCTGCCCCAGATGGCCGACGAGACTTCTCGTCGTTATGTCTTCGTCGCCATCGATCGAGCGACCCGTTGGGTCTTCCTGGCCGTCAAGCGGGCAAAGACCCCAGCGGCCGCCCGCAGCTTCCTCCACGCGCTGGCCAAAGCGGCACCCGTCAAAATCCAAACCATCCTCACCGATAACGGCAAGGAGTTCACCGATCGGGTCTTCGGCCAAGAGCCCAAGGATGCTATCGGATCCCATGAGTTCGACGCGTTCTGCCAAGCATTGGGAATCGAGCACCGCCTGACCAGGCCAAAGAGGCCTCGCACCAATGGCATGGTGGAGCGCTTCAACGGAAGACTGGCGCAGATCCTCCGTACTCATCACTTCCAAAGCTCCCTCGACCTAAAAACCACGCTCCACCGCTACGCTTGGCTCTACAACGAGCACCTCCCTCAAAAATCGCTCAATCATCAAACCCCGCTTCAGGCCCTAAAAACATGGCAACAATCCCATCCGCAGCTCTTCCAAAAAACAGTACGTAATCATCCGGGACCTGACAACTAGTCCTCCTACTGATTTGCGTGCAACTGTCATAAATGCCTGAGTCATAGCGATCAAAGTGTGGGCTGCACAGTAGACAAATCTAAGAATCATCAGCAATCAAAAATGGTGTTACAATTATGTTACGATTATGTTACAATTCAATGTTAGTCGTGTGACAAGAACGTAACGAGAAAGTTACGAGTAAGTTACGTCTATATTACGGGAATGTTACGGAAATGTTACGAAAGGATGGCGAGTTGGTGACGGTTGTGTGACAATAGAGCAGAGAACGCCGGACGATTTTGGAGCGATTAAGCATACTAATGTTCGTGAGGCATCATCCTGATTGATCAATGCCCGGAACCTCTTGGGAAAGAGTTCGCGAGTGGCTTTGCGCCGAATCGACGAGTTCAACGTCCCGGGGAGGGAGAACGCGGGATGTCAGATCTCTTCCTCCCGGTGCTACCGTCCGTCGGCGAGGAAGAGTTTGTTTGGCGGCTTGGAAACGGGCTTGCTCCGACTCAAGTCTGCCGCTTTTGTTCTACTCCGGACCAGGATGCTGCGATCCCGTTGAAGTGCTCCCTAAAAATCCGACCAGTGGTTAAGCTAAGAAAAGGAAGCCACTGGAATGATAGAGAAGACAAGCAAGCGGACGCGTCGCCGGCACAGCGCGGAGTTCAAGGCC
>NZ_KB901876.1:80569-92506 GCF_000379365.1 Verrucomicrobium sp. 3C | reverse complement strand
CCTGGAGGCGGCATTGGCCCGAGCGGGCTGCTCGGCGCAGATCGTCAACAGCGATCAGGGGAGTCAGTTCACCAGTTCCGAGTGGACCAGTGCCGTGCAAGCGACGGGGATGGCGGTCAGTCATGATGGGCGTGGACGAGCCTTGGACAATGTAAAGGTCGAGCGGCTCTGGCGGACGGTGAAGTATGAGGATATTTACCTCCGGGACTACGGCAACCTGCCCGAGGCCCGGGCGGGCCTGGACGACTACTTCCGGTTCTACAACAGGGAGCGGCTGCATCAGGGGCTTGATTACCGGACGCCCTTAGAGGTATTGGAAGAAACCCCAAGAACGAACCGGGAGGGGACTGGCAACGGCTCGTTGCTTCCAGCCCCTCTCGATTCAAAATAGGGAAGGAAGAGACGCTCAAAAATTAGTCTAAAAACCGCTTCCATTGGTCGGACGTACTGGGAGCACCTCACGTTTTGCAATTTCCGACGCCACGAAACGCATCAGACTGGCGACGCCGCAGCCTCAACGATTCTCCTTGCGCTCTTTCCCAAAAGCGAAGAGGATACTGTCATGACAAGTAAGTTGGGTCGCTGGTCGCTTGCCTTCGGGAGAAGGATGCGGCGCGAGCCGAAAACCGGAGCGATGGGATGAAGACCTCATATGGATTTGGGAAGGAAGTGGCGACCTCGTTCCAGGAAACCGTCCCCAAGGTGGTAGAGGCTCTGCGCAAGGAGGGATTCGGCATCCTTAGCGAAATCGACGTGGCCGCGACCCTCAGGAACAAGTTGGGCAAGGAGATGCCCCCGTATCGCATCTTGGGAGCTTGCAACCCTTCCTTGGCCCATCAAGTCTTGGAGCTGGATCCGTCGGTCGGACTGCTGATGCCGTGCAACGCGGTCGTCCGGCAGGACGCTTCGGGGAAGGTCCACGTCGAACTTCTCGATCCGTCGGTGATGCCCGCCATGATCCAGCGGCCGGAGATCGAGCCTTTGGCCGCAGAGGCGAGGCAGCGGCTCCAGCGGGTTTTAGCCTCGCTCTAACGAGCGCCTCTTCGCCATTCCGCATCCGAGCCTCTTTCTCTCTCCCCTCCTCCCAGCATCTGCCCTTCAAAGAAAACGCGAAAAGGATGGCCAAATGGCCTTCGTTCTGCTAACAGCCCCGCAATGCTGGTTTGGGCGATGGGGCTCGCCCGAGAAAAGACCGCTCACCGATTGAGCTGATAGCTCCTACCACGGGTCTCGCAACGCGGACCGTCATTGGGAGGGAAGGAGCATTGGGTAGACGAGGGGCTCGGGGAGCGGAGGGTCCAATCGGACCGGCCGGGATCGGCTGGGGAAGGGGGTGCGTCGGATGAGCTTGGCGCCATCCGCCGGGTCGAGTCGGCCGCTCTCGAGCCACTTGGCGCTGGTGGGCGCTAGCCTCTTTGCCCTTCTCAACACCGGGGCCTTCACCGGGATCATTCCCTATTGCGTAGCCGAACTCGGCCAGCACCAGAGCCATGGGAGCTGGATGAACGGGGAGTTCTTCGCAGCCCAGGCGCTGGGAATGTTGCTCGCAAATCCGCTGGCGCAGCGGATCGGAGTTCTTCGTCTTTTTTGCTGGGCGGGCTGGACGACGGCGTCGGGTGCGCTGCT
This sequence comes from Verrucomicrobium sp. 3C, assembly GCF_000379365.1. GTDB lineage: Bacteria > Verrucomicrobiota > Verrucomicrobiia > Methylacidiphilales > Methylacidiphilaceae > Methylacidimicrobium. The sequence continues at coordinate 90,880 of NZ_KB901876.1, read as the reverse complement.
CTGCGCCCTGGCTCCGGGATTCGTCTTCTTTCTTCTCGCTCGAATCGTGCTGGGAGCGGGCGGCGGAGTCCTGATCCTGCTCGCTCCGGCCTTGCTTCTCGATACCTACCGGCCGCGCTTCCGGGAGTTCGCCCCGGTACTTTGGGCGGTGATCGCGATCCTCCCCTTTACGATCGGGCCGCTCCTCGGCGGCTGGATCGAGGAAAGTTGGGGCAGGGAAGCGGCGAGCTGGCGGCTTTGGTTCCTCATCGACGGGGTCGTGGAAGGGCTCTGCGCCGAGTGGGTCCGCCGGCTGTTGAGGGCAAGCGAGCCCGCGCGACCGGACGCCCGCTTGGACTGGACCGGCTTCGGGTTGCTCGCGACCGGCCTCTTCTCCTTGCAGACCGCCCTGGACATGGGGGATGACTACGACTGGTACAACTCTTTGCTCTTCGACGTTCTTGCCGGGGTCGCCGTCGTCTCGTTTCTCGCGTTCGCCTGGTGGGAACTCCGCATCCCGAATCCGTTGGTCCGGCTCACGCTTTTCCTGCGGCCCGCGTTCGCCGCCGGGATGGTCTGCCTTTGCGGAGGCTTTCTTCTCTTTTATGGCCTCTGGAGCCTGCTCCTGGTCCGCCTCCAGTCGGTCTGGGGATATAGCCCGTGGCTGGGAGCGATAGTCTGGTTTTCGCTGACAGCGGGCGCGCTGCCCTTGGCGCTTCTGAGCGCGCGCATCGCCAGTTGGCATCGAAGTCGGTTCCTGCTGATCGGCTCTCTCCTCCTCTTTGCCGGCTTTGCGTTTTGGACGAGCTTCTACGAGATTCACCACCGACGCAACCTCTGGCTTGAGTTCATCGGTCCGCAGCTGATCGAGGGGATCGGCCTGGGCCTCTTTCTTCCGGTGGTCACCAATTTTCTCTCGACTGGACTCTCCGCTCGGAACCGAGGCCTCGCGGTCGAGCTGGCCGGGAGCTTGCGCGTGGCGGCACAGGGATGGGCCAGCCTCCTGCTCGGGACGATCCTCTATCATCAAGCCGCTTTCCATAAGAGGCGCTTGGTCGAGTGGCTCACCCCTTCCCATCCTCTCCTCGGCCAACTGCGCGAGGGGCTCTCTTCCGAGGGAATCGGTTGGGAGGTGGGCTTCCGTCTCTTGGATCGGGAAGCCCTTGCGCAAACCCAGGTGCTTGCCTTCGAGGATCTCTTCCGCATCGCCGCGTGGGGTTTTGTCCTTCTCGCGGGTCTGGCCCTTCTCTGCCCGGCTCCCTGGGGAGCGCGGAAAGACCTTTCCGAATCCGGAGGGAGATGAGGGAAGAAGAAAGGGAGGAGTGGTTTTCTGAGCCTACCGGCGGCGAAGGGAGCCCGGTTTGGGATCTCCTCGGGGGAGCCGCCCGAGCGAGGGAACCGATTCACCCCCGCTCCCGCTTTCGCCGCTTGACCGCCCGGCTTTGGAGCAGGATGACGCGGCGGTTCCGGAGCGGGCCGCGGACCCCGGAGGAGGACGAGGGGATCCCCAGGAGGAAGCTGCGCCGGGCGATCGTTTTCGTTCTCGTCCTTCTTGTTTTTCTTTTCTGGCTTGTCTTTATCCGGGGCTGGGTCGTGACCAACGACGCCTACGTGACCGGAAATGTGGCTCCGGTCAAATCCCAGGTCGCCGGCACGGTGGTCGAGGTCTGTGTCGAGAACACCGAGCGGGTCGAGAAGGGACAGGTCCTGGTCCGACTGGATGGACTCAAATCCTGGGTCGCGCTTCAAAAAGCGGAGGCGGACCTGGCGGCGACGGTTCGCCGGGTCGAGGGTCTCTTCAGCCAAGTCGCGCGACTCCGCCACCGGATCGGCGAGGAGAAGGCGGCCTTGGGGCGCTATCGGTATGACTTGGGGCTCTACCGGGGCGGGACGATGAGCGGGGTGATCTCCGAGCAGCAGTCGATCGATGCCCAGTGGAAGGTTCAGGAGTCGGAGCAGGCCATCGCTGCTCTCGAGGCGGAGTTGCGAGGAAGCGAGGCGCTGGTCCAGGGGACGACGGTGGCAACCAACCCGATGGTCCAGGAGGTCGCGCAACGAGTCCGGGACGCCTGGCTCGACTGGTACCGGCGGAGGATCCCTGCCCCGGTGAGCGGCTATGTCGCTCGCCGCAGCGTGCAGCCCGGGGATCAGATCACGCCCGAAAAGTTGCTCATGAGCGTGGTCCCGCTCGATTACGTTTGGGTCGTTGCCAATTTCCGGGAACGGGAGCTGGGGAAAATGCGCCCGGGTCAGCCGGTGGTGCTCAAGGCGGATATGTACGGGTGGGGAACCCGGTACCATGGGGTGGTCGAAGGATTGGAGCCTGGCTCCGGCAGCGTCTTCTCGCTTCTCCCTCCGGACAACGCCACCGGCAATTATGTTCACATCGTGGAGCGGGTGCCGGTCCGGATCCGGCTCGATCCGAAGGAGCTTGCGCGCCGCCCGCTGGTGCTCGGCCTCACGATGGTGACAAGGGTTCGCGTCGCAGAGCGGGGGAACTCGATCCGCGATCCGATCACCCGGATCCCGTCGAAGGCGCGCGAAGCCGATTACCAATCCTTCCTCTATCGCCGGGAACTGGACACGATCGAGGGGCGGATTCGAAGAATCATCGAGCAAAACTCCAACCGGAACGGGGATGCTCCTTCTGCGACGGGAGCCCGTCCGCAACCAGGGAGAACCCCGTGAGGGCCCGGGAAGAGGCAGGAAAGAGGCCGGCCTTGCCCGGGAGATCGGCCAATGTAATATCCCTTCGGCGCCAGGGGATCCAAAGGGGTATCGAAGATGGGCTTCCGGAAAATTCTGGTTGGTTTCGACGGTTCGAAGGGGGCTTTGGCGGCCTTTCAGCTCGCGATCGAGATTGCCGCCCGCTTCGGGGCCGAGGTGCGAGCCCTGGCGGTTCTCCCTCCTCCGGGAAGCGATTGGGACCCGTCGGCGGCCGAGGAGCGCCGGCTCTTGCAGGCGCCGCTGGAGGCTTGTGCGGGGATCGCGCAGGAACGGAACGTCCCCTTCTCCGAACGGATCGAGGAGGGGGATCCGGCAGAGGAGCTTCTGCGGGCCGCCCGCACTGGTTCCTACGACCTGATCGTCGTCGGACGGCGGAAGCTCTCGCAACCGGTCTATTGGATCCTCGGGTCGGTCTCGGAGCGGGTGATTCGTCATTCCCGCTGCGCGGTACTCGTGGTCGAACCGCCAGGCTAGCCGCTCGGGCGACGTTTCTTTTCCGCTGGCTATTCGCCCTTTCCCTGCTTGGACTGCTCGCCGGGTGCCTGACCCCGAAGTTCGAACGGCCCGACATTCCCACGACCCCACAATACAAGTGGGCTCCGCCTGCTCGTCCGGTTCACGGGCCGCCGAGGCCTCAATGGAAGATTGCCGAGCCCAGGGAGCATCTCATCGGCAAGGGGGACTGGTGGAAGATGTACGGGGATCCGGAGCTGGACCGGCTCGAGGCGACTTCCCTGACGGCCAACCCCACGCTCGGGGAGGCTTTCGCCCGGATACTCCAGGCGCGGGCGGAGGTGTTGGGGGTGAAAGCGATGTTCTACCCGACGCTCGATTTCACGCCCTGGTTGAAGTCGGTTTCCAACGCGGCCCAGGGCCAGTGGCCGGTTCCTCCCTTCCCGCGCCAACTCGATCCCTGGGCGGTGGTCGGCGATACGAACTATGAGTTTGCTCTCTGGCAGCAGATTCCCAAGCTGCGCGTCGCCAAGGAGCAAGCAAAGGCGGTGCAGGCGGCATACGAAGAGATCCGGCTCTCGCTCACCTCGGAAGTGGCACAGAACTACTATTTGCTGCGCCAGATCGACCTGGAGATCTCGATTCTGGACCAGATCATCGGGCAGTTCGAGAAGGACCTCCGCTTGACGCAGGAGCGAACCAAGCTGGGTCTTGGGCAACAGTTGGACGTGGTCCGGGCCCGCAGCCAGCTCGAGCAGGTGCGGGGGGAGCGGGACGGGCTCCGGTGGAGCCGAACGAAGGCCGAGAATAGCCTCGCGGCCCTCACCGGCAAATCGGCCTCCGGTTTCTCCCTCCCGTTCCGTCCTTTGTCGGGCGAGCCTCCCGCAATCATCCAAGGGGTCCCTTCCGAGCTGCTCGAGCGCAGACCGGATATTGCCCAGGCCGAACGGCTCATGGCGGCAGCCAATGCGCAGGTAGGAGTCGCCCGGGCCGCCTTCTACCCATCCCTCTATCTTTCGGGGTTTGGGGGATTCCAGAGCCTTTTTTTTAACACCCTCATGACTTTGCATAATGCCTATTGGGCCGCCGGTCCGCTGATCGACGTGCCCATCTTTGAAGGAGGCATGCTCATCGCCAGCTTGAACGCGGCCAAGGCCGGCTACTGGGTGACCGTACAGGAGTATCGAAAGGTGGTGCTCGACGCCTTCCGGGAAGTGGAGGACTATCTCTCCGGCATTCGGATCCTTTCCGACCAGCAACAGCGCTTCGGAGCGGCGGTTGTCGCCTCGGAGCGCCAGGTGGATATGACGCTGGATCGGTTCCGAAGGGGGCTGGGGAACTACTTTGAGATTGTCCAGGCAAACAAAGAGCTGCTCACCAGCCGCCGGGACGACGCTCAGACCTTGGGCAAGCGCTTCGTGCTGACCGCTCTTCTCGTGAAGGGACTCGGAGGTGGATGGGAGGACTCCTCTTTCCGTCCTCTTCCGCCGAAAGCGATGCCGCTCGGGCAAAACTCCTCGAGCCAGGGCGAGGCCGTAAGCACGGCTGCGCTCGATCGAGGCGCCCTCGCCCCGCCGCAGAAGTAGGCGAGGAGTGCGCTTGCGCCCGAGTGCGGCGGGAGGATCTCGCTCTCTGCACGAAATGCGATTGATCTTGATGAGTTTATCGGCTAGGTTTTTTACAATGAAGAAAATTGCTCTCTGCGCATTATTGCTCGCTATCGGCATCTCTTATTCTCTGCCTGCTTGGGCGACGCCAGCTTGCTCGGGTCACAAGTGCTCGGATCTCTCGGGCAAAGGAAAGTGTGGCAAGAAGAAGGGCTCCTGCGAAAAAGGGGGTTCGAGCGAGAAGGGAAGCAGCGACCACTCTTCCTAGTTTTCCATACGGAGGATCCGTCTTTCGGCTCCTTCTGCCCACTAGCGTCTGAGAAAAGGGTGTGCCCGGAACGGCTCAGTCCGGCGATTCATTGCCGCTGGGAGTGAACGCGATTTCCGGCACTTGCGGGGACGGTGTTACTGTGAAGGTGAACCTCGCGGAAATTCCTTGGGAGGAGCGCCGATCGCCCAAAGGGCGCTATCATCTCTTTCAAAAGGCGATCAGCCTCGCTCTGGGAGGTAGGAAGGATATCGGTACCTGGGCCGGAGGCCATCCCTTCGACGTTGCCCTGGTTCGGATTCCGGCTGACGCGGTCGATTTGCCGCTCCATGCTCATGCGGCCCAGTGGGAGCTTTACGGGGTCGAGGAAGGCGGGGGACGGATTCGGATCGGTGAGCGGCGGATCGATGTCGGGCCGGGGGACTGGTTCCTAGCGAAACCACAGGAGGCTCATCAGATTGAAAATCCGGGTCCGGGCGATCTGCTGTTGCTCGTGATCGCCAACAACCCGGAAGCGGACGTGGTATCCTACGCTCGGTCGGGCAAGTTCTTCCTCAAGCCCGAGCGAAGGATCGTTACCGAGAGCCCGCTCTCCTACTACGACGGGGAGGAGTAGCCAGAAGAGATCCCTTTACGCGCGCGGGTCCGCTCGTCCGAGAATACCAGCAACCTCCTCGGCCGAGGGCAACCCTTGCCTCGCTCCCAGCTGGGTGCAGGTGAGTGCTCCTGCGGCAGAAGCAAAGGGAAGCAGATCCTCCCAGGCCATTCGGCGCGCGACTCCCAGAGCGAAGGCTCCGTGAAACGCGTCGCCGGCCCCTGTCGAATCGACGCTGCGGACGCAATAGGCGGGGAGCCTGCCCCGCTTTCCCCTCGAGGACCAGATGAGCCCACGTTCTCCGAGCGTGACCACGACGCAGGGGTGGGACGTAGAGAGCCGGCTCAGGGCTTCCTCCGGGTCGGGCGAGCCCGTCGCTTGTGCGGCAAAGCGTTCCGAAGCGACCAGATAGTCGACAACCTCGGCGAGCTTTGCGGTCCCTTCGTGGAGCGAGCCGGCGTCCAGGACGGTCGGGACTCCGCGGCGCCGGGCATCTTCGGCTATCGGAGGGGAGACCTTCGGCTCGTGGCCGTCGAAGAGGGCGGCCCGCGCCGCAGGCCAGGGCCGATCGGCGAGGCTCGCTTTCAGTTTCGGGGTTGCCGAGCTCTGGTTAACCACGGTGCGAGCGCCATCCGGCTTCACCAGGCTGACGGCGAGAGGGGTAGGGGCGTCGCCGCGCACCAGGAGGGATGTATCGACGCCCTCGTGCTGCATCTCTTGGGCGTGGCGCTCGCCGAAGGCGTCGCTTCCCAAGTAGCCGAAAAAGGCAGAGGAGCCTCCTAGCCGGAGGACGGCAACGGCGGCATTCGCGGCGGGACCACCTCCTGCCAGGACGAGTTCTTCGGAGAAGATCTTCTCGTCCGGACCCGGGTGGTGGGGAACAAAAAATGCGAGATCGTAGCACGCATGGCCCACGCAGAGAACGTCCACCACCATCTTAACCGCCATTTCTGACAAGCTTTCTCCTACGGCTTGCACAATGGGCTTGTCTGCTTCGTTGCCCTTGATTTTCCATCCTTGCAGTACGTCCTCATACAGCTCCGGGGAAAACCGGCGCCGCGCCTCGCATCCAAGCCCATTTGCGGCGCCTCGGCTACGAAATTTGTGAGAAATGGCAGCTAGACTCTTTAACGCAAATGGGGGAGGTCGATGGTAGGGATTATCTCCAGATCGCCGTTTCCGCCCGTTCCTTGAGTGCCTCGTTCATGGCTTCCATTCCCGGACGGGAGCTTTGCCTCTGGAAACGCCAGATACAGGGGGCGAGCAGTCCTCGAAGAGTCTGCCGGTAGTGGAGGATGGTGATCTCTGGTGGCTGGGCTTCCAGAAAGATGCGATGCTCCAAGTCGACCAGCCCCGGGAAGAGCCAGCGGCAGATCCAGCGGAATTCCTGGTTGGGCACGACCCGGAGAACCTCGGCCTGCAACGGGATGGGTTTGGACGATGGAGGGCAGAGCCGGACCGAGAGTCTCGTTCCGGAGATGGGTTCGCCGCAGACCGAGCGGAGAAAGGGATTCCAGTGAGGATAAGAGGGAAAATCCATCAGCTCCCTCCAGAGCGCCTCCGGGGGCGCTTCGATTGCGAGCCGCGTTCTAATCATTTTGCACGGCAACATGGCTCGGCTAAAATCCACTCTCCTTTTGGTACTCGCGTGATATGCGAGCCGTTCGTCGGAGAGCCGCAGCTTCCCTGGGTGGCCGTTACCAGCCCGATACGGCCAACAGGAGTTGGCTTTCGCCCCTGTGGGGGCACGGACTCGTTAAAGCAAGAAGCGTGCCAAAAAGGATTCCCATAGTCCAGCAGGGACCGCGTCCTTGCCGCCGACGGCTCTATAAGGAGACCGGCAAGCTGGGCGCAGGCGGGGTCATGTTGACGCAGATAGGCGATGCCTTCGGAAAGGGAGACAAGTCGGCTTGGGAAGGGATCGCCGTCCGCTCCGTCTGGGAGTGTCGAGAGCCTCGGTGAGGGAGATCCTGAAGGGGCTGACCGCAATGCCGGGAGGGACCGAGCACCGCTACCCCTCTCGAAATCGGCAAGGCCCGGCAACCTTTCCGTAGCGGGATCTGGTCCGGAGGCTACTGGATGCGCGCAAGGAAGGAAAGGGGCCTTGACTCGACCCTTTCGATCGGCTTCTTTCTCGAAGAAAGTAAGTCGTGCGTCTGCAAAGTCAGGTTAAATCGCTTATGCCCGTCGCCCCTGCCCCAGGCGGAAATTCTCACTCCGCGAGTATCCCGTCGGTTCCTCCTTCGTCCAAGGAAGAGCCCGCTCCCGAGAAGACCAAACGAACGGAGAAGGAAGCCAGCCCAAGCTTTTGGACGACCCACCTTTCCACGAAAGGACAGGTGGTGATCCCGGAGCGCATTCGGAAGGACTTCGGCTTCCAGCCCGGAGACCAGTTTGTGGTTGTCGCCCTGAACGACTTGGTCTTTCTGAAACGGGTGTAGCCTGCCTGATTCACATGCGTTCTCTCGCGGCTTGCGAAACGGGCCCGTCTGCTTCGTTGGGCCTTGGTTTTCCCTCCTAGCAGGATATCGTCCGTGCTCCTCGCGACCCCGCTGCCTCGCGCGAGAAGGTCAGCCTCAGGCGGAAGCCGCGGGCTGGCCAATCGACGCCGTAAGCAGCTTGGCCAACTCCTGGAGATGGGACCATTCGCGGCCCGAGGGTGGATGGAGCAGACGAAGGCAGATCGTATCCTTGTCGGCCAGGACGAGGAATTGATCGCCACGCTTTAACCCGATCCGTTGGCAAACAGCCTCGGGAATCACCACTTGACCTTTGATGCTCAAGCGCGTGGTACCCGTGGTTCGCTTCGCGGCCGACTCCAGCCTCCGCGCTGGCTTGCCCTCCGAGATAGACGCCATTCATAGCAATTACTATGCCGGTTTGGCTTAGTCAACGTTTTGTCACAAACTTGTAACAAAAGGAGAAGAATCGAAATGTGGCGAAGCGAAAGGGCTCTTCGGCGGCTGGTCGTGCCGCTCGGCGAAGAGCCGCCAAGACATTGACGGAACCTGTTCGGGCGCGTAGCCTTCGGGCGATCAGTTCGTCATGGAAAAGGGCCGCCTCGAAGCCTTCAGCGACGGAGTATTTGCGATCCTCATCACGATCACCGTGCTGGAGCTGAAAGCCCCGCATGGGGTGAGCCTGTCGGATCTCGCTTCCGTTCTGCCGCTCTTCCTGAACTACGTGCTGAGCTTCCTTTATCTGGGAATTTACTGGAACAACCACCACCATCTGCTCAAGGCCTGCCGCCGGATCCATGGAGGGATCATGTGGGCGAACCTCCACCTTCTCTTTTGGCTCTCCCTCTTTCCCTTCGTGACCGACTGGGCGGGCGAAAACCATTCCGCCCCGCTTCCCACGGCGATCTACGGCGCCGTCCTCTTCCTTGCATCGGTCGCCTATTTCGTCCTGCAGTACTTGATCGTCACCGAGCAGGGTTGCGACTCGAAGCTGGCGGCGGCGATCGGACGGGACTGGAAAGGGAAGCTTTCCTCCCTCCTCTATGCGTCGGCGATCCTGGCTGCCTTCTTGCAGCCGTGGATCGCGCAAGCCGTCTATGCGCTGGTCGCCCTGTTCTGGCTCGTTCCCGACCGTCGGCTCGCTCAGGCGCTGAAAGGGGTATAATCTTCTAGGAATGACGACCCAATTCGACTTGGATACGCGGGAACTGGCCGAAAGCTACGATCGCTTGAGCGATGCTCAATTTCGCTTTGGGAAGCTCCTGGTCGATCACTTGGAGATTCAGCCGGGGCAACGGGTTCTGGATGTCGGTTGCGGCACGGGGCGCCTGGCGGAGTACGTGGCGCACATGGTGGGTCCTTCCGGGGAGGTCCTCGGGATCGATCCACTCCCCTTTCGGATCGAGATCGCTCGGAAAAGAGCCCAGCCCGGTCTCTCCTTCGAGAGCGGGGGGAGCGACGATCTCGGCCGCTTTGCCGATCGGTCCTGGGATGTCGTTTGTCTCAACAGCGTCTTTCACTGGATCGAACGGAAGGCGGAAGCCCTGCGCGAGATCCGCCGGATTCTCCAGACGGGCGGAAGGCTCGGGATCGGGACCGGAGACAAAGACCAGCCGAACCCGTTTCATGCGATTATAAAAGAGGCGATCGCTTCGGTAATGGGTCAGATGCCGGAAGAGGCTCAGCTCTCTCCCTTTCTGCTTTCCGCGGAGGAGGTGCGCGAACTGGTTCTCGCGGCGGGGTTTTCGGTGCTCCGTGTGGAGTCGACGCTCAATACCGACTTTGTGGATCGAGTGGACGATCTGCTCGATTTCTTTCAAGCGAGCAGCTTCGGAAACTTTCTGGCTCTGGTTCCCGAGGAGTGCCAACCGGCGGTCACGGTGAGAATTCGCGAGGAGTTGGAAAAGCTCCGGACGCCATGCGGCATCGAGAGAAGATTTCAGCGGCTACTGGTCATTGGCGAGCGAAAGGAGTAAGCACCGTTCCTTGGCCGTCATTTCTCGTGCGCCGTGAAAAGGGTGCATCGCCCAGTGGGGAGGGAGTGATCTCCACCCGGCAGCTATTGCTCCAGCCGGAAGCACTCGGAGCGGCTACTGGTGGTAACGCCAGCGGTCGAAGCCTCTGGGGGAAAAGGCCCGGGAAGCGGGTCAGCGAGCAAGCAGGCCCTAAGGAAAGTGAACGATGAACAAAGCCTCGAAACGGGCAATGCGGACGCCGAGCTCG
>NZ_KB901876.1:74275-80469 GCF_000379365.1 Verrucomicrobium sp. 3C | reverse complement strand
GGCCGATAGGGAGAGATACTCAGGCACTGTCATACCGAAAGGGGCAGCTCCCGCTATGGCTCTCCTACGTCGCACCGCGCCACTCCTCGACTCCACACAATCTTTCTCCTGCGGTTTGCACAACAGGCTTGTCTGCTTCGATCGGCTTGGTTTTCCATCCTTGCGGTATGTACTCATACAGCTCCGGGGGAAAACCGGCGTCGCGCCTCGCATCCGAGCCCATTTGCGGCGCCTCGGCTACGAAATTTGTGAGAAATGGCGGCTAGGCCGGAAACGAAAAGAGCGGTGCCGATGACAAGAGAAATTGATTCGAGTTGGGTGGATCTCGAAGCCGCCGACGGGAGCCGATTTTCGGGCTTCCTGGCTCGGCCCTCTGCTCCTGGATCCTATCCGGGAATCCTCGTCCTTATGGAGGCATTCGGGGTGAACCGCCACATCCGGAATGTCACGGAGCGGATCGCCGGGGAGGGCTATCTGGCACTTGCCCCGGATCTCTACCATCGGAGCGCTCCGCGCTGGGAGGGGAACTACGAGGACTTTTCCCAAGCGCTCGTCCACCTTCGGCAGATGACGGTCGAGCACCTTTCGGCCGACGCGCAAGGCGGCTACCGGTGGCTGAGCGCTAGCGGCGCCGGCCAATCCGTGGGGGCGGTTGGTTTCTGCTTCGGGGGCCGGGTGGCCTTCCTGAGCAGCACGGTCGCTCCTTTGCGCGCGGCCTGCTCCTTTTACGGCGGAGGGATCGCGCCGGAACTTCTGGATCGGGCGAAGGACGTGGCGGCACCGCTTCTGCTTTTCTGGGGAGGACGCGACCAGCACATTCCGCCGGAGCAGACTCGGGCGACCTCCGACGCCCTTCGGGCGGCCGGAAAGAGCTTCATCGAGGTGACCTTTTCCGAAGCGGGCCACGGCTTCTTTTGCGAGGAGCGGGGCAGCTACGATCCCGAGGCCGCCCGGATGTCCTGGCCGCTCCTTTTGGAGTTTTTCGGCCATCATCTTCGCTAAAAGGAGACGCGGATCATGGCCTGGACCCAAAAAGGCATTTGGAGAGCGGCATATTCGAGGTTCGCGGTCCGGGCGGGAGTAAAGCCCGGCGCTCCGGCGATCCAGTAGTGGTTGTCGGTGAAGTTATAGAACCAGACCCGCGCCTCCCAGCGCTTGGTGGCATAGAAAACGCTCGCATTCAACGTGTACCAGGCCGGAGCCCGGACGGCGTAGTCGTAGGAGAGGAACTGGCCACCCTGCCCGATCGCCCAAAAGGAGACGCCGAAGCCCGCGTCGGTCTTGTAGGTCAGCATCAGGTTGCCGTACTCCTTGGGAAAACCGATGAACGGATAGATGCCCGGGGCGAGGGAGACGATCTGGCTGACCGGAAGGCCGTACTGCGCGGCCACGTTGGCCGGGTAGGGGGTGAAGGTGGTCGGGCCGACGCCGTCCGTGTTGGTCCAGTTTTCGTATCCTTGCATGTAGTTGAAGCCGAAGTTCGCCCAAAAATGGCGGTTCGGCCGATAGCTCCCCTGCAGTTGGGCTCCTTGGACATCGGCCGACACGGTCGGGGTGGTGCCTCCGGGGAGAACGAAGGTCGGAATGAAGCCCGATTGGGCGTAGGCCGAAAGGCCGAGGAAGAGGGTCTCCCGGAGGAGGGAGAACTTGAGGCCCGTTTCGTAAAGGGTCTGAGTCTGGTGGTAGTAGGTGCTGGTGAACTCCGGCGCGAAGGCGCCGAAGATCGACTGGGCGGTCGTCTGTCCGAAGTAGTAGGTCGAATACCAGGACATCCAGGGAAAGATCCGGTAGGTGGGACTGGCGGTAACCTGCGGCAGGAGGGCGGTCGTCGAGGTAGCGTCATAGGCGGGGCCGATGAGCAGGGCGGGGGTGCCGGACGGGGGTTGGGCGTTGACGAAGTAGGCGTCGAGCCGGGCTCCGAGGAAGAGAGTCGCCTTTTCTCCGAAATGGAGGATGTCCTGGAGGAATGGCGAGATCTCCCAGAAGTTGCATTGGGTCGAGGCGAAGTTGTCGACGTTGTAATATTCTCCCGGATAGCCCGGAATCGGGATATCGGTGAGGAATGGGTTGTTGTAGGCGGGGCTGATCGCGAGGGAGTAAGGCACCGGAAGCGAGGCGTCGGCAGCAGTGATCGGCTTGCTCATGTCGGCCTGGTTGCTCGTCGAATGCCAGCTTCCCGAATACTCCTCGTCGCTCAGGAAGCGGAAGGCGAGGCCGCCATCCACGCTTTGCGAGCACCAGGAACTCTTCTTTTCGGGTTCCCAGCGGATTTCGAGCCGGTCGGCGAGATTGACCCCGTAGGGCATGACGACCCAGGTCGGGTCGGGGACCGGCTGAGCGGCATTCGCTTGGAAATACTCAAAAAGTGTGTTGTTCACGAGGGTCAACCGCTCATTGAGCCGGATCGTGGCAATCGCCTGGCTCACGGCGTAGAACTGGCGGGAGGAGTCGAGCGGGGTATTGAAGAGATTGGCTTGGCCGCTGATCGGGACCTGGGGTCCCCAGGCGATGGCATATCCGGAGCCCGGAGGGGGAGTCCCCTGGCCGGGATGAAACTGGCCGAAGGGCTGAGCCGCGGTCGCCGGAGGCGTGTAGTAGCCGATCCAGGAGCCGCTCTGATAGAGTCCGTTATCGATCAGGGACTGGGTCGGCCGCGTTACCCCGGCGTACGGAAGAAAGGAGTTCTGATTGATCTCTCCGTTCCAGTCGACCTGAATCTCCTCGGTCGGCTTCCAGGAAAGGGCGAGGTAGGCGCACTCCCGGTTCAAGTAGGAGTCATCATAATAGTTGTAAGGCGCATAGCCTTCCTGGCCGAAGTAGTCGAAGCGGTAGGCGAGCTTTTTCTCCTTCCCGATGGAGTCGCCGATATCGATGTTCCACATGTTGGTGTCGTACATTCCCAAGGTGTAGTAGGCGTCGCCGCGAAAGCGGTCGAAGAACGGCTGCTTGGTCACTTCATTGACATAACCTCCGGCGAACTCCTGGGGACCGAAGACGATGCTCACCGGCCCCGTGACGACGTCGAGCGAATCGTCGGCATTGAAGTTAAGGAGGGGGCCCCAGTTCCCTCCGCTGGAAAAGCCGACGAGCATGCCGTTGCGAAAGGCCGTGGCGGGGAGCCCGCGGACGACCGGTTCGCTCACGACGTTCCCCGTCGCCTGGGTCGGATTGACCGAAGGACTGAAGGCGACCAGGTCGTTGACCTGCTGGGCCATCACGGTATCGAGCTCTTCCCGAGAGACGGGAAGGACATCGCGGGGAGTATCCATAATGGAGAGATCGGGTCCGTAAATGGAGGTCACTTCCTGGGCGGGGGCGGGTGGCTCTTCCTGGTCGGCATTCACCGTCACCTCGGGAAGCTGGGCGGGTTGGGAGTAAGGCAGAGGGGAGGCCGCGTGGGACGCGGACTCCTGGGCCCCCGCTGCGCTCACGGAGGCGAGAAGGGTGAGGCAGGCCCAACAGGCGGTGCAGTGTTCTCGAACCATCTTTCCTTAGTCGACTGGCTGGGAGAGAATAGCGTGGCCGCATGTCCGGCCGCTAACGGCAGCTTGCCAATTTTTAGCGCCTGCTTGTCCGGTTTCTGACCCGGCAGCATTTTCCCAGCGATCCAGCCGGGTCCATTTCGCCGGCTGCAGGAGAACGCTTGGGAGACAGGCAGGTTAATCTTCGTCGCTCCGCACGGCGATGAGGAGGAGGGTTTCACTGGTGATCCGGATTCCCTGGCCGGTTTCGGCCTCCGCCAGCCGCTGCTCGATCCGGTGGAGGACCCTCCGCCGGGCTCTTTCCGACACCCCGGAAAGAAACCTTCCGGCGCTGCTCGCCCGCCAGAACGCCAGCAGCTCCTCGGGACTTTTCGCCTGATCCTCCGACTCTCTCTTTTTAACCACCACGACGCGGAATCCGCTCTTTCGGAGCATTTCCTTGAGTGGTGTTAGTCCCAGCGGAGCCGTCTCCAGAAAGAGTCCCGGAGGAAGGGTGCCGAGCACCTCCTTTGCCGACTGCTCGATGATCTTGTCGAGCTCCGTAGGCCGGCTGGTGTCCTCGAAGCTGATGCCAAGCTTCCCCCCGGGCTTGAGGATCCGGTGGATGGCTCCAAGGGCTTGTCGCCGATCGTCGATCCAATGAAAGACGTAATTGAGGCAGACGACGTCAAAAGACCGAGGGGCGAGCCTCGGAAGATCCTCGGAGCCGCCGACGACGAAGGAGAGCCCTTTCCTCGCCCTTCGCTCGGCAATGGCGATCCGGTAGGGGGAAGGATCCATGCCGAGGACCTTTCCCCGGGGTCCGGCGACTCGGGCGATGGCGGAGGCGAGCTGTCCCGTGCCGCAGCCCAGGTCGAGAACGGAGCTCCCCGGGGAGATCTCGAGGAGGGCGACGAGCTTGGTGCCGATCTCGTATTGAGGAGCGCTCATCCGCTCGTAGAGCTTGGCGAGGCGAGAGGAATCGAAGGCCGCCGGCCCACTGAACCCAGAAGGGGCTGCGAGTAGGAGAAGGGAAAAGGAGAGCGCGAAGGCCGGGAGCGCGTGGCGCCATCCAAACCCGTCCTTCGGAGCGACCGGACTCTGTGCGCGCATCGATGAGCGATCAGAGGCGCCCTGGACCGTTTGCGCAAGGAGATCTTTTCGCCGCCGGGGAGCGCGCGGCGAGGATTCCCCTTGCGCTCGGTGCCGCGCATTGGAGGAAATGAAAAAAGTGAAGGCCTACTCTTTTGCCCGCTATGGTGGACCCGAGGTCTTGATCCCGGTGGAGATTCCGGTTCCCGAGCTTCTCCCGGACGAAGTGCTGATCCGGGTGGCGGCGATCGGTGTCAATCCGAGCGACGTCAAGAATCTCTCGGGCCACTTCGGGACCAGCCTTCCGCGCATCCCCGGAAGGGACTATGCGGGAATCATTGTCGCCGGAGCGGGTCGGGAAGGAGAGGAGGTTTGGGGCAGCGGTCCCGGCTTCGGTGTCGATCGGGACGGAGCCTTTGTCGAGTATCTGCGTCTTCCCTCTTCCTGGGTGGTCAAGAAACCCTCTTCCCTTTCGATGGAGGCTGCGGCCGCGGTCGGCGTCCCATACCTGACGGCCTGGTCCGCGCTAGTCGTCGCTGGGAATCTCGCGCCGGAAGAGACCGTTCTTGTCGTCGGGGCCGCCGGGGCCGTCGGCCGCGCGGCGATCGAGATCGCGCGCTGGCGAAGGGCCCGGGTCATTGCGGCGTCCCGATCGGCAAGCGTTCTTCCCGGCACCGACGGCCTGGTCGCGGCCGGGGATCTCGACTGGCCGCGACGGGTCCTCGCCTTGGCCGGAGGGCGGGGAGTCGATCTGGCGCTCGACACGATCGGAGGGGCGTTTTTCGAGCCGAGCCTGAAGACGCTGCGGCCGGGGGGCCGGCAGGTCGCCATTGCGAGCAACCCGCCCGATGTCTCTTTCAGCCTGGTTGATTTTTACCACGGGGCCAAGCGGCTGATCGGCGTCGACAGCATGGCTCTTCGTGGAGAGGAGATTGCCGGGATGATGGAGGAGCTGCGGCGCGGTTTCGAGCAAGGGTGGCTGAAGGCTCCCTCCGTGAGAATCTGGCCCTTTGCCTCGGCAAGAGAGGCGCTTTCCACCGCCAGGGAGGAGCCGGGGCAAAAGCAGGTGCTACTCTTCGATCTGCCGATGAGCGAAAACACTCCTCTTCGCCGGTAAGGCGGGGAGACCGAAAACTGCTTTTCTTTTTTTCCGCAACAAACCGGATTCCCGAAGGTTCACTCGAACGGTGAAGGGTGTGGCACGCGTAGGGGGATCTCTTTTTCCTGGAGTCGTTGCCACGGGCGGTCGGGCGCGCCTAGCCTGTATGGCCCACAAAGTTCGTACCCGAGAGCGAAGCCAAGCAGGCCTACTTGGCAAGCCGCAGGAGAACGCTTGTGGGAAAGGCAAGCCGACTCTTGGTGCTGCTCCGGATCGGCGTGACCTGCCTTGAGAACTAGCACATCGCCTCATAAGTTCGAAGCAGCATATTCGGCTTGGAATTGCTGGGTGAGCTCGATGATGTGCTGAAGCTTTTCCGGCCCTTTAGTCCAATGGAAGGGCTGACAGTGGTCATTGTATTTGGCGAAGTAAGCCTTGAGGAAGCGCTCTAAGTCCTTGCTCGATTTGTGAACAGAGTGTTGGAGGCCCTGTCGGGTCAGGATGCTGAAGAAGCATTCGATGAGGTTTACCCAGGAAGCATG
>NZ_KB901876.1:68669-74175 GCF_000379365.1 Verrucomicrobium sp. 3C | reverse complement strand
CATGTACAGAGCGACCACTTCGAGGAGTTTCTCCTTGAACTGGGGATCCGGGCTAAACGTGAAGGTGCGAAGGCAATGCGGATGCAGATCGTAAGCTCGCAGAATGCGCGCGATCCGAGCTGGGGGCAAACCCAGCTCCCGCGCCAGCGTGCGGATACTCCACCGGCTCAAACCTCTCGGCGGTTTACTGCACGCGGTCATCACCACTTTGCGCGTAAGCGATTGGCTTATCGTTACCGGGCGTCCGCTCTGCGGCTCATCGTTGAGCCCAGCGATCCCCTCCGCGGAAAACCGTCGCCGCCATTTGCCCACGATATGCGCGTTGCACTGGAGCTGCCGGGAAATCGCCGCGCTGGAAACCCCATCGGCAGCCATCAGAATTATCCGTGCTCTCATCACCAACCCGGCTTTCGCATTCCTCTTGCGGACGATCTCTTCTAACACTTCTCTCTGCTCTTCACGAATCGGTAATGCAGTTAAAATGGCTCCCATAATGAAAGCCATAATACCTAGTCTGCACTGTTATGTCACGTAATTATGAAGCGATGTGCTAGTGCCTTTTTCCTCTCGGTCGGCCTCTTCACGATCTCCCTGTACGGGCAGGTGGCCAAGCCGCTTGCCACGACGCCGCCGATCGAAAAGGCCTTTCCGTTCGTCCAGAAAGGCGCCGAGGTCCATGTGAGCTGTCCTGTGGCGCTCAACGAGTACGAGGTTCTTTCTCCCGAAGAGGTCCTCCATCTCTTTTGCGTCAAATCCCAGCGCGTGGCGGCAACCGGCGAGAAGTCGGAATCCTCGGAAAATGCGGCCCCTTCGGGCAGGCACCATGGAGGCGGGATGGGCGGCATGGGTGGTGGCATGGGGAGAGGAGGTATGGGAATGGGCGGTATGGGGATGGGTGGCACGGGCGGAGGCGGTATGAGAGGGACGCATGGAGGGACGGGCGGCGCGGGCGATGGGGACGAAGGATCGAGCCGCCAAGGGGTGGACCGAAAGACTGTCTGGACTTCCGTCGATGCGTTTCGTGAAGCGCTTGGCGGTCTCGACGGGTCCGATCTGCGGCTGGTTTTCGCCCAGCCTCCGGCGGCGTCTTCCGGCCAGCCGGCGAAGTCGGAAGATGGAGGAAATCTCAAAACGGAGTCCAAGCCCAGACGAGTTCGAGACGAGCCCTTGGTTCTCCCGTTGGGTCTACTGCTGGGGGAGTGGGAAGGAAGACCGACCGTGCTCGCGGTCGAAACCGGGGGCGCCGGAGCCGAAGCGGGTCTACGCTCGGGGGATCGGATCATCTCTCTCGATGGTCGGCCCTGCTTCCGGAGTTTGTCGGTATTCTTGGGTCTCTATCGGGAGGCAAAAGCGCGGGGCGGTTCGTCCGTTTCCCTCGAAGTGGAGCGCGGGCAGGCGCGGCTGACACTTCCGGTCTCTCTACCCCCCAGCCTTGGGGGAAGCATTCTTGATGCTCCCTAGGCAGGACCGCCTTTGCGTCCGACTGCGGGCGGCCGGAAAACGGGAAGCGCCCTTTGCTCTTCAAATCCGCAGAGGATTTCGGTAGTTTTTCAAGGTTGCCGGGAAATTGTGGAAGGCGTAGCGGCCGTTGCGTGTTGGGAATGGGACGGCTCTTCACTGCGGGATGGCGGCGCCTCCCTCGGAGCTTGAGCGTACGATGACGCCTCTTGCGCAAAGCAGAACAAATCAGAAGGGTCGAACGGATCGACGTCGAGTGCGGGCGAGTGCGGCGACGCGAAGAGGCAGGGTCGCCCGTCTTCCCGCCATGGCGCTCCTCTTCCTCCTCGGTTGGAGCGTCGCCGATTCCGTCTCGGCCCAGGAGACCGCCTCCCTAACGACCGTGCCCCCGCTCTCGGCCGCTTTCCCTCTCGAGCAGCGGGGGAGAGAGGTGCATGTCCGATATCCTTTGGCCGTCAACGAGCATGTCGTCGTTCCCCCGGATGCTCGGCTCCATTTCCTTTACGCGAGGCCGCAACGCGCCGGCGCGTCCGGAGAAGAGCCGACATCCGCCGAAGAAGGAGAGCCTTCGGCGCGGCGCGGCGGGGGAGGCATACTGCTCGACGGCATGGGGATCGGAGGGATGGGCTTGGGCGGCATGCGGATGGCCACCGCCGGAGGAATCAGGCAGGGGATGAGCGGGAAGGGAGAGCAGAGGGAAAAGCCGAGCAGGCGCAAGATCGATCGGAAGATGGTCTGGACCTCCTGCGATGCCTTTCGGGAAGCCCTGGTCGGTTGGAGCGGCTCGGAGCTTCGCCTGGTTTTTTCCCTGCCCGGCCCGAAAACGGTCATGCAAAAGCCAGCGTCGGGCGACGAAGACGAGGATGAGTCGATCGAGGAACCCAGGCCGCAGCCGAGGCGCGTCCGGGATGCGCCCGTGCATCTCCCGCTCGGCTTGCTCCTAGCGCAGCGCAAAGGGGCGTCGACCGTGCTCGCGGTCGAGGAGGCAAGTGCGGGCGAGCAGGCTGGCTTCCGCGCCAGGGATCGAATCCTCTCTCTGGATGGGCGGCCTTGCCCAAAGAGCCTGTCGGGAGTTTTGGCTCTCTATCGTCAGAAGAAGGCGCTCGGACGCAAGGAGCTTTCCGTGGCCGTGGAGCGAGCTGGGGCTTCTACCCCGGTCTCCCTTCTCGTGCCGCTGTCTCCCCGCCTTGAAGGGAGCCTCCTCAAGAGGCCTGTGGAGTGAGACAAGGCATCGCAACGAAGCCGGCGGGCCGATCCTTACCCGCTGCGGTTAGGAGTGCCGAGGATATGTGTGCGTGGGGGAAGCATCAGATCGTCGAACTTTTGCGTAAACATTGCCGCGGCAAAAAATGCGACCGCTCTCAAGGTTTCCTGCCCAACGTTGGCAAGGTCGTGGCGCACATCGGTCGGGATAACAAACACGCTTCCGGAACCGAGAGCGTAGACACCCGATTTCATGCGCAGCTCGCCCTTTCCGGAGAGGATGTATTGGGTCTCCACGGTGGCATCCGTATGCCATCCCAGTCGCCCCCCGGGCTCGATCTCGTAGACGATCGTCGAGGACTGCGTTGCCCCACGCCCACCGCAGGAAGCAAACGCTCCGGTCCAACGTACGGAGGGATCATCCTCCCCGCAGACAGAGAGACGTTCCAAGCGGTCGCTTGCGATGACAGGTTTGATAAAACTCGTCCCTTGTCCCTTAGAGGACGGATTGTGGCACCTAAGGGAGGCTAGGGTTTCCCTGCGGCTAGGTCCAAGGGATTTGCCCGTGCTCTGTTGCCTGGGAGCGGAGTGTGGTCGATCCGGTGACTCCCTGGGAGCAGGTACATCCGAGTTGGTTGAGCCGCTCTGCTCCACAATGATCCGTAACCTGGGGAGGCTTCTCCCGCCGGAAAAGTGAATGCGTTCCTAGCGCGATCTTGCTAGAACCGTAGCGCTGCAGGCTTTAATGCACGACGCGCGAAGACGTTCACAGACTTGGCCGAAAGCGGGTGTGCCTCTGGGGCCGAGCAGGCCAAGGCGATGGGTTCCCGTGGCGGGGCTCGTCATCGCCCTCATCAGCTTCTGGATCCTTTCCGGCGCTCATGCGCAAGGCGCCAAAAAGGTCGTCCTGCCGTTCTCCGCGCTTCACCGCAAGGCTTCCCAGCTCGGGAACCGACCGCGGAATCTTTGGACGCACGGCGAATTTACCGCCTGGAGTCCCGCTCGGGAGGGGGTGTTTGCCGCTAGCTTTCCCCGGCTCTTAAGCTACACCGTCCTACAAAAGCTCGCTCCGTTCTCGGTTCTGCCCACCGAGCCCATTGTCCAAATCACGATCTGCGAAACGCCGTTTCCCATTCCTGGGCTGCGGGAAGGGCGGCGTTTCGAAATCACCCAGGAAGCGCCGGCCGAAGTGCTGGAGATGTTGCAGGGGAACTGCTTTTATGCGCGGCTCCGGCTTTCGGCTGCCCCAAAGGCGCTTTGGAAGAGCGATAAGGAGGAGGCTGAAGAGGCGACTGCCGAGAAGAGCGAGGACGAACCTCCGGCTACCGGGAGACCGGAGCGGGGGATCCGGGGAGATCGCCATCGCGGGCAGGAGGAGGGCGTGTCCGCCGAGCCTCCCATGACTTTGCATTTCGCCGACATTGCCCGTGCCTGGAAACAGCGGGGAAGTCGGCCAAGCCAGACTTGGGTCTATGGGAGGTTCTTCGTCGATACCGACGTGCAAAACGGCCTCTTTACCGCGCATGAAGCGGGTTTAGCGACGCGAAGAGTTGTGGAAGGACTGCTCGCCTCCGCGGCGATCTTCCCTTTTGGAGAACGTTTCGATACCGCGATCTTCTCGTCGCATCTCCCCGGCTTGCCGATCAAACGGAAGACGGTGATCGAAATCGATAAGGAGCATCCGGCTCTCGCGCGGGAAATCGTTCCGGCCGGAGGGTTGCTGGTGCGGCTGGATCTAAAGGACGAGCCCGAGATCGAAGGTCCGGGAGGGAACCATGGTGCCAGGGACTTTTTTTCTCCCGTCGTCCGGCTCTTTTCACCCTGAGGGGTGGAAGTCCGAGCGAGACGAGCCGGGCGGCTTCCCGACCGACCCCTTCGCCCCTCCGGCTGCGGGCTCGGTTACCGGGGCGGGGTGGTCCACCGGATCGCCAGATAGTCGCAGTGGGACAAGAGACCGATCAGTCCGAGCGAGTTGACTTCGGGGTGGACGTCCGCCTTGGTCCAGAGGACGGCGTCCGCTCCGTGCTTCCTGGCTTCCTCCACCGCACGGGTGCGCGGAGAGCCTCCGAATCCCCCGTTGGCGCGGATCCTGCCGAGGATAACGTAAGGTCGCTTGGGGGGAGTCGCATAGCGGCGCATATTCCAGACCATCGAATACTCTCCCGTTCCGAGCGGGCCATGCTGGTAGGGTGGGTTCGCGGGAACCCACTGGGTCAGGATCGCATGCGAGGGGGTCGCGGAGAGGATCAGGAGGAGGGCAGAGAAGAACGGTTGTTTCATCCGAGCGGGTAGCTCCGTTTTGGGCCGTTCAGCGGATGGCTCGGATGATACCGAAGGGGATCTTGATGGCAAGCCTCTCCGGCAGCGCTCTGCCGCTGCCGCGCACGCGAGCGTGTCCGGAGGATGCCTTTAAAGCCCGATGGCTCGGGCGGCGTGGTTGATCCCTTCGCTGATCATCGGATGCGGGAAAGCCATGTAGCTGAGGGTCTCCGCGGTCGTGCCACTTCGGATCGCGAGGGCTAGCCTGCATATCTCGTGCGCCGTGAAAAGGGTGCATCGCCCAGTGGAGAGGGAGTGATCTCCACCCGGCAACTATTGCTCCAGCCGGAAGCACTCGGAGCGGCTACTGGTGGTAACGCCAGCGGTCGAAGCCTCTGGGGGAAAAGGCCCGGGAAGCGGGTCAGCGAGCAAGCAGGCCCTAAGGAAAGTGAACGCTGAACAAAGCCTCGAAACGGGCAATGCGGACGCCGAGCTCGTGAGATAGAAGCGAAGGCCGTTGTCTTCCTCGGAAGGAGAGCAAATCGATGCACTGGGGAGAGCCGCCGGGGTATTGGGCGAGGGCATG
>NZ_KB901876.1:63816-68569 GCF_000379365.1 Verrucomicrobium sp. 3C | reverse complement strand
ATGCCAGGCCCTGGAGCGCACACAAATCGCTTTGCCTCTTGGGCCTCGAAGGGTTCGCACCGGCACCCATGACTATGTCCGGCACGGAACGATCACGCTTTTCGCGGCCTTGAGTTATTTGGACGGAAAGATATTCCGCCAGACGGCTCCTCAACACACTCATAAAGAGTGGCTCGCCTTCCTAAAGAAACTCGATAGGGAAACCCCTTCCTCTTTGTCGCTCCACCTGGTCGTCGATAACTGTCAGGTCCCGAAGGATTGTGCACCGCTCTTTTGGGAAGGAGCCGGGTGGGATCGCTGCGATTCTTCGAGAGGTGGAAACGGGGCCGAAATCGGATGTCTGGCGGTAGGGTAGCTATACTGTCGCTTCACTCTGGAAAGAGAGCGCCTCGCCTGCCTATCTCACAAGTCATTCTCCTGCGGCTTGCGAAATGGAGCTGTCTGCTTCGTTAGGCTTTGGTCTTCTCTCCTCGCAGTGTGTCGTCCTACGACTCCAGGGAAAAAGCGGCGCCCCCCTTCCATCCAGACCCATTCGCCGCGCCTCGGGTACGAACTTTGTGAGATAGGCAGGCTAAAGCGGAAAAGGAAGAGCCGCCGATCTCCCTTGAATATCAGCGACTGGAAATGGTGGCGGGGGCAGGATTTGAACCTGCGACCTTCAGGTTATGAGCCTGACGAGCTACCGGGCTGCTCCACCCCGCGATCTTGGATAAATTTATTCTGCTCGGCGAACGGATTCAGCGCAAGAAGAAAAAGCCTGTGCTCGCTACTGGGACTCCTGAATCTTCGCGAGGATGTGGCTTTTGGAAGCTGCGCCCACCTGACGGCCTCTAACTTCGCCGTCCCGAAAGATGAGAAGAGTCGGAATCGACTGGATGGAAAAGCGACGGGCGAGGTCCTGCTGCTGGTCGACGTTCACCTTGCCAAATTTCACCTTTCCGGAAAGCTCATTGGCAAGCTCTTCGATCACAGGTGCCACCATGCGGCAAGGCCCGCACCATTCCGCCCAGAAATCAACAACTACGGGAACGGTGGATTGAGCGACTTCCTGCGAAAAATTTGTGTCGGTGATTTCGTGGACAAGACCAGCCATAAGAAAGCCTCCTTCCTAAATTGAGCCTGCCGTTGATTGAGGTAGGCAGCCCTTAAAACACGTCGGCGTAGACGAGCGCAAGATAAATTGCCGTTAGAGTGCTGACAAGGGCCGTCATCAAGGCAAGTGCGATCGCGCCAGCTCGGCCTGGTGCTTCCCTGACGGAATCCTGTCGGCTTTGCGGCTTCGCCGCCTCACGGGGCTTAGCCGGTCGCTCTCCCGTTCGAGCGGAAGGCCGTACCGCATAGGCCGGAGGCTGCGCTTGTCCGGAAGCTTTTCCGGAGGGCCCAGCCGACGGCCGTGCTTCGTTCGAGCGGGTATGCGGTGTCCCTTGAGCGGAGGCGGGACGATAATTTTGCGGGGGTGCAGGCGGGGCTTGCTGGTATCGCTGCGGGGGCGGAGGGGAATAGGCGTTGGGTTGTTCGGAGCCGTTGGCGGGAGCAGGAGGCATGTAGGGCACATACCCCTGCGGGGCCGACGCTTCTTGGGCGGGGGCGGGATGATAATTTTGCGGGGGTGCAGGCGGGGCTTGCTGGTATCGCTGCGGAGGAGGCTGAGGCCGGGGAACGGCACGGGCCTGTGGCGGAGGCGGAGGGGAATAGGCGTTGGCCGGATAACACTGAGGGGCTGGCGCCGGATGCCGCCACGATTGGGCGGGAGCGGACGGCGGATTGGGGACCGCGCTGCCGTTTCCGGCATTTTGTGGCACCGATGGCGCGCTGGCCGGAGCGGGGCGGGGTTGCGGATAAGAAAAGGATCCGTAGGCGCCTTGAGGAAGCGGAGCCGATGGGGGATACGGTGTTTCCGCACCCGGAGGCGGGCCTGGATTCTGGCGCGCAAAGAAGGGCGGCGGCCAGCCTGGAGGATTCGCCGCTGCCGGAGCGTTCCCCGTCGTGTTCTGAGGAGGGTGCTGATGCGGAAATGCCTCTTGCGGGTTCAACTCTGCTTCTTCAGCAGGCCAAGCCTCGGGCTTAGTTTGCGGAGGGGAAGGGGGTCCAGCGTCGTACCCTGACGGAAGGGAGCTCATCTGGGGCAGTAAAATACGACGAGGGGATGCGCTAGTCAACGGAAATGCAAAGTAGCGTTAACGCACTATTGCGGAGTCGATAACGGTTGCTTTGCGGATTCCGGCAAGAGCGCCAAGAACTCGGCGGCGTCCAGCGTTTCCTTCTTAAGGAGATTGGCGGTAACCTCCTCAAGGGTCTTTCGCTCTTTTTGAAGAATGGCCTTGGCTTCCTCGTAGGTCTTTTCCAGGATCCGTTGCACTTCTTGATCGACCAGCCGGGCGGTTTCACCGCTGTATTCGACGTGACCATCGAGGCTGGGAACCTCCGCCAGGCCGGGCCGGCTCGGTATGAGATGGGCAAGGCCGACGGACTCGCTCATACCGTAGAGGCAGACCATCTGCCGGGCCAGAGTGGTCGCCACCTCTAAATCATTTTCCGCACCAGTGCTGACCTCGCTGAAGATGATCTCTTCGGCCGCCCTTCCACCCATGGCGCAGCGGATCTTGGTCAGGAGCTGACTGCGAGTGAACAAGTATTGCTGGGCGGGAGGCAGTTGGAGAGTGTAACCAAGAGCGCCACGGCCGCGCGGGATGATGCTGACCTTTCGGACGGGATCTGCTCCGGGAGTCGCCGCCGCGACCAGTGCATGGCCCACCTCGTGATAGGCAACCCGCTTCTTTTCTTCCTTGGCAAGCTGGAGGCTACGGCGCTCGGGGCCGGCAACGACCTTTTCCAGCGCTTCGAGCAGATCGGCTTGCCCGACTTTCTGCACCTTTCGGCGTGCCGCGAGGAGGGCTGCCTCGTTCATGAGGTTGGCGAGGTCGGCCCCAGACATGCCGGAGGTGGCATGAGCGATCTCTTGCAGGTTGATGTCCGGCGCCAGCGGCTTTCCTTTGGAGTGGACCCGGAGAATGGCCTCGCGTCCCTGAACATCGGGAAGGTCGACAACGACTTGCCGATCGAAGCGTCCCGGACGGAGAAGCGCCCGGTCGAGGATGTCGGGCCGATTCGTCGCCGCGAGGATGATAATCCCCTCGTTCGGATCGAAGCCATCCATCTCCACGAGCAGCTGATTGAGGGTCTGCTCCTGTTCGTCATGGCCCATCGCGATCCTCACTCCGCGCTGCCGACCGATGGCATCGAGCTCGTCGATGAAGATGATGCAAGGGGCGCGGCCCTTTGCTTGAACAAAGAGGTCGCGCACCCGGGAAGCGCCGACGCCCACGAACATCTCGACAAATTCGCTCCCGCTCAGGGAAAAAAAAGCGACGTGGGCTTCCCCAGCGACGGCGCGAGCCAAAAGAGTTTTTCCCGTTCCTGGGGGCCCAATCAAGAGAACCCCTTTAGGGATCTTGGCTCCCAGTGCGCGGTAGCGGGCGGGACTCTTGAGAAAATCGACGACCTCCTGAAGCTCATACTTCGCTTCCTGGCAGCCGGCGACATCCGCGAAGCTGACGCCAGTGCCCTCCTCCGCCACGAGTCGTGCCCGGCTCTTCCCGACGTTGAGCAGCGAATAGCCCGCGCCGCGCGTCATCCAACGTGTCAGGCCGACCCAAATCAGAAAGAAGATTCCAATAGGAAGAATCCATGAGAAGATGAGTTGGGAGAGGAGACTGGGACGGACGCTCGAATAGGTGGTGTGCGCGCTCTGCAACCGGGCGACTAGGTTGGGATCCTCGACCCGGACGGTTCGAAAGAACGCGGGCGTTGGTGCTTTGGTCTCTCCTTCCTTCTTCGTGGGAGCCGAAACCAGCATCTTTCCCTGGATTTCTTCCGGGGTAATGGTGCATCCGATGATCTCCTTCTTGTCCAGCTTGTCGAGAAAAGTGCTGTAGGGTATCGTCGTGACGGTCGCCCGCTGCAGGCTTTCCTGCCAGAGCCATACCAGCAGGAGAGCTACCATGACCTGGAGGAGAAGCTGCCAAGGAGAGCCGAAAAACCCCTCCGGCTGCTTTTTTCCCCCGTTATTCTTTTTCGGGGGAGAGAGCGGGCTTCCCGGTAACGCAAACTTGCTCATGCTAGCAAGCTTTTCGTTTCCGGCGCCGTTTGTCGAAGAAAAAAGAGGCAGAGGAGTCGCCTCCACTCCTCGTTCGCCTTGAGCTCCGGAGTGAAGTCAACCCAGCGGGTCCAGGCACGGCGGCAAGCCGCAGGAGAACGCTGGGAGATATGCAGGCTAGCAGCCTGTCGGACTTTTCTTTTCCCTCTGGAATATGGTAAAAGAGGGCATGGCTGAGCGATTTGTGATGGTGGATCGGATGACCCCAATGCTTTTGCCCGAGGACATGCGGGATTGGGTGAGGGAAGACGACTTGGTGCATTTTGTCATCGAGGCGGTGGAGAAGATGGATCTGCGGGGATTTCGAGTCAACGTGCGCGGGACGGGGTGTCGTAAGCAAGTGAAGTGACCGCCGCGAGGGCAGATGAAGTGACCGCTTGGGTATTGGGGGCTGGAGAGTTCATGAGATGGGGGCATGGACGGCTTTGGCGAAGCGGAAGGATGGCGGGTCATGAAAGTTCAGGAGGTGATTATGCGGGCGATGGCGAAGCGGATCAGTTGGTTGGATGCGGCGGAGATTTTGGGATGGAGTCCTCGCACCCTTCGGCGGTGGCGAGCTCGGTATCGGATTCGGGGATACGACGGGCTTTTTGATCG
>NZ_KB901876.1:37011-63716 GCF_000379365.1 Verrucomicrobium sp. 3C | reverse complement strand
CTCCGAGGTGGAAAGAGCCTTCCGGAAGCTCAAGGACGTCCTGGAGCTTCGGCCGATCTACCACCACAATCCCAAACGGGTGCGGGCGCACGTCTTCGTCGCCGCCTTGGCCTTCCTGCTTGACCGGCTCCTGGAGAAGAAACTCAAGGCGGCCAATCTCCCCTTCTCCAGCGAGCAAGCTTGGGTTGCCCTCCGAACCATCCATCTGGTGGAGTTCGCCTTCGGAAGTGAAAAACGTCGCGGGGTCACCGCCGGGAACCATCAGGCCCGGCAAATCCTCTCCGCCTTGCACATCTCTGCCCGGGAGCCGCCGCCCCAAAGGGCAAAAATGGGTCCTGTAGTGCCAATTTGAAATGACGGGTACTGCCTCGCAACGACTTACGAGACCTTCCCCCAAACATGGGCTAGCCCTGGCTCGGGATCAGAAAAAAACCGCGCTGGCGCTCGCTGATGGGGAGGTTGAGCCGCTTCATGACCAGGAGCAGGTCTTCCCAAACTTGCCGTTTGAGCCGCAGGTCGGGTCTATAAAGGAGGTAGCTCGGATGGAAGGTCGGAAGAAGAGGAATTCCCTGAAAATCGAGGAAGGTTCCTCGCATGGTGCTGATCCCTGTGCGCAGCCCGGTCAAGCCCTCGAGCGCGGTCGCGCCCAGGGCAACGATGACTTCCGGCCGGATGATGTCGATCTGCTCGCGCAGATAGGGCAGACAGGTCTCCATCTCTCCCGGAGTGGGCTTTCGGTTGCCCGGAGTCCCGGGGGGAAGGTCAGGTCGGCACTTGAGGATGTTGGCGATATAGACATCCTCCCGCTGAAGTCCCATCGCTTGGATCATGCGGGTTAAGAGCTTACCGGCGGGTCCGACGAAAGGCTCGCCTTGTCGGTCTTCCTCGGCTCCCGGGGCTTCGCCGGTGAAGAGCAGTCGGGCATGGGGGTTTCCTACGCCGAAAACGATCTGCGAACGGGACCCGGCGAGATGAGCGCACCGCCGACACCCGGCGGTCGCTTGACGGAGCGCTTCCAGCCGCCGAACACGCTCTTCCCGGTCGGTTGGTTCGGGGGAACCAGTGGACGGGCGAGATAGTGAGTTCGGGATTGACTCCTGGGGTGGGCCAGCCTCCTGCGGCAGCGAGGCTTGAGCTGCGGACAGCGACTCCGAAATGCCTTCTTGCCGCGGGATGGAGATCGATCGAAGGGCTTGACGCCAGCCGGGCCAGAGGCGGATAGAGCGGCGGCCCGTACGGCGCAGGGTTTCTACGTAGGCGAGGAGGGTCGCGCGGAATTGTTCAGGGTCCTTGGGCATCGTTCCTCGCAAGCCAAGCAAAAAATTCCTTCGGAAGTGGGCTTTCGAAGCAGACACGTTCTCCGGAGCGGGGATGGAGAAAACTCAGCAAGCGCGCGTGCAGGAGAAGACGAGAGCCCCCCGACTGGCGGTTTCCCCCGTAGAGGGGATCGCCGACGATCGGGTGGCCGAGGGAGGCGAGATGCACCCGAAGTTGGTGCATTCGTCCTGTCTGTGGGCGGCATTGCACGAGTGCCGTACCGCGACGCTGCTCGATCAGGGAAAACTCGGTCAGCGCCGTTCGCCCTCCTCGAGAGAGGGCCGCCATCTTTCGGCGGTTCCGAGGATCGCGCCCGACATTCCGGGAACAGGAGAAAGGGGTTCGCGGAAAGGTTCCCCAAACGACCGCCTCGTAGCGCTTTTCGACAGTTCGCGAGGCGAACTGGTGCAGGAGGCTCGCCCGAGCGGGTTCGGTCTTCGCCACGACCAGCAAACCGCTGGTTTCCCGGTCGAGACGGTGGACAACGCCCGGCCGAATGGTGTGGCTTCCAGGTAGCCTGGGGAGATAGCCAAGCAGGGCATTGACAAGTGTTCCGGTTCGGTGGCCGAAGGCCGGATGCACGACCAGTCCCCAAGGCTTGTCGATCAGGAGGAGATCGTCGTCCTCGTAGAGCACCAGGAGCGGAATCGGCTCTGGTGTTGGGAGGGCTGCCTCCAATGCGGGCGCACGAACGGAAAGGTCGATTTCGATCTCTTCTCCTCCTCGGAGGCGATAGGAGGGGGTGGGAGCCTCGGAGATGCCCTTGATCTGGACAGCCGACGAGCGGAGCCGCTGCTGCACCGATGTGCGCGACATCCCAAGAGAAGCGGCGAGATACCGGTCGAGTCTTTCTCCCGGTTCATTCGGATGGAGGATTTTCCGCGTCTCCCCCGTCTGCGAAACGCCGTCGGGGGATTTCTGCCGATCCCGCTGGCTTGGGAGTTCACCCATTGGAGCCAAAGATATCAACCGGCCTGTCTCACAAGGCGCGGATACGAACTTTGCGAGTCAAGCAGACCAACCGGCATATCTCACAAGCTTTCTCCTGCGGCTTGCGAAATGGATCTGTCTGCTTCGCTCTCGCTTGGTTTTCCATCCTTGCAGTATGTCGTCATACAGCTCCGGGGGAAAACCGGCGCCGCGCCTCGCATCCAAGCCCATTTGCGGCGCCTTGGCTACGAAATTCGTGAGAAATGGCGGCTAAGGCGACTAGGCAGGACGCGCAGCCGCCGCAAAGCAAGCACACACGACGCCCGCTGGGGAGCAACCGCCCGTCGCTCAGAGAATCGCTAGCCTTGTCCGACTTCCGATGCTTGGGCAGCGACCTCCGCAGCCTTCCCGTCATCTCCGATCGCTTCCACCGGACAGCCTTCCTTGGCCTCGCGGCACTGCTCCTCTTCTTCCGGGGTCTCAGGCTGCTTGTAAACGAACGAATGTCCGCCATCATCATTCCTCTTGAAGTTCGAGGGCGCGGTCTCCCGACAGAGATCGCAGTCGATGCACTGGGAGTCTACGTAGTATTTTCCGAAAACGTTGTCCGGATACCGATTGGTGAGATCTGCCATATTTTCTTGCGTTTGGTTTTGCTTTTCCGAATAATCCTCGTCCGTCGCCTTCCGGAAGGATCGAGTAAGCTTACGGAGCACCTCGGTATTTGCAACCGGAAAAACATTTTCAGCTTTTTCTTTCCGGCACGGACACGGACGTCGGCAAAAGCCTCTTCGGCGCTGCGCTCCTGGAAGCCTGGCGGTGCCGAAACTGGCAGCCTATCGGCCTCAAGCCCATTGCGACAGGGTCGCGGGTTGACGCTCTCCGTCTGCAAGCGGGAGCGGGAACCAAAATGTCTCTTTCGGAAATCAATCCCTTCTTCTTTCGCTGTCCAGCGGCTCCGGCGATTGCCGCCGAAAAGGAAGGCCGAACGCTGAATCTCCAGGAGGTCGCAGCGCGGGTGAGAGCGATGCTGGCGAAGTTTCCCTGCGCCCTCGTGGAAGGAGTCGGGGGCTGGAAGACGCCGTTGACCCGGACGGAAACAATCTGCGATCTAGCCAGCGGCATCGGTCTTCCCGTGATCGTCGTTGCCCTCTGCCGGCTCGGGGTGTTGAACCATGCCCTGCTCACGGTGGACAGCATCCGAGCCGCTGGCCTGACTCCGCTGGGGATTCTCCTCAACGGCTTTTCTGAGCCCTCGGAAAAGACGCGCGCGGAAACGGCTGCTTGGCTGAGCCTCCACGCGCGGGTTCCTGTCGCGAGCTTTCGAGACGCCTGTGAACTGAGGGATTGCCCGCCACCCTGGCTCTTGCCCGGCCCCCTCGCCGCGCCTCGGGTACGAACTTTGTGAGACATACAGGCTAGCCGGCATCCACCGCAGGGGATGTGGCGGGGGAGTCCCTGTTTCCCTTGGGTCTTTTTTCCGCTGCCTTGGAGCGTCGGGCCAGGGAATCAGCCTGGGGGAGATCCAGGGGCCGGGCGACGAGGATGCCTGCCGCCTTGGGATGGGCGAGGAGATAGTCGCTGAGCCGGGGGCCGATCACGACGCGGCGCTCTGCCTGGATCGAGGTGGCATGGAGGAAATGGAGAACGCCGCCGGAGTCCCGGTAGGCCAAGCCGACGTGCGAAGTGAAGGTGCCTGGCCAGGTGCTGGCGATACAGATGACGTCCCCATTTTGCAGGCGAGGCTCGATCGAAGCCACACGTCCCTTCGGGATGTAGTAGACGGGTTGCGCCGAGATCTTCTTCTCCAAAGCTTGAAAACGGGGAATGAGATCGGGGTTGTGGCGGAGGTAGCGGAATTCCTGCCAGTGATCGCCCATGTAGTGGAGGGAATGGCCGCTCATCGGGATCCCTCCGAGCCGCTGGGTCAGATCGATCACCAACCCGCGACGGGCGTTATCGCGAATCCAATCCTCCAGATGGTGGAGGCGCGAGTAGTAGGTTCCGTCACACCGGCCTCCCCGGTAGCGATCAATTTCGATCATGTGGAGAAGGTCATCCGGGCTGTAGTCGCCCGCTTTTTCCCGCAACATGCGGGCAAACCCGAGGGAAATCTCAAAAAAGGTCCAACAATCCATTTCGTCCAGGTCGGCGGAGGGCGCCTCGACGTGATCATCGATCTCCAAGGTCCAGTTCTTGTACGGCGTTCCGACCAACGCCAAGCCGACACGAGCCGTGCGCTGGCCAATCGGCAGCTCCCGCCAGTCTTCGCGCTCCGCCTCGGCGACCAGCCGCGTGAAGATCGGTTGCCCGCGGAAGACGACGGAGCGCGGGAGAATCCTCTGTGCGGAATCCGACTGCGAGGCACCCCTTGCGGGATCGAAAAAGCCCGGGAGAGCCACCGACAGAAGGAGCAAGAATATCGCGACCGGTCGTCTCGGCATGCGAGACGAAAGTACGGGATCGCGCGAAGGAACAAAAGAGCTTTGCGAGAATTCAGGCGCGGATCACGGGATCTCCCTTGGAGGCTTGGCTTGCCCTCGATTCCGAAGGGGAGTTCCTATAGCCGAAAAGCGCTTTTTCCCGAATCAACTGGGCCGCCCGGACTGGAACATAGCTCTCCCACGCGGGATCACCTGCCCGGATGAGAGCGCCTACCTGCCGCGGCGAGAAGCCGGCATCGGGTGGATTGCGGGGAGAGAGGGCTTCGATCCGGCCCGTTTCCTGCAAGTAGCCATAGAGATGGCCGAGCGGCCCTTCCAGGGCGAGCTGCTCCACCGTGCGGACCTCTCCATCCGATCGTTTTCGGGTTGGATAGACGTAGAGTTTCACGTTCTTCTTGAAGAGGCGGCCCATCGCTTCGAGGATGCCGCCTTCGACATACGAGTAGTAGCGTTCGCTGAAGAGCTGTTCCAAAAGGGGAATTCCGAGCACGACGCCAACCAGGCCTTCGGCATAGCGGGCTAGGTACGAGCTGATTTCGTAGAATTCGGCATAGTTGGAAATCAGGACATGGTGGCCGATCGCGCAGAGGAGCTCGACGCGCTGGAGAAAGTCGGATGAGTCAATCTTGCCATCGGGCAAGAGGAGGTTCTTGGTCGTGATCTCCAACAACTCGATCTTGGCGAAGCGCTCGATTGCGGGATCTTGAAGGAATTTCTCTCGCGCAAGCTCAAGCATATCCATGTGCATGCGGGTGACCGGAGCGAACTCGCCCCGTTCGATCAGCATCGATTTCCGGCGGAGGAGCTCGCCAGGCTGGCGCGGCTGCCCCGTCGGATCGAAGAGAATGACCCGTGACATGCCGAGCACGATGAGATGGAGATTTAAGAGGCGATTGTCGCAGCTCTCAAATGCAGGCCCTCGTGCGCAAACCAGATCAATTTCCAGCCGCTCGGAATCGAGATTGTCCAATAAGGATTCGACAAGTCGATAGGGATTCCCCCATAAATAGCAAATACTATAAAGCAAATTTACGCCAACGATTCCCAGTGCCTCCTGCTGTCTCACTCGCTCTTTATCCAGGAGCCGA
This sequence comes from Verrucomicrobium sp. 3C, assembly GCF_000379365.1. Classification (GTDB taxonomy): domain Bacteria; phylum Verrucomicrobiota; class Verrucomicrobiia; order Methylacidiphilales; family Methylacidiphilaceae; genus Methylacidimicrobium. Next base: position 57,937 of record NZ_KB901876.1, on the reverse strand, counting down.
ATATGAAGAACCACCTCACTGGGCTTAGCCAATGGCTCGTGCTGAAAGCGCACCCCCAGCCACCCGTGGCATTCGTTCCGTGGTTGAAACCCTCGAATGGTAACGGTGTCCGCAAAGACGAAGAAGCGGGTCTCTTCCGCCCGCTTTTGACTCAGTCGCTCTAAGAGGAGATCGTATTCATGGTCGAGCATGGCCACGAGCCGCTCGCGGGAGACGTAGCGTTCCGTCGGGCCGTAGATCGCGTCGCTAAATGTCATGTCATAGGCGGACATCGACTTCGCCACGGTTCCGGCCGCCCCGCCCACCGTGAAGAACCAGCGAGCCACCTCTTGCCCGCCGCCGATTTCCGCAATCGTGCCATAGATCTTTTGATCTAGATTGATCTCAAGGGCCTTCTCATGGGAAGTTAGAATGCGGCTGGACATGATGAGCAGGCCTCTTCGCTGTTTTTCGTGGGTTATGAGGTTACGACGGGAAGATCCAACGTCAGCTTTCCGGCTTTGAGGAAAGCGGCGATCCGCAAGCACCGAAAGCTTCGGAAGCCTCTGGCCATCCTTTTGGCAAGCTGGATGAGTCCGTTGATCGCCTCGATGAGGCCATTGGTCACCCGGCTCTGGAGGAAAGCAAGGACGCCGTCCATGTGCTCTTTGATCGTCTTGGAAAGCTTTCGGAAGGGAGCAAGCCGGCTGCGGTCGGCCCACTGGAGCCACCAGCGGAGCTCTTGGGGATCCTCTTGGGCGAGGATCTCTTGCAGAGCCTCCCGCAACCCAATGGCTCTTCCCAGTCTGGGGTAGGCTGCACAAAGGGAGGCACGCAAACTCTTCTGCTCCCTGCTTCGCGTCCATTCGTTGCCTCGCAGCGCCCAGAGGCTTCCCTTCGGCAGCAGCCCCTGACGCACGAACTCCTTGCGTACTTGGTCGACCGCCTCCCCCGCCGCCCCCGCCATCTGCATGAGGTGGAAGCGGTCAAAAGACGATGGTCCGCCTTGCGGAAGTGCTCCTTGGCTCCGGCAATGTAGGAGGGGCTCATGTCCACCTGCAGATCAGCTCAATCTGCTCAGGATCCGCTCCGTGCTCCCGCATCTCCTTGGCAAATGCCTCCAAGGTCTCCTTTCCTTTGCCCTCCACCAGGAAGAGGAGCTTCCGGCTGTCCGCGTCGGTAACGGCGGTCACGTAGCGGTGACCCCGCTTGCTGCTTGTCTCGTCGACCAGGATCCGCTTCACCCCGCTCCAATCCTCCTTCCGATAGGCCTTTTCCACGTAGTGCTCCAAGATTCTCCACAGCCGGGTGTCCTGCTCCTTGAGCATCTCGGCCACCTGGGAAACCGGCATCTCCTGGGAAAGCATCCGGATGACCGCCTCCATCATCAGGGTAAACCCGCTCCCCGGCCTGGCCCAGGGAACTTCCGCCAACCGCACTCCGTGCTCCGGACAGTCCACCCGTGGAACCCGCGCCACCAGCTCGGTCTTGTACTGCCAGAAGTTCATGTGCCTCCACCGCTTCTCCACCGTGTCGTGCGCAGGAGAAGGACGCCCGCATTCCGGACAGGGGAACCGATGGCCCTCTCGAAAATCGAGCCAGATCTTCAAGGTATGATCCACCGCAGAAAGTTCGCTTCGAATCACCTTCCATTCCGGACCCAACTGTAAGGCCATCCCAAAAAGCTTGTTCGCATCCATGCCCGAAGAATCGGAAAACGAGGCGAGCTTGGCAATCCGCCGTCAAGGAGGATCGACGAAGTCGAAGTGTCCTTGACGGCAATTCGCCCGGACACAAAATCCGCCGAAGACGGATGGCAAGAACACCGTTTCTTGCCATCCCTCAATGGCAAATCTGCCCCCTCCGCCCATTCTATTCAGCGAAGAGCCATGAGCAGTAAACCAGTGTTTGTGTCGACCCTCAACCCTTTCTTGCGAAGTTGGGAGATCTCAAGGTAAGGTCTTGCCGCATTAGAAGATCGGAAGAGAAAACTGGAGCGGAAGGAGCGTGTGATCTATCTAGAGGGCTCGGGCAAAGACTTCGCTGGCGCTCCTCTTTTGCGCGAGCAACTCGACGCCGATCCGCTGCGACAATTTCTTTCCTGGTACCAGGAGGCGCAGCGCATAGAGACGGGCGATCCGACGGCGGTCGCCTTGGCGACCTCTTCCCGGGAGGGCAGGGTGCGAAGTCGCATGGTCCTGCTCAAAGCGATCGACAAGAGGGGTTTTCTCTTTTTTAGCAATTACGGCAGCCGCAAGGGACGGGACCTCGCGGAAAATCCACAGGGAGCCTTCTCTTGCTTTTGGCCAGCGTCGATGCGACAGGTCTGCGCTCGGGGCGCCGTAGAAAAGACAACGGTCGCGGAGTCCACTGCCTACTTCGAGAGTCGACCCGTTTTGAGCCGTCTCTCCGCCTGGGCTTCTCCACAGAGCAAACCGATTCCGCCCGAGCGAGCCTTCCTGGAAAATCGCCTCCGCCAGATGCAGGAGCGCTTTGCCTCCAGCAATGTGCCTCTGCCTCCAGACTGGGGCGGGTATCGCCTGATTCCCGATGAAGTCGAGTTTTGGCAGGGCAGGAGCAATCGACTCCATGACCGCTTCCACTATGTGCGCGTACCGACAGGAGGGTGGAAAGTGGAGCGGCTTGCTCCATAAGCGCGAAGATGCCGAAACGCCCCGATCGGAGGAAAGAGCCTCTCCACCGCTTTAGGATTGACAAACAACCTAAAGAACCGATCACTCAGTAGGTTACGATGAAGACATCCCTATGCAACTGGATTGGTTCTCGCGCGTCCTTCTTTTCTTCCTTGGAAGCACTCCGTGGCAGCGCTATTCGGAGAAAACGCTGGGTGGCGATCTTGGGCGGGGCGCTCTCGCTTGCGCCGCTGGCCGCCTTCTCGCAAGATGCGAAGCGGGGTGAGCAGCTCTATACGATGAACTGCGCCGCCTGCCATCAGCCAACCGGCACCGGGATTCCGGCCGTCTATCCTCCGTTGGCCGGCTCGTCCATCACGACGGGAGGCTCCAAGCGGGCGGTGGCGATCGTTCTCAATGGCTTGCAGGGCCCCATCACCGTCAACGGGATGCAGTACAACGGCCCGATGCAGCCTTGGAAGGCCATCCTCTCCGACGACAAAATCGCCTCGATCCTGACCTATGTGCGGCAGGCGTGGGGCAACAAGGGGACTCCGGTCACCACCGAGCAGGTGAAGGCCGCTCGGGCCGAGTATGCCCAGAGGACTTCGCCCTTGAACGAAGCCGACCTGACGGCGATCGCCGACGAAGATATCAAGCCATAACAGGCAGGTTCGCGTAGCTGGCGGACTCCTTGCCCCTCGGCGCAATGGCTCGGGCAAAAGCGGCTTACTCTGCTTGTTTCCCAAGCCGCAGGAATGCTTGGGAGAGATGCTGGTTAGCGCCGGAACAGCCAGAGAATTACGCTGAGGAGGAGGCTTCCGAGCAGACAGGTGGTGATCGGAAAGAAGAAGCGTACGTTGCCCTTTTCGAGCCGAATGTCTCCCGGAAGCCTCCCGATCCACTTGGTATCAATTCCGAGGCTGAGCAGTAGGCCGACGACCGCCAGGAGAAGGCCCGTGAGGAAGAGAAGCCGACCGATCTGCTGCACGGGGAGAGCCTCCTAGCCGGCGGCGCGAAGAAGCTCCTTGGCATGCGTAAGAACCGCCGGAATGCTTTCTGGCCGCGCGTTTCCCCCTTGGGCGAGTTCCGGGCGCCCGCCCCCCTTGCCCGCGACGGGCGAGAGGATGTCCTGGAGAAGCCGGGCGGCGTTCACTCGGGGGAGGTAGGTCCGGGAAACGCCGACCAAGAAAGCCGCGCGTTGAGGATCGCGGGAGGCGAGGACGGCGACGCCTTCCCACTGTTCCTGGATTGCCTGCCAGAGGAGGGGAAGATAGCCTGTGGGAGCCGGTCCGCAGTCGAGGACAATCGTGGGGAGAGCGCCGTAGCGCTCCGCAGTGCTCGTGGCGGATTCTGCATTCCGGCGGGCGCGCGCCCGCAAGGCGTCTTCCGCTTTCTTAGCCGCCTGTTTCTCCGCTTCGCGAATCCTCCCTTCGAGCGACTGGAGGATCTCTCGGCGCTCTGCAAGCCGCTTGGCGGCTGCGGCGGGGGTGAGTTCCGAGGAAAAGGGGGCGAGCGGCGGAATTCCGGCCTCTTTCCGACGTAAGCTTTCCCAAGCTTTGTCTTGGGCAACTGCCTGCTCTCGCAGGAAGTCGCGAAGTGCACTTCCTCCGGCCGCCTCGATCCGACGGATGCCGGCCGCCACCCCGGTTTCGGAGAGAATCTTCCAAAATCCGATCTCGCCCGTGTGACGGATGTGGGTTCCGCCGCAGAGTTCCCGGGAGGAGTCTCCGATCGAGACGACCCGCACCCGCTCCCCGTATTTTTCTCCAAAGAACTGGAGGATCCGCGGGTCGTTCTTCACTTCCGCGTAGCGGTGCTCTTCGCAGCTCACTAGTTCATCCTCGGCGATGCGCTCCTGCACCAGTTGCTCCACGCGGGTGATCTGTCCCGGGGTGAGCGGGCCCGTATGGGCGAAGTCGAAGCGGAGCCGCTCGGGACCGACGTAACTGCCCCGCTGGACGGTTTGAGGACCCAGCACCTCGCGAAGGGCCCAGTGGAGAAGATGGGTCGCGGTGTGATGAATGGCGATCCTTTTCCGGCGCTCCCGGTCGACGCGCAGGACTACCCGGCTGCCGGGCATCAGGCGATCGACCTCACTCAGCCGATGCAGATGGGCTCCGCTGGCGGAACGGGTGGTGTCGAGCACCGGCAGGAGATGGCCTTCGTGCTCGACGCTGCCGGAGTCCCCGATTTGGCCTCCCATCTCAGCATAAAACGGGGTGCGGTCGAAGACGGCGCGATTTCCGGCCAGCAGAAGAACGACCTCCCCCTCTGCCTCCAATTCTTCGTAGCCGACAAAATTACTCTGCGCCGCCACGCTCAAGAGATCGTCTTCGCGCGCCGCCGCAGAGCGGCTGCGCTGCTTTTCCATGCTTTCCTCGAAGCCCCGCGTGTCCACGCGAAGCCCCTGCTCGCGCGCCATAAGCTCGGTAAGATCGAGCGGAAAGCCGTAGGTGTCGTAGAGCAGGAAGGCTTCTTCGCCGGAGATCTCCCGGCTCTCTCGCTTTGCGGCACCATGGGCCAGATTTTCGAAGAGGGAGAGCCCCCGTTCCAAGGTGTGGGCAAAGAGAGTCTCCTCCGTGGCGAGAATGGTGGCGATCCGGGACTCTTGCTCGACCAGCTCAGGGAAAGCTTCCCCCATGGTGGAGATCAATGGCGGGAGAAGTTCGGGAAGGAAGGGGGGGCGAAGGCCGAGGGTGCGGCCGAATCGGCTCGCCCTCCGGAGGATCCGGCGTAAGACATAGCCCCGTCCGACATTGCTGGGAAGGATGCCGTCGGCGATCGCGAAGGCGAGGGCCCGAAAATGGTCGACGATGACGCGACAGGCGACGTCGCTCTGCTCTCCCCGTCCTCCGGGCTCGGGAAGCGCCCCTTTGTACGGAAGGCCGGAGAGCGTTTCCAAAACCCGAAGGAGAGGGTGAAAGAGATCGGTGTCGTAGTTGGAGATCCTTTGGGAAAAGTCGCGAAAGACGTGCGTGCCTTGCAGGATCGAGGCGATCCGCTCCAGCCCCATTCCTGTGTCCACATGGCGGGCCGGAAGAAGGGAGAGGGAGCCGTCGCCCCGAGCATCGTACTGGATGAAGACGAGATTCCAGACCTCCAGGCAGCGTGAATCGTTTTGATTGAGAAGCCGCCCGCGGCTTTGGCCTTCGGGAGTGAGATCGACGTGAATCTCGGAGCAGGGACCGCAGGGTCCGGTTTCCCCCATCATCCAGAAATTGTCCCGCTTCCCGAACTTGGCGACGTGGACTTTCGGATCGCACCCGGCGCCGGCAAAAAGAGCGGACCAGGCTTCGCAGGATTCGGCATCGAATTCGCCCGGCTCGCCCGTGCCGGGTTCGTAGACGGTCGCATAGAGACGAGCCGGTGGAAAGCCCCACCAGTCCGTGAGGAGCTCCCAGGCCCACGCGATGGCCTCCTTTTTGAAATAGTCTCCGAAAGACCAGTTTCCCAACATTTCAAAAAAGGTGTGATGGGAGGTATCGAAGCCCACTTCTTCCAAGTCGTTGTGTTTTCCTCCCGCACGGATGCACTTTTGCGTGTCGGCGGCCCGCGGCGGGGAGTAGGGGCAGAGGCGCTGGCCGAGGAAGATCGGCACGAACTGGTTCATCCCCGCATTGGTGAAGAGCAGGTTCGGAGAATTGGGGAGAAGAAGCGCCGAAGGGACGATCGTATGGCCACGCTCCCGAAAGAAGCGGAGAAAGCTCTCGCGAATTTCCGACGAGGTCACGGCATCTCTATCTCCCCGGGACCGCGTCTTCCGCCTGCGCCATCATCTCGGGGGCCATCTCGAAGTTGGCGAAGACATGCTGGACATCGTCGTGCTCCTCAAGGGCGTCGAGAAGCCGAAGGAGGGACCGGGCGCTCTCCTCCTCCTTGAGCGAGACGACGTTCTGGGGGACATAGGCGAGCGCCGCTGACTCGACGGGAATGCCGGCCGCCTCCAAGCTCTTCACAACTCCTTCCAACCGGTCGGGCGAAGAGAAAATTTCGATCGACCCTTCCGAGGCCTGAACGTCGTCGGCCAATGCCTCCAGGGCCACCTCGAAGACGCGATCGAATGAGGCCTTGCCCGCGTCGATGTGGATGATCCCCTTGCGCTGGAAGAGCCAGGAGACACTGCCGGCTCCGGCTAGATTTCCTCCGTGGCGGGCGAAAAGACTGCGGACTTCGGCTGCCGTTCGGTTGCGGTTATCGGTCGCCGCCTCAACCAGGACCGCAACGCCCCCGGGAGCATATCCCTCGTAGAGAATTTCCTCGTAGGTCTCTCCGGCGACTTCGCCCGTTCCTCGCTGAATCGCCCTCGTGATGCTTTCCGAAGCGACTCCGTCCGCCTTGGCGGTTTCGACCGCGCGCCGCAAGCGCGGATTGAACCCGGAGTCTCCGCCGCCCAGTCTGGCTGCCAGAGTAATTTCCCGCACCAGCTTGCTGAAGAGCTTTCCTTTCCGCGCATCGGTCACCCCTTTCTGGTGCCGAACCTTTGCCCAGTGGCTATGTCCCGCCATCTTCTCTCCCTTCCCGTTACAATTGGAGGCGGAGCAGCGGGAAAGTCAAACCTTTGCAAGCCCGCCGAAGGGCCGATTTCCGGTCCTTGCGGGACCAGAGCCTGCCTGTCTCACAAAGTTCGTAGTCGAGGCGAGGCGAATGGGCCTGGATGCAAAGCGAGGCGCAGGTTTTCCCCCGGAGCTGCAGGACGACATGCTGCGAGGAGGGCCAAAAACCCAAGTCCCAACGAAGCCGCCGGGTTCATCTCGCAAGCCGCAGGAGAACGCTTGGGAGACAGGCAGGCCAAGCATTCATTCGGAGTTGGCGAAGAGCTCCTGCTGCCAGCGGCACCAGCGCCCTTCGGCTCGCAGGCGTTCCGGCGCGCCTTGCGGATCTAAGGCGAGCTCCAGGAGGATGGGCTTGGCGGCAAGCAATCCGGCTTCGATGCCCAAGCGGGCGGAGAGTCGGTTGCGCCTCTCGTTGAGCTCCTGCAGGCGCCGAGCCGCTTCAGAACTGAGTTTGAGCCTGGGCTTGGTGGGCGGAAGGAGATTGGCGGGCGATTCCTTTGTGTGGGCAAGAGCGGCCGCAAGCCGGGCACGCTCTTCTTTTCCCAGGTGACGAGGGAGCCATTTTGCCGGGATACCCTCCCTTTGGGCAGCCGTCGCGGCTGCCATCCGGAGCAGCAACTCTGGGGAAACCAGCCGGAAGGGAGCGAGGTCACGGCGAGCGGCCTCCTCTTCCCTCCATTCCCAAAGGGCGAGAAGGTACGGGAGCGCCTTGGGCGGGAGCTCGCGCCAGCCGCGAATCCGCCACGCCCCCTTCTTATCGGCAGCGGCCTCCCCCGTCTTGCGACGGAGCCGTGAACAGCTCTCCTGGTGCCAACCCAACCGCCCCAGCCGATCCAGTTCATCGGTAAGCCGCTCTTGGAGCGGTTCCAGATAGCGGACGTCTTGGGCTGCATAGTCGAGCATCGCCGGGGAGAGCGGACGCCGTGCCCAATCGGCCTTTTGACTCTCTTTAGCCAGCACGACTCCGAAAAATCGCTCGACCAGCGCCGCGTAGCCGACGGCGGGAAATCCGCAAAGCTGGGCGGCCATCATCGTATCGAAGATGGCGGGAGGTTCGAGCGAGCCCGCACCCCGCAAGAGCCTCCGGTCGAAGTCCATTCCATGCAGGATCCAGGACGATTGAGCCAGGAGTTCCCAGAGAGGGGATAGGTCTACGGCGAGGCTGTCGATGACAGCGGCCGTGTCCGCCTGCTGGACGGAGAGGACGCAGAGTTTCGCCTGATAATGATGAAAGGAGGCCGATTCGGCGTCGAGGGCGATGGGCCGATTCGGTTGAAGTGCCTTTAACAAGGAGGAGAGTTCGGCCTCCGAATGGATCCAGGTTGCGGTCGGGCCTGCGGACTTGGGGAGCCCCTTGGGCTTCCAAAGGCGGAGCTTGCGAAGAATCATCGCCAGCAGTAGATAAGGAAAATTTTCCTTTCGCAAGCCTGGCCGCTCCGCAACATTCGGAGTAGAGGGAAGTGGCGTGATTAATCATTCCAAAAGGCCCGGAAAGGAAGAGCGAAGGAGAAGGATTCAATGAGCTATTTGCCGCGAGTGAGCAAGGTTTTCCCGGCCGCCGGATTTTCCCATGAAGAGATCCGGCGCTACGGCCGACATCTCATCATGCCGGAAGTCACACTGGAAGGGCAGCAAAGGCTCAAGTCGGCACGGGTGCTCGCGGTGGGGACCGGTGGCTTGGGTTCGCCCTTGCTCTTGTATCTCGCGGCGGCGGGGGTTGGCCAGTTGGGGATCGTCGATTTCGATACGGTCGACGATTCGAACCTGCAGCGGCAGGTGCTGCACAAGACCCGCAACATCGGCAAGCCGAAAATCGAATCGGCAACCGAGGCCATCCACGAACTCAACCCCAACGTCAAGGTCGTTCCCTACCCGACAGCCCTCCGTTCGGATAATGCCCTGGCAATCCTCCGGGATTATGATGTCGTCGTCGACGGCACCGACAACTTCCCCACCCGCTACTTGGTCAACGATGCCTGCGTTCTTTTGGGAAAACCGAATGTCTACGGGAGCATCTTCCGCTTCGAAGGCCAGGCGACCGTCTTCTGGGCGGAACGAGGACCGTGCTACCGGTGTCTTTATCCGGAGCCTCCCGATCCCGGCATGGTGCCGAGTTGCGCCGAAGGGGGGGTGCTGGGCGTTTTGCCGGGCCTTATCGGGATGGTGCAAGCGATCGAAACGGTAAAGCTCATCCTCGGATTAGGAGAACCCTTGATCGGACGCCTTCTCCTGTTCGACGCCCTCGGTATGGAGTTTCGGGAATTTCGCTTGCGGAAGGATCCCGCCTGTCCGATCTGCGGCAGCGAGCCGAGCATCCGCGAGTTGATCGACTACGAAACCTTCTGCGGGATCGGCACCCCGACCGCTGGGAACGACGTCCCGGAGATCACGGTGCAGGAGCTCAAGCGGAGATTGGATGGAGAGGCCGCGTTCGATCTGATCGATGTGCGGGAACCGCACGAAGTCGCGATCGCGCAGATCCCCGGGGCGAAGGTAATGCCGCTTTCCGAGTTCCATCAGCGCATTCACGAGCTCGATAGCGCCCGGGAAGTCGTTCTCTTTTGCAAGCTCGGCCCGCGTTCCGCGAAAGCCTGCCGGCTGCTCTTCGATGCAGGCTTCCGGAAGGTGCAGAATCTGTCGGGAGGAATCGAAGCATGGAGTCTGGAGATCGATCCTTCTGTGCCTCGTTACTAGGCTGCCTATCTCACCAGCGTTCTCCTGTGGCTTGCGCAATGGACCTGTCGGCTTCGTTGGGACTTGGGTCTTTGGCCCTCCTCGCAGGATGTCGGCATACAGCTCCGGGGAAAACCGGCGGACCGCCTTGCATCCAAGCCCATCGGCCCTCGCCTCGGGTACGGGCTTTGTGTGACCTGCAGATTAGCCATGGCCTTTCCGGCATTTTTGTCCCAGTCGGTGCGCAAAAAAGGCTCTGCTTGTGTTCTTGCGAACGATGCGGGGCCAAGTAGAATGGTTAGTTCGTTACCAAACATTCGTGTACCAAACATTGCAAGCGGCAGAAGCCATGGAACAGTTGGCGGTTCCGGAAACGATCCAGGAAGAAGTCGTTGACGAAAAGGTCCGTGAGGCGTTTGAGCGCTACTGGGGCGTGATCGTCTGGAATGATCCGGTCAACCTCATGAGCTACGTAGTCTACGTTTTTCAACGAGTGCTGAAGATGAGCAAGCAGGAGGCCACCCGGCATATGCTGGAGGTCCATAACAAGGGAAAGAGCCTCGTCGCCCAGGGGACGCGAGAGCGAGCCGAGTTTCTCGTTCATCAACTGCAGCGATTTGGCCTGCAAGCGACCATGGAGCGCGGGTGAAGGTCGCACGGCACGAAAACCAGACTGTTTTTCACTTCGAACCGGCGGAGAGAGAGATCCTTCTGGCGTCGTTCCTCGAGTTGCGCAAGCATTACCAGACTGAGTTCTCTCAGCTTCCGGAAGAACTGCAGCAGTATTGGCGGGGAACCATGAGCCGCGGAGAGGAAGACGAGGCAATCCTCAGTGCGGCCGAGGAGTTGGAAGTGGAGCGCCTCAGTTGGCGTTCGGAGCGGCTTGCCCTTCTCGACAAGTGGCTTGCACCAGATAGTCCGCTGCAAAACCCTTCTGAAACCTCCTTGACGTTGAGTCCAGGAGAGGTCGACGAATTCCTTTCGATGCTGAACGACCGCAGGCTAACGATCGCCGTAGCCGAGGGTATCGCCGAGGAGCAGATGGATTGGGATCCTCTCTCGGTCGGATCGCGCGATCTCCAAAGAGCACTCTGGGAGATTCATTTTCTCGCGTATCTCCAGGAAAGCTGCGTCTCGTCCTTTCTGGAAGATTAGGAGAAGATTAGGACGACCGGAAACTTCGTCCGGAAATCGCAACTCCTGTGGTTGCGATCGTCCTCGCTACCATGGTAAACGGATTCCATGAAACGATCCATTCCGAACGAAATTCGCAACGCTCAAGGGGAACGACTCGACTTCGCCTACCAGGGAGGATCGCCCGATAATCCAACCTTGGTCGTGATCGGTCATGGCATTACGGCCCATAAAGACAGGCCGATGTTGATCGAGCTCTCCAACGTCCTTTCCCGCCATGGGATTCATTCGCTGCGTTTTTCCTTTTCCGGCAACGGGGCTTCGGATGGGAAGTTTGAAGAGTTTACTCCCACCAAGGAAGTAGGAGACTTGGGCGCGGTTCTGGATGCACTAGGAGAGTGGCATGTTGGTTATGCGGGCCACAGCCTGGGGGCGCTCGTGGGGGTCCTGCGGGCGAGCCGGGATCCTCGGATTCATTTCTTGATCTCCCTTGCGGGAATGGCGGATGCCGCCGCCTTCGCGAAGCGCGAGTTCGGCGATGTCATTTCGGGAGCGGGTTGCATGTGGGATATGCCGCAATTTCCGCTTTCCCGCGCCCTGATCGACGACATGAACCGGATCGATAACGTCGTGGAAGTGGCACGGAAGATCCGAGTGCCCTGGCTCTTCATCCACGGCCTTGCCGACGACGTCGTTCCTCCCCAAGATTCAAGGGATCTTTTTGCCGTCGCCGCCGAGCCGAAGCGGTTCGTCGAGATTCCCGGCTCGGATCATCTCTTTCCCGAAGGACATGCGACGACCATGGCGAACGCCGTCGCCGGGTGGATTTCGGAGTTGAAGCCCTAGGCTGCTCCAGTAACCTGCTGCGATCTTTCGCGGGCGGCTTTGCCCAGGCTCTGGGCGAGGCCGCCCGAAGGGAAGCGGCACTGCCGAGGAAGTGCCATAAGTCGAAGGATAGCTAGCTGCGGGAGGAGTAGCGTGTCGTGCTTGCGAAAGGCGGGCAGACGAACGATTCGTCTCTGGTCTCCATACAACGAGGAGACCAAATAACCAGAAGATTCAGAAAAGAGAGGGTGGTGGGTGATTGAGAGTAAGTGTGTACTTACTTACTTCTAGCTTCTAGTTAAGGGAAAATGCTCCTTTTTCGTGCCTGCGTGCCCGGGCGGCCGGTTCAGTGTCTTCCGGAGCCTTCCGCCAAAACGGCTTGCGCGTTCGAGAAAAATCGGGCGCGGGGCAAGAGATCCCTGCCACAGAGCCCGAACCGAGACGCAAGACTACGGGGAGAGCTGCTTCTGCCTGGCATCTGGATCTCCGCGGTCTCCCTATCGCTGGCCGGCTGCGCCTATCTTCCAAAAGACAGCAAGCCCGCCATTCCGATCGCTCCTCCGACGATCGCAGCGACGGTCGCTTCTGTTGCGCCGGAGGCGGTCTCCGTCACCGCCGAATGGCCGCAGAACTTCTGGTGGCGCGGCCTCGAGTGCCCCGAACTCGACCAGGTCATGCACCTGGCGTTGACGTCGAACCCGGACCTGCGGGCCACTCTCGACCGTGTTCACCAGGCTTGGGCGATGGCGGCTGGAGCGCGCAGCCGCTATCTTCCTTCGGGCGAGGTGCGTCCGTGGCTTGCGAATTCGGTCTTTGGCGTCTGGGGTTTTCCCGGTTCAAGTTTCTTCGGCCCCTTCGGGGCAAACTCATTCTTTTTTTGGGACATCATCCCGCTCTTCACCAGTTACCACGTCGATCTCTGGGGTGAAGACCGTGCTCGGGTTCGCGCGGCGGTGGGAGAGGCGCGAGCGGAGGAGTCCGAAGTCGCCGTCGCCCGCCTTTTGCTGGGCGCTACCGTCGCCCGACGCTACGTGCGTCTGGCGGCTGCGGAAGAGGAGCTCCGCTTGGCACGACGGCGGGAAAGCATCGCCGGCGAGCTGCTCTCTCTTTCCCGGGTGCGTGGGTCCCGCGGGGTCGACAGCCTCTTCCCGGTACATACGGCCGAAGAGCGGTTGGAAGCGGCCCGTCAAGATGTGGCTGGATTGGCGCGAGAGTGCCAAACCGTAAGGAACGAGATTGCTCGGTTGGCTGGACAGGGACCGGATTGGGGCAGGGCGCTCGCCGTCTCCGAGGCGAGTTTCCCCCGCCGGTTTCCGCTGCCGGAGCGGATTCCCTTCGACCTCCTGGGCCATCGGCCCGACGTCGCCGTGGCCTGCTGGCGAGCGCAGGCGGCTGCCAATCAATTGAAGGTAGCCAAGACTGCATTCTTTCCAAACCTCAACCTGGTCGCCTGGCTCGGCTTTCAAACCCTGAACTTTCCCACGATCTTCCTCAACCCTGCTCTTCCGCTGATGTACATGGCCGGACCTGCGATCACGCTACCGATTTTCCAAGGCGGCCGCTTGACGGCCCAGCTCGAAACGGTTGCCGAAGAGTATCATATCGCCGTGGAACGATATAACAGCGTCTTGCTCTCGGCGGTGCAGCAGGTCGCCGACTCACTGGCTTATTGGCAAGAAGCGGCCAAGGACCTGGAGGCGCAGGAGAGGGCAGTGAAGGCTGCACAGGCTAACGTCGATCTTTCTAGACGTCTCTTTGCCTCCGGGCTCAACGTGCGGCAGGATGTGCTCGAGATGCAGTACCGGCTGGCGGAGGAGGAAACCCGGCTGAGCGCTCGGCATGCCCAGCACGTAGATTCCGCCGTGGGGCTGCTGGTCGCCTTAGGCGGGGGTTTCGAACCCGCCAGCATCCCGGAATGGCCGCACAAGGGGTTATGATCCGGGAGCTTTGGGAGCGGTGGAGGCATCACGTTGCCCGGAACGTGCTGGCTCGAACGCCTCCTCGGTATCGTCGGCGGGTGCTTCGGAACTGGCGGCTGCTCATCCTCGGCGGGTTCGTCGCATTCGGATGGGCGGTTTTGCTTCTCTGGTGGTGGCTTTTCCTCAGTCGCTGGGTGGTAACCAACGATGCCTATGTGACGGGCAATCTCGTGCCGGTGAAATCCCAGGTCAACGGAACGGTCGTCGAGGTGCGCTACGAGAACACGCAATTTGTCCGACAGGGTGCGGTGCTCGTCCGCCTCGACGGACTCGATTCGCGTGTGGCCTTGGAAGGGGCGGAAGCCAGGTTAGGCGAAGCGGTCCGGCGAGTGGAAGGTCTCTTCAGCCAGGTGGTTCTCGACAAGCAGAAGATCTTGGCGGAGATGGCGCGGCTGGAGCGGCTCCGGCATGATCTGGAGCGTTACCGGGCGGTGGCACCTTACGGGGCGATCCCTGCCCAGCAGGTTGACGACACCGAGTGCCAGATCCGGGAGCTGGAAGCGACCGTCCAGGAGGCCGAGGCGGACCTGCAAGCGGCGGAGGCACAGATTCGACGGACGACCGTGGAGCGCCATCCGGAGGTCCTCGAAGCCGCAAGCATCCTCAAGAGGGCCTATCTGGATTACGTGCGCCGGGAGGTTCGGGCCCCGGTGACCGGATTTGTCGCCAACCGTCGCGTCCAGCCGGGAGACGAGGTCCATCCGGAAACCCCTCTCATGGCGGTCGTCCCGCTCGACTATCTCTGGGTCGAAGCTAATTACCGGGAGAGGGAGCTCCACCGAGTCCGGCCGGGCCAGGGGGTGCGTATCTCGATCGATCTCTACGGCCGTCACCTACGCTACCATGGAGTTGTGGAAGGGATCGGAGCCGGGACGGGAAGCGTCTTCGGACTCCTTCCCCCGGAAAACGCCACCGGAAACTATATTCACATCGTCGAAAGGGTGCCGGTTCGGATCCGGCTGTCCGAGAAGGAGCTTCGCGCCAACCCGTTGCGCCCGGGGCTCTCCGCCATCACTGCGATTCATGTGAGCGAGAGGGGGAGCCCGGTACTCGAGTCGCTCACTCGCTTCCCCAAGGAAAAATACGAAGCCCCCTTTTACGAAAAGGAGCTTCAGGGCGCCGAGGAGAGGATCGAGCGGATCATCGCCGCCAACCGGCGGCCGCCCCATCCTTCGGCTGAAGGCGTAAGGGAAGGCCGGGAGCCTGCCGGGACGCCAGCCCCCGCGACAGCTCCTCGAATCGATCCGTGAGCGGAGGACCCGATGAAACCTGAAATCGTTCTGCGCGGCTGGCGTTTCTGGACGATCCAGTTCGTTCTTCCCTTGGAGTTCGTTCTCGCCCTTTACGGCTCTTCCTCCTATGCGGCGTTTAATCTCTATTCGGTGGGCGATCTGGGGCAGAGCCCGAGCCATGCCTCCTGGAGCTCGGCGATCTTCTTTGCGGGAAGGGGCTTTGGGATGTTCCTGGCCCCCTTGGTCTCCCGCCGTTTCCGATCGATTCCATCGCTCCTCGCCTCCTGCTTCGGCTTGAGTGCGGTCTCCTTTTTCTGCGGGTTGATCGGCGATTTCTACCTCTTCCTCGTTCTTCGGCTCCTGCTCGGCTTCCTTTCGGGAACGGCAATGATTCTCGCCCAATTCATCACGCTGCGCCTCCATCCCGTCGAACGCTGGCCCAATGTGATCACGGGCTTCGGTCTGCTCTTGGGGAGCACTTTTGCCTTCGGCCCCAACGTCGGCGCCATTCTAGAAGAGGCGGTGGGCTGGCGTGCGTTTTTCCTGATCGCGGCTCTGCTCCATCTTTTCTTTGGCAGCCTCCTCTGGGCGGTGCTCGTCCGCCGGCAGGAAGAGCCGGTCGCCTTCCGGTTCGATTGGGTGGGCCTCGGGCTCATGTTGTTATCCATGCTTTTCCTCCAGGCCGTGGTCGTTCGCGGGCAGGACGAGGACTGGTATAACTCGACCTTCGTGATCGTTCTCGCAGCGGTTAGCGTTCTTTCCCTGATCGCCTTCGTGATCTGGGAGCTGGGCCAGAAAGAGCCGCTCATCGACGTCCGGCTCTTTCTCCAACCACATTATACGACCGCAGTGTTGGCAAGCTCGGTCCTCCTCATGCTCGCTTTCGGCATGCTCTCCCTGATTCTTCTCAATCTCCAGGCCGTCGGGGGCTATACGCCGGATTTGGCCGCACGTTCGTTTCTGCCCGTGTTCCTCTTGATGCCCGCCGGCTGGATTCTCGCCACCTATCTCAACCGCCACGTGGATCCGCGCTGGCCTTCCGCGCTCTACCTGCTCGGATTTGCCGCCTTCGCCTACTGGGTGAGCACCTATGACTATTTCGGAAGGCGATCCTGGTATACCAACCTGCTCGGATCTCAGGTGCTCGAGGGATTCTGCCTCGGTGCCATCGCGACCTTGACCGCGGTCGCTCTCCAGCGGACTCCTCGTCACCGGGAAAGCACGGCGAGCCAAACCTTGATGCTGGTGCGCACCTACGGGATGAGTTGGGGGCCGGGAATCCTGGGAACCTTTCTCACCCATCGCACCGCCTTCCAGCAGACCCGCCTGGTCGAGACCGCCCCGTGGGGCGACCCAGCCTTCGGCTTGGCGCTCGATCGGCTGCTTCAGGCGGGTGCTTCCTCGCTGCAAGGAGTCCGGCTTCTGGGGCGCTATGCCTCGAGCCACGCCGTGATGCTGGCTACCGAAGATGTCTTCCGCTTCTGTTTTTGGTGTTTTCTCGGCTTGGCGATCCTGGTCTGCACCCCGCTCGCCAGGAAAAGAGAACCTACGCGCGCTAATCAGTCGCCGGAGTAGATGGAGAGAGCCGCCAGATCCCCTCCGCGTACTCCTGGATCGAGCGGTCGCTCGAAAACTTGCCGACCAAAGCGGTGTTCTCCATGGCCATCGACAGCCAACGTGCTCTGTCGCGGTAGGCCCGCTCGGCCTGACGCTGGGCGGCCAAGTAGGCGGCGAAGTCGGCCAAGACGAGGAAGGGGTCTCCCCCTTCCAGGAGGCTGTGCCGTAGCGGAGCGAGGACTGAGGCGGGCTCCCCGAGGGTCAGGTCTCCGGAGCCGATCCAATCGAGAATCGCTCGCAACTCAGGATCGGCCTCATAGATCTCCCAGGGATTGTAGCCTCCTTGGACCCGCTCGGCCACCTGCTCGGCGGTCAACCCGAAGATAAAGATGTTCTCCGGTCCGACCTCCTCCCGGATCTCGACGTTGGCCCCGTCCAATGTGCCGATCGTGAGTGCTCCATTGAGCGCGAGCTTCATGTTGCCTGTGCCGGAGGCCTCCTTGCCAGCCGTGGAGATCTGTTCGGAGAGATCGGCGGCCGGGATGATCCGCGAGGCCCGGGTCACCCCGTAGTTGGGGATGAAGCCCACTTGTAGCCTCCCGAAGGCACGGGAATCGCTGTTGATGCGAGCCGCCACCGCGTTGATCGCCTTGATGAGGCACTTGGCTAAGTCATAGCCGGGCGCAGCCTTGCCGCCGAAGAGGAAGAGCCTCGGAGGAAACTCCCCGCTCGGATTCTCCAGAAGCCTCCGGTAGAGCCAGAGGATGTGCAGGAGGTTCAGATGCTGGCGCTTGTATTCGTGGATCCGTTTGATCTGAACGTCAAAGAGCGCATCGGGATCGGTGGTGAGCCCGCACCATTCCCGCAAGCAGTGCGAAAGCCGGACCTTGTTTGCCCTTTTGATGGTGGCGTAGTGTTCCCGGAAGGAAGCATCCCCGATGAACTTCCGCAGTTCCTGAAGCCCAGAGAGATTGGTGATCCATCCCTCTCCCAGGGTTTCGGTGAGGAGGGAGGCCAGCAGCGGATTGGCTCCGAGAAGCCAGACCCGAGGGGTGATTCCGTTGGTGACGTTCCGGAACCGGCCCGGAAAGAGGGCCGAGAACTCGGGAAAAAGCCGGCTCTGGAGAAGCTCCGAATGGAGCGCGGAGACCCCGTTGACCGAAAAGCTCCCGACGACCGCCAGATGCGCCATGCGGACCGCCTTGCCATGGTTCTCCTCGATCAAAGAAATCGCTCGGCGCTTACCATCCGAAATCTCGTCCGTCCCCGGAACGAGCTCGAGCAGCCGCCGGTTGATCTCGTAGAGTATCTCCAGATGGCGCGGAAGAACTCGATGGAAGAGCGACACCGACCAGGTCTCCAACGCTTCCGGGAGGAGGGTATGGTTGGTGTAGGCGAAGATCCGGGTGATCCAATCCCAGGCTCGCTCCCACTCCATCTTCCGTTCGTCGATCAGGATCCGCATGAGCTCGACGATCGCGATCGCGGGATGGGTATCGTTCAGGTGAATCACCACCTTCTCCGGCAGAAGGTTCCAATCCTGATGCTCGGCCTCGAAGCGCCGGAGAATATCTCGAAGCGAGCAGCTGACGAAGAAATACTGCTGGACGAGCCGCAGCTCCTTCCCTTTCTCGGTCTTGTCGTTAGGGTAGAGAATCTTCGTGATGGATTCGCAGAAGCTCTTTTCCCCGACCGCTTCGAAGTAGCCCCCCCGGTTGAAGGCATCGAGGTCGAACTCCCGGGTCGACTTGGCGCTCCAAAGGCGGAGCAGGTTGACCGTGCTCCCCCCAAACCCCGCAATCGGAATATCAAAAGGAAGACCGAGCACATCGCGGCAATCGGTCCAGCGGCATCCTCCCTCTCGGTGCTCAACGGTTCCGTAGAGATGCACCGTTTGGACCCGCTCGGGATGCACCATCTCCCACGGGCTCCCGAATCGATGCCAATCGTCGGGTCTCTCGATCTGGTATCCGTGGACGAAGTCCTGTTGGAAGAGTCCGAACTCATAATGAATGCCATAGCCAATCGCCGGCAGCCGGAGAGTGGCTAGCGAATCGAGGAAGCAGGCGGCAAGTCTGCCCAGCCCTCCGTTGCCGAGCCCCATTTCGCCCTCCTCCTCGCAGATGGCTTCGAGATCCGTGCCGAGCTTCTTCAACGCCGTCGCCGTGAGATCCCAAAGACCCAAGTTGAGCAGGTTTTGGCGGAGAAGACGCCCAAGGAAGTATTCGAGCGAGAGGTAGTAGAGCCGCCGTGCCTGGTTTTTCTGATGCGCTTCCTGGGTAGCAAGGAATCGCTCGGTCAGAAAATCCCGCGTCATCAGCGACGTGGCCAGCCACCAGTCCCGAGGAGTCGCGCTTTCCGGGATGCGGGCCAAGCTGAAGCGGAGATGAGCGCTGATGCATTCCCGGAGCGCCTCGAGTGTGACCTCTTTGGTGAAACGGGAGGAACCGAGGAATGGTTTCATCGAACGAGGAATCTCAGACGCAGGAAGCGGGCGGTCAAGCCTCAATCCATGGCTGCTCATCGGATCTCTGTGAATCTCGTTTGCCCTATTTGCAGATAAGCTTTGCTTCGCGGATCTCCGCGATCTTCGGAAGGAATAGCAAGACTCATGCCAGGATCCTCTGCGGCGGAGGCTCCGCTTGCCTTCCGTCTCCGGCCGGAGCAACGTTTGTGAGACATGCGGGTTAGGGGCGGGCCCGATGGATGATGATGGAAAACTGCTGGAGCCTGCAAGGGAAACCGGCAGGGGCGGGACGCACTTTGGGCGATCCTTGCGGTTGCGGTTGCTCTGGATCGCTTCGAGCCTTCTCTTGGGGTTGCTCCTTCTGGGGGCGCTTGCCGACGCTTACTTGCGTCCGCTCCCCGGTTCCACGACCGACGATGAAGTCCGGACTCCTGCGGCCCGCCAAGCGTTTTTTCAGACGTGGCAGGCGGCGCTTGCCCGCCTGCAACAGGGAAGCATGGGCTTGTGGGAGCCTCCTCCATCCGCACAGCGGTTCAGTTGGTGGGATCGAAGCCGGAAGCTTCCCAACGAGTCTGGGGTTCGGCTGGTACTTCGCCGCCATCTCTCTTCGGACATCGACCTGCGCGGCCTTCAACCGATCCTCCTGGAGACGCTGCCGGACGGGGTGCGCATCTCCTATCTGGTCAGCGTCGAGCCGAGGAGCAGCGAGTTCCTGATTCCGATCGAGCCCGCAGGAATTCCCGCAGGGACGGGCAAGATCGAAGAAGGGCTCACGCGTGATCTGCTCTTTGCCGAAGGCTTGCCGCCAGGACAGGTCTTTACCCTCGGTGACAAGATCTTGGTCGCTTCCGCAGGCAGCTCGTATCGCTTTCAATGGACCGTTCGACGCGCCACTGCCGACGCCGGACTCTGGCGCATCCGGGAGGTCGATCCGACCCCCTTCGAAGCTTCGCCTGACCTGGAGGGGATGGCGATCGCTGCCTCGAAAAACGCTCCGGTCCTTCTGGTCTGTTCCCAAGATCGGCTGAACCAAATCGAAGCGGAGCAGGAAGCGGCTTGGAAAGCTTTTCAAGATCGCTGCGGCGAGATCCGCCAAAAGACGGACCAGTATGCCACCCAGGTGCTCAAAGGCGTTCCCGGCATCCCGCGCAAGGGGCAACCGTTTGGCGTTGGGACCGGTACTCCGACCACGACGCTCGAAGCGGCGGGCTTGGGTCTCTTCGGCGGCGCACTGTTGGGCGGTTTCTCTGGGCATGCCGGACTCGGCGCCGACTTGGGTGCGGTGGGTGGCGGGCCAGGGGGGTATTGGTACAGCCAGGAGAGGCGGCCGGAGACCTCCTTGCGCGAAGCCCGAAGAAAAATCCTTTCCTACCGCAACGGCTTGATCGGTGCCTACGAGGAAGAACTCCAAGAAAGAGCGAGGGAACGGGAGGCCAGTCTGTTTCGCGGAGAAACCGCCGGTTTCGGCGAAAGGCCGAGAAAGAATTGACGCTGGCTCTCTTCCGAGCCAACTTCTGTGTCGCCTTGCGCTCGTGGCGGAACGGCAGACGCGCTAGATTCAGGTTCTAGTGGGGCAACCCGTGGAGGTTCAAATCCTCTCGAGCGCATTAACCTGCCTTTCTCGTGCGCCGTGAAAAGGGTGCATCGCCCAGTGGGGAGGGAGTGATCTCCACCCGGCAACGATTGCTCCAGCCGGAAGCACTCGGAGCGGCTACTGGTGGTAACGCCAGCGGTCGAAGCCTCTGGGGGAAAAGGCCCGGGAAGCGGGGGTCAGCGAGCAAGCAGGCCCTAAGGAAAGTGAACGCTGAACAAAGCCTCGAAACCGGCAATGCGGACGCCGAGCTCGTGAGAAAGAAGCGAAGGCCGTTGTCTCCCTGGGAAGGAGAGCAAT
>NZ_KB901876.1:36628-36911 GCF_000379365.1 Verrucomicrobium sp. 3C | reverse complement strand
CATGAAAGCTGGATGCGGGGAAACCGCACGTCCAGTTTGTGCGGCGGACGGAGGCAAGCTCTTCAATGGGCGCCTCCTCCGACCCGACACCTGTGAGCTCGGAGAAAGTCCGAGGGAGGGAAGGGGCCTTAGTTCAAGGGAAACGTCGGAAGGAGCGAGAACGGAGAGTGGCGGCACGCCTACAACCTCCCTTGCGCGTTCGGAGGCTCCAGAGGAGAGCCTATCCGAAAATTTGTGTGTGGGTCACAACCGAAGTAGAAGGAGATGAAAATGGAAAGGGAAG
>NZ_KB901876.1:36095-36528 GCF_000379365.1 Verrucomicrobium sp. 3C | reverse complement strand
GACACCTGTGAGCTCGGAGAAAGTCCGAGGGAGGGAAGGGGCCTTAGTTCAAGGGAAACGTCGGAAGGAGCGAGAACGGAGAGTGGCGGTACGCCTACAACCTCCCTTGCGTGTTCGGAAGCTCCAGATGACGTTGCAGGAGAAAGCGAAGGTAAGTGCGACCTCCTCTCCCTCGGGAGCTGTACGTGGAGCTTACCGTGGGCATAATCCTGCGCCAACCCTGTCCGGAAGCCGAATGCGGGAAATCCGCCTGTTCGGTTTGATGAGCGGGGAGTGGAAACGGCCGATAGGGAGAGATACTCAGGCAGAGCCTATCCGAAAATTTGTGTGTGGGTCACAACCGAAGTAGAAGGAGATGAAAATGGAAAGGGAAGTGACCACGAACAACGAGCAGGAAGCGCAGGACCGAGGAGGCAAGAAGCCTGGGATCAGT
>NZ_KB901876.1:35259-35995 GCF_000379365.1 Verrucomicrobium sp. 3C | reverse complement strand
CGGGGAGTGGAGACGGATGATAGGGAGAGATACTCAGGCACTGCCAGAACGAAAGGGGCATCTCCCGCTACGGCTCTCCTACGTCGCACCGCGCCACTCCTCGACTCTACACAAGCGTTCTCCTCCGGCGTGCGAAACAGGCAGGCTAGGAACGAATTCTTCTCCATTCGCTTCTCCGGGACGTCCCGGGGAGGAGAGGGGAATGTGTCCTCAATTTTCCGCCGCTCCCGGAGTAAGTCTCCGACCTAACAAGATCTCACTGCCCTGGCCGCCATTTCTCGTGCGCCGTGAAAAGGGTGCATCGCCCAGTGGGGAGGGAGTGATCTCCACCCGGCAACTATTGCTCCAGCCGGAAGCACTCGGAGCGGCTACTGGTGGTAACGCCAGCGGTCGAAGCCTCTAGGGAAAAAGGCCCGGGAAGCGGGTCAGCGAGCAAGCAGGCCCTAAGGAAAGTGAACGCTGAACAAAGCCTCGAAACGGGCAATGCGGACGCCGAGCTCGTGAGAGAGAAGCGAAGGCCGTTGTCTTCCTGGGAAGGAGAGCAATCGAAGCACTGGGGAGAGCCGCCGGGGTATTGGGCGAGGGCATGCGGGCAAAGGACGATGCATCAACACGGGAGGCCCATCTGGCCGGGAGCTCGGGTTGGCCCCGAGCGGACCGACCGCTGCCCTGCGAGGGGCCGAAGCGGGACCAGGTGGGAGTCGGATAGGTCCATACTACCTGTGAGCTCGGAGAA
>NZ_KB901876.1:18603-35159 GCF_000379365.1 Verrucomicrobium sp. 3C | reverse complement strand
GATGCCAAGAGAGAAGCCCAAGTGGCCAGCCGCCATAAGGGTCAGAGTATCGATGCGGGACACAGGGGCGGAGACGTCCGTAATAGGGTTGAAGGTCTTGTAATGGGACTGGACCGAAGGGGCGTCGTCATCCGGCTTCAAAGTGTGGGCAACCCGCAAGGGGAGGGCTCGCATGACTGAAGCCAAACCATTTATGGCTGGATGATGGGAGCCGGATGAATCGAGAGGTTCACGTCCGGTTCTGGGAGAGCGCGGGGCTGCAATGCCCCGCGCCACTCGCCTATCTGGCCTTGGGAATCCGGCGCGACGGCACCAAGGATGTGCTGGGCCTTTGGATCCAGCAAACCGAAGGAGCCAAGTTCTGGTTAGGGGTGATGAACGAACTCAAGCATCGCGGGATGGAGGACATCTTGATCGCGGTCGTCGACGGGCTCAAGGGGTTTCCGGACGCGATCACGGCCGTTTTCCCCCAGGCGCAGATTCAGACCTGCATCGTGCATCTGATCCGCAATTCGCTCTCCTTGTGCAACTGGAAGGAGCGCCGGTCGGTGGCAGGGGAACTCAAGCGCATCTACAGTGCGGAAACTGCTGAAGTCGCCGCCAAGCGACTCGAAGAGTTCGCCGCCGGCGAGTGGGGGAAGAAACTCCCGACCATCGTCCAGATGTGGCGAAGAGTCTGGGAAGAAGTTATTCCGTTCTTCGCCTTCTCGCAGGAGATCCGAAAGATGATCTACACGACCAATGCCATCGAGAGCCTGCATATGCAGTTGCGGAAGGTCCTCAAAACCAGAGGACATTTTCCCAATGATGAATCGGCGAGCAAATTGATTTTCCTGATCTTACGGAACGTCACCAAGAAATGGAAACATCCGTCGCCGACCTGGAATCAGGCGGCCAGGCAATTTGCCATCCAGTTCGGGGAGCGATTCTTCCTGGCGGAAGGAGTCTAAAAGCCATGAAAAAGTGGAGAGTTGCTTCCCACGCCTTGAATAACCCCCAAGCGGGTTATTCACAACTGTCCCGGCTAGAGCCGACCGCTTTGGGGAAGCGGTCTCGCCGGTCCGAGTTGACGGCGTGCGAACAACTCTCTTTACTGTTAGACAACAAAGCGGAAAATCGACCCGCACACAAAAAAGCGGACACTACCCTCAGGCACTGTCATACCGAAAGGGGCAGCTCCCTCTATGGCTCTCCTACGTCGCACCGCGCCACTCCTCGACTCCACACAAGCTTTCTCCTGCGGCTTGCACAATGGGCTTGTCTGCTTCGTTGGGCTTGGTTTTCCATCCTTGCAGTATGTCGTCATACAGCTCCGGTGGAAAACCGGCGCCGCGCCTCGCATCCAAGCCCATTTGCGGCGCCTCGGCTACGAAATGTGTGAAAAATGGCGGCTAGCGATAGCACCAGACCCAGAGCTGGTCGGATAAATCGCCGGGGACGCGCGAGTAGCGCTTCTTCTCGGCGGGGGTGAACAGGATGAGCCCGGTACCGCCGTGGGCCGCAGCCGCTCTTTCGACGGGTCGCCAAGTGGAATCGATGAGCCTGGTCTCATCGATGTAGATCGATCCGAGGATCTGGTAGTGGGCCGGAGCGCCATGGAGGTAGATCGGCATCCCGGGCTTCTCATCGAATGTCGGGCCAATCCGCTTCACGACCGGGCCCTTGCTCTGCGCGCGGGTCACACCCGAGACATCGTGCCAGTATGCTTTGGAAGCCCAAGCCGACGAACTGAGAGCCAACCAGGCAGCTCCGACCGCGAGCGCATGGCCAACGCCTCGTTGCATAACTCCTTATGAAAAAAAAGGAGCATGAGGTCAAGAGCAAGACGTCATTCCAACATAGGGATATTTACTTGACGCCACCATACCCAATAGCTTGTGGTTTAATTAGATCGGAGAAAGGCGCGGGTGCGATCTGCACGGCCTGTTGCGCCAGACGATAGAACAGCTTACTGCGGGAGCGCGAATTGCGGCGATTGAAACGAAAGGTGAATTCGTCGAGATAAGCATCCAGATGGTCGTGTCCCACCGCTCCCTGATGCGTGCCCAAGAGCCATCGCTTCAGCAGAGAAATCACCCGGTGAGCGCGTGGCAGCAGATGTTCTCCCTCCGCCTGGCGGCGCTGGATCTGGCGATCATGGACATGTCTAGTACATCGCTTCATAATTACGTGACATAACAGTGCAGACTAGGTATTATGGCTTTCATTATGGGAGCCATTTTAACTGCATTACCGATTCGTGAAGAGCAGAGAGAAGTGTTAGAAGAGATCGTCCGCAAGAGGAATGCGAAAGCCGGGTTGGTGATGAGAGCACGGATAATTCTGATGGCTGCCGATGGGGTTTCCAGCGCGGCGATTTCCCGGCAGCTCCAGTGCAACGCGCATATCGTGGGCAAATGGCGGCGACGGGTTTTCCGCGGAGGGGATCGCTGGGCTCAACGATGAGCCGCGGAGCGGAGCCCGGCCCGGTACGAGATAAGCCAATCGCTTACGCGCGAAAGTGGTGATGACCGCATGCAGTAAACACCCGCGAGAGGTTTTGAGCCGGTGGAGCATCCGCACGCTGGCGCGGGAGGTGGGGTTTTGCCCCAGCTCGGATCGCGCGCCATTCTGCGAGCTTACGATCTGCATCCGCATTGCCTTCGCACCTTCACGTTTAGCCCGGATCCCCAGTTCAAGGAGAAAACTCCTCGAAGTGGGTCGCTCTGTACATGCAGCCTCCGGAGAACGCCGTGGTGCTCTGCGTGGACGAGAAGACCGGCATCCAGGCCCTGGATCGCACGCAGCCGATGCTGCCTTTGCGGGCGAAAAGGCCCCGTTGCTGGACCAACGAGTATGTCCGGCACGGAACGCGCACGGTCTTGGCCAGCCTGGAGGTGAAGACCGGGAAGGTCTTTGCCCATGTCAAGGAGACCCGGACCTCGGCCGATTTCCTCTCGTTTCTGGACGAGCTTGTCAAACGCTACGAGGACCAGCGGCTCTACGTGGTTTTGGACAATTTGAACACGCACAAGAATGAAAAAGCCCGAAACTGGCTCAGGCTTCACCCTAATGTCAGCTTTCACTATACGCCGACCCATGCTTCCTGGGTAAACCTCATCGAATGCTTCTTCAGCATCCTGACCCGACAGGGCCTCCAACACTCTGTTCACAAATCGAGCAAGGACTTAGAGCGCTTCCTCAAGGCTTACTTCGCCAAATACAATGACCACTGTCAGCCCTTCCATTGGACTAAAGGGCCGGAAAAGCTTCAGCACATCATCGAGCTCACCCAGCAATTCCAAGCCGAATATGCTGCTGCGCACTTATGAGGCGATGTACTAGTCATCTCCAGGTATGCGTTCAGGCCGTCGGTGCGTACCGTGCTTCCCGGCTCGACGGCTTGGGTGATGAACCCGTGCAGGGTAGCGCGGTTCGCGTCCGGGATGTGACGCAACCGCATGCGGCCAATGCTCTTGCCATCCTCCTCGGCAGCCACAACAATCAGAGCTTTCTGCTCCGCCCCTCGTCCAGTGACGCCGGCGCCGGTTTCCTCGCCGCCCCAGTATGCCTCATCGACCTCCACCGTGCCCTTGAGCCGGTCGCGGCCCGGATCCACCATGGCCCGGCGCAATTTATGCAGCAACGCCCACGCGGTCTTGTAGCTGCCCAGGCCCAAAACCCGCTGTAGGCCCAGGGCGCTCATGCCGTTCTTCTGGCTGGTGACCTGCCACATGGCCCGGAACCAGAGGCTCAGAGGTAGATGGCTGTCCTGAAAAATGGTTCCCGCTCTGATCGACATTTCGTAGCTGCACTCCCCGCAACGCCAGCGATCCCGCCGAACCAACCAAGCTGCAGTCCCCTGACACTGCGGACAGACCCATCCGCCCGGCCAGCGCAGAGCAGCAAGACAATCGACGCACGCGGCCTCGTCGCCAAAGCGCCGTTCCAGTCCAGAAGCGTCCGTGGATAATCCTCACCCATGTCCCGGAACCCTGCGGGTTGCGGTCGGTGGCGTAAAGTCAATAGCTATATTTCTTTTTGGGCTGACTACAAAAGTGACGTATAAGAGCCTTTTCCAATCGTGGCGCGGACGCACTGGAAAGAACGATGCCGGAACTACGTCATTGGGCGACAATGCCGAGATGGGGGCTTCTGCTTCTACCGTTCGGATTACATCGAAGAATCGAACCTCTATGACACAGCCTTTGCGCTTGCCACTCTTCGCGTCTTGGGGGAGAGGTCGCCCCGCCGAGGAGAACTGGAATCCTGGTTTGCTGCGCAGAGCGATCCTCTGTCTCGAAACGCCTCGCTTGCCGCACTCTGGTCCTACGAGCGGGGAGTGCGTCTTCTCGGCCTTAAGCCGGCACGGGAGATTCGGGAAACAGTGGAACGCTGCATCACAACGATCCCTCTTCCCTCACGAGAGGAGATGGAGAGTTGGGACGCAAGTGCACTCCTGCGAGACTCATTCCAGGTAGCAAAGCTTTCTGCGTGGAGTTGCTCGCCTCCCCCTGCCCCATGGAGGCAACGACTCTCCGCCTTGCTCGAGGCGCTTCGCGGAGAATCGGGCGCCTTCCCGAAAGATCACGAAAATCTGGTCGATAGCGCGAAGGCTTTTTTCTTGGCTCGCATCTTCCAGATTCCCATCGAGGAAGTGCCCCTTCTCCACTTCGCTCGCCACCAATTGGCCTGTTCCGACGTCTCCGACTCTTGGTCGACCGAGTCGGCGAGCCTTGAGGCCGTCCGATGCGGGTTGGAACTCCTCGCCGCTTTCTCTCTGCGGCCAGAAGAGCAGCGAAGACGGACCCTCGCCTCCCAGATCGAGGCCTGCCAAGTTGCTTCCGGCGGCTTCGGGCGAAGAATCGGCGCCATTCCCACTCTGGAAGACAGCTATCATGGCGCCAAGGCCCTGCACTTGTTGGAATAGTGCTATTGACATTGCCGTCGCCATCGCCGTTTCCTCTCCTCGCAGTATGTCGTCATACCGCTCTGGGGGAAAACCAAGCCCCAACGAAGCAACCGGATCCATTTCGCAAGCCGCAGGAGAACGCCGGTGAAACGGGCAGGCCAGATCCGGAGAATGCCGGAAGGAGGGCGGGAGGGCCTCCGAGGAAGCGGCAAGGTTAGGCCGGAGGACCGCAAGGGCTTGGTTTCCGCCCCAGAATCCCAGCGGGCTTTTCGGGCTTTTCGGGAATGGCTTCTCGCCCGGATCGACGCAGCAGCATCGCTTCCGCCGCCGCATCGGTTTGCACGGCCGCAGGAGTTCGTGGACGGCGGGCGCATTGTCGCGCGCGTAGGAGGGTTGACCGAGGCGGTCGAATGGCTTTGCCGGCTAGCCCGGCCCTTGGATGGTTCCAGGAACCGGGCCTCTCTCCCGGCCCATCCTCCGCCCCGCCTCTTTTGCCGGGAGCGGATTTCCTCGGAGAGGATCATCGGGGCGTTTCTCAAAAAGTGGGAACGAGATCAGCCTGCTCCGGCCCTTGAAAGCTTCGGAAGCTACCACTTCCCCGGTGGGTGGCACAACCGGCTTGTCCTGGGAGATTCGCTGCTGGTCCTCGAGTCTCTTCTCTTTCGGGAGAACCGGAGAGGGGAGATCCAGGCGATCTACTTCGACCCCCCCTACGGGGTGAACTTTCCATCCTACTTCGAGCCTTTTGCCCGAAGAAGGAGCGGCGAGGAGGAAGACGAATTCGAGCGGGTGAAGGCCTATCGGGATTCCTGGGAGTTCGGGCTCTCTTCCTATTTAACCCATCTGCGGGAGCGGCTCCTTCTCTGCCGGGAGCTATTGAACCAGACCGGGAGCCTCTTTCTGCAAATCGGAGAAGAAAACCTCCACCATGTCCGTACTCTCTTGGATGAGGTTTTCGGGGAGAAGAACTTCATCCGCCTCATCTCGTTTCGCAAGACCTCGGTGCTCCCCGGCAAGCTGCTTCGGGGCGTGTCGGATTATCTCCTCTGGTATGCCAAGGAGAGGGAGAGGATCAAATACCGGGCTCTCTACCAGCGGAAGCGGCCGGGAACCGAAGGGGCGACCAACTACCGCTGGGTGGAACTGGAGCCGGAAAGCTGCCGGAAACTCTCGTCAGCAGAACTAGCCGATCCCGGCCTTTTGCCGCCCGGCGCCAGAATTTTTGCCCTGGGCGATTTGCGGAGTGCCGGGGCGAGCAAGCGGGGAAGCTTTGCCTTCTCCTTCCGTGGCCAGATTTTCCGGCCCTATGCGAACAGCCATTGGAAGACGACGCGAAAGGGGATGGAGAGGCTGGCTAGGATGGGGAGGCTCGTCGTGACCGGCCAGACGCTGATGTACAAACGTTATCTTTCCGATTTCCCGGTGGTCGGGTTGACCAATCACTGGGCGGATGCCCGGCCGAGCTTTCAGCGGAACCGGCGGTACGTCGTGGAGACGGTGGAGCGCGTGGTGGAGAGGTGTCTTCTCATGACGACAGATCCTGGAGATCTCGTGCTCGACCCGACCTGCGGCAGCGGAACGACCGCCGCCGTCGCCGAGCGTTGGGGAAGGCGCTGGATCTGCATGGATGCCGCTTGCGTGCCGCTCGCGCTGACGCGGTTGCGGCTGCTGACGGCGGTCTTTCCGGACTATTTCCTTCGAGATCCCGACCAGGGGCCGGCGGGAGGATTTCTCTATGAGAGGAAGCAAAGCGGCAAGGGAGAAGAGGCGGGCGGGATCGTGCCCCATGTCACCCTCGAGTCGATTGCCAAGGAGCTGCCTCCGGAGGAGGAGGTTCTCGTCGATTGTCCGGAAAAGGGAAACGGCAGGCTCCGGCTCTCCGGCCTGTTTTCGGTCGAAGGGCTCTTGCCGACAAGCGCGGAAGACGAGGAGTCCTTCGAAGAAGATCCCTCGTTTGCGGAGCGGATGTGGGAGGTGCTCCACCTTTTCCCCGTCTTCGAGGCAAGCGGAAGGAAGAGAATCGAACTCCAAAAGCTTCGGAGGCCGGACAGTCCCTGCCTTCTGGGCGCGGAAGCCGAGGTGGCCGGCAGACGGGTCGGGATTGCCTTCGGACCCAAGAGCGGGCCGATCGGAGGGGGCCTTGCCCGACAAGTCGTCCAGGAGGCGGAGAGCATGGGCTACCAGGATCTCTCTATGTCGTGGGGTTTGGAATCGACGCCGCTGGTCTCGATTGCGTGCGCAGGCAACAACAAGCCGGCGTTCGACTCCATTATGTCCAGGCGAGCCTCGATCTGCTCATGGAGTCCTTGCTCAAAGCGACGCGCTCCAGCCAGATCTTTTGCTTGAGCGGGATCCCGGAGATCCGGGTGAGGTCGCGCTCGGGCGGTGAGGCGGAGCTGTGGAAGGTGGAGTTCGGCGGCATGACCGTCTTTGACCCCGAAACGGGAGCGTTCGAGCACAAAAAGGCCGAAGAGCTGCCTATATGGCTTCTGGACACCGATTACGACGGATGCTGCTTTGTCCCGAGCGGGGCATTGTTTCCACGAACGGAGGCGTGGGAAGTCGTGGGACGCGCGCTGGGAGGAAGCATGGCGGATCGGATGCAAAGGCAGCTTGCTGGCAGCGCAAGCTTCTGGTTTCGACCGGGAAGGCATCGGAGGATCGCCGTCAAGACGATCGATGACCGCGGAACGGAACTGCTGGTGGTGAGAAGCTTGCCGAGGGAGCGGGCGAAGTAGCCAGGAGTTCGGAGTTCCGGGAAAAAGTATAGAATCGGATGCAGCCGGGCGTAGTCAGAAGGGCGGCGGCGGGTTAATGTTGGGAAAATGACGATGCGCGAAATCGGCGGGAGCGGCTTTCCGATCGGGAGCCGACTACGGTCCGTAGTCGTCCTGTGCATGCTTTATTCCGTGCTTCATTCCGTTGCGGTGTCGCCGTTGCTGGGAGCCCAGAACGCGGCTGGGGGTTCTCCGCAGGACCGCTTTTTACAGATCTACGTGGAAATCCAGGACGCAGACCGGGCGGCGGGACAGGGGTTCTACACGAAAGCAGCGGAGCAATACCGAGAGGCGCAGACGTCGTTGCAAGAGCTCCATCGGTCTCATCCCCAATGGGAAAGGCAGATCGTCGAATACCGGCTTGCCTATATCCACAAGCAGCTAGCCGCGGTAGAAAAACGGGTGGCGGGGATTCCTGCGGCGCCGTCGCCGGGCCCTGCTCTGCCGGTAGAGGGACGCCTCCAAGAGGTGGAGGATAAGCTCACCAAGCTGGAAACGAGCCGGGAGAACAACGCCGACAAGGCCCAGGTCAACCAGCAGATGCTCGAGCTCCGCGATCTTCTGGGGAAGCTCCAGGGCGAGCTAACCGAGCTCAAGGCGGCCCGCACCAAGCAGATCGCGGAAGAGGCAGAGAGCCAGGCCGAGATCGCGAAGATCGGCTCCCTTTCGTCGCAGGTCGACTCTCTGAATGCGCAGGTGGCGAAGCTCAAGAATAGCCGGGAGCAGGCCCAAAAGCGAGTTCGCCTGGAAAAGAGGCTCCAAGAGCTACAAGCGCAGCTTGCTCATGCCAAGACCTTGCAAGAGAGGACGCAGCAACGGAATGCCGTTCAGGAGAAGATGCGGGAGTTGAGCAGCCAGGTGGTCACGTTGCAAAACGAGCTTTCGCAAGCCAAGGCCGCCCAGGAGACGGCGGCGCAAGCGGCGGGCGGGCAGGAGCAGGGGGCGGAGCGGGTCGTTCAACTTGAGGGAACCGTTCAGAAGCTGGAAGATCAGTTGTCGCAAGCGCAAAGGGAACAGCAACGGCTCCAGGCGGAGAGCCCCGTCGCCGCTCAAGCCCAAGAGGTCGTTCAACTTCGTTCCCAGATGGAGCGCATTCAGGCCGAGGTGACCCGCATCCAGGGGAGAAAGGAGATTCGCCGCTTGGAGACGACGACGACCGCCAATGCTTCGGAGGTTGCGGCACTAAACGACCGGGTCCGGAAGCTCGAAGAAGAGCTGATTCGCAGTCGAAAGCAGCAAGAGCGCCTTCAGAGCTCGGTGGCTGGGCAGAAAAACAGCCTCGAAAGCCGAGTGCAGGAGCTTCAGGCCGAGCTCGACCGAGTGAAATCGGCTCGACAGGCTCCTCCCGCTCCGGCAACGAATGGATCAAGGGCTACAGGTCCGAAGCAAGCCGTCTCTCCCCCGCCGCTTCAGACCGCCTGGAGCGCTTCCTCGGGCCACCGGACGATGTCGGCAGAGCAGCCGGGGGAGGTGGGAGGCGAGGCGCCCGAAGAGCAACCAAGCGAGCAGGGGACGCAAACGGTCCAGAAGAAGGAGACTGCGCCAAAGAAGACCGCCGAGTCGAAGAAAAGACAGGTCCATCATCGACGGAACGGCTCAGCTGTCGAGGAGGAGGTCGTGCGCGGCCTCAACCGGGTCCGCAGGCAGATCGCGAATTTGATTGGGGGGTAGAGACGGCGGGCCGACGCTGCTCCGGGGATTGTGGCTGCCCACGAGGGTAGCCGCCATTTCTCACAAATTTCGTAGCCGAGGCGCCGCAAATGGGCTTGGATGCGAGGCGAGGTGCAGGTTTTCCCCCCGAGGTTGTATGACGACATTCTGCGAGGAGGGCCAAAAACCCAAATCCCAACGAAGCAGCCGGGCCCATTTCGCAAGCCGCAAGAGAACGCTTGTGAGTTATGCATGCTAGCATGTGGAGCGCCTGGAGCAGGATCCTGTTGCCGCTCTTTGGACTGTTGCTTTGCATCGAGGAACCGACGGTTCATTCCGCGGAGCGCAGCGCAACGGGGGAGAAGAAGCAGTCCCAGGGCTCCTCGAGCTATCCGTGGCATCGGGGGATCGTCGCTACCGTCTTTTGGATCGGAACCGACTGGGCCCCACAGAGCCCCGGCGGCAATTTACGAAGCGCGTGGGACGCGGGCTGGGTGCGCCATTACGGGGGGGAGGATAGCCCGGCGGCGCGAGCGGGGCTTCTGCCGGGCACCCATGCGGCGACCTTGAATCCCTTTTATGTCGCTCTGCCTTTCAACGATCTCGCGCATCCAGCGTTGGCCAGGAAATGGATTCCGTGGGACGGCTCCGAGGCCGCCGACGGCAGATCCCGGTGCGAGGGGCATTGGGTCGAGATCGAAAGGCCGGGCGGGAAGCGGGTCTACGCCCAATGGATGGACTCCGGCCCGTTTGTTTCGAATGACGCGGCCTATGTCTTTGGCGGACATCGACCGCGCGCCTCGGCCGGGATCGATGTTTCGCCGGCGGTCAAGGAGTACCTCGGCTTGGGAGGACGGGATCCGGTCAATTGGCGCTTCGTCGACCGGCGGGATGTTCCCCCGGGCCCTTGGATCACCTACCTGGAAGAAGCCATCCTCTATCAAGCCATCAAGCAAAAGGATGGGAACGCAGGCGAGGAGGATCGCTCCTCTCCCAAGGCCGCCGGCAAAAAGAAGGGGCGGAAGCGGAGTGCTCGGTAGGGCGGAGACTCGATGCTGCGTGATTGACGACCCGGTGCGGAAGGGAAAAGATCCGCGGGCGATCCCTATGGAAGCAAGCAGGAGCCGGGACGAGGAGCGGTCAAGGGCGATCGGTCGGCGAGAACTGCGGCTCGGTCTCATCCTGGTTGCCCTCTTCTGGCCGCTCAACTGGTTTCTTCCCGGTCCTCGAACTGCCTGGCTCTTCTTTCCACTCTGGTTAGGCTATATCTTAGCGATGGACGGGTTGGTCTGCCGTAGAACTGGGAGTTCGCTGCTGAGCCGGGACGGACGTTGGTTTGCCGCTCTCTTTCCGCTTTCTTCCGCAACCTGGTGGCTCTTCGAGCTTCTCAATCTCCGCTCCCAGAATTGGGCGTATGTGGGCGAGGAAGACTTTCCTCTGTGGCTCTTTACCCTCTGCTCGACCGTTAGCTTTTCCACGGTGCTTCCCGCAGTGCTGGTGACCGCCGAATGGATGGGAAGCTTTTCGTGGCTTTCGCGTTGCCGGCGGGAGCGTAGCCGACGAACCGTGGAGAAGTGGCTTCCTTCCATTTTTGCTGCCGGATTGGGGATGCTCAGCCTCTTCCTCTTCTTTCCGAAGGTCTTCTTTCCCTTTCTCTGGATGTCGTTCGTCTGCCTGATCGATCCGATCAACGCTTGGAGAGGGAGGCCGTCCCTGGTAGGGGCGATCGGCAGAGGCGACTGGCGGCCCTTGGTCGCCTACGGGCTCGCCGGGCTCTTCTGTGGTTGGTTTTGGGAGCTCTGGAACAGCCGGTCCTATCCCTACTGGGTCTACCACATTCCTCTCTTCGACTTCTGGCATCTCTTCGCGATGCCTTTGCCGGGCTACCTCGGCTATCCACCTTTTGCGTGGGAGCTCTACGGACTCACTCATGTCGTTTGGCGTCGGAACCCGCTCCGTGTCTTCTGAGCCGAGGCCCCCGGTTCGGCGGAGGACTGCGTTGAGACAAGAGAGAGTACGCCTTCCCGAAAGCGGAGCCGCCGGTGGGGAGATCACCCCTGCGGGCATGAGGATTTGTCTTTGCAACCGCCGGGAGGGAGCTAGCTTATGTAGGTAGCCTGCATGTTTCAAAGCGCTATCCTGCGGCTTGCGCAAATGGGTCCGGCTGCTTCGTTGGGACTTGGGTTTTTGGCCCTCCTCGCAGTATGTCGTCATACAAGTCCGGGGGAAAACCTGTGCCCCGCCTTGCATTCAGGTCCATCGGCCCTCGCCTCGGGCACGAACCTTGTGAGACAGGCAGGTTGGTTATAAGGAGGGTGTTATGAGGCGACTGCCGCTCACCGTCATTATCTTGGCCTGTTCTGTCCTTTCCGTTTTCGGCAATCCAAATTCGGAAACCGCGCAGCTTTCGGAGTATCAAGGGTCGGTGTCGCGGCAAAAGGCTGGATCGGAGATCTGGCAGGCCGTGCATCCCCGAGAAAAACTCGATCCTGGAGATCGGATTCGGACCGGGCCCAAATCCACCGCGGAGTTGCGGATCGACCGCAACAATTTCCTTCGTCTGGGAGCAGAGGGCGAAGCGCGGATCAGCAGCCTAAGCTCCTCCGCCATCAAGGCGGAAGTGGTTCGAGGAACCGTGACCTATTCGGTTTTCGGCGGCAACCATCGGGACATCGCCATCGAAACCCCCGGGGTGAGCCTCCAGCCGGTTCAGGAAGGCGACTACCGGGTCAAGGTGGAGGGTGAGACGACGGCGGCGATCGTGCGCAAGGGTGACGCGCGGGTTGTCTCTTCCGAGGGATCGGTGGATCTCCCGGCTGGAAAGATGATCGTCGTCCAGGGAAAGACCAATCCGGAATATCAAGTAGTCGATGCGCCGGCAACCGATTCGTGGGACCAGTGGAACGAAAAGCGGAACTCGGTCGAGATGGCGGCAGCGAAAGCCGCGACGCCTTCTTCTTGCCTGTGGGACGACTATCCCGCCTATCACAGCTATTCCGATGATACGGGTCGAAACGTGACCAATATCTTCGTGGGGGCGACCGTACCTCCCTCGTCGTACGGATACGGCGGATGGCCGGGCATGGGGTTATACGCCGGCGCACCCTTCATGCCCTACAATCCCTGGTGGGGTCCCTGGGGTTGGGGCGGCTGGGGTTATCCTTGGGGCTTTGGCATGGGCATGGGTTTCGGCTTTGGCTGGCCGATGTTCGGCTTTGGCATGGGCTGGCCGATGTTCGGTTTCGGCATGGGTTTCGGCTTTGGCTGGCCGATGTTCGGTTTTGGGTTCGGCTGGCCGATGTTCGGCTGGGGAGGCTTCGGATGGGGCGGGATGGGCGCCTTCAATCGGACGAACATCACGAACATCAATAACATCAACAACGTTCGAAACGTCACCAATGTGACGAGGAGCGGCGCGGCGGGAGAACGGGCGGGTGCACACGGCGCAAGCGCCGCCAGCGCCACGGGCGCTCATGGTGGGGCGGCGACGGCTGTCGGAACTCATCCGGGAGCGACGCAGGGAGCCGGAGGGGCTGCCGGCCACGCAGCGACAACGGCGGAGGGGAGTAAGTCGGGAGCGGGAAGTGCCGGCCATGCCGCTGTCGGAGGAGCGCATACGGCGGCCACCGCTGCCGGCACCCACGGAGAAGCGGGGATGGCGGGAACCGAGCAAAAGGCGGGGACATCCATGGGAGGAGCCCACAGGGCCGCTGGGAGCGCGGGCGCGGCGGGCGGCCGTTCGGGGAGCGCCGGATCGACGCCATGGAGCGGACATAATGCCGCGGCTGGAGCGGGGAACGCGGGCGGAACCCATGCCGGGGGAGCCGCCTCGGGCGGGTGGAGTCACTTTGGCGGCCAGACGGGAGGTGCCGCAGCAGCAGGTGGCGGCGTGCGAACATTCGGGGGTGCGGCGGGAGCCGGCAATTCAGGCTGGAGTCATTTTGGAGCCAGTGGCCTGACCAACCGGGGCGGAATGGGAAGCTTTTCGGGGGCGCGGGCCGGCTCCTGGAGCGGCTATAGCGGCGGCGCTGCGCGTGGGGGCGCCGGCTCTTGGCGCGGGGCGGGTGGCGCGGGCGGGACGGCTCATTTCCAGAGCACTGCGGGTCGCGGCATCTCCGGAGCGGGTTCTCACACTTGGCGAGGAACTGCGGGAGGACGTGCCGGCGGAATGCGGAGTGGGGCCGGAGTTTTCCGAGGAGCCTCACTAGGCGGACGAAATTTTGGGGGCGGCTATCGTGGATTCACGGGCGGTGGTTATCGAGGCGGGGGCTACGGCGGATATCGGGGAGGAGGGTTTGGCGGCTATCGAGGAGGTGGGGGCTTTCGCGGGGGAGGAGGGTTTCACGGGGGTGGCGGCCGTCGGTAGAACCAGAGCGGGTCCGGAAACAGGAGAAGCCTTCCCATGAAAAATCACTTCCTCGCTCAAGCGCCCTTTGCGATGCTTCCCTGATACGGGGAAGCGTGGAATTCTTCAACTTCTACAATCACGGGTTCATCCGCGTCGCAGTCGGGATCCCGGTGGTTCGGATCGCTGACCCCTTGGCGAATGCGGAGCGGACGATTGCTCTGCTAGAGCAGGCGGGCGAGCGGCGCGCAGTGTTGGCCGTTTTCCCAGAGCTGGGCCTTTCCGGCTACTCCTGTGAAGATCTCTTTGGACAGGCCGCTCTCCTTGAGGCGTGTCGGGACGCTCTCCTGCGGATTCGGGAGGCTTCCCTCCGTTTGTCCGTCGTGGCAGCCGTAGGGCTGCCCCTGGAGGTCAATGGGGCTCTCTACAACTGCGCTGCGGTGGTCTGCCGCGGCCAAATCTTGGGAATCGTCCCAAAGACCTACTTGCCGAACTATCGAGAATTTTACGAGCTTCGGCAGTTTGCTCCGGCTGAGTATGCCCGCGAGCGGGAAATTGTCATGGGTGGGGACGCAGTCCCTTTCGGCAGCCGCCTTCTCTTTGCGGCGGTGGACGAACCTCGTTTTGCGTTCGCGGTGGAGATCTGCGAAGACCTCTGGGTTCCGATTCCGCCTTCTTCCTACGCGGCGTTGGCCGGGGCGACCGTGTTGATCAACCTTTCCGCATCGAACATCACGATTGGCAAGGATGACTATCGCCGAGAGCTCGTGAGCAACCAGTCGGCCCGCTGTCTTGCTGCCTATCTCTACACGGCAGCGGGTTGGGGTGAATCGACAACCGATCTCGCTTGGGATGGGCATGGAATGATCTACGAGAACGGGAGTTGCCTGGCCGAAACCGAGCGCTTCCTGGATCGCGATCAGCTCGTCACGGCCGAGATCGATTTGGAGAGGCTGGCAGTCGATCGCCGCCGCCAAGGAACCTTTGCCCAAAGCCGCTTTCAGCATCGAGGCCAACTGGAAAGCGTTCGCCGCATCCCATTTCGGGCGGATCTGCCGCGAGACAAAGTGCTCCTGCTTCAACGTCAGTACGAGCGTTTTCCCTACGTGGCCTGCGATCCGAGAACAAAGGAGGAGCGGTGCCGAGAGATCTATCACATTCAAGTCCAGGGACTGGCCACCCGCTTGCAGGCCGCCGGCTTCCGAAAGGCGGTTCTAGGAATTTCGGGCGGGCTCGATTCGACCCAGGCTCTGCTCGTGACCTGCCGGGCGATGGATCGGCTCGGGCTGCCGAGGAGCAACGTCCTTGCCTACACGATGCCCTCCTTTGGAACAAGCGAGCGCACCTTCGCTCAGGCGGTCAGGCTCATGGCCGCGCTGGGATGCACGGCGCACCAGATCGACATTCGGCCCAGCTGCGATCAGATGCTCCAAGACATCGGCCACCCTGCCGTCCAGGGAAAGGAGGTCTACGATACGACCTTCGAAAATGTCCAGGCGGGAGAGAGGACGAGCCATCTCTTCCGGTTGGCCAACGTCCAGGATGCTCTGGTCGTGGGGACAAGCGATCTGAGCGAGCTGGCGCTCGGCTGGTGCACCTACGGAGTGGGCGACCAGATGGCCCATTACCATGTCAATGCGAGCGTTCCCAAGTCCCTGATTCGGCATCTGATCGCTTGGGAAGCTGAGCGGGAGGCGCTGGGAGCGGAGACGAGCGCCCTTCTTCGGAAGATTCTGGAGACCGAGATCAGCCCGGAGCTGATCCCCGGGGGCACTGGAGACCAGCCCGAGCAACGGTCCGAAGCGGTGGTAGGGCCTTATTCCCTGCAGGACTTCCACCTCTATTACATTCTTCGTTTCGGCTACAGCCCGACGAAGGTCGCCTTCCTGGCATGGACCGCATGGCAGGATCGCAACTGCGGATCATGGCCGAGCGGAGAGCTGAATCGGCCGCAATGGTCGATTGCCGAAATCAAAGGATGGCTCCGTCTCTTCTTGCGACGCTTTTTTGCCCAAAGCCAGTTCAAGCGGAGTTGCATTGCGAACGCTCCGAAGGTCGGCTCCGGAGGCTCTCTTTCCCCAAGGGGAGACTATCGGGCACCGAGCGACAGCTCGGCAACGGCTTGGCTGGCCGCTTGCGACGCAATTCCGGAGCAGGAGCCAAACCTTTCCCGTCCGTGTTAACCGCTCTTTCTCCCAAGCGTTCCCCTGCGGCTTGCGAAATGGGCTCGTCTGCTTCGCTCTCGCTTGGTTTTCCATCCTTGCAGTATGTTCTCATACAGCTCCGGGGGAAAACCCGCGCCCCGCCTCGCATCCAAGCCCATTTGCGGCGCCTCGGCTACGAACTTTCTGAGAAATGGCGGCTAGCAGCCTGTCGGACTTTCCTTTTTCCTCTGGAATATGGTAAAAGAGGGCATGGCTGAGCGATTTGTGATGGTGGATCGGATGACCCCAATGCTTTTGCCCGAGGACATGCGGGATTGGGTGAGGGAAGACGACTTGGTGCATTTTGTCATCGAGGCGGTGGAGAAGATGGATCTGCGGGGATTTCGAGTCAACGTGCGCGGGACGGGGGACGCGCAATATCCGGCGTCAATGGTGCTCTCGCTTTTGATTTATTGCTACGCCAACGGAATCTTTTCGAGTCGACGGATCGAGGCGGCGACGTGGCGGGATGTGGCGGTTCGTTACCTTTGTGCGAACACCCATCCGGATCACGACACGATCTGCCGGTTTCGGCGGGAGAACTTTGCCGCGGTGGCGGACTGCTTTTTGAAGGTGTTGGCGCTGGCGCGGGAGATGAAGCTTTTGAAGGTAGGGGTGGTGAGCGTGGACGGAACCAAGATTCGGGCCAACGCGAGCAAGCATCGCAATGTGACTTGCAAGCGGGCCGG
>NZ_KB901876.1:18173-18503 GCF_000379365.1 Verrucomicrobium sp. 3C | reverse complement strand
TTGGCGTACAACTTCAAGCGCCTTTGGAAGCTGATGGGAGCACGCCACCCCGGTTCCCCGATGGTCGGATCCCCATGGTCGCTCTACGCCAGACCGGCCGCCGCATTATCCTGGCCTTTACAGGTTCCGAGACAATCGTTCCCTGTGCCGCATCGGACTGCCGGCGCATCATGGGGAGTTCTCGCGCTAAGTCTAAGTACGACGGGCTGTTAGCCCCCATTTCTCGTGCGCCGTGAAAAGGGTGCATCGCCCAGTGGGGAGGGAGTGATCTCCACCCGGCAACGATTGCTCCAGCCGGAAGCACTCGGAGCGGCTACTGGTGGTAACGCC
>NZ_KB901876.1:757-18073 GCF_000379365.1 Verrucomicrobium sp. 3C | reverse complement strand
TGGGGAAGCGGTCTCGCCGGTCCGAGTTGACGGCGCGAGAACAACTCTCTTTACTGTAAGACAACAAAGCGGAAAACCGACCCGCACACAAAAAAGCGGATACTACCCCAGAGGACGTTGCAGGAGAAAGCGAAGGCAAGTTCGACCTCATCCCCCTCGGGAGATGTACGCGGAGCTTACCGTGGGCATAATCCTGCACCAACCTTGTCCGGAAGCCGAATGCGGGAAATCCGCCTGTTCGGTTTGATGAGCGGGGAGTGGAAACGGCCGATAGGGAGAGATACTCAGGCACTGTCATACCGAAACGGGCAGCTCCCGCTATGGCTCTCCTACGTCGCACCGCGCCACTCCTCGACTCCACAAAACCGCGGTTCTTCTCCTTCCGCAAAGCCTACGATCGGGCGGAGCCTTGCTCCACAACCGGCTTTTTGCCCTTTGCAGTCCTCGTGTTACGGCAAATCGAACGGAAATCTTGCTCGATTCTGCCTCACGAGGAGATCCTGGCGGCCGGAACTCCTCGCAAGCGACTCGACCAGCACCCCTCTCGCGCGAAAGCCCGTACTAGTGAGAAGTGGCGGCTAGAGAAGAAGCAGCCGCTTGCCGTGGGATTCCGCGGGAAAGAAGACTTTTGCTTTTCTCTCGGAAAAGCTTTGGGTAAGAGGGGAAGCGGTTGTGGCCTTCCCTTCTCGTTCAATGATGGCGAACGAGATTGTCCGAATGCAAAGATGAAGCATGGCCGCCGGGCGACCGGAACCGATCCATGAGCAAAGCCCCGACCCATCTGACCGAATCGATCTACCGCTGGATCGCGGGTCTTCCCCTCGTCCTCTGGCGCTCGGTCCTGGAACGGAAGAAAAGCAAAGAGCGTGCCAAGGAATCCGCTCTGCGAGAGACGGAGAAAGCGATCGCTCGACACCTGTGGACTTTGAGCCGGCTGCCGGCGCCCGATCTCTTGCAGGAATTGCGCACGTCGGAAGCCGGTCTCGAAGAGGAAGAAGCGGAAACGCGGCTGGAAGAGCACGGGTATAACGAAGTTCATTCCGAGAAGCCGCCGAACTGGGCGCAGATGCTCCTTCGGAGCTACCTCAATCCCTTCGCGATTCTCCTGTCGGTCATGGCCTTGATGGCGGGCTGGCTCGGAGAGGGATACGGCGTCTTCATCATGGCCCTGATGATTGGGGTTAGCGTTCTTCTCCGCTTCTTTCAGGAGTTCGAGTCGAGTCGAGCTGTCGAAAAGCTCAAGGCGATGGTCCGAACCACCGCCATGGTCCGCCGCCGATGGTCGGAGTCAGAAGAAGGTCTCCCTGCTCCCGAGATGGCTCGGGGGCGAGAGATTCCCTTGCGCCAAATCGTCCCGGGCGACATCATTCATCTCTCGGCAGGCGATATGATCCCTGCCGACGTGCGACTGCTCTCCACCCGGGATCTTTTCGTTAGCCAAGCGGCTCTTTCCGGAGAGTCCTTCCCGGTGGAAAAGTTTGATTCCGCCACGAGCGCTGCGGGCGGGATGGAACGCTCCGTCGACGTCTTCGGCCTTCCGAACATCGCATTTCTCGGGACCAACGTAATCTCCGGTACCGCTACGGCTGTCGCCTTGCGAACGGGTCCGTCGAGCTATTTTGGCGCGCTGGCCAAGGGGATCCGCGGTTATCGGGCAACGACCAGCTTCGACCAGAGTGTGAGCCGGGTGAGTTGGCTCCTGGTGAAGGTGATCGGCACGATGATCCCGATCGTACTCTTGCTCAATGGCTTCACAAAAGGTAACTGGACCGAGGCATTTCTCTTCGCCCTGGCCATCGGCGTTGGGTTGACTCCGGCGATGTTGCCGATGATCGTCACGGGGGCCTTGGCCAAAGGAGCGATCAGCCTTTCCCGCCGCAAGGTGATCACTAAGCGGCTCAATGCGATTCAAAATATCGGCGCAATGGATGTGCTCTGCACGGATAAGACGGGAACCTTGACGCATGACAAGATCATTCTGGAGCGATTTTTGGACCTGGAGGGCGAAGAAAGCCAGGAGGTGTTGGAATATGCCTACCTAAACAGCTACTACCAGAGCGGACTTCGCAACCTCCTCGATGCCGCAGTCCTCGAACAGCGCGAAATCGGGACGCGGCTCATCCCCCAATTTCAGAAGGTCGACGAGCTTCCCTTCGATTTCGAACGACGTCGCATGTCGGTCGTCGCGCGCCGGACTTCCACTGGTCAAGATTTGCTGATTACCAAGGGAGCGGTCGAGGAGATGATCCGGACCTGCAGCCAGGTGAAAAAAGGGCAGGAGATCGTCCCCTTTTCCAAGGACATGAAACGCCACGCCGTGACCTTACGCGATGAGCTCAATAGCGACGGCATGAGGGTCCTGGCGGTGGCTTATAAGCAGCTCCCTGAGCAAGTCGGGTCGACCTTGACCTCGGCGGATGAGAACGAGCTTACTTTTTGCGGCTTTATCGCCTTTCTGGATCCGCCGAAGCACGATGCGGCACCCGCGATCCGGGCACTCCAGAAGTCGGGTGTCGAGGTGAAGGTGATCACCGGAGACAACGAGATCGTGACCGCGCGGATCTGCGACTGGGTCGGCTTGGAGATCAAAGGGATCTTGCGCGGCTTCGAGATCGACAAGCTTTCCGACGAGGAACTGGTCGCCGCCTCGGAGAAGACGAGCGCCTTCGTCAAGATGGCTCCGTTGCAAAAGGCCCGCGTCATCCGCGCGCTCCGAGCGGGAGGACATGCCGTTGGCTTTCTCGGCGATGGAATCAACGACGCGCCGGCGTTACGGGAGGCCGACGTCGGCATCTCCGTTGATACCGCCGTCGACATCGCCAAGGAATCGGCCGACGTCATCCTCCTGGAGAAAAGTCTCATGATTCTCGAGGAGGCCGTGGTAGAGGGCCGGAGAATGTTCGGCAACATCGTCAAGTACATCAAGATGGCGACGAGCTCGAACTTCGGAAACGTCTTGAGCGTCTTGGGGTCGGCAGCCCTGCTGCCCTTCCTCCCGATGAAGCCTCTGCAGCTTCTGATCATCAATCTGATCTACGATCTGTCGCAGACCCTGATTCCTTGGGACCGCATGGATGATGAGTTCATCTCCAAGCCAAGGAAATGGGAGGCGGAAAGTATCGGCCGCTTCATGGTCATGATTGGGCCGATCAGTTCGATCTTCGACTATGCGACCTTTGCGGTGCTCTGGTTCGTTTTCCAGGCGAACAGCCCGGCGCATCAATCGCTCTTTCAGTCGGGCTG
Source organism: Verrucomicrobium sp. 3C (assembly GCF_000379365.1). Classification (GTDB taxonomy): domain Bacteria; phylum Verrucomicrobiota; class Verrucomicrobiia; order Methylacidiphilales; family Methylacidiphilaceae; genus Methylacidimicrobium. Next base: position 14,830 of record NZ_KB901876.1, on the reverse strand, counting down.
GTTCCTCGAGAGTCTTCTTTCCCAAAGCCTGATCGTTCACATGATTCGAACCCGCAAAATTCCGTTTTTTCAAAGTGTCGCAGCATGGCCACTGGTTGTGGCCACGATCCTGGTCTTCGTGGTGGGACAGGTCATCCTGGCTACACCATTCGGAGCGGCGGTTGGGTTGGTTCCTCTACCCCTCAATTTCTATTTTTGGCTCTGGGGCATTCTCCTCTCCTATTGCGTTCTTACCCAGCTTGTGAAGAATTGGTATGTCCGGCGCTTCGGCGAATGGCTGTGAGCTTCTGGCCTTCTGTCTCCCAAGCGTTCTCCTGCGGCTTGTGAAATGGACCCGGCTGCTTCGTTGGGACTTGGGTTTTTGGCCCTCCTCGCAGTATGTCGTCATCCCACCCACTGCGGGGGGAAACCTGCGCTCCGCCTCGCATCCAAGCCCATTTGCGGCGCCTCGGGCACGAACTTTGTGAAACAGACAGGCCTGGAATTTGCCCGTTGTTTTTCGTGCCCTGAGCCCGTAGCATCGAATCCCTTCATGAACCTGCTGGCGATGGGCCGAAAGGTGTTCGAGACCGAGATCGATTCCCTTCGGCTGGTGGAAAAAAAGTTGGGACCGTCCTTCGAGGATGCGGTTCGCCGCCTTTCCGACGTGATTTCCGAAAACCGGAAGGTGATCGTGGTAGGAGTCGGGAAATCGGGACATATCGGTCAGAAGATCGCGGCAACTCTTGCCAGCACAGGAGCTCCCAGCGTTGTACTCAATGCGGTCGACGCCTTCCACGGAGACTTAGGCATCGCCTGCGAGGGAGACGCTGCGCTGGCGCTGAGCTACAGCGGAGAGACCGAAGAGCTCGTTCGTCTCCTTCCCTACCTCAAGAGGATGAAGGTTTTCGTGATCGCGATGACCGGCAACCTCAAATCGACCCTTGCGCAAAATGCGGACGTCGTGCTCGATGTCGGGGTCGAGAAGGAAGCCTGTCCGCACAATTTGGCACCGACCTCAAGCACGACGGCGATGTTGGCCCTCGGGGACGCCGTGGCCATGGTTCTCCTGGAAAAACGGGGATTCCGAAAAGAAGACTTCGCTCGCCTTCATCCCGGAGGAAGCTTGGGACGTCACCTGCTGCTGCGGGTGGGCGAGATCATGCGGCCGCGAGAGGCGATCGTCGTTTTGCCAAGAGGAGCCGCAGTGAAGGAGGCCCTTCGCGAGTGGAACCGGAAAAGGGCCGGCGGCGCCGTGGTGGTCGATGAAGGCGGCGCTCTAGTCGGGATCTTTACGCACGGGGACTTCGTGCGCCACTACGAACGGGATCCCAGAGTAGGAGAGCAGCCGCTCTCCGTGGTGGTAACGGAGCATCCCGTCACGGTGCGAGTTGACAAGCTTGCGGTGGAGGTGCTCAATCTCTTTGAAAGCCATCGAATTGATGATCTCATCGTGGTCGACCGGGACAACCGGCCGGTGGGGATGGTCGATTCTCGAGATCTCACCATGCACAAGTTAATGTAAAAGAAGAATAACCTATCTATGACGAACGCGAGCGATGTGAGTAAAGGACAGGCGATCCGCCATCACGGGGCTGTATGCCTCGTTTTGGAAACCCAACACAGGACTCCGGGGAATCTCCGCGCCTTTGTCCAGATGACACTGCGCAATCTGAAAACGGGCAGGTCTTCGGTGGAACGCTTCAGCTCGTCGGACAAGGTGGAATTGGTCAGCGTCACCCGGAGAAAGTGCGAATACAGCTACCGGGAAGGCAAGGATTATGTCTTCATGGATCCGGACAGCTATGAAAGCATTTCGGTCCCCGAAGATCTGGTTGGGAAGGCGAAGGACTACCTCACCGAAAATCAGGCGATCGATCTCCTTTTTACCGATGAGGCGGTAGCCGCCGTAGAACTCCCGCCCACCGTTGCCTTGAAGGTGGTGAGTTCCCCGGAAGGGGTGCGGGGAGATTCGGCGACGAATGTGATGAAGGTAGCCGAGCTCGAGACCGGCCTCAGCGTCCAGGTGCCGCTCTTCATCAAAGAGGGAGAGAAGGTCAAGATCAGCACGGCGGATGGGAAATACTTAAGCCGGGCCTAGCCTGCATGTGACACAAAGTTCGTACCCGGGGCGCCAAACCCGTCGAAGTTGCGGGCATCGGATGGGAAGGAACCTATGCCGAGGTGGGTAAACATTCTTGAGACAGCCCAAATCGGCTTGGGGTGGACGGATGAGAGGTTGGCGGAACGTTCTGAAACGTCCTTGGGAAAGTTACGCGAGTTGAAAGCGGGGATTCTCGATCCTGGCGCCCTTCGCAGGGTGGGCTCTGCGTTGCGCTTGGGTCCCGATGCCCTGCTCTCTCTTGCCCAGGAACGGGGGGGCCATCCAGCGTTTTCGAGTCCTGCAACCCTTCGGAGCATTGGGATGAAATCGCGGCGAGGCTACGTGCTCTGGGATTCCGTTTCGCGGCTTGCGTGCCTGATTGATATCGGCGGAGAATGCCGGTCGGTAGTCCAGCTCGTGGAACACGAATTTCTTGCGCCGCTCTATCTCTTTTTCACCGAACCAAGTCAACCCATAGAACGCGAGTGGATACGATTGTTGGAGGTACGGAGCGCTCTTCCCGTTCAGTCGGAAACAGGGGAGGAGGAGCGCAGCTTTTCCTTGGGGACACTTCAGGTGGACCGCCGCTCCGTTGCCTCCCGTGAAGGAATCAGCCGGAGCCTCTACTTGGTCTGCGGTTTGGATCTCCCGGTCGCGTTTATCGGGCGGTCGCTCTTGCCCCCCGATTCCAGCGACGAGGCAGAGCGACCACTTCTTTACGGAGGATGGCTCGCGGAGGTCCGCTCGCATATTTTTACTTTGAGCGATGAGACCCTCCTGTGTCCCTCGGAAGGGCCGATGACCACGGTGGGCTTTGAAAAGGCCCACAATCCCTTTTTTCCGGAATTCGAGCATTTTTCCTCCTTTGCCAGCCTAACCGAAGAGGAACGCAATTCGTGAAAGCGGGTCGGTTTTTGTCAGGTCGGTGCATGGATGCCGGAACGTTGGCGAGGCGCCGGCGACGCACCGAAAAAGAAGAGAGGAAAGAGAAGAAGTAACCAATGAACGGAGAGGAACCTCATCCGCTCCTCGTTTTCACGGGGAGCGCCAACCGACCGTTGGCAGAACGGATCGTCGCGTCGATCGGTATCCCGCTGGGCGCAGCCACAATATCTTCTTTTCCCGATGGGGAGACTTTCGTGAAGATCGATGAAAACATCCGCGGACGCGATGTGTTCATCGTTCAGCCGACCTGCCCGCCCTCCAATCACAATATCATGGAACTGCTGATCATGATCGATGCCGCCAGGCGCGCCAGCGCGGCACGGGTGACGGCGGTGATTCCGTTTTACGGTTACGCTCGGCAAGATCGGAAGGATCGCCCGCGGGTGGCGATCACCGCCAAGCTGGTCGCCAATCTCCTGGTGGCCGCCGGCGTCAATCGCGTGCTGACGGTGGATCTTCACGCCCAGCAGATCCAAGGATTCTTCGATATTCCCGTCGACCATCTTTATGCCGCGCCCGTTCTCTACCGTTATTTGGCCGCAAAAGAGCTTTCGAACCTAGTTGTCGTCTCTCCGGATGTCGGTGGAATCAAGCTCGCCTCCGGTTATGCGCAGGTGCTTGATGCCGGGCTGGCGCTGGTAGTCAAGCGCCGAGTCGATGCCGAGCATACCGAAGCTCAATTCGTCGTGGGCGATGTCGCCGGACGGGATGTCCTGATCGTCGACGACCTCACGGAGACGGCGGGCACCGTAACCTCGGCCGCTCGAATCCTGAAGGAGACGGGAGCGCGCCGTATCTTCGCCGGCATTTCGCATGCTGTGCTAAATCCAATGGGAATCAAGCGATTGCAAGAGTCATGCCTGGAGGAGCTCATTATCACGAACACAGTGCCGATCCCCTCGATCGAGGGAGTGAACGTGACCGTGCTTGATGTCGCGCCTCTTTTGGGGGAGGCGATCAAGCGGATCCACAACGGCCAATCGGTTTCTTCGCTCTTTCGCGTGGACGGAAAGATGATTCTCCTATGAGCAAAGAAGCTTCTTTTTCGACCGAGTTGCTCAGTCTGCTTGAGGAAAATCCGCTTCGCTCCTCCGAAATCTTGGCGAAGCTCTTGGGCCGCGAGCCTTCGGAAGTAGAGCAGGAGGTCGCGCGGCTGGAAAACGAAAAGGTCATTCTTGCCTACAAGGCGATCATCGATGACGAAAAGGCGCAGCGCCGAACCGTAAAGGCCGTCATCGAGGTGAAGCTCGTTCCCGAGCGAGGAGGTGGATTTGACCGCTTGGCTCAAAGAATCGCCCGTTATTCCGAAGTCACTTCCTGCTTTTTGATGAGCGGGGGATACGATCTTTTGGTCTTCCTCGAAGGCTCGACTCTCCAGGAGGTCGCTCTCTTTGTCTCCGAGAAGCTGGCGACGCTTCGTGGGGTGACCTCGACGGCAACGCATTTCATGTTGCGAACGTATAAGGAGCAAGGGATCCTTGTCGGAGAGGCGGTCGCCACGAATCGCCTGCCGGTCAGCCCGTGAGGAGGAGTGGCATGCAACCGGCGCCTGGTCCCCAAACGGGGAAAATTCTGCCCTTTGTCCCCGATGAAACGTCTTGGGTCGCGCGGCATGTACAGGATCTTCCGCGGTCAGGAATCCGCGACTTTTTTGATCTCGTGCAGTCGATGGAGGGGATCGTTTCCCTTGGCATCGGAGAACCAGGAGAGTCGACTCCTTGGAACATTCGTGAGCAAGCGATCTTTGCGCTCGAATCGGGAAAGACCGGCTACACCTCGAATCTCGGGTTGCTGCGCCTGCGCCAAGCCATCAGCCGTTACATGGAGCGGCTCACCGGAGTATGCTACGATCCAGAAGGAGAAATCCTGGTAACGGTTGGTGTTTCCGAAGCGCTCGATTGCGCGTTGCGCGCGATCATTAATCCGGGGGAGCAGATTCTCTACGCGGAACCCAGCTATGTCGCCTATTCCCCCGGCGTTCTGCTTGCCCACGGGGTTCCGGTCGGAATCCCCACTCGATTTGAAGACGGCTTCCGGTTGCGAGCGCAGGCAGTAGCGCAAAGGGCGAAGCCGGGAGTCAAGGCGCTGCTCTTGAATGCGCCGGCGAACCCTACCGGCACGATGGTAGACGAGGAAGAGTTGGAAGGGATCGCCGCAATCTCCGCGAAGAACGACTGGGTCGTCCTCGCCGATGAAATTTATGCCGAGTTGACGTATGAGAAGCGGCACCGCTCGATCGCCGGCTTGCCCGGAATGAAGGAACGAACAGTGGTGCTCAACGGGTTGTCGAAGGCATTCGCGATGACCGGATTCCGCCTCGGTTGGGCCTGTGGGCCGACCTCCCTGATTGCCGCGATGGTCAAGATTCATCAATATTCGATGCTCTGCGCGCCGATCCTGAGCCAGGAGGCCGGGATCGAGGCCCTTGAGCACGGGGCGGCCAAAGTCGAGTCGATGCGGCGCTCCTATCAGAGAAAGAGGAACTATCTCTGGCGCAGCCTGACCGCCTTGGGTTTCCCCTGCCATCGTCCGGAAGGCGCCTTTTATCTTTTCCCATCGATCGTTCCGTTCGGTCTCTCTTCCCAAGAGTTCGCGTTTCGCCTCTTGCGGGAGGCGCGGGTCGCGGTAGTTCCGGGGAGCGCTTTTGGCCCTTCTGGGGAGGGGTATCTCCGCTGCAGCTTCAGCCCGCGCATGGGCGATCTTGAGGAGGCGGTCGGCCGCATGAGCCGATGGATGCGGGCGAACTTCCGGAAAGGGACCAGTCCTGCGACAGAAAATTGAGGAAAGCACCGCGCGGCTCTTCTTGCGTTGGTGGTCAATGCCTTGGATAATACTTCATGAAATCTCGTTTCCGTTGGCTGTTATGCGCCAACAGCTCGGGAACGGGTGGAGCTTAAGGAAAGCGGAGAGGAGTTCCTGTGGGTTTGCAAACGGCTCGGGAAGGGAATACGGAGAAGATCATCCAGTTTTCCGTCTACATGGAAAACAAGGCGGGCCGACTGCTCGATCTGGTGCGTCTCCTCACCAGTGGTGGCGTGGATATTGTCGGCTTTACGATTCTCGATTCGGTTGACGCCGCTGTGGTCCGATTGGTCGTGGACGATCCGGCGAGCGCCCGATCTCTTCTTCACGAGCATCAGATTGCGTTCAATGAATCGACCTTGGTCGCCGTGGAGCTTCCTCAAAGCGCGGACGACCTGCGAAAGCTCTTGGCAACCCTCCTGCAAGCCGAGATCAATATCTACTTCAGCTACCCGCTCATGACCCGGCCCTACGGGAAGGCCGTCCTCGCCCTCCGCGTGGAGGATGACGAATTGGCTAGATCGGTCCTGATGCGAAACCAGTTCCGGGTGCTTTCCCAAAACGACATCAGCCGCTGACTCGTTCCGGTCGGCGCACGTGGGAAGGCGTTCGGAGCGGCTTGATTGCGCTCACCAAAAGCGCGCGAAGGTGCGGCGCATCGGGATCGGAGTCGAGAGGTTGGATCTGGATCTCGCCGAATCCAGCCGCAGTCAGCCACTTTTCGAGATCGCTCTCCGAGAAGCCGAGCCAATAGTCACCGTAAAGCGTACGGGCATCTTCAAAAGAGTGTTCGGACAGGTCGAGAATCACCAGCGTCCCTCCAGGCTGAAGAATCCGAGAGGCGGCCGCGATGGCTTCCTCGGGGCTTGGGGCATGGTGGAGCGCCTGGCTCAATACGGCAATCGCGACGCTTTCCGGCGGGATGGGCGGGCTCTGCAGGTCTCCGACGCGGAACTCGAGATTGGTAAAGTTTCTCTTCTTGGCCTCCCGCGTGGCGAAAGCCACCATCTTGAGGGAAATGTCCACGGCGATCACGCGTTTCGCCCGCTGGGCAAGAAGCTGCGAGAGCCAGCCCTCTCCGCACCCAAGATCGGCGATGGTGACCGGAGGAAGCAGCCGGGCAAGAAGAGGGCCTACAGCGGGCCAGCCGCGTCCGGGACAGGCGGCGCCCCCGAGCCGCCCTGCCATGCGATTAAAATGGGCTCGGGTTTCTCTCTTCCGCCTCTCGACGACCTTGCGCAGCCGCTCCGGATCGCCCTCTGCCTCTCCGCTCTCCGCTAGAAGGAGAAGGGCCGTGGCGGCGAGACGAGCTTCCGCCTCGTTCCGCTCGGGAGAAAGAGAGTAAAAGGTTTTCCGACCCTGCCGGCGGGCGAGGACCAGTCCCTCGGTTCGAAGCAGGGCGAGATGGCCCGAGACCGCCGGCTGGCTGGCTTGCAGCACCTCGCAAAGCTCTGCGACCGAAAGTTCCAGTTTTTGCAACAGGGCGAGGATGCGCAGCCGCGTGAGATCGCCCAGCATCGACCAGAGGCGGCGCAGACGATCGCTGGACCGGGCCGGCAAGGGGGCGGAATTCGTATGCATCGACCTATGTTTATCAATTAATATTTCTGTTGCCAACGGCTGATTCTTTCCGTAAGAATCGCGTCGTGATCCCTAGAAAACATGTATTCGCCTCGGAATCGGTAACCGAAGGGCATCCGGACAAGGTCTGCGATGCCGTTTCGGATTCAGTCCTCGATGCCTGCCTGGAGCAAGATCCTCAGAGCCGAGTCGCCTGCGAGACGCTCGTGAAGAGCAATCTCCTGGTTCTCGCTGGAGAGATCACGACACGGGCGAAGCTCGATTATATCCAGATCGCTCGCGAACGGGTTCGGGAGATCGGCTATGACGAGCCGGGCGAAATCTTTCATGCCGACAAGTTGCAGGTCGTCTACGCGCTCTCTCAGCAGAGTCCGGACATTGCTCAGGGTGTCGATGGAACGCACGGTGCGACTCCTGGTGTGCAAGGGGCCGGGGATCAAGGCATGATGTTCGGCTTCGCCTGCCGAGAGACTCCCGAGCTGATGCCCGCTCCCATCATTTTCGCTCATCATCTTTGCCGCCGTTTGGCCGAGTTGCGTCACAGCGGAGCGGTGCCGTGGCTTCGTCCCGACGGAAAAGCGCAAGTCTCCCTTCTCTATGAGGGATATCGGCCGGTCCATGTCGAGGCGGTCGTGGTTTCCACGCAGCATACGCCGGAAATCGGTCAGGACGCGATCCGGGAGTTCGTGCTTTCTGAGGTGGTGGCAAAAGCGATTCCGCCCGAGTTGCTCGATCGCTCGACCCAATATTTCATCAATCCCACCGGACGCTTCGTCGTCGGCGGCCCCGAAGCCGACAGCGGATTGACCGGACGCAAGATCATCGTGGATACCTACGGCGGAATGGGTCGCCATGGCGGGGGAGCCTTCAGCGGAAAGGATCCATCGAAGGTCGACCGCAGTGCGGCCTATATGGCAAGGTACGTCGCCAAGAATGTCGTAGCGTCGGGTGCCGCAGACCGAGTCGAGGTGCAGCTCGCCTATGCGATCGGCTATCCTGACCCTGTTTCGGTCGCTGTCGATACCTTTGGGACCGGGAAGGTGGGAGAGGAAAAGATCGTGGAGGCGATCCGGCAGGCATTCCGGCTCAAGCCTGCGGAGATCATCCAGGAACTCTCCCTGCTCCGTCCGATCTATCGGCATACGACCAATTACGGCCACTTCGGGCGGGTAGACGAGTTCGACAGTTTTCCCTGGGAGCGGACCGATCGCGCCGCTCTTCTCCGGAAGATGCTCGACCGCTAGAAGCTACGAAATTCAGAAAGGAACATTTCCAATGAGCACGATTGTAGAAACGAAAGAAAAGCAGGTCTTTTCCGTCGAGGACTTCCGAGTCAAGGACATGACGCTGGCCGAATTCGGCCGAAGGGAAATCGAGGTGGCCGAGGCGGAGATGCCCGGACTGATGTCTCTGCGCAAAGATCTGGGTCCGACGCAGCCGCTGCGAGGAGCCCGCATCGCCGGCTGCCTCCACATGACGGTGGAGACCGCGGTCCTTGTCGAAACCCTGATCGCCCTGGGCGCGGAGGTAAGATGGAGCTCCTGCAACATCTTTTCCACGCAGGATCACGCGGCGGCGGCTCTTGCTGCGCGCGGGATTCCCGTCTTTGCCTGGAAGGGAGAGACGGAGGAAGAATACCTCTGGTGTATCGAACAGACGCTGCGCTGGCCCGACGGCTCCTTTCTCAACATGATCCTCGATGACGGGGGCGATCTGACCGAGCGGATTCACGAAAAGCATCCCGAACTCCTTCCAGGAATCTTTGGAATCTCCGAAGAAACGACGACAGGAGTCCATCGGCTGGCGCGACGCGCCGCAAAGGGCATCTTGGGAACACCGGCATTCAACGTGAACGACTCATGCACCAAGAGCAAGTTTGATAACCTTTACGGCTGTCGCGAGTCGTTCCTCGACGGAGTCAAGCGGGCGACGGACGTCATGATCGCCGGGAAGACGGTCGTCGTCTGCGGATTCGGCGATGTCGGCAAAGGGTGCGCCCGCTCCGCTCGCGGAATGGGCGCGCGCGTGGTGGTGACCGAGGTCGACCCGATCAATGCCCTGCAGGCGGCGATGGAGGGTTACGAGGTGACGACGCTCGAGGAGATCGCGTCGACCGGAGATATCTTCGTCACGGCCACCGGCTGCATCCATGTGATTCGGCGGGAACATATGGAGCAGATGAAAAGCGGGGCGATCGTCTGCAACATCGGTCATTTCGATAGCGAGATCGACGTCTCTACTCTCTATGGCGATTCGAAGCTCCGTCGAGTCGAGATCAAGCCCCAGGTGGATCTTTTCCTTTGGCCGAACGGCAAGCGCCTCTTCGTCCTGGCCGAAGGGCGGCTTGTGAATCTGGGTTGCGCCACCGGGCATCCGAGCTTTGTCATGAGCGCCAGCTTCACCAACCAGGTCCTAGCTCAAGTTGAACTCTGGAGAGAACGGGAGACCAGGCGCTATGCGCGTGGCCAGCTCTACGTTCTCCCGAAGATCCTGGACGAGCGGGTTGCTCGGCTCCATCTGGAGCATCTAGGCGCGAAGCTCACCCGCTTGACGGAGGCTCAAGCCGATTATCTGGGCGTGCCGCCGTCCGGACCCTACAAGTCGGAAGGTTACCGGTACTGATCTTCGGACAGGACTCGTCTTCCGCGAACGCGAGGCTGTGCGCCTCTCCGGGCCTGACGGCCGGCTTCATGGGTTCGTCTTTGGCGCGGGAACGGAAGACGAGTTCCCCTCCGGGAGGGGTCCGTAGTGCTTCTGCAGATAGTCGACGATCTGTCCGACCATCTCCGCGGGAATGGGCGCTCCGAGGTGAATCATCTTGTCCACCTCCTTTTTCCAGAGTTCGCGTGGGAAATGGGGCTGCGCGGCGATCAGGGTCACGCTGTGGCAGATCGAGCAGTAGCTTTCGACGAGCTCCTGGCCGCTTCCTCGCACCAAGGAAGTGGGAGCGAGCGGATAGGCTCCCACGGAATAGGACGACGTCGCATTTCCCGGAAAGGGAGAGACCGGTAGGATCAAGCCAGAGGAATCGAGCGCATAAACGCCAGCTTCGGATAGACCGTCGGGACCCGCAAGAGCAGAGTCAACTGCGGCATAAAGGGTTAGGAAAACGACCGCTACGGCGATGGGGCGGAAGAGATGCTGGCTCAAGCGGTTTCCCCCACAAAAACGGTCTGCGCTTCGACGACATTCCATGCGTACCCTCCGGGATTCCAAATCGGCTCCGTTGGCTGGACGTTGCCTTTTCCGTCCGTCGCACGACAGCGAAGCTCAACCTCTCCCGGCTGCCGCGGAGTCCACGCCAGCCTCCAGCCGCGAAAGGAATAGGGCCCCAAGTCGGGATCGAGCCGGGCGAGTCTCCAGCTTCGGCCTCCATCGGTGGAGATCTCGACTTGACGAATTCCTCCCGAGCCGCTGAAAGCGATCCCCTTGATCTCGGTCGGCAGATGGACGACCAGCTTGGACGAACCATCCGGCAGGACAAAAAAGGAGCGGACGGGCATGGGTGTGTGGCTGGCGGGAATCGTGGAAACCTTCCCCGAGGCCACTTCTTCCGGTGTCGTGGAGTGGTGAGGCTGCTTGGGGAGCCGGTAGGCGTTCACCATCCAATGACTCGAATCGGGCTCGGTGAGAGCTTCGATCCAGCTCAGATGCTTGATCCAGCAGGTGGAAAAGCGACCAGGAACGATCAGTCGGACCGGAAAGCCGTTGAGCATCGGAAGGGGTTCGCCATTCATCTGGTAGGCGATGAGGCAATCCTGCAGGATCGGGTCTCCCGGGTCCAAAGACTTAGAATAAGAATGGGACGGAGTTCCCTCCGCGCCGCGCCCGAAGTCGAGGCCCTGGAAACGGAGGGCGACGGTGTGAGGTCGAAGACCCGCCCGATCGAGAAGATCCATGAGGCGCACTCCCGTCCAACGGGCATTACCCATGCCGCCGTTGCCCCACTGGGTTCCCGGGAGTCGGGGAAAGAAGCGGCTGCGCGAGTTCCCCGTGCACTGATTGACCGCGACTACGGAGACTGGCTCGAACTGGGAAAGGAGCTGGGAAAAGGAGAACTGCAGAGGCCGGGATACGTTGCCGCCGACCGAAAGCCGCCACTGAGAGAGATCGATCGTATTTGGAATGACATCGAGATGATAGCGGACGAAGAAGGCCGCGTTCGGCGTAAGGAGCGATTCAAAAAATGGGCGAGGGGTCTCCAGGACGATCGGCCGATCACTGAGTCGCAGGAGCGGGAGCTTTTGCGGCATGAGCCCGGTCGGAACTGCGGCACTCCAGTGCGTATCGGGAAGGACGAGACCGGATGCGGCGGTGCCGCCCTCGGCGTGGACTTCCCGCGGCCAAGGTATCGCCGCCGTTCCCAGGAAGCCTGTTAAGATCTGAAGCGCTCTTCGACGGGAGTAGTCCCGGAGGGAAGGTTCGCCTCCCGCGTGGCTCGGATCACGTTGATATGACATCTAGCGCAGCCTAGCGGAGCAAGGCTGGAGGAGTCAAGCGGGACGCGACGGAAATGCAGAGAGAAAATCGGAAAAGGAGAATCCGTCGCCGGTAAACGCGCCCCGCTGCCGTAGAAATCGCCCCTGATCGGCATAGGGGGCGGCGTAAGCCGCGCCCCTGCCACACCACCCGGCATGCGGGTCCGCACCGGGCGGTTCGAGAAGTTGAGGTCATGCGAGTCGTGGGAAGCCCAGACTATCGAAGTACTGGACCGTGAGGACGCTGTTCAGTGCAGCCTTGCTGTAGTACCACCAGCGACCACCCCCACAGGCTACGAGACTGGCCAACTCGTGTGGCATCCCGAGACGGCGCAAGCCGCGATAAGCCCCGGACCCGCTCCGCCAGTGGTTGAGCTGGATGGCCCGAAGGCGGCGACGTGTCCATGAGTCCAGGTTCTGGAAGGTCTGCGGGGTCTGCGCCAAGCGGAAGTATGCCTTCCAGCCCGGCAGGTAGACCCGCATCTGCTCCGCGACCTGGGACATGCTCCGGCCGCCGACCCGCTTGGTGATGGTTCGGATGCGCTGCTTGAACGTATCGATCGCCTTGGGGGCAACCGCGATCTTGACCGCGCCGCCTGACCACCGCCGGAGGCAGTAGCCGAGGAACTTGCGGCCGAAGACGGGACCCACTTCGGTCTTCTTCTCGTTCACCCGCAGGCGCAGTTGCGCGTACAGCTTGCGCAGCCATCGCAGCACCCGCTCGCCCGCCCGTTGGCTGCGAACATAAACATTGCGGTGAGTGGCCCCGGGGAGTTGCACCCCGAGGCTCTCGTAGAACCGTGCTTGAGCGTCTCCGCTCACACGGCTCCCATCATGGAGCCACGCCGCACACCCAACTGCCAGTGCGCCCACAGCGTCGGATCGCGTCTCGAGATGCGCGCGACCCAGTGCGTCGCCCTGCGTAGATGTCCGCGCAACTTCTTGTACTTCCGGTGAGCCCAGCGGGCCAGTGATCGATCCAATTGACGCATCGGCGGATAGAGCGCCGACCGGTAAAATCTCCCATAATACCGAAGCCACCCTCGGAGGATCGGATTGAACATCCGCGACAGATCCTCGATTGACTTGTCACTGCGTAGATGCAGGTTCCAGTGTCGAATCTCCGCCCGGATCGCTTTCACCGCCTTATCAGAAACTGCTGGACTGAAGTTGATGAAGTACTTCCCCTTCCGATTCTTCGATCTCCGCGGCCGAAACGTGTACCCCAGAAAATCGAATTTCTCGTTTGGATGTGTCCTTCGCCGGTCATCATCCTTACAATAGACAACCTTCGTCTTCTCCAGATGAAGTTCCAGCCCGCATTCCTGCAATCGTGCGGCTATCGCTGCCCGAACCTCCTGGGCGTCCACTTCCGTCCTGCGATGCACGATGGCATCATCAGCGAAACGCTCAAACGGCAACTGCGGATACCGCTTCGCCATCCACCGATCAAAGGCATAATGCAGAAACAGATTGGCCAACAGAGGGCTGATGACCCGCCTTGCGGCGTGCCCTTTTCACGCGGGACCAACTGGCCGTCCTCCTCTTGCACTGGCGCTTTCAGCCACCGCTCAATGTAGAGAACCATCCATTGTTCCTTGGCGTGTTTCTTCACCACCCGTATCAGAAGATCTTGCGGGATATTATCGAAGAAGCCTTTGATGTCCAGATCGACGATCCAGTCATAACGCCAGCATCGCTGCCGCGCTTGCCCCACTGCATCCAGCGCCGACTTCCCCGGTCTATACCCGTAGGAATCCGGATGGAACAGCGGGTCCACCGCCGGCTCCAGTCTCGACTTCACCACCTGCTGCGCGATCCGATCCGATACGGTCGGTATGCCCAGTTTTCTTTCCCCACCGTTTGCTTTCGGGATCTTCACCGTCCGCACCGGCAGCGGAAAGTAACTGCCTGACGACATCCGATTCCAGATCTTGTACAGGTTCCCTTTTAGGTCCCTTTCAAAATCCGCGATCGTCTGCTCGTCGACCCCTGCCGCTCCCTGGTTCGCTTTTACTCGTTTGTACGCCTCCCAGATCTCCCACTTGGAAATACAGAACGGCTTTGCCTCACTCATCGGCTCCTCCCATTGCTGGTTGGCTCATTGAATTTGGCTCCATAACACAACCCCTTCGCTCCATCCCGTTTCGGGGACTTCATCACTACTACGAGTTGTTCCGCCCT
>NZ_KB901876.1:0-657 GCF_000379365.1 Verrucomicrobium sp. 3C | reverse complement strand
TTCCGCTTCGCCAAAGCCGTCCATGCCCCCATCTCATGAACTCTCCAGCCCCCAATACCCAAGCGGTCACTTCATCTGCCCTCGCGGCGGTCACTTCACTTGCTTACGACACACTTCCCTGATTGGCCTTGACGCGTTTCCACACCTCGACCATGTTCTCGCGCGAGAGGACCTGCGTCAACAGGTCGCCTCGCCCCAGGCCTTTCGGTCCGTGATCCGCTGGCCGAGCTTCATCGCGCCTCGTGGGAGAATGAGTTTCACCCATTTCTCTAGCGACGCGCCCAAGTTGCCCTGGCTTCTGCTGCGATGCCCTTCCAAGAGTCACGGCGTCCAGCCTTCCTTCTCGTTCGGTCCTTCGCCTAGGTTCCCAGGCTACTACAACCTCTGCTGACTTCTCGCTCCGCGTTTCCGCGTCCCCCTTTCAGGCGTAAAGCGAGATCTCCCCAGGTAAGTACGCGATCCTTCCTCGCGCGACCGCCAAATCTACGTCGCTTCTCCTTGACCACGAAAGCTTCGCGGTAGGTTGCCCGCTCGCCTTGATCTGCAGGGTCTTTTGTTTTGGAGTTCATGCGGCGGCGAGGATGGCCAGACATTGTTTAGGGGTGGAGCAGAATCGTTCGCGGAACTGCGGGAGGGATTGTTCGCCGAGGCGTTCGG
>NZ_KB901875.1:2049967-2050659 GCF_000379365.1 Verrucomicrobium sp. 3C | reverse complement strand
CGGGCCAGGACTTAGAGCGCTTCCTCAAGGCTTACTTCGCCAAATACAATGACCACTGCCAGCCCTTCCATTGGACTAAAGGGCCGGAAAAGCTTCAGCACATCATCGAGCTCACCCAGCAATTCCAAGCCGAATATGCTGCTGCGAACTTATGAGTCGATGTAGTGTCGGGTCGGAGAAGGCGCCCATTGAAGAGCTTGCCGCCGTCCGCCGCACAAACTGGACGTGCGGTTTTCCCGCATCCAGCTTTCATGAAAGGGCTTTCGCGATCTGGAGAGAGGGTATGAGCGAGAGTGGACCTTCTGCTCCCGACCTTCGATAACCAGATGATCGGATAGTCTCCTCGAAGCGTGACGTTCGGGTTTTTCACATAGGGAACTTTCCACCTTCACGCTACTTGCTCATCTATCTCGATGTATCCTGCCTCGATCCTTTCACGAACGTCCTTCCCCGGACCACTCGCAATCCGCCATTGCTGGTCACGCGAGTTGTTCGTCTCGCGCTTCCGGTACTATTACGTTCTCCTACTCCTGGCTGTGGCTCGCTGCCCACTTCACTTGCGCTTATAGGGTCGCTTACCCGGCCCATGTTTGGGGGAAGGTCTCGTAAGTCGTTGCGAGGCAGTACCCGTCATTTCAAATTGGCACTACAGGACCCATTTTTGCCCTTTGGGGCGGCGGCTCCCGGGCAGA
>NZ_KB901875.1:2048022-2049867 GCF_000379365.1 Verrucomicrobium sp. 3C | reverse complement strand
TCCCTTTTCCCGGTAGCTTTCCACCAACCGAACATACTCCGCCTCGCTCCCGTCCTTCCGACGCAACCGCAGGGTGCGTAGAAACATGAAATAGCATTACCGTTTATCATCGAGTATAGCAAGCTACAAAGGCCACTAGCATACGATAAAGTTATTCACAGAGTGGCACTACATTTTTGCAAAAGTTCGTTCCCCAACCCTGGAGCCATCGTCAAAATAGTCGATTTTCACCAAACATGGGCGGTTGTTGGCCGGGACACAGTCAGGTCTCCCTGGGGTCACACATGAATCTTCCATATCGTGCTGTCAGCAAACACCTTGGTACGATGGGTGAATGAGTAACGCCTTCGCCCCCATACTGCGGGCTCGACCTTGCCCCATCTTTGGCCGACCTGTTCATCCTCGAGGTTGCCCTCATTGATTACAGCCCAATACTTCTCCTCAAACCCTTCGGATTCCGGATCGCTCCGGACACCCTGTCCTCCACCGACTTACGCCGGTGGCTAGCGAGGCATTACCCCCGCTTTTGGATACGGCGCCCCTCATTCGAGCGCCGTAGGGACTTCAACCCTCCTGATTCATGCGCTGCCCAGCGCACAGTATGGACCTATCCGACTCCCACCTGGTCCCGCTTCGGCCCCTCGCAGGGCAGCGGTCGGTCCGCTCGGGGCCAACCCGAGCTCCCGGCCCGATGGGCCTCCCGTGTTGATGCACCGTCCTTTGCCCGCATGCCCTCGCCCAGTACCCCGGCGGCTCTCCCCAGTGCCCGTATTGCTCTCCTTCCCAGGGAGACATCGGCCTTCGCTTCTTTCTCACAAGCTCGGCGCCCGCATTGAGCGTTTCGAGGCTTTGTTCAGCGTTCACTTCCCTTAGGGCCTGCTTGCTCGCTGGCCCGCTCTCCGGGCCTTTTCCTCCAGAGGCTTCGACCACCGGCGTCACCACCAGCAGCCGCTCCGAATGCTTCCGGCTGGAGCAATAGTTGCCGGGTGGAGATCACTCCCTCCCCACTGGACGATGCACCCTTTTCACGGCGCACGGAAAAGTCTTCTTCCAATCGAAGGATCACAGCCTCCCCCAAGCGCTTTGCGATGCGGGCATCATCGGTCCGGAGGAGATCCGCTCCCACCCGAACCGAAATGTTCTCCTGGGCTGCCTGGGAAGCCCCGATGGCCCGATGCCTTCGGTTTCGCCGGAATGGGGAATCGAACCTGGAGACGCCCTCCTCCTTTGCACCGACGGCTTCTGGGTTCCTCTTCGGGAAGCGGAGATGGAGGGAACGCTCGCCCACGCGGCAATCGCCGCCGATTGGCTTGCCAGACTGGTGGAGCTCCGGAGTCAGCGCGAACCGACCCTCTTGGACAACGACAACTACACGGCCATCGGTGTGCGGGTCGCGGCGGAAGCAAAGCTTTGAATGGGCCTGTTGTGCCACAATAGAAATGTCCCCCTGAGACCTCGATAGAAATGTCCCTTAATGTTGCCTCGGAAAGGAGGAGGCGTGAGGAGGACAGCGTTGAGTGCTAAGGAGTTGGACAGGGTTGAGGTGATGGGGCGGGTGAAGGCGGGCGCCTTAAGGCTGGTAGAGGCGGCGGAGATGCTGGGTTTGAGCTGTCGGCAGGGGAAGCGGGTGTGGGCGCGGTACCGAGTGGGGGGCGGGGAGGCGTTAGCGCATCGGGGATGCTGCCGGGAGTCGAACCGTGGCTACGGACAAGATTTTCGGGTGCAAGTGATTGGCGGCAGAGCACTTGGGGGAGGAGGATGGGCTTCGGGTCAGTGCGGAGACCTTGCGGCGGTGGTTGCGGGAGGCTGGCCACAAGAGGCTGCGGCGGCGTAAGCCGTATCGTC
>NZ_KB901875.1:2047497-2047922 GCF_000379365.1 Verrucomicrobium sp. 3C | reverse complement strand
TCCCGGGCCTTTTCCCCCAGAGGCTTCGACCGCTGGCGTTGCCACCAGTAGCCGCTCCGGGTGCTTCCGGCTGGAGCAATAGTTGCCGGGTGGAGATCACTCCCTCCCCACTGGGCGATGCACCCTTTTCACGGTGCACGAGAAATGGCGGCTAAGGGAACGATCGGGAATGACCCAAAACGGGGATGCGTGATCGCGACCACACCTTCGATGCGCACTTCGGGAAGCATGGCAGGGAGCGCAAAGCCACCACCACATCGGAGACCGACGCTATGACCGAAAATCGCCGCGCAAGCCCCTGGCTTTAGCCGTGGGGTGAGCGGCGAGGCAAAGCTTGATGGATATTTACGTGTCTGTATAAGATGCTGGAGAGCATTCGATGCGAGCCAAGACTCCATCTTTCATCGCCGAGTTTCCGTCGCGAA
>NZ_KB901875.1:2017744-2047397 GCF_000379365.1 Verrucomicrobium sp. 3C | reverse complement strand
TCCACTCGTCGCGAAAAATGATCTGTAAACGCAAAAGTCTCTTGGATACACTCTGTCATCGAAGGCCGTTTCTTTTTTCTGGTTGTAGTAACGTCTTGTTAACGCACTTATACCAGGGAAAGACGGCCTTTCCTATGCCCTTTTGCCGGATTTTTTGCCTCCCCCTATGCTCGTACGGGTGAGATATGCAGGCTAGAGGAATGGGTGAAGCTCATTCTCCCACGAGGCGCGATGAAGCCCGGCCAGCGGATCACGGACCGAAAGGCCTGGGGCGAGGCGGCTTGTTGATGCAGGTCCTCTCGCGCGAGAACATGGTCGAGGCATGGAAACGCGTCAAGGCCAATAAGGGAAGTGCTTGCGTCGATGGAACGATAGCCTGGGCTTCCCACGACTCGCATGGCCTCAACTTCTCGAACCGCCCGGTGCGGACCCGCATGCCGGGTGGTGTGGCAGGGGCGCGGCTCACGCCGCCCCCTATGCCGATCAGATTGCCAAGCTGCATCCCGATCCATTTCGCGTCGCGAAAGATGCTCCTCGCAGGACCATCGCCCACGCCCGGGAAGATCGAAGATTTACCGTGCCCGCTCGTGGACTCGGCCCCCCGCCGCTCTTGCCGGCCGTTGGTAGAGGACGAGCAGCGCCTCTTGGTTGACCTCCCAATCGGGCAAGACGAACTCGTCCAGCGCATCACCCACCCACTGAGTCTGCTTCTGCATAAGGACGACGGCATCGGCATGGCGCTTTTTCGCCTGCTTGACGAGCCCACGGAGGGTTCCGCCCCCTCCAATCGGTCCCTTGCCTCGGGTCTCCACGACTGTCCCCAGGACCCAAGCCGACCGGTCGGGACCGCCCCGCGTCCAGACGTCCATGCCATCCACCACCCGCTTGGTTCCGGGCTTGGCGGGCAGCAGCACCCCCTGGCCCTCCGTAGGGAGGTAGCCTACATTGGCGCAACCAGCCAACAGCCCAGCGAACAAAACGGTGCCCCATCGCTCCCAAGCCGCCACGCCTCGCCTTCTTCCCATGGTCGCGGTCCGGTCTCTTGCCTAGCGGACTCAGGGAATCACCCGGGTTCCCAGGATCTCGAGAAAACGGGCCAGCCATTCCGGATGGGCAGGCCAGGCGGGTGCGGTAACAAGGCTCCCATCGACCAGGGCTCCGGTAGGAGGCAGATCGACATATGCTCCTCCCGCCGCGCTCACCTCGGGCCCCACCGCAGGATAGGCCGTCAGGCGCCGTCCTGCCAATCCTCCGGCAGCCGCAAGCAGTTGGGCTCCATGGCAAATCGCAGCAATCGGCTTGCTGCTTTTGAGAAAATGACGAACCAAATCGAGAACCGCCGAGTTGAGCCGCAGGTATTCTGGGGCTCTCCCTCCGGGGATCACCAACGCATCGTAATGCGACGGATCGATCTCCGCGAAAGCGGCAGTCAGGACGAATCGGTGGCCGGGTTTTTCCGAATAAGTCTGGTCGCCCTCGAAATCGTGAATCGCGGTTTTGATGCTTTCTCCCGCACGCTTCCCGGGGCAGACCGCTTCCACGAGATGGCCCACCATCCGCAAAGCCTGGAAAGGAACCATCGCCTCGTAGTCCTCGACGAAATCGCCGACCAGAAGCAGGATCTTTTTCGCGCTCATCCCGCGGGCACCTCTACACCTTCTATACCTTCAGGAGTTCGCCTTCCTTTACCTGGAGCAAACGATCTACCTCGCCGATGAACCGGTCCGTAAGCTTCTGGACTTCCTTTTCCGCACGGGCAAGATCGTCCTCGCTCACGTCCGATTCCTTCTGCAAGGCCTTGGCTTCCTCGAGTCCGTGCCGGCGCACCACCCGGAGCGCCACGCGTCCCTCTTCCGCGACCTTGCGCACGACCCGAATCAATTCGTGGCGGCGCTCTTCGGAAAGTGGCGGGACGGGCAAGCGAATCAGCTTGCCGTCCACGATGGGATTGATCCCGATCCTCGACTCCTCCAGCGCTTTTTTCACCGCGCCTACGACCGTTGGATCCCAAGGTTGCACAAGAAGAAGATGGGCGTCGGGGACGGTAATGGCGGCCAGCTCCCTAAGACGCATCGGCGACCCGTAGGCCTCGACCGAGATGTTCGAAACGAGCTCCGGAGAAGCTTTGCCCGAGCGAACCGAGGCAAACTCCTCCCGGAGATGGTCGATGGCTTTCTCCATGCGTTCTTCCGTGCGAAAGAGAATCTCGTCAAAGCTACTCATGCCCTACCTTTCTTATTCATTCTGAGGGGAAAGGAGTCGCGCTGCAACAAGAGAACGGAGTCTAACCTGCACGTCTCACAAAGTTCGTAGCCGAGGCGCGGCGAATGGGACTGGATGCAAGCCTGGGCGCAGGTTTTCCCCCAAAGCTGTAGGACGACATACTGCGAGGAGGGCCAAAAACCCAAGTCCCAGCGAAGCTGCCGGGTTCATCTCGCAGGCCGCAGGAGAACGCTTGGGAGACAGGCAGGTTAAGCGCAGACCCGGGTTCCGATCGGTTCCCCGAAGACCGCCGATCGAAGATTGCCGGGGGCAAAGACATTGAAGACCACGATCGGGATGTTGTTGTCCATGCAAAGCGAGAAGGCCGTCGAATCCATGACGGAGAGACGCTTCTGGATCGCGTCAAGATAGCGCAGCTGCGTGAATCGTTTTGCGTCGGGATTGATCTCGGGATCGCTGTCGTAAATGCCGTCGACTTTCGTTCCCTTCAGGATCACTTCCGCCTCGAGCTCACTCGCCCGCAAGGCCGCCGTCGTGTCTGTCGAGAAGAAGGGATTGCCGGTGCCACCCACGAAGATCACGATTCGCCCTTTTTCCAAATGGCGAATCGCCCTGCGTCGAATGAAAGGCTCGGCTACGTTCCTCACCTCGATGGCGGTCTGCACGCGAGTAGGAATCCCGATGCTTTCCAGAGCGCCCTGGAGAGCCAGCCCATCGATGATCGTTGCCAGCATCCCCATGTAATCGGCGGTCGGCCGATCGAGTCCGCTCTTCAAACCCGTCGTTCCCCGCCAAATGTTCCCCCCGCCAATGACGATCGCGATCTGGATTCCGGAACCGTAGACCTCCGCCACCTGACGGGCGATCTTCTGGGTTACTTCCATGGAAAGCGGAGCATTGGGACCGGCGAGCACCTCTCCGCTCAGCTTCAAAAGAACACGGCGATAGACCGGGGGCCGTTGCGTATCCTCGCGCGGTTCCATGAAAGTTAAGGCACCTTCCCTTCTCTCGTTTCGCTTGTCAATGCTTCCCCGCTTCCGTTCCTGTGGTCGCCCCGTCGGCCGTTCGGGCTCGAAGCTTACCGAATAGCGGGGGCGGCCTTTTTTCCGGACCCATGATATCGGAAATCGACCGATTCTCGGATGACCCTTTCCCGCAACCACCCGAAAGGAATGTGGACGGCATAACGATAGCGTACCTCTTTTGGACCCCAGTCCCCGTTGGGAAGCCGCTGAGATTCCCAACGGAACTCGAGCTCGTAGAGCCGCGCGAAAAACCAGGCCACCGATACGGGATGACCGAGAAAACCCTCGTTGCGCATCAGGGAATAGTCTTCCTTCGAAACCCACAGGTGACCCCAGACCGCGTTGACGACCTTTTCCTCGCGGTTCCGGTAGGGCATGTTGGGCCTCGGGGTGAATCGAATCTTGTAGCAGTCAACTCCATTGACCGTTTCGCTACCGTCCAACGCATAGTCGTAATGGTCGATCACGTTGAGCACTTCGAAGGGTTCCTCCTGCGCCGCCTTGGCGGTCTCCCCTTCGGGCCCTTTCTCGGGGCGCGAGCCGTAGTCGGGCGGGCGGTCGGCGTAGACCATCTGGCGCTGCTTGCTTTCGGAAACGATGCGACGCTCCGCGTCGAGCTTTTCTCGAATGATGATCAGGTCATAATCAAATTGCCGGCGGCGCTCCGCCAACCGCTTGTCCTGCGCAGCCAGCCGGTGAACGATCCGGGAGGCTTCCTCCGATGAGTAATCCGCCCAGGCGGCTCTGAGCCCGAGCCCTAGCGACAGGGACCAGACGCCCAAAACCCAGACGCTCCGCGAGAGAAAAGAATGACGCAAGATTGGTTTTTCCATGGAATGCAATGCAAGCCCTATCGTCCCGATCGGATGATCCCAGGCCATCCGACTGGCTGGAACACGCGGGCGGGGGTGCTCCGAAGCCAACCCACCTTCGATGTTCTTCCTATCCACCATCCGGCCGGTACCGGAAGGATACAGGGCCGCCTTCCTGGCCTGAAAATCTCACGAAGTTCGTACCCGAGGCGCAGCGAATGGGCCTGGATGCAAGGCGGGACGCCGATTTTCCCCCGGAGCTGTAGGATGACATCCTGCGAGGAGGGAAAATCAAGGCCCAACGAAGCAGCCGGCTCCATTTCGTAAGCCGCAGGAGAACGCTTGGGAGACATGCAGGGTAAGGAAGCCAAGCGACCACGACCTCGACAAGCGGATTTTCTCTCGGGTGAAAACCAAGCAAGATTGGGAGAATGCAAACCACGGAGAAGCGCGGCCCCGCTCCGGAAAGGAAGACCTGCACCCAACGTGGCTTTCCTCCGCATGGAGGGAATCGGCTCTGGCAGAGGTGTCGAAGCGGGAGCCCGGAACAGGGCTCTTTCTTCCTTGGAGCCGCCGGGCTTTCGATGCTCTTGCTCTCGGTCCTTGTCGCGCTGGCCTCTGCTACGCTCAGCTTCTGGCTCGTCTATGGCTACGTTTTCCGCATCGCGAGACGAAATCGCTCCTCGATCGATTCGCCATGCCGAATCGTCGTCTTGGGGTCATGCCTGGATGTCTGGGGAGGCCCGACGCCGACCTATCGCGGCCGATTGGCTCGGGCACTCTGGCTCCACCGGCAATTCCCCTCCGCAAAGATCTTTCTCCTGGGAGGAAGGACCGGCGAAGAGGCGATGTCCGAGGCGGCGGCTGGCGCGCAATATCTTTTGACCCGCGGCGTGCCGGAGAGCTCCCTTGTAGTGGAGGAGCGATCCCGCCACACCTTGGAAAATCTTCGCTTCTACCGCTCGACCGTCGCACGGTTGGACGACCAACCCGACGTTCTGGTCACGAGCCGATTTCATCTCGCCCGCAGCTCGCTCCTGGCTTCCGGGCTCGGGATTCCGCACATCCTATGCGGCGCCGAAGATCGCTGGTCGCCTTCCCCGAAGGAACTCCTCTGCCTCTTCTCGGAGGCATTTTTCGTGCACTGGTACTTGGTCGGCCGGACCTATGCCGGCTGGACCCACAACGAGCGGATGCTTGACCAAATCCGCTAACCTGCCTATCCCACAAAGTTCGTACCCGAGGCGCAGGAGAACGCTTGGGAGATGTGCAGATTAACCGCCATTTCTCACAAATTTCGTAGCCGAGGCGCCGCAAATGGGCTTGGATGCGAGGCGCGACGCCGGTTTTCCACCGGAGCTGTATGACGACATACTACAAGGATGGAAAACCAAGCCCAACAAAGCAGACAAGCCCATTGTGCAAGCCGCAGGAGAAAGATTGTGAGAAATGGCGGTTAAATCTCATGGAGCCCAGGATCCGCCCGTCAGCCTCTTCCCCAGACCGAGCTTCAGCCTTTGACCGGCGTCCCGCATGGCGACCATCGGTCGCCATCCGCATCTCCCTCTGGCTGCACGCAACTCTTCTTGCGGCTCTTCCCCTCTTCCCCAACTCCTGGATCTGGCTCCTGGCGGTCCTCCTTGGCAACCACCTCCTTCTCGCGTTCTCTGGGCTCTGGCCGAAAAGCAGTCTGCTCGGGCCAAACCTCGTCCGCCTCCCTCGGCCTGCCGCGCACAACGGTCTTTTGGCCCTCACGTTCGACGACGGCCCCGATCCCGAGACCACGCCAGCGATCCTCTACCTTTTGGACTCCTACGGAGCCAAGGCCAGCTTCTTCTGCATCGGAAAGCGGGCGGAAGAGCACTCCGAACTCGTCCGGGATATCGTCCGGCGAGGACACAGCGTGGAAAATCACAGCTTGCGCCATCCTAACCTCTTTGCCTGCTATTCTCTGGGCGCCCTGCAGCGCGAGATCCAGGGAGCACAGTCGGTGCTCGCCGCCTGCTCCGGTACGCCTCCCCGGTTCTTCCGCTCTCCCATGGGTTTTCGCAATCCCTTCTTAGACCCAGCGCTCTCGCGGATCGGTCTCCGTTACGTTTCCTGGACCCGGAGAGGCTTCGATGCAGCCTGCCAGAAGCCCGAGACCGTCCTCCGCCGCCTGATCCGGAACCTGTCCGAAGGCGATATCCTCCTCCTGCACGACGGGAACAGCGCATGCACGTCCGACGGTAAGCCCGTGAGCGTCCAGGTCCTCTCCTCCCTCCTTCCAATCCTCCACGCCCGTGGTCTTCGTGCGGTTTCCCTTCCCATGGCGATGGGAGGATGAGACGAAGCCCGACGGAAGCCCGCTAACAAAGTTCGTACCCGAGGCGCGGCAAATGGATCTGGATGCCAAGCGGGGCGTAGGTTTTCCCTCGGACTGGTATGACGACATCCTGCGAGCAGGGCCAAAAACCCAAGTCCCAACGAAGCAGACAAGCCCATTGTGCAAGCCGCGGGAGAACGCTTGGGAAACAGGCAGGCTAATGGAAAAGCCGGGGCAGAGTCCCGCAAAGGAGGCGGAAATGCATTCGGGCCAGCAAGAGATTGTCCCGGAGATAGCGGAATTGGGAGACCCCTCCCGCTTCTCGGGACAGGTAACGAACCGGCGCCGGAAGATGAATCGGCGTCACCCCCCGCCAGTAAAGGCGGACGACTGCTTCCGGATCGAAGTCGAATCTCCGCATCGTCTGACAAGATTCCATGATCTCCAGGAGAGGTCCGATCGGATAGACCCGAAAGCCGAAGAGCACGTCGCCGACACTCCCACCCAGCGTCTCCACGCGAGCGAGCCAGTTTGAGATCTGCCGACCGCCAACCCGTAACGGAGGAGCACTCCGATCGAAGACAGGGATCCCGAGTACCATGGCCTCCGGGGAACCAGCGGAGACCTCCAGGAACCGTGGAATCAGAGCAGCGGGGTGTTGCCCGTCCGCGTCCATCGTCAAAGCGTGGGTAAACTCCAATTTCGCCGCCTCCCGCAGGCCGCGGAGGATGGCCGCTCCTTTGCCTTGATTTCGGGAGAGGGAGAAGACCCGGAGTCCGGGATCGGCTTCCGCCCGCTGGCGAAGCCGCCCCTCGGACCCATCGTTGCTCCCGTCGATCACCACCCAGACCGGTTCCCAGAAGCAGCGGGCCTCCTCCACCGTCTCCCAGAGCTTTGGGCCCGTATTGTAGCTCGGGATCAACACGATCGCACGCGTCTTCCCTCTGCTCATCGGGTAGAAATAATCGACGGTTTTCGCGCAAGCTCCTGCCGGTAGTAGTGCTCGAGCTCCTCGACAAATTCGTGGGTCTTTCCCCGAGCGAGAAAGCGCCGTCCGAGGCGGGCTCGATAGACAAGGGGAAACTCGGGCTTGCGGAAGAGCGGCCATCCCTTGGCGAGGTAGGGAAAACTTCCGTCCAAAAAGACCGTCTGCACGGGGATTCCCGTTGCTCGGGCGATGACGCCAATCCCCCCCTGAAAAGGGTTGACCGGCTCCGTGGTCGTTCGTGTCCCCTCCGGAAAGATCAGGATCTGCTCCCCTCGAAGGATTGCCTCCTTGGCTTCCCGCACGAGCGAGAGAGGGGAATCGCTCCGGAGATACCGGGCAAGCCGGATGCATCCAGCTAGGAAAGGATTTCTCCAAAGCTCCGCCTTGGCGAGGCAGACGACCCTCGGCAGGCGGGAGATCACCAACACCGCGTCGAGCAGGGCCGGGTGGTTGGCGGCAAGGAGCAGCGGTCCTTCCGTTCGCAACCGGTCGAGTGCGGCAAGGTCGCATTGGAAGAGGCCGAGGAGCTGCATCTGCCAAAGAAAGAATCGGAAGCCCACCATGATCAAGAATTGGCCGACGCGCGATCCAATCCGCAGCGGAAGCAGGAGGCTCAACAGCCCGGCGACGACGCTCCAAAGGAGGCTGGCCATCCAGAAGAATCCAACGGCCCAGTAGAAGCGGGCGTACTCGGCTCCCCGTGTGAGTCGATCCCGCACCCCTCGCCCAGCGCCCAGGTCCGCCCGACAGCAACCCGGCAAAAGCCGAGCCATCGGAGCCGCACAACCTTTTTCTCGTCCGTTTCCCTTATCCGGAACGAAAGCAACTTTCATGCGCCCCATCATCCGGCGTAAAAAGGCGAAACGGCTTCTGCCGCAGGCTAACCGCCACTTCTCACAAGCTTTCTCCTGCGGCTTGCAGAATGGGCTCGTCTGCTTCGCTCTCGCTTGGTTTTCCATCCTTGCAGCATGTGTCATCCTACAGCTCCGGGGGAAAACCGGCTCCGCGCCTCGCATCCAAGCCCATTTGCGGCGCCTCGGCTACGAAATTTGTGAGAAATGGCGGCCAAGGAAGATAGCTCTTGAGGCTGAGAGACCGACGTCTTCATGAAAGCGGCGGAGGAACGGATTCAACAAAGAGTACGGAGGGCGGGCGACGGAGACAGTAGCCTGAATGTCTCACAAAGTTCATACCGGAGTTCCGGCGGCTTCCAAGGGGACGAACTGGTACCATTGGCTCCAATGGGCCTTGATCTCGGGAACCAGGAGATCGAAGACCTGCTGACTGGCGGCTGCCAAGGCCTTTTCCTTGATCCCTTGGCCCGGGAAGAAGAGCGAGAGCGGCGGGCTGCACCAGACCCGATAACGCCGGTTGGGCTTTTCGGTTACCGTCACCACGAAGACCGGAACTTCTTCGAGCATAGCCAGATAGAGGATTCCCGTGGAGACCGGCAAGCGGCCCTGGGGAAGACGGACGGCGACCCGGCTAGTCGGAGAGGGCCGATCGACCAGGGCCGCGACAAATTTCCCTTGCGAGAGCTCCTTGCGGACTGCCAGAAACGAAAAAGCGTCTTCTCCGATCTCCAGCGTCTCAACCCCCCAGCGGCGGCGATATGCCGATCGCCACAGAGAGAGGTTCGGGTCCGGTTCGGGGAAGGTGAGAATCACCGTCGAGAAGCCGAAGCTCGAGAGCAGCGCACCTCCGAGTTCAAAGAGTCCGAGGTGACCCGTCAGGAGGAGCGCCCCCTTCCTCTGGCGGTGTGCGGAGGCGAGCCCCTCGTAGCCGATCCGCTCCTCGATGAGCCCCCGGGCACAGGCGGCGGACCGGCTACCTAGATAGAAGTAGTCGCCGATCGCCTTGCCGAAGTTTCCATAGACCTTTCGGGAGTCCGCTGCCCGGACGGGCCGATCGAGAATCCGTCGCAAATTCCGGGCGACTACGGCGGCGTGCGCGCGGCGAAAGAATGCGAAAGCCAGGGCCGATCCCGCTCCGATCCCGCGCACCACCCTTCTGGGCAGGAAGCGCCCTGCCAGGACACCGAGCGCAAACCAGCGCGACCGGTAGAGGGGACGGGAGAAGGCCGCTCCTCGGGTGGCAGAGGTGTCTAGCCTGCCTGTCTCACAAGAGTTCTCCTGCGGCTTCCGAAATGGACCCGGTTTCTTCGTTGGGACTTGGTTTTCCCCCTCGCAGGTTGTCGTCATACCCCTCCGGGGGAAAACCTTCGCCCCGCCTTGCATCGAGGCCCATTCGCCGCGCTTCGGATACGAACTTTGTGAGACAGGCAGGCTGCCATCGCTTTACCCGTCCAATGGCTCAGTCAGACGGCTCCGCCTCCGTGGAGCGACCGGGCCGACCCTTTCTGCGCTCAGAGAGCGCGGGCCTCTTCTTTCTTCCTTTTTGCTTCCGAGCGCTCGCGCGCCCTCCCGATCCCGAAGGCCGGAGACCGGCGACTCCGGATCTCCGGCGAAGCTCTTCGATCTGATCGCGAAGGAGAGCTGCTTTTTCATAGTTGAGCGCACCCGCCGCCTCCAACATCTCCTGTTGCAAATCCCGCAGTGTCTCCTCCAGATCGAATTTGCCTTCCTCCCCATGTAGCCGCTCCACCTCTTGCGCCTCGGCACGCAGCACCCCTCGCAGACTCTCCTGGATGGCTCGCTGCACCCCGCGGGGCGTAATCCCATGAGCCTGATTGTAGGCGATCTGCTTGCTCCGCCGGTATTGGGTCACTTCCAGGAGCTTCCGAATGGCAGGAGTCTCCCGTTCGGCGTAAAGCAGCACAGTTCCGTGGAGATGGCGTGCGGCGCGCCCGGCGATCTGGATCAGCGACTTCTCCGACCGAAGGTAGCCCTCCTTGTCGGCGTCCAGGATCGCGACCAGGGATACCTCGGGCAGATCGAGGCCTTCCCGGAGCAGGTTGATTCCGACCAGAACATCGAAGTCTCCCGCTCGCAGCCCGCGAAGGATCTCCACCCGCTCGATCGCGTCGAGTTCCGAATGGAGATAGCGGACTCGCAAGCCCAGCTCGCTCAGGTAATCGGCTAGATCCTCCGCCGTCTGCTTGGTCAAGGTCAGCACCAGAGAGCGTTCTTTCTGTGCCTCCCGCTTGCGGATCTCCTCCATCACATCGTCGATCTGCCCCTTGAGCGGGCGAACCTCGACCACGGGATCCAAGAGCCCGGTGGGCCGGATGATCTGCTCTACCGCCACTCCGGCACACAGCCCGAGCTCGTAGTCGCCGGGCGTCGCCGAAACGTAGAGGGTCTGGCCGACTAGCGAGCGGAATTCCGAAAAGTTGAGCGGCCGGTTGTCGAGCGCCGAGGGAAGACGAAACCCATGCTCGACCAGGACCCGCTTGCGGGCGATATCCCCTGCGTACATCCCCTGAATCTGCGAGATCGTGACATGCGACTCGTCGATCACGGTAAGAAAATCCTTCGGAAAGAAATCGAGAAGCGTGTAGGGACGCGAGCCGGGCTCCCGGCCGCTCAAATGACGAGAGTAGTTTTCGATTCCGCTGCAGAAGCCGAGTTCCTCGAGGAGCTCGAGATCGTAGGTTGTCCGCAGCCGGAGGCGCTGGGCTTCCAACAGCTTTCCCTGGCCTTCGAGCTCCCCCACGCGCTCTTCCAGCTCCTGCCGGATGGATGCGACCGCTCTGTTCGTCTTCTCATAGGGCGTCACGAAGTGCCGGGCCGGGAAGATCATCTCTTTCTCCAACCGGGTCAACACATTTCCTGTCAGAAGCTGAAATTCGCTGATCCGGTCGATTTGATCCCCGAAAAACTCGATCCGCAACCCCTCTTCGGCCAAGCGGTGGCAGACCTCGACCACATCGCCACGAACCCGAAATCGGCCCCGAGCCAGCGCCACGTCGTTCCGCTCGTATTGCATTTCGACTAGACGAGCCAGCAACTCCTCTCGCCTCAGGTCCATTCCCACCCGCAAGGCAAAGGCAAGCCCCTCGTAGTCCTCGGGAGAACCCAACCCGTAGATGCAGGAGACGCTCGCGACAACGATCACATCCCGCCGGGAAAGCAGGGAGATGGTCGCGGAGAGCCGCAGCCTCTCGATCTCCTCATTTACGCTCGAATCCTTTTCGATGTAGGTGTCGGTGCTCGGGATGTAAGCCTCGGGCTGGTAGTAATCGAAGTAGGAGACGAAATATTCGACGGCGGCCTCCGGAAAGAACTGCTTGAGTTCGCTATAAAGCTGGGCGGCGAGCGTCTTGTTATGGGAAATGACGAGGGCAGGGCGACCCAGCCGCGCGAGGACACTGGCGACGGTGAAGGTTTTTCCCGATCCGGTCACCCCCAGCAACACCGTGTGCGGCTCCCCCTCCTGCACCCGGCGCACGATCGCCTCGATGGCTTGCGGCTGATCCCCGCACGGCGCATAGGGTGCCCGGAGCCGAAAGATGCTTGATTCCTCGGCTGTCATCAATTCGCTGACGTATCCTCGCCCGGCGATTCTCGGCGCCTATCCTCTCCTTCCCGCACGTCCGCCTCGTGCAGGAGTGAGCAGACCTCTTCGTCCGTGAGCTGGGGAAACTCCTCGTACCACTGCCCTACGCCAAGAAAGGACTCCGGGGTGAGAAGCACGATCCATTCGTCGACCTGCTCGGACATCTCCTGGGCTGCTGCGAGAGGAGCCACGGGGACCGCAGCCACGATGGCCGCCGGCTCGAGCTTCCGGGCGGTCTCCACTGCGGCTCGCATTGTCGACCCGGTGGCGATGCCGTCATCCACCAAGATTGCGATTTTCCCGCGGATCGAAAGGGGAAGCAGCCCTTTCCGAAAGAGCGCCTCGCGTCTCCGCAATTCCCGTTCCTCTCTCGCGGCAACCCTCTCGACCGTCCTTTCGTCGATCCCGAGGCTAGCGACCACCGAGCGGTTGACCACCCTTCCGCCCCCGGTAGCGATCGCTCCCATCGCCAGTTCTTCCTGCCCCGGAACTCCCAGCTTGCGAACGGTGAAAACGTCGAGAGGAAGGTGCAGGATCCTGGCGATCTCCGCGCCCACGGCAACCCCCCCGCGGGGAAGCGCCAAGAGGATCGCGTCCTTGCGTCCCCCATACTCGAGCAGCTCCTCGGCCAAGAGGCTCCCGGCCTCCTTCCGATCTCGAAATTGCCCATCCCTCATTTGCGCTTCGGTCGCCTCCGCTTCCCATCGGCACCCCACCCCGCAAGAAGGGGGAGCCTCCGCTCGGGAGAACCCTTGCTTGCGGACTTTCCGCTTGTACTTTGCCGTTCCTTGCGGTACGTGGTTACCTTTTTAACACTCTTCACCAGCGGATGACAGCAACGACTTCTCCCACCGCCAAGCCCTATACGCGTGCCAATCCCTTTCCCGCTCGAATCGCGGAAAACCGAGTTCTGACTCTGCAGGGGTCGGAAAAAGAGACGCGGCATATCGTCGTCGACATCCGCGGCAGTGGCATCTCTTATCAAGTGGGAGATTCCCTGGGAATCTTCGCCCGCAACTCGCCGGAGGCCATCGGAGAGCTGCTTCAAGCTCTCGGGCTCTCGGGCGAAGAGACAGTCTCTCTCCAAGGGCAGACGTTCCCGTTGCGCGAGATTCTTGCAAGCCAGTTCGTCCTCAACCGGGTGACCAAGAAGTTTGCCCGCTCCCTCGCGGAAAAGCTTGCTCCCGGTCCAAGCCGCGATCCGCTTCAGGCCCTCTGTCAAAACGAGGCCGAGCTCGACACCTATCTCTACGGCAGGGATTACGTCGATCTTCTTCGCAGCCATCCCGGCGCCTCCTTTGGACCGGAGGAGTTGATCGGCCTGCTCGGCCGCTCTCTTCCCCGACTCTATTCGGTCGCTTCCGCTCCCGCCGTCTACCCCGAAGAGGTTCACCTGACGGTCGCGGTGGTCCGCTTTCAGGCCCACGGTCGGGAAAAGCTCGGGCTCGCCTCCGGCCATCTCGCTCGCATCGAACCCTCCCAACCCCACGAACTGCCGGTCTACGTTCAGCCCGCCAAGCACTTCCGGCTCCCGGAAGACCCGACAGCCTCCTTGATCCTGGTGGGTCCCGGCACGGGCGTGGCCCCCTTTCGCGCCTTTCTCCAGCAGCGGGCGGCGCTGGGCCACACGGGGAAAAACTGGCTCTTCTTCGGCGAGCAGCACCGGGCAACCGATTTTTTCTACGAGGAGGAGTTCCTCAAGCTTCATCGCAAGGGAGTCCTCTCCCGCCTCGATACGGCGTTTTCCCGCGATCAAGCCCAGAAGATCTATGTGCAGCATCGGATGGTCGAGCAGGGCGAGGCGCTCTGGGCCTGGCTCCAGGAGGGAGCGCACCTCTACGTTTGCGGGGACGCGCACCGAATGGCCAAGGACGTCCATCAGACGCTCATCGATATCGCGCACCGTTTCGGCGGCCTGAGTCCAGAAGAAGCCGCCCACTATGTGAACGTGACCTTGGCGAAGGAACAGAAGCGGTATCACAAGGACGTCTATTAAAGAAAGACCTCCTTCTCTGGATTCTCCCTGCCCAGGAAAAGCTTTACCACCAGGTCCCCGGATCCCAGCCCGCTCCCTGGTTACCCTCCTGATACGGACCGGAAGGGTATAGAGGTTCTTGACCAAAACGACGAGGCCAGAGGTAGACCTTCTTCGCGGACACCAGCGGCTGGCCCTTGACCACTCCAGTACACTTCCCCCAGACGGTGACGACCCGGCCCCACGGGTAGGTGTCCGCACCAACCTTCTCCTGGAGCTCCGCCATAAAATGGCCTCGGCTTTTGGCCTCACTGCGGGGACGATCCCTTTTGTCCAACGGTAAGGCGTCGATTTCGATCCAGGTCCGATCGCGGCGGTTCTCGACCCGGACCACTCTTCCTCCCAGAAGCACCAGCCTCCCACGATAGGCTTCCGGATGGGAGCGAAGGGCGGCAACGGGAGCCTGATTCTCCGTCGCGGTTCGGACCGACTTGGGCACCGGACTGCACCCCAGCAGAAGCAGGAGCAGCATCGCGGCCAATGCCTCTCCTCTTAGCGATCCTTCCCGCTTCATCCCTGCGTCTTCTCAATTTCCGGGAGGATGAGCTGCCGAACAAGCTTAACCGCCATTTCTCACAAATTTCGAAGCCGAGGCGCCGCAAATGGGCTTGGATTCGAGGCGCGGCGCCGGTTTTCCCCCGAAGCTGTATGAGGACATACCGCAAGGATGGAAACCAAGCTAACGAAGTAGACGAGCCCATTTGGCAAGCCGCAGGAGAACGCTTGGGAGAAATGGCGGTTAAATCTCTCCTCGAAAGGCGATTCCCTTTGACCTGTTTTTGACGCCCGCGGTTCGGCTTTTGACTGCCGCCCGGCGCAAAGAGGGGCGACACTTTCCTCGCGGCAAGATCAGTCCTCGACTCTTCGGATGATCGAACCCGCCGAATCGATGAACTATGGCACGATTTCTGCTTTATGAGCTTAGGAGACAATCCAATGACAACGGCACTTCTGGAAGGCCCGACGACAAAGCTCCAAGCGAAGAGAAGGCAGGTGATCCGACCAGTCGCTGCCCCGTCTCGCGGATGGAGTGTATGGCCTTCGGTCGTTCTGGCCATTCTCTTTCACGCGGGAGTGGCCTGCCTGATTCTTCCGGGAGTTCCTGGAAGCCCGTTACCGGCGATCGCTCCTCTCTCGCAGAAGTTTTCGTCGAGTTCTTCATCCCTCGAGCTCGTCGACGAAGTCCCCGCCCCTCCAACCAGAGCCACTCCTCTGCCTGCAGAACCCAAGGGTGAAGAGCCTTCCGTCCTCCAACCTCCTGCCCTCTCCATTCCGAAGAAGCCGCTGGTTGCCCAGCAGCCGCTTCTGCGCCCAGCCGCTCGCCCCACCCGCAGTCCACATCATCGGCCTCCGGCGCTTGGCGGCGGCCTTGTCCTCTCCGAGCCGCCGTACC
The DNA here is from genome assembly GCF_000379365.1 of Verrucomicrobium sp. 3C. Classification (GTDB taxonomy): domain Bacteria; phylum Verrucomicrobiota; class Verrucomicrobiia; order Methylacidiphilales; family Methylacidiphilaceae; genus Methylacidimicrobium. Next base: position 2,032,158 of record NZ_KB901875.1, on the reverse strand, counting down.
CTTATGAGGCCCGCTGCCGGAGACTCCAAGGCAAGGTGACCTTACAAGTCTTCGTGCGAGAGGGCCGGGCGGCCTGGGTCGAAGTTCTCAAAAGCTCTGGGCACGACCAGTTGGATGGGAGCGCCAAGCAATGGGCGCTTCACCATTGGCGCTTTCCCGGAATCGCGTCCGGCTCCTTCACCGAGGCGGTCATCTTCAGTCTGGACGGGGTCTAACCCATTCGAGCCGGTTGCCTTCCTAATGCGAATGCCACGACCTCTGGCATGATTCCCAATCCGAATGGGCCGCTCCAGAACGGCTGCGCCACTCCCGTGTTGCCGCTCAACGGTTCAACTGTAGTCCTGCTCCGAGATCGAGCTAGCCGGACGTGCCCCGAGCACTCGTGCCTGCTCGACCACGCGAGCCGGGTCCGGATCAAAACGGTAGCCATGGCAGTTGGGGCAGAAGACCGCTTTTTCTCGGACGATCGACTCACAGCCTTCGCAGACCTTGTAATCGGTTGGGGCTTTCAGGATTTCCGCCGCCCTCTTCGCTCGTTCTTCCAATTCGGATTCGGTCACCGCCGATATATTACGACTCCCGCAGCACTGTTCAACCGCAAGCCTCGCCTTCCCCGATCGTCCAAACCCTTGCCAACGGAAGAGGTTGAGGTAAAAGAAGACCATGGCGTCAACCATAGCCGATCGCACCGATCTGTTTCGAAAAAAGCTCCTCGGAAAGACAGGCAAGATTTCCGAAGGCGCCTTGGAGATGCATCTTGGCCTCTACGCCATCCAAGTCCGGCGGGCCAACGAGCTCCTGTCGGAGATCGCGGAGAGGGATCTTCCAGGGGAGGGCCAGATCGCTGGCTCTCTATTCCGAGCGAATCAACTCGACCTCGCCTATTGTCTCTCCTCCGCAAAGAACCACGACCTCTACTTTTCGACTCTCGGCGGAACGGCAGCCGAGCCGCAAGGGACCGTTCGCACCTGGATCGATCGAGACTTCGGTTCTCTCGACCGCTTCCTGCGCGACCTGCGCGCCACGGCCTTGGCGTCCGACTCTTGGGCCTGGACCTGCCTCGATCAGTCAAGCGGACGACTTTTCAACCTTCTCGGCGATCCCAGGGGCGGGGTTCCATTTTGGGGTGCAACGCCCCTCCTCGCGATCGACGTAGAGGATCACGCCTTCCTTCTCGATTTCGGCCTCGATCGAGCGGCTTATCTTGATTCGCTGCTTGGCCAGATCGACTGGGAGTCGGTCGCCTCGATGCTCCCTCTCCTCTGAGACCGACGCCTGCGCCCGAACAGGGGCTGCAAGGTAAGGGCGATCAGCAGAAGGGCGAGATGGGTCAGCACGATCGTGGGGCCCGTGGCCAAGTCGAGATAGAAGGAGAGGATCACCCCGACCACGGAGGCGAGAAATCCACCGATCCCCGCAAAAACGAGCAAGAGCCGGAGGTTGGGGGCAACCAACCGGGCTGCCGCCGCCGGGACCACCAACAGAGCGCTCACCAGCAGGGCCCCCAGCAATTTCAAGGCGATGGCCACCACAGCGGCTACCAGGAGCACCAGAATCCGGTTGAGTCGACGTACGGGGATTCCGTCAGCCAAAGCGAGATCCTCGTCCAAAAGGATGAGCAGAAACTCCCGCAACCACCTCCCCAAGAGGATCACGGCACTCCCCGTCACAACCCCAAGCACCGCCACATCTCCCCAAGAGTTTGCATTGATGTCTCCGAAGAGCGTCTCCTCCAAAAAGCCGTATCGGCCTAACTTGCCCAGAACCAGCACCCCGAAGGCGACGCTTCCCGTGAAGCAGAATGCCATCACGGTATCAGGACGCCACCGGGCGCTTTCGAAGAGCGAGGCCATCACCCAAGCGGCGCCCAGGCACCAGAAGATCAGCAGACCGGAGGGAAGCCCGGGAGGAAGAGTCAAGCCGAGCCAGAGCTCGACCGCGCCCTCGCCGAGCAACCCCAAGGCGACCCCGGTAATCGCCGTATGGGCGAGCGCATCGCTGAAGAAAGCCATGCCCCGCGCCGTCAGAAAGACGCCCAAGAATCCGCAAACCGGTCCGGCAAGAGCGGCGGCGGACAACGCGCGCCGCAAAAAATCATAGGAGAGAAAGTCCAAGATCTACCCTCGCTCTGGCTTGCCTCTTCCCGCCGCGCAAGACTCCGCAGCTCCTCCTACCCATTTTCCCATCAGCTCGTCGATATCGCGTGGCTCTCCTTCAACCCGGATGGGGAAAGCGCCGATAAGCCGCCGCCAGCCGCTCTTCGCGCAACACCTCCTTGGGCGGACCGCTGGCTAGCACCCTCCGATTGAGGAAATAGACCCAGTCCGAAATGTGATGGACTAGGTGAAGATCGTGGGAAACCAGAAGAATCCCAAGCCCATCGCGATCCCGGAGTCGATGCAGGAGTCCGTCGAATGCGGCAGCACCCAAGAGATCCACGCCCGTTGCCGGTTCATCCAACAGGAGGAGCTGCGGCCTCTTTGCCAGCGCGGCGGCAACGAGCACTCGCTGCATCTCCCCCCCGGAGAGCTCCCCAAGCCGCCGGTCGAGCAGGCTCGTGACTCCCAGTTCCTCCAGGCTCTCGACCCGCTCCCGTTTCGCCCAGCCGGGCCGAAAAAACGGGCGCCCCAGGCGCAGGGAGAGGAATTCGACCACGGTGACCGGCAGGAGACGGTCGAAGGCGAGCCTTTGCGGCAGATAGCTGATCCGAAGGCCAAGGGCCTTTTCCACTCTTCCCTGGCGCAGCGGCAGTATGCCCGCTAAGCAGCGGAGCAGGGTCGTCTTCCCCGCTCCGTTGGGCCCGATGAGCGAGACGACTTCCCGCCCATAAACTTCGAGCCAGACCTCTTCGAACGCAGCCTCCTCACCGTATCCCGCTGCGATCCCCGCTGTCCGTAAAAGCAAGGGCCGGCCTGAAGCTCGCCGAATCGAAAGGTGGATCCCATCGCTCCCGTCCTCCGCTCTCCGATCGCACTCCTGACCCATTTTCCTCCTATGGATGAGCCGACGAATCTCCTTGAAACGCATCCACAAGCGACTGCCGGTTGCTTTCCGCCACGCGCTCGTAGAGATCGGCCCGCAAGGCGCCGCCCTCCATGGAATCCAGCAGGCGGATCGGCACACCCGTATCCCGGGAGATGCTCCGGAGCTCGGAACTGACGTGATTGACCTCGCTAAAGAGGGCACGAACCCCTTCCCGAGCGATCGAGTCCAGCACCCACGCTACAAGTCTAGGAGAGAGCCCCGCGTGTCCCCTTGTCTCCAGAATAGCCACCACCCGAATCCCATACCGCGCCGCCAAATAGGCAAACGCATCGTGATCGGACACCATCTTCTTATTGGGCAAGGGATCGAGCGCACGATGATAACGATCGTCGATCCGAAGCAACTCTTCCACCAGCCGTTTCTCACGCATTCGGTAATCACGAGCATGTTCCCCATCTCGACGGCAGAGCTCCCGAACGATATTTTCCACCTCGACGACAGCCAAAAGGGGATCGAGCCAGACATGCGGATTCGGCGGCACCCCTTCCGCCAGGCTCCCACCGGTGGAAGAACCAAGCGGAATCCACTGGGGCAGCGGGGTAATCCCCACGCTCGCGTCGAAAAGCTTCTCCCGGTCGGCCTTAGGTAGCGCCTTTTCCAAGAAGGACTCCAGCCCCAAACCGTTGCGGATAATCAAGTCCGCACGGGCAATGTGGCGAGCGTCCCCGGGGCTCAATACATAATCATGGGGCTCGGCATTTTGTGGCAGGAGATTCGAAAGCTCCACCGCTTCCCCGGCAATGCTCTTCACAAAGGAGTAGAGCGGAGCGATCGTGGTGAGCACACGAAAAGCTCGGGCGGGGGGAAGCGGATCAAGCAACCCGGAGGAGCTCGGGATCCACCACGCCAGAAGCACGCAGAAGGCTAACGCCAGCATTCGATATTGATTCCGCATACTCACTATCCGAAGGATGACAACCTCTCCATGGAATTCCAATGGAAACTCAAAAAAAGGGGACCCCTCTCGCTACGAGTTGGGGCCCCTTTTCTTCCACCGTTACCCGCAGAGGCGAACCGCCTCAGCGGCAACGGCCAAAACCCATTCCGGTCAGTACCGGAACATGCCGACTACTGGCTCTTCAGCCATTTGTGGAATTCGGTCCAATCGTCCAAGTTGTTGAGGTTGACCGCATCCGGAATCGATCCGTCGTCTGGCACCCCCGCTGCCGAAAGGATCGAACGCCGGGTCTCCGCATCATGGATATACCCGAGAACGGCGCAATTGTGCTTGATGATGGTCGCCTTTTCAATCTTGCCGCCCTTCTTCCGCAAGATCCAGGATTCGAATTGCGAATAGCTCGGACACTCGCTGCGCAGATAGTGCAGGGTCTCGGCCTTGTCCAAGCCCAAGGCATCGAGGGTCATCTTGTCAAAGCCCATGCCGCAATCGGGATACCCTTCCGCCAAGCATCCTTTGGCGGCCAACACGACTTTCAGCCAAAACCGGGGCAAATGGAGGATCCCAAGCGGACCCGCCACACCGGAACTAATTAGTGGTACCAGTTTCATAAGCGACTAATCTCCTTGTTGCTAGATTTACTGATGGCTCTTTCGAGCCTTCTGATTCTTACGGGGAGAAAACGAATCTACCGCTATTTGGCCGCTGTCTTTTCCCTCGAGCGGTCTCCTGTCCTCCCCCTTCCGAACCCCTCATCCGAGCCGAGTATCGGCTACCATAACGAGAGCAATCCTCCTGGCAAGAAAAAATGCGGAAGCTTTGAGCTTCGTCGCGTGGCCACGCAAACCCTGACAGCTAGTGGAGCAAACTAGGAGGCGAAAAAAGGATTGTGCTCACTCTCCTCTTCCACCGTAGTCAACGGTCCATGTCCCGGGCAAATCACGGTTTCGCCGGGAAGCGTGAGAATCTTTTCCCGATTATTCCGCAAGGCGTCGGCATAGGAGACGTTTCCCCCCCCCATCGAGCCAGCAAAGAGCGAATCGCCGACCATCGCCAACAGGCGAGCGCATCCGCTAACCAAATAGGTGATGCCACCGGGAGAATGGCCGTTGGTCAGCAGCGTGCGGATCGAAAGGGAGCCCACCCGGAACTCTTTGCCGGCCGCAAAGGGCTCCGCTCGCTCAAGCGGCTCCCGGTCGCCCACATACGCTGGGGCTCCAGTCTCCGCCTTCAGCCGATCGAGCGCAGCAATGTGATCTCCATGGGCGTGCGTGAGCAGGATGCACCGGAGTCCTAGCCCGTGCGCCCGGATCGCTTCGAGCATTTCGGTGCAGTCGCCGCCGGTGTCGAAAGCGGCGGCCTCCCCACTCCTGAGATCCCACACCAGATACGCATTGACGGTCATGTCCGCCCAATGGGTGTTGAACGCTAGGAATCCGGGGATCGTCCCAACCGCGCGGGGCCGGTACTCCCCTCTCCCCAAGGCAGACAGCGCATCGCCGTTCAAATGCAAAACGGGTGCGAGCCGGCGAATCACCCGCTCAGTAAATTCGCCCCCTTTCGCGCGGAGCACCTCGGCGGGGGTTACTCCGGCGGCCCGGGCCAGCACCTCATCCGCCAGCCGCAGTCCCCGCGCGGCCTTTCCGATCACATCCTGAAAGCCATCCTCGAGCGGGATCACGCGGCAAGTCTAAGGGCAACCCCGCACGCATCGCAAGGCCGGCTAACCGGCTTCCAGCACCTCTCCGGCAATGAGGGGGACGATCGCTCCGCCCTCGGTGCGCACCAGCAAGAGCCCGTCCTCATCCAAGCCGAGCGCATAACCTTCGACGAGACTCCCGCCCTGCTGCACCCGCACGATCTTTCCCAAGCTCCCGCAGCGCCACTCCCAGAGGCTGCGGATTTCCGCAAAGCCACCGCGACATCGCAGGGCGATCCGTCGGAGAAGAGCCGCCATAATCTCGACCCGTCGAAAGACCCGCCCCGTCTCGAGCCGTAGAGAGGATGCCCGCCCGCGAATCTCGTCCGGAAATGCGCCGCTCTCCTGGGAGACGTTGATTCCCATTCCGACCACCCCGCCTCGCAAACGTCCCCCTTCCCCGACAACCTCGGTCAGGATCCCGCCAAGCTTTCCCCGGGGACCGATCAGGTCGTTGGGCCACTTAATCTTCGGCGAAAAGCCCGCCACCTCCTCCAGCGCTTCGGCAGCGGCAACGGTGGTGAGAATCGTCAACTGGTGAGCCTGCGGCAGGGAGAGGTTCGGACGGAGGAGCAGGCTCGCGTAGATTCCCCCCGGGGAATCCGACTCCCAGCGGCGCCCCTGGCGTCCCCGCCCTCGGCTCTGCCGCTCGGCCGTAACGACCAAACCTTCCGGGGCTCCGGCGGCTTCCTCCCGCAAAAGGATGTCGTTTGTCGATTCAACCCGGTCAAGGCAGACGACCGACCAGCGGATCGAGGCTGTCTCGCACTCGGAACGCGCGACCAACTCTTCGGCGGACAAGAGATCGGGAAGCGGCTCTTCCAGCCGCCACCCACCATCGGCTGACGCAGCAAGGGGAAGGCCCGCCTTTCGGAGAACAAGGATCGCCTCCTCCAAGGCGGCGGGGCTCAAGCCGCTTCGCGCCAAGAGCGCATCCTTGGGACTGGAAGCCGAAGAAGCATCCAGGAGCGCCCGCAAAACGCGAACGCAGGGATCGAATGGATCACACACCATCTCGCCCCGAGTTGACCTCTCCAAGCTTCCCTTCCCGAACGGGGACGCTAAGCGTTGAGAAGCTCCTCATCCGGGCAGCGGAGCAGCGATCCGAACCGATGACGCCGATACAAGGTCAGCGCCACGTTGCGATTGAGCCGCACGCACTCCTTGATGGCCTTGGGCTCCTTTTCACAAAAGAGCACCGTCTTCCAGGAGTCGATGTGCTTGGGCTTGTGAAAATCGCTATTGGCGATGAAGGGCAACCGCTTCAATCCGATCGGGGCGAAGAGATCATCGCGATTCGCGATCTCCCAGGCATCGAGTAGAGGAGCAAACTGCTCCTGGTTCTCCCAAAGATAGAGCGTGTTCGGACCCCAGACGCTTTGAAACTTGTGGGGGTGCGAGGCCACCGAAAGGCCTTCCTGCGCGCGGATCTCCGCGATGATCTCGGGCAGGGAGAGGCTCGAGTCGATCGGGCTCTGGAGGTCAATCCCCAAAAGATGGGCCGAGCTTTTCGCCCGGTACCCATCCTTGTTGAACTCGAGTCCCGCGAAAAGAATCATCCGATACTTGCGCCACGCTCTCTCTTTTTCCCTCTGAAGAACCTCAAAATACTCTCCGACCCGATCGGGCGAGAGTACCAAGCCGGTGAGTTGGCAGACTCGCCCGATGAACCGAGTCTGGTCGACGATGTGGTCTGTGATGCAGATGCAGTCAAAGCTCCGCTGTCCGTAAAAGTCGACAATCTCCCCTACCGACAGGCGGCCATCCGAGTAGGTACTGTGGATGTGAAAGTCGCAGAGGAGCACCTGCGCTGTTTCCTGCGGCTCGGGAGCTCCATTCGACAGAAGATCCCGGCTCATCCGCGCAAATCCCGGCAAGCTCTCCGGTGCCGCATTTTCGATCGCCGCCCGATCGAGGACAAACTGTGCGATCTGCATCGAAGCGTCGGGGCGACTGATCCCCGCCAAGGCCGATCGCACCCGCTTCCAGAGCCTCCCCTCCGCGGCGAAGAGTTCTTCGAGAGCCTCCATGATTTGCCGCGGCTTTTCCGCATAGAAGGCCGCCCCCCGCCGACGCAAAAGCTCGAAATTTCCTTCCTCTTGCCCCGGCACGACCTGCGTGACCACCATTGGGCACCGCGCCGCCACGGCTTCCTGGACGGTCGCCCCCCCCGCTTTGCTGATCAGAGCGTGATGGGTGAGCAGGAGCTCCGGAATCTTTTCGGTCCAGCCGAGCACCCGAAGTTTCTCTTCCGATCCCTTGGCCAGTCGGAGAATCTCTTCGAAGAGCGCCCGATCACGACCCACGACCACGGTTGCTCGCCAACGCGGATGATGCAGCAAGAGCCGGACAATCTTGAGCGCCTTCTTCTTTCCCGAATTGATGATGTAGAGGACCCGTGGAACCTCTCCGAGCTCTTCTCCCAAGCCGATCTCCTTGGCTTCCAAAAAATCAAGCTGCACCGGGAAGCCAAAGACGGCGATTCGTGCCTCGTCGACACCCGCGGCGCGCAACGTCACGGCCGTTTCCTCGTTGGGAACCAGGAAAACATCGCTCGGACCTCGATGCCAGAACGAGTTGATGGTGATCGAATCGGTGACGACTGTGATATGGGAGAAATTTTTGCGCCTGCCGTCCCGGAAGATTTCCTCGATCAGGTAGTTATAGATGGGATAGGTGCAGAGAACGGCATCGGGCTGCACCTCGCGCAGAAGCCAATCGAGAGAACGCCGCATCCGGGCCAGAGCCGAAACGCCGTCTTCCACCAAGGTTGTCCGGTCGAAGAGCGAATAGATGCCTTTCCAGAGCAGCGGAGTCCGGTTGATGGCCGTCAGGTAGGCTTGCCGGATCACTCCGTTGAATCGTCCATAGCACGATTCGAAGAGATCGACGATTTCGACATGCGCCTCATCGGGAGCGACCGTCTCCAGCGCGTCCTGAATGTTGCGCGCGGCCGTGTTATGGCCTTCACCGAATCCAGCCGTGAAAATGAGGATCCGCTTCACGAACGTCTTGTCGGCGGAAGATATAATCCAAATTTCCTCCCTTGACCATGACGAAGAAGGAGTTTTTTTTGAGCCGGGGGCCTGCCACTCGACGATGATCGACCGGCAGGCTAGACTGCGGCACAGTTCAACAGCACCCCGCCCAAAAGTCCCCGCTCGATCTTCCGCAGAATTCCTCGATAGACGGCTCGTAGATGGTCCAAGGACTCCTTCCCCTCCACGGCAATCACCTCGGGGGCCCGCGCTTCGATCCGAGAAAGAAGAGCGGCGTACCAGTGGCCATATTCCCGGTGGAGATCCTCGGTCGAGACAAGCTTCCAGCCGGTTTCCGCGAGCTTGCCGCAGATCGCCTCTCTCTCGATGGGATGGGGAATGATGCTCCTGCCATTGACGACCAGCGGATCGTCTTGAAAGCCGCCGCGATCGAGATAATCGAAGATCAGAAGCTCCGCTCCTTCTTCTGCTACCTGGCGCAAAGCGGCAAGAGCCTCGCGCTGCGCCTCGAAGGCATAAAAGGCATTGAGCATATAGACCAGAGCAAACCTCTGGAAGAGCAGGCGCGGCGCCTCACGGACGTCGCCCGCGGCAAAGGCGACTTCCGGGTAACGGGAGCGGGCATATGCGAGGGAATCGCCATCGCGATCGATCCCTACGACCCGTCCCCAGCCCCCCCGTCGCACGTAGTCGGCCGTTCCTCCACGCCCGCAGCCCACGTCCAGAAGCCATTGATCGGACCGTTTCGGCAGATTCGCAAAGACCCGATCGATCGCCTCCTCCTCCCCTGCATGGGCATAATCCCCACCCCGGACCAGGGCAAGGAGCCGCTTCCCCGTGAAGGAGTTCATCCCGAAAGGCCGCATCGCTTTTCTTCTTCGTACCGCTCGCTTGCGTCGGAGTCGAGCCGCCGCGTCGAAGCTCTCTCTCCTCAGGAGCGGGAGGACCAGATCGCCCAGGGCGAGCGGAAAGTATGGAGAAAAACCGGCGGGGCGGTTACGATACCTACTCGCCTGCATGAATTCGGAATCACAAAAGGCGCTTCGGGACAGGCTGGCGTCCTATCATGGCCATTACGGGATCGACGGAGGATGGAGAGCCGTAGCGGGTCTTCTCTTGCCTGCCGGAGCCGGGCTGCTTCTCCTCTACCTCTCTCTCTTCCCAGGCGTTCCCAAGCCGCTCTTCCAGCGGGCGCTCGAGTTCCTGGCCGGAGCGGCGCTGCTTCAAGTACCCGTGAACTTCTTCTATTCCACGAAGCAGGGAAAGTTTGCCGTCTGGGCGGAACTGCTTGCGGGGCTCTCCCTGCGTGGAGACGAGCGGATTCTCGAGATGGGCTGCGGCCGTGGAGCAATCCTGACCATGCTTGGCAAGCTGCTGCCGCAGGGGCGCGCGGTCGGCATTGACCTCTGGCGAAAGGAGGACCAGTCGGGTAACTCCCTGAAATCGGCCCGGATGAACCTCGTGGCGGAAGGAGTAGCCGATCGCTGCGAGCTCCAGACGGGCGACATGCGGACGCTCCCGTTTCCCGACGCTTCCTTCGACCTGGTCGTCAGCAATCTCGCCATCCACAACATTCCCGAGCCGGAAGGCCGAAAACGGGCCGTCGACGAAGCGGTTCGCGTCCTCAAGCCGGGTGGGCGACTCTTGATCGCAGACCTCTATCGGACGGAGGAATATGTCCCATGGCTCCAGGAAGCGGGGATGCTCCGTGTCAACCGTCGGTCCCTCGGTTGGCGCTTCTGGTTCGGAGTCCTCGGAGTGACGCCGCGGCTCGTCACAGCCGAGAAGCCGATGGGATAGAACTCTCGTTTCCAAAAACTGACGAACTCCGGGCGAAAGACGACCCGTGGAATGGAAGAACTCTCCCCAGTTCCGATCCCCCCGGAGAACCTGGATACTGCTTTCCTGACCCACCGGGGCGGGCGGGCAGACAACGAAGATGCCTGCGGTTGGACGGTCTGTGGCCATCTGACCGCCTGGGTCGTGGCCGACGGACTGGGCGGGGACTCAGGGCGGCGAGGTTGCTTCCCAACTCGCCGTGAACGCCTTTTTCGACGCCTTCCGACTCGATCCCTCGCTCTCCTCCGAAGCTCTCCGTTCCTATGTTGCGCAAGCCGATCGGGCCATCCAAGCGAGACAAGCGGCGGAAGAGGACCTTGCTAGGATGGGATCGACGATCGTGGCCGCGGTTTGTTTTGGTCGGCGCCTGCGCGCGATTCACCTGGGCGATTCCCGCTTCTACTGGTTTCGCAGCGTAGAGTCGAGGAGTGGCGCGGTGCGACGTAGGAGAGCCATAGCGGGAGCTGCCCCTTTCGGTCCGGCAGTGCCTGAGCATCTCTCCCTATCGTCCGTTTCCACTCCCCGCTCATCAAACCGAACGTGCGGATTTCCCGCATTCGGCTTTCGGACAAGGTTTGCGCAGGATTATGCCCACGGCAGGCTCCGCGTTAAGCTCGCAAGGGAAAGAAGACCCAACTGGTCCCGGAGAAACTCGTCCGGGAAGTGGGTCGTTCCTTGCCCAGGGACTTTGTGCTTGCGGCAGAGCCACCGGCGGAGCCGATANCGGACGTGACGGTCCACCACCCGGTACGCGCGGCTCACCGAGCCAAGACAGAAGTAGTTTGCCCATCCTCGCAGCCGGAGGTTGAGGAGCGCTACCAACTCTTTGCCTTCCCGTCCCTGGGTGTTCCGACCGAGCTGCTCGCTTAGGCTTTGCAGCAGCCGCTGCACCCGCTTCGTGGAGGGTTGTGTTCCCAGGTAGCTTCGGCCCGTAATGGGCTTGTAGCGACGACCAAAGGTATAACCGAGAAAGTCGAAGCTCTGCTCCGGCACTCGGCAGATCCGGGTCTTTTCCTGGTTCGCGGTGAGCCCGATTCGCTCCATGATCCTTTCCATCTGCTCGCGAGCTTCCTGAGCGTGTTGCCGGCAGAGGATCACATAATCGTCCGCATAGGAGACGATGTGCGCCGCCCATCGGACGGCCCAGCCTTGCCGCTTCCATCCCAGGATAAACCGCCTCATGTAGAGGTTGGCCAACAGAGGAGAGATGGGCGCTCCTTGCGGAGTCCCCCGCCTCCGATCCTTGGCCTGAGTCGTCCTCCGCTTCCCTCCTCGACCGTCGTCTTCCTCGACGGGCATCTCCAGCCAAGCTTTCAAAAGAGCCAGCATGGCTCCGTCTGAGATCCGCCGGGCCAAGCTCTTCATCAGAGCATGGTGAGGGATGCTGTCGAAGTAGCCGCAGAGGTCGGCATCGACCACCTCGGTATAACCCGCTTTGAGAAGGGCATGCACCTTCTTGACCGCATCCAAGGCGCTCCGCCCTTCTCGATAGGCATACTGTTCTTCGGCTAAATCCACCTCGAAGATCGGGCTCAGCACGAGGACCGCAGCCATCTGCACCACCCGATCCCGTATAGTGGGTATCCCTAAAGGCCGTTGCTTCCCGTCGGGCTTGGGAATCCATACCCGCCGAACCGCCTGCGGCCGATAGATCTTGTTTCGGAGTTCTTCCGCCAATCGGTCCAACCACGGCTCCACCCCCTCCGCCTCGATCTGCTCGAAGGTCTGCCCATCGACTCCCGCTGCCCCACCGTTCTTTCGGCAGAGCAGCCAGGCGTAGGCGAGCACATCCTCGCGGTAGAGTTTGTCGTAGAGGGCGTAAAAGCGATAGGTCGGACTTGCCTTCGCTTTCTCCTGCAACGCCATCTGGAGCTTCCGAACACGTATGGGAGGTTCTAGACTCATCGCCAATCTCCGCGCTCTCGCTCCTTCCGACGTTTCCCTTGAACTAAGGCCCCTTCCCTCCCCCGGACTTTCTCCGAGCTCTCCGGTGTCGGGTCGGAGGAGGCGCCCATTGAAGAGCTTGCCTCCGTCCGCCGCAACAAACTGGACGTGCGGTTTTCCCGCATCCAGCTTTCATGAAAGGGCTTTCGCGATCGGAATAGAAGGGATGAGCGAGACAAGGCCGACCAGCTTGAACTCTGTCCTCAACCTTTTGGTGGGATATTCCTTCCACATTGCGTTGCGCCATCGCTTGGCGCGATGCGACCACAATCTTTGGATGATCCAACCGTCGAGTTGGTGGAAGCGCTTTCTGACATGAGAGCGACAGTAGTAGGTGCCCCAGCCTCGGATGATCGGATTGATCATTTCGATCATTGGTCCTAAACGCAGAGGTACCTTCCTCCGGGTTAAGGCCCTGATCCGATCTTTGAATCGGTCCACCGACTTCTGCGTGGGAATAGCGTAGAGATGATGCCGGTTCAGTCGGGATTGGATCCGTTTGCGGGCCAGTCGGAACGTTCCTCTCCCCCGTTGGATCTTGTATCCCAGAAACTCGAAGCCTTGCGCGATATGCACAATCCGGGTCTTGACCCGGTTGAGCGTCACGCCGAGCTGATCGAGAATCTTGACCGCTCGCACCAAGGCATTTTGCGCCTCGGCCCGAGTCCGACAAGTCACCACCCATTCATCGGCCCATCGCGTGAGCTTGTACCCATGATGCCTCATCTCCTTGTCAATCAAAAGGGGTGAGTAGGATGTTGCTCAGCAAGGGTGAGATGACACCCCCTTGCGGGGTTCCCCGTGGAGTCGCGAAACACTGACCTTTGTCTTCATAGCCCGCCTTGAGCATCTGCTGAATGACTCCCAGCACTCTGCCGTCAGCAATTTGCTTTCCGACTAGGATCATAAGCTTCTCGTGGTCCACGGATCCGAAAAAATCTTTCAGATCCGCATCGACGATCCACTCGTTTCCGGCCTCCAGTTCGCGCCAGATCTTGGTCAGGGCATCGGTCGTCTTGCGACCCTTGCGATACCCGTAGCTGCTCGGATCAAAGACCACCTCAAAGATTGGCTCCAGTCGGTTGACCAGCGCCTGCTGACACACCCGGTCGTAGACCGAGGGTATGCCCAGCGGCCTTGTCTTGCCAGGAGCTCCTCTTTTCGGAATCTCCAATCGTGGCACGGCTTGCGGCTGATAGGCGTTTTCTCGGAGCTCTCGATGAAGCCGTGCCAGATTCGCCTCCAGCCGGTCTTCAAATGCCTCGATGGTCACCTGATCAACACCGCTTGCTCCTTGATTGGCATGAACGCGCTCACACGCAAGCTTCAAGTTCTTGCGTGAGTATACTTGTCCACTAGAGAGTGGACCTTCTGCTTTCGATCTTCGAGAACCAGATGATCGGATAGTCTCCTCGAAGCGTGACGTTCGGGTTTTTCACAAAGGGAACTTTCCATCTTCACGCTTCTTGCTCACCTATCTCGATGTATCCTGCCTCGATCCTTTCACGAACGTCCTTCCCCGGACCACTCGCAGTCCGCCATTGCTGGTCACACGAGTTGTTCGTCTCGCGCTGCCGGTACTATTACGTTCTCCGACTCCTGGCTGTGCCTCGCTTCCCACTTCGCTTGCGCTTATAGGGTCGCTTACCCGGTTGTTGGCCGGGACACAGTCAGGTCTCCTGGGGTCGCGCATGAATCTTCCGTATCGTGCTGTCAGCAAACACCTTGATACGATGGGTGAATGAGTAACGCCTTCGCCCCCATAATGCGGGCTCGACCTTGCCCCATCTTTGGCCGACCTGTTCATCCTCGAGGTTGCCCTCATTGATTACAGCCCAATACTTCTCCTCAAACCCTTCGGATTCCGGATCGCTCCGGACACCCTGTCCTCCACCGACTTACGCCGGTGGCCAGCGAGGCAATACCCCCGCTTTTGGATACGGCGCCCCTCATTCGAGCGCCGGAGGGACTTAAACCCTCCTGATTCATG
>NZ_KB901875.1:2016853-2017644 GCF_000379365.1 Verrucomicrobium sp. 3C | reverse complement strand
GCGGATTGGGTGGTCCGTTACCAAACCCGCTTCTTCCAGCTGGAGCGGCAAAGCCGTCATTACGCGCCAGCAAAAACCCGAGTGACGGTCCGGGAAAAACAAGAAGGAAAGCTAGTCATCCTCTATCGGAATCGGCCGCTGCGTTTCACCGAGATCGCTGGCAGGCCTGCGCCAAAACCCAAGCAGCGACCCGTGCCGCCGAGCCATTCTCCGACTAGCCGGAGAGTGGTCAATCCTCCTCCCTCCCACCCATGGAAGCGACCCTTCAAATGGCAAACAGCCGTGCAGTATCCACCAAAAACGCAACTTCGTAACCAAGGGGACATTTCTACTGTGGAGAAAAAGGGGACATTTCTATTGTGCTACGACACCGCTTGGGTCCACGCTTGACGCATCCCTTCGCGTCGTAGTTTGCGGGATTGGTCGCCCGGCGGGACCGGTCCAAGGACCGCAAGATCCGCCGCGTCTCCCTCCAGGGCTGATCGACTTCCGAGCAGAGCCTTTCCAGGCTGGCGTCGGTGTCCGAGACGAAGGCCACCGTGGAAGACCCCAGATCGTACCCGACGACATCCTCTCCCGCGGGCCGAACCTGCGGGGCGAGTCCTTCCTGGAGGAGCTGCGCGTACCAGCGCATCCGGCCCCGGATCGTCCTGCGAAGGATGCGGACGTATTTGGTCCGGGCTTCCAGCGCGATCCGCTGCCAGCCGCGCTTGTCCTTCGGATCGAGCCGAAGCGGCAAGACCAAGCCCGCCCAATGAATCGCCGGAACCGGTTCTTTCCGGAACCGGATC
>NZ_KB901875.1:1944636-2016753 GCF_000379365.1 Verrucomicrobium sp. 3C | reverse complement strand
CCGGAACCGGATCAGGGCATCGCCCTTGCCTTCGACCGAGTGGAACCGGCTGGCTGGCTTGAATCTTGGCCGGCCCCGAACGCCGAAGGCATAGCCCTGGACGACCTGAAATGCCCGCAGACTCGCGGTCTGCGTGTCGTGCGATCCGAGATGATCACCGATGGAGCAGGCATCCCGGCATGCCTCCGCGAACTTCTGGATGGAGTCGCGAGTAAAACCGAATCGTTCCTGTGTTTTTCGGAAGCGGCTGGATCGCTCCTTGTTGGCGATCCGCTTCCCGCTTTGTTCATCCATGACCGTTTTCGGCATCCGGCAAGCGTGCTGCCAGTCCTTGGATTGCCGCATCAAGGCCAGCCGGCGAAGGGCCTCGCCCAAGGAGGCATTGTAGATCTGGCGTGCTGCTGCGAGGCGCTTGGAGAGGGCAACCTCGTCCGCCGCGGTCGTTCGCGACGGAAACTCGGCGATGAAAGATGGAGTCTTGGCTCGCATCGAATGCTCTCCAGCATCTTATACAGACACGTAAATATCCATCAAGCTTTGCCTCGCCGCTCACCCCATGGCTAAAGCCAGGGGCTTGCGCGGCGATTTTCGGTCAGGCAACTGAAGTGAGCAGAAACTCGCAGTGGGACAGTGAAGGAACTCCGGGGACTCGCCCCGATTTCCGAACCCCGAAGAGCCGCGGCCTACCCGCGATGTGGCAGCGTTTTATCCTTCTTCCTGGTCGCGCAGGTGTTGGTCCCAAAGGGGGTCCAGGCAGGACTGTAGCCGGTAAGACCGGTGAGCAGCGGAAGCAAGCCCACGAGCCCCCACCACTTGGCCGCGCCGGGGAGCGTCAGAGGTAATATGATAAGGAGAAGAAGGCCAGCAACGACGCGAAGAATGCGCTCCGTCTTCCCTTCATGGATTGGCATATTCAGTCCTTCTATCTTTCCTCAAGCTACGTTAGAGAGCGGCTCCGGGCAATCGCCCTGCTTTTTTTCCAGAGGCCTTCGCGGCGGCCGGACCGTGCGGTGCCGCCGGCGTCTTCCTCGGTCCGCTCGCCCGGAAGTATCTCCGCCAGGAAGGCCCGGAGCATCTGAATCGCCCTATGAATATAAGCCAGTGGAGATTCAGCATGCAGCCACAAGAAGGGGCTTGCCACGGCCCAACATTCTGGTTAATTTTTTAGACTAGTTTAAGTTCTGGACCAAAGTAACGATGATCACCGTAGGTGTTTTTGAAGCCAAGACGCACCTCTCGACGCTGCTCGATCGAGTGGCGGCTGGCGAGGAAGTGGTCATCACCAAGCATGGCAGACCTGTCGCTCGGCTCGTGGGGGAGCAGGAGATCGACCGCGTGCGCGTCAACGACGCCTTCGAGAAGCTGAGGGCGCTGCGCAAGAGGACGACGCTTGCCGGTCTCTCGTGGAAGGAGCTTCGTGATGAGGGGCGGCCGTGAGCGGCGTCGTCATCGACTCTTCCCTCGCTTTGACATGGTTCTTCGAAGATGAGGCTTCACCCGAGACCGATGTCCTGTTTGAACGTGTCCGGGACGACGGGGCAGTCGTGCCGGCTCTATGGTTCCTGGAGTTGAGCAATGTTCTTCTCCAAGCTGAGAGGCGCGGCCGGATCACCGCGAGCGATGTCGCGATGCGGTTGGACCTCATCACGGAGCTGCCGATATCGGTGGATCAGGAGACAACAGCTCGGGCATGGCGCGAGATTCTGACAATGGCGCGGGCGGAGGGCTTGACAACCTACGACGCCACATATCTCGAACTCGCCGTGCGTCGAGGATTGCCGCTTCTTACGAAGGATAACGAGTTAGCCGAAGCAGCGAATCGGCAGGGCGTGATCATGCTTCCCTCGCAAGCCAAGGCAAAATTGCCACCCACAACAAAGGGGCGGCGTCGTAAGACTTGATCGGTTCCGCCTTCACCGCTGCGGCCAAGACGGCGCTGCCCCACCTTGGTATGGAACGCCGACCCATACGCCTTCCTCTTTCCCACGCTCATCATCCTCTCCTGACCAGACGATTGCTTAACCGCCATTTCTCACAAATTTCGTAGGCGGGGCGCCGGTTTTCCCCCGATGCTCTATGAGGGCATACTGCAAGGATGAAAAATCAAGCGAGAGCGAAGCAGACAAGCCCATTGTGCAAGCCGCAGGAGAAAGCTTGTGAGAAATGGCAGTTAAACCTTTGTCTCAAATCCGGGGTCCACCATAGTCCCGGAGACGGGAAGGAAGGACCAGCCGATGAATTTTCCCTTGTCGGGCAAGAGGATCGGGGAGTATGCAGAAACGTTCCGACCTTCGATCAACGGATGGATGGCTTTCACGCCTCGGTTTATTAAGGAGACAAACGCCGCATGCCTTTCGATCTTCCGGCATTGGTTCGTTCCCGCATGGGGGAGAACTACTCCCTCCACCAAAAGTATCTCAATCGCACCCTGGTCCGGGTGCAGCAGGTGATTGGCTTCGACAAGGTCTATGCGCGGGCAAAGGGGGCCTACCTCTATGATCGGGAGGGCAACGAGTATCTGGATTTCCTCAGCGGTTTCGGTGTCTTTTCGATCGGCCGGAACCATCCTGTGCCCCAGAAGGCGATTCGCGATGTCCTCGAAATGGACCTGCCCAACATGGTCCAAATGGACTCCGCGCTTTTGAGCGGGCTCTTGGCGGAAGCGCTGGTCAAACGGTTCGCCGCCCAGGGAGCCTCTCAGCTTGATGCCGTCTTCCTTTGCAACAGCGGAACGGAAGCCGTGGAGGGCGCGATCAAGTTTGCTCGGGCCGGAACGGGTCGGACGCGGCTTCTTTCGCTCGGGAACTCCTTCCACGGCCTGTCGATGGGATCGCTCTCCCTGACGGGCAATCCCTTTTTTCATGATGGCTTCGCTCCGTTTCTGCCCGGCTGTCAAACCGTCCCACTGGGCGATCTGGCCGCTCTGGAACAGGAACTGCGGAAGGGGGACGTGGCGGCGCTGGTCATCGAACCGGTGCAGGGCAAAGGAGTCCAGTTTCCCAAGGACGATTATTTCGTACAGGCCCAAGCCCTTTGCCGGCGCTACGGAACCCTCCTGGTTTGCGATGAAGTGCAATCCGGTCTCGGGAGGACCGGAAAGTGGTTTGCCTTCGAGCATTGGGGGCTCGAACCGGATATCGTAACCCTCGCCAAGGCCCTCTCGGCGGGTTATGTGCCCTGCGGAGCCTTCGCCACGCGCCGGTCGATCTACCAGAAGGTTTTCAGCCGGCTCGACCGCTGTATCGTCCACTCGTCTACCTTCGGGCGGAACAATCTGGCCTGCGTCTGCGGATTGGCGGCTCTCTCGGTCCTAGAGGAAGAAGGACTGGTGGAAAATGCCGCCCGGATGGGGGAACGGCTGGAACAGGGCCTCTTGGCGCTCCAGAAGAAGCACGAAATCGTCAAGGAGGTACGGGTCAAGGGGCTGATGATGGCCGTCGAGTTCGCCGAGCCGCGTTCCTTAGGACTCAAGATGGCTTGGAAGACGGTGCATGCCCTCGATCCGGGCCTCTTCCCCCAACTTGTCGTTTCGCAGCTGATGGCGAAGCACCGCATCCTGTCGCAAGTGGCCGCCAACAATGCGGACGTGATCAAGACGCTTCCACCCCTGATCGTCGGGACCAAGGAGATCGATGCGTTCCTGGATGCATTGGACTCGGTGCTGTCCGATCTCCGGAAGTTTCCTGGTCCCTTGTGGGACATGGGGACGAATTTCGTCAAGGCGATGCGAAACGGCACGGAGCAGCCGGTCTCGGCCTAAAAGTCAAGCTCCGCCTCTTCGTCCGGCCTTAGCTCCAATTCTCGAGCGGGGTTGCGGCCGGCGGTCTGTCGGTACCAGAAATAGAGAAGCTGCTGGGCATAGCCTCCGTACGGCCCGAAGTGAGCAGCGGCAGACTTGGTAAGCTCCCTGTTCGGAACGTGTCTCCGGTTGGGAAAGTAGAGGCTCCGGAGAAGTCTCTTCATCCAGACGTCGATGGGGAAGGAGTCGAGCCTTCCGAGTCCGAAAAGCAGCACACAGTCAGCGATCTTCTCGCCGACACCAGGAAGCTCGCAGAGGCGGGCGCGGGCTTCCAGAGTGGATTGGGTTCGAAGGTTGGGGAAGAAGGCCGGATCGTCCGCGAGGCGGCGGGCGGTCGCTCGCAGGAAGCGTGCGCGAAAACCCAGGCGATGAGCGAGAAGCCGCTCCTGCTCGGCGAACGCGAGCGCTTCGGGCGTCGGGAAGGTGAAAAACCGGCTTCCGGCGATGGAAGTTCCCCAGCTTGCCCGCAGCTTCCACGTAATCCGGCGGATCTCCGGGATCGGCTTCACTGGAGAACAAAGAAAGCTCGCCAGGGATTCCCAAGGATCCTGGTTGAGGATGCGGAGTCCCCGACCCGCCGATCGAGCGGCGGCAAGCGCTGCATCGGACGGGAGCTCTTGGAGGATCTGCTCCCAGTTGCGGGAGAGCGAAAGGTAATCGAGCAGGGTCTGCCGATTTCCCTGGAGGCTTTCGATCCGGTAGCCATCGGGCTCGGGAAGGATCCGGTATGCCGCGGAGCCGATGACCCCTACCCAGGAGTCATCTCGCAACCTGCCCCACGCGAAGGTCTGTCCGCAGGAAAGAGACTGCTCGCAATCGATCTGCGCGCGGCTGATCCTACCGAGACTTTCCCAGCCGCTGCCGCGAACGGACGTTTTCGCTATTGGGCTGAGGCCGGTTTTGAACATATTCTTTTGCGTCCGATCGTAAGGAAAAGATGGAATTTCGTGATTATTACAAGATCCTAAACGTATCGAGGAGCGCCTCCGCCGACGAGATTCGATCCTCGTTCCGGAAGCTGGCGCGTCAATACCATCCCGATGTCGCCAAGGATAAGAAAAAAGCCGAGGACAAATTTCGGGAGATCAACGAAGCCTACGAGGTCCTCTCGGATCCCGAGAAGCGAAAGCGATATGACCAGCTCGGCGCTGCCTGGCAAGAAGGGCAGGAGTTCCAACCGCCGCCCCAATGGCGAGGCAACACCCGCTGGACGCAAACGCCGGAGGAATTTGGCTTCCATGTCGGAGGCACAGGATTCAGCGATTTCTTCGAAGCCTTCTTTTCCGATGGCGGGTCGTTGAGTTCTCTCTTCGGGAACCGTCGTCCTTCGAGAATGGGGGTCCCGCGAGCGGGAGCCGATGTGGAGGCGGATCTGGCGGTCACGCTCGAAGAAGCGCTCAAGGGGACTGCCAAAACCATCATCCTGCGCCGACGACAACCCGGGCAACCGGGCGAGCGCACACAGACCTATCAGGTCTCCATACCCGCTGGAGTCCGAGAAGGGCAGAGGATTCGGCTGGCCGGTCAAGGCCAACCGGGCCCCCCGAGCGGCCGCCCGGGGGATCTCTTCCTGCGAATCCGCTATGCCAAGCATCCCTACTTCCGCGTGGAGGGAAGCGATCTTTTTTACGAGTTCGAGCTTCCCCCTTGGTCGGCTGCATTAGGCACCCAGGCCGACATCCCGGTGCTAGACGGCGGCAAGGCACGCCTGCGAATTCCTCCCGGATCGAGCTCCGGCCAAAAGCTCCGATTGGCGGGTCTCGGAATGTCGCAAAAATCGGGAGGACGCGGAGACCTCTACGTCACGCTGGCGATTCGGATGCCGAAATCCCCAACGCCGGAAGAGCGAGCGCTTTGGGAAAAGCTTGCCCGGGCCTCTAGCCCCAAGGCAAACGGCGGCGCTACCAGATGAAGGAAAGCAGGCCATGCCAGTGCAAAAGGATTCCACCCCCGCTGCCAAATTGATTCCCTACCAAAGCTGGCCACCGCGGTATTCCGCCGCAGAACTCGCGGAGTTCGCCAAGGTCCATCCGGAAATGGTTCTCTGCTATTGGAGGCTGGGGCTCATTCGCGCCGCGGAGCAAGAGCAGCAGGATCCCCTCTTCGATGACGACGCGCTCTTCTTGCTCAAGCAGATGGAGCAGCTCCGCAAGGAATATAGTCTTTCCCTGCGTGCGCTGCGTCTTCTCGCCCAATTCTTGCAAGCGCAGGAAGGATGAGGGCAGACCGATTGAAGGAAGAGGAAACTCCGCTCGCCGAGCTGCTCCGAACGCTCCTGGCCCAAGAGGGTGCGATCCCTTTTTGGCGCTTCATGGAGTTTGCCCTCTATCACCCCCGCCACGGATATTACGCCCAGTTACCATCCCGCCGGATCGGCCGAAGAGGCGACTACTACACCGGGCCTAGCTCGGGCACGGCCTTTGGTCGGCTCTTTTCCGAAGCGGTGGCGGAAGCTTGGGTTCTTTTGGGACGGCCGGCGATCCTCGATCTCTGGGAGCAGGGAGCAGGAGCGGGATGGCTCGCCTGCGACCTCGTCGGCGCGCTCCGGCAGCGAGCGCCCCACCTTGCCGAGCGTATCCGCTACACCATCGTCGAACCGAGGGAGCTGCCGCGGAAGGAGCAGGAGGCGCGGGTAAGCGCGGCAGGACTTTCGAATCACTTTCGTTGGGTGGAGTCTTTAGACGGCACGGAGCGACTCGTCGGGGTGTTTTTTTCCAACGAGCTGGTGGATAGCTTTCCTGTCCACCGGTTGCTCTGGCGGAGTTCCGGCTGGTCGGAAAGCTTCGCAACCTGGAAAGGAGGGCGCTTCTGCTTCGTCGAGCGGCCTCTTCCTGCTGGAAGCCAATGGAGAGATGTCCTGGAGGAGCCAGCCGCGGATCTGCCGGAAGGATGGGTCGTCGAGGCGAGCCTCGACGCACCCTTATGGATGCGCCAGGTGGCGGGCCTGATTGACCGCGGGTTCGTCTTCACTTTCGACTATGGCTTCCTTCCGCAGGAGCGTTTTCTTCCCGGAAGAGCGGCCGGAACTCTCCGGGCGTATCGGCGTCACCGCCGAGAAAGCGATCCCCTCGCCCACCCCGGGGAGCAGGACCTCACCGCCCATGTCGACTTCGCCAGACTTCAGAGAGCCGGAGAGGAGATGGGATTGAGCAGCCTCTCGGTGGTCGATCAACACCACTTTTTCGTAGGGATTCTCTCTGCTGTAGCCGAACGGTACGACGGAAAGCTTCCCGAAGGTTTGACAGCCGGAGGCTTTCAGACCCTGACCCATCCGGAATTCTTCGGGCGAACCCACCGCGTGCTCATCCAGAGCAAGGGGATCGTAGACGCCTCGTCCCTCTCTTGCTTGCGTTTCGCCCGCTCGGTTGGTTCTTGTCCTCCGGACCATCCACCGGCTACCAATTAGGACGTGCATATCGATCTCTCCCAACGCGTCGTCGGGCTCTTAACGCCGGTCTCCGCTCTGCGGCGGAAGGGCGATTTGGGGATCGGAGACGCTCGCGCGGTGCGCGATGCGATCGCTTTTTGCGCAGAACTCGGCTTCCGTTGGCTTCAACTCCTCCCCATCAACGAGACCAGCGGAGACAATAGCCCCTATAACGCGATCAGCTCGCTGGCTCTCGAACCCGCTCTCTTCACCTTGGAGCCCGAGGAGGTTCCCGGCCTGGAGGCAGAAGACATCCCAAAAGGATGGATCGAGGAAGCCTCGATCGGCGATGTCATCGATTATCCGCGAGTCAAGGAAAGAAAGAAGGCGCTTTTGGAAAAAGCCTTCACGCGCTTCTCTGAACAGAGGCCGCCGAGTTGGAAAGAGTTCCAGGCCTTCTGCCGGTCCCATGCCGCATGGCTTAAAGGTTATTCCCTCTTTCGAGCCCTCATGGATCAACAAGGAAACGATCCGCGCTGGGACCGGTGGTCGCCGGAAGTCGCGCACTATCGCAAAGCCCTGACTTGGTTGCGGGCCGCTCGTCCGCGGGCGCTTCTCCGGAAGCGCTCTTTTTACGCCTTCGTTCAATGGGTCGGCCACCGGCAGTGGAAGTCCATTCGGGAATACGCGGTCTCCCACGAAGTCCAGCTGATGGGCGACATTCCCTTCGGGATCAGCCGTTATGGGTCGGACGTCTGGACCCACCCTCCTCTCTTCGACACCAGCTGGTGCGGCGGAGCGCCTCCGGAACGGTTCTTCCAGTCGGATGCGTTCATTCAAAAGTGGGGCCAGAACTGGGGGATTCCACTCTATGCGTGGGAGAAGCACGAAGCGGAGAGCTTCTTCTGGTGGAAGCAGCGAATCGCTCGAACGCTCGAGATCTTTCACGGGTTCCGCATCGACCACGTGCTCGGGTTTTTCCGGATCTATGCCTTTCCGTGGAAACCGGAAGAGAATGCGGTCTTTCTTCCGCTTACTCCGGAGGAGGCCCAAGCCCGAGCAGGGGGAAGGTTGCCTCATTTCATTCCCGATTCTGACGAGAAGCTCGACTCGGCCGCTCGCAATGAGGCGCGGGGAGTCTTGCTCCTCTACCGGCTCCTGGCGGAAACCGGGGGGGCCTCGGTCATTGCCGAAGATCTTGGATTCGTCCCCTTTTATGTTCGTCCCGCCCTGAGCGAGCTGGGAGTTCCCGGATTCAAGATCCCCATGTTCGAGCGGGAGGAAGATCACTCCTACTCGCCAGCTTCGACGTATCCACGGCTAAGCGTGGCAACCTATGCAACGCATGACCACCCTCCCCTCGTCTGTTTCTTGCGTGGCCTCATCGAACGGTGGCTGGGCCCAAATGGGCATGATGCTTGGCTGGAGCTTCAAAGGCTGATGGTCTTCCTCGGTTGGAATCCGGAAGCCCCGCCGAGGGAATTCACCCAAGAACTCCACCTTCGCTTGCTCCAGGTGCTGCTCGACTCTCCGAGCTGGATGGCTTCCATCTTGGTCAGCGATCTCTTCGGAATCGATACTCGGTTTAATCTGCCCGGAGCGGACCAGAATTGGACTGCCCGCCTCCCTTTGTCCCTGGAAGATTATCGGCGGCGCGCTCCCTATGCGCAGCTTCTCGATTCTTTCCGGGCGCTTGCCGCCCAAAGCGGTCGAACCGCGCACAGAGGAGGAGGATGAGGACTCGCTTTTTCTCTCGAACGCTGGCAAAAAAGGAAGCTCGTATGCGACGCCACCTTTTTCTTCTGCTGCTCGTGCCTCTCTTCGCCGGTTGCGATCAAGCCGTTTACCTTTGGCAGTATGGTTCGTTGACCGGGCCGGGAAAGAAAAACGCCCGAACGGCCTTCGAACGCGACATCTTCTCTTCCGAGGCCAAGGCAAAATATCGGATCGTCCAGGACGAAATCACGGTCAACGAAGTCGAGATGCCCACGATCAACCCTTGGACCAACCAAGAAGAAGCGGGCGTTCATGTCACCGTCGTCGTCCGGTTTCAAAACGGCCGGATCTTCCAGCAGAGTTATGACGGGGCCATCATCCATGTGCAGGGCGGCCACTGGCGGGTGAATCCTCCCCTGACGAAGGCAATCCACGCCCAGTTGGAGGCAGCTTCGCGCGCTTGATCCAAACCCGAGGAAACTCATCCTATTCTCCCCGCGGATAGGCTTTTTCAGGGGGCGAGAGCCCGGATCACGATTTCGACCCGCCGATTCTTTTCTTGCTCCTCGATCGTTCCTCGCGCGACGATCAGTCGGCGGCGGCCGTAGCCGGTGGCATGAAACGATAGCTGCTCGCCCGCCAAGCGCTCCTCGAGCCAGCGCCGCACCGATTCGGCCCGCTCGTGACTCAATTTCAGGTTATACTGGTCATCCCCGAATGTATCGGTGTGTCCGCCGATTTCCACATCGGCGCGGCCGTAGCGCTTTAGAATGTCAGCCACTTGCGCAAGAAGGGGCTCCGCATCCGGGCGCAAGCGATAGGAGTCGAAATCAAACAGGATGTCGCTGGGTAGCCGCACCATGATCGGCTGTGGAATTCGAGGATCGAAGTTTGCGGCAGCTCGAAACTGGCTCTGAACTTCATCCGCACCGGGTAGACCTTCTCCCCCGGCCGCCTCTTCCGGATGGGTGCCAGCCTGCCCGGCGGCGCTCGCGCCTGGCTGCGGATTCTGCCCGACTCCCGAGGGAAGGACGATCGCGTCGTTCGGCACACCAAGGACTGCGGAACCGACGTTGGTCTGCGATGTCGCGTTTTCCATCTCGGCGCGCATATCCGGAAGATAGGGGCTCGTCTCGCTGGGTGGAGTCGGCGCGAGCACCGCCACCTCTGGAGCTCCTCCAGGAGTCGCCTCTGACATCGGAACTCGAACTGGATTCTCCTGGGCCAGCTTCTGCACGATTGCCTCTGCCCCCTTCATCTCCTTGGGCACCTCCAGGTCAGGGACCGGGGCCGTCGTCGGGATGCGCGATTGGGCGCTAGCCTGGAAAAGGGAACTCGGCAGTTCCGTCCGGCTCAAATGAAAGGTTTTCGACATCTCTTTGGCCTGGGAAGCGAGCGCAATGCGCCCTCGTATGGGCAGGGGACCAACCACGCCCAGGATCGCGGCATGCAGGCCCAGCGATAGCAAGAGCGCCATCAGGGCAAGATTTCCTCGATGCTCCCGCAAGGGAGCCGTTGACTCAGGCATCGGGTTTGAAATCCGGATACTTTTCCCTCAGGAGCTTACGCCAATTGGCCGCCTGCGCATCATCCCCTGATCGAGCAAAGCTCGAGGCGGCCTTTTCCATGGCGCGAGGGGTGATTTCGTTGTCCTGGTAGATCAAGCTGAGCGTACTATAAGTTTTGGCGGCTTCCGCGTAGTTTTTTTGCGCCCAATATAGGTTTCCGAGGAGCATGCGCGCTTCGGCGTTTCGTCGGCCCTCGGGTTCTTGTAAGAGCACTTGCTCTAAGTGCTTCTGCGCGGAACCGTACTCTCCCGCGCCGGTCTCGGCCTCCGCGAAACCCAAGAGCACCGGGCTATTGTCTGCGCCGTTCGGGTCGAGCTTGCGGAATTCCTGATAGCATTGAACCGCACCAGGCCATTCGTGCAGCTTCCGCTCGATTTCAGCCAGCTGCCAGTATGCGGAAGCCAGATAGGTGCCGGCATCGGATCGCGAGCAGACTTTTCGCAGGGCGTTCTTCGCCAGAATGAGCCGGTTCTCTTTGGCCCATGAGAGCCCGGCCCAATAGTAGAGAGCGGCGGGAAGCTGCGCTGCTGACTCGGGCGCCTTTTCCTCGAGCTCTCCCAGAAAATGTTCCATCTTTTCCAGATCCTTTTCGCCGTAGGCGACCCAGACCAGCATGGTCGTGGCGGGGCCAAAGAATTGGGTCGGCTCCCCTTCCCTGGCCTCCAAAAGATGCTTTTGCGCTTCGGCATATTTCTTTTCTTTGAGTTCCGCCTGGCCAAGCAGCAGGCAACCAAGCGGACGAAGCTTCGCCTTGGGATATTCGTCCACCAGAGATCGGAAAGACTGCTCCATCTGCGTGGGCTTCTCGAGCTGTCGCGCCAGCAAGGCCGTCTGGACCAGGCTCGCTTCCCGTTGCGGGGAGCCTCTGGGTGCAAGCTCAAGCGCCTCTTTCCAAGCCTCGAGAGCCTTGGCGGCGTCTCCCGCCTTGTCCCAAGCCGCTCCCTCCGTCATTCGCGCTGTCAGGAGTTCCGCGGCATCGGCGCTGCCCTTGCCGAGACGCTCCAATGTTTCCCCCGCCTCCTTCCACCGCCCGGACTCGAAGTAGGCACGCCCGAGGCCCAGGAGCGCCGCCGACCGAGGGACCCCCGCCGGATTTTGCGATACGATCTCCTGCCACAGGGGGAGAGCGTCGGCGAAGCGTCCTCGAGCCGATAGCGCCTGGGCTTGAATAAAGCGCACTCGGGCCGCGTAAGGGGAAGATGAGCCGAATCGATCGAGAAACGCAGTCGCCTCGTCGAGAACCCCTTTCTGATTGAGTCCGATCAGCGCCACAAGCCTTCCATATGCCGCTTCGGCGAACGCTGGGGCCGGCGGATTCAGGGAAAGGCAGGATTCGAATACCTGGAAAGCGATGCCCTTCTCTCCCGCTTGAAGGCAGGCGTTGCCCAACTGCACGAGCAAGGCGACCCTCCGTTCCAAGGAAAAGCGCTCCGGACGGGACTGAAGAAACGTCAAGGCTTCTTCGAAATGCTTTTGGGAAAGCGCCTCTGCGAATTGACCCTCGGAGGCCAAGGTCTGCCATTGGGACGGAACATCTGGGCCAAGGCATCGACCAAAGAACTCTTCCGCCTTCTTCGCTTCTCCGGCGCGCATGGCCGCCCAACCCGCCCGGGCCGTCGCCTGCCACTTGATCGACGGGGCTTTCGCTTGTGTGGCGATGGTTTGCCAATAGGAGAGAGCGCCCGCCCAGTCTCGCTTCTTTTCCAGGTAGACCGCGAGCAGACGAGCCGCCTCCCATCGATAAGGGGACGCTCCGGAGGCGACTTTGCGTAGCTGTTCGGATCCAGCGGCCTCGTTGCCCACATGGAAGTCGCAGAGAGCCAGCAGGTAACGAGCCGCTTCCAAGGTCTCTCCCGCTCCATGATCGAGCGCGAGTTGGAGAAGGGGGATGGCTTCTCCATAATGCTCTCGCTCCATCAGCAACTTTCCCTCCCAGAACCAGGCGGCGGGAGCAAAGAGGCTCTTTGGATAGCTTTGGGTGAGCATCCGATAGACCGAGAGGGCATCCGCCGGACGGCTAAGAAAGCGATAGCATTCGCCAATATCGAACAGGGCCTCTTCCTTCTTCGTCGCAGCGAGAGAAGGCAAGGCCTCGGAGAAGAGGCGGAGGGCTTCGGAATGCCGACCCTCGCGATAGAAATCCACCGCCTGCTCGTACTGCATCTCTGCCTGGGGAATCAGCTCAATCTCGCCAGGACTTTGCTGGACGGTAGCTGGCCAAGCGGAATCGTTCTGTCCGAACAGCCCGAGGCACAAGCCGCAAATCCCGAGCAATCGCCCCAGCCCAGGGGTTCCCCAAGGTTTGCTCATCCAGGTCCGTCCCGTTGACACCACCTCTCCCGGCCTTCCTCTCGCAACCCGCCTCCCGGCGTGTGCGCTGCTCCACCAAGGCATATCGCCCGCGCAACCAGGCATCATGCCGTCTTTGCAAAGAGCGGATCTCTTCTCGCACTCCTTCCGATCGGCAGATCGCCGGACGCAAAATCCTTGAAACCCATTACCGCCAGACCTAGGGGGGAGTCAAATCGGGCCGGACGGTGGCAAACGCGATATTCCAGACATTTGCCGCCCGGCAGACATCCAGAACGTGAACGACATGTTCATAGCTGGTCGTTTCGTCCGCGCGGATCACCACCGCCTGGTCCGGATATTGTTGGACCACTCCGTGAAGAATTCCCTCCAGCTCGGAAGCAGAAACCACTCTTCGATTCAATGTCACCTTGCCGTCCTTGGTGATGTTGAGGATCACTTCCCCGGGGAGGCGCTGGGGAATCTCTCCGTGCTTGGCCTTGGGGACCCGGACGTCGAGATCCGCCTCATACCGCGCCAAGTTCCAGGTCAGCAGAAAGAAGGAGAGCAAAAAGAGGATCACGTCAATCATCGGCGCCAGTTGCAGTCCGATCTGCACGTTGGATACCCGGCCCCGGAAATTCATGTTTCGACGACGCCTTTTTCCGGTTCCTTCACCCCCACAGCCACTTCCTCGGAACCATGGAGCAGAATCAATTCCTGGACCCAAATGGCCGATCGCTCTTCAAAGACCGTGATCAAGCCCTGCAACCGCCCACGGAAAAAGGAATAGAACATCATGCACGAGATCCCGACGATCAGGCCCACCGCTGTGGCGATCAATGCCTGCGAAACTCCTCCTGCCAAGAGCATCGTCCGCATCGGAGATGGATCGGCCGCAATCGATCCGAAGGCACGCAAAATCCCCACCACCGTGCCGAAGAGGCCGAGCATGGGAGAGATTACGCCGACGTCGAGCAGATAGAGAATCCTCTGATTGAGCGATGCGGCGATCCCGCTGCCGATGACCTGGGCCACGGAGCGCACCGCCTCCCCGTCCGCATTAGGATAGCGCTGATAGAGACCAATCGCTCCGCGGAGGACCCGCGCGACGCCTTCGTTTCTTTTCCGGACGAGTTCGCTCAGAACGGAGAGATCCCGTCGGCGGAAAACGGCATCCAGCCTCCGCTCCAAATCGCGCGTCCAGACGGCGCTCAAGCGTAGCGATACCAGGGCATAGAAGATGAGCCAGAGCCCGATCACCGAGACGAAGAGCAGGGGTAGCATGACCCATCCTCCAGACTGGAGAAGCCCCCAAACCGTCAACCCCGGCGGCTGTGGGAGAGAAGCCGACGCAAGGGACGAGGGGAAAGAAAAGGTCGTTACAAAAAAAGCGTGATTCATAGGAACCGATCTTTATGAACTTACCGAATTCTCGCCATCGTTGCCAAGCCGTCTTGCGAGCGGGGCCGCAAAGGAGTAGCCTCGCGCCTCGGGCAGATTTCGAAAGAGGTCTGCCAGATCCCGCTCGGGACAACTCGATGAGGATTCGATTCGTAGGAATAAGACCATGAAATTTCGCTCACTGCTCCTTCTCGGAGCTCCCGGTTCCGGAAAGGGGACGCAGGGACAGCTTCTTGCCCAAATTCCTGGATTTATTCACCTCTCCTCGGGCGAGCTTTTCCGAGCCCTCGATCCCGGCTCCGATTTGGGAAAGCTCTTCCGGCAATACTCGGATCAAGGACAGCTCGTCCCCGACGATTTGACGATCCGCGTCTGGCAAGACCACGTTCAGACACTAATCGACTCGGGCCGCTACCGCCCCGCGGCGGATTTCCTGGTGCTCGACGGGATCCCTCGGAACGTCAACCAGCTCGCAAAGCTCTCCGCCTCCGTCGACATTCTACACGTCTTCCATCTCTGCTGCCCCAATCGCGACGTACTGATCCAGCGCCTCGCTGCCAGGGTTCATCAGACCAACCGCGCCGACGACGCCGATCCCAAGGTGATCCTCCGAAGAATCACGATCTATGAAACCGAGACCAAGCCGCTGCTCGGCGCGATTCCTCAGGAACGAATCCACAATGTCGACGCAGACCAGTTGCCCTACCAGGTTCTCCGACAAATTCTGAACTCACTGCCCTAGCCGCCATTTCTCACAAATTTCGTAGCCGAGGCGCCGCAAATGGGCTTGGATGCGAGGCGCGACGCCGGTTTTCCACCGGAGCTGTATGACGACATACTGCAAGGATGGAAAACCAAGCCCAACAAAGCAGACAAGCCCATTGTGCAAGCCGCAGGAGAAAGATTGTGAGAAATGGCGGCTGACAGCCTCTCTCCCAAGCGTTCTCCTGCGGCTTGCGAAAGGGACCAGGACACACTAGCATCGCGTCATAATTACGTGACATAACAGTGCAGACTAGGTATTATGGCTTTCATTATGGGAGCCATTTTAAGTGCATTACCAATTCGCGAAGAGCAGAGAGAAGAGTTAGAAGACATCGTCCGCAAGAGGAATGCGAAAGCCGGGTAGGTGATGAGAGCACGGATAATTCTGATGGCTGCCGATGGGGTTTCCAGCGCGGCGATTTCCCGGCGGCTCCAGTGCAACGCGCATATCGTGGGCAAATGGCGGCGACGGTTTTCCACGGAGGGGATCGCTGGGCTCAACGATGAGCCGCGGAGCGGACGCCCGGTAACGATAAGCCAATCGCTTACGCGCAAAGTGGTGATGACCGCGTGCAGTAAACCGCCGAGAGGTTTGAGCCGGTGGAGCATCCGCACGCTGGCGCGAGAGCTGGGTTTGCCCCCAGCTCGGGTCGCGCGCATTCTGCGCGCATTCTGCGAGCTTACGATCTGCATCCGCATTGCCTTCGCACCTTCACGTTTAGCCCGGATCCCCAGTTCAAGGAGAAACTCCTCGAAGTGGTCGCTCTCTCTACATGCAGCCTCCGGAGAACGCCGTGGTGCTCTGCGTGGACGAGAAGACCGGCATCCAGGCCCTGGATCGCACGCAGCCCATGCTGCCTTTGCGGGCGAAAAAGGCCCGTTGTTGGACCAACGAGTATGTCCGGCACGGAACGCGCACGGTCTTGGCCAGCCTGGAGGTGAAGAGCGGGAAAGTCTTTGCCCATGTCAAGGAGACCCGGACCTCGGCCGATTTCCTTTCGTTTCTGGACGAGCTCGTCAAACGCTACGAGGACCAGCGGCTCTACGTGGTTTTGGACAATTTGAACACGCACAAGAATGAAAAGGCCCGAAACTGGCTCAGGCTTCACCCTAACGTCAGCTTTCACTATACGCCGACCCATGCTTCCTGGGTAAACCTCATCGAATGCTTCTTCAGCATCCTGACCCGACAGGGCCTTCAACAGTCTGTTCACAAATCGGGCCAGGACTTAGAGCGCTTCCTCAAGGCTTACTTCGCCAAATACAATGACCACTGCCAGCCCTTCCATTGGACTAAAGGGCCGGAAAAGCTTCAGCACATCATCGAGCTCACCTAGCAATTCCAAGCCGAATATGCTGCTGCGAACTTATGAGTCGATGTACTAGCGAGATTCGGGATCGCGGAGCCTGCCGCGGAACTGGCGCCGGACGAGCCAGACCATTCCGAGCAGATCAATCGTCGCCGCCAGCGCCCGTCTCCAAGGACGAACTTTGCTTCGACCGGCGTATCGAGGTCGATGATGAACCGGAAGTTCGCCGGTCCGATACCCCATGCCGCACGCGAGGGCGGGGATGAACCGGTGCATGCCGTTCCACCCAGGCAGTCGCCGCGCCAAATCCCTTCGCATCACTTTGAGAGAACAGCCCGAGTCTCGTGTACGATCCGCAAGGAGGCGTGCCCGGACAGCGTTAGCCACCCGGCTCATCCAGCGCCGCTGCCAGCTGTCCTGCCTCTTTTGGCGAAAACCAGTGATCAGGTCGAGCCGATCTTCCTGTAGTCGTCCCAAAAGCGCCGGAATGTCCGCCGGATCATTTTGAAGATCGGCGTCCAATAGGATGACCCACCGCCCCGCAGCTTGCTGGATCCCATAGTAGATCGCCGCGCTCTGCCCCGATCGCATGGTGAGATCGAGCCACCGAACCGGGAAGCACGGGCTTATGGAGGGGCGCTCGAAGGAGTCGGTGCTGCCATCGTTGACAAGGATGATCTCAGCCGCTCGCCCGAGCTTTTGCAGAACGGAATCGATCTCCAAAAGCAATTGGGGCAGGTTCTCGGCTTCATTGTGAAAGGGCACCACTACGGACAACTCGGGCTCTTTCCCTTGGTTCGCATCGCCTCTCATTACGAATCGGCCTTTTCCTGGAAAAGCCGCAAGAGGGCCAATTCGAGGCTGATCTGCTTTTCTCCTCCATGCAACATCTGCCGGTTTGCCATCGAAAGAGCAAGAAGGGCATTCACCCAAAACCAGGCGGTCCGCTTTTTTGCCGCCGCAATGGTCATGCCCAACTGCCAGGCACTCACGGGAGTTCCACTCTTTTTCTTTGGAAAGTAGGCCTGGCCTTCCGGAGCGACGTCCGCCTTGACGAAACGCCCGGAGCCATTCAGACGCACCCAGCCTTTTTCCCACAGGAGGAGACCTAAGGCCGCCAGGCGAACTTTCTGTCCCAACGCCAAGAGAACACGCACTTCGCTCTCCCCTTGGCGGAGGAGATTTCTCAACTCGCTCCATGCTGCAGAAGGTCTTCCTCCTACGACCGCGTCGCACAGGTCCCACACCACCGCATCCGAACCGTCGCCGAGAAGCAGCCCGAGCTCATCGCTTGTCGCGGGCAGGCCGTCGGCTTGATAGAGAGCAACTTTCTCGATTTGAGAGTCGAGCCTCTGGCGGTCCCCTCCCGAGGCAGCCAAGAGGCGCTCGCAGAGCTCGGTAGTCGGAGAAAGGCCGCGCGCCCTCATCCTCTCCGCGACTTCTCCCAATGCCCGGTCCTCGTTTCGAACGCCGCTCAAGGGAGCAAAAAGATGAAGGGAAGCGATTTCGCGCAGTCCGCGAAAAAATTGCCGCCGCTCGTCAACGGCTCCGGCCTGGATCACCAACACGACCACCTCCGGACGCAAGCCCCGCAGGACCTCGAGCAGGCTCGCCAACTCGGAGAAGAGCTTATCGTCTCGACCCACGCCCTTGTTCCCAAGGCAGTGGACATCGCGCCAAAGCACGACCTTGCGCAGGCCGAACAGCGAGCCCGACTGAAGGGCCTCTCGCAGGCGGGCGATCTGTTCTCCCACCTCCGCGGCGTTCCCTCCGTCTCCGGGAACGCTTTCGAAGGATGGATCGTCGCGCAGTCCCTCTTGTTGGAGAAAGAGGCGCGTGGCGCGCTTGGCCTCGTATTCGTCCTCTCCGCCAAAGAAATGGATCGCTTTGCTCTTGCCGGCAAGAGACGTCATTGCAATAAGATCGGTCGAGGCAATGGAACATTTGTGGGCACCCTGGCGCAAGGCTTATCTCGACGAGTCGTCCCCTCCGAGAAGCACCCTCTTCGCGGAGATCGCCAAGGAATCCAGGGATCGGGAGAATCTTGTTCTCCTGCGAGGCCGGACTTCCTTCGGCCTACTCAACCGCTTCCCCTACAATATCGGCCATTCGATGGTCGTTCCCTACCGCTCCGTGGCGCGTCTGGACGAACTCACGGAAAAGGAACTGCTGGAAACGCTGGAGATCTTGCGCAAGCTCCTGGCGGCTCTGGAGGAGGCGTTTGCCCCCCACGGATTCAATATCGGACTCAATCTGGGGGCGGCCGCCGGCGCCGGGATAGAAGGGCATCTGCATTGGCATCTTGTGCCACGGTGGAGGGACGATGCCAACTTCATGACGACCACGGCGCAGACCCGGGTCCACCCGTCGGATCTGGCAACGGTCTATGAGATCCTATACAAGTCGCTGCACCGAGAGGAGTCGGCCGCCTCGCGATGAAGCTCCACCGTGAAGAAAACCACTTTACAGGCCGCCCGTGTCTTCGTAGCATCGCCACTCTTTTCCGATGAGTGAGGCAAAGCTACGGATCGGACTTCCCAAGGGCAGCCTGGAGGAAGCCACTATCGAGCTCTTCCGCCGAGCCGGCTATGTCATCAGCCGATCGTCCCGGGGCTATCGACCCTACATCGATCACCCGGGAATGGAGGTTCGCCTGGTCAGGCCCCAGGAATTGGCTCGGTACGTCACTCAAGGCTTCCTCGACTGTGGCATCACCGGAATGGATTGGATCCTGGAAACGGAATCCTCGGTCCACATTGTAAGCGAGTTGCCCTACAATCGCTCGACCAGGCTCCCCGTACGCTGGGTACTCGCCGTCCATGAAAGCTCGCCGGTCCGCTCTCCCAGCGAACTGAACGGCAAGAGGATTGCCACGGAAGCGGTTCGGCTGGTCTCTAACTACTTGCAGCGCCATAGCGTCCAGGCGGAAGTGGAATTCTCCTGGGGCGCAACGGAGGTCAAGGTGCCCGAACTCGTGGATGCCATCGTCGATATTTCGGAAACAGGCTCCTCGCTCCGGGCAAACAACTTACGCATCGTCGACACGGTGCTCGAAAGCTATCCGCAGTTCATCTGCTCTCATTCCGTCTGGGCGGACACTGGGCGGCGGAAGCAGTTGGAGTCTCTGGCCTTGCTGCTCTTGGCCGCGCTTCGTGGCGAAGAGAAGGTGGGGTTGAAGTTGAACGTAGCCAAGGACGGAATTGCGGCGGTGCTCGGCATTTTGCCCGCGCTCCGAAAGCCGACGGTTTCCCCGCTCGCCGACGGAGAGTGGCTTGCCGTAGAAACCGTTCTCGATGAGAGTCAGGTCCGCGACCTGATCCCGCGACTTAAGGAGCTGGGCGCGGAGGGAATAATCGAATACCCGCTCAACAAAGTCATCTATTGATCGGCTGGAAGGGGTAAGAAGGATTAGGCATGGGTTCGCTCAAGAAACGCCGCAAGGCGAAGATGAACAAGCATAAGCGCCGGAAGCGGAGGCGCGAGAATCGCCACAAGAAGAGGCTCCGTTACAAGCAGGGATGACGCAAGCTCCGGTTGTCTTGTCCTGCTGTCACAGGAGAGCCGCCCGAACTTGGCAAAGATTCTGCGCCCGGAAGAGGCAACGTCCGCAAGGAGATCTGCAATCGGAGAATTTCCTGGACAGCTAAAAGCTGGCCGAGCACGATACGGTGCGTTGCAGCCACATGACGTGGATCGGCCCGAGCGCGCAGATGGCGTTGTGCTTAGCACGCACCCAGCACGAAAAGGCGGTTGTCAGATAGCCGTATAGCATCCATATGGCGAGATCAGCGTTCCACCGTCTGGTTCTGGTCGTTGCCGCCGCCCTCTGGCTCGGGAGCGGTGCCGATCTCACGGCTGCCCGTCATCACCGGCACGCAAGGGCGGACTCCTCTTTCCTCTCGGCCGATAGCGAATGGGAAGCCGATCGCTTGGTGGAAGCAACGGCGGCACTCCTGTACGATCCGATCCGCAATCGCGTCCTTTTTGCTCGCAACCTGGATGCTCCCCTAGCTCCCGCCAGCACGACCAAGCTGATGACCGCACTCCTGGTCTATGAGCAGACGGGATTGCGGGGGTTTGTCACCATCCTGCCGCAGGACACGGCGGTCGAGCCTTCCCATGTGCCTTTGCGCATCGGGCAGCGGGTTTCCGTCGCGGAGCTCGTCCAGGATCTGCTGGTGGGATCCTGCAACGATGCTGCCCTCGCCCTGGCCCGCTCTACGGCCGGGTCCGTCCCCGCCTTCGTTCATCAGATGAACCGGAAAGCCTGGGAGATGGGCTCTCTCCACACCCATTTCGTCGATCCTCACGGCCTCGCTTCCTACCAAGAGGGCCAGGTGACGACGGCACAGGACCTTCTCCGCATCTTCCAGGCTGTTCTGGACGTCCCCTCCCTGCGGCAAATCCTCATGACCCGTACGGTTGCCACCCGAAGCGGGAGCCAACTGCGGATTCTCCACAACCATAACCGACTCTTGGGGAAATACGAGGGGATGGGCCCGGCGAAAACCGGCTGGACTCGCGCGGCACGTCATACCTATGCCGCCGCCTGCCAACGCGATGGCCATCCTCTGTTGCTGATTCTCCTGCACAGTCCAGACAAGTGGAGGGACGCGACCGTCCTGTTCAACTACGGCTTCCGGCAGGTGAAAGAAGCGAACCCGCCTCCGGCCTCGGCGCAGCCGCTTTGAGCCGAAGGTTCCTATCCTCGAGACGACTGACGGATTCGCAGAGATCATGAATGATTTTTTGACAAGCACTCTCTTGGGGATCGTCGAAGGGATCACGGAATTCCTGCCCATTTCCAGCACGGGTCACCTGCTGATCACGGAGCATTGGCTAGGGGCTCGCTCGGAGACCTTCAACATTTTCATCCAGCTCGGGGCCGTGCTCGCGGTGACCCTCCTCTATTGGAAGCGGATCGTCGCTCTGGTCGTAGGGGTCCGAAATCCGGAAAACCTTGATTACTCCCTCAAGCTTGCCCTCGCCTTTTTCCTCACCTCGCTCTTCGGGCTTGCCGTGAAGAAAGCGGGTTGGAGGCTCCCCGACCAGCTCACCCCGGTGCTTCTGGCCGTCCTGGTCGGCGCTCTTTGGATTTTTCTAGCGGAGCGCCGCTTACGCTCCCTGCAAACGACCAGTCAAATCGGCTGGATGACCGCCTGCGCGGTGGGGATCGCGCAGGTACTCGCCGGCGTCTTTCCGGGTCTTTCCCGATCGGGGGCCACCATTCTCACCGCTCTCCTCTTCGGGGTCAATCGTCCAGCGGCCACGGAGTTCGCATTCCTCCTGGGCATCCCGACCATGTTCGCGGCAAGCCTCTTTTCCTTGGTCCAGGAGACCCATTTTTTCCGCAACCTTCCTGCGGATTCTTGGAGCGACCTCGTCGTCGGTTTCGTCGTCTCGGGAATCACCGGATTTGCCTCCGTCCGGTGGCTCTTGAGGTACATTCAAAGCCACACCTTCATCCCGTTTGCCTGGTACCGGATTGGCCTGGCTGCGGCTTTGATTGGGCTGCTGGCCCTTCCTTGGAAGAACTAAGAAGGCCGTACGAAAAACAGAGCTTGAGCACGTCCTCATAGGAAAACTCGGGCGCGGTTACCAAGGCGGCCTCCGGCACCACCGCCAGGTACCCCGTAAAGGGCGTCGGGCAGGTGGGAATGAATACGGTGCAGAGAGTCCCCTCCACCCGCCTTGGCCTGGATACGGCCGCACAAACTCCCCATGGCTAAAGCCAGGGGGTTCTAGAGAATAGAGATTCCGGCTCTCCGGGGCTCTCGCTTACGCTACAGCATCCCCCGGCCTCGCGGAACGGCTGCGAGGGCAGCCGCTTCCCATTTTCCCCTTCGACGGGCGACCAGCTCTGACGTTCCTGACGTGCGGTCGGGACAAGCCCTCCCGGCTCGCTGGTTCCTTCACTCTCGACATCGCCCGTCGCAGGAGCGGTTCCGCACCCGGCCAGGACTTTCTAACCCGGCTGATGTCGAGGAAATCCTTCTCGGAGCATTTTGCGTAGAGTCGAGGAGTGGCGCGGTGCGACGTAGGAGAGCCATAGCGGGAGCTGCCCCTTTCGGTCCGGCAGTGCCTGAGTATCTCTCCCTATCGTCCGTCTCCACTCCCCGCTCATCAAACCGAACGTGCGGATTTCCCGCATTCGGCTTTCGGACAAGGTTTGCGCAGGATTATGCCCACGGCAGGCTCCGCGCTAAGCTCGCAAGGGAAAGAAGACCCAACTGGTCCCGGAGAAACTCGTCCGGGAAGTGGGTCGTTCCTTGCCCAGGGACTTTGTGCTTGCGGCAGAGCCACCGGCGGAGCCGATACCGGACGTGACGGTCCACCACCCGGTACGCGCGGCTCACCGAGCCAAGACAGAAGTAGTTTGCCCATCCTCGCAGCCGGAGGTTGAGGAGCGCTACCAACTCTTTGCCTTCCCGTCCCTGGGTGTTCCGACCGAGCTGCTCGCTTAGGCTTTGCAGCAGCCGCTGCACCCGCTTCGTGGAGGGTTGTGTTCCCAGGTAGCTTCGGCCCGTAATGGGCTTGTAGCGACGACCAAAGGTATAACCGAGAAAGTCGAAGCTCTGCTCCGGCACTCGGCAGATCCGGGTCTTTTCCTGGTTCGCGGTGAGCCCGATTCGCTCCATGATCCTTTCCATCTGCTCGCGAGCTTCCTGAGCGTGTTGCCGGCAGAGGATCACATAATCGTCCGCATAGGAGACGATGTGCGCCGCCCATCGGACGGCCCAGCCTTGCCGCTTCCATCCCAGGATAAACCGCCTCATGTAGAGGTTGGCCAACAGAGGAGAGATGGGCGCTCCTTGCGGAGTCCCCCGCCTCCGATCCTTGGCCTGAGTCGTCCTCCGCTTCCCTCCTCGGCCGTCGTCTTCCTCGACGGGCATCTCCAGCCAAGCTTTCAAAAGAGCCAGCATGGCTCCGTCGGAGATCCGCCGGGCCAAGCTCTTCATCAGAGCATGGTGAGGGATGCTGTCGAAGTAGCCGCAGAGGTCGGCGTCGACCACCTCGGTATAGCCCGCTTTGAGAAGAGCATGCACCCGGTTAACCGCATCCAAGGCGCTCCGCCCTTCTCGATAGGCATACTGTTCTTCGGCTAAATCCACCTCGAAGATCGGGCTCAGCACGAGGACCGCAGCCATCTGCACCACCCGATCCCGTATAGTGGGTATCCCTAAAGGCCGTTGCTTCCCGTCGGGCTTGGGAATCCATACCCGCCGAACCGCCTGCGGCCGATAGATCTTGTTTCGGAGTTCTTCCGCCAATCGGTCCAACCACGGCTCCACCCCCTCCGCCTCGATCTGCTCGAAGGTCTGCCCATCGACTCCCGCTGCCCCACCGTTCTTTCGGCAGAGCAGCCAGGCGTAGGCGAGCACATCCTCGCAGTAGAGCTTGTCGTAGAGGGCGTAGAAGCGATAGGTCGGACTTGCCTTCGCTTTCTCCTGCAACGCCATCTGGAGCTTCCGAACACGTAGGGGAGGTTCTAGACTCATCGCCAATCTCCGTGCTCTTGCTCCTTCCGACGTTTCCCTTGAACTAAGGCCCCTTCCCTCCCCCGGACTTTCTCCGAGCTCTCCGGTACCTCGGACCTATCCGACTCCCACCGGGTCCCGCCTCGACCCCTCGCGGGGCAGCGGTCGGTTCGCTCGGGACCTACCCGAGCTCCCGGCCCGATGGGCCTCCCGTGTTGATGCACCGTCCTTTGCCCGCATGCCCTCGCCCAGTACCCCGGCGGCTCTCCCCAGTGCCCATATTGCTCTCCTTCCCAGGGAGTCATCGGCCTTCGCTTCTTTCTCACAAGCTTGGCGCCCGCATTGAGCGTTTCGAGGCTTTGTTCAGCGTTCACTTCCCTTAGGGCCTGCTTGCTCGCTGGCCCGCTCTCCGGGCCTTTTCCTCCAGAGGCTTCGACCACCGGCGTCACCACCAGCAGCCGCTCCGAATGCTTCCGGCTGGAGCAATAGTTGCCGGGTGGAGATCACTCCCTCCCCACTGGACGATGCACCCTTTTCACGGCGCACGAGAAACGCGCTGTAGAGATCCCGCTGCACCGGCTCGGTGCGGCCATCGCCGAAGACGTGCGTCCGCAAAGAGAGCGGCTTCTTCACGTAGTGCCCGGTCGTATGGTCGAACTGGCTCAAGCGGGTCTTCCGGGGGTCGATCTCGATGAATCCTCCGCCAGCGCTTTCAGCCTTGCGGCGAATCTTCTCCACCCACATCCCCGGAGCGCGCACCTTCACTTTCCGTCCGAAATTCTTTTGAAAACTGCTATAGCATAGCTTCTCCCCCTTGATGGTCTTTCCCTGCGCCAATATCCGATTCGCGAGATTGCCGTGCGCGGTCTTCCGTGCGGCGGCCAGCCGCCGCTCGGTTTCCGCGAGATCCCGTCGCCTGCGCTTGTAGCGTTCCGACCGGACCCAGCGCTTGGGTCCACGCTTGACGCATCCCTTCGCGTCGTAGTTTGCGGGATTGGTCGCCCGGCGGGACCGGTCCANGGACCGCAAGATCCGCCGCGTCTCCCTCCAGGGCTGCTCGACTTCCGGACAGAGCTTTTCCAGGCTTGCATCCGTTTCGGAGACGAAGGCCACTGTCGATGGCCCCAGATCGTACCCGACGACATCCTCTCCCGCGGGCCGAACCTGCGGGGCGAGTCCTTCCTGGACGAGCTGCGCGTACCAGCGCATCCGGCCCCGGATCGTCCTGCGAAGGATGCGGACGTATTTGGTCCGGGCTTCCAGCGCGATGCGCTGCCAGCCGCGCTTGTCCTTCGGATCGAGCCGAAGCGGCAAGACCAAGCCCGCCCAATGAATCGCCGGAACCGGTTCTTTCCGGAACCGGATCAGGGCATCGCCCTTGCCTTCGACCGAGTGGAACCGGCTGGCTGGCTTGAATCTTGGTCGGCCCCGAACGTCGAAGGCATAGCCCTGGACGGCCTGAAATGCCCGCAGACTCGCGGTCCGCGTGTCGTGCGATCCGAGATGATCGCCGATGGAGCAGGCATCCCGGCATGCCTCCGCGAACTTCTGGATGGAGTCGCGAGTAAAACCGAATCGTTCCTGTGTTTTTCGGAAGCGGCTGGATCGCTCCTTGTTGGCGATCCGCTTCCCGCTTTGTTCATCCATGACCGTTTTCGGCATCCGGCAAGCGTGCTGCCAGTCCTTGGATTGCCGCATCAAGGCCAGCCGGCGAAGGGCCTCGCCCAAGGAGGCATTGTAGATCTGGCGTGCTGCTGCGAGGCGCTTGGAGAGGGCAACCTCGTCCGCCGCGGTCGTTCGCGACGGAAACTCGGCGATGTAAGATGGAGTCTTGGCTCGCATCGAATGCTCTCCAGCATCTTATACAGACACGTAAATATCCATCAAGCTTTGCCTCGCCGCTCACCCCATGGCTAAAGCCAGGGGCTTGCGCGGCGATTTTCGGTCATCTCCACCTTCACCAGTGGGAATAACCAGGAGAATGCCCATCATTTCCTCCATACCGCCCTTCTCCATCCACAGCTCAATCTTCCCCCGGGCTCAGTGACGGATGCCTACATTCCCCGTCCTCTCTTTCCCTTTTACTCTCCGACCCGCAAGACTTTCGAGAGCGTGGACGAAGTGAAGACGGAACTCAAGCGCCTCGATCCAAAGGCAGAACTTCCGCCTAGCTGGCAGCGGCGGCTGGTCGATTTCTCCCGAGCCGCCCGAAAGTTGCCGTACGAGGTTCCCAGCGAATACCGGGAGGCGATCCGGACCTATCAGAATATCCATTACCGGCCGGAGAATCGCGACCCGGGACCCGAGCAGGAGGCCAGGAAAGAGGCGACCGCAGAGGGCGCCGTGCTCGCGCGGCAGTTTTTACCGGCCGGTGCTCGGATCGACGGTAAAACCCTGCCCGTCGACCATGCGCCGACATTCCCATTGCCCATTCTTTGGGAATCAAGCAGAATAAAAAAGGAATCGTCGGATTCCATTTTCGCCATTCTTCGATCCTCTCGATCCCATCGCACCCAGAACGAGCCTGCCCGAGATCTCTAGCCTTCCCATGAACTACAAGACCTACGTAGCGCTCGTGAACGAAGAAGAGCAGGCAGCGGGTTTCCAACCCTTCGTCGGTCGTCCGGTGGCACAGGTGCAAGCCTATGCCCAAGACGTGGAAGAACGGTATGGGATCAGGATTCCCGCGGATTACCTCGATTTTCTCCTGCTAGCCGACGGCCTAGCCCATAACGGGGTCGTCTTCTACGCGATCGACCTGGAGGAAGAGAAAGACCAGTTCCTGCCCGGCCTCATCGCGGAAAATCTCGCCGTGCAGGATCTCCACAAACGGCCGGAATACCTCCTGATCGGCCATTCGGACCTT
Source organism: Verrucomicrobium sp. 3C (assembly GCF_000379365.1). GTDB lineage: Bacteria > Verrucomicrobiota > Verrucomicrobiia > Methylacidiphilales > Methylacidiphilaceae > Methylacidimicrobium. Next base: position 1,990,191 of record NZ_KB901875.1, on the reverse strand, counting down.
TTTCGCTACGCCTATTCCTTTCCGGAACGGAAGTATTTTGCTCTCCATGCCGATACATTCGAGGCCGCTGCGGAATTCTCGAGCTTCAACGAGATGATGGTGAACGCGCTCAAACACGAAGCGCTAGGCCTTTTCGACGAGGACGAGGAGGACCGGGGAGAAGAAGGCCCGTTCGACGAGGATTTCGAAGGGGAGCCTTTGGAAGAAGAAATTGGCGAGTCTCCCCACCAAGAGACCGAGGAAAGATCCGCGCCGGAGAAGCCGAAGCGGAAGGGGAATGGAAACCGGCCGGAAAAACATTAACCTGCCTGTCTCACGTGCAGGTATCTATTCCCGGATTTGGCCGGAACCAAACACGACGTATTTGTAAGACGTAAGCTCGCCCACCCCCATCGGGCCGCGTGCATGGATCTTGTCCGTGCTGATTCCGACCTCGGCTCCGAAGCCAAACTCTCCTCCGTCGGTGAATCGGGTGGAGCTATTCCAGTAGACGACCGCTGAGTCGACAGAACGAAGAAACTCGTCAGCCGTCGCCGAATCTTCCGTCACGATCGCATCGGAATGGCTGGAGCCGAACTGCTCGATATGCGCGAGCGCCTCGGCCAATCCATTGACGACGCGCACGGATAGAATCAGGTCGAGGTATTCGGTCGCCCAGTCTTCCGGGCCCGCTGGAGCCACGTCTGGCCCGCCGAGCTGCCGCGTCTGCTCATCTCCGCGAATTTCCACGCCACGACTTCGCAACTCCCGGACCATCTCCGGAAGAAACGCAGGGGCAATCGCCCGGTCCACCAGCAATGTTTCCATGGCGTTACAGACACCGGGTCGCTGGCATTTTGCGTTGAGCACGATCTTTCGAGCCATCTCGAGATCGGCGCGCGCTTCGACAAAGACATGACAGATGCCCTGGAAATGCTTGATGACCGGCACCTGGGCATGGCAGACCACCGTCTCAATGAGACCCTGGCCCCCTCTAGGGATCAGGAGGTCGAGATAGCGCCGCTGGCGACAGAGGATCGGAATCGCCTGCCGGTCGGCCATCGGAAGGAGTTGAACCGCCGCCGGAGGCAATCCTGCCAGTTGGAGTCCTCTCCGCAGGGTTTCCGCCAGCGCGATATTGGAGCGAGTGGCCTCGCTCCCACCCCGGAGGACCACCGCATTGCCCGCTTTCAAGCAGAGGACCGACACATCGACAGTGACGTTGGGGCGGCTCTCGTAGATCACTCCGATGACCCCGATCGGGACGCGAACCTTCCGGATCAAAAGCCCGTTGGGGCGCATTCTCTCCTCGAGAATCCTCCCGATCGGATTCGGCAAGCTCCGGACCTCTTCGACTCCGCGAATGAGCGAGGCAAACACCTTTGGCGAAAGGGTCAAGCGATCGAGCAGGCTCGGCGACAGGCCCTGTTTGCGCCCTTCCTCCCGATCGAGCCGATTGGCCTCTTCGATCCTAGGTCGCGCCTCCTCCAAGGCTTCTCCGATCGCCTGGAGCGCGCCGTCGAGCCTTGCGACCTCGATTCGACCCAGCTCTCGCGCTGCTGCCTTGGCCTCTCGGCAGATGGCTTCGATCTGTTCTTCCAAGGGGATCATGGCTTCCCTCCTGCTAGGAAAAGGGTGCCCACCGGATCGCCGGAGGCAATCTTCCGGAGGATCTCCTTCTCCCGGCCATCCGCGATCTGCATGGGGATTCCGGCGCCTCCGGCAATCCGAGCGGCCTCCACCTTTGTCGCCATGCCGCCTACGGAGCGTTCGCTCCGCGTTTTTCCCGCCATTGCTTCGATTTCCTCTGTGATCCTTTCCACCAGGGGGATGATCCTTCCTCCTTCGTCATCCCGTTCCCGCAAGCCGGGAACATTGGAGAGAATGATCAACCTGTCCGCCTCCACCATAGCGGCCACGTGTGCAGAAAGCCGATCGTTATCCCCAAACTTGATCTCTTCATACGAAACTACGTCATTTTCATTGATGACAGGAATGAAGATTCCTCGAGCCAGCAGATGCTCGATCGTTTTCTGCGCGTTTTCGTAGAGGGTGCGGCTGTCCAAATCGAGATAGGTGAGCAGAAGCTGCGCGACATGAAAGCCGCGCTCGGAGAAGAGTTCCTCGTAAAGCCGCATGAGTTGCGGCTGGCCGACCGCGGCACACGCTTGCAACTCCTCGATCGCCGTGGGACGCCTTCGATATCCCAAGAGATCCATTCCACTGCCGATCGCTCCCGAGCTGACCAAAACGATCTCCCAGCCTTCTCCCTTGAGCATGGCGATCTGCTCGACCAGCCGGCGAATCTGCGGCAGATCGAGATTTCCCTCCGGGGTGCTCAAAATTCCTGTTCCCAGCTTGACGACCCATCGTGGCTGCAATCGTCTATTGCGCTTCTCCCCAGCCATTTTCGATTTCCCCGACCTTGAAAATCCGGACACTACGCCACACCCACCGACGGAACCAGCCTCTCTCCGGGACGGAGCCGCTTTGAGCGCGGAGCCACCGACGAGGGCAAAACAAATCGCATGGGAATCTTCTATATGAGGGCTCACCCTGGTTCTCGCAACGGCTTTTTCCGAGTTGACGCGCTCTTTTCCTGCCTCGGAAGAGCAAGATCTGGCTAGCCGCCATTACGAAGGGCGGAGGAGCAGAATGGGACCAGGACAGCCCTTGGAAAGAGAAAATGCCTCTTTGCTTCCGATGCAAATCGACGCAGATTGCCTCGAAACGGCCTATCCCCCATGAGCCTCTCTGAAGAAATCCTCTTAGTTGGCTGCGGGTATGTGGGCAGCCGGGTCGCCCAAATCCTCCATGCACGACGGATCGGCTTGCGAGCATGGGTACGAACGGAATCGAGTCGGGCTCGACTGAGCGGCCTTGGTATTCCGGCTCTTGCGGGTGACATTGGGTCCCACAAGGCATGGGAGAGCCTGACGAATCCTCCCAGCTTTCTGCTCTATGGCCCCTCTTCTTCTCGTGGCGGCACCGACGAATACCGAAACGTGTTCCTCACGGGGCTTTCCCACGCGCTGCGACGGTTTCCCGGAACCCCCCTTCTCTTCCTATCCTCGACTTCCGTTTACGGCCAGATGACCGGCGAACTCGTGGATGAGGAATCCCGCGCCCAGCCAGAATCAGAAACTGGCCGAATTCTCCGCATAGCGGAGGATCTGGCATTGGACGCGGATGGGGTCGTTCTGCGAATCGCCGGGATTTACGGCCCGGGTCGGTCCCGGCTTCTCGATCGCTTTCTGAGTGGCGAAGCGACGATTTCGACCATGGATCGATGGATCAATCAGATTCATCGAGACGACGTCGTCTCCGCCATCCTTCATTTCCTTGAGTTGCGTCGTCGTCGAGAAGTAGTCAACATCGTCGATGACGAACCGGTAAGGGAGAGTCGATTTTACGGGTGGTTGGCGAGCTCCCTGGGAAAGAGCCGTCCACCGCAGAGCGAAGAAAGTAGGGTTGTTTCCTCGAAGCGGAGGGTGACACACAAGAGGATTTCCAACGCCAAGGCGCGCGCATTGGGATGGACGCCTCTCTATCCCTCGTTTCGCGAGGGTCTTCTTCCCCTCTTGCGAGGCTCTATGCCGCTGGCCGTGCCAGGAGGAGGAGAAAGATGCAAGCCGCAAAATTATTAGAAGGTCGCGTGGTTGCCGCCGCCGTCCGTGAACGAACCCGACTGCGGGTCGACGAACTCCGGCGGCGGGGGGTGGAGCCAGCCGTCGTCTTTTTTCGAGTCGGCGAAGATCCTGCCTCGGAACTCTACGTGCGCATGAAGAGGAAACGAGCGAAGGAGCTCGGTATCCTCTCCGAAGTGATTGCTCTGCCCGGTTCGACTACCGAACGAGAACTCCTCACCCGATTGGAGGAGAAGAATCGAGACTCCCGGATCCACGGCATCCTGGTACAGATGCCCCTTCCCCGGCAGATTCGGGTGGAGACGGTCTGCCAAGCGATCGACCCCTCCAAGGATATCGACGGCTTTCATCCGATCAATGCCGGCAAGCTGCTCTTGGGAGATCCTTCCGGCTTCCCTCCCTGCACCCCTGCGGGGATCTGCGAGATCTTCCGGCATTACGGTCTGGTCACGGCAGGGGCGGAAGTGGTCATCCTCGGGAGGAGCAATATCGTAGGCAAGCCCCTTGCGGCGCTCCTCTTGTCCAAAGGCCCGCAAGGAGATGCCACCGTTACGGTTCTCCATTCCCAGAGCCGAAATATTCCGGAGCATTGCCGGCGTGCCGACTTCTTGATCGCCGCCTTGGGAATGGCGGAATTCGTTCGAGGCGATATGATCAAGACCGGGGCTGTCGTTGTCGACGTGGGTGTCACCCGTCTTCCGGATCCGAACCTTCCGGGAGAGAGCCGGATCGTAGGAGACGTTCACTTCTCGGAAGCATCCCAAGTCGCAGGCTGGCTCACGCCAAATCCGGGAGGAGTGGGCCCCATGACCATCGCCATGCTCCTTGCAAACACCGTCAAGGCCGCCGAATGCGTTGCCGGCCGCCGAGAGGACTGAAGACCGTCTCTCTCTTCTTCGCTCTTCGGCGCAGGCCTCTGTGATTTCTGTCAAAACAAGCTACAGAGCCGACCTCAGCGACCGATGCCGTGGCAGCGGGACTCTTGTGGCAATTGATCATCGTCGATGTGACGATCTGCGCGTGCGAACTTGGAGCCTCTGCATACTACGGGAGAAAACGGCTTGGTCACCCAGCGCTCTGGCGAGTATCAGCGCGCCTTGGATGCCTAAGACTATTTCTTCTGCGGTGGCAGCCGCTGCTGCCTTATCCCAGCCCTGCCGGACAAGGGCGCCTGTAAGCGCTTGTATCCAGCGCCGGAAGTAGCCAGCGATTACGTCCGCGAATCGATTGCGAGTCTCGTCCAAGGCGAAGGCGCCAACAAGACAGATACGCCCACCGGAGCAAAAATAAGAGTTGACTGCATCCCACATCGTTGCAATCGCGCGGTCACTGTCTTCATCCTGAAGTGGCTGAAATACGTGCCTTTCAAACCACGCATCAACATCCGCGAGCACCGCACCTGCCATCTCCTCCTTCCCACCTGGGAAGAAATGATAGAGGCTGCCCTTGCCGACCCCAGTCCGTTCGATAATCTGGCTCAGTGATGTCCCTTCGTAGCCGAGCTCTCGGAAGACTTCTGCGATCCGCGGAACGACATCGGAGCGCTCATTGAGAGTTCGCACCAAGCTCCTCCGAAGGTCTCAGAGCCCAAGGTCTGACAAACCAGGATGATCGTCCGGCCGTCGACCGAGCGGCCAATGGTATTTGCGATCATCTGCTGCGATCGGCAGGTCATTGATACATGCAAACCGGCGTTGCATGAAGCCATTGGCATCGAACTCCCAGTTTTCGTTGCCGTAGGACCGAAACCAGTTGCCGCTGTCGTCATGCCACTCATAGGCAAACCGGGCCGCGATCCGATTATCTACCCAGGCCCAGAGCTCTTTGATCAGCCGGTAATCCAGTTCCTTCGTCCATTTGCGGGTTAGGAAGGCAACGATCTCGGGACGTCCATGGATGAATTCAGAGCGGTTCCGCCAGCGGCTGTCGGACGTGTACGCCAACGAGACCTTTTCCGGGTTGCGGCTGTTCCAGGCGTCTTCAGCCAAGCGGACCTTCTGCATTGCGCCTTCTTGCGTGAACGGTGGTGCGATGACGGTCATTACGCTCTTCTATACTGTTGGGTACAAACTAAACCGTTCGCCACACTCGGTCAAGCAAGAATGGGCGGAGAGCGCGACCCGACTGTAATCACGGTGGCTGCAGCGTGCTCTCGGAGAGGCACACTACGGTTTGTTGCGGAATTCGTTCATATGCAGAGCGGCGCGGGTATGATTTCTGTCAAAACACCCTACGCCGCCAACCTCGACGACCGAACAGAGGAAGACGATGCAACACTTTTTGATGGATTGCAGCAGTATTTGGCGGAAGTCACACCCTCCGCGGCGGCGGAACGCTTCTGGCAGCGATCCGTTCGGACTACTCCCCGCTTGGGCTAGCCGCCGAAGCCCGTTGCAGGAGTTGGCTCCACTGCGGTTTCTCGGATGGAGCCTCCTCTTGGCCCAAAGCGGGCTGAACCGGCGGTTCTCCATGCTCCACTAACTGGAGATGGCGATAGGTGCGGAATCCCGTGCCAGCCGGGATCAAGTGCCCCATGATGATGTTTTCCTTGAAGCCTCGGAGCTTGTCGATCCTTCCCAGCGTAGCGGCGTCGGTAAGGACCCGTGTCGTGTCCTGGAAGCTTGCGGCGGCGATAAAGCTCTCGGTCTCCACCGAGGCCTTGGTGATGCCAAGAAGCACCGGCACGCCTTCCGCTGGTTTGCCGCCCTTGGCCTCCACTTCGCGGTTGGCCCGTTCAAATTCCAGCCGGTCTATCTGCTCTCCCCACAAGAAGGGGGTATCTCCGGCATCGAGGATCTTCACCTTGCGCAGCATCTGCCGGATGATGATCTCGATATGCTTATCGTTGATCTCAACACCCTGGAGCCGATAAACTTCCTGCACCTCATTGAGAAGATATTCCTGCAGTTCCTGAGCCCCGCCCACCTCCAGGATCTCCTGCGGGACGATCGGACCCTCGGTCAGTTGCTGCCCTTTGCGCACTACGTCGCCTTTGAAAACGATCAGATGCTTGGAAAGCGGAATCAGATGTTCCTCTTCCTGCCCCGATTGCGGATCCTGGATCAGCAGACGCCGCTTCCCGCGGATGATGCCGCCATCTTCGACGATTCCGTCGATTCGCGCGATTTCCGCCGAGTCCTTGGGTCGCCGCGCCTCAAAGAGCTCGGCAACCCGCGGTAGACCGCCCGTGATGTCTTTGGTCTTGACCAGCTTTCTCGGTGTCCGGGCGATCCGCTGACCGGCAGCTACCTCCTCCTTTGGCTTGACCTCGATGCGAGCTCCCGCAGGAATGCCGTAAAAGGCGAGCGCTTCCCCGCTCTTCGGATCTCGAATCACGATTTGCGGGTGGAGGTCGTGCTTATGCTCGATGACAACCGTTCCAATCTGCTTGGTCGTCTCATCGAGTTCCTTCTTGACCGTGACCCCCTCAAGGATGTCGTGGAACTCCACGACCCCAGCCTTCTCCGTCAAAACCGGCACGTTGTAGGGATCCCACTGGACGAATACTTGCCCCTTCTTCACCTCCCCGCCGTCCGGAACGGAAACAAGGCTGCCCATGATGATGGTGTGGCGTTCCAGTTCGCGCCCGGAGGCATCCACGACCGAAAGGAATCCGGACTTGTTCAAAACGACGAAGTTACCATCCAGAGAACGAACGACCCGGAGGTCGACGTACTGGACTAGGCCGTCATTCTTCGCCCGGATCTGCGGCTGTTTAAAAATCTGCGAAGCAGTTCCGCCGATGTGGAATGTCCGCATCGTCAGCTGGGTGCCAGGCTCTCCGATCGACTGAGCGGCAATCACTCCGACCGCCTCGCCCAGCTTTGCCACGCGGTTGGTCGCGAGATTGAGCCCATAGCACTTGGCACAAACCCCCCATTTGCTCTCGCAAGTGAGGACAGACCGGATCCGAATTTTCTCCACGCCCAACTGCGCGATGGCACGCACCTTCGCGTCGTCCAAGAGGTCCCCGCTGGCCACCAGCTTCTTGCGGGAGACCGGATCGGTGATCTCTTCGCACGAGACGCGGCCGTAGATCCGATCGCTCAGCTTGACGATCTCTTCGTCTCCTTCGTAAATCGCCTGCGCGACCAACCCGTTCATGGTCCCGCAATCCTCTTCAGTAATCACCACGTCCTGGGCCACGTCATGGAGCTTTCGCGTCATGTAACCCGCATCCGCCGTCTTGAGTGCCGTGTCCGCCAAGCCCTTCCGCGCGCCATGGGTGCTGATGAAGTATTCCAGAACCGAGAGCCCCTCTCGGAAATTGGAAGTGATGGGGCGCTCGATGATTTCGCCGGAAGGTTTCGCCATCAACCCACGGATTCCCGCCAATTGCCGCACCTGCTGACGATTTCCTCGCGCGCCCGAATCGACCATCAGAAAGAGCGGATTAAACTCGGCCCGCTCCCGACTGCCTTCCAGGGTTCGGAAGATCAGGCCGGAAATCTCGTCCGTTGCCTGGGTCCAGATGTCGACGATCTTGTTATAGCGCTCCCCGTCCGTGATCGCACCCGAGCGGTACTGCCGTTCGACGACGGCCACTCGCTCCTGGGCCTTCGAGACAACCCGACCCTTCTCTGCCGGGATAATCATGTCGCTCATCCCGATGGAAATCCCCGCCCGGGTCGCCTCTTGAAATCCCACCCGCTTGAGCCGGTCGAGGCAAAGCGCGGTCTCTTCCCGACCAACCAGTTGATAGCAACGCAGGATGAGATCGCCGAGCTGCTTCTTGCCCGCAGGCTTATTGAAAAAGCCCAAATCTTTCGGCCATATCTGGTGAAAGATCACTCTCCCCGGAGTCGTCTCGATAAATTTCTTCTCCTTGTCCCCCACGGGCGTGTCTCGATCGAAATCGGGATTCGCGAAGAGAATGGGATCATGGGTCTTGAGAACACCCTCTCCCAATGCGAAGAGCACTTCGTCCGCTTCGCCGAAAATGGGCCGCCGACGCTGCGTAGTCCCCGCAGGAAGCCGATGAGGAGACTGCGTGAGATAATAGCAGCCGAGCGTGATGTCCTGGGTGGGCGTCATGATTGGACGTCCGCTGGACGGGGAAAAAATGTTTTGGGAGGAAAGCATCAAGAGCCGGGCCTCCAGTTGCGCCTCGATCGAAAGGGGAACGTGAACCGCCATCTGGTCGCCATCGAAGTCCGCGTTGTAAGCGGTGCAGACCAGCGGATGAATCCGAATAGCATCCCCTTCGATCAGAACCGGTTCGAAGGCCTGCACCGAAAGGCGATGCAGTGTCGGCGCTCGATTCAAAAGCACCGGATGGCCCTGGGTGACTTGATCGAGAACATCCCAAACCAGAGGATCCTGCTTCTCGATCATCTTCTTGGCGCTTCGCACCGTATGGACATGTCCCAGTTCCCGAAGTCTCCGGATCATGAATGGCTCGAATAGAACCAGGGCCATCTTCTTTGGCAACCCGCATTGCTTGAGCTTCAGTTCCGGCCCAACGACGATCACCGAGCGACCGCTGTAGTCGACCCGCTTGCCCAAAAGGTTCATGCGGAAACGGCCCGTCTTCCCGCGCAGCATGTCGGAAAGCGACTTGAGCGGCCGATTCCCAACCCCGGTCACGGCCCTCCCGTGGCGACCGTTATCCAGGAGGGCGTCAACGGCTTCCTGCAGCATGCGCTTTTCATTCCGAATGATGACCTCCGGAGTTTTCAGCTGCAAAAGGGTGCGCAGTCGATTGTTCCGGTTGATCACCCTCCGATACAGATCATTGAGGTCTGACGTCGCGAAGCGCCCTCCTTCCAGGGGGACCAGCGGCCGAAGATCGGGCGGAATGACCGGCAAGACCTCAAGGATCATCCATTCCGGTCGTGTGCCGATGCTCAGGAAGCCTTGCACCAGCTTCAGCCTCTTGGCCATTTTCTTGCGGAGCTGCTTGCTGCGAGTCTGATCCATGCTCTGCGTGAGCTGAGAAGCAATCTCGTCCAGGTTGAGTTGCCCCAGGCAATCCCGCACGGCTTCCGCTCCCATCTTGGCGACGAACGACCCTTCCCCGTACTGCGCGACCGCATCGCGGTGCTCCGGCTCGGTCAGAAGCTGCTTCGGGCGCAACTGGGTCTGGCCTGGATCAATGACTAGGTAGTCTTCGTAGTAGATCACCCTCTCGAGGTCACGGGCCGTCATATCCATCATGAGCCCGAGCCGACTCGGCATGCATTTGAGAAACCAGATGTGCGCCACGGGTACGGCCAGGCGGATGTGGCCCATTCGCTGCCGACGCACCCGCGAGAGAGTCACCTCGACTCCACATCGATCGCAGACTACACCCTTGTATTTGATGCGCTTATACTTGCCACAGGCGCATTCCCAATCCTTCGTCGGACCGAAAATCCGCTCGCAGAAAAGTCCTCCCTTTTCCGGTTTGAAGGTCCGGTAATTGATCGTTTCGGGATTCTTGACTTCCCCTTTGCTCCACGATTCGATGGTTTCGGCCGAAGCGATGGTGATACATGCTTCGTTGAAATCACTCGACCGTTCCAACCCGAGAATCTCTCGAGCCGTCATGCCTTCGGTAACCATAGTGTCCCTCCACCGTGCTGCGCCTTTTTTTCAAAACAGCTTCTCTTTTTACGTCGTAAAACTAGCCTGCCTGTCTCGCAAAGTTCGTACCCGAGGCGCTGCGAATGGGCCTGGATGCAAGGCAGGTGAGGGTAGATCATGCCGCTTCCGGGCCGACCAAAGCCTTCCGCTCCTCGCCGCCCATCATCTCCGCATCGGAGGGTGCCCGAACGCCGATCTTCGGGTCGAGGCAGAGACCTTGAAGCTCCTTCACCAGGACGTTGAACGATTCCGGACGACCAGGTTCCAAGTAGTTCTCTCCTTTCACGATCGTCTCGTAAATGCGGGTCCTCCCCGAAACATCGTCCGATTTCACGGTGAGCATTTCTTGGAGCGTGTAGGCTGAACCGTAAGCCTCCATTGCCCAGACTTCCATCTCTCCAAAGCGTTGCCCGCCGTACTGCGCCTTTCCCCCAAGCGGCTGCTGGGTAACCAGTGCATACGGTCCAACCGCGCGGGCGTGGATCTTATCGGCCACCATGTGGTTTAGCTTCATCATGTAGATGACGCCCACTACGACGCGCTGATCGAAACGATCCCCGGTGCGTCCATCGTAGAGAACGGTCTTGCCGTCCTCGTCTAATCCAGCCTTGCGGAGGAAGTTTTGGATCTCCTCCTCTTTCACCCCATCGAAGACGGGCGTGGCGATCGCAAACCCCAATTTTCTGGCGGCGATGCCCAGGTGCGTCTCCAGTACCTGGCCGACATTCATCCGGGAAGGCACACCCAGGGGGTTGAGGACGATGTCAACCGGAGTTCCATCCGGCAAGCAAGGCATATCCTCGACAGGAACGATCCGGGAAACCACTCCCTTGTTGCCGTGCCGACCGGCCATCTTGTCTCCGACGGAGATTTTCCTCTTGCTGGCAATGTAGACCTTGACCTGCTTGACGATTCCCGGCTCGATGTCTTCCCGGCTTTCCACTTGATCGAGCTCGCCTTCCTTATCGTTGCGAAGCTGCTCAAACTTCGACTCGAAGCTCCCGATGATCTCAAAGATCTTCGTTCGGATTGGGCTGGGGTCGATCTCGATGTGATTGCAACAAGAGGCCATTTTCCGCAGGAGGGTCTTGGTGATCTTGCGGTTCGCCGGAATCAAAATCTCTCCGGTTTCCGCATCCACGACGTCCAGCGGGATCTTTTCGTTCAGCAAAATGTTAGAGAGGGCCTGGGTAAGCTCTTCCTTGAGCTCGTCTTCCTTTTGCTCGTAGCGGCTTTCGATCTCTTTGACCTTCTGCTTCGCTTCGCTCAGGTCCAGTTTCTCTTTCTCGGCCTTGGACTGGTGGCTGCTCACGCGCACGTCCATGACGATTCCACTTGTGCCGGATGGGACTCGTAGCGACGAATCCTTCACATCGGCAGCTTTGTCGCCGAAGATCGCACGAAGCAGCCGCTCCTCTGGGGCGAGCTCGGTCTCGCTCACCGGGCTGATCTTGCCGACCAGGATATCGCCGGGCTTGACCTCCGCGCCGATCCGCACGGTGCCGCCGGTCCCGAGATTTTTTAGCGCATCGTCGCCGACGTTCGGAATATCTCTGGTGATCTCCTCAGGACCTAACTTCGTATCCCGCGCGACAATCTCAAACTCATCGATATGGACGCTCGTGAAAAGATCCTCTTTGACCAGCCGCTCGGAGAGAATGATCGCATCCTCGAAGTTGTAACCGTTCCACGGCATGAACGCGACGAGCAGATTCTGCCCGAGAGCCAGCTCTCCGTTGGTCGTAGACGGGCCGTCCGCCAGCGGATCTCCCCGCTTCACCTTATCCCCTTTTCGGACGATCGGCTTCTGGTTGATGCAGGTCCCTGCATTCGACCGCATGAATTTCCGGAGCGAGAACGTGCGCATCCCGCCCTTTTTCTTCCTCTCAGCTTCTTGCGACGACGGCTCGATCACGATTTCGGTTGCGCTCACCGAGACAACCTCCCCATCCACGTCGCTGAGGAGAACCGCCCCGACGTCCTGGACGACTCGACGCTCAATCCCAGTCCCAACGATCGGAGCTTCCGGACTCAGCAGAGGGACCGCCTGACGCTGCATGTTCGAACCCATCAGGGCGCGGTTGGCATCGTCATGCTCAAGAAAGGGAATGAGGGCTGTGGCAACGGAGACCATGTGCTTGGAAGAGACATCGAGAAAGTTGACCTTTTCCCGATCGACCTCCATGAATTCGCCCCGAAAGCGGACAGCGACCCGCTTGGTCTGGATGAGTCCGTCCGCTCCCACGGGCGTGCTAGCCATCCCGATAATCACGTTTTCTTCCTGATCGGCAGACAAGTAGACGATTTCGTCCCTCGCCTTGCCATTCACCACCTTGCGGTAGGGTGCCTCCAAGAAGCCGTAGTCGTTGAATCGGCTAAAGCACGACATCGAAGCGATCAGGCCGATGTTCGGTCCTTCCGGCGTCTCGATCGGACAGATGCGGCCATAGTGAGAAGGATGGACATCGCGCACCTCGAAGCCAGCCCGTTCCCGGGAGAGCCCACCGGGCCCGAGCGCAGAAAGCCTTCGCTTATGGGTGATCTCTGAGAGCGGATTGATCTGGTCCATGAGCTGGGAGAGCTGGCTGCGTGCGAAAAAGTCGCGAATCGTGGCAGAAAGCGCCTTCGGATTGATCAGCTTCTGCGGCGTCATTCCCTCGGTGTTGACATCGAAGAGAGTCATCCGCTCCTTGACGAGCCTCTCCGTTCGCGCCAAGCCGATCCGACACTGGCTCGCCACAAGCTCACCCACGCTCCTCACGCGCCGGTTCCCCAAGTGGTCGATATCGTCGGTCGTTCCCTCGCCATGCTGGAGGGAGATCAGGTAACGAGTGGCCGCCACGATGTCTTCTGGGGTCAGGGTGCGCGTCTCCAAGCTGGTGTCGAGCCCCAGCTTCTGATTGATCTTGTATCGGCCGACTCGACCCACGTCGTAACGTTTGGGATCGAAAAGAAGCCTCTTGAGCAAAAGCCTCGCGTTGGCTTCGGTCGGCGGATCCCCGGGCCGCAAACGCCGGTAGATCTCCTTGAGAGCCTCCGCTTGATCGCGCGCGGAGTCCCGGCGCAAGCACTTCACAATCGTGTCGTCCTCCCGGATGTCGACCACCCGAATCGTCCTGACTTCCGCCTCCAGCAAAAGACGCACCGCCGCCCCCGTGAGGGGCTCCAACCCTCTCACAAGCACCTTCTCCGTATCCCGGGGATCACGCGCCTCGCGCACCAGCACCTTGTTGGGGAGATCTTCGTCGCTTGGCGGAGCCGCTTCGAGGTCGAGGTCTTCGATCGGGTAGAAGAGCTCGAGGATCGCTTCGTCGCTTCCATGACCCAAGGCACGAAGCAGCGTGGTGATCAGAAACTTTCGCCGCTTCTTTCTTCGATCTAAATGGACGTGAAGAAGATCGCTCGTGTCGAAAGCAACCTCAAGCCACGTGCCCCGATCCGGAATCACTCGAAAGGAGTAAAGCACCTTGCCATTCAGGTGGAGATTCGACTCAAAGCAGATTCCCGGCGAACGGTGCAATTGGCTGACGATCACCCGGTCCGCGCCGTTAATGACGAAGCTTCCATGATCGGTCATCAAAGGGAGCTCCCCCATGTAGACGCGCTCTTCCTTGACCCCGTTTTCGTCGCGCAGACGAAACGTCACATAGAGCGCGGCCGCGTAGGTCTCCCCATTTTGCAGGCAATGGAGAGGCGAAAACTTCGGCGGAGTCGATTCGTAGAAAAGGTATTCCAGCCGTACCTTCCCGTCGTAGCTCTCAATGGGAAAGACTTCGAGAAAGACACCGTGAAGGCCTTCTGGCTTCCGCTCGTTTGGGGGAGCGCTCAACTGGAGAAACTCCTCGTAGGATCGAATCTGATGTGCGATCAGGTTCGGCAAGGGCACTGTTTCCGCAATCTTTCCGAAGTTTACTCTCTGCCAAGCTCTTATACTCATGCCATTTTCCGCCATCTACCGGCCGGCGTCGACCGGCCCGGTCGGTTTCCCCACCGGGCCCCGACGTTCTTTTCCCGATTCCGTTCGGATCGTTTATTGAATCTCGACCTGGGCACCCGCTGCTTCGATCTTTTTCTTGATCGTTTCCGCCTCTTCCTTGGTTACTCCCTCCTTGACCGGCTTCGGAGCACTTTCCACCAAGGCCTTTGCTTCCGCGAGCCCAAGTCCCGAGACGGCGGCCCGAACTTCCTTGATCACCGCGATCTTGTTGCCGCCCACAGCCTTCAAGATCACATTGAACGAGGTCTTTTCCTCTGCTGCCGCCTTTTGGGCCTCGCCCCCGCCCGCAGGAGCCGCCGCCACCGCGACGGGTGCCGCGGCACTGACGCCCCACTTCTCTTCGAGCTGCTTGACCAACGCCGCCACTTCGAGAATCGTGAGGTTGCTCAACTGTTCCACAATCGCACTCAAGTCTGCCATGATACCCTTTCCGATCCCGTAGCGCCACGCACCCGCGTCGGCGATTCTCCCCGGAGGGCTCCGAGGCTAGCAGGATCCTTTTTCCCTTCCCTTCGGGCGATTTCCATCGCCCTCTTCGGCTTCTTCCTCCGAAGCTTTTTTACAACCCGAGCTCCGCCGCTCCCAGCCTACTCCGACGTCGCGCTCGCCCGCTGCCTTTCATACGCGGCGAGCGTTCGCGCCAACGCTCTGGAAGGCTCGGCCATCCCGCAAAGCAATCGCGTTGCGGGCGCCTGCAACAGCCCGAGCATCTTCGCCAGCAACTCTTCCCGTCCGGGCAGTTCGGCGATCGCCGCTGCCTCCGCGGCGCTCAGGGGACGGTCATCGAGCAGGCCGCCCACCAGCTTGGGCCGAGTGAATTCGGCCGTGAAATTCTTAAGGGATTTCGAGGCGGCGATCATGTCGCCGTGAGCAATCGCGGCCACCTGCCCCTTCAGTTCCCATTCCACTGGTAGTTGCCGAGCCTGCCGCAAGATGCGTGTCAGCGCCTGAACTTTCGCGACCCGACAACGCGCCCCCACAGCGGAGAGGCGTTGGCGTAACTCGCGAAACTCCTCCGCACGAAGGCCCGAGTAAGCTACGAAAAGAACATAGGCCGAACCCTCGAGCCAGTTCCGGATCTCCATCGAGAGCAATTCTTTTTCCGGCCTCATGATTGGTCCCTTTCCCTTCCCTGCTATTTGTGCTGAAATGTCCCTGCATCCAATGGAATGCCCGGACTGACGGTCGAGGAAAGAGTCAGCGATTCCACGTATCGCCCTTTCGCCGCAGGCGGCTTTGCCTTCTGAACGGACTCCATCGCCTGCATGGCGTTGTCCTGCAAAGCGCCCGCCGGGAACGAGCGCCTTCCGATCACGACGTGCACGTTCGCACTCTTGTCCATCTTGAACTCGACTCGCCCTGCCTGGCACTCTGTGACTGCGGCAGCCACATCCTCCGTGACCGTTCCGGTGCGCGGATTCGGCATCAGCCCCCGCGGACCTAGCACCCGCCCGAGCTTGCGCACCTCCTGCATCGCGTCGGGGGTGGCGATCGCAACGTCAAAGTTGGTAAATCCCTCGGAGACTCTCTTAATCAAATCCTCGAAGCCAACAAAGTCGGCCCCGGCGGCTTTCGCTGCCTCTGCCGCCGAGCCCCGGGCAAAGACGGCGATTCGAACCTTCTTCCCGGAACCGTGCGGAAGACGAACGCTGCCACGGACCATCTGCTCGCCCTGTTTTGGATCTACCCCTAAATGCATCGACAGCTCCACTGACTCGTCGAAGCGCCCCTTAGGCATCTTCGCTAGAACCTCCACAGCTTCGCTGATCCCGTAGCATTTTCCCGCCTCAAGATGCTGCACCGCCTCACGGTAACGTTTGCTTCGCTTAGAACTCACGTCTTACTTCCTTCCAAAACATCCCGCTTGAATGCTAATCCGCTCGAGTTGTCACCCTTCAATGTCGATCCCCATGCTGCGCGCCGTGCCGGCGATGATGCGGAATGCGGCTTCCTCGGAAGTCGCATTGAGATCCTTCTTTTTCTGCCGGACGATTTCCATCACCTGCGCCCGTCCGACCTTTGCCACCTTTACGCGATTCGGCTCCTTGGAGGCAGTAGCGATATTGGCCGCTTTCTTCAGCAGCACCGCAGCCGGCGGGGACTTCGTCACGAAGGTGAAGGACTTGTCCTTATAGATCGTGATGACGACGGGAAGCAGCATGCCCGCCTCCTTTTGCGTCTTCGCGTTGAACTCCTTACAGAAGCCCATGATGTTCACGCCGTGCTGCCCGAGAGCCGGACCGACGGGCGGGGCAGGGTTCGCTTGCCCGGCCGGTATCTGGAGCCTAACGATCGCGTGTACTTCCTTGGCCATTTTTTTCTCCCTCCTTCACCTGCTGATCCGCGTAGTACGCAAGACCCTAAATACTAAGCGCCCGTGCATCCGCGACGACGATTCGCTCCCTATCCCTCCGCCTTTTACGCTGCCTTTTCGACTTGCCAGAATTCCAACTCCACTGGTGTCGAGCGTCCGAACATGTTGACGGAAACCCAGAGCTTCCCGCGCTCCAAGTCCACCTCTTCGACCACCCCTTCCGAGTTCAAAAACGGACCGTCACCCACCCTCACGCGATCCCCGACGGCGAAGGAGGTCTTGGGCGTAGGCCGCTCCTTCCCCTCCTCCATCTGGCGCAAAATGTCCCCGACTTGACCGGGTGGCATCGGCAACGGGTTTTCCCCACCCGCAAAGCCGATGACGCCCGGGGTTTCCCGGATGAAGTACCAACTCCGTTCGATCAGCTTTTCTTGACCGTCGCGTAGCTGCATTCGGACGAAAACGTAGCCGGGGTAGATTTTCCGGTCCATTTGGACGCGCTTTCCCCTCCGGATCTCCGAAACGCGCTCCACCGGGATCACTACTTGCTCGATCAGGTTTCCCATCTCTTCGGTTTGCATCCGTCTTTCAATGTTCTTCTTCACGCGCCCTTCGTGACCCGAGAGCACGTGCAGAACGTACCATTGACCCCGATCTTCCGATGTTGCTTCCGCGCTTCCACCCTGCTCGTCGCTCGATCCGGCTTCGTGCACTTCTTCCAAGGGTTTCATCGACCTCCTACAAGTGCAGCCTGGTGACAAAACCGACCACCCGAACAAGCAAAAAGTCGGCCAGGGTCACTACCGCAGCGAGCAACACCGAGGAGATGGAGACCACCACGGTCGAATCGATCAGTTCCCGATACCGCCGCGCTCCTTTTTGTTGGGGATCCCATGGCCATGCGCATTTTTTCAGCTCCTTCGAAACCTCGGTCAGAAAGGTCGCTGTCCGCTTTCTGTATCGCGCCCACACCCATCCCAGCGCACCGACAACGATCGCGCCGATCGCTACCGCGATCCATGTTGACAAGGAGATAGTTGATAAGGAAATAGTTTGCATAGCCGCAGGGCAGGAGGGACTCGAACCCCCAACCGACGGTTTTGGAGACCGCTACTCTACCAATTGAGCTACTGCCCTGTTGCAGATACTCTTTTTTTAGGTACGCAGATTCGCTATCGGATTCAACTCCTTCGCTACGCCAGTATCTCCACCACCCTGCCGGCGCCAACGGTCTTGCCGCCTTCGCGGATGGCAAACCGCATCGCTTTTTCCATCGCGATGGGAGTGATCAACTCAACCTCAACCTCGACATTGTCGCCGGGCATCACCATCTCGACCCCTTCCTTCAACTTCACATTACCGGTGACGTCCGTCGTGCGAAAATAAAATTGGGGCCGATATCCGGCGAAAAAGGGCGTGTGGCGTCCCCCCTCCTCCTTGGAGAGCACATACACCTGAGCCTTAAACTTCGTGTGCGGAGTAATGCTTCCTGGTTTTGCAACGACCTGGCCTCGCTCGACATCCTCCTTCTTAGTGCCGCGGAGCAGGACCCCAACGTTGTCTCCGGCTTCCGCGGATTCGAGGATTTTTCGGAACATTTCGATATCCGTCACCACGGTCTTAACGGTCGGACGGATACCGACGATCTCCACCTCTTCCATGCGCTTGAGCACTCCTCGCTCCACACGACCCGTCACCACCGTTCCCCGACCTTCGATATTGAAGACATCCTCGACCGGCATAAGGAAGGGCAGATCTTTCGGCCGCTCCGGGATCGGGATGTACTCGTCCATGGAAGCAATCAGCGATAAGATGTTCTTTTCCTGCTCCGGATCCCCTTCTAGGGCCTTGAGCGCGCTGCCCCGAACGATCGGGATCTTCTCCCCTGGAAATTCATACTTGCTCAGTAGCTCGCGCACCTCTAGCTCCACGAGATCGATCAACTCCTGGTCATCGACCATATCGACCTTGTTGAGAAAGACCACGATAGCCGGAACCCCGACTTGGCGAGCCAAAAGAATATGCTCGCGCGTCTGTGGCATGGGGCCGTCTGGCGCGCTCACGACGAGAATAGCTCCATCCATCTGAGCGGCACCGGTGATCATGTTCTTGATGTAATCCGCGTGACCTGGACAGTCGACGTGGGCGTAGTGACGCTTATCGGACTGATACTCGACGTGTGTCGTGCTGATCGTGATGCCACGCTCCCGCTCTTCCGGAGCATTATCGATCTGATCGTAACCCTTCTTCTCCGCAAGACCTCTCTTGGCAAGGACAGAGGTAATCGCCGCAGTCAGCGTGGTTTTCCCATGATCCACATGCCCGATGGTGCCTACATTCACATGCGGCTTCGAACGTACGAAACTCTCTTTCGCCATGAATACTCCTCGCTTCTAGTCTTCCTGACCGTTCCGGTTCCAATAACTGACTTTCTTGTCTACCTTCCCTGTGACCGAGCCCATGACCGGGCTTGAACCGGTGACCTCGTCCTTACCAAGGACGTGCTCTGCCAACTGAGCTACATGGGCATTCGCCGTATCCCCCCTCTTGGGACAAAACCCGCCCTTGCGAGAAGGATAATAGTCGCCAACTTCACCGGAAATGTCAAGCTCGTCTTTGATGGAAATCGAATAAGATTCTCAGACATTTTCGGAATCGGCCTTCTCTCCCGCCCGGGTTTCCTCCGCGACGAGCCGAAGCACGCACACATCCAGACGGCCGGAAGCGAGCCTGAGCCGAACCTCTTTCCCGATGAGATCGGATCGTGCCGCCCGTAGAATACGGCCGTGGTCGTCAAATGCGATGGCATATCCGCGCCCCAATGTCGACTCCGGGCTCAGCGAGGCCAAGCGAGCCGCCCACTGACCCACTCGCTCCGACAAACGCCGAATCTGCTCCTCGCACCGCACGGCCCTCCAGTGGCGCACGAGAGATTCCCAGCGCTCTCTCTTGAGAGATAGCGCCCGCCGGAGCGAACGGTCCAGCGCTTCTTCTTGCTCATCGAGCATCTGCTGCCAGCGCAAAATCATGCGGGAAGGCTCGCAAAAAAACGGGTTTCCTGCCACTCGCACCAGCCTTTCGCGGCTGATCTCCAGCATCCTGGCAACCGCGCGCTCGGCTCTTCGAGCCAACTGCGCAACTTCCCCGCGCCAGTCGCTCCAATCCCGAGCGATCAACTCCGCAGCGGCGGAAGGCGTCGGAGCTCTCAGGTCTGCGGCCAAATCGGCAATCGTAAAGTCTGTTTCGTGACCGACTGCCGAGACCGTGGGCAGACGACAATCCGCCAGAGCGCGAGCAACGAGTTCCTCGTTGAACGGCCACAGATCTTCCAGGCTGCCCCCGCCGCGAGCGATCACCAGAACATCGACGGACGGAGGATCGTTAAAGGCTCGGATTGCGGCGGCGATCGCCTTGGCTGCCTGGGCTCCCTGCACCGGCACATCTCGAACCAGAATCTCCAGCCCGGGAGCGCGCCGCTCCAGGATCCGCAAAAAATCCTGGATGACGGCACCCTTGAGGGACGTAACCAAGCCGACTCTTTCCGGAAAGAGAGGAAGCCTTCGCTTCCGAGCGGCATCGAATAACCCTTCCGCCGCGAGCTTCTTCTTGAGCGCCTCCAACCGCTCGAGCAGGGCTCCCTCACCCCGGGCTTGAACATCGGTCGCAACGACTTGGTATTGACCCCGCGCTTCGAATACCGTCAACCGCCCCCGGACGACGACTGCGGCGCCTTCCCGAAGACGAATCGGCAGGCGGGCCGCGTCGGAGCGGAAGAGGACGACCTGGATGACGGCCTTCTCGTCTTTGAGGGTGAAATAGGCGTGACCCGAACTCGGACTCCGCAGATTCGAGATTTCTCCCTCGACCCAGACTTGGGGAAAGCCCGCCTCGAGAAGGCCACGGACCATCCGCGTCAATTCGCCGACCGAAAGGGGCTTTTCCGCGCTCCCTCCGGGAGTTGACCCTTCCATCCTCGACTTCCCCCAGAAGTCCAGCTCCTGCTCTTCTACGAATGGATCCTCTGCCATAGTTTTCGATCGATCACGCGCTGAATGACATCCGGGTAAAGACGATGCTCCGCTTCTTGAATCCGGGCATGAAGGCTTTCGGGAGTGTCTCCAGGACAGATCGGCACTCTCTCTTGCCCAAGGATCGGGCCGCTATCCACCTCGGGCTCCACCCAATGGACCGTGCAGCCCGTCTCGACCACTCCCGCCTCCAATGCCTGCTTCCAAGCTTCCTTCCCCTTGAATGCGGGGAGGAGCGAAGGATGGATATTCAGGATCCTTCTCGGATAGGCGGTCAGAAGCGGCCCCTTGAGGACCCTCAGAAAACCGGCAAGGACCACGAGGTCGACCTGGAACCGCCGAAGATACTGGGCAAGCTCCTCCTCGATATCCGGATCCAGCCGGGTCCGGTACCTCCCCTGGCGCAAGACGACCGTCTGGATTTGCGCTTCTCGAGCCAGTCCCAAGATTCCAGCATCCTCCCGATCGCTGATGACCACGGCAATCGAGGCGGAAAGTCGCCCTGAGACGATCGAGGACAGGATGGCGGCGAAGTTGCTGCCGCGCCCCGATCCAAGGACACCCAACAAGACTCTCTTCCGCGAACTCATCGTTTGTGCAGGGCCTTCCAAGCCGCTGTGGTCGACCTCCCCGCCACCAGCGGAAAAAATCGGATTTCCACACCCATCCTGTCCAGCGCCTCGCGCTCTTCGGCGTCGAGCGTCTCTCGCCGGTAGTCGCCGCCCTTGACGTAGACCGTCGGTCGTACCGCTTGGAGAAACGCGGTCGCCCGCGTGCCGGAGAAGACCGTCACGAGATCGACCGGCCGCAAGCCGGCAAGCATCTCTGCTCTGTCCGCCTCCGGGTGAATGGGCCGATTCTCCCCTTTTTGCCGTCGCACCGATCGATCGTCGTTGACTCCTACCCAGAGCAGGTCCCCCAGCGACCGGGCAAAATGGAGGCAGCGAAGATGGCCGACGTGAAGCAGGTCGAAGCAGCCATTCGTCACCACGATTCTTCTCCCTTCGAGTTCCGCGCGTACACAAGGAATGTCCATCATCGAAACGAACCGGCGTTTTTCACTCGGCTTCTCCTGCGTCGGCCAATCCGGAGCCGCCTGCTTCCCACCCGCCTGGCTTTCCATTCGTGCCTTACCTCCCCATTGAGCACTCCGGGATCAGACCGGACCAGCGCCTCGCCTTCTCCGCCCCGGAGAGGGAATTGCGCGAAAAGCCGCCTGGGAAAGATTCGCCTCCTCTCATCCTTGCCGCCCGTCGCCGACCATCTTCTCTGGCCGGACCAATACGTCGAACTCCTGCTCGGACAAGTGACCATCCCTCACGCAAATTTCCCGAATGGTCTTATGCTCCCGATAGGCCTGCTGAGCAATTTTGGCCGATCGATCGTAGCCCAGCCGGGCTGTCAAAGCCGTGACCAGCATAAGCGACCGCTCGACCTCTCCGCCAAGCACGTCGAGGTTCGGAGAGAGCCCTTCGAGGCAAAAGGCCCGGAAAGAGCGGCAGGCATCGCTCAAGAGCCGGACGGAGTTCAGGACGTTGAATACGATCATCGGCTTGAACACGTTGAGCTCGAAATTGCCTTGCGAACCCGCAAACCCAACCGCCGCATCCGCCCCCATAACGTGGATGCAGACCATCGCCATCGCCTCCGATTGCGTGGGATTGACCTTCCCCGGCATAATGGAGGAACCGGGCTCGTTTTCCGGCAGATGCAGCTCGGCCAATCCGCAGCGCGGCCCCGAGCCCATCCAGCGGATATCGTTGGCCAGCTTGAGAAGAGACGACGCCAAGTTGCGCAGGGAAGAACTGACGGCGAGAAGCGGCTCATGGGAAGCCAGCGCGGCAAACTTGTTGGGAGCCGAAAAGAAGGGCAATCCCGTCCACTCCGCGAGTTTTGCCGAGACCCCTTCGCCGAAGCCAGCGGGCGCATTGAGCCCGGTGCCCACGGCCGTCCCGCCGATCGCCAGGCCATGGAGAGAAGCCATCCGGCCACGAAGGTCTGCTAACGTCAGTTCGATCTGCCCCACATATCCCCCGAATTCTTGTCCAAGCGTCAAGGGCACGGCATCCATCAGATGCGTTCGGCCGATCTTGACGATGCCCGCGAACTCCCGGCTGCGCCTCTGCAGACAATCGACCATCTTATCCAATTCCGGACAGAGCCCATGGTGAAGCGCTAGCGCCACGGCTAAATGCATGGCCGAAGGGAAGACGTCGTTCGAAGACTGCGATCGATTGACATCGTCGTTGGGATGGATTGGGTTTTTCCCTCCACGCCGCCCTCCTGCCAGTTCGTTGGCTCGTCCCGCGATGACCTCGTTGCAATTCATGTTGGATTGCGTGCCGCTTCCGGTCTGCCAGACCCGCAGAGGAAACTCGTCATCGAACCTTCCCGCCAGGACCTCATCGGCGGCTGCCACGATCCATCTGGCTTTGTCATCGGGAAGAACTCTCCGTTCCCGGTTGACCAGCGCCGCTGCTTTCTTCAGCAGAGCGAGAGCGCGAATCACTTCGATCGGCATCCGTTCCGAACCGATCGAAAAATGAATCAACGAGCGCGCGGTCTGCGCCCCGTAATAGCGATCGGCCGGGACCGAGATCGGTCCCATGCTATCCGTTTCCTGCCGCGTCGGCGTTTCCTGGTCGGCAAGACCCTCCGCCGGATCTCCCATGCTCGAGCTCATGCTTTAACCGCCATTTCTCACAAAGTTCGTACCCGAGGCGCGAGCCGATGGGCCTGGATGCAACGCGGAGCGCAGGTTTCCCCCGGAGATGTATGACAACATACGGCGAGGAGGGCCAAAAACCCAAGTCCCAACGAAGCAGCCGGTTCCATTTCGCAAGCCGCAGGAGAACGCTTGGGAGATAGGCAGGCTAGAACCCCGTTCTTGGCAGTCCGCCAAGAAAAGCTCAATGGGGGAGAAGCGACTGCCCTATGCGTCTGCGATCATCCTTTCCTAAGCAAAGTAAGCTTTCAGGACATACTGCTGCAACATCCGCTGCGCATTGAAGAAGGAGCCGTTGAGCGCGATCGCTTGACGCATGACGCGCGCGTATCCCTCGGAGTCTCCGTAGAACAAGGGAACAATGACATCCTCGAGCTTGTCATAGAGATCGCGGGCATCTCTCTGAACGTCGGAACCTTCTTTCCGCCGATAATGATCCGGTCCGATCGACCATCCGGTTACTCCCTCGATACACCCTTCGATCCACCAGCCGTCGAGGACTGAAAAATTGGGGACCCCGTTAATGGCGGCCTTCATACCGCTTGTTCCAGAAGCCTCCAGTGGAGGCTGCGGCGTATTGAGCCAGAGATCCACCCCCGCGACCACGAGCCGCGCCAGGGCTAGGTCGTATTCCGCGAGATAGACCATCCGGACTTCCGGCAGAAGGCGGATCTGAGACTGGATGATGCGTTGAATCGCCCGCTTCCCTTCTTCGTCTTGCGGATGGGCCTTGCCTGCGAAAATGAGTTGAACCGGCCCTTTCCTGCCAGAAATTCGCTTGAGCCGCTCGATGTCGGTCAGGATTAATTCCGGCCTCTTGTATGCGGTTGCTCGTCGAGCGAATCCGATGGTCAGGGCATCGGGGTTCATCCCCGCGTTCGTCTCTCGATTTACGTACTGAAGGAGGCACTCCTTACTCTGCCCATGTGCACGCTGAACCTCCTCGAGAGGAGCCGCAATCGCATAGCGAAGGCTGAAAGCGTCGGCACGCCAACCAGGGATCTGGCGGTCGAAGAGATCCTGCATCGGCCGGCTCGCCCAATAGGGCACGTGGATGCCGTTAGTGATCGAATCGATCGTCGCGGGATAAAACAACACCCGAGAGACTTCCGAGTGCCGCTTGGCGACGCCGTTGATGTAATGGCTAAACTCAAAGGCGAGATGGGTCAGGTTGATTTCCCCATCGCAACAAAATCGGCCTTTGTATTCGCTGTCGGCAATCGCGGGCAATCGGATGACCTTCCTCACCATATCCAGCGGGAAGCGGTCGTGCCCTGCCGCGACCGGCGTGTGGGTCGTGAACGCGCACTTGCTCCGCACCGCTTCGATATCTTCTCCTGTAGGCTCGGTTCGGCCGGCACGCTTGGCCTCCTCCTCGAGGAGCGCCAGAGTGAGCAAGCTCGAATGCCCTTCATTCATATGAAAGAGCTCGAGCCGCTCAAAACCAAGCTTGCGCAGCATCCGAACCCCGCCGATGCCCAAGATCACCTCCTGGCAGAGTCGATAGCGACTATCCCCTCCGTAGAGAAAATAGGAAAGGGCGCGGTCCCACTCGGAATTCTCCGGGAGAGCGGTGTCGAGAAAAAGGATCGGAACCCTTCCCTCGCCCGCATCGCGAATCCAAAAAAGCCACGCACGCAGCTGCACGGTCCGATCTTCGAGAACTACGGAAACCCGATCGGGAAGCTCGCACAAGACATTTTCCGGAGACCAGGCGACCGCTTCTTCCCGCTGCCATCCTTGGGCGTCGAAGCGTTGAAAGAAATAGCCCCGCCGATAAAGCAGGGTTACGCCGACCATCGGGAGCAGCGACCCGGCGGCAGCACGGAGCGTATCGGCCGCCAAGACGCCCAGCCCACCGCTGTAGGTAGGAATCTCCTCGTCCACCGCGATTTCCATGGAGAAGTAGGCAACCTTGGCGGAAAGCTTTTCGCGAAGCGGGTCGGCGATCGGTGCGAGAGGCTTATCCGGGTTGGGAGGCATCATGGCAGGAGTGGGACTGGATCTTCTGGGCTCGCGATCAGGGAACAAGCCGAGCCTCTCGAATCCGTTTTCCGCCAGTGAGCCGATTCCCATTTAAAACAAACGCGCGCCCGCAAGTTCGGGCGCAGGATCGGCTAAAATTGTGCTGGCTCACGTCGGCCTTGCGCCGTAGCATGTTGGCGGTTGCCCAGCCTGGGCAAGAAAGTAAATCTTTTCGTCCTCGGTTCGCTTATTCGTCTACGGAGCACCAAACCAAAGGACATGTCCCTCGATGACGCGACTTCCGTGGAGTAGCCCTTCTTCCCGCTTCCTGCGTCCGAAAGCGCGCAAACACTATCGCCTCCCGTTTATCCCTGTCAAGAGGACGGGTCAGTTCCTGGTGCTTCTCCTCTCCTGGTCCCTTCTCCTGCGAGCGGAAGCGATCTCTATTTTACTGGGGATCGACGTTCTGGAACGCACGCGATTTGCCCCTTTGACCGGGAAGCGGGTCGGCCTGGTCACCAATCAGGCCAGCGTGGATTCGGCAGGGCGCCCCACCCGCTTGGTCCTCAAGCGCGCCCCCGGAGTCCGACTCGTCGCTCTCTTTGCCCCGGAGCATGGCATCTCTGGGGACATTCGCGCCGGACGGCACGTCTCCTTCCGCCGCGATTCGCTGACTGGACTCCCCGTCTATCCCCTTTACGGGGATACGCGCCGTCCGACCCCTGCCATGCTGGCGGGCCTCGACGCCTTGGTCTTCGAGCTCCAAGATATTGGTTGCCGCAGCTATACATACATCAGCACCATGATCGAAGCCATGGATGCGGCCGGCGAACTCGGCATCCCCTTTTTCGTGCTCGACCGGCCCAATCCCCTGGGAGGCCGCCGGATCGAGGGACCTCTCGTGCATCCTCCCTGGGAGTCGTTCGTGGGGCGGATCCCGGTGCCCTACGTCCATGGCATGACCGCCGGAGAGATCGCCCGGATGGCCAACCGGATGGGCTGGGTTGCCCACCCCTGTTCGCTCCAGGTCATCGCCATGGAGGGATGGCGACGCGACATGGTCTGGGGAGACACCAATCTACCCTGGATACGGACCTCTCCCAACATCCCCTGGGCCACCTCACCGCTCTACTATGTGGTGACAGGGTTCCTGGGAGATCTCGGCGCCGATTCGGGAGTCGGCTGGACCACGGCACCATTCCAATATGTAGCCGGCCGAGGCCTGGATGCTTTTTCGCTCGCCCAGGAAATCAACCGGATCGGCTACGCCGGAGTTCAGGCGCTCCCGGTAGCAGGAGAACACGGCGGGGCAGCGGTACGCTTGGAAATCAGCCCGAGGACCAGCGCCAATCTTACCGCCTTGGGTATCTACCTGGCCTCCCGAGCGAACCAAGCCTCGCACCCCTCGCTTTTGCGAACGGCTTCGGCAAACGGCAAGGAGATGCTCTGCAAGCTCTACGGGAATGCTTCCATCTTGACCCTATTGACCCGCCGTCAGAGTGTAGGAGAAATCGCCTCGGAATGGCGAGGCTCTGAACGGTCCTTTGCCCAAGCCCGGAGGCCCTATCTTCTCTACGGAGAGGCGCAATCGATCCAACGGGAGAATCGCTACCCGCGCGCGAGGCCGGTATCCCAGGAAGACCAGTAGGGGAGCGTACGGAAGGCTTCCCGTACGAAATTGGACACGCTACTCGAGAAGGGAGAGAAACTTCCCCTTGCTCATCCGAAAACAGCGTCTTCCCTCCCGTTCCGCTTCCTTTCGGTACCGGGCCATCCAGCCGTCCAGGAGCGGAACGAGTTTTCGCGCCGGTGAGTTCGCCTGGCTTTCGATCCAACCTTTCAGAACGTGCAGATCCTGCAACTTTCCCAGAAGCCTTCCGAGCCGGAGGAACTTCCTTTCCAAACGAGCGAGCCCCTTCCGGGAGGGGGTGCAAAAAACCTCAATCTGGTAACCGAGCCGCTTTACCCGCTTCCGCCACTGGTGAAAGGCTTCGGGGCTGCCTTCGTGAACCGCTTCTCCCATTGCTCGTCGACTTTTCCCGTACTCCTTTTGCAGCAACTCCTCCAACTTTCCTTCCTTCGCCGAGTGCTTGCCGATCAGCGCGAGAAGCCGCAGCCGCCTGGCCTCGATGCCCTTTCTCGCCTGGGCCAGCATTCGCTTGTCCAAGTCCGTTGCCGCCGGTTCCGGGAATGGAACAAGCGTCGCTTGCAACCATTTCCGCCGACTCTCCTTGTTTTCCTTTGCCGCCAGCCATCGTAGGACCTGACGGCAAATATCCTCGTCCCGGGCCCGGCTGAGATTCCTGGCGATCTGCTTGATGCGCTTCTCCTCTAGAGAAACGCACCGCTCCGGGAACGTTCCGCGGAAGAGCTGGAGATAGGCGCGAAGCTTTTTGGCGAGCACGCGAATCTCATGGACCTCCTTGGGCAAAGTCAGGCTCTTCTCCAGCCTGGCCTGCCTTCGCATCGCGACCTCCCACGCAGGCACAGCGGGGCCCCTGCTTCCCGCCACTTCTTTTCCTTCAGGCCTGCTGGTCCGCTTTCTCATGATTCTGCGGAAGCGCATTGACACGCGTCGGCTCCGCTCTTTACTTTTTTCGACTATGCCCAGGGAACAAGTTATTTTAGAGTGCACGGAGGCGAAGGCAGAGAAAAAGCCTGCCTCGCGTTACTTCGGCACCAGGAACAAAAAGCTCCAGCTAAGCCGCATCGAGCTTCGGAAGTATAACCCCCACCTGCGCCGGCACACTCTCCATCGGGAGATCAAATAGGGTTTCGTTCGCTTCGGGTACGAACTTTATGAGATATGGCGGCTAGAGTGCACGCTTGCCCAGCAATAGCTGGCGAGCCAATTCCCAATCATCGGGGCGGGTCATCTTCCCGTTGAAACCGGTGTAGGAAACCAGATGGACCGCGTGTCCGATTGCTTCCACGGCGGCGGCGTCATCCGTGGCGCTCTCTCCTCTTTCTCGCAATTGCCGGTAGGCTTCCCTCAGAAGCTCCCGGCGGAAAATTTGGGGAGTCTGCACATTCCAGACCCTCCGGCGGTCGAGCGTCGCCACCACCTTTCCCTGCTCATCGGCTTCCTTCACGGTGTCTGAACTCGGATTCCCGCAAGCCGCCGCCCCCTCCCGCTGAGCAACCTGGAAGATGGCTTCCATCAGTTCTGCTGTCACGAAGGGCCGGGCGGCATCATGAACAAGCGCGAACTCCGATCTCGGGCTCAAGGCTCGCAGACCGGCTTCCACCGAGTCCTGCCGTTCTGCTCCGCCTTCGACGACCTCCACCGACATGGGAAGCGCAAGTAGCGAAATGAGTCGGGCAGCCTCCTCCCGCCTCTCGCGAGCCACCACGACCACGATCTCGGAGATGCGCGGGAACGCGGAAATCCTCTCCAGGCAGAGCTCTAGCGCGCTTCGCGTCGTCAAAGGACGAAAGATCTTATCGAAGCCCATTCTTCGACTCTGTCCCGCCGCGACGAGAACGGCACCGAGCATTCTCGTCTCCCTCCCACTTGAGTCAGCTTCCGGCATCTGCTTAAGGACGCTTTCGGGGAATAGCCGTCTTCTCCACGGGTCGTTCGTCGCTCACCCGCCGCACCTGCGGAGCCGACACCGGCTTTCCCTCCTGCTCCTGCCGAGTCGCCACATCCGAGTAAAAAAGAACCCCTTTTCTCCGAAGGTTATAGATAAAGTCCCGAAGATCGCTTGCCAGTGCTGGATCGTTCAACAGGCGTGAAATCGGTCCCCGGCCGTATTGCGCTTCTTCGAGGATGCGATCCGTTCGCGCAAGCACGCTGTGGAGATCCTTGATCGTCGCCCGGATCTCGGCTGCGACGTCCGCCGTAAGAACCTCCTCATTCACCCGTCCGATCAAGGTTCCGACCTCGTCGGCGGCCTTACCCGCCGACTCCGCCACGGGCCGGAACTCTCCGGCCAGGTCAATGATCGTCTGCTGACGCGTTCCGCGGACATGATCGCCCTCTTTGAGGAAGGGGGCCGTGGTACCCTTTGGCGTGATCTCGATCACCTTGTCGCCGAGCATGCCCACGTCGACGATCTGAAAGAGAGCGTCTTTCCGGATCTTCGCATCCGCGTATAGTTTAAGCGGCGTTTCCACTGCCCTCCCCTCCCGAATTGGATATGGGCTTCCAGCCACCCGGCCTACGGGAGCGCCGGCAAATTGAACCGGCGCACCCCTCACAAGCCCATAAGCATTCGGAAACTCCACGCTGATCTCATAAGTTGGCCGAAATTTTTCACCATACCGTCCAAGCAGAACCACGAGGGCCCCGATCACGGCCAAGCCAGTGAGAAGAAAAACACCAACTTGGAACTCCGCGTGTTTCGTCGCCATAGCTCAACAAGCCCCAACGGCCGGTTCCTCGACCCACCCATGAACAAAAGCCTTCACCACGGGCTCTTCGGACGAGAGGAACTGTTCCGGCGAGCCTACTTTGTGGATCCGCCCCGCGTGAAGGAAAGCGACCTGTTGCGCAATCTGCTCCACGCTGCGCATATCGTGCGTCACCACGATGGTCGTCGCCCCAAACTCCTCGTTCAGGCATCGGATCAGGTCCGTGATCTCTGTGGTTCCAATCGGGTCGAGTCCGGCAGTCGGCTCATCGTAAAGGATGAGCTTCGGCCGAGAGATGATCGCCCGGGCCAGCGCCACCCTTTTGCGCATCCCTCCGCTCAACTCCGCAGGCATCTTCTTCTCGTGTCCTTTGAGGAAGAGTCGCTCCAGAATTCTCGAGACTTGCTGACCGACCTCGCTTTCCGGCCTTCGCCTTTCTCGCAGCACGAAAGACACATTGTCCTCGACGTTCATGAAGTCAAAAAGGGCTCCATTCTGGAAGACCATCCCCATCTCGCGTCGCAGCGGCGCGAGGTCGCGCTCCCTCAAGGGAACGAGGTTCGTCTCACCATACCAGATTTCTCCCGAATCCGGCTTGATCAAACCGAGAATCAAGCGGAGCAAGACACTCTTGCCGGCACCGCTACGCCCGACGATGAAAAGACGTTCCCCTGGCGCGACTTCGAGGTTTACCCCTTTCAACACCTGCTGCGTCCCTAGAATTTTGGTCACTTCCACCAGTCGGAGCATCATCACGAAAAGACGAAGTTCATGAGAAAACTAAAAAAGAAGTTGGAAATCAACACGGTGATCGAAGAGAAGACCATCGCTTCGGTAGCCGCAATCCCGACTCCCTCCGCGCTCAGCCGACAGTGAATCCCTCGCTGGCAACTGATCAAAACGATGATCACGGCAAAAAATAGCGCCTTGATTTCCCCCATCCAGATGTCTTTCGCCCCTGTAAATTTGACCGTGTTCTCCCAATAAAAGGCCGGCTCCACTCCGAGCAACAGGACGGAAACGGCCCAGCCCAGGAAGATGCCCATTCCGCTCGTCAGGGCAACCAGGAAAGGCATGGAGACCAACATGCCCAGGAACCGCGGCACGATCAAATACTCGATTGGGTAGACCGCGAGGGCGCGTAGCGCATCGATCTGCTCGGTGACCCGCATCGTCGACAACTCAGCCGCCATCGCCGATCCCACCCGGCCGGAAAGCATGAGAGCGCAGAGCACCGGTCCAAGCTCCCGAAGCATCGAGATCGAAACAACCGGGCCTGTGGCCGAGGACATTCCCAACTTTCCGAATCGGAACTGGGTTTGGGCCGCGAAGACCGCTCCGGTAAAGGCTCCGGTGATGAGAACGATCGCCTGCGAGCGGATCCCGATGCGAATAATCTGCTCTAAAAAAAGTCCCCAACGGAATCGGTAGCGGAAGATGCTACCGGCGACGTCCACAAACAAAAAATAGATGCCGCCGGTAGCTTCAAAGAGTGCCCTGCACTCGCTTCCGAAATGCCGAAGAAACTTCACGCCAGTATGATCTCACGAGGCACAGGGAAGATCCGCGCAGCCCAGGGCCGACAGCCCTCATGAAAACCAATGGCTCCGGCAACAAGCAAACCTTTTCCGCAAGGGGGCTACTTCAGCCCATCCCCGCTCTCGCCCTTTCTGGCCTGCATGTATCTCACAAGCGTTCTCCTGCGGCTTGCGAAATGGGCCTGTCTACTTCGTTGGGACTTGGGCTTTTGGCCCTCCTCGCAGGTTGTCGTCACACAACTCCGGGGGAAAACCTGCGCCCCGCCTTGCATCCAAGCCCATTCGCTGGGCTTCGGCAACGAACTTTGCGAGACAGGCACGCCAGGTGCATCCGGTTTCCGCCAGAATCCGGGTGCCGCCCGCTCTCTTTTCCGCTAAGCTGCTCATATCCGATGCAGATTCAGAAAAATGTCCCCCTCGCTCCGTTGACCACGCTCGGGGTGGGAGGGAAGGCCCATTACTTTGCGGAGGTTCGAACGGAAGCGGAAGCGGGCGAGGCGCTTTCCTGGGCCTCGGAGCACGACCTCCCTCTCTTCGTCCTTGGAGGGGGAAGCAATGTCGTGGTCGCGGATCGGGGATTTCCCGGCCTCGTCCTCAAGGTGGCGATCGGCGGGGTGGAAGCGGGACGGGAGAACGGAAACCGCCTCTTTTGGGTTGGGGCCGGCAACCCGTGGGACCCCTTCGTCTCTCAAACGGTCGCCGAGGACCTCGCCGGCCTGGTCCTCTTGAGCGGAATCCCCGGGACGGTCGGGGGCACCCCGATTCAAAACGTGGGAGCCTACGGAGCGGAAGTGGCGGCCGCGATCCGAACGGTCCGCGTCCTGGATCGACGCGCGGGCCATGTCGTCGAGATGCCTGCCGCAGCGTGTTCCTTCGGCTATCGCAGGAGTATTTTCAACGCGGAGGAAAAAGGGCGCTATCTTGTTCTTGCCGTCTGCTATTCCCTTCCCAAGGATGGGAAGCCTGATCTCCGCTATCCCGATCTCCTCGCTTTTTTTTCCAAGAACGACGCCCCGCCTTCGCTCCAGGAGATTCGCCAGGCGGTTTTATGCATTCGCCGCTCGAAAGCCATGGTGATTGCCGCGGACGAGGAAGACTCGCGAAGCGTCGGCTCCTTTTTCAAGAACCCCATTCTTGAGTCCGCTGCTTTCGCCGAGTTGTGCCGTCGTGCGGAAAAGCGGGGGCTGATTCCTCCCTCTTACCCGACGAGCGATGGGAAGTACAAAGTTCCAGCAGCCTGGCTCGTGGAAAACGCAGGATTTCCGAAGGGCTTTCAACGAGCATCTGTGGGCATCTCACGGCGGCATGCGCTGGCGATCGTCAACCGAGGGGGGGCAACGGCGGCGGAAGTCCTCGCCTTCATGGGCGAAATCGAGGATGCCGTCGATTTGCTCTTTGCCGTTCGGCTCAAGCCGGAACCCGTTTTCGTCGGCTTTGAAAGTTGCGGAACGCCGGCTCTCCCGACGCTACGGAGGATCGGCCAGAAAAAGGGATCCACCTTGTCATAATCTCCACAAAGAGCTACTGATTTGTCATGCATCCTCTGCCGCATCGCTACGACGTGCTCGCACGCGGAGGCCCCACCGGCAATCTATCGGTCGAGGCTGCGAATCTTCCCTCCTTGGCCGTGACGGCTCCGGCTCAGTTCGGCGGACCCGGCAACGTCTGGTCTCCCGAGGATCTGCTGGTGGCCTCGGTGGCGAGTTGCTTCATCCTCACCTTTGACACCCTTGCCGAACTCTCTCATCTGCCGTGGATCGAGATCGTCTGCCCGACCGAAGCGACGCTCGAAATGGCCGATGGGAAACGCCGCTTTACACGCTTCTTTTTACGTCCTGCACTGAAGCTGCCAAAAGGAGCTGACTCCAGAAAGGCTGAGCAACTCATGCACAAAGCGGAGGAGCGCTGTCTGATCACCGCATCGCTCTCCAGCAGCGTGAGCCTCTCCGCTTCCATCGAGTTTGCGGATGAGCCAGCCTCCTGAAAAGCAGGCCGACGCTCCTCATCAGTGGCAGCCGCAGCCGCCATGTCCGCACCCGCAGGAGGCGGATGACGGATCGGGAGCACCCTTTCGCGTCGTCTGAATCCCGATGCCTCCAGAGATGATGCGGCGCAGCGGCTCTCCATTTTCGGGATGATGGGTGAGAGCCGGTGCCCCCATCGGCTGCTGGATCTCGTAGACCTTAGGCTCTTCGCCCTTTTCGGTAGGAATCGTCTCGTAAAGATAGGTAATCATCGGGCAAAACTCCAATATCGATATTCTGCCGCAAGACTGGTGGTTCCGCAAGTTGAGGAGCCGGCTCTTCTTCGATTGGCCGCGATGGCACACAAGCTGCTTGCCTCAAAGAGGCATGCAGCATCAAGCGCCCGGCTCAGTCCTTTCCCTAGAGCCTTTCCAAAAGGTCGAAGCAATCATCCCGCGATGTTGCCTTGGCGACCTTCGCGAGGCGCTGACCGACTACAGCATACGGAGCGCCCTGGTAAGCCGGGTAAAAAGGTTGGAAAAAGCCCCGGAGGGGGTAGAACACTATCTCGGCAATGAGTACCTCCCGGATTTCCTGCCTCAAACGAAGATCGAGCTGGTCCTCCCGATCGAGATGGTCCCGGCTGCGGTCCAGGTGATTCTGCGGAAGGCGCGCATCCGTGAACCGAAGGATCGGATTCTTCTCAGTCCGATCCTTCACGTGATTTCGATCGATCCACCAAACAAAGCGCTGAGAGCGAGTGCGGCTAGCAAGCCCGCGGAGATTGCGCAAGCCCTATAGCCTGCCTATCTCAGGCTAAGATAGATGGGAAAGCAGCTTTCCCAGGATCGGCTCAACGGCTTCCGCCCCAAGTTCGCAGGCCGCCGCTTCCATGGTCGTGACCACGATGCGGTCCTGCCGCATCTCCTCTAAAGCAACTTCATGGTCGACGGCGTTGCGGGAGCCAACCGCGTCTGCCAACAGATAAACCGCATGCCCTCTCTCCCGGAGATCATAGACCGTCTGCCGGACGGCTGCATGGGTCTCCATTCCCGCGATGAGAAGATACTGCGGCAGATCCTTGGGCAATACGGATCGAGTCGAAAGCATATTCCGGGCATACCTCCCCGCCTCCTCCCCCGCGCCACGGAGAAGCGACGAGGGAATGGAGCCGAGTTTTTGCGGAACCAACTCCGTCAAATGAACCCGAATCGAAAAGAGTTTTCCGATTTCCAGAAGGCGATCGATCCTCGGAAGAATCTCCCCGGCACCCGACACGGCCGCAACCAGCCGTTCTTGAACATCGACGACAA
This sequence comes from Verrucomicrobium sp. 3C, assembly GCF_000379365.1. Lineage (GTDB taxonomy): Bacteria > Verrucomicrobiota > Verrucomicrobiia > Methylacidiphilales > Methylacidiphilaceae > Methylacidimicrobium. Next base: position 1,955,801 of record NZ_KB901875.1, on the reverse strand, counting down.
CAATAGCGGCCTTTCGGCCATCGATCCGCCAACTCATGGCTTCTCCTTCCGATTCACTCGGTCCAGCGTTAAACCCTTGTTCGCTCCGTCGGCTCTTCCCGAGAACTCGGGTGCCGCCGCTCCTTCGTCGATCGCTTCCCCCCGCACCAGATCCTCATAGCTCTCGCGGCGACGGATGAGGCGGTGATTCGCCCCTTCGACCAGAACCTCGGCCGGTCTCGGTCGTGAGTTATATTGAGAGGCCATCGAGAAGCCATACGCCCCAGCGCTGAAAATCGCCAGCAAATCCCCCGGTTCTGCCGGAGCCATCCGCCGTGAGGCGGCGAAGCAGTCGCCCGACTCGCAGACCGGGCCGACCACATCCGCTTCGAACAATTCCCCTCCTCGGCGGGTAACAGGCACGATCTGATGAAAGGATCCATAAAGAGCTGGCCGGATGAGGTCATTCATCCCCGCATCGACGATCACAAACTTCTTTTGCGGCCGATCCTTCCGAAAGAGAACCCTAGTGAGGAGAATTCCCGCGTTTCCTACGAGCAGCCGTCCGGGCTCCACGACAATGCGAAGGCCCAGCGGCCCAAGCAAGGGAAGGAGACGCTCCGCATAGTGCGCCGGCGTCGCCCATTGCGCCTTGTTCTCCCACCAGCCGGGGTCACCGCTCTGCAAGGCCTCCTCATAGGCAATCCCCAGCCCTCCTCCAATGTCGAAGAACTCCGCACCAAACCGATCCCGAGCGATCTCCACCAAGGGAATCACCCGACGGACCGCTTCTTCAAAGGGCTCCACGTCGCGAATCTGCGAACCAATATGGATCTGGATGCCACGCAACGACACATGGCAAAAGCGCGGGAGCTCTCGATATAGCGCTTCGATCTCCTCCGCCGAGATGCCGAACTTACTCTCCGCCACCCCCGTCTTCACCTTGGCATGAGTCTTCGCGCCGACGTCGGGATTTACCCGGAGAGCTACGGGAGCCCGTTTTCCCAAGCGCGCGGCTACGCGGTCGATGGCCTCCAACTCCTCCCGACCTTCTACCACGAAGCTGTAAATGCCGGCTTCCAAGGCTTCCTCCATCTCCCGAGCCGTCTTGCCAACACCCGCGAAGGTCGATCGGGCAGGATCGCCACCAGCACGGAGGATTCGATAGAGCTCCCCGCCGCTCACTAGGTCGAAGCCGCAACCGCGAGAAGCGAGCAGGCGAAGCAGCGCCAGGTTGGAATTCGCTTTTACCGCATAGCAGACAAGGGGATTCAACTCCCGGAGGGAGAGAAGCAGCCGTTCGTAGTGATCAACGACAGTGCCGGCCGAGTATACATACAGCGGAGTCCCATATTGCTCGGCCAAGCTGGCGGCATTGACCTCTTCGACAAAAAGGCTATCCCCTTGGTAGCGAAAGCGGTGCATTATCCTACCACTGAAGCAGCGCCCCGTGCTGGTATTCGGTCACGCGCGTCTCGAAGAAGTTCTTCTCCTTCAGAAGATCCATGGTTTCGCTCATCCAAGGGAAAGGATTGCGCGATCCGTACCGCGCTTTCAAGCCGATCCGCTCCAGTCTCCGATCGCCGACGTACTGAACGTAGTCTCGGAAAAGCTTCGCGTTCAATCCGAGAATTCCGCTCGGCAGGCAGTCCTGCGCATAGAGAGATTCCAGCTCCACCGCCTGCGCGATCATTTCGCTGATCTCCTCTTGAAACGCCGGTGTCCAGACGCCCGGATTCTCCTCCTTGATGCCGTTGATCAAGTCGATTCCAAAGTTCAAATGGATCGTCTCGTCCCGAAGAATGTACTGAAACTGCTCGCCAATTCCGGTCATGCGATTCTGGCGGTGGAAAGAGAGGATCATGACGAAACCGCTGTAGAAGAAGATTCCCTCCATAATGACGTAAAAGCCAACCAGGTTCTTGAGAAAGTGTTGAATCCCGGCCTCTGTCTCCGTCGTGAATTCTTCGCGAAGAATATCCGCAGTCAAGGTCATCTCAAAGGCATCCTTGTTCCGGATCGAGTTGACCTCATGATACATGTTGAATACCTCGCGCTCATCGAGAGCCAGGCTCTCAACGATGTACAAAAAGGCATGCGTGTGCACCGCTTCCTCGAAAGCCTGGCGCAAGAGGTATTGTCGAGCCTCGGGATTCGTGATGTGCTTGAAGATGGCAAGCACGATATTGTTGCCAACCAGGCTCTCCCCGGTGGCGAAGAACCCGAGATTCCTCAGGATGACGCGCCGCTCTCCCGGGCTCAATGTGTCGGATTTCCAAAGCTCGATATCTCTTTGCATCGGAACTTCGGAAGGAAGCCAGTTATTCGCGCACCCGTTGAGGTAATGCTCCCATGCCCACTTATATTTCAAGGGCATGAGCTGATTCACGTCCACGGTCCGGCAGTTGATCAGCCGCTTATCTTCCGCGTTGATCCGCTTGGTGAGGTCGTTACGTTGGAATCCGGTCTCCGAACTGTTACAACAGGACATGGTCCCTCCTTTGCTCTCCTTTTTCCTGCTTATTTAGCCTGGAAGTCTCCCAAGCGTTCGCCTGCGCCTTGCGAAATGGACCCGGCTGCTTCGTTGGGACTTGGGTTTTTGGCCCTCCTCGCAGGATGTCGCCATACAACTCCGGAGGAAAAGCTGCGACCCGCGCCGATTTTGCTCGTCGATCATTGGCAGCTCTCGCATTCCGGGTTGTCCAGAGAGCAGGCCTGTCCATTCCGCTCCTCCGGCCGATCGACGCGAACACGGGAGGAGGGACTGACGCTTTTCATCCAGCGCGGCTGCAGGCCCCTCGCATTGATATCCAAGGTCGATTTTTCCACGGAAGTCGCTGCCACGGCTCGCAGGTAGTAGGTCGTTTTGAGCCCCTTCCGCCAAGCCAGGAAATACATATCGGAGAGCTTCTTCCCATTTGGCTCCGCGATATAGAGATTGAGTGATTGCGCCATGTCGATCCATTTCTGCCTGCGGCTCGCAGACTCGATCAACCACTTCGGATCGAGCTCGAAAGCGCTGAGGTATCGCGCCCTGATCTCCAGAGGAATCCGTTCAATGGAAAGAACCGAACCGTCGTAGAACTTGAGATCATCCACCATCTCCTGGTCCCACAAGCCGGCTTGCCTCAAATCCTCTACCAGATAGCTGTTGATCGTCGTAAAGTCGCCCGACAGATTCGATTTTACGAACAGGTTCTTGTAGGTTGGTTCGATCGATGCGGAGACTCCGCTGATGTTCGAGATCGTGGCGGTGGGGGCAATGGCGAGCAGGTTGCTATTCCGTAGGCCGTGCTTCCGAATCGCCTTTCGAACCTCCTCCCAGTCTTTCCGGATCGTTCGGTCCACATCGAGATTCCCACCGCGCTCCTCTTCCAGCAAGGAGAGCGTGTCGATCGGCAAGAGACCTCGCGCCCATTTCGAACCGGGGAAGGTCGGATAGGCGCCTCGCTCTTTTGCCAGGTCGGCCGAGGCAAGAATGGCGTGGTAGGCGATGATTTCCATCGTCCAATCCGCAAATTCGACTGCCTCCGGACTCCCGTAGGAGATCTTCAAACGATAGAGAGCATCTTGGAAGCCCATCAGCCCGAGACCTACCGGACGATGGCGCAGGTTGGCGTTTCTTGCCGCCGGAGTCGGGTAGAAATTGATATCGATTACGTTGTCGAGCATCCGGACCGCTACCCGGATCGTCTTCGCCAATTGCTCCTCGTCAATTTCTCCATCCTTCACGTGAGCGGCAAGATTGATCGAGCCCAGGTTGCAGACCGCGGTCTCGTCCGAAGACGTATTTAGCGTGATCTCGGTGCAGAGATTGGAGTTGTGAATCACGCCGACGTGATCTTGGGGGGAGCGGATATTGGACGGATCCTTGAACGTGATCCACGGATGGCCGGTCTCGAAAAGCATCGTCAGCATCTTCCTCCAGAGCGTTGATGCCACCACGCGCCGGAAATTCCGGATCTCCCCCCGATCCGCCTTCTCCTCATATTCGCAGTAGCGTCGCTCGAACGCTCTGCCGCAAAGATCGTGGAGATCCGGCACGTCGCTGGGACTGAAAAGCGTCCAATTCCCTCCTTCCATGACCCTTTTCATAAACAGGTCGGGAATCCAGTTGGCCGTATTCATGTCGGGAGTCCGTCGCCGGTCGTCTCCCGTGTTTCTTCGGAGCTCGAGGAAATCCTCAATATCGAGATGCCAGGTCTCCAGGTAGGCGCAAAGAGCTCCTTTCCTCTTCCCTCCCTGATTGACGGCGACCGCCGTGTCGTTCGCAACCTTTAGGAAGGGAATCACTCCCTGGCTCCGCCCGTTCGTCCCCCGAATCAAGGAGCCGGTGGCTCGGACATTGGTCCAATCGTTCCCCAACCCTCCGGCCCACTTCGAAAGCCGAGCATTGTCGGAGATGACCTGGAAGATTCCGTCGAGATCGTCGGACACCGTGAGCAAATAGCAGGAAGAAAGCTGAGGATGCCTTGTCCCCGCATTGAACAGCGTCGGCGTCGAAGAGAGGAACAAAAAGGAGGAGAGCAGCTCGTAGAACTCGATGGCGCGCTCTTCGCGATTCTCCTTCTCCGCAAGGGCCAACCCCATCGCCACCCGCATCCAGAAGTATTGGGGGGTCTCGATCCTCCGCTCCTCGTGATGGAGCAGATACCGATCGTACACGGTCTGCAGACCCATGTACGTGAACTCCCGGTCTCTCTCGAACCGGAGGGCGCCGGAGAGCTTTTCCAGATCGAAGCCCAATAGATCGGGTGAAAGCCGGCCCACGTCGACACCATACCGGATGGAGATCGGAAAAAAGTTTCTATGCACCGTTTCGAGCTCTTCCCTCGCGCGGATCTCGGGCAACACTTCCCGATAGAGCTTGGCCAACAGGATCCGTGCCGCGACATAGGTATAGGCTGGCTCCCGCTCCACTCGGGAACGGGCCGCAAGGATCATCGCCTGGTCGATCTCTTCCTCGGTGACTCCATCGTAAAGGCTCCTCAGCGTCTCTTCGGCCAAGTTCCTCCACGAGCAGCGCTCCTCAAGGCCGCGACATGCCTCCTCGAGCTCCCTCCCCAGCCCTTCCGGATCTAACGGAACCCGTTCCCCGCATCGCAGGACGAAGGTGAGGGAAGTCGTTCCGGACCGGGTTGCCGCCCGCAATGTCCGGGCCCGCCGGCGCTCCGCCCGGTAAAGAATGTAGCGCCGTGCCACCGAGTGGTAGCCCGCTTCCATGAGAGCCGTTTCCACCCAGTCTTGAATCCTCTCGACTTCCAGAGTCTCCCCGATCACCGCCGCTCCGACGGCACGCCGCACCACGGCCCGTGTAATTTCCGCGACCTCCGCTTCCAGTCCTTCCGAAATCGCCTGCTCGCGAGGCACCCCGTGTTCCGCCCGAAAGGCGCGTTCCACCGCCCAGGAGATCCGCTTCGGTTCGAACGCGACCACCGCCCCGTTCCGCTTCTGAACCATAAACGGCTTGGCGGGAAGCGACTCCATGCCGATGAGTTCCAACTGTCGAGTGTCTTCCAGAGAAATCATGGCCATCTCCTGAGATTCCAGATATTGTGTGGATGATCAAAAAAAGCACAACCCCTTGTGGGGTATTGAGCCGAATTTGTCCGGTTCGCGTCAACCCATTTCCCCCGCTTTTTTGAAGCAGAGGAAATATAGCACGTATTCGCGTGTATAACGCAAGAATCCTTCTTCTGGCAATTTGCAATGTCTCACAAACTTCGTAGCCGAGGCGCGGCGTCTGCAAGGCTCCACTGTCCGCGCGCGCGGCACCGGGCGCTGCAAAAAAGGCCGCCGGCTCAACCCCCCCCCGGCGACCTTTTCTCTCCTACCTCTGGTGAGCCAGGCTACATCACGTAGCCTTCCTCGCCATGCTGTAACGTATCGAGCCCCTGCGTTTCGACCTCGGTCGGCACTCGTAGGTTGATAAAGAGCCGAACCAGCAAGGCCAAGACCAGAGTCATTCCAACCGCTAACACAATCGTAATGGCGATGGCCTCGAGTTGAGCCCGATAAAGCGCGTGATGGCTCACCAGAGCGGCCAACCCGTTCTTTCCCGCCACCGCCTCGTTGCTCAGGTTTCCATTGACCTTCGCCGTGGCGAGTACACCCGTCAGAAGGGCTCCCAGCGTCCCCCCTACCCCGTGCACGCCAAAGGCGTCGAGGGCATCATCGTAACCCAATGCCTTCTTCAGCTTGACGCACGCCCAATAGGGCACGGCCCCCGCCAGGACCCCAATGACGACGGCGCCCGTCGAGTCCACAAATCCGCAGGCCGGAGTAATGCAGACCAGACCCGCGACCGCCCCGGTGCTGTATCCCAGCACGCTCGGCTTTCCTTTCAAAGCGTATTCGAGCATTCCCCAGACAAACGAGGCCACTGCGGTGGCCAGCGTCGTCGTGGCAAATGCATTGGCCGCGATTCCATCCGCCGCTCCAGCGCTTCCCGCATTGAAGCCATACCAACCCACCCAGAGCATCGCTGCGCCGACCATGCAAAGGACCATGCTGTGCGGCAGGATCGGCTCCTTGCCATACCCGATCCTTTTCCCAAGCAAAAGGCAGAGGATCAGGCCCGACCAGCCAGAGGACATGTGCACCACGGTCCCACCCGCGAAATCGATTGCCGGAATTCGAGCCGCTGCGTTAAAGACCCCGTTCATCAGGCCCGTAGCCCCCCAGACCATGTGGGCGAGCGGGAAGTAGACGCAGAGCATCCAAAGGCCGATGAAGAGCAGCAGCGCGCCGTAATTCATCCTTTCCGCCACCGCCCCCAGGATCAGAGCCGGAGTGATGATGGCAAACATGAGCTGGAACATGCAGTAGACGCTTTGCGAAACCCAAAATGCGTAGGAGCTGTTCGGAGCAGCGTCCACCCCCTTGAGGAAAAAGAAGTCGGTGCCACCCAAAAACGGGCCCAACGGGCTTTGACCAAAACTAGTGCCGAACACAAGGCTGTAACCGACGGCCCACCAAAGAATGGTAACGAGCCCGCCGATGCCAAGACACTGGGCGAGAACCGAGAGGACGTTGCGCGATCGGACAAGGCCGCCGTAAAAGAGAGCAAGGCCAGGAAGGGTCATGAAGAGCACCAGCGCCGAGGACGTCATTAACCAGGCGTTGTGGCCCGGCCCCGCGACACCACTCACCTTGCTTCCGGAAGGATCCCCGTTCAGGATGTAGGCTTCCAGCCCGGAAATCCGCTTGTCCACGCTGGGTTCATCCGCTCCAAAAAAGAGCGTTCCCTGCCAGGACGGCAGACCGAGTGCGTTGCACCCTCCAGTAACCATCGTTGCTTTTGCTTCGGATTGGAGAAAAGCGCCCGCGGCCAGACAGACGACGAGCATGCGCAACCAACGTTCCAATGGATTGAGAACCATTCTGAATCTCCTTTGCTTATGGTATCTACGCTTTCCAAAGTGCAATCTGGGAATCCGGGAAGCGCATCCGCGTTCTCCGGCTTTACCTCATGGATGGTAGAAGGTTTAGGAGCGGATCCAAGAGATGGCCGGCTCTCGCCCAAAGAGAATCTCTCCTCCCCTGGTTCACCTCGCAGGTGTGTACCCCCCATTGCCATCCTCCTCTATTCGAACCCATCTGCCCCTCTCCTCCTGCGGCTCCATTGAAAGCAATCAGCGTGCCAGAAAGGATCCGATTTTCGTCGGGATCGTTCTGAAAAGACATGGCCGGCCGAGATGCCCGAAAGAACAGGAAGGAGGAGCCCCGTTTCCAAGCCTGCCTATCCCACAAAATTCGTGCCCAAGGCGCGCCGCGGGCTTTCCCCCCGGAGCTGTATGACGGCATGCTGTGAGCAGGGAAAACCAAGCCCCAACGAAGCAGCCCGGTCCATTTCCCAAGCCGGAGGAGAACGCTGGTGAGATAGGCAGGCCAGAAGTCAGGGTCTTTTTTTATGAACGGGGAAGTTATTCTGCGCCAGGGAGGGAAAGAATGGCTAGACATCAAGCGACTTTTTCGATGCAATAGGCTTGATGAGACAGCTTTTCCATTCAGGAACCAGTGGGGTAAGAGATTGCGGACTAAATGTTTCGATTGCCAGTTCTCCAGAAGAGACGGAATGGTTCGATGGGCAGTTGAAGGAACGCCACTATCTGGGAACGGGGCGATCGGTCGGCGACTATTTGCGCCAGGTCATTGAACAAGATGGGCAAGCGGTGGCGCTGCTGGTTTGGGGGCCGGCCTGCTACGCGCTGAAGGATCGGGATCAGTGGATTGGGTGGAGCGCCGTACAGCGGGTGGAGCGGCTCAAGTTGATCGTACAAAATCGGCGCTTTTTGCTGCTCACCCCCAAAGGGCAGGCGCCCAATCTGGCGTCGCAAGCTCTGGGAGCGGCCTTGCGGGCGTTGCCGGGGCAGTGACGGGATCGCTTTGGCTACACTCCGCTTTTGGCCGAGAGTTTCACCGATCCGGAGGCATACGCGGGAACCTGCTACAAGGCCAGCAACTGGGAAGCGGCAGGCTACAGCGCCGGCTACAGCCGCCATCGGGCCGATTTTTACCTGCCCAACGACCGGCCCAAGCGGCTCTGGCTGCGCCCTCTTTCGGCGCAAGCGCGGCAAACCTTACGGGCGGCCCAATTACCCGAAGAGTGCCGCGCCGGCTTGAGCGCGAGACCCTCGGGCACGCTGCCGGTCAACGCCCAGCAACTCGACTCATTGCTGGAGGTCTTTTGGAAAGCGCCCGATCCGCGCAAGAAGAATGCCCACTATCCGGTCGGGTCGGTGTTGACCTTGATCGCGATGGCGCTTTTGGCCGGGAGGCGGGAGATCGCCGAGATCGCCCGTTTTGCCACCAGTCTGACCCAGCCCCAGCGCGGTCGGTTGGGCTTGCCGCTCAAGAAGGGCACCGGAGGCTTTCATCAGGTTCCCGGCTACAGTGTCTTCTACCAAGTGCTCACCCGCATGGATCCCGAAGCCTTCGCTTCCAGGCTCACCGACTGGCTGCAAGCACAGGGCGGCACGCTGCCGCAGGCGCTGGCCTTGGACGGCAAAATGATTCGTCACCACATTGGCCTCCTGACCTTAGCCCAACAGGAGGACGGCGCCCCGCAAGCGGTGGCGGTCTACGACCAAAAGCAGGACACGCCCCGTGGCGAACAAAGCGCGGCGGTGGCGCTGCTGGAAAAGCTGCCGGCCCTGGATGGCAAAATCATCACGGCCGACCCGTTGCACTGCCAGCGGCGGCAGGCCCGTCTCATCGTCGAAAAAGGGGGCGATTACTTGTTCGGGGTCAAGGGAAACCAGCGTCGCTTGTTCCAAGAGGCTCAAGCCTTGGATGCTTTGCCCGACACCCCCTTTTTACCGACAACCAAATCGGTCATGGCCGAGTCGAAATCCGCCAACTCCATGCTTTCTCCACCGAGCCCCTCGCCATCGACTTCCCCTTTGCCCGCGCCCTGATCGTGGTGCGCAGCCAACGCACGCTAAAAAAGAGCGGCATCACCACCACCGAGTCCCGTTACTACCTCTCCAGCTCGCCACCAGATCAATATTCTCCCCAAGAATGGTTGAACTTGATCCGAGAACATTGGGGCGGGATCGAAATCCGCAATCATTGGCGACGCGATGTCCTGATGGGCGAAGACGGTTCCCGCTCCCGTCAGGCCAACCTGCTGGCCAACTTGGCGCTCATCCGTAACGCCCTCCTTTCGCTCCTCTCCGAACGCCTCGGCGAACAATCCCTCCCGCAGTTCCGCGAACGATTCTGCTCCAGTCCTAAACAATGTCTGGCCATCCTTGCCGCCGCATGAACTCCAAAACAAAAGACCCTGGACCAGCAGTCGTTCGCCTCAAAAAAGACTTGCCAGGCTATAGCGCAGTAACGTTACGGTCAACGTCGCCCGTCTGAACGGGCAGCAAGCAAAACCCGATCAGGAGAATCCGACATCATGCCACGCTATGTCATCGAACGAGAAATTCCTGGAGCCGGAAAACTATCTCCTCAGCAACTCGCCGCCATTTCCGCCAAGTCTTGCTCGATCCTCGACGGGATGGGACAGAAAATCCAGTGGTTGCACAGCTACGTCACCGACGACAAGATCTACTGCATCTACCTCGCTCCGAGCGAACAGGCGGTTCGGGAGCATGCAGAGAAAGGCGGCTTTCCCGCCAATCGCATCTCCGAGATTCGGGATCTGATCAGCCCTTATTCCGCGCGCTCGGCTTAGTCGACTTGTGTCGAGTCGAGGTTTGCCGCGTCTTCACGTCCTTCGCGCCGTGCGCGATTTGCGCTGCGGGCGTAGCCTTGTTGACCGCTACCGGCGCAACCCGCACCCTGCCCTTCGGAGCCGGCTCTTCTTCCGGTGTGGCCCCCATCACGGGTAGAATCGTAAGGCGAACTCCCTTCGTGGTGTTCATCACATGCACCGAGGCAAAGGCCGCGGGCAGACCGATCGCGAAGGCAAGCGCTACTGCTATCGGCTTTTTCATCTGACACCTCTAACTATCAAAATGTCCGCGTTGACGGCAAAGAAGGCAAGCGCGAATTGCGCTCAGGATCGCGATGACGCTTTGGAGCGAAACCTGGTCCAGGCCACCGGCGCCTCGCGCCCGGTGTCAGCCGGATGGGCAAAGGATTACTTGTGAGAGGCCACGGAGTCCGCCCCGGTTTGGCGCCGATCTCCTTTTTTCCATCGGCTGCCCGCGACCGATCGAACCTTTACTTTCCCCTTCGGGGTGTTCGCCTTCGCCACAGATGCGGGTTTTGTCTTTTCCTTCCCACCAACGTGGGCCACGGCCTTCTCGGCGGATTCCTTTTTCGGATCTTCCGCTGAAGACTGGCCGAGGATCGAAATCCGCATCCCTTTCGAGGTCTGGAGGACCCCCGCGAATAGTCCAGGAGAGCAGGCAAGGCTCAGGAGAAGAACTGCTGTTCCAGCGCGCCGCATCTGGTTCCTTCGGCCGAAGGCTGCCAGACTATCGGAAGAAAACGCACCAATGCAAGGATCAAGTTTAATTGGTGTCGTAGCACACAGGGTCTTTTTTTATGAACGGCCAAGTGATTCTGCGCCAGGGAGGGAAAGAAAGGCTAGACATGAGGCGACTTTTTCGATGCCATAGGCTCGATGAAACAGCTTTTCCATTTAAGAGCCGATGGGGCAAGGGATTGCGGACTGGAAGTTTCGATTGCCAGTTCTCCCGAAGAAATCGAATGGTTCGATGGGCAGT
>NZ_KB901875.1:1944136-1944536 GCF_000379365.1 Verrucomicrobium sp. 3C | reverse complement strand
CGGCCCTGGATGGCAAAATCATCACCGCCGACCCATTGCATTGTCAGCGGCGCCAGGCCCGTCTCATCGTCGAAAAAGGGGGCGATTACCTGTTCGGGATCAAGGGAAATCAGCCTCGTTTGCTTCAAGAGGCTCAAGCCTTGGACGCCTTGCCCGACACCCCCTTTTTGCCGACAACCAATCCGGTCATGCCCGAGTCGAAACCCGCAGGCTCCATGCCTTCCCCATCGAGCCCCTGGCCGTCGACTTCCCCTTTGCCCGCGCCCTGATCGTGGTGCGCAGCCAACGCACGCTAAAAAAGAGCGGCATCACCACCACCGAGTCCCGTTACTACCTCTCCAGCTCGCCACCAGATCAATATTCTCCCCAAGAATGGTTAAACTCGATCCGAGAACATTGG
>NZ_KB901875.1:1928570-1944036 GCF_000379365.1 Verrucomicrobium sp. 3C | reverse complement strand
TTGTCCGTAGCCACGGTTCGACTCCCGGCAGCATCCCCGATGCGCTAACGCCTCCCCGCCCCCCACTCGGTACCGCGCCCACACCCGCTTCCCCTGCCGATAGCTCAAACCCAGCATCTCCGCCGCCTCTACCAGCCTTAAGGCGCCCACCTTCACCCGCCCCATCACCTCAACCCTGTCCAACTCCTTAGCACTCAACGCTGTCCTCCTCACGCCTCCTCCTTTCCGAGGCAACATTAAGGGACATTTCTATCGAGGGCTAAGGGGGACATTTCTATTGTGGCACAACAGGATCAAGTTTAATTGGCGGATTCCATGCCGCCCCGGCTCCCCCGGAGAGAGGACGCAACTCCATTGGTCGCTCATTGACTTCCAGGTCCTTTTGCTTCAATTTGCCCGCGCGATGTTCCCCCGACGGCTCATCGGCCTCAGCGTGCTGCTTTGTTTCACTCCGTTCTGTACCTCTGCCATGAAAATCCTTTCCCCTTCTTTTTCCAATGGCCAACCCTTGCCTCGCGAGTGCGGTTACCGCTACGCAAACCGGAATCCCGAGATTCTTTTCTCCGAAGTGCCAGCCAATGCGCGATCGCTGGCCCTCATCATGGACGATCCCGACGCCCCTGCGGGCACTTTCGTTCACTGGCTTGTCTGGAATCTTCCACCGGCAACTGCTAGACTGCTTCCCGGCAAGCTGTCCGCCGAAGCCTGCGAGGGACGCAACCATTTCGGACAAGTCCGCTATGACGGGCCGGCACCCCCCAGCGGCGTCCACCACTACTTCTTCCGGGTGTTTGCGCTGGATGCTCCGCTCAGCTTGCCCACCGGCGCAGACCGCAGGGAGTTGGAAAGGGCAATGGAAGGACACGTCCTGGATCACGCCACGTTGATGGGCGTCTTCTCTGCGCACCGATGAGGATTGGCAGTCCAGCCCGCTCTGGCGAATCGAACCTCCTCCAGATGAGCTGCTTCCACTCCGAGAATCGGTTCTCTCGCTTCGCCCTTGCCGTCTGGCTTGCGACAGGAGCGATCCTTCCCTCCTGGGCCGGGGAGATCTTTACGGAGCCCTTCACGCCCACTCCGATCGCCATCAAGCTAGCCGATCTTCCCAAGCCCTTCGCCACACCGAGCGTCACCTGCCAGCCGCCGGTCGTCCCGCCCCCTGGCCAGCCTTCCCTCCGTCTTCCGGTGGGCTTTCAGGTATCCGTGTTTGCGCGGGACCTGGAAGAGCCGAGATGGCTGGCACTCACTCCCGAAGGAGGCGTACTCGTCGCCGAATCCTCCGCCAACCGGATCCGCTTGTTCGTAGGGTTGAGGGAGGATGGCAGTGCCGAGCGCGGCTCGGTTTTCGCCGCCTCGGCAAACGGTCTCAATCTGCCTTTCGGTATGGTCTTTTCCGAAGGCCGCTTTTTCGTCGCGAACACGGACGCGATCCTCGCCTTTTCCTACCAGAGGGGGCAACGCCGCCTCGGTGGGAAGGGCGAGCGGATCGCTTCGTTGCCGGGCCGAGGACATTGGAGCCGCTCCCTGGCGCTCTCTCCGGACGCCCGCTGGCTCTACGTCGCCATCGGCTCTCGCGGCAATGCCGACGAGGAGCCCGCTCCGCGAGGCTCGATCGTGCGAATTCCCCTGCCCAAAGGGAAAGCCGAATCGTTTGCATCCGGTCTCCGCAACCCGGTGGGCCTAGCTTTCGAGCCCAAGACCGGCATTCTCTACGCGGTGGTCAACGAACGGGATGAACTCGGCGACGATCTCGTACCCGACTACTTCACGCATGTCCGCCAAGGCGCATTCTACGGCTGGCCCTATGCGTACCTCTCGCCTCATTTGTTCGACCCAAGGCTTCTCGTCCACCACCATGTTCAAAAGCCGAATCTCGTCGACACCACACGCACCCCAGACGTCCTCTTTCAATCGCATTCGGCTCCGCTTGGCTTAGCCTTTCCCTCCGGCAAGCCTCAATTTCCGGAGCGATACCTTCACGGCGCTTTCGTCGCTTTCCATGGCTCCTGGAATCGGAGCGAACCGACCGGCTACAAGATCGTCTTTGTCCCCTTTGGCGACGACCACCGACCCCAAGGTTTCTATGAAGACTTCCTAGCTGGTTTCCTGAGCGAGGGGGAACACCCCAAGACGTGGGGACGTCCGGTCGGCCTTCTTTTCCTGCCGGATGGCAGCCTGCTTTTTTCCGATGACGCCAACGGAATGATCTACCGCGTGACCTACGAAAAAGACTCCGATCCCTGATGGTCGGGATCGGAAACGGTTGCGATGCCGTGTCATCCGTCCGGATGGCTTCGCGGGCTCGGCTATCGAAATAAGCCCAGCCTGGAAAAAAGAGAGGGGACGGCCTCGGGGATAAGCGCGCTAAAAATTGAAGCGCAACCCAGCGATCGCAATGTTGAAGTAGTCGGGATACTTGATCAGCATCGTGTTGCCGCTCGTCATCAAGTAGGAAAACTGCGTCTCCTTAATATAGAGGATCTTGTATTCGGCAAAGAGGCTCCAGTGCTTGCCGATATTGTACTGAAGCCCGACCAACCCCTGGCCCGCAAAGGCTCCCTGGGCATAGCTGCCGGTGGTGAGCAGATCCGCGCCGCTGGGTCCAACGAAGCTCGTGCCGGACGAGGCTAGATAGACTCCGCCGACGCCTCCCCCGATGTAGGGGACAAGCCCGATCGGAGTCACAAACTTCGCCACTCCGTCGACGAGAAACACTCCCATGTTGAGATTTGATCCGAACTGGTAGGCAGAAAGACCGGGCGTTCCAACCACGCCTCCCGTCAAGCTCCCGCTCTCCGTTGCCTGGCCCAGATAGAAGGCCTCGAACTGAGCCGCAGGCTGCAGCCAATATTGTTTCGCCGAGTCCAAGGCGATGCTGCGAAAGTTATAGCCGACCTCGATGCCCCCGACCGCTGCCGTCCCGACGGCCGCCCGTCCCCCGGCGGAAAAAAGCGGGGGCGAGTCGAGCGCACCCACTCCATTACTCATGCCAAAGGCGGCGCCTCCAAAGATTCCGAAGTAGAGGCCGGTCTTTGGCCCGAGCGCTTCCTGCGCCGACGGAGCCGGAGCCTCCTTCACTCCCTGTTCAGCAACTGGCTCGTTGCTCCCGGTCGGTGCCGATCCTTCCGGCGCGGAGGATGCCGTAGCTGGCTCCGCGCTGGCCGACGCCGCGGCGGCGGGCTCCGGCGTGGCCGCGGGAGCAGTCTGCTCGGAAGGAGCCGGGGCGTTTTCCGCGGAATCGGCTGCCGTGGAGGGTGGCGTCGCCTGCTCGGTGCCAGGAGCCGCGCTCTCCGCCGCTTGAGCAAGGATCGGAGTACTCAGCCAGAGGATGCAAGTCGCCAGAGCCCAATGCCGGTTTCGCCAAGAGTTCTTTTGTCTTACTCTCTTCGCAAGTTCCACCTCGCCGGGTTCCAAAATCATGCTTCCTCCTCTCAGGGCCTTCTGCCGACTCCCTCGCGTCCGGTTTGGCGGCACTGTATCCGGGAGATCTTCCTGCTGACAAGCAAGGATTCCGTGACATTCTTGTGACATTTCTGTGACATTCTTGTGACATTTTTTTGAAGTTGGATGTGCCTGTCCGAAAATAGGTTAAACTCCTCCCTCTTTGCCTGCGAAGGTTCGCGACAACAGGCTGGCCTGCAAGTCTTACAAAGTTCGTACCCGAAGCACGGCGAATGGGCCCGGCTACAAGGCGGGGCACAGGTTTCCCCGGAGCAGTATGACGACATACTGCGAGGAGGGCTAGAAACCTCAAGTCCCAACAAAGCAGCCGGGTCTATTTCACAAGCCGCAGGAGAACGCTTGTGTGGCAGGCAGGTTGGCCTGCCGACGCAAGACGGTCTCTTTTGAGGCCAAGCGATCAATAGCCCATGAAGGGAGGGGCACTGAGCGTCGGAGGAAAATGGGTCAAAAGGAACGGCCCATAGACCAGGGCCACGAGGACGAGCGAAAGAAGAACCCAGTAGGACATCTTGTCGAGAATGAGCTGATTGCCAGAGGCAGCGGCTCCTTGCACGGTCGAGGTGAACGGCAGATCGACCACCGGACGGCTCTTCCGGCCGATCAGCAGCGTCATGATCAGAACAAGGAAGAAGATCAGGGCCGCCACGAACATCACGCTGCCTCCAATGGCCGTCAAAGCTCCTGCCAACTTCCAGCCGGGCAGCGGCGCATAGTTGATCATCGAAATCGCCGTCCTGCGGGGCATTCCGAGCAGACCTCCGGAAATTTCCCCTCGGGCGAAAATCAGCACTCCGACGAAATAGAGCCAGGATTGCCAGACCGCTAGGCGCCTTCCCCAGAGCTCCCTCCCCGTCAGATAGGGGACAAGCCAATAGGCGAGGCCGAAATAGGAGAGAGCGACCGCACTCCCGACAGTCATATGAAAGTGTCCGGGAACAAAGGTCGTATTGTGAATCATCCGGTTCATGTCGACGCTCGCGTTCATGAGTCCGGTGATCCCTCCGGGCAAGAAGGTGATCATCGCGAGCACCTGGGCACTGACGGAAGGATCTCCCCACGGGAGCCGCCAGAACCAGCCGAGCAACCCCTTCCCTCCGCGCGCCCGCCCGCCGATCTCCAGGGCGTACATCACTGAAAATGCCGTCAAAAGGCTGGGGAAGAAGATCGCGAAGGTGAGGATGCCGGCACTCCACTTGAAGTAGCCGTTCACTCCGGGATCGACGTACTGGTGATGGAAGCCGACGGGCATCAGCACGATGAACATGACAAAGGCGATCCGCGCAAGCGTGTCGCTGAAGAGCTTCCCTCCAACCTGCCGGGGAATCATCGTGTACCAGGAAACATAGAGGGGAAGGAGCCAAAAGTAGACGATCTGGTGGCCGGTGAACCAGAAAAGCGCGCGACTCAAGAGCGGGTCGGATCCGGGTAGGAGATTGAGAGACCAGGGAAGGAGAAGGCCGAGCACCTCGATCGCCACTCCCATCGAGGCGATATCCCACATCACGTAGGTTGCGACCGAGACGAAGGCGAGCAGGGGAATCCGCTCTCCGCAGTGCTCCTTCTTCCAGGCCGAAAGCGCCAGAAGCTGCGCGGCCGAGATCGCCCAGGTACTCAAGACGAGCAGCACTGCCCCCACGTAGAAGGTCCATTCCGCCCGAAGCGGAGGATAGAAGGTGTAGAGGACGCTCGCTTTCCCTGCGACGATCGAATACCCACCCAGGACGCTTCCGCCGATGAGCAGCCAAAAGGAGAGCGCCAGCAAGAACCCGTTCAGGGGCCTTCCCAAGCTGCGGGCGACCGTCAAGGCGAGCCAGCCGTTTGCCGCCGCGAACGGGAAGACAAAGACATTGAGCACCGCGTGCAAGGTGAGCCCCTGGTAGTAGGTGCGCATCCCCGGAAGGTTGCTGAAGATGTTGATCCCTCCGTAATTGAGCCCCTGGACAAAGCCCTGGAAGACGCCCACCGCAAGCGCAGCGAACCCAAAGAGGATGCTCCACAAGAGATAGCGCCGGTGGCTCTCCGGCAGGGTATACCCCGAAGGGTATTCGACGATCGTGACCTTGGCTTCGGCTGTGGGCATAGCGGCCTCTTCCTACTTGACCGTGAGAGTTCCGGTCATCTGATGATGGAGCATTCCACAATACTCGTGACAGATCATCCGGTACTCTCCCGGCCGTGTGAAACGGTACTTCTGCTTCGCGACCTGGCCCGGCAAGAGCATGATATTCACGGTCGTGCCAGGGATGTAGAGCCCATGGTCGATGTCGATGGAGGTTCCCAGAAAAGTGACTTCCGCTCCCACGGGCAGCTCGATCGCGCCCGGGTTGAACATCCAAGCCTGTCCCAGGATCACGACGTCATAGGTGCCGGGTCCCGTTTGCCGCACGCCGGGCTGATCGAAAGGCTTGGTCCGGCTGACGGCCGCAAAAAGGGTTTCCCCCGGCTTCGGAACGATCTGCCCGTCGTTGCCGGGAACCACAATTGCGAGGACGACGGACGAATACGTAAGAGCCGCGACGAAAGCAAGTAGGACGAACACCGATAGCCAGATATAACCTTTTTCCAGCTTCTCCGCGAGCGTCTCCATGGCCTCCCCCCTAACGAGTCACCATTTCCATATACATGTAGGACCACATGCCGGCCAAGACAACGAGGAACAGGATGAGAACGAACATCGTACCAAGAGGTGGCGGGACTTCTTCTGGCATTGTTTACACCTCTCGCCTTCGTTTTGACTCATCGTCGCCCCCCGAATATTGAACGAGGAATCGACCGAATAGCGCTGCGAGAAGGAGGAAAAGCCCCAAGCAAAGGAGAGAGCCGATTCCGGCCCTGCCACTTCCTTGCGCTTCCAGAAACGCATTGAGGAAACCCCACCCGACGAAGACGACCGGAGCGGTGACGATTAGGAAGAGGAGCAAGGCGGCTACGAGCTTGCCCTCCGTCCGCCCTCCCTGCTCCGAATGCCCTCGCATGCCCGCATGTTAGGACAAGAAGGAAGAGCGCAACAAGCGCAAATTCTGCGTGGTTTCCCCGAATTACAGATAGAGGATCTGCCTATGAAGGGTAGGCACATCGCTTACCAAAAGAACTCTCGGCAGACGGCGAGCCTCGGGCTTTCTTCCGCAAAGGGACCGCAAGAGTAAACGGCGCGCCAGGGCCGAAACGACCCATCTTTAACCTAGCCGCCATTTCTCACAAAGAACGCTGGTGAGACTTGCAGTTCACCCACGTCTGCTGGAGTCGCCGGGGCGATAGTCTTCCTCGGCACGCGAGAAGGCATCCTCCATCGAGCCGAGTTCCTCGCCGGGACGAGAAAGATCCATTCTTTCCCGCTCCTTTTCCAACTGCTCGTCAGAATAGGCCAGCGCCTTGATGGAAAGGCCGATTCGCCTCTCTTCCTGTTCAATCTTGACAATGCGGGCCTGGACGTCTTGCCCCACTTTCAGGACATCCTTCACCTTAGCGATCCGATCGTTACTGATCTGCGAAATGTGCACCAACCCGTCGATCTCGCCATCCAATTGAACGAAGGCGCCAAAGCTGGCGATCTTGCTAACCTTTCCCGTAACGATCTCTCCCACCTTGTATCGTGCGGCAAGGCTCTTCCATGGATCTTCAGCGAGCTGCTTGATTCCAAGGAGGATCTTCTGATTGGGCCAGTCGATCTCCAACACCTTTGCCTCGACCGGATCCCCCTTCTTGTAGACTTCAGAGGGATGATTGATCTTTCGCGTCCAGGAGAGATCATTGACGTGAACGAATCCGTCGATTCCTTCCTGGAGTTCGACAAAGATCCCATAGGCCGTAAACGTGCGGACGGTTCCCTTGACCGTCGATCCGACCGGGTACTGCTCGGCAATCCTTTCCCACGGATTGACCTCGAGAGCTCGCAGGCTCAAAGAGATCTTCTGTTCCTCCCGATTGACATCCAGAACGACGACCTCCACCTCTTGCCCGACCGAAAGAAGCTCTGCGGGCCGCGTGATCCGTTTCGTCCAGGACATCTCCGAGACGTGAACCAGTCCCTCGATCCCCGGCTCGAGCTCGACGAAGGCGCCGTACGCCGTTAAATTCGTCACCCTCCCCTTGATCCGCGACTGGATCGGGAATTTCTCGGCGATCTTTTCCCAGGGATTTTCGGATTTCTGCTTGAGGCCCAGCGAAATCCTTTCTTTCTCCCGATCAACCTCGATGACCATCACCTCGACTTCCTGTCCCACGGACAAGAGCTCTGAAGGATGCGAAAGCCGCCGCCAGCTCATGTCGGTGATGTGCAGAAGGCCGTCAATCCCGTCCAA
Source organism: Verrucomicrobium sp. 3C (assembly GCF_000379365.1). Taxonomy (GTDB): domain Bacteria; phylum Verrucomicrobiota; class Verrucomicrobiia; order Methylacidiphilales; family Methylacidiphilaceae; genus Methylacidimicrobium. Next base: position 1,936,273 of record NZ_KB901875.1, on the reverse strand, counting down.
GTCGATGAAGGCACCAAAATCGGTGAGATTCTTGACGGTTCCCTTGACCATCTGGCCTTTCCCCGCCGTCTCGAGAAACCGTGCGCGCTTTTCTGCTCTCTCCGCTTCCACCAGCTCCCGGCGGGAGAGAACGACACTCCTGCGCTCTTCATTCAGTTTGACGATCTTGCAGGTCAGGGTCTTCCCATCAAAATCCCGCAGGTTCCTCGGGGGAATGATGTCGATCTGCGAAGAAGGGAGAAAGGCTTCCACTCCGACATTCAGGGTCAACCCCCCCTTTACAATTCCGCGAACCTTCCCCTCAACCGTACCGCCGTCCTGAAAGATTTTGACGACCTTGTCCCAATTTTGTTTTTGGGCGGCTTTCTGCTTGGAAAGAAGGACACTGCCTTCTTCATCTTCGAGTTGTTCGAGAAGAACTTCCACCTCATCGCCAACTTGGACCGCCTCCGGATCTTCGAACTCCTCGAGCGAAACGACACCCTCCGATTTGTAGCCAATATCGATCAGGACCGTCTTCGGATTCCGTTCTATGACCCGCCCCTTCACCAAGCTTCCTTCCGCAAACACCGGAAAGTTTGCCAGCACTCCTTGCTCCATCGTTTCCAATCTCATTCGCTTAAATCCTTCTTTTAACACTTCTTGCGGCTCTCGAGACAGTGCCGTCTCGTGCTCCGGGGGAGCTAACCTGCACGGGCTACGCTCTTCCCGTTCCCCTCTTCTGAGACGGATTGCCCGATGGGCAGGAACCGCAGCAACTCTTCCGGCTTCGCATGCTTCGCGCAAAACCTAGCGTTAGGTAGAGGAGGCTAACCCCGACCAGGAGCAAAGCCACCCATTGCTGCCAATTTCCTTTCACGCTTCTTCCCCACCGCTCAACGGCCTTTAACGGTCAACTATAGGCCAAATGCCCGACCAGCCTGATAAACGGCAAGAGATATAACATAGGCAAAGAACGTCATATAGCCAAATTGAAAAAATGCCCATCGCCAGGATGCGGTCTCCCGACGCACCGTAACCACTGTACTGACACACTGGAGGGAAAAGACGAAGAAGAGCAGGATGGTCAGACAGACAAGAGGAGTGAAGACCGGTCGCCCATCCGGCCAGCGATCCGCCAGAAGTGCCTGGGATAACGAGGTCGGTCCCGTCCCGCGTTCCGACTGTCCTGCGTAGAGCACGCCTAGGGTGCTGACGAAATTTTCCCTCGCGGCCTGCGCGCTGATCAAGCCGATGCCGATCTTCCAATTGAAACCAAGAGGGCGAATCACCGGTTCGATCCAGTGACCGATCTGCCCGGCAAAGCTGCCCGCCAACTGAGCCGACCGATCTTCCCCGCTCACCTTCGGATAGGCGGTCAGCCACCAGAGAATCACCGAGATGGCGACGATCGTGGTTCCCGCGCGGCGAAGAAATGCGCCCGCTCGGGAGATCATTTGGGCGCTGATCGTCCGGAGCGAAGGTCTGCGGTAGGGAGGCAGTTCCAGCACCAGCGGAGCTGGCCGACCTCGGAAGAAGCTTCTCTTGAGAAGCCAAGCAAACCCGAAGGCGGCCGCCAAGCCCAGGAGATAGAGAGACATCACGATTCCTGCCTCACCAAGGCCGGTCCCCGGTCTACCGCCGAAAAACGCAGCAATCATGAGCACGTAGACAGGTAGACGTGCCGAGCAGCTCGCAAACGGCGCCACCAGAATCGTGACCATCCGATCACGAGGGTCGGAAAGGGTTCGAGCAGAAAGAATGCCCGGAATCGCGCAGGCGTGGCTGGCAAGCAGAGGAATAAACGCTTTCCCTTGAAGGCCGACTCGGCTCATCACCTTGTCCATGAGAAAAGCGGCTCGCGCCATATAGCCGCTATCTTCCAGGAGGCCTAAGAAAAAAAAGAGGACGAGAATTTGCGGCAAAAAGACGATGACGTTTCCGGCTCCTCCAATCACCCCTTCGGTCAACAAATCACGCAAGTCCCCGGCGGGCAGGAGTTTCTCTAGCCTTGCGGCGCTAGCCGCAAACAGGGCGTTGATCGCATCCTTGGGACCTGCGCCCACTTCGAATACCGCAAGAAACATGGTCCCCATGATTCCCAGGAAAATCAACCAGCCCCCAACCGGATGAGTCACCCAATGATCGAGCCGGTCCGTCGCGCTTCTGCCGATCACCGGGGATTTCCGCAGAACCTCGGCCGTAAGTGCGCGAATCTCCCGCTGACGCATGGCAATGGTCTGTTGCCGCCAATCGGGCATCTTGGCTTCCAGCCTTTCCTGCTCCTCTCGCAGCGAGGGTAAGAGATGGGTAACGGCCAGCACCTCGGCCAGCCGCTGGGGATCCGGTGCCCCCAAGATGAGGGCGCAGAGCCTCCGCCGCTCCGCCCTCTCCTCGGGGAAATCGGCGGCGACACGCGCCAGCGACTCCTCGACTAGGGCGGGGCACTGCCTGCAAAACGAACGCCCCGGGGAAAGCTCCTGTGAGAGGGCCGTGCGAAGCTCGACCAATCCCTTCCGCCTCGACGCCTGGCACGGGATCACCGGACATCCCAGCCTTGCCGCAAGCTCAGCAACGTCGAGACGATCTCCCGCTTCTTCCAGCAGATCCATCATGTTCAGCATCACAATCGCCGGTAGACCCAAATCCAGCACCTGCGTTACCAAGTAGAGGCCCCGTTCCAAATGGGTGGCATCGACGACGCAGACCACCGCGTCCGGAACGGGAGTATCCGGACGCGCGCCAAAGAGAACTTCGCAGGTGATTTCCTCATCCGGGGCGCTCGGCAACAAGGAGTAGGTACCTGGGAGATCGATCAACTGGCACCTCCGACCATGCAGGTCAAAGAAAACGCCAATCTTCTTTTCGATGGTCACGCCGGGATAGTTGGCGACCTTCTGTCGCAACCCCGTCAGAGCGTTGAAAAGAGTGGACTTGCCGCTGTTCGGGTTGCCCACCAAAGCGATGTTGGTCGGCTCGGCGAGACGAGCGCACTCTCTAGCCCCGGGCGCCAGCTTCATCTCCCTATCCGGTCCAGCCGTCCTTCCTTCGGCGGAAGCGATCCAGAATGCGGCAGAAAAACGTCCCTTCCCCTGGAGAATGAGAATGGTCGGGCTCGACTTCCACGCACCCATCGCTCCCAGGCGATTCCCCGGAAGCAGAGGTGACGAGAATTCGTCGTGCGACGGCGGCGCTTAAGCCGACTCGCGCACCACAGACCAGGCAGACCGTCATTGCTCCGTGGGATAACTTGACGAGCTCCGCCCGCTGGCAAAAACCCATTTCGTGCAGCCGATAACACTCGCGGGGGTTGCCTGTAACCGAATGGATCCAGAGCTGAGCGCCGACCGACGCTTCCGACAAAGGAAATGCCAGCGGCGCCACCTCCATCGGCTCTTCGGCAGGCAAACTCATTGCGATCAATCTAAGCGCTCACCCTTTCTTCACAAGTGAAATTCGACTCGGGCTTTCTACCGCCGTCAACCCCCAATTGGTTCGAGAAAAGGAGACCTCTTTTTCTGGCTCTGCCGCCCATCCGATTACTGCAAGCTCCCGATTTGTCGCATCATCTCTTCGGCAAGAGAGCGATAATATTCCTTTTTCGTTTCGTCCTCCTTCATCTGCCGAGGCTGGTAGGGAGATCCAATCACGACCCGGATCGGGGTAAGGCTCGGGAATCGGGCGGAGCGCGACAAGGCTTCGAAGGAACCGAAGACGCGCACGGGCAAAATAGGAACCTGCGCTTGCGCCGCGAGGAAGCCTGCGCCCGATTTGGCAGGCTGTAACTTCCCGTCCGCGCTCCTTGTCCCTTCCGGAAAGATGAGAACCCCCTGACCCTCGCTGAGAAGGTCGAGAATCTTGCGGAGGGCCGCCGGTTCCGGATGCTCTCGCGCTGTGGGAATGGTATTCACGCTGGTGAGCAGTTCGGCCATCCGCCCACGGAATAGCGAGCGGCGAGCCAGATAATAGATCTCGCGCCGGGCCACGGACCCCACAGCTAATGGATCCAGGTAACTCGCATGATTGGAAACCAGAAGGAGCCCTCCTTCCGGTACCCGTTCCGCTCCTTCTCCTTGCAACTCGAAGCCAAGACGCAGACCGACCTTCACCAGCGCTCGCGCCACGGCATACCAAGGCCTCATGGGCAAGCAAATCCAAGCGTCACGGGACGTAAGGCCGTTTCGGCACGGGAAACCCGCGTCTGCGAAGCGCCTCGATCATCCGGCGGACCACATCTTCGACACTCATTCCGGTTGAGTCGAGAAACACAGCGTCTGCCGCGCATCGCAACGGCGCCGCGGGACGGGATCGATCTTCCCAGTCCCGGTCCTCGATGGAATCGGTCTCTCCCTGTTTTTTCCTTCGCTGCTCCCGCACCTTCGGATCCGCGTCGATATAAAACTTGTACCACGTTGCCGGAAACACCGTCGTTCCGATATCGCGCCCCTCCATCACTAAGGAATGCTCGTCAGCGAGCTTGCGAAAGGTCGGCAGAAGTCGTTTCCGCAGCCAGGCGGAAGCGGCCACACGGGAGACCATCGCATTGACGGCTGGGCTTCGCGCCTCCTGGCCCGGTTCCTTCCCATCAATCCAAACATGAAGCTCATTCCCCTCGATCCGACACTCGATCTTCATCTGCCGCACCGCCGTCTTAAAAACCAGTTCGCGCTCGACCGCCACCCCTTTACCAATCAAGGCCCAAGTGATCGCCCGATAGACCAGCCCGCTGTTGCAATAGGCAATGCCAAGAGCCTGCGCGAGTAATCTTGCGACGGTGCTCTTCCCCGAAGCCGACGGACCATCGATCGCGACCACCGGACGGCGCGGCGCTTTCTCCGTTCCAGCCGGTCCGGGACGAGGTTGCGTCCACGACAGAACCTCCTTCCATCCCTCCACCGCTTCCGCAGAGCGTTGGCTGAGTTTTTCGAGGTATCGGAAAAAGCCAGGATAGGACGTGTCGACGCATCCAACGTCATCGATGCGGCTCCGACCGTCGGCCTGGAGCGCCAGGATGGAGCAGGCCATCGCCACACGATGATCTCCGAAAGACGAGACGCGAGCCGCGCGGATGGGACGTCCCCCTTCTACGATCATTCCATCTGGCAGTTCCTCTACGGGAATACCGAACCGCCGCAGATTCTCCACCATGCACCGAATCCGGTCGCATTCCTTGACACGAAGCTCCTCCGCTCCACGAATATGGGTCTCGCCTTCCGCCAGCGCGGCGATCGCCCCAAGGACCGGCAACTCGTCGATGAGATTCGGAATTTCCGCTTTCTCGATCTTCGTCCCCCGCAGCTTACCTCCTCGAATGAGTAGTGACCCTCTCGGTTCGCCCTCTCCCCGCCCTTCCTCGACGCTCTCCTCGATCTGCGCTCCCATGCGTAAGAGCACATTGAGCAGCCCCGTACGTGTCGGGTTCAACCCAACGCTTCGAATCCTGATTTCCGAGCCCGGGATCGCCGCCGTGCCGGCAATCCAGAAGGCGGCAGAAGAAAAATCGCCCGGGATGAACAAATCACGTCCTCCCAGGGTCAATCCTCCTTGGAGGAGAATCGACCGACCCTCCCGGAGCGGGCGGGCGTCAAAATGCGCCAGCAGGCGCTCGGTGTGATCCCGAGTCGGGCTCGGCTCCAGGATTCGCGTCACCCCTTTCGCGTTCAACCCGGCCAAAAGCAGGCAGGATTTCACTTGGGCGCTGGCTACGGGAAGCTCGTAGTCGATCCCGTGAAGCTCCGCCGGCTCCAAAATCAACGGTGGCGTCCCTCTCTCCCCCTCCGCCCGGATATGGGCTCCCATCTTTTCCAAGGGTTCGATGATCCTCCCCATCGGACGCTTGGCCAGGGAAGCATCGCCCACGAGTCGGGAGTGAAAGGTCTGCCCGGCAAGAATTCCAGCAATCAGCCGCATCATCGTCCCCGAGTTCCCACAATCGAGCGCCTCCATCGCAGGGCAGAGCCGAGACCAGCGATTTTCAATCGAGAGCGTGGTCGGATCTCGGATCTCGATATCAACGCCGAGCGCCTGAAAAGCGCGCAGGGTGCAAAGGCAATCCTCGGACGGAAGAAATCCCGTCAGCTCGGTCGGACCGTGGGCAAGAGAGGCCAACATCACGGCTCGGTGGGAAATGCTTTTGTCCCCAGGAACCATAATCTCCCCGACCAGACGCGCGGTCGGAGCAATCGAGAAGCTCTTCATTTCCTCTGCTCTTCTTTCCTAGACAAAACCTTATCTCATACTCGAGCCGTCGACACCTTCCAATCCGAGTCACCTACCTCACACAGTTCCTGGCCCTTGTGTCCCCGCTCCGGCAAACACCCGCTTTACCGGTGGCTCCGGAAAAAGGTCAACCTCAATCGACCTCAAAAGAGTGCCAAGCACGAACCGCCTCCACATTCTTCGGCCGGATTGGTCGGTGATCCCTTTAGCCGCCATTTCTCGCAAATTTCGTAGCCGAGGCGCCGCAAAATGGGCTTGGATGCGAGGCGCGGCGCCGGTTTTCCACCGGAGCTGTATGACGACATACTGCAAGGATGGAAAACCAAGCCCAACAAAGCAGACAAGCCCATTGTGCAAGCCGCAGGAGAAAGATTGTGTGGAGTCGAGGAGTGGCGCGGTGCGACGTAGGAGAGCCATAGCGGGAGCTGCCCCTTTCGGTATGACAGTGCCTGAGTATCTCTCCCTATCGGCCGTTTCCACTCCCCGCTCATCAAACCGAACAGGCGGATTTCCCGCATTCGGCTTCCGGACAAGGTTGGCGCAGGATTATGCCCACGGTAAGCTCCGCATACAGCTCCCGAGGGAGAGGAGGTCGAACTTGCCTTCGCTTTCTCCTGCAACGTCCTCTGGAGCCTCTGAACCCGCAAGGGAGATTGTAGGCGTGCCGCCACTCTCCGTTCTCGCTCCTTCCGACGTTTCCCTTGAACTAAGGCCACTTCCCTCCCTCGGATTTTCTCCGAGCTCACAGGTGTCGGGTCGGAGGAGGCGCTCATTGAAGAGCTTGCCTCCGTCCGCCGCACAAACTGGACGTGCGGTTTTCCCGCATCCAGCTTTCATGAAAGGGCTTTCGCGATCTGGAGAGAGGGTATAAACGAGAGTGGACCTTCTGCTCCCGACCTTCGAGAACCAGATGATCGGATAGTCTCCTCGAAGCGTGACGTTCGGGTTTTTCACATAGGGAACTTTCCATCTTCACGCTTCTTGCTCACCTATCTCGATGTATCCTGCCTCGATCCTTTCACGAACGTCCTTCCCCGGACCACTCGCAGTCCGCCATTGCTGGTCACGCGAGTTGTTCGTCTCGCGCTTCCGGTACTATTACGTTCTCCTACTCCTGGCTGTGCCTCGCTTCCCACTTCGCTTGCGCTTATAGGGTCGCTTACCCGCTTGTTGGCCGGGACACAGTCAGGTCTCCTGGGGTCACACATGAATCTTCCGTATCGTGCCGCCAGCAAACACCTTGGTACGATGGGTGAATGAGTAACGCCTTCGCCCCCATACTGCGGGCTCGACCTTGCCCCATCTTTGGCCGACCTGTTCATCCTCGAGGTTGCCCTCATTGATTACAGCCCAATACTTCTCCTCAAACCCTTCGGATTCCGGATCGCTCCGGACACCCTGTCCTCCACCGACTTACGCCGGTGCCCAGCGAGGCAATACCCCCGCTTTTGGATACGGCGCCCCTCATTCGAGCGCCGGAGGGACTTAAACCCTCCTGATTCATG
>NZ_KB901875.1:1928170-1928470 GCF_000379365.1 Verrucomicrobium sp. 3C | reverse complement strand
CATGAATCTTCCGTACCGTGCCGCCAGCAAACACCTTGGTACGATGGGTGAATGAGCAACGCCTTCGCCCCCATACTACGGGCTCGACCTTGCCCCATCTTTGGCCGACCTGTTGATCCTCGAGGTTGCCCTCATTGATTACAGCCCAATACTTCTCCTCAAACCCTTCGGATTCCGGATCGCTCCGGACACCCTGTCCTCCACCGACTTACGCCGGTGGCCAGCGAGGCAATACCCCCGCTTTTGGATACGGCGCCCCTCATTCGAGCGCCGGAGGGACTTAAACCCTCCTGATTCATG
>NZ_KB901875.1:1832472-1928070 GCF_000379365.1 Verrucomicrobium sp. 3C | reverse complement strand
CCAGTAGCCGCTCCGGGTGCTTCCGGCTGGAGCAATAATTGCCGGGTGGAGATCACTCCCTCCCCACTGGGCGATGCACCCTTTTCACGGCGCACGAGAAATGGCGGTTAGGCCATCGGAGTCTCTTTCCGCTTGCCTTCCCACGCGCGTTACCGACCATCTTCGAGTCCCCTCCGCCGATATTGAGCGGGCGAACGGAAGAGGAAGAAAACCCATGAGAATTGGCGCCCTCGTCGTCGGTCTGATCGGCGGACTCGCCTCCGTGGTCTACGGATTGCTGGGCTATGGCTTGGCGAGCTTCGCCGAATCGGGATATCCCGCCTCTGCCACAGGAGTGAAGATTCTGAGCGTCGCCGTGCCGATCGCGGCTCTGCTTGGAGCCGGGATGGTCTTAGCGAGGCCCCTCCTCGGCGGATTTCTGATGGCGGCGGCCGCCGGTGTCTTCCTTTGGCTCTTGGGCTTCAATATCTTCAGCCTCATCCCGATCGTGCTTTTGAGCTGTGGGGCCCTTCTCGGACTCCTGGGCGCGCGGGAGCCGCGCCGGCGGCAAAAGAAATAGGCGCACTCCGCTGAGTGCCCGGGGGAAAGCGCCGGCTGGCGTCAACCTCAAAGATCTCTCAAAGGATGCTCTTCCGGAGCCCAAGGGGCTGCGAAGTGCTCTTCCACCTTTTCGATCGACACCGTTGCGATGTTCTTGTCGCTCCACCGGGGATTTCCGTCCTTATCCATCAACCGTGCGCGGATCCCTTCCGGAAAGTCGGCACGCGCTCCACACCAATAGGCGACGATCGTTTCCTGCCGAAGCACCTCTTTGAGCGACATCCGGACGGTCCTTCGGGAAAGCTCCCAAATGAGGCAAGCAGAAAGCGGACAGCCCTCCGCGAAATTTTCGGCTCCCTGGGCAAACCAGGGATCGATGGAAACGGGTCCAGAGGCGATCTTATCCGCGACCTCCGGAAGGATATCCCCATCGGTGAGGGATTGAATGCGATCAAACTCCAGTCGAGTCCTCGCCGGGCTTACTGTACCCAGCCATGGCCGCGCCCACTCCCGAAGACTTCGAGAGAGAAGCAGGCGATCGGCTCCGGCATTCCCAGTCCAGACAAGGTTGCCGAGCCGCTCGTCCAGCACCGACTTCCTCTCCTCGGTCGGCAAAAAATAGTCGGCCAACTTGAGAAAGAGGGCATCGCCCGCCGTGAAAGATAGTCCGGTGAGAGCGAGAAAAAGACCGATCCGACCGGGCATCCGTCCCAAGAACCAGCTTCCGCCCACATCCGGAAAGAGCCCGATCGCAATCTCCGGCATCGCGAAGCGGCTCTTCTCGGTGACGACTCGGTGACTCGCCCCGGCCAGGAGTCCCAGCCCGCCGCCGTAGACGATCCCATCGCCCCAGCAGAGAATCGGTTTCGGATACGCGTGGATTTTACCGACGACTCGGTATTCCTGGGTGAAGAACCGGCTAGGAAAGCTCGAATCCCCGGAACGAATCGCCTGATAGATCTTCCGAAGATCGCCGCCGGCGCAAAACGCCTTCTCTCCGCTGCCGGACAGCACCACGCAGGCAATGTCCGGATCTTCTGCCCATGCGGAAAGAGCCTCGTCGAGAAGCTCCGCAGTCTCCAGGGAGATGGCGTTGAGTGACGCGGGATTGCTCAACGTGGCGTAGCCGAGGCGAAGGCCTCCCTTCGCAGCCCTTTCCTCCACGAGAAGCGACCGATCTCGCATGATCACAATACTATTAACCTGCTTGTCCCGCAGACTTCGTCAATTGACGACCACAACCGAAATGTCGCCTCTCCGGCGCACGACGTTCATCGCCACGTCCCGAATATGGGAGCGGAAGAGCACGTCGACCGAAGCCTTCTTCAAGGAAAGACCGTGGAGAAGCAGATCCTCCACTTGACCCGGAAGAACTGGTTTTTCGAACCGAATCTCCCCGCCTTCCGCAGGAAATCCGATTCCCAGGCAGGCCGCCAGCACCGCAAAGAGACTGCCGCTGGCCCATCCCTGGGGACGGCAGGCGATCGGATAGCGCACGGGCGCGGAAGCAGGCCGCCGGGAGAACCCGCAAAAGAGCTCCGGCAGGCGGTGGTCCTCCAGGTAATCGAGCGCGCAGAAGAGGCCCTCCGCAAGCTTGCGCAGCTCGGCCGAGAAGCCATAGCGTGCCAAGCCAAGCGCAATGAGGCTATTGTCGTGAGGCCAGATGGATCCGTTGTGGTAGGACATCGGATTATAGCGGGGGGCTCGTTCGGACAAGGTGCGAATGCCCCAGCCGCTGAAAAAACTGGGCCCGAGCAGAAGCTCCGCCACGCGGCGCGCTCGCTGCGCGGAGGCGATTCCCGAAAAAAGGGCATGGCCGGCGTTGGACGCGGCAACGCGGCAGGGCTCCTTGTTCCCGTCCAAGGCGAGCGCATAGGTACCGAGTTCCTCGCACCAGAAGACTTCTTCAAAGCGCTCCCGCAACTGCTCAGCCTTGCGCTGCATCTCGCGGGCCGACTCGGATTTCCCCAGAACCCGAGCAAGGCCGGCAGCGCCTGTCCACGCCGCATAAGCGTAGCTCTGCACTTCGCACAGAGCGATCGATCCTTCCGCGAGCCGTCCATCGGCATGAAAAATCGCATCATCGCTATCCTTCCAGCCTTGATTCCAAAGTCCCTGCCCCTTCGGCGGCCGCGGATATTCGAGGAAACCATCTCCATCCGGATCCCCGCGAGTCTCCATCCATCGCAGGGCAAGCTCGATGTGGGGCCAGAGCTTTTCGATCCATCTTTTATCGCCGGTCCGCGCATAGAAGGCTCCCGCCAAAAGGACGAAGAGAGGCGTTGCATCGATGCTGCCATAGTAGAGAGCGAAGGGGACATCGCCGATCGCAGCCATCTCCCCCTGCCGCAACTCGTGCAGAATCTTCCCCTCTTCCTCTCCTTTGGCCTGATGGGCCGCCAAGAAACGCAGAACCCCGTGGGCAAGACAGGGATCAAGCCAGAGGTACTGCAACGCGGTGAGGATTCCGTCACGTCCGAAAACGGTACTGAACCAGGGCACTCCCGCGAACGGGTAGAGCCCTTCTCGGGTCGGAGTGATCAGCATCTCGAGATCGGCCCGCGCTTGATCGATCCATTCCTGGACGTGCTGATTCGAAGTCCGGACCGCCGCGCGACCCAAATAACGGCGTGGACGCCCGTCCAGCTTCTTTCGGCGGCCCGGCATGCTGCGAATAAAGAGCTTCGGCTCCGGCTGCGCGAAGCACTCGACGACCGCTTCGAGCCTCCGCTCGTCGCCCGGCCGCAACGACAGACGGTATCGGGCCATTTTTGCTCCCAGCTCGGTCGGCACAGGCGTAAAGGTGAGACGGGTGGAGCGCTCGACCTCGTCCACTCCTCGATATCCGAGAGTCACCGACGAGTTGCGAATCTGCGGCTTCCTTAACCTGCCTCGTTTGGAGCGCCCTCTCCCCCGCACCTCGAAGACGTCCGCAAAATCCGCTTCGAAGAGAACGACAACGTCGAGCACGATTGGGCACGATGCATAATTGCGCAGCCACAACTCCTCTCGAAAGCCCCCATCATAAATACGCTTCTTGCGGAACACGTGGACGGTCCGGCTTGGGAGCACGATCCGCCCATTCTCCTCGGGAATGTCGACATTGGTCAGGTCGATGCTCGCTCCGGCTTCCAGTCCTCCCACGTGGGAACTGAGCAGCAGTGGTTCCGCCCGCCCGAGCAGGAGGTGAAAGCGAGAGAGAAAACGGGTATCCGCACGGAAGAGCCCTTCGGCCGGCCGTAGACGCGCTTCCGCGTCGCCCGATGGGTTAAACACCCCGAAGGTATCCCCTCGCTTCAGGACCAGGGCCTGATCTTCCATGAGCTTCTTCGGCGTCCCAATGGCAAACTCGCTGTCCACGGCTCACCGGTCAACATGCGCAGGACGATGAAAAGAGAGCAAGGGCGGAAAACGAAGCCGCCTCTCGGTTGCTCTCGACGTCGACCCGAAAAGGAGGGTTGCTCCATGGGAAGGATTTGGTAACAATCGGGTCTTCGCGCCATCACATCGACCGGCGCAGGGAGAAGCTAGGATGACAGTATCGAGAGAAGCGGGGAATCAGGGGAAGGGACGGCATCCGGTGAAGCTGGCTCCATCGATCCTATCCGCGGATTTCAGCCGCTTAGCCGCGCACGCCCTCGAGGCAATCAAGGCTGGAGCCGACTGGCTTCACATCGACGTGATGGACGGACACTTCGTCCCGAACATCACGATCGGCCCGCTCATCGTCGATGCCCTGCGTCCGCTGCGTGCTGAGACAGAAGTTCTCTTAGACGTGCATCTGATGATCGAAAAACCGGAACAATACCTTGCGGATTTCGTCCGAGCGGGAGCCGATATCATCACCGTGCACGTGGAGACCTGTCCCCATCTGCATCGAACAGTACAGGCGGTCAAGGAATTAGGAGCAAAGGCGGGTGTGACGCTCAACCCGGCCACGCCCTTGGTCGCTCTCGAGGAGATCCTCCCATACGTGGACTTGGTGCTCGTCATGTCGGTGAACCCGGGCTTCGGAGGCCAGGAGTATATTCCCGCCAGCACGGACAAAATCCGCCGGTTGCGCGGCATGCTCGATGAGATCAGCTCCGAGGCTTGGCTCGAGGTCGACGGAGGCGTGAAGCCCGAAAACGCGGCGGAAATCGTCCGGGCGGGAGCGACGGTTCTCGTAGCCGGATCGGCCGTTTTCAAGGGCAAGGTAGCCGCCAACGTGGAGCGAATCTTAAACGCAGTTTCCGCAGCGGGAGCTTGTTGAATCGCCCCGTTCCGGAGGCAAACTACCCCCCGAGGGGTTTCCCGCCGAGGGGTTGACAGCAGCTCACAATTATCTAGACATATACGGCTGCATATGACGGTATATGCGCGTGAAGTTGAGTGTCTGGGCCAAGCAGCAGGGTGTTTGCTATCGGACGGCTTGGCGAATGTGGAAGGAGGGGCGTTTGCCCGTTCCGGCCGAGCAGTTGCCGACCGGAACCGTGATCGTGCATGCGGAGGCGGCACAACCCGATGGCGTGGCGCTCTACGCGCGGGTATCCAGCGCCGATCAAAAAGCGGATCTGGACCGCCAATTGGCTCGGTTGACCGAGTTCGCGCTGAGCAAACGGTTGTCGATCGTCAAGGCCGTCAAGGAGGTCGGTTCCGGTATGAACGGCCATCGGAAAGGCATGATTGGGCTGCTCCGTGATCCGAAGGTCGGCGTCATCCTGGTCGAGCATCGCGACCGGCTGATGCGCTTCGGCTTCGAGTACGTTGAAGCGGCATTAGCCGCGCAGAGCCGATCGGTTCTGGTAGTAGATCCGGACGAGAGGACCGATGACATCGTGCGCGACCTGCACGAGGTCATTGTTTCGATGTGTACCAGGCTTTACGGAAAGCGATCCGCCCAGAACCGCGCCAAGAAGGCACTCGAAGCGATCCATGAGTAAGCTCCCCGTTTTCACCTACCAGACCCGTTTGACGCTGGCCCCCGAGCAGGCTTCGTGTCTCGACGCCTATGCGGCGCTCCACGGGTCGGCGAGAGCGCAAGCCTCTTCGCTAAGATGCGGGCGGGCGTTCCACTGAACGAACTCAAGCGGTCGTTCCTGCTCCGGTTCGGCCTCAGCGCCCGGCAGTTCAACGCCATCCGGGTCGAGCTCGAAGGAAAGATTGCCTCAATCAAGGAAAGGCGGCCCGAGTGGATCGAGGAAGCGAAAGGCCGCATCAAAAGAGCAGAAGAGACGATGGCCCGACTTGAGAAGAAGAAGCCGGACTCAAGCGTGTTGCACCAGAAAAAGCGGCGGCTTGCCATCCTACGGACGAAGCTCGATGCGCTCCTGGCCGATCAGGAGTCCGGCCAGGTTCGGCTCTGTTTCGGTTCCCGCCGCCTCTTCCGCAAACAGTTTTCCCTCGAAGAGAACGGCTATGCGGACCATACCGCTTGGAAGAAGGATTGGCAGACGGAGCGGAGCAGCCAGTTCTTCGTGCTCGGGTCGAAGGACGAGACATCGGGCAACCAGTCCTGCTAGGCCGCGGTCGCCCCGGACGACAGCCTTGCGGCTGCGGTTGCGGTTGCCGGACGAATTGGACAGACCGAGCAAGCACCTGGTGCTTGATGGGGTACGCTTCGCCTACGGCCAGGAGGTGATCCTCCAGCCGCTCTCCGCCGGACGGATCGTGAACGCGCAAACCAAGACGGGGAATCTCGTCCGCAAGCGGGAGGGATCTGCGGTGAGCTACCGCATTTTGTCCGGGACCGATCCGGGTGGCGGGTGTTCGCGAGCGTCGAGGCGAAACCAGTCCTCTTGAGGACGATCCATCTTGTGGGGGCGATCGGCATCGACGTCAATGAAGACCATTTGGCCGTAGCCGAAACGGATCGCTTCGGCAACCTCGTGGGGATTCGCCGAATCGGATTGAATCTCTATGGGAAAAGCGAGGAGCAGGCGAAAGCGATCATCGGCAATACGTGCCAGAAAATCGCCAAGACCTGCGCCGAAACGGGCAAGCCGCTCGTGATCGAGCGATTAAATCTTCGCAGGAGGAGGGCTGGGCTGAGCTGGAGTCGGTCGATCCCGTCCGGGCGCGAGCGCTCTCTTCCTTCGCCTACGCCAAGACGATCGCAATGCTGAAAGCAGCCTGTTTTCGCGCCGGAGTCGAGGGGATCGAAGTCGACCCGGCCTACACTTCCGTGATTGGCGCGGTCAACCACGCTCGCCGTCATGGCATCGGTTCTCACCAGGGCGCGGCCTACGCCGTCGCCCGGAGAGGATTGGGCCTATCCGAACGCGCCCGTCCGTGCGGGGGCCGTCGTGCCGGCCCGCAATGGACGGCTCACGCTCACCTTCGTCCTACCCGCGAGGAATCGGACGAAGCATGTATGGTCGTTCTGGGCGGGCGTTCGGAAGAGACTCAAAGCGGCGCATGCAGCGCATGCCCGGTCGGGAGGCAACCGACTGCCTCCCGCGCCGCTGCTCCCGAAAGCGCGACCATTGGGCGCTACCTGGGCTTTGCCGGCGAAACCCCGGCACGCGAAGCGTCGGCAGGACTGTTCGGCCGACGTCCTGGACGATCTTCCCTGGTAGGGGAATGGTTGCCTATGTTTTTAGGAACGGCGCAAATGTGGATTTCCAACTGGAAGCCGATTCTTTGTGGATTAGCCTGCCTGTCTCACAAGCGTTCTCCTGCGGCTTGCGAGCTGGGCCTATCTGCCTCGTTGGGACTTGGGTTTTTGGCGCTCCTTGCAGTATGTCGTCCTACAGCTCCGGGGGAAAACCGGCCCCCGCCTTGCATCCAGGCCCATCCGCCGCTCCTCGGGTACGAACTTTGTGAGACAGGCAGGCTAGCATTTCCCCAGGAACCTCAGGGCTCGGATCCGGCGGTCAAATCGCCCCGACGGTAGTTTCGCATGGCCACCTGCTGCCTGGCGTGGTTGCTGCCAAACCATGTGCCGACCCGGTATTCGACCCATCCACTGGCGGGAAGAACCCCGAGCTCGCGGGAAGCGTTCGCCGCATCATAGTAAATATCCAATTGATCCACCGAAGCAAAGATCCAGGCGATGGGAACGGGGTGCGACAGGTTAGCCTCAATATGAAGAATCGAGCAGTCCTTTTTCCGCACCCAAAGCTTCCCTTTCAGGGCATTGATCACCCGATCGGCTCGGGAGCGGCATGGTGCGTCCGGCCTGGGTTCAAAGCCGAGGAGATAGACCCGCTGGCCATTCCAGACTCCTTCCCCTTCGAGATGGATCGCGTAGCGCGGAACGAGGTTGCGCATGGCCAGGACATCGCTCACCTGCTGCGCCGCCCGGGCCTCCCGAAGCTGCTGGCTGCTCAACTTCTGCACCGAGACCGTTCCCGCGGACGAATTCGGCACCAGCAGCAGGCCTTCCCCTGGTTTTACGACCATCCGGATTTCGTCCGTCTTCTTGGCATTGCCCATGCTATCCAGTTGCTCGGTACGGATCTCTTGGCAATACTCCAGCCGGAGCAGGAGCTCCTTCTCCTCTTCGTCTCGGGCGACGACTTCGCGGAGAATTTCTTCCAGTCCGGGCTCGCCAAAGGCACGGACCGCCATCAGGAACATCGAGCAGAGGAGTAGCCATTGCCTTTTGCGCATGTGGTCCCTATCCTCTCAGAATGATACCTCACGTAAAACTTTTTATCCCCGGCCCGGTCGAAGTCTCCTCAGAAACGCTTCAGGCGTTCGCATCGCCGATGATCGGACATCGAAGCACGAGCTTTCAAGAGCTCTACGCGGATCTGCAGCCGAAATTGCAGGCGCTCTTCTACACTCAGGGTCCCGTTTATTTCAGCACCAGCTCTGCCTGGGGTGTCATGGAAGCGGCGATCCGCAATCTCGTAAACAGGAAGGTGCTCTGCTGCGCCAACGGTGCCTTCTCCGATAAGTGGCACGATGTCGCGCTCCGCAGCGGCAAAGCCGCAGAGCGGCTCACTTTTCCTTGGGGCACGCCGATCGATCCCGAAGCCGTCCGGCAGAAGCTCTCCACCGGCGAGTTCGATGCTCTTACGCTGATCCACAACGAGACCTCAACCGGCCTCATGAATCCGCTGTCGGAAATCGCGGCCGTGATGCGGGACTTTCCTGAGGTCTCTTTTATCGTGGATACCGTCTCTTCCTTCAGCGCCTTAAGGATCCCTTTCGATGAGTTGGGGATCGACGTGATGCTGGCCAGCACCCAGAAGGCGCTGGCGCTACCGCCAGGAGCGGCTCTCTTTGCGGTTTCCAGCCGGGCGCTCGCCAAGGCGGAGTCCGTCCCTGGGCGCGGCTACTATTTCGACTTCATCGAGTTTCAGAAGAATCATGAGAAGAACATGACGCCGAGCACCCCTTCGATCGGCCACCTGTACGCCCTGCGGCGGAAGCTCGCGGAAATCGCCGCGGAGGGAATCGAGAAGCGCTACGCCCGCCACCGCGAGAATGCCGGACTCGTTCGCTCTTGGGTCCAGGAACGGGGCTTTGCCCTCTTCCCCAAGGAAGGCTTTGCCTCTCTGTCTCTTACCTGCGCCTCGAATACGCGGAAAATCGATGTGGCGAAATGGATCCAAATCCTGCGAAGCCGCTTTCAGTGTGTGATCGACGGCGGTTATGGGAAGCTCAAGGGCCAGACCTTCCGCATCTCCCACATGGGGGACGAGACGCCACAGACGGTTCGTCAGCTCCTCGGTCGGCTCGACGAGTGCTTGGCCGAGCTCGGCTGATTCCTTCCTCTGCCGGGCACCCGGTCACCGGCCGAGTGCCCGGTCTCGCCCGCTAGGAGGGCAAGCGCCAACCTCGCTATCTCGGTTTCTCTCCGACGAGCAGCATGGCCGGGTGCTCCATTACGATTCCTCGGTTCGTCTGAATCTTGCTGAGCTTTTGTTTGAGGACGGAAAGGATTCGTTCCCGGCGGTCCTCTCCCACTCCGGAAAGGAATCTTCCTGAACTGCTGGCTGAAAGAAACGCGATCACATCCTCCGGGTCTTTCGCATAATCCGAAAACGGGAGGATCTGGAAATCGACGATCCGGAATCCGGCCTGCTCGGCAAGACTCCGAAGTTCCCGTGGAGTCAGGTGAAAGGCGGAGACGAAGAGATCGGGAGGCACCTTCCCCAGCACTTCTCGAATCGAATCCCGGATCAGCTCCCGTACCTGGGATGGCTGATCCTTACGCCCGGTGCTGATCCCGATCCTCCCCCCGGGCTTCAAGATCCGATAGATCTGTCGGAGTGTTTCCTCCTTCTTGTCGATCCAGTGGAAAACGTAGTTCAGGTAGACCCGATCAAAAGAGCCACTTGCGAAAGAGGCCAAGTCGTCGGAGCCGGCTACCTGAAAGGAAAGGCCGGCCGCTTCTCTTTGCTTCGCGATCGCGATCCGGTGAACGGAGGGGTCGATGCCAACCACCTTCCCCTGTGGACCCACGAGCTTTGCCACCTGCTCCGTAAGCCTCCCGGTTCCACAACCCAGATCCAAGACGGAATCGCCGGGTTCGATCGACAGAAGCGAGATGAGCTTCTGCCCTTGGATAAATTGC
Organism: Verrucomicrobium sp. 3C; assembly: GCF_000379365.1. GTDB lineage: Bacteria > Verrucomicrobiota > Verrucomicrobiia > Methylacidiphilales > Methylacidiphilaceae > Methylacidimicrobium. Next base: position 1,918,022 of record NZ_KB901875.1, on the reverse strand, counting down.
GGCGTGCTCACCGCCTCGTATCGGGCGGCGAGTTCCGCGGACTCCCTGGGGGGAGGAACTGCGGGAGCGGCTCCGAGGGGACTCGGGCAGGCTAGGGCCCACGCAAGCGAAAGCAGCGCGGGGAGAAGGTTCATGGGAGGATCTTCGCATCGCATGGCATAAAGCCGCTTCTCGGCCGGTTTTTCCCGGGGAAATACCAGTGCAGCGGTTAATAGGCCCTTCCCAAAAGGACCCAGTGATTCCCAGGCTTTCCCGTGAAAGGACAGACGCCTCTCTCCGAGGACTGATCGAGAGGAATGCAACGAATCGTGACCTTCTGCTCTTCGTGGATCTTTTCTTCCAGCGCGGCATCCCCCGCCCACGAGAGTTCGGCGAACCCTCCGTGAATCTCTGGCTTTTCCGGATCGCTCGGGGTAAAGAACTCGATAAACTCCTCGCGAGATTCGATCCGCCGGGTATGGGCCTTCCGAAAGGCATCCGCCCGCTCCCAGAATCCGTTCTGGATCTCGGCCAAGGTTTGCTCCGCCCCTTCCACGAACTGCCGCACCGACAGGGAAAGACGCTCCCGAGGGGGGCGGTCCCGCCGACTGACCGAAACCGTTCCCGCAGCAACCTCCCGCGGGCCAATCTCGATACGGAGCGGAACCCCTTTTTTCACCCACTCCCAGCTTTTGGAACCCCCCGGGAGCGGACGGGCGTCGATCTCGACGCGAAGCGGCTCCCCGGCATAACTCTTCTCTTCCAATTCCGCAACCAGGCGCGCGCAGGCTTGCTCGACCGTTGCCCTCTCCTCCTCTCGCCGGATCAGCGGAAGGAGGATGATCTGCGTGGGCGCGACGCGCGGAGGAAGCGCCAGTCCATTGTCGTCGGAGTGGGCCATGATCAGGGTACCCACCAGCCGGGTGCTCACTCCCCAGCTCGTCGTCCAGGCATGCTCCTGACGGCCCTCTGGGGAAAGAAAGGAAATCCCGTTGGCTCGAGCGAAATTCTGTCCCAAAAAATGCGAGGTGCCTGCCTGAATCGCTTTGCGATCCTGGACAAGAACTTCGAGAGTCAAGGTCCGCACGGCCCCGGGAAATCGCTCGCGAGGCGTCTTCTCCCCCGCGACGGCCGGCAACGCGAGCATCTCCTGCAGGAATCCTTCGTAGAGCCGCAGCATGCGGAGAGCCTCCGCCTCGGCTTCCTCGGCGGTCTCGTGAGCCGTGTGGCCTTCTTGCCACAGGAACTCGCTGGTCCGCAGGAAGAGCCTGGGTCGCAGCTCCCAACGCACCACGTTGGCCCACTGGTTGATCCGCAAGGGGAGATCTCGATACGATTGAATCCAGCGCGCGAAGGCCGCGCCGATGATCGTCTCCGAAGTCGGGCGGACGACCAAGGGCTCCGTGAGCGGGGCTCCCGGGACTAGGCGCCCCTCCGATGCCTCCAACCGGTGATGGGTCACCACTGCGCACTCCTTGGCGAACCCCTCGACGTGCTCCGCCTCCTTTTCGAGAAAGCTCAAGGGAATGAATAGCGGGAAATAAGCATTGCGATGGCCAGCCGCCTTGATTCTCCGGTCGAGCTCCCGCTGCATTCTCTCCCAGATTGCGTACCCCCAAGGCTTGATGATCATGCAGCCTCGGACCTCGGAGTTCTCCGCTAAGTCCGCCGCAGCGATGACCTGCTGATACCAGTCGGGAAAATCTTCCTGGCGGGTTGGGGAAATGGCTGGCCGTTCCGTCATCTGAACCGTTGTCTGCTCTTCCTAACGTATTCCCTTCCTTGAGAACAAGCGCAATGGAGAGAAGCAGTCTCCTTCTTGCCAGAGACCGGCGCATTCCGCTATGGATCATTCCGTGCCTACCGTCGGAATCGATGTTGCTTATGTTGCGGGGCTAGCGCGGCTTCGGCTCTCTCCCGAAGAGATCGAAACGTTCGGCAACCAGCTGGAGCAGGTGCTCGCCTATGTGAAGAAGTTGGAGGAGGTCGATGTCCAGGATGTCGTCCTTGCCGGCGAGGAGAAGGGATTTCAAAATCGACTACGGCTGGATCTGGCGCTCCCCGAGCTTTCGCCGAACGAGGCGCTGGAAAACGCCCCGCAACAGAGGGGCGGCCTCTTCCTCGTCCCCCGGATCATCGAGTGAGCATCGCCTTCGCCACGATCCACGAGCTGCGCAAGCAGCTACTCGCCAAAGAGGTCCATCCAAAGGAAGTCGTCGAGTCGCTCCTCGATCGCATCTCCTCGGTCGATTCCAGGATCAAAGCCTATAATTATCTCCACCCGGAGCGCGCCCTCGAATCCGCCGAGAAAGCCGACGTCTCCCTGCCCTTGGGGGGGATTCCGATTGCCGTGAAAGATCTCATCAGCGTTCGTGGCGAGCCCTGCACCTGCTCTTCCCGCCTGCTCGAAGGGTATATCGCTCCCTACGATGCGACCGTCATCGAGCGGCTGCGCGCGGCCGGGGCCATCCTTTTGGGTCGAACGAACATGGACGAGTTCGCCATGGGCTCCTCCACCGAGAATTCGGCGTGGGGTGTTACCCGAAACCCCTGGGATCTTTCGCGCGTGCCGGGAGGGAGCAGCGGAGGCTCGGCCGCCGCTGTGGCGGCTCAGGAAGCGATTGCCGCCCTGGGCAGCGACACGGGAGGATCGATCCGTCAGCCCGCTGCCTTCTGCGGCTGTGTCGGCCTGAAGCCGACCTACGGACGAGTCTCCCGCTACGGCCTGACCGCCTTCGCTTCGAGCCTCGACCAGATCGGGCCGCTGACCAAGACGGTCGCCGACGCTGGCCTGCTCTTGGAGATCATCGCCGGGGCGGATCCGCGCGACAATACCTGCGAACCCGAGCCGGCGCCCTCGTTTTCCACCAAGCTCGGAGAGGAGATCCGAGGGATGACGCTCGGTGTTCCCAAGGAGTATTTTGTGAGCGGGATGGATCCGGAGGTGGAGGCCGCGATGCAAAAGGCGATCGCCCACCTTGAAGGACTGGGGGCGATCCTCCGCGAAATTTCCCTCCCCCACACCCCCTACTCGATCGCCACCTACTACCTCGTCGCCACGGCGGAAGCCTCGGCCAACCTGGCTCGCTTCGACGGCATGCGCTACGGAAGGCGCGCCCCTGGCTGCAACGACCTTCTGGAGACCTACGGACGAACTCGCGACGAAGGCTTCGGCCGAGAGGTGAAACGCCGGATCCTCCTGGGCACCTATTCGCTCAGCTCCGGCTACTACGATGCCTACTACCTTCGGGCGCAAAAGGTGCGGATGCGGATCCGAGAGGATTTCCTCACCGCGTTTCGCGATTGCCAGGCGATCGTGACCCCGACTTCTCCCATGCCGGCCTTCCGCCTCGGCGAACGAACCGAGGATCCTCTCCAAATGTATCTGGCGGACATCTTCACCATCGCGGTCAACCTGGCGGGACTCTGCGCGATCTCGCTGCCCTGCGGCTTTACGCAGGCGGGCTTGCCCATCGGGCTTCAGATCATCGGCCCGATGCGGAAGGAAGAGACGGTTCTCCAGGTGGGATATGCCTACGAGCAGAGCACTAGCTGGCACACCCTCCGGCCCCCTTTGGGATAGGGATAAGGATGCGCTCATGACGTACGAAGCGGTCATCGGTCTTGAGGTTCACGTGCAACTGAAGACGGCGACTAAGCTCTTTTGTGGATGCCGGAACGAATTCGGAGCCGAGCCGAACAGCCGTGTCTGCCCGGTCTGCCTTGGTCTCCCCGGTGCGCTCCCGGTTCCCAACGAGGCAGCGGTCATCCAGACGATCCTCACCGGACTCATGATGGGTTCGTCGATCCGCCCGCGCGCCAAGTTCGACCGGAAGAACTACTTCTACCCGGACATGCCGAAGAACTATCAGATCTCCCAGTACGACCAGCCGCTCTGCCTGGGAGGAGAGGTGAGCCTCCCGGTGCTCGCCTTTCCGAAGGACGCACAGAAGGAGCCGCAGGCGCTCGCAGGCAAGAAGGTTCGGCTCGTCCGGATCCACTTGGAAGAGGACGTAGGGAAATCATTCCACCTGGAGAACTGCAGCGGGATCGACTTCAACCGGGCCGGAACTCCGCTCATGGAGATCGTCACAGAAGCCGACTTGACCACTCCGGAAGAAGCCTTCGCCCTGCTCACCACGATTCGGGAAATCCTGCGTTACGGGAAGGTGAGCGACGTCGACATGGAAAAGGGGCAGCTCCGCTGCGACGTGAACATCAGTGTCCGGCCAGTAGGAACCGAAGCGTTCGGCACCAAGCGGGAGATCAAGAACCTCAACAGCATCAGCGCGGTCCGGCGGGCGCTCAAACATGAGATCCAATCCCAGATTGAACTCGTCTCCTCCGGAGGCACGGTGGTGCAGGAGACGCTGCGGTGGGATGACGCGCGGGGGGAGACGATTCCCATGCGCACCAAGGAGCAGGCCCATGATTACCGCTATTTTCCCGACCCTGACCTGCTTCCGATCCGTACCGAAGGGCGCCTGCGCACCGAAGCCGAGCGGCGCATGCCCGAGCTTCCGGAAACGAAGAAGAGCCGCCTCCGTGAGACCTACGGCCTTTCGGAGTACCAGGCGAGCGTCCTTGCGTCCGATCCTCCGCTCGCCGACTACTTCGAGAAGGCGGCCCGCTCGACGCGCAACCCGCTCACATTGGCCAATCTTACCCTGAACGACTACTTGGCTCTCCGTCAGGATTCCCCGGACCCGATGTCCATTCCTCCCGAGTATTTCGGCCAACTGGCGGATCTGGTCTCCGACGGAACGCTCAACTCCCGGCAGGGACGAGAGGTGCTGGCAATCCTAATCCAGGCGCCCAGGCCGCCGAAGGAGATTGCGCAGGAGCGGGGCCTGACCCAGATTTCGGATTCCCAAGTGCTGGAGGAGTTCTGTCGAGAGGCGATCGCCGCCAATCCGAAGAGCGTGGCCGACTTCAAAGGGGGGAAGGCGGCGGCAATCAATTCGCTCAAGGGATTCGTGATGAAAAAGACCCGCGGACAGGCCAACCCGCAGAGAATCCATGAACTCTTGGAATCTCTGCTCCGCGAGCCGTGACCGAAAAGCGCCGCGCAAGCCCCTAGCATTAGCCATGGGGTGAGCGGCGAGCCAACGCTTGATGGATATTTACTTTTCTGTATAATATACTGGAGAGCATTTGATGCGAGCCAAGACTCCATCCTTCATCGCCGAGTTTCCATTGCGCACTACTGCTGTGGATGAGGTTGCCCTTTCCAAGCGTCTCGACGCCGCGCGGCAGATCTACAACGCCTCATTGGGAGTGGCTTTGCGCCGGCTGGCCTTGCTGCGGCAAACCAAGGAGTGGCAGCGTGCCTGCAAGATGCCGAAGACGATCGTGGACGAGCGGAGCAGGAAGCGGATCGCCAACAAGGAGCGAGCCGTTCTCTTCTGCAAGACGTAGGAACGCTTCGGTTTTACCTTCGTCTCGCTCCAGAAGTTTGCGGAAGCATGCCGGGACGCTTGCTCGATCGGAGAGCATTTGGGCTCGCACGACACGCAGACCACGAGCCGACGGGCGTTCCGGGCTGTCCAGCAATATGCCTTCGGTATTCGTGGACGGCCGAGACTCAAGCCAGCCAACCGCTTCCACTCGGTCCAAGGCAAGGGCAATGCCGTGATCCGGTTCCGGAAGGAGCCGGTTCCGGCGATTCATTGGGCTGGCTTGGTCTTGCCGCTTCGGCTCGATCCGAAGGACAAGCGCTGCTGGCAGCGGATCGCGCTGGAGGCTCGGACCAAGTATGTCCGCATCGTTCGCCGGACGCTTCGAGGCAAGACCCGCTGGTACGGGCAGCTCGTCCAGGATGGACTGGCTCCGCGAGTCAGACCCGTGGGAGAGGGAGTCGTCGAATACGACCTGGGGCCATCGACCATTGCGTTCGTCGCGGATACCGACGCCAGCCTGGAAAAGCTCTGTCCGGAAGTCGAGCAACCCTGGAAGGAGACGCGGCGGATCCTGCGAAGCATCGACCGGTCTCGCCGCTCTACCAATCCCGAGAATTACGACACCGAGGGCCGGGTGAAGCGCGGGGCAAATCGCTGGATCCGTTCGGAACGCTATCAGTGGAGGTTACGGGATCTCGCCGAAACCGAGCGGCGGTTGGCTGCCGCACGGAAGACCGCGCACGGGAATCTCGCGAACCGGTATTGGCGCAGGGAAAGACCATCAAAGGGGAGAAGCTATGCTGTAGGAGTTTTCAGCAAAATTTCGGACGGAGCGTGAAGGTACGCGCGCCGGGGATGTGGGTGGAGAGGATTCGCCGCAAGGTTGAAAGCGCTGGCGGCGGATTCATCGAGATCAATACCCGGAAGACCCGCTTGAGCCAGTTCGACCATACGACCGGGCAGTACGTGAAGAAGCCGCTCTCTCAGCGGACGCACGTCTTCGGCGATGGCCGACCGAGCCTGTGCAGCGGGATCTCTATAGCGCGTTTCTTGCGAAATGCTCCGAGAAGGATTTCCTCGATATCCGCCAGGTCTTAAAGGCTTGGCCGGGTGCGGAACCGCTCCTGCGACGGGCGATGTCGAGGGTGAAAGAACCAGCGAGACGGAAGGGCCTGTCCCGACCGCACGTCGAAGGGGAAAACGGGAAGTGGTTGTCTGCTGGATGGCGGCCGGTCGTTCCGGCAAGGCCGGGGATGCTGTAGCGCAACCGAGAGCCCCGGAGAGCCGGATCTCCATTCTCTAGAACCCCCTGGCTTTAGCCATGGGGAAGTTCAGGCCACGCCGACGGCGACCTGCCGGCTGGGAACGGTTTTGCCTTGTGATCCCCTAGCGGCTTACGTACAAGCATAGCCTTGAAGGATTGTTTTTCGGCCGGAACGATGGCCGTACTGGAAAGGACTCGATCCGTCATCTTCCCGTCGGGTTTCGGAGCAGGACGGATGCTTCCCTTCTCGGGCGAGGGTCCAAACCTATGACCCTCGTTGTCGCGCTCGGCTGCTCGGCAGCGCTCCTCCTGCTGGGGATCGCTAGCTTGGCGATGCGCTCGTTTTCCGGGCGGAGCACGCTCGTCTATGCCGGCACCTTCGCCGTCAGCTTGGTCTCCTTAGCTTCCAGCCTGGCACAGCTCCTTTTCCTTTCCGGCGTCACTCCGACGGTAACCCTTCCCGTGGGGCTACCCTGGCTCGGTGCGCATTTCCGCATGGATGCTCTCTCCTCCCTTTTCTTGGCGATCCTCAGTTGGGGAGGAGTCTCGACCTCTCTCTTCGCCCTCGGTTACGGCCGCCACGAGCCGGAACCCGGACGCATCCTTCCCTTTTTCCCCCTTTTCCTCACGGGAATGAGCTGGGTCATTCTCGCCGACGACGCCTACGTCTTCCTCTTTGCCTGGGAGCTCATGTCGGTCACTTCTTGGGCACTCGTAGTCTCCCATCATCGCGAAGAGGCGAATCTCCAGGCGGGACATCTCTATCTGATCATGGCTGTTTTTGGGGGCTTCACGCTGCTTCTGGCGTTTGGACTGCTGGCGAACTCCGCCGGAGGCTATGCGTTTTCGGCGATGCGCTCGGCCGCGTTTCCGTCGTGGACGGCAGGGATCGTGCTTCTATTGGCCACGATCGGCGCCGGTTCCAAGGCCGGGCTTTTTCCCCTCCACGTCTGGCTCCCTCAGGCCCATCCGGCCGCGCCGAGCCATGTCTCGGCGCTGATGAGCGGAGTGATGACCAAGGTAGCGGTCTATGGCTTCGTCCGAATCGTCTTCAACCTTCTTCGCCCCCATTCCTGGGAAAGCAGCCTCTTGCTGCTCTTCCTGGGCGGGGTGACCGCCGTTTTGGGCGTCCTCTACGCCCTGATGCAGCACGATCTCAAGCGTCTGCTCGCTTATCACACGGTGGAAAACATCGGGATTATCTTCATCGGCCTGGGACTTGCCCTGGCCTTTGCCACAAACCAGATTCCGTGGGCCGCCGCTCTTTCGCTCACCGCTTCCCTCTTTCACACCATCAACCATTCCTTGTTCAAGAGCCTTCTCTTCCTTGGCTCGGGCGCGGTGCTCGCGGCCACCGGGGAGCGCGACATGGGGAAGATGGGCGGGCTCATCCATCGAATGCCCGGAACGACCGTCGCTTTCCTGCTCGGTTCTGTCGCGATCTCCGCGCTTCCGCCCCTCAACGGCTTTGCCTCGGAATGGCTCACCTTCCAGGCGATTCTGGTGAGCCCCAATCTTCCCCAATGGGCCCTCAAGTTCCTGATCGTCGCGGTCGGAGCTCTCCTGGCCTTGTCCGCGGCGCTGGCGGCAGCCTGTTTCGTCAAGGCCTTTGGCATGAGCTTTCTCGGACGACCCAGATCTCTCGCTGCCGCCGAAGCAAGGGAGACCGACCCATGGTCTCTCTCCGCCCTTTTCCTCAATGCTCTCCTCTGCCTGCTGGCCGGGCTCTTTCCAGGCTCCGTCGTCAATGCCCTGGGCCCGGTAGTCCAGGAGTTGGTGGGACAGACCATGCCGCAACAGAGCCAGCCCTTCTGGGCTCCGATGGTTCCGATCGCCCAAAACCGAAGCTCCTACGACGCATTCTTCCTTTTCATCCTGATTGTTCTCACCGGTCTTGCCGTGACGGGACTCGTGCGCTGGATCGGGTTTCGCCCGATCCGGAGGTCGGCCGCTTGGGATTGCGGCTATCCGGATCCGAGCCCGTCCACCCAGTATACAACCGCGAGCTTCGCCCAGCCGATCCGCCGCGTCTACGCCTCCAGCGTCTTCGGAGCCCGCGAAGTCGTCGACATGCCCCTGCCGGGAGAAGAGCGCCCTGCCCGCATCACGGTAAAGATTCACGATCCGGCGTGGCAGGGCCTCTACGCACCGATCATCCAGATCGTCTCGTTTCTCGCGGACCGGCTCAACCCGATGCAGTTTCTCACCATCCGGCGTTATCTTCTTCTAGGTTTTCTTCTTCTCGTCTTCCTGTTGCTTCTCCTTAGCCTATGGATCTAGTCCAATCGTCCCTGATCCAAGCCGTTCAGATGATCCTGGTCCTTCTCCTGGCGCCGGGCCTCACCGGCTTGGTCCGCAAAGTGAAGGCACGCCTGCTTGGCCGCCAAGGGCCTCCGATCGTCCAACCTTATCGGGATCTCCTGCGTCTTTTCCGGAAGAGCCCCGTCCTGGCGCCAAACGCTTCCTGGCTCTTCCGCATCGCCCCCTACCTCATTTTCGCCTTCACCTGGCTCGCGACCGCCCTGGTTCCCACCTTCTGCTTGGGTCTCCCGTTCGGTCCTTGGGCCGATCTCATCGCCATCATCGCCCTGATCGGCAGCGCCCGATTCTTCCTGGCTCTCTCGGCTCTGGATGTCGGCACGAGCTTCGGAGGCATCGGCGCGAGCCGGGAGGTGATGATCGCTTCGCTGGCAGAGCCGGCCATGCTCCTGGTCGTCTTCACGTTGGCTCTGGTTGCGGGTTCTACGGAGCTCTCCGCGATTACGGCTTACGTGCTCTCGCCCTCCGTCGGACTTCGTGTCTCGATGGCCCTGGCGTTTGCCGCTCTCCTCCTGATTGCACTAGCCGAGAATAGTCGATTGCCGATCGATAACCCCGCAACGCATCTCGAACTCACGATGGTGCACGAGGCGATGATCCTCGAATACTCCGGGCGTCACCTGGCGCTCCTCGAATTAACCGCCTCCCTCAAGCTGCTGCTCTACTTCTCTCTGATCGGCACGATCTTCCTCCCCTGGGGCCTGGCTACACCCGGGGCCTCTCTCGCTTCCTATCTCGCCGGAGGACTCTTCTACCTGCTCAAGCTTGCGACGGCGGGAGTCACGCTGGGCATTTTCGAGACCGCGCTAGCCAAAATGCGTCTCTTTCGCGTTCCCGACTTTCTCGGGGCCGCGCTCATGCTTGGCCTGCTCGCCACCCTCCTCCGTTTCGTTTCCAGCAGCCTTTGAACCCATCCCCACCTCCATGAACACCTTCGATTTTGACGTCGCCCACCTGCTCTCTGGGAGTCTTGTGCTGGCGAGCTTCGTGCTGCTCTACCAGGACCGGGTCTATGCTCTCCTGCATGTGTTCACGTTTCATGCCCTGGTCTTATCCCTTTCCGTCGCCTGGCAGGCATTCGCGCAAGGCGCTCCCCACCTCTACATCACCGCAGGCGTCGCCTTGGTGTTCAAAGCCATCCTGATCCCTGTGGCGCTGCGTCGAATCGTCGTCCAACTGCGGATTCACCAGATTCTGGAAACCGTCGGCGGAATCGGACCCACCATGCTGGCCGGCATTTCTCTGGTGGCGCTTTCGCTGGTCGTCACCTTGCGGACCACTCCCGCGGGCGACCGCCTTTCTCGGGAAGATCTCGCGTTTGCCCTGGCAGTGATTCTCCTGGGCATGCTGATGATCGTCACCCGTCGCAATGCGATCAGCCAGGTCATCGGTTTCATGTCCTTGGAAAACGGACTGATTCTCGCCGCCGCCGGCGCCAAAGGGATGCCGCTAGTTGTGGAAATCAGCGTGGCGTTTGCGGTGCTGATCGCCTTTATCGTCATCGGCATCTTTCTTTTCCGAATCCGGGAGCGATTTGACACGGTCGACATCCTGGTCGTCGACCAATTTCGTGGAGAAAGACGATGAGCCATTTTCCCTTGGATCCAACGATCTGGTCGCTCGTGATTCCCGCAGCATCCGCTCTTTTCCTGGCGTTCTTCCGGGACTGGCGGCTTGCGGCGCGTATCAACGTTCTGGTGTGCTTCCTCTCGTTCTGCCTTGCTCTCTCCCTCCTTGCGGTACCGAGGGAGGCTCCGGGTCGCTATCTCATGGTCGACGATCTCAATGTTGTTTTCCTCGTTCTCAACGCCTTCGTCGGCTTTACCACGAGCCTTTTCAGCGCGGGATACATCCAGCACGAAATCGAGGTCGGCCGGCTCACTCCACGACTCCTCCGCTTTTACCACGCCATGTATCAGTTCCTCCTCTTCGGGATGACGCTTGCTCTCCTTGCCAACAATATCGGGGTCCTCTGGGCTTCGGTGGAGACGGCTACCCTCACCACGGTACTGATGGTGGGGATCTACCGAACTCCCGAAGCGATCGAGGCGTCCTGGAAGTATATGATGCTGAGCAGCGTCGCGATCGCCTTAGCGCTTTTCGGAACAACGCTGACCTACATGGCGGCCCGCCAGACGGTTGGGGAAGGGGCGGATGCGATGCGCTGGAGCTCCCTTTTTACTCATGCGGCGACACTCGATCCGCCGCTGCTCAATCTCGCCTTTCTCTTCGTGCTCTTGGGCTATGGAACCAAGGTGGGCCTCTTTCCGCTTCACGCGTGGCTGCCCGACGCCCACGCGGAAGGCCCGACTCCGATTTCCGCAGTCCTTTCGGGACTGCTGCTCAACGTCGCGCTCTACTCCGTGATTCGGTTCAAGATGCTCCTTGCAGGCAACCCCAATGTTCTCTCCCCTGGCCCGATCCTGATCACCATGGGCTTGGCCACGGTTCTCTTTGCGGCGTTCATGCTCTACCGCCGCCGCGATATCAAAAGGCTCTTCGGCTATTCGTCAATCGAGCACATGGGCATCATCACCTTTGCCTTTGGGTTGGGGAATCCTCTCGCCAATTTTGCCGGGCTGCTCCACATGGCCCTCCATAGCCTCACCAAGTCCGGGATCTTTTTCATGGTTGGCCATATTTCCCAAGCCAAGGGCTCTCAGAAGATCGCGGATATCCGGGGTCTCACCGAAAGCCACCCGTTCCTCGGGTGGGGGCTCCTTGCCGGAACCCTGGCAATCATCGGCATGCCTCCCTTCGGGATCTTCCTGAGCGAATTCCTGATCGTCAGCAGCGGTTTTTCCAGCCATCCGTGGATCGTTCTCCTCTTGCTTCTCGGGCTTCTCGTCGCCTTCTCGGGACTCGCTCTCCGCATCTCCGGCATGGCTTTCGGCAAGCCCAGCGGACGCCAAGAGCCGATCCGAGTGATGCCGCTGCCGTTTCTGATCCATATCCTCGCCGTGTTGACCGCCGGGATTGTTCTCCCGCATGCCGTGGTCGGCTGGTTCCGTCAAACGGCGCAGCTCCTCCGGTAGCTCCCCTCGCATTCATGCCCAATTCTTCTCCATCCGGTTTTTCCGGTGCTTCCCAAGGTTCTTCCACGCCGTCGGGCCTCCACGCATCGCTTCCCGAACTCCTGCGGCGAGGCGGCCTCGCCGAGCGTCATCGGCCTTGGCCCCGGGCGGTCGTCGACCGCTCGATCTGGGAAATGACAGGCGAAACGCTCGCCGCAGGCGGCTATTCCCTTCTCGCCCTTTGGGGTGAGCCGAACTGCGTTCACCTCTCCTTTTGGGATGCGGGCTCGGGGGAAGCAGGGGTGATGAGCCTACCCTGTCCGGAAGGACGGTTTCCCTCGGTTGGTCGGCTGCACCCTCCTGCCTTGCGCCTGGAGAGGACCATCCACGATCTCTTTGGACTCATGGCCGAAGAGAGTCCCGATCCGAGGCCATGGCTCGATCACGGGGTCTGGGGAACCCGCTTCCCCCTAGGGAAAGCGTCTCCCTCCCACGGGCCAACCGCCTATCCTTTTCTTCCCGCGGAAGGAGAGGAGCTCCATCAAGTTCCTGTCGGCCCGGTCCATGCGGGCATCATCGAGCCGGGCCACTTTCGCTTCACGGCGGCCGGAGAAACCGTCGTCCGCCTAGAAGAGAGGCTTGGCTATGTCCATCGGGGAGTCGAAGGACTCTTCCACGGAGCAGGCCTGGAACAGGCGGCCAAGTTGGCTGGGCGTATCTCTGGCGACACGACGGCCGCCTACTCCTCCGCCTTCGCTCAAGCCGTCGAGGCGGCCCTCGACGTCAAAGCCCCGCCCTTGGCTCATTGGCTTCGCGCTCTCTGTGTCGAGACCGAACGGGTAGCCAACCACCTCGGAGACATCGGAGCGGTCTGCAACGATGCGGCTTTTGCGCGAATGCAGGCCTTTTGCACCGTTCTTCGGGAGAAGATCCTGCGTGCCGCCGACCTCTGTTTTGGCCACCGGCTCATGATGGACCAGATCGTTCCAGGCGGAGTGCGCACCGTGCCGTCGGGAGAGGCGCTCCGGAGGCTCCGCGAGCTCGCCGACGAGATTACCGGCTCCCTTCCTGGGATCCAGCAGGTCTACGAGACCACTCCTTCGCTCCAAGATCGGGTGGTCGGCACCGGAGTCGTTCCCCGGGCTCTGGCAAACCAGTACGCTTGCGGAGGAGTGATCGGTCGAGCGTCCGGACGGCTCTTCGATGCGCGTTCCCACCTCGCCTATCCTCCCTATCCGGAGCTCCACTTCTCGATCCCGGTCCGGGAAGAGGGAGACGTCGACGCTCGGATTGTCATTCGGATCCGCGAAGTCGAGCAGAGTCTCGACCTAATCCGACAGATCATCGACGGCCTACCGAAAGGACCCGCCTCGAGACCCTTGCCGCAAGAGCGAGCCACTCCCAGCGAAGGGGTTGCGCTCGTGGAAGGCTTTCGTGGGGATCTCTTCGCCTGGGTCCGGCTCGACGAGCGGATCCGCGTCGAACGTTGTCATTTCCGCGACCCATCCTGGTTTCAGTGGCCCCTGCTGGAAGCGGCGATCGACGGGAACATCATCGCCGACTTCCCCCTCTGCAACAAGTCCTTCAACTGCTCGTACGCCGGCCATGACCTCTGACCAACCCCGCTCAGGCTCTTCTCCCCGTCCTCGCCGCCCCTCCCTTTTCGGCATGGTCCCATCCGGTCTCCCCGAGCCTCCGCCGCCCGTAGACGAAACCCTTGTTCGAGACCTCGGCCTTCGGCTCGAGCAAGGAGCGAGACAGAGGCTCGGACGAAGCCTCTCCCTTCGACTCGTCGACGCGGGCTCCTGCAACGGCTGCGAGCTCGAGCTCCACGCCCTCCAAAATCCGTTTTACGACTTGGAGCGTTTCGGCCTTCGTTTCGTCGCCTCTCCCAGGCATGCCGACGTGCTGCTTGTGACCGGTGTCGTGACCCGGAACATGCGCGAAGCGCTCGAGCGTACCTATCAAGCCATTCCCGATCCCAAATGGGTGGTGGCGGTGGGAGATTGCGCCGTTACGGGCAACCTCTGTTCGGAAAGCTATGCCTGCGTCGGAGCCGCGAGTGCTGTCCTTCCGGTCGATCTGACGATTCCCGGCTGTCCGCCCCGGCCGCTGGCCCTCCTGGCGGGCCTTCTCGCCCTCTTGGAAAGCATGGGGAAGAGTGGCCGGCGTTGATGGCCGCAGAGGACCGGCGGCAAAGCGTCCCAGCCGCCATTTCTCACAAATTTCGTAGCCGAGGCGCCGCCAATGGGCTTGGATGCGAGGCGCGACGCCGGTTTTCCACCGGAGCTGTATGAAGACATACTGCAAGGATGGAAAACCAAGCGTAACGAAGCAGACAAGCCCGTTGTGCAAGCCGTAGGAGAAAGCTTGTGAGAAATGGCGGCCAGACCGCCATCCGACGAAGGAACTGCGATCGGCGAGTAGAGTCGAGGAGTGGCGCGGTTCGACGTAGGAGAGCCGTAGCGGGAGCTGCCCCTTTCGGTCTGGCAGTGCCTGAGTATCTCTCCCTATCATCCGTCTCCACTCCCCGCTCATCAAACCGAACGTGCGGATTTCCCGCATTCGTTTTTCGGACAAGGTTTGCGCAGGATTATGCCCACGGCAGGCTCCGCGTTAAGCTCGCCAGGGAAAGAAGACCCAACTGGTCCCGGAGAAACTCGTCCGGGAAGTGGGTCGTTCCTTGCCCAGGAACCTTGTGCTTGCGGCAGAGCCACCGGCGGAGCCGATACCGGACGTGACGGTCCACCACCCGGTACGCTCGGCTGATCGAGCCAAGACAGAAGTAATTTGTCCATCCTCGCAGCCGGAGGTTGAGGAGCGCTACCAGCTCTTTGCCTTCCCGTCCCTGGGTGCTCCGACCGAGCTGCTCGCTTAGGCTTTGCAGCAGCCGCTGCACCCGCTTCTTGGAGGGTTGTTTCCCCAGGTAGCTTCGGCCCGTAATGGGCTGGTAGCAACGACCAAAGGTATAACCGAGAAAGTCGAAGCTCTGCTCCGGCACTCGGCAGATCCGGGTCTTTTCCTGGTTCACNGTAAGCCCGATTCGCTCCATGATCCTCTCCATCTGCTTCCGGGCTTCCTGAGCGTGATGCCGGCAAAGAATCACATAGTCGTCGGCGTACGATACAATGTGTGCCGCCCATCGGGCGGCCCATCCTTGCCGCTTCCATGCCAAGATAAACCGCCTCATGTAGAGGTTGGCCAGTAGAGGGGAGATGGGAGCCCCCTTGAGGGGACCCGCGTCTCCGATCCTTGGCCTGGGTCGTCCGCCGTTTTCCTCCCCGCTCGTCTTCTTCCTCGACGGGCATTTCCAGCCAGGCTTTCAAAAGAGCCAGCATGGCTCCGTCGGAGATCCGCCGGGCCAGGCTCTTCATCAGTGCCGGGTGGGGAATGTTGTCGAAGTACTGGGCAAGGTCGGCGTCGATGACCTCGGTATAGCCCGCCTTGAGAAGAGCATGCACCCGGTTAACCGCATCCAAGGCGCTTCGCCCTTCCCGATAGGCATACTGCTCTTCTGGTAAGTCCACCTCGAAGATCGGGCTCAGCACGAGGACCGCCGCCATCTGTACCACCCGATCCCGTATGATGGGTATCCCTAAGGGCCGTCGCTTTCCGTCGGGTTTGGGAATCCATACCCGCCGAACCGCCTCTGGCCGATAGGTCTTGTTTCGGAGTTCTTCCGCCAATCGGTCCAACCACCTCTCTACCCCTTCTTCCTCGATCCTCTCGAAGGTCTGCCCATCGACTCCCGCTACCCCGCCGTTCTTTCGGCAGAGCAGCCAGGCGTAGGCGAGCACATCCTCGCGGTAGAGTTTGTCGTGGAGGG
This sequence comes from Verrucomicrobium sp. 3C, assembly GCF_000379365.1. GTDB lineage: Bacteria > Verrucomicrobiota > Verrucomicrobiia > Methylacidiphilales > Methylacidiphilaceae > Methylacidimicrobium. The sequence goes on along the minus strand of NZ_KB901875.1, from coordinate 1,902,221 downwards.
CGTAGAAGCGATAGGTCGGACTTGCCTTCGCTTTCTCCTGCAACGCCATCTGGAGCTTCCGAACACGTATGGGAGGTTCTAGACTCATCGCCAATCTCCGCGCTCTCGCTCCTTCCGACGTTTCCCTTGAACTAAGGCCCCTTCCCTCCCCCGGACTTTCTCCGAGCTCTCCGGTACCTCGGGCCTATCCGACTCCCACCGGGTCCCGCCTCGACCCCTCGCGGGGCAGCGGTCGGTCCGCTCGGGACCTACCCGAGCTCCCGGCCCGATGGGCCTCCCGTGTTGATGCACCGTCCTTTGCCCGCATGCCCTCGCCCATTACCCCGGCGGCTCTCCCAAGTGCCCGTATTGCTCTCCTTCCCAGGGAGACATCGGCCTTCGCTTCTTTCTCACAAGCTCGGCGCCCGCATTGAGCGTTTCGAGGCTTTGTTCAGCGTTCACTTCCCTTAGGGCCTGCTTGCTCGCTGGCCCGCTTTCCGGGCCTTTTCCTCCAGAGGCTTCGACCACCGGCGTCACCACCAGCAGCCGCTCCGAATGCTTCCGGCTGGAGCAATAGTTGCCGGGTGGAGATCACTCCCTCCCCACTGGACGATGCACCCTTTTCACGGCGCACGAGAAAAAAAGCTTGGCGTAAGGACAATTGACCGCAATGGTGGCGATCCTTGCCATCCGTGGAATCGCACAGAGCACTTCTTTTCGACGGCCAGGGTGCCCAGGAGGTCGGCATGGGGAAGGACCTGTGCGAGATCGATCCAGACATCCGCCGCCTTTACGAGGAGGCGGAGGCGGTGCTCCAGATGCCGCTCCGTTCGCTCTGTTTTGCCGGTCCTGCGGAAGCCCTGACAGAGACCGTCGCTGCTCAGCCCGCTCTTTTCGTTCATGGCTTTGCCCTGTTCTCCTTACTCCAAAGGCGTTTTCCGGCTTTCCACTTCTCGGCAGTCGGCGGGCTTTCCTTAGGAGAGGTTACGGCCCATGCGGTAGCGGGTACCTTTTCTTTTCACGACGGCCTCCGGTTGGTGCGAACGCGAGCCGCGGCGATCCAAAAGGCTGCGGAAGACTTTCCTGGTGCCATGGTCGCGCTGATCGGGGCAGACCGAAGCACGGCGGAGGAGATCTCCCGCGAGGCCCAAGTGGATGTTGCCAACTACAATGCTCCCGGTCAAATCGTGCTCTCCGGAACCCGCCATGGGGTAAGCATGGTCCCGGAACTGGCCGCCAAGCGGAATATACGCAAGGTCGTCCCATTGGATGTTTCGGGGGCGTTTCATTCACGACTCATGCGGAATGCGGCGGAGGAGTTGAAAACCTTTCTCCAAGACTTTCCGCTGGCAATTCCCCGCATCCCCGTCTATTCGAATTACCTGGGCCGACCCGTGCGGGAACGGGAGGAGATCCGCCGAAGCCTGGCCGACCAGGTGACGGGCTCCGTCCGCTGGGAGGATTGCATCCGGAGAATGCTCGATTGCCACATTGATCAGTTCGTCGAGATTGGCCCTCGCCCGATTCTCGTTGGCTTATTGCGCCGGATCGACTCCCAGGCCAAGGGGATCGCCCTCACGACAGTTCAGGACCTACAATCTCATGAGCACGAACTCGCTAACTAGCAAGGTCGCCGTCGTGACCGGCGCCAGCCGCGGCATCGGCAAAGCCATTGCGCTTCGGCTGGGGCAGATGGGCGCGGCCGTCGCCTGTGTGAGCCGAAAGGCGCCGGATGCGGAAGCGACTGCCGAGGAAATTATCGGCCTCGGGGGGAAAGCGAAGGGATATGGAACGGACGTCCGCCTCAAGCGAGAGGTGGATGAAACGAGCCAAAGCATTCTCCGGGATTTTGGACAAGTGGATCTCCTGGTGAACAACGCAGGAGTCACCCGGGATGGACTGGCCGCCCGCATGTCCGACGAGGACTGGGATCTCGTGCTGGACACCAATCTCAAGGGTGCCTTTTTATGGATCCGTGCGTTTAACCGTCACTTCCTCGAACGTCGCTCCGGAAAAATCATCAACATATCATCGGTGTCGGGCCTCATCGGAAATCCAGGACAAGCCAATTACTCCTCATCCAAGGCGGGCTTGATCGGCTTGACGAAGTCGATCGCTCGAGAGCTTGCTTCCCGAGGCATTACGGCCAACGCCGTATGCCCTGGGTTCATCGAGACCGACATGACCAAGAACCTGCCCGAGAAGGCCCGCGCCAAGCTGCTCGAAGAGATCCCGCTCAGACGCTTCGGTCAGGCCGAGGAAGTAGCCGCACTCGTCGGTTTTCTCTGCGGGCCGGAATCGAATTACATCACGGGTCAGGTTTTCATCGTCGATGGTGGGCTTCTGGCTTGACCCGGCCCACGGAAATGGCGACGAGAGGATGGCAGGTGATGACGATGGAAACAGAAAAAAGATTGGCCCGGTTTGGGCTGCGTCATCTGAACGATCTTGGACGACGAATCTGGGTTTCCTCCATTCCGGTAACTTTTTGGTTGTCAAATCAGGATACCGTTCCTAACAAGCCTGCATGTCTCACCAAGTTCGTACCCGAGGCGCGGTGGATGGACCTGGATGCAAGGCGGGGCGGAGCTTTTCCCCCGGAGCGGTGTGACGACATACTGCAAGGAGGGAAAACCAAGGCCCAACGAAGCAGACAGGTCCATTGCGCAAGCCCCGGGAGAACACTTGTGAGACAGGCAGGGTAGCCTCGAACTCGAAGGAGACTAGATATTATGGCAGAGAAGAAATCGATCGAAGAACGCGTAAAAGAAATGATCGTCGAACAGCTCGGGGTCAATCCGGAGCAGGTGACGCCCAAGGCCAAGTTTATCGAAGATCTCGGAGCCGACTCCCTGGACACCGTAGAGCTGGTCATGGCCTTTGAGGAAGAATTCAATGTCGAAGTTCCGGACGAAGAGGCCGAAAAGCTCCAAACCGTGGGCGACGTCGTTCGATACATTGAAGAGCACGTGGAGGAAGAAGGCTAAGATCGTGATCTTTCCTCTGGATTCCAATCGGCTCTCCTTGAGTTCCCGGCTCCCTTTTCTCGCATGACACGCCGGGTCGTGGTTACAGGGTTCGGGGCCGTGACTCCGAACGGCAACGATGCAGACTCCCTCTGGGAAAGCGTGCAAAACGGCCGCAGCGGCATCGGGCGCGTGACGGCCTTTGATACGGCGGGATACGACTGCCTGATCGCGGGTGAGGTTCGCGGCATCGATCTCAGCCAGGCTTTTTGCAATCCGAAGGAAGCTCGTCGGGCCGATCGCTATTCGCAACTCGCGATGACCGCCGCAAAGGAGGCGGTGCGCCGCTCGGGGCTGGTCACCGAAAACGAAGATCCCTCCCGGGTCGGAGTGATCGTGGGTTCGGGCATCGGAGGGCTAAAAACCCTCGAAGATCAGCACACGGTGCTGCTGCAAAAGGGCCCCAAGCGGACGTCGCCTCTCATGATCCCGATGATGATCACCAACATGGCCTCGGGAATGATTGCGATCGAGTTCGGCTGCCAGGGACCCAATTTTTGCGTGGTCACCGCCTGCGCAACCGCGTCTCACTGCATTGGAGAAGCCTGGCGCCTGATCCGGGACCATGAGGCGGAAGTCATCCTTGCCGGAGGAACCGAGGCCGCGGTCGTACCGCTGGGATTATCCGGCTTTTCCAACATGAAGGCCCTGAGCCTTCGCAATGACGAGCCCCAAAAGGCGTCGCGGCCGTTCGATCGGGACCGAGACGGTTTCGTCTTGAGCGAAGGAGCTGGAATCGTGGTACTGGAAGAACTCGAGCACGCCAAAAAGCGGAGCGCCCCCATCCTGGGAGAGATCATCGGCTACGGACTTTCCGCCGACGCTTCTCACATCACCTCCCCCGATCCCAACGGGCGCTGCGCCGCACGAGCAATGCTGGCTGCGCTCCAGCGCGCCAGGAAAAGCCCGGAGGAGATTGACTACATCAACGCCCACGCGACCTCGACCCAGCAAGGCGACCGCTGCGAAGCCATGGCCATCCAGAGCGTCTTTGGCCCTCACACGAAGAATGTCCCCGTCAGCGCCACCAAGTCGATGACTGGACACTGCCTGGGAGCCGCCGGAGCGGTGGAACTCATCCTCTGCCTGCAGGCCCTGGCTGACCAACTGATTCCTCCGACAATCAACCTGGACAATCCCGATCCAGCGTGCAATCTTCACCATGTTCCTCACCAGGCGAGAGAAAGCGCACTGCGGGTAGCCATGAGTAACTCCTTCGGCTTCGGCGGGCACAATGCTTCCCTGGTCGTGACAAAGTTCGAATAGAGAGAGAAGATCGTACCATGAAGGCAAACATCCACCCTGAGTATGGGGAGGCTACGATGACCTGCGCTTGCGGGGCCGTTTATCATACTCGATCCACCAAGAATCGGCTTCGGCTGGGAATCTGCTCTTCCTGCCATCCCCTCTTTACCGGACAGCAGAAACTCGTCGACACGGCGGGACGGGTGGAGAAGTTCATGCGCCGCTTTGGCAACAAAATGCCGGACCTGGCGGCAAGCGCTTCCCACTCGGCCAAGAAGACCAAGAAATAGCCTCCGCTTCCCGCTTCCGCTCCGGTGAGCAAGGGCGAAGACGCGGGCTCACTGCTTGTCGGGCATCCCTATGGACCTGAGTACCTATGTCTCTCATTTGCGGGAGAGATACCATGAACTCGAACAGATCCTCTCCCAAGGCGAGATCTATGCCCAGCCCGGGCGGGCCGCCGAGCTGACCCGCGAGCATGCCCGCTTGAAGGAGGTTTTCGCGCAGCATGGGCTTTGGGTCTCCGCTCAGGACAAAGTCACGTCGCTGGAAGCCCTGCTCCAGGAATCGGAAGATCCCGAGATTCACCAACTGGCGGAGGAGGAACTGGTCCAAGCGCGACAAGCGGCGCAGGACGCGCATCGGCAACTTTTGTTGGCGCTCTTGCCGGCGGACGAAAACGAGTCTCGGGACACCATGCTGGAAATACGAGCGGGCACAGGCGGGGACGAAGCCGCGCTCTTTGCGGCGGACCTCTACCGCATGTACAGCCGTTATGCGGAAAAGCGTGGCTGGCGGTTTGCTCCCATTAGTCTTGCTCCCAGCGAGTTGGGAGGCCTAAAAGAGATTATTGTCGAGATCTCGGGCGATGGAGCCTACCGGCAGCTTCGCTTCGAGAGCGGAGTACACAGGGTGCAACGGGTGCCGGCCACCGAATCGCAAGGACGCGTTCACACATCGACGGCGACGGTGGCTATCCTTCCGGAAGCGGAGGAAGTCGACATCGTCCTCAAGCCGGAGGATTTGAGAATTGAGGTCTGTCGAGCGGGAGGCCCCGGAGGCCAGGGCGTGAACACCACCGATTCGGCCGTCCAGGTTCTCCACATTCCCACCGGGCTGATCGTCCGCTGCCAAGAGGGCCGATCGCAGATCAAGAATCGTGAAAAAGCGATCACGATCCTTCGCACCCGGCTTCTGGCGCAAAAGCAGCAGGAAGAAAGGGCCCGCCTCTCATCCGAGCGGCGAAGCCTCATCGGCAGCGGAGACCGGCACGAAAAGATTCGTACGTATAACTTTCCCCAAGATCGCGTCACCGACCACCGGATCCCGATCACCCTCCACGGCCTCGTTTCCGTTCTGGAAGGAAACATCGAGCCCCTGCTCGAGGTTTTGGCCGAAAAGGAGATGGAAGAGCGCCTGGCCGCGGAGGAGGCAATGGCAGGAGCTTCCGCGCGCGCGACGCCGTGACCCGGATCTCCCTACTGCGACGGACGATCGACCGGCTGACCCGGTCCGCCGCCGAGTCACCCCGGAGTACGGCACAATGGCTCTTAGCGGCAGCGCTCGGGATCCCGCCGCTCTCGCTCTATACGGAGCCGGACAGAGTGCTCCCTCCCGACTGCCTCCACCGAGTCGAAACATGGACCGATCGATGTGCGGAGGGAGAACCGCTTGCCTACGTTCTGGGATATGTCGACTTTGCCGATCAGCGCTTCCGAGTGACCCCCTCTACGCTGATCCCCCGGCCCGAGACCGAACTCTTGTTAGAGGTCGCCACCGGACTCGTGGAGATTCTTCCCCCCGGACCGATCCTCGACGTCGGGACTGGTTGTGGAACCCTCGCCGTCTCTCTGGCACGCAGAGCACCCGGACGCGCTGTCTACGGCTCGGACATCGATCCGTCCGCCCTCGCCGTTGCCGAGGCAAACACCCAGGGCTTGCCGAATCTCACCCTTTATCGAGCAGACCTGCTGAAGCCCATACCGGAAGCGGCCTTCGCCTTGATCATTGCCAACCTACCCTATCTTCCAACGAGCGCGCTGCCTCAACTGCCTAAAAATGTACAACGCGAGCCCCGCAAGGCACTGGACGGAGGTCCCGATGGATTGCTTCTCATTCGCTCCCTGATCACCCAGGCGGCCGGCCGTTGCTGCGCACTCGCCCTGGAGGTGGGCGATCATCAGGCGGATCGAGTGCGCGAACTTCTCGAGCAAGCTGGATTTCCCCGGTCTAGGTCGTTACAAGACCTTTCGGGGATGGACCGCATCGTCATCGGAGAATCTGATGGATAAATTTGCCATTCGAGGAGGAATCCCGCTTCGGGGGTCCATTCCCATCAGCGGGTCCAAAAACTCCTCGCTTCCTATTCTCGCCGCAACTCTCCTGACTCGGGAGCGATGCCTTCTCCATCGGGTCCCCGATCTGAGCGATATCCGCACCATGCTCGATATCTTGCGCTATCTCGGAGCAGAGGTCTCCTTTTCGGATGGCACGGTGGTCGTGGACGCACGGAAAATCGCTGGGGAAGCACCGTACGACTTAGTCCGCCGGATGCGCGCCTCGGTTTGCGTTCTTGGTCCGCTCCTCGCCCGTTGCGGCCGAACCAAGGTTTCCCTGCCCGGAGGATGCGTGATCGGCGATCGTCCGATCGATCTCCACCTCCGGGGACTGGAAGCGCTGGGGAGCCGAATCACCCTCTCCAAGGGATATGTCGTCGCCGAAACCTCCGGCCTCGTGGGCGCTCGGATTTCCCTTCAGGGTCCGCACGGGTCGACGGTCCTGGGAACCGATAATGTGATGATGGCTGCATGCCTCGCGCGCGGAACCACCCTCATCGAGCATGCCGCCTCCGAACCCGAAGTGTGCGACCTCGCCACGTTCCTCCGTTCCATGGGAGCACGGATTCGGGGAGAAGGCACAGGCTGCCTGGAGATCGAGGGGGTCGATCAACTCCATGGTGCGGAGCACACGGTCGTCTCGGATCGAATCGAGGCGGGAACCTTTGCGGTAGCGGCGGCAATCACCAGGGGCGATATCCTGCTCGAAGAGGCTCCGGTCAAGCATATGGAGAGCACGCTCTGCGCTTTGCGGGAAGCCGGGGTCTCCCTAGAGACGGAGAAGAACAGTCTTCGCGTCCATGCGACCGATCCTTTACGATCGTTCCAGCTCCGGACGAGCACCTATCCGGGTTTTCCGACCGACATGCAGGCACAGTTTTGCGCACTGGCCGCGACCGTTCCTGGACGGAGCGAGATTGCGGACGACGTCTTCCCCAACCGCTTTATGCACATCAGCGAGTTAAAGCGGATGGGCGCGAGCGCGGGTCTCTCGGCTAACAGGACGGTCATCCACGGCGTCGCCCGCCTGAGCGGGGCCCCCGTCATGGCATCGGATCTACGCGCTTCCGCGGCCCTCGTTCTCGCCGGGCTGCAGGCGGAAAACACCACGATCGTCCATCGCGTCTATCACATCGACCGCGGCTATGAGCGGATCGACGCCAAGCTTCGCGCCGTCGGCGCTGATATCGAGCGGCAACGGTAAGCGTCATGGCTTCGCCCAAGGCACTCTACCCGGGCACTTTCGACCCGATCACCTTCGGCCATCTCGATATCATCGAGAGGGCGCAAGCCCTCTTCGACGAAGTGGTGGTGGGCGTGGCCGCGCAATCGACCAAGACGCCCCTTTTCCCTCTCGCGGAACGCGTGCGGCTCGTCGAAGAGGCGGTCGCCTCCTTCCCCCGCCCCGTACCCGTCCTTCCCTTTCATGCGCTCACCGTTCAATTCGCCAAGGAGCGAGGGATTCATGCCATCATCCGCGGGTTGCGAGCCGTTTCCGATTTTGAATTCGAGTTTCAGCTCGCTCTCATGAACCGGAAGATCGCGCCAACCATCGAAACGGTCTTCTTGATGCCCAGAGACTCGTTCATCTATCTCAGCTCGTCGCTCGTCAAAGAAATCTCCCGCCTGGGAGGATCGGTCTCCTGCTTTGTTCCCAAGACGGTGGAGGAGGCTCTGCGCAAGAAGCTGCTGACCGGGTTCAGCGATTGATCAGATCGTCCAAGGCGTCATCCACCCGAATGTCGATGAGTTTCCAAACCTCCTCGGGGCGATAATAGACAAATCGCCAGCGCAGCGGCTGAAGCTCCAGGTCCAACAGATAGGTCACCAGGAAGAGGCGGCTGCCGACCGCTCGTGTATCGTACGGCTCAAAGCCCGTCGCTTTGCCGTAATAGGTAAACGCCTGCGCGGTCTTGTCCATGAGGACCGAGATGTTGTCATGTCGACTACTGAGGCGGCTGGAGACAAGCAGCTCTTGGAACGCCCTTTGAATTTCTCCCGCGAGAAGATCTTTAAAAAACCTCTCGATCGGTGCCCGTATTTCGGGAATCGGACCCTGCAAGTTGGCCTCCCCATGCATGCGGAGAGGAGGAAGATCTCGGACTTGCGGCGACGGCGCCGACTGACCGAATCCAGACACCTGCCCCAAGCCCCCGATGGCGATCCACCCGGCAACCCAGCGGAACCATGGCAGGGAGGAGCGGCCTCCGCCCGCGCCCTTGCTTTTTCGGTCTCTTTTCTCCATTCTCATCTCGCGTGCTTCGAGTGATGCCCTTCTCCTCCTTTGCCGAAGCGGTAGCCAGCCGGTCTGCTCTGCTCTTCCTTCTCCTCTTCGGCGGCATGATGGCTGCCCTGGTCCTGGCAGGCATCTGTCCCGCGCAAACGGCTCCCGCCCCATCGATCCCGATCGACCATATCGTCCTCCTTTACCAGGAAAACCACAGCTTCGATAATCTTTTCGGGGAGTTTCCCGGCGCTGACGGAATTTCCAAGATTCCAGCGGAAGGGGTGCAGGTCGATCGTTCGGGACTCCCCTACCCTCAGCTTCCGCCGGTCCGGCAAGACAAGGGGCGTGACCCGCGCTTCCCGGCACATCTTCGCAACCGGCCCTTCCCCCTTCTTCGCTACGTCTCCTTGGCCGACGCGATTCCCGACCCGATTCATTCGTTCTATCGCAACCAGCTCCAAATCGCCGGCGGCGTAAACAGCGGATACGTCGCATGGGGGACGACTGGCGCTCTCCCCATGGGATATTATGAAACCGAGCGGCTGCCGATCTATCGTCTTGCCCGGGATTACACCGTGCTCGACCATTTTTTCCAGGCCGCCTTCGGGGGATCTTTCCTCAACCATATCTGGCTGGTCGCAGTCCAAACCCCTTCCTGGGCCCACCCGCCAGCCGAATGGGTGGCCGAGCCCATTTTCGATGAAGGAGGACGTTTGATTGGACTCCGGCGGGACGGAAAAGTGACTCCGGATGGCTACGTCGTTGGAACCGTGGAGGGAGCGAGCGCCCCTCACCATTCGACCACCCCGATCGGCCACCTGCTCCCGCCGCTGACGATGCCGACCATCGGCGACCGTCTGAGCGCGGCGGGGGTGAGTTGGGCCTGGTACTCCGGCGGTTGGCGGGATGCCCTCTCCGGGCGGCCGGCTCCCACCTTTCAATTTCACCACCAGCCCTTCGCTTACTTCGCCCGCTACGGCCCCGAGACCCAGGAACGAGCGGTTCACCTCAAAGACGAGACGGACTTCCTCGCCGATCTTCAGAGCGAACGTCTCCCTTCTGTCTGTTTCGTCAAGCCGCTTGGCATCCACAGCGAGCATCCCGGATACGCCAGCGTGGAAGAAGGACAGAAGCACGCCATCTCCCTCATTCGGGCCATCCAGGCGTCCCGCTACTGGCCGCGATGTCTCATCCTCCTCACCTACGATGAGTTTGGCGGGTTCTGGGATCATGTTCCTCCGCCTCGGGGAGACCGGTGGGGACCCGGCACTCGAATCCCCGCTCTGCTGATCTCGCCCTACACCGAAAAAGGCGGGGTCGATCACCATTCCTATGATACCACTTCCCTTCTTCGCTTCCTGGAAGTTCGCTTCGGCTTGAATCCGCTCTCGGATCGCGATGCGATCGCGACCAATCTGCTCGAGGCCATTCGCCTGCCCCCAAACCAGCCGTGAGCGATCCCCTCCCCCCGCTGCGCCTCTCCGCGGGGGTCATCGTCTATCGATGGGAGGAAGGCAAACCCCGCTACCTGCTCCTCCGAGCCTTCCGCAACTGGGACTTCCCCAAGGGCCTGGTAGAGCAGGGCGAGACACCCCTCGCCGCAGCCCGCCGAGAGGTTTTCGAGGAAACGGGAATCGAAACGCTCCGCTTCCCCTGGGGAGAAGAGTATCGGGAGACAGAGGTCTATGACCGAAGAAAGGTCGCGCGTTACTACCTGGCCGAGACTCGTGGCGACAACGTCGTTCTAGGCATCAACCTCGAGCTCGGGAAACCGGAGCATCAGGAATTTCGTTGGGTAGCGGCCCAAGAGGCTCGCCATCTCCTGCCGCCACGGCTCCTGCCGATTTTCGACTGGGCCCATCGCCGGGTTGCCAGCTAACGTGCATCTCTCACAACGTTCAACAGGCAGACTAATCCTCCGGATCGTCCTCCAGCAGGGAATCCGATCCGATCCAGCGTCCAGACGCCTCCTCGACGGCAAGGTAGAATTGGGTCTGCTCCTCCTTAGACATTCGAGCGACGATGCCTCTCCACCGCTCATCTTCTTCCTGGAAGAGACGAATCGCCTCTTCCATTTCCTCTCGACGGATCATGGCGCGGGACACCTTCCGACAGACGGTTTACGACCAAGACCCGCGTTCCGCAATGAAGAACGATTTTCCACCAGGGTGTTTTCTCATCGAAGATCGCCTTCCAATTCTTCATCGCGGACTCCTCGCAGATCAAATAGACGGGTTTCTCCTCGCCCCAGAACTGTAAAAAGTCGTCCTCCGATAGATAGAGCTCGCGACTTCCCGGCCAAATTCGCAGCACGAAGGACGATGCCGAAGTGGAGTGCACCCAGTAGACGCGCTCCTTTCGGTTTTGGAGATAGAAGAAGAGGCTGGAGAAGAAGTTTGGTTCTCCGTCTACGACGACCCGTCGCTCCGATGCTGGTAACGCATTGAGATACCAGGCAATCTTCACCGAGGAGAAGTAGTCCTCCAACAACTGAAGCCCTCGCCCGGCTTCCGCCATGGGTAACAGCATCGCGAGAGCCAGGCAGAGCCCCGCTGCCAACCGCTTCCCCCGCAGAGCCAGCCGGAGCGCCGCCAACCCGCCGAGAAAGAGGCTCAGGCTAGCCGAGAGCAGAAGGGGAACGAAGGCCCGCCATGTGCGAAAAGGGAATCCGAAGATCGCCGCTAGAAAGGTGTCGCGCTTTTCCACCGGGGCCGCGCCAAGGGTCGGCTGCACCAACTCCGCGTTCGACCAAAAGGCGATTCCCGCCGCTCCGCCTACCGCCGCCAGCCCGGCGACCAGAGCAAACGGCGTCCAGAACGCACAACCGGGCCGCCCTTCCTGCCGCGCGCAGAACGGCCGAGCCAAGAAGAGGGCAAGCGCGGGATAGCAGCTCAATGCGTAGTAGTCCTGTAGGGACGAGGGAAGCAGCGAAAGGAAAGTGACGAGAATCCAAAGCCCGAGGAAAAGGGTTCCCTCCTTCTCATTCCCGGGTGGGGAGAGCGCTGTCTTCCGATGGGGCAACCAGAGTGCCGCGGCAAAGAGGCTCCAGGGCAGAAAAAAGATCGGCTGCTCGCTCAAAAACACAGGCAGCCGAACGGTTCCCGCATCCGGCGGAATCCGACGGTTCAGGGCATGACCGAACTGCTCGTTTCCGAACTGCTCGAAAAGAAAGCCGGGGAGTCTCCCTTCCATCGCCACGTACCAGGGGATCACGAGAAGGAGGAAGAGAGCGATCCCCTCCCATCGGAAGAGATGGACCGCGACCTTCCGCCACCGGCCGGAAAGGAGACTGAGGATTCCTAAAACCACGAGCGGGTAAAGGAGGGCATGCAAGCCCTTGGCCATCGTGCCGAAGCCCATCGCCAACCAGAGACCGATCCCGTGCGAGCGTTTCTCCTCCTCTGTGAACGCCTTCCAGAGGAATAGGAAGCTCCAGGCAACCGACGCCGCAAGGAAGATCTCCGGCATGACGATATGGCTAAAGATGAAGGAGCCGAATGCCGTGCCCAAAATCAGGGCGGCCATCCATCCGAGGCTACGCCCTCCGAGGGTAACGCCGAGGCAATAGGTAGCGGCCATCCAGGCGAGTGTGGCCAGAGCCTGGGGCAGGCGGACCGCAAACTCGTTTTCCCCAAAAAGGCTGGTGCTGAGCAGGATAAGCCAATAGAGGAGAGGAGGCTTCTGGCATCTCGGCATTCCGTCGAGCGTGGGGACGATCCAGTCTCCTCGCGCGCGCATTTCGCGCGCGGCCCCTGCATAGAGCCCCTCGTTATCATCGAGGATGCCCGGACTCCCGCTCTCGGCGACGTAAAGGGCTCCGACGACCAAAAGAGCGAACAGCCCCAGGACGTCCGCGCCGCCGCTCCCCGAAGCGACGAAGGAGAAGCGACGGTAGAGCGATCGAAGTCGATGCAAACGATTCTTTCCTCGTTCCGTCGCGCTGGATCATCCGATCGACGGGGAACGAACGGATTTCGTTTCCTCCCTCCCCCTGCAACCGGCGGCTTTTCCCAGCGGATCGCAAGAGTGCGGATTTTAGCCTTGCGTACCGTTTTTCTGCCGCCTGGGGAGGAAGAAGGCGAGCAGAATCCCCAAAAACGCTCCCGCCACGGCCGCCAGCACCTCCCAGAGCGGGGGAAGGGCTATCTCCCGGACCTGAACCGCGGGGACGACCGACATTCCTGGCCCGACGGTTTCCCCCGGCCGGATCGGCTCATCAAAAAGAATCTTTACCGGAACCCTCTGCACGACCTTGACGTAGTTTCCCGTCGCGTTTTCGGGCGGCAGAAGGCTGAACTGCGCCCCGCTGCCTCGCTGAAGGCTATCCACGTGCCCCTTGTAACGATCGCCGGGATAGGCATCGATGCGCAAGAAGACCGGCTGTCCGGGACGCATGAGGGTCACCTGAGTTTCCTTATAGTTGGCGACCACCCAGACATGGGAAGGAACGATCGAAAAGAGCGTCTCGCCCACCTGAACGTACTGTCCTTTTTCGACGGTTCGCTGCGTAATCCGTCCCTCTTCCGGAGCAAACAACTGGGTATAGCCCAGTTGTAGCTGGGTGAGACGGAGGTAGGCTTCGGTCGAGAGCTTCGCCGCCCAGGCGCCGTCCAGTTGCAGCTGCGAGACCGACGCGCTACGGACGAGTTGCGCCATTCTTTTCCACTCCGTGTCGGCCCAATCGCGGTTCGCCTGTGCCAGAGCGACCCGCGCCTGATAATCCCTCGGGTCGATCTCAATGAGAGGCTGACCCTTCTTTACATCCATGTTGTCGTCAATGTGGTAGCCCACCACATGACCGGCAACCTTGGGCGAGACCCGGATGATATGGCCGGCGATGAAGGCATCGTCCGTCGTCTCGTTCGCGAGGAAGGAGACAAGAAAACGGAGAGACATCACTGCGCCGATTCCACCGACCATGGCCCAGAGAACGACCGAGGTCAGAAGCCGGATGCCGCCACCACGTTCCGAGTGCTTGTCCGACTCCTGCCCTCCCTCAGGAGACGATGTCACCCTCGTTGCGGCGGTAGGTTCGTTTTCGTTTCGAATCGGTGGCATTTCCATGGATTGCGGCTACCGAGTGAAGAGAACTCTTGACGACTGGAATGAAAGTAAATGATTACTTATCTGGCTCCGCCACTCCATGTCAACCTCGCTTCGGCCGGTTCACGCCTCGGGTACCCGAGAAAGGATCATCGCGTCGGCGACCTCTCTCTTCGCGGCACGTGGCTTCAAGGGAACGACGACCCGGTTGATTGCTGACCTTGCGCAAGTCAACGAAGCGCTCATCTACCGGCACTTTCCGAACAAGGGAGGGCTCTACGCCGCCATCATCGAAAAAAAGATCGCGATGCTCACCCCTCTGCTCAATCGACTCCGACGCGCCGCCGAAGCGAGCGAAAGCATGGAAACGGTCCTTCGCGAGATCGCCCGTGAAATGTTCGCTTCCGTGGAGAAAGATCCGCAATTCTTGCGGATCTTTTATTTCAGCGGACTCGAAGGACACGACCTTTCCCGAATGTTCTTCGAGGCCTACATCGAAACCTTCAATCAACACCTCAGTTCCTTCTTTCTCTCCAAGATTAGGGAAGGCACGCTCTGCCCAATGGACCCAATGCTGGCCGGGCGCGCCTTTTCCGCCATCATCCTCCACAATTTGGTGGTTCAAACGCTCTTTCCGGAATCCAAGGGATTGCCCGAGGGCAATAAGGCGATCGATGCCTTCGTAGATCTCTTTCTCTATGGGATCCTCCGGCGGCCTTCCTGACTCCGAGGGCTCGAGGAGTCCGGAAGGCTTGCCTTTTGCCGCAAGAGCGAGGAACTTGGATTCCAAGATCCGGTTCGGGGAGGGCCGGTTCTCTCCTGTCGTCTTGCGCGGCATGAAATCACGCCTTCAGCAGCTTCGGGATTTTCTCAAAGAGCACGCACGCCACCCTCACAAAAAGCTCTTTCACCTCCGGGCCGACCCCTTCCCCCTCGCCCTTGGCTTTGCCATCGGCATTTTCTACGGATTCACCCCATTTTTCGGCTTCAAGACGGTGCTCGCCCTTCTTACCGCCTGGCCCCTGCGCGCAAACTTGGTCGCCGCCGCTCTGGGGGTGGCGGCCCACGACATTACCCTACCCTTCGTGCCGGGCCTTTTCTGGCTCGAGTACCAGATCGGAGCCTTCGTGCTAGGCAGCGCGAATCACGATCATGCCCTACGCATGGGACACCTTGTGTTTCGCGACGTGGTCAGCTGGAAAGGCCTGATGCGATGGGGATGGCCGATGACGCTTGGCTCGCTCGTGATCGGCCTGCCGGCGGCAGGCGCTACGTTCTTCCTCGTCTACCGGGCCTTGCGCCGTTACCGCAAAAATGGATCTCCATCCGCAGGCATCACGACAACGCCGCCTTTCCCGGACGGAGAGCCTCCACCGGTCAGCTCCGAGGCGCCGCAGACTTCGACCCCTCCCGCGCCAGTTCGCCGAGCGCCTGATACTCGGCTGCGCTGAATTCGAAGGCCAGGGAATCTCCCTCAACCTGCGCGGCTCTTCCGCCATCGGGAAGAAGCGCTCCGATGCGGACCGTCCTCACCCTGGACGCTTGGATCACCACCGTGGCCTCGGGCTTGCTCAAGCCATATTCCGGCCGAACCGGACCGAGCCAGCGAACCGCGCGCAGTTGACAGAGCCGATTCACCGCCGCCTTGGCTTGCTGCGCTGCCGCTCCCTCCACTCCGTTGAACAGGATTCGGCCATCGGCCGACGTCCGAATCGCAACGGAGGAGCCGGGGAAGGAGAGCCTGACCTCCTGAAGGTCCTTGGGTTGCAGTTGCAAGACTTCCAAGCTCTTCCACTCCCATGCCTCCTTCGGAAGCTCCTGCAGCCATTGCGAGGCGATGTGGTAGACGAATGGCTCCAGCGAGTTTTTGACGTAGGTACCGTCCTTATCGCTCTTCCCAAGCAAGAGCTCTACGGGAGATGGCCTGTTGCCCCCCGCCTCCACCGTTCGCATCACGATCTTGTCCTCCGGATGGTGCAAACCGAACGAACGGAGATCCGAGGGGACATCCTGGACGAAGGACTTCGTCTCCAGGGATCTCAACGACCGCAAGAAAGCCTCTACCCGCTCGGCGTCGACCATGCCTTTATAGCCTTCGCCATCCACGCTCCATCCCTCTCCCCTCTTTGCGAATCCCATGCTTTTTCCGTTTTGGTCGACTTGGAAGCGAACCACTTCACTTACGGAAAAAGACGGCACGACATGATGATCGCGCACGTTCTGGAAAAAGCCGCGCGCCATCTGCTGCACCGTCGCGGCAGGGAGGGTAAAGACCGCGGTGCCCGGCAGCTTCTTGGCATAGACGTCATTCGGCTCGCCGGGGACCGGAGAACCGATGAGAAGCCTCTCCTCCATCGCCTTTTCCCCCTTCTGATCCACCCAGATCTGGTCGCTTGGGCTCGCCAGACCGTATTGATTCAAGGCAGCTCCATCATCCGAAACAAACTTTTGAACCCGAAGGGTCGTCAGCGAGGAGAGCCATTCATCGACTTTGGTTGCGTCGGCACGCGCCGTCAACGGCTTAAGCAGCTGCCACTTCGTTCCCTGCCGGACCACTTCCACGTTCAATGGCGCATTTCCCGCTTGCTCAACGCCGCAGCGCTGAACAAAAAGGCTGTCAAACTCAAACACCATCCGGTTTCGAAGATCATCGACGCTCTTATTGAGACGCTCTACGACGGCGGAGTTCACAAGGTAGACAGGCGTGCCCGGGTCTTGCGCCGCTCTCGCGTAGAGGAGATCCCGAACGGCGGTTTTCCGCCCGATGAAAAGCCCGCGGGTCTCCTTGCCTTCTCGAAACTCGAGGGTCAATGAGGGTGCAGTCAGGCCCCACTGCTTGAGAAGTTCGACGTTCCCCATCTCCTTGGCCGGTATCGTCCGCTCCGACTCGAGGAACTCGAGCTCCGTCAAAAGACGGCTTACGGCGGAGTCATCGGCCTGCGCGCGAATGGGCGACGCAATCCACCAATGGTTCTCCTTCCTTTCGAGCGTCACGGAGTGGTCGGGGGTGGCGATGCGAAGCCAGTTCACATCCTGACTCTTGAGACGAAAGATCTGCTTTTCGGTGCGATGCTGCTCTTCGGTGGATTGCCTCCCCCGATCGACCAACACGATGTAACCCAATAACGCCAGGGCAACCACCAGCAACAGGAGTCCGGAACGAAACTGCTTCACAAGCCGTGCCTATTTTCTTCGCGCAAAGTAGACGGCGACGCCAAGCAAAGCGCAAGCCAAGGGTACGAGTCCCAGCGCAAAGCTGTTCGCCGACTGTCTCTGGAATGTCGGAACCGATAGGGTAAACTCTTGTGCGGCCTTCGGAGAGATTCCCAATGCAATCTCTCGCTTCAGCATCCAGTCGAGAAGGTTCAGGAAGAAGTCGACCCCAACCCCATCGATATACTGGTTCACCAAAAACGCGGACGACCCGACCGCGACGATTCGCGTTCCCGTGACGTGAATTCCCTGCCCGGGAACCTCCCCCCCATCATAGAGCATCGCCAGGGAGAGAGGCCCAGGGATATCCACTCCTGGATCCCGCTTTGCATTCTGCTCCGCAACTTCTTTCGAATCGGTCTCTCCCCAAAACGCCTCGGGAGTCTGCACCAGGGAGATCACCTTCTTCGCGTTGACATTCCCCTTATCCGGAACGGGGCTCAGGGAACGAGCGTCGGGCATTTGCAAGCTCAGGCCCTGCAACCCACGAACTGCGGAGTGATCCGCATAATGAGTTCCCAGCGCAGTGGTCATGAGCATCTCTCCCAAGCCTCCCACCTTCCCAAGTGCAACCACCCGATCGTTATCCATGCGAATCCCATACTTTGCCAGCAAGGGCTCGAGGCCCGAGACGCTTTCCGCTCCTTCCAAGAGAAAGAGCTTCCCTTTGGCTTCCACGTACTTTTCGACCGCTTCCACTTCGGTGGCGCGAAAGGGAACCTTCGGCCCCGCGACGATCACCGCGTCGGCATCCGACGGGACCATCGGAAATTCCGCCAGATTCAGGGGGATCGTTTCCACATTCTCCCGGCGAATCCGAAGGTCGATCTCTCCATATCCCCCTGGATTGCTCATGTTGCCAAACTCCCGCTCTCCATGCCCTATGGTCACGTAGACCTTCAGCAGCTTTCCTTCCACCAAGGAGAGGATCGCGGCCGTGAACTGCTGCTCTCCCTTGAAGGCCTTGACCTGCGGGGACTGCCCGAGCATCGCTCCGCTCATGTCCAAGTCGACCATATCCTTGTCATTGACGAACTTGTGTCGGTCCCGATATTCGAAGATCACCACGTTCTCGCGCAGGTCGAACTTGAGGCGCTTGGCCAACGCTTCGGCCCTGGCCAGATGCAGCGCGGGATCGACATATTCGATCTGCAGCTTGCTGCCCGCCACGTATTTATACTGCCGGAGGAGATTGTCGATCTCCGACCGGACCGGCGAATTGTTCACCAGGCAAACCGTTACCCGGACCGGTTCCGTCAGGGAACGGAGAATGTGGACCGTCTTCTCCGATAACTGATAATACCCGCTCTTCGAGAGGTCCTGTCGGTAGTAGTACTTGAATCCCAAGTAATTCACCATGATCAGGATCGCGATCGACAAGACGATTGTGAGCGCGTTGTTGAGCCGAAGCTGGAGACGAAGCGGATGGGGGGCGGAAGGGGTCTTCATGAGCGAGCCGTCAAGAACGCAAACGGCGCCACTGGAGGACGCGTTCAGTGAGAAAAAGAAACAGGATTGCACCCGAAAGGGTCAAGACCATAGGCCGAGAGTCGAAGATGCCGCGCGAAAACGTGTCCATCTGGTCGAGAAAGGAAAAATAGGAGACCAGATCCCGCGTCTGACCGAACAACCCCAGGTAGACGACGAAGGAAAGCGAGAAGATGGCAAAGATCGCTCCGAAGGAGAGAATCGCTGCCACCATCTGACTGCGCGTCAGGCAGGAGGCAAAAATCCCGATCGCCAAAAAAAGACTCCCGAGTAGCAGCAGCATTGCCAGGGAGAGGAGTTCCATGCTGCCGCTCGACCCCAAAGGATGTCCACAAAGGAGACGCAATCCGAGAAAATCCAAGGCCAGCGGCAGCCAAAGCACACTAAAAAAGGAGAGGGCGCCGACGAACTTGGCGAAAACCACCTCCCATTCCCGCACCGGCGCGGTCAGGATCATCTCAATCGTGCCCGATCGATTTTCTTCGGCAAAGCTGCGCATCGTCAGAAGCGGCGCTTGAATCAAGAGGAGAAACCAAAAGAAGAACGAGTTCACTGTAGCCTGCAGAAGGCTAAAATCCTTGATTCGATTGCTCGTCATGTACTCGAGCCAAAACGCGAAGTTGAGGCCGTGGATCACGGCGCAGGCGAAAAGGACGATGTACGCTGTCGGCGAGATGAAGAAACTCTTGATCTCCCGTTGGATGAGAACCCAAAGAACCATGATTATCTTTCCTCTTCTTTCTTCTTGGTGATGGCTTCGCCGGCCTACGACGGCTTGACCATTCTCTCCCGGGACAAGGCGGCGCCCCTTGCCATCCGATCGTGCGGCATCAATCTTGGGTAAGCTCCACGAAAATATCCTCCAGGGATGCACGCAGGCGGGACATCTCCCGAAGACCCCAGTTTTCTTGCTGTACGACCGCGAAAACCTCGTCTCGAATATCCTTTCCTGCCTTGGGCGCAATCTCGAAGACAGACCAACCTTCCTGTTCTAGGCGGCAATTTACCGTCTCGACGTCGGGCAGTCGGGCAAGCTTCCGCTGCCCTTCCTCCGAGCGGCAGGCAACCTCCAGACGCACCCCTCCGCCTCCTCCTCGAACCAGACGCGCAAGATTCTCCGGCGTGTCGGCGGCTTCGATCCTTCCTCGATGAAGAATCAACACCCGAGTGCAGACCGCTTCCACCTCGCTCAGGATATGGCTCGAAAGCAAAATGGTATGACGCTCGCCCAGGGAGCGGATCAGGTCGCGGACCGCACGGATCTGGTGCGGGTCCAGGCCGATCGTCGGCTCGTCGAGGATGAGCAGATCCGGATCATGAACCAAGGCATCGGCCAGTCCGACGCGCTGCCGATAGCCCTTCGACAAGTTGCCGATCAACTTGTTTTTCACGTCGTCGAGATGACACAGGCGGTTCACGGCCTCCACCCTTTCTCTGACGTTGCCCCTCTTCACGCCCTTCAGGCGAGCCCGATAGGTGAGGTATTCGTTCACCCGGAGATCCGTATAGAGCGGCACGTTTTCCGGCATGTATCCCACGTGTCGCCTGGCTTCCAGGGATTCCGCCACGATGTCGTGACCAGCCACGGCGACCCTGCCGCCCGTCGGGGGCAGATATCCGGCCAGAATGCGCATCGTCGTCGTCTTGCCCGCGCCGTTGGGTCCCAGGAATCCCACGATCTCCCCTTTCTGCACGGAAAACGAAATCCCCTGTACGGCGCGGAATCCCGCATAATCCTTGGTCAAGTTTTCAACGGCAATCATCGTATGAGCGAGTGGAGGCACATAAAAAACATTTTGCCCACTTGTCAAGTTTGTCGCACCCTCGCCCCTGCAATGAAAGTGATTGCGATCGCCAATCAAAAAGGGGGTGTTGGCAAAACGACCACCGCCATCAACTTGGCCGCCTGCTTGGCCGAACAGGGGAAGCGAGTTCTGCTGATCGACACCGATCCTCAAGCCAACGCGACAAGCGGCCTGGGCACTACGGTCCCGCCGGACGGAAGTCTGCGTTCCGTGCTCCTGGGGCATAGGTCGATTCGTGAGCAGATCGTTTCCACGATCCTTCCGCATCTTGCGCTGATTCCTTCCGAATTGGAGTTAGCCACGATCGAAACGGAATTCGCTGGATCGGAATCTCCGCTTTTCCACCTGCGGGAGACCTTGCGTCCGCTCCGCGAGGATGCGGCCTACGATATTGTCTTGCTCGACACCCCTCCATCCCTCGGCCTTTTGATGGCCAATGCCCTCGCCGCCGCAGATCTGGTTCTCATTCCACTCCAATGCGAATATTACGCATTGGAGGGACTTTCGAAAATCCTCGATCTTCTCCACAAGCTGGGGGTCGTCGAGAGCGGAGCAGGCACACGCATCCTGGGAATCCTCATGACGATGTTCGACGTGAGGACCAACTTGAGTCAACAAGTCGTCGAGGACGTTCGCCGACATGTTCCGGAACTGCTTTTCCAAACAATCATTCCGCGCTCGATCCGGCTTGCCGAGGCGCCAAGCCACGGCAAACCGATCACCGCCTACGCCCCGTCCAGCGTCGGCGCGGTAAGCTACCGCCACTTCTGCGCGGAATTCCTTGACCGCCTATCTGCTTAATCGCCGCAGGGTCTCCTGCCGGAGCCAGTCGATCACGGTCGATTGCCCGTGCTCTTGCGACACCGCAGTCGTCGTTCGGCCAGGCTCGGAAGCCGGTCCCTCCGTAGAGACCAGAGGCAGAGCGGCACCAGCATCTGTCCGACCAAGGGGATTCCAGTGAAGTGCCTGTTTGACGCTTGTCATCGTCGCCCAGTGATCGTGCATTTCCGCCCGCAGGTTCTGCAGCTCGCCACGCGTGCCCTGCAACTCCCCCCGCATATTTTGAGATTCCGCCCGGACGGTGCGCAGTTCTTTTTCCCACGTGCTCAGATTGGTCCGAACCTCGTCCACATCGTGCGATAGACCTTCCACTTGCTTCAGCAGGCGCCTCAATCGAAAGGCAAGCAAAACAAATCCGATGAAAACGATCGCAACCACCGCCCCGATCAGCGCCCCAACCTGTTCCCAAGTCATCCTTTAAACTCCTCCTTTAACGACTCCTTGGATCCCCTATGCCGAGGACCCAATCGCTTCGCTGCCTTCCAACCCCAGGACCTTGTCCTGTAGTAGCGAACGGTAGCGAACGGAATTGATCGATTTCTGTCAAGCGCCGAATCACACGATGACGGCCCTGAACTCCGACCCATCCGTCATCCGCGCGGCGACATCTCAGGCGATAGAGCGGATCGGAGTAGATTGCGGCCTCCAGGACCGCTCCTAGCCTGCATGCCTCACAAAGTTCGTACCCGAGGCGCGGGCCGATGGGCCTGGATGCAAGGCGGGGCGCAGATTTTCCCCCGGAGCTGTATGACGACATACTGCGAGGAGGGAAAACCAAGTCCAACGAAGCAGACAAGCCCCTTGTGCAAGCCGCAGGAGAACGCTTGGGAGATATACGGGCTACGTGCACCCGGCAGGGGTCGAACCTGCAACCTTTGGCTCCGGAGGCCAACGCTCTATCCAATTGAGCTACGGGTGCGTATCTCTCTTCCAAAAAAACGGACCACGGCGCGCATCGGAAAGACCATTCATCGGGCTCGCAGCCGCGCGATCCGCATCAGCCCTCTTTTCTATCCGCCTTCGCCCTCCTCCCCCTTGGCCAGGTTCGTCGGATGCGGTCGAGCCAGAAAATCTTCCACCAGCAACAGGCGCTGATTTCCTGCTCTTTGAATCATTTTCAGCAACTGATCGACGGAGGATACCTCCTCCAGTTGCTCCTTCACAAACCAGTGGAGAAAGGCCTCGGAGGTAAAATCGTTCTCCTGGCGGGCCAAACGCAAAAGGGAATGGATCTCCTCGGTGACACGCAACTCTCGTTCCAGGGAGAGCGTCACGGCATGCTCGGCATCGCGAAACTCTCCCTCGGGTGCGGGGATGGAGGGAATCACCACCTCCGCATCGTTGTCGACCAAGAGCTGGAGAAAACGCATCGCATGTCCCCGTTCCTCCTCGGCCTGGCGGGAGAAGTAAGCGGCGAGTCGGGGCAAGGCGGCTTTCTCAAAGTAGGCGGCAATCGCCAAGTATTGGAGAAAAGCCTCCAGTTCGCTCCCGATCTGCCGATGGAACTCCGGAACGATCTTCGCGCTGATGAGGGTAATCTTCATGCCTATTTGTTAGGCTGCAATGGGAAAACCTCTCTCGCAAGCCAAAACGAACCCCACTCGCCGCAATGGGATGACCGATGGCCGATCTATTCCACCTTGAGCACTTCGATATCGAAGAGCAGCACGGCGTTCGGAGGAATCACGTCTCCCGCTCCGTCCTCGCCATACCCAAGCTGGGGCGGAATGATGAGCTTGCGCTTCCCTCCTTCGCGCATGGTGGCGATCCCTTCGGTCCACCCGGCAATGACTCCCCGCTGACCCATGACGAAGGTAAAGGGCTTCCCATGAGCCTGAGAGCTGTCGAAGACCTTGCCGTCCTCCAGCTTCCCGACGTAGTCGACGGTGACCCGCTTGCCGGGCCCAACCGGATTCCCCCGACCCACCACCAGATCGACATACTTTAGCCCCGACGGAGTCGTCACGAGGTTCTCCTCTCCCGAATGTTCCGCCTCTCCGGATGCCCGCTGCGGTTGATCCTGGGCACGCATCGTTCCGATCCCCACGAGCACGACAAGGCTGACGGCTACGAAAAACCCTCTCATTGGGGCCGCATCCTGCTTTTTTTTACGAACCGCCACAAGCGAAAAGGAAGCCAAAAGGCAGCGGTTCTTCTCTGCCGCCCTATCGGACCTGCCGCGCGCTTAGAGCAATCTGAGACCGGATTTGCTGGGCAAGCGCCGCGTCGACCTGCTCGAGCTTTTGAAGCTCCAGATCGCGCTCCGAAGGGCGGTGAAGCGCGTCTTCCAGCAGCGCGAGGTTCGCGATCGGACGAACATCTCCTGGGAGGAAAGCTTCGGCCTTTTGCCACGCCAGGGAAGCATCCTCGTATCGGCGGATCTCCCGATAGACCACGCCTAGGTTGAACCAAGCCGCGCCGAAGGTCGGATCAACTTCGATCGCTTTCCGATAGGCCTGGATCGCCGTGCGGGCATCGCGAGCGCGCTGGCTCAACACCGCCAGATTGAACCAGCCTTCCCGGTCTTTCGGATTGAGCTGAACCACCCGAAGAAAGGAAGCTCGGGCGAAGGGAAGCTGATCGCTGTGCAAGAGCGCAAGCCCCAAATTAAACCAGGCCCCGCTATTTTTCGGCTCGAGCAGGGTCAGCTCGGTGTAGGCCGAGGCCGCGTCTTCCCATCGCTTTGCCTGTCGGCAACTCTCCGCGAGACCTGCCCAAGCGCGAACCGACTGGGGATTGAGCCGCGCGGCCCGGGTGTAGGCCTTGACGGCCTCGTCCCAGCTCTGGGCTCTGAGGAGGGTCTGCCCAAGCGCGAGCCAAGCGGAAGTATGCCGAGGCCGGAACCGAAGATAGGCGCGAAACTCATCGCAGGCTTTTTCCCACTGTCCCTCGGCGAAAAAACACTTTCCCAGGAGAAGGGAGACCTCCGCGGTCGAAGCTCCCCGCTCCTTCGCCTCCAAGATCGCGTCGATCGCGGGCCCGTAACGACCCCGCGCCGCCTCGATCTCTCCGAGCAGGAGCAAGGCGGAAGGGTCCTGGGGGAAAAAAGCGACCACCTTTTTCGCCGCAAACTCCGCCTTCTCCAGCGCCCTCGCCTGCCAATAGGAAAAAGCCGCAGCCGTCCAAGCCGACGGCGACCGCGGAGCCGCCTGCACGAGGCGATCGGCCGCCGCCTCCGCTTCCTTGGGGCCAACGGCACTCTGTAGGTCGCGCCAGGCCGGGCTGCTCGTCACGGCGGGATCCTGCCCCCGGGCCGCAACCTTTTCCAGGCTCTGCCGCATCGCCGCTGCCTCCGCCGCCAGATCGACGCGATCCAGCAGCTCCAACGGCGCGCTCACCCTCGCGACGCACAGGCGATGGTTGTCGGCATCCACGACCGTGACCAAGCCGACAAACTGATCCCGCTCGTTATAGACGGGGCTCCCCGGCAGGATCTCCTCTACCTTTCCGCCAAGCCAAAGAAGATCCCCATTTCCCGAGGGAACGCCCGGTCCGGACAACCGGAGAAAGGCCGCCTCCTGCTTCGGCTCTTCCGGGCTCGGCCGGGGTACGGTGAAGGTTTCTCCCCCATCCGGCGGAAGGTTGTCCGCCGCCACGATCCGGACCGCCGAAAGATCGGCTCCCTCCACCTGCAAGAGCACCAAGCCCGTTCGCGGATCGGAGCCAAGCCAGCCCGTGCAGCGCACCGGCCGAAAGTTCCAGCGCTTGGCATCGATCCGCGAGGCGTCTTCCAGGCCCGTCGCCACCGTGAGCAGCCGACCATCGGCCGAAACGACGATCCCGCGAAGGGTTCGCTCGCCGCCGCTCTTCGTCGCCACGCGAAGATCGACCAAGCGGCTTTCCCAGGCCTCGGGTCCGGCATGCACCTCGGCTAGCGCGGCCCACCCGGCGATCCCGGCAGCAAGAAAGACCAAGGAGATTCGGCGCACGTTCCAGCCATAGCCACCCCTTGTTAGATTGGTCATCCCTTCTCCCCTCGAAACAAGCTGACTATGCGCGCCCGTACGCTCCTGGCAAGAGCGCCTTTGTGATGAAAATCGTCTGCTTCCCCGCGCATAGGGAACGCGGGGCTCTCTACCCCGCCTTCCTGCCTGAAGCGACGAACGAAATACCTCCGAGCTTCCCACTAAAACTTGAAGACGACGTTCCCTTCGACCCAGAAGGGCCATCCTGCGATGATCGAACTCTCGTCGAAGGCTCGGCTTCCGGCGGAACCCAAGCCGAAGGGCATCCAGTAGTTGTTGTTCGTGAAGTTATAGATGTAGAGGCGCGCCTCCCACTTCGGCTGCACATAGAAGATCTGGGCGTTTAAGATGTACTGCGTCGGGATCGAGGCACTGCCGAAGTAGTCGAGATACTGGTTGCTCATCAAGATCCCTTGCAACGTCCCTCCCAGCCCCATGTCCGAGGTGTAGGTGATCGTCGCACTCGCATACTGCTCCGGGAAGCCGATCATGTTGTACAGCCCCGACGGAAGGCCGACATTCGTATTGAGCGCGTACATGTTGTAGTAAGCCATCGACGTCGAGTAGTCCTGGCGCATGCTCGGCCCATGCGCAAGTGCCGACCAGTTTTCGATGCCATGCATGTCGATGTAGCCGGCGCGCACCCACCAGTTGCGGTTCGGCTGGTAGGCAATGTTCACCTCGTATCCCGTGATTACCGCGGGGGTTGGGGGCAAGCCGAGGTTGTTCAGTTCCTGATCCTGGGTAAAGCCCGCAGCGGTAATGAAGAGCTTGTCGTTGAGCAGGTTGAACTTGACACCTCCCTCGATCAACTGGTTCAGGAGGTGGAACGAGGCCTCATTGAACGTGGGCGCGGCACCACCGATCACGGCCACGTTGTTCACATACGACCAGTTGTAATTGAAGTAGGCGGTCATCCAGTCGAACGGCTTGTAGGTCGGGCTGATGTTAATCAGGGGCGCGAACGAGGACGTGTTCAGGGCTGCGTTCGTAACTCCCATGATCTGCGGCATTCCCGCCGGCCCCTCCGGGGTGGTGTAGTCCCAGAAGTAAGCCGTTCCTCGCACGCCGAAGTAGAGAGCAAACTTGTCCGTGATCTGCAGGTTGTGCTGCCAGAAGGGCGCGACCGACCAGTACTGGCCGAAGGTGCTCCCCGAGGCGCCGTTCAGCGGCTCGTAGAAGTAGTTCGCCGGAGCGCCGGGAACATGCCAGAGGCCGCCCGCCGCGGCCTTGGGGTTGCTGAGGTAGCTGTTGAACTGCTTGGTTCCCGGCAGATAGAAGAGCGCGGGGTTGGTCAGTGCCGGATTCATTGGATTGACCAAGCTGTAGGAGTTGCCGTAGGACCAGGCGGTCTCGGAGAAGTAGTCGTCATTGTACTGGTAGTGCCATTCGATGCCCGTATCGACCGAGCTCTTGAGCAGGAGCTTGCCGAAGACATTCTCGAGCCCCTTCTCCTCCTTCGTCTTCGGCTTCTCGGGCTCGCTGGCGAGAGGATCGAAGGTCCAGCGGACCTCCGTCCGGTTATCGAACTCGTAGTCCCCCGGCGTATACTGCATGGCATAGAGCTCCGGCTCCAACCACTCCGTCTTCGTGTACCAGAGGAACGAGTTGTTCACGATCTCGAGATCGTCGTTCACTTTTACCGTCTGCACGAGCTGGACAAACGCGTTGTTGGCGTTTCCACCCCCGTACGGGCTTATGATCGTCGAGCGGCGATTGATTGGCGTGAGCGGCCCCGCGTAGGTGTTGTATGCGGGATTTAACGCTGAGCCGGTCGCCGGTCCACCCTGATACATGCTGCCGGGGAATCCCGGCACCACCCCGGTACTATAAAGACCGTTCTGAATCAGGTTGTTGGTCGGCCGGTTCATCAAGTCCGCAAGCTCGGGTTGAAAATTATACATCCCGTAGTCGGCGTAGAGGTTGGCTGAATAGTTGTCATAGGGCTTCCATCCCACCGTGAAGTAGAAATTCTGCTGATCATTGTACACGTAGTCGTAGTAGCTGCCCTGGTCCTGTCCCATGTACGAGAAGCGCCACGCAAGCTTGCCCTCCTTGTCGACCGGGCCGCCGATGTCTGCGCCCCAGAGATACTGCGAATACATGCCGGTCGTGTCCCAGACTCGCCCCCGGAACTTGTCGAAGTAGGGCTGCTTCGTGATGTAGTTGACGCTGCCCGTCGACGCCTGGGTCGCTCCAAAGACCGCGTTCGCGGGGCCTTCCTGGATATCCATGTTCTCGACCATGTTCCAGCTGAAGGGCACCCCTTGCATGCCGTCATTCTGGAGGGTCATCTCGATGCCGTTGACGTACGGAAGCGCCTGGCGGCCCCGGATCGTCACCGAATCGCCCATGCCCCAGTTCAGTTCCGTATAGGCCGTGGGGAGGATGGAGGAAATCGATAGCGGGTCCATGTAACCCTGGTAGAGTGCTCCCGACGCTCTCAGGAGCGTCTGGTTGACCGGAGTGATCTGCCGCGGCGTATCCATGACGTTCATCGGCGTCCCGAACGTGGAGACCACTGGAGCCGTCGTGGGCAGGATCGGGGCGTTGGGCTCGCCCGAGGTCAGGTCGGGCGACGTCCATTCGGATTCCCCCGAGACGGTCACCTCCTGCATCTGCACGTCGCCGTTCTGCTTTTGGACCTTCTTTTTTTCCGGCTCCGTCTGCTGGACGATCCCTGCCCACCCCGATTGTTTCGCTTTTCCGCTCCCGCCAATCGGCGCCTGCCCGACCCCTTGGCCGCTGTCGGCCGTTCCGTCCGTCCCCGAGCCGCTTCCGGGCTCCGCTGCCGGTGAACCCGCCTCGTCCGCGCGTACCGTCCCGATCAGAAACGCCGATGTAAACAGCACCCATGCCAGAGAAACCCATCGTTTCCTCCGCCGCTCTGCCTCGCGATTCATTCCTACCCCCTCTTTTTAGAAACCTCGCGACACGAACACGCCACTGCGCAATCAGGTGCACCCCGCCCGCTTGGCCATGCAAAGATCGCCTAGCGTTCTATGCCACAACTCGCCCAAAAAGTGGCGTGACAAGTTTGTTACATATTTGTGACAATTGTGTGACGTTTTCATTGGTTGCATCTTATTGGCCTACAACGAGAAGAAAGAACCTACGTTGCAATCCGTGCTCCAAACCGCTGCGGCAGCGCAAAGGGAAACAGGAGCAGGGCTCCCTCCGGTGGTGCACGTCCTCGGACGGGCCTCCGACGGAGGGTCCGACCGTCCTACTCTCCGGCCGCGGCAGGGACCGGCCAGGGTCTCTCCCTTCTCTTCAAGCCGATCCACAAGGCCCGATTGAATCGCTCCGCATCGAGCCGGTCTGCGTCCGAGAAGTTCTGGTCGCCCAATAGCTTCTGCCAAAAGTTGGCGTCATGACGGGCGGGGGCCCCAGCCCCTTCTTGGCCGCCGACGGGAAGGTCGGTCTTTTGCAGGGCAGCGGGAACGACCGCCCGGTAGCTCCAGCTTTGCTTCGCTGGGTCAAAGAGGTCGGTCATCGGCTCAGCTCCCTGGTCGTAGAAGCAGAGCGGCCCGAAGCCGAGGATCTCCTCGATCGTCTTCAGAACGCTCACCGTGGTGAACCTCCGGCGGATGACGGCTCCCTGCTTGACGAAGGGACCCACCACAAGGGCGATGCTCCGGTGGGCATCGACGTGATCCGCCGCGGCCTGTGCGTCATCCTCGATCACGAAGATCAGGGTGTCATCCTTGTAGCCGCTCCGAGCGACCTTCTCGACAAGCAGACCCACCGCATAGTCGTTGTCCGCCATCTGCGTCTCGACGGTGTCGACCTTATCGGCAGCCTCTCGGAAGGAGCCGAAATGATCGTGAGGCAGGCGGATCAGCTCTAGGGCAGGGAGATTCCCCTTCCTCGCATACTCGTCGAACTCGCGTTCCCACTCCTTGTAGCGCCAGTAGTCGGCATACTTCATGTCGAACCCGCGGTAGTAGAGATCGCTGACCTTCGCCAGCGTGACATTGTCGGGAACGAACTGAACCGTCCTCTCCGCGAAGGGATGCCGCGATAGTGGAATGAAGGAGGGATCCTCCTTGGGCAGATGGTAGCGGGTCAGATCGCCGAAAAAGCCATAGTTCCGGACACTCACTCCCTTTCGCAAGGCCGCGTCCCAGAGATAGCCCAGCCCCACTTCTCCTTCGGGACTGTCCGGCGCGGCCACGCTCCTGGTTCCCGGCAGCAGATCGGGATCGTCGGGAAGCGCAGGGTTCGCCTCCTTCCTCTTCGCCATGCCCTCGATTCCCACCGCGATGTTCCGATTGTCGCCCTCGAAATCGTAGGTAGGTCCCCGATGGGCATAGTGGAGGGGAACCGTCTTTTCGGTAATGTCGATCGCCCGGGCCTCCGTGCTCCAGTTCCAGCCATCTCCACTCACCTCTCCGCTGTCGAAGAACTGATCCAAGAGGACGAACTGCTCGGCCAACCGCCGTTCGTTGGGGCAGTAGGGCGCCAGGATCGCCAGGTCGGGATCCCCGTTCCCGCGTTTCAAATCCCCGAAGAGCTGGTCGTAGCCCCGGTTCTCCTTGATGACATAGAGAATGTGGTGGATCCGGCGGCGCAGCATCCGCAGGATGGCCTCGTCCCCCGTATCGGCGCCGATTCGATGGTTGTTTCTCCAGACCGTCTCGGTCAGCCGACGATCGAGTACCGGATCGGGTCGCGGGAAGCTCTGCAGGCTCCCCATCATTTTTTGGAGGATATACTCGTTCTTCGACCTCCAGACCTTGACGAGTTCTCCCGGAGGCGGGAGCGGCCGCGCGAATCCCCGGTCGTTCGGTCCCGTCACGCTCTTCCCGGTCGCCACATAGAGCCAGCTTCCGCTTCCGTTGCAGGCGACCGCCGTCGGGTACCAGCCGGTCGGGATCAGAGCGACAACCCTGCTCCTCGCCTCCGCCCCATCCTCCCGCACCTCGCCTGCGATCCCCCGCGCCTTGGGACCGAGCTCGATCACCGAGACGCAGTTCATTCCGCCGTTGGCGACATAGAGGAACTTCCCCGAGGGATCGAGACAGAGGTTGTTCGGAGAGGCCCCTTTGCGGGGCTTTCCTGGCCTGACGGAACCCGGCTCGGAAACAGAAGGAATCGATTCGAGGAGCCGGTCGGCCTTTGTCTCGATCACCGCGATTTGGTCCGAGTTGTCCTCGGATAGGTAGGCACGGCTCCGATCTCGATCGACCACGATCCGGTTCGGCTCTCCCCGGAGGGAGATTCGGCCCAGGCAGCGTATTGTTTCCGCTTCTACCCCAACGACCACGATCTCCCGATCCCGCAGGCTGGCGACATAGGCCTTCCCCTTTCCCACCCAGGCGACGTCCATTGGATACTCCCCGCCGGGGATTCCCCTCTCCTTGGGATCGATCTTCCCCGGGCGCAAATCGAGCTCGGCAACCGCCTTCCCATCGGCCAGCCGAACCAGGCTGACCGAGTCGTTGGCGTAGTTGGCAACGAGAAGAAGCTTTCCCTCCGGATCGGCACGAAGTCCGGAAACCACGGCCTTCGTCTCGATCCCGTTGCCCTTTTCGTGCCCCAACGGGATCGGAGGACGGGCCGACGCCCAGGTGGCTCCCGTTCTGGCGAAAACACAGATCCGATCCTCTCCCCCGCCCGAGACGTAGAACTCCTTCCCGTCCGGATTCCAGTCGATCCCGCAAAAGGAGTTCGGGAGTGGAAGGACGGCGACCTGCTTGGGAGCTCCCTGGGAAATGTCGAAGACAAAGACAGATTCGTTGGAGAGCTCCGGAACCGCCTTCCCGTCGGAGCCGAACCGCAGGTTGTAGCCCGAGCTCAAGACCAGCAACGTATCGCCCGTGGGGCTCGCCGCCATGGCGAACGAGCCGGAGGCCGGGACCTTTGTCTCTCCGGAGACCCCATAGAGCGGGTCTAGATGGAGATCCCGAATCGGGGAGAGATCGATCCGCACCCCGGTCGGAAGGAGGGTCTCCTGTTGGCTGCCTTCCGGCTCACGGGCTCTCGTGGAAATCGCGCCGTGCAGGCAGGAGGCCCCCACGACGGCCACGAGCAACAGCCTCCGCAACCCTTTTGCCCGCGGGAGACAAACCTCCGCCGGAGCGGTGGCTGAGTGGCGGCGGCGCACGATTCGGAAGGATTTCCAGGACACCGATACCCCACGGGAGCGGATCATTTCAGCTCGGGTAGGGAAGGATCGAGCTTGCGCTCATCGGCTTGAAAGCGCGCGGCCTTCACAAGATCGCCTTCTCTCCTGTAGGCAATGCTATTATTGAACAGGCAGAGGGCCAGAATCTTCTTCTGCACCCCTTTGCCTGAGCCCGCTCCCGCCTGGGTGTAGGTCGATCCTCCGCTGTAGCCGGCTGCCATCTGTCCTTGGCTGACCGCCGCCCTCCCCAGTCCGATCGCCCGGGAAAAGATCTTGTGCGCCTCCGGATACTTGCCCTCGGCCGTGTAGGCGACGGCACGGTTATTGTAGGGCACCATGAGCCCGAAGGAGCTGAAGCCCGATTGCGCAATCGAGGTGTGCAGATCCTTTTCCGCCACGGCCCGCGCCTCGGATGGATGACCCGCCTGCAGCAGCTCCTGCGCCTTCTTGCCTCCCCCATTCGCGCCCAAGATTATCTGCGGGACCCACCACAGCCACTCTCCCCGTCCCGGTCGCTTGGGGAGCCGCGGACCCCTCCAAGGAGCTTCCGCCAAGAATGACCGCGCCCATCGCCAGGACGAGCCAGATGGAGCCTACCGCCGTTCGCATGGTTTGGATCATGGGATCTTCTCTCCTAAAATTGATAGCTGACCTGGCCCTGCACCCAGAGGGACCAAGAGACCATGAGCTGCTCGTAGTTGGCGAACGATGTCGCATAGCCGCTGCCGCTCGTCATCCAGTTGTGCTGATCGGTCACGTTCCAGACCCAGAGCCTTCCGACCCAATGCTTATCCGGGCTCGTGTAACTCAAGCCCAAATTGAGGGTGTACTGCCAGGGAATCCGGACGAGGTAATCGTACGCAATGTATTGCGGGCTCGTCGCGTTGAAGGAAGCGAAAAAGCCCAATCCCCAATCGAGCGTGTAGGTTGCCATGAAAGAGGTCTGAAAGTTGGACCAGCCGACGTAGTTGTACGTTCCCTAGGGGAAGTAACCGAAGTTGTCGAAGGGGTACTTTTTCGGATTGTTCAAAACGTAGTTGCTCGGATAGAGCTGGTCCATGTCCGGCCCTTCGGTGAGCGGCGAGGCATAGTCGAACGTGCTCAGGATGTAGGAAGCATTGGCGACGAGCCAGAGACGCCGATCCGGCTGATAGCTCACCTGTAGGGTGCCCCCCACCACGTCGATCGGAACCGGAACCAGGAGCACCTTTTTGTAGGCTTCCAATTCCTGGAAGTCCTGGTTAAAGGCAGGGTCTTTTGTTTTGGAGTTCATGCGGCGGCGAGGATGGCCAAACATTGTTTAGCCTGACTTCCCTTGAGTAGCAGCATAACTCATTGATGCGGCATGACAGGCCTTTCCGCTACTGGCTACATGGCTGCCCAGGCCGGCGGCTGGGCGAAGAGTGGGAGCAGACGAAGTTTTTCCAGGAGCCGATTCAGCTCCCGAGGAATCTTGCTCAAAAGACGAACGATCGGCTTGCCTTCCACGGAGAGAACGCCGAGGCGGATCGACTGGAGGCGGCGCAGGAGCGCAGGAACGTGTTCAAAAACACCGAGCTTGCTCCACTCGGTGGCCAAACGAGCCGTCATCCAATACGCGAGAAAGCAGATCCTCACGTGGTTGCGGACACGGTCGGGCCGCCAATGGAAGACGGGCCGGACCTCGAGGTAACTTTTTAATTCGCAAAAGGCCTGCTCGACCTCGCCGAGGCTTTTATAGTGGGCCAGGACCTCCTTGGCGGACGCCTCGGCGCGGGGCAGATTGGTTTCCAGCAGATACCAGCCGTCAGTGGCTTGCTCCTTGGCAATCTCCTTCTCGTCGAGCTTCCACCAGAACCGACCGTCCCCGTCGATTCCGTACCGGAAGTACTTGTGCGCCTTGCACCGCTGCAGCATCCGGCCGACCCGGCTTCCCAGCCGAACCGCATCCTCGTCCTTGTGTGCGTTTCGTTTGAGCTCCTCCAGCGAAAGCTTCGCCTTGCCGATTCGAGCCTCCCGCCTCTCCCGATCCCGTTTGGCCCGCCACTCTCCTCCGGCAATGACGTACCGAAGACCGTCCTTCTCCACTTCCATCCCTTCGGTCCGGTCCCAGAGCTCCGGCTGCCGATCCCGCGGCAACTTCTCCACCAGCTCCTGGAGTTGAGCCCGATTCGCCCGGGTCACGTATCCCAACTCCATCCCCGTCAGCATCTCCAGGTTAAAAAAGCTTCGGATCCCGCCGTCAAAAACAAAGACCGCCTTTTCAATCCCCAGCCGTCGCCGCAAGCCAACCAAAAGCCCGGGGAGCGTCGAGGAATCAGCCCGATTGCCTCGGAGAACCTCCACATGGATCGGGATCCCCTCCGCATCGGTCGCCACCGCCAAAAGCACCTGCGGCCGGTCATCCCGGTGGTCCCGACTGTAGCCGTAGCGAGCCAACCCCTTCGGACCCTCTCCCTCAAAATAGGTGCTCGAAAGATCGTAGAGCACCAGACTTACCCCTCCGGGAAACGCTCTCTCTGGAAAAGCCCACGCTCGATCCGGCTCCAAACCCCATTGAGCCCATCCATCGCCCGGTAGAGATCCTCTTCCTCAAATCCTTCGCTCTTTTCCAAGGAGCAGGCTTGCGCCAGAAGCGTCCCCCGAGCCTCCTCCTTCAAGGAAAGCTTCGAGCAGGGGAAGAGAATCCTGCCGAAGATCATTGTGAAGTTTCTTCGATTTTGCGGACAAGGGCTTTGTGGTATGGAAAGGAAAACCCCAAATGAACAACGGAAAGAGCAGCAGCAAGTTCGCGCGGCGTTATGACCAGCAGCCGCTCCGGGTGCTTCCGGCTGGAGCAATAGCCGCCATTTCTCACAAATTTCGTAGCCGAGGCGCCGCCAATGGGCTTGGATGCGAGGCGCGGCGCCGGTTTTCCACCGGAGCTGTATGAAGACATACTGCAAGGATGGAAAACCAAGCGTAACGAAGCAGACAAGCCCATTGTGCAAGCCGCAGGAGAAAGCTTGTGAGAAATGGCGGATAGTTGCCGGGTGGAGATAACTCCCTCCCCACTGGGCGATGCACCCTTTTCACGGCACACGCCGAACGCCGGGTTATAAAGCAGCCTTCGCCAGCTCGGCCTCGACTTCTTCGAGGCGCTTACGCCGGCTTAAGGGAGCCAGGAGCGAATAGACGCAGGGGACGACGAAGAGAGTAAAGAATGTTGAGACGATAATCCCGCTGATCACGACGATCGCCAGGGGTTTCCGGACTTCCGCTCCAGGGCCGAAGCCCACTGCGCCGGGCAAGGCCGCCGCAATGGTGGCAAGCGAAGTCATCAAGATGGGCCGCAACCGGATCGCGGCGGCATCCAGAAGCGCCTCAGGGAGGGGCAGCGCCTCCTCAAAGCGCTTTTTATTGAAGAATTCGACCAGGAGGATCGAGTTCTTCATCGCCAGCCCCATGAGCAAGATGATTCCAATGCCGCTGTAGATGTTGAGCGACATCCCGGCAAGGTAGAGGCCCTGAAAGGCTCCGGTCAGGGAAAAGGGAATCGCCACCAGCACGACCAGGGGATAGAGGAAGCTGTTGAACTGGGCGCCCAGGAGCATGTAGGCCAAGAGGATTCCCAGGGCGAGGGTCACTGGGAAGGAAGCGAAGGTCTCCTTCGCGGTCTGGCTGCTCCCAGTGGGTTCCACGTCATAGCCCGGGGGAAGCTCCTTGCGGCAGATCTCCAAGGCGGTATCCAGCGCCTTGGCTTGGGAAACCTCGGGTTTCACGTTCGCATAGAGTGTGATCGCCCGCCGCCGATTTTCCCGCGTGATGTCGAGCAGCTTCGGCACGACCCGCACTTCCGCGATGTCCTTGAGCCGGATCATCTCCCCCCCGTAGCCCGACCAGAGTGGCAAATTGGCTACGTCCTCCGGCTCCCGCCACTGGTTCGGCTCGAGGCGAATCCGTAGGTCGTAACGCCGGTTATCCTCGTGGTTGGTATACTGACCCTGGCGCATTCCGCCGATACCGGCCGCGACCACATCGGCGATCGTCTGCATGCTGATGTTGGAGTCGGCGGCTTTTTGCCGGTCTGGCACCACCTCGAGCTCAGGCATTCCCGTTCGGTAATCGGTGTCCAGATCGGTGTAAAAGCCCGTCGCCTCCATCTGATGGACGATGGCGTCCGCCTTTGCTTGAAGCACGGCGTAATCCGAACCGCGCAGCGAAAGCTCGATGTTGGTGCCGCGCTTGCTGCTGAAGGCGCTCTGGCTGATGTCGATCACCTTGATGTGAAGGTCGCTGTACACAGGCTTCTTCAACTCCTTTCGCCAGGTGCGGATGATCTCTTGAAGCCGCTCTTTCCTCTCTTTCCGCGGCTTAAGGGTCACGAAGATCGCTCCACGGTTCACCTCGCCTCCGGAATACCCGCCCACCGTGGTAAAGAAGTGAGCGACCGTCCGCTGACTCTTGAGAAAGCTTTCCAGTTCCTGCACCCGATGGCTCGTATACTCGAGCGAGCTTCCCACCGGGGTCTCGATCCGGAGGAGGGCCATGCCGAGATCTTCCGAGGGAGCAAGCTCCCGGTGGAGCAGCGGGAAGACGCGGAGCGAGAAAAAGAAGAGTCCAAAGGAGACGAGGACGACGAGCCACCTGTGGTGAAGAGCGAAGCCGAGGCAGACCCGGTAGACCGCTCCCATTTTCTGGTAAAAGCCTTCCAACCAGGTTTCGACCCGCCCCGGCCCGTGGGAGGCGCTCACGAATTCGGCACAGCGCATCGGAGCGAGCGTGAGCGCCTCCAAAAGAGAGATGAGCACCGCGCACGAAATCATCGCACCGAACTGGAAGAGGAACTTCCCCACCACTCCCCCCAGAAAGGCGATCGGAGCGAAGACGGAGACGATCGTCAGCGTCGCGGCGGCTGCCGCGAAAAAGATCTCGCGGGTTCCGTCGAGGGCGGACTGCTCCGGACTCTTCCCCATCCGATGATGACGGGTGATGTTTTCCAGAACCATGATCGAATCATCGATCACGATGCCAACGGCCATGGAGAGGGCGAGAAGCGTAAAGAAGTTGAGCGTGAAGCCCATCGCCTTGCAGAAGATGAAGCTTCCCAGAATCGAAATCGGGATCGAGAAAAGCACGTTCACCGTGGTTCGAAAGGAGCCCAGGAAGGCGAGGCAGACGAGGGTGGTTACCCCGATGGAAAAGAGAAGCGTGAAGGCGGTTTCCCGAATCGCCTCGGCCGTGAAAACCGAAGAATCGTAACGCGTGCCGATCTTCATTCCCGGCGGCAAATCGGGCTTGAGCTCCTTCATGATCCGCTTCGCGGAATTGGCTACCTCGATCTCGTTGTATCCGCGCAGCTTTTGTAGCCCTAGACCCACGGAGGGAACTCCGTCGCTCCGCGCGAAGCGGCGTGGGTCCATGATTCCGTCCTCCGGCCGTGCGACCTGGGCGAGCGGCGTGAAGGAGTCCGCCGGGCCCCGGACGTTACTGAGCGTATTCGTCGCAAAGCTGGTCGTTCCCGCGGTTCCGGCCATTCCTCCTTGCGCGGAAGCAATGCCGGTCAAGGGTGGAAGATTGGCTCCGCCGGAACCTCCCCGATGATTGAGCACCAATCCGCCCATCTCTTCGGGAGAACTGACCTCGCCCATCACCCGGACATTGATCTCGTTATTCGCACTTTCCAGGTAACCGGAAGCCGTCTCCTGGTATTCGGCCCGGAAGAGATTGAGAACGTCGTTGGGGGCCACCTGATATTGCGCCAGCTTGTTCCGGTCGAGCCAGACGCGGAAGTTCCGATCCGTCCATCCTCCGAGCTGGATGTCGCCGATGCCCTGCACCAGGGAAAACTTGTCGCGAACGCGCGTATCGACATACCGGATGATATCCTTCAGAGGCCGGTCCCAGGTGACCGCGAGCCAGAGGATCGGGGAGTCGTTCTGATTGACCTTGTAGATCACGGGGGGATCCACGTTGTAGGGGAGTTGCACGGAACGGATCTTGGAATTGGTCTCCTGCAAAGCCGCATCAATGTCCCGATCCAAGCGAAAATCGAGCTGGATCCGCGCCACTCCCTGCATGACCGTGCTCGTGACGTCCCGAATCCCCTGGACTGACATGAGCACTTCTTCCAAAGGATCCACCACCTCGGCCTCCATCACCTCGGGGGAGGCGCCCGGCCATTGGGCGACAACGGTCAGGACCGGGTAGGTCACATCCGGAAGCCGGCTGACTCCAAGGGAAAGGAGGCAGAGGATGCCGAAAAAGACCAGGGCTGCCATGAGCATCCACGCGGCAACCGGTCTTCGGATGGCAAGCTCGGGCAGATTCATGGGATTCCCTCCGCACTCTGCGGGGTCTGCGAGTGCTCCCAAACCATCGGAGCCGGCCGCCCGCTAGCCGGAGGGGAAGGCGGACGAGGCTTTCTCTCCAGCCGGGCGAGCACGCGGTAGGCTGCCGGAACGACGAGGAGCGTAAAGAAGGTGGAAACCGTTACCCCTCCGAGGATCGTGATCGCCATCGGAATCCGGCTCTCGGAGCCGGGTCCGATCGCCAGGGCCGGCGGGAGGGCCGCCGCCAGAGTCGCGACCGAGGTCATCAGAATCGGGCGGAGCCGGATCGGACCCGCTTCCAGCAGGGCTTCCCGAACGGGCAGTCCTTCGAGATGCCGTTTCTGGTTGGCAAACTCGACGAGCAGGATCGAGTTCTTCTTCGCGATACCCATGAGCAGCACGAGGCCGATCATGCTATAGAGATTGATCGATTGATGAGTCAGCCAGAGAGCGAGGAGGGCTCCGCTCAAGCTGAACGGAAGCGCCAGCAGGACCGTGAAGGGATGGATAAAGCTGTTGAACTGGGAGGCGAGGACCATGTAGGCGATGACGATCCCGACCCAGAGAGCAAACTCGAGGCTGCCGAAGGTCTCCTCGAAGGCAGCGGCTCCGCCGCTCCAGTAGACCCGATACCCGTGGAGGACATTCCGATCCGCGATCTTTCGGGCTTCGGCCAGTGCCGCCGCCTGGGACTTTCCCGAGGCAACGTTGGCAAAGACCGTAATCGCCCTCTCCCGCATCCGGCGCCCGAGCGTCTGGTAGGTGGGGACGGTCTCGAAATGGGCGACCGAGGTGATCGGCATATATTCGTTGGAGTTCGTGCGGACGAAGAGCTTCTGGATATCCTCGGGCTTCACTCGCTCTCCCCCCTCTAGCCGGACCCGGATGTCGTAGCGGCGGTCGCCATTCGTGAACTGGCTCTGGGCCACGCCGCCGATCGCAACCGCGATCGTGTTGGCGATGTTTTGAATCGGCATCGCACAGGCGTTGGCCGCGAACCGGTCGGGGAAGACGCGGACCTCGGGCATCCCATCCCGGAAGTCGGTATCGAGGTCGACGAAGTAGCCGGATTTCTTCATCTCGCCCGTGATCTTGGCAACCTGCTCCCGGAGCACCTTGTAGTCC
The DNA here is from genome assembly GCF_000379365.1 of Verrucomicrobium sp. 3C. Lineage (GTDB taxonomy): Bacteria > Verrucomicrobiota > Verrucomicrobiia > Methylacidiphilales > Methylacidiphilaceae > Methylacidimicrobium. Next base: position 1,863,509 of record NZ_KB901875.1, on the reverse strand, counting down.
TGGCCGCGCACGGAGAACTCGATCGGAAACCCGCGTCCGGTGGTAAATCCCCGGATCGATAGATCCTGGAGCGCCACTTTCAGTCCTCCGAGCCTGCCCAGCTCGGACCGGAGTCGATCTCCCAGCTCCTGCTGGGTGAGCTTGCGCTCGTTCTTGGGCTTGAGCGTCACATAGAGGGTGCCCACGTTGACTTGCGCATCGATCAAGTTGCCATCACTCGCACCCGTGCGCTGAATGAATCCTCCGACCTCTCCAAAAACCCGAGCCACCTCGGGATGGGTCGCGATGATCGCCTCGCACTCTTCCAGCTTCCTCTGGGTCAAGTGAATGGACGAGCCGACCGCGGTCTGGATCCGCACCAGGAAGGAGGATTCGTCTTGAGCGGGGATCAGCTCCTTGGGCAACAGCGCCAGGAAGCGAAGGGAGAGGGCGAAGAGGATCGTCGCCGCGAGGAGGACCAGCCAGGGGTGATCGACAGAGACACGCAGGAAGAGCCGATAGACCCGCGAGAGTCCATGGAAGATTCGGTCCATCAGCCATGCCAGCCCTCGGCGACGGTTTGGGTCCTCGAGCAGCTGGGAGCAGCGCATCGGAGTAAGAGTAATCGCCTCGAGCAGCGAAAGAGCGACGGCTGCCGTGATCGTCACCCCGAACTGGTAGAAGTACTTGCCAACGATCCCGCGCATGAAGGCGACGGGCAGGAAGATGGCCAGGATCGCCACCGTGGCCGCCACGGCCGCAAAGGTAATTTCCCGCGCCCCGATCTGGGCAGCCAGGACCCTTCCCTGCCCCATCTCCCGATGCCGGACGATGTTCTCCAGCACCATGATCGCGTCATCCACGATGATGCCGATCGCGAGGGATAGGCCGAGAAGGGTGAAGAAGTTGAGCGTAAAGCCTAAAAAGTAGAGGATGATGAAGGTCCCGAGCACCGAGGTGGGAATGGAGAGCAGAACGTTGAGGGTAGAGCTCCAGGTTCCCAAGAAGAGATAACAGACCGCCGCCGTCACTAGAGCTGAGAGAAGCAGGGTAAAGAGGGTTTCCTGGATCGCCTCCTCGATGTGCTGGGTCCGGTCATAGACCACTTGGAGGTCGAATCCAGGAGGCAGATGGCGCTTGACTTCCTCCAGCTTCTGCTTGACCAAACGTGCGACCGCCACCGAATTGGCTCCCGGCTGCTTCTTGATGCCCAGGCCGACGACCGGGTACCCGCCCGTGACGGCAATTCGCCGGATGTCGTCGAGCCCATCTTCAACTCGAGCGACATCCTTGATGTGAATGGGGGATCGATAGATGAGCTCGGTCCCTCGCCTCTTGATCTGAATGTTCCCCACTTGCTCCGGAGTGAGCCCTTCCCCCATCGCCCGGACGTTCATCTCCCGCTTCGAGTTTTCGAGGTAGCCGGCCGCCACCTCGACCTGTTCCTGCTGGAGTGCCGTCTGCACGTCGAGCAGGGTCAGTTGCAGCAGCTTGAGCTTCTCGTTGTCGACCCAGACGCGCAGGTTGCGGACGTTGTAGCCGGCCAGGACGATCTCCCCGACGCCGGGGACGATCTGGAATTCGTCATGCAGCACTAGGTCGACGTAGGTGACGAGATCATGCAGCGTCTTGTCCTTGCCCGAGACCGAAAGAATCAGGATCGGCTGCTCTTCCGGATTGTCCTTGGTCAGGATCGGCTGCGCGACGGGCTGCACGGTCTGTGTCGCCGCCTGGGTCGTCGTATCGTAGGGGAGCTTGACCGAGCTCACCTTGGACTGAACCTCGGTCAATGCCGCGTCGATCGGTCGGCCGAGCTCGAACTCGAGAATGATCGACGCCTGCCCCTGCTCGATAAAGGAGGTGATGTTCCGAAGCCCCTGCGAGGAAATCACGGCTTCCTCGATCGGATCGACGATCGATGTCTCCAGGATCTCCGGTGCGGCGCCCGCCCATTGGAGATTGATGGTCAAGACCGGGAAGTCGATCTCCGGCAGATCGCTGACCCCCAGCCTGCCCAGGGAGATCGCGCCGAAGAGGATGAGCCCGGCCATCAGCATCCAGGCGAAGACAGGCCGACGAATGGAAAGATCGGAGAGTGTCATCGGAGTGCCCTATCCCTAGCGGTCAGCGGTCCCTTGCCACTTCCCAGGGAGGGGTCTGTCACGCAATCCGACAGCCGTTTGCCTGTGGATCTCCGAGGATTAAACCAACCGGAGCGGCAAATGTCGCGAGGCTCGTGCGGAACGCCGTCCGCCGACAACCGCCGGCTAGAGGCCGCCGGAAAAGGCTCCGGTCTCCATCGCCTCGTCCGGAATAAAGGAAGGCACGATCCTCTCTTGCGGTATTCTCCCATGTTGGGCTGCCGCCGCTCCTTCGGGAGCCGACGGAGCCGGTAGCCGAGGAGGGGCCGGAATGACGATAATCGGCGCGTCCGGACGCTGCTGGAAATACCCTCCTCCCCCCGGGAAGGTCTTCCATAGAACCATCCCCGCCGGCGCGCCTTCCGAGGGAGGGCGGGTCCGGCTCGCCGCGCGCGCGCCCCAGGAGGAGAGAGGAATGGATAAGCAGAAGACGGCAAAGAGGATCGGCAGCGGAAGGAAGCGTAGTTTGGCCCGCATGCAAGCCAATCTAACCCGTTCCTTCTCCAAGGGAAAGCAGACATTCCGCCTCCCGTACGGATGCTACCCAAGAAACGATAAGCTCTTGCGCAAGCTTTCGCGGGCGCGGAAGAGCAGGGCGCGAGTCGCACTCAAGGAAAGCCCGAGGATCCGTCCGATCTCCTCGTAGGAGAGATCGTCATAGCTTTTGAGGACCACCGCGAGCCGCTGCTTCGGAGGAAGGGAAGCGATGGCCCGCTCGACCAGCTCGAGCCGCTCTTTGCCCAAGAGCATGTCCGCCGGAGAGCGGGGGGTTGCGGGTGGAACCCCTTCCCCCGGATCGTCGGCCTGGAAGAGGAGAACGTCGGCGGAGCGCCGGCGGCGGATCTCGTTCAAGACGAGCCGGCGGAGAATCGTGAAGAGCCAGGTGCGGAACTTGGCGGTGGGGCGATACCGCTTGGCCGCCCAGTAGACGCGCAGGAAGGCCTTTTGCGTGACCTCTTCCGCCGCGAAGCGGTCTTGCAGCATCTTGACCGCAGTGCCAAACACGGCAAGCTCGTGACGCTCGATCAGCCTTCGGAAGGCTTGGTCGTCGCCCTTGGCGATCTTCGCCATGAGCTCGGCATCTTCCCATTCTTCCGGCACCGTGTTTTCGCTTCCTGCCTTTTTGCTCGATGGGAGAAATATCGCGCACGTTTCCGGGCGTCGCGGTCCCATCCGATCTTCTCCCTCTTGCTGCAGAAGAGAGAGGAGCATGGTTGCTACGGAGCCGAGACCGGCATCGCCGGAGGCCTCCCAGGTCCGGAGGGTGAACTCGTTTGCAGCATATCATGAAGCGGGAGCCCGGTGCGATTCAAGTTCCCGTCGGCCAGGCCAGCCTGCACGAAGAGGTTCACCAGTTGATACCGAGCATTCATCTCGGTCTGATGAAGCGAAAGCCTTGCCTGCTGGTAGACGTTCAACGCGACGAGCACATCGAGGAGCTGTGCCACCCCGCGCCGAAAATCGCTTTGCTGTGCCGCATAGTAGAGTGCGGCAACCTCGACCTGCTCCCGATACTGAAGGACCTGTCCCACCGCGGCGTTGAAGAGAGCAAAGGCGACCCGCAGATTCTCATCCGCGGTTCGCTTCAGATTCTCCACCTGGAGCTCAGCCGAATGCACAAGCGCCTGCTCCTGACGGACATACCCGGTGTAGAGGCCGCCCGTAAAGAGAGGCATCGTGGTGACGATATTGGTGTTCCAAAGAACGGGTGAATCCGGCTGATGGCTCAAGAAGTAAGTGCCGGTGAGCGCCGTGCGCGGGCCGAACTCCCCGATGGCGACCGCGAGCGACGCTTTCTGGGAGCGCAGGAGCTGCACCTGGGCGAGCACGTCGGGCCGGCTCCCGACATGCACCAGATACTCTTCCAGGGTCTGGGGGCCGGGAAACGCTTGGGTCTCCTTGAGATCGATCTTCTCCGGGCCGATGCCCAAGTAGTAGTTGAGCGTCGCCTTATACTGATTCCTCAATCCGATGTAGCCTTCGCGCGCGGCGACCGCGGCCGCGAGATTCGCCTGCCCTTGGAAGACATCGGCGGGACGAGAGCGGCCGACCTTCAACCGGTACTGAAGCTCGTTCACGAGCCCTCGCAGGGCCGCGATCTGGTCTTCCAGGATATACACGCTGCCTTCGTAGTTGAGCTCTTGATAAAATCCCTGCGCGACGTTCACGTAGAGGTTCTGGTAGTCCCATGCCATCGTGTAGGTCTGCGCGGAAGCAGTCGCCCGGGCCGCGGCGACCCGGTTCTGCTGTCGCAAGCTATCGAAGAGCAGCCACGTCGAGTTGATCGCGTTGAAGGAAAAGTAGCCATTGGGGGAAACAGTGTTCACCGCCACTCCGCCGATCGTGGGGATAACGCCGACCGTGTTCTGAAAGCTCTGCATGTTCTCCCAGGAAAATTGCGGAAGGAACGCCGATTGGGCTTGTGCGACCACCGCCTGCTGCGCACGCACGGTCTGATAATCGATCTTCAACTGGTCCCAACGGATCGCCGCCAGCCGATAGCATTCCGCCAGGTCGATCGCCTTGGGATCCAATCGTTTTATGGCGATCGGCGAAACCGCTTGTAGCATGGTTTCCAGCGCTGGCAGTTCCGCCGCAGCCGGGCGGCCGGGGGTCGGCTGCTCACGAGCCGGCAACGCGCGCAGGGGCCAAGGGGAATGCGTCTCTTCCGCCTTCTCCTGCGGCTGGGCCGTAACTTGCCACGGAGAGAGACAGAGCAGAGAGAGGGCACTGGCGGCGAGCACCGCCAACCGGCGCGCGCGCGGCTGCCGCGTCCTCCTCTTGCTCTTCATAATAAGACTGCTCTTCCCGCTCCGGCCAGCCGCTACGGAATCGAAGCCTTGAGCGCCGGCGGGGTGCCTGGACCGACGGGTGGATTGGCGCGGAGAACGTTGTGCAAGGGAAGGCCCGTGGCCTCGATATTGGTTGGAGTCAAGCCAGCCTGGACGAAGAGATTGATCAACTGGTAGCGGGCGTTCATCTCATTCTGATGCAGGGCGAGCCGCGCCTGCTGATAGGTGTTCAGGGCCACGAGGACGTCGAGGAGCTGGACGACTCCGCGCTGGAAGTCGTCCCGCTGCGCCGCATAGTAGAGCGCGGAAACCTCGACCTGCTCCCGGTACTGGAGGACCTGCTCCACAGCGGCATTGAAGAGCGCGAAGGCGATGCGAAGGGTCTGGTCGGCGGTGCGCTTCAAGTTCTCCACTTGGAGCTCGGCGACATGCACGAGCGCCCGCTCTTCCCGGACGGTGGCGGTGAGGAGGCCGCCGGTAAAGAGCGGCATCGTCGCCACGATGTTGACGGTCCAGAGGACCGGCGAGTCCGGCTGGTGGCTCAAAAAGTAGCTGCCCGACACCCCCGCGCGCGGACCGAAATTGCCGATGGCGACGGCCAGCTGAGCCTTCTGCGCACGGAGGAGCTGGAGTTGCGCCAGGACGTCCGGCCGGCTCCCCACATGAACGAGGTACTCCTCCAAGCTCTGCGACCCGGGAAAGGCTTGGGTCTCCTTGAGATCGACCTTCTCCGGGCCGATGCCCAAGTAGTAGTTGAGCGTCGACTTGTACTGATTCATCAAGCCGATGTACCCCTCCCGCTGGGCTACCGCCGCAGCGAGATTCGCCTGCCCTTGGAAGACATCGGCGGGACGAGACCTCCCGATCTTGAGCCGATATTCGAGCTCGGTCACGAGCCCTTGGAGAGCCGCGATCTGATCTTCGAGGATGGAGACGCTCCCTTCGTAATTGAGCTCTTGATAAAACGCCTGGGCGACGTTCAGGTAGAGCATCTGATAATCCCTTTGCATTCTGTAGGACTGCGCGGCGACGTCCGCCCGAGCCGCGGCCACGCGGTTCTGCTGCCTCAGGCTATCGAAGAGCAGCCAGGTGGTATTGATCCCGTTGAACGAGAAGTATCCCTGGGAGGTTCCCACGGCCACCCCGCTGACGGTGGGAATGACCCCCGTCGTGTTCTGGAAGCTCTGCATGTTCTCCCAGGTAAACTGCGGAAAGAACGCCGACAGGGTTTGTGTCACCACCGCCTGCTGCGCGCGTAGGGTCTGGTAGTCGATCTTGAGCTGATCCCAGCGGATCGCCGCCATCTGGTAGCAAGCGGCCAGATCGATCGCGTTCGGATCCGCTCGTTTTGCGGCGATCGGCGAGACCGCTTCCAGGAGCGTTTCGAGGGAAGGGGCATTGCCGGGGGCGGGACGTCCTTGCACCTGCTGGCGATAGGACGGAGCAGCCAGGACCGCGTGGACCGGTTGCGCCTTTTCCGCCTTCGGCTCGGTCTCGGCGATTACCGGCCTAGTAGAACCAATGAGCCCAAGCAGCATCCCTGCCCACAACGCCACAAGCCTGCCTGTCTCACCAAGTTCGCAAGCCAGAGGAAAACGCTTGCGAGACAGGCGGGCTCGCCGTTCCGAACCTACGTGACACTTCTTGCTTTTCTTCACGAATCCGACCCGCCGGGAAGAGACCTTCCATCCCGCAATCGCTTTCGAGAGCAAAACATTTACCGATATAACCGGATCGCCCGCAAATTGTCTCGCTCGCGCCGCCGCCATCCGCCCGAAGCGCCCGACGCTGTCCGGGGAAGCCGGTATGAACCACTCTTGGGTCTCTGCCGCCCTATCCCCTTCCGCTCCCTAGGCGCCGAGATCGCCACGCAGCGGAATCTCCTTCTCGAGTTCCGGGAAAAGGCGCCGCAACGCCTCCCGGTATTTGGCCTGGGTCTTCGCCACGATGACATCCGGCAAAGCGGGCGCAGGCGGCCGTTTATTCCAGGCGAGGGATTCCAGTAAGTCACGTACGAACTGCTTATCGAAGCTGGGCTGGGCTCCCCCGGGTTCATACTCCGATTGCGGCCAGAGCCGGGAACTATCAGGAGTCAAAACCTCATCGATCAGGAGCATCTCCTCTCCTCGGATCCCGAACTCAAACTTCGTGTCGGCGACGAGGATCCCCCGTTCCGCCGCGTACTGGCGTCCCGCCTCGTAAAGCCTCAGGGAGAGCAAGGAGACTCGCGCATGCAGCGCCGTTCCAAGCAGCCTCTCCGCCTCGGACGGAGTGAGCGGCAGATCATGCCCGACTTGCGCTTTCGTCGTGGGAGTGAACAGCGGCTCCGACAGGCGATCCCCTTCCCGCAGTCCCTGAGGAAGCGCGACGCCCGCCACCCTTCCCGTGCTCGCGTACTCCTTCCAAGCGGAGCCCGCAAGGTAGCCGCGCACGACGCACTCGATTGGAAGAGGACGGCACGGCTTGGCTCGCGTCAGCCGTCCGGTCCAGTCCCGAAAGGGAACCTCCGGCGGAAGATCGTAGCCCAAGACCTGATTGGGACAAAGGGGCGCTAAGCGAGCAAACCAACCGCGGCTGATCTGGGTAAGGATTTCCCCCTTGCCGGGAATCGGGGTCGGCAAGATACAGTCGAATGCCGAGATCCGGTCCGAGGCGACGAGCCAAAGCTCATCGCGCCAGGAATAGAGATCTCTAACCTTGCCTTGATGGACGAGCCGGAGCCCAAACCGGGCCCTCTCGCTTTCGTTCCGCATCGTCCCTGTTTACTCCTTGGGCTTTCCTTCCGTAAAGTGCAGCCATCGCGTCGGAGGAGCCGCGCAGCCTTGCCAACCTTCCGGAGGAGCCGCTAGGATTCTCTCCAAGAGCCGGTTAGCGGCCCTGCACCTTCGTGGTGCGCCGTTCCTATCTCCTATGGGGGTCGCCCGTATCCAGATTCGTGGGAAGTTTTTTTTCGAAGAGGAAAAGAAGTTTCCCATCCAAGGGGTGACCTACGGCCCGTTTTCTCCTCGTCCGATCGACGGAGTTCCTTTCCCCGATCCGACGGTGCTGCGGGACGACCTCTCGCGGATGAAGGAGTGCGGTTGCAATCTCCTCCGCGTCTATCATCTTCCTCCGCTCGACCTGCTCGATTCCGCCCTCGATCACGGACTGCGGGTGCTGATCACGATCCCCTGGATCGAGCGCACCCTTTTCTGGAAGGACCGGCGGGTGCTGCAAAAGATCCGCGATCATGTTCGCCGGTCGGTGAGGGAGAGAGCCCGACATCCGGCAATCTTCGCCTATCTGGTCGACAACGAGATGCCTCCTGATCTCCTCCGATGGGCCGGAGCGGGGAGAATCGAGCGTCATATCGACGCCTTGACCGAGATCGTGCGAGAAGAGGATCCCGGTGCTCTCGTCAGCTACGCGAATTATCCCCCGACCGAATATCTCCACCCTCCTTCGGTCGACTTCGTCGCCTTCAACTTGTATCTTCATCGGCCCGCGGATCTAAGCGCCTATTTAGCGCGCCTGCAGAATCTTTCCGGCGAGAAGCCCCTGCTGATCACCGAGTTCGGTATGGACACCCTGCGTCATTCGGAGACCGAGCAGGCCGATCTCCTCGCCGCCCACGTGGAAACGGTTTTTCAGTCGGGCTTGGCCGGAACCGTCCTTTTCTCGTGGACGGACGAATGGTTCACGGGAGGCTTGGAGATCACCGATTGGGCGTTCGGATTGGTGCGGAAGGATCGGAGCCCGAAGCCTAGCTTTCACCGGGTGCAGGCTCTCTTTCGCTCCTGGAAAGAGCCCCTGTTTCGGCGCTTTCCCCTGCCCTACGCTCCGAAGATCTCCGTCGTCGTCTGCAACTTTAACGGCGAGAGATTCCTCGACGGCTGCCTCCGTTCGCTCCAGCGGCTCCACTACCCCACGTTCGAGATCGTCGTGGTCGATGACGGCTCCACCGATGGCTCCCGGAAAGTAGTCGAAGCCTTCGAGGGAATCCACCTCCTTTGCCAGGAGAATCTCGGCTTGGCGGTCGCTCGAAACCGAGGCATCGCCGCGGCCGAGGGAGAAATCGTCGCCTTCACCGACTCGGACTGCATCGCCGACCAGGACTGGCTCTATTTTCTGGCCCGCGCCTTCCAATCGGGCGACCTGGCGGGTGCGGGAGGCCCGAACATCGCCCCTCCCCCAACCACGGCGATCGAAGCCTCGATCGCGGCGGCGCCCGGCGCCCCGACTCATGTTCTGCTCACGGAGCGGCTGGCGGAACATCTTCCTGGATGCAACATGGCCTTTCGACGATCCGTCCTGGAAGCGGTGGGAGGGTTTCTTCCCGAATTTCGTGTCGCCGGGGATGATGTCGACCTCTGCTGGAGGCTCATCGATCGCGGTGACCGTCTCGGCTTTGCTCCCGGCGCCTTGGTCCGGCACCATCGGCGCTCGACCTTCTCGGCCTACCTGCGGCAGCAGGCCGGTTACGGAAAGGCCGAAGCCCTCCTGCGCTTCCGCCACCTCGGCCGCTTCCGCTCGGACGGCACCGCATCCTGGAAGGGGCAAATCTATGCGCCGGGCGTGGCGTCCCTTTCCCTTTCCTCTCCGCTGGTCTACCGCGGCCCATTCGCCGGCGGCCTATTCCAATGCCTCTACTCCCGCGCGGAACCTTCTTGGGCGGCGATCGTTTCCAGCGCCGAATGGATGATTCTCGTGCTTTTCACGCTGCCGTTCTGCCTCGAATGGCCCGCGTTTCTCGTCCCGACTCTCCTGCTCTCGGCCAGCCTGATTCCCGCCGCGATCTACGGGCTTCGCAGGGAGATCGCACGACCCTTCGCGACCCGGGCTAATCGGCTCCTTGTTTGCGCCCTGGCCTTCTTGCAACCGCTCGCCCGCGCCATTCCCCGGCGGCTGGTCTGGCTTCGCGGGAAGCCGGTTCCCCGGGCCTCTTGCACCCTGGATCCCACGTCCACGATCGACGCGACCCTCTCCGGAGAGGGAGTCGCTCTCTGGAGCGAATCCGGCATCGAGCGCATGGATCTCCTGGCCCGAATCCAGGCCGTCCTGACGGAAAGGGGCTATTCCTACGCCCTCGACGCCGGCTGGGGCCGCTGGGATATCCACATCTTCTCCGGACCTTGGTGGAATGCACGGCTCCGTACCCTGACGGAAGTCTACCCGCAAGGGAGAAGGCTGCTCCGGGTCGCGACCCTCCTCCGTCCGAGCCCTCTGGCGATTCTCTGCTGGACGAGCGGCGGCCTCGTCCTGGCCGCAGCTTTCCCCTCCTTCGGCGAGTCCACCCTGCTTCTAGCCGCAGGAGCCGTGCCGGCTTTCTTCCTCTGGGCACGCGAAGGGCTCCGCCTACAGCGCCAGCTTGCGGACCTCGTGGCGGACGCGGGCCGGCGGCTCGACCTGCACCGGGTTTCCTGGCGTCCCTTCGGCTCGCGGATCGCCCGTTCCTCAATCCTCCCGCACCAGGACGGCTAGCGCATGAACCCAATTTCGGCCATCCGAGGTTCGGCCTCATCGGATTCGGCGATCCGCGGCGGGCCGCAAGGCGGACGAAGAGGCCGCTGGTCGAGCTACCGCAGTTGCTTCCCCTACCTCTCCGGCGTCACGGGCTCCGCCTTGCTCGCTTCCTGCCTGCTTCTCCTCACCGTGGCGGCAAGCCTCCTACGGCCTTGGCCCGTACAGTGGCTCATCGACAACTTCCTCCTTCCGCGTCCTGGGAAAATCCATTTCCTCGGAGGGGCGCTTTCGCTGCCGGAAGCCGCACTCGGCGCCGCCGCGGCTCTCGTCGGCTTTTCTCTCCTGCACGGGGGCCTCAACCTCTGGGCCAATGTCCTCCTGTATCGATGCGGACTGCGGGCTCTCGTGCTTCTACGCACGGATCTCTTCGGCTATTTGCAAAGCCTTCCGCTTGCCTACCATCGGAGCCGCGTCCAAGCTGACTTGGCTTACCGGGTCGCCTATGACGCGCAGGCGATTCAGGCGCTGTTCCAAAGGGGGCTCGGCACGGTCCTGGGATCGAGCGCGACACTGATCGGCGCCGCCGTCGTCCTCTTTCGGATGAACCCTGTCTTGGCGTCGTGCGCTCTCGGAGTCCTGCCGTTCCTCTGGTTCGTCGTCGGCCATTTCGCGGGGCGGATTCGCCGGCAAAGCGGGGATCTCCAAGACAAGGAGAGCCGGGTGCTTGCCCAAGTGTCGGAGGGCTTGGCGAACATTCAGTTGCTTCAAGCCTACGGCAGCGAAGAGAACGCCCTCGCGACCTTCCGCAGCCATGTGGAGGCAAGCCGCCAGGCGAACCTCCGATTCCTCTGGACCAACAGCCTGTCCGCCTTGGCAGCGACCGTGATCACAGCTCTCGGAGCCGCGCTGGTTCTTTTCGTCGGAGCGCAGCAGATCCCTCAGCGGCACCTAACGGTGGGCGAACTCTGGATTTTCCTCAGCTATCTCGCCCTGCTCTATCAACCACTCGAACAGTTGTCGTACACGGCGTGGGCTCTGGAGGATGCCGCGGCACGCCTGGCCCGCGTCTTCGAGGTTCTCCAGACCGGCGACACGATCCCCGACTTGCCGCAGGCGACCGACCTCCCGCGCTCTCGCGGAGAGATCGCCTTCGAGCATGTGCGATTTTCCTATGAGGGCCACTCGCCCGTCCTCCAAGACCTCTCCTTCCATGTTGCGCCGGGTCAGCGAGTCGCCATCGTCGGTCCGACCGGTAGCGGAAAAAGCACGCTCCTCGCGCTGATTCCGCGCTTTTTCGAGCCTTCCGCCGGCACCATCCGGATCGACGGCATCGATATCCGGACGGTGAAGAAGAGATCCCTACGGGAAAATCTGGCGATCGTTCCGCAGGATACGGTTCTCTTCCAAGGCACGATCCTGGAAAACATCGCCTTGGGGCGGGCCTCCGCCTCGTTTGCGGAGGTCGAGAAGGCGGCGCAAGCGGCGCAAGCCGACGAGTTCATCGTGCGGCTGCCGCAGAAGTATCAGACGCTCGTCGGAGAGCATGGACTGACTTTGAGCGGCGGCCAGCGGCAACGGATCGGAATCGCCCGCGCATTCTTACGGCAGGCTCCGATTCTCCTACTCGACGAGCCGACCGGATCCCTCGATCCCGCCGTCGAGGCGGAAATACTCAAAAGCTTGCTTCTTCTCTCCACCCGCCAGACGACCCTGCTAGTCACCCATCGACTTCGCCTAGCCAGCGAAATGAATTGGATCTACGTCTTGAACGAAGGGCGCATTGGTGAGTCCGGCCGACATAGCGACCTCCTGGCTCGAAACGGTCTCTACCGGACGCTCTGGAGAGCGCAAGGCTCGGGCGGAAAAGGGGGCGACGCGGCGGACATTTCTTAGCCGCCATTTCTCACAATCTTTCTCCTGCGGCTTAGCTCACGCTCTCGCTCTCCCTGGCGAATCGCGCCGCTACGGTCCCCATCCGGCTAACCTCATATCCAGGAAGAGCGGCGAACTCGGCCCGCATCCGCGAATCGGAAAGCAGATCCAGGAGCAAGGCAACCGTGGGATGATCGACCTGATCTTGTGGAACGATCCAATCAAAGTCGCTTGTTCCCAGGGGGACGAACTCCAGCCCCTGCGCATGCGCGCAGGCGCGGTTGGTCAAGGCGGCGTCGGCCGCTCCACCGGCCACCGCCCGTGCGGCGGACACCGGGCTGCGAGCCGTTCTCTGATATCCTTGGATCGCATTCCCGGGAACCCCCTGTTTTCGGAGCAGATCGTCGAGAAGGGTTCGGCTCCCTGCTCCAACATCCCGATTGAGGAAGCGCAACCGCGGATTCGTCAGATCTCCCACAGAGCGAACACCCAGAGGGTTCCCTCGGGGCACGGCAATCCCCTCTTCCCACTGGGCAAAACGGACCAAGATTCCACCGACTCCCTGCAAGGCCTCCCGTGCCAGGGCAACGTTGTTGCGTGCTTCCCCACCGGGAAGATGGCAGCCCGCCAAGTGCGTCTGACCCGCTCGAAGGGCCGCTGCCGCCTTTTCGCTCGCGCAAGGCACCCAGCGCAGGCGGTCCCGACTCACTGCGGCGATTCTCTCGACGAGCAGGCCGATGCCGGGGTCGCAGCCGAGCAGGAAGGCGCTGCGTTGTATCGCGGAGGCGGAGGAGAGAAGCGTCCAAGGCCCTTCCTTACGATCGTCAGGAAGGAGAGCATCGGCCGCGACGAAGGCCCCCGAGCCCTCTTCCAGCCGTTCGACCGGGTAGGGGATCAGCCGGCCGCGCACATCCGCCAAGACCAGCCGCCTCCCGCCTTCCTCTTGTGGAAAGGGGCCGGACAAGCTAGGAAGATCGATCCCTTCCCAACAGGGAAAGATCTCCTCCACCCGGCTTCCGAGCGCTCGCGCCAGGCGGATAGCGACGAGCGTGTTCGGAATGTAGCGCCCGGTCTCGATGGAGTGGAGGGCCTGCCGCGTAATCCCGACACGGCTGGCCACCTCTTTCTGCGGAAGCCTTTTTTCGAGCCGCTTCTGGCGGATCGGGCTGTCGAAAGCCATCAAGGCGCCCTGGCTCTCCTCCCTTTTCCGCCGGTCGGTTTCCATCCCTTTCCTACTACCCAGCCCGTGGACTGCCGCCTCGGAAGCCCAATTCGGCTTCCGAGAAGTCATTTCCGTTCCAGTCGGCTCCCACTCCGCCGTCGAAAGGCGGGAATGTCCAGATTTTCCCCCTTATACAGGGTGGCCGCTGTTTTCGAAAACGGGGTGCTTTCCGCAGAGGAATGGGCGAGTTCCCTCTCTGGCGCGACCGTGATGCGGGAACGCTCTAACCCATCGGTACGAGGTTGGTTCCGCTGTTCTGGAACCCGTTCCGGGGGTGCCGGCTTGGGGAGCGCAGAGGCTGCTCGACCTAGGAGGAGCATAAGGCGATTTCGCATCGATCGAGCCCGCTTTCGCCGGAAAAAGGAGATGCGCGCCCCATTGGGGAGTTGATCCTGGAGCCGCCTCTCGAGTTCACTCTCCCAGCCCGAGGGCTCTTCGCTCGCCTCGACATATCCCAGGCAACGGTCGGCTTCCTCGGCTACCTGTCTAAATTCGCTGGTCTCCAGGAACGCCGACAAGGAGGCATCGAGGCAAGAGCCCACTTCCCCAAGGAAAATATGGCAATTCTGAATCTCCCCGACTCCCGCGAATAGAGAAGTCTCCGCTTCGCCTCCTCCTCCAGCCGGAAGGACGATTCCATTGGCCATTGCCGCCCAGGCATCGACCCATTGGGCGATTGCCCCCTGAAGTTCACGCAAGCCGCGTCGCACGAATGCGACCCCCCAATCGGAATCTTGCGGGAACACCCTCGCCGTCGAAAAAACAAAGACAGAGGCCTCTGCCGAGAATCCCTCACGGGCGGCTTGGGCCGCCTTCTGCCTCTCCTCGGCTTCAAAGGGAAAGGGGAGGAGACCGAAAATCGTGGTCGGGATCTCCCGCTCCCTCGCCTTAAGAGAAAGGGCTTCGGCCACCGCCGCACCTGTTGCCCCGGCAAGGCTCGTTACGATCAATAGATCGGTGCAATCCTTCAGGAGGTTGTCCAACCGCTGATTCTCCCGCCCCACCAGCCGCCAGGCCAGATCACGGCTCCCGAAGCATCCGAGTCCACCTACCAGATCGGGAGCGAGGAGAAGCTTCTCGGAAGCAAGCGACCCTTCGACCGAGGAAGCCTCTCCGTCGCAGGCCAGACTCCCTTCCGGACAATCGGACAGGAGAATCCACTCATCCAGGACGTTGATTCCCGCAGCGCCGGCTCCGACGATCCGAATGCTCATGCTGCTTCACCCGCTGCCCGAATTCTCACATAGCCTGCATAACTCACAAGCGTTCTCCTGCGGCTTGTGAAATGGAACTGTCTGCCTCGTTGGAACTTGGGTTTTTGGCCCTCCTTGCAGGATATCGTCCTATAGCTCCGGGGAAAAACCTGCGCCCCGCCTTGCATCCAGGCCCATTCACCGCACCTCGGGTACGCACTTTGTGAGACATGCAGGCTAAAAAAACCGAATCCCCGAAAAGAATCGGCGCAACGACCGGCCCATGCGATCCCATCGCCCGCCCCCGCTCTCTTGCATCTCCAGGATCCGACCATACCGCAAGAGGCCCAGCACGGTCGTCCAATCCTGTTTCGCCTCGCAGGCGACTTCCCCATCGAAGGAGAGCGGCTTCGCTGCTTCCACAGGCTGATCAAAAACCTTTTGGGCCAATTTCTGAATGCCATCTAGCTGGGAGCCTCCGCCGGTCAGAAAGATCGTTCCAGAGAAACTCTGCCAAAACGGCTGCGCTTCCAGATCTTCCCGAATGATTTCAAAAATCTCCGACTGGCGCGCCTGGAGAACTTCCACGATCAAGGATATCGGGACGAATCGCTGCTCGTAGGAGCCTTCTGCGGGAAGACTGACCCGTCGATAAGCCGTTTCCTCCCGCAGATCTACCGTACCGTAGGTTCTCTTCAGTTCCTCGGCTCGCGGAAACGGAATCTTGACCGCTGCGGCTAGATCGTTGGTGAGATGGTCTCCTCCCACTCCCAGCGTGCCGGAATGGGCTACGAAGCCATTCCGATAAACGATATAATCGGTGATCCCTGCTCCGCAGTTAATGACGATCGCGCCATATCTCTTCTGCTCAGGGCTCAGGAGCGCCTGGGCGGTGGCGTAGATCGACAGGGCATAGCCCTTGACGCGCAGGGAGAGCCCCTTCACGCAGTGGACCGTGGTCTGGAGACGCGTCGCAATCCCGGAAACTAGGTGAAAGTCGGCCATCAGCCGGCGAGAAAAGAGACCGACCGGGTTGGCTGTCGCCGTGCCGTCGTCGAGAATGTAGGTCTGCAACAGATCGTGCAGCAAGATCTGACCCGGCGGCAGGGCTTGCTGGCGCACGAGCGCGCGCAGCTCGCGCAGATGGCCCCCTTCGATCATCGTCCCCTCCTCGCCCAGATCGAGGGCCAGACGGCTCTGGAAGGAGCGAATATGGGCACCCGAAATCGCGAGGTAAACCTCTCCGATCGAAACATCGGTTTTCGCTTCCGCATCCAGGATCGCTTGGTGGATGGCCTTCTGCGTCATCTCGCAATCGGTAATTTCGCATTTGCGAATGTGCGTCGATGGGCTCTCCGCTACTCCAAGGAGGGAAAGGGATCCTTTGGCGCCGAGCGCCGCCACGGCCACCTTGATCTTGCTGGTTCCCGCTTCCAATCCGACGAGAACCGATCCAGATTTGGCGCCGAACATGGGAAACCTCCTAAAAAAACCTCCTAATAGTCAAAAACGACCGGAACATTCTGCTCCGGAGTCAAGTCGACGGAAGCCACCTTGCGACCCCGGCTCTGTGAAAAGGCGTAGATGTTTTGCAACCTCTTCATCTGCCTCTCGAGATGATCCAAGCGCAAGGCGATGGTGACCCCATCCCGGGTCACGATTCTCAGGCAGAGATGGCCCGAGACGTCGAGGCTCGCCGGATCGAGAAGATTCCGCAAGGAGGGCGTCACTTGAAGCAACCGGAGCAGTCGCAGCGCCCCACGACATTCCGGACTATCCAGCCGATTTCCGATCTCCAGGTCGTCGGAGAGCACTCCTTCGATCTCGGGCAAGAGCGCAACGACCTCGCCCTTCCTCGCCACGAAAACAACTCCCTGGAGATCGATGCATAGATTCTGACCCGCAAACCGCTTTCCCTTCGTCCAGAGCTTCGCGAGGGGAACGCGCTCCTCGACGGTGATGGTGATGCGGTCGGGAAGCTCTCGACGAACCGAGGCTCGCTGCACGTAGGGAAGGGCCGCAACCGATTTATACACCTCCGGCAGCGAGACCCCCAGCGAGTTCTGACCCAGGTGCAATCCCGATGCGGACAAGATCTCCTTGCGAGGGAGATGCGTCGTGCCCTCGATCCGGATTTCGTGGAGGGCATATCGCGAATCGCCCGCTAGAAAGGGCAGAGCCAAGCGAGTGCCGACATAATACCCGCCAGCGCCGACGACAAAGAGGCCGGCCAGGAAGAGAACCACCCACGAGAGACGCCGCAAAAACACCCGCCGGCGCTCCTGCGGACCCGCCCTGGTCTGCAGCACGCTCTGCCGGACCCGTTTTCGATGGACGGGCTTGCGGAATCGGTTCATCGCCCTGCCTCCCTTTCCGTCCAAGAGAGCCGAAGCACCTTTTCGCAGAGTTGCGGAAAGGCGATCCCGGCCGCCCGCGCGGCTTTCGGGAAAAGGCTCGTCTCTGTCATGCCGGGAATCGTGTTCACCTCCAGCACCCAGGGCTTCCCGTCCGCATCCAATAACAAGTCCACCCTCCCGTAGACCGTGCAACCCAAGGCTCGATAAGCGGCAAGAGCCGCTTCGGCCGCCGTCCTGGCTTGGCCCGCAGGGAGAGGCGCGGGACAGAGATAGTCGCTGGCTCCAGTGGTATACTTGTTACGATAGTCATAAAAACCGGTCTTTGGGCGGATCTCCACGATCGGCAGGAGTTCGTCCCCCAAGATGCTGACTGTGAGTTCACGCCCTTCGACATAGGATTCCGCGATGACCAAATGATCCTCAGCCGCGGCTTTGGCAAAGGCCTCGGGATAGTCCTCTTTCTGAAAAACGCGGCTCACCCCAACGCTCGACCCCTGCCGCGAGGGCTTGATCACAAAAGGAAGGGGCAGCGGTATCTTATCAGCGGAACCCGCCAGGGTCCAATTCGGAGTCGGGACGCCGGCTTTTCGGAAGATCTCCTTGCTCCACGACTTGTCAAAAGCCCGCTCGCTGGCCTCGGCACCGCTGCCCGTGAACGGAAACCCGCGACGCAGAAGCAACCTCTGCACCTGCCCGTCTTCTCCGAATGTTCCGTGCAAACAGAGGAAAACGATGTCCGTGCCGCCGGGAAGGGGCAAGTCCGCCTCCTTCAGATCGAGCTCCTCGACCGGATAGCCCAACTGCCGCAAGGCCGCTGTCACGGCCCGTCCTGATTGCAGGGAGACCTCTCTCTCCTGCGAAAGTCCCCCTTCCAAGACCACCACTCGAACTTTCTTGTTCACGAATGCTCCTCTTCCCCGACTATGGCCAGGTTACAATCGACCTCAACTCCCGTCTGTTCGCGCAACCGCTGGCGGACTTCTTCCATGACACCCAGCACATCCGCCGCTTTGGCTTCTCCCCGCAACCGCACCCGATTAGGGAAGGAGGGATCGACCGATGCTCCACCAATCACGATCGGGTCGGGCTCTAGCCGTTTCCATAATCGGTCGATGTCGCCTCCTTTGGGATTTCGGAAGACTCCCTCCAGCCATCGATCGCTCATCTCAGATCCTGTGCCATCTCCCGATCCGGAATCCGAGTGGGAAAACGGGACCGAGGGAGCTTCTTCTTTCCCGGAGGAAAGAGTCCGCAGCCGCACGCCGACGACGATGCCATGATTGCCGAAGAGCCCGTCCTTGGGCCATGGTCCGTTCTCCCCGCGGGAAAAGGTTCGGAGCTCCCCTTCCCAGTCCACCAGGACGACTTCTTCGAGTCGGCGTTCGAAGCGCTCCCTGACCCTGCCGGCTCCTCGGGCCAAGAGACCTCCCACGGTCCCTGGGACGCCGGCGAGAAAGGAGAAGCCATCCACTGCCAGGCGGACGGTTTCGGCGCCAAGTTGACCGAGGAGAGCGCCCCCGCCGGCCTCCACCCATTCTCCGTCCACTACTACCCGAGATAGCGATGGGTGACGAAGGCTCAAGCAGAGGCCGCGAATTCCCCCGTCGAGGATCAAGACCCCGGCACCGGCGCCAAGCACCGTCAGAGGGATCTTCTCTCGTCCAGCAATCTTGACCAGCCGACGCACATCTTCCCCAGAGGCGGGTTCGCACCAAAATTCCGCGGGGCCGCCCAGCCGGGCCACCGTATGACCGGCAAGGTCTTCCGCCATCGCCAGAACTGCGGCCGACGACAGGGATCGCCGCACTTCCTCATAAAGGGCGCACTGCTCGGCAAGCGCCCGGGCCACCCGGTGTACATCGCCTGCCCCCATGGCGAGAAAGAGATCTCCAGGGCGCAGGCTTGCCGCCGCCATTCTCTTCGCTTCCGAGGCGCCGCAGGCGGAGAGCACCCTCACTCCGCTCCTCTCGGCAATCGTCCGTGCCAGCCGCTCCGAATTCACGCCTTCGATCGGTTCCTCGCCCGCACCGTAGATGTCCGTCACCAAGACCAGGTCCGCCCCTCCGAATGCGGTCGCAAACTCTTTTTCCAACCCATGCGCCCGAGAATACCGGTGAGGTTGAAAAAGAGACACCACCCGCTTCCGTCCGGCTCCCCGAGCAGCGGCCAGCGTCGCTCGAATCTCCGTGGGATGGTGCGCGTAATCATCGACCACCAGGAAGGAGGAACCAGCGAAGAGCACCTCGAAACGCCGCTTGACTCCCCGGAAGCCCGCCATCGCCGTACCGATGTCGGCGAACGGCAGCCCAAGCTCCAGGCTGAGCGCGACTCCGGCCAACGCATTCTGGACATTTTGCCCTCCCGGAAGAGGTACGCGGATCTCCCCGATCGGCTCCCCTCCCGCGACCAAGAGGAAGGTGCTCTCGAAAGGTCCTGGGTTCACACTTTCGGCGCGATACCACCCGCTCGGGCCGAGTCCGTAGCCTACCGCGTTGTCGCGCCCGGCACAGAGCTGGGCGGCATTCCGGTCGTCCGCACAATAGACGATCTTTCCCGAACACCGATTCAAGAAGGTCTCAAAAACCGAGAGGATCGCTTCCATCCCCGGATAGAAGTCGACATGTTCTTCCTCCACGTTCAGGAGCACGGCATGGTTGGGCTCAAAGGAAGCCAGCGTGCCGTCGCTCTCGTCCCCCTCCACAATCATGTAATCCCCTTTTCCCCAATCGGAGTTCGCACCAAGAACCGGGGCATCCCCCCCGACGTAGTACGAGGGCTCCCATCCGCTCTGGCGCAGGATGTGGGCGAGGAGGGCCGTAGTCGTCGTTTTTCCATGCATTCCCGCAACAACGATCGATTTCTTGGCGCGGCAGAGTTCCTGGAGAAGGTCGGCCCTTCGCGCGGTCGGAATTCCGCGCGCCACCGCGACCTTGCGCTCGGGATTATCCTCCCCAACGGCAGAAGAGTAGACCAGGAGGTCGACTCCCTCCGGTAGATCGCCGTCGTGTCCATAGGAAAAACGCAACCCCAATTCCTCGAGATCCGCGACGGCGGCGGTCCTGCGCCGATCGGATCCCGAAACTTGATGACCGAGCAGCAACAAGAGGCGAGCAAGCGGTCCGACCCCGGAGCCCGCCACACCGACTAGATGGATCCAAGCCCGCCGACTCAAGCAGCTGGTCCATCGACTCGTCAACCTTGCATGCACCTTTCCACCTCCTCTGCCACGGCCCGCGCCGCCTCCGGCCGGGCCAAGCCCCCGGCCGCTCGGCCCATCTCTCCCCGCCTCCCGTCGTCGCGCAAAAGCTCCACGAGCTTCGCCGCCAGCCGCTCCCCGGTCAGGGTCGCTTGATCGTAGGACAAACTCGCTCCCGCCGCCACGAAAGCTTTTGCGTTGGCCCGCTGGTGATCGTCGGCCGCGAAGGGGAAAGGCACCAGGATACTCGGCAGCTCGTAAAAAGCCATTTCCGAGAGAGTCGCCGCTCCGGCACGGGCAACCGCGATATCGGCCAAGCTGTATAAGAGGTTCATCCGATGGGAAAAGCTTTCCACCAGTGCGGGAATCTGGCGCGCCCGATAGACAGCCAGACAGACCTCGCGATCCGCCAGACCCGACAGGTGGAGAATCTGCGCGCGATCCAAAGCTCGTACCAAAGCGGGCGCGGCCTCCCGCAAAAGACGATTGAGCGCCTGGGCGCCCTGGCTGCCTCCAAGGACAAGAATCGTCAGGAGATCCGGCGATAGGCCGAGTGCCTTCGCCGCTTCCTCGCGCGGAACTCTACGGAGGCTGCGGCGCAAAGGGGTGCCGGTTACAACCGTCGAGATTCCCGGCAACCGTTTCTGACAAGCTTCAAAACCCAAGAGAAGCCGGTCGACCCTGCGGCAAAACAGACGAGTCACAAGTCCGGGCACGGCATTCGATTCATGCAACAGGGTCGGAATCCGCCGTCTCTTTGCCACGAGCAGGGGTGCTGCGCTTAGAAAGCCTCCCATCCCAAGAACCGCTCCGGGACTCAGCCGACCGAAGAGAGCCGCGCAACTCCGCCAACTTCGCCACAGGCGCAGGAAAAAAGCGGGCGTTTTGGAAGAGAAAGCCCCAGGCCATCCCATGGCCGGAAGCGTCTCCCAAGGATAATTCCCTTCCCCTTCCAAGGCGGTCCGATCGATCGGCTTTTCGGAGAGAAGCAGACAGACCTCCTTGCCCCGGCGCCGCAACTCCTCGGCGACGGCCAGTCCCGGCAGAAGGTGCCCGCCTGTGCCGCCGCAGGCGATGACGACAGGCTTCTTGGTCATAACCGCACGCTACGCTGAGCCCCGTGGGACTCTACGGAAAAAGCCGAGCCCCGGCCTCCCTGGCGATGGATGTTGAGAAGGGTGCCCAGGGCCATGAGACAAAAGAGAAGATTCGAGCCGCCATAGCTGATGAAGGGTAAGGGCAGACCTTTGTTCGGCAAGAGCCCCGTGACGACACCGAGATTGGCGATCGCCTGCACGGCGATCAGCGTGACCAGTCCCATACCCAATACGAGTCCCTCCCCGTCGGGGGCAAAGAGCGCAATCCACCCGCCACACAGGGTGAGCGCAAGATACGCCAACACCACTCCTAAGGTCACCCAAAGACCAAGCTCTTCCCCGAGGATCGGAAAAATAAAATCGGTCGTTGCTTCCGGCAGATAATACATCTTCTGCCGGCTGTTCCCCAATCCGAGCCCGGTCACCCCGCCGGACCCGAGAGCCACCAGCGCCTGCCAGACCTGATAGGCCTTCCCCTGCTTGTCGCTTTCCATGTTCCAGAAGGCGAGCAGCCGGGCTCTGCGCTCGGGAATGCTCAAAGCCACTCCGAGAATCGAGCCGGCTGCCGCGAGGCCCCCCGGCCCGACGAGCCAGAGAGGCAGCCCGGCAATGATTAAAACCACCATGGCCAGGGTGAGGTAGAGGGCTGCGCTGCCCAGATCGCGCGCAAGAAGAAGGATGCCCGCGAATGCCAGGGTCACCAACAGAACCACGGCGTAGCGCCGCCATCGTAGCCGGTGTGAATTGGCTTCTCCCAATTGGGCGGCGGCAAAGACACAGAGAGACCATTTCATGAGTTCCGAAGGTTGCAAGGTCAACGGACCGAGGGTAATCCAGCGGGAAGATCCGTGGACGCGATGGCCGATTCCGGGAAGGAAACAGAGCAGGAGGAGACCCAACCCGATTCCCAGCAGCTCCCAGGAATGGTTCAAGAACCAATGATAATCGATGCGCGTCAGGATGGCACCGGCGGCGATCCCCAACCCGATCCAGCAGAGCTGCCTCTCCACAAGCGGAAGAAGAGAGCTGTCCTTGTCGCCCACGAAACGGCCGGCCGCGCTATAGAGGGCGATCAAGCCGAGCCCCAGGAGCGCAAAGGCGACCAAGGTCAGGACATATCCGACCCAGCGGTGAAGCTGTCTCTCGTTCACTCCCTCCTACTCACTCTTTCGCCTCAACCTCCTGCGGCACCGCTGCCCCGGCGGGACCGACCCGCCTTCGCTGGTGGAATGCGAAGCTCCTCTCCGATATGAAGCTTGCTCGATGCGCTCAGACCGTTAGCGGTCATCAAATCGGATAAACCGACGTGGTAGCGTCGCGCAATCCGCCAAAGGGTGTCTCCGTGGACCACATGGTAGATGCGGGGTGGGGCTGCCACGGCCGGAGGTGCCGGGCTTGTCGGTTCGTTCTGGCCTGCCTCGGGAGCAGCCGTCCCGCTCCGCCGCTCTGTCGCTGCTGCCGAATCGGGCGAGGCCGACTTTCCCGCGTTCTCCTTATGAGCGAGGCGCCGAGGTCGCTTCTTGGAACCCTTTTTCTCTCCCGCATCTTCGCCGCCCGAAGACGGGGAGACACCGCTTCTCCCACTTCCCCCAGCCGCGTGGGCGAGCGAGGCGGCGGAAGAAGTTGGCGCCCCTGTCGAGCCCTTCTCCCCTTCCGGCTTTCCGGCCAGCCTGCCGCCCGAGGCAGTGGCACCAACTGGGCCCTTCTGTCGGCTGCCATCGATCCGTGCGGACTTCGCACCGCCACCGAAAAGATTGAAGAGGGCGACGCCTCCAATAAAGAGAACGTGGAGCAGCATGACCGCCAGGATCACCGTGATGACCCGAAGGCCCATCGTGCCTTCCCTGAGAGGCAGCTCTCGCTGCACTAGATCCATCGCACCCGAGGAGCCGCCTGCCGCGAGTCCGCTCGGCGGGCCCGATGGCTTCCAGCGCAGCACCTTGGCCGAAGATCGCGTTCTTCTCCTCATCGACCGGGCTCTCCTCGAATGGGCACTTTCATCTTAGTTTGAGGCTCGAGAGCGCGAGCAGCCCGCAGAGCAGGCTTAAAATCCAGAACCGAACCGTCACCCGTGACTCCCCCCAACCTTTCAGCTCGAAATGATGATGGAGGGGAGCCATGGCGAAGACCCGATTCCCGGTCAATTTGAAGGAAGCAACCTGGATCATGACCGAAAGAGCTTCCAGAACGAATACGCCACCCGCCACAACGAGAAGAAGCTCCTGGCCGATAGCGATGGAGACCAGGCCGAAGGCCCCTCCCAGTGCCAAAGCGCCGGTGTCCCCCATGAAGACTTCCGCCGGATGACAGTTGTACCAGAGGAAGCCAATCGAGGCTCCGAGGAGCGCCGCGCAGAAAACGGCCAGTTCGTCCGCGCCGCGCACGTGCGGCACGAAAAGATAGGCACTCCAGTCCGGGCGCCCTGCCACGTAGGAGAAAACGGCAAAAACAAAGGAGACCCCGATCGAGCACCCGATCGCAAGTCCATCCAGACCGTCGGTGAGATTCACCGCATTCGACGAGCCCATGACGACCAGCAGGAAAAAGGGAAGGGCCGCCCAGCCGAGCTCGATCCGCGAGATCGATTTCAGGAAGGGAACCGCGATCTGGCTTGCTTCCCGGCCTGTCTCGTGACCCGCGAGGATCAGCGCCCCGGCAATCAGGGCAACGGCGGCCTGGACCAACAGCTTGACGCGCCCGGGGATTCCCGCGGATTTTTTCTGCACGACTTTGAGATAGTCGTCCCAAAAGCCAAGGGCTCCTAGCACGGCCGTCCCCCCCAAGCAGATCCAGAGAAAGCGGTTGGTCGGCACGGCCCAGAGAAGGCAGCTTCCGGCAAGGGAAAAGAGGATCAGCAATCCACCCATCGTGGGTGTTCCAGCCTTTGCCCCGTGCAAATCGGCCAGGTGCCTCACTTCCTCTTTTCCACGAATCGGCTGGCCCATCTTCAAACGGCGGAGCATGGCGATCATGGGCCGACCGAAGCTCCAAGAGAGAAAAAGGGCGGTCAGCGCCGCGGCGACCGACCGGAACGTAATGTAGCGGAAGACGTTAAACCCGATAAAATGCCCGGAAAGAAAATGCAGATAGTAGAGCACTTCGAACCTCCTTTCGCGCCGTCCTCGCCTCTTGCTTGCTCATCGTGCTTCTTTGCCACCGCTATCCGCGCTAGAGAGAGCTTGCACCAATCGCTCGAGCCCAAGAAATCGGGACCCCTTCACCAAAATCACGTCTCCTCCCCGTCGCAAGGCCTGCAGCTCCCGGATCGCATCGTCCACATGGGCGCAGAGACGGATCCTTTCTGCGGGCAACCCAGCCGCGACCGCCCCCCGCTCCAGCCACTCTGCCTCGGGGCCAACCACTATCAGGAAGGCAAGCGGCAAGACGCCGGCGCTCCGTCCCAAGCGCTCATGCAATGCCGAGGATTGTGAACCGAGCTCACCCATGGAGCCGAGGACGGCCCCTCTCCGCTCGCCCTTGGGAAAGTCTACAAGGGCGTGGAGAGCGGCTAAGGCGGAATCCGGATTTGCGTTGTAGCTATCGTCGATGACCCAGCCATCTGGAAAGCGGCGCACCTCCATTCGATGGGCTGGGTAGACCGCTTCTTCCAATCCACGAACGATCTCCTCGGCCGACAATCCCGCCAGATCTCCTACACCCGCAGCCAACAAGGCGTCGGTGACCACCGCCCGAGACGCCGTTCGGAGCTGTACCGGCAGCTCCACCGAGTCCCCCTGGAGCAGGAAGTGAACGCCTCCTTCCCTCATCTCGACCTGCCGGGCCCGCCAAGCCGCCTCGGGGCCAGAGCCGACCCAGACCACCCTGCCCCGGCACCGATCGGCCATTCGACGAATCCATCCGTCCTCGTCCGGCAGGACCGCCCCTCCATCCGGAGGAAGGGCAGCCAAGAGGGCTGCCTTTTCCTCTGCAATGGCCTCTTCGCTTCCGAAGAAGCCGACGTGGGCCAAGCCAATATTGGTGAGAACCCCGATGTCGGGAGCAGCGATCGCCGCAAGGCGAGCGATCTCCCCGGGATGGTTCGTCCCCATTTCGAGGACACCTAAGGCAATCTTTGAGGAGAAGTCGAGAATCGCGAGGGGCAGGCCGATCTGATTGTTTCGATTCCCCATGTTGCCGAGCACAGCGAACCGGCTCCGCAAGACGCTCAAGATCAATTCCTTGGTCGTCGTCTTTCCGCTACTTCCGCTCACCGCTACTATTTTCGCGGAGAGAGAGCGGCGATACTGATGCGCAAACCGCTGTAGTGCGGCAAGGGTGTCCGTTACAACCACAATGCCGGCGTCAACGGGAAGGGAGAGCCGATCCGTAGTCCGGGCGACGACCGCGGCCCGCGCGCCGCGACGAAAGGCTTCCTCGACGAAATCATGCCCATCGAAGTTCGTTCCGGAAAGAGCCCAGAAGCAGTCTCCGGGCTGAACGGTTCGCGAGTCGGCGTGCACGCGGGAGAGGATGAGTCTGGCGTCTCCGCGCTCCCGGGATCCGCCGCTCCACTCCTCGATTCGCCCAAGAGAACACGGCTCCATATTCTTCTATCACCTCTCCGCCAAAATCTTGCCTACCTCACTCCGATCGTCGAAGGGGTGAAAGACGCCTTGCACTTCCTGGGTCGTTTCATGTCCCTTGCCGGCCACACAAACCAGGTCGCCCCCTTCGGCTTCCCGCAAGGCATGCTCGATCGCCTGACGGCGGTCCGGAATCCAGGCAGGCCGGCATCCCTCCGGCACGCCTTTCGCCATGTCTGAGAAGATCTGATCCAACGGTTCGTTTCGCGGATTGTCGGCGGTAAAAACGATTCGATCCGAAAGCGCGCAAGCTGCGGCCGCCATCCTCGGTCGCTTTGTTCGGTCGCGGTCCCCTCCGCAACCGACGACGATCCACAACCGCTTCTGCGCCAGCTCCCGAAGTACCAGCAGCGTTTTACGCAGCGCATCCTCCGTATGAGCGTAATCGACCACCGCGATGACTCCGTCCGAGGAGCAAAAGCGCTCCATCCTTCCCGGCACCCCGGGAAAGACCTCCAACGCACTTGCGATCTCCTTTGGGCCGATGCCGAGGGCGAACGCGGCGGCGAAAGCCGCCAGGGCATTCTCGACGTTGAAGGATCCGAGCAAAGGAATCCGGACCGAAAGCGATCCCCCAGGATGGGACAAGAGAAAGGAGCTTCCGGAAGAGTCCTTACGCACTCCCTCGGCTCGAAAATCGGCCTGAGGCGCTCCCAAGGCGCTGTAGGAGAAAACCCCATCTGGCCTCCGGGATGCCGAACCCAGCACCTGCCAAGCCCGATCGTCCGCGTTGACTACGGCGGAAGCCGCTTTTTTGGAGGCAGCGAGCCGATGAAAAAGCAAGGTCTTCGCTGCTCTATAGCCCTCGACGCTTCCATGAAAATCGAGATGATCCGAAGTCAGGTTCGTAAAGATCCCGATGGCAAAGACCACTCCCGCGACCCTGCCCTGCGCCAGCGCATGAGAGGAAACTTCGAGCACGGCGGCTCGGCAGCCGTCGTCCCGCATTCGGGCGAGCAGCTCCTGCAAGTCGCTCCCTTCGGGCGTCGTTCTGCGCGCGGGCAGAACGGATTCTCCCACCTGGTATCGCACCGTGCCGATGAGGCCTGTCCTGCGCCCTGCCCTCTCGAGAACATGGTGGACGAGAAACGCCGTCGTCGTCTTCCCGTTGGTTCCCGTGATTCCAACTAGATCCATGGAAGCGCTCGGATGCCTATAGAAGAGGTCCGCCATCAAGGCTAAGGCCTCGCGGGCGTTGTCGACTCGAACGTAGGGGATGTGCGGGGGTAGCGCCTCGAAGGCCCTCTCCCCGACGATGGCCACCGCTCCCCTTCTCATCACGTCCGGAAGGAACCGGTGGCCATCGGCCCGAGTGCCTTGCCAGGCAAAAAAAACGTCTCCCGGCTTGGCGATGCGCGAATCGTAGCAGAGCCCGGAGACTAGAGGATCGACCTTCCCCGCCACCTCGCAAGGTTCGACAGCAACCAACAGATCTCGAAGCGTCACAACGCTCCTAGGTGTGCCGCCCGAGCCGGCGCACTCCTTGGCACGACGCCCAAAGCTTCCGCAATCTGAGCGGCCATGGTGCTGAAGGCGGGAGCGGCAACCTCCCCGCCGTAGTACCGTGCTCCCTTTGGCTCATCGACCATGACGAGAAGCACAAATTGAGGATCTTCCTCCGGCAAATATCCGATGAAAGAAGAAACGTATCGACCGTGCCCGTAGCTCCCACCGACCGCCTTTTGTGCGGTCCCGGTCTTTCCAGCCACCGTAAATCCAGGTACGGCCGCTTTCGTCCCGGTGCCACCCTTCGCAACGACCCCGGCGAGGGCACGAGAAACCCATCGCGCCGTCTTCTCCGAAATCACGCGGCGAACCTGTTCCGGAGCTACATAGGAGATGGACCGGCCTTCCGGGGACACCCATCCACGGACCAGCATGGGCTTCATGAGCACACCGCCATTGGCAATGACCGCCATCGCCTGGGTCATCTGGATCGGGGTGACCATCACCTCCTGTCCCATCGGGATCCGGCTGATCGAAAGCTTCGACCACTGCCAAGGAGGGCGCAGAAGCCCCACCGACTCTCCTTGCCAGGGCAGAAGCCCGGTCGCCGAGCCGATCCCAAAGGCGCGAGCAAACCGATAGAGCCGCGCGGCGCCCAAGCCGATGCCCAGCTTGGCGAACCCAATGTTGCTCGACTTTACCGTTACTTCCCGGACGGTCAGCACCCCGTAGGGATGGCTGTCATGCAAAACATACCCGGCGTAGGAGAAGGCACCATTTTCACAGTTGACCGGCGTGTCGAGTGATACCTGCTTTTCCTGCAAAACAGCCCCAAGCGTGACGATCTTGAAGATCGAGCCTGGCTCCACAGGATCCGTCAAGCACCGGTTGCGCAGCAACTCCGGGCGCACATGCTCTCCGTCGTTCGGATCGAACGTCGGCCGGACAGCCATGCCAAGGATTTCTCCCGTCGACGGCCGGATCACTACGGAGTAGATCGCCTTCGGCCGAAACTCCCGATCGAGATCGTCCAGCCCTTTTTCCAGGATGTGTTGGATCGTCAAATCGAGAGTCAGGCGCACGGTCGCTCCATCGACCGGCGCGGCGTTAAAGCCACGGTATGCCGGAATTTCCCTTCCCAAGACATCCTTTTCGATCCACCGCTCTCCCGGGACTCCGCGCAACTGCCGGTCGAAAGCTCGCTCGACTCCCGCGACACCCTTTCCCTCCGCGTCCAACAGGCCGACCACCGCCGCAGCCTCCGGCCCGTTGGGATAGACGCGGATAAACTCCTCGCGAAAGAGAAGGAAAGGTTCCGGGGTCTTTCCGCCAGTGCGCCACTCGCGCAGCTGCTCCTGTTCGAAGGCGCTGAGCTTTTGGACGGCATCCTCGCCGACCTTCTTGGCCAGCAGTCGATACCTCTCGCTCGGGCGGAAGCTGCCGGAGAGAGTTCCCGGCCTTAGGCCGAGCAGGCTTTCGAGCTTGGGAAGCGCCCGATCGGGATCGAGAAGATTTTTCCCATCGAGTCGGACTTCATAGACGGCTTGGCTCTGCGCGAGGGGAGTCCCATGGACGTCGACGATCATGCCTCGATGAGCCGGCAGGTCGATTCGAGCACAGTGATTGAGCATCGCCAGTCGTGCATACTTGGGATGCTCGACGAGCTGAAGCTCGACCAGCCTGTGCGAAACGATCGTGAAGCCGAAGGCGAGAAAGACCAGAATCCACAACGATCGTTGGCGAGTTTTCACGGCAGCCTTCGTCGTTCTCCCCCTGTCGTTTCCGCAAGAACGTCAGGGCGTTTTCCTTCTTCCATGCGAACGACTTCCAGTTGACTCGTCTTGACCAGGCCGATATGCCAGGCGGCGATCCTTCGTTCCAGCTCCACGGCGGAACTCGCCCGGGCGATCCCCACTTGCACCCGCATGTTCCGCTTTTTCCACAGAACCAGCTCTTTTTCCGAATGAGCCACGTCCATGGAAAGCCGAGCGACTCGATTCTTGAAGGAAAGGAAGGCAATCCCGACTCCGGCGAGAAAAAGAACAGCAACGATCCATCCCCCGAGTGTACTCAACGGGAAGGGCTCAAGATGTCGCACCCGGTTTCCGCTCATAAATCCTCCTTGGTCTTCTTCCAGCCCACCCGCAGGCGGGCGCTCCGCGCTCGTGGATTGCGCAAACTTTCCTCCTCCGAAGGGAGGAACCGCGCCTGCCGTACAAACCCTTCCTCGGGCTCAGGGCTTTCCTGCGCTCCGGAGGGCCCCTCCGCTCCTCGCAACAGATGCTCCCGAAGGAAGTGCTTCGCGCGGCGATCTTCCTCCGATTGAAAGCTGATGACCGCCAGGCGCCCGCCCGAGGAAAGCAAACGCAACGCCGCCGGCAAAGCTCTCTCCAGCGAGCCCAATTCGTCGTTGACCGCCATCCGCAACGCCAAGAAGGCCCGCGTTGCCGGATGGATACGTCCACGCGACGGCCGAGCCGCTCCAATGGCCGTAACGAAGTCGCCTGTCGTCTGCAAGCAACCACGTTCCCGGGCACGCACGACTGCGCGGGCCAGCCGCCGGCTTTCGCCGGGCCGAGCCGCAACCAAAAAGAGCCTGGCCAGATCCTCTTCTCCGAGCTCTTGCAGCAGATCGCCCGCCGTCACCGGGCCCGCCGGATCCATGCGCATGTCGAGCGGAGCATCCCAGCGGAAGCTAAACCCTCGCGAGGGGTCGTCCAATTGCCCGGAAGAGATCCCGAGGTCGAGAACCACGCCATCGACAGAGTCCCAGCCGATCCCGGCGGCAGCCGCCTCCATCTCGGCAAAATTGCCCCGAACGAAAGAAAGCCGTTCGCCCCACGTAACCCGGAGGAGAGCCGCCCTTTGCTCCGCCTCCGGATCGCGGTCCATCGCCAGAACCCGAGCGCCCCGCTCAAGCAAGGCCGCGGCATGACCGCCGAACCCGAAGGTGCCATCGATCCAATATTCCCCCTCCTTCGGCGCGGCCGCTTCCAGCAGCTCGCGAAGCAAGACCGGCTCATGCTGAGGTCCATCCATGCCTACCTCGGCTGGAATTGAATTGCTCATGTTGCTGCCTCGGTCCTCCGTTCTCTCTACCCCACGTCACAAGCCCATCTTCTCCATCACGTCTTCCAAGGTCGCGGGTCCAGGCTGGAGCGCCCGCCAGGCTTCGGCGCTCCAGATTTCAAAATGATCAAAGCAGCCCGCGAGCACCGCTTCTCTCCGCAGTCCCGCCTGCTTTCGCAACCGCTCCTTCACTCCGATTCTTCCCTGCTGATCCCAGCCGACCATCTGGGCGATGCGTGCCAAAGCCTCCACCTGCTGACGCGAGGGATCCTGAAAGGAAAGGTTGCTGACTCGTTCCTGGAGCCGGGCAAGCCAGCTCTCCGGATAGACCTTCAGACAACTCGATCGGGAGGGGAAAGCAAAAAGCCGCGCCTCGTAGCCCTCCTGCCGCCATTCGGAGGGTATCGTTATCCGTCCCTTATCATCGAAGGCATGCTCGAAGGTATCGGTATAATTTGCGTTCATCAGGGACCCATGTCCATCCCTTACGCGCCACTTTGCTCCACTGTCCACCACCTGTCAATCGGCTTTTCCCTGGGTGTCGTAAGCAAGTGAAGTGACCGCCGCGAGGGCAGATGAAGTGACCGCTTGGGTATTGGGGGCTGGAGAGTTCATGAGATGGGGGCATGGACGGCTTTGGCGAAGCGG
>NZ_KB901875.1:1821164-1832372 GCF_000379365.1 Verrucomicrobium sp. 3C | reverse complement strand
GGATGGGATCCTCTGCGTTCAGGACGACCGAATCGTCGGCAACGACAACACGGTC
The DNA here is from genome assembly GCF_000379365.1 of Verrucomicrobium sp. 3C. GTDB lineage: Bacteria > Verrucomicrobiota > Verrucomicrobiia > Methylacidiphilales > Methylacidiphilaceae > Methylacidimicrobium. Next base: position 1,832,317 of record NZ_KB901875.1, on the reverse strand, counting down.
CACTGGGGGCGGAAGAAGCTTCAGATCTTGCCCCAAAGCTGGCGTATGGGCTTGGCAAAATGCCGCGTCCGGCTCTGTGAGCATCTCGACGGCAACCTCAGCGTCCGGTACGGCCACCGGATCGTCGGCTGGTACGACTCGGAGGGCAAGCCGCTGGAGCCACACCAAACCAAGGCGGCTTAAAAGAGGAGCAGAACTTTGCCCTTGCCCCGGGGCAAGGGCAAGAACCCCAAAGGAAACAACAATCCAATATCCCAAGCGGTCAGATCACTTGTTACCAAAGCGGTCAGTTTGACATGTCTTCAACATCGGCTTTTCCCTGGGTTTTTCCGGGGTAAGCCAGGTCGGCGGACGGCCCAGAGAGAAAATCGGCTTGCCCGCAGTTCCACAAATCGTTAGGGAGCGGCGATGCCCGAGATCCTGCCTCCTTTTACTCCCGACCGTCTCTTGGATCTCATCCAGACCGAACATGCCTCTCTTTTCCTCGGGATCTCCTGGGCCTGGGAAGTTCTGCCACGGATCGCTCCTTACCTGGAGGATCGGCTGGAGCCCGCCATCCTGGGAGAGGTGTCTCCCCTCGCCACTGTCGGGCCCAAGGTCCGGATCGGCAGAGGGAGCATCATCGAGGCGGGAGCCGTTCTTCTGGGTCCGGCCTGGATCGGGGAGAACTGCTCGGTCCGCCCCGGAGCGTTCGTACGGCAGAATGTCATCGTGGGGGACCGCTGCGTCCTCGGCAACTCCTGCGAGTTCAAAAACGCTCTGCTCTTCCACGGCGCGCAGGTTCCGCACTTCAACTATGTGGGCGATTCCATCCTGGGCGCCCACGCCCACCTGGGTGCTGGCGCAATCCTCTCGAACCTTCGCCTCCGCGGAGACGAAGTGCGGGTCCGCTTCGGCGAAACCGTATTTCCCACAAGCCTGCGCAAGTTCGGCGCGATCCTCGGGGATCATGCGCAAGTCGGGTGCAATGCGGTCCTCAACCCGGGATCGATCCTCGGCCGCCGGGCGCTGGTCCACCCAGGCGTCGTCTGGAGCGGTTATCTTCCGGAAGGAGCAGTCGCCAAGGCGGCGATGCGACCTGTAGTGGTGGAAGATCCTTCCCCGGCCTGAAAGCGAAGCCTTGCCGCGCACCGGGTCAAGCGAGTTGGCGGCGTCGAGCCAGGAAGAGGGCTAGACCCCACAAGAGGAAGGCGGGAGCCAGGAAATACGGGTAGAGATCGTCCGTCAGCAGTCCGGGGCGATCCGAAAACGTCACCTTCTTTTCCGCATCGATCGCCGCAAAGGCTTCACGGATCGTTCCCTCATCGAGCGCTCGAAAATAGCGCCCGCCGGTCTGCCTCGCCATTCGTTGCAGCAACTCCTCATCAAGGTCCGAAGGGCTCATCTCATTGGCGGCGCTCCCTCCCCTGTCCTCGAGGAGGGACGGGCTCGCCTCGCCCAGGCGGCCAGCCCCGATGGTAAAGATGGGAATCCTCTTTTGCATCGCCAGCTCAATTGCTTCGTCCGGGGAGAGCGCCCCACAGTTATTCCCGCCATCGGTCAAGAGAATGAGAAACTTCCCCTTTCTCTTTTCGGCCTCCTTCGCCTGCTTGCCCGCCAGCCGCGCAAGGGCGAGGCCCACTGCATCGCCGATCGCTGTCCCATCTTCGATCATTCCCACCTCCAGCCGATCGATCTGCCGATCAAGCCAACGATGATCGAAGGTCAGGGGGCTTACGGTGTAGGCCCTCCCAGAAAAAGCCACCAGGCCGATCCGATCTCCCACACGCTTCTCCAAAAAAGACTTCACGACGCCCTGCACCGCCTCGAACCGGCTCACCGTTCGACCGCCCCGCTCATAATCCTCGGCCAGCATGCTTCCCGAGAGATCCAGAACGAGCAGGATGTCATATCCTTCCCGGGGAATACGAAAGATCCCCCTCTCCTCCAAGGGTCGTGCCAGAGCGATGATCGCCAGTACCAGGCCGGCGTAGGCGCAAAAGATCGCCATCTTCCCCGAGCCGGTCTTTCGCTTCGGCTTCCAGCGTCCGGAGAACGGGAGCAGCCAGGCAGACGATTGCCTCCGGCTCCTCGCCCACAAAAGCAACGGGAGAACGGCGGCAAGAAGGAGAAAGAACGGCTGCCCCAGTCGCAGATGGCCCATGTGTAAAAACGGAGCTGACGACCCCGGCCGTTGCTCTGGCCCGAGCCGCCCGTTAAGCAACATTCATTTCGCGCATGCGCGCAAGCAGGAATTGAGCGAGTTCCGAGGAGATGTGGCCGCCCGTGCTGAGTACGCAGCGAGATCGAGGGGCGGGGAAAAGCTCCTTCCATCGCTTCTCCCGCTCCCGGGCCCACTCCTCCTGGAGTCGGCGAACGGCGCGCGAAGAGGTGTTCAGGGAGAGAAATTCCCCGGAGGTCGGATCGAAGACATCGACCAGGCCCATATCCGGCAGCCTCCTCTCCCAAGGATCTTCGATCCGCACCCCCACTAACTCGAACCTCGATCGCAACCCAACCCAGTCCAAAGGCTTTGTCTCACCCGCGAAATCTCCCAGCCAGACCAGAACTCCGCCCCTCGACAAGGCCGAATGCACAACCTTCCACGGGATCTCCGGCTCCGGCAGAGGCCAGAGATCGGGAGACCGGCTCGTCATCAACTGCAAGAGCGAACGAAGGATCCCGCGCCGATGGCGCATTGGAGGATAGAGGACGTATCCGCCGGGATAGACGTGGAGAATGGCAGTTCGGTCTCGATTATCGGCAGAAAGCAGACCAAAAAAACAGGCGGCTTCCAAGACGGTCTCCCGCTTGGTCTTGCCCTGAGAGCCAAAGCAGAGCGACGGACTGTCCTCGACCAGAAGCAGGAGCGAGAGCTCACGCTCTTCCACGAACTTCTTGCGATAAGGCTCACCCTTCCGAGCCGTGACATTCCAATCGATATCCCGCACATCGTCGCCGAACTCGTAGCGCACTACCTGCTCGAACTCCATGCCCTTGCCGCGAAAGGCAGACCGGTAACCTCCTTCCAACAAGGACCTCGTCGAATGGCGCACACGCCATTCCAGGCGGCGCAAAAGCGCACAGGCCGCGACAACTCGAGAAAGATCTTCGGGCGAGCCCGTAAACAACCCGCGACTGAAGTCGCAGGCTTTATCGTGAAGCGCAGACATGGTTGCCAACATCCGCACCTCCAACATTAGGCGTGCTTACGGCCGCCCTTGGCGGAACCGCCGTTCCGCCAATCCGGGCAAGATTCCGACTCGCGCTCAAGTCGCTGTGCGCCCGGAGACCACAGTGAGGACACGCGAACCGATGCTTCGTGCGTCTGCCCAATTGTTTACAAGACGAGCAGGTTTGGCTCGTGTAGGCCGGATCGACGTATTCGACCGCGATGCCGGCCGATTTCGCCTTGTACTCGACAAAGCGTTGGAGCTGCCGGAAGGCCCAGCGATGCAATCTTCCTCGCATGCGCTTGCCAGCCTTGATCCGGTCTCGGATATGCGTCAGGTCCTCCATCATGATCTTGGCAACTCCGGCCTCGAGCGCCTCCCGCACGATGGCCTTGCTCGTCTCGTGGTTCACATGGGTGACGTGCCGCCTCTCCTTGCCGGAGACCTGCCGAAGCTTCTGTTTTGCGCTTCGGCTGCCGTTGGACTGGAGACGGCGACGCAGGGCGAGATGGCGGTCGCGACGATCGCACAGACGACCGGCTCCGAACATCCCTCCCAAACTATGTGCCGCGAGATTGTTTTCGCCGACATCCACTCCCATTACCGGGCCGGATGCGATCGGCTCCTTGTCGTCGGATTCGACGACGAGGTTGAAATACCCAGTTGCCTTTGCGAAAGACCAGTTCCGCCTCCTTCGTCGCGGCCGGCCGGAGGAGAGGATGCGCCGCTGGTGGTTCCGCCGAAGACGCATCGCGAAGTGTGCGTCCCACCCGGCGTGCTAAGACGCGAGACGGCATTCTCTGTGAGCGCGTCGACGTCGCGCTAGCGCAGATGGGTCGTGACGGCTTAGCGAGCGGCTGTCCTCGTCGACGACGCGTCGCGAGGCGCGCGTGCGCGCTCGAAGAGAGAGGCCGCTGGCGTGCGCGGAGGCGCGTCGGGAAGCGCGGATTAGCCGTAGTGCGCTTGCCGGGACGCTGGCTTTCGGAAGATGCCGGCCCGCGGTTAACCGCCTGTACGAGTGCCTTGTACGCCTTGCAAACCGAAAAGATGGCATTGCAGCACATCTGGCTGCCCCAGCGGAGTCGAAGAACGCAGATCCGAATAGGTCCGTTGATGCAATGCCACCCGATTCCAGACCCGATGCTCGCGAACGACGGCGGAAAGCCGCTGGCAGGCGTTCGCAAAGTCGGATTGCAGCGCGGCAAGCGCCGCGCCGCTCGCTGCTCTGGCGACGCGTCCAACTTGATCGACGCCGTGCGCATCATGGCCTATCGCCTCTTGGTGACGTGTTCGGATCGTTTGATGTAGCGACGGATGGTTTCCGCGCTGACATTGCCGGCGGTGCCGACGTAATAGGATGGAGACCAGGGATGTCCATCCCACAACCGCTCCTTAAGTGCTGGAAACCGTTGAAACAGCAAGCGAGCCGTAACGCCCTTGAGCACCTTGACGGCGTCGGCCACGGCAATGGCGGGAGGCATGCTGAGAAACAGATGGATGTGGTCCGGCTGAATCTCCTTGGAGATCATCGGCCAATCTCTTTCCGCGCAAATCGAATCCAGCACCGCTCGCATTTCCTCGGCCACCGGTCCCGTCAACACGTCGATCCGATACTTCGGACACCATACCACATGGTATGCGGTCTGGTAAACACAGTTGCGATTGGTGACAACGCGTTGCGTGTCGGAAAGACTACATCACGTGTTGCGTTCCGCGCAACCGCAATTCCTCCCGCGATTCAAATCGCAGGTTTCCTTGCAGGAACTCTATGAATGTCGCCTTGCCGTTCCACTCAATCCGCCTCGGGGATGGCGGTCCTCTCGAGCAACTGGTCCAAGACCCCGGCGACTTGAATCCCCTGAGCTTCGGCCTCGTAGCTCAAGCCCAGGCGATGACGCAGGACATCGGGAAAGATCTCTCGGATCAGCGCCGGGCTCACATACTCGAGCCCGCGGAGCCAAGCCATCGTGCGGCCCGCCAGGAAAAGTGCCAGCGACGCGCGCGGCGATGCTCCGTAGGAAAGGAGCCTCTGTCCACCAAGGATCTCTTCCCTCCGGCTCGAGCGCACGAGTTCAAGGATATACCGCTCGACAGCCGGGCTTACGTAGATTTGATCGATCTGCGACCGAAGCTGGCGGATCTCCTCGGCCGAGGAGACCCCAGAAACCTCCGGCGTCTCCGTCAGCCTTCCCCACAAGCGCAACATTGAGCGCTCTTCGGCTTCCGACGGATAATCCACCAGGACCTTGAAGAGGAACCGGTCCGCCTGCGCCTCCGGCAGTGGATAGGTTCCCTCTTGCTCGATCGGATTCTGCGTCGCCAGCACAAGAAAGGGATCGGGGAGACCGTGTGCGGTGCCCCCCAGGGTCACCTGCCTTTCCTGCATCGCTTCCAGAAGAGCGCTCTGTACCTTGGCTGGCGCCCGATTGATTTCGTCGGCCAAAACGATGTTGGCGAAAATCGGGCCGAGGTGGGGATAAAATCTGCTCTCCTGCGGCTGGAAAACCATCGTGCCGACAACGTCGCTCGGAAGAAGATCCGGAGTGAATTGAATTCGTTCGAATTGCACCCCCACCGCTGCGGAGAGGCTCTTCACCAGAAGCGTCTTGGCCAATCCCGGCATGCCTTCGATCAGGACATGGCCACCCGAAAGAAGGGCGATCAGCAATCTCTCGATGATCTTGTCCTGACCGAGGACGGTCTTGTGTACTTCATCGAGAATCCGCCGCGCCCATTCCGGTCCGTTGATCATGCTAGCCGCCATTTGTCACAAATTTCGTAGCCGAAACGCCGCAATTGGGCTTGGATGCGAGGCCCGGCGTCGGTTTTCCCCCGGAGCTGAATGAGGATATACTATAACGATGAAAAACCAAGCGCAACGAAGCAGACAAGCGCATTGTGCATGCCGCAGGAGAAAGCTTGTGAAAAATGGCGGCGAACTCCTGCGATCCGTATAGCCAGGAGGCCCTTTTCCAACGCGAGGTTCTTTTTTTTGGGCCGGCGCGCGCCCAGGCCGCCGGCACGGCCATTTTCCTCTTCGGGGATTTTCGGTCTTTCCTCCGGGCATTCCCGTAAACCACCGCTCGAGGAAATGCGGCGTGACAGCCGCCCGCGAATCACGGTACGTAGGAGGGATTAGGATTGCTTTCCTTGGAAACGCAACGTCTTTCCCCCTCGAAGGCCCTCCACTGGTTTACCGGTGTTTTGGTCGTGGCAACCCTGGTGCTGATCGGCGTCGGGGCACTCGTGACGAGCACCGAGTCGGGCATGTCCGTTCCCGATTGGCCTACGAGCTTCGGCTACAGCATGTTCTCCCTTCCCTTCGCTCGCTGGGCGGGAGGGGTTCTCTACGAGCATAGCCATCGCTTGACCGCGTCGGCGGTCGGTTTTCTGACTATCGCACTGGCGGGTTGGATCTGGCTGCGGGAGCGCAGGTCTTGGCTAAGGTGGGCGGCGGCGGCCGCTCTGCTTCTGGTCATCCTGCAGGGAGTGGTCGGAGGGCTCCGTGTCGTCTGGGTGGCCGATCGACTAGGCATTCTTCATGCCGCCTTGGCCCAAGGATTTCTCGCTCTGGTCGCGATCATCTGGCTGGCGACCTCGGCCCGCTTGTGGTTCCCCGCCGACGGAAGCTTCTCCGGAAGAACCGCCGCCTTGGCCCTGCCGTCCTGGATTCCCGGCGCCTTTTTGAGCCTCTGTCTCCTTCTCTATCTGCAACTACTCGTCGCCGCCGCCATGCGCCACGCGCATGCCTGGCTCTCCATCCCCGATTTTCCAACGGCGTATGGTCATCTCTGGCCGCACATCACCGAGGCCGATCTCGCGCAAATCAACGCGCAGCGAGCGGCTCGAAGCATCGCGCCCACCTCGCTTTTCCAGATCTATTTGCAACTGATCCATCGCGGGCTGGCACTTCTGATCCTCCTGTTCGCCTTGGTGCTCGCTTCCGGCCTGTCGGGCAAGGACAAGCTGGTGTCGCTCCGCCGAATGACGGTCTGGTTTTTGGCTCTTACCGCCGTGCAGATCGTATTAGGCGCGTTTGTAATCTGGAGCGGAAAATCCGTCGCGCCGACATCGCTCCACGTTCTGCTGGGGGCCGGCCTCTTCCTCCTGGCGGTCCTGAGCACCGGAATTGCCTATCGCCATCGCTGGCTCGCCAGCAGGGAGGCCCTTGCCGGCCGCAAGAATCCCATGGGCGACATGGGAAAGGAATGTCACGCCTAGGCTTGCGCTTTGGTTCCGGTGAAAAACGTCGTCCACGATCCCTCCTCTGCCTCCGTTCCGACTGACGCCCGGCAAGCGATCGCCGCACCGGGACCGCGGCAGATACCGGCGCCCATTCGATGGTGGGGGGAGCTTTCGGAGCTGATCAAGTTCCGGCTGACCCTCCTCGTTCTGCTGACCACGCTCATCGGCTTTTGCCTCGGCTCCGCGCGTCCGATCGACGGCCTCCAGGCTCTCCACGCTGTCGTGGGAACCGCGCTCGTGGCGGCCGCCGCGGCCGTTCTGAACGAGGTGATCGAGCGCCGCCAAGACGCGCAGATGATCCGAACCCAAAACCGCCCGATTGCTGCGGGCCGCGTGGACGGACTCCATGCGGCGGCAGCCGCGATGGCTGCTGCCGCCGCCGGAGTCGCCTATCTTGGGCTCTTTACGAACTTCCTTGCCGCGCTGGTTGCCGCCGCAACCCTGGCCACCTACGTTTGCCTTTATACTCCGCTCAAGCGGATCAGCCCGTGGAATACCTGGGTGGGCGCGGTCTCCGGCGCTCTGCCCCCGGTCATCGGCTATGTGAGCGCCAGGAACGAAGTGGATCGAACCGCCCTCTTTCTCCTGGCCCTGCTCTTTCTCTGGCAGATGCCCCATTTCTTCGCCATTGCGTGGCTCTACCGCAACGATTACGAACGGGCCGGCTTCCGGATGCTGGTCGTCGTCGATGCGACCGGTCGGAAGCTGACCTTCCAAACGGTCTTCTTCACCTTGGTCCTCTTTCTCGTCAGTCTCTGGCCGATGGCGGCGGGAACGGCTTCGCTTCCCTACGGCCCGGGAGCGGCGGCGCTCGGAGCCCTCTTTGTCTGGATGGCGATTCGGTTCCACAACCGGCCCGATCGGGCCACGGCGCGCGCCCTCTTCTTCGCCTCGATCGCCTATCTGCCCCTAATCCTGGGACTTCTCGTTCTCTTCTGGAAATAGCGGCGATCTCCGGCGCGACTTCCTTGGGGGCATACGCTGCGCCAGGTCGGCTCCCGTGCTCAACTCCGCCCCGTAGATCCGGCGAAGGTACTCCAAGCCCGATTCGTGTTCCGCCTCCGTAAAAGCGGTCACGCAATCGATCGGCACAACGATCCGGTAGCCCCGGAAAAAGGCATCGGCGGCGGAGTGGCGGATACAGATATGCGTGTGGAGGCCGGTGAGGACGAGCGCATCCACGTCCCGCGAACGGAGCAGGGAATCGAGCCCGCTTTCGAAGAAAGCGCTGTAGCTCCGTTTCTCGAAGAGGTAGTCGTCCTTTTCGGGAGTCAGTTCCGCGACGATGCGAGCTCCGTCGCTCCCCCGCATCGCGTGCTCTCCCCAAAGCCGCAACTCGAAATCGTGGGGAAGATGAGCATCGCCCACGTAGATCACGGGTCTGTCCGCCGCCCGCGCCGCAGCAAGGAGTCGCGCCAGCGGCTCGATCAAGGCAGCCTCCCGGCCCGTAGCCAGCTTTCCGCGAACGAAGTCGACGAGCATGTCGACCACGATCACGGCTTCCATGCTTCTCTCCGGAGGCCTGCGGCAAGACCTAGCCTGCACATCTCACAAGCGTTCTCCTATGCGCCCGCAGCGGCCTCCGCTCTCCGCCTTTCGATCGCGCTCAGAATCTTTTTCCGCAAGCGGAGCTTGCTCGGGGTCACTTCGACATACTCATCGGGACCGATATACTCGATCGCCTGCTCCAGGCTCAGGTTCCTCGGCGCCTCCAAGAGGATTCCCTTGCCATCTCCCTGCGAGCGCATGTTCGTCAGATGCTTGGCCTTGCAGGGATTGACCAGGAGATCGTCGGGCCGGGCATTCTCCCCGACGACCATCCCCTCGTAAACCTCTTGCCCGGGACCGACGAAAAGCACGCCCCGCTCCTGGAGATTTTCCAAGGCGAAGGGAGTCGTCACCCCTTTCTCCATCGAAACCAAGACGCCGTTGCCGCGGAGAACGATCTCCCCCCTCTTGGGGCCATACTCTCGAAAAAGGTGGCTCGCGATGCCTTCCCCCCGGGTCAGGTTGACCAGCTCGGTCTCGAAGCCGAGCAGTCCGCGCGTCGGAATCACCGCCTCCACGAAAACCGTATCCCGCAGATGCCGCATGTTTTCGACCTCCGCGCCCCGCCGAGCCAGAGACTCCAAGAGGGAGCCCAAGGCGGCCTGCGGGAGATCAACGTAAAGCGTCTCCAGCGGCTCGAGCACACGGCCGGTTTCGTCCTTGCGGTAGATCACCTCGGGCCGCGACAACATGAGTTCGAATCCTTCCCGGCGCATCTGTTCTGCAAGGACCGCAATTTGCATCTCGCCTCGGCCGCTCACTTCGAAGGAGCCCGTGCCGTTGTCTTCCACCCGAAGTCCCACGTTCGTACGGATTTCCCGAAAGAGGCGATCCCGAAGATGCCGGGCCGTGAGGAATTTCCCTTCACGGCCCGAGAGAGGAGAGTTGTTGACGAGCAGGCGCATCCGGACCGTGGGCGGGTCGACCTCGATCCCCGGCAAAGGCTGCCGGTCCTCCTGGTCGCAAAGGGTATCCCCTATGTCCACCTCTTCGATCCCAGCTACCGCAACGATATCTCCCGCCACTGCTTCGGCGAGCTCCTGGCGTTGCAGGCCATGATAGCCCAGGAGCTGGGTCACACGTCCCTTCCGAGGTCCTGCTTCTCGCGACAGGCAGACGATGGAGTCACCCACCCGGATTCGTCCTCCGTAGATCTTTCCGATGGCGAGCTGCCCGAGATAATCGCTGTAATCGAGATTGGCGACCAGGAGAGACAAGTGAGCCGCGGTATCGGCTTTCGGAGGAGGAACCTTTTCCAGGATCGTTTCGAAAAGCGGCTCCATTCCGAGCTTCTGTGCCTCCTCGACCCCGCGCCATTCGCGACAGGCAAAGCCGGCTTTGCCGGATGCATAGAGAGCGGGGAAGTCGAGCTGCTCGTCGGTCGCCTCGAGCTCCAGGAAAAGCTCGAACACCTGGTCGAGAATCTCGTTGGGCCTGGCATTCTCCCGATCGACCTTGTTGAGAAGGACGATCGGGGAAAGGCCGGCAGCCAGCGCCTTCTTGAGAACGAACTTCGTCTGGGCCTGCGGCCCCTCTACCGCGTCGACGAGCAAGAGAACCCCGTCCACCATCCGAAGGCTGCGCTCTACCTCGCCTCCAAAGTCGGCATGGCCGGGCGTATCGACCAGATTGATCTTGTAGTCCTTGTAGTGGAAGGAAGCGTTCTTTGCCCGAATTGTGATTCCCTTCTCCCTTTCCAGGTCCATCGAGTCCATGACCCGCTCCGCCACCGCTTGGTTGCTTCGGAACGTGCCGGATTGGCGGAGGAGCTGGTCCACGAGAGTCGTCTTCCCGTGATCGACGTGCGCAATAATCGCGATATTTCTTATCTGAGCCATGAGCAAACGGAAGATAGCAGGGTCTCCCGTCCCGCACAAGTGCGGCAGGCCAGCAGTGTCGTAAGCAAGTGAAGTGACCGCCGCGAGGACAGATGAACTGACCGCTTGGGTATTGGGGGCTGGAGAGTTCATGAGATGGGGGCATGGACGGCTTTGGCGAAGCGGAAGGATGGCGGGTCATGAAAGTTCAGGAGGTGATTATGCGGGCGATGGCGAAGCGGATCAGTTGGTTGGATGCGGCGGAGATTTTGGGATGGAGTCCTCGCACCCTTCGGCGGTGGCGAGCTCGGTATCGGATTCGGGGATACGACGGGCTTTTTGATCGGAGGAAGCGGAGGCCAAGTCCGCGGAGGGTGCCGATGGAGACGGT
>NZ_KB901875.1:1820749-1821064 GCF_000379365.1 Verrucomicrobium sp. 3C | reverse complement strand
ACTTTGCCCTTGCCCCGGGGCAAGGGCAAGAACCCCAAAGGAAACAACAATCCAATATCCCAAGCGGTCAGATCACTTGTTACCAAAGCGGTCAGTTTGACATGTCTTCAACAGTGCGGCAGGCCAGCAGTTTCTTTGGGTTACGCAATTTTCTCCTACCCCGGTCTGCCTCTCTGCCAAAGCTCTTGGGAGAATGACTAACCTGACTTTGACACTTTTTCACCGACATTGTGATTTATCAATTACTTACGGAAAGCATGTAGTACGTAATATATGAAATAATATATTGCCGTGTATTCGTTGCGTTTGGTATAA
>NZ_KB901875.1:1820232-1820649 GCF_000379365.1 Verrucomicrobium sp. 3C | reverse complement strand
CATGGGAGCGGTGGGGACTGGAAGAAGTCCTGGCCTCGGTGGAGGATCCGAAGAAGAGGAAACTTTTGCAGGCTATGATCTTCGGCAGGATTCTCTTCCCCTGCTCGAAGCTTTCCTGGAAGGAGGAGGCTCGGGGGACGCTTCTGGCGCAAGCCTGCTCCTTGGAAAAGAGCGAAGGATTTGAGGAAGAGGATCTCTACCGGGCGATGGATGGGCTCAATGGGGTTTGGAGCCGGATCGAGCGTGGGCTTTTCCAGAGAGCGTTTCCCGGAGGGGTAAGTCTGGTGCTCTACGATCTTTCGAGCACCTATTTTGAGGGAGAGGGTCCGAAGGGGTTGGCTCGCTACGGCTACAGTCGGGACCACCGGGATGACCGGCCGCAGGTGCTTTTGGCGGTGGCGACCGATGCGGAGGGGA
>NZ_KB901875.1:1769316-1820132 GCF_000379365.1 Verrucomicrobium sp. 3C | reverse complement strand
TGACGGCTGGTATCTACTGGAAACCAATCTGCCCCCCACCGAGGCGTCCGCCAAAGAGGTCCTGGCCCACTATAAAAGCCTCGGCGAGGTCGAGCAGGCCTTTTGCGAATTAAAAAGTTACCTCGAGGTCCGGCCGGTCTTCCATTGGCGGCCCGACCGTGTCCGCAACCACGTGAGGATCTGCTTTCTCGCGTATTGGATGACGGCTCGTTTGGCCGCCGAGTGGAGCAAGCTCGGTGTTTTTGAACACGTTCCTGCGCTCCTGCGCCGCCTCCAGTCGATCCGCCTCGGCGTTCTCTCCGTGGAAGGCAAGCCGATCGTTCGTCTTTTGAGCAAGATTCCTCGGGAACTGAATCGGCTCCTGGAAAAACTTCGTCTGCTCCCGCTCTTCGCGCAGCCGCCGGCCTGGGCAGCAATGTAGCCAGTAGCGGAAAGGCCTGTCCTTCCGCATCAAGGAGTTATGCTGCTACTCAGGGGAAGTCAGGCTAAGGCCGCACCAGGATCCGGGCCCCTTCCGAAATCTTGAGCTGGCGGGCCGCCGAAGCCTTGTTCATGACGAGCTCGAGGTAGTCCGAGCTGTTGAAGAGAGCCCCCAGCTTTCCAGAGGGGATGTCCGCGTAGGTCCCAACGAGGGGCGCGCGAATCGTCTGCTCCCCGATGGAGATTCGCAGCAGAATTCCTTCCTGCAAGCGGGAAGAGAGATCCCGGGGGATATTGGTAATCACATTACCGAAGCGGTCGACGGAGATCACCTGTCCTTGAACCCCCTGGCCGAGAACGCCAGCCGGGATCAGGTTGAGCGACTCCACCTTCTCGATTCGGGAGCCGAGTTGCTCCGGATCGGTGCCGGCGGCCAAGTGGGCGGCTCCAGGTCCGAAGATGTCCCGGCCGTGAAAGGTGCGCGAAGGCGTTCCCGCTCGACGGAATGCGGGCTTATCGAGCTTCCAGGCCCGCCGCATCCCTTCGCGCTCGACCACAACCGAGAGGATTCCGTTATCCGGCGCAAAAAAGAACTTGTTCGAGCGAGTCTCGAGCAGGAGCGGCACCCGCGGGGTTCCGACGCCCGGATCCACGACGGTAACGAAAATCGATCCCTTCGGAAACTCCCGCGCGGCCTCCTCGACCAGATAAGCGGCCTGCCAAATCTGGAATGGCTCGATTTGATGGAGCAGGTCAACGACTCGGGCGCTGGGATGGACCGAATAGATCACTCCTTTTACCTCCGCCACATAGGGATCGCGCAGCCCGAAATCGGTGATCAGTCCGATCACGGGCTCATTCCGCGGCTCCTTCGGGGAACAACCGGCCAGGACCATGGCAAACCCTAGCACCCAGAAAAGCTTACCGATTGTGAGATCTCCTGCATTCCGCGCCCACAGGGCTCGCTCGATAATAGAGATAGACGATTCCGCCGATCAGGCTCCAGACGAGTCCGACCACAAACAGGAGCAGGGAGAAGGCAACCGCCTCTTCCCGGCTCACTCCGAAGGAGCCGAGAAGGTAGAGAAGCGCCCCTTCCCGAATCCCAAGGCCCGAAATGCTGACCGGCAGGGCGACCGCCACGTTCACGACGACCATCGTTGTGACCAGGAGCCAGAACGGCAGCTCCAAACGAAGCGCTTGCATGAGCGCCCAGAGCAAGGCGGCGGAACTTCCGTGAGCGAGCACCGAGAGACCGACGGCGATCCAATTCGCCCGCGCGGCCTTCCGATAGAGACGCGTCGCGATGAGGATCTCTTCTAACGCACTTTGGGCGCGCGCGGCCGTCCCCCAATGGCCCGGCAACCGAAGATGTCCGCGCGCAAAGCAATTGAGCAGAATAGGAATCGCCGCCAGGGTAGCGAGCGTCAAGAGGAAGAGCGCCAGCGCCGCGTTGCGAAGCACCCCGCGCGCCGCGAGCTGCGGATAAAAGGCTGCCGCGAGCAGCGAACCCAGAACGAGAAGAACGACCCCTTCGAGGAAGCGATCGTAGAGGACCGAGAAGCCGGCCATCGCCCCCTTGCCCGGAAACGCCCGCGTCGCATAGAAGATTCGGACAAAATCGCCGCTGGTCGAACCCGGCAGAATCGCATTGAAGAATTTCCCGACGAACCCCAATGCCAGCGCCTGCCGAAAGGAAAGGGGAAGATCCAACACCTGAATCAGGATGCGCCAGCGAACGGAAGTAATTGGAGTCGAGAGCCCGGCAAAGAGGATGGACATCCCGAGCCAGATAGGCCTCGCGGAAGCCGCCAGCTTGCCGATCTGTCGCCAATCCACTCGGGTCGCAATCCATCCCAGGAGAATCGCGGAGACCGCCGCTCGCGCCGCCCACTTCCAGGCATCTGTCCTCGACGGGACATCTCGGCCTTCCGCCGCTCCCTCGCGCTCCATTCTCCTCCGCCTCTCGATTCCGAGTTATCGCTCCGCGACCGGGTTCGCGACGCGCACCCGGTCGTCCGTCGCTCCGATACTCTTCGAGGGCTCGAGCATGACACGCGTGTGGCGAAAATCCAAGGTTAGCCGATATGCTTGGAAGAAGGCGTTTCCCAGGATGCCGTCGATCGGAAACCCCTGCATATGATCGATCGAGGGGGGGAAATCGTACATCGTGCCAATATCCGCCTTCTGCTCGCTTTGGACGATGGGTCCGATCCGCAGCTCCCGGAACTCCGTATACACCCAAGGGAAAAGACCCGCTCGCCGCAGGCTGATGATGTAGCCGCCATGCGCGGGAAGATGCGCTCGATGGATTAGCCGGCGCGAGAGGGTCACCGGCCGCCCCACGGCAACGGTGTCCAACAAAAAGACCGCATCCGTGCCGTTGACCTGCCCTTGCAGCACGATCTGTCCGCCCGGCGTCCAAAAGAAGGGGAGAACGATCCGTTCCCTTCCCGGGTCTTTGTCCGCTCGCCGAGCTTCCGCCAAATCTGGGTCGGCCTTACGGAGAAAGAGCTCCCTGCGCGGGTAATCGATCACCGTTTCGAAATGAGAAAGGAAATCAGTCCCGAGCAAGCCGTCCACCAACCCTTTCCAATTCGGCAGGAGCACAGGGACTCGCCTGACCTGCATTGACCCCAAGTTCAGAGTTTCCACCCGTCCGAAGCGATTTTTGACCGACCATTTTCCGGCGGCCCAGAACCAGAACTGGAGAAAGTTGCTCTGCTGCCGCTCGACCTTTGCCGCCCGCGCAACGGTGTCATTGATGGCGCTCATGCCTCCCCGCGTATCGAGGAAGAACTGCGCATCCTTCCCATTCACGCGCACCGGAAACTTTGGCCGGAGAGATTCAGGGAACAAGCCGAGACGAACCGAAGTCGCCCCCTCCAGCGCGTACGCCTTCGGCTCAAGCGTCGCCACGAGCTCGGCTAGCGCATCATATCCGAGGTCATCCTGCATCGCCGCGGACTGGCTCAGATCCCCCGTCCGATACCAAGCAAGGGAGAGCAGCGCCTTGGTCTCCCGATCCGACGGATCGAGCTTAAGCGCGCGTCGCAAGTGGGCCCTGGCTTCCGGGAGCCGGTTTTCCATAAGCTCGAACCAGCCCAGATTCTTCCAGGAAGACGCGGTGTTCGGATCGCGCTTTGGCAACTCGCGGACCTCCTCGGAGGCTCCGAGGAGGTCGCCATCACGCAAGCAGCGCTCGAACGCCGTTTGAGCGGACGAGCCACCCGCTGCCGTCCAGGGTGCGTTAACCAGCGCCAGTCCGATTGCCGCCGCTGCCAACCTCGCAAACATCGCTCTCCATTCTTAGCTTCTTCCTTTAGAAAAGCAGATGAAATTTCGCGATGAGGGCGTTGGCATATTTCTCCTCGATCGTCGAATGCTCCAAGGCAATCTGGTAGCCGATCCCGAAGTAGTAACGAATATCCTCCTTGAGGGTGAAACGGCCGATCAAAAGCTCCGGCGTCACAAAGAGCCCAGGCCCACCATAGGCCAAAAAGCGGGTGACGGTCGGCTCCGAGTTGAGCTCGAGGCAAGGGGTGATGCGTCCGATCCGGTACTCGAAGGCCGCATTCCAAACAATGGGCGCCGACAGCTTGCTGCTGTCTCCATCCGCCCACTGGCTCCCAAGGTTCACGATGAAGTTGAAGTTTCCCCAGCCCTTTCCGAAGAGCAGCATGGGCGTCCAGACCCAATGGTTTTCCACGCTCGGGATGTCGCCGGTTGGCGCAAGCGCAGCCAACTGGACCGAGAAGACGTAGTTCTTCTGATTCTCCGGCGAGGCCATGATCCGGTGCCTCCACTGAAGGACCTCTCCCTCCCAGCCGGTAGACGAAGGAGACGCTGGCTCGTAGAAATAGTTGGGTAGGGAGAAGGTAAATTCGTCGGTCGGTGTGACGATCAGGCTGACCCCCTTCCCGGCGCCGAAGTTATACGCCTTGTTGCCGTTTCCCTTCGTCTCGTCGTAGACGTCGTAGCGAATACGCTGCTCCAACCGGGACGTCGTGGTGACCAGCGGGGTCATCCAGTTCGTCTGACGCTCCTTGGTCTCCGCAGTCATCCTCCGCCAGCGTTCAAACCAGCTCGTCCCCGGATCCTTATCGCTCATCGACTCGACCAGATCCTGCGCGGCAATCTCCTCGCCGGGATAAAAGACAGGATCCGCTCGCGTCTGCCGGCAACAAGCAAAAAATAGAATCGCAATAACGACCCAGGAGGAAGCGATCCCTGATCCCGCCTCCAGGCCCGCCGCATCCCAGGGAAGGCCACACGTGGGTAGGCGGTATGCTCGAAAGGCCAAGGAAAAGTATCCTCGTTCGGACGATTATCCGGTCGGGCAAGCAAGAATCAGGCCAAGAGCCGACTTATCGTCGCCAAACGGCCTTTTGCCTTCCTGGGTCCGCGCGCGGCGCGGCCCGGCTCCCATGCCATTGGCATCGGGGGAGCTATGGCCTTCCGGGCCGGAACCCTCGGCGACGACCCCGGCCATCTCTCTCTTCGTAGACACATGCCCTGGATTAACCCGCAAACCGATGGATCGTTGCGCGCATTTTCTTCGGCTCGCCCCGGAGCGAGGACTGACCTCAAAAAAGAAGGTGGAACTTGGCGACGACCGCATTGGCATACTGTGCCTCCACCGTCGCTGCATCCAGCGCCATCTGATAACCGATCCCGAAATAGAGGCTGTAGTGATTCCGGAAATGGAAGCGCCCGATCAAGACCTCGGGAGTCACGAAGAGCCCTGGCTGGCCGAAAAAATAAAACTCGCTTACCGACGGATGTGAATTGAGCTCGAGCGTCGGGCAGATCACCCCAAACCGATATTGTAGGGCCACACCCCAGACGATCGGACTGCCTAGCTGCCTGTTATCGCCGTCGGCCCAGGAAGTCCCCAGGTTCACCATGAAGTCGAAGTTTCCCCATCCTTTGCCGAACGTAACGATTGGCGTCCAGATCCAATGCTCGGCCATTCCCGGCATCGTTCCGGTCGGCGAGAGAGCTTCGAGCATGACGGAAAAGACGTAGTTCTTCTGATTCTCCGGCGAACACATGATGCGGTTCTTAACCATGAAGCTTTCGCCCCGAAACCCGTCGTTCGCCCCGTGTCCCGGATAGTAGAGATACTGGGGGAGCGAAACTGCGGCCTCCATCGTGGGAGCAACGATGAAGTTCACTCCTTTCCCCGCCCCGAAGTTCCACTTCTTGTTCCCGTTCGGCAAGGTTTCGTCGTAAACGTCGTAGCGGATCCGCTGCTCTAAGCGAGGGGTTTCCGTGACGATCGGCGTCAGCCAGTGAGTCTGCTTTTCGCGCGTTTCGATCGTCATCCGGCGCCAGCGACCAAGCCAATCTTTGCCGGGACTCTCCTCGTTCATCGTTTCCACAAGATCCTGGGCCGCGACCTCGACTCCCGGATAGAAAACGGGATCCGCCCGTAGCAGAGTGGTTCCCTCGAAGACCGGAACGAGAAACAGGGAGAGCAGAACGCCGCGAATGCATCCCCAATGGTTGCTGATCCGAACTCTGCCGCGCGTCCGCGATCTCTCTCTCGAACGCAATCCCATGCTCGTTTTGCCGGGTGTCCTCGACCCGGACGCAGTGCTGCACTGCGCAGAAAGGTTGTATCCGCCAATCCCTGGATGATTCCGTACCGCTTTGCGGGAGCACTCGGGATGGGAGCGTTGCCACTCCTTGCGGACCGGAAGCGCGGCTAAGGGATCGAGGGACTTTTGGGGAGGATATTCTCGGGAACCCAGGAGGTAGCGGTGGATTGTGCTTCGCCACTTCATGGGCCGAAAACTTAGCGGAACATTAATGCAAGCGCGAGCTTTCGTGCGGAGCCTCCCTGGTCCTTTCCGTGGGTAGAAGGGGAAGGCCTGACCGCAGCTTTCCGAAGTGTCCGCTGGCTTCCGGTCACCTTCCGTTCCGGACCCGGTTATGACAAGTCTGCTCCCTCCACCCACTCCACACCGCAAAGAGCCCTCAAAAAAGAAGGTGGAATTTCACGATGAAGGCATTGGAATAGTCGGCCTGCACCGTCGCCGCATCGAGCGCCATCTGATAACCGATCCCGAAATAGAGGCTGTAGTTGTCTCGGAAGTGAAAGCGGCCGATCAGTACCTCCGGAGTGACAAAGAGGCCCGGCTCGCCGAAAAAGTAAAATTCGCTCATCGATGGATGCGAGTTGAACTCGATCGTCGGGCAGATGACGCCGAAGCGATACTGAAGAGCCACATTCCAGATGATGGGACTCCCGAGCTGCTTGTTGTCCCCATCGGCCCAGGAGGTCCCCAAATTCACCATGAAGTCAAAATGTCCCCACCCCTTGCCGAAGGTAACGAAAGGGGTCCAAACCCAGTGTTCGGCTACTCCGGGCAGCGAGCCCGTCGGGGTGAGTGCGATGAGCATGACGGAGAATACATAGTTTTTCTGGGTCTCCGGAGAAGCCATGATCCGGTTTTTCACCATGAAAACCTGTCCCGCAAATCCATCTTTCTGTCCCGCTCCCGGATAATAGAGGTAGTTGGGGAGAGCGGCAGCCACTTCCATGGTCGGAGCCACGATCACGTTCACCCCCTTCTGATTGCCGAAATTCCACTCTTTCTTCCCGTTGGGGAGCGTTTCGTCGTAGACGTCGTATCGGATGCGCTGCTCCAAGCGGGGCGTTTCCGTGACGAGCGGCGTCAAATAGTGCGTCTGCCTCTCGCGGGTCTCGATGGTCATCCTGCGCCACTTTCCGAGCCAATCCTTCCCGGCCTCCTGAGCGTTCATGGTCTCCACAAGATCTTGCGCGGCGATCTCTTCCCCCGGGAAAAAGACCGGATCCGCGTGAAGGACGCAGGGTTCCATCCAAAGCAGGAGGAGCAAGACGAAGCAGCGCCTGAACATGCTTCCGAAGCGGCATCGGGGTTGAAAGGCTTCCTCCTCCCTTGCTTCTCTCATGGCTCCTTCGCGCACGGGACTCCATCGAGTCCGCGCGCTGCGCCTTGCCCAGCGCCACGGTACTTATAAACGCTTAATTACGTCCACAGGCGCTGTCCAGGCACGGCAAATCGCTTCCAAGGTCTTCCATGGCGTCTCCATGCCAGCGGCAGGGCAAGGAGCGATGGGATGGCCTTTCGATCCAACAAGTGATGCCGATGACTAGCCTGCCTGTCTGACAAAGTTCGTCCCCGAGGCGCAGCGAATGGGCCTGGATGCAAGGCGGGGCGCAAGTTTTCCCCCGAAGTTGTATGACGACATCCTGCAAGGAGGGAAAACCAAGTCCCGACGAAGCAAACAGGTCCATTTCGCAAGCTGCAGGAGAACGCTTGGGACACAGGCAGGCTAGGGTTGCCAACTTCTAAATAATATATGGATAATAAGGATAGTTCATGGCAATATATCCGCGTGCAGTTGAATGTCTGGGCCAAGCGACAGGGCGTTGGCTACAAGACGGCTTGGCGGATGTGGAAGGAAGGGTGTTTGCCCGTTCGAGCAGTTGCCGACTGGAACGCTGATTGTTCATGCGGAGTCCTCACACGCCCGATGGCGTGGCCCTCTACGCGCGGGTCTCCAGCGCCGATCAAAAAGCGGATCTGGACAGGCAATTGGCGCGGCTTCTCCGAGTTCGCTCTCAAGCAACCGGTTGCCGATCGTCAAGGCCGTCAAGGAGGTCGGCTCCGGATTGAACGGCCATCGGAAAGGCATGATTGGGCTACTACGAGACCCTAAGGTCGGCGTCATCCTGGTCGAGCATCGGGACCGGCTGATGCGCTTCGGCTTCGACCACCTGGAAGCGGCATTGGCCGCGCAGAGCCGGTCAGTCCTGGTGGTGGATCCGGACGAGAGGACCGACGACATCGTGCGCGAGCTGCATGAGGTCATTGTTTCTATGTATGCCAGGCTTTACGGGAAGAGGTCCGCGCAAAACCGCGCCAAGAAGGCGCTCGAAGCGATCGCATGAGTAAGCTTCCTGTTTTCACCTACCAGACCCGTTTGACGCTGACCCCCGAGCAGTCGGCGTCGCTCGACGCCTATGCGGCGCTCCACGGGCGGGCGCTGCGGACGACTCTCTTCGCCAAGATGCGGGCGGGCGTTCCCCGGAACGAGCTCAAGCGGTCGTTCCTGCGCCGGTTCGGCATCACCGCCCGGCAGTTCAACGCCATCCGGATCGAACTCGAAGGCAAGATCGCCTCGATCCAGGAGAGGCGGCCCGAGTTGATTGAGGAGACCAAAGGGCGGATCAAGAGAGCAGAAGGGGCGATCGGCCGGCTGGAGGAGAAGAAGCTGGGATCGCACGTCTTACACCAGAAAAAGCGGCGGCTTGCCATACTACGGACGAAGCTCGATGCGCTCCTGGCCGATCAGGAGTCCGGACGGGTTCGGCTCTGCTTCGGTTCCCGCCGGTTCTGCCACAAGCAATTTTCCTTGGAAGAGAACGCCTATGCGGACCATACCGATTGGAAGAAGGATTGGCAGGCGGAGCGGAGCAGTCAGTTCTTCGTGCTCGGGTCGAAGGACGAGACATCGGGCAACCAGTCCTGCCAAGCCGCAGTCGCCCCGGACGGCAGCCTGCGGCTGCGGTTGCGGTTGCCGGACGGATTGGGAGGCCCGAGCAAATACCTGGTGCTGGAGGGCGTGCGCTTCGCCTACGGCCAGGAGGCGATCCTCCAGGCCCTCTCCGCCAGCCGGATCGTGACCGGGACAACCAAGACGGGGAGGCTTGTCCGCAAGCGAGAGGGATCCGCAGTGAGCTACCGCTTCGTGCGGGACCGGAAGGGAAGGGGTGGCGGGTGTTCGCGAGCGTCGAGGTGAAACCCGTTTCTGTGGTGACACGCCGCCTTGCCGGAGCGGTCGGCATCGACATCACCGAGGACCATCTGGCTGTAGCCGAAACGGACCGCTCGGGCCTCCTCGTGGAGATCCGCCGGATCGGATTGAATCTCTACGGGAAAAGCGAGGAGCAGGCGAAAGCCGCAATCGGCGATGCATGCCAGGAGATCGTCCGGGCCTGCACCGAAGCGGGCAAGCCGCTCGTGATCGAGCGATTAAATCTTCGCAAGAGGAGGGCTGAGCTTGAGGCGGTCGATCCCGTCCGGGCGCGAGCGCGCTCTTCCTTCGCCTACGCCAAGACGATCGCGATGCTGAAAGCGGCCTCTTTTCGTGCCGGAGTCGAGGGGATCGAAGTCGACCCGGCCTACACTTCCGTGATCGGCGCGGTCAACCACGCGCGCCGTCATGGCATCGGTTCTCACCAGGGCGCGGCCTATGCCGTCGCCCGGAGAGGATTGGGTCTATCCGAACGCCCGTCCGTGCGGGAGGCCGTCGTGCCGACCCGCAATGGACGGCTCACGCTCACCTTCGCCCCCCTACCCGCGAGGAATCGGACGAAGCATGTATGGTCGTTCTGGGCGGGCGTCCGGAAGAGGCTCAAAGCGGCGCATGCCCGGTCGGGAGGTAATCGACTGTCTCCCGCGCCTCTGTCCCCGAAAGCGCGGGCATTGGGCGCTACCCGGACTTTGCCGGCGAAACTCCGGCACGCGAACCGTCGGCAGCGCTGTTCGGCCGACGTCCTGGACGATCTACCCTGGTAGGGGAATGGTTGTATATGGTTTTAGGAACGGCCCAATGCCCGGGAACCTGCATGTGCGCAATCTGGATGATGAGCTGATCGCCCGCTTGAAGCGCCGGGCCGCCCGCCACGGCCGCTCCGCCGAGGCCGAGCACCGAGAGATTCTCCGCCAGGCGCTGACCAGCGAGGAAGAGCCTTCCCTCGACAAACTGGCGGCCGAGTTGCGGAAGCTGACGATGCGTCGGAAGCAAACGCCTTCCGAGGTCCTGCTCCGCGAAGGACGCGAAGAACTGTGAACGCACTCGCATCGATGCAAGCATCGCCATTAAATAGGTGGTCGAAGAGGACGACACGGCGGAAGCCTTGACGCTTCGCCGGCGCGCCAAGGTGATCGCGCCGGAACTGCTCGTCGCCGAGTGTGCGAACGTCCTATGGAAGAAGGTCCAGTGCGACGAACTCTCCAAGGAGGAAGCGTTCCTCGCGGCACGGCTTCTCCAAGCCGCCGATATCGAGTTCCTGCCGACACGCTCCCTGCTCGAGACGGCGACGCGGACCGCGATCGAGATCGATCATCCGGTATATGACTGCCTCTACCTTGCCCTTGCCGCCGCCGAGACTGCCGCTTCGTCACCGCCAACGAGCGCTTTGTGCGTAGGCTGCGCGAAGGACATCGGCGGAAGTTTCGTGATCGAGTGATCGGGCTGCGACAAGCTGCGGAAGAACTTTAGCCCGTCAGGATGGCGCCGTTCCACCGGGGCATCCGTTTTGGCTGCCCGGCATGGATTCGAACCATGACTAAAGGCTCCAAAGACCTCTGTGCTACCGTTACACCACCGGGCAAAATCCAAAGAGTTAGGCTCCCTGGCTTCGCGAGAATCCTTCCGTGCCGTTAAACGTATACAGGAGCTCGGTCTTTGTGAACTCAATTCCCCCGGCTTCCACTGAGCCGAGAAGATCGACGATGGCTCGCTGCGAAAGCCCCAAGGACGCGTCCTTGGCGAGAAACCGGCACTGGAAGGGTCCCGCGAGCAGGGTTTCGCCCAACCCGAAAGGCCAGACGCTCATTCCACGGTTCGCGATGGATTCCAGAGCCACTCCCTCGCCGCCGACCTCCCGCAGCGCCGCCGCCAAATCCTCGATTCTTCCCGGGAACTCGACAAAGACATCGACGCCGACCAGGAGCTTCCGTTCCTCGGGCGGGCTATAGGGAAAACTAGAGCGCGGATTGCGCATCTCCTCCCCATATCGAACCGGCTTGAGTGTGCGCGGCGTCTTCCCAAGGTTTCCGATCACCGCTTGGCCGAACTCCTTGGTCCCCACCTTTTGGCGACTCTTCCCGTCACGGAAAATATCATACGTATGGATCCCATCCTCGAGCGTGCGCAACCAGGCGTTGTGCATCCGCTCGGCCGCTTCCCGTTGCCCAATGTGCAGGAGCATTTGCACCGCCGCCAGGAGAAGGCCGGAGGGGTTCGCCAAGTTTTGCCCGGCGCGGCGCGGGGCCGAACCGTGGATTGCCTCGAACATGGCATATTGGGCGCCGATGTTGGCGGATCCCGCCAGCCCGACGGAACCGGCGATCTGGGCGACGATATCCGACAGAATGTCGCCGTAAAGATTCGGAACCACGACGACATCAAAGGCCTGCGGGGTATCCGCAAGCTTGGCCGCCCCGATGTCCACGATCCAGTGCTCCTTCTCGATCTCGGGATATTCCGCGCCGACTTCCTCGAAGACCTTGTGGAACATCCCGTCGGTCAGCTTCATGATGTTGTCCTTCGTGAAGCAGCTGACCTTCTTTCTCCGGTAGGAGCGGGCGTACTCGAAACCATAACGGACCAGCCGCTCGGTTCCCGGCCTCGTCATGATCTTGAGGCACTGAAAGGAATCGACGCTCTGCCGGTGCTCGATCCCTCCATAGAGATCCTCCTCGTTCTCCCGAACGATCACGACGTCTAGATCGGAATGCTTGCTTTCCACGAAGGGGACATAGGAAAGGCAAGGACGGATGTTGGCGTAGAGTCCCAACGCTTTTCGCACCGTGACGTTGAGGCTCTTGTAGCCTCCGCCCTGCGGCGTCGTGATGGGGGCTTTCAAAAAAACCTTCGTCCGCCGCAAGCTCTCCCAGGCCGTCGGCTCGATCCCGCTCGCATTACCCCGGAGATAGACGCTTCTCCCGATCTCGATCGTTTCCAAGGCTAGCTCGGCACCCGCAGCCTCGAGCACTTCGAGCGTTGCGCTCATGATCTCCGGACCGATGCCATCCCCATACGCAACCGTGACTCCTGCTTTACTCATCGCTTTCGCGCGGGAGACCCCGGGCATTTATGCCGGGGAGGGATAGCGCGTCGGCCTGAAACCGCCCCTGTTCCCGCATCCTTTCGTTCTGCTATCTTGGGTTTGATGGCGTATCCATAGCCATCCGCTCGCTGAATCAACGCGCAGTTGCGATGACCGATGCCTTGCACCACGCCATGAAGCGTCTGGATGTTGAAGCTGCCGCTTTTGCGTACTGCCACGGGGCCGAGATGAATCCCAACTTTCTTGCCACTCGGCACGGCGGCTTTCACCAAGTCCCCAGTCTGAAATCCGAAGTGGCGCTTGCTCCGGGTAAGGCAGCCGCGAGGGAAGCCATGCTGCGTCAGTCGTGTCCGCTGGTAGCTGCCCCGACCCGCAGCCTTAATGTTCAAGACCGGCGCATCCCAACCGAGCAGTGTCTTGAGTTCCCCCACGCAGGCCGCATCCAGACAGTGTGTCTTGGGGATATTCAGCTGGCTGCGATTGTACTTCGTCCGCCCGCCGCTGCCAGTCTCAATCGGCAATCCGGTGTCCTTGAGCCTGTTGTAGAGAGCCCATCGAGTGCTGTTGATGGCGGCCGCATCGTGTAGCGGCGCTTTCGCCTTGGCTAATATCGTCGCCATCCGGTCGGGCCGATTGGCAAGGAACTCGTCGACCTTCCGGTTGTCTTTAACCTGTTTGCATTCGTGGCACGCCAATGTGAGATTGCTCACCCTATCCGAACCTCCTCGACTTTTGGGATGGATATGATCCACCTCCAGAGGCACGTCTTTCGCGCCGCAGTACGCGCACTGGCGGCTCCACTTCTCCAGCAGGTATTCGCGAACCTCATATCCGGCCAACGCGCCCTGCTGGTATTCCACGCCGGTTATCTCCGGATTCTGGATGGCCTGCGTGTCGAAACGTACCAGTCCCTGGCTCATCCCGGTAACGGGAGCCAAGCGCCGCAACCGTCCTATCCAGGACATTGCCGTATCGACTCTGTGCCGAAGACTCGGCGCGAGATGATCGTCCGTCCTCCTGCGATTGTCGAAGCGGGCAGGCCGATAGCGCAGTTGCGCCCGTCTCCGCCGCCTGAACGCCCGGCGCGCAATCAACCGGCCGCGTATGACGGAACCTCGATGCTCCAATTCGGCCAACCAGAGCACATGCTGCCCTCCGTTTGCGTCCTCTCGTACCAGAGCTAATCCGGTGGTTTTGCTGCCGGGATCGATCTTCAGACGTAGCGGTTGTGTCCGTCCGTCCTCTCGATCTTTGAGCCGGATCGTGAACGGGTAACGCCGATGCACGATAGCCCGCTTTCGCGTCAGGAGCAGCCGAGCGCGCCTTTCCGTACACGGCATCAGCGGCTTCTTCCGCTTGTCCAATACCAACACAGCCATAGTATCACTTCTTAGTGATCGCCCTTACGGGCCCAGTAACGGACGTCTTTCGGACGTCGCTCCCCTCGGGAAGGTATGCAACCGGCTTCCGCCTCGCGGCAGCGGGAAGAACCTTTGGGCCTTTGCCTTTGCCCAACATGATCCTCCCCTTCCAGGGTCCGGGACTGAGGAAGCATCCCGGAGTGGGTCTTTTCACCCGTTGCATACGTAGCCAGTTCTGGCTCTCCCTGGTCAACCTAGCGATCGGTTTCCCTCAAGCCCCTCCCTTCAGGGAGGGGTGGTTGACCGCCCTTCCGTTTCCTCCCGATGCATCCGGTTAGTTCACTCCCCAGAGCGCAGTTAGCAAAGAGATTCTTTTTGCGGGTCCTACTTTTTTTGAGTTTTTCGACCGAGTGGCTTCGGCTGCTTGACAGCCAGTTTTCGCCTTTACTATATCTGAACACAATCGGCCTCCTTCCCGGTTATCGTCGCCGCAGTGCAGATATAGCTTGGTCACCAAAGCAAAAAGGGAGGCTGCGAAGACGCTATGCGAACATTGCGGGGTCCATCTACGTGCCCGTTCCCCGCCTGCCTCTATCTGTTTTTGCCGGCTGCCGCGATCGCTCTGCTCGGAGGCTGTGCCCAGACCCATTATTATCCCTATGTCGGAGCGAACAGCCAGTTAGGCAAAGGGGGGGGCGGCGAGAGGATCATCAACGGGATCGAGGTCTGGAGCGACGGCCTACCGACTCGCCGCTACACGATCATCGGCGTGATCCACGATCACCGGAGCGGGATCTTTCACGCCACCCTGCTTAAAGACGTCACCAAGCAAGCGAAGAAGATGCGAGGTCAAGGCATTCTCGAGTACAAAGCTTATGCGACCGCCTTGAGTTCCTTCGCCGCCTCGGCAAGCGGCTTCGGGAGCAACGCCGATCAGCTACCGCAAGCATACGGCCCAACGGCTTCCTCCTGGCTTGCCTTTGCCGGACCCGCCTCGGCAGGACTAGGCGGGGGTTGGGCGGGCACTTCCCGCTGGTGGGTCTTCCGTTACCAGGATTCTTCTTCTAAAAAGGCCACTCCGCCGAACGCCCGGCCAGCAAAGGATCAGCACCAAGGATCGGCCCACTCCTCATGAATGTCCGGAGCCACTTGCATCCCGGTTTCCTGCTTCTGCCGCTTTTCTTCTGCTCCTGCGCGAACACGACCTACATCCCGTACAAAGGAGGAGCGCGAACCGTCGGCAAGGGTGCCAGTCTTCACAAAATCAATGGGATCGACTTCTGGACCGACGGGCTCCCCCCTCGCCCGTACAAGCTCGTCGGAGTCATCCACGACAGCCGAAGCGGGCTTCGTAGGGACGACCTTCAGCAGGACCTTGCAAAGGTCGCCAAGAAGATGGGAGCGGATGCGATCCTGGAATACCACGATTATGCCTTGCAGATGGGCGGAGCCACCGCTGCAGCCGGAGCCGCTGCCGGGAACATGATCTGGGTGGGTTCCCTCGTGGCGGCGACCGGCCCGGG
Source organism: Verrucomicrobium sp. 3C (assembly GCF_000379365.1). Taxonomy (GTDB): domain Bacteria; phylum Verrucomicrobiota; class Verrucomicrobiia; order Methylacidiphilales; family Methylacidiphilaceae; genus Methylacidimicrobium. Next base: position 1,804,974 of record NZ_KB901875.1, on the reverse strand, counting down.
CATGCTCATTGCCGGACCCGCCATCATCGCGCTCGGTGCCGCCCAGGGGGGCACCTCGCGCTGGTGGGCCGCCAAGTATCTGCCGGCAGAGCCCAAAACGACCATCGCAGGGCCAAAAACGCCCTCCTCCGCCGCTTCGAAGCAGACCGCTGTTCCCACCACGGCCGCCTCGCAGCTCCCGCCCGGTCAACCAACGCCGACGGCGGTCGCGCCCTAGCCGGCCGGCTGACTTTTTCCGCGTAGCCGCATCCTCTGTTTGACAGGGCGTCCACTCTCGATTAACCCTGGAGCGCGCCTGAACGGAGGCATCCGTCTAGCCCAGCCGAGAAAACCTGCGAAAGAGAAGACAAGTAAAAAGGACGTCGTCAGCAAGCCATGCGTCTTCGTCGAAAGCCGCCCACCCGCTTCCTCTCGACCCGCGCAGTTCTTGTTGCCGGCTGCTACCTATTGCTCGCTGCCTGCGCTCAGACGCGGTATTACCCCTATGTCGGCTCCAACGAACAGCAAGGGAAGGGCATTGCCGCCAGGCGGGTGATCAACGGGATCGATGTCTGGACCGACGGCACGCCCCCCCGCAAGTACGAGATCATCGGCCTCGTCGACGACAGCCGTAACGGCTTCTTTCGCGATTCGATCCTCAAGGACGTCACGCGAAAAGCAAAGCGAATGGGCGGAGAGGGCATCATCGAATACCAAACGTACACGGGGGCGGCGAGTGCCGCCCTGGCAGCGGCAGGAGGAGCGTCGGGCAACTTGGGGGCTTCGGCTCCAGTCGGCTCGGGAGCCGCTACGGGTGCTGCCTACGGTGGTGCCGCTACCGGAGGGCTTTCCGCCGCAGGGTCCGGACAGTCGCGCTGGTGGGTGATCCGCTACCTGCCGGCCGGCATGAAAAAGAAGGGAAATCAGGCCGGATAGCAGCGCACAATGGATGCGACCCCCCGCTCGCTCTTCGTGAAAATCTCCCTTGTGCGTCCGCCGATTCCGCCCAGCCGGAAATCGATCCCGCTTCCTCTCCTCTTTTTACCCCTCCTGCTCTTCCTGACCTCCTGCGCCAACACGACGTACATTCCTGTCGAAAACGGCAAAAGAACGGTGGGGAAGGGAGCCATTCTCCACAACGTTGATGGAATCGACATCTGGTCCGACGGCCAGCCACCGCGCCCATATCAAATCATCGGGGTCATCCATGACCGACGCAACGGTCTACGCAAGGGAGCGCTGCTCCAGGACCTAGCCAAGGTCGCCAAGAAGAGGAAAGGGGATGCGATCCTAGCATATCAAGCCTACGGGGCAACGGCAGGCGGGGCGACGGCTGGCGCGGCTTCAGCCGCTCAAAGCACCCTCATGCTCGGCGCATTGGCCAGCGGCCCGGCAGTCACCTTCCTCGGTCCGGTAGCCGCCGGCGTCGCGGCCACCGCAGGAGGAGCCTCCCGCTGGTGGGTAGCCAAATACTTACCCCAAAACCCCAAGGCCACGGCCGCTAAAAGGCAACCTCGGCCTCCGCTTCCTCCGCATCAAGCCTCGACTCCCGAAACCCCGCATCTTTCCGTCCCTCAAGGATCGGCTGCGCCAAGCACAGAGTAGAGCAGTCGTGGCTTTCGTCTCCACCCTCCTACTGGTCATTGCGACAATCGCAGGGCTTTTCGCGGCGTATAACCTGTTTCATTACCTCCTCTTCCTTCTCGTCACGCATCCCAAAGACGCAGAGGAGATCGGTCATGAGCTCAATAAATTCGAACGACGGCAACTGGTGGAGTGGATTCCGAAGCTCGGCGACTTGCTCAAACATGACGACCAGAATCACACCTACGACGATGTATTTCGTCTCTACCTGGGCGAAAACGAGCACTATTGCACGTGCGTCTTCCCGCCTGCGCTCTTCGCCCATCCTTATTCTGCCGTATATTCCCTTCTTGACCCGGTGCCGGGAATGCGTCTTTTGGACCTCGGGTGCGGTTCGGGAGCGGCGGCCCGCTATCTTGCCGGACGATGCGATGTTGAGATCCTTTGCGTCACGAACTCTCCCTTCCAAGCGGACCTCTGTCGACGGCAAGCGAAGAGTTTCGATCTTCCCGTTCACGCCACCGTCGCCGACTTCGATCACCTGGACCTCCCGGAAAAGACTTTCCATGGCATCTATTCTCTGGAATCCATCGGCTACACGAAGAACCTGGACGCCTGGCTGGCGCGTTGCTGGCGGCTCCTCAAGCCAGGGGGAAGCCTTTTGATTCTTTCGCCCGGATCCCTGGACGCCTGTCGCCGCGAGCGTGATTACCGAAACGTTACGGCGTTCTTTGAAAACTGGCATTATAACTTTTTTGGCGCCAATCTTCTGGTTTTCAAGATGCGCCAGATCGGATTCGACCCGATCCGCTACAGGCAACTACCGTTCTGGGCCTGGGGTCTGTCCTGGAGTTTCATCCGCCGCGTGATGCTCTGGAAGCTCCACCTCCGCATGCGAACCATGGTCCAGTTGGAACGCATCATTTGGAGCACATCCAAGGCTTTCGTATTCGGCAACGCGTACAATATCGTGCTCGCCCGCAGGCCCCTCACGGAGCCCGATTCCGGCTCGGCCCATGAAGGCCGTGCTACGCGCCGCCCCGCGGACGACTGACTGCGTCTCCCGCCGCGGCGGGAGAGCGCTTGTGAGATATGCGGCCTAGAACGCGTAGCCGATCGTCATCATTACGATTGGCTCGTAGAGGTAGGAACTGCCGCTCACGTTCAGCGTTTTGCCGCCCAAGTTCTGATTGTAGCCGTTCAAATCGCCCTCGAAGGCGAAAACCCCTACCATGCCTACGAACCAGTGGCTGTTTGGAATGAAGTACCGGATGCCGAGGGCAGGACCGAACACGAAGGACCAGACGTCCCCGTGGGTGCCTCTGGTACCACTAACCTGGCTGATCTGTCCCCCGCCGTAGAAACCCACGAAAGGCTCGTAGGACTTGGCGATCCGATAGCCAATCGTCCCACCGAGAACGAGATCGCCGAAAGTTGCGCCAGAGCTGGAGCCAGCGCTACCGACCTGGCTGTTTATCGTCGAACCGTCGTACAGGCCGACCGCATCCACGCTAAAGCTCAGGTTGCCCCACTTGTCTGGGTCGTGCCAGTAGTAGCCGCCAATTAAGCCGCCTATAAAGGCTTCATTCAGATTTCCGCTGTACGGGGTGTTACCGATGGACCCTCGGTCAAACCACGACCACTCCATGCCCGCAGCGCCGGCCAAGTACCAGCTTCCGGAGGAGTGCTTCTCCTGCGGAGCCTCCTTCATCTGCTCCTTGGCAGCTTCGTAGGCCTCTTTGTGCCCCTGCGGAACGGTCACCCCGTCTTCCTCGTTCTCCTGGGGGGCGGCCGTTCCTGCTCGCAGCGGCAGAGCCCCCAGCATCGTCACGCAACTTACCCATGCCAGGAGGGCTGCTGCTTTCCCTGCTTGTTGCTTCATCGGCTTCCTCCTCTTTCCCTCATCTTTCGGTTGGACCGGATATCTCTCTACCCGCTGCCTCGCGTCGGCAAGCTCGACGGCTACTCCTTGGTTTGCCAATACAGCTGTTGCGAGCTTAATATCTTTAAGCGAACGTGTTTCGCCCTAGTCAAGGCTTAATTTCGACTAGCAACCATGTCCCTCTCGCCCAAGGCTCTGGAAGCCGCCCATCTGATCGACCGCCTCGATCGACTGGCGCGAGCCGGCGAACAGGAAGGGCGCCTCAATCCGGTTCAGTGGGAGGCGCTGCGCTACCTTGCACGCGCCAACCGCTTCTCGCGCAAACCCGCCGCTTTGGCTGACTACCTCGTATCCACGCGCGGCACGGTCTCACGGACGCTCGCCTCGCTCGAAGGAAAGGGCTACGTGGCGCGGAAGCCGGATGCCCGGGACCGCCGCTCGGTCGACTTCGCGCTCACCAGGAAAGGCAGCAAGACCCTGACGCGCGACCCCCTGCTCGTCTTGGCTCGGAATATCGAGCAGGCCACCGGTGGAGATGCCACCGGCCTGCTCGACGAGCTACGGCAGACGCTCCGCAACGCTATCGCCCGCAACCAAGGACGTGCTTTCGGGGCGTGTCACACCTGCCGGCATTTCCGTGCGCATGTCCGCCGCCTCACGCGCACTCCGCATCACTGCTCCTTGCTCGATGAACCGCTGTCCGAAGCCGATAGCCGTGCCATCTGCGCGGAGCAGGAACCAACCCCTGCGTAGTCAATCTTGCTAGCTCTGAGAAGTTCGTAGCCGAGGCGCGGCGAATGGACAGCCACCTCCGCGCCGGCGTGCCACGAATCAGCCCGCCGAAGAGCAAGGCAACCGCCGTCGGCTTCATTTTCAACAGGAACAAAAAAAAGCCCCCCTTCCACTCCGAGGAGCAAAAGGGGGGACGAACCTGGCAATGACCTACTCTCGCACGCCCTACCGGCGCACTACCATCGGCGATGACGCGTTTCACTTCCGTGTTCGGAATGGGAACGGGTGGTTCCACGCCTCTAGGATCACCAGGCCTCTGCGGGTCATTGCCTCCTTCCGCAGACGCCTGGTCGCAGCCGTTCCTTGAAAACTACAGGCAAACAAAAAATCAGCTCATTAGCCTGCCGTGACGAAAAGCCAATCAGGTAATTAGTACCGCTTCGCTCCACGCATTGCTGCGCTTCCACGTGCGGCCTATCAACGTGGTGGTCTACCACGACCTTGATGGGGAGACCTCATCTTGGGGAAGGCTTGGCGCTTATATGCTTTCAGCGCTTATCCTTTCCGGACATAGCTACCCGGCGCTGCGTCTGACGACACAACCGGAACACCAGCGGTCCGTCACTCCCGGTCCTCTCGTACTAGGGAGTGAATCCCTCAAGTCTCCTGCGCCCACAGTGGATAAGGACCGAACTGTCTCACGACGTTCTGAACCCAGCTCGCGTACCGCTTTAACCGGCGAACAGCCGGACCCTTGGGACCTTCTCCAGCCCCAGGATGCGATGAGCCGACATCGAGGTGCCAAACCGGGCCGTCGATATGGACTCTTGGGCCCGATCAGCCTGTTATCCCCGGCGTACCTTTTGTCCGATGAGCGATGGCAATTCCACATTCTACCACCGGATCACTTGGTCCTACTTTCGTACCTGCTCGACCTGTCGGTCTCGCAGTTAAGCTCCCTTCTACCCATGTGCTCGACGCACGATTGCCAACCGTGCTGAGGGAACCTTAGAACTCCTCCGTTACCTTTTAGGAGGAGACCGCCCCAGTCAAACTGACCCGCTGCCATTGTCCCAAGGCCCGCTTCAGGGCGCTTGGTTAGAATCCCCACAATGGAAGTGTGGTGTCTCATTGGCGACTCCACCTTCCCCAAAAGGAAGGCTTCGCAGTCTCCCACTTACGCTGAGCAACCATAGCAGAGATCCAGTAACAGCTTACAGTAAAGGTGCACGGGGTCTTTCCGTCCTACTGCGGGTAGGCGGCATCTTCACCGCCATTACAACTTCGCTGAGCCTCTCTTTGAGACAGTCGTCAACTCGTTACACGATTCGTGCAGGTCGGAACTTACCCGACAAGGAATTTCGCTACCTTAGGACCGTTATAGTTACGGCCGACATTCGCTGGGACTTGGGTTCAGAGCTTTGCCTGGCCGAAACCAAGCTGACCCCTTGCCGTAATCTTCCAGCATTGGTCACGTGTCACACCCTATACGTCGTCTTCGCGACTTAGCAGAGTGCTGTGTTTTTGTTAAACAGTCGGTTGACGCTGTTCACTGCGGCCCCTTGCGGGGCGCCCCTTCTTCCGAAGTTACGGGGCTAACTTGCCGAGTTCCTTAAAGAGATTTAACTCACGCGCCTGAGTATACTCTACCCACCCACCTGTGTCGGTTTACGGTACGGGCGCCTTAGTGTACACGTGGGCTTTTCTTGGCACCGTCTTTGAAGAATCCCGTCAGGATTGCTCCATTCGGTCCCCTTGCGGGACAAGGGCATTCATCACCTCGCCCTTCTCCAACGATGCGTCCCCCACGTTTAAATGTCGGCGGTGCTGGAATATTGACCAGCTAGACATCGCTTACGCCCATCGGCCTCAGCTTAGTTCCCGACTAACCCTGGGCGGACGAACCTTCCCCAGGAAACCTTGGGTTTACGGCGGATCGGATTTTCACCGATCTTATCGCTACTCATGTCTGCATCCTCACTTCCAAGCGCTCCACGGTCGGTTCCCCTTCCGCTTCACAGCACTTGGAACGCTCCCCTACCATCCCTTCCGATCGAAATCGAAAAAGATCCGCGGCTTCGGTATGCAGCTTATCGCCAATCATTTTCGGCGCTGGATCTCTCGATGAGTCAGCTATTACGCACTGTTTAAATGGTGGCTGCCTCTAAGCCAACATCCTCACTGTCTCTGAGACCCAACATCCTTTTCACTTAGCTGCATTTTGGCACCTTAGCCGGCGATCTGGGTTGTTTCCCTCTCGACGATGAAGCTTATCCCCCACCGTCTTACTCCCGTGCTGCACCCTGTGGTATTCAGAGTTTGGTTAGATTCGGTACCCTGGTGTGGGCCCTAGTCCATCCAGTGCTTTACCCCCACAGGTTAGCACACGAGGCTAGACCTAAATCTATTTCGGGGAGAACCAGCTATCAGGGGGTTTGATTAGTCTTTCGCTCCTACCCACAGTTCATCGGAGACGTTTTCAACCGTCACCCGTTCGGACCTTCATCACCGGTTAAAGTGACTTCATCCTGACCATGGGTAGATCACCTCCCCTTCGGGTCTACTACTTGCGGCTCATCGCCCTATTCGGACTCGCTTTCGCTTCGCCTCCGTCCCATCAGGACTTAGACTTGCCACAAACAGTAACTCGCAGACTCATTAAGCAAAAGGCACGCCATCACCCTTTCGGGCTCTGACACCTTGTAGGCACATGGTTTCAGATCTATTTCACTCCCCTCGCCGGGGTTCTTTTCACCTTTCCCTCGCGGTACTGGTTCACTATCGGTCGCTGACACGTATTTAGCCTTACGCCGTGGTCGGCGTAGCTTCACGCGAAGTTTCACGTGCATCGCGTTACTCAGGATACCACCGAGCGTTGCTTGGTTTTTGGTTACAGGCCTCTCACCTTCTATGAGGCGACTTTCCATCCGCTTCACCTAACCGCACAACTACCCATACGGTGGTCCTACAACCCCGAACGGCAAGCCGTTCGGTTTGGGCTGTTCCGCTTTCGCTCGCCACTACTTACGGAATCGCATTCGCTTTCTTTTCCTCCGCTTACTGAGATGTTTCACTTCGGCGGGTTTGCTCATCTGGCCTATGAATTCAACCAGAAGTGGCGCGACGTTACTCGCGCCGGGTTACCCCATTCGGAAATCCCCGGATCACAGCGTGCTTCCCGCTCCCCGAGGCTTATCGTAGGTAGCCACGTCCTTCGTCGCCGTTCAGCGCCAAGGCATCCACCATGCGCCCTTTGTAGCTTTTTGATCGCCATCTTGCGAGCATCCACGCCAAAGCGCAGATCTCTTCAAGACACCGGCAGAAGCTATAATGGCTTCTTTTTTGTTGCCTGCAGTTTTCAAAGAACGGCTTCGCCCTAATGGCAATGGAATGAAGACGGGCGATTACTTCCAACCGCCGCTCTCCATTCCGTTACCTCCCGATTGGTGGGCCTGACTGGGCTCGAACCAGTGACCCTGCGCTTATCAAGCGCATGCTCTAACCAACTGAGCTACAGGCCCCTGGAATTACAGGCTCCACAGCGAACTTACCTGGAGGCAAGGGGATTCGAACCCCTGACCTACAGCGTGCAAAGCTGTCGCTCTACCAACTGAGCTATGCCCCCTTCTATCGGAAAGGACATACCTGCTCGCCCACTCATCGGACTGCGAATTTTTACGAATCAGAATTGAACTGTGCGTGACGCCCGTGGAACTCCTTGCGGAATTCCACTTCCCTCTTCAGCCATCCAAAGAGGGAAGTCGACCTAGTCCGGGAAATTGTCGAAAGGTTTTTCTCCCTTCTCCAACCCGAACCTACTCCTTAGAAAGGAGGTGATCCAGCCGCAGGTTCCCCTACGGCTACCTTGTTACGACTTCATCCCAATCACTAGCCACACCTTCGACGCTCAAGAGAACGGCTTCGGGTACAGCCAGCTTTCAGGATGTGACGGGCGGTGTGTACAAGGCCCGGGAACGTATTCACGGCGCCGTAGCTGATGCGCCATTACTAGCGATTCCGGCTTCATGAAGGCGAGTTGCAGCCTTCAATCTGAACTGGGCTCGGTTTTGGGGATTTGCTACACCTCGCGGTCTTGCGTCCCTTTGTACCGAGCATTGTAGCACGTGTGCAGCCCTGGCCATAAGGGCCATCCTGACTTGACGTCGTCCCCACCTTCCTCCCCCTTGAAGAGGGCAGTCTGTCTAGAGAGCCTTTCGGCAACTAGACACAGGGGTTGCGCTCGTTGGGGGACTTAACCCAACATCTCACGACACGAGCTGACGACAGCCATGCAGCACCTGTGCAGCTCGCCCTTGCGGGCCATCCCGTTTCCGGGACTGAACGCTGCATGTCAAGGCCAGGTAAGGTTCTTCGCGTTGCATCGAATTAAGCCACATGCTCCACCGCTTGTGCGGGCCCCCGTCAATTTCTTTGAGTTTTAGCCTTGCGACCGTACTCCTCAGGCGGTGCGTTTAATGCGTTAGCTTCGGCACCGGCGGGGTCGAATCCGCCAACACCTAACGCACACCGTTTACGGCTAGGACTACCGGGGTATCTAATCCCGTTTGCTCCCCTAGCTTTCGTGTTTCAGAGTCAGGTTTCGTCCAGGAAGCCGCCTTCGCCACCGGTGTTCCTCTCGATATCTACGCATTTCACTGCTACACCGAGAGTTCCGCTTCCCCATCCGAACCTCTAGCCGGGTAGTTTCGAACGCAGTTCCTCCGTTAGGCAGAGGGATTTCACATTCGACTTTCCCAACCTCCTACACACCCTTTACGCCCAGTAAATCCGAGCAACGCTCGGGACCTCTGTATTACCGCGGCTGCTGGCACAGAGTTAGCCGTCCCTTCCTCTCCACATACTATCAAGTCCTCCCGCTTATTCGGCAGGCGAACCTTGTTCTGCGGTGACAGGAGTTTACAACCCGAAGGCCTTCCTCCTCCACGCGGCGTCGCTCCATCAGGCTTTCGCCCATTGTGAAAAATTCTCGACTGCTGCCACCCGTAGGTGTCTGGGCCGTGTCTCAGTCCCAGTGTGGCTGGCCATCCTCTCAGACCAGCTACCCGTCATCGCCTTGGTGGGCATTTACCCCGCCAACTAGCTGATAGGACGCGGGCTCATTCCGAAGCGCGAGGCCCTTTCGAGTCCCCCGCTTTAATCTAGCTAGGCTAGACCACATGCGGAATTACCCCGGCTTTCGCCGGGCTATTCCCCACTTTGGAGTAGATTCCCACGCGTTACTCACCCGTTCGCCACTGAACTCGCCTCCTATTGCTAGGAAACAAGCTGCGTGCGACTTGCATGTCTTATCCACGCCGCCAGCGTTCGCTCTGAGCCAGAATCAAACTCTCCGTAATGAAGAGATGATGCTGACTTTCCCGGTCAAGCCGGGATTGCTATTCCTCCCCTCGTTGCCGAAGGGCGGACAGCGTCACAAAGCTCTTTGCAAAATTTGGGCGTCCCGCACAATTCAATTCTGTTTCGCTTTGGCGAAACCATTTTCAAAGATCATCCTCCGCGCGCTCTCGCGCAGAGCCGCCTTATTTCCGGCGGAGAAGTTTGACTATCGTGAAAGGGCCCTCGGAAGGCAAGGCCTTTTTGATAAAAAAAAAGCGCGTCCAGGGTAATGGGCCGTCTTTTTTCGTTCTCCGAATGCCAGGCTCTAGATTTGACAAGATGTCCTCTAGCCGCCATTTTTCACAAATTTCGTAGCCGAGGCGCCGCAAATGGGCTTGGATGCAAGGCGAGGCGCCGGTTTTCCACCGGAGCTGTATGAAGACATACTGCAAGGATGGAAAACCAAGCGAGAGCCAAGCAGACGAGCCCATTTTGCAAGCCACAGGAGAAAGCTTGTGAGAAATGGCGGCTTAGGCTCCATGGGATAGTCCCCTCGTGAGCGAAGCCTCCGCTTCACCGCCTGACCCCCGGCCTCCGGTGCTTTCGGATCCAGCGGAATCGACGGCCGGATCCCGGCTGCTTCTATTCGCCCTTCCGCTGCTTTCCCTCCTGCTCTCCTTATCTGGGTCGGCTGCGCTGCCGCTCATCGACCGGGACGAGCCCCGCTTCGCCGAAGCGACTCGCGAAATGGGAGAACGAGGCGAGTGGAGCGTGCCATTCTTCAACGGCGACTATCGCCTCGACAAGCCTCCCTTGATCTACTGGCTCATGGGCGTATGCTTCCGCATTTTTGGCGAGAACGAGATTGGAGCCCGAATGCCTTCGATTCTCCTGACCGCCCTCCTCTGTCTCCTCCTCTTTCTCATGGGCCGGTCCCTTTTTGGCCTCCGAGCCGGAGTCGTCGCGGCGCTCTCGGGAGCCACCTCTCTTCAGTTTCTCATTCACGGCCGGCTGGCCGTGGCGGACATGCCGATGGTTGTCTCGATCGTCGCTGCTCAGTGGGCGATTCTGCGTCTCTTGGAAGGCGGGACAGCAGCCTGGACTTGCATCCTCTGGGTCGACCTCGCCCTAGGCTTTCTGGCCAAAGGCCCGGTCGCCTGGGCCGTTCCGCTTGTGGGCCTCCTGCTCTGGCGCTTTCTCCTTTGGAGGAGCCCCGCCCCATGGAGGCGGCTGCATGCCTTCCGGGGTTCGGCCGTCGCGGTCGGCATCATTGCGCTCTGGGGGATTCCAGCGCTGCTTTCAACTCATGGAGCCTTTTGGACCGAGGGGATGGGTGAACACGTTCTCCGCCGCGGCGTAGAAGCGTTCGATGGCCGACCCCATTTCTGGGGTTACTACTTGGTTTCCTCGCTGCTCAGCCTCTTCCCATGGTCCGCGTTTCTCGGCTGGATCTTGGTCTCGCTCCAGAAGAACTACTCTTCCCGCTCCGCCTTTCTCCTCTCCTGGCTTTTCTCTCCCTTCCTCCTCTTCACTCCCTACGCCACGCAGCTACCTCACTACCTCTTGCCCGGATTCCCTGCGTTCTTTCTTCTCTTGGGGCAAGCAGCGGCCACGGTTCGTCCTCGACGGATGAGCCTCGTCATTTTCTGGTCACTCTGGGGTGTGGGCTTCCTTGCGGGAAGCTTCACCCTCGCGGCAACCCTGACACGCCCTTGGGAAGGGCACTATGCGGCGCTTCGGACCGCTCTTTGGGCGCTCGGCGGCGTCCTCCTCTCGCTCTGCCTTTTGGCGCTGGTTGCGAAGGCAACCCTGTTTTCCGCAAGCGCAGCTTCGCCTTGGGCTCGTCCTTCTCCTCTCTTCCTCCCCATCGGCCTGGGGCTTTCGCTGCTCGCCCTCGCGGGCAGCTTTCATCTGCTGGGGACGAGCTTGCGGAGCGTCGAACCGGCGCTGACCCTCCGCGGCCTATGGAAAGATCTTCCCGGCGATACCATCTTCGTCTCTTCCGGCTATACGGAACCGAGCCTTGTCTTCTACTCCCATCACCGATGGATCATGACGTCAAAAGAGCAGAGTCCGGGCTCTTTGTCCGGAACAAGCGCACCCTTTTTCTTCGTCCGCCTTGAAAGGGAGAGAACTTTACGGGACGCGCTCCAGTGGCTTTTTTTGTCCGGGCGGACACCCATCGAGGTTTCCCCTCCGCTCTCGCTCTCTTCCGTCCAATCGAACGATGTCGGGATCAAGGCGGCCCGCATCGATGGTTTCGATTCGGCCCGCTTTTCCTGGGTCGACCTGGAAGTTCGCGTTCGTCCACGTCCGATGGAGATTCCGGAAAAGCCGCAATGAGGCCGCCACGCACGCGCCCGTCGTGACGCTCGCGAGCCTGCATGCGGCTCTGCCTGGAGGGCCGGGCGCGAGCAGACGCTCACTCGTCGATCGAAACCTCCGAGCGGCGAAGGATCGTATCGCTCGGAGGATGAGAATCGTCGAGTTTGGGAAAGTCGAGGATGTAGTGCAACCCGCGGCTTTCGGGGCGCTCCAGCGCCGAGTCGACGATTAGGGAGGCGACCAGAACGAGATTCCGGAGATCGATCAAGTCGGCGTTGAGGCGATAGCTCCAATAGTATTCGCGAATCTCCCTAGCCAGATTCTGGAGACGCATGCCCGCGCGCCGCAGCCGTTTCCTCGTCCGAACGATACCCACGTAATCCCACATGAGTTCGCGAACCTCGCGCCAGTTGTGCGCCACGACCACAAGCTCATCGGGATCTGCGGCCGACCCCTCGTCCCACGGCGGAATGGAGATTTTTCGCGAAAGGGGCCCTGCCGCGACGCTCGCTCGCGCTGCCCGGTAGGAAACGACAACGGCCTCCAAAAGGGAGTTGCTTGCCAGCCGATTCGCTCCGTGCAAGCCCGTGCACGCCACTTCCCCCGACGCCCAAAGTCCCGGTAGTTCTGTGCGCCCGTCAATATCCGTAACCACCCCGCCGCACTGGTAATGGGCCGCGGGAACCACAGGGATCAGATCCGCGGCCATGTCAATGCCGCACCGAAGGCAAGCGGAATAGATCGTCGGAAACCTCCCCTGGAGGTACTCCTTCCCCTTCCTGCGGATATCGAGATAGACGCAGGGATGCCCGCTCCGCTTGATTTCCGCATCGATCGCACGCGCCACGATATCGCGTGGAGCCAGCTCGGCTCTCGGATCGACGCCGGACAAGAATCGCTGTCCCGCCTGATTGAGCAGCAGCGCCCCCTCCCCGCGCAGAGCCTCACTGATCAGGAAGCTCTTCGCCTGCGGATGATAGAGACAGGTGGGATGAAACTGAATGAACTCCATGTTGGCGATCGGCACGCCGGCTCGGAAGGCCATGGCAACGCCGTCCCCGGTCGCCACATCGGGATTGGTCGTGTAGAGGTAGACCTTTCCGCAACCGCCCGTCGCCAATAGGGTGTGGTGGGCACAGAACACCTCCACCCTGCCCGAGGTGCGATCCAGGGCATAACAGCCCATGCAACGATTTTCCGCGGAGTATCCCAACTTCCCGAGCGTGATCAAGTCGACGGCTTGGTAGCGCTCAAAAACCTGGATCCGAGGATTGAGGCAAACGGCCTGCAAGAGGACCTGTTCAATTTCCTTCCCCGTGGCATCATCCACATGAAAGATCCGGCGGCGGCTATGCCCTCCTTCCTTTCCCAAATCCCACAACTCTCTCTCCTCCCCCGGACGGGTCGTGAAACGGACCCCCAACCGGGCTAGATCACGGATGCGGTCGGGTCCATCCTCGATAATTCCGCGGACAACCTCTTCCTTGCAAAGCCCGCTCCCAGAAACCAGCGTATCCTGGACATGCAGGTCGAACGTGTCGGTCGCGGAGGCGACGCAAGCGACCCCTCCCTGAGCATGAAGCGTGTTCGACTCCTGTGCGCGCCCCTTCGTCAGAATCGCCACGGTTCCGGCTTTAGACGCCTCCAGCGCATAAAAGAGGCCCGCCAGTCCGCTGCCGAGGACTAAGAAGTCAAATTGCTTCGGGGATTCCATGCGCTCCCCATTTTTCTCGCTCGTCACTTCCGGAGCGAAAGCCCCGATGCCTTTTGTTTCTTGACGCGATGCAGCGTAGGCACGGGCTTACGCAGATTCCAATAGGTCTGGGCCATTGAAACGATGTTGTTCACCGTCCAGTAAAGAGGCAATGCCGCGGCGAAGTTGTAAAAGAAGGCGAGGAAGAAGACTGGCATCCATTGCATCATGCGAGTCTGCGGGTTCTCGGCGGCCGGGGAACTCATCCGTGCCAGGATGATCTGCGTGCCCACCATGATCAGTGGCAGCGGATTAATATCCAGGCCAATGACCGGGAGAGTCGCTACGGTGTCCGGCCGAGTAAGATCGTGGATCCACAAGAAGGATTGATGCCGCAATTCCACCGCGCTTTGCAGCATCGTGTAAAAGCCGATGAAAATGGGAACCTGTACGGCCACGGGAAGACAGCCTCCGACCGGATTCACCCCGAACTCCCGGTAGAGCTTCATGAGTTCGGCCTGCATCTTCTCGGGCTGTTCCTTGTATTGGGCCTGCAGTTCCTTCACGCGCGGACTGAGCGCTTGCATCTCCTTCATATGGCGGTTTGCCTTGGATTGAAGGGGCCAAAAGACAGCCTTGATCCCAAGGGTGAAGACAATGATGACAACTCCGTAGTTCGGAAGAATCTGATGCAAATGGACCATGCACCAGATCAGGGGTTTTACGATCCAGCCCCAGAATCCGTAATCCAAGATTCGATCGGTCTCGGATCCCAGGCTTTTCAGCAAGCTGTACTCTTTGGGCCCAGCGAAAACGGTATACGTCGTTGCGAGCGAGGAGCCGGGCGGAAGCACGATGTCCGGAAAGGAAGCCCAAGCCTTCAAACCCGACGGCGGCTGGCCTTTCCCCCCTCTGGGGAAATCCAGCAGGGGCTCGGAAACGCAGATCAGACGATCAGGCGGAAGGGTTCCAGGAGGGAGAAGAATCGTAGCATAGAACTGGCTTTTCACCGCGACCCAGCGCATCGACTCTTTAGGACTGTCGATGAGAGAACGGGGACTCCGCCATTGGAAGCCAAGGAATCCAGCGGAGCCAAAATCTGGCAGACTAATCCGACCCAGCTTTCCCTGGGCGGAGAGCCAGTTCGCCGCAATGGAGCCCGGCGGATCCTGCCGGTGGATTGGCTCCCCCACCCCGACGAGAAGTCTCCACCGAGGGAGCGTGACCTCCCGAGGTGCCGGATTGGCCCACTGTTGGTCGAGCCGGATCTCATACTCCGAGTTGAGCCGGTATCGACGCCGCAGTTCCACGCCGTTGACGAGGGTGCGGGCAAAAACGACCTCTTTTCCCTCCTGGCTACAACGATAAGCCGCCAGAGCCGATCGTTCCTCCCATCCCGTCACATTTAAGACCGGCTCTCTGCTGAACCGATTCAGGACAAGCGGCTCGTCTCCATGCGCGCGCTGGTTTTTGAGCTCGATCGAGCGGATGGCCCCTCCCCAGGAGGTCAAAATCACCTTCAACTCCGAATTCTCGAGAACAGCCGTTTCCTCCGGAGGGAGATTCGTCGAGTTCGGCAACGCTTCTCCCGGCTCGATTTCGCCGATGCCCTCGCTCGCCGTTCCCTCCGACACGGTAGAGGGGAGCTTGAGCCCTGCCTCGGGATTCGGGTTCGTCGTTTGCTCCGCTTTCGGCGCGTGGGGCGGACCATAGTGAGTGATCACATACCACTGCCAAGCGAAAAGGCCGATCACGCACAAGCTCAGCCCAAACCATCCCTTTCGATCCATCGTATCCTTTCCCGATTTACCGACGTTCTACCGCTCCGAGCGGAAGACGATCATCCGCGACTCCTGGTCCGCATAGAACCGTCCGTTCCGCCACGCGTGCCCCTTCCTTCCGGCGCAGGCCAATCAGACCCAGGAACGGGATCCCAGCCCGAAGTGCCCCACGGATGGCACCGAAGGAGTCGGCACAAACAGAGCCAAAGCCCCCGCCCGTACCCGTATCTCTTCACGGCTTGGGAGCAATATTCCGAACAGGTCGGCACATGTCGACAACATCCGTACAATCCGAATGTCTGGCGCAGCGGGGTCAGCACTACGCGGTAGATCGCCAGCATCCAATGAGTGCCTCGCTTCACTTTTCCTGAGCCCGGGTTGCCAAGGCCACCATTTTCTCTTTCAGCCGCCAGAAGTCGAGCGAAGCCGCTGAGCGTTTTGCAACCCACCCATACATCCAAGGATCGTCGGCGCGATAGACCCAGCGACGAAATACCTCCCGCATTCGGCGCCGAACGCGATTGCGGACGACGGCGTTCCCGATCTTTCGAGGCGTGACGAAAAACACCACTCCCTCGCTCTCAGAAGCGCGCGGCAGGATGAGCAAGAGCAGCGCGCCATCGTTCAAACGTCTTCCCGACGCAAAAAATAGCCCGATTGCGCGCGTCTTTCGTATCGTCTTCGTCGACGGAAGTCCGACCAGCGACCCACTAAGCACCCGCGTGGCGGGCAAACTTGCGCTCCACACTCTTGGGGACAAGTCGGTATCGGCCCTTTGCCCGGCGACGCCGCAGGACAATCCGCCCGGTACGTGAGCGGGTCCTCTCAAGGAAGCCATGCTGCCGTACTCGACACCGCTTCGAAGGTTGATAAGTTCGCTTCATTCGTTTTCCCTCACTTTTACTCCGTCTCCTCCCCTTGCGAGCCGTTGCCGGGTAACGATCCCGCCAGCTTCCCTTCTACCAGACGATCCGCCTGACTACCGAGGAGATCGGCCACCTCTTCCAGCGCTTGCTTGGAATCACCCGGCGAGAGCGTTGCTAACTCGTTTCTCGCGCTTCGGAGAATGCCCTTCACCTTTTTCTGGGTCCTCGGCAAAACTCCATTTTCGGCAAGCAAGGGGAGAAGATCATCCCTGCTCATAAACTCTCCTCGATGGAACGCGTCGATCAACTCGTTGCGACGCGTCACGTTTCCCGAATCGAGAAGATAGAGAATCGGCAGGGTCGGTTTTCCACCTCCCCAATCGGTGCCTAGAGTTTTGCCTATGACCTCTTCCTTCCCCAGGAGATCCAAGCAGTCATCATAAATCTGGTAGGCGCTTCCTAAAGCCATGCCATAACGGCCCAAGGCACGGCAGAGATCATCGGATACCCCATTGAGCCACGCGCTCACCTCGCAAGGCATCCGGAAGAACTCCCCGGTTTTTCGCCCGATAATTTCGAAGTAATCTTCCTCTCGAAGATCCCAATCGAATCGGCGCTGAGTCTGCAAAATCTCTCCAGAGCAAACGGTGCATACGGCAGACGCCACCCGTTCGACAGCGCCTTCCGGCAGCTTCGCGCAAATCCGGAGGGCGTGGGCAAACAGGGTGTCTCCCAACAGGACCGACACCTCGTTCCCCCACCGCGAGGTCGCCGTCGGCTCCCCTCTCCGAATCCTAGCGTCATCGAGGATGTCGTCATGAATCAACGTCGCCACATGGATCATCTCCACGACGACAGCTAAGTGAATGTGGTCCGCCCGCACCCCGCCACTAGCGCCCGCGGCAAGAACAACCAACAGAGGCCGCAAACGCTTCCCTCGGTTGGCCAGAAGCGAATGGAAATGAGGTCGAATCCAAGGGTCCAACTCGTCTGCCTGCCGGACCACCTCCCGATCGATCTGGGCCAGCGCCGTCTCAAACGCGGCGACGGCGCTAAGACGGTCCGCCACATGCTCTTGCCAGTTCTGGTCATTCCGCTTCAAAACAATCTCCGTGCCCGCAGGGGATCCTTGTTCACACTTGAAAAGCGCCGATCACCATACGCATCTGTTTTTTCTTCTGTCAAACCAGGAGAGGCGGCTTGCGGATTTCCGCATGAGGGGGCTGGTCGAAAAAAAGGTATGCGAATCCCATCTCTTCCCAAACGTTCTTTGCCGCCTGCTGTCCGCGTGCCACGAAAGGGCCAAGTCGCGGAAAGGCCGCGAGAAAGCCCTCTAGCCGGCATGTCTTGACAAAGTTCGTATCCGAGGCGCGGGGCGATGGGCCTGGATGCAAGTCGCAGCGCCGGTTTTCCCCCGCCGCTGTAGGATGACACATACTCGAGGAGCGCCAAAAACCCAAGTCCCACGAAGCAGCCGGATCCATTTCGCAAACCGCAGGAGAACGCTTGTGAGCCATGCAGGCTAGTCATAGGCAAGAGGAACTCCGAGTGCTATACTGCGAAATCGATGGAGACCAAAACGCGATCTCGAATCGGCGGGTTCCTGATCGTCTCGCTTCTTCTGCATCTCATCTTCACCCTCCTTTTTACCTCGGGAATCGGTATCCACCTCTTCCCGTCTGCTCCGCCGCCCAGCCCTCCGCCGCCCAGCCTGACCATGCTCCAAATGGTTTCCCCCGACACCTTCATGCCCACCGAAGAGTGGCAAAAGAGCGACCAGGTCGACCCGCGAACGCCCTTGCAGTCGGATCGCAATACGGCGCTGCGGAGCGAGAAGCGTGACGCGCAAAAGGATTCGCCCATCCCTCAGATGCAGGGGCATCCGCGCGCCTCGATGACCTATCAGGATCAACCAGCGAGCCGTCCCGCCCCGCGGAGGCCTTCCGGCCCGTCGCAGCCTTCCCGCCCCCAGCCGCAAAGCCAACCCTCTCCGCAAGCGTCCCCATCCAAACCCACGCCGGTTCAAAACAAATCGGCGGAAAAGCCAGAGAAGGCCGAGGAGAAGCCAGCGGAGAAGCCGAAACAGGAAGAGAAAAAGGTGGTCAAAGAGGAAGCCGAGGCGCCAAAAGTCGCCGATCCTCGGCGTCCCGATGTTTTCCCGAGAGATATCCCGGATGCCAAGCCGCTGCTCCCCTTTTCTCCCGAAAAGCCCAAAAACCCCGAGGAGGCGGCAAGCCAGAAGCAGGGAGAGAAGCTCGCCGACGAAACTTCGCGGCCCGAGGCCAAACGCCCGCGCACGCAAGATCCTGCGGAGGAGAGCCAGCAGCGGCCGGAAGAGAAACCCGAGCCCGAAGCGACTCCACCCCCCGCTCCGCCCCCCTCCCCGGCTTCCCTCCCTAGGCACCGGATGCAGCTCTCCGGGGGCCACACCGCCGAGATCGGTCCCGCCTCCCCTGCCACTCGGGAAACGGAACTGGGCCGCTACAAGGCCCGGATGTATCGCGCCATCGGCTCCCGCTGGTATCTCGAAGTGGAACAGAATATGGCGCTGCTCGCCCTTGGAGCCGTCCAGCTTCGGTTCTATGTCCAATCGGACGGAACCATCCGGAACCTGCAAATCGTCTCCGAAGAAGGGCGCACGGAGGTGCTGAGAACTATCTCCAACGACTCCGTCCGGCTTTCCGCGCCCTTCGAGCCCTTCTCCGAAGGGATGAAGACGCAACTGGGCGGGGGATTCTGGGAAGAGATTACCTTTAGCATCTACTAGCCGGCATGTCCCCTCCTCATTCCGTCCCCCATCCTTTCCTGCCGCGCCATCCGGCCGGTTCGCAATTTTCAGCTAGCACCCGATCTCCTATCGTGGTAAATGTCTTTTGCCTGCAAGTCTTCAGCTCGACCTTTGCACGGATCCATCCTCTCCAGCGGAGTCTGTCATTCCTGAGGCGGGCGCAAGTGAATGTTCACAACATGAGGTTAGAGGATGCTTAGCCAAGCGAACCTTTCCGATGTCTTCGGTTCCGCCGGCCGCTTCATCGACGCGGCCGGCATCTTTATCTACCCCGTCGTCCTCTGTTCGATCATCGGCTTGGCGGTCATCCTGGAGCGGGGCTTTGCGCTTCGCCGCCGCCGCATCATCCCCTCTCGGCTTGCCCGCGCCATCCAGGAGCTTGGCTGGGGAGAAAGCCCCGAGCGCATCGAAAAGCTCTGTGAGAAAGAGAAAACGGTGCTCAGCCGGCTGGCGCGCTCCTGCCTGCAAAATATCACCTGGTCGAAGTTCGAGAATACGGAAGCCCTGCAGGTGAAGGCGCGAGCCGAGATCGCCCAGCTCGAAAGAGGACTCGTCCTCTTGGAGATCATTACGGGCATCGGGCCGCTGCTCGGCCTCTTAGGGACGCTCTCGGGCCTGATCACGATCTTCGGCAACGTCGGAACCCATGGGATGGCCACGCAAGGAGCGGCGATCGCCCACGGGATCTCGGAAGCGCTCCACACGACACTGGCTGGCCTGGCGATCGCGGTCCCCTGCCTCATCGCGCACAGCATCTATACTCGTCGGGTGGAAGCCTTCGGCGTCGAACTCGAGAATCTCTGCTCCGATCTCCTCGCCAAGATCTATACCGAGGCGCCGGCTCCCGAATATTAAGCAGTTTGATCAGAATTCAGCAGTTCGATCGGAACCTATCCCACCCGTCGCCGAAAGACCCACCAAGCCCCGAGCAAGCTCCCTGCAGCAATCAGCGCCATGGGGATGAATGGCGGCCAAACTTCTGCAAAACCCGCCCCCTCGAGGAACACCCTCCGCGTCACAACCAACGCAAAACGCAAGGGATTCAGAAACGTCAGCCACTGAACCAGCTCCGGCATGTTCCGGATCGGCGTGGAAAAACCAGAGAGCACGATCGCGGGGCTCAGGAAGAAAAAACTGCCCAGAAGCGCCTGCTGCTGAGTCATCGAGATCGAGGAGATGATCAGCCCCACCCCGATCGTCGCCAGGCTAAAGAAGGCAAGCCCCACGTAGAGCGCAAACAAGTTGCCGACGAACGGGATGCGAAACCAGAAGATCGCGGCCAGAAAGATCAAGGTGACCTCGCCCATGGCCACCAGGAACCCAGGAATCACCTTTCCCAAGACGATTTCCAATGGGCTCATCGGGGTCACCAGGAGCTGGTCGAGAGTGCCTGCTTCGCGTTCTCTGGCGACCGACAGGCCGACCGTCATGATCGAAACCACCAGAGTCAGGGTCCCCAGCAGCCCGGGCACAATAAACCAGCGGGACTCCAGGTTGGGATTGAACCAGGCACGCGGCTGAAGGACCGCCGGAGGAGGCTTGATTCCATGCAGCGGAAGCCAGCTTGCGTTGAAATTGGCGACGATCTGGCCGACGTAGCCGAGCAGGATGCCGGCCGTGTTCGAGTTTCTCCCATCGACGATCACTTGCATCCGGGCAGGAGGAGAGGCGAAGAGATCCCGGCTGAAGTTGCGCCCGATATGGAGCACGAGGAGGACCTCCTTCCGGTCGATTGCCTTCGCAAGCTCGTCATCCGAATGAATCCGCCCGCGGAGTCGGAAGACTTGGGAGCCCTCGAAGCGGGCGAGCAGGTCGCGCGAGACGCCGCTGTTCTCCTCGTCGTAGCTGGCGTAAGGGATGCGGTTGACATCGAAGGTGGCCGCATAGCCGAAAATGATCAGCTGGATCAGTGGCGGACCAATCACGACAAACCGACTCCTCTTATCGCGGAAGAGCGCTAGGAGCTCCTTGACGATCAGTCCGAAGATACGATGCCGCATGGTCTGTCCTTGTTCATTCCAGGCTGCGCCGGGACTTCTTCCAGGCAATTCCGAGAAAGAGAGACGCCATCAGCGAGAGCGCCGCCAGATTCGGCAGGATCACGGTCCAGACGTTTCCGGCGAGAAAGATCGTCTGGAGCAGAGCCACGAAATACCGGGCGGCAAGGAGATAGGTGAACAGGCGGATCGGTCCAGGCATCGAGCCGATGTCAAAAATAAAACCCGAGAGAATGAAGGCGGGCAGAAAGGTCGCGACGACCGCAACCATGCTCGCCAAGAACGTGCTTCGAAACACGGTGGAGATCAAAAGACCCATCCCCAGCGAAGAAAGCAGGAAGAGAGCCGCGGCCAGGAAAAGCACCCAGAGAGAGCCGACGAGCGGCGCGCCAAAAAGGCCAACCGCCATCCCCACGGAGACCGCCATCCCCCCCATGCCGAGAACAAAGTAAGGGCCGATCTTGCTCCAGAGGATCTCGGAAACCGAAACCGGAGTCGAGAGGAGGGCTTCCATGGTCCCCCGTTCCCACTCCCGCGCGATCACGAGCGCGGTCAATAGAGCCCCGACCAAGGTCATGTTGATCACGATCACGCCGGGAGCCAGATAGTGGCGGCTTTCGAGCGCGGGATTGAACCAGATGCGGCTCTCGACATCGACGGGCGTGAGAATCGGCTCTCCCGAGGTCTTCGCCTCCCAGTTCAGCCATTGACTCCAGACTCCTTGAAAATATCCCTCCATGAGCCGCGCCGTATTCGCATCGACTCCATTGACGATCAGAGAGAGCGGTGCATTTCCCTCGCGCAGTCCGCGCCTCGTGAAATCGCCCCAGAGCCAGAGAATTGCCTCCACCTTCGTCCGGCTCATCGCCTCTTCGGCAACTCCGATGCTGCCATACGGATGGGGAGCGAAGTAGCGCGACTCTTCCAGGCCCGCCACGAAGCTTGCCGTGAGCGGGTTGGGCTTTTCGACGACGACTCCGATGGGAAGGCGCAGCGCGTCGAGAGAGATCCCGTAGCCGAAGATCAGGAGCAAGAGGGCGGGAAGAACGACTCCGATTCCGATGCTGGCCGGATCCCGCCGAATCTGGATCCACTCCTTCCGCCAGAGCGCGCCCAAGCGCATCGGCTCGAAGCTCATCCCTCTCCTCTGCTCCGTTCGATCAGCCGGACAAAAGCCTCTTCCATCGAAGGTTCCGGTGCTTGCGCCGTGCGAAACGGCGCTTTGATCTCGCCCGGGGTTCCTTCGGCGAGGATGCGCCCTTCGGCGATAATGATCAGCCGATCGCAAAACTCCGCTTCTTCCAGATGATGTGTCGTCACCAGGATGGTCACGCCCTGTTGGGCCATCTCCCCAATCCTCAGCCAGAGCTCTTCTCGAGCGAATGGGTCCATTCCCGATGTCGGCTCGTCCAGGAAAAGCACGTCAGGCTCGTGCAACAGGGCGCAGGCGAGCGCCAGCCTCTGCTTGAAACCCAGGGGTAGCGCCTCCGCATCCGCATCGCGGTAAGGAGCAAGCCCGAACTCCTCTTCCGCCCAGCCAATGCGTTCCGCTTGCTCCTTCCGCGGCAGACCGTAAGCCCTCGCAAAAAATTGCATGTTCTGCCGAACCGTCAGCGAGGCGTAGAGTGAGAACTTTTGCGCCACATAGCCGATGCGGGCCCGTGCCGAGGCCGCTCCGGTCCGAAGATCGACCCCTGCGACCCGGGCTAAGCCGGCGGAGGGAGGAAGAAGGCCGCAGAGCATCCGAAAGGTCGTCGATTTCCCGGCGCCGTTGGGGCCGAGCAGGCTGAAGACCTCTCCGGCCCGCACATGAAAGCTGATCTTCTTCACCGCCTCAAACTTTCCAAAGAAGCGGGAAAGATCGCGGACGACGATCACGTCTTCCCCGCTCCTGCGGGGATGCTCCGCCGAAGGAGTCCCAGGCGCCCTTGACCTCCCCTGGCCCTCCCCCTTCTCGCCGAGGGCGGCCAGGAAAGCGTCCGAAAACCGGGGCGCCACCGGCTCCGCCCGGCAGCCGCCTAGTCCGCCTTCCTCCGCCAGTCCCCCGAGCGAACCGCTGGCCACGAGGACCCGGACGCCCGTTCCCTCGATCGAGGAGCTCAAGACTCCGGGAATCCGGGCGAGCCGGGAATGGAGAGCACGTGGCCCAAGCTCGTTCGACTCGACACGGAACGTTCTTCCCGCAGCCTGGGCGGCAATCTCCCGGGGATCGCCCACGCTCAAGAGCCTCCCCTTGGACAAGAGCACCACCTGCTGGCAGCGTTCGGCTTCTTCCAGATAAGAGGTGCTCACGAAGATCGAGAGGCCCTTCTCGTCCCGCAGCCGGAAGAGAATGGCCCAAAGCTCCCGACGCGAGAGGGGATCGACTCCTACCGTCGGCTCATCCAAAAGCAGGAGTCTGGGGCTGCCCACGAGCGTGCAGACGAGCCCCAGCTTCTGCTTCATGCCTCCGGAAAGATTGCCGGAGAGCCGCTCGCGGAAAGAAGCCAGGCCCGCCATGTGCAAAAGCTCCGAAAAACGCGCCGCTCGCTCTAATTTCGGCGCGCCTTGCAGGTCGGCATAAAGGTCGAGATTCTCGCCAACCGTCAAGTCTTCATAGAGGCCGAAGCGTTGCGGCATGTACCCGAGCGATGCGGCAAGCTCCTGCTGCTGCCGCGTGGCATCGAGCCCCAGGACGGTGACCCGCCCTTCGTCGGGCCTAAGGAGACCCGTGATGATTCGCAAAAGCGTCGTCTTCCCGGCTCCGTCCGGCCCGACCAACCCCGTGATCCGGCCGGAGGCGATCTCCACCGAGACTCCATCGAGCGCTACGACCCTCTTCTCTACTTTTCCGAAGCACTTGGAAATTCCGTCCAGGGATATGCAGGGCGCGCCTCTCATCTCCCCTCCTTACTCCACGGTGCACGGAGGAGGAGGAGGCGGATAGGGCTGGTTTCTCCGAATCTTCACCGTCGCCGGCATCCCCAATCGGAGACGGTAGTCCGGATTGCAGGCGTAGACGCGCACCTCGTAGACGAGCCTCGTCCGCAACTGCGGAGTTTCGACGTTCTTGGGAGTAAATTCCGCCGTGGGTGAAATATACCCGATCCAGCCGGGAAACGCCCGTCCCGGATAGCTGTCGGTGTAGATCTCCGCCCTCATCCCGGGGAAGATCTTGCCGAGGTCGGGCTCGGGGACGTAAATGCGCGCCCAGACCGGATTGTCGAGCGCGACGGTAAACACGGGAGCCTGGGGGGTCACCATGTCCCCGGGCTCCAGAATGCGCACCTCGATGACGCCCTCCTTCGGCGCCACCAGCTTCCCGTCGTGGAGCTGCCTTCGGGCCAGGACGAGAGCCGCTTCGTCGGCCTTGAGCCGATCCCGCGCCTCCTTCAACACGGCAACCGCATTATCTCGATCCTGAAGGGAAACATAGAGATCCTTTGCCAGGGCTTCCGTCCGTCGAAAGGTGATGTCGGCATTCTCGAGAGCGGCCTGATCCACCCGAACGGTCGCCTCCGCCTTTCGCACCGCATCGTCCAGCCGCGAGATGTCGAGCTCCGCGAGGATCTGCCCTTTCCGGACCCGATCGCCCTCCTGCACCAACATCCGCTCGATGCGGCCCTCATCGTAAAAGGCCAACTGGATCTCGCGAATGTCGACATTCCCGTAAAAGGTCAGCCACTCCTTGGATTCGGCCTTTGCGCGGAGCCAGAGCAAGGTGCCGGCGACGGCCCCCAGAAAGACGATCCCGATCAGAATCAGCCCAACGATGCGCTTTCGATTCATGGCTCGCGGATCTTGTGCAACGGGATGGTTCGCCATCGCCTTCCCCTCTATCCCTTCTTGAGGAGTTCGTTCAAGGCCCGGACGTCCTCCACCGTCAGCACGCCCGCCGCACCCTTCAATTGCACTCGATTGAGAAGATGGTTGTAGAGGGCGACGTAGTAGTCCCGCCGCGCGCTCCCATAATCGGTAATCACGGTCAGCAGATCCACGATCGAACGGGTTCCGATCTCGTAGCCCTTTCGCGTGCCGTCCAAGCTCGTTTTCGCCGACTCCACGGCAGTTGCTGAACTCTGGAGCTGCGGAACGCTGCTTTCCAAGTTCAAAAAGGCCTCTTCCGTGTCGAGCTTAACCTGATCGACGGTATTATCGAGATAGCGTTGAGTCGCCCGCGCCTGGGCCTTCGCCTGCTTGACCCGAGCGCCGATCTGCCCGTCGAAGAGGGGAACCGAAAGCGTGAGGAAGCCCGCTTCGGACATGATGTTGAGCGGCACCGCATTCACCCCGAGAGCCGCCGACGATCCCACCACGGAGAGCACGGGCCATTGGGCGCGCCGGTTCTGCTCGATCTGCTGGACCGCCGCCGTCAGGAGGGAGCGGGCTTGATGGAGTAGCGGCTGATTGTCGACCGCGGTTTTTCTCCAGATATCGATTTGATCCGGTTGCGGCCCCAGCGGCTTCAGCACCCCGACATCCACGAGCTTCCCGACCGGGCCATGCGTGATCCGTTCCAAGACCTTTCGGGCGATCCCGACCGCATTGGTGGCCGTCGTCAAGGTCGATTGCGCTGCATCGAAGCGAGCCTTCGCTTCCGAGGCGGCGATGACATCGCCCCGACCGACGGCGAGAAAAGCGCTCGCCTGCTTCCAGACGCTCTCGAAGAGCTCCTGCTGCTCGGCGGCCACCCGCCGGTTGGCTTCGGCCTGAAGCACGGTCAGGTAGGCCTGGACGACGCGGAGGATCAACTGTTGTTCCTGATAAAGGACCATCGCATGCTGGGCCTGCACTTCCGACTTCGCGACCCGCAACGCCGCAATGCTCTGCCCGTCGAGAAGAGGCTGCGTCAGGAGCACCGTGTAGTATTCGGCGGTGGTGCCGGTCGCCAGGCTGAAGACGTTCCCGAAGGACAGGTTGAGGCTCGCGACCCCCGCTCCACCATAGGCCTGCATCTTCGGTCCGAGCGCCCAGCGGGCCACCGAAACGCCCGCCGAATTCGCGTTAAAGAGGTCTTTCTCCCGCGCCAGGATGGGATCCTTTCTTGTCGCCTGCTCAAAAACTTCAAGCAGATCCTCGGCGCGGCAAGGCCAAAGGCCGAACAGGCCGACCAGCGCCAGCGCGCCGAAGCACCGCAGGAAGTTCATGGCTATGCGCCAAGCTCCCGCGCCAAACCGTCGCCTCAACATCTTTGCCCTCCCCCGGCTCCGCCCGAGCACTCCTTTCCCGGAAGTCGAATGTCCGGCCTGCGCCAGCATCTTGTTCCCGGAGGAGAAGTTTCTACAACTCCTAATTCGCCGGCGAGAAATCTCCAGGGTGTTCGGCGCTTGGTGCCTGGTCCTGCGTCGCCGGCTTCTTGGAGAAATCACCACGGTTGTAGGGCTTCTCGAGGGCTTGGACGAGGATCTTTGCCCTTGCCGGAGGCTGGATCTTCCCTGCGAGAATGTCCTCCGGATTGACTTCCCGCCCGTAGTATTCCCGATTGGTTTCCGGAGCCTCGGCGATCACCGTCCCCTCGAGCGAAAGTCCTCCGAAGATCCCCTGGCTGCGGCTATAGGTGTAAACTGCGGCAAAGGGAGTGACCGCTCCTTCCGCGGTACGGCCCACTGGGCCTGCCGCCGCGCTGATATCCCCACCCAGGGTTACGTTGCCGCCGCGGGCGAACGCCTGAATCGCTTCCGGGGTGTTGAGGACGAGCACGAACTCGGTCACCTCGGCGCCGATTTGGAGTCCAAATCCAAGACCTCCGGTAGCCACCGCCGAGGGTCCCGACCAACCCTGTCCCGTCCTCCCGATCACCAAGCCCCTGCCGCCCCGCGCACTCACCAGAAATCCCGCCTTGATCACCGTGAGAATCGCCAGCCCCTTGGCATCGCCAAAAACCGCCTCGGGAATCCCCCCCTCGGGGAGCGACTTGAACCGGCGGATGATCTCAGCCGACTGCACAACGCTATCCTGGAGGTTCCAAGCGCGGGCATTTTCTATCCCGAACCCACTCCAGAGCAGAATCACTCCTAGAATGCCGACAGCGCCTCTGACCTTCACCGCCCTCCTCCCCTGCCGCCCGATTCGTCTCCTTCCCTGCTCACCCCGCTTGCCGTTTGTGACTCGCCGGACAGGAGAAAGCAAGCGCAACTCCCGCCGGATCGAGCCTCGGTTTTTCTTTCCTCATGGCGCAAACCGAGGCAGACTTGAACCCGGTTCTCCGGCCCGCTCGGGGTAGCGCATGAGTGCTCTTCTTTCGATCTTGCTGCCGCTCCTCCTCGTTCTGAGCGTCCAGCACTCTTCGGCTCAAGCACAGGATGAACCGGTCGTCCTCCAACCAACGCTTGCGGAGAGCGATCGGGTTCGCGCCATCGCCCAACCGGTCGCGCGGACCCTCCTCCGGACGATCCGGGAAGAACTCACCCATGCCCTGGCGAAAGGGGGACCGGTCGACGCCATCTCGGTCTGCCAGATCCAAGCACCGGCCCTTACCCAGCAGGTGCGCGACGAGGCGCGCCCGTCCGGTGCTGTTTTCTCCTTGAAGCGCACCTCCAACCGATTGCGCAATCCGGCGGATGCCCCGGACCCGGCGGAACGGCAAGCTCTCCAGATCTACCTGGAAGCCGAATCGCGACACGAGCCTCTCCCGCCGGACCTTCTGCAGAAAGTGGAGACGGCGGGAAAGACGACCTACCGCTATTATCAGCCAATCCGCGTTGCCGCACTCTGCCTTTCGTGCCACGCGGATCCGGCCGCCCTCTCGTCCGATGTGAAAGCCCTGCTCCGCGAGCGTTACCCGCAAGACCAAGCGGTCGGCTATAGGGACGGGGACTTCCGCGGCCTGGTCGTCGTGGGTTTGACCCTCCCCTGAACGGCCCTCCCTCCGCACGATTCCAAGCCCGGTGAAGATCCTTACGCGCTACCTCTTCTCCTCCTTTCTCAAGCCCCTTCTCTTTTCCATCCTCGGCTTCCTCTCGCTGCTGGTTTTGGCCGACCTGTTCGGCTCGCTGGAAGACTTCATTACGAACAAGACCCCCACGGCGATCGTGATTTCCTACTACACCGCTTTCCTGCCCGCGGCTCTGATCATCGTCGCCCCGCCTGCGACTCTCTTTGCCGCCCTCTACTGCCTGATGCAATTTCAGCGGCACAGCGAGCTGATCGCGATGCAGAGCTGCTCCGTTCCCCTCAGCAGAATTTTCCTTCCCTTCCTCATCGTCGGCATCGGGTTGACCGCCGCGCTCCTCGCGGTGCAGCTTGGTCCCGGCGGCAACTCCCAGGCCAAGCGGGACCAGATCATGGAGCAGATCAAAGGGAATCGCTCCGTGGCAACCTCGTTCCGTGGAATGATCTTCCGGGAGGAGGCCCACCATCGAACGTGGTATTTTCAGGAGATCAACCTGGCGGCGAAGGAGGCTTACAACCTCGAGGTCATTGTGCAGAATGCCCTCGGCGTCGATCAGAAGAAATATTTTGCCCGCAGGGGCCGGTGGCAGGACGACCATTGGGTCCTCACCGAGGTCAACCGCATCGACTACGACGCAACGGGAAATTTTCGCAGCTCCACCTGGTTCCCCGAGCTTTCGCGGCCTTCCTGGAATACTCCCCCTCACCGCATGGTGGCCCTTCAGACCAAGCCGCGCGACCTCGACGCCCGGGAGCTTTGGAAGCTGATTGAAAAGCCGGGGCACCTCTCGACAAAGACCTTGGCTCCCTATAAGATCCAATTCTACAACCTCTTCGCCGAGCCCTGCTCCGCCTTCGTCCTCCTCTTGCTTGGCCTCTCGGAGGGAGCCCGGCTCAACCGGAGGCATCCGACCGCGGGCGTCTTCCACGCGATCTTCATTCTGATTGCCTTCTTCCTCATCTATCGATTCTTTCTGATCCTCGGTCAGGGCTCCCGTCTTCCCGCCCCCCTTGCCGTGAGCATCCCGCTCGCCGGCTTTCTATTCTTCGGGCTTTCCCGGCTGGCTCCGCTCTTCGGCATCGAGCCCCGACGCCTGCTGACGGGGTAAGTCGGCATCGGCATGCCTCACAAAGTTCGAACCCGAGGCGCAATCCACCGTCAAAAATTCGCAAGAGAGCGATAGCGGATTCTCATCCTCTCTTCTACTCTGGGGCCTCATGAGGCCTCGGCGGCGGAAATCCAGACTTTCCCTGCCTCCACCCCGCCCAGGCTCCGGAATCTTCCGTAGTTCGGCTGCCGCACTCCTTTCTCTCTTCCTCCTCTGCGGGAACGCGGGTTACGGCGAGCCTTTCGAGCCGTCCGCCCCCGCTGCGGAAACTCCGACCGTGCTGCCCGAAGTCTCCGTGACCGCCACGTCTTCCCCCGAATCGGACGTTCTGCCGACCGACAGCTCCTCGGTCTACGGGCTGGATCTTTCGGTCCTCGACACCCCGCGGCAGGTGACCCCGATCAACCAGACGATGATGCGCTCCTCGGGCATGACCGCCCAAGGCTACATCGATCCCTTGAGCACCGCGTTCCTGATCCCGGGCGCCATCAGCGAAAACAGCGGTGGGATGATGGCCGCCCCTTCCGTCCGGGGCATGGCCGCACAGCCCTACATCAATGGAATCCAGTTCACGGCTCTCGAAGCGGGCATGCCGCTGACCCCCTTCAACTGGAACATGGTCGAGTCGGAGGACATCACCGAGGGGCCGGCCAATGCCGTCTTCGGACAGGAGCAAGCGGCCGGCGGAACGGTCAACTACATCACCAAACAGCCCTATTTCGACCGATTTCGCGGGCAGATGTGGGATACGACGGGCATGTACGAAAACTACATGTGGGGAGCCGACATCGGCGGTCCGATCGACAAGGAGCACAAGGTCGCCTATCGGCTGAGCTACATGGGCATCGAGAACGGAAGCTACTACCAGCCTGACGTCCACAACGACCAGCAGAACGTCTACCTTGCCCTGGGCGCCCGACCCACCGACAACTACTCGGTCGACCTCTATTCGGATTTCGGAACTTACGACTTCACCCCGATGATGGAGTGGATGAACCGGCCGACCAGCTCTCTCATCCAAAACGGCCTCTACAGCACCGGCTCCCTTCCCGTCTCCCAAGTCCAGATCGGGACAATCAACAATCCCGGCTTCGCCTCCTACGCAGGCCCCTTGGAGCCGATCAGCCGCAGGATGATCGCCAATAACCCCGAATCCCAAGGACTCGGCTACACAGGATTCGTCCAGCTCGTCCAGCGGCTCCAGCTCGGGGAGGGCCTCCAGCTCCGCAACAACACCTTCGCCTATTACGGGCGCAATTCGGTGGTGGCTCCGGCCGCCTACTATACCGAAGTCGCCATGGGGGATTACGAAATCGACAACCGCACCGAACTCCTCGCCCAGTTCGCCACCCCGATCGGCCCATCGAAGGAAAGCTCATCCCTAGAAAGCGGGCTCCTCGGCAAGCTCCTGCTCCAACACCAGATCGATACCGGAGTGGAATGGGGATTCGAGCACAACCTGGATTACGAATCCCAAATGTGGTTCGGCAGCTCGAACGCCTGGGACATCCTCCGCACCAACCCGACGAGTTGGAACCTCACCCAGACCGCCTTCTTCCGATCCCTGATCCGCAATCCCTCCGCTCCGGGAGGCGGGGAGTGGCCGATTCCGGGAATGCCCGGCGTCTACTTCGAGCCGCTCAATGGAAGCGCCGGAACAACCGACTCCAACTACTGGACCCTCGCGCCCTTCTATCAGCATGATCTCCAGATCACCGACAAGCTCTCGCTCTTATTCGGCGCCCGTGCCACCACCTATTTCGTCTCGAGCCAGACCCCGCCCGGAACCCCGCCCGAGCTCTTCGTGCAAGCGCAAACCATCCAAGAGCTTCCCATGGTGAACGCGAGTGCGGTCTACAAGATCTATCCCTGGTGGACCGCCTACTTCACCTACAACTGGATGTATGTCGCCAACGTGGGGGCGGTCGGTGGGTTCAACGTCTACCCGACCGGCCTCCCCAACAGTTCCTTCGACTTGCAAGAGCAGCTCTTCGAGGGAGGATTCAAGTGGAGCCTTCTTCACGACAAGCTCTATGCCTCGGTTGCCGGCTTTTCGCAGCAAATCCCCCTCTTCAACTTCGTCGATGTCTCGCCTACTCCGGCGACCGTCACCGGGCTGGAAGCCAACCTCACCTACCAACCCGATCGCCATTGGTGGATGCGCGCGGGTTACTTCTTTGCGCGCGGCGTCGAAGACTGGTCCGGCTTGCCCTATGGGCCACCCATGTCGCAGACCTACTCCACCGCCCTCGCCCTTCGGGCCGACCTCCCGCTCAACAATAACGGCAATTATCCGCCCGGCGCCTATCCCTTCATCGGCTGGCCCCAGCAGGTCCTCAACGCCATGGTCACCTACCAGGCCGATTCAGGCTTCGGGGCGACCCTGAGCGCGCTGGTGATGAGCCAACAGTTCCTCGGGTACAACTATGCCACGGCGATCCCCTGGCAATATCTCCTCAACGCCCGGATCTTCTACGCCCAGCCGAAATGGGAAGTCTCTCTTTGGATCTACAATCTGACCAACGAGCCCTACTGGCTCCCCTACGCCATCGGCTCGATGCCGGATCGCACCAACGACTATGGGGGCATCGTCGCGGGGCTGCCGTTCTGGGTCCAAGGAACCTTCGCCTGGAAGTTCTAGCCTGCAGGCTATTCCGCCCTTCTCACGGTTCGGCCGGAGGATTTCCCTTCCGGAGAGGCCGGGGACGAAAACCTGTAACTTCGGCCAAGGCTTCGGGCGTCAAGATCCCCTCGTACTTTCGACTGCCGATCGTCCAGGTGGGAAAGATCCGGACTCCGATCTCCTTGCACGGCGCGGCCATGGGGCCCCCTCGTCCGTCGGGGGCGCAATCAACAAAGGGGAGCAGCTCCTCCGCCTTTCCAAAGAGCGCACGCTGCAGGCGGCAATGATTACACCAGGTCGCTCCGTAGAACTTCACCCCGCTCTTCTCCAAGTGCTTGGCCAGATCCTGAAGCCAGAGGAGATCCTCCCCTTGCTGCCTGGCCACCATCGCGGCGCGAGCCGCCTGCTCGCTGCGGATGGCCGAGAAGTGAAACCAAGCGGCGGAGGAACTCCCGAGGACAAGGACGATGGGCAGCAAGCCGAACCAGAAGCGGCGGCCCGGCTTCGCCCCCGGCGTAACCAGGAGCAGGACGAAGAGAGCCAACAAAAGGCCAGCCGAAGTCAGGCAATAAGGACAAGTCGCCCCAAGCACAAAGAGGGAAACCGAGACAAAGAGAGCGCTCCACACCAGCCCGAAGAGGAGGAGGCCGAGCGCCCACCCCCGCCGACCAGCGGTCCAGCGCCGGCACGAGAGACCCACGAGCGCCCCGTAAAGGCCAAACCCGTACAGGCTCACCGGCTGGCCAAAAAGCTTTGACCAGGCGCTCGTCAAGACGGTTCCGCAGCCCCCGTCGACACGGCAGCCTGCCGGAAGCTTCCCCCACCAGTGCAGCCCCGTCAAGTAGCCGGCCAACGCCATTCCGGCGAGAGCGATACCCACAAAGAGCGGGCGAAGAATGCCCCCTGCCCTGATGGCCGGGTCCGAGGAAGACCTACCCGACATTGCCCACCTTCCTTGCCCCACCGCCGATTCGGACGTAGGCGCTCTTCGCCCTCTTCTTCTCGGATCTTGCTCCGCCCTGGATTCGCCTGCCGGACGAGAGACGGTTTTCGGGAAACACCCCCCGTAAGGAGAGCTCCACCCAAAAGGGGATCAGGGCTCCTCCTGCCCCATGCTCGCCAAGCCCTTCGGCAACTGGTACCCCGGCTTCCGGTTCTGCTCCGTGAGCCACTCCTCCAAAAATTCCTGCTGATGGCTTTCGCGGAGCCCCTCCTCGATCTGACGCCGGAGCTCCTTGCTTTCCGGAACAGCGGGAGCATCCCGGGCCTCCAAGTAGACGAGGATCCCTCCACCCGGGACCGGCGTAAAAGGGCTGAGGTCTCCGGGATCGAGGAGATGACTCACGAGCGCAATCTCCGCGCCATCCCGCAGCTCTTTCGAAGGCTCGGCGGGGACAAAATGGACTAGCGTCTCCGCCGCCAACCTCTTTTCTCGGACGAGATCGCCAAAGCGCTTTCCCCCCGCCAGATCCTTCCTCAGGCTTGTCGTCAGCTCCTTTCCCTCCTGGAAGACCTTCTCCAACGCGAGCCGTTCCGTCAGCTTCTGCCTCAGGATCTCGCGAACCTCCGCTTGCGGCCGCGCCTGGCTCGGCTCCACCTCTGTCAGCACCATCACCCGAAAGCCTGCCGCTCCCCGTACCGGCTCGCTGACCGGATTATCCTCGGAGAGGGCAAAGGCCGCTTCGGCCAAGCCTGGCCCGTCGCCCTCGGGCAGATCCGGAGGCTTCTCCTCGGAAAACAACCCGATCTCCCGAATCGTTAGCCCCTGCTCCTGCGCTTTCTGGAAAAAAGCCCCCTTCTTCCCTTCCTCCCGGCTCAGCGCCGCCGCGAAATCCTCCGCTCGCTGCAAGAGCTTCTCTTCCGCCTCCTTCTTTTCTTTGTCGGGAAGCTTGCGTTGTTCCGGAGAGAGAGCAAACTCCACAAACGCAATTTTCCGCTGCTCGGGGACCCGGAGGGAAGGATCTGACCCGTGTCGCCGAAGCTCCTCCTCCAATTGTTCCGGAGTCACCGTAATCGACGGAAGGAACTGCTCCGCGGCCAGCCGAACGACGCTCAGCTTCGCCGGGCCGAAGTCGGACCGATAGACCCTCTCCACTTCTCCAGGCCCCACTTGGATCGGAGCGACGAGCGAAAGCTTGACCTGATCAATGAGGAGGTTCTCTCGGACGATCTCCACAAACCGCTCACCCTTGATTCCTCGCGCGCCAAGAAACTGGTTCACGAACTGATTGTAGAGCTCTTCGCTGTACTTGCCCTCCTTTTGCAGGAAGGGGAGTGCCTCGATTGCCCGAACGACCAGGTCATCGGGTACGACGCAGTCGAGTCGCTTCGCCTCGGCCAGGAATATCAGCCTCCCCCAGGCAATCTCGTTGAGCAGACGATCCGCACCGACTTGACGAGGGAGACGGCCTCCCGAAAAAAGCGCCATCTCGAACTCCGCGGCCTGCCGAGAGAGCCGAAAGCTCTCCAGAGAAACTTTCTCTCCTGCGATCTTACCCAGCGAACCGCTGCGCAATCGGCTCAGAGCGGGAACATTGTAAAACAAGAGAAAGGAAAGGCCGATTATCCCTAAAATCAGGACGAGAAAACCCGAATGGGAGCGGAAGAGTTTGAGCATGGCAGCGGATACTGATTCCTTCGGCAATCGCCGATAGCATAACGTTCCGAGAAAAAAAAGCCTTGATCGCAAATCCCGGCTTTTCACGGGGGGAAACGGCCACCGTCTAGCCTGCCTCGCTCGTGCGCCGTGAAAAGGGTGCATCGCCCAGTGGAGAGGGAGTGATCTCCACCCGGCAACGATTGCTCCAGCCGGAAGCACTCGGAGCGGCTACTGGTGGTAACGCCAGCGGTCGAAGCCTCTGGGGGAAAAGGCCCGGGAAGCGGGTCAGCGAGCAAGCAGGCCCTAAGGAAAGTGAACGCTGAACAAAGCCTCGAAACGGGCAATGCGGACGCCGAGCTCGTGAGAGAGAAGCGAAGGCCGTTGTCTTCCTGGGAAGGAGAGCAAATCGATGCACTGGGGAGAGCCGCCGGGGTATTGGGCGAGGGCATGCGGGCAAAGGACGATGCATCAACACGGGAGGCCCACTTGGCCGGGAGCTCGGGTAGACCCCGAGCGGACCGACCGCTGCCCCGCGAGGGGCCGAAGCGGGACCAGGTGGGAGTCGGATAGGTCCACAGTACCTGGGAGCTCGAAGAAAGTCCGAGGGAGGGAAGGGGCCTTAGTTCAAGGGAAACGTACGAAGGAGCGAGAGCACGGAGATTGGCGATGAGTCTAGCACCTCCCTTGCGTGTTCGGAAGCTCCAGATGACGTTGCAGGAGAAAGCGAAGGCAAGTCCGACCTATCGCTTCTACTCCCTCTACGACAAACTCTACCGGGAGGATGTGCTCGCCTACGCCTGGCAGCTCTGCCGAAAGAACGGCGGGGCAGCGGGAGTCGATGGGCAGACCTTCGAGCGGATCGAGGAAGAAGGGGTAGAGAGGTGGCTGGACCGATTGGCGGAAGAAATCCGAAACAAGACCTATAGGCCAGAGGCGGTTCGGCGGGTATGGATCCCCAAACCCGACGGGAAGCGGAGGCCCTTAGGCATCCCAACCATACGGGATCGGGTGGCACAGATGGCAGCGGTCCTCGTGTTAAGCCCGATCTTCGAGGTGGATTTAGCAGAAGAACAGTATGCCTATCGGGAAGGGCGAAGCGCCTTGGATGCGGTCAAGAAGGTGCATGCTCTCCTCAACACGGGCTACACCGAGGTGATCGACGCCGACCTCTCCGGCTACTTCGACAGCATCCCACACCATGCCGTGAACATGAGCTTGGCCCGGCGGATATCCGACGGCGTCATGCTTGCTCTTTTGAAGACATGACTGGAAATGCCCGTCGAGGAAGAAGACGAGCGGGGAGGAAAACGGCGGACGACCCAGGCCAAGGATCGAGAGCGAGGGACCCCCCAAGGGGCTCCCATCTCTCCGCTTCTGGCCAACCTCTATATGAGGCGGTTTATCCTGGGATGGCAGCGACAAGGATGGGCTGCAAAGTGGGCGGCGCACATCGTATCGTACGCCGACGACTATGTGATCCTCTGCCGCCACCA
>NZ_KB901875.1:1750165-1769216 GCF_000379365.1 Verrucomicrobium sp. 3C | reverse complement strand
TGAGCGGGGAGTGGAGACGGATGATAGGGAGAGATACTCAGGCACTGCCAGACCGAAAGGGGCAGCTCCCGCTACGGCTCTCCTACGTCGCACCGCGCCACTCCTCGACTCTACGGTTACACCTTCGGTCTTTGCTACAAGCCCATCACGGGCCGAAGCTACCTGGGGACTCAACCCTCCACGAAACGGGTGAACCGGCTGCTGCAGAGCGTGAGCGAACGGCTCCGCCGGAACACGCTGGGAAGGGACGGTGAGGAACTGGTGTTGCTCCTCAACCCCCGGCTGCAAGGATGGGCAAACTACTTCTGTCTTGGATCGGTCAGCCGAGCGTACCGGGCAGTGGATCGTCATGTCCGGTATCGGCTTCGCCGGTGGCTCTGCCGCAAGCATAAAGTCCCTGGGCAAGGAAAGNTTCAGTTCCCGGATGCGTTTCTCCAGGAGAAGCTGGGTCTCATCTCTCTCGGGAGCTCTACGCGGAGCCTGCCGTGGGCATAATCCTGCGCAAACCTTGTCCGAAAGCCGAATGCGGGAAATCCGCACGGTCGGTTTGATGAGCGGGGAGTGGAGACGGATGATAGGGAGAGATACTCAGGCACTGCCAGACCGAAAGGGGCAGCTCCCGCTACGGCTCTCCTACGTCGCACCGCGCCACTCCTCGACTCTACACAAATTTCGTACCCGAGGCGCGGACCGATGGGCCTGGATGCAAGGTGGGGCGCAGGTTTCCCCCGGAGCGATATGACGACATACGGCAAGGAGTGCCAAAAACCCAAGTCCCAACGAAGCAGACAGGACCTTTTCGCAAGCCGCAGGAGAACGCTTGTGAGACAGGCAGACCAAAGTCGGAGGCCCGCTTCGAAAAGAGTCCAATGGCTTCCACCGCGAGCAGGCGCTCCGAAAATCCCTTTTCTTCCGATAGAGAGCGGGGATAAAAAAGGCGGGAGCCCGCTACCCGCCTCGTGGATCCGCTCCTTCCTTTACCTCTTTCCTCCACGCCCTCGTCGACGCGCGGCCGCTGGAGCGGCCCTGCACTCCGACTCGGCTCCGCGACCTTCCTCTGCCTTCTCTCGGGCCTCCTTCTTGCTCTCTCTTTCCCGCCGCAGGCATGGTCGGGACTGGCCTGGGTTGCCCTGCTTCCCGCGATGACGGCCTCCCGTATCCTTCGGAACTGGCGGGAACGTGCGGGCGCGGGCTATCTGCTGGGACTCCTCTTTTTCGGTGCTACCCTCTGGTGGATCGGCAAGGTGACGATCGCGGGAACGATCGGGCTCGTTCTCTACCTCTCTCTCTACCCCGCCCTCTGGCTCGCCCTCGCCGGCCTTTGGACATTCGGCCGCCCTCCTTTCCAATCGTGGGGCAACCTCTTTGCTTCCGCCCGCCTGGCTTCCTCCTGGGTTGTCCTGGAGTGGATTCGTGGGTGGCTGTTCGGGGGGTTCCCTTGGAACACCCTGGGCGTCTCCCAGTTTCAGACGCTCGTCTTCGCCCAGACGGCGCGCCTGGGTGGAGGCCTTCTCCTTTCCTGGCTTCTCGCCTTCGGAAACGCGCTTCTCTTTTTTGCTGGCTTGCGCCTGCGGGCGGAGGTCTGCCGCGAGCAGAAGCGAACCTTTCATCTGGACCTTGCCGCCGGGCTCTTTCTCCTGGCGGCAAGCGCCTCCTACGGACTCTTGGTCCTCATCACGACCCCGACGGATACCGCGCAGACGCTCCGCTATGCGCTCATCCAACCCGCCGTTCCGCAGAGCGTCGAGAGCCCTCCCGATCCGCAGGAAGCCATCGTCCGCGAGATCACTCTCACCGAGAGAGCGAGCCAAGCGGCGCCTCAGTTCATCGTCTGGCCGGAAAGCCCGATCGGCGCGGATCTTCTCTCCACCCCCTCCCTTCGCGTGCCCCTCCTTGCCTGGGTGGAGACGTCGGAATCCTGGCTTCTCTTGGGAACCCCGCGCGTCCGAGGCGTGCAGCTTTTCAACGATGCCCTCCTCTTCGCTCCCCAAGGCCGGTCGCTTCAGACCTACGCCAAGAACCGGCTCGTCCCTTTCGGAGAGTTCGTTCCGCTCGGCAGCCAGTTCCCCATCCTCCGGAACCTCGTCCCTTTCGAGCTCGAGTTTTCTCCGGGAGCCTCCCCCGTCGTCTTCCAGCTCCAGAACCCGATGGTGCGGATTGCGCCACTCATCTGCTTCGAAGACACCTTTCCGGACTATGCCCGCCTGGTCGCTCGCGAAAACCCCGACCTCCTGGTGAACATCACCAACGACGGCTGGTTTACCGGCACCCCGGGCGCACGCCTGCATCTGGCCAATGCCATCCTTCGCGCGATCGAGCTCGACCTTCCTCTCCTCCGCTGCGGAAACACGGGAATCACCACCTTCGTCAATCAGAATGGCGCCATCGTAGCTTCTCTTCCCGAAGCGGACGCAAAGACGGATCGAGGCCAAGGCATTCTCCTGGGCGTGGCCCAGTGGCATCGGCCACGCCCCACCCTCTACCGCGCCGTCGGCGACTGGATCGTCTGGCTTTCGGTGGCGATTCTCCTCTTGGGAATGGCTCCCTCCTTACGGAAGAGCAGAATGACCCAAGACTCCGATCCAGCGTAAGCCGTGTCCATTCGGGAAGATCAGAGCCTCCTCAGTCGCTCGATCGCATGTCGGAGGCTCTCCGAACGCTCGGCCGCTCGGTCCGGCTGCCAGAGGCGACAAATAAACTCGGTCATAAACGACGGATAAAGCGGTCCGGTCTTTCTCCCACTTTCTGGACGTGGAACCATGTCCGTGCGAATTTTTCGATTCCTCGAACCGCTGGCAAGCTCCACCACCGCTGCCTTCGGGTCGGGCAGTTCTTCCGGATTCGACGGGATTCTAGTCTTATCGATTTCCAAGTAGCGGGAGATATGGATCGCATCGGCAAGCAGCCAGGCTTCTACGACCCGCACGGCCACGCAAAAGCAGAACCGGGGCTTAGCCGCCATTTCTCCCAAGCTTTCTCCTGCGGCTTGCAAAGTGGGCTTGTCTGCTTCGCTCTCGCTTGGTTTTCCATCCTTGCAGTATGTCCTCATACAGCGCCGGTGGAAAACCGGCGCCGCGCCTCGCAGACAAGCCCATTTGCGGCGCCTCGGATGCGACATTTGTGAGAAATGGCAGCGCGCGGGAAGCCAATCCTTCCGTAACAACGGAGCGCAATCGGCATCTTGGTCGAGATCAATCAGAACCATCCAAGGCTTGTAACGCGCGGCCGCGACGTAGCCGTCGAGCCCCTTTCGGACATTTGTCTTCCCATTTGTGATGTGAATCTCGCCGGGGCTTGCTCCAACGTGCGCGATCAGCTTTTTCGCGACGGCCTCATCGACAGAGCCATCGACCGTAGCGCAGATGGTGCTCCCGACGGACATCGTCAAGGATCGAGCGCCAAGAACAGTTGTTCCGGCTCGGTTGGCCCCGTCTTCGGAAGAATCGCTTCGGCGAGGTTGCTTCCGCCTTGGAGCAGCGCTTTGATCTCCGGAAATTCGGCCGCCGGCTTTACCTCGGTGCCCTCGGCGGAGGGCCGAAGTAGGAGCACTTCGTCCAATCCTATGCCTTCGTCCGTAAACAAGTCTTGGGAATGGGTGCTCAGGAAGATCTGCCGCCCGGTCTGTCGCTGCACTCGAGCGAGCATTTGAGGCAAAACTCGAACAATCCCCGGATGAAGGGAAAGCTCGGGCTCCTCCAGCAGCAGGGGTCCCCCTTTTTCGAGGATGGCCCATAGAAGCCCCATCAACCTCAAGGTCCCGTCGGAAAACTGGTTCTCCTCTTGCCAAGCCCCCTGCGGTCTCCAGTGCTCATACTGGCCGTGAAGGTGCGGCGTCCCTTTTGCATCCCGCTCCATCTTGATCTCGACGAGTTGAGGAACCGCGCCCGAAAGAGCTTTCCGGATCCTCCCCAGCCGAGAATTGCGGGTCCGTTCCTGAGTCTTGGCGATCTGCTCGAGAAAATCGCCTCCGAACGGGTCGTTCGTCCTCCCCACCGAGCGGTCGGGCTCCCGCACGAGCTGCGGGACGATATGCAAGTAGCGGATCGAAGCAAAAAAAGGCAATGTCCCGGAACGGCTGGTTGACGTTGACCTGCTCGAGATAGGTTTGCGTCAGGCGCTCGGAATCCTTTTTGTCCTCGTCGTTGGGCCGGTCGAGCACCACTTCTCCG
Organism: Verrucomicrobium sp. 3C; assembly: GCF_000379365.1. Classification (GTDB taxonomy): domain Bacteria; phylum Verrucomicrobiota; class Verrucomicrobiia; order Methylacidiphilales; family Methylacidiphilaceae; genus Methylacidimicrobium. Next base: position 1,765,047 of record NZ_KB901875.1, on the reverse strand, counting down.
TTGTGCTCAACCCTTTCTTTCTTCACGGCGGGACGGCGCTGCTTGTCCTGGTTGAAGGCAAGCTGGTATTCCCAGCGATCTCCGTCGGTGGCCTGCAGAGATGCGCGGATTTCGACGTCCGGATAACGGCGAGCGGCCAAGCAGCGAATCGAGCTCACGCCCCCGCGTCGGGCAATGGCTTCTCGAAAGCCGCCTCCGGGCAGTGCGAGATCCCGAAGAAAGCGAAAAGCGTCGAGAGAATTCGACTTCCCCGAAGCGTTCGGGCCGACCAGAAAGAGCCGATCTCCGATATCGACCTCTACTTGGAGGAAGTTCTTCCAGTTCTGCAACCAGAGTCGGCAAAACTTGAGGCTCATTTCCTATCCTGGTCTCTCCCTGGAGAAACGCATACTATACCGCACTACGCCTGGCCATAAACTTTGACAGACCGCCCGCCCGCATCCCAGCTCACTGGAAGGATGCCCTACCCCGCGCTTTCCGCGCCCCCAGGAAAAATCGTCTCTTCCGCGAGCAGCCGGATCGAGCGTAAGCCACGATAGCGCCCGTTGTAATCGAGTCCATAGCCGACGACGAACCGATCGGGAATCTCGAAGCCGACCCAACGGGGAACCGGAGACCCGGGAGGGCGCAATCTCTGCTTTGCCAGGAGGACACAATGGTCCACCGCAGAGGCTCCCAGGGCGCGGAGCCGCTTCTCCACGGCCTGCAAGGTGCAACCGCTATCGAGGATGTCGTCCAACACGAGCACCCGGCGGCCGGCAAACTCCCCTCCTTCCGCCTCCAACCCCTCCGGGCTGCCCGTCGAAAGGATTCCTCGGTAACTCTTCACCCGCCAAAACACGACCTCCGTCTCCGGCGAAAGCTCCCGCAAGAGATCGGCCGTGAAGAGAAGGCTTCCGTTGAGAAGGCCAACCAGGGTAAACGGGACCGAGGAGTAGGCGGTTCGAATTTCGGCCCCGATCGCCTCGACCCGCCGACGAATGGCTTCTTCCGAAAGGAGAAGGGTGCCGATCGCCGACTCGCGGCCCTCCGCTCTCAGCTGCTTCTCCACGCTCCTCCCAATCCCTCAGCCTTGTCCGTTCCCGCTGATTCCTTCCGGATTCCTCGAATAAAAAGATCGTCGCCCAACCGCTTGCACTCCTTCAACCGGAAATGCGTGCCCAGAAGCCGGTGAGGCGAATCAACCGATAACGGCCCCTCCCCGAGAATCATCGGGCAGAGGAAGAGAGCGATCTCATCGATGAGTCCTTCAGCCAAAAGACTTCCCGCAAGCTTTCCGCCTCCCTCGGCCAAGACCCGCAAGACCTCCCGCCGGCCAAGCTCTTCGAAGACCATCGGCAACGGAAAGTTCCGGAAAACCAGGGTTCGTTCCCGAACGGAGTCGGTAAAGAGGCGAAGCTGGTCCGGCAACCGTCCGGATCGGCTGACAATGACTCGCCAAGGCTGCTGCTTGCCTTTCCTGCCGGGCAAGCGGACGGTCAGCGCCGGATCATCCTTGCGCGCGGTTTCCGCGCCGACGAGGATTGCGTCCGCCTCCCAACGGAGCCGATGAGCCATCCGTCGCGAAGCGGTCCCGCTCAGCCATCGGTCATCACCGGCTCGCGTACCGATTCGCCCGTCCAAGGAGGTCGCACTCTTCTGCACGACCCAGGGCCTGCCGCTGGTAATCCAGCGGATGAACGGCCGGTTCAGCTCCCGTGCCTCCTCTTCGAGCGGGCCCAATCGGACCTCGATTCCCCCGCCCGCGAGCCTGGCAAGACCCCTCCCTTGGTGAAGAGGATTCGGATCGACCATTGCCACGATGACCCGGGTGATCCCCTCCCGGAGGATCCGATCGACACAGGGCGGTGTGCGCCCTCTGGTGCAACAGGGCTCGAGCGTTACGTAAAGGGTAGCGCCTTCCGGGGTATTGCCCTTCCGGTGGACATCCTCGATCGCTTCGACTTCCGCGTGAGGCAACCCGGCGCGCCGGTGAAATCCTTCGCCCAGAACTTTCTCGCCGCGGACCAGGACGGCGCCCACCGGCGGATTGGGACTCGACGTGCCCAGCCCCTTGCGGGCCAGCATCAAGGCTCTGCGCATCCAGCGGATGTCAGCCTCCGAAAAACTCTTCGATATACCACTCGGCATCGAATCTCTGAAGATCCTCGATCTTTTCCCCCGTACCAACAAAGAGAGTGGGAATGTTCAGTTCTTCCATGACTGCAGCGATCATCCCACCCTTGGCAGAGCCATCGAGCTTGGTCACGACGAGCCCGGAAAGCCCGACCGCCCGATGAAACTCCCCCGCCTGCGAGAGGGCATTGGTCCCCACCGTGCCGTCTACCACGAGCCAGACGTGATGGGGAGCCTGAGGATCCCTCTTCGCCAGCGTGCGCCGGATCTTCGCCGCCTCTAGCATCAAATTGTGCTTGGTCGCGAGGCGGCCCGCCGTATCGACGATGAGCAGTTGCGCCTTCTCCTCCTCGGCCTGCAGATGCGCCCGAAAGGCCACGCTCGCCGGATCTGCTCCGGAGCTCCCGGCCACGAAGCCCGAGCCGATGCGCCGAGCCCACGTCTCGAGCTGCTCGACCGCTGCCGCGCGAAACGTATCCGCCGCGGCCAGAACGACCCGCTTCCCTTCCTTCCCGTAGAGAAAGGCCAGCTTTGCCGCCGTCGTCGTCTTTCCTCCGCCATTGACCCCTACGAGCAGGATGACTTCAGGTCTTTCCAGATTTGCAACCTTTGGAGCCTCCATCGCAAGAATCTTTCGCAGCTCCTGACGGATCCGCTCTTCGGCTTCCTTCGGCTTTCGGAGCAGCCCCTCATCGCGCAATAGCTCGGTCAACCTCTCGGTTAGCACCAATCCCAAATCGGCCTCGAGCATCAGGGCCTCCCAGTCGATCTTCTCCTCTTCCTCCGGGGCAAACCTTCTGCCCAGCTTCCGCCAAAAACCCTTCATGCTACTTCTTCCCCTGCTGCACCCGAAACCGCCCGAAGCGGCCGGTTCACGTCGTGCAGCGCCCGGTCGAGCACCCCGTTGACAAACCTTCCCGATTCCTCGCTGCTCAGCTTCTTCGCCACCTCCACCGCTTCATTGACGGAGACGACCGGGGGAATCTCCACGCGATAGAAAAGCTCGTAGAGAGCCACACGCAGAATGCTCCGATCGACTGCGGCCAATCGCTCGATCTGCCAATTCTCCAGGTAATGCTCGATGCGCTCATCGAGGGAAGCGACATGCTCAATCGTTCCCAAGATCAACTCCTCGGCGAACCGGCAAGCGGAGCCGCCGGCCGGACTCAGCGCCCAAAAGTCTTCCAGGCTTTTGCGCGAGGGCGGCTCCCGACGCAGTCCCCACTGATAGAGAAATTGCACCGCTCGCACCCGGGCCATCCTCCTCGGCGACATGTTTCCCTTTTTCCCCTCCATCCCAAGCTCCCCCAATGCTCTCTCGCGTTGCTCCTCCTCCGGCTGCTCAACCCCCGGCAATGAGCTTGGCCATGGCAAGCGCAGCCCGTGCTCCTTCCTTCCCTCGGGAGAGCTCTCCCCGGGTTCTCTCCGAAGCCTCGGCTTCGGTCTTGACCGAGAGCACCTCGTGGATCACCGGGACATCTTCCTCCAGAGCGATCCTCATGAGCGCATCGGTTACCGCGCGCAAGATCTCCTGCGCGTGAGCGGTTTCTCCCTGCCAGACCACGCCGAAGGCCAGGATCGCATCATACTGTCCCGTATGTGCGAGCCGCTTGACCTGCAACGGAATCTCGAAGCTTCCCGGGACCCGGCAGAGCGTACGCTCATGCCCCTGCAACTCCTCTTCCGCCTCCGAAACCAAGGCGTCGCAATACTCCTTGTGATAGCTGCTCGCCACGATGGCAAAACGCATATGTCCCCCTGAGAAGAAGCCGGGATGACATTCCCCGCAACCCTTTTCGCCGCCACAGCGGCGAAAAGGGTTGCCGGTTAAAAGGATTCGTTCCCTTCTTTCCAGACACCGTACCGACGCAGCTTCTCGTACCGCTCCAAGAGCAGATCCTCTCTGTTTCGACCGCAGATCTCGTCGAGCGTGCCGATCAGCGCCTTCTCCAGCAACTGTGCCGCTAGGTCCCAATCCCGATGGCTCCCACCTTCCGGCTCCGGGACGATCCGATCGATCAGCCCCATCTGGTGGAGTTCCTGGGCTGTCAGCCGCAAGGCTTCGGCCGCCTGCGGAGCATGGGAACGGCTCTCCCAAAGGATCGCCGCGCACCCTTCGGGAGAAATGACGGAGTAATAGGCATTTTCCAACATGAGGATTCGGTCCGCTACCCCGATGCCGAGGGCGCCCCCGCTTCCTCCTTCCGCCAGGACTACCGCCAGGATCGGCACGGGCAACTGCGACATCTCCGCCAAATTCTCGGCAATCGCCTGTCCAATGTGGCGCTCTTCCGCCCCAACGCCCGGATAGGCTCCAGGCGTGTCGATGAAAGCCACGACGGGGAGCCCAAATGTCGCCGCCAGCCGCATCACGCGAAGCGCCTTGCGATAACCTTCCGGATGCGGGCAGCCAAAGTTTCGCCGCAGATTCTCTTTCAGGTTCCGCCCCTTTTGTTGCCCGATAAAAGCCGTTCTTCGTCCACCGAAAGTGGCCAAGCCGGCAACCATCGCGGGATCGTTGCCGTATGCCCGGTCGCCTCCCAACTCCAGGAAGCCCTGAGCCAACCGCTCCAAAAAGTCGAGTGTGTAAGGTCTTTGCGGATGGCGCGCAATCTGGACGCGCTGCCAAGCGGTCAAGCTTGCGTAGAGCGAGCGCCGCGCCTCGCCCAGCCGTCTTTCCAAGGTCGCAATCTCTTCCTTCAAGCCGACCGGATTCTGCTTGGCTCGCGCCTTGAGGCTTTCCAGAGAACGCTCCATCTCCCAGATCGGCTTCTCGAACTCTAGTGGTGTCGTCGTCACCTGCCCCTGAAGCATAGGAGGAAAGGGGCGGCTGACGCATCAGAAAAAAATCAAAACGGTGGCCAATTCCCTTCCACGAGCCGCCATTTCTCACAAAGTTCGTAGCCCAGGCGCCGCAAATGCCATTGGATGCGAGGCGCGGCGCCGGTTTTCCACCGGAGCTGTAGGAAGACAGACCGCAAGGATGGAAAACCAAGCGAGAGAGAAGCAGACGAGCCCATTTCGCAAGCCGCAGGAGAAAGCTTGTGTGGAGTCGAGGAGTGGCGCGGTGCGACGTAGGAGAGCCATAGCGGGAGCTGCCCCTTTCGGTATGACAGTGCCTGAGTATCTCTCCCTATCGGCCGTTTCCACTCCCCGCTCATCAAACCGAACAGGCGGATTTCCCGCATTCGGCTTCCGGACAAGGTTGGTGCAGGATTATGCCCACGGTAAGCTCCGCGTACATCTCCCGAGGGGGATGAGGTCGAACTTGCCTTCGCTTTCTCCTGCAACGTCCTCTGGAGCCTCTGAACCCGCAAGGGAGGTTGTAGGCGTGCCGCCAATCTCCGTGCTCTCTCTCCTTCGTACGTTTCCCTTGAACTAAGGCCCCTTCCCTCCCTCGAACTTTCTCCGAGTTCTCCGGTACCTCGGGCCTATCCGACTCCCACCCGGCCCCGCTTCGGCCCCTCGCAGGGCAGCGGTCGGTCCGCTCGGGGCTAACCCGAACTCCCGGCCAGATGGGCCTCCCGTGTTGATGCATCGTCCTTTGCACGCATGCCCTCGCCCAATACCCCGGCGGCTCTCCCCAGTGCACGTATTGCTCTCCTTCCCAGGGAGACAACGGCCTTCGCTTCTCTCTCACGAGCTCGGCGTCCGCATTGCCCGTTTCGAGGCTTTGTTCAGCGTTCACTTGCCTTAGGGCCTGCTTGCTCGCTGACCCGCTTCCCGGGCCTTTTCCCCCAGAGGCTTCGACCGCTGGCGTTACCACCAGTAGCCGCTCCGAGTGCTTCCGGCTGGAGCAATAGTTGCCGGGTGGAGATCACTCCCTCCCCACTGGGCGATGCACCCTTTTCACGGCGCACGAGAAATGACTGCTAGCACTCGGATGTCCCTCATTCTGCTTGCGGGAGGACCTCCTTCCCCGAATGCTCGGAGCCGTCCATGCCTTCGACTGAGCGATCCCCGTCTCCGCTCCTCGCCTTCCTCGCCTACCTTCTCTCGATCTTCTTGGCCGCCACCCTGCTGAGTCCGGCGATTCATGCACTCCTGCACCGTCTTTATCCCGCCCCACCCGAGCGATATTTTCGCCGCGTCCTCGAGATCTCGGCTCTCCTCCTCCTGCTGACCTTCCGAAAAAAGATGGGCATCCGCTCTTGGCCCGACATCGGCTTTTCCCGGCCCGTTCTTCGCCCGTTACTTTTGGGATGCCTGCTGGGATTGGTTTCTGGCCTTCTCTGCCTCCTGCCGCTCGCTCTCTCCGCTCGACCTGGCCACCAGGTCGGCATTCACCTGGAACCCGCGTCTTTCGCGCTCTGGATCGGCCGAGGCATGCTCATCGCCCTCTCCGAGGAGCTCCTCTTCCGCGGGATCTTCTTCACCACCCTCCGGCGTGGTCTCGGTCCCTTCCTCGGCCTCCTCGCAAGCGCGCTCCTTTTTTGCCTCGCCCATTATTTGCGAGCCGGCCCGACAGCGGCGGAAGGCCCGCTCACCCTCTTCACGGGCTGGAATCTCCTTTCGGCCCATTTGGCGCCCATCCTCTCGTTTGCCTGGTTGGACCCTCGGGGACTTCTCCTCTTTTCGGCCGGAGCAGCTCTCGCTGCGGCCTACCAGGTGACGGGCTCCCTTTGGCTGCCCATCGGGATCCATGCTCTCTGGGTCGCCATTCTCTACGGCCTGGAGGCCCAGTCCGGTGGATCTCCTCTCGGCTGGTGGAGCCCCTTGGTGATTGCCTTTTTGGGAATCTTGCTATGGACCGGCTTTGGGTGGCAGCGGCGTGGGCGAGCCGCCTAGCGGGCGATCTGCTCGATCTTCTCTTTCCGCCCCGCGCGGAGGAGGGGACCCTCCGAGAGCACCGCCCTCCCTTTTGCGCCCGGTGCTCTGCGCCGGCATTTTCCCTCTGCCCGCGCTGCCAGGAGAACCCTCCCCGCTTCTTCTGGGCACGTGCACCCTACCGCTACTCCGGCGCGGTAAAGCAAGCGGTCCTAGAGCTCAAGTACGGCAAGCAAGTGGATCGGATTCCGTGGCTGGCCGAACGGCTCGAGGTCGGATTCCGCACGTATGCCGCGACCTTTGCTTGGGACGCCCTGGTCCCGGTTCCGCTCCACCCCGGTTCGAGAGCGCTCCCGTGGCTTCAATCAGGCGGAGGAGATCGCCCGCTTCCTGGGCATGAGGCAAGGCATTCCAGTCAGAAAAGCCCTCTTCCGAGTCCGCCCAACCCCACCCCAAGCGGGCCTGCCCAGTCCAGAGCGAGCGAGAAATCTCGTCGAAGCCTTCCGCCCGCAAACGCATTTTGACCTTGTCGGCAAAAACCTGCTATTAGTGGACGACGTAATCACGACCGGAACAACAGCGCGGGAGTGTGCGGCCCGGCTCTGGGAGCTGGGGGCTGGGACGGTGTGCGTTCTGGCGGTCGCGCGATCCTAGCTGAACCCATCCTCTCTCATGAACAAGAGCCACGATCGCCATCCAGCACCCCGCATCCCCTCCGGCCCAAAGCGAAACATTCCCGGAGGGCTTTGGGTGAAATGTCCGGTCTGTGAGCATATGCTCTACGCCAAGGAACTCGCTCAGAGTCAACGGGTCTGCCAGTACTGCCAGCACCACTTTCCGCTTCCCGCTCGCGAACGGATTGCTCTCCTGGTCGATCCCGACAGCTTCCGAGAGACCGACTCCTCCCTCTCTTCGGTCGACACCCTTCATTTTCATGGCGCCAAGAGCTACGAGGACCGACTCGCTCATTATCAGCAGAAGACCGGCCTTTGCGATGCGGTCATCTGCGGAACGGGACGAATCCATCAAAAAGCCGTTTCCCTTGCGGTCATGGATTTTCAATTCCTCGGCGGGAGCATGGGTTCGGTCGTAGGGGAAAAGATCACCCGGGCGATCGAGCGAGGCACCAGAGCGCGCCAGCCGGTCTTGATCGTCTCGGCTTCGGGGGGCGCCCGCATGTACGAGGGGATGCTCAGCCTCCTGCAATTGGCCAAGACGAGCGCCGCCCTAGTCCGGCTCAAGCGAGCCGGAATGCCCTTTCTATCGATTCTGACCAACCCGACGATGGCGGGAGTGACGGCAAGCTTCGCTTCCCTGGGAGACATCATTCTCGCCGAACCCAAGGCCATGATCGGTTTTGCGGGAGCCCGGGTCATCCGGGAAACCACGCACCAAGAGCTTCCCAACGGCTTTCAGACTGCGGAGTTCCTCTACGAGAAAGGCTTGATCGACCAGATCGTCCATCGGCACCGCCTTCGTGCCGTGATCACATCCTTTCTTGATTACCTGGCTCCCGCCGTTCCTAAAACCATAGACAATCATTCCTCTACCAGGGTAGATCGTCCAGGACGCCGGCCGAACAGTGCTGCCGACGGTTCGCGTGCCGGGGTTCCGCCGGCAAAGCCCGGGTAGCGCCCAATGCCCGCGCTTTCGGGGACAGAGGCGCGGGAGACAGTCGATTGCCTCCCGCACGGACGGGCGCTCGGATAGACCCAATCCTCTCCGGGCGACGGCATAGGCCGCGCCCTGGTGAGAACCGATACCATGACGGCGAGCGTGGTTCACCGCGCCGATCACGGAAGTGTAGGCCGGGTTGACTTCGATCACTTCAACTCCGGCACGAAAAGAAGCCGCCTTGAGCATGGAGATCGCCTTGGCGTAGGAGAAGGAAGAGAGCGAGCGAGCCCGAACGGGATCGACCGACTCAAGCTCGACCTTCCTCTTGCAAAGATCCAATCGCTCGATCACGAGCGGCTTGCCCGATTCGGTGCAGGCCCGGACGATCTCCCGGCACGCATTGCCGATGATCGCTTTCGCCTGCTCCTCGCTCTTGCCATAGAGATTCAATCCAAGCCGGCGAATCCTCACCAGGTTGCCGAAGCGCTCCGTTTCGGCTACCGCCAGATGGTCCTCGTTGATGTCGAGGCCGACCGCTCCGGCAAGGCGGCGTGTCACCAGGGCAACAGGTTGCGCCTCGACGCTCACAAACACCCGCCACCCCGATCGGTCCCGCACGAAGCGGTAGCTCACCGCGGATCCCTCCCGCTTGCGGACGAGTTTCCCTGTCTTGGTTTGCGCGGTCACGAGCCGGCTGGCGGAGAGCGCCTGGAGAATCGCTTCCTGTCCGTAGGCGAAGCGCACGCCCTCCAGCACCAGGTGTTTGCTCGGGCCTCCCAATCCGTCCGGCAGTCGCAACCGCAGCCGCAGGCTGCCGTCCGGTTCGGCTACTGCTTGGCAGGACTGGTTGCCCGCCGTCTCGTCCTTCGATCCGAGCACCAAGAACTGGCTGCTCCGCTCCGTCTGCCAATCCTTCTTCCAAGCGGCATGATCAACGTATCCGCTCTCTTCCAGGGCAAACTGCTTGCGGAAGAGGCGGCGGGAACCGAAGCAGAGCCGGACCTGGCCGGACTCCTGATCGGCAAGGAGCGTCTCGAGCTTCGTCCGTAGGATGGCAAGCCGCCGCTTTTTCTGGTGCAGCAGGCTCGAGCCCGGCTTCTTTTCCTCAAGCCGGCCGATCGCCTCTTCTGCTCTCTTGATCCGCCCTTTGGTCTCCTCAATCCACTCGGGCCGCCTCTCCTGGATTGAGGCGATCTTGCCTTCGAGCTCGATCCGGATGGCGTTGAACTGCCGGGCGGTGAGGCCGAACCGGAGCAGGAACGACCGCTTGAGCTCGTTCCGGGGAACGCCAGCCCGCATCTTGGCGAAGAGAGTCCGCTGCGCCAGCCCGTGGAGCGCCGCATAGGCGTCGAGACACGAAGCCTGCTCGGGTTCAGCGTCAAACGGGTCTGGTAGGTGAAAACAGGAAGCTTACTCATGGATCGCTTCGAGCGCCTTCTTGGCGCGGTTCTGGGCGGACCTCTTCCCGTAAAGCCTGGCACACATAGAAACGATAACTTCGTGCAAGTCGCGCACGATATCGTCGGTCCTCTCGTCCGGATCCACCACCAGGACCGATCGGCTCTGCGCAGCCAATGCCGCATCAAGGTACTCGAAGCCAAAGCGCATCAGCCGGTCGCGATGCTCGACCAGGATGACGCCGACCTTCGGATCACGGAGCAGCCCAATCATGCCTTTCCGATGGCCGTTCAGTCCGGAGCCGACCTCCTTGACGGCCTTGACGATCGGCAACCGTTTGCTCAGAGCGAACTCGGAGAACCCAAGCCAATTGCCGGTCCAGATCCGCTTTTTGATCGGTGCTGGATACCCGCGCGTAGAGGGCGACCCCATTGGGTTGTGAGGACTCCGCATGAACGATCAGCGTTCCGGTCGGCAACTGCTCGACCGGGACGGGCAAACGCCCTGCCGCTTGGCCCAGACACTCAACTTCACTCGAACATACTTCCATGAAATTCCCTATGTGTCCATATATTATTTAGCTGTTGGCAACCCCTCCCCCCGCAGACCAACCGGCGGCGGACGACGTCGCCGAATAAATCTCACCGCATCGGTGCTAATCCAACTTGGGCGTGGCCGCCATGAGCTCCGTGAGCGCTCCTTTCCAAATGCGTCCCAGTTCTGCCAGCTCGATCTCCAGTCGATCCTGACCCTGTTCGAGCCTCAGCCAAGAGCCCGTGACCCATCCGATCGATTGCACCTCGATCTCTCGCCGCGCGCACTCCTCTTCCACCGCCTTCTTCTCCTCCTCAGCCACAGTAATGAGCAGCCTTCCCTGGCTCTCTCCGAACAGAAGCTCCTCTGCGGTCGGCGACGCCGGGAGGGAGACTTCGGCACCCAGGCAGCCGGTCCCAGTCAGAGACGATTCCAAGAGCGCAATGGCCAATCCTCCGTCCGAGAGATCGTGAGCGCTATGGACGACTCCCCGAGCGGCGAGCGCTCGAAGCACCGAACAGAGCCCTTGTTCCTGTGGCAAATCGACCATGGGTGCCGGTCCCTGCCGCCTACCGAGAACTTCCCAAGCATAGATCGAACCAGAAAGCCCCTTTCCCCACCCCCCGAGGAGCAGCAGACGATCTCCCTCCCTTTGAAATCCCATGGGAATGATCTCTTCCTTCCGCTCAATTTGACCGACTGCCGCAACCACCGGGGAAGGCAGAATCGCGCCGATCGGCGATTCATTGTAGAGGCTCACGTTTCCTCCCGTCACGGGAAGGCCGAATGCCCGACATGCCTCCGCGATCCCTTCGACCGCTCCTCGCAGTTGTCCAAAAGCTTCCGGCCGATACGGATCCCCAAAATTGAGATTGTCGGTGACTCCCAACGGGCGCGCTCCGCTTACCGCCAGATTCCGAACCGCCTCGGCGACCGCGGCCTCTCCTCCGCGGTAGGGGTCGAGCGCCGCATAGCGGGAGTTGCCGTCGACGGTGAAGGCCAGATACTTGGTCTTACCCTCCAGACGAACGCGGAGAACCGCCGCATCCGCGCGCTCCGGCCCCATGGTTGTGCCAATCCCGACCATCCAATCATACTGCTGCCAGACCCATTCCTTGGAGGCCAGGGAGGGAAGTCCCGCGATCGCCATCCAGGACGACCTGCACTCCGTCAAGCCAAGAGGCCGCTCGACGAGGATCGCTTCCGAAGAAGACAACGACGTCTTTGCCTCCCGTTCGTAGACCGGAGCGTCCTCCGTCAAGAGCCGCGCTGGCAGCTCCACGACGGCCTTCCCTCCGATCCGGCAACGGAGCAGGCCGTCGCTGCTCACCTTTCCAATCTGCTGCAGGGGCACGCCCCACTTGGCGAAGACTTCTTCCGCCTCTCGTTCTCTCCCTTGTTGAAGAATCAGAAGCATCCTCTCCTGCGACTCCGAGAGAAGGATGTCCGCCGCATGCAACCCTGGTTCCCGAAGCGCTACTCGGTCCAGATCGATCTCCATCCCCACGTTCCCCCGCGCCGCTGTTTCGCTCGTCGAGCAGCCGATTCCGGCCGCTCCCATGTCCTGCACCCCGACCACTACGCCCTTTCGCTCAAAAAGCTCCAGGCAGGCTTCCATCAGGATCTTGCCCATAAAGGGATCGCCGACCTGGACCGCCGGCCGATCCTCCCGCGAGTCGGAGCCGAGCAGCCGCGAAGCGAAGGCCGCCCCTTTGAGCCCATCCCTGCCCGTCCGTGAACCCGCCACGAAGACCGGATTTCCCACTCCGGCGGCCGCCCCCTTCTGAATCCGATCGTGGCGAACGACTCCCGCGCAAAAGACGTTGACCAGGGGATTGCCATCGTAGGACGGGTCAAACGTCAGCTCTCCGCCGACGGTCGGAATCCCCACGCAATTCCCGTAATGGGCAATCCCGCCGACAATGCCTCGTAAAAGGCGCCGGTTGTTCCGCACGCCTGGGTCCTCCCCGCGGATCTCTCCCAGCCGCAAAGAGTCCAAGAAACAGAGCGGCCGGGCTCCCATCGTGTAGATATCCCGAAGGATCCCGCCCACCCCCGTGGCCGCCCCTTGAAACGGCTCCACCGCACTCGGATGATTATGGGACTCGATCTTGAAGACCACTGCCCAGCCGTCGCCGATGTCGAGAGCTCCCGCATTTTCCTCTCCGGCCTGGACGAGAACCCCAGGCCCTTGCGTCGGAAACTTCCGGAGCTCCCGTTTCGAGTTCTTGTAGCAGCAGTGCTCGCTCCAGAGGACCGAAAAGAGAGCGAGCTCCGTCTCATTCGGCGGTCGCCCAAGAGCTTCCTCGATCCGCAAGATTTCCTCCGGCAAAAGGCCGGTCTTTTCCGCAAGGCTCTGCCTCTCCGCTTGACTCGTCATTCCTGATCCTCGCTCCAAAATCGTCGTTCTCCTCGGAGGAAGGTCGCCAAAAGGCGCGGCTCCGGCTCGTCCGCCAACAAGCAGAAGCTCGCTTCCGCCCCCTCCTCCAAGCCGTGGCGGAGCGAGAGCCAGCCGGCGGGCCGCACCGAGAATGCGTCCCAACATTCCGCCCATGGTCTTTCGAGCAGCGCCGCTGCTCGAAAGACTGCGGCGAACGGAGTCAAGGTCGAGCCCGCCAGCCTGCCGGAAGCCACATCGACGGCTCTTCCCTCTTCGTCCACATCGACCCTTCGATCCCCCAGCCGATAGGATCCTTGCCCCATCCCCGCCGCGGCAATGGCGTCGGTGATCAGGATGAGCCGGTCCCCCAAGGCTTGCGCCACCGCCCGAAGCGCGTGCGGCGGCAGATGAATGCCGTCGGCAATCACGCTGGCGTAGGGCAAATTCGACCCGAGGGCATGAACGAGCGGGTTTTCCCACTTCGGAAGCAGATGGGGCAGCCCGTTACCGAGGTGAGTCCAAAGGGAAGCCCCCGCTTCGATCGCCTGCGCCAGCGCGGCCCCCATGGCCCCCGAATGGCCGATCGCCACCCGGATTCCCTCGCCCACGGCCGCGCGGACCAGATCGAGCCCTTCCTCGGAAGCCTCCGGGGCCACGGTAATCATCCTGCAGCCACCGCCGCAGGCCTTCTGCGCCCAGGAAAGCCATGCTGGATCGGCCGGCATCATCCACTTCGGATCATGAACGCCGACATACCCCTCTTCGGGTCGCAGGAACGGCCCTTCCAGATGAAAGCCCAAGCCGTTGATCGGCTCCTCCGCCCAATGCTCCCGCAAGGCAGGAAGGAGTTCCCGGTAGGAATCCTCCGGACGGGTGATCACAGTCGCCAAAAAGTGCGTGCAGCCTTCGGCAAGGAGACTCTGGCAAAGCCGCTTCCACTCGCTTCGACCGATCGGGCTTCCGTTGAGATCCACCCCACTAAACCCGTTGACCTGAATGTCAACCAGCCCCGGGGCCATCCAAGGGAGACCCCTGAGGTCGTGGCGCGCCGGCGCGATCCGCTGGTAGAATGGCGGCTCTATCTCAACAGCCAGAGCTTCTCCCGTCCGATAATGGCGAGCCTCGACAACGATCACTTGACGCGACACCTTCGCGTATTCCTTGTATGCTCGCGGGCGCGGGTTGGCAATCGAGGAGGAAAGGCCGACTGCTCCGAGGGAGACAGAAGCGGTAAACAACCCGCGACTGAAGTCGCAGGCTTTATCGTGAAGCGCAGACATGGTTGCCAACATCCGCACCTCCAACATTAGGCGTGCTTACGGCCGCCCTTGGCGGAACCATCGTTCCGCCAATCCGGGCAAGGTTCCGACTTGCGTTCAAGTCGCTATGCGCCCGGAGACCACAGTGAGGACACGCGAAACGATGCTTCGTGCGTCTGCCCAATTGTTTACAAGACGAGCAGGTTTGGCTCGTGTAGGCCGGATCGACGTATTCGACCGCGATGCCGGCCGATTTCGCCTTGTACTCGACAAAGCGTTGGAGCTGCCGGAAGGTCCAGCGATGCAATCTTCCTCGCATGCGCTTGCCAGCCTTGATCCGGTCTCGGATATGCGTCAGGTCCTCCATCATGATCTTGGCAACTCCGGCCTCGAGCGCCTCCCGCACGATGGCCTTGCTCGTCTCGTGGTTCACATGNGTGACGTGCCGCCNCTCCTTGCCGGAGACCTGCCGAAGCTTCTGTTTTGCGCTTCGGCTGCCGTTGGACTGGAGACGGCGACGCAGGGCGAGATGGCGGTCGCGACGATCGCACAGACGACCGCCGCCGAATATCCCTCCCAAACTATGTGCCGCGAGATTGTTTTCGCCGACATCCACTCCCATTACCGGGCCGGATGCGATCGACTCCTTGTCGTCGGATTCGACGACGAGATTGAAATACCAGTTCCCCTTCCGAAACACCAGTTCCGCCTCCTTCGGCCGGCCGGAGGAGAGGATGCGCCGCTGGTGTTCCCCAAGACGCATCGGAACGATGACGCGTCCGCCCAGGGTATAAAGCGAGACGGCATTCTTC
>NZ_KB901875.1:1629417-1750065 GCF_000379365.1 Verrucomicrobium sp. 3C | reverse complement strand
GGGTGACGTGCCGCCTCTCCTTGCCGGAGACCTGCCGAAGCTTCTGTTTTGCGCTTCGGCTGCCGTTGGACTGGAGACGGCGACGCAGGGCGAGATGGCGGTCGCGACGATCGCACAGACGACCGCCGCCGAATATCCCTCCCAAACTATGTGCCGGCGAGATTGTTTTCGCCGACATCCACTCCCATTACCGGGCCGGATGCGATCGGCTCCTTGTCGTCGGATTCGACGACGAGATTGGAAATACCAGTTGGCCTTTGCGAAAGACCAGTTCCGCCCTCCTTCGGCCGGCCGGAGGAGAGGATGCGCCGCTGGTGGTTCCCCAAGACGCATCGGAACGATGACGCGTCCCGCCCAGGGTATAAAGCGAGACGGCATTCTTCTTGAGCGCGTAGGTGCGCGCTTGTGTCGAAGTGGACGCTGGGCGCGCTGGAAGCTGATTGCCGGAACCGGCGTGTCTTTCGGAATCCGTCCGGTTACCTTGAGTGCCTTGTACGCCTTGCAAACCGAAAAGATGGCATTGGCAGCACATCTGGCTGCCCAGCGGAGTCGAAGAACGCAGATCCGAATAGGTCCGTTGATGCAATGCCACCCGATTCCAGACCCGATGCTCGCGAACGACGGCGGAAAGCCGCTGGCAGGCGTTCGCAAAGTCGGATTGCAGCCGCGGCAAGCGCCGCTCGCTGCTCTGGCGACGCGTACAACTTGATCGACGCCGTGCGCATCATGGCCTATCGCCTCTTGGTGACGTGTTCGGATCGTTCGATGTAGCGACGGATGGTTTCCGCGCTGACATTGCCGGCGGTGCCGACGTAATAGGATGGAGACCAGAGATGTCCATCCCACAACCGCTCCTTAAGTGCTGGAAACCGTTGAAACAGCAAGCGAGCCGTAACGCCCTTGAGCACCTTGACGGCGTCGGCCACGGCAATGGCGGGAGGAATGCTGAGAAACAGATGGATGTGGTCCGGCTGAATCTCCTTGGAGATCATCGGCCAATCTCGTTCCGCGCAAATCGAATCCAGCATCGCTCGCATTTCCTCGGCCACCGGTCCCGTCAACACGTCGATCCGATACTTTGGACACCATACCACATGGTATGCGGTCTGGTAAACACAGTTGCGATTGGTGACAACGCGTTGCGTGTCGGAAAGACTACATCACGTGTTGCGTTCCGCGCAACCGCAATTCCTCCCGCGATTCAAATCGCAGGTTTCCTTGCAGGAACTCTATGAAGGACGGATGGCAGCGAAACCCGGAAGCACCCGCGATTTTTCTCAGAACCTACGGATGCCAGATGAACGTCCGGGATTCCGAAGCCGTGCTCCATCGCTTTGTCGCCCAAGGCTACCGAATCGCCCGCTCGGAAGAAGAGGCGGACGTAATCCTGTTAAACACCTGTTCGGTGCGCGACTTGGCCGAGGAAAAGGCATGCGGCAAGATGACCTCTTTGCGCGCCCGCAAGCGCGAGAACCCGAGCGTAGTTTTGGGTTTCCTCGGCTGCATGGCCCAACGCCGGGGCGGCGAGCTCCTGAACGACTTCCCCGAGGTCGATCTCGTCCTGGGCACCCAGAAGCTCCATAAGGCCATGATCCAGGTCGAGCGGATTCGCGCCGCGCGCGCCGCCGCCGGCCCAGGCTCTCCTTCCGAATCACTCCGGATCTTGGATGTCGATGCCGAGCCGGGTTCACAAAACCAAGTTCGGGACCATCTCCCCTCCCGCCGGAAGGCCTCTGCGTTCGTTTCAATCATGCAGGGCTGCAACATGCGCTGCGCCTTCTGCATCGTCCCGGTCACCCGAGGAGCCGAGCGCGCGCGCCCAATGGAAGAGATTGTGGAAGAGGTTCGCCAGCTCGCCGATCAAGGAGTCCGCGAGGTTACGCTCCTTGGCCAAATCGTCAACCTCTACGGCCGCCACGAATTTTCAGTCCGCGACGGCCGCTCCCCCTTCGTGCAGCTCCTCGAAAGAGTCTGCTCCGTCCCCGGCATCGCCCGCGTTCGCTTTACCTCGCCACACCCCATCGGCTTCCGCGACGACCTGATTGCTGCCCTCCGCGACCTGCCGGCCCTCTGTGAGCATGTTCACCTGCCAGCGCAGTCGGGCAGCGACACGATTCTGCGGGCCATGGGGAGGGGTTATTCCCGCTCCCGGTTCCTCCAACTCGTCGAGCGGATTCGCGCCACGCTGCCCGAGGCGACCCTTACGACCGACCTCATCGTCGGCTTCCCAGGAGAGGAAGAAGCGGATTTTGCCCAGACCCGTTCCCTCGTCGAGACCGTCCAATTCGACCAGGCGTACATCTTCCGCTACTCTCCCCGTCCCGGAACCAGCGCCGCCGCTCGCTCCGACTCGATCCCCGAGGAAGAGAAGCTTCGCCGCAACCATGAGCTCCTCGGCCTCCAAGACGCGATCGCGCTGAGAAAAGCAAAGCAGCTCCTCCGCCAAGAAGTGGAAATCCTCGTCGAAGGGGAGAGTCGGAAGTCTCCCCACCGCTTCCAGGGCAGGACACGCGGCAATCACCTAGTTCTCGTTCGCGCTGAAGAGCGCTGGCGGGGGGAACTCCTCCGGGTCCGCATCGTCGAGACCACCGGATATACCTTTTACGCGGAGCCTGTTTTCGCCGAAGAGAGGGAGGAACGCCTGCTGGGCGTCCCTACTCCTCCGGCGCCCGGCCGATAAAATCGTACCAGGCAGCCAAAAGGGCCGCCATCACCGTCGGCCCGAGGAAAAGCCCCAAGAGACCGAAGCTCATGATCCCTCCCAACATCCCCACGAGCACCCAGAAAAAGGGGAGATGGGCGGATCCTCCAATCAGCCCCGGCCGAACGAAATGGTCGGCGACGAAGAGCACCAGGAGGCCAAAGAGGAAAAGCCCGATGGCGGCCAGCAGGCTCCCCTGCGTATAGAGCATGATGCTGACTCCTCCAAAGAGCAGAGGCGCCAGGAAAGGAACCATCGCCAAAATCCCGGTCAAGCCCCCTAAGGTGACGGGATCGGTAATCCCCACGACCGCATAGGCGACTCCCAGCAAGATCCCTTCTCCGATGCTCACCAGGACTAGGCCGTTCACCGTCGCGCGAATGGCCGAGACGCAGTCGCGGGCATATCCGACCCCGATTTCCCCCACAAGCCGGCGGGCGAACCCGAAGACCTGTTTCCCCAAGGCTTCGCCGTCACGAAAGAGAAAAAAGAGGGTGAGCAGGGTGAACGCAAGCACCTCTGCGCGCCTCAACATCAGCTCGCCCACTGCCCGGGTCCATCGGAAAACGAAGGCCGGGTCCAGTTGACCAAGCAAGGTCTTTGCCGCATCAGGACTTCCCAGAGAGGAATTCCAGTTAGAGAACAACCAGGTGCCCACCACCGGGATGTGGTTGATCCACTCCGGGGCGGGCAATCCCGATTGCTGAATCGTCGCCACCCAGCGCGCCACGACCCGTGCTTCCTCCCCTAGCCGGAACGCTGCGTAGGTTAGGGGTCCGATCAGAACTACGCCGGTGATCAGGGTAAAGACGAGCGGCAAGACGACCGCCCGCATCCAGTGAGGCGAGCGGGACCGGAGCCACTGGTAGAGGGGCCACGCAGCAATGGCAATGACCAGCGCCCAGGTCATGGAGACCAGGAAGCCTCGGACGACCCAAAAACCCAGCGTCGCCAAGCTGAGAGCGAGCACCACCCGCGCGTTGGTCTGGAATATACTGCTCTGCTCCGCCTCCGACCCTTCCGTCACCGGTCCCAACTTCGAAACTGCCATGCGGATGGAGCTTACTGTGCCCGCCGAGGAAACACGATCGCTTTTCTTGGGCCCGGCCCGCATGGCTACTCTGCTCCACGCCGCTTGAGCAGAATCTCCGCCGGCCAAGCCGCCGGCGAGAGGCGCAGCAGATAGAGCACGGTCTGCGCAATATCGTCCGGCTGGAGAAAATCGGCTCCCGACACCCCCGTCATCGGCGTGGCGACCAGCGCCGGGCAGATCGACACGGCCTTCACCCCCCTTTTCCTCCCCTCGTCGGCCAGAGCACGGGTGAGGCCGACGATCCCGAACTTCGTGGCGCTGTAGCCCCCGGTCTCCTCCCACGCCTCGACTCCGGCGAGCGAGGAGACATTGCAGATCAAGCCTCCCCCAGCATCCACAATCCTGGGAAAAGCCGCGCGGCTGCACCAGAAAGTCCCGAAAAGGTTCGTATCAACCATCTCGCGAAAATCGGCCGTCGAAAGAGAGGCGATCGGGCCGAAGCGCCCGACGCCCGCACTGTTCACCAAGATGTCGATCCTCCCGCGCCATGCAGCGGTCCGTTCGATCAAGCGCTCGCACTCCTCTTCGCGCCGAACGTCGGTCGGGATCGCGATCCCCTCTCCTCCCCGCTCCCGGCAGAGACGCGCCACCTCTTCACACGCCTCCGTTCTCCTTGCGGCGACCGCCACGGCGGTCCCCTCTGCGGCCAACGCCAGCGCCACCGCCCTTCCGATCCCACTATTTCCGCCGGTCACGGTCGCAACCCGGCCTTCCAGAAAACCCATCCCCCCCCTCCTTGCTATCTCCTTCGGACCCGGATCACCTCACGCTCCGTGACCAACAGGTCCATCTGCTCGTCGTGCGCTTTGGCGGCTACCCGCGGCAGCTCCTGCCAGGAAAAAAAGAGACCGACGCGAAGCAGGCCGGCGCTGATTTCGGCCAGAGTCCGATCATAATACCCGCATCCGCGCCCCAGCCGCATCCCGCGCTGGTCGAATCCGAGCCCGGGGATCAGCATAAGATCCGCCTCCAGCACCTGCTCCTTCTTCGCCGGCGAAGGTTCCCGAAACCGCAGAGGCCCCACGTGCAACGACTCCAACGTCTCGACCTCGGCAAACCCGAGACTCCGATCCTCGCCGCGAAAAAAGGGATAGAAGACCCGCTTGCCCTCCTTACGCGCTCGCCAAAAAAGAAGATCGGTATCCGGCTCTCCGGGCAGCGAGGCATAGAGGACAACCGATTTGGCGCCTTCCCATTCCGGGAGGAAAACGAGTTGCTCCGCCACTCGTCGGCCCGCAGCCATTCGCTCGGCCTCGCCATGAGCGGAGAGCCGCTGCCGAAGCAAGCGGCGCTGTCCCGTCTTGTCCTGGACCAAAGCATCGACCATAGCTCATCCGAATCCCGATTCCGGACTCGACGCAAGGGAAAATCGGTCTGCCGCAAAGAGGAAAGCCATTTCACCCGCAAAAACAGCGAGTGCCGCCTCGGACTGAAGCTGCCACCCCTATTCGTGAAGCCGACGCAACGGAAAGAAGGAAAGCCATTTCGGGACCACGATCTTTTCCGGGAATTCTTCCTTTGGCGAGGCCACCGGGGGTTCGGCCGAAGAACTGCTTTTCGGCTCCTTTTTCTGCCCCGTCTTCCGCTCCGGTCCCGGCTTCTACATCGTTTCCTTGAAAGTGTGCGATTACAATTTTTGCTACTATTAGCCAATATTCTCCTCCGCAGTCAAGAGCTCCGGGCGGAATTCTAACGCCCCTCACCGTAGGGGGTTATCACCCTCGTAGCTACGGCATTTCCCCGATCCGCATGAGGTCTCCGGAACGCCCCCAGCCGTTTGACATCCCCTTGCCGTTCACCTAGGATCCATTCATCCCTGCGCCGGCTTAGCTCAGAGGTAGAGCAGCAGTTTTGTAAACTGCGGGTCGTGGGTTCGATCCCCACAGCCGGCTCCCAGATATAAAGACGCAATCCTGCCTGGTAGAAGCCCTAGGGAAGCTTATTGCGTTAAGAACAGATGTGTAACGATGGATACGCAAAAAAGCGGGTAGAGACGTATGGATTCCGGCAACATTCCGGCAGCATTCCGGCAACGCTTCGAGCCTCGACGCCGCGCTTCGGGTAGGCTGGGGCATCAAGCTCGGCCTTCATCTCTAAATTTCGCCCTACTTTGGTAATGGTAAAAAAGCTCCACCCCCTCCACAACCTCCACCGGCCTTGCCCATCAATGACTTATGCGGTGGAGGTTTTAAAATTGAACCTCCACCCACCTCCACCGGACTCAGCCGGTCTCTCGCGCCGCGTGCTTTGCGCGAGGCTGATATTGCGAATGCCTTATCATTTCGTAGGCCGTGAGTCGGGTGCTCAGCGGATCGTTCGGAGTCTCTCTTCACCGGCGGACGTCACGACGTCCGGGAACGTCGGCCCGGAATGTGCGATGGAGGCTTACGAGTAAGACGCCATAGGGCCGGAGCCACGGATCTCTCCAGAGCGTATGGCCTTATTAGTAAGACGGCGGCAAGGGGTAGGGGGCTTATTGATACCGCATTATCAGCCGATATTGATAACGCATTATCACGCCCTCTCTGCCGCCCTGGCACCTGCGCGTTTTCGCGCAGGGGTTTGGGGCGCGCGCCGCGCCGGAAGTGAGTGCCCCCTGCTCGCCCCGCCCCCATGAAAAATTTTCTCCTTGGCCAACCAGGGGTAGGTGCGCTCTCTCTTACCAGTAGGTTGACGAAGCCCATCTCTTATCGTAGAATCGCTCCATGTCCATTCGCTTGCTGATGTCGTCCGCCGCGAAGGCAATCTACAGGCAGCTTGTCGCCGCCGCTGGAAGCCATTACAAAGCTCTGCTTCGGATCGTCGATGACCCGAATTTCGGGTGCATCTCCATGGAGCCGGTTGACGCCGGGATGCTCACCGAGCATGCGGACCAAATCCGATCAAAGCTCTCCGGACAGGGCATCCCTAAGGGCATGCTTACCTCGCGCTCCATCGAAGCATGGCTCTTGCTCTACGGGAAGCAGGTTGCCGTCGATTTGCGCGAGGAAGCCCTACGCAAAACTCAAGAATTCGAACCACGGCTTTGGTCGGACAGGTACCAGAGCGATAAAGAAGCCCGGAGGATCGTGGCTCGGCACGCTCTGGGTATTATCCGGAACGCCAGCCGCAAGCGCAGGAAGCAGACCGAAGCCGAGAATGCGGTAGCGGATTCGGTTCAGGATTCCTTGAACGCCGCTGCGTATGAAGCACCGGAGAAAGCTGGCGGCGGAGGAGCGGATGCTTAAGGAAACTGCGGATAGGATTTGTTCCCGGCCATCAGACACCCCCAACCATCCCGCGATTCTTCGCAAGCTCCGGCCTTACTTCCCGCCCTTGATCCACTTGATTGCTTGGTAGTGGCCGACCACGGCGTAATTCTGTGTGTAACTTAGTCCTCCGATCCCGCCTCCCGCGTGTGTTCCTTGCCCCCACCCCCAAGCCTGCCCGCCAGTAGGCCAGCGTTCCGTTTGAACCAGGATGATCGCATCGGCTCCCACTTCCTTCGCCTTGTCTACTGCGCGAGTTCTCGGAGATCCGAAGAGTCCGCTTCCCGCGTTAATTGTGCCGATCACGATGTATGGCCGCGAGGGGGGTGTTCGGTAGATCTTCATCCCATGGACTATGGAATGTTCGCCGCTGCCGAGCGGTCCTCGATGCGGCGCTTCCGCGGGATACCAGCTCGCAAGAATCGCATGGGCGCTTGCCACAGGGCAGAGCGCCAAGGCGCAGGCGATCAATAGGGATTTTGTGTTCATGGCTTCTCCTTTTCTTCTCCTCGCTCACGCCACCGAGCGGGCTTCTTCTTGTTCAGCCTTTCCTCGATCCACGCATTCGCCTCCTCGAAGGTCGCTTTGGCCGCATCGCCCCGGTAGCCGAGCCTACGCATTAGGCGAACCTGCTTGAAGGTGGCAAGTCCTCTTGTCCTCCTCTTGTGCATGCCGTCGATGAGCTTGCTCGCAAGGCCGCGCGAGGAAATGAGGCTCACGTCGAAGCCGGCCTTGTCCAGCACGTCCAATTGTTTCTGCGTAGGTTGCGCGCTCTCCCACGGCAAGACAGGCTCATAGTCCTCTGCTTCGGCGAGCATGACGCTTAACCCCCATTTCTCACCAGTACGAGCTTTCGGGCGAGAGAGGTGCCGGTTGAGTCGCTTGCGAGCAGTTCCGCCCGCGCAGAGCTCTTCGTGAGGCGGGATCGAGCAAGATTTTCATTTGATTTGCCTTAACGCGAGCACTGCAAAGCGCAAAAAGCCGGTTGTGGAGCAAGGCTCCGCCTGGTCGTAGGCTTTGCCGAAGGAACAGATCTGCGGTTTTGGCACATGCTCAGCAACGCAGCACTCGGAAGACGTGGGTAAAGAGGCTCTTCCAAGGATAGGCGCTGCTCATCGAGAGGAAGACGCGGCGGACGCTGACTCGGACCAGCGTGCCGATCTTAAAGAGCTTGAGCCGGAGGGTGTCGACCTGGGCCTCGGCCCAGTCCGTTCCTCGCAGAGCCAGCCGTCGCAGCGCTTCGACCAGGGTGTAAGCAAGAGCCGAGAAGTAGAGGCGAAGTTGGTTGCTGGCCATTTGCGCGGTCGAGAGCCGGTCGGCAAAGAGGTGGAGTTGTTCCTTGATCCGATTCTCCATGTCGCCACGAGCACAGTAGAGCTTCTCGTAAAGGTCTTGGGCGGGCCACTCCTCGGAGGAAAGAGAGGTCACGACAAAGCGCGGATTCTCTCCCCTTTCCAGGTACTCGGCTTTGGCGACCACTCGGCGCTCTCTCGACCAAGTGCTCAAGGTCCGATAGGTAAACTCGGTAAAGAAACGAGCCGGCTTGCCACTCGACTCGCGCAGACGACGGGCTTGCTCCATCGAGGCCTCAATGGTCCGGCACACGCGCTCGTTGCGGGCCAAGCCGAAGAGGTAGTCGACTTGATGGGCTTCGCACCAAGCCATGATCTCTTCCCGGCAGAAGCCCGAATCGGCCCGGAGCACGATCCGGACTCCGGGCCAACGGGTACGGAGTTGTTCCACGATCCGGCTCACCTCCGTAAGGGAGCCCGCCGACGCATCCTGGTTCGATGGCCGAAGCCGGACGCCAAGGAGTTGATCGCCAGCAAAGATGTAGAGCGGCAAATAGCAGTAGGAGTCGTAGTAACCATGGAAGAAGCGCTCCGGCTGATGTCCGTAAAGGGGGATGTCGGTCGCATCCAGATCGAGAACCACCTCCTCAGGGGGCTGGGGATGCGATTCGAGGTAGAGATCGACCAGAAGACGGTCAATCGCTTCGGCCGAGTAGTCGATCTTGTGGTAGCGCTCGCTTCGACCCACCAGCTCCAGCCGGTTGAGCGTGCTCTTGCCCGCCAGATCCTCTTCCAGATCGCTTTTCCCGCTCAGGAGAGCAACCAACGGATCGGTCCGCAACTGCTCATGGTCGTTGAGGTCTTCGTAGCCCATCGCAATCCCGAAGATGCGCTGGGCAAGCATCTCCCGTACCCGATGCACAATGCGTTTCGGATGGCGTCGATCCCGAAAGCAGCCCTCCAGCCGTCTTAACAAACCGATCTTCCGATCCGCTTCCCGCAACAGAATTGCGCCCCCATCGCTGGAGATCCGACCCGCGGTAAATCCCGCTTCCACCCGTCGCGAAAAATGCGCTGTAAACCCAAAAGTCTCTTGGCTACACTCTGTCATGGAAGGCCGTTTCTTTTTTCTGGTTGTAGTAACGTCTTCTTAACGCACTTATACCAGGGAAAGACGGCCTTTCCTATGCCCTTTTGCGAACTTTTTTGCCTTCCGCTATGCCCGCTATTGGTGAGATATCGGGGCCAAGCGCTTCAAGGATGCCGTTCGCGGGCTGGTCGACGAGTTGGTCCGACCGAAGCAGGGGAGGTGAGGAGGAGGCGGCCGAACGGCTTTTGGTGGAAAGATCCACCTCTTTTCGGAAGACGCCATCAGGCGTGGGAGCGAGGAAGCCCGCGATCGGCTGTTCTTGACCCATTGGCACCGGCCGGATCCCCGTTGCCCGTTTCTTGCGGGTGATCCTCCGTTCCGGCTCCTTCTTCCTGCTCCAGGTAGAAGAGCACTTCCCGAGCCACGGCCTCGGGGTCGATCGCCGTCAAGCAGGCCTTTGCGTGGGGACAGCGGTTGGAATAGCAGGGAGAACAGGAAATCGGGATGCGAAGCAGGCTCACGCGGTGGCCTGCCGGATGGGCCATCCTCCAATCGACGACACCGGAAAAAACGGTCACCGTCGGAACCCCGAGCGCAGCGGCAATGTGGCTCAAGCCCGAGTCGTTGCCGACGAAGACCCGGGCCGAGGCGAGGAGGCCCGGGATCTCTGCCAAGGGAACCTTCCCGACGAGATTCCGGCAGCGCTCGGGCGGGAGGTCGCGGGCGAGCGCCTCGCCCGCCTCCCGTTCCGCGGGGCCGCCGACAAGCAGCACGGTGCAATGGTGCTTCTGGGTCAAGAGCGCGCAGAGCCGGGCAAAATGCTCAACCGGCCACGCCCGGACCGGGTCGCCGCAGCCGAGAGCGACGGCGATGAGCCTAGGCAGGGGGCTCTCGGTCGTGGCGATCCCTTGCAGGAAGGAGGGCAGGCAAGAAGAGGGGTCCTGGAGGGCTGCGCGGATCGCCTCGACGAGGAGCAGGGCCGAGGAGCGCCGGTGGGTCGGGGCGTAAAGATCCCCGGAGAGTTCTCCGTTGGGCAGTGCGATATCGAGGACGACGTCGACCTCGGGGGCGGCGAAGCCCGCGCGAAGCTCGGCTTGAAAATGGGAGAGAAGGAAGCGGGTGTCCGGGTCGGTGCGCAGGTCGACGGCCAAGTCGAACCGGCCCAGCGAGCGCGCGGTGGCGGCAACCCGCTCCGCCTCGAGGTTGCTCACTCCCCGCCATTCTCCGGCGCGCTCCCGGAAGAACTCGAATGGGATGATCTGCTGGAAGCAGCCGGTCCGCTCCGCCAGGGGAACGTTCCATGGACCGCAGAGCAGGGTGATCTCCGCTTCGGGCCAGGACCGGCGCAGGAGATCGTGCGCCGGCAACCGGTTGATAAAGTCGCCGATGTGATCGAGTTGGACCACCAGGATGCGTCGGATTGCGCCGATACGCCCGCGAAGTCCTTGGATTCCCGATAGGCGGAGGAGCTGGAGGGGTCCGCGGACCGGTTCCGCTCTCTCTCCCGCTTCGTCGATAGCGGTTCGGATGGCTGGTTCCTCCGACGGCTTTCCCCGACGTGCGAAGGACGTGCGGAGTGCCCGCTCGATCCGGCGCAAGGGCTGGCTCTCCCGCTTCCGGTGCAACCGGTCGACCTCGCGCCGGAGCTGCTCGTTGTAACCCTGAAGCTGCGCGATCTGCACGCGGAGCGTGCGGATCTCTTCCGGTAGTGCATGTATAATGAACCTGTCGAAGACATTGGGAGGAAGGGCGAGCCGCTCCCGCAGCGCCATCCGCTCCTTCGCCAGGTAGAATCGGTTGAGTCCGTCGAAGTAGACGAAGCAATAATCCTTGGCCAAAAGCAGAGGCTCCCATTCTTCGTGGGAAGGCTCTTGGCTGTTCGGCTTCGTCGCTTCCACGAGGACGATCCAGGGACGAACGGCCTGGAACGAAAACCCTCGCAATGCGTCGGCCTCCGACCCTTCGCAGTCGACCTTAAGGAAGTGGATCGTCTCGACGCGGTGCTCCGCGACGATCTCGTCGAGGGTCCGGACCACGACGCTGGCGGCTTGCGAAACCAAGCCGAGCTGCTTTCGGTGATCGAGGGCATACGGCTCGCGGAAGGTGCTTAGGCCGGATCCAGGGATCAGCCAGAATGACCGTTCCTCGTTCCGGGCCCCGGCCGCCATCAGGAGGTTGATGTCCCGCGGTCTTGCGCTCGCCAGTCTTTGCCAGAATTGAGGGTCGGGCTCGAGGTTGATTCCCCTCCAGCCATGGTCATAGAAGTGCTTGGTGACCGAGCCCCTGACCGGATCTCCGGCTCCGACGTCGACGTAAAACCCGATCGGGACTTCGGCCAGGGCCCTGCGGAGGATCACGTCTTCGAAGTTTTGCGCGTAGGAAATCCAGGGCATTCCCCCTTCCCGGTTTGCCGGTCCGCAGCATTCCCCAGCCAGAAGCCGGCCTCCAAGAGGAGGCGCGAACCCGCGCGGTTCTATCCGTTTTCCCGTAGGAAAAGGCAAGTTTATTTTTTTTTTTTTCTCTGCATCGCCATGGTGCGCCGAGCGCCTCGGCGCCCCCGCGGGACTACGAGCCATCCGCGGTCGAGCGAGGATCCAGGGCCCCCTTCCGCGCGCGGCGCACGGCTTGGCCGCAGGAGCGAACGAGGCGACGGACGCGGCACGCCCGGCGGAAGCCGAGAAGGCGAACGAGCCAGCGGACATGCGGCTCGGCCGCTTCGGCGAGCGCCCGCTCGCTCCAGAGATCGGAAAGTCGGGCCTCGCGGGAGAGCGGCTCGACCGACTGCGGGGCCAACCGGTCGAGCACTCGGAGGATCCGGGCGTATTCGGCCTGGGCCGCCTCGCGGCGCGGACGCGTCCATTGGTCCATAGCCTGGAGTTCCTTGGCGGCCTCCCGGACCATCGAAGCGCGCCAGCGGAGGGCTTTCGGGGATGTTGGAGGAGGTGAGGCTCGGCTCGTGGCAGACCCGGTAGACTGCCCCGGGGGTGGGGGTGTAGCGGAAGCGTAAGCCCGCTCGGATGGCCCGCCAGTAGATCTGGTAGTCGTCGTAATAGTCGACGGGAAGATCCTTCCAGCCGCCCAAGGCCAGAAGCTTCTCCCGGCGCCAGAGGAGGGCGCCGTTTTGGGGAAACTGCGAGGAGAGGCCAGGTCCGCGGGGAGATCCCGGGGGATCGTCGAGCGGCTGGCGCCTCGCAGGATTTGGACGCTTCCGTTGCTCCATCGCTCGAGAAGAAAGGGGGAAAAGAGGACGTCGGCCTCGGCGAGGCTGCCGGCCTCGGCGATCTGGGTGGCGATCTTTTCGGGTAGGAGGTAGTCGTCGTGGTCGAGCCACTGGACCCACTCGCCGGAGGAGGCTTCGAGGAGGAGCTGACGGGCGAGGCTACTCCGGCCCGTGCGGGCCTGGAGAAGCCGGAGCCGGTCGCCGAAGGCGGCAAGGCGTTGGACGGTCCGGTCGCTTGAGCCGTCGTCGAGGACCAGCACCTCCTTGTTCGGCCAGCTCTGCCCTAGGGCGCTCTCGATGGCGGGGACGATCCACGGGCCCGAGTTGTAGGCGGGGATCCCGATGGTGACCAGGGGGAAGGAGTTGCTCATCGGCGGAACGGAAAAGGGTAGCGCCGAGCCCAGGATCCCGGCAATAACTCCCTCGTCTATGGAGCCCCTGGTCACCATCGCCGTCGTCTCGCCGGCGGGCGGGGAGGAAGAGGAGAGGCTCGTCGCGGAGGCCCGCGGGCAGAGCTGGGCGAGGAAGGAGATCCTGGTCGCCGGGCCGGGGAGGGCCGGAGGAGCCCGGAAGCGCGGGCTGGCGGCGGATTCCGGTGGCGGCCGGGGAGGATCCCCGGGCGGCGCTGGTCCGGGCGGCCCGGGGGGAGTGGATCCAGTGGCTGCGGGGCGGGGAGAGCGGCTCTCTCCCCCTCCAAGATCGAGGAGCAGCTCCGGGAAGGGGCGAAGCTTAGGGGGAAGGGGATCTTCTCCTGCTCCCCCTATCGGCTCGGGGCGGGGGAGGGGACGCTCCGGTCGTCCGATCCCCGGGAAGGAGCCGCTGAGCTATGTCGCTCGTCTGGGGAGCCACTTTCCCTTGGTCGCTCCCGTTCTCTGGTCCGCCAAGGCGCTGCGCTCTTTTTTGCGGGATCCGGGCAGGGGATGGCTGCGGCTGTGGATCGGGTTGGGAGCCGAAGCGGGAGCCGCTTGCCCGGAGTCGGAGGGAGAGCCGGCGCAGGCCGAGTGGGCGGCGGCTTTGGCCTGGGCGTTTCTCTTGGCGTCCGCAACACCGGCCGTGTCCGTGGAGCGAGAACGTCTTTATCGTCTCTTGCGGGAGATGTCCCCGGATCTGGCGCAAGGGATCGCGCGGTGAGGCTGCGTGCTTGGGATCTCCTGGAAAAGATGGCCCCCAAAAAGGGCGTGGCGGGTGCCGTGGGCCGGGTAGGCGGTCCGAAGGCCGCCCTTCGCGTGGAGGCGACGATGCAGCGGCTGCGCCGGGCCGAGCGCGCTTTCCGGCGAAGGCGGAGGCAGATCCTCTATCGGATGGGGTTGCGGAAGCAACCGATCCCGGCGTGCCGGGAAGATACCGAATGGCGAGCCTTTGGGACCATGGCATCGGAAGCCTACGCGAGCTGGATCGCGGCCTACCAGCAACTCGACGGGGCGGATCGGGAGGCGATTCGCAGGGAGATCGCGACCGGTTTTCCCGAAGGCCGCTGCTTTCGATCGTCATGCCGGTGTTCAACAGCCCGGAGAAGTGGCTTCAGCGGGCCATCGATTCGGTGCGGGAGCAGCTCTATCCGGATTGGGAGCTCTGCATCGCCGACGATGGATCGACGGCTGCCCACATCCGGCCCTTGTTAGAAAGGAATCGGGAGAAGGACCCCCGGATCCGGGTCGTTTTCCGCGGGGAAAATGGGGGGATTTCCGCCGCCTCCAACAGCGCGCTCGAACTGGCGCGGGGGGAGTGGATCGTCCTCTTGGATCATGACGACGAGTTGCCCGAGGAGGCGCTTTATATGGTGGTGCGGGAGATCCTGCGCCATCCGGAGGCTGCGCTGATCTACTCGGACGAAGACAAGATCGACGAAGAAGGAAGGCGGTTTGGGCCCTACTTCAAATCCGACTTCTGCTACGACCTGCTGCTTTCCCAAAACTGCATCAGCCACTTGGGAGTCTATCGGTCGGACCTTTTACGCTCCCTGGGTGGATTCCGGATCGGTTTTGAGGGAGCCCAGGATTACGACCTGGCGCTTCGCTTCGTGGAAAAGCTCAAGCCCTGGCAGATCCGTCACATCCCCCGGGTGCTCTATCACTGGCGGGCGATTGCGACCTCGTGCGCGAGCCGGGAAGAAGCGAAGCCCTACGCCTACGCGGCGGCCCGAAAGGCGATCGGGGATCATCTTCAGAGAGTCGGCGAACGGGCGGAAGTCCTCTTTATGCCGATTCGCTGGGCCTATCGGGTGCGCAGGAGTCTCCCGGAGAATGTCCGCGTCAGCCTCTTGCTCAGGGCGGGAACGACGGCGGAGGCTCTGGGACGATCGATCGAGAGGATTCGGAAGCAGGCGGATTGCCCGGAATCGGAATTGCTCGTGGTTGCCGGCAGCCCGAGTTGCCCGAATGAGGACGATGAGGGCAAAGAAGGGGTGCGCTTCTTGGCTCCGCCGGCGGGACTGGCCGGCCCCTCCCTTTGGAACTGGGCGGCGCGGCAGGCGAAGGGGGAGATCCTGGTCTTCCTGGAGGCTCCGGCGGAGCCCAAGGGGGAGGATTGGCTTGCGGAGCTTGTGAGCCAGGCGGCCCGGCCCGAGGTGGGGGCGGTGGGAGCGCGGATCCTGGCCCCCGACGGCACGGTGGCCGAGGCGGGGGTCGTGATCGGGCCGGGTGGAGCGGCCGCAGCCGCCTTCCGGGGGTGGAGCGGGGGGTCGAGCGGCTATGTGGGGCAAGCGGTCCTGATCCGGAATCCGTCGGCGGTGAGCGCGGCCTGCCTGACGACGCGGCGGGCGGTTTGGGAGGAGTGCGGGGGATTCGACCAAGGGTATGGCCGGGATCTGTGGGACATCGACTACTGCCTGCGGCTGCGGGAAAAGGGCTACCGGATCGTGTATACTCCTTATGCCGAACTCGTGCGCCTCGAGGATTCCCCTGAGGAATCTACGGAGGATCGGGAGCGCTTTCGATTGAAGTGGCCAGAGTGGATCGAATGGGATCCGGCCTACAACCCGAACTTGAGCCTGGAAGAGGGGTACGCCCTGGCCTGGCCGCCGCGGGTCGGGCGGCCGTGGAGGGAGTAAGCGATCTCTGGTCGGGCTGAAAAAAGTCGAAGGCGGCGAAAACGGGTTGGGCGGGCGGAAAAAGGCTAGCCCCCATTTCTCACCAGTACGAGCTTTCGGGCGAGAGAGGTGCCGGTTGAGTCGCTTGCGAGCAGTTCCGCCCGCGCAGAGCTCTTCGTGAGGCGGGATCGAGCAAGATTTTCATTTGATTTGCCTTAACGCGAGCACTGCAAAGCGCAAAAAGCCGGTTGTGGAGCAAGGCTCCGCCTGGTCGTAGGCTTTGCCGAAGGAACAGATCTGCGGTTTTGGCACATGCTCAGCAACGCAGCACTCGGAAGACGTGGGTAAAGAGGCTCTTCCAAGGATAGGCGCTGCTCATCGAGAGGAAGACGCGGCGGACGCTGACTCGGACCAGCGTGCCGATCTTAAAGAGCTTGAGCCGGAGGGTGTCGACCTGGGCCTCGGCCCAGTCCGTTCCTCGCAGAGCCAGCCGTCGCAGCGCTTCGACCAGGGTGTAAGCAAGAGCCGAGAAGTAGAGGCGAAGTTGGTTGCTGGCCATTTGCGCGGTCGAGAGCCGGTCGGCAAAGAGGTGGAGTTGTTCCTTGATCCGATTCTCCATGTCGCCACGAGCACAGTAGAGCTTCTCGTAAAGGTTTTGGGCGGGCCACTCCTCGGTGGAGAGAGAGGTCACGACAAAGCGCGGATTCTCCCCTCTTTCCAGGTACTCGGCTTTGGCGACCACCCGGCGCTCCCTCGACCAGCTGCTCAAGGTGCGGTAGGCAAACTCGGTAAAGAAGCGGGCCGGCTTGCCACTCGACTCGTGCAGACGACGGGCTTGCTCCATCGACCCCTGAATGGTCCGGCACAAGCGCTCGTTGCGGGCCAAGCCGAAGAGGTAGTCGACTTGATGGGCTTCGCACCAAGCCATGATCTCTTCCCGGCAGAAGCCCGAATCGGCCCGGAGCACGATCCGGACTCCGGGCCAACGGGTACGGAGTTGTTCCACGATCCGGCTCACCTCCGTAAGGGAGCCCGCCGACGCATCCTGGTTCGATGGCCGAAGCCGGACGCCAAGGAGTTGATCGCCAGCAAAGATGTAGAGCGGCAAATAGCAGTAGGAGTCGTAGTAACCATGGAAGAAGCGCTCCGGCTGATGTCCGTAAAGGGGGATGTCGGTCGCATCCAGATCGAGAACCACCTCCTCAGGGGGCTGGGGATGCGATTCGAGGTAGAGATCGACCAGAAGACGGTCAATCGCTTCGGCCGAGTAGTCGATCTTGTGGTAGCGCTCGCTTCGACCCACCAGCTCCAGCCGGTTGAGCGTGCTCTTGCCCGCCAGATCCTCTTCCAGATCGCTTTTCCCGCTCAGGAGAGCAACCAACGGATCGGTCCGCAACTGCTCATGGTCGTTGAGGTCTTCGTAGCCCATCGCAATCCCGAAGATGCGCTGGGCAAGCATCTCCCGTACCCGATGCACAATGCGTTTCGGATGGCGTCGATCCCGAAAGCAGCCCTCCAGCCGTCTTAACAAACCGATCTTCCGATCCGCTTCCCGCAACAGAATTGCGCCCCCATCGCTGGAGATCCGACCCGCGGTAAATCCCGCTTCCACCCGTCGCGAAAAATGCGCTGTAAACCCAAAAGTCTCTTGGCTACACTCTGTCATGGAAGGCCGTTTCTTTTTTCTGGTTGTAGTAACGTCTTCTTAACGCACTTATACCAGGGAAAGACGGCCTTTCCTATGCCCTTTTGCGAACTTTTTTGCCTTCCGCTATGCCCGCTATTGGTGAGATATCGGGGTTAAGTAGTCCGCGACGATGCGGCGCGAGTGATCTTGCAAGCGGGATACCAGCGTTTCTTCCCGCTCCCGGCGCGCTTCTTCTGCTTTCTCGGCTGCCTCCAGTAGGTCCTTGCAGCCGGCTGTATCGATGCGCTTCTCTTCTTCTGCGTCCTTGGCGATCAGGGAGGAGGCCCGCAAGGGCGGCAGGCGATCGTGAACAAAGCAGGGATCGAGTATCAAACAATCGCGCTTGCCCTCGAAGAGCCTCGTCCCCCTCCCGATCATCTGCTGGTAGAGAA
The DNA here is from genome assembly GCF_000379365.1 of Verrucomicrobium sp. 3C. Classification (GTDB taxonomy): domain Bacteria; phylum Verrucomicrobiota; class Verrucomicrobiia; order Methylacidiphilales; family Methylacidiphilaceae; genus Methylacidimicrobium. Next base: position 1,732,314 of record NZ_KB901875.1, on the reverse strand, counting down.
CTCTCGAGCGCGTTGGACGCAAAAGCAGGATGGCGTCAACCGGGGGGCAGTCGAAGCCCTCCGTGAGCAACATGGCATTGCTCAAGACTTGGGTTTCGCCCTTCCGAAACCGCTCAAGGATCTCCGACCTATCGGGAGATTCCCCGTCAACGTGTTCTGCCCGCAGTCCGGCATCCCGGCAGAAGGCGACGAAGCTCTTGGAGGTTGCGCGGAGCGGGAGAAAGGCCAGGATGCGGCGTCCGGCGTAGTGCGTGGCGATAATCCCGGCAATCTCCTCGAGATAAGGCGTGATGGCGTCTGCCGCTTCCTCCTCGGCAAACTCTCCCTTTCGGATTGAGACACCGGCCAAATCAATTCCCCCGCCGGACAGCGGCAGGGTGTCCACGGTCAAGCGCGAGAGATAGCCTTGGCGGATCAGGTCGGCCAGCCCGATGCGGTAGGCTTCCTTCTCGAAGATAGTCCCTAACTGCTTCTCGTCTGCCCGGAATGGTGTCGCGGTGGCGCCCAATACGCGAGCGCTCGAGAAGTAATCGAGGATGGTGACGTAGGTTCCGGCGGCGGAATGGTGCGCTTCGTCGACGATCACCAGACCGAAGTGATTCTTCGGGAATCGAGACAATCTCCGCACCATCGTCTGCACGCTCGCCACCACCACCGGGCTTTTGAGCGATGCAACGGCGTTTGCCTGCTCGAGCGAAGAGGGAAGGCCGCAAAACTTCTTGAGTGAAGCCTGAGCTTGGCTTAGGAGTTCCTCTCTGTGGGCAAGCACCAACACCTTCCGGCCTGCCCTCGCCTCCTCGGCGGCGGCATGAGCGAAGATTACGGTCTTGCCCGATCCAGTTGGCGCAGAAATCAAGAGACGGCGGGCTTCCTTCCAACCCTCGCGGATGGCTTCTAAGGCGGCGCTTTGGTAGGGCCGGAGCAAAGCCTTAGTTGTGTAAGGAAGTCCGCTCATCTCTGCCCCTCCGCGCCGGCCAGGGTCTCCTCGATCAACAGGCGGAAGTAATCCTCGGGCTCCGTCTCCAATCCGGCCTTGACGGCTACCATGACCGATTCGGCGATCTCGGTGGCTAAATCCAGCGCTGCATCCTTGCCCGCTCCTGCGCGCAGCAAAGTCCGGTAGGCCCGGTCCTGCAGGTCGAGGAATAGTCTGGGGCGGCTGTTCATTCTAAAGCCTATCCTTGTTCTCCCCTCCTCTGCGCGCCGTTCCCCCACATTTCATTTCTCTCTCGCTCTCTCAGGCTCTTCTCGATTGCGCGGAGTGTTACCGACGGAAGAAAACCTTTCATCCGTTGGGCGCGCTCGCAGATCTGCTTGATGTCCTGAGGAGTAGGCGGTCGCTCCAACTGGTTAAGCTCCGACATGACAAGCAAGCGAAGCTCGTTGCGGTCACGCTTGGTTTGAAACCAGCCAGGCGGCTCCGGGTGAGTGCAGGCGCCAATCTCAAGCCTCCGGGCGCAATCGGGGCAGACTTGCGCCATATCCTCTATGGCTGCGCGAACCGCAGTCTTGGGATGCCTGGGATACCTGTGAAACGACTCGTCGATGGTCGGCGTGCGCCCGTATACGTTCCAGTAGGTAAGAAGCTTTTCCCGAAGATCCTTATACTCTTCGGTCTCCCGAAGCTCCATCTCCTCGGTGGAATCGAGCGGGATGGGCTCTTCCTCCCGCGGGCTCGGTTCGGCCGCGGCCAACTGCTTCTGGAGTTCCTCTAGGATGGCAGCCTGGTGGTAGACGTAGACGAGGGTGAGTTCGTCCTTCACCTCTCTGGGGGTGTCGGCGGCGAAGCTGATCCACGGCCGGCCGTCGTCTTTGATCGTGAGCGAGCCTCCGGTTGCGCGTAGCTCCTTGAGGAACTCGGCGGGTTGCATGTAATGGCGGCGCGCGGGATCGTCGGGTTCCTGCTCTGCTGCTTCGGCGCGGAGAGCCTCTTTGAGTGCCTCTATGTTCTGCTCGATGATCTGCCCGAATTGCATCCGTTCGCTCTCGGGCAAGTTCTTCGCCCACTTAACACGGATCCTGCCGTCCGGAACCAACTCAATCGTCGATCCGGTTGCTCGCAGTTCGGAGATCAATGTTTTCATCGTTTCCCCTTTCTGCCTAATCGTCGGGTTCATCAGCCGAAGTATTTCTCATCCTTAAAATCCATCCCGGCTTCGGAGGTGGGTAAACCTTCCGATTTCTGTCCTACATCGCTCCCCCCCGCAGACTCGGCTTCCAGTCCAAAATCGGGCTGAATACCCCCTCCCCCCGAAAAATCCGCATTTTGAAACGCTGCTCCGCTGCTTTTGTTCGGCATCAACGAGTTACATGCGGTTTTTGAAACGCTTGAAACGCCACAAAAGGGGTTTATAGAGTTTTGAAAATCGGGGTTAACTCTTTGGCCATCAACATTTGCAGCGGAGTATCGGATTGAATCCCCGAAATTAGGGGTGGGAGGGGTGTTGGCGTATAACTCGCATGCTTTCCGAATCGGCGCGGCTTCATACCCTTTGCCTACACCACCCTCTTGAGTTCTCATGTTTTTTGAGCCGATGCGGAACCGCCGCAGTGCCCTGGCCAGCCAGTGTGCATTGACTCCCTGACCGCGGCGCTGGTCCCTCCACGGAGCTTCCTCCATGTCGTTGAGCTTTTGGATGATGGCTCGCGTGGTTAGCTTATTGGCCCTCTCCTGGTCGAAGATGGTGCACAGATCCCGCAGGAGAGCGATCTGTAGCGGTTCCTCGTCTGGTGTCAGGCTGAAGGCGTGGGAGATGGCTGCCCGTGCTCTCTTCTCCCAATCCTGCCCCGCCATCGAGGCCAGGATGAGGATCGGCTCCGCTACCTCCTGTTGGCGGCCATCCGCTAGCCAAAAGAGATCGGGAGGCTGTGCGCTCTTCAGCGCGGGCAAAAGGCCCCGCAGCCTGTCCAGCCGAGAGCGGATCTCCGCGGCCTTCGCTTGCTCCGACTTGCGGTCCGGGCGGAACGGCTCGAGGGTAGCCGTCGGAGGCCGCTTCTCCATCAGGATGGTGAAGCAGCGAGAAGCGGTTGTGTTTGGTAGCCTACCCAGTCCGGCAATCACCTTGGGGCAGAATACGAGGTAGTCCGTATCCTGGTAGTTCCCATCCGGCATCCTCACCGACCGCGTAACCAGAGCGCCTCTCCTGTAGCCGGCATTGATGATCTCCCGGATGGCGGCGGCATCCTCTCCTGCTAGGTTGTTTAGCTCGTCCAGCAGAAGGATGAGACCCTCTCCAAGCCTATCGATCTTCCGAAAGAGCGAAGACGCCGAAGGAGAGACGGCATGGCATGTCCGGTCTCCTCCGATCTTGTCCATGATCTCCAGCACCAGGTGAAGTTTCTTCGATTTTGCGGACGAGGGTTTTGGGGGATAAAAAGGAAAACCCCAAATGAACAACGGAAAGAGCAGCAGCAAGTTCGCGCGTCGTTATGACCGCGAGTTCAAAGAGAATGCGGTGGCCCTGGTGCGAGGGGGGCGTTCGGTTCTCGAGGTAGCTCGCGATCTCGGCGTTTCCCATTGGTCGCTGAATCTGTGGGTCAAGGATGCCCAAGGCGGTCGGATTTTCAGCGATCCCAAGACTTTGGCGGCCGAATCGCCCGAGCAGCGCGAGCTGCGAAGGTTGCGCCAGGAAAACGACTATCTGCGCCGTCAGCGCGACATTTTAAAAAAAGCATTGGGCATCTTGTCGGCCGAGATGCCTGCCAACGATATGCGGTGATGCAAAAAATGACCAAAGATCATTGCCTCACTGAATTGGCCGAAGCTCTGGAGGTTTCGCGGAGCGGCTTCCATGCTCACCAGCACAAGGACCGGGGAAGCCGTCGGCAACGGGACAAGCAACTGCTTGCGGCCATCCATCCAGTTTTCCTGGAAAGCCGGAGAACCTATGGCAGCCCGCGCATCACCTGGGCGCTGCGTAAGGCCGGAGAGCCTTGCGGCAAAAATCGCGTGGCCCGCTTAATGCGGGAGCTCGGTCTGCGCGCGAAACAAAAACGCCGCTTCCGTCCCCGAACCACCGATAGCGCCCATCGCCTTCCGGTCGCCGACAACTGGCTGGCCCGGATGCCCGCGCCGGATCGCCCCAACCAGATCTGGATCGGTGACATCACCTACATCCCCACCGCCGAGGGCTGGCTCTATCTTTGCGGCATCCTCGATGCTTGTTCCCGCCGGTGTGTCGGCTGGCATGCCGAGGACTCGCTCTCNACGCCTTTGGTGACAAGAGCCTGGAACAAGGCGTGGAAAAGCCGGCGCCCCGACCCAGGGCTCTTGCACCATTCCGATCGCGGCGTCCAGTATGCCAGCGGAGAGTTCAACGCGCTACTGCACTCCTGCGGTGCCGTCGCCTCCATGAGCCGCAAGGGACAGTGTTATGACAATGCCATGATGGAATCCTTCTGGGCCACGCTCAAAACCGAGTGCTTCGGCTCCTTCCTCCCGAAAACAAAACAAGAGGCCAAGATCATGATCTTCGATTACATCGAATGCTTCTACAACCGTCGCCGCCTTCATAGCGGCCTCCATTACCAATCCCCGCTGGACTTCGAAAAGAATCTCGCTAACCTAAACAACTAAATCCTCCGAAGCCCCGTCCACGTTTTCGAAGAAAGATCACCGGAGGGAGAAGAGGTGGGACGATCCGTGCGAGGTCGAGAGGATTGCTTTTTGGGCCTTTCTTCCCAAGCTTGGGAACACATCCGATGGCCTCCTCCATCCTCGCCTATCACACCTCCTCCAAGCACTCCTTTTCGGGCTACGCGGACAGCCCCGGATTCCTCGACTGGGAGAACCAGCCCGACCCCTTCCGCCGGTTCGAAGGCAGTCCCGAAACCCTACTCGACCTCCCTTCCGATGAAGCGGGACCCTGCTACGACCTTCTTTTGGATCGGCCTCCGGAACCCGCACCCCTCTCTCTCCGCTCGCTGAGCCGGTTCCTCTATGAGAGCCTCGCCCTTTCGGCTTGGAAGCAGGCGGCCCACTCCTCTCCCTGGTCGCTGCGAGTCAATCCTTCGAGCGGAAACCTCCATCCGACCGAAGGCTATCTCCTCCTTCCGCCGCTCTCCGGGAACGAAAGCGCCGGGGTCTTTCACTATTCTCCTCTTCGGCACAGCCTGGAGGCCCGCCGGTTTCTTGGGGCCGACCAGTGGGAGGAGATCGTCGCCAGCCTGCCGCCGGGAACCTTCTTCGTCGGCCTGAGCTCGATCTATTGGCGCGAAGCGTGGAAATATGGAGAGCGGGCCTTCCGATATTGCCACCACGACCTCGGGCACGCCCTCGCCACCCTAGCGCTTTCCGCCAGGATCCGCGGCTGGCGATCGCTCGTCTTGCCAGCGGTCGGCGCGCCCGAGCTCGCCCGGATCCTGGCGGTTGAAAACCAGCAGGGGCCCGAAGCGGAGCATGCCGACTGCCTGCTGGCCATCTTCCCGAACCGGAATGCCCGCCTCGACGGGGCCACCCGAAGCTTTCAGCTTCCCTCCGCCCTTCTCGCCACTCTGCGGGACCAGCGTCCCCTGGGAGATCCCAACCGGCTCTCTTCCGATCACCTCCCCTGGCCGCTCCTAGAGCAAGCGATCATCTCCGCTGCCTATCCCGGCGGCTGGTCGGGGGAAGAACCCCTCTCTTATCCCACCGTCCCGCCCGTGGTCCCTCTCTCCTCGGAAGGGGCGAGCCTTCTGCTGCGCCGGCGGCGGAGTGCCATGGCGATGGACGGCAAGGCGTCGATCTCCCCAGACTCTTTCCTTCGCATTCTCTCCCAACTCCTGCCCAGGGGGGACGGCTTCCCCTTCTCCCTTCTCCCCTGGAGGCCGAAGGTCTCTCTCCTCTTCTTCGTTCATCGGGTCGAGGGCCTCTCCCCCGGACTCTACCTCCTCCTCCGTTCCCCGGCCCACGAAGCCTCCCTTCGCCGGGAGCTGCGCCCGGAGTTCGCGTGGCAGACCCCTCCCGGCTTTCCGGATGCTCTCCCCTTCTGCCAGCTCGCCCAGGGAGATTTCCGAGAGTTGGCAGCCAAGATCAGTTGCTACCAGACCATTGCCTCCGGCGGCTGCTTCGCCCTCGCCATGCTGGCCGACCTCTCCGGCGTCCAAGAGCGACCCTGGTTCTATCCCCGTCTCTTTTGGGAATGCGGCCTCCTCGGCCAGCTCCTCTACTTGGGGGCCGAAGCCGCCGGGCTCCAGGGGACCGGGATCGGCTGCTACTTCGACGACGGCCTCCACGATCTCGTAGGCATTCGCGGACTCCCGTGGCAGAGCCTCTACCATTTCGCCGTTGGCCGAGGAGTCGTCGATCGCCGCTTGCAGACGCAGCCCGCCTACGCCCGCCTCCGTCGCGCCGCCGACTAGACAGACTCCGTAGGGAAGCCGGGAGGGCGCATTGCTCTCGCCCGCGAGCCGCTCTTTCGCTAGAATGAGATTCGCCGACCGATCCCTTCTTCTCAGTTTGGAGCCATCGATGGATAACCCCTCCCCTTTTCTCTCCAAGGCATTCCTTGCCGGTTCCTGGGTCGAAGCCTCGCGCACCTTTTCCGTGAGAAGCCCGGCAACGGGCTCTCTTCTCGCCGAGGTGGCCGACTGCGGAGCCGCAGAAGCCCGCATCGCGATCGAGTCGGCGGCAGAGATCTTCCCGCAATGGAAATCGGCGACGGCCTACGTCCGCTCCAACCTGCTCCGGCAATGGCACGGCTCGATTCTTCGCGATGCCGAAACGCTCGCCCGAACGATGGTGCAAGAGATGGGGAAGCCGATTGCCGAAGCCAGGCGTGAGGTTCTCTATGCTGCCAGCTTTGTCGAATGGTACGCCGAAGAGGCCAAACGGATCTACGGAGAGACCGTTCCGAGCCAGCACCCTCACAAGCGCATCCTGGTGCGCTCCCAACCCGTCGGACCCGTCTACGGGATCACCCCGTGGAACTTCCCCGCGGCCATGGTCACGCGGAAGGTGGCTCCGGCCCTTGCGGCGGGCTGCCCCTTCGTGCTCAAGCCTGCCGAGCAGAGCCCTCTCACCGCCCTTCTGCTTGCCAGGCTCTGGGAGGAGTCGGGAGGATGGCCCGCCCTCTTCCAAGTTCTTCCCAGCTCCGATCCAGAAAGCCTTTCAGCGCCATTTTTGGCCGACAGCCGCGTTCGCAAGCTCACCTTTACGGGAAGCACTCCCGTGGGAAAGCGCCTCTACGAGGGGAGCGCCTCGACTCTCAAGCGGGTCAGCCTTGAGCTCGGCGGCGGCGCTCCTTTCCTCGTATTCGCCGACGCCGACTTGGAAAAGGCGGCCGACGGAGCGATCACCGCGAAGTTCCGCAACGGGGGACAGAGCTGCGTCGCGGCAAACGCGTTTTATCTCCAGAAGGAGATCGCACGCGAGTTCACGCGGCTTTTCGCCGACCGCGTTGCCTCCCTTCGGCTGGGAGATCCGCTCGATGAGCGGACCCAGGTGGGCCCGCTCGTCAACGCGCAGGGCCTGGCCAAGGTCCGGGATCTCGTCGAAGACGCTCTCGCCCGCGGAGCAAAAACCATCCTGGGAGGTCCGAGCCACGAGCTTTTCTTCCCCCCGACGATCCTTGCCGAGATTGGCTTCACTTCCCGGATCCTGGAGGAAGAGGCCTTCGGTCCGGTCGCTCCCGTCTGCACGTTCGATAGCGAAGAGGAGGCGCTGACCGCCGCCCGCCGCGGCCGGGCCGGGTTGGCCGCTTATCTTTGGACCCGTGACCTCGAGCGCGCCCTCCGCTTCGCCGAGGAGATCCCCTACGGGATCGTCGGCATCAACGACGCCCTTCCCTCGACCGCCCAGGCCCCGTTCGGCGGCTTCCGCGAGTCGGGACTCGGCCGGGAGGGCGGCAAGTGGGGCCTCGCGGAATATCTCGAGCCCCAATACCTCTCTCTCGGCCTGGACTGAGCCAGCCAAATCGCTAATAGATTCCCGGAATCATCCGGGCAGTCCGCGAGCGATACGCATCGTATTCGGCTCCGAACTTGGACCGTAGGAGCCGCTCTTCGGCCGCGATCCGCGCCAAGAGCGGAGGAAGCAAAAGCCCGGCGAGGACGACCCCAGCCCATGAGCGAAACGCCAAGCCCCATCCCAACACGTAGACGAGCAGCCCAAGGTAGCTCGGGTGCCGGAGATACCGGTAGGGGCCGCTCGTCACGAGCTTGTGCTCCGGCTGAATCGCCACCAGCCCGCTGAACCGCCGCCCAAGCACGAAGACCGGCCAGATCCGCAGAGCTCCCCCGCCCACATAGAGCACTACCCCCACCCAGCGGACCCCTTCTCCATCCACGACCCAGAAGTTCCATCGATCGCAGAGCGCCGGGAGAAAGCCGTCCAGAACGCCGATCAACCCGAAAGCGAGAACCACCCAGCGATTCCCGCGGTCCTCGCGCTCCCCCGGGCTCAGATTGCCCCGGCTGAAGAGGGAGATCCCGGCAAGGAGGAGCGTTGCCAGGGCGAGTGCCGCCCGCGCCGGGTTGGCCAGGAAGGGACGGATTCCCCCGAAGAGCAAGATCGGCAGCGCGAGATAGGCGAAGGTCGATACGAAGATGAGCCCAATCGGCAGCGCGGGCCTCGCCTTGAGTTTCATGGAGCAGTGAAGATTCGCCGGAAGTTTGCACCGGCTATTCGGAAAAGAAGACGCTTTCCTCTCACACAAGAGCCGGCCAGGCTGCGTGTTCGGCCCGTCCAAAGCGCCGGGAATGCCCGCGCTACTGTTCCTAACGCTATCCAGCCTGCCTGTCTCACAAATGGACTAGCTTGAATAGCCTATTCATTCCGACTATTCTACCCTCATGAGAAAGGCGAGCGTGACCGAAGCCAAAAACAACCTAAGCGCCCTGATCGATAGCCTCAAAAGCGGCCAACCCGTGCTGATCGTCGATCGGGGCCGGCCGGTGGCTCGCCTGGAACCGGCCCGCGGAGATTCCCGAGAAGAACAGGAGGGGAAGCTCTCACGGCTCGTCCGGCAAGGGCTCGTCCGGCCGGGCCGCGGCCCGATGCCCTCGCCCCTTTTGCGCAGCCAGCCGCCTCGAACCGTTTCCGGAGCCTCGGCGCTGGAAGCTCTCCTGGAGGAGCGCCGACAGGGGCGATGAACTTTTGGGATTCGTCGGCCATCGTTCCCCTGCTGGTCGCCGAACCAGCAACGGCACAAATGCAGGCCCTCGCCCGACAGGACCCGGATCTGCTCGTCTGGTGGGCGTCCCAAACGGAATGCGCCTCCGCTCTCGCCCGCCTCGAGCGCTCCGGAGCCCTTAGCCAGGAAGGCGTCGAGGAAGCGCTCCGCCGCTTGACGGATCTGGCTCAGGGCTGGCACGAAATCGAACCTTGCGAGATCGTGCGGGAAGCCGCAGCGAGGTTTCTCCGCGTCCATCCGCTGCGGGCGGCGGATGCGCTGCAGCTTGCGGCCGCGTTCGTGGCAGCAGAGGGTCGGCCAAGATCGCTCCCGCTCGTCGCCCTGGACGACCGCCTCCTCGAGGCAGCTCGAAAGGAAGGCTTTCCCCTGGCGGAACGGGTGAGGCCGTAGAGAGAGCGCGCTTCTCCTCCGGGGAGCCAACGCCTAGGGACTTCTCCTCACTTCCTCAAGGGATGGCGGCAAAGACGCGAGCCGGAGCGCCGGTGCCCCCGGCGATCTTCATCGGAATTCCGTAGATCGTCGCTCCCCGCGGGGGAAGTGCTCCGACGTTCGCGAGATTCTCGAAGCCGGGCCGACCCGCCCCGAGCCAGAGCCGGTGGACGGGAAAATCCCGCGAGCGACCCGGATCCAGGCTGGCCGTGTCGATCGCCAGCGCCGCAATATTCCGCTCGCGGAGAAGAAAGGAGGCCAGCTCTGACGAATAGCCCGGAAAGTGGAGGTTCTCGACATCCGCCCACCGGTCCGTTCCGAGGTACTGCTTCTTTTGCGGCCAGAACCTCCCCCACCCCGAGTAGGCAACGACAATCGCTCCGTCGGGTAGCCGGCCCCATTGCCGCTCATGCCGCTCAAGGTCGGAGACCGAAAGAGCCGCGTCGGCATCGCTCTCCGCCCGCCTTCGAAAGTCGATCACGCAAGCCGGCCCAATGCACTTCTCCAGGGGAACCCGATCGACGGAAGCTCCCCCCTCCGAAAAGTGGAGCGGGCCATCTAGGTGAGTGCCGCCATGCTCGGGAGCGTAAAAGGTTCCAGCTGCGTAGAAGCGTTCCTCCCCGGCAACCGGCCCATGGTGTTCGTACCAGTAGTGGAATCCCGTCTCCGTCGGCCAATAGAGGGTACGCTCCTCGAAGGAATAGGTGAGATCGAGCACTCTTTGCGCGCTCATGATCTACTCCCCACGAGCGAAAGCCGAAACCGCGACCCTGCCGAGAAAATTGCGCGCCCCCACCCCTCCCGCTTTTCTTCCCGCTTTTCGTTCAAATGACAAGGAGAATGCGATTCCCAGTTTCTCCGCGGATTTGCCCCTGGATCGCAGTGCCGGGGGGGGCGGCCTCTCGGGCCGCCCTCCCCCAGCTAGGAGAACAGGCAATGGCTAACCATAACAAAGCATGACGCGTGCCAAAAGGAGGCGTTCGCCGAAAGATTCTCCGCTCTCTTCGTCTCAAGCCCGAAAGCGCGCAAGCCGATTGTTGCGTGTTTCTGCCGTCATCGGCGAGCCGCAGCTTGTCAGGCCGTCCTCTGATTCCCTAGAATCCCTAACCTGCATGTCTCACAAAGTTCGTACCCGAGGCGAGGGCCGATGTGCCTGGAGGCAAGGCGGGGCACAGGTTTCCCCCGGAATGGTATGACGACATACTGCGAGGAGGACCAAAAACCCAAGCCCCAACGAAGCAGACAGGTCCAATGCGCAAGCCGCAGGAGAACGCTTAGGAAACAGGCAGGCCAGGACGGGGCATCACTCCGGGCAGAAAGTCTTCCCCAAGGGAATTGAGCAGACCAGAAACAAGACATCATGAAGATCGCAGTCATCGGAGCGGGTTTTGTCGGCGCAACCACGGCTCAGCGCCTGGTAGAGAGGAACTTGGGCGACGTGGTTCTCTACGATATCGTCGAGGGTCTTCCACAAGGAAAGGCGCTCGACATGATGGAGTCCGCTCCAATCTGGGGATTTGAGTCCCGCGTGTTCGGGACGAACGATCCAAAGGATCTATCCGGATCGGAGATCGTCGTCATCGCCAGCGGGATGGCTCGCCTGCCGGGGATGAGCCGCGATGACCTCCTGGAGAGGAATGCGGGCATCGCGGCTTCGGTCGCGGACCAGGTTCGCGAGCATGCACCCCAGGCGATGGTCATCGTCGTGACCAATCCGGTCGATGCCCTCACCCACCTTGTGGCCGTGAAGGTTGGCACACCAAAGGCGCGCATCTTCGGGATGGGAGGCATTCTCGACTCGGCGCGCTTCCGGCATTTCCTCGCATCAGAGCTGGGAGTCGCTCAGGCGGACGTAGATGCGATGGTTCTGGGCGGCCACGGGGATGACATGGTTCCCTTGCCGCGGTTCGCCACGGTCAACGGGGTTCCCATCGAACTCCTGCTCCCTGCGGACCAGATCCAGAAGCTCGTGACGCGAACGCGGGATGGAGGGGCCGAGATCGTCCGCTATCTCAAACGGGGCAGCGCCTACTACGCCCCGGCCGCAGCGATCGCCCAAATGGTCGAAAGCGTGGTCCGCGACCAAAAGCGGCTGCTTCCCTGCTCAGCCTGGTGCAGCGGGCAATATGGCATTACCGGCCAGTTCGTGGGATTGCCGGTCATTCTCGGTCGCTCGGGCGTGGAGAAGATCGTCGAGCTACCTCTCAACGCGGCCGAGCTAAAGGACTTACAGGTAAGCAGCTCCCGCGTGGCCGCGAAGGTAGCCAAGCTGCAGCTCGCCGGTTAACCTGCCTGTCTCACAAAGTTCGTACCCGAGGCGCGGCGACGGTTTTCCCCCGGAGCTGGATGACGACGTACTGCAAGGAGGGAAAACCAAGCGAGAGCGAAGCAGGCAGGCTCATTGCGCAAGCCGCAGGAGAACGCTTGGGAGAAATAGCGGCTAAGGCTCTCGCCCGTCGATCATCCGCCAAAAAGCGGCGCTCTTTTCCAGTTCCTCGTCTTCGGCCAAGGGCAGGTTGCTGCGAAAAAGAAAGTCGGCGAGGGTATTTTTGTGGAGAATCCGGTAGACCTCCACTCCGCTGTCCCGAATCGCAAAATAGATGCGGTAATCCCGGCAGCGAAAGCGACGAAGCTGCCGTCCTTCCCGCTCGAGCGTTCCGAGCTTCTCTGACCCTCCTCCTTCTAACTCCCGCGGGAGCACTTCGAATTCGGCGAGCACCTGGAGCTGGATATCCTTGGGAAGCACCGCAAGCTCACCAAGGCTTGCTTTGCTGAACACGATCTGGAAGGGCTTGCTCATGGGTCCTTTCGGTTCGCGGGTACGGGTTGCGCTTTGGGAATGGCCCCTTCCAGGGGTGGATCCTCGCCCCCCGTCTCTCCGAAGGAAGGATGAGCAGCGGCTTCCGGATAGAGAAGATATTTTTTCCGCCGCGTTCGGTACTCGTCGAGGTAGGGCTCCCAGCTCTCCCACAGGTCCTTGACGGACTTCCCCTGCTGGAGGGCCAGCCGCACGGCATCCCCGCCGCAGAGCTTGTCGAACATCACGCCATCGTCCGCCCGCATGCCGGCGATCGGAGTTCCGTTGAGCGCCTTGTTCACCTCCTCCAAGAGCGTCAAAGCCGTCGGGACCAACGGCACCCTACGGGGATCACGTAAATGGATCTGAGTTCCTCCGAAGATCTTGCCCCGCCCTTCCTTGCCGAACAACCGGTACCAGGCCGGCCGGAAGACGACCCCCGCGATGCGCGACCGGCTCATGGCTCGAACGAAGCCATAGGGATCGAGCTCCGGAGAGCCGACCAGGGCAAACGGCAGAGGGGTGCCGACCCCGTTATTGACCCCGCTGGCCTCTCCGAGCAGCCCCGTGAGAACGTAAAAGAAGGCGCTCTGGGACTGGGGAATATTGGGGGAGGGCGGAATCCAGAGAAGCCCCGTATCCTCCCAGATCATTTCCCTGCGCCATCCGTTCATGGGGATCACCGTAAGCGCGGGGCGCTTGCTGATCCACTGCTCTCCGGCGATCATCTTCGCCAGCTCCCCAGCGGTCAGCCCATAGACGTAGGGAACGTCCCACTCGCCAACAAAGGAACGAAAGCGAGAGTCGAGCGGCATGCCTTCGCAGCGCACGCCCCCGAGCGGGTTCGGCCGATCGAGCACAAAAAACTCCTTGCCGTTTTCCGCAGCCGCCTCCATCGCCAATCCGAGCGTGCTGATGTAGGTGTAGCTCCGGCAGCCGATATCCTGAACATCATAGACCAGCGCATCGAGGTCTCGAAGCATCTCGGGCGTCGGTTTCCTCGTCTCTCCAAAGAGAGAGTAGATCGGCAGGCCGGTCCGTGGATCCTGAACGGAAGCGACCCGTTCTCCCGCCCAGGACGTTCCGTAGAGGCCATGCTCGGGAGCAAGAATCGCCGTCAGACGCACTCCAGGGGCATGGAGCAGAAGATCGAGGGTCGATGCTCCGTTCTTGTTGACTCCCGAAGCGTTTGTGATAAGTCCCACTCGTTTGCCTTGGAGTTCGCGGAATTGCCCCCTCGCCAAGACGTCGACACCCAAATCGACCAGAGCGGCAGCTTGCAAGGCTTGGGGAAGAGCCGATACTAGGAGTAGGAAACGGAACCCGAAGCCGATGAGTCGTGTCATATGCCGGTAAGAAGCAGGGCCTTTCATACGGGCTTGCCCCGCTCCGGGTCAATGGCGTTCCCCGAGCGAGCCTCTTCCTTGCGCACTCCCTTGCCGAGCAGGCTTACTGCTTCCTCCTAGTCTTATGCCGGAATCCGTTACAACCGAAGCGGTCCGTCAGGAGCTCCGGCAGGTCAAATACCCCGGCTTCAGCCGGGACATCGTCTCCTTCGGCCTCGTCAAGGAGGTCAGTGTGCAGAACGGAACGGTTTCCCTCCGTCTGGAGATGACGACGGCCGATCCCCAAGTGCCCGCGCAGATCGAGCAACGGGTGCGGGAACGGCTCTCCGGGCTTCCGGGTGTCGCGCGGGTGGAGGTGGCCATCGTCCCGTCCGGTTCCCAACCGGCCGCGCGCACACGGCCGGCCGCTCCCTCTTCGATCCGCCATATCGTCGCGGTAGCCAGCGGAAAGGGCGGGGTCGGCAAGTCAACGGTCGCCGTCAACCTGGCGATCGCCCTCCAGAAGGAAGGGACGAAGGCCGCCGGCCTCTGCGACTGCGACATCTACGGACCCAGCATTCCCCTCATGCTGGGTACCCAGGAGTCTCCGCAGGTCACTTCGGAGCAGCGTCTCGTCCCGATCGAGCGGTTCGGCTTGCGGGTCATGAGCATGGGGTTCTTGCTCGAATCCAATCAACCCGCAGTCCTCCGTGGACCGCTCGTCACCCGTTACACGCAAGAGTTTCTTCGTAACGTGGAATGGGGCGATCTCGACGTCCTCGTCCTCGACCTCCCGCCGGGAACCGGAGACATTCAACTGACGATCGTTCAAACCGTGCGCCTCTCCGGAGCCGTGGTCGTGACCACGCCGCAGGAGGTCGCCTTGATCGACGCGCGGAAGGCGGTCGGCATGTTCGGAAAGGTCAACGTCCCGCTGCTCGGCCTCCTCGAAAACATGAGCTACTTTCTCTGTCCCAACGATCAGAACCGCTATGACATCTTCGGGGCGGGCGGGGGGAGGAGGGAGGCCGAGCGGATCGGCGTGCCCTTTCTCGGGGAGATCCCCTTGGAGATCGCAATTCGGGAATCGGGCGACCTGGGTGTTCCCATCGTCCTTGCGGAGCCCGATCGCCCCTCGAGCCGAGCCTTCCGGGATGCGGCAAAGAAAATCCTTGACACACTTTCTGTATCGTAGTTTCCATCACCCCACAGTTAGGCGCAGGGAGGGTGCGGCACCCTCCCTTCTTATCGGGAGCACGAGGAGAACGAGGAGTTCGAGAAATTGGTTTGCGAGGTTCAACGCGGGAGCGCAAAAACGCACGGGATTGAGCATTTTCTGCAGGGCCCAACGGATCGGCATCTTCGCTGGTCAAGCCTGCGGAATCCCGGCGTCCTTTGCGGATCGGCCCTGGATTGGGACAACCACTCCCAAGCAAGCGTCGCATTGGCTTCAACCGAAAGGAGCTATTCGAGAAGAGCAGGAGCGCCTTCTTTGGCACCGCGCTCTTCGGTCTGTGGTGGGAACTTTGGCTCTCCGAAGCCGAGCCACCTCCCTCCCAATCCTCATCAAAGGGCTTTCACGTGAGCCGCCTAGCATTTGCGAGCCAAGGAGGAAGGGTTACTGCCAGAACCATGCAACGCGTCTCTGACCAAGATTCGTCCCTGCGGGAAGGGGAATCGCTACTCATGAACTCCGCACTCTATCGAGCCTACCTGGAGGAGCGAAAAGAGATCCTGAAACACAAATGGCTGGAGAGTGAGAAGCAAGGCCACGACATCGGCTTTGAGAAGGCGCTCCTCGACTGGATTCTCCACCACCGCGCGGGCTGGCGCGAAGGGCGTCGTCTCGAATAGCCCGACCACGCCTTCAAGGGCTCTCGTTCAGCAGCTTCGTCAGGGTCGGATCTTGCAGGCGGAGCGCCATTTCCGCTGCCGATTCCCCGACGCTGTTTTTCTCCGTGTGCGCCTCGGCGCCGTGCTCCAGGAGAAGCTTCGCTATCCTCGCATCCCGCCGCTCCACCGCGATCATCAGCGGCGTCATTCCGTTGCGATCTTGCCCATTGAGGTTGGCCCCCTGGGCCAGCAGGAAGGCGACCGCGGTCGGATAGCCGAGCGCCGCGCACCGATGCAGAAAGGTCTGTCCCGTTTCCGACGTAGCTTCGATTCCAAGACCGTGCTTAAAGAAACTCTGGAGCATCCTAACGATCGCTTCCTCGTTGGCCGACGGGGGAAGAGCGGCGACCAGGGTGGAAGCCTGATGAGCCGGATCCGCACCGTAGCGCTCGACCAGGAGACTCGCTAGCCCGGGATCCCGGCGGGTTGCTTCCGCCAGCGCCGAATCGGAATTCCCGTAATCGATGGGATAGCGGGGCTCGGAGGCAAGGATCCGCTCCAGGCTTGCCTTGGAATGGTCGCGGATGGCGTCCCTCAGCGCGGAGAGAGTCTTCCGCCTCCGGGCATCCTCACGTCCAGCTCCTTCTCCCTCCCTCGCCCCCTCGTCGGCGACTCCCGAGGCCTCCCCTTCCCCCGGTCCCCAAGTGATCCTCACCTGCCGCCGGGAGATCTCCTGGGGAAAAACGGCGGCGGCCATCTCCGCGAGTCCGACGGTACCCGCTGCGATCACCTCCGCTCCGGCAAAATTGCCCTGTCCGTTCGGAAGTGATCCTGGTCGAATCACAAAAAAGGAGAGCTTTTGCCGGCGGAAGTAGGGCGCGCGCGAACCAACCAACTCGTTGTAGTAGGAGAGATAGGCGTCCCGCAAAAGCCGCTCGAGCGTTTCGCGCGGTCTCAGGCCCTCGGAGGTGGAGGGGAGGATGAGAAGGCAGGAGATGTCTCTTTCTCCCTCTTCCCGACCCTTTGCCAGAGCGGCATCCTGAAATCCGACGATATCCGGTGAATGATGAACAAAGATCCAGCGCCCGCCTTGCGGAAAATTCCGCGCCTCGCCAAATTCGATGGCTGCCGGCGATGGCAGGCTTCCCCCCACCCAGAAGCCGGCGACGGCTGCCCAGACCCACCGGGGAACCCATGCGCTTCCCCGATCTCTCCCCATGCCTATCCGCCTTACCTCACCTCTCACCGGAAACCCAAGGGAAAAGAAGGTTCCCCAAGGGGGAAGAACCGGGGAGACGATTCCTGCACTCTTCCTCTGAAACAGGTTGGCAAGCAGCCGCACGCAAGCCGCTTCGAAGCGCACCCATCCCGACGGCTCCAGCCGCCCGCCAGGGTGAGATCCGCCACCCCATCCATAGAAGCAATGCCGGCAAAGTTTTCTCTCGACAGATACATTCGCTCTGCTTATATATCGGCAATTGATTCTCACGCATTAATCACAAAGACAAGCAGCATAGAAAATGGAGACTATTATGTTAATTAATGTCATTGCCGCTTTGGCGACCGGGGTGGCGACCTCCTGCGGTCTTTTGCTTCTCTTTCTTCTCTTCGGGGGCTGGATCGTGGCTCTCGGCGCCGCAGCCGCTTTCAGCTGGTTGCAGGGCGATCGTCCGGAGTCCCCGGCGCTCCCCGAATAGCTTAGCCGCCATTTCTCAATTTCTCACAAAGTTCGTAGCCGAGGCGCCGCGAATGGACTTGGATGCGAGGCGCGGCGCCGGTTTTCCGGCCAGAGCTGTATGAGGGACATACTGCAAGGATGGAAAACCGAGCGAGGGCGAAGCAGACAAGCCCATTTTGCAAGCCGCAGGAGAACGCTTGGGAGAAATGGCGGCTAGAACCCGCTACTCGGCCAACAGCAGGCTGAAGTCGTTGACGTTCGTGCCGGTCGGCCCGGTGCGAAGCAAGCCACCCACGACCTGAAAGAAGGCGAGCGAATCGTTCCTTGCCAGAAGGCCATCCGGGTCGAGGCCCGACGCCTCCGCGCTCTTCCAGCTCTCCCCATCCACTACGACTCCTGCCGCTCCGCTGTTACCGTCTATCCCGTCGCTCGCCACGGTGGCGAGCAAGACCCCGCGGAGCCCGGCCAGACGTGAAGCGGCGCTGAGGCCGAGCTCCAGATTCCGTCCTCCCCTCCCCTTTCCCGCGATCGAAACCGTCGTCTCGCCGGCGGCCAGGAGCGCACAGGGGCGTGGCAGCGGGCGGCCGTGGAGGGCCTCTTCCCGCAGAATATTCCCAAGCACCAGGCCGACTTGCGACGCTTCTCCTTGGAGCGTGCTCGTGAGGCACGCGGCGGCAAAGCCCTGGGCCTGAGCCGAACGCATGATCGCCGCAACCGCCTCTTGCGCGCTGCCCACGCAGAGGTTCTCCACCCGCGCAAAGACCGGGTGGCCGGCTTTCGGAGTCTCCGGGAGCTTTCCGGAGAGCCCATCCTCCAGCCGGGCTCGCACCGCGGAAGGGATCTGATCGAGTATCCGCCTCCGCTCCAGGATGCGCCATGCGTCGGCGAAGCGAGAGGGATCGGGCATCGTCGGGCCGGACGCGACCGCCTCCAGCCGGTCTCCGACGACATCGGAGAGAACCAAGCCGAGAAAGCGGGCCGAAGGGGCCAGGAGGGGAACTCCGCCACCCTTGAGGAGCTCGAGATGCTTGCGAACCGCGTTGATCTCCTCGATCGCGGCTCCGCTTTCGAGCAGGAGCCGGGTCGTCTCCCGAAGATCCGTGAGGCCGAGTCCGTTTGCCGGCAGGCTCCAGAGCGCGGAAGCCCCTCCGGAGAGAGCGACGAGCACGAGATCTCCGGATCTTGCCCCTCGCAGCAGCCGGGCCGCCTCCTCCGCACATGCCCGGCTGGCCTCGTCCGGAAGCGGATGGCCCGCCTCCCGCACCGGGAGGGAGAGCGGGGGAGCGGTCGCCCCCGCCGGCATGGTCACGAGCCCGCCTGCGATCCATCCATCCAGGATCTCCTCGAGCGCCGCCGCCATCCCGCCCGCTGCCTTGCCCACGGCGAGCAAGAGCACCCTCCTGCCGACCAGCCGATATTCCCTCCCGCCGGCCCAAAGGGTCTCTCCCTCCCTGCGCACCGAGCGGCGGACCGCTTCCTCCGGATCCACGGCCCGAAGGCCGCTTTCGAGCATCGTCAAGGCGGCGTCGGCTAGACCGGTCCGAGCGAGCCCCCGATGACTGCCCTCCAGAGCAATGCGGATCCTCTTCTCCCCAATTCGCTCGGCGCCGGTCATTGGGTGCCGATCTTCACGAGCAGCCCCTTCTCTCTGGCGGAGGCGAAGAGAAGGGCGAACAAGATGCCGGCCAGGGCCAGATAGACGAGGTTGAGCAGCGTCGCGTAAACGAGGTGATCCCAGGCAAAGCCTCCGCGGAGAGCAAGGCGCATCCCCTCGAAGACATGGGTTGCCGGGATGCTCCAGGCCACGGGCTGCAGCCAGGAGGGCAGAACGCTCACCGGATAGAAGACGGCGGAGAAAGGCTGGATCGCGAAAGGGACGGCCCAAGCGATCCCTTCCGCAGCCTGCCCCCAGCGCAGAAGGAGAGCGGTCGTCGCGATTCCCAGCGCCCAACCCGTCAAGAGCAGGTTGACGAAGAGCGGGAAGAGCGCCGGCCCTACGGCGAGCAGGTTGAATCGGTAGAGGAAAAAGGCGAGCACGGTCAAGTAGAGTCCAACCACCAAGGTCTTCAGGATCCCCACGACACAGGTCGCTCCCACGAACTCCGTGACCCGCACTGGAGCAGAGAAGAGGTTGAGGAGGTTGCGAGACCAGATGTCTTCCAGGAACGAGAGCGTAATTCCCTGCTGGGAGCGGTAGATGACGTCCCAAAAGATCACGGCTCCCACCAGGAAGGCGACTCCGGAGGGAAGCTCCCGCCCGCGCTGCTGCAGGTAGAGGGTCAGGAAGCCCCAGACCAACAGGTCGATGGCCGGCCAGAAGAAGACCTCGAGAATCCGAATGGCGCTCCTCCGATAGACATAGGTGTAGCGAAGGACAAGAGCCCAGATGCGCCAAAGATTCATCGCATCGTCTCACCGCGTCCCGGGCAGCCTCCGCGACGGCTCCTCCGGGCCCGCCTCGCTCTCCACGGGCAGACTCTCGCTTTCCTCCCGGGACAATTGGATGAACAGCGTTTCCAGGTCATCGCATCGGAAGCTCCGGAGAATTTCAACCGGGCTTCCCTCGGCGAGCAGGCGGCCCCTCCGAAGAAAGAGGACCCGGTCGCAAACCGCTTCGATATCCCGCATGTTGTGAGAGGTGTAGAGCACGGCGATTCCGCGCTCGACCTGGAGCCGGCGGAGAAGACGGCGCACCTTGTCCGCAATGTCGGGATCGAGCCCCGCCGTCGGCTCGTCCAGGAGCAGAAGCTCGGGATCGTTGAGCAGCGCCTTGCAGAGGCTCACGCGCGCCGCCTCCCCTGCGGAGAGCCTCCCCGCCACCTGGTCAACCAGATGCACGATCTCCAGCTCCGCCACGAGCCCCGCAATCTTTTCCCGCGGCCGGGCGACCCCGTAGAGGCGGGCAAAGACCATCAGGTTCTGTCGAACGGTCAGATTCGAGGGGAGGAGGGCATAGGCGGAAGCGAAGTTCACCCGCTGGAGAACCCGGATCCGTTTTTGAGGCATCGGCAGGCCGAAGATCACGATTCTTCCCGAGGTCGGGGTGGTCAATCCGAGGAGAAGATGGACGACGGTCGTCTTTCCCGCCCCGTTGGGCCCCAAAAGGCCGAGCGCCTCTCCCCGATTCAGGACAAAGGAGAGTCCGTTCACGACCGGCCGGTTGCGCGAGAACTCCTTCCGCAGCTTCTGCACCACCACGACGGGTTCGCTCATTCTCTCTTTTGGGCTCTCCTCAATGGATCATCTTCGCAGAAAGGAGGGGAAAAGGAAACGAGCGCTATTTCTGTCGCCTTGCCCTCTCCGAAACGATAGAAAGGCCAGTATGGTCCTCACCCACTACTTCGCTCGCCCGCTGCCTCCCCAGCTTGCCGGTCTGGAGGAACTTGCCGCCGATCTCCTCTGGCTCTCCAACACCGGGGCCGAAAAGATCTGGCAGATGATGGATGCCGGGCTCTGGGATGCTACCGCCAATCCCTGGTTCCTTCTGGAGAGCGTCTCGGAGACCCGCTTGGAGCATCTCCGCGGCAACCCCGTCTTTTTGCAGGAGCTGCGGAATCAGCTCGAGAAGAGGAAAGCCTACTTGGAGTGCCCGACTTGGTTCGACACGACCCATAGCCTCCACGGACTCAGCCACGTCGCCTACTTCAGCATGGAGTTCGGCTTGAGCGAAGCGCTGCCGATCTATTCGGGAGGCTTGGGCATCCTCGCGGGGGATTACCTCAAGGCGGCGAGCGACCTAGGCGTTCCGCTGGTCGGCGTAGGGCTCCTCTACCAGCAGGGATATTTCCGTCAAGGGATCGCCGGCGATGGTCACCAGGTCGAGTATTACCCCTTTAACGACCCCACGCTCCTTCCGGTCGTCCCGGTTCGGGATGCCGACGGGGAGTGGCTTCGCATCGCTCTTACCCTGCCGGGGCGTCCCCTCGTCCTGCGCGTCTGGCAGGCGACCGTCGGACGGGTCCCGCTCTACCTGCTCGACAGCAACGACCCGGTCAACAGCCCGGCCGACCGCCCGATCACGGGATCGCTCTACGGCGGCAACCCGGAAATGCGTCTGCTCCAGGAAATTGCCCTCGGGATCGGAGGATGGCGCGCGCTTCAGGCGCTCGGCATCGACTGCCACATCTGCCACCTCAACGAAGGCCATGCGGCCTTGGCCGTCCTCGAACGCGCCCGCGCCTTTGCCAAGCAGACCGGCCAGCCCTTTGCCGTCGCTCTCCGAGCGACCAGGGCGGGCAATCTCTTCACCACCCACACGCCGGTACCCGCAGGGTTCGACCGCTTCTCTCCCAATCTCATCCACCACTACTTGACCGATTTCGCCCGCGATTGCGGGATCTCGGTCGAGGAGATCCTTCGCCTCGGCCAAGGAGGCGGCCGAACCGATGAGCCGCTCAACATGGCCTATCTTGCGATTCAGGGATCGGCTGCCGTCAACGGGGTGAGCCGTCTTCACGGCGACGTCAGCCGCCGCATCTTCCAATCGCTCTTCCCCCGGTGGCCGCAAGCGGAGGTGCCGGTAGGCTATGTCACCAACGGCATCCACGTTCCAACCTGGCACTCCGCCGAATCCGACGCACTCTGGAGCCGGCTCTGCGGTCCCAACCGCTGGCGGCAGCCCACCGAGCTGCTCGAAGAGCGGTACCGGCAGACGAACGACCTCGATCTCTGGGAATTCCGGGCCAAGAGCCGGATGAAGCTCGTCCTGGCGATCCGTAAGCGACGGAAATGCCACTGCTCGATGCTCGGAAAGATGCCGCATGAGATGGCCACCTGCTCCTGCGTCTTCGATCCGAACGCGCTGACCCTCGGCTTCGCCCGGCGGTTTGCCACCTACAAGCGCCCCGCCCTCCTTCTCCACGATCCGAACCGGCTGCTACGGATTCTCTCCAACCCGGCGGCGCCGATGCAGCTGGTCATTGCCGGAAAGGCGCATCCTGCCGATGATTTCGGCAAGGAGCTGATCCGCCGTTGGAACGCCTTCGCCGAACAGCCGGAGGCGAGCGGCCGGATCGTCTTCCTCGACGATTACGACATGCAGATGGCCAAGGAGCTCGTCTCCGGCGTCGATCTCTGGATCAACAATCCGAGACGGCCCTGGGAGGCGAGTGGAACCAGCGGCATGAAGCTCCTGGCCAACGGCGGCCTCAACCTTTCGGAGCTCGACGGCTGGTGGGCGGAAGCCTATTCCCCGGAGGTGGGCTGGGCCTTGGGCGATGGCCAAGAGCACGGGGAGGATCCGGCCTGGGATGCGGCCGAGGCGGAGCAGCTCTACCGGCTCCTGGAGGGGGAGGTCGCTCCCGCCTTCTACGATCGCGACTCCCGCGGGATTCCCACCCGGTGGATCGCCAAGCTGCGCGAGAGCGTCGCTCAGCTCACCGGGCGCTTTTCCGCCAACCGGATGGTCCGCCAGTATACGGAGCAGTACTACCACCCGCTCAACGCCTCCTTCCAGAAGCGTTCCGCCAAGAACGGTGCGCGTGCCGGGGAGATCGAGGAGCAGCTGCAGCAGATCGCCCTCCATTGGAGGGAAGTCCGCTTCGGCCCGCTCTCCTTCGACTCGTCGGAAACCGAACTCCGGTTCTGCGTGCCGGTCTACTTGGACGAACTCTCGCCGCAGTGGGTTCAGGTCGATCTCTATGCGGAGCCGCGCGGCCCCGAAGACCCGTCGGTCTGCTTACCGATGGTACGGTCCGAGCCGCTGGCCGGAGCGATCAACGCCTTTCTCTATCGGGCTTCGGTCCCGGCGGGAAGACCGGCGGCCGACTATACTCCGCGTGCCAGACCCTTTCACTCCGAACTCTTCGTCCCGCTCGAGGCCCACCAGATCCTCTGGTATGCCTGAAGGAGGCGGCTACGCCTCCGCACTCGCTCTCGCGGAGGCGCTTCCCACGACCACGCCCACCGCCATTTCCTGCGACGCGACCATTCCGCGGCCGGCCGATCTAACCGCCATTTCTCACAAGCCTTCTCCTGCGGCTGGCAAAGTGGAATGGTCTGCTTCGCTCTCGCTTGGTTTTCCATCCTTGCAGGATGTCCTCATCCAGCTCCGGGGGGAAACCGGCGCCACGCCTCGCATCCAAGCCCATTTGCGGCGCCTCGGCTACGAAATTTGTGAGAAATGGCGGCTAAATGGCGTTACGCCCTTCATTCCTCTTTCCCCTCTTTGACTCTTCCCCAACCTAATATACGATCCACCCCGTGGCGCAGAAAGGCCTGTCCAATCCGCCGGACCTCTTCCGATTCGAGATTGTTCCGGAGGGTTCGGATACGGTGCGGCTGCGGCTCACGGGCCCGCTCGATGCGGAAAGCGTCTCCCGTTTCTGGCGACCCATGGAGCGCCGCCTGGGGAAGCTCCGCTTTCAGCGCCTGCAAATCGAGGCGGGTGAAGTCAATCGCTGGGACAGCGCAGGAGTCGCCTTTCTCCATCAGCTCCGTCGGGAAGCCGAGGGACGCTTCCGGGCCGAAGTGCACATCGATGGACTCCCTCCCGAGTGGGAGCGGTCTCTGAAACCCCCGGCCTCAACCGCACGAGAGAAATCGGCAGCGGAACCGGCGGGCCTCATCGGGACGATCGGGCAGACAGCCATCGAAGAAGCGACTCTTCTGGTCGATGCCTTGGCGTTTCTCGGCCGACTGACGCAGGGGCTCGGGGCAGCATTCCATCCCCGCCTCTTCCGGCCGCGGGAATTCCTGCGGATCTTCGAGTCGGCAGGGGTCGACGCGCTCCCGATCGTCTCCCTGATCAGCTTTCTGATCGGCCTGGTCATCGCCTTCGAATCGGCTCGACCACTGGCTACCTTCGGCGCCCAGATCTTCATCGCGAACATGATCGGCCTGCTCATGGTCCGGGAGATGGGTCCCATCATGACCGCCATTCTCCTGGCCGGCCGTTCCGGCTCGGCCTTTGCCGCCGAATTGGGCACCATGAAGGTCAACGAGGAGCTCGACGCCCTCGAGACGATGGGCATTGATCCGATCCGCTTCCTGGTCATTCAGCGGGTGATCGCCGGGGTGATCGTCACCCCCCTTTTGACGATCTATTCGATCTTCGTCGGCATCCTGGGAGGGGTTCTCGTGATGATCGGCCTTGGCTATCCCCTGGAGGCGATCTACCACCAGATGGATGCCGCCGTCCATATCCACGACATCTTCGTGGGCGTCTCGAAGGCAGCCGTCTTCGGCCTGCTGATCTCGGCCAGCGGCTGCTTCCTTGGCCTGCGCACGCGGCAGGGACCGGCGGCAGTGGGCGCCTCGGCCACCGGAGCCGTCGTGACCGGCATTCTCCTGATCATCGTCGCCGACAGCGTCTTCTCGGTCCTTCTCTATCTGCTCAATCTATGATCGCGTCCTCTGATCCGGTCATCCAAATCCGCAATCTACGCGCGGGATACGGAGAGACGGTCATTCTGGATCAAATCTCCTTTTCGGTGAACTGCGGAGAGATCTTCGCCATCCTGGGCGGCTCCGGCTCGGGAAAGAGCACGCTGCTCAAGCATATCATCGGGCTCTATCCTCCTCGGGCCGGGGAGGTGCTCATCGAGGGCAAGAACCTGGTGGCGCTCGAGGGCCGGGAACGGACTCAACTCCTCCAGCGATTCGGCGTGATGTACCAGAACGGAGCTCTCTTCGGATCGATGACCGTTCGGGAAAACGTCCGGGTTCCCTTGGATGTCTTCACCGATCTTCCGCTCAAGATCCGGAACGCGATCGTGGACGCCAAGCTGGCCCAGGTCGACCTTTTGGCTGCGGCCGAAAAGATGCCCTCGGAACTCAGCGGCGGCATGCGCAAGCGAGCCGCCATCGCACGGGCCATGGCGCTCGACCCCGCGATCGTCTTCCTCGACGAGCCTTCGGCGGGCCTCGATCCCGTCAGCTCGGCCGACCTGGACAATCTGATCAAAAGACTTGCCAAAGAGTTCACCATCACCTTTGTAATGGTCACCCATGAATTGGAGAGCATCTTCGGGATCGCCGACCGCGTGATCCTCCTCGATGGGCGGACCAAGAGAATCATCGCCGAGGGGGATCCAAGAACCTTGCGGGACACCTCGACGAACCCGTTAGTCCAGCACTTCTTCCGCCGAGAGGGCAAATCCCCGGAGCTCAGCGAAAATCGTGAACCGTAAGGTCAAGGACATCAAGATCGGCCTCTTTGTGCTCGTCTCCGCCGCTCTCCTTGTCGCAGGTCTCCTGGCCTTCGGGTTGCGCGATCTCTTCGTCAAGCACGACTACATTGAGACCTACGTTGCCGGAGGAGTGACGGGCTTATCGGTCGGCTCTCCAATCCTGCTGGACGGGGTGCCGATCGGCAAGGTCACCGAAATCACCTTCAGTTGGCTCGCCTATCCGCCGCATCGCGAGCATCTTGTCGTCGTCGTCGGCGAAGTCAACGCCGGCGTGGCGCAGGGAAAGACCCGGGAGGAACAGGAAAGGAACCTGCAAGAGGCGATCGACCATGGCATGCGGGCACGGATTCAAGGTCAAGGCATTACCGGGACCAGTGTGGTCGCTCTCGAGTATGTGAATCCGAAGCGCTTTCCGCCGCTCTCCGTCCCCTGGGAACCGAAGCACTACTACATCCCTTCGGCTCCGGGGCAGTTCAAAGACATCGTCCAGGAGGTGGAGACGCTGCTCCAAAAGCTGGGTGCCGTCGACTTCCCGGCCCTGGGAGCCAGTGCCAACGGACTCCTGGGAGAGCTCCGCCACACCAACGAACAGATTAAGATCCTCCTCGACGAGACGACCACGACCTTAGCCGCGGGCAACCTCCCGCAGCTCTTCGAGACGACCGACCGGACACTGTTGCAAGTTCGCGACACCTCGGCCGCCCTAAGCGAGATGATCCAGGACTTGCGACGGTATCCGGCCGGCTTCCTCTTCGGTCAACCCCCTCCTCGATCCCCGAGCCTGCAAGGATCGAACCGATGATAGGCGACAAGAGCGCCGGTCGCCGGCTTTTCTTCCTCTCGCTCTGCCTGTCCCTTTTCGGCTGCGTGAGCCGCCCGACTCGCCTCCCCTCGGAAACCTTCGACTTCGCTCCTTCCACCGGCTCTTCCGTAAAACAGGGAGATTCCCGCCCCGCAGTCGTGCTCCGCACCGTCCGCGTGGTCGCCGCATTTGCCGGTGAGGATTTCGTCTACCGCGCTACGGACTACCGCTACGAACGGGACCCCTACGCCCACTTCCTCTCTTCTCCCGAACTGCTGATCCGCACCGCGATCAGCGATGGCCTCCAAGCCTCGGGTCTCTTCCAAGCGGTGGTCGGCGCAGGGAGCGCGATCATGACCCATACCTTCGCGGAAATTTCCGTCCGGCAGCTCTACGGAGATTTCCGTCCCGGCCGACCACCGGCAGCGGTGATCGCTGTACGCTTTCTCCTGATCCAGTCTCCGCGGGGAACCCCTCTCTGGGAACGGACCATCGTCCGCCGCGTCCCGATCCGGGAGCGGAGCGCCTCGACCCTCATGCGCGGCTGGAACACGGGTCTGCACCAGATCCTCGCCGAAGCCGCCCCCTTGCTGGCCCAACAGATCCGGGAGGCAGACCAAACCGCGGAAAAAACAGCCGCGCCGACAGGCCACGAGCCAACGCCCCCTTCCCCACCGAAGAGCTAATCCTCGACATCGGGACAGCGCACCTTGGGCAGGATCGCCCAAGCCCACAACACGAGCGCCCCCAGCCAGAAAAGGGACGCCCCCGAAAGAAGAAGATCCCGCCTGGCCGGCATCAGGTCCGCCGCGATGCGAAGGAGGATGGCGCCCAGGATCCAGGCCATCGCTTGGGATAGCGGCCGATATCGGCCCGCGAGCAGATCCCCTCTCCCGCTGAAGCCCAGGATGACCCGTGCCCCCACGGTCAAGATGAGAAGGCCCGCGCCTCCCAGGAAGAAGAGGTGGAGCCAGGCCGCCCGGAGCGGCAAGGAGAGGGAAGCGAGCAGAAGCCCGAGAACCGAGAGGAGAAGCGACAGGCGCGCGCAGCCGGCAACCGTGCCTCGAGAGAAGATCTCTCGCGAAGCCGGAATCACGAACAGGAGATAGGCGAGCACCGTGCCGGCCCGGAGGAGTCCTCCTCCCAAAGAGGCCCCCGCCGCCTCCCAGACAAAGCTGATCAGGAGCAAGATGGCGGCGGCAAGCGCACCGAGCGCCCGCCCGATCCAGGCCCGAGTGGGAATCCTGGCCTCCGGCAGGCTCTCCCGGCTGGGCAAACCGTAGAAGCGCGGGAGGAGGAAGGCGCCCACTCCCAGGATCGGCAAAAGCGGCAACCCCTGGTAGAGCAGGAGGAGCCCAAGCTGGCGCAGCCCCGGGGAAAGCGTAAGACCCATCCGTTCGGTCGACTCGACCAGGGCTCCGGCCGCTGCGCCCAAGACGCCAAAAAGAGCAAGAACAAAGCTCGGCGGTGGATTGTCTTTCCGATTGGGAAACCGGCTCGCCAGCCTCCCGAGGAAAAAGAGCAGCGTGATCCCGAAAAGCCCGTCCCCCCATCCGGCCACCCCAAAGAAATGGAGCAACCCGACCGCGAGGAGCGCCCCGGAAAAGGAACCCGTTTCCCAGAGCGCGAACCCCCCGACCTCCAGGAGCCGCGGCACCGAGGTCCCCAAAAAACCGAGGACAAAGCTCCCGACAAAACCCTCAATCAGGATCCGCGGATGGCTGATCGGCGGAGGCGCCCAAGCCACTCCCCAGAAAAAAAAGAGCGGCCAGACCGCCACACCCAACCCTCCGAGGAGGATCCCCAAGGGAAAGAGGAGCCGATAGGGCTCCCGCGCGCTGAGGCCGATCCATTCGCCCCAAGGCAGAGGCTTCGTACCCGGAGGCTCGGCGCCTTTTGTCATTTCATCCTCTGCTGAATCCCCTGCCTGTCTCACAAAGTGCGTGCCCGTGGCCACCTGCCCAAATGCTCGCCCAACGCAGCGGCAGCAAGAGCAGATGGCGGCATCTCCTCATCGTGGCCCGTCCTGTTCCGAGGGGGAAGCCGGGTTCCCCTCGCCTGGCCGATAGAGAGCTCCCCAGAGGGCGACAACGGAGAGAAGAAGTCCCGACCAAAGCTCGATCCAAAAGGCAAAGAGCTCCGACGAAACCCAAGGCCGCCCGACCCCGAGCGCCAAAAGCGCAGCTCCGGCCCCCATGCTTGCTCGCACGCTCCACCGCATCGATCCTTCCCGCCCCGCGAAGGCGGCAGCCCCGATCGCAACTAGTCCTGCCAACGCGACGAGCCAGCCCCGCCGAAGGAACAGGTCTGGAGTCAGCACGGCCACCGCCGTCACCCAGATGCCGAGAAGGGCGTTCCCGAGGTTCCCGATCATGACTTCCCTTTCTCCTTCCCATGCAAGCTCTCCAAGGCCGACCAGGCCAAGGGAGGAACGACGGCGTAGCCGAGCAGGCTCGCCACCAAAAAGAGCTTCCAGCCTAGATGCAGGGTGCTCACCCGCAGCAGCACGAGGCAGAGGACCGCCTGGAGACCAAAGAAGACCCTACTGGTGAAAAGGAGGAGCCGGGAACGGCCAAGCTTCCCGATCGCAAAGAAGGAACCGTACGCTCCACCCGCCAGGGCAAAGACCCCGAGAAGAAGCGAGGCGAAGAGAAGCTCCTCGGGCTTCATCCAGACGCCTCCTTCCGAAGCGTAGTTTCCGGCGCTCGCCTTCCCTTCCCGATCTTCCAGAAGTCGTAGAGCAGAACGAAATACCCGAGGGTGAAGACCAACCCGAAAAGGACCCGCGCTTGCAATCCCTCCGTCATCCATCGGTTGGCTTGCGCCGTGAGAAAGGCCTGGAAGGTCGAGCCCCCGATCGCCCGCTCGTAGAATGCCTGGGCCATCCCGGCAATCAAGAGCGCGCTCGACATCCCCACCAGCCCAATGTTGAGCAGCGCAAAGGCCCATTTCCACGCTTGACTTTCGAAATCGCCTCTGCCGGCGCGAATCTTCTGCAGAACAAGGTAGATGACCGAAATGACGGCGCAGCCATAAGCGCCCCAGAAAGCAAAATGGCTATGGGAAGCGGTCCATTGGGTGCCATGCGCAAAGAGGTTGATCTGCGGCAGGGTCATCATGAAGCCCCAGACTCCGGCGCCGAGGAAATTCCCGAAAGCCTCGGCCAGCAGCCAGGCAAAGGCGGGGCGGTTGAGGATCTGATGTCGATGAGCTCCCGCATCATAGATCGCGTGAATCACCATGCCCAGAAGCGGCAGTGGCTCCAAAGCCGAGAAAAAGCCGCCGATCCCAAGCCAATAGGAGGGTGTGCCGATCCAAAAATAGTGGTGGCCAAGCCCCAGGATCCCGGTGCCGAGAACCATGGCGACCTCCACGTAAAGCCAGGATTCGACGATCGCCCGCGAGGCGCCGAGCAGATGGAGGAGCGACCAGGCCAGGACGCAACCAATGAAAACCTCCCAGGTGGCCTCGACCCAGAGATGAATCAACCACCACCACCAGAAGAGGTCTTTCGACATGTTCGGCTCGGCGGAAAAGGCGTTGAGAAAGAGAACGATCAGCGGGATCAGATCGGCAATCAGCACCGCGAGAATGCCCGTCATCCGCCGGGCGCGTAGGGCCGTTGCCACCACGTTGACTCCGAAAAGAACGAGCACTGCGGCAATCAATACGCAGGCCCACCGAGGCGCCTCCACATACTTTCTCCCTTGATTGATCAGCCAGAGGCTCGCGGCACTGGTTCCTCCGTACTGCACAAAACTCAGCGTGGCAGCAACTGCGGCCACCGTACCCACGAAGATCCAAAACGCTTTCTGCGCCAGCCCAATCCATTCGACCTCCCGCTCGAGCTCCAATGGCAGGAACCAGTAGACCGAGCCCAGAAAACCCATGAGCAGCCAGAGGACGAGGGTATCAATGTGGAGAATCTTCGCCGTGCTGAAATGGAAGACATCAAGGAGAAAGCCGACACGCAGATAGTAGAGAGAAGTGAGCAGGCCCGCCGCGATCATCACCCCGAAGAGGAGCATCGACGCGGCGAAGTATCGCAGAGCCAATTGCTGGGACCGGTAGATCATTAACTTTTCCCGCTAATCTCCGAATCGAGCCGGAAAGCCGTTGGTCTCGATCGACGAGAGCCATTTCAAGTAGGCGACGAGCGCCTCCGCATCCGCTCGATCGATCCGGAGGTTCGGCATGATTCGGATGCCGATCGGGTAACGATCCGGGTTTTGAAGGAAGCGGACCATCGCCTCTTCGCGGCTGGAGGCCTGCGTCATCGCTTGCCAAGAGGGCCAGATCGGATCGAGCCAGCTTTTCGTCAAGTCGGGCGCGTAGTAGGCGCCGATTCCAAACATCGTGTGGCAATCGAGGCAAGCCCGCGTCTGGATCACGAGCTTGCCTCTCTCGATCAGCTCCGCTGCCTCCTGCGCACTGTACCGGCGGCCAAAGAGGAGCTCTTCTCCGCCGAGAACGGGGCGATACCGATTCGTCGCGGCATCCATGGCATAACCGATCCGCCGGTTGATCACGGTGTATGCGGGAACATTTCGCCCTCCCGCCCGAATTGCGCGAAGAGTGTCGATCGACAGGATGACCAAGACGGCGACCATCACCGTCGTTGCGCTGAGCGCCCCCGAGCGCCAAAACCTGGGATCCCCGATCACGCCAGTCTCCGGACCACTCCAAACTCTTCGCTTGGCAAAGCTACCCCGTTAGCAGGTGGCAGACGGAGCAATCCTAGCCGGCTCCACTCACGCGAACAAGGACGCTTGTCAAGCCCGACGGGCTTCTAGCGTCCGCTTCACAACCAGCCGTTCACCGAGGCACGAAGCTTGCCGCCAAGAACGCTTGCGCAAGGAAGGGCCTGTGCTGGGTCCACGCTTTCGACGCTCGCGCTGATATGGTGCTTCCGATGCCGCTTCTTGCGCGACTGCTTCGAAACTTTCCGCCCCTCGCTGCCCCGAGAAAGCGGCGCCCAGATTTCCGGCACGGCCGCGATCCCCTCGTCTCCGAAGCGCGCCTCTTCCACGATGCCGTCTGCGATCGCCCGGGCAATCCGCTCCCGCACTTGCGGCTGTGCCACCAGGCTCGCCTCGCGTGCGTTGGAGAGATAGGCGCATTCGACCAGGACCGCAGGAATCGTCGGATTGCGGGTGAGCCGCAGCCTTCGGCGCACCAGCCCGCGGGCCGACCCGCCGACCACAGCCTCCAGGTTGCGGTCGATCCGCGTCGCCAAGCCGTGGCTGTCCGCATGCCAAAAGAAGGTCTCGGCTCCCCGGATGCTTCGATCCCCAGTCGCATTGTAATGGATGCTGACCGCCACCGCCCCCGGTCCGAGCCGATTGGCCACCTTCACCCGCTCGTCGAGATCGACGAACCGGTCGTCGGTCCGCGTCATCACGACGTGGAAGCCACGCGATCGTAGGAGCTGGGCCACTCTCCTCGCCGTGTCGAGAGCGAGATCCTTTTCCAAAAGCCTTCCCCCCGGAAGCGGCCGACTCATTCCCCCGTTATCCATGCCCCCATGACCAGGGTCGAGGAGCACCGTCGAAAACGGACGGATCGGCGCCGCCGCCCTCAGGGAACGGACAAAACACCCGCCCTGGGCGACTAGCCCCACCAGAAACCACCGCATCCAGGCTGCTTTCACACCAGGTCGAGAGCACCCACAGTAAGAGACTGCGGCCAAGCTAGAAGTAAAGCATTTTCTCGTGAGCGATCGGCGGAAGGCTTCGGGCGGAGATCAGAACCGGTAGCTCACCTGCGCTTGCACCCAGAAGGGCAAGCCCGGAAGCACATAGTCCGAGTTGGACGCCACGTCGGAGGCGAGCCCGGTGGCATACGGCATCCAGTAGACCGAGTTGGTGAGATTCCAAATGTAGACGGTCAAGACCCAGTTGTCCTTCTGGTAGGTCGCGCTCAGGTTGGTGACATACTGGGCCGGCACCACCGCCGTGTCGTTGAAAAAGAGCGGGTAGCTGCTCATAAACAGGGCCGAGGCGGTGAAGGAGAGGCCGAAGTCGGTCCGGTAGGTGACCATCGCGTTGGCGGTCTGAGTGGGCAAGCCGGTCCAGTCATAGATCCCGGGAACTCCCGAGACGTTGATCGGTGATATGCTCGATCCGTTGTCATCGAGCGGCAGGTTGTGTCGGAACGCATAGCCCGTCGAATAGCTCTGCGTCTCGCTCGGACCATAGGGAAGCGACGAATAGTTCCAGGTGCCATGCATATAGGCGTAGCCCGCCCGGAACATCCAGTGGCGATCGGGCTGGTAGGTCATGTTGTACTCGAAGCCCTGGAGCAGTCCCGGATTCGGCTGGAAGCCGATCTGGTCCATGTAGAGGTTCTGGTGGAAGAAGGCGAACGACATGTAGAGCTTGTCGTGGAGGAGGCTCAACTTGGCGCCTACTTCCCCGAGCTCATTGAGCAGATGCATCTCCTCCGAGGTTTGCGTGGGAACGAAGCCCCCCATGTCCGCCGCCGCCGTCACATATTCGTAGTTGAAGTTTCCGTAGAGGCTCAACCAGGGAAATGGCTTGTAGACCGGCCCGATCGAGAAGAGCGGGTCGATCATCGAAGTCTGGAGCTGGGCGGTGAGCATCGAGGGAGTGCCGGGAGGCGTCTGGGCATCAATGAAGTAGGTGGTTGCCCGGAGCCCATACTGGAGGCTTAGCTTCTCTCCAAACTTGATGTCGTGCTGCCAGAATGGGGCGAGCGACCAGTAGGTCGAGTCGGTCGTCCCGGTGGTCCCGTTGAGCGGCTCAAAGTAGTAGCCGGGAGGAGCCGAGGGAATGTGCCACTCGCCTCCGCCCGGGGCGTTCGGGTTACGGATCGCCGCCTGGAAATAGGGAGTGTTCCGGACATCCCAGAGCAACGGATTTTGATACGTGCTGAACATGTTGGGCATGTTGATCAGCATCGTCGAAACATAATCCATGTTCCGCTGGAAGACCCATTCGAGGCCCGTGTCGATCATGTGGGAAATGGAAAAGGAGCCATCCTCGCCCTTCCCCGCTTTCCCTCCGCCGACGGGAGTGTCGAAGGCCAGCCGGCATTCGGTCCGGTTGTCGACCTCGTAATCCCCCATCACCGCCTCGTCATAGAAGTAGGAGGGTTGCATCCCATCGTGACGGGTATACCAGACGAGCGTGTTGTTCACTAGGTCGAACCCCTCGTCCACATGGACCTTCTGGATGAGCTGGGTCATGCCCTGGTAGCCCGTGTCCTGCGCGTAGGGGCTCATCAGGAGTGTCCGGCGATTCACTGGACCCAAGCCGACTCCGTACGTCCCAAAGCCCAAAGGCGAAGGAGCGATCGATGCCCCCGGATTGGCGGCCCAGTAGTTCCGCAAGGAGGAAACGCTTCCCATTTGGGACGGCGCAAGCGCGCCGATATAGTCGAGGGAGCCTCCGCTCTGGAAGAGCGCATTGGTCGGCCGGTTAAAGCCCGCGTAACCGATCGGAGAGGCGGAGGCGAAGTCGGCATCGACGTAGAGATCGGCCGAGTAGTTCTCCACCGGCTTCCATCCAAGGGCGAAGTAGACGTTCTGCTGGTCGTTATGCACATACTGGTACCAGCTTCCGCTTTCCATCCCCATGTAGCTCAGCCGGTAGGCCAGCTTGTGCTCCTTGTCGATCGGCCCGCCGATGTCTGCTCCCCACATGTAGTTCTCGTACATTCCCGTCGAGTCCCAGACGTTTCCCCGGAACTTGTCGAAGTAGGGCTGCTTGGTCGTGTAGTTGACGTAGCCCGAAGCCTCCTGCCCCGCGCCGAAGACCGCGTTCCCGGGACCTTCGACGAGATCGGTCGACTCGATCATGTTCCAGTTCCACGGGAGCCCCGAGTTGACCATCTCCACGTTCATCACACTCATCGACATCCCGTTGATGAACGGTAGAGCCTCGTTCCCGCGGATGTAGGGAGCGGGCGCAATCGTGCCATCGAGCCCCCCGAAGGCTGTCGGGTTGATCATCGCAAAGCTGATGGGGTTCATGTAGCCGACCGAGGTGGCCCCCGACTCATCCAAGAGGGTCTTGTTGATCGGCGTCACCTGCCGGGGGATGTCCATCACATCCATCGGCATCCCGTAGACCGAATCAATGGGTGCCGCGGTCGGCAGCATATTCGGGACGTTGGAAGCCGCTTTCACCGTGACGGGCGCCATGGTCGACTCGGTCGTCGGCTGCTGCAGCGCTGCCGCCGCCTTGGTCCCGGAGCCACCGGAAGGACCGGACAGCTCCGCCGACGGATCGACCGGCTCCGGAGAGAGCTGCGCCCAAAGGAGACCGTGGAGGAGCAGCAAGAAGCCCAGGGCCAAAGAGAGGCAACGGCTCCCCTTGGGGCTTCTCCGGGATGGCGGCCGGCTTCCCGCCGCCTCCCCCACCCGGTTGCGACGGATCAGCCCATCAACCGACTCGGCGAAGACCCGCAGCGATCCGGGTCCCACCCGCGTTCCCTCCAGCCGCCCTTCGCCTACCCAGCGGTAGATCGTCCAGCGGCTGACATTCAGCAGCCGCGCAGCCTCTTCGGGCCGCAGCAATTTTTTGTACATCTTTCCTCCCAAGGATTGACATTCGCGTTTCCCGGCGCCGGCACCTGGAAAATGCCTGCACTACTTATCAGGACAGGCGATTCCGCAAATCGCCGAGCGCACCTCGCCGTGACCGGCAAAATGGCTACGCGACGGTTCGGGGAGGAGGAGAAAGAGGTCGATCCGTGCGAATCGACAGGTGGGGCCGCCAGATCACCGGCCTTTCCGCAGAAAGAAGCAACGGGCTCAAAAGAGAGTCGTACGCCAAGAAATAGAGCCCGATCTCTTCCTGCGACCTTTCGGACCTCGAAGAGTGCTCTTCCTTGTTCTTCCCTTTTACCACCCTTTTGCAGATTTGGCAGGGATGCTTGCCGTCAAAGGTCATGAAGAGTCCCGTCTCCATCCCATAGCTCTGCGAGTACCGCACGAGCATGCTAGCCCATGCCGCTCCCTGCCAGAGAAGCCAGTGGCCTCCTGCCAGGTGGCACGCCGCAAGCATGGCAAACAGGATTCCTGCTCTTTTCAACGCAAGTACCTTTTGCCTGCATCACCATTTCGTGTCAACGGGTTTTCTTCCCCTTTGGCACTCCGAACGTCGCGGAAAGACCTCTCGTCCGGGAAACCTTCTGGAGCCCAGTCGAAAGGCGCTTCGGAGGCTTCGCAGCAGGAGACGCCAAAGCGTCCATTTGCCTTTATTATAAGTTATGCGCATATTATTTTGTCCTTGCACATTTAATAAGTATGCGTAATATTACGATCATGTTTCGCGCCATTTGCGAAACGCTTATCAAGGAGACGACATGATTGCCGAATACGACACGACCAAAACGACAGAGGGAAAAGAGACGTCCACTCCGAATCGGGCGGCCGCTCCGGTCGCCGGCGGTGTCCGTGCACGACTGGTGCAGTGGACTTGGCTTGCCGCTTTGACGCTGCTGCTCGTTTCGCTCCCCGCCACTGCCGCGTTCTTCTACGACCTCTTCCGCTGGCCCGGCGCCGACGGGACCTTCGTGAAGCAGTGGATCACCGATGGTTATCCCCGTAGCCTCGCCCTTCTGGGCCTGCTGACGGAGGCGAGCCTCACCTATGTGCTTCTCGCCCGGCGAGCGGTACGGTGGCCCTACCTCCTCCTGCCCTCCTTCGTCGGGCTGGCTTGGATCGGGCAGCTCGCGATCGTGCTGTCCACACCGGGGCACCCGGCGCTCACTCCGCTGCTCGCCTTGAAGACCGCTGCGGCCGCTCCGGCGATCGCCCTGCTCTTCGCCATT
Source organism: Verrucomicrobium sp. 3C (assembly GCF_000379365.1). Lineage (GTDB taxonomy): Bacteria > Verrucomicrobiota > Verrucomicrobiia > Methylacidiphilales > Methylacidiphilaceae > Methylacidimicrobium. The sequence goes on along the minus strand of NZ_KB901875.1, from coordinate 1,696,413 downwards.
CCCCCGTGGATCGCCGAAGGAGTGGAGCGCCGGCCCTCCGCCAGCGCCTAAGGGTTCTGCGCGATAAGCACAGGGGGGCCCGGCCCCCCTGTGCGACCGCGCCGGAGGCCGCCGAGGGATGCGGTCTCTCTTCTTGACTCACGCGGCCTCGATTGGGCAGGCTCCCTAGTCGTGCTTGCGCCGCTGGTCTCGATTGGCATCCCCGCGCACGACGGCGCCGACACGGTTGCTGCCGCGGTGGAGAGCGCCCTCGCCCAGACTTGGCCCAATAAGGAAGTGATCGTTGTCGACGACGGCTCGACCGATGCCACGCGAGAATGCCTCCAAGCCTTCCTGCCCCGAATCCGGCTCCTTGCCCAGCCCAACCAGGGGAGGGCTTCCGCCCGCAACGCGATCCTCGAAGCCGCCCAGGGAGAATGGATCCAGTGGCTCGATCAGGACGACCGGCTTCTTCCCCAAAAAATTGCAACCCAGCTTGCGGAGGCAGACGGGAGAGACCGCGCGGATCTCCTCTACAGCCCCTGCCTGTTGGACGAAGGTTCGGGGAATCTCCATCCGCAGCGCTCCTGCCCTTCGGAGCGTCTCCTCGCCGGCTGGTTCATCGGGGAGCTGCCGCAAACCGGCGGCTACCTCTGGTGCCGCGAAGCCGTACAACGGCTCGGCGGCTGGAGCAACCAGGCTCCTTTCTTCGATGACTACGAGCTCGTGGGCCGGGCCCTTCGCCAAGGACTCCTCTTCCGGCTGACTCCCTCCCCGGGGGCCGTCTGGCGGATCCGCCGTGGGCCCATCTCCGCGGAACGGACCGGGACCTTCGCCCGCCAAAAGGCAGCCGTCTTGGAAGAGATGGCCCAATGGCTCGACGATGGCCGCAGTTGGACCGCTTCTCTCCGCCGCTGCGCTGGCGAGGCGTTTTTCCTGGTCGCCCGATGGCTCGCCCGTAGCGGAGAGGCCCAGGAAGCGGAGCGCTTCTTTATCAAGGCTTCCGCCCGCGGCTGGATGCGCGCGCCGCGCAGCCCCCTCTACCGCATCCTCCTGGGCGGGCTCGGCTTCTCCCGGGCGGAACGTTTTTCGGCGGTTCTCCGCCGCCTCTCTCCCGTATGACCGCCCCCCTCGTCACAATCGGGATTCCCGCCTACAACCGCGAAGAGTGGATCGCCCAAGCGGTCGAGAGCGCGCTCGCCCAGACCTGGCCCCACAAAGAAGTGGTCGTCGCCGACGACGGCTCGACCGACCGGACCCGGGAGATCATGGAAGGCTTCGGTGATCGGATCCGGCTCCTCTCCCTGCCGGGCAACTCCGGTCCCTCCAGCGCGCGGAACGCAATCCTCGAGTCCGCTCGGGGAGAGTGGATCCAGTGGCTCGACAGCGACGATTATCTCCTCCCCCAGAAGATCGAGACGCAACTGGGCGAGGTGGGAGAGGAATCCGCCGACGTCCTCCTCTCCGCTTCCCTAATCGAGCAGTGGGGGAGCGAGGGACCGACTCCGCCTTGGACCGCTCACCTCCCCGATTCTCCCGATCCCTTCTATCTCTGGTTGGCGTTCTGGTTTCCGCAAATTGGGGCCCAACTCTGGCGGCGCGAAGCACTCCTCCGCATCGGCGGCTGGAGCCCAGGCCACCTAGTGGACGATTACGAGCTCTACGCCCGCGCCCTGCAAAAGGGGCTCCGCTTCCGATTCACTCCATCACCCGGCGCGGTCTACCGCATGGGCCGACACTTCTCCTGGACCTCATCCAAGCTACGCCAGCTCCTCCCCGCCCACAACCAGGAGACCGAGGCGATGCTCGTCTGGCTCATGGGCGAGGGGCGCATGACTCCGCCGTTGGCGCAGGCGGCCGGCATCGGCTTCTTCCAGCGTCTGGGGGCCTACAAGCAGTTTGACCCGGCCGAGGCCGACCGGCAACTCGCCCGCTATGGCGAGTGGATCTGGCCGGTTCTCCCGTCCCGGGACCGGCGGCTGCTCCGCCTCGGCCTCTCCTACGCGCAGGCGGCCCAAATCAAGGCCGCAAGCAAACCCTGGTTGACCCGCCTGGAAGAGTTCTTCCGCTTTCTGCGGCGCAGACCTGTTGCGGAGGGGTCCCTCCCATGAAACAATGGGACCGTTGGCTCGGATATTGGCGGCTCATCCGCACCTTTCGCAACTGGCCGCTCTACTTCCTCCATCGACGGGGCTTCCTCCGTCAGCCGGAAGTCCTGGAGTTCCGCACTCGAAGGGGGTACCTGCTCCCGCTCCCCTCGGCCCGGATCGGGGATTTCCACGAAATCTTCCTTTCCCACCACTACCTGTTCCCCGCTTGGTGGAGGGATCTCCGCCATTTCCACACGGTGATCGACATCGGGGCGAACATCGGGCTCTTTTCGCTCTTCGCGGCCGAACGCTTCCCGGGAGCGCAGATCCTCGCCTTTGAGCCATGGGAGGAGAACTTCCGCTATCTCGAGAAGCTCGTCCGAGACAACCGCCTTCCCGTCCTTCCCTTCCGAGAGGCCCTGTCGGCGACATCGGGGACCCTCTCCCTCCACCTTCCCCGCTCGGAATCTTTCTCGAGCCGCGCCACGGTCTTTCCCCAGCCGCCAGGTCCCTCCTGGTCCAGCCAAGAGGACCTTCAGATCGAGGTTCCCGCCGTAACCCTCGAGGAAGTCTTTCGCCGAACAAAGCTTGCCGTTTGTGACCTTCTCAAGATGGATTGCGAAGGCTCCGAGTACGCCATCCTCTACGGAACCGCCCCCGAGCTCCTCGCCCGCATCCGACGGATGGCGATCGAGGTCCATCCGGGCAGCGCGCCCAGCGAAAACGTGGCGAACCTTACCGCCTACTTGAGCGCCTTGGGATTCTTTACCTCAACCCGGGCTGCAACCGAATTCACGACCATGCTTTACGCCTGGCGCCGGCCGCCGCATTGACCTGCCTATCTCACAAAGTTCGTACCCGAGGCGAGTGGGGGCCTGGATGCAAGGCGGGGCGCAGGGTTTCTCCCGGAGCGGTAGGACGACATACTGCGAGGAGGGAAAACTAAGCCCCAACGAAGCGGACAGGTCCATTTCGCAAGCCGCAGGAGAACGCTTGGGAGACAGGCAAGTCAAGCAGCCGCGAAAAGCCCTTTTCAACCGGAGCGCAAACGCGCATGCTTCGCGGCACCCACTCCTCCATGCGCTTCCTTCCCCGAGCCTGCCTCCTCCTCTGGCTGGCGCTGGGAACCCCCTCCCTGCTTTCCGCCGCCGTCTACCAGGTCGACTCCGCCAGGAGCAAGGTCGAGATCCTCGTGATCCGCGGCGGCCTGCTCGGCTTCCTTAGCCACGATCACGAGATCATCTCCAGGAAGCTCACGGGGACGATCGACTGCAGCCCTTCGTCGCTCAGCTCCCTCGCGGCCGAGGTAAGCCTGCCCGCCAGCTCCTTGACGGTCGTCGACCCCGAGGTTCCTCCCGAAGAACGCCGCGAGGTGCAATCAACGATGCGGGGCGAGCAGGTGCTCGACGTCGCCCGCTACCCCGAGATCCACTTCACCTCGACGGGAACCACCCCGGCCCGCGACCCTGCCCATGTTCTGGTTGCCGGTGAGCTCTCCCTACACGGCATAGTCAAAAAGATCGTCTTCCCCGTCCGGCTCATCCCGTCTTCCGGCGCGATCCGGGTCGCCGGCACGGCCAAGGTGCGCCAGAGCGATTTCGGAATCCAACCGATCCGGATCGCCGGAGGAACGATGCGGATCAAGGACCTGGTCGAAATCCACTTCACGGTCGTCGCCCGCTAAGGGCCATTGGCCCTGCCGCAAGCGCTTCCGCCTATAGGCGCACGCAGACCGACTTCAACTCGGTATAGTTTTCCAACACCGCGTGGCCCATCTCGCGGCCCCATCCCGACTGCTTGTAGCCTCCGAACGGAAGAGCGGCATCGAAAACGTTATAGCAGTTGATCCAAACCGTCCCCGCCCTCAGCCGGCTGGCGAGCTTGTGGGCCTTGCCGATCTCCCGGGTCCAGACCCCAGCCGCCAAGCCATAGATCGTATCGTTGGCCGCCACCGGGATCTCCTCCTCCGTCCGGAAGGAGCTCGCGCAGACGACCGGGCCGAAGATCTCCTCCCGCATGATCTTCATCTCGGGCCGGACATCGGTGAAGAGCGTGGGCGGCACGAAGTAGCCCCGTCCGCCGGTGGTCAACTCCGCCGACCTCGCGCGGGCCCCCCCTTCGGTCCCGCTCCGGATATATCCCTGAACCCGGTCATACTGCTCCCGGGAGACGAGCGGCCCCATCTCAGTGTCGAGCGCCATCCCGGGCCCCACCCGGATCTTCTCCGCTTCCTTGGCGATCCGCTCGGCCACCTCGTCCGCCACCGGTGCCTCCACGAAGAGCCGGCTGCCCGCGCAGCAGCACTGGCCATGGTTGAAGAAGATCGCCATCGCCGCCCCGGCCGCCGCCTCCTCGAGGTTCGCGTCGGCGAAGATGATGTTGGGCGACTTGCCGCCCAGCTCGAGGCTCACCTTCTTGAGATTTCCCGTCGCTGCTTGGGCGATGAGCTTGCCGACCTCCGTCGATCCGGTGAAGGCGACCTTATCGACGTCGGGATGCGCGGCCAACGCCGCTCCGGCGGTCTCCCCGAAGCCCGTGAGAATATTCACGACCCCCTCTGGGAAGCCCGCTTCCTGGATCAATTCCCCCAACCGCAAGGCCGAAAGAGGCGTCTGCTCCGCCGGCTTGAGCACGACCGTGCAGCCGCACGCGAGCGCGGGACCCAGTTTCCAGGCCGCCATCAAGAGCGGGAAGTTCCAGGGGATGATCTGCCCCACGACCCCGACCGGCTCCCGAACCGTGTAGGCGAGGTAGCTCTCCGGCTGCGCCATGCCCAACGGGATCGTGTTCCCCTCGATCTTGGTCGCCCAGCCCGCCATATACCGAAAGAGATCGACCGCCAGCGGCACGTCCGCCACCCGCGCTACGGCGAGCGGCTTTCCGTTGTCGAGGGTCTCGATCTGCGCAAACTCCTCCAAATGCTCCTCGATCCGGTCCGCGAGCTTCCAAAGCAGCTTCCCGCGCTCCGCTGGCGTCATCTTGGCCCAGGGCCCCGACGCGAACGCCGCCCTCGCCGCCCGGACCGCCCGGTTTACGTCTTCCGCATCCGCCTCGGCCACCCGGGCGAGCGTCTCCTCGGTCGCCGGGTTGACCGTGCCGAAGGTCTTCCCAGAGGCCGAATCGACCCATTTGCCACTGATGAGGAGCCGTTTCGGACTCCGCAAAAACTCCCCCACCCGCGGGTGGATCGGAACCAGGTTCGTCTTTGCTGCCTGCACCTTGTCTTCCGTCACCATGGCCATGCGTTCTCCTTGGTTAAATCATCGATCCACCAATCTACCGCCAGCACGCCGATCCTGGCAAACCCGCTCTACTCGGAAAGCGGGCGCATTCTCCCAGCCGCTTCCGCGTCTGCTTACCCCTAGGCCCGTTCCTTGCCAGGATGAGGCAACGGCGGAGTTCGTTCTTCGACGGGAGTGAGAGCGGTCGGGGAAGCGTCGCTCTGTTTGAGGCGACGATGATGGCAGGATTGACTAAGTCTCCTAGTTTAGTCATGCATCCACTATGCAGACCGTTACCATCCACGAAGCTAAGACCCATCTTTCTCGCTTATTGCGAAAAGTCGCAGGTGGCGAAGAGCTTCTCATTCTGCGAGGCAAAGTTCCGATCGCCAAGATCGTACCATTGGACGCGGACCATGCCCCGCGTCGACTGGGGCTCGACAAAGGCAAGATTTGGATCGCTCCCGATTTCGACGCCCCTCTTCCCGAGGAGATCCTCCATGCCTTCGAGCAATGAAGATCCTCTTAGACACCCAATGCTGGCTCTGGATGGAAGGCGAGCCGGAACGCTTCGCCCCGGAGGCGAGGGATCTTCTCCTCGATCCGGCCCATACGCTCTACCTCTCCGCCGCCAGCGCTTGGGAAATCGCGATCAAAATCGCGATCGGAAAGCTCCGACTCCCGTCTCCACCATCGGCTTACCTGAGCAACCGGATGCGCCGGGAAAAGATCCGACCCCTCTTCATCGAACATGAGCACGCGCTTCTCGCGGGCAGCTTGCCCCCTCACCATCGGGATCCTTTCGACCGGATGCTCGTCGCACAGGCTCTTCATGAAAAGCTCACCCTTTTGAGCGCCGATCCGATCTTCGCACGATACCAAGCGTTGGTACTCTGGGCGGACCGAGGGAGGAGACCGTAGCCGGCCGCTTGCCATCCCACTCAAGGCAGGATTATCGTCGAACCAGCAGAAAGGAGGCCATGATGCCGACCACCACACTCGGTTCGCACACGGCGAAGGATTGGCTTTCCACGCCTGAGGGGGAACATTGGCAGCTCACTCACGGGAGGCTCATCCTAACGGAGGAGACTTACGCGAATAGCAGCCTGGCTCGGGAGATCGAGGTGGAGATGGCACTCTACCTCAGGGAACATCCCTCTGGGGTGGTCGATCGACAGATCGCCTTTTCCTTTCCGGGCATGCCGCCCTCCGACCGGGAGGGGGTGGTGCCCGATCTCTATTACCTCCCCAAGGGCGAACTCTCCAAGATAGATCCCAGAGCGAACGCGCAGGAAGGGGTGATCCCAGCGCTCGTGGCGGAAATGCTCTCTCCTTCCACTCGCAAGATCGACCTAGTCGACAAGGTGGAGATCTACCGTGAGGCCGGGGTCGCCGAATACTGGATCTTCGATCTGGAAGAAGAGAACGTGCGGATCTACCCGCTTCCGGGAAAAACGGGAGGAGCCCGTCGCCATCCACAGCCTCGAGGAAACCCTGACCACTCCCCTCCTGCCGGGATTTTCCCTGAATCTGCCGAAGATCCTCCGATCGATCCGCCTAAGACAGCCTAACGAAGGAATCCTCCTCCCAGCTCCCGGCGCATCCCCGCCAGAAGCTCGGCGAACCCCTTCCAGAACTCCGGGAGCTGCCGAAAGAGCTCTTGAGCCAACTCTTCCTGGTAGACATGGACCGCCAGGTTCCTCGCCCGCAGGATCCGGTCCCATAGCTCCTCCCCGCTGGTCCACCCGAGGGAGAACGCGGCCTCGAACGCCGCCCGCGGTCCGGGCGCCTCCAGCCCCGCCCGCCGAGCCATCGCGGCCGCAGCCTTCCATCCCACCTCGTAGGCGAGCTCGAAGCGGAGAATCGCCGAATCCCGCGCCATCTCGCTCGAAGGAGCAGATAATGCTTCCTCCCAACGGGCCAGGGCCTTCTCCAGATCCGCGAGCCGTTTCTCTTCCCGCCCGCTTCCCTTGGGTGCACTCATAGCGGAACGCCTTCCCTGGCGGCTTCGCTCCGAAACGCTTCCCTCGCCGCCCCCAGGTCGACCAGCTCGATCCGCCGGATCGTCGGGAGCTCGCCCACCGCCCGGAAAAGTTCTGCTTCCCCTTCCGGCCGCCTCGCTCCCTCCCAGAAGTAGCCAAGATCGAGGTCGGACCAGGGCCGCGCCTCTCCCCGGGCAAAGGAGCCGAAGACGACCAAGCGAATGCCCCGAGGCCGGAACCGCTCCGCGAGCCGATGAAGCCCTTCCCGAAGCGGGGAAGGAAGATCGCCCAAGGTCAACCGAGGAACCGCTTCGCTGCGCTGGAGCATATCTTCCCAACGATCTTCCTCTGGACGGACGCCAAAGACAACTCTTCCGAAAAGCCTCTCCCTCAGGCTTACTCCTGGGCGAGCTCCCGTCCGCAACACCCATCCCGCCTCTCTTCCCTTCAGCGTCGAAAGAGATACGCGGACCTCTCCGGATGTCGCTACGCTGGACAACGCGCCCCATCTATGAACAATAGCCCGCCAACCGAGGTCGAACTGAAGTGAGTTCGATTCCTCCAGGAACAGATCCGCTCACAAGGTCCCTATGGATATTTCCCGCATTCCGATCGGAGGCAACCCTCCCCACGAAGTCAATGCCATCATCGAGATCCCCCAGGGTGGGGTGCCCGTCAAGTACGAGATGGACAAGCAGTCCGGCGCGATGTTCGTCGACCGCTTCCTTCACACGGCGATGTACTACCCGGCCAACTACGGCTTCATCCCCCACACCCTTTCGGAGGACGGGGATCCGCTCGACTGCATGGTGGTTTCCCAAACGCCGGTCTGGCCGGGCGTGGTCATTCCCGCCCGCCCGATCGGCGCCTTGCTCATGGAGGACGAGCATGGGATCGATGAGAAGATCATCGCCGTTCCCATCGACAAGCTCCATCCCTTCTATACGCGCGTCACGAGCTACCGGGATCTGCCCGAAATCTTCATCGAGACGGTCGCCCACTTCTTCGAGCACTACAAGGATCTCGAAGACGACAAGTGGGTGAAGCTCCTCCGCTGGGCGGAGCCGACCGAAGCGGCCGACCTGATCCGCTCCGGAATCGAGCGGGCCAAAAAAACCTCCGGTTGAGGGCCTTGGTCCGGCTGTGGACGGCTCACCCCCTCCAGGGCCGCCCGATCCTCGGGGGCCAGGCCAAGGCATATCCCCGCTCCAGGCTCAGGTTCGGGTTGTAGGCCGGATTCCGGCCCACACACGAGCCTCACCCTTTCCGAAAGAGCTCTCAGGCCTCGGCTTTCGCCCTCCCTGCCGCATAGCAAGCCACGATGCTTTCTTCCCAGAAGAACGAAACGATGTACTCCGTGGTTTAGCTGCGCAGCGCGTCGAGGAACTCTTCCGGGGAAATCCCGGCCTGCTTGAGAACTCCGGCCAATGTTCCCGTTTTAAGTTCCCGATGATTGGGCACTACGCGTCCGGCGCTTCCACGACGCAGGATCATGTGGCTGCCGCGCCGCCGGACCAACGCGAAGCCCAATCGACGCAACACTCTCACAACGTCTTCGCCGGATACGACGGGCAGTCTAGGGATCTTCTGCCACGTGGAAGGAAGTCAACCGAGGGCGTCCGGCGACGGTCAGGGGAAATTCCTCCACGTAAAGCTCGGTTGCTTCCTGAAGATTCTCCAAGGCCTGCTCCACGGTTTCCCCTTCGGTCGTAGTCCCCGTTTCGGGATTATAAGCGACATAACCCCCTTCCGGAGCAGGCATTAAGACGACGGACAGTTCCATGATATCTCCCGCAAGGTCCTGTTGCGGTAGCTCACAAAATAGGAATCCCCCCGTTTTCCGAAAGCAAGAGTTTTCCCGAGGAGATGGACGCACCAAACTTCTCTTTGGCTGCCTGCGAACTCTTACAAGGGTGGTTTTCCCCTCCACTCACCCCCTCCAGGGCCTTTGGACCCGCAGCGGCCAGGCCAAGGCATAACCCAGCTCCAAGCTCAGGTTCGGGTTGTAGGCCGGATCCCGTTCGATCACCTCTGCCCACCTCGATTGGAAGCGCTCCCGGTCTTCGGCGACCACTTCCCGGGGCCTCGCCTCGCGCGCGAGCTCGGCGTAGGGGGTGAAGACGATCCGGTAGCCCTTCTCCCGGAGCCTCAGGCAGTAGTCAATGTCCCACAGCTCTCGGCCATACCCTTCGTCGAATCCGCCGCACTCCTCCCAAACCGCCCGCCGCGTCGCCAAACATCCTGCGCTCACCGCCGATGGGTTCCGGATCAGAACTGCTTGCCCCACATAGCCGGTCGACTCGCCTCTCCACCCCTGGAACGCCGCTCCAGCACTCCCCTCAAGTCCCATCACGACACCGGCCTCGGCCATCGTACCGTCGGGCGCCAAGATCCGAGCTCCTACAGCGCCCACTTCGGGCCGGGCCACCTGACTCACGAGTTCCGCGAGCCAGCCCTCTGCCTTCGGCTCCGCGGGAGCCTCCAGGAAGACCAGAACCTCTCCCTTCGCCTGCCATGCAGCCCAGTTCCAGAGAGAGGACCCGGCCCACTCCGCGGGAGGAGCCAAGAAGCGTACACCCTCTTTGCCCTCGCTGTCCGCTTTCGGGCATCCCGGGCCACTCGCAACCACGAGCAATTCCAATTCCGGGCAATCCGCCTGCTTCCGCATCCTCTCGATCGATCGTCCCAGAGCCTCCGCCGTCGTTCCCGCCCCGAGCAAGAGGCTGACGCGGAGCTGCTCCGGGAGACTCCTGCGCACCCGATAGGCCCAGCGAATGGGCGTAAAGAGGACCTCCGCCGGTTCTCCGACTCTCCGGAGATGATCCCCGATCGCCCGCCGCGCCGCCTCGTAAGCGTACGGCTTGGCCTGATCGCAGGCGGCTCCGGATCCCGGAATCGCTCGCCAATGGTAGAGCACCCGGGGGATGTGCCGGATCTGCCCAGGCAAAAGACGTTCCGCAAAGCGAAGAGCCAGGTCGTAATCCTGTGTCCCGTCCAAACCGCTCCGAAATCCTCCCAGGGAGCGCAGAAGATCCGACCGGTAGGCTCCCAGGTGGCTGATGCAGTTTTGGGAAAGCAGCAGGTCGTAGCAGAAGTCGGGCTTGAAATAGGGCTCGAAGCGGCGGCCCTCCTCGTCGATCTTGTCTTCGTCCGAGTAGATCAGCCCCGCCTCCGGATGGCGCAGGATCTCCCGCGCAACCAGGTAAAGCGCCTCCTCGGGCAACTCATCGTCATGATCCAAGAGGACGATCCACTCCCCCCGCGCCCGTTCGAGCGCGCTGTTAGAGGCGACGGAAATCCCCCCGTTCTCCCCGCGGAAAACGACCCGGATCCGGGCGTCCTTCTCCTGATTCCTGTCTAACAGGGGCCGAATGTGCGCGGCGCTCGATGCATCGTCCGCAAGGCAAAGCTCCCAATCCGGATAGAGCTGCTCCCGAACGGAGTGGATCGCCCGCTGGAGCCACTTCTCCGGGCTGTTGAACACCGGCGTGACGATCGACAGGAGCGGCCTGCGGGGAAACCGCTCGATCTCCCTTCGAATGATCTCCCGGTCGGCCTCGTCGAGCGTCTGGTAGGCCGCGATCCAGTTCTGGTAGGCCCCCGATTCCCTGCTCCCATAGGCTCGCCATTCCGTCTCTTCCCGGCACGCCGGGATCGGCTGCTTCCGCAAACCGACCCGATGGAGGATCTGCCTCCGCCTTCGCCGGAAAGCGCTCTCGGCCCGGCGCAACTGCTGCATCGCCGTCTCCATGCGAAGCGCGGCGGTTGGACCGCCTACTCGACCCACCGCCCCCGCCAAGCCCTTTTTGGGAGCAACCTCTTCCAGGAGATCCCAAGCGCGCAGCCTCACCGCGATGCCTTGCGCCAGATCCGAAGCCATCTCCCAGAGCAGACGATAAAGACGTTCTCGCTCCAGGGAATCGCCCGGTGCCGCGGACGCCAAGAGAAACGCCCAGGCCAGAACGGCCGTCCACTCGGTCGCCGTCGGCTCACTCTCCCGCCCCGGGCAGACGGATCCCGCTCCTCCAACCAGCGCGATCCGCCGAGCCGAGCGAGGCCAGAAAAGGAGTTCTCTAGGACCTACGTTCGCAGAGCGATCCTGCCAACAGGACAAGAAGGAACGGAGGGCGGCCCTCGACCAGAGGAGAGGAGCAGCGAAGGGAAATGCAGGACCCAAACGCGCCACGTAGGCGAGCGCCTCCGAGCGCGGATCGAAGAGATGCGCGATCTCTGGATCCCGCAGTCGATAAGCTGAGCAGAGCAGATCCCTCTCCGACTGAGTTCCTGCCTCCCGGAGCTGCTCCCCGATCTTGGACGGGACAAGCCGCTCTCCCGCTTGCAGCCACTGGATCCACCCCCCTCGGGCGCCCCGGACCAGTGCCTCCCGAACATCCTCCCCGCTGCCCACCGCGATCCGCCGCACGCCCTCGCTTTCGGCCCCTCCCGAGCCGGCCACCAAGATCTCCTTCTCCCGCCAACTCTGGCTCCGGGCTTCCTCGATCAGCCTCCTCTCCTCCTCTCCGCTTGCCGGAGAGACGACGGCTATGGTCACGAGTGGCTCCATCCTGGAAGGAGTTATTGCCGTAATCTGGTGCTCGGCGCTAACCTTTTCCTTTCCGTTTGCTTAATGCTTATCCCGATGAGCAGCTCTCCTCCCCTCGTGACCATCGGCATCCCCGCCTACAATGCGGGGTCCTGGATCGTCCCCGCCATCGAGAGCGCCCTTGGCCAGACTTGGCCGAACAAAGAGCTGCTCGTCCTCGACGACGGCTCGAGCGACGGGACCGTCCAACGCGTCGCCGCCTTCGGCGACCGCCTCCGGCTTCTCCAAGCCCGGACGGGCCGGAGCAGCCTCGCCCGCGATCTCCTCCTTGAGGCAGCTTCGGGCGAGTGGATCCAGTGGCTCGACCACGACGACTACCTTCTGCCGGAAAAGATCGCCACCCAGATCGCTGAGGCCGGAAGCCTAGCCGATGCGGATATCCTTTTTTCCCCCTATCTCCTCGAGCGGTGGAGTCATGGGAGCGTCGAATCCCGCGATCTCCAGCCGCTCGATGATCCCCGGGATCTCCCCCGGACCTGGCTCTCCTCGCAGTTTCCCCAAAACGGCGCCCTCCTCTGGCGCCGGGAGAAGCTTCTCGCCTTGGGCGGCTGGAAGGATCTTCCGATCGACTACTACGATGACTACCAGGTCTACTGGCGGGCCATCCGATCGAGCTTGCGCTTCCGCTATACCCCCACTCCCGGTGCGGTCTACCGGGTCTGCCACCTGGAGAGCCTTACCTCCTCCAACATCCCGGACGCCCTCCGCTGGCGCGCTCGGATGGTCCAGCAGGCCGTCCGGGAACTGCAACCTTTGGGCCAATGGACTCCCCCGCGCCGGGAAGCGGCCCAGTCCGAATATGCCCGGATCCTCCGGGTGCTCGATCGGTTGGCACCGGAGTTCGTGGAGCCGCTCTCCGACGAGGCTCGTTTGACGGATCTCTGGAGCGAACGGGCGCTTACGGAAGCGGCGGAGCCGCATTTCCGCTGGCTGGTCCGCCTCTTAGGCTTCCGCCGGGCTCGCCGAATCCGCCGTCTCGTTCGCTCTTGCGGGCGTCCCCTGCGAAGCGCCCGGAAGGGGGCCTCCGGTCCTCGGGCCTCCGCGGGCTCCCGATAGCGCCCGGCCCTTCCCCGGGATCGGCGCCGCGACGGGATTCGACCGGATCATTCTCCGGACGAGGCTTCCCCCGTAAACCGGATCGCCGTGGCGCGATAGCGCGGGATCATCTGCATCCCGGGGTTGACCGTGTACATTCCTCCGGTCGGATTCATGACCAAAGGATTGCCGATGGGTTGGCTCTTGTTCTCCACGATCACCGCTTCCGCGCCCAGCTCGCGCGCCTTCTCCACGATCGAATCCAGGAGTTGGCTCCTCGGGGTATCCGGCTGACCGCTGGCTTCGAGCACTGCGATCTTCTCGTACGGCTTCTCGGGAGTCTTTCGGTAAACCTGGACGTAGCGGGAGGGAAGATATCGGGCGGACGTCAGGTGCCGGACCTGAACCGTCTCCTGATGGACGCATCCGACGGATGGGAGCAGCAGCAGCAGGGCAAGCAGTCCCGCCGTCCTTACCCGGTGACCCCTTCCGGCAGCAATCCAGCGCACAGGACCCGACACGTTTCCTTACCGAAAGGCGGAGGCGACGGGCTCCCCGGGTGGCGGAGCCAGGAATACCTCGACCTGCGAGCTTGCCGCAAGCCGCTGCACGAGCTGCTGAGCCGTTTCCTGCTGAAGCTGCTGCCGCAGCTGGGGTTTGACTTCGGCAAAAGTCGGACGCGCGACCGGCCGCGTTTCCATCAACTGAACCACCTCCCAGCCGGCGCCCGAGAGGATCGGCCCCCCGATTTGCCCGGGCTTGAGCTTCTCCACCAAGGCAAGTGCAGAGGTCGGAAGGGTTTGCGCGTTCTGCCACCCGACCTCTCCTCCTCGATCGGCGGTCGCCTTGTCGAGGGAACCCCGGGCCAGGATCGAGAAGTTCCCCCCGTGGCGCAGCCGATCCAGAGCAACGGCCGCCTTGCTCCTCGTCCCCGTCACGATATGGCGCAGGCGATATTCCGTCCGGGGAAGGCTCGCGATCGCCTGGTCATAGCGCTGGCGAAGCTCCTGGTCGGTCAACTTCCTCCGCTGGAGGTGATGCTTGAGGGCGGTCGTAGCCAAAATCTTCCGAGTCGCTTCCGCCACCTCCGCCTTCACCTCCCCAGATTTCTCGAGCTCCTCTTTGTACGCCTCCTGCACAAGAAGCTCTTGCTGAATCAAGGCATTGATCGCGCTGCGCTCCGCCTCGGGGGTCGGGTTCGCCATGCCCGCACCAGCCAAGGTCTTCCGCACCTCCGACTGTCGGATCTCCACCCCGTTGACGGAGGCGACGATTGGATCGTTCGCTTGGTCTCCTTCCGCGAGGGCAGAGCCCGATCCGCACAGGATCATGAAGAGGAATACGCCAATGCGCAATCGCATCCTGGTGCCGGACATGGTCGTCTTTCTTCTGGGGGTCGTAGCCTTGCTGAACATCCTACTCTATTGGATCAGCTAGAAATTCTGTCGCAAGACAAAAAGAACGGCGACCCGGCCCCCGTCGGAGTAGCCGTGCGGGTTGTCCGTGGGCCCGATCATCGGGGCGTCGATCGGCAGGGCCGCCATCGCGCTGATCGTCGTTCCATAGCGATGGACCATGTCGAGCCCGAGCCCCACGTCCGTCAAATAGTGCCAAGCCGGTCCCGAGCCGGGCGCATTATAGCTGAACCGAGATCCGCCGGTTTCCACGAAGAATTGCCCCGAAATCGTAAATCCCCACTGCTCGACGGGGGGGCAACGAGGGCGGCACGGCTGATGTAGCCCGTATCGCCGTACAGGACGCCCGGATACCACGCCGCCAGGTTCCCCATGCCGCCCAGCACGAAGTACTCCATGATCGGCAGTGTGTTTTGCGAGATCTGCCCGTAGCCGGTCAGCACAAGCTGCATCCCTTCGGGGAGGGTTTGCGTATAGCTCACGTTGCCCCGGTAGTAGGTGAAATACGCCGTCGGCACCCCAGGTCCCGCCAGCGGCGCGTCGTTCACCCCGGAAAACGCCCCAAGCCGGGTCCCGCGAACGCCGTAGATGTTTCCACCGATCTGCGCGGGCAATCCGAAGGTCCGGAAGCTTTGGCTCATCGTCGTGCCGAGCTGGGCCGTGCCGTAATCCTGGGAAAGCAGCCGGGTCGCGCCCTGGAAGCCCTCTTCGACGAAGTTCATCGAGGTCAGCCGCTCGTTCATCGTCCAGCGAAAGCTCTCGCTCGCGTAGACCGTCTGCTGCCCGTAGATCTGCCAATTCTGCATGAACACTGCGGGAGAGAGCGGAGCCGTCGCCGCGCCGAAATCGGACTGCATGTTCGAAAAGGTCATCCCGTAGACACCCCAAGGAGTCGCCCAGGAAAGACCGCCGTTTTCCATCTGGAACATCCCTCCCTCCGTATAGGGATTCAAGCCATCCCAGCCGTTGGTGAACCCTCCTGTGAGCTCGAGGCCGTAACCCGGGCGGTAGGCGGTCTGCGCATCGCTCATGTAGCGCCCGTTAAAACGGTTCCCATAGTTGCCGAAGCCCACGGAGGCATTCCAGGGATTCGCCTGGTTGAGGGGGTTCGGAGCAAAAGTTTCGATCGGCCGGGACTCGACCTCCATCACCGAGCTGGCGAAATCGGGACCCGGACTGAAGTTCACCTTCGGCCGCTCCTGCTGGCGGGCGGCATAGGCCTCCGCATCGACCGTCCGCCGGACCACGTCGCTTGTCTTCACCGAAGGTCGATTCGTGAGCCCTCCATAGAACCAGCGCAGGGAGGGGACGATTCGGGCTTCGGTGATCTTTCCTTGAATCACCTCGAGCTCCACCCGCTTCTCCTCGACCGCCGCGCGGATGGTAACCAGAAAATAACCCGCCCTTTGATAGGCCTCTTTGAGCCGATTGACCGCGTCCTCCGGACCCTTGGCGCCCCGTAGCGCATCGGCGATCCTTCCTTCGGAGAACAGCGTGTTTCCGGTCACGACGTAGCGAAGCCCGCCGCTTTCCACGACGATGGGCTTCGCGGCCAGGGAAGCCGGATCGTAGGGGACAACCTCCTGCCTCTCCGGAGCCGAATAAAAGACGCTCGGCTGCTCCAAGAGCGCGAACAGGAGCGGGAGCACAAAAATCATCGTGGCAACATCGAGCCCATAGCAATTTTTCTCGTTTGCTGGCAAGCTAACTCTGGGCTTCCCGGTCCCGGAAGTCGTTTCTTTCTGGAACGAGCGCGGGCCGGTCGCATACCCTGGGAGCATGGATCGCCCCTCTTCGAGCTCCTTGCTCCGGCGGAGCTTTCCGCTACTCCTCGCCCTCGCGGCTTCCTTTCCTCCGCTCTCGCGGAGCTCCGGCGCCCCAACCCCTGCGCTTTCCCAGCCCTCCCCGCACGGCAGCCTGGAGCAGACGATCGCCTCGCTCCGGGCGCAGGCCCAAGCCAACCCGCACTCCGCCCAAGATTGGCTACGGCTGGGCGAAGCCCTTTGGCTCGCCGGCAAACCCGCGGAGGCCATTTCCCCCTTCCGCAAGGCGGCTTCGATCGATCGCCGCAGCGGAGAGGCCTGGCTACGGCTCGGCCGCGCCTACGGAGCAGCCGGTTATCGCAAGCAGGCCCTTGAGTGCTTCCGCCGAGCGACAAAGCTGAGCCCGGCCGATCCGGCCGCATGGCTCGCCCTCGGGACCGAACAAGTACATCTGAGTCATCATGCCCAAGCCCTGCCCGCATTTGAAAAAGCCTGCCGGCTGGCACCGAGCTCCACCGCCTGGTTCAACGTCGGTGTCGTTTACGGCGAACTCAATCGCTTTCCAGAAGCCGTTGCCGCTTACCAGAAGGCGCTTGCGCTCGAGCCCGGCAATATCGAGGCGTGGAACAACCTGGGAGTCGCCTATGAGAAGCTCGGCCGGAACCGGGACGCGTTGCAAGCCTACAGCAAGGCCTTTCTGCTCCAACCCGCCAACCCCACTATTCTTCAGAACGCCACCCGCGTTGGCGCTCGGATCCGCTCTCCCGCCAAGGCCGCCTCCCCTCCAGCCCGGAGCGCTCCGCAGGTCGGTCGTTCCCAGAGCGTGACCCAGTCGCCGTAGCGGGCAGCCCGACGGCGTGCGCTCCCCAAGGAGTCTCGCGGTGGGCGGATCGCGTGGCTCGACTACTCGGCCGCGACCCGGCGGGCTCTTCAGCGCCCCCCCTGCTCCGGTCGGGCCAGCTCGTCGAGCAACCCGCGAACCGCTTCCGAGAAGCGCTTCGGATCGCAATCCCGGGTCGCGGAGGCCAACACCCCGGCCCGCATCCGCTCCCAAAGCGCCGGATCGGTATAGAGAGCCCGGCAGGCTTCGGCAAAGGACTCCTCGTCCTCGACCGGGGCACTCAGGAGTGCTTCCCCATTCCAGCCCAACTGGCGGGCGATCAAGGCACTCGCGACCATCGGCACGCCTCGCGCGGCCGCCTCGTGCGCCTTCATCGGAATTCCCGCGGCAAACCGGGTCGGTGCCACGAAGACGCGAGCCCGCTCGTAGTAGGGAGTCAAGTCCGCCGCTGGTCCGATCCCCACCACCCCCGAACCGAGACGACCCAGCAGCTCCGGGGAGTCGGTTCCCTCGCCGACGACGACCAGCTTGGGGGGATCTTTCGCCCATCCTTCGCGAACCCTAGGGAACACTTTTTGAGCGAACCAGAGCAGGGCATCGCCGTTGGGGCTCTGCCAGTCACGAACTCCCCCCACCAGGAGGAAATCCTTTCGTTCCTCGAAGGACGCCGCGGTCGGCGCCGGCCAGAGAGCATGGCCGATCACTCGAACGTTTTCGATTCCGCGACCACGGAATTCCCGGGCCTCCTCCTCGGAGACCGACACGACCCGGTCGGCGCCGCGAGCCCACCCGATCTCCCGGTCGATGCGCCGTGCCGCCTCATCCTTTGGTAGCGCGGCACCATGCAAAAGTTCCGCGCCCCGGATCTCGCGCAACGCAAAGAGGGCCTCGGCGTCGTAGACCAGCCGAGTTCCCGGCAGGAGCTTCTTCCAGCCCTGGATCGCAGAGAGGTAGGCCATATTGTAGGGCCGGGAGATCCAGACCAGATCGAACGCGCCGACCCGAACTTCCAGGTAGGATTTGAGGACGGAAGCGTCCATCCCGCGGAGCACCTCGACCTCCCGAGGCACGTTCCAGTAGATCTCCTCCCAATCCTCCCAGGCTCCGCTCATCGGGAAGAGGGTGACCTGCGCGCCCCAACGAACCAGCTCCCGCACGATGGCGTTGGCCCGAGGATAGCCCGACCCAAGCTCCGGTCGGGGAACCCGGTCGTCGATGTAGAGCAGTCGGACCTTGGCACGCGGAGGGACGGGCGCGAGAAACGGACCCGGCCGAGCCCCTCCCCGCCCTTCCAAAAAGGGCCGGTGGCGTTCTACGAAGACCTGCTGGTGCCGCCGCATCCACTCGATGGCTTGCTCCGCATCGGAGCTTCCGAACTCCCAGTGGAGCACGACCGCTTCGGGCTCGTAAAGCACCCGCTTCCCACCCTCCCAAAGCCGAAGGCAGTAGTCCGCCTCCTCGAAATAGGCGGGGGCAAAGACCTCGTCGAATCCCCCCATCTCACGGAAGAGAGAGGAGCGCGTGAGGAGAAATGCTCCCGAACAGTAATCGGCCTCCCTTCGGAAGAGGTACTCCCTTCGCAACGGGCTATCGCCCCGCCCGTAACCCTGGGGGCTTCCATCTCCCCGGAAAAACGATCCTGCCTCCTGGAGCCGGCCGTCGAGATTGACGATCCGAGCTCCCACGGCACCGACGGCGGAATCGCTTTCCAGCGCCTCCCGCGCCGCCTCGACCGTCCCCGGGAGAATCTGCGCATCGTTGTTCAGAAAAAGCAGCAGCCGTCCGCGGGCGGCCGCGGCTCCCTGGTTGGCCGCCCGCAAGAAATGGAGATTTTCCGGGTTGCGGAAGATGCGCACCCCGTCTACCCGCTCCAAGAGCTCCCCGGTCCGATCGGTCGAGGCATTGTCCACCAGGATCACTTCGGATGAAGGAGCAAGGTGGATCGCCAGGGAGCGCAGGCAGGCGTAGGTGAGTTCCGCCTGGTTGAAGAGGACGATGACGATCGAGATCTCCGGCTCGGCGGCCGAAGGGAGACCCAGCCGATCGCCGTCCTGAAGAAACTCCTCCAAGCTCTTCCGATAGCACTCCCGCAGGGCCTGCCGGTTCGCGCCCTTCTTTAGCGGCAGCGAGAGGCTGTCGCGCCACGGAAGGGCCTCCTCGGCTCCGGCTGCGGCCAAGAGAAGCTCGAAGCTCTTCCGCAAGGCGTTCCGTAACCGCGCGCCGGCCCCTTCTCCCTCCCCCCGGACGAAGCTCCGGGAGGTCGTCGCCAAGAAGGCGAACGAACGAAAGCTCCGGGAGCCTATCAGGTTTTCCGCCGCCTGCCGCAAGGCCACCAGTGCCTGCCACCGGCTCGAGCTCGGCAGCCCTTCATCGGCCAGTTCCTGGGCGAGCGCACGCGCCCGGGACAGGAACTCCCTCGACCGCAGGGAGAGCACCTGCATCCCCTCGAGAAGCCTCCATGCCGGATCTGTCCCAATCTTTTCAAGGAGAAACCCGGGCTCCGCCAGGGCGTCATCCTGCGGGACTCCCCGATCCAGAGGAACCCGGTCCTTCTTCGATCCCCCTTCCGGCGCGTCGGCGGTGACCCGCTGCCCCAACCGGGCAAACCAGCGGCGCACCCGGGCGGACCCGCTGCCGGAAAGGTTCACCAGCTCCTGAAAACCCTCCGGCGCGTCGGGGCCGATCCTGAGCACCCCCAATCCGTGGGCATGAGGAAAGAGAAAGGAAGGATACGCCGTCTTGAGCTCGTTCCAAAGCCGCCAGACCCCGAAGCCGCTCTGCCACTCGGTCACGTCGTGGAGCAGGACCACCGCACGCCGGCTCAACTTGGGCAGCCAACCCAAGAAATCGCGGCGCACCGCCTCGTACCGGTGGCAGCCGTCGATGTGGAGCAGATCGATGCTCCCTTCGGGGAAAAGAGCGAGCGCTTCCTCGAAATCCATGCGGAACAGACGCGAGAACCGCCCGTAGCGCTCGTCATGGTATCGCTTCAGGCCTTCGTAGACTTGATCCCCGTAAAAACCCGCCTGCTCGTCTCCCTTCCAATGATCCACGGCGTGGGCGCGCGTCGAGAGGGAAAGGGCCTCGATCGCTTGGCAGAAAGCCAGGTAGGAATCCCCCGCCATCGTCCCCAACTCGACCAAGACCCTCGGGCGAAGCGCCGCGATCGACCAGAAGGCGAAGGGGATGTGGCCCGACCAACTGGAAGAACCGGAAAGAAAGATCGGCCGCGCCGCCGCGACCGGAAACCAGGGGATGAGGCGTAAGAGGCCCCTGCCCGACGTCCATTCCGTGTGCCCGGATGGATCCTCGATGGATTGATTCGGCCCAGTGGACGTCATCGCGTTAATCCCTTACGAGCGTGGCCCGGGGATAGCGGCGAAGAAGCTCCGCCGCTAGACCTTCTCCCTCCTTCCACCGCGCTCACTCCGACTCGTCGGCCCGCCGTCCGAGCCGTCGCTTCCTCAGCCCGCGGAACGATCTTTCTAGAGCTCGCAGCCGAAGAAGGAACTTCCAAGTGCGCGACGTTTCGATCCGCGTCCGCCAGGCGGCTAATTCCCGCTCTCGCACCGCGAGGATCGCCCGGCTCTCTTCCCTCTCCGCCTTGAGTGCCGACTCCGTTCGAAGCCACTCCTCCGCTTGCCGTTTCCCGGCTTCTTCCCGCTCCAAAGCCCTCCGGCGCTCGGCAAGCAAGTTGCTCTTCCACCGCGCCGCCCGCATCGTCTCTGCATCGAGAAGGCGGAGCAGCGGAACCGATCGGCGGAACTCCGCGTGGAGAGACCGCATCCGGGAGGAGGCCGCCTTGGGTTCACGGTCGGCGCAAAGGTCTTCGAGCGCTTCGAAGGTCTCTACGACCAGGGGGGAAATGTCGAGTCGATCTTTCAGATCCTCGGTCGCAAAACGCGTGTGCCGGAGGTCGGCCCGCAGGAACTTCCGCGCCTCCTCCACCGCCGCCTCGCGCCAGGGAAGCCCCAGCCGGTCGCTCAGCCGCCGCAGCTCCCGCTCCGGTTCATCCAGGACGCGGTCGTAATCGACCGCGACAAAGGGCCTGGCGGCGACTCGGGGCCAATGGGCAAGATATTGGCCGGCCCAGAGAAGGAGAGACCTCTCCTCCGGAATGTCGTTACGCCGCAGAAGCGACTCGGCGCAGGCGAGCGGATGGCGGACGGCGACCACCTCGAGGATCCGTGCGTCGGCTCGAACCAACGCTTCCTCCCAAAAGGGAAGCGCCCGCAGGGTCCGCGGATCCTTGAAGGCCCACCACACGGAGGCGGCAAGCCTCCCCCGGATCTCCTCGACCGCCTCGGACAGGAGGGAGCGCACTCCCGGGGAAGACAACGGGATTTCCGGCGGGATCGCATGCTCCCACCAGCGATCCCCCTCCTCTCCCAGCAGATCGGTCAACCGTTGATTGATGGCGAGAAACCTGGCGTCCTCCCAAAAGCCGGTCGGATTGTCTCCGGCCGGCTTAACGAGTTCCGAGCCGAGGTCCGCGCCCAGAAAGCCGAGGCACCGGGTCAGGGCGCTGGTGCCGCAGCGGTGCATGCCGAGGATGAGGACCGCGTGGGATTCCATCGGAGGAAGAAGGATGCTCCTACGCTTGTCCCGGGGGTAGCAAGCCCAAATTCCACGGCGTCCTTCCGTGCTCGCCCGGGTCCAGGCCGAGCCGACAAGGCAGGAATCCCCTTGTTCTCTCTTTCCCAAAGCCGATATAGAACCCTTTGATGCGATTCGCGGAACAGGTGACTTCCTCCCTGAGAAACCTCTGGTGCCGGGCAACCGGGCTTCCTCGGGATCTTCTCCCCGAAGGGACGGAGGGGATCCGGGCTCTCGGGCCCAAGGAGTATGTCGGCGGCCTGTGGGAGGAGATCGGCGAACTCCAGTTCCGCTTCCTCCTCGATCAAGGACTCCGACCGGACCACATCCTCTTGGATGTCGGCTGCGGCTGCCTCCGGGGTGGCATCCGCTTCATCCGCTACCTGGAGCCCGGCCACTACCTCGGTATCGACAAGGAACCCCTGCTCCTGGAAGCGGGCAAGCGGGAGATGGGAGCCGATCTGCTGCGGGAGAAGCGGCCGGAGCTTCTGGCCTCGGGCTCCTTTGCTTTCCGCCGCTTTTCGCGGCGGCCGCAATGGGCGCTCGCGCAATCGGTCTTTACCCACCTCTGCCGGCGGGACCTCGAGCGCTGCCTCGCCCGACTTCGCCACGTTATCCTCCCGGGTGGGGTCTTCTTCGCGACCTTTTTCGAAGCCACCAGTCCCAGCCGCAATCCGCGCGCCAGCCACTCCCTGGGCTATTTCGCCTATACCCGGCAAGAGATGGAGGAGTTCGGCTCCCGGAACGGCTGGAATCCGACCTATATTGGAGAATGGAACCATCCGCGGGACCAGCGGATGATGGTCTTTGGCGCCTAGGCGCTCCGGCGCAGGCATAAGCGCGACGCTTTTCCCTCCCAGACTCTTCGAAAGCTGCCTGCGCGGGAGTCATCCGCCGCGTTATGCCCTTCGCCTTCGCTCCTTCCCTTTCGCCCTGATGGACTCGCTCCCCCCCCGGCTCCTCCGCTCCCGGCAACGCGCGCCCGCGAATCTGCTTGGCGACCTCAGAGGCGGCGGCCTTTCCCCACAAGATCGAACCTAAGTTTCCGAAGCCCGTCTCGCAGGTCGTGCCCCAACCCAATGTCTAGCTGGGAACCGCCCGGAACCGGGCCGCTCGCGAGGCCAAAGGCGAATTCGTTCTTTCCATGGACGAC
Source organism: Verrucomicrobium sp. 3C (assembly GCF_000379365.1). GTDB lineage: Bacteria > Verrucomicrobiota > Verrucomicrobiia > Methylacidiphilales > Methylacidiphilaceae > Methylacidimicrobium. The sequence continues at coordinate 1,673,735 of NZ_KB901875.1, read as the reverse complement.
AACAACCTCACTCGTCCAATGCTCATCGAGACACTGGTGCACGCTGCTCTCCGAAGCGGACCAGACGTGATGACGTGCGCCGTCAGCTTCTTCGAAGGAAGCCAGACGCCGCTCGGCGGTGCCGTGGGGACCGGCGCTTGCGGCAAAGCCTTTGGCGATGCTGATCCTCTCCGGCGGCGGGAAGCCTTCTGGCGGATCGCCGGCTACTCGGCCGATTACCGCGTCTTGTTCCAGGATCGGGAACTCCTTGCCGAAGCGCTTCTCTCCGGCCTCCGGCTGCAAATGGTCCGGGAAGCGCTGTTCTCGTACCGCGTCCACCACGGCAGGATGAGCCGGGCCACCGCTTCCAGCGCGAATCATGAAAGGAGCGTCCGTCGCTCTCTCCGCCACGATCCTCGAGGATTGGCATGGCGGTCGCACACGGCGTCTTCCTCTTCCTCGAACCTCAGCGCACCCAACAAGAGATGCAAAAGCTCACGCACGAAAGCCAAAGCCGACGCGAGGAGCGGCAGGCGATGGACGAGCTTGGCCCTCGTTCAACGCTCGCGGACCTGGCGCCTCGCGGGGTTCGGCTAAAGCCAGGGAAGCCAAGGTTGCGGGGCCTCCGCAAGTTACGAGGCGTCCGCCAAGGAGATCCCGGCCCAGGATAGAAACCTCGGGCAAGGCCGGGGAGGCCTTTTGCGAACTAAAGAGTTACTCCGAGATCCAGGCGGCCCCTCCCTCGGGTGCGCCCCTACTGGGCGCACAGAAAGCAGGAAGGGGGGCCGTAGCCCCCCTTCCCGGAATCCCCAGATCTGCTTCGCTACGCCTTTAGTAGGGGTAGGAGCGGATGTGGTAGGCGGTATTAGTGGTGTTCGTGATCGTGTACGCCACCGGTGAGATATTCTGCGCGAGAGTAGCCCCATAGATCGCCGGGATGGTCGACGGGACCGTGCTGAAGTTAACCCACGCATTGCCACTGGTGATCACCGGACTGTCGGTCGCGATATGGGGAGCCTGGAAGAAGATCCCCTGGCCCGCGACCACGGTCGGCGCATAGCCGTTGTCGACCACCGTGTTCAGGGTCAGCGTGTGCCCCGCGATCAGGTTGATCCCTCCGGGGAAGACGAAGCCCGCGGTGTGCAGCGCGGTGGTGGAGAGCGCATAGCCGCTGACAGGCCCCTTGGGCGGGTGCGGCCCCGCCACCAAGCTCGGATGCGGCCCGCCCACCAAGCTCGGATTGACCGTCAGGTTGCCGCTTGCCTGGACGAGCAGGTTGCTCTGCACGTTCGCCTCGGTCGGGAGGCTCGCAAATCCCCGGATGCTGTTCATGAACGTCGAGGTGCTGCCCGAAGTCAGGACCGCATTGCCCACCACGTTCAGGTTGACCGCCTGGCGGCCAATCGCTCCCTGCTGTGTGGTCGGCATGTTGAGGGTGATTTGCGTCGTCCCGCTCGTGCCGTTAGCCACGTGGAAGCCGTTGGCCAGATAGTTGGTCTGCGAGGTGACGTTGTTCACGTTCCCCGTGAAGTCCGTCAGCAGCAGAGAGTTCGTCGTCACGATGCCGGGACCCGTCAGACTGCCACCGGTGAAGAAGACCAGATTCTGCGCCGTCACGTTCGTGCCGAGCGTGAAGGTCGAGACCGGGCTGCTCCCCGACTGGAACGAGGCCGTGGCCAAGCCGTTCGGAGAGTTCGGAGTCGTCACCGTGCCGCCCAGGAAGGCGTTGCCGGTCATGCTCCCGACGATCAACTTCCCGGTCCCGGCCCCCGATTCAGGGCTTGCATTCAGGATCTGAATCGACCCGTTGCTGTATTCCCCGCCGCCCGGGTTCGGCCCCACGTGATTCGGGTTGGAGGCCTCGAGGAGCACGCCAATATTCGCGATGATCGCGCCGTAGTTAATCACCGCACCGCCCACTCCGGTGAACAGGGGGAGATCGACATTACCCGCGAGGAGTGCAACCGTGCCACCCACGTTGGAGATCGTCGCTCCGCTGTTATTGATGATCGTGCCCGGAAGATTGACAAAGAGCGTAGAACTGCTGTTCGTCGCGATCGTCCCGTTGTTGACGAGCCCGCCGTAGGCCAACTTAGCCGATGTGTTTCCCTGGAAGCTCACCCTGCCGCCCCTGACGCCACTACCCAACTCGGCATCGATCGTGCCATTGTTGGTCAGCGTCCCCGTCCACTGGAGGAAGGGGATCAGATTCCCCGTGCTGCTGGTCAGGACCCCATTGTTCACGATGCTCCCATTGGCCAGGACCATGGTTCCGACCGTCGGCGCAGCACCGTTGGGACCGCTCAGACGCAGGTCATACGGATGCGCCGAGGTGCCCAGGTTGAGGGTCACGGTCGTTGGAGCGGTTGCCGAGGGCGTCGACGAGCCGGGTGCATCCCCCGGGGTGAAGACACCCGCTGAAAACGTCCCGCCCACTCCGCCGACCACCGTCACGTTGGTTCCCGGCTTGAAGTAATGCGCGGCCCCATTCGGGATCGGCGCGATGTTCACCGCACCCGAGCCCGCAAGGATGATCGAGCGGCCCGGACCGCCCGCAGCATGGAGATCACCCGCCACGGTCAATGGGCCTGAAGCATAAAAGCTGATCGGCAGGGCCCCGGTTGCAGCAAAGGCCAACTCGTTGACGGTCGCCGCGATCAAGCCAAGCCCGGCGGGGGCAACGATGCTCGCGCTGTGTCCTACAATGATCCCATTGGCATTGGCGACGAAGGTAGGAATGTTTGTATTCATCATGCCAAGGATCTGGGAGGGGTTGGCGGTCACGTCGACGTTGAGCAGCGACGCTCCATGTCCGCCGGAGATCGTCAGATGAGCGCTACTCCCGATGTTGAAGCCTCCCGGCTGACTCGTTCCGATGGTCCCGCCCGTGTTGCCCCAGTTAATGACGGTGTCGGATGCAGTAACCTTGATGTGTCCGGTACCTCCGGCTCCGTAGTGCCCGGTAGTCGAGGCGCCGCCGTCTACCACGGTCCCATGACCCGGCAACTGTTGCGGCCCGATAACCGTCGCCCGGACCGAGCTGATTCCTAACCCCGCCAGCCCCGCGCAGGCAGCCGTCGCCAGCAGCGCCCGCAGAGCCGAAAAATAACCCTTCGTTTTCCTCTTCATATTCCTCGGTTACTTACCTAGAAGCCTCATTCTCTCTCTCCGTCCGATCCGGACTGCGCCGAAGCGCAGCCCGCCGAAGTCCACTCTGGAGAGTTTTCCACTCGCTTATCTGATGACGGGGGAGATCCGTCAAGCTCGTATTCAAGACAAAATTAGTAAAAACAGCGCTCAGACCGCCGTCGCCTGGAATGTTCGGGCTCCCGGGGCGTTTTGGGGAGGCAAACCTTCCGCGGATCCTTGCCGGCCGATATGGGATGAAATGTGCGTAAGGTGTTGATAATCCGCATGCGAGTCTTCTATCTGCCACTATGGAGCGTTTTGAGAACCTGTTTGCGTTTTCCAAGACTCCAAGGCGCTGATGCGCAGGGGAGAACCCTAAAACAGCAAAGGCTCCAAGATCATGCGAACCCCAACACTTATCTTTACCGCCTAAGGCGCCGCCACAGGGGCCTCAAACTCCTCTCGATAGAGCGAAGCCCACGACGGATATCGGTCACGACCCGCTGCCTCCCGATGCGAACGCCTCGCTCCACCAAGTGAAGCGGCCGGGAGAGTTCCGCTTGGAGCCGGCTGTGGTCCAATTGCAGTCGGCTGTGGTCCAATTGCAGTCGGCTGTGGTCCGACTCGAGCCGGCTATGGTCCGATTGGAGCCGGCTATGGTCCGATTGGAGCCGGCTGTGGTCCAATTGGAGCCGGCTATGGTCCAATTGGAGTTGACAATATTCCGCCCAAACCTTTTGCAGCCTCTCCCAAATGCCTCTGGTTAAGATCGCTAGCTCCTGGAGCGACGGGGTCAACGCCTCCCGGGCGGAGGCAAGCACCGGATATTCCCGAAACTGACGGATCGCCGAATTTCCAGCGTTGCTGGCAAAAAGGCTAAGATGCCCCCTCCGGTACCAGTAGAGTGGAGCGGGGACTACCTCGAGACGAAAGCCCCTCAGCACCGCACGAAGAAAAAACTCCCAATCCTCTATGAGGTCTCTCTCTTCCGCAAATCCGCCCAGCCCATCGAAGATCGCCTTCCGGACCAGGGCATTCGCATCTCCGAAGCCGTTCATGAAAATGCCCAGGAGAGCCGATCCTCCGGTCGGGATCCAGATCTCCTCCGGATCTTTCCCGGAAGGTTCTTCCTCCCCGGAAAAATAAGCGGGGATGCAGGTGTAGAGATCGGCATGGCTCCGAATCGCGGCCTGAACAAAGGTCGAGACTTCTTCCGGACGGGCGATGTTGTCGTCGTCCATGAAAAGGAGATAGTCCCCTTTGGCTCGCGCGGCGGCGCAGTTTCTGGCGGCTCCCAGGCCGCGGTTTTTCTGGCGCAGCAGCATCCAGTTCCGCTCCGCGAGTTCCTGCTCTAAGGAAGAAAGTGCCTTGAGCGCCTCCGGCGTTTGGCTACCGTCATCGACCAGGATGACCTCGAAACGCGACGCCGGGTAGTCTTGACGCTTGAGCGAGTCGAGCGCTTGGCGAAGATATCGGGGTCGATCGTGATGCGTGAGGCAGACGCTCACGAAAGGCAATGTTCCGTCGACAACGATTCGAGCCGCATCCTGTTCCTCGGCGAGATATTCATGAAAGCGAATCCAGCGTTCGCGCACCTCCTCCGGATCGTGGGCCAGCGAAGCCGGCCGTACTCCTTCCCGAAACGCTTGGGATAGCTTCTCCGCCAATTCCGCCGGGTCCGGTGAAAAAAGAACACGCGAACGGTCGCTTGGCGCCACGATTTCCGGGATCCCCCAACTCCGAGCCGCGAGAACAGGAATCCCCAGGAGACAGCATTCGAAAAGAGTGTAGGGATAATTGTCCGCCCGGGAGGGTACCAGGGCCAACTTTCCCGTTCCCTCCTGGAAGTAAGCCAATGCCTGATCCCGACTTCGGTCGGACAAGATTTGCCAAGGCCAAGGCCATCGGTGGGCCCGGTCTTCGAGGTACTCCCTTGCGTTGCGACCGTCTACTACGCCGATATGGCCAAGGAACGTGATCCGTTCCAGTCGGTTCTGTCCTGCCTCTGCCAGCCGGTCCAGGGCGTCGCAGAAGAGCGGCACCCCTTTACGCGAGTCAAGTCTTCCGAAGAACACCAGCTCTTGAAGCGTGCTCGGAACGGACGCCTTCCGGCTCCTTCGCAAAAAGGAGGGAGGAACAAGGTTCGGCTCCACGTAACACCGTTGCGGAAGCTCCCACCGGCGTCGTTCCATCCGTTCCAGGTAAAAGCGGCTCCGGCTCACCGCGAAGTCGGCGAGCCGAATCGATTCCTGCTCCAAAAACTCAAACTCCATCGGGCCGAGATCGGGAGGAAGCTCTCGGGAACCCTCCTTCATGAGTTCTCCGCCGTGGACTCCCACCACGAAGGTTACCCGGGAAAAGGCCAGCCCCTGTCTCTTGGCCAGAAGCGCCATGTAGCCGAGCCCCAAGTGGTCTGCCACGTGCACGATCGAAAAGCTCTTCTCCCGCGCCCGCAGCCATTCATAAACTTGGTAAGAGCGCACCGTTGCCGGTCTGCCCGAAACTCCGTGCGGAGGGTCCCGATCCAAGAAATGGAGTTCGACGTTCCGTGCGCGCCACCTCTCCCGGAAAGCCGCCTCATCGCCGCGAATGGCCCACGGAGGCAGGGCGCAGAGGACCGTGACCGGAAATCCCGCAGCGACCAGCACCTCTGCCAGGTTGCCGTAGGCGGTTGCGACCCCTCCAGTACCCGGCCACCCGAGGAATTCCGGGGCAACAACGCAAACGGGAGGGCGCTCCCCGCGACTCGGAACTTCCGGCACGGGGAGGCGGCCCCATCTTGGGTTTTCCTGCTTCATGCCTTTTTGCCCATGAGCCGCCGTCGATCCTTACGCGCTGGAAAGAGAAATTCCCTTGTTCTTGGATGGAGGGGTGGAAAAGCCCGCCGCCTCCGTCTATTTTCCTCCACCGAAAGGATCCTGCTTCGAAACGCGATCCAAACGAATCGGAGATGCTCCTTTCGGCTCGTGAGGTCGGCTCTCCCAAAGCCGAAGCATATAGGCCGGGACTCCTTCCTCCACGGAGAGGAATCGGTGTTCGCAGCCCGCGCCACGCAGACGGGTCAAATCCGCTTGGGTGCGAGTCTGGTATTTGCCCTTTAGCTCCTCGGGGAAATCGACGTATTCGATTTCTCCCCGCGCCACCAGCTCCTCTAGGGAAAGCTCCTTCTTCCCTTGTTGGTTGCGAAGGGTGTTGACCACAGCAAGGGCCAGCGCGTTGAAGCTCTGCGCCCGGCCCGTTCCCAAGTTAAAGATCCCGCTTTTCTCGGGATGGTCCCAAAACCAGAGGTTGACCGAGACTAGGTCCTCAATCCAAAGGAAATCCCGCTCCTGCTCCCCTGGGTCATACCCTCCGTACGCACCAAAGAGGCGAACCCTGCCTTCGCGCAGATATTGGCCGAACTGGTGGAAAGCAACCGATGCCATCCGGCCTTTGTGGGCCTCTCCAGGGCCGTAAACGTTGAAATACCGTAACCCGACGATCTGCCGGGACGATTGGGTCAGTTCTCGGCGGACAACCTGATCGAAGAGGAGCTTGGAATAGCCATAGACGTTCAGCGGACGTTCCGCCCTCGGCTCCTCCGCACAATCCGGGATGGTCCCGTAGACGGCGGCCGAGGACGCGTAGAGGAGCCGCGCTCCCTGCCGGCGGCAACCCTCCAGAAGGGTTCGGCTCGCCCGGTAATTATTCTCCATCATGTACCGACCGTCCCGCTCCATCGTGTTGGAGCAAGCCCCTTGATGAAACACGGCTTCCGCTGGTCCATAGCGCCCGGCGGCGAACTCCTCGTAGAAGCGGCTCTTGTCGAGATAGTCTTCGATCTGAAGACCGACCAGATTGTGGAACTTTTCCGCAGCCGCAAGGTTGTCCACGGCAAGAATGTTGCCATAGCCGCGAGCGTTCAAGGCGCGCACTAGATTGCTGCCGATGAACCCGGCCGCGCCGGTCACGATGATCCGCATCCGCAATTGGTTCCTCCCAAAAGCTGGCAGAAATCCACAGGGGCAGTCGAGTCCAATTCGATCACAGGGACCGAGGAGGCTCGATGTCCTGGATACCCTGCTCCTTTGGGCTTACGTTCTTTCCAAAAAGCGGGGCCGCTGGCAGCGGTCTTCCGGCCGCCTCTTCACGCTGCCCCCAGGGTCATGGAGTCCGAACGTCCCGGAGGACACTTTCCACTGCGGCAAAGGCATCGTCCGGCGTGAGCTTCTGCAGGCACTGCAGGTTCCACGGACAGTCCGCAGCCTGCCGGTAACAGGAAGAACAAGAAAGGTCGGTGCGAAGGGTGTAGCATCGGGGGCCGAGCGGGTGGAATTCGCTGACGCGCGCGCTCCCTCCGAAGATCGCAAGAGTGGGAACTCCCAGCAATCCCGCCAAGTGCGCCGGGCCGCTATCGTTGCCGATGAAGAGGTCAAAGTGCGGCAGCAGATCGAGAAACTCTCCTAAGGACGTACGCCCGGCGAGCATGGCCGCCTGCGAGGGATGTCGCATGGCTCGATGAGCCTGACCGGCTACTTCCCGGTCCGTTTGCCCTCCGCAAAAGACGATCCGGGCGGAAAGCCTCTCGATCAAAAAGTCGGCCAAGCGACCAAAGCAGTCGGCCGGCCATTGGGTTTCCCTCTTCCCACTGCCGGGGTGCATCCCAACGGTCCATGACCCCGCCGGACCCTTCCATCGTCCGAGGAGTTCCGGCCGGAGCTCTTGAAGGGAAAAATCGGAAGCGGCTGCTCCCTTTTCGAGGGGAAGGGCCCGATCGGAAGCGCCGCCGCTAGAGCCAACTTCAGCTCGGCCGCATGCGGCCCCCCACCTCTCCACGGAACGCGCCGGGCCTCCGGAGGCAGCGGCATCCGAAACCAGAGCCAATCCTCGCGATCTCCCCTCGCATAGGCCGCGAGGCGCCTGGCCGGCACCCTTCGAAGCAGCATGCGCGTGTCCAACGCATAGCGAAAGTCGACCGCAAGCGAGAATTCCTCCCTTTCCAATGGGGCGAGCAGCGAAGCCAGATCGGTGCGGAAGCCGGCATCGGCCCGCTCCGAGAAGAACGGGATGGCAACCACTCGATCGGCCACGGGGCAGCGTTCTAGGAGCGGAAGGGCCCACGGTCCCGCTGCCACGGTCAGTCGAGCACCGAGAGGAAGCCTCTCCCGCAGAAGAGCGAGAGCGGGAAGAGTACAAGCCACATCTCCAATGTGATCGAGCGCTAAGGCCAAGACTTCCCGGGCTGCTTCGCCCGAAGCCATCGTCTCCCCGCTTGGGGGAGGGGGCAGAGGGAGGGATTTCCGTGGCCAAGGTTCCAACCTGGCGGCAGCTCTTGGTAGTGGGGACTCCTGGCTTGGGCCGACAGAGAAGATGCGGCGCGCCCCCAGGCGGATGCGCAGGCCCGACTTCATCCGCGCCCACACGGAAACCTTGTGCCAGCCTTGCGGGAGCGATAGGCGCTGATCGAATCCCCAGAAGCGATGGGGAGGGAGCCAGCCGAGCGCGCTTCTCTCCCATGCGGGAAGGGCGGTCGGTGGAGAAGAGGCGATCCGCCGCCCTCCGGAATAGAACAAGAAGGCCTCCGGCGGACCGGCCGGATGCCAAAACCAGCCTTCGAAATGGGCGTCCGCCTCGAAGCGCGACCGCTTCCCCTCGGGATGCAATTTCCACCGGACGCTTCGAGCCCCGAGGGCATCGGAGAGAAACGATGCCGTTCCGAGGAGCGTAGCAGTCAGCCACCGATTCACCGGAAACGGCCCGATTCGCACAAGCCACCGGCGGCCCAGGCGCATCCTTTTCCCATTCGATTCGAGAGCCCACACCGTCAATCGGCGGTAGCCAAAAGGAACGACGACCCCCAGGCTCGTTTCCTGCGGCGTCCCGCATGGGGCCGCATCGGCGCAAAATTCTCTTCCTCCGATTCGCCCGACAACCCGGACGGAGCGGGGTGCTTGGCCGGGAGGCCAGCGGATCCGGATTTCCATCCGCTCGCCCTCCGCCGGGACAGGGGAGCGCGGCAGCAAGAGCGAAGCGGCGGGCTCCGTCTCACAATCATCCGATGGCGGCACGACACCGTCGCCCGTTGCTTCGTCTCCGCAGGGACTTGGACACGCTTTGGTGCCGGCGTCGTTCGGATTCACCAGGCCCTCAATCTAGGGGGTTCCCGATGGTTTGCAAGCTGCCAGGGACAAATGGCGGATTTCTTCTTGACTCATCCTTGGCTTACTGAGAGTTCCGGAGGAACTTGTAACGGAATCGCGGCGCCAAATGACGGAAAAGGCACCAATCGTATCGCGCAACACTACGAGGATATTCGCCTACTCCGCTCCCTTTCCGGAGTCGAGCGTGGGTTCTACGTCGACGTGGGTGCGAATGATCCGACCGTCGATTCGATCACTCGAGCCTTCTACGAACGCGGTTGGCGAGGGATTCACGTCGAGCCTCTGCCGCACCAAGCCGAGCGGCTACGCCTCGCGCGGCCGGGCGACCTAGTGTTGCGCGCGGCGCTTTCGGATACCCTCGGCGAAGCCCTCTTTTATGACGTCGATGGGGGAGGTCTTTCCACTCTCGACGCGGATTTGGCGGAGCATTGGCGAGCAGCGGGGCTTGCCGTGAGGAAAGAGACGGTTCCCGTAACGACGCTACCTGAGGTTTTGAAGCGCTGCGCGGGCCAAGAGATTCATTTTTTGAAGATTGACGCAGAGGGATCGAAGGAACGGATTCTCTCGGCCTGCGATTTTCAGACGGGTCCTCGGCCTTGGATCCTTTTGGTGGAAGCATCCGATCCTGGGATTTCGGACCCCGCCTATCCGGCTTGGGAACCCAGGCTTCTTGCCTCTCACTACTCCTTCGCCTGCGAAGACGCGGCCAACCGGTATTATGTAGCCAACGAGCACCTAGAGGTGCTCGAGAGGCTCCGCCGCCCATTGTCGCTGCTTGGGGTCGTCCGCAGAGAGGAAGCGGAGGCGATGGCCCGCGCAAGATTGGTCACAGAAGAGTGTGCCCGCTTAGGGTCGGAATGTGCGCGTTTGCGAAGCCAGGTTCATCCACGTCCAGGAACGTTGCGGCGGCTGGAAAAGAGCTTCCGTCTTTGGCGCAGGGAAATCTTCGGAGGCTCCGCTCGTGCTCCTTCTGCTGGTCTTGTCCTCGAGCGAAGCGCGCCGCTTCTGCTTGGCATCCGAATCACCGGGGGGGTGGGCGACTGCGTGGTCGTTGCTCGCTTTCTTCGCGACATGGCCCACTGGCTTGACGGCGAGGTGTGTTTTCGCATTCGGCCCTCCGGGCCTAAGAACATCGGCTTTCTCTTCTCAAGCCTTCCCGGCGCCGTCCTCGATTCGGAACGAGACGCGGTCGACGCGGAGATGACGATCAACCAGTTTATTTTTTGGGATCCAGGGCAGATCTCCTGGGAAGCGGTGGGACGGAAGAGTTCGGCCTTCCTCCGATTGGTGGCCGAAGCGGAGGGACGGACCAAGGAGATCGCCAAGTATCGGGCGATACACCCCTTTTTGGATGGAGCCTACGCGAATCTAGCCGCCCTGCGTGGCATCCGGAGGGAAAACTCGCTTCATGCACAGTGCGGCATCCCTTACGGGGGCCCTCTATTTCCGCTCTCGCTGCCGGTAGAGGTCCCAGCGGCTTCTGGGCTAGAGCCTGCAACCTACCTGACCCTGCACGACGGCTGGGATCCCAATTTTCCGATCGACGGACCTCGTCCCACGAAAGCCTACCCACCCGAGCGGTGGGGAGAGCTGGCAAGGGAGTTGCGACAGAGGATTCCGGCGATTTCCTTGGTTCAAATCGGAGGAGAGGCGAGCCCGCCGATTCCGGGGGTCGATCGGGATTTGCGGGGCAAGACGACACTCGCGGAATCGGTCGCGATCCTGGCAGGGGCGCGGCTCCACGTCGATAGCGAGTCGGGTCTGGTCCATTTGGCCTCCTGCGTCGGAACCCGCTGCGCCGTTCTCTTCGGCCCCACCAATATCGACTTCTTCGGCTATCCGGGAAACCTCAACATCCCACCCCAGGTGTGCGGGAATTGCTGGTGGACCACCGATTCCTGGATGTCGAGGTGCCCCAGAGGCTTGCCGGGCAGTCCCTGCATGGAGAGCATCGATCCCGTACGGGTCGCCGAAGGGATCGCAACCGCGCTCGCCCTTCCTCCCCGCGCAACAACCGGACAGAGATGTTCCGCTGCGAAGGAAGCATTAGATGCAGCTTCAATTGAGAAGAAATCTGTCTTGCCGTCGGGGTCCACGGAAGCCTCTGCGGACCGATTGGTTCCGCATTAGGAGACGCTGGAAATGAAGCTTTATGTTGGCGCCAACGGCATGCGGCCGGAAGGCTATCAGACGATCGACATCGACCCCGCGACCCGTCCCGACGTGGTCGCTGACCTGCGGGACATGGCCCACGTTCCGACCGGGTCGGTCGAGGAGATCGTGGCGAACGCCGTGCTCGAGCACATCGAATGGCCCGACGCCTTCCAGGCGCTTTCCGAGATGGTGCGGATCCTGAAGGTGGGTGGCCAGCTCAAGATCAGCGTGCCGGACATGGCGCTCTATGCGCGTCGCCTGATCGCCGGCGATAACAGCTTTCACCTGATGGCCGTGATCTACGGCGTCGGCGGCCGCGTCAATTCTCACCAGGCGCACCGCTTCGGCTATACGCCGGGAATGTTGTGCGATCTCGCCGAGTTGCTGGGTTGCGGCAAATTCGACTGGTTCGACATGAACGGCTTCCAGGATGCCGCCGGCGGCTGGATGCCGCGCGCGGCTGGTCCCATGGCCGAGGCCCTGAACTTCTGCTGCACCAAGCTCGGCGCACCACCCGTGCCGCCCGACGATCTCTACAAGGCGATGGTCGCCCAGCCCATGACAGACCCGCTGGTGCTGGCCGGCGAATGCAAAGCCGGTTCCGGCGTCGCGCACGCCGAAGCCGAAGCGCCGTCGCTCTATCAGCGGCTCCACTACAAGTACACCGACCTCTTGATGCGGTGTAAGCAACTTGAGCGCGGGAACGCCGAAGCACGGCAGGCACGGGACGAGCTTGCCCGCATCCAACGGTCCTGGACCTGGCGCTTGGGGGTTCGCCTAAGGCAATGGGAGCGGAGGCTGCGGAGCGTCCGCAAGGTCCTGTTCCGAGGATAGCGAGCCCGGCTGGATCGTCCGAAGGAAACTCTTTTGGTTCGGCTTTTCTCTGTCGAAGACATGTGAAGTTTCTTCGATTTTGCGGACAGGGGTTTTGGGACATAGAAAGGAAACGCCAAATGACGGACTAGAAGAACGGTAGCAAGTCCTGCGCGGCGTTAGGACCGCGATATCAAAGAGAATGCAGTGGCCCTGGCATGTGGGAAACCGGCTGCCTCCCGGAATTGCCTTCCGGCCCAACGCGAACGCAACCTGAGACCTTCGCGATCCGGATCCGCGGATCGGCTCCATTCTTCATCACCGGTCCAGTCCTTCTGAAATCAGCAGGTCTGCAAGGACTCGTTTGAGCCAGCGAGCCATGCAGACCTTTCCTAAAGCCTCTTTCGGCCGATGCCCGACACCGTCAAGAAGTGTCTCCCGGGCGATCCGTCGATCCTTGAGCCCAAGCCGAACGCCCAAACGCAGGCTCGCCTTGTTTCGCCCGCACAGAACCCAGCCGTCGCTTCGCGTGAGAGCATGGGCCCACAAGGATCGTTCCCCGACATCGAGCGCCATGTCGGGAGCTCGAACCGCCAGGACGGCACATTCCCGATGGGTCACCGGATGGCCTGCCTGGAGAGTGTCTTTGAGCCGTGCGGGATCGATGAGCAATTCCGCCCGCCGCCGCTGAAATCCCGTCTGCGTCTCCGTAACGCAAGCCTCGACCGTCTCCACCCCGTAGCCGCTCGAAAGGGCGCGCCACGACCCAACCCGGAAGCACTCCAGGATGACGTTGGTGTCGAGCAGAACGGGACCACGGTGGCGAGCCATGCGACCTCACAGAGCGACCGGGGACCGAACCCCATGGGTCGCGAAGAGGTCCGCAAGATCCTCAACCTTCAAGACCATGCCGGCCTGTTCATAGCGCTTGGCACCACCTGGAAAAATAGGGGATATCCGATTTCCATGATTGAAACGCCTTGCGCCGCACGGCAAGCGCGTGAGTGAAACCCGTGTTGTCTGATCGACGCAAACGGGATGTATTGGTATCAGGAAGCCGTGTTCAATGATTGATGGAGTCTGGCGACATGGCTCTTTTTGATGCTCTTGGTTTTCGATGGGACAGATCGGCAATGCCGACTTCTGTTCCGTCTCACTCGATTGAGCGGGTCTGTTTCCGCTTTTACAAGATGCTTCCCGAGTTCGTTTGGGATGCCTCGGTGCTAGAAGGCAACCCCTTCACCTTCCCGGAGGTGTCAGGTCCCGGATGATTGCGTACTGCTTTTGGGAGGAGATGCGGATGGGATTGTTGCCATGTTTTGAGGGTCGGAAGCGGGGTTTGATGGTTGAGCGATTTTTGAGGGTGGTGTTCGTTGTAGAGTCAGGCGTAGCGGTGGAGCCTGGTTTTCAGGTCCAGGGAGCTTGGGAAGGGATGAGTACGGAGGATCTGCGACAGTCTTCCGTTGAAGCGCTCCACCATGCCGTTGGTGCGAGGAGTTTTCGGCCTGGTCAGGCGGTGCTCCATGCCCAATGCTTGGCAGAGCGCGTCAAACTCATGGGTTCTTGGCCGAAGACCCGATCGGTGAACTCCTCTTGCCGTGATCGGTGAGGATGGTTTGGATTTTGATGGGTGCCGCTTTGGCCAGCGCGTGGAGGAAGCTGGGGGCGGCCGCTGGGGTCTTTGCCCGCTTGACCACCCCGAAGACCCAACGGGTCGCTCGATCGATGGCGACGAAGACATAACGGCGAGAAGCCTCGTCCGCCATCTGGGGCAGGGATTTGAGGTCCATAGGAAAGTAGCCCGGCAGGTAAACAAGAAAGGATTGGGTGGGATTGGCCTTTTTTCCGGTTGAGGCAGCCGGGAGTGGCCGAGGGCGCCCGCAGGAGCCGGCCCAAGGCCGAGCGGGTCATGGAGGGTTCGATCCATTCGCGGATGACGGCCAGCAGATCGTCCAGCGGCAGCCGGAACTGCGTGCACAACTCGATCACCAGCTCTTCCTGTCCCGGATTGAGTGTCGTTGGAAGACCATGCGGGGTGTGGCTGGCATCCGCGGGCGTTATCCCATCTTCCGTCACCGACGAATCGTCTGTCGAGTCACGCGAAATTACCTCGCCAACTCGCAATCGCTGCCTGTTGCCCGCCAGAATCGCCGTGCGGATCGCCGGCGTAGTCGTCGCATTCTTGTGCAGGGTGATTCTCATGCTTTTACCTCGGCTTTCCAGTTTGCCACAACCTCCCGAAGCATCGCATGCCCGATCAGCAACGAACGGCGATTTTCTAGAATGTAATCATGCGAACCCCAACGACTAACCGCTGTGGCTATGGATGGTCGTTTCCTTTAAGGTTCTTGCGCTTGCCCTGGAGCAAGCGAGTCACTCGTCCTAGACCATGGCGACCATAGCTAGAAATCTGCCTTACTTGCCTTCCGCATAGTCCGAAAGTAGGATCTGTTTGTCATGCGTCCTTACGGCAGGAACGAATGCCCGCCAAGGTCAGACGACCGTCCCCCAAGAAAGCCGCTCGGCCTTCCATCTCGTCCTAGGCGACCTCATTGCGTGCTCGTCCAACGGAGCGCAGGTCCGCGCGGCTCTCGTGGCGTTTCTCCCCATAGGTAACTGACCCAAGCGGAGGCTGGATGGACCCGATAGGACGGCCGCTACTCAACCAGGTCAATCTGACCGTGTGCGATATGGACGCCTCGATCGCCTTCTATCGACGGCTAGGACTCGACGTTCAGCCGGCGACCTCGCCGGATTGGGCACCCCACCATGCGACGGCCCTCCTGCCGGGCGGCATGCGTCTCGAGATCGACACTATCGCCTGCGCGCGCCAATGGAATCCCCGCGGGCGGCACGTGCCCGGCGGGGGAAACGTCCTCTTCTTCGGGGTCCCGTCCCGAAGGTCCGTCGACGATCTCTTTGCTTCCATGACCCGCGCAGGCTACCGGGCACAGAAGGAGCCAGAAGATGGCTTCTGGGGAGCCCGCTACGCAATCCTCGAAGACCCGGACAGCAACCCGATTGGCATCATGAGCCCGATCGATCCGGCCCTTCGGAAGCCGCCCCCTCCCGCGCCCGGCTCCGCCAAAGGGATGCCGCAGAGGAGACCCTTTCCGGCCGCTTAGCGGCCCGATTCCGATGTCTCCTTGGGCAGGCGGAAGCAGTGCTCCCCGACGAGACAGATGATTTCGTTTCACGCGTACTCTCTGCTCTCCTTTGCCGGATCGAACTTCTCCGCAGGCTCGAAGAGACTTTCCGCGAGCTCCTTGGCATCCTGCTTCCCCTTGTAGCCGACCTCCCGATTCTGCTCGAGCATCCGATCCCAAGCGGAACGGACGGCCTACCAAAAGGGAGCGATCTTTGGGAGAGGGCCGGCTGAACCCATGGAGGACGAGGGTTGTTCCGGCGGCGGCAGTCGGAGCGGCGGGGAATCGGTCTTGCTTCGGGCAAGCCAAGGGACGTAAACCAGCCGAGGCGAGCATCGTGAGACCCGAAGACATCGATTTCCATTCGAACGCCCTCCGAGAAGCGGCGCTCTTGGCTCAGGAGAATGTTCGCCAAGGCAAGGGAGGCCCCTTCGGAGCGGTGATCGCCCGAGAGCGGAAGGTGATCGCCCAAGGCGTCAATCGAGTCACCGTCCAACTCGACCCAACCGCCCACGCGGAGATCGAAGCCATTCGAGCGGCAGCCCTTCTCCTGGGAACCTTCGACTTAAGGGGCTGCGTTCTCTACACGAGCTCTTACCCATGTCCGATGTGCCTGGGGGCGATCTACTGGGCGCGGCTCGACGAGGTCTTCTTCGGCTCTTCGACCGAAGACGTGGCCCATGCCGGCTTCCGCGATGCGCTTCTCTATCGGGAATTTCAATCGCCTCCTCGAGAACGGCGCCTGCGTCTGGTTGCAATTGACTCCCCGGAGTGCCGCGAAGCATTCGCCCTCTGGTCGAACTCGCCAAACAAGGTCTGGTATTAGGAGTGCCTGCGCCTCGGGCACCACTCCTCGGAGAAGGAGCCGATCCGCGAAAGCACACGCGATTCCGGCAGGGAGCAATTCCTTGACGGCGGCGCGCGCCAAGGCGAGTTTTTCGACAGAGTGGTGGCTGCGGAAGTCCCTAAAGTGGTCCTCCCTCGGTCGCGGGAAAGACAACCGCCTGACTCATGACTCGTCCATGACGGCTTCCTCTTTCGAGAATCCGCCTCCCTCCCCTGCGCTGCTGGAGGGCTACCTCCGAGCGATGGCGCCGTTTTGGCATCCGACCTGTCCTACTGCCGCCCTTGGCAAAGACCCGATGCCGATCGAGCTCTTGGGAAAGCGGTTGGCGATCGTCCGCCTCGATGGCCGGATTGCCGTCTTCTCCGATCTCTGCCCCCATTTGGGAGCAGCACTCTCGCTAGGAAGCGTCGTGGAGGGCCGACACCTTCGTTGTCCCTACCATGGCTGGAGCTTCGATGGCATGGGTCGCTGCGTCGACATCCCCGCCCGCCGGGGTCTCTCCATCCCGGCAGCCACCCAAGCGGAGACCTTTCCCTCGACGGAGGCTCATGGATTCATCTGGACATGCCTGGCGCCGCCAGCCCGATATCCGATTCCGGACTTCCCGGAGCTCTCGGATTCCCACTTCCACCTTGGGCCGTGGAAGGAAGGATCGGCTTGGCGCGCCAGCGCTCCCCGCGTCATCCTCAGCCAGCTCGACGATACCCATTTTAGCTGGGTTCATCCCGGAACCATCGGGAGCGCGGCCCATCCGGAAACTCCAGACCACAAGGTCTCTCGAACGGCGTCTACGGTGGTTTCCCGATTTACGGTTTGGCAGCGGGCAGAGGCTCCTTCCGTCGGCCTGGGAAGCGCGGCTGCGGAGAAGGACCCTTTACCGGTCTCCTACGTGATCGAGGCGGGGACGAGCAGCGTGCGCATCCGCAAGCAGCGAAAGGACGCTGCGTTCGCAGTATTCCAGGCGGTATCCCCCGTGAGGCACGATCGCTGCCGAATCTTTTGGCGGATCGCCCGAACCTACGATCGAAAAACGGAATCTGACCCCATCCATGATCGAGTCCAGGACGCGATCCTCGAAGAAGACCGGAGAGTCGTCGAAAGCCAGCGTCCTTGGCTTCTCCCGCCGATTTCCGCAGGAAGAATTCGTTACCTGGGCCCCTGCGATCTGCCGCTGGTGGAATACCACCGCTGGATGGAGGAGCTCGGGGTGCCGCAACTGTGAGGACGAACCTCCCTTTAGAAGCTTGCGGGGAACGGCCGCTTCGCGCTCTCTTCGATTTCGCGAACGCTCCACAAAGAAAAACTTGTCTCCCCGGAAGAGTTCCGATAGCGCAGACTTCATCCGGATGAAACGAGACGACAAGGCTGCGCGTCGGACACCGGTCGTTGATTGGGAGAAGCGGATCCTTGGCGCGCTCGAGAAGGCCGGTTCGAAAGGCCTCGCCCGAAGTCGGCTTTCGCCGCCTCGGAAGCCCGAGGCCGAAGAGGTGCTCGCCGCCGAGATCCGGAAGGGACGCATCCTCCGGCTCGGATCGCCCCCGAAGTCTCTCTATTTTCTCGCCCAGTTCGCACCAAACGTCGGACAAGCCGTTGAGGCGATCGATCGGGGAGCGGCCCAATCTCCTGCTCGGCTCTTCCTGGAAAAGGAGCTCGGGAAGTTCTGCGGTCGCGGGGAAGCCTTTTTTCTCAAAGAAGCGGTCCAGGAGCTGGTCCAAGGGAAGATTCTCGTTCGGCTGACTCGGGGGAAGACCTCTTACTACGTCCACCGGGCAGGATGGTTGACACCTCCGGATGCGACCCGAAGCTCCGGCCCCTTTGACCCAAAGAAGGTGGAAAAAGCCTACCGAGAGCTCGTTGATGAGCAGGGCTTTCTAGACGTGCGACCGGCCGAGCTCGCCTCCCGAAGCGGGGCCCCGTTGGAGCCCTTGAAGGCTTGGCTGTTGGAGCAGAGCCGGACTGGGCACGCTCACCTCTCCCGCGGGGATTGGTCGCTGGCAAGCGAGGAGGAGCGGAGGGCGGCGGTCTTTCTCGGCGGCCAACCTCACCTTCTCGTCCGGTTCGACGCGCAGCCGGAAGCCGAATCGCGATGAGCCCCTTTTCTTCACAGATCGTTTCGGATCCCTGGCAGATCGAGCCGCCGGTTGCTGGCCTGAACGAAAAGCCTTTGGAGAGGCTGCTTTCGATCTTTTCCGATCTCCAGGAGAACCGACGCCTGGAACGGGCCCTGGTCGTGGTCTCTCCAGAACCGGGCTACGGCAAATCCCATTTGATCGGACGCCTCTTTCAAAGGCTCCAGGGAAAGGCCACCCGGATCTACCTCCGCCCTTTCGAGGCCGTCGACCGGTGCTGGCAGCGGATTCTCGATCGGGTCGTTGGCGAACTCGATCGTGCCGAGCCACTCGATTCCGGGCACGGGGCGCCCCTTCCCCGCACCCAGCTCGACCAGATCGCGGCCCATACCATCGGAGATCTGGCCACCGATCTGATCGATATGGGACTCGTCAAAAGCGGCGAGTTGCCGCCACCCTGGAACGCGGACCTCGACCATCTTCGGACCCTTCTTCGAAGCGATCCCTTGCAACTCTGGGAAGCGGCCGACTCCCAACCCTGGATCGACTGGATTTCCCGGGGAGAGACGTTCAGCTGCCTTGAACCTGGGCTTGGAAAGCGAGAGATCCGGTTTCGATCGGTACGCAATCCCCTCTCCTGGTTCAAGGTCCTTCTGGCCTACCTTGCCCATCGGGGCAATTCCCAACGCCATCGCCTCTGCCTCGATTGGCTGCGGGGGATCTGCTTCGACCCGGAGGAGGCAGCCTTCCTCAATATCCATGCCGTCGACATCCCTCCGGCCGAAATCTCGCTGGAAGCCTCCAACGAGCTCGCCAAAGAGCGAATCCTGGACCTCTGCCAGCTTGCGCGCTTCGTGCGCCCCTTCCTCTTCTGCTTTGACCAGACGGAGGCCTTTGCCCAAGACCCGCAACGGCCCGCACAGTTCGGGTACGTGGTGGCCGAGCTCGTCGATCAAGCCCCCAACCAGATGGTCGTGATCACCGCGAATCGAGAGGTGTGGGAAAAGAAGATCCTTCCCGAGATCGAGACCGCCTACCGCGATCGGATGTGCCACACCGACCGCGACCTGCACTTATCGGGGTTGAACGAAGATCAAGCCCGCTGCCTCCTGGAGCGGCGACTCAAGGACGCGAGAGCCGATCCGGAGCAAGCCGCCCGCTTCTTGAAGGCCTCTTGGCTTCCGCACTTCTTCTCCGGTGGCAAAACCTGCGGGATTCGGTTCTTCCTCCAAGAAGCCGAAAAACAGTGGGAAAAGAAGCCGTCCGAGACTCTTCCGCAATGCTACGAGCGGATCCTTGCCGGGTTGAAGCAAGAGCCGCCGCTCGACGACTACGATGCGCTCCAATGGCTCTTGCGGGAAGGAGGACGTTCCCTTCCCGGCTGGGAGGTGGAGGACCCCTATCCTGGGCGCAAGCACCATCTGCTGCTTCGGTGGAAGAAGAGCGGGCAGAGGGTCGGCTTCGGCTTGGAATCAGGCCACAACGGAAAGCGATGGGAGTCGATTGCGCGGGAAGCGGAACGGGAAGGGAGAGATCCTGCCGGCTGCCAGCGTTCGATCTTCGTTCGCTTCCCTGACCTGCCTCGAGTTCCCGGCCCAAGATGGAAGACGGTGGCGGAGACCATCCACCGGGCCTGCGATGGACCGATGCGGATTTGCGTCTTGGAGGAGGAACGTTGGATTCGGATCGCGGCTCTCTACGAGTTGCATGCGAAAGTGCTCGAGGGAGACCTCGATTTCCCACGGGAGGAAACCCTTGCCTTCGTTCGAGAGCAGCTTCGCCCGTGGACGCAGGAGATGGTCGAAGGGGAAAAGCCGCCGCCAAAAAGCGGGGAAGGCATTACCCTTACGGTTAGCGAACTCGTGACGCGGTGTCTTGCCGAAGGGCCCGCGCCTTCGAGTCGCGCCGACCTCGGCACCGCCTTCCACAAGATCGTCGAGGAATTTACCAGCCAGATCCTCCGGGAAGAGCAAAGCCCTCAAACTCCGGAAGAATATTGGATTCGGCTGCGGGACCTTGCCCAGAGAGAGATTGCCGAGCGGAGGAGCCGCCGCGGGACTCGGGAGGAAGCCAAATTCCTTGAGGCCGCACTCCGCGCGTTCCATCAGAACCTCAAGCGGGTTGCCGATTCGGAAGATCTCTCTTCCTGGAAGGATCTCTTCGAGGGAGCCGAAATTCCCATTTCCGGCACCTTTGCTGGATCCGGAGGCCGCCCCATTCGCGTTGAGGGCCGCTTGGACACGCTGCGCCACCATCCAAAAGCAGGATGGCAGCTAGTTGATTATAAGCTCTCCCCACAGTCCGACTCCCCTCGCGATCTCATGCAGTTGGCGATCTACGCCGAGCTCTTGCGCCAAAGCCGCAAAGATTTCCCCTTTTCTGGACTCCTGGAGTATTACAATCCGTCGCTGACCGAACGAGGGGTTTCCGAAGCCCAGTTGCAGGCGATCTTCCGGGAGCAAGTCCTCCCGTTGCTCGAACAAGGAAAAGGCGAATCCCCAGAGGAGAAAAAGCCCGACTTACCGCCAGAAGCAAAAGCGATAGAGAAAAGGCTGGAAGAGTTCTTCGCCTCCCATAACTTTCCCGTACGCTGCGTCGGACAACTCCAAGGCCCCCAGCTGATCCGCTTCCAACTCTCCTGCCCGCCGGGAGTGCGGATCGAAAAACTCCTGAGCTTGGCTCCGACCCTGCGTGTCCACCTCGGCCTGGATGGCAACCCCCTCATCTCTCCCGTTGCCGGCTTTGTGGCGGTCGACCTTCCCAACCCTCGTCCTTTCTCCTTGGCTTGGGAGGAGGCCAAACGGGCCATCCCGTCCACATACGAACTGCCGCTGCTGGTGGGACGGACCATCCAAGGAGAGATCTTGGTCACGGACCTGACCGATCCCAACAGTCCCCATGTGCTCGTGGGGGGAAGGTCGGGAAGCGGAAAGAGCGTCCTCCTCCAATGCTTTCTCGCTACGCTCTGCGACGCCCTGCCCGCGGATCGGCTCGAGGTTCTGTTGATCGATCCAAAGATCCTGACCTTCCGGGATTGGGAGCGAATTCCTCATCTCCGGGAGCGGGGGCTGCTAACAGAGACAGACCAAGCGCTCCACTGTTTGGAGGAGACCGTGGAGGAGATGGATCGCCGCTACCGCCAGCTTAACGACGAGGGATTCGATTCTCTCTCCCAGCGGATGGCTGCGGGAAAGACAGAGATCCCCTACCGGGTGATCCTCTTCGATGAGTTCGCCGACTGGCTACTGGGAGCGCGTCCAGTAAAGCAGCAGTTCGAGAAGACTCTCTCCCGCATCGCGCAGAAGGGTCGCGCCGCAGGCATCCATCTCATCCTGGCGACACAGAGGCCGGAAAGGAAGGTCGTCACGGGACTCATCAGCGCAAACCTCTCCGTCCGTATCTGCCTCCGGGTTGCGAATGCGACTGAATCCCAGATCGTGCTGGGCAAAGGCGGCGGGGAAACCCTGCTCGGGAAAGGCGACCTTTTATGTAACCTCGGGCCGGGCGGGGAATTGATCCGGGCCCAAGCCCCGTTTCTCGAGTCTCGGCCGCCGACCGCTTAGGCCGACCCTTCTCCCCATCTCCGAGCCTCCGGGATGGGAGTTGCGGGCAACCCGGGACACTCTCCGTTGACAAGAATGTTCATCCAGGTAATTTGAATTGACATCATTTGAATTTCAATTGTTATGCCGACTCGATACAAAGGCTCCCAAGCCGAGGTCCAGGCGCTCAACTGCTACATCAAGCTGACTCGCGCCTCGGAGACGCTTGCCGCCAAGCTGCGCGTTCCTCTCGCCCGCGAGGGGCTGACGACCGGGCAGCTCGGGGTGCTTGAGGCGCTCCTCCATCTCGGTCCGATGAACGAACGAGAGCTCTGCCGTAAGCTCTTGCGGAGCGGGGGCAATATCACGGTCGTCGTCGATAACCTGGAGCGGCGCGGCCTGGTGCAGCGTGCAAGGAATCTCAAGGATCGCCGCTCCGTGACCGTTGCCCTGACGCCCGAAGGGCTCCGCCTCATCCGCGGGGTCTTTCCAGGTCATGCGGCCAGGATCACTGCCGCCTTGGGTGTCCTGAACCCAGAGGAGCAGAGGGAGCTGGGGCGGCTCTGCCGCAAGCTCGGGCGGGGCAAGGCGGAGCAAGGAGGCGCCCTAGGGGAGCTCGTATCGACTCTCAAGAATCCATAACCCGAAAAAAGGAGCATCCGCTATGGCAACCAAGGTACTGGTCGTCTTTTACAGCATGTATGGGCATGTCTATACCGTTCCTAAAAACATAGACAAGCATTCCACTACCAGGGTAGATCGTCCAGGACGCCGGCCGAACAGTGCTGCCGACGGTTCGCGTGCCGGGGTTCCGCCGGCAAAGCCCGGGTAGCGCCCAATGCCCGCGCTTTCGGGGACAGAGGGTCGGGAGGCAGTCGATTGCCTCCCGACCGGGCATGCGCTGCATGCGGCGCTTTGAGCCTCTTCCGAACGCCTGCCCAGGACGACCATACATGCTTCGTCCGATTCCTCACGGGTAGGACGAAGGTGACATGACCGCCATTGCGGGTCGGCACGACGGCCTCCCGCACGGTCGGGCGTTCGGATAGACCCAATCCTCTCCGGGCGACGGCGTAGGCCGCGCCCTGGTGAGAACCGATACCATGACGGCGCGCGTGGTTCACCGCGCCGATCACGGAAGTGTAGGCCGGGTTGACTTCGATCACTTCAACTCCGGCACGAAAAGAAGCCGCCTTCGGCATGGAGATCGCCTTGGCGTAGGAGAAGGAAGAGAGCGAGCGAGCCCGAACGGGATCGACCGACTCAAGCTCGACCTTCCTCTTGCAAAGATCCAATCGCTCGATCACGAGCGGCTTACCCGATTCGGTGCAGGCCCGGACGATCTCCCGGCACGCATCGCCGATGATCGCTTTCGCCTGCTCCTCGCTCTTGCCATAGAGATTCAATCCAAGCCGGCGAATCCTCACCAGGTTGCCGAAGCGCTCCGTTTCGGCTACCGCCAGATGGTCCTCGTTGATGTCGAGGCCGACCGCTCCGGCAAGGCGGCGTGTCACCAGGGCAACAGGTTGCGCCTCGACGCTCACAAACACCCGCCACCCCTTCCGGTCCCGCACGAAGCGGTAGCTCACCGCGGATCCCTCCCGCTTGCGGACAAGCTTCCCCGTCTTGGTTTGCGCGGTCACGATCCGGCTGGCGGAGAGCGCCTGGAGAATCGCTTCCTGTCCGTAGACGAAGCGCACGCCCTCCAGCACCATGTGTTTGCTCGGGCCTCCCAATCCGTCCGACAGCCGCAACCGCAGCCGCAGGCTGCCGTCCGGGGCGACTGCGGCTTGGCAGGACTGGTTGCCCGCCGTCTCGTCCTTCGACCCGAGCACGAAGAACTGGCTGCTCCGTTCCGACTGCCAATCCTTCTTCCAAGCGGCATGACTGGCGTATCCGTTCTCTTCCAGGGCAAACTGCTTACGGAAGAGGCGGCGGGAACCGAAGCAGAGCCGGACCTGTCCGGACTCCTGATCGGAGATCAAGGCATCAAGCTTGGTCCGTAGGATGGCCAGCCGCCGCTTTTTCTGGTGCAGCAGGCTTGAGCCCGGCTTCTTCTCCTTAAGCCGGCCGATCGCCTCTTCTGCTCTTTCGATCCACCCTTTGGCTTCCTCGATCAACTCGGGCCGCCTTTCCTGGATCGAGGCGATCTTGCCTTCAAGCTCGATCCGGATGGCGTTGAACTGCCGGGCGGTGAGGCCGAAGCGGCGCAGGAACGACCGCTTGAGTTCGTTCAGGGGAACGCCTGCCCGCATCTTGGCGAAGAGACTCCGCTGCGCCAGCCCGTGGAGCGCCGCATAGGCATCGAGACACGAAGCCTGCTCGGGGTTCAGCGTCAAACGGGTCTGGTAGGTGAAAACAGGGAGCTTACTCATGGATCGCTTCGAGCGCCTTCTTGGCGCGGTTTTGCGCGGACCTCTTCCCGTAAAGCCTGGCACACATAGAAACGATAACTTCGTGCAAGTCGCGCACGATATCGTCGGTCCTCTCGTCCGGATCCACCACCAGGATCGATCGGCTCTGCGCAGCCAATGCCGCATCAAGGTACTCGAAGCCAAAGCGCATCAGCCGGTCGCGATGCTCGACCAGGATGACGCCGACCTTCGGATCACGGAGCAGCCCAATCATGCCTTTCCGATGGCCGTTCAAGCCGGAGCCAACCTCCTTGACGGCCTTGACGATCGGCAACCGTTTGCTCAGAGCAAACTCGGTCAACCGAGCCAATTGCCGGTCCAGATCCGCTTTTTGATCGGCGCTGGAGACTCGTGCGTATAGGGCCACGCCATCGGGTTGTGCCGCCTCCGCATGCACAATCACCGTTCCGGTCGGCAACTGCTCGGCTGGAACTGGCAAACGTCCCTCCTTCCACATCCGCCAAGCCGTCTTGTAGCAAACGCCCTGCCGCTTGGCCCAGACACTTAACTTCACTCTGACATACTACCATACAACTCCCTATGTGTCCATATATGATTTAGCTCTTGGCAACCCTCGCCGAGGCGATCGCCGCGGGAGCCCGCGAGATCCCCGAAGTGGAGGTCACCCTCCGGCAGGTAGCGGAGCTCGTGTCCGGTAAACAACCCGCGACTGAAGTCGCAGGCTTTATCGTGAAGCGCAGACATGGTTGCCAACATCCGCACCTCCAACATTAGACGTGCTTACGGCCGCCCTTGGCGGAACCATCGTTCCGCCAATCCGGGCAAGGTTCCGACTTGCGTTCAAGTCGCTGTGCGCCCGGAGACCACAGTGAGGACACGCGAAACGATGCTTCGTGCGTCTGCCCAATTGTTTACAAGACGAGCAGGTTTGGCTCGTGTAGGCCGGATCGACGTATTCGACCGCGATGCCGGCCGATTTCGCCTTGTACTCGACAAAGCGTTGGAGCTGCCGGAAGGCCCAGCGATGCAATCTTCCTCGCATGCGCTTGCCAGCCTTGATCCGGTCTCGGATATGCGTCAGGTCCTCCATCATGATCTTGGCAACTCCGGCCTCGAGCGCCTCCCGCACGATGGCCTTGCTCGTCTCGTGGTTCACATGGGTGACGTGCCGCCTCTCCTTGCCGGAGACCTGCCGAAGCTTCTGTTTTGCGCTTCGGCTGCCATTGGACTGGAGACGGCGACGCAGGGCGAGATGGCGGTCGCGACGATCGCACAGACGACCGCCGCCGAATATCCCTCCCAAACTATGTGCCGCGAGATTGTTTTCGCCGACATCCACGCCCATTACCGGGCCGGATGCGATTGGCTCCTTGTCGTCGGATTCGACGACGAGGTTGAAATACCAGTTCCCCTTCCGAAACACCAGTTCCGCCTCCTTCGGCCGGCCGAAGGAGAGGATGCGCCGCTGGTGTTCCCCAAGACGCATCGGAACGATGACGCGTCCGCCCAGGGTGTAAAGCGAGACGGCATTCTTCTTGAGCGCGTAGGTGCGCTTGTCGAAGTGGACGCTGGCGCGCTGGAAGCTGATTGCCGGAACCGGCGTGTCTTTCGGAATCCGCCCGGTTACCTTGAGTGCCTTGTACGCCTTGCAAACCGAAAAGATGGCATTGCAGCACATCTGGCTGCCCAGCGGAGTCGAAGAACGCAGATCCGAATAGGTCCGTTGATGCAATGCCACCCGATTCCAGACCCGATGCTCGCGAACGACGGCGGAAAGCCGCTGGCAGGCGTTCGCAAAGTCGGATTGCAGCGCGGCAAGCGCCGCTCGCTGCTCTGGCGACGCGTCCAACTTGATCGACGCCGTGCGCATCATGGCCTATCGCCTCTTGGTGACGTGTTCGGATCGTTCGATGTAGCGACGGATGGTTTCCGCGCTGACATTGCCGGCGGTGCCGACGTAATAGGATGGAGACCAGAGATGTCCATCCCACAACCGCTCCTTAAGTGCTGGAAACCGTTGAAACAGCAAGCGAGCCGTAACGCCCCTTGAGCACCCTTGACGGCGTCGGCCACGGCAATGGCGGGAGGCATGCTGAGAAACAGATGGATGTGGTCCGGCTGAATCTCCTTGGAGATCATCGGCCAATCTCGTTCCGCGCAAATCGAATCCAGCATCGCTCGCATTTCCTCGGCCACCGGTCCCGTCAACACGTCGATCCGATACTTTGGACACCATACCACATGGTATGCGGTCTGGTAAACACAATTGCGATTGGTGACAACGCGTTGCGTGTCGGAAAGACTACATCACGTGTTGCGTTCCGCGCAACCGCAATTCCTCCCGCGATTCAAATCGCAGGTTTCCTTGCAGGAACTCTATGAAGTTTTAGAAAAGAGCGGCGCCAAGGCGGCTCGGCAAGCTTTCGCCCATGTCCCGCTCGCCCGGGTGGAAGAACTGACCGAAGGGGACGCGATCCTCTTCGGGACGCCCACCCGCTTCGGCAACATGGCGGCGCAGATGCGCAATTTTCTCGACCAGACAGGCGGCCTCTGGGCTAAGGGAGCGCTGGTCGGAAAGGAGGGAAGCGTCTTCACGAGCACGGCAAGCCAGCACGGCGGACAGGAAACCACCATCACCAGCTTCCACTCCACCCTGCTCCATCACGGGATGGTGATCGTGGGCGTGCCTTACACGGCTCCAGGCCTCACCAACATGGGGGAGATCACCGGGGGAACCCCATATGGGGCTTCTACGCTCGCAGGCGTCGACGGCTCCCGGCAGCCTTCGGACAATGAGAAGGAGATCGCTCGTTTCCAGGGCCGCCACGTGGCGGAAATCGCCAAGCGCCTCCAACGCTAAAGCCAAACAGGCTGTTGGGAGAATCCATGCTTACGGTAAGAAAGAGCGAAGTACGGCAGAGAACCGAACTCGATTGGCTCGAGAGCCGGCATACGTTCTCCTTCGACCAGTACTACGAGCCGGCGGCGATGGGCTTTTCGGTTCTGCGGGTCCTCAATGACGACTGCATCGCCGCCGGAGCGGGCTTCCCTACCCATTGCCCATCGCGACATGCAGATCTTCACCTGGGTCCTGTCGGGAGCCCTGGAGCATCGCGACAGCCTTGGCAACGGTTCGATCATCCGGCCCGGGGAGGCTTGAGCGCATGACCGCCGGTCGCGGGGTAACCCATAGTGAATTCAATCCCTCGCCGGAGGAAGCTCTTCATCTCCTTCAAATCTGGCTTCTTCCGGCTCGCCGGGAGCTCGAGCCCGGCTATGAGCAGCGGAAGTTCCCGGAAGCGGAACGCCAGGGACGACTGCGGCTGATCGTTTCGCCCGATGGCGGGGATGGCTCGATCACGATCCATCAGGACGCGCGGATCTATGCCGGCCTGCTTGACGTGGGCTCTTCTTGGGAAGCGGAGATCGGGCCAGCGCGGCGGGTCTGGCTTCAGGTGGCACGTGGGGCCGTGCGAACCAACGGGCATCGGCTGGAAGAGGGCGACGGCGCTGCACTGGTCGAGGAAGGGAGGATCTCGATCGAAGGCGTCGCCCATGCGGAGCTGCTTCTCTTCGATTTACCCTGAAGCATCGGAAACCATTGCCGTTATCGGAATCCACGAATAGGTTTGCGGATGGTCAGCCGATCGCAATTTCCCGACGAGCAGTCTCCCGAAGGCTCCTTCGTCCGCCAGGAAGACGCGTTCCGCGACTGGGTGAGCGCGGACGGCAGTTCCGGATTCCCGGCCGAAGCGGGGCGCTATCATCTCTATGTTTCCTGGGCCTGCCCTTGGGCTCATCGGACGATCCTCGCCCGGAAACTCAAGCGCCTGGAGGGGGTGATCGGGATGACCGTGGTCGACCCGATCCGGGACGAACGGGGTTGGGCTTTCCGGGAGGTTCCCGGGGCTTCCGCCGACCCGGTCAACGGATTCCGGTTCCTGAGCGAGGCGCATACAGCTACCGACCCGGCTTATCGGGGCCGAGTCACGGTCCCGGTGCTCTGGGACATGCGGACTCGACGGATCGTGAGCAACTCAGATGACGACATCCTGCGGATGTTCTCGCTCTGCTTCGGAGCCTGGGCGGATCCCTCGGTCGATCTCTATCCGCATGCCATTCGGAAAGAGATCGACGCTCTCAACGCCTGGCTCTACGAGCGAATCAACGACGGGGTCTACCGCGCGGGCTTCGCCACGAGTCAGAGGGTCTACGAAGAGAAAGTCCGCCTCCTTTTCCAGGCGCTCGACGAGCTCGAGAAGAGGCTCGGGACCACCCGTTACCTCTTCGGCAGGAAGCCGGTCGAAAGCGACTGGAGGCTCTTTGTCACCCTCGTCCGCTTCGACGTGGTCTACCACGGCCACTTCAAGTGCAACCTCCGACGCATCGGCGATTATCCCCACCTCTCGGGCTACCTGCGGGATCTCTATCAGCGGGAAGGGATTGCCGATACCGTCCGCTTCGACCAGATCAAGCGCCACTACTACATGACCCACGATGAGATCAACCCGACCCGCATTGTTCCACTCGGACCCATCCAGGATCTGACCGCTCCCCATGGACGGGAAACTCTCGGCTAGGGATGCGGGCGGGGCGGAAAGGTATCGAGCCGCTGCCTCCGCGCCTGCCAGTCGGGCAGGAAGCGGTCGAGCAGCGCGCGGAATCGGTCGTTGTGCAGGCGGACCAGAAGGTGCGCCATCTCGTGCACCACGACGTATTCGAAGCAGTCCACAGGCTTCTTCGCCAGTTCGCTATTGAGCCGGATTCGTCTCCGGCGGACATGGCAGCTCCCCCAGAGCGTCTTCATCCGCTGCACCGCCACGCCGTCGACGCGGACGCCCATGCGCGGCTCCCAGAGCGCGATCAACGGAAGGGCGGCCTCTCGGACCCGGCTTCGGTACCAGGCGTCGAGAAGGCTGCCTCTTTTTTCCTTCGGCGTCCCCGGGGAAAGATGGAGGAGGATTTCGCCGGCGACCAGCTCCACCTGAGCGCGAGCCCCGTTTTCGATCAGCCGGAGCGGATAGGCATCTCCCCACAGATAGTGGCCTTCGCCTTCGCAGTAGGAAAAAGGGATGGCCAGCGATCTGCCGCGAACTTCCGTCTGCTTCCTGCGGATCCAGTCGAGCTTGGAAGCAGCAAACGCCCGAACGGCTTCTAGCGGCATCCGGTATGGGACCGAGAGGCTCGCGCGTCCGTCCGGCGGATGGATCCGGAGGTGGAGGTTCCTGATCCGCTTGCGCAAGAGCAGCAACTCGATCTCCCCGATCCGGAGCAGCATCCCGGGGCCACATGCCGCATCGCGTCCACCGGAACCCTTCTCCCTCTCCTTGCCTTCCTCGCAAACCATTGGGAACATCCCTCCTTGCCAAGCCCATTTGCCGTCCTGCTCGGGATCGCGCAGGCGCGGCGCGGGCCCAAGTCTGCTTCCTCCCCTTCTCCACGGCAGGCCGGCGGGGAAGAGCGGATCAGCTGCCGCCGATTCGCTTGCAGGCTGCGTAAACAGCGGCTTCGAAGTCGACATAACCCCCGAACGAGATCGGATCGCCAAAGGGTAGCAGTTGAGTCGCCCAGTAGCCGCCCAGCCCGTTCTTGCGATCGATCCAGAAGAAAGTATTGGCAAGTCCGGCCCAACTGAGCGAACCCGCGGGACGGCCGGTCGACAAATCTTGCTCGTGGATCAAAAAGCTCAAGCCCCAGGTTTTCGACGGCCCCGGAAGGAATTCCGCCAGGCGCGGATGGCGGGAAGCCACTCCCGGAAAGGTGCCGACCCTCCTCGCGCCAAGCTGGTTCTCTCCCGCCATCTGGACCGTCTCTGGCCGAAGCAGCCGGCCGTGCTCGCCCATTCCATCGTTGAGCCATAGGCGGATGAGCTTCATGAAGTCGCCCACGGTTCCGTAGAGGCCGTGGCCGCCCATATGGACCTCAGGGTTGGCGGGCAGTTCGCAATTGGTCGGCTGGAGGGATCCGTCGGGCTTTCGCTGGTGGAGGACCGCCAGCCGCGCCCGCATCGGCCCGGTCAGCTCGAAGGCGGTGCTTTCGATCCCGAGTGGCGCAAAGAGTCGCTCGGCGAAGACCTCGCCCAGACGGCGGCCAACGACGCCCTCGATGACCTGACCGCACCAGTCCATGCCCGTGCCATACTCCCATCTCTCTCCAGGCTCGAAGAGGAGCGGGGTCAGCAAGCTCGCCTTGCACCCGGTGGCGCTCGAAGGCTGGCCTCTGGTCCGATGGAGCCGGAAATAGGTCGGGTCAAAAAACTCGTAGCCAAATCCGGCCGTGTGCGTGAGCAGCATCCGCGTGGTGATCTCGCGTTTCGGTGGGCGAAGAATGGGCTCCCCATGGGGGTCAAATCCTTCGATCAGCGGCAATTCCCCAATCTCAGGAGCATACTGCTCGGCGGGAGCATCGAGGTCGAGCAGGCCCTCCTCGACCAGTTGCAAGGCGGCCGTCGCGGTGTACGCCTTCGTGGTCGAATAGAGAGCAAAGACGGTATCCGCCGTCATCTCCGCCTCGCGATCCAGCCGGCGCTTGCCCGCCGTCCCTTCATAGAGGTTGCCCCGGCGGTCGGTAACCATCGCGACGACTCCGGGAACGCCGGGGCTCGCGGTGACCGTCCTCTCGAGGATCGGATCGATCTCGGAGCGGAGATGGAGACTCATTAGCCGCCATTTCTCACAAATTTCGCAGCCGAGGCGCCGCAAATGGGCTTGGATGCGAGGCGCGGCGCAGGTCTTCCCCCGGAGCTGTATGAGGACATACTGCAAGGAGGGAAAACCAAGCCCAACGAAGAGGACAAGCCCATTGGGCAAGCCGCAGAAGAACGCTTGTTTGACATGCAGGCTAAAACTCGAGGCAGATCTTGCCGACATGCTTCCCTGACTCCTGATAGCGGAAGGCACCGGCGATCTCGGCCAGCGGGAAGGAGCGATCGATCCGGGGACGGAGGCCGGTCGCCTCCATCGCGCGCACTAGGTCGATCTGATGCCGCCGGCTTCCGACGACAAGCCCTTGGAGGCGGATCTGCCGCTGCATCAGCAAAGCGGTCCCCACCTCTCCGCTGGTTCCGGTCAGGACGCCGATCAGGGAGATCTGGCCGCCGACCCGGCAGGCCCGAATCGACTGGTCCAGGGTGCCCGGCCCTCCCACCTCGACCACATGATCCACGCCTCGCCCCTCGGTCCAACGCAAGACCTGCCGGGACCAGTGGGGCTCCTGGGGATAGTGGATCGCCTCATCGGCTCCCAAAGAGCGGAGCCTCTCGATCTTAGCGTCCGAGGATGAGGTGGCCATCACGCGCGCTCCCATTGCTTTGGCGATCTGGAGGGCGAAGATCGAAACGCCGCCGGTGCCCAGCACGAGCACCGTGTCGCCGGCCTTGAGCTTGCCGTCGGCCACCAGGGCACGCCAGGCGGTGAGGCCCGCCGTCGTCAGGGTGGCCGCCTCCGCAAAACTCCAGCCGGCGGGGGCGCGGGTAAACCAGGAGGCCGGTGCGACCACCGCCTCCCGCGCGTAGCCGTCGATGCCGTCTCCCGGCACCCGGCCGAAGTCGCTTGCCGTCGGACCGCCTTCCTGCCAACACGGAAAGAAACAGGAGACAACCGAATCGCCCACAGCAACCTCGGATACTCCTTCCCCGATCCCCTCGACGAGCCCCGCTCCATCCGCCATCGGGATCCGTCCCTCTTCCGTCGGCAGCTTACCCGTGGCCACCAGATAGTCGTGAAAGTTGAGCGAGCTGGCACGGAGCCGGACACGGATCTCCCCCGGCCCGGGAGATCCAGGATCTTCTCGGTTCACCAGCCTGAGCTGTTCCAAACCACCGGGGCGTTCCAGAATAATGGCTCTCATCTGCGGGATTCTCTCCCTGCCCATGCACTACTCTTTGGGAGACCGCAAGCCGAATGAGAAGGCCCCGTTCCTCCTGCCGCCAGGCTCCGGGGAGAGACTTTCTCTGGTGCTGCCGAATTCCTTACGCATCGCGCTCTCTTTGCGCTAATGTTGGCCAGGGTCGGGGGCGCAGCCTTGACCAAACGAGCCTTCGTGTTAATCTGCGCTGAGGATCTGCACTCTGGGGAGGGATGGCTCAGATTTCGACGCAACATAATCCCCTTCCCAAACCGGCGCTTCGGCCAAGCTTCGGAGGAGGAAGACGAGGTTTTGTTCCGCTCGCCCTCGTCGTCCTGACCGGCGGCGCTTACACGGCGGTCCACTTCTTCCGGGATTTAGCCGGTACGCATCCCCTCGCCTTTCTGCCCTTCCTCCTGTTGGCGGTAGCCCTCTTGACCGCCTTGTCCTTCGAGTTCGTGAACGGCTTTCACGACACGGCCAATGCCGTGGCGACGGTCATCTACACACGCACCCTCCACCCCGATGCCGCCGTCCTCTGGTCGGGTTTTTGGAACTTCCTCGGAGTGCTCGCCTCTTCCGGTCTGGTCGCTTTCAACATCATCGCGCTGCTGCCGCCCGATCTCGTCCTCCATGTCAGCAGCCAAGCGGGATTCGCGATGATCTTTTCCCTCTTGTTTTCGGCGATCCTTTGGAATCTCGGAACCTGGTACCTGGGGCTCCCCGCTTCAAGCTCGCATACGCTGATCGGCTCGGTGATCGGCGTCGGCTTAGCCAGCCGGCTTTTTTCGGGCCGAGGGGACTTTTCCGGGATCGACTGGTCCCAGGCGATCAACGTGGGGAAAGCGCTCCTCTTCTCGCCGCTGATCGGCTTCGTCCTCGCCTGCCTTCTTTTCCTGGTGACCAAGGCTCTTGTCCGCGATCCCCGGCTCTATCGCCCGCCGGCTGGTGAATCCCCCCCCCCACTCTGGATTCGCTCTCTGCTCCTCTTGACCTGCACGGGGGTGAGCTTCGCCCATGGATCCAACGACGGCCAAAAGGGGATGGGGCTGATCATGCTCATCCTGATCGGAGTCGTGCCGACCGTCTACGCGCTCAACCATGCGATCCCGGAACGGGAGACCCGTGAGATGCTTGCCGAGACCAACGCCTGCGTCCGCGTCCTGGATCGCTACGCCCCTCCCGAAGCGCTTTCCGAGGGCGATCCCAGCGCGAGGGCAACAGCCTTTGTCCAGAACCGGAGGCTTCAGCCGGATACCGTTCCGGCAATCCGTCAGCTCCTCGAGGAGGTCGCCGTTCAGCTCCGCTCCTGCAAATCATTGGCGGAGGTCCCGGCCGTCCAGGTCGCCAACATCCGGAATAAACTCTTCGTCTTGAATCAGTCGCTGCGTACGCTCACCCGATCACCCCAGATCGCCATGAGCGGAAGCGACCGGGAAGCGCTGACCATCTACCGCCACCAGATGGATCGCGCGATCCAGTTCATCCCCTTGTGGGTCAAGGTCGCCGTCGCGCTTGCTCTCGGCTTGGGTACGATGGTCGGCTGGAAACGGATCGTCGTGACGGTCGGGGAAAAGATCGGAAAGGAGCATCTGACCTACGCACAGGGCGCGGCGGCCGAGCTCACCGCGATGACCACGATCGGCTTCGCCGACTTGTTCGGCCTCCCGGTCAGCACGACTCACGTGCTCTCCTCGGGAGTGGCCGGCACGATGACCGCCAACGGCGCCGGTCTTCAGTGGACAACCGTCCGGAACTTGGCCGCGGCCTGGGTTCTCACGCTGCCCGCCTCGATCCTGCTCTCCGGCCTGCTCTTCACCCTCTTCCGCTGGTGGAGTTGACCTCGAGGGAAATCCTCCTGGATGGGGAAGATCCCCCTCGGGTCACTTGCTTATGTTTCTTGAGAAAAAGCAGGCTTACAGGCCCAGGTTTTTTTCCGCGCTTTTCAAGGAGTTCTTCTCCTTCTTCCCCTTGTGGTGGAGATTCTTCTTGGCCTTTTTCTCGTCCTTCTTGAGGCCCTTTTCCGTTTTCTTCTCTTCCTGCTTGCCTTCGTTCTCTAGCTTCTTTTCCTCTTTCTGGGCTCCGTTCTCTACTTTCTTTTCTTCCTTGTTTACCTCCCCTCCGGCCTGCTGCTCCAGCCCGGAGACCGAGGGGACTCCCTGAGCGAGCAGACGTCCGGAGATTCCGCAACCGAGGCCCAGCAGGGCGCTACAGACCACAAACCGCGACAGAACTTTCGTTTTCATTCTCCTCCTACAGAGCCGTCCGGAAAGGCTTCGTTTCGGGTTCCCTCACCCAAGGGCCCCGATCTTCGCGATCTCCGGCGCGGGAGACGCGCTTCCGCAAAACGGCTTTCCCTTCGTATGACCTCCGGTCCAATCGTTGTCAAACCCCATCCCGGAGGCGACGCGGGCGCGATTTTTCTTTTCCCGCGCTGGTACTTCGGGTAGGTCCCGACGCGAATGCGGCGCAGCCCACTGCGTTTCACTCTTCTTCTGGTCCTCGCTCTGTCTACCGCCAAGGCACGCCCGGCCCCTCCCCCGCCCGCGCTTGCCGCAGCCACCCAGGGAAGCCAAGAGCTTGCGACGAAGCATCTTATCCTTCAGGAGATTCGCCGCCTGGCGGCTCGCCGCATCGGATACGGCGCCCGCTGGCTCCCGGAAGGAAGCTCCCGCCCTTGGGTGATGGATTGCTCCAATACGATCCGCTACCTCTTTCTGCGCTTGGCGGGGGAAGATCTCGGGCGGACGGCCTCCGACCAGTTCTGCCGCTTGCGGGAAAAGGGGCTTCTCTGGTCGATTCCGTCCGATCCCCACGGCCGACCGGATCCCCTCTACCTTCGGACCCATCTTCGCCCCGGTGACCTCCTCTTTTGGGAAAATACCTATCGCCCGGAACGCGACCCTCCGATCACTCACGTGATGGTCTTCCTCGAAAGAACAACCCGTGGCCGCTGGCTCATGGTCGGTTCGGAGCCCAATCGAGGCTTTTACAACCCTCGAGGAAGCGGCCCGGATGTACGCTTCTTCGACCCGTTTCGCTCGATGGGAGGATACCATCGAGGCTTTGCCTATGTGCCGGCCAGGCTCGTTGCTCATGGTCGCCTCCTTGGAGAGAGCCGGCCGCGCTGATCGATCGTCCTGTTGCTTCCGCCCCTGCTTTCTTGACGGGCGCAAGGGAAAGCGCTTTTCTTGTTTTCTAGCTTTTCGCCGTGACCGGTCTTCCTTCTAGGATCGGCCAGGCGAAACAGGCCGGCGTGGCGGAATGGCAGACGCGCCAGACTCAAAATCTGGTCTCGGCAACGGGGTGTGGGTTCGAGTCCCTCCGCCGGTACCCCTGGAAGCAGTAAAATTTTCCCTGGAAGCCTTTCTCTTTTCTGGAACCCACCGGAAGCAGGTTCGCGCACCGAAAAGCAGCATCGAGCAAGATTAAGTGGGTTTATCGAGGGTTACGTGGGCTTATGTGGGAGTGCCACTCTATTTCATAGCGCTTTGTACTCTGGTCATCGCAATAGATTGCTTCGTCAGCTCCGAAGTTGCGCGCCGTTACTCGTCCTTGCGGCGATCAGCGCATGACAACTCCATGAAGCCGACGATTCCCAAAGATGCATCTTGATGGGAAATCGAGGAGTTCCCGGCCGTGATGTCCAAGCAGACGCTCGCCGAACTCCTCGGCGTCTCGATCACGACGATGACCGACTGGACGACGAAAGGGTTACTCAAGACTTGCCGGCCGACGCTGCGCGTGACGCGCTTCCTCTGGAAGGACGTGATCGCGTTTCTCGAACAATGGACGGTTTAGGAGGCGGCGGTAAGCGGCGCGCCCGTCGTGGCGCACTGTGGCGGCACTACCGCGTAGAAGCCGCGCCGGGGCCGCCACGACCGACAGCTTCCATCCGCACCCCCCCCTTCGCCCATCCGGCAGACCGAGACGCTCCTGCCGATACCCGCCCCTACGGTGAACAGCACGGCTGGAAAGCGCTCGATCACCGCCGGGGAGGAACTTTCACCCCTGTGGAGTAGAAGTATGTCCGCCGACAAAAGACCTCCTCGGTTCATGGGCTCCGGACGATCGCCGCATACTGCGAAGTAGTTTAAACGTAATGAACCCATATTGGATCGAACACTTGGTTTCCTGGATCGTAGGCACCTACATCGGACTGCTGCATTCGGTCATCGGCTGCTTCCGCGATCCCGTATCCTTCACGAACATCCTCGTCGACCTAGCCGCCGAGCTGGCGCTCGTGCTGCTGGCCGGATTCGCGGGGATCTCATACCTCGCGCATACGGTCATCCGGGCCGTTCACAAGGCTCACGAGCTTGCGCTGGAGGTGCGCAACGAGGCGGTGTGGACCTGGAACCGGGTCTCCGGACGGGAGGCGAAGAGGGAGATGGATAAAATCCCCAAGGGGGAAGGACGAAAGGAATGGGAGACTCTTGACGATTTCCTAAAGCAATTCGCCGGGCGGCCGTCCGGGATGTGCTCCTCGTCCAAGTCCAATTCGCGGAATTAGCTGGCGTGGAGCCATGACGGCTTGCCGGACGAATAATCGGGCGAGAATTCGGGCATCTCGGGTTTCCGCAATCCCGGCTCAAGATCGAAGCAGCCAAGATCCTCCGGAGGAAGCCGATGGACCGAGAGTTGCTTCCCACGCCTTGAATAACCCCCAAGCGGGTTATTCACAACTGGCCCGGCTAGAGCCGACCGCTTTGTGGAAGCGGTCTCGCCGGTCCCAGTTGACAGCGTGCAAATCACTCTCTTTACTGTTAGACAACAAAGCGGAAAATCGACCCGCACACAAAAAAGCGGACACTACCCAAACCGCCGTTGCCCCTTGCGGACAAACCGAGGCTCGAAGTCCCCGGCTCGATCACGCGGCACCTCGATCTCCAGATGCCCATCCTCGCTCACCAAGGTCTTTCTGCTGGTCCCATTCCGATGGTTCTCCCGCCTCCGGCCCGCTTCGCCCTTGGGCGCCTGGCCCTTCTCGTAACCCAGATAGTGGGTCATCTCCGCTCCCAGCACCCGCTCGTAGAGCCGCTTGGTCAGCTGCTCCATGATCCCCCCAGGACCGACCAGATCTTCCGGCTTCTGGTAGTCCTTCATCAGCTCTTCAATGATCGCCGCACTGATCCCAGGCTTCTTGCCTCCTCGGTCCTGCGCTTCCTGCTCGTTGTTCGTGGTCACTTCCCTTTCCATTTTCATCTCCTTCTACTTCGGTTGTGACCCACACACAAATTTTCGGATAGGCTCACATGGAATCATCACCACTACTCGTCCAGCACCGAATCTGGCAACTCACTCCTGTCTTCAACAGAGGGCTTCTGGGGAGCCCGCTCCTCTATCCTCGAAGACCCTGACGGCAACCCGACGGCATCCTTGAGCCCAGTCGATCCATCCCTCAGGAACCCGCCCCTTCCCGCGCCCGGCTCCGCCACGGGGATGCCGCAAACCGGGCCCTTTCCGGCCACTTAGCGGCCCGATTCGGATGTATCCTTGGGCAGGAAGAAGCAGTGCTCCCCGATGAGCCCGAGGATTTCGTTCCACGCCTGCTCTTCCCTCTCCTTTGCCGGATCGAACTTCTCCGCAGCCTCGAAGAGACTTTCCGCAAGCTCCTTGGCGTCCTGCTTTCCCTTGTAGCCGACCTCCCGATTCCGCTCGAGAATCCGATCCCAAGCGGAACGGACTGCCTTCCAAAAGGGGCCGGTCTTTTGGAGGTAGCGACCAGCGGCCGGAAAGTCGGCTCCGCTTCCCTTTCTGTAGGAAATGACCCCGATCTCCCGGGCTAATACCGATTCCTCGCGTTCTCCCCGGCACACCTTGTCGTTCTCCTCTTCCAGGATCCACCCGTCTCCGAAGGCGATCTGATGCATTACCGACCGCAGGAGGTCGTAATCCCTTCTTCGGGTGATCTCGCGCCGAGGAAGCGGACGCCGCAAGGGATGAGAGACCCATTCCGAAACCCCTCCTTCATGGCGCCACCGTCCGTAGCCCGCATACCGGGGCGCGTCATCAACATTCCAGACCGTCTGCGTCCAGTTCCCTTCGACCTTCTTGGGGTCCAAATCGAAGGAACGCCATCTCCCCTTGCCGGCATATTCCCAGAATGAACTCCTCTGGTAGTCCCAATCCTGCCGCCAATGCTTGGTTACCTCTCCCTTGGCGCCCACCAGCAGGTGCTGGAGGGCGATGTGCCCACCCGTATCCTCGAGGAGGACCACTGCTTCGAATCCTCGGATCTTGTACGGAGGACGGAGAAGATAGCCGGGCTTCCAGGACAGGATCTCCTCGAACCGGTAGACGACCCGCCACTCTCCGACCATCGACAGGATGGCCTGGCGATCCGCAGCAAACGACGTTTTTTCGGAAGAGGAGGCCAAGGGATGGGGCGGCTCCGCGGAGCCTAGGCCAGGAACGAGAACTCCGAGGAGAAGGAGCAAGCTCGGCACCGAAAGAGGATGCATCACCTCCCAAGGATACGTTCCCACGCAAGTCGACGCTAAAAATGGGCAATGTGTCGTTAGCAGCCGCAACGCCCGGCACGCTACTCTTCCTCTCGTTCATCTTCTCCTCGCCCTTTCTCCTTTCGGCCATCGGAGCGACCGCCGTGGGCCTCTACCCCAACTGGCAGCCGGCGCGCCCACCCTCCGAATGGGATTCCTCTGGTTCGGGATCGGGGCCCTGCTGATCCTCGGCTAGATCGTCCTTTCGTGTTGCAGCTTCCGAAGGAAGGTGCGGAACCAGGCCGAGGGATATCGAGGCTAACACCGGTCGAAGAGAGCGGCTTGGGTCTCCTCCAGATGGAGCCGCATCGCCTGTTCGGCGGCGGGAGCGTCGCGGCGGCGGAGCGCTTCTAGGATCGCTTCGTGGGAACGGCAGTAGCGCTTCCGCTGCTCCGGACTGAAGCTCTCCTTCTTGAGATCGAGCCACGAGTTCTGGTAACGGATCAGCGAGAGGAGCCGGTGGATCCCGAGCAGGAGCTCGTTGCGGGTCGCGGCGAAGATCCGTTCATGGAACCGCGCATCCCACTCCTCGAAGCAGGTGGCTTCGCCGTTCTCGCAGCCGAGTCGGTGGGCTTCCGCGATCGCGTCGATCTCGGCACGGCTCCCCTGCGAGGCGGCCAGCGCGGCCGCCTGCGGCTCGAGCATCCACCGGACCTCCATCAGGTCGGCCGGGGAAACACCCGTCACGTCGCGGAGGAGTTGCTCGATCGGGCTCGGCTCGCGATTGAGCAAGATCCCTCGGCCGACCCGACGGGAGATCCTCCCCTCCCGGGCGAGCGCCCCGAGCGCCTTGCGCACCGTGTTGCGCGCGGCGCCGTAGTGGGCAGCGAGCTCGCGTTCGGAAGGAAGTCGGCCGCCCGACGCCCACTCTCCGGAAGCCAGCCGTTCCCGCAGAGAGCGCTCGATCTCGACCGCGATGCGTTTGGCCATGACCGTTTTTTTAATTTGAACCAATACTATACCATTTGCGGAAGTACAACCTATTTCACCATCGTTTGCATTCCCTCTGGTTCATGATAATGTGAACAATAGAATCATTTCCATGCTCCGGCAACCGTCGCACGGAAAGAAGACGCTCGCGGCACCAGGCCGGGTCGCGCAGGCGAGCGGGGAATGGCCGACGAGGGATGAATACCGAACAGACGCAGGAACTCCTCTCCGAGGAGATCTTGCAAAAGGATACGCTCTTCTTCGAATACAGCCAGGCGGCCGATCCGATCGGCTCCGGAACGATGCCGAAAGTTCCGCTGAAGCAGTTTCTTCCCGAAGCCTATCTCTTCGGAAAGACCGTTCTGGCTTCGTTGGACCTTTCCGGCGAGCTCGGGGTTCTCTATCCTGCGACCAGCCCGAGCCTGCTAGCCGGGTTCGTTGAGATTCGTGCGGCAGAGTCGCTGGCGACCGCCCCTAATGCCACAAGCCAGCTCTTCTACGTGATCGACGGCTCGGGCTTCACCGACACCGACCGGGGAAGCATCCACTGGAGGAAGGGAGACATCCTCGTGCTTCCGGGCGCTCCGGCGGTCCACCGGGCGGAAAAGGATGCCCGCTTCTACGTGGTCGATGATAGCCCGCTTCTGGCCTACTTGGGCGTGACGCGGCTGGAGAGCCGGTTCGGTCCCCTCCTCTTCCGCGGGGAATCAATCCGCGAGGCGCTGGCCAAGGCACAGGCCGACCCGGAAGCGGCCCGGCGAAGCCGGGTGAGCGTCCTCCTGGCCAACCGGCAGTTCCCGCAAACCGTAACCGTGACGCACTGCTTGTGGGCCATGTTCGGGATCATCCTTCCGGGGACACGGCAGAAGCCCCACCGCCACCAGTCGGTAGC
Source organism: Verrucomicrobium sp. 3C (assembly GCF_000379365.1). Lineage (GTDB taxonomy): Bacteria > Verrucomicrobiota > Verrucomicrobiia > Methylacidiphilales > Methylacidiphilaceae > Methylacidimicrobium. Next base: position 1,633,371 of record NZ_KB901875.1, on the reverse strand, counting down.
ACTCGACTTCGTGGTCGAGGGGAGGCCGGGGGTCTACACCCGAGTGGGCCGGGAGCTCCAAGCCGACGGATCGATCCGGGAGCCGGCTCGCATCAACTGGCTCAGCAGCTCCGCCTTCGTGACCCCCCCGGGCTATTGGCATGAGCATGTGAACGAGTCGGACGGGTCCGCCTATATCCTACCCATCCAGGACGCGGGACTCCACACCTACCTCCGGACGCTCGACATCCGGTTTACGTAGAGCCCGGAGCGGATGCCCCTGAGGCAAAAACCGACCGAAAGCGAGCCGAACGTCTGAGCCAGACCGGCTCGACCTGCTCCTGATCGATTCGAAGATCCTCCCGTACGGCACCTGAAAAAGGAATCCCGCAACTACAGGAGCGCGGGGGCTGCCCACCCGAGCTGGAAGAGACGATCCAGGCCTTGCAGGAAACCGTGGAAGAGGTGAATCGCTGCTATCGGGTCCTCGCGGACCAAGGTCTCGATTCCCTGGACTGACGGATCGCCGCCGGGAAAGCGGAGATCCCCTACCGAGTGATCTTCTTCGATGAATTCGCCGACTGGCTGCTCGGGGCTCGGCAGACCAAAAGGGCGGTTCGAGCAGATCATCGCCCACACGACACAGAAGGGGCGGGCCGCTGGCATCCATCTCACTCCGGCGACGCACGAACCGGAAAGGAAGTTGGTCAGAGGCCTAGCCGCCAGTCTGCCCGTCCACGTCTGCCTCCGGCTCTCGCACGCGATCGACCCCCCGGATCGTGCAGGGAGAGAGCGGTGCGAAGAGGTTGTTCGGGAAAGGCGATCTCTTGTGCAACCCTAGGCGCGGGAGGCGTCCTCGTCCGGACGCAGGCTCCCTTTTTGGGAACGCCACACCTCCCACTGCTTAAGAAAACCTCCCTCCTTCGGTAGGCTGCGATTCACCCTGGGCATCGGGTGTGCCGATCCGGGTTGTGAAGCCGCCTCCACGCGTCTCCTCCCAGCGGGCGCGGGAATCCGCTGGACGGCTCCATGCGCATCACTCTCCCCGACCTGGAACGTCAGTCCGAGTTGGCGTGCAGCCTCCTTCATCGCCTTGAGCGCTAGGTCGTCGGCCAATGGCGGGTTGTTGTCGCCAGCGCTCATGAGGGTCGATAATCCGCCGCCGACCACTTTACAGCCAATGCAAGGAATAACGCCTCGGCGGATTCTGGCGCAAGCGCTAACAAGTCAAGTGACCGATGCGGAGACAAATGAGGTCACCGTGAAGTGCTCCCTAAAAATCCGACCAGTGGTTAAGCTAAGAAAAGGAAGCCACTGGAATGATAGAGAAGACAAGCAAGCGGACGCGTCGCCGGCACAGCGCGGAGTTCAAGGCCAAGGTGGTCGTCGCGGCGCTGCGCGAGGACAAAACGATCAACCAATTGAGCACGGAATTTGGGGTGCATCCGGTCGTGGTCGGGCACTGGAAAAAGCAAGCGCTGCTGGCTTTGCCCGGATTCTTTGGCCGGCGGCTGGAACGCGAGACCCAAGCCGTCGAGTCGCGGGAGCGGGAGCTCTTCGAGCAGATTGGACGGCTGGAGGTGGAAAACCGCTGGCTTAAAAAAAAGTTCGGCCCTCTCACTTGAGGCTCGTCGCGCCATGATTGACAGTCGAGGGAAGCTATCCGTGCGCCGCCAATGCGAGTTGCTCGGGCTGGACCGCAGCGGGCTTTACTACCAGCCGGTGGGTCCGGATGCCGAGGAGATCGCGTTGTGTCATCGCCTGGACGAGCTTTACACGGCGCATCCGTTCTACGGAGTGCGGCGGATGACCGAGGCGCTGCGGCGCGAAGGCTCCACCGTGAATCCCAAGCGGGTGCGGCGTTTGTTGCGGCAGATGGGGTTGCTGGCGGTCTATCCGAAGCCGCGATTGAGCCTGTCGGCATTCGGGCAAAGCGTCTTTCCGTATTTGCTGCGCGGTCTGACGATTGAGCGACCGCATCAGGTCTGGGCTATTGACATAACGTATGTGCGGCTGCGTGGCGGCTTTGCGTTCCTGGTGGCTCTGCTCGAATGGTTCAGCCGCTACGTGCTGGCTTGGGAACTGGCACCGAGCCTGGAGACGCTGCATTGCTTGCGCGTCCTGGAGGCGGCATTGGCCCGAGCGGGCTGCTCGGCGCAGATCGTCAACAGCGATCAGGGGAGTCAGTTCACCAGTTCCGAGTGGACCAGTGCCGTGCAAGCGACGGGGATGGCGGTCAGTCATGATGGGCGTGGACGAGCCTTGGACAATGTAATGGTCGAGCGGCTCTGGCGGACGGTGAAGTATGAGGATATTTACCTCCGGGACTACGGCAACCTGCCCGAGGCCCGGGCGGGCCTGGACGACTACTTCCGGTTCTACAACAGGGAGCGGCTGCATCAGGGGCTTGATTACCGGACGCCCTTAGAGGTATTGGAAGAAACCCCAAGAACGAACCGGGAGGGGACTGGCAACGGCTCGTTGCTTCCAGCCCCTCTCGATTCAAAATAGGGAAGGAAGAGACGCTCAAAAATTAGTCTAAAAACCGCTTCCATTGGTCGGACGTACTGGGAGCACCTCAACCGCTTGGGCATCGGGGATGGCGGGTTTAGTCAATATAGGTCCTGCTTGCTCGGCTCCCCTGCTTCCCGGGTCTTTTCCCAGAGGCTTCGACCGCTGGGGCTGACGCCAGCGGCCGCTACGGCTGCTTCTGGCTGGAGCAAGAGTTGCCGGCCGGGCTGACTTCCTCTCCACTGGGCGATGTGCCCTTGGTCACGGCTCACATGGACGTCAGCTTAGCTCGCGCGGCGACCGCGGAGACTTCCGCGGGGGCGTTTGGGTGCTGTCTTTCGTGACCAGTGTTCTGCCAGATGGGCGACTTGTTCACCGAGCCAGTCGGCATCAATGACGTTGGGATCGAAGTCCTCGGGAACCAATTCTTTGAACTCGGCATGGCACTCGTGGCCGGGATCGCTCAGGGCTGCGAGGAACTCGGCATAACCCCAAGGACCACCGACATCTTCGGGTGGACATCGTCCGGCGGCTTTAGTCAGGCGCGGATAGGCGATGCCCGGCACAGGATCGATTAAGCGCTCGATCTTGATCGAGTGCTCCCAGCCGTCGCCAAAGTCATAGAGATATTTCAGGGTGTTTGTGCCCACGTCCTCGAGTACGTCCACGAGGCGGGCTTTGCGGGCATCGCGCACGACACCGCCAAAATCGGGATTCGGAACTCCCCACCCGATATCTTTCGCGCGAATCTCATAGAGGTGCGAGTCGGTCCAGCCCATCGCCACTTGAATCACAAGATGCAGGCGATCGAGCTGGATAGAGAGCGGCACTTCGAGACGACGGGTGACACGAGGCTTGACGTCATCGAGCGCGATCTTGAGGACGGCAATGGCGGCAGGGTTCATGCTGCAGTTCTGGTACTGTCTGCTTTTTTGTGTGTTGTGTGCGGGTCGATTTTCCGCTTTGTTGTCTAACAGTAAAGAGAGTTGTTCTCGCGCCGTCAACTCGGACCGGCGAGACCGCTTCCCCAAAGCGGTCGGCTCTAGCCGGGCCAATTGTGAATAACCCGCTTAGGAGTTTCAGAGGTCCAGCACATCCTTGGTGCCATCGCTCCGGATTCCCCAAGCCGGATAGGCGAGTGGCGCGGGCATTGTAGCCCCGCGCTCTCTCAGAACCGGACGTGAACCTCTCGATTCATCCGGCTCCCATCATCCAGCCATAAATAGTTTGGCTTCAGTCATGCGAGTCCTCCCCTTGCGGGTTGCCCACACTTTGAAGCCGGATGACGACGCCCCTTCGGTCCAGTCCCATTACAAGACCTTCAACCCTCTTACGGGCGTCTCCGCCCCCGTGTCCCGCATCGATACTCTGACCCTTATGGCGGCTGGCCACTTGGGCTTCTCTCTTGGCATCGGGACGACAGGTTCCTGCGTTCCTTATCAGAGCCAGACTCATGCTCACGCC
>NZ_KB901875.1:1629043-1629317 GCF_000379365.1 Verrucomicrobium sp. 3C | reverse complement strand
CGGGGTAATCCCCGCCTTTTCCAGCAACGCTCACCACGAGAGCTCTTTACCCTCGCAGCTTGTGGTGGTTTGAAGACTGCCCCTGCAGGCCGTCTTCGGAGGACCTTCCTCCATCTCCAATAAAGCTAACCTGACTTCCCTTGAGTAGCAGCATAACTCCTTGATGCGGAAGGACAGGCCTTTCCGCTACTGGCTACATCGCTGCCCAAGCCGGCGGCTGGGCGAAGAGCGGGAGCAGACGAAGTTTTTCCAGGAGCCGATTCAGTTCCCGAGG
>NZ_KB901875.1:1601392-1628943 GCF_000379365.1 Verrucomicrobium sp. 3C | reverse complement strand
GCACCTGCGGCCGGTCATCCCGATGGTCCCGACTGTAGCCGTAGCGAGCCAACCCCTTCGGACCCTCTCCTTCAAAATAGGTGCTCGAAAGATCGTAGAGCACCAGACTTACCCATCCGGGAAACGCTCTCTGAAAAAGCCCACGCTCGATCCGGCTCCAAACCCCATTGAGCCCATCCATCGCCCGGTAGAGATCCTCTTCCTCCCATCCTTCGCTCTTCTCCAAAGAGCAGGCTTGCGCCAGAAGCGTCCCCCGAGCCTCCTCCTTCCAGGAAAGCTTCGAGCAGGGGAAGAGAATCCTGCCGAAGATCATCACCTGCAAAAGTTTCCTCTTCTTCGGATCCTCCACCGAGGCCAGGACTTCTTCCAGTCCCCACCGCTCCCATGCCTCCCGCAAAACCGCCAGACACCCGAAGTCCGACTGCTCCTCCAGTCCCAGCTTCTCGACCTCGACGACCTTCTTCCCCTGCAAGCCCAAACGAATCAGCTCCCGGACCTCTTCGGGTAGCGCGGTGACGTTGCAGATCGTCCGGGAACGAGGTCCTTTCTCGGTCCGATACGACTCTCGGATGAAATAACTCTTGTAGACCTTCCCCTTCTGCCGCGACTTGACCTCGCAAAAGTACATTACGCACTCTTTTATGCCAAACGCAACGATTACACGTCAATATATTATTTCATATATTACGTACGACATGCTTTCCGTAAGTAATTGATAAATCACAATGTCGGTGAAAAAGTGTCAAAGTCAGGCTAACCTGCTCCACCGCAAGCCAGGTTTCACAGCACACGATCGCCTTGTTTTTGACCGCTCCTTCATCCCGGATCTTGACCCGCAAGGCATCGAAGAAGACGACCGGATACATCCTCTCCAGCGGCCGGCTCTGCCACTCCAGCACATCGTCCATCACCGAATCGGTCACCGTGCGGATCAGATCGGCAGAAACCTTCACCTTGTACTGCTCTTCCAAAAACGCCTGGATCTCCCGCACCATCATCCCTTGGGCATACATGGCGATGATCTTGGAATCAAAGCCCCCAAACCGCCGTTGCCTCTTGCCGATAAACTGGGGCTCGAAGTCCCCGGCTCGATCACGCGGCACCTCGATTTCCAGGCGCCCATCCTCGCTCACCAAGGTCTTTCTGCTGGTCCCATTGCGATGGTTCTCCCGCCTCCGGCCCGCTTCGCCCTTGGGCGCCTGGCCCTTCTCGTAACCCAGATAGTGGGTCATCTCCGCTCCAAGCAACCGACGTACGTGCGGCTCAGTGGGATGGATGTGGGTTTGTGGACGTTCTCTACCCTGGTAAAGTCGAGAAACAATCTGGTCTCGGCAACCGGGTGTGGGTTCGAGTCCCTCCGCCGGTAGCCGGAAAAAGCTTCTTCCCAACTCCCGTGTTGATTTCGCCGCGGACGCCGGCTCGCGTGCCGTTTGCCCCTGCCCTCTAGGACGCCGGGACGAACTCTAGATAGTATTGGTAGGGCAGAAAGCCGTGCTCTTTGAGGAGACGGTAGCCGGCCTTCTGGAATTCCTCCTTGGCTTCTGCTTCCGAAAGCCGATGGGCTGGGGGAGGGCCGACGGGGGAATTCGGCTTGAAGTCGATCAGGGCGATCCTCCCTCCCGGCCGGAGGCACTCCGAGAGCTTCCGGAGATATTCGATCCGGTTGTCTACGTGGTGGAGAACCGTGCAGACGAAGATCAGATCGACGGAGTGAGGGGCCAGATCCGGATTGCCGGGCTTGACCAGCTTGACCGTAACGTTCTTGAGGTTCTTCTCCTGGACCTCCTTTTTCAAGTAGTCGGCCATGGCTGGCTCGGAGTCGATCGCGTAAACTTTTCCTTCCGCTCCGACTGCTTGGGAAAACCTCCGACTGAAATAGCCGGTCCCGGCACCGAGATCGGCCACGCAGGAGCCCGGCTTAAGATCGAGCGCTTCCACGACCCGTTCCGGCTCTTGCCACTGATCTCGCTCCTTTGACTCGAAGAGCTTCGCGTACTTTCCCACGTCATGAAAGCTGTGGTGATAGCCATGCATCGCTTTTTGCTCGACTGCCGGCCCCCCCGGCGCCTGGCCGAGGAGTGCTGGGCTGCTCCCCACAAGGAGAAGAGTGGCAAATCCGAAGACGGGCTTGAGCAGAGTTTCAGAGGAGTGGGCCATAAGGAGGAATCGTGAGAGGGGTTTTCGGAGGGGACAGATTCGACATGAGCGTTCGCAAGCTGGACCAAAGGAGCCTGCGCTGTAATAACAAGCCAATCCCCTTGGCTCTGTCGAGGAAATTTTCGCGTAGCCGAGACTGGGCAAATGGATCAGAACGTGCCGTTCCTAAAACCATAGACAACCATTCCCCTGCCAGGGTAGATCGTCCAGGGCGTCGGCCGAACAGTGCTGCCGACGGTTCGCGTGCCGGGGTTTCGCCGGCAAAGTCCGGGTAGCGCCCAATGCCCGCGCTTTCGGGGACAGAGGCGCGGGAGGTTTTTGATTTCCTCCCGACCGGGCATGCGCTGCATGCGCCGCTTTGAGCCTATTCCGGACGCCCGCCCAGAACGACCATACATGCTTCGTCCGATTCCTCGCGGATAGGGCGAAGGTGACATGACCGCCATTGCGGGTCGGCACGATTGCCTCCCGCACGGACGGGCGCTCGGATAGACCCAATCCTCTCCGGGCGACGGCATAGGCCGCGCCCTGGTGAGAACCGATGCCATGACGGCGAGCGTAGTTGACCGCGCCAATCACGGAAGTGTAGGCCGGGTCGACTTCGATCACTTCAACTCCGGCACGAAAAGAAGTCGCCTTGAGCATGGAGATTGCCTTGGCGTAGGCGAAGGAAGAGAGCGAGCGAGCCAGGACGGAATCGACCGACTCCAGTTCAGCCTTCCTCTTGCGAAGATCCAATCGCTCGATCACGAACGGCTTGCCCGATTCGGTGCAGGCCCGCGCGATCTCCCGGCACGCATCGCCGATTACGGCTTTCGCCTGCTCCTCGCCTTTCCCATAGAGATTCAATCCGATTCGGCGAATCCCCACGAGGTTGCCGAAGCGGTCCGTTTCGGCCAAGGCAAGATGATCCTCGTTGATGTCGACGCCGATCGCTCCGGCAAGACGAATCGTCCTCAAGAGGACCGGTCGCGCCTCGACGCTCGCGAATACCCGCCACCCCTTCCGGTCCCGCACGAAGCGGTAGCTCATCGCGGATCCCTCCCGCTTGCGGACGAGTTTCCCTGTCTTGGTTTGCGCGGTCACGAGCCGACTGGCGGAGAGCGCCTGGAGTATCGCCTCCTGGCCATAGGCGAAGCGCACGCCCTCGAGCACCAGATGCCCTGCTCGGTCCGGCCAATCCGTCCGGCAGCCGCAACTGCAGCCGAAGGCTGCCGTGCGGTTCGGCTACTGCTTGGCAGGACTGGTTGCCCGCCGTCTCGTCCTTCGACCCGAGCACGAAGAACTGGCTGCTCCGCTCCGCCTGCCAATCCTTCTTCCAAGCGGCATGGTCCGCATAGCCGTTCTCTTCCAGGGCAAACTGCTTGCGGAAGAGGCGGCGGGAACCGAAGCAGAGCCGGACCTGGCCGGACTCCGGATCGGCAAGGAGCGTCTCGAGCTTCGTCCGTAGGATGGCAAGCCGCCGCTTTTTCTGGTGCAGCACGCTTGAGCCCGGCTCCTTCTTCTCAAGTCGGGCCATCGCCTCTTCTGCTCGTTGGATCCGCTCTTTGGCTTCCTCGATCCACTCGGGCCGCCTTTCCTGGATCGAGGCGATCTTGCCTTCGAGCTCGACCCGGATGGCGTTGAACTGCCGGGCGGTGAGGCCGAAGCGGCGTAGGAACGACCGCTTGAGCTCGTTCCGAGGAACGCCAGCCCGCATCTTGGCGAAGAGAGTCCGCTGCGCCAGCCCGTGGAGCGCCGCATAGGCATCGAGACACGAAGCCTGCTCGGGGGTCACACTCAAACGGGTCTGGTAGGTGAAAACAGGGAGCTTACTCATGGATCGCTTCCAGCGCCTTCTTGACGCGGTTCTGCGCGGACCTCTTCCCGTAAAGCCTTGCACACAGGGAAACCATGACCTCATGCAGCTCGCGCACGATATCGTCGGTCCTCTCGTCCGGATCCACCACCAGGACCGACCGGCTCTGCGCGGCCAATGCCGCTTCCAGGTACTCGAATCCGAAGCGCATCAGCCGGTCGCGATGCTCGACCAGGATGACGCCGACCTTCGGATCACGGAGCAGCCCAATCATGCCTTTCCGACGGCCGTTCAATCCGGAGCCGACCTCCTTGACGGCCTTGACGATCGGCAACCGTTTGCTCAGAGCGAACTCGGTCAGTCGAGCCAATTGCCGGTCCAGATCCTCTTTTGGATCAGCGCTGGAGACCCGCGCGTAAGGGCGACGCCGTTGGGTTGTGAGGACTCCGCATGAACGATCAGCGTTCCGGTCGGCAACTGCTCGACCGGGACGGGCAAACGCCCCTCCTTCCACATCCGCCAAGCCGTCTTGTAGCAAACGCCCTGCCGCTTGGCCCAGACACTTAACTTCACTCGCACATACTTCCATGAACCTCTCTATGTGTCCATATATTATTTAGCTGTTGCGAACCCCTCCGGCTGGATCGACCACAGGAAAGGCAGCCGCCTCGTTTACCGGAGCACCCTCAACCATCGCCGGATCGAGCTCGGCCGTCCACCAGTGCGGGAGAGGGAGGAACGCCGACAACGCAAGGCTAAAAAAGGCGCGGCGCGAGCAAGCCCAGGGCCTTTTTTTATGAACGAGCAAGTGATTCTGCGTCAGGGAGGGAAAGAAAGGCTAGACATGAGGCGACTTTTTCGATGCCATAGGCTCGATGAAACAGCATTTCCATTCAGGAACCGGTGGGGCAAGGGAGTGCGGGCTGCGAGCTTCGATTGCCAGTTTTCCCGAAGAAATCGAATGGTTCGATGGGCAGTTGAAGGAACGCCACTATCTGGGGGCGGGGCGATCGGTGGGCGACTATTTGCGCCAGGTCATTACCCAAGATGGGCAGGCGGTGGCGCTGCTGGTTTGGGGGCCGGCCTGCTACGCGCTCAAGGATCGGGATCAGTGGATTGGGTGGAGTGCCGTACAGCGGGTGGAGCGGCTTAAGTTGATCGTACAAAATCGGCGTTTTCTGCTGCTCACCCCCAAGGGACAGGCGCCCAATCTGGCCTCCCAAGCTTTGGGAGCGGCCTTGCGGGCGTTGCCGGGACAGTGGCGGGATCGCTTTGGCTACACTCCGCTTTTGGCCGAGAGCTTCACCGATCCGGAGGCCTATGCGGGGACATGCTACAAGGCGAGCAATTGGGAAGCGGTAGGCTACAGCGCGGGCTACAGCCGCCATCGGGCCGATTTTTATCTGCCCAACGACCGGCCCAAGCGGCTCTGGCTGCGTCCTCTTTCGGCGCAAGCGCGGCAAACGTTACGAGCGGTCCAATTACCCGAAGAGTGCCGCGCCGGCTTGAGCGCGAGGCCCTCGGGCACGCTGCCGGTCAACGCCCAGCAGCTCGACTCATTGCTGGAGGTCTTTTGGGAAGCGCCTGATCCGCGCAAGAAGAACGCCCACTATCCGGTCGGCTCGGTGTTGACCTTGATCGCAATGGCGCTTTTGGCCGGACGGCGGGAGATCGCCGAGATCGCCCGGTTTGCCACTACGCTGACCCAACCCCAGCGCCGTCGGCTGGGCTTGCCGCTCAAGAAAGGCACCCGAGGCTTTCACCAGGTTCCCGGCTACAGTGTCTTCTACCAAGTGCTCACCCGTATGGATCCCGAAGCCTTCGCCGCCAGGCTCACCGACTGGTTGCAAGCGCAGAGCGGCACGCTGCCGCAGGCGCTGGCCTTGGACGGCAAAATGATTCATCATCACATTGGCCTCCTGACCTTGGCCCAACAGGAGGACGGCGCCCCGCAAGCGGTGGCGGTCCACGACCGAAAGCAGGGCACGCCCCGATGCGAACAAAGCGCGGCGGTGGCGCTGCTGGAAAAGCTGCCGGCCCTGGATGGCAAAATCATCACCGCCGACCCATTGCATTGTCAGCGGCGCCAGGCCCGTCTCATCGTCGAAAAAGGGGGCGATTACCTGTTCGGGATCAAGGGAAATCAGCCTCGTTTGCTTCAAGAGGCTCAAGCCTTGGATGCTTTGCGCGACACCCCCTTTTTACCGACAACCAATCCGGTCATGGCCGAGTCGAAACCCGCGAGCTTTATGCCTTCCCCATCGAGCCCCTGGCCGTCGACTTCCCCTTTGCCCGCGCCCTGATCGTCGTGCGCAGCCAGCGCACGAAGAAAAGGATGGTCTGACCGGCACCCGAGTCCCGTTACTACCTCTCCAGCGCGCCACCGGATCCGTATGCGCCCCAAGAATGGTTGGACTGGATCCGAGGACATTGGGGCGGGGTGGAAATCCGCAACCATTGGCGACGCGATGTCCAAATGGGCGAAGACCGTTGCCGTTCCCGTCAGCCCAACCTGCTGGCCAACTCCGTCCTCATCCGTAACGCCCTCCTCTGGCTCCTCTCCGAACGCCTCGGCGAACAATCCCTCCCGCAGTTCCGCGAACGACTCCTCTCCAGTCCCAAACAATGTCTGGCCATCCTTGCCGCCGCAGGAACGCCAAAACAAAAGACCCTGCTCTTCCCTGAGTGAGACCGGCCGACCTGCTTCCGTGTCGCGAAATGCAATTGACAGAGCGCGCCGGGAGCGTTAGCAGAAACTGAGCTTCCAATGAAGAAAGCGTCCTTGTTGGCCCCCGGGCACGTGCAGCTGCTGCTCGGGTCAGTCGCCGCTGGTCTCCTCCTGTCGCTCTGCCCCGGCTCTCGAGTGGAAGCCGCTTCGGGAAATCCATCATACCCTTGGCACAAACAGATCGTCACGACCGTGTTCTGGATCGGCCAAGGAAGGACTCCCATTAGTGCCGCCACGAACATCGCGAGCGCTTGGGATGTCCATTGGACTCGGAATTATGGCGGGCTTGACGATCCGAGCCGCCGCGTCGGCTTCCTGCCGCGGCGCTTCGCCGCCACTCTGAACCCCTTTTACGTGGCATTGCCTTTTAACGATGTCGCCTATCCGGATCTCGCCCGGCGATGGGTCCCCTGGTACCGCGAACCCTCCCGTGGCAACCGCTATGTCTCTCAGTGCAAGGGTCGCTGGGTGGAAATCCGACACAAAGGGAAAGTCGCCTATGCGCAGTGGGAAGATGTAGGGCCGTTGCGCGCCGACTTTCCTTCCTACGTATTCGGCTCCGATCGGCCCCAGATGTACAATGGAGCGGGACTCGATGTCGCGCCCGCAGTGCGGGATCTTCTGGGCTTGCATGGCTTAGACCTTACCGATTGGCGCTTTGTCTCCGAGGGGGACGTTCCTTCCGGCCCGTGGATGAAGTATGGGGAGCAAGCGATCCTTCTCCGCGCAATCTTGAATGAGGAGCGCAAGGCAGCGGCAGAATCTTCGCGGTTATTCGCTCCGGCGCTCTTCCCCGCGGGGCGATGATCCGGCCGTGCTTGGGTCACGCGTCCGTCGGTGGTTCCGTTGGTTGGGCTGCGGATCTCTACCGTGCTCCCGGTGCATGAAGAGGCTGCCGCCCTATGAGGGCCGGAGGAGCGAGCCGCAGACTGCCGGAAAGCCCCGTTTTCCTCTACAAGGAGTGATGCTCGTGCAATGAGGAACCTGGTCTACTTCGACCTGGAGACCCAGAAGAGCGCAAGCGAAGTGGGCGGATGGCGCAATAAGAGCGCCATGCGCATGTCTCTGGGAGTGACCTACGCAACGGCGCAGCAGAGTTATCAGATCTATTCGGAACAGGAGGTCGAAGCCCTTCTGCAGGAGCTGCGGAACGCGGATCTGATTGTCGGCTTTAACATCCTTGGTTTCGATTTTCCTGTTCTCGAAGCGTATACCGTATTCGATCTCCGTGACTTGCCCGCGTTGGATCTTCTCCGGGACGTAGAAGCCCAGAGCGGAAGACGCATCAGCCTGGAGAGTCTCGCGCGCGCCACCCTAGGTATTGGGAAGACGGCGGAAGGGGTGCAGGCCCTTCGTTGGTGGAAGGAGGGCAAGCTCGTCCAGATTGCCGAATACTGTTGCTACGATGTCAAGGTGACGCGCTTGCTTCACGAGCACGGAGTCCGGCACGGAGAAATCTACTATTTCAATGAACAAACTCAGCGGAAGGAATCCATTTCTGTTCCTTGGAAGCCTTCCTGAAACGACAAAGACTCCGCATGGAAAGGATCACGCAGCAGAAGATTGCGATTGTTGCGGTGCTCGAATCTGCCGAAAGCCCGCTCACTCCACCGGAAATTCTCTCACGGGCAGCAAAAGCGGTACCGCGCCTCGGGGTTGCCACCGTCTACCGCGCCTTGCGGGCTCTGCGCAAAGAGAGAAAGATCGTCATCGTGGAAATTCCCGGTGAACCCCCAAGGTACGAAACGGCAACCCGAGGCCACCACCATCACTTCTTCTGCAACGGCTGCCGTAAGGTGTTTGAGATTCCGGACTGCGCCGCAAAATGGGCCGAGCTAGCCCCGCCGAATTTTCAAGTCCTCGATCACGAGATCATACTCTACGGAAAGTGCCCCAATTGCCAAGGGGAGCGATGACTCTCCTCGCCGGAAGGAGCCGCAGCCGCCTGTCTCCCAAAGTTCGTACCCGAGGCGTAGCGGATGGGCCTGGATGCCAGGCGGGGCGCCGGTTTTCCCCGAAGTGGTAGGACGACATACTGCGAGGAGGGAACACCAAGCCCCAACGAAGCAGGCTGGCCCATTTCGCAAGCCGCAGGAGAATGCTTGGGAGACAGGCAGGCCAAGCCTACTCCCGATGCGTTTTCGGCATGGCGAACCTCCGCAAATCCGCCGAACGCAAGCCCAGCGACTCGGCGGCCTGTCGCTCATCGCCCCCCTGCTTGCTCGCAATCCTCTGGACGAGTCGGCCCACTAGCTTCCGGATCACATCGCTCACGCCGTTTTGCAAAACGAGGTCGGTTAACACCTGCGCCGTCTCCTCAAGCACTCGTTCTTCCACCGAGAGCCGACCCATGGAATGGGTGGACAATTCTTCCTGGATCTCCTCCGGGAGATTACTCATCTCGATCGTGCTGCTGGGTGCTAAGACCATGGCACGCTGAATGACGTTTTCGAGTTCCCGGATATTGCCTGGCCAAGGGTAGGTCTGGAGCGCCTGCATCGCTTCCGGCGCAATTCGCGCCGCAGCCTGGGGAAGATAGCGCCGATGCTTCTGGAGGAAATGTGCGGCGAGCGCGGGAATATCCTCGGCCCGTTCCCTCAGCGGAGGCAAGGAAACTCGAACGACGTTGAGCCGATAAAAGAGATCGGCGCGGAACTCTCGACGCTGCACGGCTGCGGCCAGATCCTTGTTGGTGGCTGCAATGACGCGGACATCGGTTCGGATCGACTCATTGCTCCCCAACCGGGAAACCTCTCCTTCCTGAAGGACCCGCAGGATTTTGCTCTGGGTCGCCAGAGGCATCTCTCCAATTTCGTCCAAGAAAATCGTCCCGCCGTCGCCCTGTTCAAACTTTCCAATCCGTTGGGCCATGGCCCCGGTAAAAGAGCCCCGCTCATGTCCAAACAACTCACTTTCCAGGAGATTCTCCGGAATGGCGGCGCAATTGATCGCAATGAACGGCTTGTTGGCTCGCATGCTATGCTGGTAGATGGCCCGAGCGATCAACTCCTTCCCAGTACCGCTCTCACCGGTGATCAGCACGGTCGCGCTGGTCTTCGCTACCTGCCCGACCAGCTTGTAGACCTTCTGCATCCGGACGCAGTCTCCGACGAGCGCCAACCCCTGCCGATCGGCTGCGCTCGCCATAGCCTGGCCTTCTTCCTGAGCAAGGCGGGCGGCCTCCAGGGAGCGCTCGATCAGTTGCCGAAGCTCGGGGATGTCGAACGGCTTCAGGATATAGTCGTAGGCGCCCAGCTTCATCGCTTCGATGGCGGTATGGGATGTGCCGTAGGCGGTCATCATCAGGACGATGAGCTTCGGCGCAATACGCTTCATCTCCCGGAGCGTCTCCAAGCCATTCTTGCCGCCCATCCGAATATCCATGATGACGACTTCAGCAGGCTCCTTCCGGAGAAGTTCGATGGCCGCCTCTCCCGATTGGGCTGCCCGCACCTCAATCGGCAGATCTTCCAGCAACCTCTGGAATGAGTAGTGGACGTCCTGCTCGTCATCCACGACGAGAATGGAACGCCGGAGGACGGGTTTTTGCTCCTTCTTCGCCGACGGATCCGTCCGTTTGGCCATAATCATACCCTAGACAAATGGAGCCCTTTCCCGTCGGAGCCAAGAGCAAAATCCGGTTTTGGCCGCTCCAACCTCGGTCGATCGGCGAGAATCACCTGCGCATTTGCCAAAGATCGGGGCCATATGTATTGTCGGCCTTATGGACTTTGCACGCGCCGCTTGGCGGCTCCAAGGTGGACGGTTGGCCCTTGCCCTCGGTTGGATGGTTCCCCTGCTTTTTTCCGCAGCGGCCTTCGCCGGATCTGCCCATTGGATGACGGATTATCCGAAGGCTCTCAACGAAGCCAAAGCCGAAAAGAAGCTGGTGTTGGCAAACTTTACCGGTTCCGACTGGTGCCCGTGGTGCCAAAAGCTGCAGCGCGAAGTCTTTTCGACTCCGGAATTTCAGCAGTACGCCAAGGAACATCTCGTGCTGCTCGAACTCGACTTCCCTCAACACAAACCGCAAACGGAGGCTTTGAAGCAACAAAACAAAGAGCTTGCGGACCGATACCACGTCGACGCCTTCCCGACCATCCTGCTGCTCGATCCCGAAGGACAGGAGATCGCGTCCATGGGTTACATGCCAGGCGGAGCCAAGCCGTTCTTGGACAAAGTTGAGCAGCTTAGTCAGAAAGCGACTTCCGGAGGTTAAAGGAGCATTTCCCCGCGCGCCAGAAAGGATTCCCGCGCTCTCGGCCACCAATCGCGCCCTTACCGACTCGAAAGAAAGTCTTTCCTGAAATCGCTTCGGAAGCTAGCATTCGCACCCAACTCCTTCCTCACATCAAACGAATATGAAACGAACATGGTCCGCAGGCGCGAAGGCGCTATCGGTGAGTGCGCTGGCTCTCTTTTTCTCCTCCCCATTGCATGCCCAGGATTCTTCGAGCTCATCCCAGGGAGCCGAGTCTCAGGCCGCCACGCCGGAGAGCCATTTCCGTCACCACCGTTTGCACCGGCAGGCGCGGGAAAATCATGAGAAGATGCGCAATCTCATGGAGCGTCAAGATGCCGACTTGCGGCGTCTGACCGACGAAATGAACCAAGCACCGCCCGACAAGAAGCTCGATCGGGCCTGCGCCGTGATCAATAAACTGGTCGAGCAGCGCAAAGAAATGCACGACGCCATGGAAGGCATGCATCAACAGTGGATGCACCAGATGGGCGGAGGAAAATAGCTTCCGTCCCGCAATCGTCCTCAGATTATAAAACGACCGGAGTTTGGGTGACCGGCGGCGCGCGTTCGGCTCAACTCGGATGTCAGCTTCTTCCCTGTCCCTTCGCATGGGCCGTTTCCTCCACCGACTAGCCGTCGGCACCTCCCCTTCCGACTGGGGGCGATTCGCCATGCGGCTTGGCCTGGCCGGAGCCTTCTTCGGCACCATGTTTGCCCGATTGCCCTCGGCAACGGGGCAACCCGTTGCCTCGCCAGTCCTTGCTCGGCCTACACCTGCACAACAGCGGCAGATTCAACAGATGCAGGAACGCTTGCGGAAGATGACTCGCGAGCAGGACGACGAGCTGGAGCGCCTCCTAGGCGAACTGAATGGGGTTTCCCGCGAAAGGAAGGTAGATCTTTTGACGCGCATCGTGACCCGCCTAATCGAACAGCGGAAGGCCTTTCACCAGGAGAGTGAAGCCGTGCGTCTAAGGATTCTCGACATGCAAAATCCTCCGGCGCCTCTGCCGCGAGCCACGGCTCCCCTTCTTCCCCCTGCACCCCCCATCGAGAAGCCAGCCTCCTCGCAACCCGCGGAAACTCCGTCGGCCGCTTCCGAACAAGGTTATCTGCCCCAGCAGCAGTAATAATGCCCGGGTCCGCGCGCAAGGTCGTTGCCCGAGCTGGACGCACCCCTTGTCAGCGCCAACCGGCGTCGACTTCCTCGACGATATCCTGGTTGAGAAACTCCGCGTAGGCCGGTGGTGGAGTTTTCTCCCGTTTCAACAGGCGGTAGCCCGCCCAGACGAAAGCTCCCACGACGCCAACGGTCAGGATCAGCAGGAACAACGCCGCAACCAGCCCGGCACGCTCGGCTTGGGTTCCGACAGACGCGGACATCGCTTGGGGAGTGAGTACCGTGTTCAGCACAATCTGCTCTCGCTTTCCAATCGTTCGCTCTCCCGCCCCGCCCGCTTTCTTTGCCAGCTCGATCCCGGCGAACGCCTCCGCCCCCTAGACGTGCGCTCGCTCGGCCGGCACCTTTTCCTCCGCCGTCGGTTCCCACTGGGGGAGGAAATCCCGCTCAGCCCCCGGGACGCTATACTCGTAGGGACCACGATAGACGCTGGGAGCGATGGGGAAGTTCCCATGGCCAAGCGGGGGAGTCGGAGTCGCCCACTCAAGGGTGGTGGCTTGCCACGGATTATCGGACTTCACCTTCTCTCCGTATTTCGAGCTCCAGAAAAAGTTGATGATAAAAGGAATTTGAGCGAGCGCCAGTAGCCACGCCGAGATCGACATGACATGGTTGAGCCAAAGAACGTTCTGCGCGTACTGCCACCCGGCGCCCCCGTCGTACCAGCGCCGGTGCACCCCATTCATGCCCTGGATTAGCATCGGGAAGAAGACGCCGTTGAAAAGGATGAGAGTCGGCCAGAAATGAAGCTTCCCGAGGAAGTCATTCATCATGCGGCCGGTCACCTTTGGATACCAGTAGTAGATCCCGGCAAAGAGAGCCATCAGGGAGGTCGGCGCCATCATGTAGTGGAAATGGCCAACCACGTAGTAGGTATCGTGAAGAACCAGGTCCGATGAACTCCAGCCGTTCGGGAGCCCGGTCAAGCCGCCGATGGCGAAGAGAGGAAGCCAAGACAAGGCGAAGAGCATCGGCAGGTTGATGCGAATCGACGCTCCCCAAAGCGAAAGGAGAAACACAGTCCCAATGAGCACCGAGGGAATCGAGATCATCGTGGTGAAGATCTGGAAAAAGGTCGTCACGCCTTGGCCCATGCCGGTCATGTACATATGATGCGCCCAGACGATCATCCCGATAAATCCAATGGCGATCTCGGAGTAGACGACCACCCGGTAGCTCCAGAGCGGCCTGCGCGTAATGTTCGTCCAAATCTCCGCAATGACGCCCATGGTCGGGAGAATCTGGACGTAGACCTCGGGGTGTCCGAGAAACCAGAAGAGATGTTGCCAAAGGAGGGGAGCGCCGCCTCCGCTGACCGCCACCCGCTGTCCTCCGACAATCAGGCCGTCGGGGGAAAAGAAGCTCGTTCCGGCGAGCCGATCCATGAGCTGCATGACGGCGGCGGCCTCGAGCGGCGGAAAGGCCAGGAGCATGAGGAAAGCAGTGACGAGTTCGGACCAGACAAAGATCGGGAGGCGCATCCAACTGAGGCCCGGCGCCCGGAGCTGGAAGATGGTCGTGATCATGTTGATGACCCCCAGCAGCGAGCCGGTGATGTTGAAGGCCATCCCGAGGAGCCAGAGGGTCTGGCCGTTGAGAACCGGGTGAAATCCCGGGCCGGAGTCGGCTAGATTCGCCAGCGGAGGATAGGAGGTCCATCCCGACTTTGCCGCACCTCCCGGCACAAAAAAGCTCGCGACCATGATGACGACACCCACGAAGAAACACCAGAAGCTCGCCATATTGAGCCGAGGGAAGGCCATGTCGGGAGCGCCGAGCTTGAGAGGAACGATGTAGTTGCCGAACCCTGCGAAAAGGGCGGGTACCATCGCCATGAAGATCATGATGGTCCCATGGATCGCCCCGAATGAGTTGTACATCTGGGGCGTCATGACTCCGCCCGGAGCCATGTTCGATCCAAAGACCTGCTGCATCAGGTGCGCAAAAATGGGGACGGGCTTTCCAGGATAGGAGAGCTGCCAGCGCATGAAAATCATGAGGATGAACCCAAAGAGACCCATCAGCAGCGAGGTCACCATGTACTGGATGCCGATCACCTTGTGATCGACGGAGAAGACCCACCGTTTCCACCAGGGCAAGGGCTCCCCATGCCCCTGTAGCCCCGGCTGCACCGGATTTTCTGTCCTGTGACTTTCCATCCCTCTTCCTCCTGATTCCTTAAGATTCGTTGCGCCGGCTCAAGCGCAGCCCGCGGCCGCACGCCGGACTGCGACCTCTTGTTCTGTATCACGCTAATCGCTAGCTGCTCACAGGACTATCCTGGTGCTCTCCTCGCCGTTGACCCCGAAGAGGCCCGGGCGGATGGTCATGGAAAAACTGGGGAGAAACCCGCTTCTCGCTCATGAAGCCGGAACAGGAAGGCATTGGGCGACGCCCAAAAAGGAAAGGCGGAAGGGACTGCCGCAAGCCGCTACCGACAGCTTCTATCCGCGAGCGAGAGACGGGGGAGAGCCTTCGGTACCGCTCAGCGGCGGCTGCTTGCCGAACTCGTGCTCGTAGAGCTTGGCATAACGAACGAAAGTCGCCAGCGCTGTGACCGTGGCGATGTAGAAACCGGGAAATCCATCCAAAAATCCTAATCGGAAGATATATCCGCGCAAGAAACGCCACAGAGGCCGAAGGAGGAGATCCTTCCATTGAAAGCCAAGACCCTTGCCCTGCCGCTCTTCGGCAAACGCCGCCGCGAAAGCAGGAATCTTTCGCACATTGTCTTCGACCGTAGGGAAGGAATAGTGCAGCAGCTCTGCGCGAATTCTTTTCACCCGACCCTCTAGAATGAGCTTGTCATGCTCACGATTGCCTCCCCAACGCCCACAGCCACGCCGGATGAGCCGAAGATTATAATCCGGATACCAATCTCCGTGAGTGATCCAACGGTTGAGAAACCAGGTCTTGCGGCGGAAGGATGCGCCGTCGAACCTTTGTTTCGCTCCGGAAAAAAACTCTTCGATCGCACTTCGCATCTCCACGGAGACTTCCTCATCCGCATCCAGCCCCAGAACCCAGGGCTGAGTCGCAAGCGCGAGCGCCAGGTTCTTTTGATCCCGGCGGCAAGTCCAGGGGAACTCCTCCACGCGGGCTCCAAACTCCCGCGCAATCTCCGGGGTCCGGTCCGTGCAATCGTTGACCACAACGACGATCTCTTCCACCCATCCGGCGACGCTTCCGAGGCTTCGCGCCAGATTCCGCGCCTCGTTGCAAGCGATCATTGCCACGGAGATCGGCAATTTCGGTGTCCGCTCGGTCGGCATGCGTCTCCTCGTGCTTCCAATTTAGCCCGGCATTAGACCGAAAAGTGTTCTTAGCGTGCGGGGGGGACGGCATGCCATGATCCGCCGAAGCAGGAAAGGATCGGCCCCTGGGCCGTTGACGCCACGCTCCACAGTGCACGCGGTCCGATAGCCCGCTTCCGCCACAAAATCTCGAATCCGGGGATTCCAATCTCCATACGGATAGGAAAAGTGGTCGATGGAACGCCCGAAGAGGTCCTCGAGCTTCTTCTTGCCGTCGACGATTTCCCGGAGCGCTTCGGACGGCGTTAACCGAACCAGCGACGGATGACTCAACGTATGACCGCCGATTTCCTGACCGGCTTGCATCCATTCTTCGATCTGTACCCGATCCATCAGAGCCGTCGGCTTTTCCCCGATGACGACATCCCAGTCATTCGAGCCGCCGATTCGGTCAGCAACCAGGAAGACGATTGCTTGAAAACCCTGCCCACGCAGGAGCGGGAGCGCTTCCTGGTGAACACTGGCGTATCCATCGTCGAACGTCAGGCAGATCTGCCGACGCATGGGTGTACCCGCCTCGATGAAATCCTCGAACCGCGCCGACGCCCACCCCGCCAACTTCCATTCGCACAATTGCCTCTCCAACAGCCAAGTCGGAAGGTAGAGACCGCGAAAGCGCGTCCCGAGGGGCGGAGAGCCAATCTTGTGATACATCAGGATCGGGGCTGCCTCGGCAAAACGTTTTCGGTATGCCCAGAGATTCGTGTAAGGAGGAAGCGCATCCGGCGATGGAATAGGACGAGATAGGGCCATGACCGGGATTACTCTAGATGAAGAAGGTTTCGAATCGCAAATCTCCGCTGCGTACGGCAAGAATTTGTCCGTGCAGACTGGGGCGGCCGGATGCCGAGCGCAAACGACAACCCCATCGACGGCAAGCCCTCGAAGCGGCACGGAGCCGAACCCCCTGGTCTCGATCATCATCGTCACCAGAAATACGCGCAACCTTCTCCGCGAAGCGATCCGTTCGGTCGAAGGCAGCCGGATCGCCTTTGAAACGGAGTTGATCCTTGTGGACAACGGATCCACGGACGGCACCGCCGAGGAGATTCCTCTGGCCTTCCCGAAGGCGGTCTACCTGCATTCTTCCCGCAACCTGGGCTTTGCCGCGGCGGTCGACCGAGCGGCGGAAAGGAGCCGCGGAAAGTATCTGTTGCTGCTGAATAGCGACGCGCGCCTCGAGCCGGACGCGCTCGAACGCGCCATCCGCTGGATGGAAGCAAATCCCCAATGCGGCGTAGCCGGGGCGCAACTGCGGAACGAGAATGGCTGCCTGCAGAACTCGATCGCGAACTTTCCAAGCCTCTGGACCGAACTCGGCAACAAGGCGCTCCTCCGTCGTTTCTTTCCTTCTCGATTCCCTGGAAAGGAACGCCCTGCAGATCATCCGGCGGCCGTCGATTCGGTGATCGGAGCCTTCTTCCTCACGCGCGCCGATCTATGGCTACGGCTGCGCGGAATGGACGAGGGCTTCTTTTTTTTCCTGGAAGAAACGGACTTTTGCTACCGAGCAAGGCAGGCCGGTTTTTTGGTCTATCACCTCCCCAATGTCCACGTCTGGCACGGCAAGGGCCGAAGCGCCGCCGCTTCTCCAGCGGCGGCCCGAATCGAATACTGGCGGTCCCGTTATCGCTACTTTGCCCTCCATGCTCCGCGGTCGCACCAGATTTGCCTTCGCATCGCCCTCCCGATCCGCCTCGTCGCCGAGCTGGCCGGCGACCTTTTGGTCTTTCCCTTCCAACAAGCTCGCCCCCGTGTCCGGGAGCGGCTGCGTATCCGCTGGTCCCTCTTGCTCTGGCATTTGGCGGGCAAGCCGGAACGAATGGGGTTGCCTCGTGACTGAACCGCTCGCCATCCTCCAAGTCAATTCTCTGTTGAGCGGAGGCGGAACGGACGTGCAATCGATTCTCTTGGCCGCCGGGCTACAACGGCTGGGATGCTCGGTCGCCTTGGCCGGCCCGCCCGCACTACCTCTGTCGCGCGAGGTCGAAGAACGAGGAATCGAGATTCTTCCCCTCCCACGGGACAAGGCGAGCCTCGTGCTCGCTCTTGTGAAATGGATTCGTCGCGGTCGCTTCTCCATCGTCCACGCCCATCATGGTCGGGACTATTGGCCCGTCATCCTGGCTGTGCGCCTGGCCGGGGGCGGAGCGTCCGCTCTCCTCACGCGCCACATGGCGAAAAGCCCAAGCTCTTGGCCAAGTCGAACCTTTCTCCTGAAAGCTGCCGACGGGGTGATTGCCGTATCGCAATTTGTCTACCGAGTGTTGACGCGGGGCGACTATGAACCGGATTCGACCGCTCCGGAGCGCCGCTCCCGACCGCCGATGAAAGGAGACCTCTCCAAGATTCACATGATTCCGCCCGGGATCGAGGTGGAGCGGTTCGTCCCGAGGAAAGCGACCAGAGAAAGGCTTTCCTGGGGCTTTGGACCCGGGCATCGGATCTTTGCCCTGGTCGGGGGTTGCTCTTTTCCCTACGGCAAGGGGCAAGAGGTCTTCCTGGAAGCCGCCGCCCTCGTTCACTCCCGTCTGCCAGAGACCCGATTCCTCCTCTTGGGAAGCGGCAACATGCAAGGCTATCTCACAGAAAAGGCGCGGGCCCTGGGACTTCAGGGGAAAGCTCTTCTCCTCTCCCATTGCGACCGAATGCCGGACTTCCTGAATTCGATCGACTGCCTGGTCCGGCCTGGCGTGGGAACCGAGGCCCTCGGACTGGCGATCCTGGAGGCATTGGCCTGCGGCAAGCCCGTGATTGCCGGGGCGATCGACGGGATCCCCGAAGCTTTTGTTTCCGAAGCCTCCGGCAAGCTCTTGGATCACTCTACGCCCGAAACGCTCGCCTCGGCCATGGAGGAGATCGCTCGACGGAAGCCCCTTACCCTCTCGGAACGCCTGACCCTTCACGAACAAGTCGCCAAACGGTTTTCCACCGAAATCCTAGCGGAACAGACCCTGGCGCTCTACCGCCGCCTTTCCTCTTGAGGGATTCGACGGGACGGCCTGCCGAGGAGTAGCCGCTTACTGGGTGATGACCTCGTCGGCCAAAAGCCACAGGGTGATCGTCTGATTGTGATGACCGATCGTCCCAGCAACCGTCGTGCCGGTTTCCCCGTAGGTGGATACCCCAACGACCGCAACGTGTTCCCCCAACTCTTCGCGAATGGCTCGCACCTCGTCCACCCCGGAGCCCAAGCAGAGCGCCTGCTGATGGCAAAGAATGCAATTGAAGGCGACGACTGCCGCCACTCTTTTCGGGCTTCCCGCATCGGCCAGTGCCCGCCGGACTGCCAAGCGAACCGATTCGACGCGGCTAGGCGCATCCGCTTCCAACAGAGTCAATCCGCTTCCCTCGGGAATCTCGGAAAAGAAAACAATGGAGCCGTCCTCCTGAATTGCGGCTGGACTGCGGACCTGCCAATAGCTCGCCGTAACCTCAATGATTCCCATCGGATTGCTGCTGAAGCGCTGCTGCGCTTCCCCCCAGCTGGAGACACCAACCAGTTCCGCATAAACGTCAGCCGCGGGACGGTGGTTCAACGTCTTGACCACCCTGCCCTCGCTCTCCGTAACGAAGGCCCCCTTGGCGTCCACCGGCCGAAAGGCATTGGCCATGCCGACCCCGTTCTTCAGCGTGGTGGCGATGCCAAGGAGAGAAAGGGCTCCCTTGTCGGCCACCCCGTTCCCGTGGGCATAGGTTTCTGTCACCCGATCGAGGTAGAGCCGGTCAGCTGCCGTCCCCCCCACGACACGGGCGCCCCGACCCACGGCCCGAGAAATGCCCCGCAAGACGGCTTCCTCCGTCCCTACGCTCGAATGGCCGACGAGCAGAGTAAACGGATTGGCTCGCAGCATCTCCGAAACGCGCTTGCCCATGAAACCGATGTAGAGCAATTCGGGGCTGAAACTCGCTCCGTCGAAAGCCTGCCGTGTCATCTCCTGCGCCCTCTCCTCGACCTCCCCATCGATCTTCCCCATCACCACGCACGGAGCGAGCAGATCCCCGCGCTGCTCGATCGCCAGAAGCAGAATCCCCTCCGTAGAAAGGTTCCCCTGCTCCCCATTGAAATGGCCGGCACAGGACAATCCCCAGGAATGACCGCCCAAGACACTCCGGATTTCCTGGGCAATCTCGCCCTGGTCCAGTGAGCTGGCCGCGAAGAGAAGCGTCAACGTCGGACTCTGAACTCCCTGTCGCTGTAGCTGCTCCAACGCTTCCCGCACATCTGTTCCATGAGCCACGGTTGTGCGGACAAAACGCGCCGAATCCATTGCCTCGTGCATTGAACCACTCCTTGCCACCTCGGTTTGTCTGAAGGGAGTATCCAGGCTACGGACTCAAGTTCAATTGCCATCGCGAGGAAAATGAGTAAGGCGCCCAAAGGTAACGTCGTACTGCAGCGATCTTTTCCGCTCCCTGAGGCAGGCTCAGCCGCCTGATTTTTACTCTCCTACGGACCAAACGCATAGCCCAAGCCCACCACCACGTTGTTGCTCAACATGTGGCCCGCTACGATCTCTCCGGAAGGATAAGAATACGAAACGGATCCTGTCCACCCAAAGAAGGACTCAAAGCGCAAGGACCAACGCGCGTCAATATGATAGCGCATGCCGACATCGACGAGCAAGACGGGCACGATCGCAACCGACGATGCCTCGCTCCGACTCTCCGACGTGAGAAACCCTGCACCGGCCCCGAACCCGAGAATGGGCTCCCAAGCTCCCATGCGATAGCCGACCGTGCCAAACAGGACGGTAAAGCCGCTGCTCACGGCATCGGCTCCTCCCCCACCGCCGATCTGGGTAGAGATTCCTTGCACGTTGTAGGCACCGGTCAACTCGAGGGTGAAGCTGAAGTGCCCCGTCCTCCGAGGGTCATACCAGTAGTATCCTCCGGTCGGGGAAAGGATAGTCGTGAAATCGGCCTCGGAATGAACCGGGGCCCCGGAGGCCGGCACAAATCCAGAAGGGAAACGATTCCATTGGGGCCCGACAAATCCAGCGACAAACCATGAGTTTCCTTGGTCGCCTCGGGATGCTGACGCGGCGGATTCCTGGGTCGAGATGACTCCTTCCCCTCCCTCTCCGTTCCAACTCGAAGCGCCGTTCACGCCGGCCGCCGAAATGGCAACCAACCAAAGCAGGCGATTGCAGAATCTCCTCCACGATTCGAGTATAAGCAGCGCGATCCGCTTCATGCCGAAAAGATCCCCCAATGTGCTCTCATTGGGAGCATTCCGCGGGCCAGCGACGCCTTTCCTTTCCGCTTTCGATCTACGACTGGAGCGCCCGATGAGACGGAGCCGCTCCGCGTCCGCATGGCGGACGGCGGCTGTCCCAAGAAAAGACACCTCTCAACGCTTTTTCAAGGAGCCTGCAACCCAAGCCCGTTTCAAAGACTTCTTTCAGAGCCGAGAATCCGTTTGGGGGCCGGCGATGCCTTCCCCTGGGTTTCCGCAAGAAAGAGGCGCGCTGCCTCCCGGATCACTTCGGCAAGATCCGCCTTGGGCTCTGCAAAGGGGGGCCGAAACCACGGAAAGAGGCCGACCAGGTCATGAAAAACCAGGATCTGACCGTCGCACTCCGAACCTGAGCCAATGCCGATCGTAGGAATCCGGAGACGCCGGGTAATTTCCGCCGTCAGCCCGGCCTCGGTCGCTTCGACGACGACGCTGAATGCTCCCGCTTCTTCCACCGCACGCGCATCCGCAAGAATCTCTTCCTTCTCCTCCGGCTGACGGCCGACCTTGCGGAACCGACCGCCCGCACTCTGAGGCAGGAGACCGATGTGAGCCATGACGGGAATCCGGGCTTTCACAAGGGCCCGAATCGCCTCGCTCACCGCTACCCCCCCCTCAAGCTTCACCGCCTCGGCTCCAGCCTGCTTCAGGGCCTTTCCGGTGGCGAGGGCTTCCACCGGAGTTCGATAGGTCCCGGAAGGGAGATCGGCAACAACAAGCGCCCGAGGCTTGGCTCGCGCCACGGCGGCAAGATGGGGAAGAAGTTCCTCGAGCCGAAGCGAGGCGGTGTCCGGATAACCTAAGACAACCATCGCGAGCGAATCCCCCACCAGGAGGATCGGAATCCCCGCCTCGTCCAGCAACCGGGCTGTCGGAAAATCGTAGGCGGTCAACGCCGCGATCTTTTGCCCAACGTCCTTTCTGCATCGAACCCATTCAGGAGTGATCTTCCCTGAGTCTGTCATAAAGCTCCTTTACCGTGCGGGAGAAACCCGGAAGGCAGAGATGCGGCTCGATTTCCGCGAGCGGACCCAGCACAAAAATCCGGTTCGCGAGACGTGGATGCGGCAAGATCAACCCGGGAGAGCTTCGCACCAGCTTTCCGCAGTAGAGGAGATCCAGATCGACCGGGCGAGGCGAATTCCTGAGCCGCTTTTCTGGAGGCAATCGTCCGGCTCTGCTCTCGAAGGCCAGCAAGGCAGCCAGGAGATCCTCTGGCGAACCATCCCAGTCGATCTCGGCAACGGCGTTTAAGAACTCCCCGGAACCGGGAGGGCAGTCGACCGGATCGCTTTTCCAGAGCGAGGAGCGGAGGAAATGCCCCCCCTTGGAGAGTCTTCGAAGGAAGGACAAGGCCTCTTCCATTCTGACTTCCCGCTCTCCAAGGTTAGAGCCAAGGGCGATACCTGCGTGCATGGCGATCATCGCGTGCTCGAACCGCATGCCGCTTCCTGCGGCAGCCTCCTCTTCCAGGCTTGCGAATTTTTTCGTCCTCGGCAAGCTGCTCCGCATGGCAGTGCTCGTTTTCCACACCGACGCCCCCCTCACTCCTTGGTCCGAAGCCCTCGAAAGGCCGCTGGATCCTCTCCTAGACGCGCCTGCACTTGACGCGCCTGCAAGGTGCGCGACGTGAAAGAGATCGAATTCATCGTCCGCTCCAGCGCACGGGAGCTCGGAGAAACCCTGCGACTGGCGGAAGAGACCTTCCCCGCCCTGGAGAGGGCCGTCTTCCTTTTCGTCCAGTGCCTGCACCAAAAAGGGACCATCTTTACGGCGGGTAACGGGGGCAGCGCAGCGGACGCGCTCCATCTCGCCGAAGAACTCCTGGGCCGTTATCGCTTGCCTCGCGATCCTCTCCCCGCCGTTTCGCTCTGCGCCGATCCGACGGCGCTGACCTGCATCGCGAACGATTTCGGCTTTTCCGAGATCTTCTCCCGACCTCTGTCTGCCCTCGCCCGACCCGGAGATCTCTTTCTCTGTTTTTCGACCAGCGGCTCTTCCGCCAATATCCTTTCGGCACTCCGCCTGGCGAGAAGTCGTTCCGTCCGATCGATCGCGTTTCTTGGCAAGGATGGCGGCCAGGCCGCTCCGGAGGCGGATGTCGCCTGGATCGTTCCCAGCCAATCCACGGCGCGGATCCAGGAACTCCATACCTGGGGTTTGCACGTCATCCTCGAGTGCGTGGAGAAAGCGCTGGGCAACCGCGAGGAGCCACGGAGATCCGAAGCCATTCCAGAAGGCAGGGAAGGCGCCTGACTACGCCAGAAGCCCGCAAGGCGATGGTGGCTGGGGTCGGAATCGAACCGACGACACGCGGATTTTCAGTCCGCTGCTCTACCGACTGAGCTACCCAGCCGTCTCTCCGCCGTTTGTCGGCGGAAGCTGCATTCTCTCGCGAAGGAAGGGAAAGTCAACGCTCCCCTCGCATCCAGGCCCATCCGCTGCGCCTCGGCTACGAAATTTGTGAGAAATGGCGGCTAAGCGCTCCGAGGAGTGCCCAGGAAACCCGAGATCGTGGTAAATTCAAACCCCCGCTCCAAGAGCCCGTCCAAAATCCGTCCCACCACTTCGGCCGTCTGCAGATGGAGATCGTGCATGAGAACGATCGAACCTGGACGAGTCTGGGTCAAAACGGTTTCCAGAATGCGCTCCGTCCCTGGCCGCGCCCAGTCGCGCGTGTCGACGTTCCACAGGACTACGCCCAGTCCCTCTTGGGCGGCGATTGGAGCCTGCGCTGCGCGGAAAGAGCCGTAGGGGGGTCTCATCCAACAGGGCCGAAAACTAGTGGCCTGCTCGATCGCCTCCTGTGTCTTCTGGAGCTGCGCCAGGACTTGCTGAGCGGGCAATCGTCCCAGTTGGGGATGGGTATACGAGTGGTTCCCAATCTCGTGCCCTTCCTCCCGAACGCGGCGAGCCAAAGAGGGTGCCGCCGCCACCCGCTGCCCGATCATGAAGAAGGTCGCGGAGAGATGCCGTTCCCGAAGAGCGGCCAGCACCTTTTCCGTGATCCCTGGGGTGGGTCCATCGTCGAAGGTAACCGCAATCCTGCGGCCCAACCCCGGGCCATGATTGAAAAAGTGAACACCGCCCGCGCGCTGTCCGGCTACCGCAGTTGCGCGCGGGATGGTTTCGGCTCCGGGCTGGCCGGCGCTCTGCCCCACCTGGGCAGCCCGACTCAGCGATGGAGCGACCATGCTCGCGCCCAAAAGTCCCAATCTTTGCAAGAAAACGCGCCGAGAAAGATCCATAGATAGATTGAATAAAGAGGTGATTGGCAGTGTAATCGGTTCCGTCCCTCCTTGGCAATCCTCCTCTAACTCGCCTGTTTCCAGGACTGGAGCCTTGCCCGTCGCAACGGGTCTTGGTAGGTTGCACGCCGCGAAACGATACGAAAAGCGATACCAAGAAGACGGATGCCGGATCGAGAAGGAAACGAGGCAAACGGTGACAGAACAAAAAAATACCAGCGGCTTGGAGGGAATCACCGCAGGAGAGACTGCATTAAGCACGGTCGGTAAGGAAGGGCTCGACCTAACCTATCGGGGCTATTCCATTCGGGATCTGGCTTCGTCGGCATCCTTCGAGGAAGTGGTCTATCTCTTGGTCTACGGAATCCTGCCCAATCGAATGGAACTGGATCGCTACCGAAGTCTTCTGATCTCCCTGCGAGACCTGCCACCGGCGCTGAAGAGCGTGCTGGAACAGCTGCCTCCCACGGCCAATCCCGTGGATGTTCTGCGCACAGGCTGCTCCGCCCTGGGAACCATGGAGCCGGAAGAGGGAAGCCGCGATGCTCACGCCATCGCCAGCCGGCTCTGCGCCTCTTTCCCTTCCATGCTGCTCTACTGGCACCACTTCCATCGGGACGGGAGGCGGATCGAGACGAGGGCCGAAGCGCATCGGACGGTCGCCGATCAGTTTCTCTACCTGTTGCGAGGGGAAGCTCCTTCGGCGCTTCATGCCCGGGCGCTCGATGCAGCACTCATTCTTCATGCCGAGCACGAGTTCAATGCGTCGACCTTCACCTGCCGCGTCATCGTTTCGACCCTTTCGGACTTCTATTCTGCCATCACTGGCGGCATCGGCGCGTTGCGCGGGCCGTTGCATGGAGGGGCGGACGAGGCGGCCATGATGCTCCTGGAACGCTTTTCCACTCCGGATGAGGCGGAGGAGGGCATCAGGACGATGCTCGAAAAGAAGGAAAAAGTCATGGGCTTCGGCCATCGGGTCTACAAGCAAGGAGATCCACGCGCCCCGATCCTCAAGGCGCTGGCGAAGCAACTCGCAGAAGAAGCGGGCGACCACAGGCTTTTCGCGATCGCAGAGCGAATCGAAAACCTACTTCTCTCGGAAAAGGGGCTCTATCCCAATGTGGATTTCTATAGTGCCGTAGCCTACCACTTCCTCGATATTCCCACCTTTTTCTTCACTCCACTCTTCGTCATGTCCCGAACTTCCGGATGGGCGGCCCATATTCTCGAGCAGCGAGCAAACAATCGCCTGATTCGCCCCTTGGCCACCTATGTCGGCCCAGCGCCTCGACCATTCCTGAAAATCGACGAACGACCATAGCCTGCATGTCTCACAAAGTTCGTACCCGAGGCGAGGCCCAATGGGCCTGGATGCAAGGCGGGGCGCAGGTTTTCCCCCGGAGCTGTAGGATGACATACGGCGAGGAGGGCCAAAATCCAAGTCCCAACGAAGCAGCCGGGTCCATTTCGCAAGCCGCGGGAGAACGCTTGTGAGATATGCAGGCTAACCCGTTCTGGCCGAATTTCGTAGTTGATCCCCGCAAAATCGACCCGGCATGGCGGCCTCTTTTTTCCGAAGTCCTCCAACAAGTTTCCTCCGAGTTTGACCGCCGCTTTCCCGGGCCGGGAAGCTCTTGGCCGCACGGCGTGAATTGGCTGGAGCGCCAACCGATCCTTCTGGTCGGTTCGAACTCTTCCGGCGCAGGGGTGACCACCCTGATCGGAACCCTTTTCCTGCATCTGGAGGGGAAAGCTCTCCCGCTGTATATTCGACCCTTCCGCAATCCCCTGGCTCCATGGCGGGCACTGCTCCAGGATTCGGGAGTCGAGCTATCCCTCCCCGATCGTTCCCGCGCAATTCGGCGATGGCCCGAAGAACCGAGCCGGCTCCAAGTGTTCGCCAACGATATTCTCGGATCCCTGGCCAGCCAGCTCGTCGAGCAGGGGAGGATCCGCGACTCCAAGCTACGTTCCGCCGTTCGCTTTTTGCGTCGCCACCCGTCCAGAGTCTTGCTCGAAGGGCTCGTCCCAGAATGGGCCCAATGGCTCCGCCATGACTATCCCCGAATCATTCCCGCTGCCGAGGAGTTGCTCTCGCGGCTTGGGCTATGGGAGGCTCATCTCTCCAATTGGCTCTGGGCCATTCACGGCTTGGCCGTTCGAACAGAGGATCGAGTCATCCAGGAGGCGTGCCGCCGTTGGATCTTTGGTGAGCCCGTCCATTGGGCGCAGGCGATCCGCGCGAACCTTGCGGTAGCGCCCGGGGAGCAGGCGATGGAGACGATGGAGGATGACGAAGGTCACTGCCGAAGGCGTGTCGAAGATCTTCTCCGACTCTCCAGGCTTTCCAAGCCGTTCCTGCTCACCTTTGACAATGCGGACGCTTGGGGAGCGGAACCGGCTCTGGCCTCCTCCGCCGGGGGCCTTCTCCAGACCCTGTTCCAGGGGCCCCCGGCCTTTCTCTTGCTGGGTGCATACCTCCCGTGTTGGAACGCCGCAGTTCTCCCCCACTGGCCCGACGAGCAGCGCAACGTTCTCTCCGCTCCTCTTTTGGTCCGCGAGATCAAGAAACCGGAAGCTGCCGACTTTCTCCAAGAACGAATCCGGCGATTCGAGCGACGGCAGCCGAGCCTCCGCCCGGAGTGGATCGAAAGCGCTTACCAAAACCGGAATTCCCTGCCACCACGCGCTCTGCTCCTATCCGTCGCCGTTCCCTGGTATGAGCAGGAGTCGGCCGATCCAAATCCCTATTCGATCTGCACCCGGTTGCTCTTCGACGCAAAACTCCAGTGGGAGATCTCCCTTACGAATCTCGCCTCTGCCTGGGTCGTCGAATGGGCATTGCTGCCTTTGGAACCGCCCGCAGATTTTGCCTGGCAAAGAGAAGAGATCCGCCCATTCAGCCTCTTTTGCGCGAGGAGGAGTCAGCCGGGAATCGAGCTTTTTGTTTTTCCTCCATCGCAAACCCTAAGGACCGCCGCCAGCGCCTTTCTCTCCTTCCGCGAAGAGGCAGCGGACCCGGCGAAAGCAGGCGGCCACACGTTCGAACCCTGTGGGTTGGTTTTCGAAAAGGAGGAAGCGGCAGTGCTCGCCGGGCGAAACTCGACCGAGGAAGGATCGCCCGGCATGCCGCTTCTCCTCATCTCCTCCAAGGATATGGTCGAGATCTCCGCCGCCGTCTCTCTCTTGTTTTCCTTTCGTCACGACCCAGGTCTTTCGTCGGTTGAAGCAAAGCTCCACGAGCGGGCAGAAGGGATTCTGGCTTCCTGGCGCGGCCGACTCCCGATTCCCGCTCCCGCTTCTCCGCCCCGGCATGGCTCGGAGAGCCTCTCTTTGTCGTTCCTCGAATCGTTCCGCGACACGATCCGCGCAAAACGCGTCATTCCGTTAACCGTGCTCCTGCAGCGTTTTCCCCGGCAGGTCACTCGGGAACAGGCCCTGTCTACGGCGGGCATCCTCTCGGAAGTCCAAGTACGGACGGGAACGAGGCTGGAGCCCCTATTTTGCTGGTCTCCCTAGCCTCCATTTCTCGTGCGCCGTGAAAAGGGTGCATCGCCCAGTGGAGAGGGAGTGATCTCCACCCGGCAACTATTGCTCCAGCCGGAAGCACTCGGAGCGGCTACTGGTGGTAACGCCAGCGG
>NZ_KB901875.1:1601071-1601292 GCF_000379365.1 Verrucomicrobium sp. 3C | reverse complement strand
CGGCGGACGACCCAGGCCAAGGATCGAGAGCGAGGGACCCCCCAAGGGGCTCCCATCTCTCCGCTTCTGGCCAACCTCTATATGAGGCGGTGATCTTTCTTCGAAAACGTGGACGGGGCTTCGGAGGATTTAGTTGTTTAGGTTAGCGAGATTCTTTTCGAAGTCCAGCGGGGATTGGTAATGGAGGCCGCTATGAAGGCGGCGACGGTTGTAGAAGCATT
>NZ_KB901875.1:1541489-1600971 GCF_000379365.1 Verrucomicrobium sp. 3C | reverse complement strand
TCTCCACCAGCTCCTGGAGTTGAGCCCGATTCGCCCGGGTCACGTATCCCAACTCCATCCCCGTCAGCATCTCCAGGTTAAAAAAGCTTCGGATCCCGCCGTCAAAAACAAAGACCGCCTTTTCCATCCCCAGCCGTCGCCGCAAGCCAACCAAAAGCCCGGGGAGCGTCGAGGAATCGGCCCGATTGCCTCGGAGAACCTCCACATGGATCGGGATCCCCTCCGCATCGGTCGCCACCGCCAAAAGCACCTGCGGCCGGTCATCCCGATGATCCCGACTGTAGCCGTAGCGAGCCAACCCCTTCGGACCCTCTCCTTCAAAATAGGTGCTCGAAAGATCGTAGAGCACCAGACTTACCCCTCCGGGAAACGCTCTCCGGAAAAGCCCACGCTCGATCCGGCTCCAAACCCCATTGAGCCCATCCATCGCCCGGTAGAGATCCTCTTCGTCCAATCCTTCGCTCTTCTCCAAGGAGCAGGCTTCCGCCAGAAGCGTCCCCCGAGCCTCCTCCTTCAAGGAAAGCTTCGAGCAGGGGAAGAGAATCCTGCCGAAGATCATCGCCTGCAAAAGCTTCCTCTTCTTCGGATCCTCCACCGCGGCCAGGACTTCTTCCAGTCCCCACCGCTCCCATGCCTCCCGCAAAACCGCCAGACCCCCGAAGTCCGACTGCTCCTCCAGTCCCAGCTTCTCGACCTCGACGATCTTCTTCCCCTGCAAGCCCAAACGAATCAGCTCCCGGACCTCTTCGGGTAGCGCGGTGACATTGCAGATCGTCCGGGAACGCGGCCCTTTCTCGGTCCGATACGACTCTCGGATGAAATAACTCTTGTAGACCTTCCCCTTCTGCCGGGACTTGACCTCGCAAAAGTACATTACGCACTCTTTTATGCCACATACAACGAATACACGTCAACATATTATTTCATATATTACGTACTACATGCTTTCCGTAAGTAACTGATAAATCACGAGGTCGGTGAAAAAGTGTCGAAGTCAGGTTAGTCCAATGGAAGGCCTGGCAGTGGTCATTGTATTTGGCGAAGTAAGCCTTGAGGAATCGCTCTAAGTCCTTGCCCGATTTGTGAACAGACTGTTGAAGGCCCTGTCGGGTCAGGATGATCTTTCTTCGAAAACGTGGACGGGGCTTCGGAGGATTTAGTTGTTTAGGTTAGCGAGATTCTTTTCGAAGTCCAGCGGGGATTGGTAATGGAGGCCGCTATGAAGGCGGCGACGGTTGTAGAAGCATTCGATGTAATCGAAGATCATGATCTTGGCCTCTTGTTTTGTTTTCGGGAGGAAGGAGCCGAAGCACTCGGTTTTGAGCGTGGCCCAGAAGGATTCCATCATGGCATTGTCATAACACTGTCCCTTGCGGCTCATGGAGGCGACGGCACCGCAGGAGTGCAGTAGCGCGTTGAACTCTCCGCTGGCATACTGGACGCCGCGATCGGAATGGTGCAAGAGCCCTGGGTCGGGGCGCCGGCTTTTCCACGCCTTGTTCCAGGCTCTTGTCACCAAAGGCGTGGAGAGCGAGTCCTCGGCATGCCAGCCGACACACCGGCGGGAACACGCATCGAGGATGCCGCAAAGATAGAGCCAGCCCTCGGCGGTGGGGATGTAGGTGATGTCACCGATCCAGATCTGGTTGGGGCGATCCGGCGCGGGCATCCGGGCCAGCCAGTTGTCGGCGACCGGAAGGCGATGGGCGCTATCGGTGGTTCGGGGACGGAAGCGGCGTTTTTGTTTCGCGCGCAGACCGAGCTCCCGCATTAAGCGGGCCACGCGATTTTTGCCGCAAGGCTCTCCGGCCTTACGCAGCGCCCAGGTGATGCGCGGGCTGCCATAGGTTCTCCGGCTTTCCAGGAAAACTGGATGGATGGCCGCAAGCAGTTGCTTGTCCCGTTGCCGACGGCTTCCCCGGTCCTTGTGCTGGTGAGCATGGAAGCCGCTCCGNGAAACCTCCANAGCTTCGGCCAATTCNGTGAGGCAATNATCTTTGGTCATTTTTTGCATCACCGCATATCGTTGGCAGGCATCTCGGCCGACAAGATGCCCAATGCTTTTTTTAAAATGTCGCGCTGACGGCGCAGATAGTCGTTTTCCTGGCGCAACCTTCGCAGCTCGCGCTGCTCGGGCGATTCGGCCGCCAAAGTCTTGGGATCGCTGAAAATCCGACCGCCTTGGGCATCCTTGACCCACAGATTCAGCNACCAATGGGAAACGCCGAGATCGCGAGCTACCTCGAGAACCGAACGCCCCCCTCGCACCAGGGCCACCGCATTCTCTTTGAACTCGCGGTCATAACGACGCGCGAACTTGCTGCTGCTCTTTCCGTTGTTCATTTGGGGTTTTCCTTTTTATCCCCCAAAACCCTCGTCCGCAAAATCGAAGAAACTTCACGGATCCTGGGATGGCAGCGACAAGGATGGGCTGCAAAGTGGGCGGCGCACATCGTATCGTACGCCGACGACTATGTGATCCTCTGCCGCCACCATGCCCAGGAAGCCCGGAAGCAAATGGAGAAGATCATGGAGCGAATCGGGCTCACCGTGAACCCGGAAAAGACCCGGATCTGCCGAGTGCCGAAGCAGAGCTTCGACTTTCTCGGTTACACCTTCGGTCTTTGCTACAAGCCCATCACGGGCCGAAGCTACCTGGGGACTCAACCCTCCACGAAACGGGTGAACCGGCTGCTGCAGAGCGTGAGCGAACGGCTCCGTCGGAACACGCTGGGAAGGGACGGTGAGGAACTGGTGTTGCTCCTCAACCCCCGGCTGCAAGGATGGGCAAACTACTTCTGTCTTGGATCGGTCAGCCGAGCGTACCGGGCAGTGGATCGTCATGTCCGGTATCGGCTTCGCCGGTGGCTCTGCCGCAAGCATAAAGTCCCTGGGCAAGGAAAGATTCAGTTCCCGGATGCGTTTCTCCAGGAGAAGCTGGGTCTCATCTCTCTCGGGAGCTCTACGCGGAGCCTGCCGTGGGCATAATCCTGCGCAAACCTTGTCCGAAAGCCGAATGCGGGAAATCCGCACGGTCGGTTTGATGAGCGGGGAGTGGAGACGGATGATAGGGAGAGATACTCAGGCACTGCCAGACCGAAAGGGGCAGCTCCCGCTACGGCTCTCCTACGTCGCACCGCGCCACTCCTCGACTCTACACAAGCTTTCTCCTGCGGCTGGCGATGACCGGACGGTAGCCCATCAAGAGCCTTCCTCGAAGAGAAAATGATCCCGACGAAGCCGATTGACCGTCTCATGGAATTCTTCTCGCGTGGGTCCCCCCAACTCTTCCATCTTTCGATAAATGGTCACCGCTCCTCTCCAATCCTGAGCTTTTTCCTTGAGCGAAGCAGCCTGAATTCCGGCTTCGATCCGCCAGCGAATCTCCGGAGCGTTTCGCTTTCCGGAACCTTCTTTCGTGGCTCCCAAGCGACCATCCAAGACATCAAGATAAACCGAGAGCGCATCCTCTTCGCGTCCTTGCTTTTGCAAACAGATTCCCAACTTGAAACCTGCCTCATCCCGCTCTGCCGGATCGGCTTCCTTTTCTCTCAAGACCGCAGCAAACGCCTTTGCGGCTTCTCCATAGACCTTCGGAGTCTTGGAACTCTCTGCGAAGAGACAGTCCCCCTTTCGAAGCAGGGCTTCGGTTCGGATCGGCCCGGACGGGCTCTCCTCCAAGACCGCGTCAAAAAGAATCATCGCGTTGCCGTATTCTGCCAGTTGCTGATCGATCTTTCCTTGCAAAAGTCTGGCCTCCGCCTTCCATGAGGAACTCTCCGAGATTCGATCCAGGAGATGAAGCGCATCCATAAGATCATGGCGTCCTACTGCGGCCTTCGCCGCCCAGTAGTAGGCCGAATCCGCCAAGGGATTCTGGGGATAGTCCTGGGCGATGCGTTCAAAATCTGCCTGGGCGCCAGCATAATCTTGGGCATTGTAACCAAACTGGGCCGCCCCGAACAGCGCCTTTGGAGCAAGAGAAACGGCCGCTTTATTCGCCGCGAGATCCGCTAACCGCTGCCTTGCCTCTGCATCGGTCAGCCTCCCGCTGCGGTATCCGGCAAAGGCTCCCCGGTAAAGCGCTTCCGGCACAAGCGGGTCATTTGGGAAATCCCGGACGAGCCGTTCGTATTCGGCAAATGCCCGTGCATCCCCTCCTTCTTCCGCGTAGAGACCAGCGAGCTCCAGGAGGAGCTGCGGCTGGCTCGATCGTAGTCCTGGCTCTTGCAGGCCTGCTTCCAGTGCCCGTTCCGCCTCCTTCGGTCGCCTTACCTCCCGGAGGAGCTCTGCCTCCAGCAGCAGCAGACGAGAGCGCAAGGAACTATGCGGAAAACGCTCGACAAAGATCGCTTTCGTCTTTTCGAACTCCTCGAGCCGCTTTTCTCGTGCGAAGGAGATCAAACGATTGTAGAGGCTCTCCTCCGGGAAAACGCCGGCTCGCTCCGCCAAGCGAAAATTCTCTTCGGCGAAAGCGGCGTCCCCTCGAACCAGGGCGATCTCGCCCAAGCGAAAGGCGGAATAGGGAGCCAAAACCCCGCCCCCCTTCTCGACCAGAAGAAGGGATCGCGCCGCGGCATCCCACGCATCATCCTCTTGATAAAGCCGACCAAGCGCGTAACGGATCGCCAAATCCGACTCCCGCCCCAGCTTCCGACGGCTGGTCTCCTCCAAGAGGGCTTCTGCTCCCTCCCTGTCGCCGCTTCTTGTTCGCGCCTGCGCGATGGCGAAGGCAAGCCTCGCCTGCCCTTCGCTCGCGTTCCAACCCCGCTGGAGCTCGCCAAGTTTCCTTTCCGCCTCGGGAAGACGCTGCAGAGCCGCCGCACTCTCCAAATAACGCTCGCTGATCCGGAACCAAAGATTCCGTGCCTCCTCCAACTCGAGCGCTTTTTCCAAGGCGGCCATCGCCTTGCCGCTCTGACCCACCTTTTCATACGCCTCGCCCAGTCCGAGGTAAGCCTGCGCAAGCAGCTCTCTTGGACATCGCCCCGTCCTCGCTACCGCCTCGTAGAGCGGAATGGTTCGAGCGGGATCGTCCGCTCGATGAAGCTCCGCCAGCCAAAAACGAGCCTCGCAGAGGGCATCTTCCATTCGGCCTTCCCCTTGAATCACTCGACCAAAGAGGGTCTCCGCTTCCTCGCGCCGTCCTAGGGAGAGCGCGATCCGAGCCCGAAGAAGAAGTGTGCGCGTTTGTGTTTCGCCAGCCGTTCCGCGCTCCAGCTTTTCCAACACCGATTCGGCCTCCCGCACCTTTCCGGTCCGCCACAAGCACCACCCGAGCGCAAGCTGTGCCCTCTGCGCCAGAGGGCCCGCCAACGGCTTGGCAAGGGAAGCGCGATAGTCCTGAATCGCTTCTGTCCATCGTTGCAAAGCGCAGAGACATTCGGCTCGCCAGAACAGAGCCTCTCCCGCCGCGGCTTTCGGTAGCCGATTCCTGGCAATCGGAGTGAGCAGCTCCTCCGCCGCCCGATAGCGGCCAAGGAAGTAGAGCGCCTTCCCCTCAAGAAGGCTTGCACTCGAGGCGAGAGGGCTATCCGGGAAACGCTTCCGAAAGCCCTCGACCTCCTGCACGCATCGAGCGAAAAGTCCATCCTCGAAGGCAGTAAGAGCTGGCGCCAACGCCTCTTCTTGAGCCATGGCGCCTGGGAGTCCGCCTACCCAGGCAAGGAGGATGACGAGGATACCGAGGCCGGCCATCCCCCCTCGCTTGGACGATCGTTCTTCCCTCATGCTCTCACGGCCCCCTTCTCCGCTACCTGGACTCTGACTCTGATTGCCTCTCTTTGCTCGCGAAGAAATCGGCCTGTCCAGCTCGCCGGCTCCTGTGCTACTTGCGCAGGGGTCCCTTGAGCGACAACCTGTCCACCGCCCTCCCCTCCCTCGGGCCCCAGATCGATCAAGTAGTCGGCGCGCTGCAGAACGCGCAGGTTGTGTTCAATGAGGATGATCGTGTTGCCCGCGTCTCTCAACAGGGCTAGGACCTCCATCAGCTTTTCAATATCGGCGAGATGGAGCCCCGTCGTGGGCTCGTCGAGGATGTAGAGCGTCTTTCCCGATGTCTGCCGGTCGAGCTCCGCTGCGAGTTTCACCCGTTGGGCCTCTCCACCCGATAGGCTCGTCGCCGACTGGCCAAGGCAGAGATACCCCAACCCGACCCGAGCCAAGGTATCGAGCCTATCCCAGATGGCGGGAACCGGGCGAAAAAACTCTCGGCCTTCCTCCACCGTCATCTCGAGCACCTCGGCAATGTTCTTTCCGCGATAGGTGACTTCCAACGTTTCCCGGTTGAAACGCTTTCCGCCGCACGACTGGCAGGGAACGTAGACAGCGGGCAGGAAACTCATTTCGACCTCGATCGCCCCTTGTCCTTGGCATCGTTCGCATCGTCCTCCGGGGACGTTGAAGCTGAACCGGTCAGGACCGTATCCCCGCACGCGTGCGGCAGGGAGGCGGGCAAAAAGCAGCCGAAGCTCCTGAAAGGCTCCAGAGAAGGTCAAGGGATTCGACCGGGGCGAGCGCCCAATCGGTTCCTGATCGACGATCACCAGACGCTCCAACGCTTCCGCTCCCTCGACGCGATCGTGAGCGCCCGGCTCTGCTCGTGCGCCATGCAGTCGACGCTGCAACGCGCGGCTCAAGATGTCATGGACGAGCGTGCTCTTCCCTGAGCCGCTCACACCCGAAACGGCGGTCAGGCACGCCAGCGGGAAGCTTACTGTGATGTTCCGAAGATTGTTTGCCCGAGCGCCAACCACGCGCAGCCACCCCGCATCGGGTGATCTGCTGCCCCCCCCTCCCGGGGCCACTGGCTCGCGCAGACAGGCACCCGTGATCGAGTGCGGACGGCTCAAAACCTCCTGAGGAGCGCCCGCTCCAAGCACCCGGCCTCCAAGCGGCCCCGCACCCGGCCCCATCTCGATGAGATAGTCCGCGCTGAGGATCGTTTCCTCGTCATGCTCCACCACAACCACCGTGTTTCCCAGATCGCGCAATTCGGCCAGCAGACCCAGCAGTCTACGATGGTCGCGTGGATGAAGTCCTACGCTCGGCTCATCCAGAACATACAGCACTCCGCTCAAGCGTGCTCCCATCTGGGTCGCCAGCCGAATGCGCTGAGCTTCGCCTCCCGAGAGCGTTCGGGTTTCCCGATCGAGGGTCAGATAACCCAACCCAGCTCTCCTCAAAAATTCGAGACGCTCGCCGAGCTCTCGGAAGACGTCGGCGGCCACCGCTTTCTTTTCCAGAGGAATGGGGATTGCTTTCAGCCAACGTCCTGCCTCATCGACCGAAAATGCGGCCACCTCCCGGATGTTGCGCGGAGCCCAGCCGTTTGCCTGGATCGTCACCGCCAGGACCTCGGG
Source organism: Verrucomicrobium sp. 3C (assembly GCF_000379365.1). GTDB lineage: Bacteria > Verrucomicrobiota > Verrucomicrobiia > Methylacidiphilales > Methylacidiphilaceae > Methylacidimicrobium. The sequence goes on along the minus strand of NZ_KB901875.1, from coordinate 1,593,610 downwards.
GCGAAGGCGAGCGCCACGGCACGAACGGCAGACGCTGCGAGCCAGGAAGGGACGAAGCTTGGCGCGCAGAGCCGAAGAGCGCGCCTCTCGATAAATCCTCTCCAAGCCGGGAAGAACCCCTTCGAAGGCGCTCTTCTGCTTTCTCCGTTTCGCCGCTGGGCCGCCTTCGACCCCGGATCCCTGCAGGACGACTTCCCGGAAGACCTCCGAGCACTCCTGCCAGGGCCGGCTCATCTCCTCGCCGAATTCTTTTGCCAGCCTTTCGAGCTCTTGGTGACAAACCGCTTGGAGGGCCTTACCTAGCCTGCGCCATGGGGCGATCGGCATCTGCGCAAGAGGAAGCGAGGGATCCGGCACGACCGCATCCACATCGAAAGCGAACTCCGTTCCCAAGCCGTGGCAGGCCGGGCAAGCCCCGAGGGGATTGTTGAACGAAAAATGGCGGGGGGAATAATCGGGAAATCGGAAACCCGTCTCCGGATCGAAGTGACGGTCGCTGAAAAGACGCTCGCCAGCCTCCCCCTCCGGGGTCTGGTAGAGCAGAAGGACCACGCCATCGCCCGTCTTGATCGTCAATTCTAGGGAGTCGTGCAATCGGCTTTTGGCTTCCGATTCGCAACGAAGACGATCGACGAGGGCATCCACGGTGTACGGCCCTTTTCCGCGCAAGATCTCCGCCTCTTCCAACTCGATGAGATTCCCGTTCACTCGGGCCCGGACAAACCCGCGCTGCCGCATCCGCTCGACCGCCTGGCGGAATTCCTTTCGCCCCCCCCCGCGAATCACCGGGGCCAGCAGTTGAAGCGACGTCCCGGGAGGCAGGGCCAGAATCTCGCCGATCATCTCCGGCACGGTGTATCGCCGCAGCGGTTTACCGGTCTGCGGATGATGGGGAGTACCGAAATGCGCAAAGAGAAGGCGCAGAAACTCGTAGACGTCGGTCGCCGTGGCGACCGTCGATCGCGGACTGCTTCCCGATGTCCGCTGCTCGATCGCGATGGCTGGGGAAAGCCCTTCGATTCGGTCGACCTCCGGCTTCTCCCACCCACCCAGAACCTGCCGGGCATAGGTCGACAAGCTCTCGACGTAACGTCGCTGCGCTTCGGCATAGAGCGTGTCGAAGGCCAGCGAGGATTTTCCGGAACCGCTCACCCCCGTGATGACGATGAACTGATGGCGCGGGAGGTCGACGTCGACATTCTGCAGGTTGTGCTCTCGCGCCCCGCGTATCTGGATCCACTCTCCTGCCATTCCGATAAGGCAGCCCTTTCGTGCCGCCGGCTAATCGGTCAACTTACCATTACCTCCGAGCGGGTCAACTCTCCGGGGCGAGCCAACGGTTGGCAGGCAGGGGCTCCCGCGCACTGGACGATGCAGAAGGGAATGCAGGCTACCAAAGTCTCCGGCTGCCAAGACCGCAACTCTTGCCTGCGGAAATGCCGATGCTTCAAATTCCGAATCCCATGATCCGGTCGGGTCCTCACGCCCGGAAGGGATGGGAAACGGTTGTAACGCTTTTCGATGGAATGGAGCAGGATTTGGTGGAAGTCACTCAAAGATCGTGACGGTCTTCGCCAGAACCTCATCCATGATGGCCGAGGTCAAGCTTTCCACCTTGCGCCCGTTGCGGGCCGTCAGATCGAGGACGCGGGGCTGACCGCAGCGCACGACCCCGGTTGTCTTTGTTCCGGTCAGTGGCACAGCAAAGCCGATGCGACGGACGAATCCGCCGCCCTTCGTAATGGGTAGAATGACCGGCAGTCTGGTTGCCCGGTTGAAATCGTCGGGCGAGATGATGAACACGGGCGATGCCCACGCTGTTCCCGGCCTCGCGTGGGTTCCAGATCGACCATGTACACGTCGCCGCGCCTCATATTAGTTCGTCGCCCACGGCCGGGGCATCCACCCATTCGCGTTCCTCCGCTGGCTGCGGTTGCGAGTAGTCAGATGCGGCCAACAACTCGGCCATCGTGTAATGAGGCCGTGCCGCTGGTTCGATCACGAGGCGACCGTGATCGACGGGCAAGCCGATCTTGGCGCCGGCTTGCAGGTGCAGAACATCGAGCAACGCGCGGGGGACGGCCAGCATGACCGACCCGCCGACCTTACGCAGATTCGTGGTATGCATTGGCGTCTCTCAAGAATTATATCCATATGTAACTTCCGGCAGCCGATCTTTCAAGGCTTTCGTTGGTGCGACGTCAAGGCGGCGGAACGCTTTTCGATGGAATGGAGCAGTATTTCGTGGAAGTCACACAGGGTGCCGCTTACCCTCCTCTCTCAATCGCCAAGGTGTAGAATGGAGAAGCGATTGAAGCCCCTGACCCCGCGGCAATCGCGACCTTTTGCATGCAACCGATGAAACGGATCGTCGAGCCCGAGTGGATCGATCGGCTGGATCCCGAGAGTCCCGAAGCACAACGGAGCCGACGCGAGTTGCGGCGAATGAACGCCTTGATGCGGAATTTCGACTGGTTCCGGACCCGGCTTGCCGAAGACACTTCCGGCTCCTGGCAAGGCTTGGAGATAGGAGCGGGAGATGGGGCCCTGGGCGCGCATCTCTTTGCCGACCCGACGACTCGACGGCGCATCGAGTTCGCAGGAATCGACCGCATCGGCAGACCCGCCTGTTGGCCGACAAGCTGGCAATGGGTGCAGGAAGATATTCTGCAGTTTCAAAGATGGAAGGAGTTCCCTCTTCTCATCGCGAACATGGTGCTCCATCATTTTTCGGAAGACGAACTCGTGCGGCTGGGTGTCCAAATACGGGAATCCTGTCGCTTTTTCTTCGCGCTCGAAACCGCACGGAGACTGCTCCATCTCGCCCAAGCGCGCGTTCTGCGAACGCTCGGAGCCTTGGGACCGGTCGGCTACCATGATGCATCCACAAGCATCCGCGCGGGCTTCGTCGGAGAAGAGCTTCCGCAGTTTCTCGGTCTACGCTCCAGCGAGTGGCGCTGGAGGATCCGTTCGACCTTCTTTGGGGCGTATCAGTTCGTTGCCGAGAGGCGATAGTCAACCCTCCCGATACGGATTGGGATGCATGGCCTTCCCTCTCCGCTCCCGCGGGCAAACCGCAGGAGAACGCTTGGGAGAAAGGCAGGCTAGAGGCGAATGATCTCCCCCAGCTTGGGCGCCCGGAAGGAGTCTTCCGAAAGCCCGAGAAGCCGGCGGGCGTCGGCAAGGAGCTGAAGGGGCTCCTCCCACGGTTCGTCGGAGAGACGGAAGGTTCCCCAATGCATGGCCAGCGACGTCCTGGCCTGGAGATCCCGATGCAATTGGGCCGCCTCCATGGGATTGAGGTGAAGCGGTTGCTGCAACCACGAGGGCCGATAGGCTCCGATGGGAAGCAGGGCAAGCTCGACGGGTCCCAGAGGCTTGCTCAACTCCGCATGAAAGCGAGCATAACCGGTGTCGCCTGCGAAAAAGATCTGGCGGCCTCGCGAGGAAAGCAGCCAACTGCACCAGAGAACGCGGTCGCGATCCAGTGGACTTCTCGCCGAAGCGTGCTGCGCGGGGAGACAGAGAAGCTTCCACGAGCCGTCGGCGATGAACTCTCCCCATCCGAATTCCACAATCCGGCTGAACCCCCATCGCGCGAGGAGCGGCCGAAGGCCCAGCGGACAGCAGATAAGAGTCGCGCGAGGAAGCTGCTGGAGGCTGGCTCGGTCGCAATGATCGAAGTGGGAGTGGCTGAGGATCACAAGGTCGGGAGCGGGACTTTCTTCGCGGCGGAACGGGGAGGGGCGACGGCGGCGGAAGCCCGGAATGGGCCAGGGTGCGCAGTACTCTCCGAAGAGAGGATCGGTGAAGACGGTGAGTCCATCGAGTTGAAGAAGAAAAGTCGAATGACCCAGCCAAGTAGCCACGATGCGCTCCGGTGGCGGATTGCGTAGCGCGGGCCAGTCGACGAAGACTTCTTCCGGCAGGCAGGCTCCACCTCGGCCTGCGGCTTGGCTCCTCGGAGGCCGGCTGGCAAGCTTCCAACGAAAGATATCCTTCCAGCGGGGAACCCAGGGCGAGTCGATGTTCTGGAAACGGCCGTCCTTCCGGCTGACCTTCCAAGGAAATTCGGGCAGGCGTTCCGGTCTATACCCCATGGCCTTCCGAACGCTCCCGCTCTCCTCGAAGCAAGGCAAACAGCCAGGAAAGGGAAACGGCGGTCATGCAGACGCCGCCCGCCGCCCGCAGAAAATAGAGCCAGCGTACCTCGGTCGCATGGTGCCACAGCCATCCGGGCAACCGTACCTCGTTCCATCCAATGGCAGCGAGCGCCAGGAGATGGAGGAAGAGTCCCGCATGCCACAAGGAAAAGCGTATCGGCTCCCCCAGGAGGTCCGGGCCTCCGGGAACTCCTCTGGCTAACTGCAAGAGCAGCAGCATGTTCAAACTGGTCAGCATGCCGGCCATAGCAATATGCGCGTGGGCGACAAGTAGATGGGAATACTTCGCGGCATCGAGAATTCCCGGCAGGAAAAAGGCAAAGCCCGTGATCACCAAGGCCGCCCACCATCCCGCGAAGGAAATCCCCCAAAGCCGCGAGCCGTCCGCCCAGGCGAAGGAGCGCAGATAGAGAGGCAGCAGGGGAATCCAGATCAGGAGGCATGCCAATCCCCCGATCTGCTTCCAGTCCCGGTTCGACTGGTCACCATGATTGAGCAGCAGGTAGAGAATGCTCTCCGCCACGAAGACGCCCCAGAAGGGACGTGCCCTGTGTCGATTCCGGCGTGGAATCTCCAGAAAGACGGGGAGGAGCCCGAGGATGAGGACAACCGCTAGGGTAGAACCCAGAAGATTGGTACCGGTCGACCCCCCGCTTTCCGGATTGATGGGTGGATAAAGCTGGGGTTTGGTTGCGTTCCAGATGGCCAGGGGGACGGTGCCGAGCCCGGCAAGCAGAAGCCAGTCGAGCATCGAGGGGATCCGAACCAAGCCCTCGCTCTGCTCGCCGCTCTTTTTTCCCCGGAACCCGCGGATCAGAGTGTAAGCCAGCAGACCCCAGAGCCCGACAAGAACGGCAACGAAGCAGATCCGGGACAGACCCGACCAATCCAGGAAGAGCTTGCCGCTGCTCTCCCCTTCGAGCCACCAGGCGCCGCCGAGCCCGAGAGCCCACGACCAGAGTGCAAAAGACCAGCGCGCCTGGAGCAGCGCGGCGGGTCGGCGAGGAAGCCATCGGCTCAAGAGAACGCCGACAACCGGGAGAGAGCACCAGCCGTAGAGTTGCCAGTTGAGATGGACCGCCATCCACCTCCCATAGCCCGCAGGACCGGAAACGCTTCCCAACTCCGGCCAGCAGAGGAGAAGCGCGAGCCAGAGTCCGACGAAATTGGCGGCGCTCAGCCACAGGAGGCTGAAGCCGGCGGTGAGCCGGTAAAGTCCGGTCTGAAATCCGACCGGCCTTCGCTGTTCGCCAAGGAAAAAATTCATCGCACTGGCCCGGGAGGGCGATCCGTCCTCCAAGACAGGACGGATCGCCATTCCTCCCGAGAGTCGCAACAGGTCCGGTTAAGGGAGAACGAAGGCAAACTGATATTCGATGGGTAAGGTGGTGCCGACCGTCATGAACGCTTTCTTAATCTGGGGCAGGTTGAATTGAAGGGTGTCGAGGTTTGTCTTGCCGGAGACCATGATCCGTTTTTCTTCCTGCCACCAGAGCGCGTCACTGTTCAGCGGATGTCGCACTCCATTCAGATCGAAGGTGCCGGAAACCGAGACGTGAGCCGGATCCTGGGCCGTGGCGGTCGAACAATTACCGGAGAGCACGCGGATCCCCTCACATCGAAACGAGGCTTGCGGATGAAGCTTGGCGTGAAGCCAGAGGAACATCTCCTCGTCCCGCTTCTTGTGGAAGGTCGTAAGGCCCGCGATCGGGAAGACCAACACGGACTTCTGGATCGACGGGGTTGCCGCGGCTTCCCAATCCGCGCTCCCCGTGATCCGGGTTTCCGCGCCGTGGAAGTCGTGGAGGAAGGAGTCCCCCACAAATTTCACGTGGCTTTTGCTGCTGTCGACCGGCAGCGAGACGGGCTGGGCCGAGGCCCAGCCGGTCCCCCAAAGCGCGGTGAGCAGAAGAAGGCTCAGAGGGCGAAGAATGGATCTGTTCGGTCGTATGGACATGTTGTCTCCTGTTAATCTATGTTTCTGTCTCTGTCGCGAGCTTCCCGACTAAGGAGCACGCGTTGACTCGTCGCCTCTCGTCGACAATCGGGCGAGGTGGGCGGCTAGTCCGAGAATCGCGGAGTCCTCCAAACTTTCATGGCCGGCCATCGTTGTGCCGGGAATTCCGAATTTTATGATTCGGGCCAAGCCGACGAGCCGCTCGGGGGCTTCGGACTGCGTTCCCCCCAGCCAGCAGCTTCGTGTCAAGTCGCTGGGAACAGGGGATCCCACGAGCGAGGAGAGAGGCCCGTCGCCCCTACCCGAGAACCCGTGACATTGCGCGCAGTTTTCCGCAAAGAGCCTCGCCCCTGTCGTGGAATCGACGGGGCAGCTCTCTAGAGCGGGGCGCCATCGCTGCACGGCCTCCATTCGCTCTTCTCGGGTCATCGAGCCGAGATCCTGCAAGTAGGCGACAAGCGCCTCTCCCCGAGGATCGCCCTCCACGAAGAGATGCCCGTAGGAAGGCATGCGCGAGTCAGGGACGACCGAGCGCGGGTTAATCAGGTGCAGCCGGTTCCACTGAGCCGAGCGTCGATTGCCCACGCGCAGCAGATCGGGTCCTTGACGGCGATTGCCGATGAGGGGAGGAATCTCCTCTCTGGCCTCCCGCGGAGGCTGGGAAGGGCCCCACCACTCCTCATCGCGGGTGCCCGGCCGTACGTATTGAGAATGGCAATGGATGCATCCCTCGCGGATGTAGACCTCTCTGCCGAGCCTTTCCGGACTCTGCGCGGAGGACGAACTCTGGAAGGAGAGAAGCTGCTTTTCATGAAGTCGATAGGCGAGAAGGCCGATTGCGCACAAACCCGCCCAGTAGGGGATCGATTGGGGCGTCGCAAGAGAAAAGAGTGACCGGGGAAGGATCAGGCAGATAGCGGCAATCAGCGTGGAACTGGCAAGAAAGAGTCGTGGAACCGAATGGAGATTTTGGGCCATTCCAATCCCCATGGCCGAACCGACCCACCCGGCGATGACGTAAAGGAGGGCGGCATGCCAGGCGGTGGACCGTGCGCATGTCGCGTTCGACAGGCTGCCTGGAGCAAAGACCAGCGCGGTCGAATAGAGGGAGACCCCGACTGGGTAAAGCCAACCCGCGGCTCTTGCGCCGACGCCATCGCTGCCCAACATGGCCGCAGATCCGGCCAGCAACAGGAAGGAGAGCGCCAGGACCTCCCGTAGGTTACCCCGATCAAGGCTCCAACCGGCCGCACACGCGGCGACGAAGTGGATAACGCCGTTCCTCCATTGGAAGCTTGCTCCCCCCCAAGCGAACCGATTGAGGAGAGGCGTCGCTTCCAGGATGGTGAAACACGCCGAATCGAGCCAGACCAGCGCCAGGAAGACGACAACGATCCTTTCAAAGCCGAAAGCCCGTCGGTCGGTCGATCGGAGCGTGTGAGCATCGGCCGCCCTCGCCAAACCGGCAGTGCTTATCGCCCCAAGACCGCAGGCAATTGCGCCAGCAATCGCCTGCACCTTGGGCGAGCCGGCGAAGAGAGCGGGAACGTTACAAAGTCCATAGGCGATACCGGTCCCTAAACCGATCTGGAAACCTCGTCGTCCGCAATCGAGCAGGATGGGAATGCTCGCACAGAGGCTGACGGTGAGAAGTCCTACCGATGCTCCGATTGCTGCGGCAAGAAGGGTAAAGGAGACGGCATTACGAGCGGTCGTCGAGAGGAGAGCGGCGGCTCCGCTGGCCACGAAGCCGACGAGCAAGAGGATCCTCAGGCGGGAGTAGTCGAAGAGCTTGGCGGCCAGCAGGCTTCCCCCGATTCCGCCGAGCCCCATCGAGAGGAGCACGCGTTGGAGATTTCCGCCGGCGATGCCCTGATCATGGACCAAGCCCAGGAAGCCGAATTGAGCAAAGAGCAGAAAATTCACATAGGTCGCCGCAATGGCCACGATGGCAGCAAAAGCAGCAAGGACGGGAGGCGGGGAAAAGGTGTCGCGGTTAGGCATCACTGGGAAAGCTTCGCCAGAGCAAGAGGAATTGCGCCAATGCCCAGAATCCGTCGGTGAGCGAGACACTGATCCAGGCGCCTTCCATCTGGCCTCCGGCGATCTCTGCGGCGACGAAGACGCAGACTGCGGTTCGAAGAAGAGCCGTCAACTCCCAGACGGTCCGCAGGCAGCCCGCGCGACGGCCTGCCATCCAGCAAAACAGTCCATAAAAATAGCCGGCTCCGACCGCTGCGACGAAAACTCCGACAAACCGAACCCAGCTAACCTCTGGAACAGAGGCAACCCCCATCCGGGCGAGGGTCCATGCCGGAGCGAAGAGCAGGCAGAGGCCGGTGGCCAGATCGCCTCCGCCGGCAAAAAGGCTGAGAGCCAGCGCCGTTCTCGCTCCGTTTTCTCGGAACCCGACTCTTTTCGAGTCTCCCTGGATCGGGTGCGGAAAACTCATAACGGGAGCGCTTTCCCCTGATGGATATGCAGACTTCGATGGCATCCCTTGGTGAAGCGCTGGTCGTGCGTTGCGAGGATCACGGACGCCCCTTCCTCAGACACCAGGCGGAGGAACAGGTTGAAGACGACATCCGCGGTTCGTTCGTCGAGAGAGCCGGTCGGCTCGTCTGCAAAGATCACCTCCGGTCGATTCATGAGAGCCCGGCAGATCGCGGTCCGCTGCCGCTCGCCGCCGGAAAGATTCTGGATCCGGCTCGTGAGCCGGTGGGATAAGCCGACCTTCTCTGCCAGATAGCGAGCGCGCGCATCGATTTCCCGCGCAGGCCGCCGCTCGGAAAAGCAGGGAATGCGCAAGTTCTCCAGCATCGTCAGGTCCGGTATGAGATTGTGCAGTTGAAAGACGAACCCCACGTGACGACGGCACAACCGCAGACGCGTTTCTTCCCGGGACGGATCCAGACCGAGAATGGTAATCTCCCCTCGATCCGGACGGTCCAATCCGCTGAGCAGGTGGAGGAGGGTACTCTTCCCGGAGCCCGAGGAGCCCCAGAGCGCCACCATTTCCGCGCGCCCAATTTCCAGGCTCACCCCTTGAATGACCGGAGTCTGCCCGTGATCGAAGCTCTTCCAGACATCGCGCGCGACGATGACGCTGGACGGCTTTTTTCCGGCGGCCGGGACCGAACCAAGGCGAGACTCTTCGGTGTTCATTCGAAACGCAAGGCTTCCGCAGGTGCGATCCGCGAAGCAAAGTAGGCGGGATAGAATGCGCCTGCGATCGCGGTGGCCAGAGTGACGACTGCCACTCCAACCAGGAGATCCATCCGGAGAGCCGCGCGGACATATCCTTGAAGCTGGGGAGCCGCGTTCATCGCCACGAGCGCAGCGAATCCCGCCACGCAACCGACCACACTCCCCAAACCGGAAAGGATCGCCGCTTCCCCCAAGATGAGACCGGCGACCTGCTGCCGGGAGAACCCGCACACCCGCAACACCGCGATCTCCCGCACGCGGGCAAACACCGACATCAGCATTGTGTTTGCCACTCCCATGCCACCAAGGAGGAACGAGCAGATCCCAATCGCCCAACTGGTGACATTGAGGATGCGAAACTGCGAGTAGGACCGGTTGAACTCCTTGTCCTCGAGTGCAATCAGATCCGGAAAGCGCGCATCGATCTGCTTCTGGAAGGCCACAAAGCTCGCCCCCGGCCGCAACTCCACCGTCGCCAAGGAAGCCTGCGATTCCTTATGGAAGAACTCCTGGGCGAGCGACAAGGGAAAGAAGACGCCGCCATCTTCGAACCCGTTTGCCGTGCGAAGCACGCCCCCGACAAGAAAGCGGCGGCTCCCAATCGGGATCTCCTGCCCTATCGTCGCCTTGAGGAAGGAAGCCGCCCGTTCCCCGAGATAGATGGCATCTTTCTCCCGGCCGAAGGCAGTGGCCGAGCCGTGTAGCCAGTGGGCTTGGCGGAGGCGCGGATTGTCGGCTTCCACTCCGAAGCAGGTGATGATGGGATGGTTCGGAGAACTGACGATTCCGACGAGCAGGGGGTCGACCCGTTTTACCAAGGGAAAGTTTCGGATCTCCTCGAGTTGGGAGGCACGAACACTGCTGAAGAACAGATCGGAGACATTCCTCTCAAAGAGAATGAACTGGCTCTCCGTCGACAGGATGTTTTGGAACATCCCTACGGCGCCCAAAACGATCGAAACAATGCACAACATGGAGGCTGCGCCGAAGCCGATACCGGCGGCCGTGATGAGGGAACGAAGCCGATGACGGCGAATGTTAATGAAAATGAGCTTGAGGAAGTCCATGCCAATCCGGCTCCTGCTCTTCGAGCAGAGAGGTGATCAGTCGTTCCGCAATGCTTTTTTGCACCGCGTCGAGAAACCCGAATCTGCGATCCCCCGTTAGGAGGCCGACGGCCTCTTGTGCCAGCCTTGAGAGCCGCATCAGGGAGGAGATGGTCTCTTCCTGGCCAACGGCGAGGAGGAGGTTCGGTCTGCGAAGTCGCGCATCCCTGCCGGCCATCCGACCGATGGAGGCGGGCTCGCTCGCGTCCCGGACGTCGTCAATCCCCTGGTAGAGTAGTCCCCAATAGACGCTGATCCGATTCAGAAGAAGCCGCTCCCGCATGGGGAGGTTTGCCGCCACGGCAGGAAAACCGAGAGCCAATCGAATCAGGGGAACCGTCTTCCCTAAAGCGATCCTCAGGACTTCCCGCCGGCCTCCGGGCCGATAGGCCAGATCTTGCGCCTGTCCATTGACAATGCCGGCCGATCCAAGACACCGGTCCAGGAGCCGATGCGCCTCCATCTGCCGAGATGCCGAAATCTGCGAAATCACTTCTCCCAGCAGCGCGTAGGCCCGGGTAATGAGGGCAAGACTCCCAAGAATGGCCGTGGGTTCCCCATGGAGAAGATGAAGGCAGATCCGCCCGCGCCTCTCCTTCGAATCATCCATGCACGGCAGATCATCCAGGAGCAGGGAGGCGACGTGGAAATATTCGACCGCGCAGGCAAACTTCTCCGCGATGTCCCTTCGGAATCCCGTGGCGACCATCGCGCCGTAGGCAAGCTGGGTTCGAAAGAGGCTTCCCGGATTGGTCAACGCACCGACAATCGCCATGCGCAAGGTCCGTTGCATCCCCGAGTGGAGGGGAGCATTGTCCTGAAGCGATCGATAGAGTGTTGTCCGGATAGATCCCCTTTCGCACATTAATAAATATTCACACATTAATAAAATTTCATTTCAATTACCAACTCGCTCATCAAGCGTAGTTTGACAATGCTGATCTCGCCGCAATGAACCCTGGACAAGAAGGTCAGTTAGCTCGCTCTGGTTGAGCATGAAACTGTGGGAGATTAACAGACGATTCCCCACTGTCAATAGTTATAAGCAAGCCTCAAGATGAGAGCGGATTCTTCACAACGAATACGCCACAAGAAAAGAGGGAGGATCGGGTACCGAGCGGAGGGCGGAACGCCGGACCCAAGAGAAGTTGGGGGATGCCAGGGAGCTTGGCTTGCGGCCGGCTCAATCGAATGGAGCCACCGTCCGGCGCAGACCCCAGAGGAACTCCTGATTCCCCGAACCTCCCAGGATCGGCGAAGGAAGCACCCCCCGATCCTCAATTTCCGCCCAAGCCTTTACCCAATCGCCCAAATCCGCTACGACGCGTTGCCGCACCGCTGGATCCCGAACGATTCCGCCCCTGCCCACCTCGGTCCGGCCTGCCTCGAACTGCGGCTTGATCAGCGCGACGATCCACCCCCCCGGGCGGACGAGGGGAAAGAGTGCCGGAAGGATCAGACGCAGCGAAATGAAGGCCACATCGGCCGTCGCCAAGTCCACGGGCTCTCCGAGATCCTCAGGCCGGAGCCGGCGGGCGTTGATCTTCTCGCGAACCAGGACTCGCGGGTCCTGCCGAAGCTTCCAATGGAGCTGCCCTCGGCCCACGTCCAAGGCGATAACCCGCCGGGCTCCCCTCTGCAAGAGGCAGTCGGTAAACCCTCCGGTCGAGGCTCCGACATCCAGGCAAACCCACCCGGCGGGATCAAGGGAAAAGTGGGAGAGACCGGCCTCGAGCTTGTGGCCGCCGCGGCTGACATAACGGTCTGGCTCTTCCAGCAAGAGGGGGGCTTCGCGATCGACCATGCGGCTCGGCTTGTCCGCCAGGGTCTCCCCGATGCGTACCCGCCCGGCGAGAATCGCCCGCTGCGCCGCGTCCCGGCTCTCGCAAAACCCTCGTTCCACTAGGGCCAGGTCAAGCCTGAGCTTTCGGGGTTCCGTACTCTTGCGCGCCTCTTCGTCCAGTGGCCTGTCCCCCGGTTTTCCCCGAAGCTTCTTTTCTTTTCCACGCATCGTCTTTCCGTTAATTACCTATTGTAGCGCCTTTCGGTAGGAAAGGCCGCTGGCGGTCTGGCAACAGGGTAATGTGAAGATTGGTTACTCTGGATCGATGCCTAGGGAGTTCTCGAGCCCTCCCAGCGAGACCTCATCTCTTGCCCCGGAAGCCATTACCGTTGCTCGCCCGCCTCTCTTAGGATCTCCCGGCACGGCCGCCTCGGTCACGAGAGGGGTCTGCAACCTCCTCGAACGTCCCGCTCCCCGCTGGTGGGGGCCGGCCACCCTCCTCACTGGTCTGATCGCCCTCTTCGTCCTCGCAACCAACTCGTATCTGATTGGGACCGGCATGGGCGTCTGGGGCGTCCAGATTCCCGTCGTTTGGGGATTTGCCATCATTAACTTCGTCTTTTGGATCGGCATCGGCCACGCGGGTACTCTCATCTCCGCGATCCTCCTGCTCACCCGGCAAAAGTGGCGCAACTCCTTGAACCGCGCCGCGGAAGCGAGCGCCGTCTTCGCGGTCGCCTGCGGAGCGATGTTTCCGGCAATGCACATCGGCCGCCAATGGATGGCCTGGTACCTCTTTCCGATTCCCGAATCGATCGCAGCCTGGCCGAACTTTCGAGCACCGCTGCTCTGGGACGTTGCCGCAGTCACGACCTATCTCACGGTCTCGGTGCTCTACTGGTATCTGGGGATGATCCCGGATTTTGCCACGCTGCGCGAGAGGGAAAAGCATCCCTGGCGGCAGAAGCTCTGGGCGATCCTCTCGATGGGCTGGTCGAGCTCGGCCCGGGAGTGGAATCACTATGAAATGGGCTACCTCTGCCTGGCCGGACTCCTCGCGCCGCTGGTGCTCTCCGTCCATTCCTTCGTCTCTTGCGATTTCGCGGCCATGGTCCTTCCCGGGTGGCATGCCACGATCTTCCCCCCCTACTTCGGCGCCGGAGCGATCTTCGGCGGCTTTGCCGTGATCCTCGTCCTTCTCATCCCCCTGCGGGCGCTCGTCCCGGAATTAAAGGAGTTCATCCTGCCCATCCACATCGAGCAGATGGCCAAGTGGCTGCTGACGACGGGATCCCTGGTTGGCTACGTCTACCTGATCGAGCTCTTCATTGCCTGGTACGGAGCGAATCCCTTTGAGCGCTATGCCTTCTGGAATCGGATCACCGGGCCGTACGCCCTGGAATTCTGGGGCATGCTCACCTGCAACGCCGTCGCACCGCAACTCCTCTGGTTCCGGCGGATCCGCCAGAGGCCCTGGATCGTCTTTGGAGTGGCTGTCCTAGCCAACATCGGCATGTGGCTCGAGCGCTTCGTTATCATCATCATCTCGCTCCACCGGGATTTTCTTCCCTCGTCCTGGAGTCTCTATCATCCCACCTGGGTAGACATCGGGCTCCTGATTGGCTCAGTCGGTCTCTTTCTCTTCCTCTTCCTTCTCTTCCTCCGTTTTCTCCCGGTCATCGCGATGTTCGAGGTGAAAGCCCTCTGCAGCCACTCCGAGGAGGCATCGTCCGCTTCCGCCAAGCCGGCTTCCCCCCCGCTCCCGAACCTCGGTTTGACTACTTTCGGGGTGGGCGCCCGGTTCCCCTCTGCCGAAGCGCTTTGTCGGGCTGGCCGCGCTCTCCGCGAGCGGGGCTTTCGAAAGATCGAGCTCTACTCGCCTTTCCCGTTCCACGGGCTGGCGGAGGCCGCCGGGCACGGGAGGAGCTGGGTCTCCGCCTGCGTCCTGGGAGGAGGGTTGCTCGGCTTTTGCCTTGCTGCTTCGCTCGAGATTCTGACTTCGGTCCCCCGCCCAGCTGCTCTGCGCGGCATTCTTTCCAGCCACTTTCTGGACCTTTTTTTCCCCCTGGTCCTGCAGGGAAAGCCCTACATGAGCACGCCGGCTTTTTTTGCCGTGGCTTTCGAGACGACCGCCCTGTTCGCAGCGATCGGAGCGGTGCTGGGAATCCTTCTCGGAAGCGCCCTGCCCCGCTTCCATAAGCCGATCTTCCACTGGGATCTCTTCAGCCGCAGGGGTCAGGATGACGGCTTCTTCCTCCTCGTCGAGCGGCAAGACCCGCAGTTTTCCGCCGACCTCCCTGAAGTCTTGGAAAGCATGGGCGCTTTGGAGATCAGCGCCGTTCCCGAGTGAGACAATACTTCTGGCCGGGTTCAGGGCGAAGCGCTCGCTTCGGCATGGACCGGAAGGATCGGCAGCGGCCGCTGACCGACCTTCTCGTTGTTCACCAGGATTACGATCCAGTAGACCGCCGGTTGAGGCACTAGGAAGGGGGGCATCGGAATGGGGAGATCGAGAACCGTCTGCTCCTCGAAGGGCGGAGCATCGGGGGGAAATTGGATCTGCCCCGAGGCGCTCGCCAACACGTGTCCAGACTGAGGATCCTCGACACGGGTCGCGATGTCCAGCCTCGGGACTCGTCCCCGCAGGTGCGTGAGCCAAACGGTGATAAAAAAGGGTGGGGTAGGAAAAGGAAACCGGGGCAACCGAAGCTGACCAAAGGAGTTGACCAGAGAAAGCTTCTCGGTTCCTTTCTCCCGAACCACTAGGTCGGAGAGCAAGATCGCCGGACAGAGAACGGGCTCCTGGACCACGGCTCCTCACCATAGGAGGGCCTGCTTCGAGAAGCAAGCCCTCCTCCTTCCCCGGCACTGGTGCCGAGCACGATTTTCCGGAAAGACCGCATCGAGGCGGCTATTCCCGACGGGTTCCCACGGCGGCTTCCGAGCCTCCTCGGCTCTCCTTGGAGGCGAATTGGGCTTTCAACTCCTTTTCCAACTGCTCTCGCAGCGACTTCCGCTCTCCCTCGGTCTCCTTCCAAAGCTGACGAGCCATCTCCTCACGACGCTGCCAATATTGGCGCCGGAAGGCCGCGCGCTGATCTTCGGAAAGCGTGAGTCCCAATCGCTCCGCCTCTCGATCGGCGGCGCGGACGCGCTCCACCCGCATCCGGGCGATTCGCTCCAGAAATCTTCCTTTTTGCTCGAGATTCATCTCCTGGAACCGAGGCCACTTTCCCAACTCGGCCAGCAGGCGATCATCGGGTAGCTCCAGGAGTCCGATGATCTTCTGCTTCACCACCCATCTCTGGTGGTCGGGTTCTTGCGCAGCAGAGGCCGCATGATCCCCCGCGCGCAAGGAAACTCCTCCGACCAGCAGACCCGCGATCAACCAGCCCGCTAAAACGAACTCTCTTCTTCCCATAGAACGGTTTCTCCTATTTCTGCTTCTCCGTTTTCCGCGTGCTCCGGCAGGAGCTGTCCTTGGAGCCAGCCGACATCTTCAACCTCTCGATGGGATTCGATCGAAGAGAAGGCCGCTCGGGCTAAGCCCGCCTCCTGCCCGCTTCTCCGTTCCGACACCCAGAAGACACAGCTCCCTCCCCCAAAGATAAGAAAGAGGAAGACTCCGAAGCCCCACTCCAACTGCGCCCATCGCCTTCGTCGACCCTTCTCGACCGCAAGGCGCGACAGAGTCCTGGGTGCCAGCGAACCACCGAGTTGAGGCGGAGGCGCCTGCTTTAGAAGCTGCCAAAGCGGATCTTGTTCGCCCATGCACTAGGATCCAACCCTGCCGCAGCTCCTTTGTTTCGGTTTTTCTGCTTGCGTTCCTTCCTCTTTGCCACAGTGGCCTTCGTTGGCATTTGCTTCGAGCTGCTTGGCCTTCTCCTCTGCTCGGACGGAGGAGGAGGGGGGGCAGGGAGGGACGCCAATGGGCTATCCCGGCGATGTTGCCCGTCCCGCGATGATTTCTCGGAAACGAGCGGCGTTGCGCACTCCGTAGTCTCGATAACAGTTGTTGAACAGGACATGGATCTGCGAAGCCCGCAGGGATCTGACCCCGGCGGCAAGCTCGCGAAGCTCCCCATCGTCGTACCAGTACCGGAACCGATCGGCCGCGGAGGAGAGATTCCGGGCGATCCAGGTTTGTCGGTTCCTTCCATGCAGACGCACCACGGCAATCTCGGACTCTGGAATCGTCCAGAGGGCCGGAACGCTCGCCCGGGTCCCCTGCGGCCCGTCGACGATCACGGGAATGAGCCCATGCTCCCCCTCCCACCGGAGCGTCTCCTCGGTCCGCCCGCTGGAAAACCAGGTCGCATTGCGAAACTCGACGGCGATCCGATCGCTCTGGAGCATCTCGGCGCAATGCAGCAGATGCTCGATGTTCTCCTGCCCATAGGAAAACCAAGGCGGGAATTGAAAGAGAACGACGCCCAGCTTCCCCGATTCCCTCAGAGGAGAGAGGGCGTCGCGAAATCGCTTCCAGAGCTCCTGTCGAGCCTCTTCCGCCAGATCCCGATAATAGATCTTTTCTCGCCCTTCCCGGCCAGCTGGCGGCCTCAAATCCGGAGGAAGCGTGGCAGGAGAAGCGGGGTGTTGGGTAAAGAGGCGGAATGCCTTGCAGTCGAATACGAATCCTGCCGCAGTCCGCTCCGCCCACCGTTTTGCGTTTTCCCGCCGAGGAAGCGCGTAGTAGGTCGCATCGATTTCGACCAGCGGGAAATGGTCCGCATAGTACCGAAGGCGCGACTCGGGATCACGGGCTTCCGCCGGATACCAGCCGGAACTCAGCAGGGTGGGATCCGTCCAGGAAGCCGTTCCGACCAGGACAGTCGTCATCTCGCCGTGCGGAGGCGATCCCCCCTCTTACGACTCCATGAGATTCACGGCAACCTCCCGATACCAGGAGACGAACCTGTCGATCCCTACCCCAAGCGGTGTGTTCGGGGTAAAACCCGCCTCCTTCTCCAGTTCGGTCGTGTCCGCTGCGGTCGCCGTCACGTCGCCCGGAGGCGTCGGGGAAAAATGAAGAATCGCCTTTTTGCCGACCGCCTTCTCGATCGCCTCCACCAGCTCTCGAACGGAAAGCGGGGTGCGATTGCCGACGTTGAAAATCCGGTAGGCAGCCGAACTGCTCGAGGGGTCCGGATGAACCGGATCCCAGTGGGGGTCTGAGGCGGGCGGCCGAGAAATGAGTCGCGCCACCGCCTCGATCACGTCGTCGACGTAGGTAAAGTCCCGCCGCAGCTCCCCTTTTCCGTAAACCTCGATCGGCTCGCCCCGCAGAATGGCGCGCGTAAAGGAAAAGTAGGCCATGTCGGGACGCCCCCAAGGCCCGTAGACGGTAAAGAAGCGCAATCCGGTGGTCGGCAGCCCATAGAGATGGCTATAGGCATGAGCGAGCAGTTCCCCCGCCCGCTTGGTGGCGGCGTAGACGCTGGCCGGATGGCCCGTATCCCCTCGCACCGAAAACGGAAGCGAGGCATTCAAGCCGTAGACCGAGCTCGAACTCGCATAGAGCAGATGAGACAGGACTTCGGAACGCCGGGCGGCTTCGAGCAGATGCACCGTCCCAAGGACGTTGTCTTCCACGTAGGCGGCCGGCTCTCGGAGGCTATAGCGAACGCCAGCCTGGGCCGCGAAGTGGACGATCGCCTGCGGCTGCTCCCGCCTCAGGAGTTCGTCGATCGGTTCCGGATTGCGCAGATCGAGTCTTTCGAACCGGAACGAAGGGGAGTCCCGAAGAAGGCGCAGCCTTGCCTCCTTGAGCGTGACAGAGTAGTAGGAATTCAGGTTGTCGATCCCGACGACCTGCTCGCCCTGTTCGAGGAGCCTTCGAGCGAGCGAAAATCCGAGGAAGCCCGCACTGCCGGTGATTAAAATCTTCATCGTCTAAAAGCCCCTTTCTTCCCTTCCTTGCTTCTCGAGAATCGCGCAAAAAGCTCCCGAAGGAAATCGCTCGGAAGAGAAACCTCCTCCGGCCAGGGACGGGGATAGCCTTCGACCGGCAGCTTCCGGGTGGCGTCGATGCCGACATGACTCCCGATGTTCGGGACCGCCGGGGCGTGATCCAAGCTATCGCTGGGTCCCCGAGTAAAGAGAAAGTCCCGCTCCGGATCGACATTGGCGCAAAGATGAAAGAGGACGTCCGACGTGTCCCGGACGTTCACCTCGGCATCGACGACGACCAGGATCTTGGTAAACATCATCTGCCCCATGCCCCAGAGCCCGTGCATCACCTTGTAGGCCTGATAGGGATACTGCTTGCGAATGCTCACGAAGACCAGGTTGTGGAAGACTCCTTCGGGAGGGAGCGCTAAATCCACGATCTCCGGGAAGTTCGACTGAAGGATGGGGAAGAGCAGGCGGACGCTGGCGGTACCCAAATAGAAGTCCTCCATCGGTGGCTTGCCGACGATCGTCGCCGGGTAGACGGCGTCCTTCCGGTGGGTGATACAAGTAAGGTGAAAGACCGGGTAAGGCTCCACGGGCGTGTAGAAACCGGTGTGATCCCCAAACGGTCCTTCGGGGCGAAGCTCAGGCGGTTCCACGTACCCTTCGAGCACGAAATCCGAGCTCGCCGGCACCTCGAGGTCGACCGTTTCGCAGCGGACCAGAGGAATACCCTTCTTTCGCAGAAATCCAGCGAAGAGCAGCTCGTCGATCCCGTCCGGAAGGGGTGCGGTGGCCGCGAAGGTGAGGATTGGATCGCCGCCCAGGCAGACGGCGACCGGCATGCGCACCCCTTTCTTCCAATACTCCTTCCCGTGGCGAGCTCCGACCTTGTGGATCTGCCAGTGCATGCCGGTCGTGGCCCTGTCGTAGACCTGCATTCGATACATGCCGACATTCCGTCTTCCCGTCTCGGGATCTTTCGTAAAGACCTGCGGCAGCGTGATGAAGGATCCCCCGTCCTTCGGCCAGCATCGGAGAACCGGAAGGATGGCCAAATCGATCTCCGCCGAAGGTCCCATCCTTACGATCCGGTCCCGGCAGGGTCCGTACTTGACCTGGTGTGGCCGGCTCTGCATGAGTCCAAGCCCCTTGCGAAAGAGCTCCCAACCTTCCCGGAACGAGCGAGGCGGCTCGGCGCGCAGAAGCGTTCGGATCTCCTCGACGAGCTTTTCCACCGGCACTCCCAGAACGAGCTCGATCCGCCGCTCGGAACCAAAGGCATTGATCAGCACCGGAAACGGAGAAATCAATCCGGTCGGAAGGAGAGGCTTTTCCACGAGGAGCGCGTTACCCCCTCCCGGAGACTTCATCTCCCGGTCCGCCAGCGCGGTGATCTCCAGCTCCGTCCGCACCGGCTCCGAGATCCGAACCAGCTCCCCTTCCCGCTCTAATTGACGGGCAAACTCAGCAAAACCTCCGCACTCCATGGGTTGACCCGCTCCTCTCGCCCTCCAGCAACGAGGGAATGGCGTATACGATACCCAAGGGCCCCGAGCTAACAGAAGGAAAAAGCCAACCCGCCGTTTACGAAGGCTGCTGATGAAGGCCGCACTCGCGCTTCCATCCGAAAAAGCGGGTCTCCTCCGGCAGCATCCCCTCTTCCCACGGTCGGCTCGTCGGGACATCCCCCACCGATACATAGCCTTGGGAAGCGAGCGGATGCCGCGGAAGCGCCCACTGATCGAGATAGGCTTCGACCTGCTCGTCGCTCCAATCGACGATCGGGTGCATCTTCGCCATGTCGCCCTGCCATTGGAGAACCGGCAAATCCGCCCGCGTTCTCGCCTGTGTCCGGCGCACTCCCGCTAGCCAGCACTGGGCGCGCAATCCCGCCAAGGCCCGACGCATCGGCTCGACCTTGCGTAGTTCATTGTATCGATTTAGCCCCTCTACTCCGTTTTCCCAGAGTCGCCCGTGCCGAGCCTCGAACCAACCGGCGGAAAGCGGAGCTTGCGCCACGTGAAGCCGAAGCCCGAGCCGCTCGGCTAGCAGGTCCACGTATCGGTAGGTTTCGGGGAAGAGATAACCGGTATCGACGAAAATCACCGGTATTTTCGGCCGAAGCCGCGTTGCCAGATGAAGGAGGACGGCCGCCTGAATGCCGAAGCTCGAGCTCAACACCACCCGGTCACCGAACCGATCGAATGCCCACTGAAGACGCTCCACCACGCTCTTCCCTTCCAAGGCCGCTTCTGTTTCCATGCTTTCCCCGGCTTCCCCCACTTTGCCCTCGCTCCCGCTTCCCTCCTCTGTTTGAATCTCCTCCAGATCGGGAAGAGTGGAAGCAGCCCCGCGGGTTTCAAAAGTGCTTGGCTTTCCCATATCTCTGTTTACTCTATAGACTCATGAGCAATTTGAGCAAGCTTGAATCGCAGAGCGTTTTTCTCCTGAGAGAGGCTTACCGGACGTTCCAACGCATCGGAATGCCTTGGTCGATGGGGAAGGACTCGAACGTTCTTCTCTGGCTTGCGCAAAAAGCATTCTGCGGCCGAATCCCCTTCCCGGTTCTCCACATCGATACAACGTACGAATTTCCCGAAATGATGGAGTTCCGCGCATGGGCAGAGACGCATTACGGCCTCCAGCTCATCGTGAAGATCAACGAAGAGGCGATTGCCCGCGGCGTTGGCTACGAAACACACGACCCCATCACGGTCACCCATGAACTCAAGACTGTCGCTCTTCAGCAGGTACTGGCTGAATATCGATGGGACGCTCTGATCACCGGCATTCGTCGAGACGAAGATCCGACGCGGGCGAAGGAACGCTACTTTTCCCCGCGCTCTTCCGAAGGGGAATGGAACTACAAGGACCAGCCTCCGGAATTCTGGAATCAATTCGCTCTTCCCCCCAAAGGGGCGGGCGGTCACGTTCGGGTGCAACCCCTGCTCGACTGGACCGAATACGATATCTGGCTCTATATCCGCCGAGAAAGGATCCCGATTCCCCCCCTCTATTTTGCACGGAATGGCAAGCGCTTCCGCTCCATCGGCTGCCAACCGATCACCCATCCGGTGCCGAGCACAGCATCGACGGTGGATGAGATCATCTCCGAGCTCTACGCCACGCGCACTCCCGAGCGGGCCGGACGAGCGCAAGACCATCACGAGCGAAACGCGATGCAAAAGCTTCGCGCCAAGGGATTCCTGTAAGAAGGGGCCAATCTACCATGCATTTTTCCACCTCAGAGGAAGTAGTGCCGATCGTCGTGATCGGCCATGTCGACCACGGAAAATCGACCCTAATCGGTCGTCTGCTCTTCGATACGGGCTCCGTCCCGGAGGGGAAGGCCGAAGAGCTCGCCCGAGCTGCTGCTGCCGAGGGGATGCCCTTCGAGCATGCTTTCCTGCTCGATTCCCTCCTCGAAGAACAGGCTCAGAACGTGACGATCGACACTACGGAGATCCGGTTCCGAACGAAGAAAAGGCGATATGCGATCATCGACGCTCCCGGCCACAAAGAGTTCCTCAAGAACATGCTCTCCGGCGCAGCGAGAGCCCACGCGGCCGTACTGGTCGTCGACGCTCAGGAAGGGGTTCGGGAGCAGACGCGCCGGCATGCGATGCTGCTGCCGATCCTGGGGATTCAGCACATCATCGTGGCGGTCAATAAGATGGACCTGGTGGACTTTTCGGAAGGCCGCTACCGGGAAATTGTGGGAGCCCTGGCGACTCTCTTTCAGGAGCTCGGCCTGCCGGAACCCACCTCTCTCCCGCTTTCCGCTCGAAGCGGAGAGAACATCGTCCAACCAAGCTTGCAAATGCTCTGGCACATCGGAGGGCCTCTTCTCGAAGCGCTCGACTCGGTTCCCTCTCCCCCTCGCCTCGATGCGTTGCCGCTTCGCTTCGCCGTGCAGGATATCTATCGCCGCGGCACCGAACGGCTCGTGGCAGGGCGCGTGGAAACGGGCACGTTGCGCGTCGGGGATGAGCTTCTTTTCTGGCCGGGCCGCAAGCGAGCGCGCCTACGCGCCTTCGCGGAGTGGCCGACCGAAACGACGCCTACGGAAGCTTCCGCCGGTCGATCGACGGCGCTGATCCTGGAAGAGGAGATCTTCGTGGAACGGGGGATGATCGGCAGCTCCCTCGAAAGGACGCCGATCGAGGCGCGCGAATTTCCCGCCAAGATTTTTTGGCTCGGACCGGACCCTCTCCGGGTCGGAGAACATTACGAGCTCCGCTTAGTGACGCAATCGGTGAGCGCGCGCGTCCTAGAAGTGGATCGGGTGATCGACGCGGAAACTCTCTCCGTCCAAGATTCCTGCAAGCCGGGAGTGGAGCCGAACGAGATCGCAGAGGTACTGGTTCGCACCCAGCGACCCCTTGCCTTCGACAATGCTTCCGAGATTGCCCAGACCGGACGATTTATTTTGGCCAGGGAAGGGAGAATTCTCGGTGGGGGAATCGTTCTTGGTGCCCGCTACCCGAGAGCTTCCCTGCCTCCGATTCAAAGCAGCCCTCTTTTTTGGACGGAAGGGGAGATCGACCGGTACGAACGGGCACGCGCGCAGGGGCACAGCGGGGCAATCATCTGGTTTACCGGCCTTTCCGGAGCGGGCAAATCGACGCTCGCGTTCCAGTTGGAGGCCCAGTTGTTTCGCCGCGGGATCTGGGCCTACGTTCTGGACGGAGACAATCTGCGCCATGGACTCTCGAGCGATCTCAACTTTAGCTCCGAAGATAGGAGAGAAAACATCCGGAGAGCGGCAGAAGCCGCTCGCATCCTGGCCGATGCAGGTAGTGTGGCGATCGTGGCCTTGATCTCGCCTTTTCGGGGCGACCGGCGGAAGGCGCGAGAAATCGCCGAAGCCGCAGGCATCCCCTTTCGAGAGGTCTTCGTTCACGCTCCCCTCGAGGTTTGCCGGGCGCGCGATCCGAAAGCCCTCTATGCCCGGGCCGAGCGCGGGGAGATCTCCGAATTCACAGGCGTCGATTCCCCCTATGAAATTCCTGAAGCAGCCGAGCTTGAGATCCCTACCCATGAGCTCTCGCCCACCGAGTGCCTCGAACAATTGATGAAGATCACCCTGGAAGCGATCACCCTCCCGAATCGGCCTTCCTTGCGGGAGGATCCCGCAGCGAACATTTAACCGCTATGGCTACTCGGCAGGAGATGCCGCTCAGCCGCCGCTCCTGCAACCGGGTCAGGAGCCTTCCACGACGGAAGGCATGCGTTCGCCTGCAACTTCAGGAGATGCTCCTGGTGAGGCTAACGCGACGGCGGTTTTCCAGATCGGGACGGCTTCCTTGAGTTTTCGGATGGCCTCTTCGGCGATCCGAAACGCGGTTCCGCGCCTCTCGGCGGCGACCCGGAGATAGAGAGAGGGCTCCCCTACGGGAACCGTTCCCACCCGATGAATGAGGATGAACTCGTCACAGAGCCCGGGCTGCGCCACCTCCTCGGCGACTCGCTCCAGCTCCTTCCGAGCCATTGCCCGGTAAGCCTCGTATTCGAGTGCCAGGATCGGCCTGCCTCCTTCCCGGCCACGCACGACACCGAAGAATTCGACGATCGCCCCGGATGCCCCATCGGAGGGCAAGGCGATCTCCGGCCGCTCGATACGCCTGTCGATCAGAGCAATAGAGACCTTCACCATTCATCCCCCGCTGACCGGAGGGAGCACTGCCATCTCGCCTGCCTCTCCGACCGGGGCGTCCCAAGAACAATACTCGAGATCCAAGCTGACACGAGCTCCGAAGTTCCTCTCAAAAAAACCGGGAGAGAGCCTCTCGAGGATTTCGCGCGGGGTCTCCTCGGGTCGAACGGAGACGAGGCGTTCCCGAAAACCCAGGAATTCCTTCGCCTGCGCGAAGAGGAGAAGTCGGATCGTCCTCTCTTCGTTGCCCATTTCTCTCTCATCCGCCTAACGCCGTCATCGTTCGCTCCGGCTCGTAGTAATCTCGGAAGGAGTGTTCGAGCGGCTTCTTCCGTAACGTGTCCAGGAAGGTCTCGCGCAAGCCTTCTCGGTCGATCGCCGGGCGTAAAAAGGGGCGCAGATCGACCTCCATCTGGTTGCCCAGGCACGGCCGAAGCCTCCCATCTGCCGTAAGACGCATCTTGTTGCACTGCTCGCAAAAGTGGAGATCGCTCAGCGCTCCGATGAAACCCACGGTGACTCCGCGCTTTCCCATCCGGAAATAACGGGCGGGGCCGAAGCCCAGCGACTGGCCCACGGGCTCAAGCTGGTCCATTTTTTCCAGCTTGCGGCGGATCTCGGATGCCGAAAGAAAATTCTCCGGACGAAGCACCTCCCGAGACGTCACGGGCATGAGCTCGATGAATCGGAGAATGAGGCCTCTTTGCGCGGCAAAATCGAGCAACGGCTCGATCTGATCCTCGTTACGATGGCGCAGCAGGACCGTGTTGAGTTTGATCGACGGAAAGCCGAGCCGGCGTGCGGCGTCGATCCCTTGGAGCACGAGGCCGAGCTGGCCTCCCGTAATTTCGTAATACCGCTTCGGATCGATGGCATCCAAGCTGACATTGATCCCGGCAAGGCCTGCTTCCCGCAATTGGGCGGCCAAGCCCGCCAAGCGGGTGCCGTTGGTCGAGAGCCGCACGCTCCTCACTCCAGGAATCTTCACGACTCCGCGCACCAGATCGGGTACTCCCGGCCGGACTAGCGGCTCCCCACCGGTGATACGAAAATCGGTGAATCCAAGTTCCACCGAAACCGCCACCGTCGCCAAGATTTCCTCGTAGCTCAAAAGGTCTTCGGTCTCTCTCCACCCGACGAAATCCCGGGGAAAGCAGTAGAGACAGCGCTCGTTGCAGCGATCCGTCACCGAAATCCGCAAATAATGAACGGACCGCCGAAAGCTATCCTGACAACTCACACGCCTCTTTCCTGCCACAAAAAGCTAGCCGCCATTTCTCACAAGCGTTCTCCTGCGGCTTGCACAATGGCCTTGTCTGCTTCGTTCTCGCTTGGTTTTCCATCCTTGCAGTATCTCCTCATACAACTCCGGTGGAAAACCGGTGCCTCGCCCCCAAGCCCATTTGCGGCGCCTCGGCTACGAAATTTGTGAGAAATGGCGGCGAACCAGCGAGACTTCACCCGTAGCTCTTGAAAAACTTCTTCTTGGTTTCCTCGCTCCCGGAGGGCTCCTGCGGGGAGGAGGTCGAAGTGGCCCGTGGCGGAACAGCCCGTCCCTCGCCGAAGGGTTCCGAAGTCTGCGGCGGGGAAACCGCCGGCGCGCGCCCTCGACCCTGGCTTGCCTCTACATACGCCAAGCGCAGCTCGGTCAGGGCGCTACCGAGAAACGCTTGCTCCCGAGGCTGAAGATTGCCACGTGTCTTTACTTCCAGAGCCTCTAGGTGATCGATGATCTCCCGTGCGTCCGGAAGACGGGGCTCTATCGCCTCCCTACCTGGCAGGGGAATTCGTCCCAGTAGAAGGAGAACATGGTCGATCTGCATCTGCACGTGACGCGCAAAACGAGCCTCCACTTCCGCGTCGGAGAGTGAATGATCCATGCCTAACCAAACGTTCTTTTCCGAAAAGACTCAACCGATTTCTGCAAAGTTACGGCCGGACGATCCCCACCACATACCCCTGGGTCGCGAAATAGGACCGAAGAACGCCATTGACCTCGTCCAGTCCCATCGCCCCTAAGCGATGGAGCCTCCGCTCGTCGTAATCCCAGCCCAAGCCTACGAGTTCGTGCAGAGCCGAACTCGTCATGATCGAGGCGGGATTCTGCCAGGACATCTTTTCCTCGCTAATCAGTTTTGCCCGAGCTCGTTCGAGTTCCTTCTCCGAAAGGCCCCCCTCGGCAAGACGGAAGACCTCCTCGAGCAATATGCGCTCCACCTCTCCTTCCTTGCCCGGCGCGGTTCCCGCGTAGAAATAGAAATACCCCGCCTGGCGGCCGACGAAACGAGAAGCGCTCACAAAGTAGGCCAGGCCCAATTCGTCACGCACACGGACGAAAAGCCGGCTGCCTAGGTCGGAAAGAGACTCCCCGACCACGGCAAGAGCCAATTGATCAGGATGAACCAGTTCCGGTATCGGGAAGGCGATCTCCACGATGGCTTGCTCCTTGCCCGTGACCCGCTTCTCGGCCCGCACGGGTTGCGAAGGGCGAGGCGGCAGGGGAGCAGAGGGGAGCGCCGAGGCCACGCCTAACCGGGAGGCCATAGCCCGAACAATGACCGGTTGCCACTCCGCCGGGTCTACCGGACCCGCTCCCGCAATAATCAGCCGATTCGTGAGAAGGACCTTGCGAATGAAGTCCTCCACATCGGCCGCACGAATCGAAGCAAGACTCTCCTCTGTCCCCAAGACGTTGCCCCCATAGGGATGTTCCCCCCATAGGGCTCGGCGAACGAGATTGCGAGCGATGGTAAGCGGATCGTCTCGTTCGGCCTGGAGCAGAGAGAGCTGCTTGCGTTTTTCGATGGCGATCTCTTCCTCCCGGCATGCCGGTTCCAGGAGCATCTCCAGAAAGAGTTCCAGCGCAGGCGCCCACTGGTCGCTCAAGACCTCCAGCGATAGGCCCGCAGAATTATTCCCAGCGTCGGCGGCAATCGAACCGCCGAGCTCCTCTACCTCTCGAGCAATCCTCGCTGCCGTCCGGTTCCGAGTGCCCTTGAGGAGGAGTTGTGAGGAAAGAAAGCAGATCCCCTCCTTTCCCCTGGGTTCGAAAAGGAGTCCACCGTCAAAGGCAGCCCGGAAGAACTGGAGCGGCAAGCCGTTTTCGAGCGAAAGCATTCGAAATCCGCCGCCCGCTTTCGTCAAGGACGGGGTGTGTCTGCTTCCGGGATGGGCGCCGACGGCCGGCCGGTAAGATGCGGGCTTGAAGTCGACAGGAACAAGGTCAATGCGATTTTCCTTATGCGGCACCAGATATCGGCGCGCCACTCGTTGCACCTCCTCGGCGCTCACACCAAGCAAGAGTCGCAAGAACGTTTCCTTCAAATAGGGATCTCGGGCCAACAACCAGCCGGAGCCCACCGCCTCCCCCTTGCCCGCCATGCTCTTCAGGTCGGCGATCGAACGCGCGAGGTTCAACCGGCGGGCCAGACTCAAGTCCGCTTCCGCCGGCAGCGACTCTCGGATCCGGGAAAGCTCCTCACGGAGACGGCCTGCCAGCTTCTCCAGCCGCGCCGGGGCGCACCGCGCCTCGACGCCGAAAACGCCAACCTCCAGTCCGGCGAACGCAAACGCCTCGACTTCTTCGGCCAAGCTCTCCTGCTCGACCAACTTTTGGTGCAGAATTGAACTCCGACTCTCGCCGAGCAACAAGGCGAGGACCCGAAGCGCCGCAGAGTCCGGGTGACCCAACCCGGGAACGGGATAGAAGATGGCGATGCGGGCCAACTCGCTCGGGAAAGCTTTTCGAGTATACCGCGCGGCAACTTGGACGGGTTCCTCCGGAATCAGAATATCGGAAAGAAACCGACGCGGCTCCCTGCCGAAACACCCCTCCGCGGCTTCGAAAACCTCGTCCGCTTCCACCGCGCCGGAAACGACGAGAAAGAGATTTTGCGGCGCGTAACGCTCTCGATGGTAGGCAACAACGTCCTCTCGGCTCAACGCATCGAAGAGATCGATCTGTCCAATGATGGGAAACCGCAACGGATGCCTCAGGAACGTAGTTTCCAAAGCCGCTTGCATGAGCTGGCTCTCGGGATCGTCCTCGACCATGGCGAACTCTCGTCGGATCACATCCTTTTCCCGGGCAAATTCCTCCGAATCGATCGCGGGATGGAGCACGGCGTCGGCGAGGATCGGCAGGGCCTGCCGCCAGGACTCCGCCGGCAGATCGATATGATAGACGGTCCGTTCGTAAGTGGTATAGGCGTTGAAATGACCGCCAAGATCCTGAATCTCCTGGACCATCTGCACGCCGGTCCGCGTGGGAGTCCCCTTAAAGAGGAGATGCTCCAAGAGATGAGAGATCCCCGAGCCGATCCAGCGGCCCTCATGAATGCTCCCGGTCGCGCACCAACACTGGAGGGAGACCACCGGTGCACGCGTGTCTCGATTGACGAGCACGGTCAGGCCATTCTTCAGTGCCGTTCGCTCTACTGCTAAGAGCGACAGCGGTAACGGTTCTCTGGTCACCGGCGACTGGCCGCTGGTCGATCGTAATGTGGAACTCATGGCGATCCTCGGGGAGAAGAGCCGACGGTGGACCCCGCGACTCTCCTGGCTCCACCCTTGTTATGCGGCCGGCGCCTTCTTCTTCGCTCGACTGGTCTTGCTAGCGGATCGTTTCCCAGCCGCTCGAACCGTCCCCACCGGACAAAACGGTTTCACAAACGCTGAGGTGAAACTGAAGCCATTTTTAAAATCTTTCCGCGTTCCTGCGCCCGTCTGGCCTAATATCCCGTAGGAAGCAAGGGCAAGGATCACGTCGCCTAGATCGCCGCAGTTCCGGATCCCCCACTCACTCAAAACCAGCTTGCTCATGGGCCCAAATTCTTGAAGGGCATGCGTACGCAAGGCTTCCAAAATCTCCTTGCCCGACGCGGCGGTCACCATTCGACGCTTGCCCTTGCGCTTTCCCCCTTTTTCGTTCGAATGGAGAGCTTCCCGAACGAAATAGTACGCTTCGTCGACATATCGTCCATCCCGCTCGCAAATCTCCTCGACAATGCTCGCAAAGTTCCGCTTGCGCATATTTTCTGGTACTCCCCCCCTTTTCTCGAAACCTACGAATTGTGGGGAAGCTGTTCCACGAGCTCCCGGCCGAGATCTTTGCTCCCACCAGATTCACGCAAGAGCTTGACCATCCCGCCTAGCGTCAGCACGACGATCAGGAAGAGCACGAGCCCCTGCTCCCGACGGGTCAACCAGACGTCTCGACTCTTCCACCAAGCTCGCAGACCGGCCACCTTGCTGCATATCTCTCCTGAACGGTCTCAACATTTCAAGCAGTTTTCCCGGCACCATTCTGCTGCAAGGAGCTAGCCTGCCTGTCTCGCAAGCGTTCTCCTGCGGCAGGCGAGATGGACCCGGCTGCTCCGTTGGGACTTGGGTTTTTGGCCCTCCTCGCAGGATGTCGTCATACCGCTCCGGGGAAAACCGGCGCCCCGCCTCGCATCCAAGCCCATAGGCGGCGCCTTGGCTGCAAAATCTGTGACAAATGGCGGCTAGAACCTTCTGGGAGAACAGGCGTCGCGATCGGACTGCGGACGGAACCCGATCCTCGCATTGGCGAACCGCCAAAGATGGATGGCTCGCCCAGGGTCTTTTGTTTTGGAGTTCATGCGGCGGCGAGGATGGCCAGACATTGTTTGGGACTGGAGAGGAGTCGTTCGCGGAACTGCGGGAGGGATTGTTCGCCGAGGCGTTCGGAGAGGAGCCAGAGGAGGGCGTTACGGATGAGCGCCAAGTTGGCCAGCAGGTTGGGCTGACGGGAACGGGAACGGTCTTCGCCCATCAGGACATCGCGTCGCCAATGATTGCGGATTTCGATCCCGCCCCAATGTTCTCGGATCAAGTTTAACCATTCTTGGGGCGAATACTGATCCGGTGGCGAGCTGGAGAGGTAGTAACGGGACTCGGGTGCCGGTCAGACCATCCTTTTTCTTCGTGCGCCTGGCTGCGCACCCACGATCAGGGCGCGGGCAAAGGGGAAGTCGACGACCAGGGGCTCGATGGGGGGAAGGCATGGAGCCCTCGGGTTTCGACCCGGCCATGACCGGTTTGGTTGTCGGGCAAAAAGGGGGGTGTCGGGCAAGGCGTCCAAGGCTTGAGCCTCTTGGAGCAAGCGAGGGGCTGATTTCCCTTGATCCCGAACAGGTAATCGCCCCCTTTTTTCGACGATGAGACGGGCCTGGCGCCGCGCTGACAATGCAACGGGTCGGGCCGTGATGATTTTGCCATCCAGGGCGGGCAGCTTTTCCAGCAGCGCCACCGCCGCGCTTTGTTCGCAACGGGGCGTGTCCTGCCCTGCTTTGTGGTCGTGGACCGCCACCGCTTGCGGGGCGCCGTCCTCCTGTTGGGCCAAGGTCAGGAGGCCAATGTGGTGACGAATCATTTTGCCGTCCATGGCCAGCGCCTGCGGCAGCAGGCCGCTGTGGGCTTGCAGCCAGTCGGTGAGCCTGGAAGCGAAGGCTTCGGGATCCATGCGGGTGAGCACCTGGTAGAAGACACTGTAGCCGGGAACCGGATGGAAGCCTCCGGTGCCCTTCTTGAGCGGCAAGCCCAGCCGACGGCGTTGGGGCTGGGTCAGACTGGTGGCAAAACGGGCGATCTCGGCGATCTCCCGCCGCCCGGCCAAAAGCGCCATCGCGATCAAGGTCAACACCGATCCGACCGGATAGTGGGCGTTCTTCTTGCGCGGATCGGGCGCTTTCCAAAAGACCTCCAGCAACGATTCGAGCTGTTGGGCGTTGACCGGCAGCGTGCCCGAGGGCCTCGCGCTCAAACCGGCGCGGCACTCTTCGGGTAATTGGGCCGCCCGTAACGTTTGCCGCGCTTGCGCCGAAAGAGGACGCAGCCAGAGCCGCTTGGGCCGGTCATTGGGCAAGGTAAAAAATCGGCCCGGATGGCGGCTGTAGCCGGCGCTGTAGCCGACCGCCCCCTCCCAGTTGCTCGCCTTGTAGCAGGTCCCCGTATAGGCGCCTGCCGATCGGTGAAGCTCTCGGCCAAAAGCGGAGTGTAGCCAAAACGATCCCGCCACTGCCCCGGCAACGCCCGCAAGGCCGCTCCCAAAGGCTTGGGAGGCCAGATTGGGGCGCCGCCCCCTTGGGAGTAAGCAGCAAGCAGCAGAAAAACGCCGATTTTGTACGATCAACTTGAGCCGCTCCACCCGCTGTACGGCGCTCCATCCAATCCACCGATCCCGATCCTTGAGCGCGTAGCAGGCCGGCCCCCAAACCAGCAGCGCCACCGCCTGCCCATCTTGGGCAATGACCTGGCGTAAATAGTCGCCTACCGATCGCCCCGCCCCCAGATAGTGGCGCTCCTTCAACTGCCCATCGAACCATTCGATTTCTTCGGGGGAACTGGCAATCGAAACTTCCAGTCCGCAATCCCTTGCCCCATCGGCTCTTAAATGGAAAAGCTGTTTCATCGAGCCTATGGCATCGAAAAAGTCGCCTCATGTCTAGCCTTTCTTTCCCTCCCTGGCGCAGAATCACTTGACCGTTCATAAAAAAAGGCCCTGATGGCTCGCCTGAGAAGGTCTGCTTTTTTCTTGCTTTTCCACTCCTCCCTCGTCCGGATAGGCGAAGCAATGTCCGCATTCCGCATCCTCGCTCCGACTAAGCTGTTTTCTCCCTGGCTTCTCGACGCACTGCGCGGTTCCCTCGGCTCGGAAGTCACCGTAGAAGCTTATGCGAGGGAGGAAGAGACCCGCAACCTGGTTTCCTCCGGTTCCTTCGACCTAGCAGCGCTACCCGATACGATGTTTCTTCCCCTCCTCCAAGCGAGCCAGCTCCTACCTCTTGCTGCAGCCCTTCCCTCTGCGCTCCCGGCGGAGCCGAAATTCCTCCACCACTATTTCGATCCGGCCAACCAATATGCTTGGCCCTTTGGCTTCACTCTGCTGGCGATCGGCGGCCGGGGCATTCCCTCGGAGCTGCCGAGCCATTGGAAGCAACTCGCAGACCAGCGAATCCCTTTCCAGTTTCCCTCCTCCGCTCTTATTTCCCGCTTCCTCTTCGCAGCCCTCGAGCATGGCTTTCCTCCTCCCCCTAGCGCGGTACGCAGCCAAGCCGCACCGGCCGAGCCGAGCCAGGGCAAGAACGCCCGCATCCAAGTCGACTTCGTGCAGCCTCTCGAGCAGCGACAGGAAGGCCCCGGCTGGATCGTCCGCATCCCCGCGGAAGGCTCTTGGATCCGGCTTTTGCACTGGGCCATCCCTCGTGGATGCGCTAACCCGAAGGTCGCGGGAGCGGCTCTCCGCGAGCTTTATCGTCCCGGAAATCTCGGCCGTTACACATCGGAGTCCTTCCTTGCGGTCACGGCCCGAGAAGCGCGCCAAGTTGTCCCAGCAGAGCTTCTCCAAAATCCCAACGTCTATCCGGCCGACTCCCTCCTCGACCGATGCATCTTCGCTCGGGTAGACTGGCTGCCCTCTTCATCCAACGTCGGTTGATCGGCGCCCTCGAATCCGGTCGGCGGCAGAAAGCGCGAAAGAAAGGACGGAGGAGAGACAAGACAAAGGAAATTAGCATCGCATGCCTCGCTGGACGGATCGGTTCGAGCGCTTCGCGATCGATGTGATCTTAGAGCGCCGGGATGGAAAGGGCGCGGCCCTGTTGCGTGGCCTCCTTTTCCTGCTCTCTTCGCTCTACGGCCCCTTGGTCCGTCTCCGAATCTGGCTCTACAGCCGCAACTTCCTCCATTCCCACTCCTTGGGGTGCCTGATCATCAGCGTCGGCAACCTCACCGTTGGCGGAACGGGGAAGACCCCGGTAGTGGAAAAACTTGCCCGAGAACTCACTCGCGCGGGCCGCCGGGTCGCCATTCTCAGCCGCGGCTACAAAAGCGCGGCGCGCCCGTTTTGGACACGATGGCGGCAAACGGCCCAGGGGGAGACGCCCCATCCCTCTCCGCGTGTCGTTTCCGATGGGAAGCGGGCTTTCCTGGGACCGCTTTTGGCGGGGGACGAGCCCTACATGCTTGCCTCTAATCTGCAGGGGGTCGTAATCCTGACCGGAAAGGACCGCGTGCGATCCGCCCTCACTGCGATCCGGCGATGGGGAGTCGACACCCTCCTCCTCGACGACGGCTTCCAATATCTTCCTCTCAAAGAGCGGATCGACATTGTCCTGGTCGACCGGGAAACACCGTTCGGCAATCGGTTCCTGCTGCCCCGCGGTACTCTTCGAGAGCCAATGAGCCATCTTCGCCGGGCGGATATCCTCCTTCTCACCAAGTGCGACGGCTCTCCGCTCGCGGAGCTGAAATCCGAATTGCGTCGATACAATCGACACGCCCCCATGATCGAGTGCGCCCACCTCCCTCGCTATCTTGCCCAAGTGAACACCGGAGAAAGGCGGGCCTTGCCCTTCCTTCAAGGGCTTCGCGTCGTCGCCCTTTCCGGGATCGCCCGCCCGGAGAGCTTCGAGAACGGACTTCGGAAGCTCGGGGCCGAGATCGTCTATTCTCGGCGCTTTGCCGACCACCACCGCTTTTCCGAGCAGGAGCTTCTCCGCGTTTTCGAACGGGCAAAAGCCCGTTCCGCCGCCGCCATCGTGACGACCGAAAAAGACTCAGTTCGTCTTCCTTTCCTTCGCATTCCCCCTCCGGTTCCGATCTATTTTCTGCGCGTGGAAATCGAGTTTCTCCACGGAGCCGAGGCTCTCCAAATCCGCCTGCGCGAGAAAATGCGGGAACGGGTGCCGCTTACTTTTTCCTCGTCTGGCCGCACTTCCCCCGCCGTGGAGAAAGCAAGGCTCAATGGAGCCCATCCCGTTTTCCTGTGATTCCTCCCACTTCCCTTCTGGTCCGTTCCCCCAACTGGTTGGGGGACGCCGTCCTGAGTCTCCCTGCGGTGGCAAGTCTCAAAAGGTGGCTCGGCACGCGAATCCTTGCCGTAGCCACTCCTGAAAAATTGAGCGCTCTTTGGCGGCTCTGCCCGTTTGTCGATCGCGTAATCGCTCTCAACCGCACGGAGCGCCTCTTTGGCACGGCAAAAAGGCTGTGCGAGGGGAAATTCGAGGCTGCGCTCCTGCTCCCGAATTCCCCACGCTCGGCTCTTGAGGCGCGCCTTGCCGGCATTCCCACGATCTGGGGCAAGGCGGCTTGGCCCCGCTCCACGCTGTTGAGCCGCCCAGCTCTGCGAGGCGACCCCGGAGGCTGCTTCCCGCAGCAAGCCGCCAGCTACCTCGCCCTCGCCCAGGAGCTTGGAGCTTCTGGCTCCCTGGCAACACCCGAGTTGCGTCCCCCCTCCTCGTGGGGCAAACGGCCGGAACCCGTCATCGCCTTCTGTCCAGGTGCCGAATATGGCCCGGCGAAACGCTGGCCGGCCGAATTCTATAGGATTTTGGCCCGGCGGTTACATGCCGCCACGGGTTACCCGGTCTGCCTTTACGGGGCCGCCGGTGACCAGGATGTCTGCCGCCAGATCGCCTCGGGCGTTCCCGGTGTCGAAAGCTTCGCGGGTCAGACGACCTTGGAAGAGTTTCTCTCGGCCCTGGCGCACGCTCGGCTTGTCGTCTGCAACGATAGCGGAGCCATGCACGTCGCCGCTCTTCTCGGAGTGCCGGTCGTTGCCCTCTTTGGGTCGACTGACCCGGTGCGGACCGGCCCTTTGGGAAACACGACGCGGGTGCTCTCTCATCGGGTGCCCTGCGGTCCCTGTTTTCGCCGCTCCTGCCCGAGAGACTTGGCCTGCCTCCGCCAAATCGATCCAGAAGTAGTATTTACCACATGCCTGGAACAACTGGGCTTCTCCACGGCGGGTTCTTCGTGAGCGCTCCCAACGATCCTCAAGCTGCCCTGCCTCCCCCTCTTCCCCCTGGGCCGACGGAATCGACCGAGGGAAACGCCGCCACGCATCGGGCGGCGGGAGTCGTGAGCCTTGCGGTCATGGGTTCGCGGATCTTCGGTCTCATCCGCGAGCTGGTCTTTGCCGCACTTTTCGGTGCAGGCAAACTGCTCGACGCCTACCTCGCCGCTTTCCAAATTCCCAATCTTCTTCGTGACCTCTTCGCCGAAGGAGCACTCTCTACCGCGTTTACCACTGTCTTTGCCAAGACATGGGAAGAGCAGGGAAAGGCCAAGGCGTTTTCGCTAGCCAACCATCTCCTTGCGATCCTGCTGCTCCTCCTATCCGCGCTCTGCCTGGCGGGCATCCTCCTGGCCCCTCTCCTCGTCGAATTAACCAGCTTCGGCTTCCACGCGATTCCGGGAAAGTTTGAGCTAACGGTACGCCTCACACGAGTGCTCTTCCCCTTCATCCTCTTCGTCGCGCTTGCCGCTGTCGCCATGGGGATCTTGAACGCCGGCCGCATTTTCGGCCTGCCCGCCTCGGCCTCGACCGCCTTCAACATCGTTTCGGTTGTGCTCGGCGTTCTTTTCGCCTACGCGCTGGAACCCCAGCGCGATCCCTTTCATCCCTCGTTCGGGGAAGCCGCCGTCTTCGGAGTCTGCTTCGGCGTTCTCCTCGGAGGCCTTGCCCAGCTTTTGATTCAGCTTCCCGCCTTCCGCTGGATCGGGTACCACTGGCGATGGGAACTCGACCTTTCGGACCCGAAGCTTCGGGAAATCTGGCGCTTGATGATCCCCAGCATGATCGCCGGGGCGGCCGTCCAAGTGAACGTATTGATCAACGGGATGTTCGCTTCGGAAATCAACGGAGGTCGCTCCTGGCTCAACTGCGCTTTCCGTCTCATGCAATTTCCGATCGGAGTCTTCGGCGTGGCCATCGCCACGGTTACGCTCCCCACCGTCTCTCGCCAGCACGCTCGGGCAGATCTCGACTCTTTTCGCCGAACGCTGCGCCACTCCCTTCGTCTCGGCCTCTTTTACACGGTTCCCGCCGCTGTCGGGTTAGCCGTCCTCTCCGAGCCGCTGATCCGACTGATTTACCAGCATGGCCGCTTCAGCTCCTGGGATACCCATCAAACGGCAATGGCCTTGGAAGCCTACACCCTCGGGCTTGCCGGTTACGCGGGCATCAAGATCCTAGCTCCTTGCTTTTATGCCCTCGACTCGCCGAGCATCCCCCTCCGGGTCAGCCTCTTCGGCATCGCTCTCAACCTGCTGCTCAACTTCTTCCTAGTCAAAGGGCTCTCCTTCGGCCACGTCGGCTTGGCCCTTACCACCTCGTTCGTCGCCCTTCTCAATTGCGCTCAGCTCTTCCTCTCCCTCGACCAGCGTGTCTTCCCCGGAGGAGTCCGGCACTGGCTCTCCTTCCTCTGGCGCTTGGCACTGGCTTCCGCCGCTTGTGGCATTACCGCCGGCTCGGTTGCCCAAGCGGCGGGGCGATCTCCCTTGCTTTCCTTGCCTTTGGGCGGCGCGGTACTCGTCGCGGCAGCCGTTGCCTCCGGTGCCTTGGCCTTCTTCCTTTCCGCCCAGGCCCTCCGCCTGGACGAATGCCGCGAAGCCCTAGACCTTCTCTGCCGCGTTCTCCGGTTGCCGAAGAGGACGAGAAGAGGAGCAACGCCCTAACCACCATTTCTCACAAGCTTTCTCCTGCGGCTTGCACAATGAGCTTGTCTGAGACAAAGGGGAGCGAATCGCTTGTCCCAAGCCCGACTCTTCGTAAAGATTCCTCCGTGACCCGATTTGTGGAGCTTCCTCTGACCGCCGGCGGTCCAAAGCTCCTGATCGGCCTCGTGCATCTGCGACCGCTGCCCGGAGCGCCGAGGCATGACGGTCATTTCGACGGAGTGATCGAGGCTGCTCTCGCCGATGCCCGCGCTTGGCAAGAGGGCGGAGCGGACGCCCTCTGCATCGAGAACTACGGAGATGTCCCGTTCTGGAGGAACGCCGTGCCCCCGGAAACGGTCGCCGGCATGGCAGCCATCGGAAGCGAAATCCGCCGGATGACGTCGATGCCCCTAGGCTTCAATGTGCTGCGCAACGATCCTCGTGCGGCGCTCGCCCTCTGCGTGGCTTGCGGCGGAAGCTTCCTGCGTGTCAACGTCCTTGCGAACGCGGCGGTAACCGACCAAGGAGTGATGGAAGGGGAAGCGGCTTCCCTTCTTCGCGACAGGTCCCGTTTTGCGGCGGGAGTCCGCATTCTGGCTGACCTTCGCGTCAAGCACTCCTTGCCTCTGGCCCCTCGTCCGCTGGAAGAGGAGGCGCTCGATCTGGTCGAGCGGGCTCTGGCCGACGGAATCATCCTTACCGGACCAAGGACGGGAACCGAAGCCTCCCCCGAGGAAATCGATCGCGTCCGGAGGGTTTTGCCGCAAACTCCAATCCTCGTGGGAAGCGGGATCACGGAAAAGAACTGCTTCGGCTATCTTGCCGCGAGCGATGG
The DNA here is from genome assembly GCF_000379365.1 of Verrucomicrobium sp. 3C. Classification (GTDB taxonomy): domain Bacteria; phylum Verrucomicrobiota; class Verrucomicrobiia; order Methylacidiphilales; family Methylacidiphilaceae; genus Methylacidimicrobium. The sequence continues at coordinate 1,556,546 of NZ_KB901875.1, read as the reverse complement.
GGTCCTTGTCGGAAGCTCCGTGAAAGCCTGCGGGATCGAGAGCCCAGTCGATCCGCAGAAGGTCGAGCGGCTCGCTCGCATCCTGCATGCGGGATTCCATCCGCATTGATTCGCGGAACCGGATTGGGATGAGGAATCGGTGGCTTACTTGGCTGAGTAGGAACCGCTTGCCGAGTTCGCTCGCCATTCTCCCCGAGCTGCTCCTGGCGCTCCTCTGGATCTGGAAGTCCCTTCTCCTCTGGCCCTTTCGGCTGGAGCAGCGCATTCTGGTCGTCGTAAGCGAAGCCAGCTCCTGGCAGGGGAGGCTTTCTTGCTGGGAACGGGTTCTCCCCTGGGGAGGATGGAGGCGAGACGGAGAGATCATCTCCGTCCTCCTCGGCCGCAATGGAGTCGCCTGGGGATCCGGCCTTCATCCGCCGCAGCCGGGTCTTCAGAAAGAGGAGGGTGATGGCCGGACTCCGGCGGGCCGATTCCGGCTCGGGCTTGTCCTGGGCGTCGCCCCATCTCTCCCGCAGGATGCAAAATGGCAGCTCTATCATCGGAAATCTCCGCTGGATGCCTGGATCGAAAATCCGGAGCTCCCCCAGTACAACCATCTCGTGACAATCCCGAATGGGGAAAGCCCACCAGACTGGTTCGAGGAGGAACGGCTGCGAATCGAGGATCCGGTGCTCGAATGGATGATCTTCGTGGAGCACAACTACCCCGCAAGCCGCCCGGGAGGAGGCAGCGCCGTTTTCCTCCATGGCCGATACGGGGAACGAGCAGCCACCTCCGGGTGCCTGGCTCTCGAAAAGAAGGCGCTCCTGAACCTAATCCGCTGGCTCGATCCGCGGGGAAATCCCGAGCTCGTCGTGCTGACCACCGACGACTATCGGCGCCTCTGGCGATCCTGGGAACTGCCCAACCCCACAAGGATCGGGCTGGCGCCGCCTCCTTGACCTGGTCGAGTCGCCGAACGAGCAAGCTGCGGCAGAAAGCTTGTCGGAAATGGCCGCTAAGGCGTTCCGCCAAAAACGGCGAGCAGGATCGCGACGAGCACGATGTTGGCCATGGAGAGGGGAAGCAAAACTTTCCAGCCAAGCGTCATCACCTGATCATAGCGAAATCGGGGAAGCGTCCAACGAATCCACATGAAGAAAAAGACGAGAAGGCAGACTTTGCCCAAGAAGACGAGCGCTTGGAGGAAGAAGGTGCTAAGAGAGGTCGCCGTTCCCAGCAGCCCGAAAGGCAGGCTCCAACCCCCGAGAAAGAGGGTGACGAAGAGGCCGCTGGCGGATATGAGCGCCGCGTATTCTCCCAGGAAGAACATGCCGAAACGCATGCCTCCATATTCGGTGTTATAGCCTCCCACGAGCTCCTGCTCGCTTTCCGGAAGGTCAAAGGGGGCCCGATTGGTCTCCGCAAAAAGGGTCACCAGGAAGATCAGAGAGGAGAGCAGGAGTGAAGGCCAAAGGAAAAGAAGATGCCAATCGAACTGTTTGCCGACAAAAGGCAAAAGGAGCCATCCCCGCTCGATCTGAAAGTCGACGATTTGGGGGAGACTCAAAGCCCCGGAGATCAAGAAGACGGGTATGGCCGAGAACCCCATGGCGACCTCGTAGGAGATCATCTGGGCGCTCGATCGGATGCCACCGAGAAATGCGTACTTGGAGTTGGACGACCATCCCGCCAGGACAATTCCATAGACCCCGAGAGAGGTCACCGCGAAGAGGAGAAGAGCGCCGATTCCCACGTTAGCGATCACCCCGGGTTGCGGGATCGCAAGGGAGAGTCCAGGTAAGTGGATGGGATCCACTCCCGCGAAGGGAATGACGCAAATGGCCAAGAGGGCCGGAAGGAAGGCGAGCATCGGAGCCAGATTGTAGTAGAAGCCCCGTACATGCCCGGGAACGAACTGTTCTTTGAGCATGAGCTTGAACGCGTCGGCCAGCGGTTGGCCCAACCCCATCAGGCGCGCCTTCACGAAAGGAAGCCCGACACGGTTCGGCCCGATCCGATCTTGCATCGCTGCGCTCACCTTTCTCTCTGCCAGGACGGCGTAGGCAACCAGTCCCAAAAGAACTCCGATGACCAGAAAGATCTTGATGAGGGTGCTGACAAGAAAAACAGTTAGCTCCGTGACCATGAATTTCGGTTCTCCTAGCCTGCTTGCGCGGGAAGCGGTACTCCCTGATCCCCAAGGCCAGACCAAGTAAAGCCGTGGAAGGCGGGGGTCGTCGCCACCATCTTTGAGAAAATGTCCGGTACGCTTTGGCCCACGTCCTCTCCCCCCAAGGCGAGAATCAGCCCTCGCAGAATCCAAACGTCTTCCTTCGCACGGCCCGGTGTCGGGATCGCCCGATGGAGTCGCTGGACCTGTCCAGCACGGTTGACCATGGACCCGCTCTTTTCCGCAAACGAAGCTCCCGGAAGCACCCAGTGAGCCCTTTCGCAGCTCTTGTCCTCGAGAATCCCTTGCCAAACGAGGAGGGAAAGGCGCTCGAGCATCTCCTCCGGTACTCCGGCACCGATCGCATCTTCGTGAAGGCAGAAAAGCGCGCGTACCTTCCCTTCCTCGATTCTTTTCCGCAGTTCAGGAAGCTTCTCGCCATCCGCCCCGATCCCCAAGATCCTGGCACCCTTGCTGTTGGGATTGAGGTCATCGCTTCGAAGAAGGCCATCCGCTTGTCCCTTCCGAGGAACGACTTCGGTGAAGATCTCGGATTCCCCGCGCAGGCTCTCCCGCAGACGCTGAACCAGAAACAGCTCTTCGTTGGTCAGGCGAGCGGAGACGAGAAGGGCAAGAGAGGAGGGTTCGAGCTTGCGCAAGGACTCGGCCACCTGCCCCAGGACGAGCGGCCATTCTCCAGGAAACAATCCGGTCTCGACACGTCTAGCCGGCTCGAGAACGCGATGCTTGCTATGGATGGGATGGAAGCCAAGACGGCCCTGATCACACATCCAGTGCGAGTTTACCGCCTCGTTGACGCGGGGGGTCAGCCGATAGACAAAACCCTCGCGGCTTCCAATGGTCACGTTGCAGCCGGTCGCGCAGTCAACGCAGATGCTCTGAGTCTCCTTCAGAAACCAAGCGCGCATCCGAAACCGGAAATCTTTGGTCGTCAAGGCCCCGACGGGACAGATGTCCGCCGTGTTGAGCGAATAGTTGCTCGTAAAACGCTGATCCGGATGAATCGACAGCCGGTTGTAGCCTCCCCGTTCGGTAATGCCCAGGCAGTCGTCATCCGCGATCTCCCGCGCAAAGCGAATGCACCGGGTGCAGAGGATGCACCGTTCGTCGTCGAGAAGAATCCGGGGCCCGATATCGACGCGCTTCGGTTTCCTGACCTTCTCCTCCCCGAATTGGCTCCGGCCTTTCCCGTAATCAAATGCATATTCCTGGAGCTTGCACTCTCCCGCTTGGTCGCAGATCGGGCAATCCAAGGGATGGTTGGCGAGCAGGAACTCCATGACCCCTTTCTGGCACGACTCGACCAGTGGAGAAGCCGTCCGAATCCCTAGCCCCTCGAAAGCAGTCGTCGCGCACGCGATCTGCGGCCTGGGCACCCACTGAAGCTCCGGTCGGCCCTCGCCATCGAGGACGGGCTTCCGATCGGGGCCGAGTTTCGGCGTACCCATCTCGAAGAGGCACATCCGGCAGTTACCCGCGATGGAAAGCTTCGGATGATAGCAGTAGTGGGGGATGAGCTTGCCGAATCGGCGGGCCACCTCGATCACGTTGAGACCAAGAGGTACGTCCACCCACTTTCCATCCAGATGAACATGGACCTGCGGGGAATCGGCAGAGGGCAAATCATGGTCGAAGGGATTTCGGATCAAGGCCATGGCTAGACTCGTAAAGTTGCTGACTCAGCAGGCGGGCTGCAGGCGCTCGTGCTCCTTTGCCGCCGCCTTGGCTTCAAATTCTTCCCGGAACTTGGCAACGAAGCTCTCCACCGGCCAGGAACAAGCCTCTCCGAAAGCACAGATCGTTCGGCCGGCAATCTGGTCCGCCAAGTCGAGAAGCTGCTGAGGATCCTCCGGCCTCCCCTCGCCTTCCCTCATGCGGTCGAGGATTTTGTGCATCCAGAGGGCCCCTTCCCGACACGGTGTGCACTGGCCGCAGGACTCGTGGGCGTAAAACGCCGAAAGGTTATTCAGGCATTCCACCATGTCTCGAGTGTGATCCATGACGATAATCCCCCCCGAACCCGACATGGAGCCGGAGGCCGCGATCGTGTCGAAGTCCAGCGGAAGATCCTCGAGCTTCATCTCGATCTCTTCCAGCCTGCCCTCCGAGTTCTTGCGACGGATTGGATAGATTTCCCCCGCGCGCAACACCTTCGCGGAAGACCCGCCAGGGATCACCGCCTTGAGCCGGTTGCCGTCGCGAATGCCGCCGCAGACCTCGTAAAGGAGCTCTCCGAGCGTGATCGCTCCCCCATCATACTCAAAGTAGCCGGGACGGCGGACATCCCCGCTCACACACCAGATGCGCGTGCCCGTATTGTTGGGAGTACCGATCTTGGAGTACGCCGCGCCTCCCATCTCGACGATATGCTTGACGTTGCACAAGGTCTCGACGTTGTTGACGATCGTTGGACAAAGGTAGAGACCCAACACGGCCGGGAAATAGGGCGGCTTGATGCGCGGATAGGCCCGCTTCCCCTCCAGCGATTCGATGAGGCCCGTCTCCTCCCCGCAAATGTAGGCGCCGGCGCCGCGAAAGACGAAAATATCCAAGTCGTATCCTGTGCCCAGGATGTTCGCACCCAAAAAGTTCTTGGCGCGCGCCTCGGCAAGGGCGCGCTCCAGGATCTGCGCCCCATGGGCCATCTCGCCCCGAATGTAGATGTAGGCGAGGTGCGCGCGATTCGCATAGGAGGAGATGATCATCCCTTCCAGAAGCTGGTGGGGATCCTTGTAAAGGATTTGGCGGTCCTTGAAGGTCCCGGGCTCCGACTCATCAGCGTTGCAGAGCAGATAGACCGGTTTTCGATTCTTCGCATGGTCGATGAAGCCCCACTTCGTTCCGGTCGGAAAGCCCGCTCCGCCCCTCCCCCGAAGCCCGGAAGCCTTGACCTCGGCCACGATCGCCGCTGGGTCCATCGAGAGAGCCTTACGCAATTGCTCGTAGCCCCCATGCCGCAGGTAACAATCGATGTCGGTGGTATAATCCGGCTCATCCACGAAACGGAGAATGATCCGATGCTCGGCTAACCGGTCGTTTGCTGCTCCGACTTTGGTCATTTCAATCTTTCCGCATGCCGCCCGTGGCGCGGCGAGCTTTACTCTTGGTCAAAACCCTCTCGACGGTATCGATCGTGGCCCGCTCGAACTCTTCTTCTCCCACCATCATCGCGGGAGCGCTCCCACAGGCCGCGAGACACTCCACGAATTCCACGGAATAAGCCCCATCCGGACTCACGTACATCCCGTGACCAGCGGAGGCGGTCGCTCCGCACCTTTCCCGGATCTCAGCAAAGAGATCGTGACTTCCGGCGAGAGCACAGGAAAGGGTGCGACAGACCTTGAAATTGATTTTTCCACCGGGCCGCACACGAAGCATCGGATAAAAAGTGACCAACTCCAAAAGATGGATTGGCTTCAACTCCAGCTTCTCCGCAATCCATTCGACCGCCCTCTGACTCACAAAACCAAACTCTTCCTGCCAGTGGTGAAGAAGCGGCAGAGCCGCACTCCGTCGAGAAACCGGATACTGCCGGATGATCTCGTCCGCCTTCCGCTCGAATTTGGCTCCCGGAGCCTCCGTCCCAGGAAGCAGGGGTTGTTCGGGTCCTACCATGCCAACTCGTCCTCCCGCATTATCGATCGCACTCGCCCATGACGAAATCGAGACTGCCAAGAATGGCCACCACATCCGCGATGAGATGTCCGGGAAGCAGTTTGGGCAGGATGCTCAGGCTCATGAAGCTCGGCGCACGAATCTTCAGTCGGTGAGGCACCCCACCTCCCTTGCTGAGGATGTAAAACCCAAGCTCGCCCTTCGGGTTTTCGGCCCCGAAGTAGACCTCTCCAGGTGGGGCGGTGATCCCTTCGGTCACGATCATGAAATGCTGAATCAACTCCTCCATCTTGGTGAGGACGGCCGCCTTCGGCGGATCGTAGCTCCGAACGTCGTCGACGCAAACCGGCCCCTTCGGGATCCGGGCTAGCGCCTGCTGCAGGATCCGCCGGCTCTGGCGCATCTCCTCTACCCGGGCGACAAAGCGATCATAACAGTCACCCGCACTGCCGAGGACTACATCAAAGTCATATTGTTCATAGCGGAGGTAAGGGGTCTTCTTGCGCAAATCGAACTCCACTCCGGAGCCCCGAAGGTTCGGACCGCTCAGCCCATAATCCACTGCGACGTCCGGTGGGATGATGCCGACCTCTTTTGTCCGATCTACGAAAATACGGTTACGGCAGAGCAGCTTGTCGACCTCGTCGATCTGTGCGCCAAATTGATCCACGAAGGCCTTCGCCCGATCCACCCAGCCGGCAGGCAGATCCCGAGCAACGCCGCCGACGCGGGTATAGGTCGTGGTGAATCGAGCACCGGTCAACTCCTCAATCAACGAATAGATCTTTTCCCGCTCGGTAAAGATGTAGAGAAAGACAGAAATCGCCCCGCAGTCCATAGCGAAGGCCCCCAACCCAAGGAGATGGGAGGAAATTCGAGCCAGTTCGCAGCAGATGACCCGGATCGCCTGACAGCGCGGCGGAACCGTCCAACCCATCAGCTTTTCGACCGCGCAGGCATAGGCAACGTTGTTTGCCAGTGGAGCCAGGTAGTCGAGGCGATCAGTGTAGGGGATGAACTGATTGTATTGCATGTTCTCCGCGATCTTTTCGTCGCCGCGATGCAAATACCCAATCACCGGATCCGCTTTCACTACGGTCTCTCCATCCAACTCGAGGAGGATCTGCAGCACCCCGTGAGTGCTGGGATGAGAAGGCCCAAGGTTTAGAATGAGCCGTTCCCCGGCTGGAGCGTCTGAAAGATCCTCGGTGGAGAGGGGAACCCTCTGAGTCAGGAGTTCGGTGGGCCCAGTCATAGGTTTTCCTCTTGCAGTCCGTCCGCGGGATGGGCACGAGGCTCTCGCCTCCCACTCTCCTCGGCAGGTTGCGTCACAAAGGGACCACCGTCCATCGGAGCAGGACGGGAGAAAGCCACTCCGCCGGCATCGCTTGCCTGCCCTTCGAGCGGGAAGTCTTTGCGCAGCGGGAAAAAGGGATATTCTTCCCACATCAGGATGCGGCGGAGGTCGGGATGTCCAGAAAACCGGACACCCATCATGTCAAAGGCCTCCCGCTCTTGCCAATTTGCCGTGCCATAGACCGCGCTGAGCGACGGGACCAGCGGCTCCTCTCCGCCGACACGCCCCTTCAGGCGAAGAAACATCCCGGAGTCCAGCGCAAAAAAGTGGTAGATCATTTCAAACCGGGGCTCTTCTCCCCAATGGTCGATCGGCGTGAGATCGACGAGCGTCCGATAGCCCGCCTTCTTGAGAAGCTTGGCTGCCTCCTCAATCGCGGAAAGCTCGATCCGCACCGTCGTCTCGCCGCGAAACTCGTCGACCCCCTGAATCCTCGCCCCTAGCTCTGCCCGAAGCCTCTCTACCGCTTCCGCATTCGTCATGATCTGGATTCTGAACTGCTTGCTTCCCTCTTTGGTCGATCCACCCGCAGCCTTCTTCAGGCCACCTGCTTCAGGCGACGCAGAGCGGGTTCGCCATCGATCTTGGCTTGGATGCGCAGGAGCCCGTCCACAAACGCCTCTGGCCGCGGGGGACAACCGGAAATGTAGACGTCGACGGGAAGGAGTCGATCAATCCCCTGAAGAACAGCGTAGCTTCGATACATCCCTCCACTCGAAGCGCAGGCCCCCATGGCAATCACCCACTTAGGCTCCGGCATTTGATCGTAAATTCGTTTTACCGCGTACGCCATCTTGTACGTTACGGTCCCTGCCACGACCATGAGATCCGCCTGCCGCGGAGAAAAGCGCATCACCTCCGCTCCGAAACGGGCAATGTCGAAGCGCGCGCATGAAGCGGCCATGAGCTCGATCGCACAGCAGGCGAGGCCCATCGGCATCGGCCAGATCGAGTTCTTCCGCATCCAATTGATGGCGGAATCCACGGTCGTAAGCACGACGTCCCCCTCGATCTTCGAGTTGTAGCTGAGTTCTTGCGTCTGCCGCATACCCGTCAATCTAACGAGGACGGTCTGCGCAGCAAGCAAAAAGGTCCGCTTCGATCCATACGCCTCTTTGATTTCGCGAAAGCCTTTTTTGCTGCTACGGTGCTCAAGGGTCGATGTACGAAAGCCTTCTCTTCCTCTGCACAGGCAACTATTACCGAAGCCGCTTCGCGGAAGCGGTCTTCAACTTTCATTCGTCTGCCTGGGAACTGCCGTGGCGAGCCTCTTCCCGAGGCCTTGCCGTAGGACCCGCTCCCTTTCCGATCTCTCCGTTTGCCCGCTCCCGACTGGAAGAACTCGGCATCCCGCTTGACCACACGGGTCCATCGCCGCTCCGCCTGTTGGAAGCAGACCTCGCTCAAGCGGGCCGCGTCATTGCGCTCCAGGAAAGGGAACACCGCCCGATGATCGCCCGCCTCTATCCCCAGTGGCTGGACCGAATCTGTTTTTGGGACATCGACGACGTCGACCGAATGCCCGCTCTGCTCGCACTCTCCAAGATCGAGAAACGTGTACTTCTTCTGCTGGAAGAACTCGCCGGAGACCCATCGTCCGGAACCCCGCGGGAAGCGTCGCTGCAAAGAGCAAGGGCTCAGCGGACGGAAGCACCGAACGGCTTGCAGGACGTCAGGCAAACCTTTAGCTTGGGCGAGGCAGCAAACGATCCGTGACCACCCTCGAAGACATCGTCAACCCGGGAATCCTTTCGCTGACTCCCTATGAACCCGGCAAGCCGATCGAGGAGCTTGCCCGGGAGCAAGGTTTTCCACCGGATCAGATTTGCAAGCTCGCCTCGAACGAAAATCCCCTCGGCCCCTCTCCAAAAGCCCTCCGGGCGATCCAAGAGGCGTTGCCACACATCCACCTCTATCCGGACGGAGCCGGACGGCTCCTCCGCGACGCCATTGCGCGCCACCACGGCCTCTCGGCGGAAAACATCGTCCTGGGCAACGGATCCAATGAAATCATCGAGCTTCTTTTCCACGTGTTCGTGCTGCCAAGAACCCACGAAGCCCTCTGCTCTCGCCACGCTTTTGCCGTCTATCGGCTGATGGCTCAACTCTTTGACGCCCCTTGCCGCGAAACGCCCGATCCCGGGTTCTGCCACGACCTGACCGCCATGAGGAAGGCCATCGGTCCGAACACGCGATTGATCTTTTTGACGAGCCCGAACAATCCAACGGGGACTCGCATTCCGAATCCGGAGCTTGAGGAGTTCGTTCGCGCCGCCCCGGCTCATGCCATCGTGGCCCTCGACGAGGCCTATATCGATTTTCTCGACGATCCGCCTCCGAGCGTCACGTGGGTGCGGGACGGAAAAAATGTCGTGCTGCTGCGCACGTTCTCCAAGATGTACGGCTTGGCCGGCCTCCGCATCGGCTATGCCATCGCCCCTGTCCCCATCGCTTCCTTGCTGCAGCGCGCCCGCCAGCCCTTCAACACCAATTCGCTGGCGCAAGCCGCGGCCGTGGCCGCGCTGGAAGATCAGGAGCATTGCGAAAACACCCGCCGAATCGTCCGGGAAGGCCGCATTCGCCTAGAGGAATCGTTTGCTCGCCTGGGTCTGAGGTTTGTTTCTTCCGCCGCCAACTTCGTCATGGTTCAGGTCGGCGATGGGGAGGCCCTCTTTCACAGCCTGCTTCGTCATGGGTGGATTGTGCGTCCACTGCGCAGCTATGGGTTGACGGAGTGGGTGCGGATCAGCATCGGCACCCCAGAGCAGACGACGCGTTTTCTGGAGGTCTTTCCCGCCACTCTACGGGAGACTGACCCAGCGCGGGGTTCCGCAGCACGATGAGCCGTCCTTTTCCGCTTTCGCGCCTAGCCGTCCTCGGTAGCGGCCTGATCGGCGGCTCGGTCGCTCTTGCTGCGCGACGGCATGCTCTCTGCCGGGAACTCGCGCTCTACAGCCGAGGCCCGGAAAAGCAAGCGGTGATGTCGGCGGGAATCGCCGACCTAGTGACGGATGACCCCGCCGAGGCGGTCCGAGAGGCGGCGTTCGTCGTCGTTGCCCTGCCCCTGGCCGCCATGGATTCCATCCTTCGCACGATTCAGGTTGCCCTCGACCCGAAGGTTGTCGTGACCGACACGTCCAGCGTCAAGCTGCCGGCCATGCGGCTTCTGCGGAGGAACCTGGAAGGACGGGCTCGCTGGGTGGGCAGCCATCCGATGAGCGGTGGGGAGCGTTCGGGGTTCGCTTTTGCCCGACCCGATCTCTTCGAGGGTGCGGTCGCGATTCTCACCCCCCCAGAGAAGGCCGAGGGAGAGGCGCTCTCCTTGGTCGAAACGTTCTGGCTCGCCTTGGGGTGCCGCATCGTCCATCTCACGGCCTCCGAGCACGACCGCCGGGTTGCCGCAGTGAGCCATCTGCCGCACCTGTTGGCGGCAGCCCTGGTATGCTCGGTGGACAACGAGGCTCTGGAGGTCGCAGGACCGGGGTTTCGCGACGTGACGCGTATCGCCGCCGCGTCGCCCGAGATGTGGAACGAAATCCTTCTGGCGAATCGCGAGAACATCCTGCTCGCTCTCCGTTCCTTCCTGACCTACCTGGAGGAAGCGAAAGAGAGTCTCGAAGGCGGAACCTCCTCCGCCGTGAAGAACCTTTTACTGGAGGCCTCGCAACGGAGGCTCTCCTTCGACCAGCGCCCCTCATGAACCGTCCCGCTGCTCCTTCGGAAGCACCCACGGGCACGATGCCTCGTTCCCTCCCCGGCTTCCTGGCGCTGCGTTACCTGCGTCCCAGGAGGAGCTTTGTTTCCGTCATCACTCTCCTGTCGTTGCTCGGCGTCACCCTGGGAGTTCTTGTCCTGGTTGTCGTTTTGGCCGTGATGGCGGGCTTCGAACGCGAGCTGCAGGAAAAGATCATCGGTTTCAATGCCCACCTCGTGGTTTCCAACGGCGACGTGCTCCACCATCCCGATCAGGAGGTCTCCCGACTGCTCAAAGAGCCCGGTGTCAAGGGCGCGGCGCCATTCGTGAGCGGCCCGGTCCTTGCCGAGTATGCCGACCGGATCACGACCCCGATCCTTCGCGGGATCGATCCTCAGGCCGAACTCGCTGTGATTCCGCTGCGCCGATATCTTGTTGCCGGCAAATACAACCTGCGGGCGGATACCGTTCTCGTCGGGGATGAGTGGGCCAAACGCAATGGAGCCACCGTGGGAGACAAGGTCGTGATCTATGCTCCTCGACATCTTCAGGTGCTGCGCGACTCGGCCAATTTCGGAAAAAAGGCGATTCCGTTGCCAACGGAACTGGAGATTTCCGGAATCTTTCGGACGGGCCTCTTCGAATATGATTCCACCTTTTTTCTGACCTCTCTCCAGAATGCCCAATATCTCTACAATCTCGGCCATGGGGTTCATGGAATCGCCTTGCGCGTCCAGAACCCGATGGACGCCGATCGCATCAAGGCCCGGCTCAATACTTCCTTTCCGCCGCCCATGGAAGCGATTACCTGGATGGATCAAAACCGATCCCTGTTCACGGCGATCGCCGTCGAAAAGGTAACCATGGCGGTGATCCTTTTCTTCATCATCCTGGTTGCCGCCTTTGGGCTCTGTAGTACTCTCATCACGATCACCGCGCAGAAGCGTCGGGAGATCGGACTTCTCAAGGCTCTGGGAGCAACGGACGGTCAAGTGCTTGGGATCTTCATCTTTCACGGACTGATCGTCGGACTCTTGGGAACGGCGGCAGGGTTGATTCTCGCCGCGTTGGCCCTGCGATATTTGAACGTGCTGCGCAGTCTCATCGGACGAACGCTCGGAATCGATCTCTTTTCGGCGGATGTCTATCACTTTGCTACGATTCCGGTCGTCATCGATCCGTCACAGATCGCAGGGATCGCCGCTAGTGCAGTCCTCCTCTGCATCTGCGCGGCATGGATTCCCGCATGGAATGCCGCCAGACTGGTGCCGGCAACCGCGTTGCGCTATGAATGAGACGGAGAGCCGCGAGAAAGCCGAGCGCGCTCCTGTCCTCACGGCAGAACGTCTCCAGAAGAGCTTCCGCGCAGGATCCACTGCCGTTTTGGTGCTGACGGGGATCGACATGGTCTTCCGCGAAGGGCTCTGCTACACCATTCAGGGGGTATCCGGATCGGGGAAGACGACGCTGCTGCATCTCCTCGCGGGGCTCGAAAATCCTGATTCCGGGCAGGTTCTCTATCGGAATCAGGACATCTCCCGCTTCTCCCGCAAGCAGCTTGCGGTATGGCGCGGGCAGGCCATCGGCCTGGTCTTCCAGGCCTACCACCTGCTACCCGAACTCACGGCCTTGGAAAATGTGAACCTTCCGGCCATGCTCTTCGGGCAGCGAGACGCAAAACCGGGATGGGAACTTTTGAAAGCCGTCGGCATGATCCATCGATCGCATCATCGCCCCTCGGAGCTTTCGGGGGGTGAGCAGCAGCGCGTGGCCATCGCACGTGCGCTCCGGAACGATCCGGAAATTCTGATCGCCGACGAGCCGACAGGAAACTTGGACGAGGAAACCGGCATGGAGGTCATTGATCTCCTCCTGAGTCTCCATAAGAGCCGAGGCAAGACCTTGGTTCTGGCAACCCACGATCCACGGTTGGCCCAGAGAGGAGATCGGCAGTTGGTCTTGACCGGAGGAAAACTCGAGCACGCGGGCCGTCCGTTCCATCCCTCCCCTTCGAGACCCGATTCTCCGACAGTCACTTCGGAATCGCGACGCGAACGGGAATCGAAAAGGTTTTCGTAAGCGGACGAGATTCAGAGCTTGCTTCTCTGGGCTGGATCGGGAAAGAACCCTTTCGCGCCCGCGCGGACGCAGAACGGACCCGAGCGACGAGTAATGTCGATGAAGGAACAACGAGAAAAGAAGATTTTTTTGAATGGCGAATTCGTCGCCGAAGCGGACGCCAAGGTGTCCGTGTTCGATCACGGTCTGCTTTACGGAGATGGGGTTTTTGAGGGGATCCGAGCCTACGGAGGGCGTGTCTTCCGCCTCGAGGAACACCTGGAGCGCCTCTTCGATTCGGCCAAGGCGATTCGCCTGACCATTCCGCTGACCTTGGAAGAGCTCACGAACGCGGTCTTGGAATGCTGTCGAATCAATTCCCTCTGGGATGGTTACGTTCGCCTCGTGGTCACCCGGGGCAAGGGCGATCTCGGGTTAAACCCGGCATCCTGCCCCAAGCCGACGCTTTTTATCATTGCGGACGCCATTCGCCTTTATCCCCCCTCTGTGTACGAACGAGGACTCCGGCTCCATACCGCAGCGATCAGACGGGTCTCCTCCGAAGCGCTGGAGCCGGCGATCAAATCTCTCAATTACCTCAACAACATTTTGGCCAAGATGGAAGCGAGCGCCTCCGCCTCCGATGAGTCGCTACTCCTCAACGAGCAAGGTTGCGTGGCGGAATGTTCCGGTGACAATATTTTCGCGTTCAAGCATGGCGAGCTCGCGACCCCTCCTGTTTCCGCCGGCGTGCTGCCGGGAATCACCCGACGAGAGATTCTCCGGCTCGCGCGGGAAGAGGGAATCCATGCCGTAGAACGGAATATGACCCGCTACGACCTCTTGGTCGCCGATGAAGTATTCGTAACTGGCACAGCGGCGGAAATCGTCCCCGTGATCGAGATCGATGGAATCTCGATCGCTACGGGGAAACCGGGTTCTCTGACGCAAAGGCTCTTGCTGCGCTTTCGCGCCTTGACCCGAAGCACCGGCCCCCTTATTTTTAGCTCAGCGAGGCCAGTGGCGGCCGAAGCAGAACAGCAGCAATGAAGTGCCATTTCTGCGAAGAACCGGCGACCGTGCATCTAACGCAGATCGTCGGAGGCAAGGTTCAGAAGGTACATCTTTGCGAGAAGTGCGCCAAGGAAAAGGGCGTATCGGATCCTTCCGTCTTCTCGCTTGCGGATATGCTATTGGGCAACTCACAGGATGAAGAACGTCTCGTCACCAAAAATGAGCTAACCTGCCCTCAGTGTGGCTTTACGCAGTCGGATTTCAAAAAGACCGGGCGACTCGGTTGCCCATATTGCTACGAGGTCTTCTCGGAAATCGTCGACTCGATGCTTCGAGACATGCACAAGGGCGTCATCCACAAGGGCAAGATGCCCGCCAAGTTTTTGCGCCATCAATTTTACCAGAGGCGCTTGGAGGATCTGCACGAGACCCTGCGCAAAGCGGTCACGGAGGAGCGATACGAGGAGGCCGCCCTGCTTCGCGATGAGATCACCCAGCTTGAGACACAGCTAAACGGCTAAAACGCGAAAGCCAACGCCTATAGAAACATAGAAAGAGAGAGAATCATCTTCATGAAAATCGCCATCGGGTCGGATCACGCCGGTTTTACCTACAAGGAAAGGATCAAGGAGTACCTGAAGAACCTTGGCCACGAGGTGATCGACTGCGGCACCGGATCGCCCGAGCCCGTCGACTATCCCGACTACGTTCGCCCGCCGGCCGTGCTCGTTGCAGAGGGCAAAGCGGATCGCGGCATCGTCCTGGGAGGTTCGGGAAACGGCGAGGCTATGGTCGCCAACAAGGTCCGGGGCGTCCGCTGCGCGTACTGCTTCAACGAGGAGTCGACCCGCCTCGGCCGCGCGCACAACGATGCGAACGTCATTTCCATCGGAGAGCGTCTCGTCTCCGAGGAGACAGCGCTCAAGATCGTTCCGATCTTCCTCGAGACTCCCTTCGAAGGCGGCCGCCACATCCAGCGCATTCGCAAGATGATGGCCGGTGAGCTAAAGTAGAACGGCCCATTTACTTTAGCCGCCATTTCTCACAAGCTTTCTCCTGCGGCTTGCACAATGGGCTTGTCTGCTTCGCTCTCGCTTGGTTTTCCATCCTTGCAGTATGTCCTCATACAGCTCCGGTGGAAAACCG
>NZ_KB901875.1:1541055-1541389 GCF_000379365.1 Verrucomicrobium sp. 3C | reverse complement strand
CCCGGGCCTTTTCCCCCAGAGGCTTCGACCGCTGGCGTTACCACCAGTAGCCGCTCCGAGTGCTTCCGGCTGGAGCAATAGTTGCCGGGTGGAGATCACTCCCTCCCCACTGGGCGATGCACCCTTTTCACGGCGCACGCGAAATGGCGGCTAGCCAGGGTCTTTTGTTTTGGAGTTCATGCGGCGGCAGGGATGGCCAGACATTGTTTGGGACTGGAGGGGAGTCGTTCGCGGAACTGCGGGAGGGATTGTTCGCCGAGGCGTTCGGAGAGGAGCCAGAGGAGGGCGTTACGGATGAGCGCCAAGTTGGCCAGCAGGTTGGGCTGACGGGAGC
>NZ_KB901875.1:1534192-1540955 GCF_000379365.1 Verrucomicrobium sp. 3C | reverse complement strand
GCCAGCAGCGCCACCGCCTGCCCACCTTGGGCAATGACCTGGCGTAAATAGTCGCCCACCGATCGCCCCGCCCCCAGATAGTGGCGCTCCTTCAACTGCCCATCGAACCATTCGATTTCTTCCGGAGAACTGGCAATCGAAACTTCCAGTCCGCAATCCCTTGCCCCATCGGCTCTTAAATGGAAAAGCTGTTCCATCGAGCCTATGGCATCGAAAAAGTCGCCTCATGTCTAGCCTTTCTTTCCCTCCCTGGCGCAGAATCACTTGGCCGTTCATAAAAAAAGACCCTGGGCGGCTAGCAGTCGCTTGTCGGTCCCTGCTTGCTTTCGGGTCGGCTGACTCCTATCCTGTCGTCGCCTTTCGTCGCCAGACGAGGCTTGCCGCCACGCAATCGGTGGGACCATGAACGCAACGACCGCTAGCACCGACTCTGGGACACCCGTTCCCTCCGCAGAAAAGTGCCCCGCTTTCCCACCGCCTCACGAATTTTCAGCCCGGGCGCACCTTGGCAGCTTAGAGGACTATCGCCGGCTCTACCGGGAGTCGCTCGAGTCTCCCATGACCTTTTGGAGGCGAATGTCGGCGGAGCTGGACTGGAAGGAGCCCTGGAAGGAGCTTTTGGCCTGGGACCTGCCCCATGCTCGCTGGTTTGTCGGCGGACAACTCAATGCCAGCTATAACTGCCTCGATCGTCATCTGGCCGGACCCCGATGCCACAAGGCAGCCATCGTTTGGGAAGGAGAGCCTGGAGAGGTAAGGACGCTTACCTACCGACAGCTCCACTGGGAAGTCTGCCGGTGGGCAAACCTGCTCTCCCGGAGCGGAGTGGTCGACGGGGATCGGGTCGTGATCTACCTGCCGATGATTCCGGAAGCGGTGATCGCCATGCTCGCCTGCGCGCGCCTTGGCGCTGTGCATAGCGTAGTCTTCGGCGGATTCAGCGCCAAGTCGATTCGAGATCGCATCCTCGATTGCGGAGCGAAGATCGTGATCACCGCCGACGGGGGGTACCGGAAGGGGAAGATTGTTCCGCTCAAAGAGCGGGTCAACGACGCCTTGGAGGCCCCCTCAGGGGTGGAGCGGGTCCTGGTCGTCCGCAGGACAGGGGAGCGCGTCCCAATGCGGGCGGGACGCGACTGCTGGGTTGATAAAGAGCTCAAGCAGGTCGATGCCCGCTCAGAGGCCAAGCCCCTGGACAGCGAGCATCCGCTCTACATCCTCTACACCAGCGGGACGACCGGGAAACCCAAAGGCATCCTTCATACCACCGGCGGCTATCTGCTGGGTTGTGCTCTTTCCACCAAGTACCTCTTCGACCTCAAGGACGAGGATCTCTTCTGGTGCACGGCCGACGTCGGTTGGGTGACCGGCCACAGCTATGTGGTCTATGGTCCCCTGGCGCTGGGGGCTTCGGTCTTTCTCTACGAAGGCTCACCCGATTTTCCGCAACCAGATCGCTTTTGGCGGATGATCGAGCGTTACCGAATCAACATCCTCTACACCGCGCCGACCGCCATCCGGTACTTCATGCGGATGGGCGAACGGTGGGTAGAGCCCTGGGATCTCTCCTCCCTACGCCTGCTCGGCTCGGTCGGCGAGCCGATCAACCCGGAGGGTTGGCTCTGGTATCACCAGAAGATCGGGCGAGGCCGCTGCCCTGTCGTCGATACATGGTGGCAAACCGAAACAGGATCGGTGATGATCGCTCCCTGTCCTGGAGCGACTCCCTGCAAGCCGGGTTCGGCGACTCTTCCCTTCTTCGGGGTCGATCCCGCCATTGTCGACGATCAGGGGAACCCTGTTCCCTCGGGCACGCACGGGAGGCTGGTGATTCGCCGTCCGTGGCCCTCGATGCTTCGGGACATCTACGGCAGCCCAGAGGCACTCCGAAACACCTATTGGAGCGAGGTTCCCGGCGTTTATCTCACAGGAGACGGCGCCCGCCAGGACGAAGACGGTTACTTCTGGATCACGGGCCGGATCGACGACGTCCTCAATGTCTCCGGACATCGCATCGGCACCGCCGAGGTGGAAAGCGCGCTGGTGAGCCACTCCAAGGTCGCGGAAGCGGCAGTGGTTGGCGAACCCGATCCGGACAAAGGCGAGGCGCTCGTCGCCTTTGTCACCCTCCGACAAGGGGAAGCGGGGTCGGAGGAGCTCAAAAACGAACTCCGTCGCCACGTCGCCCAGGAAATCGGCGCCATCGCACGTCCCAAGGAGATTCTCTTCACTGCCACCCTTCCAAAGACCCGCAGCGGCAAGATCTTGCGCCGCCTTCTCAAGGAACTGGTACGCAGCGGCCAAATCGAGGGTGACACGACGACCCTGGAAGATCCCGCGACGGTCGCCGCCCTTTCCAAGGAAGTCGGAAAGGCTGCCGATTAACCTGCATGTCTCCGTTAGCCGCCGGAGACGTTCGGATCCCTCGCCTGCTTTGCCTGCCCCGCCCCTCTTCGCGCACGGTTCGGGGAGCAGATGCCCCGACGCGAAGCCCGAATGAAATCGATCATGCGTCGCACTTCTCCACTCAGCCAGCGCCTCTCCATCTCCTGCAGGGCCTGCGACACGTTGCGTCCGCTTTCGTAGAGGATGCAGTAGGCGGCCTCGATCTGTCGGCGTGTCGCTTCGGAAAAGCCTGCCCTGCGCAATCCGACCCGGTTGACGCCGGCGACCTCGTTTTCGTCGACGGCCATCAAAAACGGAGGAATATCCATGCCGATCCGGATCCCTCCCCGCACCATCGCCAGCTCTCCGATGCGCACGTGCTGATGGAAGACGGAGCCACCCCCTAAAAAGGCTCGATCTCCTACCCGAACATATCCGGCCAGCAGCACGTGGTTGACGAGGATCGTCCGGTTCCCCACAAGGCAGTTGTGCCCGACGTGACACCCAACCATCAGATAGTTGCCGTCTCCGATCCGCGTCTCGCTCTCCGGCTTAGCCCCCCGATGGATGGTGACGTGCTCCCGGATCACGTTTCCCTCTCCGATCACCACGCGGGAAGGGGCTCCATCCCAGGAGAGATCCTGCGGCTCGGCTCCAATGACCGCCGCATAACCGACCTGGTTTCCCGGTCCGATGCACGTTCCCGCGGCAACGACCGCATGAGCTCGAATCTCGCAACGGTCTCCGACAATCGCCTCCGCTTCGATCACCGCCCCGGGGCCTACCCGCACCTCCCGGCCGAGATCGGCTTTGGGGCTGACCATCGCTGTCGAATGAATCATCCTTCCCCTCGTTCCCGAAAGCTGTAATAGAGCACTACTCCCTTGCGCGACTCCCCGAGAATCAGGTGGTCGACCACCTCGATCCCGAGGATTTCCCCGGCCCGCTTCATTTCGCGGCTGATGGCCATGTCGTCCGCCGAGGGCGTGGGGTCTCCGGAAGGATGATTGTGGGCGAAAAGGACCGAATGGGCTTTGTGTGCAATCCCGGCGCGGAAAGCCTCGCGGGGATGATACAGACTCTCGTTGAGAGTCCCTCGGGTAATTTCCTCGACCGGCAGAAGACGCATCCTCGGTCCCAGAAACTCCACCGCATCCTTCGGAGACGCGATGCGCCTTCCCAGGAGATCCTCCTGAGCCAAACGGGTACCCAACACGAAGGCGGCCACCAGGCGTGCGGCTTTGGTTTGCCCCACCCCCTTGCACTGAGCAAGCTCGGCCGCCGAAGCCCTCCCCAATGCTTGCAGGCCGCCGAAACTCGTGATGAGCTCTTCGCCGAGGCCGACGGCCGAAAGGCCGCTCCTACCGATTCCGAGAAGAATCGCCAGCAACTCCGAATCTTTCAGCCCATTCGGACCGTCCGTCGCCATTCTCTCCAGCGGACGTTCCGCCGGGAGCATCTCGCGAATCCGCCGAGCCACGCTCGACGAGGATAAAGGGAGCAAGCGATGCTTGCAAGAAAGGGGGAATCCAAGCGTGCACGTAGACCCCATCGGGGCGGTAGCGAACCTCTACGGGCTCGCCCTCGCGATGGAGACGCGCCAGCAGATCGCCGCGCTCGACCGGAAAGCGCAAACGAAAAAGGAGAGCCCTCCCGCGCGACCAGCTTTCGATCCGCGACAGAAGCTCCTCGATCCCGGCCCCATCCCGGGCCGACACCCCGATGCTTCCCGGATACCGCAGTAACAGGCGATGGAGTGGCGCGGGACCATGCAAGCGATCGATCTTGTTCCACACGAGGAGCGAAGGCTTCCCAAGCACGTCGAGTTCATCCAAGACCCGCCGCACGTCCGCGATCCGCTCCTCGGCCTTGGGATCGGACACGTCAACAAGATGGATGAGAAGGTCGGCTTCCTTCACCTCTTCCAAAGTGGCCCGGAAGGAATCGATCAAGTCGTGCGGTAGCTTTCGGATGAAGCCAACCGTATCGGCCAGGAAGGCCCGCTGCTTTCCTTTCAGCTGCAACAGCCGGATCGTCGGATCGAGCGTCGCGAAGAGCTTATCCTGGACCAATACTTCCGACTGGGTCAACCGATTGAACAGCGTCGATTTCCCGGAATTGGTGTACCCGACCAAGCAGAGAGTCGGCCAGGAGCATCGGTGTCTTCCTTCCCGTTGCACCGCCCGGGAGCGCCGAACCGCCTCCAGGTCGCGGTGCAAGCGCGCGATCCGCTGCTGGACTCGACGCCTGTCGACCTCCAGCTGAGTTTCTCCGGGACCCCGGGTGCCGATTCCTCCGGTTTGCCGTGAAAGGTGGCTCCAAAGCCTGGTGAGCCTCGGGAGCAAGTAGAGGAGTTGAGCAAGCTCGATTTGAATCTTCCCCTCCCGCGTCTTGGCTCGCTGCGCAAAAATATCGAGAATCAGCTGAGTCCGGTCCAAGACCTTCCGAGAAAATACGTTCGATAAATTGCGGCTTTGGGCCGGGGTTAACTCGTCGTCGAAAATGACCGAGTGGATCCCGCCTTCCTGGCATTGCTCGGAAAGTTCCTCCGCTTTGCCGCGCCCGATATAGAATGGAGCCGTCGGTGTCGGAAGCCGCTGAACGGCATGAGAGGCGACCGCCGCTCCCGCGCTTCGGACAAGCTCTCCCAGTTCTTCGAGTGATTCCGTAACTCCCGGCTCCTGCTGGTTCGGCAACTCGATCCCAACAAGGAGCGTTTTCTCTGCGGGATGGCCTAGGGTTCTCATCCAGCAAGAAAAGCGACCTTGCTAATTGGGAAACGATTTACCCTAGGAGCCTGCATATCTCACAAAGTTCTTACCCGAATCGCGACGAATGGACCTGGATACAGGGCGGAGCGCCGGTTTTCCCCCGAAGCTGCAGGACGACATACTGCGAGGAGGGAAAACCCAGCCCCAACACAACAGCCGGTCCCACTTCGCAAGCCGCAGGAGAACGCTTGTGAGATATGCAGACTAGTGACGGCAGGGAAGAGGACCATGCTCTTCAATTACCAGATGAAAGCGAATCGTAGCCTCTTTCCGAAACCAAGTCAACTGCTTCCGTGCGTACCGAAAGGTGTCCCGAGCAATGGTTTCCTCCAGCATCGCCCGGCTCCCTCCCCGAACCAGGAATTGCGCGATCGGGGCATAACCGATCGCAGGGCAACGGGAGAGGCTTTCCAGCCCCCCTTCGCGCAGCCGGTCGGCCACCTCCTCGAGCCACCCGGAAGCCAGCATCTTCCGGACACGCTCGGCGACCCGGCGCCTCAACGCTTCGACCGGCCTCTCCACCCAGATCGTGCGATGACGCGCCAGCAAGGGTCGTGTCGTCTCTTTCTGCCAATCCAGGAGAGAGATTCCAGTCGTTTCCTTGACCTCGATCGCTCGAATCAGGCGTCTGGGGTTGCGTAGGTCGATGCGCGCGGCCGCTTTGGGATCGATTGCTTCGAGTCGCTTCCCAAGTTCGGCGGTGGAGAGCGCCTCCAGTTTCTGCCGAAGCGCGGCGTTTCCCGGAGGAGCCTCGCAGAGACCTTGCACCATGCTCCGGTAGTAGAGCCCGGTCCCTCCCACGACGATCGCGGGGCGCCCCTGTCCCAGGCAGGCATTCAAAAAAGAGCCGGCGTGATCCCGATACTGAGCCACTGAAAAGGGCTCGCGCCAGTCCACCAGATCCACCCCTCCATAGGAAAAGCGAATCCGCTCCTCCCGGGAAGGTTTTGCCGTCCCTCGATCCAGACCCCGATAGACCTGCATCGAATCCATGGAGAGGATCCAGGCCCCACACCTCTCCGCGACCGCGTGCGCCAGTTCGGTTTTTCCAACCCCCGTCGAGCCGACGACAAAAAGCGGCTCGCCAGGCTCGACCCGCGCCAGCCAGCCCTCTATCTCATCATCATGCACCTTCTTGCTCTCACTCTGGTTGGCCTGCTTGCCGGTTTTGCCAGCGGCTGCTTCGGAATCGGCGGAGGCTCGATCCTCGTCCCGATCCTGATCCTCTCTTTTGCCGTACCCTATCACACCGCAGTAGGAACTTCGCTCGCCCTCATCCTGCCGATCGCCCTGGCGGGCAGCCTCACGAACTGGAGCCTCAAACAGATCGACTGGAACCTCTTTGCGGTGATCGCCCTCTCCGGGGCGGCGGGTGCTGGCCTCGGATCCCTTTTCATTCAAGCGATCCCGGCGGTCTATGCCAAACGGGCTTTCGCGGTTTTTCTTCTCTACGCCGCCTACCGGCTCTGGCGCTAGCAGCCTGTCGGACTTTCCTTTTCCCTCTGGAATATGGTAAAAGAGGGCATGGCTGAGCGATTTGTGATGGTGGATCGGATGACCCCAATGCTTTTGCCCGAGGACATGCGGGATTGGGTGAGGGAAGACGA
>NZ_KB901875.1:1523916-1534092 GCF_000379365.1 Verrucomicrobium sp. 3C | reverse complement strand
GGTCGCTCTGCGCCAGACCGGCCGCCGCATTATCCTGGCCTTTACAGGTTCCGAGACAATCGTTCCCTGTGCCGCATCGGACTGCCGGCGCATCATGGGGAGTTCTCGCGCTAACTCTAAGTACGACGGGCTGCTAACCCGCCTATCACACACAAGCGTTCTCCTGCGGCTTGGAGATCGGCAGGCCAGCTTTCTCACCGATACCAAGCCTGCCATTCGACCCGCAGCTTCGGGAACGAATGCATCCTCTCCTCTCCCACATCCCGAAACCGCCACCAGATCTCGGTCCCCCGACCCTGGTAGCCAAGCGGGGAGACCCGGAAGATCCGGTTAAAGAAGGTCTGATACGAAAGCGCCGGCGTCGCTGGACTCTGTCCGAAGCCCGGAGATGCTTGATACTGCGTATACATCTTCCCAAGATCGACGACGATCCACCAATCCTCCAGGGGCGGGCGATAGCCTTCAAATCCCCAGGTATCCTCGAAGACATCGACCTTCTCCTCCGGATTATGACGCAAGACCTGCTCGACATAGTCGTAGGTGACGCGAACGCTTTCCCCCGCGGCAAAATGGACTTCATATAAGTCCATCCCTCCCACATGGGGAATCACCCTCCTTTGGAAAGGAATGGGTACCTGATTCCGCCAAACCCGAAATCGGATATTCGGGTAGTCGGGCCGCTCGCCATGCCCCATTGGCACGCGCTGCGGAGGTCCCCAATTCCGGAATTGGAGATAGACCAGGCAGCGCACGTAGGGCTGGAGGGGCCCCTGTCCGGAGCGCGACTTCGCCAGAAAGAGCGTGTAATATTGACGAACCCAAACGATCTGGATCGGCAGATCCTGGGCGCAGGCCGAGCGTCTGAAAGCAAGACCGGCGGCGAAGAACAAGACGAGGGCTGCCGGCGCAAGGAACCAACGCCGAAAGGCTCGCAGCCGGGGGGGAAGCAGGGCGACGGTCGTCATGGCATTTTCACCCGCAGAGCGTAGCAGCCCAAGCCCGAGAATCCCAACCAGCAGATCTAACCTACAGGGATGCGAGCGGTGATTGCCTTTGCTTCGCCCGCCCCGTAAAAGAAAGCAAGCAGACAGAGACACCAGAAGCCTATGGAAAACTTTCCCGCCACTTCTTTCGCTCAGCGGATCGGCGGTCCCCGGTTCGGCAAGGAGACGGAAATCTACAAGTTTGAGAAGATCAAGCGGGCCAAACGGGCGGCTCGCGACAAGCATCCGGAGATCGAGTTGCTCGATCTCGGCGTGGGGGAGCCGGACGAAATGGCTCCCGTTGAAATCGTCGAACGCTTGGCTGAGGAAGCGCGGAAATCGGAAAACCGTGGCTACGCCGACAACGGTGGACCGCAGCTCAAGGAAGCGGCCGCTCGGTATCTCCAGCGGGTTTGCGGGGTGATCGCCGACCCCGAGATAGAGATCTGCCATTCGATTGGCTCCAAGGCAGCCCTCTCCATTCTGCCCGCCTGCTTCATCGACTCCGGCGACGTCGTCCTGATGACCATCCCGGGCTACCCCGTCTTCGGAACACACGCTCAATACTATGGAGGCCAGGTCTTCCCCCTCCCTCTCCTGGAAAACAATTCCTTTCTGCCCGACCTCGAATCCGTTCCCGCCGACGTGCTGCGGCGCACCAAGGCGCTTGTCCTGAACTATCCGAACAATCCCACCGGCGCCACGGCGACTCCCGCTTTCTTCGAGCAGGTCGTCGCGTTCGCTCACCGCCACCGGATCGTCGTCATTCACGATTTTGCCTACGCGGGCCTGGTCTTCACGGGTTCGCCCTTGAGCTTCCTTTCCGTGCCGGGAGCCAAGGAGGTGGGACTCGAGCTCCATTCAGCGAGCAAAAACTTCAACATGACCGGCTGGCGATGCGGCTTCGTCGCGGGCGATTCGAGGCTCATCCGTGCCTATGCCTCCGTGAAGGACCACACCGACTCGGGCCAGTTTCTGGCGATCCAGCATGCGTTCGCCTACGGATTGGATCACCCGGAGATTACGCAGCGGATCGCACAAAAATACTCGCGCCGGATGGACCTGCTGGCGGAAGCCCTCCAACGATTGGGCTGCCCGGCACGCAAGCCGAATGCCTCGTTCTTTCTCTACACTCCCGCACCCCGCTGCGCTACGACCGCAAAGGGGACGATCCACTTCCCGACGGCCGAAAAGGCAGCGGAGTGGCTGATCACTGAGCGGCAGATCTCCACCGTTCCGTGGGATGATGCCGGTCCCCATCTCCGTTGGAGCGTAACCTTTCCCGCGCAAGGAGAGGAAGAGGAACGGCGGGTCGTCGCCGCCCTCGAAAAGCGGTTGGCCGACCTCCGCTTACAATGGAAGTAGCATCTTCCTCCTTCCATCCGGAAAAGAACGGCGGCTGCCGCCGTCCACTGCCCGATTCGCATCTTTCCCCTGCCGATGAGGCAGAGGAGTTCTTTTCGCCTCGCGGCCCTCTCTCCGCCGCGCGTCACTTTGAATTTCGACCCCAACAGGGGCGCATGGCGCGGGCGGTGGCCCAGGTACTCGAGGAAAAGGGCGTTTTAGCCGTCGAAGCGGGTACGGGGACCGGCAAGAGCCTCGCCTATCTTTTCCCCGCTCTTCGCTGCGCACACGACCTGGGTCAGCACGGCGTCGTCTCCACCCATACGCTCAACCTTCAAGCGCAACTCTTTGGCCGAGATCTGCCCCTCCTCCTCCGCACCCTATCCGACTCGTTCCGGGTCGTTCTTCTCAAAGGGAGGAGGAACTACTTTTGTCCTCGACGGATCGACCAAGCGCTCCGCCATGGGGGAGACCTTTTTGCTTTGCGAGAGACCGAGGAGATCCATCGGATCGCCCGCTGGTCCTTCGAAACCTCGACCGGTTGCTGCGAGGAACTCGATCCTCCCCCGGAGCCTGGCCTTTGGAGCCGACTCTGCTCCGAACCGCAGCTCTGCACCGCGAGGACCTGCCAGGACAATCCGCGCTGCTTCTATCAGCGGCTCCGAGACCAGAGCGCCGAGGCCGACCTCACAATCGTCAACCATGCCCTCTTCTTCTCTCTCTTGGCCGGCGGCCTCGGTTCCGACCCATGCGAAGATCTCTCCTTCGCCAAGGATTTCGTAATCTTCGACGAAGCCCATCAGGTCGAGACGGTTGCCGCTCGGCATCTCGGCCTCTCCCTCTCGGAGGGACAGACGCGATCGTTCCTGCAAAGGCTCTACCATCCTCGAACCGGTCGCGGACTTCTCTCCATTCTGCGCGCGGCCGCTTCGATCCGAAAGTCCAAGGAAGCCCTCAGCGCTCTCGCCTTGCTGTTCGACAACTTGCGTGCCGCCGCAAGCGCCTCCCAGAGTCGAGAAGTCCGCATCCTCCGGGCGGATGTTGTGCCGAACGTCCTGGACGCCCCCTTGGCGGAACTCGCCGAGGCGATCCAGGACACAGCCGCACAGAGTGCAGATCGCGACCTAAAGCGCGAGATGGAGGATCACGCTCGAAAGACCCTCGGCCTGCGAGCCGCCTTCTCGGCTTTCCTTGGGCAGTCTCTTCCCGATCACGTCTACTGGATCGAGGCTCAGGATTCCGGTTCCCCCGAAGGAACCCGTCTCGCCGCGGTTCCCCTGTCCGTCGCCCCGCTGCTCGAACGGCTGCTCTACCAAGGAGAACGCGCCCTCGTTTTCACCAGCGCAACGCTCACCATCGGCGGAAGCTTTCACCACTTCCAAAAGAGACTCGGCCTCCGCGAACCGCGAACCCTCGTTCTCGACTCCTCCTTCGACTACGTGCGGCAGATGAAGGTCTGCATCCCCAGCGGAATCCCCGACCCGTCGGAGAGCGTCTCCTACGAAGCGGCTCTGGAGGCTTGGATCCGCTATTTCACAACGCAAAGCCGCGGATCGGCTTTCGTCCTTTTTACGAACCGAAGAATGCTCTTCCGCCTCGCCTCCCGGCTTGCCTCCTTCTTCGAGGAGAAGGGCTTCCCCCTTCTCGTCCAAGACGGGATCGTCGACCGACACCGGCTGCTGGAGCGCTTTCGAGCCTCTCCCGGCGCGGTCCTCTTTGGGGCAGACAGCTTCTGGCAAGGGGTCGACGTCCCGGGAGAAGCACTATCGTGCGTGATTCTCACTCGGCTCCCCTTTGGAACGCCGGACCATCCGCTGGCGCAGGCGCGAGCGGAACGATTGCAGGCGGACGGGAGCGACCCATTCCTTTCCTATTTTCTCCCGGAAGCCCTCCTGAAATTTCGTCAAGGAATCGGCCGGCTGATCCGGAGCCGGGAGGATCGGGGTACGATCGCGATCCTGGATTCGCGCATCCTGACCAAGCGGTATGGCCGCTCTTTTTTCGGCGTTCTTCCCGATTGTCCCGTCGAGATTCTCGACCAGGATCCCCCGATCGCCTAACCGCCATTTCTCACAAATTGCGTAGCCGAGGCGCCGCAAATGGGCTTGGATGCAAGGCGCGGCGCCGGTTTTCCCCCGGAGCTGTATGAGGACATACCACGAGGATGGAAAACCAAGCCCAACGAAGCAGACGAGCCTATTTTGCAAGCCGCAGGAGAAAGCTTGTGAGAAACGGCGGTTAAGTTCGGGATCTCGCCAGGACCGCTCGATGCAGCCAGGAAGACTGGAACCCCCTTACGAACCGCGCGTCGTTTTTGAGAGCGATGACTTTCTCATCGTGGACAAGCCTCCCTTTCTTCTCTCTCATCCGACGCGCCGGAATGACCGCCCCAGCCTGCTCAGCTGGCTTGCCCAGGAAAGGAGAGGATCCTCGTTCTTCCTAGCCAACCGGCTCGATCGAGAAACCAGCGGCTTGGTACTCGTTGGCAAGGATGCGGCGGCGGCCTCCTCGCTCGGTCGACTCATGGAGAGGAGGCTGATCGAAAAGGAGTATCTGGCGATTGTCTGGGGAAGACTGGCTTACGACTTTCTCCAGATCGACGCCCCGCTGGGCTACATGGGAATCTCCGAGGAGAATCCCGTTGCCATCCGGCAAGGGATACGTCCGGAAGGGGCGCACGCGATCACGGTGGTGCGCTGCCTTTGTTCCGGAGAGGGAATCACCCTCCTCCGCGCCTTTCCGAAAACCGGACGCCTACACCAGATCCGGGTTCATCTCTCCGCCATCCGCCATCCGATCGTCGGCGACAAGATCTATGGGCCCGACCCGAAGTTTTTTCTTCAGTTCGCCGCTCACGGTTGGGATCCAGAACTCGCCGAGCATCTTTGCCTTGCTCGCCACGCACTCCACGCCTCCCGCCTCTCCTTCCGTTGGCACGGAAAAGAGCTGAGCGCGACCTCGCCACTGCCTCCCGACCTGAGCGGCTTTCTCCGGCGGCGGGGAATCCCTCTGCCACCGGCCTGAGATTCCGCGAGAGGCGGGTTATTCCGCCCGAAAGAACCGCTTGGCCCGCTCAAAGAACCCTTCCTGCTGCGGATGGGTTTCGGAACCGCAACTCGCCGCAAAGGCTTCGAGCTTTTGCCGCTGCTCCGCATTGAGGCGCGTGGGAACTTCGATCGCCACCCGGACCAGCAGATCGCCAATCCCTCTTCCGTGCACATCGGCCACCCCACGCCCGCGAAGTCGGAAGACCTGCCCGCTCTGCGTTCCCGCGGGAATCTTGAGCGTGGCCTTCCCCACTAGACAGGGTACAGTCACCTCCCCACCGAGCGCGGCCTGCACGAAGCTGATTGGCATGTCGCAATGGAGATCGTTCCCTTGCCTTTCAAAAACCTCATGCCGTCGCACATGCACCACGACGTAGAGATCGCCAGTGGGTCCCCCGGCCGTACCGCTTTCTCCATAACCTGCTAGACGAAGGCGATAACCGTCGTCGATGCCGGCGGGAATCTTGATATTCATCTCCGCCGTCTGCTTGACTCTTCCTGCCCCCCGGCATGCGGCGCACGGTCGATCGATGACAGCCCCGGTACCGTGGCACCGTGGACAGGTCTGGGCAACGGTCAAGAAGCCTCGCGTCACCCGGACTTGACCCTGGCCGTGACAAGTCGGACAAACCTTGCGCGCGGAGCCCGCAGCGACTCCGCTGCCTCCACAGACCGAGCAACTCTCGAGCTTGGGGAAAGCGATGTGCTTTTCGCAGCCCAAAGCGGCTTCCTCGAAATCGATTTCCAAATCGCAACGGAGGTCGGAGCCCCTTTCCTGGCGAGATCGCCTGCCCCCCCCACCGCCGAAGGCCTCTTCGAATAGACTCCCGAAAACCCCTTCGCCGAAAAGGCCGGAGCCGCCGAATACCTCTTTGAAAATTTCGAAAGGATCGTGAAAGCCAGCCGCCGTCGCGCCTCCCTGCGCTTCGAAGGCCGCAGGACCGTAGCGATCGTAGGCCGCGCGCTTTTCGGGATCGCTCAGCGCCTCGTAGGCCTTGCTCAACTCTTTGAACTTTTCCTCCGCCGCGCGGTCCCCGGCATTGCGATCGGGATGATATTTCAAAGCCTGCTTACGGTAGGCCTTTTTGATCTCCTCGGCACTGGCCCCTTTCGTTATGCCCAGAATCTCGTAGTAATCGCGCTGGGAGGTCATGGTTCCGGCGAATGAGCTTCTTCTCTGTCTCCCCGACTCTCCGGGTCCCTGGACGGCTTTCTGGCGACAGAAACCAAGGCGGGACGCAGCAGGCGGCCTTTGTAAAGATAGCCGCACCGTTGCTGCGTCGCGACCCTCCCCTCTTCGACTTCCTCGGTATCCACGAAGCCGACGGCCTCGTGCCGATGGGGATCGAATGGCGTGCCGACCGCGTCGATCACCTCCACGCCTTCCTCTCGAAGGAGGGTTTGAAACTGCGACAAGATCATTTGCATTCCCAGGACGATCGACTGGCCATCGGTGGCGTTCTTCGCCGCTTCCACTCCGAGAAGAAAGTTATCGACAACGGGAAGAAGCGCCTGGAGAAGAGAGGTGTTTGCCAATCGGATGGCATCCTCTTTCTCCTTGACCAACCTTTTCCGAGCGTTGTCCCAATCGGCCAGCGTTCGCAGCAAGCGGTCCCGCGCCTCGTCCGCCTCACGGGAAGCCTGCCGCCACTGATCGATCCGCCCACGACTCACCACCAAAAAGGCGGGCGCATCTCCCGCGGAAGTTTCGGTGATTGAGGGTTCACCAAGGTCTGCAGTCATACTCAAAGGAATTCTTACCTTAACTTCCGACTCGTTCCAGCGCAACAAGCGTCACGTCGTCGGCTAGATCCCCCGAGGCGCGGAGAGAGTGCAACTCTCGGAAAAGTTCCTCTAACGACTCCTGCGCGCCTCGCGGCATCGTCTTGCCAAGCATAGTGGCAAGCCTCTCCTTGTCGAGCACAGTCCCACTCGGCCCGACGGCATCGGTCATCCCGTCGGTGTAGAAGAGGAGGAGTTCGCCCGGCTCCAAGAAAAGGGAAACGTCTTCCAGAACCGAATCAAAGGCTTCACCGGAATCAATCCCCAGGCAAAGCCCCGGGGCATCGATCTGGATGACCCCGGAAGCACGGCGAAGGAAAGGTTCCTCTTGTCCGGCTCGAGCCAGCCGGATCTCACGATTTTTCGTGTCGATGACCGCGTAAATCATGGCCACTAGCGTGCGCTCGGCTAGATCATCGTGCAGCAGGCGGTTGACCCGACGCAACACCCCCGCCGGAGAACGGGAGCAACCGGCTTGGCAGCGCACCGCGACCCGACACATTCCTCCAATCAGGGCGGCCGCGATTCCTTTTCCAGCCACATCGCCGACAAGGATGCCGTAGGTATCGGGATCAATGGGCAAGAGATCGTAAAAGTCTCCGCTCAATTCTCCCGCGGCCGAGTGCATGGAAGCCACGCGGAAACCAGGCAACTCCCAGGCCGTTCGAGGGAAAAGCGAGTCTTGAAAGAGGCGGGCCGTGAGCAGTTCGGCCTCGAGGTGGTGCGCTTTCCGATCGCTGCTTCGGCAAACCGTCCCCTTCGCCAGGCGCAGGGCAGCTTCCCCGACCGCCTGAGCCGCACCGCGCTCGGCTGGACAGAGATCTCCACCCGGTTCAAGACAAATCGCCAGCAGGCCGAGCGGAAAGCCGTTCCCACTCAGCGGCAGAAAAGTCCAAGCGCCTTCGGTCTCCCCCTGCTTCGACCCGCTCCCTTCCCGCCCCGCTTTCCAGCGCCGCTGCGCCATCGCCTCTAACTCTACCGACAGCTTCCCCCGGCCCCAGATTCCGTCAACCTCCCCTCGCTCCCCGCCCGTCAGCAAGGCAATGCCCGATACTTTGAGAAATGCCGCCAGACGCTCTAGCAAGGTATAGACCAGAGACTCTGGCTCGCCGCCGCTCCCGAGCGCACGACCTAATTCCGTGATCAGGAGCAGTGACTCGTGCGAGTGGTTCAATGGATTGCCTGGATTCGTCACCACACGCCGCCGGCCTTGCGGGGAAATACTGCCGCTTCCCCGCGCGAGCCAAGCTCGCGCAGCAAAAATGGGCGAAACAACCGAACTCCGACGAAAGGCGCCAAACTCTAACGCGCCTCTCTGCGATCCACCGGGGCCACTTCGGCACCCAGGTAGGAAACAAGATCCTGAAACTTAGGCGCATTTCTCGGATCACATTCCAACAGGGCTCGATGAGCCTGAAGAAGCAGCTCTCCAGTCATTTCCTTGTGAGTTACACCCGATTCCAAGGGACGGAGATCTGCGGCATCGTAAGGCCCAAGCTTCTCCACGCACTCAAAGAGCCGATCCAGCCCCAAAGTTCGAATGGCCTCCATCACTCGACGGCTACCCCCGCCCACCTGGAGAACGCGTCCTTGTTTTCGCAACTTTAGCGCAGATCCCGCCAGCGTGCCAAGGAAAGTGCTATCCAGATAGGTGCACTCCATCAAATCGACTAGCAGCCTCTGGTTTCCGCGTTGAATGAGATCATCGCAATAGTGTCGAAGGGAAAAACAGTGCTCGAAGGAGCCTGCTCCGATGACCTTGAGCACGGGCGCCCCATTGAGGCTTCCGGCCTGTACGATCCCAGTTCTCACTCGAGTGACCTTACGCAACTCGCACAACACGTCAAATGGCTTTGCCCCCGACTCCCTTTCGCTCACCGGAGAAAGATTTAACGTACTCGAGCCACCGCGAAGAAGCGAGGAATTCCTCGGCGATCGCTCGTTTTCCTGCTAAAGAAGTGTGTCGATGACACGAACGAATGGTCCTCTCCTGCGCGGGTTGGTGCTAGGGTCGGGCACCTCTCAAGGAGTGCCGATGATCGGCTGCCGTTGTCCGGTCTGCCTCTCGCCGGACCCCCGGGATCGCCGGACCCGAGCATCGCTTTTCGTCGATGATGGAACGCTCCCCTTTCTCATCGACACCGCAACCGATTTGCGTTTTCAGTGTATTCGTGAAGGCATCGCCGATGTCGGTGCCGTCCTGTACACCCATCATCACGCCGATCACATTCTCGGCCTCGACGATTTGCGCCGTTTCTGCGAACTCCGGCAAGAACGTCTTCCCATTTATGGGCCCGCCATCACGCTCGAGATTCTCGCGCGCATGTTTCCCTATGCCTTCCAGGAAAAGGGAGGAACCGCGGGCTACGTTCGCCTCTTGTCTCACCCCGTGGAACGCTCTTTTCCCCTCGGCAAGCTGATCATTACTCCCTTGCCGGTTCCCCACGGCCGTATCACCACCTTCGGCTATCTTCTCGAACGGGATGGACGGAAGCTTCTCGCCTACCTGAGTGATTGCCAGGCCGTGCCGGAGGAGATCCTGTCGGCGATCCATTCGGTCGAAATTCTGATGATCGACGGCCTGCGCGACGAGCCCCATCCTACGCACTTGACCTCCCGGCAGGCGGTCAAGGTCGCGCGCCAAGCGGACGCCCGGCAGACCTACTTGACCCATCTGACCCACCATAAGAGCCATCGAGATCGCGAGGCCGACCTTCCCGCCGGCATCGGAGTCGCTTTCGACGGTCTAACAATCGTTTTGGACTAGCAGCCGTTTCTCACAAGCTTTCTCCTGCGGCTTGCAAAAATGGGCTTGTCTGCTTCATTGGGCTTGGTTTTCCATCCTTGCAGTATGTCCTCATACCGCTCCGGTGGAAAACCGGCGCCCCGCCTCGCATCCAAGTCCATTTGCGGCGGCTCGGCTACGAAATTTGTGTGGAGTCGAGGAGTGGCGCGGTGCGACGTAGGAGAGCCATAGCGGGAGCTGCCCCTTTCGGTATGACAGTGCCTGAGTATCTCTC
>NZ_KB901875.1:1360849-1523816 GCF_000379365.1 Verrucomicrobium sp. 3C | reverse complement strand
GGTCGCTCTGCGCCAGACCGGCCGCCGCATTATCCTGGCCTTTACAGGTTCCGAGACAATCGTTCCCTGTGCCGCATCGGACTGCCGGCGCATCATGGGGAGTTCTCGCGCTAAGTCTAAGTGCGACGGGCTGCTAACCATGTGGATGGACACGCATGCTCACTTGTATTTTCCCGAGTTCTCCGAGGATCGGGAGGGAGTCATCGACCGCGCGCAAAAGGAGGGAATCGATCGCATCGTCGTCGTCGCAACCGACCTTGCCTCCAGCCGAGCCGCTCTCGCACTGGCGCAGAAGCACGCGAGTTTAGCCTGCACGGTGGGGATCCACCCAAAGAGCGCCCATGCCGCGCCGCCCGGCTTCCTCGCGGATCTAGAGGAAATCACTGCCCACAAGAAGGTAGCCGCTGTCGGCGAAATCGGCCTCGACTATCACCGCCTCCCCCCGGACCCGGAAGCAGCGGATGCGGAGAAAGATTGTCAACGCCGGGCCTTCCGGGCGCAGCTCGCTTTCGCCAGAGAGAAAAATCTTCCGGTGGTCATCCATCAGAGGTCTGCCTGGGAAGACACCCTTGCGACGCTCGACGAAGTCGACAATGCGGTGAGCTGTGTCTTTCACTGCTTTGGGGAAGGACCGGATCGGCTGCAAGAACTGATCCGGCGCGGCCACTTCGTCTCTTTCACCGGCATCGTCACCTTTCCCAATGCCCCCCTGGCAAGGGCCAGCGCCCAGGCTGTGCCCATGGATAAATTCTTCCTGGAAACCGACTGCCCCTTTTTGGCGCCGGTCCCCTATCGGGGCAAACGGTGCGAGCCATGGCATGTCCGTCTCGTGGCGGAGGCGGTCGCCCGCCTGCGCGCGCTGCCCCCGTCCGTCGTGGCCGAGGCAAGTTCGCAGAACGCGCGGCTCTTTTTCCGATTCGACGATTGACAGCGCGTTCCGCCGCGTTCCAGAAAAGAAGTGCCATGGACAAGACGAACCAGAATCCACACCCCTCCCAAGGCCAATCCTCTGGATGCCATCGGGCCTACTCCCGCGAACTCTTCGAGGGAGCCGCACGCGCCCCGAACCGTTCGATGCTCTACCCGCTAGGTTTCCAAAAGGAGGAGTTCGACCGGAAAGACCTCATTGGCATCGCCTCGACCTGGAGCCAGGTGACTCCGTGCAACATGCACATCGACGGGCTGGCTCGGGAAGCGGCCGCTGGCGCAAAGGAAGCGAACGCCAAAGCCCTGATCTTCAACACGATCACGGTCTCAGACGGAATCTCGATGGGAACCGAAGGAATGAAGTACTCCCTGGTATCCCGGGAGGTGATTGCCGATTCGATCGAAACGGTTGCGGCGGCGGAGGGAATGGATGGGCTCGTGGCCATCGGCGGTTGTGATAAGAACATGCCCGGCTGCCTCATCGCTCTGGCAAGGCTCAATCGGCCCAGCGTGTTCGTCTACGGCGGGAGCATTCTTCCGGGCTGCCATCACGGCAAGAAGATCGACATCGTCTCCGTTTTCGAGGCAGTCGGCGCCCAAGCGAAAGGTGATCTCTCGCTGGAGGAGATGGCCAGCATCGAAAGCCATGCGATTCCCGGGCCGGGCTCTTGCGGGGGAATGTACACGGCCAACACGATGGCCTGCGCCATCGAGGCACTGGGAATGAGCCTCCCGGGAAGCTCGACCGAGCTTGCGGTTTCCAAAGAGAAGCTGGCTGGCTGCCGTGCCGCGGGGATGGCAGTCCTGCAACTGATCGATCGTGGCATCCGGCCTCGCGACATTCTCACGCGGAAGGCCTTCGAGAACGCGATTGCGGTCGTGATGGCACTGGGCGGATCGACCAATGCCGTGCTCCATCTCCTGGCAATCGCTCATGCGGCCGAGGTCAAACTGAGCCTGGACGACTTCCGGCGGATCGGCAAACGCGTGCCCGTTCTCGCCGATCTCAAGCCGAGCGGCCGCTTTGCCGTCGCCGACTGGACGGAGATCGGAGGACTCCCTCCTCTCTTGCGGAGGCTGCTGGGAAAGGGTCTCCTTCACGGAGACTGCCTCACCGTGAGCGGAGCAACCCTTGCGGAAAATCTCCAGACGATCACCGATTATCCCGCCGACCAGAAAATCATCCTTCCGTTCGATCAGCCGATCAAGCCGATGGGCCATATTGTGATCCTTCGCGGGAATCTGGCACCGCTGGGTGCGGTGGCCAAGCTGACCGGGAAGGAAGGGCTCCGCTTCACAGGAAACGCCCGTGTCTTCGACTCGGAGGAAGCGGCGTTGGGCAACATCCTGGACGGCTCGGTCACCAAGGGAGATGTCATCGTCATCCGCTATGAGGGTCCCCAAGGAGGCCCCGGAATGAGGGAGATGCTCTCCCCGACCTCGGCCGTCATGGGCCGCAGCCTCGGAAAGGATGTCGCTCTGATTACCGACGGCCGCTTCTCCGGGGGAAGCCATGGCTTTGTCGTCGGCCACATCTGCCCAGAGGCGGCGGCCGGAGGCCCGCTGGCGATCGTTCAGAACGGAGACCTTATCACCATCGACGCCGAAGCCGAAGAGATCCGGCTCGAACTCCCCGACGAAGAGATCGCGCGCCGGCTGAAAGCTTGGACTCCGCCCCCGTCCCGCTACTCGCGAGGCCTTCTTGCCAAATACCGGGCCCAGGTGGGCTCTGCCCACTTGGGGGCGGTGACCGACGGAGAGAGTTTGAATCGGGAGCGCCGATAACGGCGAACCCACGCAGAGGTTGTCTTCCTCCTCCTGGCTGCGGAGCGTGGTTTCCTACCAGTCGCAGCCTACCCGTCTCACAAGCGTTCTCCTGCGGCTTGCGAAATGGACCCGGCTGCTTCGTCGGGATTTGGTTTTTCCTCCTCGCAGTATGTCGTCATAATACCGCTCCGGGGGAAAACCGGCGCCTCGCCTCGCATCCAAGCCCATTTGCGGCGCCTCGGCTACGAAATTTGTGAGAAATGGCGGTAGGGTACGAACTCTGTGAAACAGGCAGGCCAGCCTCGGATAAGGGCCAAGTTAGAAAAGGTCCCCGTGCTGTCGTGTGGGAATGGGGCCTTTCGACCACTTTGCAAATAAGTGGGAACCTTGCCGCGTGCTTCCGTCTTCCAGTGAAGGCCTGACGTTGGCCGCGCGAGCAACTCCGGCTCCCGTAATCGAACTTATCGGAGGAAAGGCATGCATCCCAAGCACGAGCAGCATAGGGAAATTGTTCGTCGGATCTCTCAACCAAGAAAATAGTTTGCGAAAACCCAGCCGCCCGGGCTCATTACCCGTTTTCGTTCAAAGAACCCGCAGGCCACCGGGCTTACGACTCCCGCAACGACCAGCCTTGAGCTTGCAAGGCCGCCCTGACGTCGCCGAGCCATCCGTTGACCTCTTTGTCTGTTAGGGTGCGGTCGGAGGATCGGAAAGTCAAGGCATAGGCCAACGACTTCTTGCCCGCCGGCAGGCGTGCGCCAGATGGGTCCCGAAACAAGTCGAACAACTGCAATCCCTCCAGGCAGGGGAGCCGGCACGCTGCGACGACGCGGCAGATTTCCGAGTGGGTCACCGGTTCGTCGACGACAACGGCGATATCTCGCCGAACGGGCGGATAGACCGGCAAGGGCCGAAAGACCGCCCTAGACTCTTCGCGCGAAAGCCATGACTCCACATCGTACTCCAAGAGCACGACGTCCGCCTCAATCTCTCGCTTGGCCGCCTCCTCGCGGGGGATGGTTTCCAGCCGCAGACGCGCCTCTTTGGGAAAGGCAAAGGACTTCTCCAGGAAGTCGGCCAGTCCCTTCATGTCGAAAAAGTCGAACCGACGATCGCCGGTCAGCCAATGAGGCTCCTGCGCCTCCCCGGCGAGGAGAAGTGCTAGCCGCTCCCGCTCCTCCACCTGCCCCTGGCAACGATGAAACACTCGGCCCAACTCGAAGAGCCGCAAGCTCCGGTTTCCTTTTGCCCAATTGGTGCGGGCGATCTCGATCAGGCCCGATCCAAGCTCGACACGCAGGAATCGTAAATCGGCGTTCGACGGATTCGACAACTCGATCCCGACTTCTCCCGGATCGGTCGCCGTAAAGGGCACGCTAATGCACTCCTGCCATCCACGCGCACCGAGTGCGGTTCGTACCGTCTCCCGTCGATCCCACCGAGAGTCGGCCCGACTCTTCTCCGCCCATCCGATAGAAATCCGGGGAGCCGCCTCCGCCAGGCCGCGCATCCGAACGACTTCTTCCACAAGGTCGGCTTCTCCTTCCAGATCGGCTCGATGGCTCGGGATTTCCCAAAGCCAGCCATGCTCCTTCTTCTCGAGAAGCGCGAGCCCCAACCGGCCGAGGATCGCCTCGAGTTCCCCGGGCGGAAATGGCTCCCCGCAAAGCCGCTCCACGGTTCTCTTTTGAAGCCAGATCGGAGCCCTTTCCGAAGGGAGCGTGCCGAAAGTGGATGTCCCAACCAGCCGGCCGCCCGCCCATCGAAGCAGCAGTTCGATCGCCCTGTCCCGCGCAAGCCCCACGATCCCGGGGTCGACCCTTCTCTCAAAGCGGTAGGAGGCTTCGGTCGAAATCGAATGCCGGCGGCCGCCCGCTCGGATCTCGTTCGGGCGAAACCAAGCGCACTCCAAGAGGACGCGTGCGGTCCTCTCGGACACGGCGGAACGTCTGCCCCCAATCACCCCCCCTAAAGCCTCCGGCCCATGCCTGCTGGCAATCACCAGATCTGCTGGCTCCAGCACCATCTCCTGATCGCCTAGAGTGACCAGACGCTCTCCCTCCCTGGCGCGCCTGACCGCGACCTCGCAATCTGCAAACGCATCCGCATCAAAGGCATGGAGTGGCTCTCCAAGCTCAAAGAGAACGAAGTTGGTGACATCGACCACTACATTCACAGGACGCAGACCTGAGCTGCGCAACCGCTCTTGCAGCCACGGAGGGCTCGGCTTTACCTCGATTCCCTCGATCAGGCTTGCGGCATACCAAGGCGCCGCCTCC
This sequence comes from Verrucomicrobium sp. 3C, assembly GCF_000379365.1. Lineage (GTDB taxonomy): Bacteria > Verrucomicrobiota > Verrucomicrobiia > Methylacidiphilales > Methylacidiphilaceae > Methylacidimicrobium. Next base: position 1,518,843 of record NZ_KB901875.1, on the reverse strand, counting down.
GGGACACTCAAGACGACCCTTCCGGGCAAGCGCTCGATGACGGAGGGAACATCGGGCCGAGGAAAGGGGAGCAAGCGTCCACAGCGCAATGCGGCCAGTTCTCGCGCCAATCCCCGGTAGGAGAGGAGGTCCGGTCGATTGGGCGTGACCTCGACGATCAACTCGACGTCCGTCGGGAGAATCGATCCAACAGGAACGCCAAGCTCGCTGCCGGTCGGCAGTAGGAGGATTCCCTCCGATCTCCTCTCCTCCAGCCCCAGCTCCTCCGCCGAGCAGAGCATCCCCTCGGACTCCTCCCCGCGAATCCGCCTCCGTGCGATTTCCAATCCTCCGGGGAGCACGGCTCCCACGAGGGCAAGAGCGACTCGATCTCCCCGATCGAAGTTCGTGGCGCCGCAGACCAGATCCACTTCCTTCTCCGGAATCCGTGCCCGCACGAGCCGGAGCCGATCAGCACCCGGATGGGGCCGCCATTCGACCACCTCGGCCACTACGATCCTCGGATCTTCTGGCCCCCGTTTCCTCCAATGCGTGACCTCCAGGCCGCTCATCGTCAAACGATCGACAGCCTCCTCGACTGGGACCGTGGATTCGCAATATTGATTCAACCATTGCCAGGAAATTTTCATGCCTTCCCCGTCCCTTTCTCCCCTATTCCGTGCTCCCCTGCTTTCCGCCAAATGGCTCCATGGAGAGCATCGCCTTTGGTCTGAAAGATGGTCTCGAAGTGACTTTTAGGGAATCCACGGAGATCTTCCGCCCGTTCGAACCCAGCCAGAGCGGCAGCCGCTTGCTCGACGGTCGCAGAATAGGCGGCATCATCCGTCAGGAGACGGAAAAAGCCGCCCGGCTCCAGCACTCGAAAGATGGCTGTCACGACCCTCACGCTCAGCGTCCGACGAATCTGATGACGTCGCTTCGGCCAGGGATCCGGGAAGAGCACATGGATTTCCCTGCAGGAATCCGGTCGCGACCAAAAGAGCAGCAGCTCGTCCCATTCCATCCAGAGAACCCTGAGATTAGGAAGCCTGCGAAGCTCCTCAGCTCGCTGGATCTTCCGGACCCTTGGGAGCCTGCGCTCCACCGCCAAGACATTCCATTCCGGATGGAGTTCCGCGTAGGCAGCCGCAAAGCGGCCGTTGCCGGCTCCCAGATCGCAGACGATCGGAGCCGGACGGCAAAACATCCTCTGCCAGTCGTCCTGAGGAACGAGGAGATTGGTCTCGCCCGTCCCAGGCGTCCAAACCCCGCATAGAGGGAGGTCTACGGACTCACACATGCCGGCAGTCGTCCGGGTCCTTCTGGCGATAGCCATCGGCGATCCTCTCCCGGTTGACTTGATGCTTCTTTTGATAGGCCAGGAAGAGGTCGTCGGCGCTCATGCCGAGCACCTGTGCCGCGGAGACTAGGAAGTGGAAGAGGTCGACGAGCTCCACTCGGGCATTCTGAAAATCGCGCTTCTGGTAACGCGCCCACCATTTCCAGGGCACGCTGTCCGTCAACTCAGCAATTTCTTGACTCATGGCCCGCGCATAGTTGAGCAGCCATCGCTCCCTTCCCTCGTCATCGAGCAAGGCGGTTTCGATTCCGATTTGGCGGTTGAGGCCTTCCTGCAGCGCAAAAATCGCCTCGAGCTTGTCCGAATTGTTCACCTTTTCTCCCTTCCTCCGGCCCTTCCTAATGCGGATGCGCGGCAACTGAAGAGAAAAGAAACACTCCTCCGCCGTTTCAATCGAGAAAATACCGCTGCTCCTTCCCGGTCGGCTTTCGACAGCTCGCGCTCTTCCCACAAAGACGATACCGATTGGTCGCCACCAAGTCATAAAGCCAATCCAGGCATGGCAAGGGGAGGATCCGCAACAAGGTCGCCAGGAACCAATACCCTCGCAACCGCTGCAAGACCTCAAGAACGGCTTGCCCGCGCACAAACACGGCCGGTCCGCCTTTCCCCGCCTCCCAAACGACCACCAAGGAATCGGAGCCATTCAGACCTTCCTTCCCCTCCGCGTAACGACGGAATTTCTTTCCCTGAAGCGGCGCGAAGCGGAAAACATGTTCGGGATCGTGGCGCAATACAAACCGGACAAAGCGGTTGCAAAGGCCGCAGACCCCATCGAAGTAGATGATTCCCATCTCCGTATTCCGGATTGCGTCTCGAAGTAATCTGAGGCGCTCACCAACCGCCGCAAAGGAGAAACGTCGGTGAGCGCGGCGAATATCCCATCCAGGATCCCTCTCCCATGCCGATTTTGGCAGGCGAGGCGGCTGTCCACTCGGGAAAACATTTGACAAGCTTTCTTTACGCGATCACTGATTCGTTATGCTCGTGGATAAGCGAGGGTCGCGAACGCGCATTCTCCAGTTCATCCATTCCTATCTTCAACGCCATCACCGGCCTCCCACCGTGCGAGAAATTCAACACGGCTGCGGCTTCCGGAGTCCGCGAGCCGTCTCCTATCAACTCGAGCGCCTCGAGGCGATTGGATCGATTTCCCGTCAAAAAAACTCTCGAGGGATCCTCCTGCGAAAACCGTTGGAAGAGGGATTCCCCATTCCGTTTTTTCCCGCCATTCCCGCCGGACCTCCGGCCCCGATGCAGGAACCGGAGGTCGACAGCGTGCGCTTGACTCCGGAATTCTTGGGCATTTCCGATCGGTCCGCCTGCTTTGCCGTGCGAGTGCGCGGATCGAGCATGGTCGGCGCGGGGATTCTCGATGGCGACCTGGCGCTGATCGAAAAGAGACCTCCTCGGGAGGGGCAGATCGTTGCCGCACTGATTGATGGAGAATGCACGCTCAAAAGACTGATCCTCGATCCGGCGCATGGTTTCATTCTTCGATCGGAAAATCCGGCCTTCGCCGACCTGCTGCCAGCGCGCGATCTGGCGATTCAGGGAGTGTTGATCGCCGTCTTGCGAAAAGTAACATGAACGAGGGGACGAAACCGCCCGACGGCGGGGAGACTTCTTTCCGCTTTTGCGTCTTGCCAGAAAACCTATCTTCTCCGTTTAATTCGTTCGCGAGTCTCGGAAAGGCAGCGCGCGCGACCGGCAAACCCACGAGCTGAGGCCGGCCGATCCTGCGGAGGACTCAAGCTCATCGCCATTGTCGCGCACCCCTCCCTTAAGTTTTCATGCACCCTTCCTTAACCATCGTGCTGCCGGTTTACAATGAGGCGGGAATCGCCAGGGAGGTCGCCACCCGGGTCACGAGCTTTGCGGAAAGCCACCCCAGCTACGAGTTTCTCCTGGTCGACGATGGTTCGATCGACGCGACGGCGACGATTCTTTGCGGGATCCTCGAGAAGGAAGGCGTGCCCAATGTTTCCCTTCTCCGCTATGCTCCCCATCGGGGGAAAGGGCACGCCATCCTCTTCGGATTCCAAAGATCTAGCGGAACATTCGTCTGCTTCACCGATGGCGACTTGGCCTATCCGCTCGACTACCTCGACCGGATCGCGGCGGAACTCAAGGAATCGGAGATCGTGATCGGCTCCCGCAGCCGCTGCCGCGCCTCCCATGGAGATCCCAATCTACGCCGCCGCTTTCTTGGCATCGGCTACAATTGGCTCGTCCGTCTTCTCCTGGGGCTGCCCTATGCAGACACCCAAGCCGGTTTGAAAGGATTCCGCCGGGAATCGGCGGAACGACTCTTTCCTCTCCTCCGTTCCACCGGCTTCTCCTTTGACGTCGAACTCCTGTTTTTGGCAAAGAAGTTAGGGCTCCGCATACGAGAAATGCCCGTTCAGCCGACTAGGGAACACTCTTACAAAACGGGAAAAGTGAAGCTCTTGCGGGACTCCGCAGGCATGCTGGCGGACCTTTGCCGGATCCGGGCACGAGACTGGCTAGGGATTTATCATGAGGGACCCACTCGCACTCCTTAGCTTTGATCTCGAGGAGTTCGATATCCCCAACGAGTTCCAGCGGGCGCTCCCCAAACCTGAGCAGATCGAAGTCACCCTCGCTGGTCTCCGGCGGCTGACAGCCCTCTTGGCCGATCGAAAGATCGTCTCCACGTTCTTCTCCACTGCCGTGTTGGCAATGAATGCCCCGCAGGAGGTCCGCGAGCTGGGGCAAATCCATGAGATCGCCTCCCATGGATACGCCCATACGGGGTTTTTCCCATCCGATCCCCATCGTTCGAAGAAGGTGCTGGAGGAGATCACGAACAAGCGCGTCTTCGGATATCGAAGCCCCCGCTTTCGTCCCGTGGCGGATCGTCTCCTCCGAGAAGCGGGTTATACCTACAACTCCTCGGAGAACCCGATCTTCTTGCCGGGACGCTATTGCGGCCTATTTTCTCCACGCAAGGCGTACCGGAAGGGCGATCTGCTTCGGATCCCAGTCTCTGTCTCTCCCTTGGTTCGCTTTCCTTGCTTCTGGCTGGCTTTCAAGAACACTCCGCCCCCTCTTTTTCGGGCGGTTGCCGCCTGGACCCTCGCGGAGGGGGGCTATCTGCATCTGGTCTTCCATCCTTGGGAGTTTACCGATCTCGCCGGTTACGGTTTGCCCCGCTGGATCTCCTTGCCGTGCGGGCAAGAGCTGCTGGACCGGCTCGCTTCCTTCCTCGATTGGCTCGGCGCACGAGCACGCTTTACCACTCTGGCCGACTTCTCCGCGGCATTTCTGGCGCAATGAAGCGGGAATCTCTGGCGGAAAGCGCTCTCTCCCGTACGGGGGTTCTCCTTTGGCTCGGTTATCTCCTCCTGCTTTCCCTTGTCGTCGCTCACGCTCCCGAGCACGCGGTGACACCCACCTATGCCCAGGCAAGTCAAGCCTGGTGGCAGCATCGCAACCTTTACGACCTGCAGAGCGTGCATGGATTTCTCTATCTACCGCAATCGGCGATCCTCTACGCGCCCTTCGCTCTGCTGCCCCCCGTCCCGAGGGAGATTCTCTGGCGGGCGGTGAATCTCGTCATCTTGGCCAGCGCCCTGGCGCGCCTGGCGCGCCTCCTGCCCCGGCCCTCCCGATCCTTCGTTCTCCTAAGCCTTCTGACGATTCCCGCCTCCCTAGCCTCTGCCCGCAACGGCCAAACCAACCTTCCGCTGACGGGTGTGATCCTCCATGGTTTCCTGGAAGCCTCGAACGCCCGATGGGATCGAGCGACCGTTTGGCTTCTCCTGGGCCTGGTCTATAAGCCGATCGCGATTGTCCCCTACCTCCTGGCGGGTGTTCTCTTCCCTCGACTCCGCTGGTCGTTGCTTTCCGGGACCGTCCTCCTTCTGGCATTGCCCTGGCTCTTTGCACCGCCAGCATTCGTGCACGAAGAGTACCACCTCTTCTGGCAGAAGTTTCTGCTTTCCGGCCAACCTCATGAACCGAGCTTTTCGGATCTCTCGGGCCTCTTGGATACGCTGCGGATTCCTCTCGATCCCTCTTGGCTCCTCGGCTGTCGTGCGCTCTCTGCTCTGTTGACCCTGCTGCTCGCTAGGCTCGCCCTTCGCTGCGATCGCAGCCACGCCACCCTCGCCCTGTCGGGCCTCGCCGCCGCCTACCTGATGCTTTTCAATCCGCGAACGGAGGCCAACTCCTACATTCTCCTCGCCCCGTCAACCGCCGCTTTCGCCCTATGGGAGCTCGCACTCGGCAGGCGCGCAAGCGCTGCAGCCCTCATTGCGATTACCCTTGGCTTCGGCTCGTCGAGCTATGGGCCGATTCATGGCTGGACCAACCTCTGGTTCCAGCCGCTCCTCGCCCTGATCTCCTTCGGATACCTCTCCCTCCGCTGCCTTCGGCCGCTTCCTGCCGCCAATCCGGCGGCCGTACCGTCCCCCTCGGGCAGGGAGAGCGGCTGATTTCTGTTCCAACGCCGGGCAAGCTTGCCAAAAATGGCGGCTAAGTTTCGTTCTCCGGAAGGCTCAGGCGGAGTCGCATGCGGGGGAAATCGATCGTCACCCGGAACGGACGACAAAAACCGCTCCCCAAAAATCCACCCAAAGGCAACCCTTCTCCGCGCGAGATCCGAGGGGGAAATGGGGCAATCACCCCCAAAACATTGTGCACGGAGAAGCCCGCGAATCGCACCTCGCCCACAAGGATGGGCAAGGCAAGATAACGGCCGCCAACCCCGGAATACGAATCTCCGTGACTTGGTGCCTTCAGCCCGAGTCGAGTCGCCGCCCCCCGGCTCAACGCCAACGCCGTCTCCGCCGCACCGGTGTCGAGAAAGACCAGGAGCTTTTCTCCAGAAGAGACCTCCATCGGAACCACAACAAGCCCTCCCGGAGTCAGGCGCAAGGGAACGTCGGCAAACCGACGGCCGATGACACGTCGGGACCCCTCCGCCATCGCTCCCCTCCCCGCTTTCTGGAGCGAAAGCTGCCGCTTCGGATAATCGAGGGTTACGACGAAGCGCTGCAGAAATTCCGACCCCAGGATTCCTTCGAACGGCTCGCTCGTCTTCTCGGGCCGATGGAGATCGACAACGACAACCGGGATGTTCTGTACTTTTACAGCGCCCAGTTGGAGCGAATTGAGTCGTCCCAGCTTGCCATTCGCCTTTTTCGCGCCCGCACCGAGGAGTGGAGCCGATCCCACGGTGGGAAGGTGAATCTCCTCGGCCAAGCGCCGATCCAGGACGACGCAGGACGACCCCGTATCGACCAGGAAGTTGGCCGATCGCCTCCCTGCGACTAGAATCCGCACGACGGGTCGTAGCCCCGGTCCCACCCAGTCGAGCCCGACTTCGTCGGGGCCGCTTTGCCGAAACGGTGCTACGTCTCGAAACCCGGCCAGTTGCTCTGCTTCCGCTTCGCCACCCAACCTGCGCAAGAGATTGGCCGCGTCAGAAAACCTCCCTTCCCGCCTCCAGAGCGTAGCCATCAGAGCCGCCGCTTCCGGATCCGCGCCGTCCGCACGCAAGGCACGTGCCAGCGCCCTCTGGGCTTGAGGCATCCGACCCTGCTCGAGTGCAATTGCGCCGAGGAGTCTCCACGATTCTCCCTCAGCGGGATGGAGTGCGGCTTGCTTCCCGGCCAGCCGTGCCGCCTCATCCAGGTTTCCTTCCGTCAGGCAGTGGCGTGCTTCGTCGAGAAGACCCGGGGAGTTCGCTGCCCGAGCGGGAATTGTCCCGCCGGCAAGGATGAGCAGGAACATCAGGCCGCCCAAGCGCACCGCCGCTTCCAGGCCATTCCTCCAGCCCATACTGCATTACATGCGAACGGGAATCCCCCGAGTCCGCAGGTAGCCTTTGACCTCGGGGATCGAGACCTCCCCGGAGTGAAACATTCCGGCGGCAAGAGCCGCATCGGCATGGCCTGAAAGAAAGACCTCGCCGAAATCCTCGATTTTCCCCGCGCCTCCGCTCGCCACGACAGGCACGGGAAGCGCGTCGGCCAGAATACGAATCAACGCTTCATCGTACCCGCTTTTCATGCCATCGCAATCGATGCTATTGCAAACCACTTCCCCAACTCCCAGATCGACCCCTTTCCCGGCCCAATCCAAGACTTCCCACTCTGTCGGACGTCTGCCGCCGTGGCTGAAAACACGCCAAGATTCGGAACCCGTTCGCCGAACATCGACCGATAAGACGATGCATTGAGAGCCAAAGCGTTCCGCCCCCGCCCGTATCAAGTCGGGATTCGCGAGAGCCGCGGTATTTACGCTGACCTTATCCGCTCCCGCCAACAGCATTTCCCGAATGTCATCCGCCGTTCGGACCCCGCCGCCTGCGGTCAGAGGAATAAAGCAGCGATCCGAAACCGCCCGTAAGACATCGAGAAGCGTCTTCCGTCCCTCTACGCTCGCCGTGATGTCGTAAAACACGAGTTCGTCCGCTCCTTCCTCGTTGTAACGAGCCGCCAACCCCACAGGGTCTCCCACGTCCCGCAAGGCTCCCTCTTCCGCTCTGCCGAACTGCACGCCGCGAGTCACGCGCCCCGCGTGCACGTCCAAACACGGAATGATGCGTTTAGCAAGCACCGGGACGCTCCTCTCCCCCCTCGCCCGCCCGTTCTCCTGCGTTGATCTGGCGAAGCGCCTCGTAGAGGATGATCGAGACGGCGTTCGCAAGATTCAGACTGCGCACCTTGGGGTTGTAGATCGGGATCGTGAAAACATTCCTTCCGTATTCCGCCAAGATCCTTTGCGGCAACCCACGGCTCTCCTGGCCGAAAAGAAGGATGTCGCCCCACCGGTAGATCGCCTGCGTATACGCGTGATAGGGGCCCGTCTCGAAGAAGAGAAGCCTTCGGCCCGCCATGGCCGCCCGAAAATCCTCCCACTCTTCCCACTGCCGGATGACGACCTCGGGCCAATAGTCGAGGCCGGCCCGACGTACCACCCGGTCGTTCAGCGAGAAGGGAAGCGGTCCGATCAGATGCAGGATCGACCGGGTTGCGGCGCACAGACGGGCAATGTTGCCCGTATTGGGGGGGATCCGGGGCGCAATCAGCCCGACCTCCAAAGGAGCCTGGTCACTCACTCGTGTCTTGCTCTTGCTCCTCGGGTTGGCCAGGAGGAGGTTCCATCCTTGCCGAAGAAGCCTTTGCAACCGTTCCGCCTCCTGAAGGCGTAATAAACCCGGAGAAGATAGAGTCCACGCGCAGGAGCGGAAGCGGGGGCCTGCTTTCGTTCCCGGCTCTCGAGAATTCTCCGAAGATCCTCCAGGGACAGCCGTCCCTTGCCCACGCGAACCAGCGCGCCAACGATATTCCGGACCATGTGGTAGAGAAAACCGTCGCCCGTGACCTGGATGCGCACCGAAGGCCCTCGGCGAGACACCACCAGATCGGAGATCGTGCGCACCGTCGAAGAATAGGTTCGTCCGGAATTGGTGGCAAAGGCGGAGAAGTCCTTCGTCCCGACAAGGAGATCACCCGCCTGCCGCATCGCAGGAATCGACAAGGGGACAGGAACGTGCCAAACCCGGTCGGCTAGGAAGGGATCCAGTACCGCGTGATTCCACACCCGGTACTCGTAGGTCTTGGCTCGCGCAGCAAACCGGGCATGGAATCCAGGAGCAACCAGCTTGACTTCCCGAACCCGGATGGGACTCGGCAAATAGTAGTTGAGGGCTCTCACCAACTCTTCGGCTTTCAGCTTCTGCGGGGCGGCGAAAGAGGCCGCCTGTCGCACGGCATGCACGCCGGCATCCGTTCGGCTCGCCCCGACCAGAGCGATCGGCTGGCCCCAGATCCGCTCGACCGCAGATTCCAGGGCTTCTTGGATCGACGGCTTTCCCTTCTGCCGCTGCCAGCCGGAAAACTCCGTGCCAACGTAGGAGAGCTCGATCCGGTGTCCAACGAGCAGAGGTTCCGCAAGGCTCTTGCCGGAAGACCCTCCCCTTGCGATCGTTTCCACGGCCTTCCGGATAGGCATTTCCTGGCCCAATAGCTGGTTCTTCCAATGCGCCCCAATGGGAACGTTCGAGAGACTAGGCCCCAACGCTCGATCCTAATCCGATCCCAGCAAGTACGAAAATCCAATCAGACCGCCCACTTCGTTCACGCCGATGTTGCGCGCGGCCATGTCGGCATTGGACATATGATGGAAGAGCGCTTCGGCATTGATCGACCAGTGCTTTGAAAGCATGTAGCGGAATCCCGCTCCGGCCTGTGGGGTGAACTCGATCGCTTGGCCCACCACCGACTGGTTGGGCACCGTGTAGGCATCCGTGTAGACAAAACCAACCCCGCCCTCCACATAAGGAACGATGCGCCAGTTGGGCTGGACGAAGTTATACCGAACGAAGACGTTGGGACCCACCACCACGTTGCCGCTCATGGGGCCCGCGAAGATGGCGCTTGCGTAGAGATCGACGAGCACCTCCACGTTGCCCCGGAAGATCCCGTTCCCCTTTGGCGTCGTCAGCATCCAGCCCCAGCTCAGGATGGTTGGAGCCTCGTCGAACGTATACCTGCCGCCGCCGCTTCCCAGGGAAAAGAGCGCCCCGGACATGACCTGAATTTCGTTCGTGCCCTCCCGATAGAGGGCAAGCTCGGGAATGCTTTCGGTGTCCAGCGCAACCCCCTCCTTGGCGCCGCCGCCCTTGGCCTCGAGGCTTGCGGGAGCTGCCTGCGCCGGGTAGGAAACGGCCGCACGAGCACTCCACGAGCCGGCCAGAAGTCCCAGGGCCAAAGCCGCAACTAACATCCTCCTCATGGGTCTATTTGCTTAACAGCCGCAACGCCCTAGCGGCCAGCATTTTTCCTTTTCTTATGGTCCTCCAGGGTTACATTGCCCGTCCAACTCCCCCCGAAACAACAACTCGTCGAGATAAGACTGCAGAAGGATCGCGGCGGCGACCCCGTCGATTTTCTGCCGACTCTCCTTTTCCTTCTGCCCTGCTTCCCGGAGGTAGTGTGCGGCCAACTTCGTGGTGAGCCGCTCGTCGCGAAGTTCCACAGGAATCGGGACCAACTGCTTGCACTTCCGGGTAAACTCCCGCACTCGCTCTGCCGCCGGTCCATAGGATCCATCCATATTCCGAGGGAGCCCGACCAAGAGAAGGCTCACCTCGTACCGGCGAATGAACTCCTTGAGCTGCCGGACGAATTCCGCAAACGGCGCCGCCGGGAGGTAACCGAGGGGCAAGGCGAACGTTAGCGTCGGATCGTTGACGGCAACGCCGATCCGCTTGCTTCCATAATCAAGCGCAAGAATTCCCAACTCTCCCTCTTTCTCCCTCTCCCGTGGGCTCACGGAGGAGGGCTCCGCGCGCGCCCCCCTTTCCCGATACGCGATGCACACCTTCGGCCAGCGGCCGCGCCAATTGCTCGATCCTCTCGCAGAGGTCCGGTGTCAAACCCCAGGCTCCGATCCGCTCCACCAGAGCGCTGCCGATGACTACGCCATCCGCGTAAACCGCCACGGCCGCGGCCTGTTCCGGCGTGGAAATTCCGAAGCCGACGCAAGCCGGAACCGTGCAGAGCGTCCTCATCGACCGGACGATCTCCTCCGCTTCGGCGGGAACCTCGTCGCGCACCCCGGTGGTGCCGAGACGGGCCACGCAGTAGACAAACCCTGCCGCCGCTTTCGCGATGGTCTGCCGACGCGGCAACTCAGTCGTCGGAGCCACTAGGTGAATCCGCGTGAGGCAAGCCTCCAAGCATTCCAAGCCGGGGAGCCGTTCCTCCAAGGGCAAGTCGACCAGCAGCACTCCGTCAACCCCCGCCCGGCTCGCCTCGGTGGCGAATCGTTCGAGTCCCCGTTGAAGCAGCGGGTTCAGGTAAGTGAAAAGAACCAGAGGAATCTGCGAACTCTTCCGGATCTCCGCGACAGTCTCCAGGACACCTTCCACGGTGGTTCCCGCCCGGAGGGCTCGCAAGGCCGCCGCCTGATTCACTTCTCCATCGGCAAGGGGGTCCGAAAAGGGAATTCCCAACTCGACCAGATCCGCCCCCGCGCGTTCCAGCGCGCGAACAAGGTCGCGAGTGGCAGAAAGTGCCGGGTCCCCCGCCGTGATGTAGGGAATAAACGCCCGTTTCCCCTCGAAGGCGAGAGAGCGGAACTTCTGCGCGATCCGGCCGCTCACGCGCGAGCTCCTGCTTTGCCCATATCTTCCCAAGAATTTTAATCTCGCATTCCCCTCCCATCCAGAGACGAAAGAGGGTTAAGTTTTTTAAACTAGTTCTTTCCGCCCCACAGCTCCAGCATTTTTCCTCTCTTGGGAGGATCGCGCTCTCGCGTGTTTTTTTTCTCGCTCCATGGAGCGGAAGCCTTGCTTCGATCGGAAGATTTCCGTATCCTTGACCGAATGCACGTTGGGAACCACTCGAAACTGAACCGCCCGGTCCCAACATCCCTCTGGCACTCCAACCAGGAGCGGGCCGGCTGCGGCGTGGGCTTTGTCTCCACCTTAACGGGAGCGCCCTCGCATAAGATCCTGGAAACCGCCCTTTCCTGTGTCTGCGCCCTTTCTCATCGGGGAGCGGTCGACGCCGACATGAAGACGGGAGACGGAGCCGGGGTCATGACCCAAATTCCGGCGCGACTCTTCCGCAAGGACATCGAGAAATGGGGCGCAAAGCTTTACCGGGACGACGACTTGGCGGTCGGCTTTTGCTTTCTCCCTTCGGGAGACGCCTACGAGCAAGCGCATTGTCGAAAAATCATTCAGGAATCCCTTGCCGAACACGGGCTTTTCGTCTTCGGCTGGAGGAAGGTGCCGGTGCGCAGGGATGCACTCGGCGACAAGGCCGCGCGCACCTGTCCGGAACTGGAGCAAGTCCTGGTTGGCAAGCCGGAAGATCGCTCGCTTTCCGCCCTCGAATACGAGCGAACGCTCTATCTCTGCCGCAAAAAGATCGAACAACGAATCGCCCAGGATGGGGTGACGGAGTTTCATCTGCCTTCCTTCTCGAGCCGCACGATCGTCTATAAAGGGCTCTTCGTCTCTCCTCAGCTCTCGAAATTTTATCGCGACTTGCAAGATCCCTCCTTCGACACGGCGCTGGCGGTCTACCACCAGCGCTATAGCACCAACACCTTCCCTGCCTGGCGGCTCGCTCAACCGTTTCGTGTGCTCGGCCACAATGGAGAGATTAACACGATCCTGGGCAACCGGCTCTGGATGCGCGCGCGAGAAAGGGACTTCGCAGAGTCCCAGTGGGGAACGGAGGCCAGTAGCCTATCTCCGGTGCTTCTTCCCGCCGCAAGCGATTCGGCGAACCTCGACAATGCGGTCGAGCTGCTTTTGCACTCCGGCTACGACCTACTTCATGCCATGCTCATGCTGGTACCGGCCGCATGGCAGGCGGAACCTCGTCTCTCGCCCGAAGAGCGCGCATTCTACGAGTATCACGAGCTCCTGAGTGAGCCTTGGGATGGACCTGCAGCGCTGGTCTTCTCCGACGGGGTAACCGTCGGCGCCTGTTTGGATCGCAACGGCTTGCGTCCGATCCGTTACAAAATTTCCGAGGATGGCACCGTGGTTCTCGGTTCGGAGGTGGGCATCGGAAACCTCGATGAGAAAACCATCGTTGAAAAGGGCCGGTTAGGACCGGGAGAGATCTTGGCGGTCGACACCGTGGACCGGCGTCTCTTTCACAGCCCGGAACTTAAGAATCGCTTCACCGGGAAGCTTCCCTATTCCCGATGGCTGACCACCCGCTGTCACCGGCTCACCTCCCGGACTCTCCCTGCGGGGGCGCCGTCTCCCCACCTCGGCCTCTCCCCGCAACTGTCGGCCTTCGGTTACGACGACGAGGAGATCAAGCAGATCCTCAAACCAATGGCGGAAAGAGGAGAAGAATCGATCGGATCGATGGGCGACGATGCGCCTCCCGCCATTCTCTCCCGTGAGCCGAGGATCCTCTACTGGTACTTCCGGCAGCTTTTTGCCCAGGTCACCAATCCTCCCATCGATCCGTTGCGGGAACGCCTGGTCATGTCTCTGGAAATGTGGGTGGGCCGGCGGCCAAATCTGCTGCTGCACCGGCTCCCCGAAGGAGATGTTGTCCGGCTCGCCTCCCCTTTTCTGACGGACGCCCGGCTCTCCGAGCTGCGCAGCCGGCCCGAGCCGAGCCTGCGAAGCCAGACGATCTCGTGTCTCTTCCCGGCCGGAGAATCCCAAGAGGGCTTCCTGCGGCGGCTGTCGGAGATTCGCCAAGAGGCCGAGGTGGCGGTGGAGGGCGGAGCCTCGATCCTGGTGCTGAGCGACAAGGGCGTTTCGCCGATGGACGCGGCGATTCCGATGCTCCTTGCCGTTGGAGCGGTCCATCACCATCTCATTCGCGCGGGGAGGCGGATGCGTGCCACGATACTTTGCGAAACCGGCGACTGTCGCGACGTCCACCACTTTGCCTGCCTGATCGGCTTCGGCGCCGCTGCCGTCAATCCTTATCTCGCCCTTTCGCTCTATACCGATCTCGCTTGCCGCAACGAACTCAAGGCAGCCGATCCGGCGGTCATCGAACAAAACTATCAGAAGGCCATCGAAAAGGGGCTGCTGAAGATTATCTCGAAGATGGGCATTTCCACCCTGTGGAGCTATCACGGCGCCCAGGTCTTCGAGGCCCTGGGGCTTGGTCCGCAGGTGATTCAAGAATGTTTCGAGGGCGTCGTCTCCCATCTGGGAGGTGTCGGATACCCGGAGTTGGCCCACGAGGCGCTCCGCCGACATGAGGCAGCCTTCGCTCCCGACATGAAACTCGCCGATCGCGGTCACTACCGATTTCGGCGGGAAGGGGAACGGCACGCGATCACGCCCCCTCTCATTCAAAGCATCCACACCTTCGTCGGCCTCAAAGGGCAGGACAAGGCAGGCCGGAATGAGGATTACCGGAAGATCGGGGAAGCCCTCTCGACCAATCAGCCCCTTGCGCTCCGGGATTGTCTGCGCTTTCGCAAGGAGGAGGCGATTCCGCTTTCGGAAGTCGAACCCGTCGAGGAAATCCGTCGCCGCTTCACGACGGCAGGGATGTCTTTGGGAGCCCTCTCTCCGGAAGCCCATGAGACCTTGGCGCTGGCCTTAAACCGGATCGGCGGAAAGTCGAACACGGGAGAAGGAGGGGAAGATCGGGCCCGATTCGTCCGCTTGCCGAACGGAGACTCTTTGAGCAGTGCCATCAAGCAGGTCGCATCCGGGCGCTTCGGAGTGACCGCGGAATACCTAGCCAGCGCTTCGGAAATCGAGATCAAGATGGCGCAAGGTTCAAAGCCGGGAGAGGGCGGCCAGCTCCCTGGACACAAAGTCACGGCCTTAATCGCTCGCTTACGACGGAGCACCGCCGGGATCATGCTGATTTCGCCCCCTCCTCATCATGACATTTACAGCATTGAAGACCTCGCGCAGCTCATCTACGACCTGAAGCAGGTCAATCCGCGCGCACGAATCTGCGTGAAGCTGGTTTCAGAGGCTGGGGTGGGAGCCATTGCCGCAGGGGTCGCCAAGGCCCACGCCGATGTGATCCTGATCAGCGGCCATGACGGGGGCACGGGGGCCTCTCCTCTCTCGTCCATCAAATATGCGGGCAGTCCGTGGGAGATCGGACTGGCGGACACCCAACAGGTACTGCTTGCCAATGGATTACGAAGCCGGGTAACTCTCCGAACCGACGGCGGGATGCGCACCGGTCGCGATATCGTCGTTGGCGGCCTCCTGGGTGCGGAAGAGTTCAACTTCGGAACCATGGCCCTGATCGCGCTGGGCTGCGTTTATGTTCGGCAGTGTCACCTGAACACCTGTCCCACGGGAATTGCGACGCAAGACGAGCGGCTGCGGAACAAATTCCGCGGCACCCCTGCGGGCTTGATCGCCTATTTCGACGCAGTGAGCCAGGAAGTGAGGGAGATCCTCGCCAGCCTCGGCGTCCGGACCTTCAACGAGATCATTGGACGAACAGCTCTTCTGGAGCCGAAGGAGATTCCCGATCATCTCAAGGCCAATCTCGTCGATCTCCAATCGCTCCTCTCCTTCCCCGGCGTGGGGGAAACCGAGCCCCGCTACCACACGTGGGAGAGGAACGACCCACAGGGCGATCGCCCGCTGGACGACATCCTGCTTCAGGAAGCAAAAAGCGCCATTCATTCGAAGGAGCCGATCGAGTTGCTCCACCGGGTCACGAATGTACATCGCTCCATTGGGGCCGGACTCTCCGGAGAGATCGCCTATCATTTCGGTGACGAGGGTCTACCCGACGGGACGATCCGGCTTCGGCTAACGGGAACGGCCGGTCAAAGCCTGGGAGCCTTCCTCGTCAAAGGGATCAACATCTTTTTGGAGGGAGAGGCGAACGATTACGTGGGAAAGGGAATGTCCGGAGGGGAGATCATCCTCGCTCCGCCTGCCGGATGCCGCTACCGGCCGGAGCAGAGTGTCATCTGCGGCAACACCGTTCTTTATGGTGCCACCGGTGGTTTCCTCTCGGTGCGGGGGAGGGCCGGCGAACGGTTCGCCGTCCGAAACAGCGGGGCACTCGCGGTCGTCGAAGGCATTGGGGATCATGGCTGCGAGTATATGACCGGCGGGATCGTGGTCGTTTTAGGCCCGACCGGAAAGAATTTCGCAGCCGGCATGTCGGGTGGGCTAGCGTATGTCTTCGACGAGGAAGGAAGCTTCGAGGAGCGGTACAACGCGCAAATGGTCTGCTTGGAGCGGGTCTCGCAACCCCAAGATCAGAAACAACTCCAAGAGCTTCTTTATCGTCACCTGGAACGAACCGGCAGCTCCCCCGCAGAGAGGATTCTGCGGGCGTGGGAACGGTTCCATCCTCTCTTTTGGAAAGTTGTCCCGCTTCCGCCTCCCTCTAAACCCGCAGAGGCGCCGAAGCTGGAACAAAAGCGAGTTCCCGCCAGCGCGGTAGAGCCACAGGGTTGATCGCAATCAGCGATCTTCCGGATTGAGACCGAGGAACATCCACGCCGCACAAGCACCGCCCAAGAACTCCGCGGCCAAATACAGCGCGAGGTTCGACCACGAGATCAGCCCGATCCAGCCCAGCCCGACGGCAACCGCTGGATTAAAGGCCCCGCCAGAGATCGATCCAACGGCAAAAGCGCCCACCATCACCGTGATGCCGATCGCAAGCCCGTAAAAGGAGTTCCCCGCGGTTGCCTTGGCCGTTGCTGTGTTCAGAACCACGTAGACCAGGGCAAACGTGAAGAGGAACTCCGCGGCGAAGACTGGACCGACAGAGAGGGTCATTTGGGTAACTGGACTGTGTCCCTTGATTGTCTGCGCGGCGATGGACGCCAAGAGGGCGCCGAATCCCTGGGCGATAAAATACGGGAGGACGTCTTGCACTGAGCACCGTCCGCGCAGCCAGACTCCCAGCGTCACCGCAGGATTGTAATGACCGCCCGAAAGATGGCCGCCGGCATAGACCATGATCATAAGTGCCGATCCAATCGCCAGCGGCGCAATCACCCCAGCGGGCGCAGCAATCACGCAACAGCCCACGGTGAACATGAGAAAAAAGGTTCCAATCATCTCGCCTACGTATTTTCGCATCGCTTCTCCTTTTCCGGGTTTTGGTCGACCGACGTCCGCCCGGCTCATGCCGAATCCCGCTTACCGATAAAAGGCTGTAATCGCTCCTTAAATGGGAGGCAAACTTATTCTTCCTGTTTGCAATGGAAAAAGAAGCGGAATGAGTTACACCCCGTTCTCTGTTGCCGCCGCAGAGGCCCAAAGTCTTACTTACCGAGCCGGGATGTCTCACAACGTTCGTGACCGAGGCGCGGCGAAGGGGGCCTGGGTGCAAGGCGGGGCGCCGGTTTTCCCCCGGGGGGTATGACGACATACTGCGAGGAGAGAAAACCAAGGCCCAACGAAGCAGCCGGGTCCATCTCGCAAGCCACAGAAGAGCGCTTGGGAGACCGTGCCGGCTAAAAAGGGAGAAAGCCTCAACGTCCGGCCTGCTGCGGGAAGAGCAATAAGCTGGCGGCGGCAAGAAGAAGTGCGGTCCCCCAAAGCGCGTCCAAATTCCACCAGGCCTTTCGCAGAAAGGAGAGACCAATCTTCTCAAAAACGAAAAGCGAGATTCCCAGGGCTACCACCCAGTACCCGACCGAGTGAACGGCAGCCACTCCAAGAGCTTCTCCCAAGGGAAGCCGCTCGACCCCCTGGCCACAAAGGCCTACGGCGCCGAGCACCGGCAAAAGCATGAGCCCGGCTCCATGAGCAGTAGCCATGAGGAATGCCCAGAAGACCAGGTCCCGAAAGCCCACGCGCATGCCAACCCAGCGAGGATGCCGGGCCCGCAGAAGCCAATAGAACCCAAAAGCCGCCAAGAGAACGGCGGCACCCGCGGCAATCCAATGCCAAGGAAGCCACGCACCTACCGCCCAAAAGAGGATGACCGCGGCACCCACGGCAAGCCAGTGGCCGACGAACAAGGCGCCAACGGCTTGAAAGATTGCTCTCCTGCAGCCCTCTTGATAGCCGAGCGCCACGGCAAACAGCCAGCCCATGGCCGGATTCAGGCCATGAAAGGCACCCAGCCCCAATGCCATGGCCCAGGGGAGTAGTCGGGTCACGGGAAACAGAAGGAGTCTGTAGAGCAGTCTCCTCCTTGGAGCCGAATTTGATGCGCGCGATGGGTCTGCGGAAACTCCACCAGGAACCTCTCGTCCCAATGAAGTCCGTCCTCCCCGGCATGAGCCAAAGCCATCCAACCCTGGATGCCTTCCGGATAGAATTGCTCATCCCATGCTCGATAGAGGGAGTTGGTCAGGTAGACCCGCTTCCCATCCCGGCTAATCTCTACCATTTGACAGCCACCGTTCAGAGGCTTTTGCGGCAGCCGGGGATGGGCGTTCCTCCGCGCAATCCCGCCTAGGCGAAGGCTGCTGATCCGCTTCGGATGCATGGGCTCCGACACATCATATTGCAGGATTTCTCCGGTGCCCCAGCACGACAGGTACAGGAAACGATCATCCAGCGAGAGATCGAGATCGGTGAGCACGGGCGGAACCGCCCGGAAGCCCTTCAGAAGCGGCGGGAGATCCTCTTCCTTCGCAGGCTCCGCCGGAATTTCGATCACTTTCCGGATCGCCCAATTCTCGCCATCCCGGTACCACAACCAGACGGAACTCGATAGATCCTCCAGAGAGATCACAACGCCGGTAAAGCCATAGGACTTTCGCGGGTCATGGGCGGGACGGACCTCCAAGACCATCTGCTGCTTTTCCCCCACGTCGAGCGTTTGGAGGTGGCGGCGCTTCCGGAGATCCCACACATGGAGGGCGCGCCCGTAGGCGCCCTTCATGAGCTGCTCGGGCAAGAGACCGTCTTCCAACATCCAGGGAAGTCCCCATTCGCTGCTGATCAGGATGTCCTGATTGATATGCCACCAGAAGTCGTAGGCGAAAACCTGCGGTCCGCGATCCATTTCCCAACGTCCGAGCGGCTCGAACGAGAAATGGTCCAGGATCAAGATGCCGCCGGGTCCTTCCCCTTTTTCGTTTCCCAAGGCGCTGACATAGATGCCATCCGGTCCGCAGTGAACCGTATGGGGCCGAGTGTATCCCGTTTTCCGCACGAGTTCCTCGGGCTCAATCTGCTTTACGATTTCGGGCCGGCGCGGATTCGCCTTCGTATCGACAATGTAGATCCGGGACGAGCGAATCCCTGGGATGACCAAGTAACGCCGCTCCAAGTGGGGGTGGGGAGCATAGGGGCAGAGCGCGGAGCTGCAGGCGTTCCAGCCGAAGTGGTGAAATTCATCCCCGATCGTGGGAGTTGCAAGCCAGTGAATGATCCTGCCGTATTCGCGCGAATCCGGATTGAGATCGATCACCGCAAGCGCATCGGGATTCCCGCTTGCGCTACCCCCGTCCGCCGCAAGCGCTACGACGTAACCCAACTCTTCGCGGGGCCCCTCCATCGCAAGGCGGGCAGAAGGATAAAACGTGGGATCGGGAGCGGTAAACTTCATGCTTTCCTCTTTTCGTTTACTTTACACCCATTGCCGAGGAAGCCCAAGGATCGCTTCGATCTTCCAGGTGCAACGCATCCCCTCGAACGCCCGATTGGACGTTCACAGGGCCCAGACCGTTTTCCAAGCCCGCTCGACGCTTGAACAGGAACCTCGATTCGCCCAGGACGGAGCGGCTCTCTTGGCACCCGCTTCCCGGGCGAGCGGGAGCAAAGGACTCCTATCGGCGGCGCCACCAATGCGGACACTGCAGCCGCGTCGCTCTGCTCACACCGAAGGCGCGGCTGCCGCGGGTCCTACGGTCTTCTACGGCTTCTTGCTGGCTGGCGGATTCGGCGTCGAGGGAGGCAGAGGAGTGCCGCCAGGCAACTCGGCTTCCTCTTTCTTTCCCTTTGCTGCCGGAGGAGGAACGATGAGCTCCTGACCAATCTGCAGCCGATCGTTTTTCAACCCGTTGGCCTTGCGAAGCGACTCCACCGTAATTTTGAACTTCCGGCTGATCTTCCAGAGGGAATCACCTTGCTTCACGGTGTACTTGGTTGAGCCCGGGGGAGGCAGCTCCGCCGGAGCTTCAGCGGATGCGGGGGAAGGAGAAGCGGAGGATTCTTGGGCCTTGGCGAGAGGAAGCGTTCCACCACAAAAGAGAGCGATCCATCCCGCGCAGGAAAAGAGACAAAAATGCTTCATACACATAGCACCATCATAACTTGCTTTTGGGACAAGAGAAGACGGAACCTTCCCGATTCGCCGAAAAGGTGACACAATGCGCGCCCGCATGGTCGCCCGTATTTTTTCCGCCGCACTTTGGGGAGTAGAGGCCTTACGCGTTGAAGTGGAGGTCGACAATTCGCCGGGGGCTTTCCTGACACGAGTCGTCGGACTACCCGACGCGGCGGTGCGGGAGAGCCTCCACCGCGTGTCTGCGGCGCTCCAAATGCGGGCTTCCGTGCTCCGACCGGTCGTACCACGATCAATCTGGCCCCTGCGGACCTCCGCAAGGAGGGGCCCAGCTTCGACCTTCCCATTGCCTTGGCGGTCCTCAGCGCCACCGATCAAATCGGAAGTCCTCACACCGAGGAATGCTGGGCGCTTGGCGAGCTCGCACTTTCCGGTGAGCTGCGGCCCGTCCGAGGGGTCTTGCCGGCGGTGTTGGAAGCCAAGCGGCAGCGGGCTAGGCATCTGCTGCTGCCCGCAGCCAACTCCGCCGAAGCGGTCGTAGTCGGCGGGATCCGGATTCACCCGGCCCGCTCTCTTGCGGAAGCCACCGCCTTTCTCCGGGATCCGGAAGCTTCGCCCCAGCCGGATGGCTCGAACGATCCCACAGCCCTCGAGCCTCCTTCCGAACTCGACTTTGCCGAGGTCAAAGGCCAGTTTGCTGCAAAGCGGGCGCTGGAGATTGCCGTTGCTGGCGGGCACAACGTCCTGCTCATTGGTCTACCTGGGAGTGGAAAGTCAATGCTCGCTCAGCGAATCCCGACGATCTTTCCACCCATGACCTTGGATGAATCGATCGAAGCGACTCGGATCCACAGCGTCGCCGGCCTGCTTCCCAGTGGCGTGGGTCTACTCCGTCAGCGCCCCTTCCGCGCACCTCATCACTCCACTTCGGATGCCGGCCTAGTCGGCGGAGGGCCCCGCCTCTTGCCCGGTGAGGTCAGCCTCGCTCACCATGGCGTTCTCTCTTCTTGCACGAGCTTCCCGAGTTCGGCAGGAATGCCCTAGAGGCTCTCCGACAGCCGTTGGAGGACGGACGGCTCACCCTTTCGCGCGCTGCGGGTACCGTTACGTTCCCCGCCAGCTTTATGCTCGTAGCGGCCATGAATCCCTCGCCCACCGGCGGTTTCGACGACGCCGCCGGCGGAAAATGCACGCCCACGGCCATGCGCCGCTATCTTAACCGGATCTCGGGCCCGCTCTTGGACCGAATCGACCTTCACGTAGAGGTGCCGACCATCGACCGGCAGCTTCTCCTCCGGTCCGAACCGGCGGAGGGCTCGGTAGCGATTCGGAGCCGTGTCGAACGAGCGCGTGCCAGTCAGGCTCAGAGGCTGTCGGGATGGCGCAAGATCCATAACAACGCGCGAATGGGACCTAGCGAGATCGCGCGCTTCTGCATCCTCTCCCCGGCCTGTCGAAGCTTCCTCTCCACCGCCATTTCGGAGCTCGCCCTTTCCGCGCGAACCTTTCACCGCATCCTCAAAGTGGCCCGGACCATCGCCGACCTGGCCGGACGAGAAGAGCTGCGGGAAGAGGATCTAGCCAAGGCGATCGGTTTTCGCTCGCTCGATCGGCGCATCTGGGGCGAATGAACAAGCGGAGGGACCTGTCGATCCTGCCAGCCGGTCCGCCCGTGTTACGTTGATCCCGTTCGACCGAGCCATTTGCTTTCTTTTTGGAAAAGGCAGGCACCCAGGTTACAGGTTATTGTGCGCATGAAAGAAATCACGACCCCGAAAGGGGAGCGCTCCCGCACTTGTCGCTCCCTGACCAAACTTGGATTCTTTCTCGCGAGCGTTCTCTGGATGTCCGGATTCAGTCGCTCGGCTTTCGCCGCGCCGGATCCCGCCAAGCCTTGTCCACCTCTTGAGTTTCTGCAAGGCCGCTTTTGGAAGAACTTCCGTCTCCAGGATTTCGCGCTGCACGGGGTGATCGAATCGGAACGAGAAAGTTACCCCATCCAGCTCATTCTCCATGACCGTAAAATGATCTACGATTTCCTGAATCCCCCCTTTCAAATTCGGGTCGAGATCCAACCGGAGCGGAGCCTGGTCGAGCGCCGAAGACAGAAGAGGGACCCCTGGCAGCCGGTCTCCGGTCGATCCAGGCAGAGCCCGATCCTGGACACCGACATTACCTATGAGGACCTCTGCCTCGACTTCATGAGGTGGGACAATGTCCGACCTCTGGGGACCGACCACGTGAAGACCTTGACGGCCTGGGCATTCGACGCCGTTCCCCCTCCCGAAACCAGCGCCTACGCCCGAGTGCGTTACTGGATTGCCGCCGAGTATTACGCTCTTTTGCGCGCCGATGGATACAATAAGGCCGGAGCACTGATCAAGAGGCTGGAAGTCAACGGGGTCCAACGCATCGGGGATGCCTATGTCATTAAGGAAATGCAGGTGTCCTCCTTCGATCCGAAGAAGGAAGGCTCCTCCCGCACCTTTATCAACATCCGCCGTGGGGAGCCGCTTTCTCCCGAAGCCGGTCCCCACTCATCGCGGAACCCATCTTCCTCCCGCTTGCCGAGCGTGGCTGACGAGCTTTCTCGCTAGCCTACATAGCTCACAAAGTTCGTACCCGAGGCGAGGGCCGATGGACCTGGATGCAAGGCGGGGCGCAGGTTTCCCCCGGGGCTGTATGACGACATGCTGCAAGGATGGAAAACCAAGCGAGAGCGAAGCAGTCAGGCCCATTTTCCAAGCCGCAGGAGAGCGCTTGTGTGGAGTCGAGGAGTGGCGCGGTGCGACGTAGGAGAGCCATAGCGGGAGCTGCCCCTTTCGGTATGACAGTGCCTGAGTATCTCTCCCTATCGGCCGTTTCCACTCCCCGCTCATCAAACCGAACAGGCGGATTTCCCGCATTCGGCTTCCGGACAAGGTTGGCGCAGGATTATGCCCACGGTAAGCTCCACGTACAGCTCCCGAGGGAGATGAGGTCGAACTTGCCTTCGCTTTCTCCTGCAACGTCATCTGGAGCCTCCGAACACGCAAGGGAGGTTGTAGGCGTACCGCCACTCTCCGTTCTCGCTCCTTCCGACGTTTCCCTTGAACTAAGGCCCCTTCCCTCCCTCGGACTTTCTCCGAGCTCACAGGTAGTATGGACCTATCCGACTCCCACCTGGTCCCGCTTCGGCCCCTCGCAGGGCAGCGGTCGGTCCGCTCGGGGCCAACCCGAGCTCCCGGCCAGATGGGCCTCCCGTGTTGATGCATCGTCCTTTGCCCGCATGCCCTCGCCCAATACCCCGGCGGCTCTCCCCAGTGCACGTATTGCTCTCCTTCCCAGGGAGACAACGGCCTTCGCTTCTCTCTCACGAGCTCGGCGTCCGCATTGCCGGTTTCGAGGCTTTGTTCAGCGTTCACTTTCCTTAGGGCCTGCTTGCTCGCTGACCCGCTTCCCGGGCCTTTTCCCCCAGAGGCTTCGACCGCTGGCGTTACCACCAGTAGCCGCTCCGAGTGCTTCCGGCTGGAGCAATCATTGCCGGGTGGAGATCACTCCCTCCCCACTGGGCGATGCACCCTTTTCACGGCGCACGAGACAGGCAGGCTAGGAAACAACGATCTCTTCGTTCCGGAGCGCGGCGAGCAGCCGCTCCTCCCACTGTTCCAAGACTCCGGGATCGGGTCCCTCGATCAGCAGGCGGATCTTCGGTTCGGTTCCAGAATAGCGCAAAAGGACTCGGCCCTCCCCCTCCAAGACGCGCTCGGCTTCGGCGACCGTCTCTTTCACTTTCGGCATCTCCTCTAGCGGCTTCTTTTCCCGCACGGCCAAGTTGAGCTGCCGCTGGGGATATTTCCGCCAACACCGGCGGAGTTCCGCCAGAGGGATGCCCGTAGTAGAGACAATGCGGAGAATTTCCAGGCCGGCGCGCAAGCCGTCGGCGCTCGCCGCCTGGTCCAAGAGCAAGAGATGTCCCGATTGCTCTCCGCCGAGATTGAGCCCGTGGGCGCGCATTGCGGCCGCGACATGCCGGTCGCCTACGGGCGTTCGCAGAACCCGCACCCCGGCCTGCTTCAACATTCGATCGAGCCCAAGATTGCTCATGACCGTGACCGCCACCGTCTGGCCGGCGAGCACGTCACGATGATGGTAATCCAAAGTCAGGATGGCTAGGAGATCGTCACCATCCAGTACCTCTGCCCGATGGTCGCAGCAGAGCAGGCGATCCCCGTCGCCGTCGAGGGACAAGCCGACGTCGGCGTTCGCCAGTCGGACCAGTTCGGCAAGCCTCTCCGGATGCATGCTCCCGCAATCGAGATTGATATTGATTCCATTGGGGTGCGCCGAAAAGATAAAGGGTTCGGCCCCGAGGGAGGCGAAAAGGGGACCCACCAAGTCCGATACCGCCCCATTGGCTGCATCCACGGCGATCCGGAGCCGAGAGAGATCGATTCCTTTCGGCCATTGCCTGCGCAATGCGTCCAGATAAAGCTCCCGAGCCTGCGCAAGCGGCTGAAGCCGACCCACCAGCGCACCAGTCGGACCTTCGGAAGAGAGCCACGGATAAGCGGGGAGACGGCTCGCGATGTCTTCTTCCGTCTCCTCCGAGATCTTGGCCCCATCCGGGCCAAACAGCTTGATTCCGTTGTCCGGAAAAGGGTTGTGCGAGGCACTGACCATCAGGCCACCTGCGGCTCCGATCTGTCTTGCCAACTCACCGACCGCCGGGGTCGGTAGCACCCCCAGGCGTACCACGTCCACACCGGCGGAAAGAATGCCTGCGACCAATGCCGATTCGAGCAACTCGCTCGAAATTCGCGGATCCCGTCCAACGACTATCTTCCTCTTTTCTCCTCTCGTCAGGGCGGAGGCGGCGATCGCCCCCACGGCAACGGCGACGGTTGGGGTCAGCGGATGTCGATTCGCCGTACCTCGAATGCCATCCGTTCCAAAAAGCTGCTCCGCCGGTTGTCTCAAGCCATGCTCCACGACTACTTCTCTAGCCCAAGCGAAGAAAGAATCTGGTCGATCGACCCCGGTTCGATCGACTCCCGAAGGATCGCCCAGACTGCGATGGCAAGGACCAGGGAAATGAGCTTCTGTTTCCAATTATCCAGCAGCAAACCCATGGCGCTTTCCCAGTTTTGAGCGCATTGTCCGGCTAAACAAGGATCTCCGTCAATCGTGCGCGCAGCCGGTCCGGACCGAAGTGACGCTCCAGCTTGCCCTCCAAGGCAATGGAGATGGCACCGGTCTCCTCGGAAACCACCACGACGACGGCGTCGCTCGTCTCGCTCAAGCCCAATGCCGCTCGATGGCGCAATCCGAGCGGTCGCTCAAGCCGGTCGGTCTCGCTCAAGGGGAAAACCGCAGCCGCCACAACGAGGCGATTGTCCCGAATGACGACCCCGCCGTCGTGCAAGGGGGTGCGCGGATAAAAGGTGGTCACCAGGAGATCCGCGCTCAACTTGGCATCCAGGAGAGTCCCCGTGTCCCGGGCGGGTCGGTAGATGTCTTCCCGCTCCATGGCGATCAGAGCTCCGAAACGCTCTCGCTGGCAAATTTCGGCAGCGTTGACGATGTGCTCGATCACCTCCGCCTGTTGCTGCCGACCCGCACTGGTGACGCTTCGACGCCCCACTTCCGCGAGCACCTGCCGCAATTCCGGTTGAAACAAGACGACCAGTGCAACGAAAAAGGACGGAGAAAAGAGCCGGATCAACTCGGTGATCACCCGCAGGTGGAGAACGGCGGAAAAGAGGGTGAGAACGACAAGGACGATCAGAAGGCCAGTCAGCACCTGGACGCCGCGCGTCCCCTGCAGGAGCTTCCAGACTTGATAAATGACCGCAGCGATGATCAGGATCTCCACCGCCCAGGAGAAAGGAGTCCCGTAAGACTTCACGGCCGGCCTCCCTGGAGAGCAGCAAACACCTTCCGAGCAGCGACCGCCCCGTCCACGTCATGCACTCTCCAGACCGCCGCCCCCTTGGTCGATGCTAGGATTTCCACAGCCAAGCTCGCCGTATCCTGGCCTCTCACGTCTGCCAATTCCCGGAGGAAGCTCTTCCGGGAAACTCCCACCAGGAGAGGCCGTCCCAATTCCGCAAAGGTGGGGAGATCTCGCAGCAACGCCCAGTTTTGATGCCCCGTCTTGGCAAAGCCAAAACCCACGTCGCACAGGATCCTCTCCTGGGGAATTCCGGCCCCCACGCACTGGCCCAGGCGAACCCTCATCTCTTCCTTGACTTCGCGCACAACGTCCCGATAGAGGGCATCCGCCTGCATGGTTTTCGGCACCCCGCGGGAGTGGACCAGAACATAACCCGCCCGGGCATCCCTCACTGCCTCCCAGAGACCTGTGTCCCATTTGCCCCCGGAGACGTCGTTGACGATCTCCGCTCCCTCCGCAAGAGCGACCCGAGCCACGCTGCTCTTATACGTATCGACAGAGATTGGAACGGTAAGCCTTCCGACGACTGCCTGCAACACAGGAAGGAGCCTGCGCAACTCTTCCTTTTCCGAGACCGGGTCCGCTCCGGGCCGCGTCGACTCTGCGCCGAAATCCACTAGGTCGACCCCGATCTCCTCCATGCGCCGCGCTTCTTCCGCCGCCTCCCTCACGGAGGGCAGTCGGCCTCCGTCCGAAAAGGAGTCGGGAGTCAGGTTGATGATCCCCATGATGAGCGGCCTTTGCGGCGAAAGCACCAGGGAACGAGCCGAAGTCGCCCATCGAGCAGGGCGGCTCGCCTCTGGTCCGGCTCTATGCGGAAGCGCCCCACATCCTCGCACTCGCGAATCGACGGCGCACCACTCCTCCGCTTGGTCCGATCGCTGATCTGTTTCGATGCGCTTTCCGTGGGCGGATGGAGACGTTTTCTTGAAAGCAAAGATCTCCACTCCGTCAGCCGCCGCCTCCCCGCTTGGTCCTCAACGCTCTTTCTACGAGATTCAGCGAGAGTGTATTTACCACGTCTTCCCGGCGAAGCCAACCCTTCCTAGCGATGTTTACACCGATTCGAAGGAACGCAAGTTCCCGGGCATGATGCGCATCGGGATTGATGACGCATCGGACTCCCTTGTCCCTCGCCGCGTGCCACCAACGCCAATCGAGGTCGAGCCGCATGGGCTGTGCGTTGAGTTCGATCCAAGTCCCGGTCTCGGCCGCGCAGTCGATGATTTTCTCCAGATCGACGGGATAAGGCTTCCGCATCAACAGGAGTCGACCGGTCGGATGACCGAGCATGGTCACGTAGGGACTTTCCATCGCGCGGAGGATCCGACGAGTCATCTCTTCCTCGCTCGAGGAAAAGCCGGCATGTACGGACGCCACCACGTAATCGAAGCTGGCAAGTAGCGGATCGGAAAAGTCGAGCCGGCCATCGCGTAGAATGTCACACTCTGTCCCGGAAAAAAGCCGAAAGCCTTGAAAGGTTCCGTTGAGCTTTCGAATCTCCGCCTGCTGGCGACCGACTCTCTCCTCATCCAGGCCGTTGGCTTGAAAAGAGGACTTCGAATGATCTGCGATTCCCAGGTATTCCAAGCCCAGGGCCTGCGCCGCTTCGGCCATTGCTTCCAGCGTGCTGTGCCCATCGCTCGCCGTCGTATGGCAATGAAAGGTACCGCGCAGATCGGTCCACTCGACCAGTCGAGGAATCCGGTTGCTCTCGGCCGCTTCGATCTCGCCCAGATTCTCCCGCAGTTCGGGCGGAATATAGGCCAGTCCAAGTTCTTCGTAGATCTCGGCTTCATCCCGACAACGGATTGGCTCTCCGGATGCCTCCTCTTCGGCCGCGGAATCCTTCGATCCATCGGAAGACCGGACCCGGGGTTCCCGAAAAAGTCCCCATTCGGAGAGTTTTTTCCCTTGAGCGATCGCGCGCTGGCGTAGGGCGATGTTGTGCTCCTTGCTTCCCGTGAAATGGAGAAGCGCACAGGGATAATCCCAGTCAGGCACCACCCGGAGATCGCAGGCAAGCCCACCTTCCAAGAGCACGGTCGCCTTCGTCTGCCCATGGTTGACCACGCGCTGCACACCGGCAGAAGAGATAAACGCTTCCATCACCGATAGCGGCTTCGACGAAGAACAGACCAGATCGAGGTCCCGAACGATCTCCTTTCCGCGCCGGAAGCTGCCTCCCAAGCTCACGCGAACCACGTCGGGATGAGCGCGAAGCCGCTCCACCAGTTGCTCGGCCAACCCGATCAGATCGCCGTACCGATGATAGGCCGCGTAGGAGCGTCTCTGTTCGATGCCGGCGAGGATATTCTCTTCGGTCTTCGGACCGAAGCCAGGAAGCTTGCCCACTCGATGGCTTTGGCATGCCGCTTCCAGCTCGGCCAGATCCCGGATCCCCAGTTTCTCCCATAGAATCTTCGCCTTCTTGGGCCCGAGTCCCGGAATGTCCAGAAGTGCCACCACTCCCGCCGGGAACGATCCCTTGAGTCCTTCCAGATAGGCCGAACGGCCGGTGAGAACGAGCTCCTCGAGTTTTACCCGGATTCCCTCGCCAATGCCCTTGACCTGGTCCAGCTTCCCAGCCCGGACGAAGGACTCAAAATCTTCGGAGAGCGAGTCGAGCGCCCGTGCCGCAGTCCGGTATGCCCGAGATTTAAAGGGATTCTCGCCCCGCAAATCGAGTAGCGTCGCGATCTCCTCGAGCTTACCAATCGCCTCTTCCTTCGTCATGGCGCCTCCCTCGGACCAACGTATCTGCTCCAAAGGCTTTCGCCAAGCAGGGGCAGGCCCCTCAGCAGACCCACCCAATTGTCCACCCGCCGATCATCCTCCCGTTGCGCGGGGACTCCGGGTCCAGTAGACTCTCTTCACGGTGGATGATCGTTCATCGGCAAGCCTCTGGAAAGAGGCGAAGGAACTTTTCCCTGGAGGGGTCAATTCCCCGGTCCGGTCGTTTCGCGCCGTAGGCGGGGAGCCATTCTTCTCCCGACGGGCGGCGGGGGCAACAATCTGGGACGCCGACGGCCGGCCCTACATCGATTACGTCTGCTCCTGGGGAGCGCTTCCGCTTGGTCACGCGCACCCGGTCATCGAGGCCGCCTTACTGGAGGCGCTCGCGGAAGGAACCAGCTTTGGAGTCCCCAACCCTCGGGAAGTTCGACTGGCAAACATCATCCGCGCCGCCGTCCCCTCGATCGAAAAGCTGCGAATGACATCCAGCGGGACCGAGTCCTGCATGACCGCGGTTCGGTTGGCGCGCGGCTTTACCGGTCGAGATAAGATCGTTAAATTTGCTGGCTGCTATCACGGTCACAGCGACTCTCTCCTGGTGAAAGCCGGCTCCGGAGCCCTTACCCATGGAGAGCCCGACAGCGCGGGAGTGCCTACGGCGCTGGCGGAACTCACGGCCGTTTTGCCATGGAACGATCCGGTCGCGGCAAGAGATCTCTTTGCCCGGGAAGGGAAAGAGATCGCCGCAGTGATCCTGGAACCAGTCCCGGCCAATGCAGGGCTTCTTCCTCCCTTACCTGGATTTCTTGACCAGATCCGCGACTTGTGCGACCAGCACGGGACACTGCTCATCTTCGATGAGGTGATCACCGGCTTCCGCCTGGGCATGGGGGGAGCGCAGGAGCGCTTTGCCATCCGGCCCGACCTCACGATACTCGGTAAGATCGTCGGCGGAGGCTTGCCGGCAGCCGCCCTGGGCGGGCGGGCTGACATCCTTGAGCGACTGGCTCCCGAAGGCGATGTTTACCAAGCGGGGACCCTCAGCGGAAACCCGCTGGCGATGGCCGCCGGACTTGCGCAGATTAAAGAGATGGAGCGTTCCCGCGCGCACGCTCGGCTCGAAGAACTAGGGGCATTCCTGGAGTCGGAAATTCGAGATCTTCTCCGGCGCCGAGGGGAGTGTCACGTCCAGTTCCATCGCATGGCCTCGCTCTTCTGTCTCTTCTTCACCGAAAATCCGGTCTGCTCACTCGAGGCCGCGCTCGGTAGCGACCGCAAGCGCTTCGCCCATTTTTTCCATTCGCTGCTGCGGCAAGGGGTCTTTTTTCCACCTTCGCCCTTCGAGACCTGTTTCCTTTCCACCGCACACTCGCTGGCGGACATCGGGAAAACGGTCATTGCCATCGACCAAGCCTTGAAGGAGTCCTAACCTGCATGTCTCACAAGCGTTCTCCTGCGACACGTAGGCGAATGGGTAACCGACGGCTTCCCGCGCTGTTGCTCCTTTGTTTCTGGCTCTGCCCGCTGGTGGGGATGCCCTCCGCCGTTCCTCAGGAGTCGATCTTCCCCAAGAACCAGCTCCGGCCAGGGATGCACGGCCTCACCTACACCGTATTGCAAGGAAACAAAATCGAACCGCTTCAGACCGAGATCTTGGGAATCGCCAAGGACTTCGTCGGTCCCGGGCTCGACTTGATCATCGCCAAGCTGGTCGACGCAAAGACGGCAACGACCGGCGCGGTCCACGGTATGAGCGGAAGCCCTCTCTACGTCGAGGGCAAGCTAGTGGGCGCGCTCTCGCGCCGGATCGCCTCCTTCGAAAAGGACGGTCATTGCGGCTTTACCCCGATCGAGGATATGCTGCGAGTGGAGCAGGAGCCGCCCTCCGATCCCCGCACCCGGCCCTCGCCCATCCAGTTGCGCGATGCTTGGCATTGGGCCGCACCGCGTCCCCTACGCGGTGCGCTGCTTCGGGCCGACTATTTGGGCATCCCCCTGTCGGTCGGGGGTCTCAACCCACGAGTGGTAGGCCAGTTCTTGGAAGCGCTCGGCCTCCGCGGGACGCCGGTGCTGTCCGTACCGGGCGGAGGGACCACGACCATCGCGGGTGGCGGCTCTGCCTTGGAGCCCGGAGCGCCACTGGCCGCGGTAATGATGACGGGCGATATCAATATCTCGGGGACCGGAACGCTGACCTGGCGCAGCGGCAATCGGGTTCTCGCCTTCGGCCATCCGATGTTCGGCTTTGGCAAGAGCACCCTCCCGATGGCCGCAGCCGAAGTGGTGACGACCGTCCCCAGTTACGAGACCCCCTACAAGCTCACGAACGTGGGACGCGTCGTCGGAACGATCTTGGAAGACCGACTTTCGGCGATTGGAGGGGAAGTCGGTCAAATGCCCAAACTCGCCTCTTACCGGATCGAGCGCTTTCACCGGGGACGGCCGCTGCCGACGCTGCAGGGAGAGTTCATCTCTCATCCTCTGTTGACCCCATTTCTCGTGGAGTTGGCCATGGGTCAAATCTTCTCGGCGACGGATAGCTTCGGACGCACCTTTACCCTTTCCATCGATGGGCTCGTCCATTTCCGAAATCTTCCCTCTCTTCACCTGAAGGGCATCTACTCCGGCGAGGACGGCGATCTGGCGTCAGCCATCCTGGAGATGGTGCAACCGCTTCAGCTTCTCTTTCAACAACCTTGGTCCGAACCGATCGTCGAATCGCTTGAGCTGAAAACCGCGTCCACGGAGGTCGAAGAGAACTGGGCGATCGAAAGGGCCTCGGTGGACAACGCGCGATGCAATCCCGGGAGCACGATTTGGATCCACCTGCTCCTTCAGGAACGGCACGGCCGTCGGATCTCTCGCAGGGTTCCGCTCCTTCTGCCCCGGGGACTTCAAGGTCAACCGGTCACAATCCGGATCTCGTCCGGACACGCGCTGGATACGCGAGCCCTTCTGCGCAAAGTACCTTCCGCGGAAAGTCCGGAGGAGCTCATCGCTCTGCTCAACGAACAGCGTCCGAATAACGTACTCTACGTGCAGGCAGTCACCGAATCCTCCGGACTGGTGTCGGAAGCCGCCGACCTGCCCGCCCTCCCGCCCACGATCCGGGCCGCCCTTTCTCCCGCCACCTCCTCCAAGAAGGAGGAGACTTGGAACGATCTGGTCTGGTCCGAAGCCACCCTCACGATCGACGGAGTCGTCAGCGGCGAGCAGCTTCTTCGAATTGACGTGCGCTAAAGAACCCTACTTGACGATCTTCCGCGGAATCGGGTAAACAATTTCACGCAATTGTTTACAGAAGCTTGCGGATCGGGAGATTCCGTAGGCGCGTAGGTCTCTTGTCGCATTCGATAGGGAGGACGGACTGATCATGAGGCGCCTGCTACTATGGGTTCTTTTTTTGACGAACGGCTGCGTGATTCGTTCAGCAATCGGACAAGCAGTCGATCCGGACCAAGCCAAGCAGATCTTCGGCGTTTTGCCGAAAGTCGCCGATAACCTGCAGAACCCTGTGACCCCTGAAAAGGTCACGCTGGGCAAGTCTCTCTATTTCGAGCGGCGATTGTCCAAGAGCAGCTCCATCAGCTGCAACAGCTGTCATGACCTCGGCATGGCCGGAGCCGACGGGCTCTCCACCTCCCTCGGCTACCGCTGGCAGCTTGGCACCCGCAACGCGCCCTCCGTGCTCAACGCTGCCTTGGAGTTTTCCCAATTTTGGGACGGCCGAGCCAAGGACGTGGAAGAGCAGGCCAAGGGCCCGATCGTGAATCCCAAGGAGATGGCCGCAACCAAGGAGCTTGTCGTGCAGCGGCTCAAGAGCATCCCGGCATACGTGGATGCCTTCCATAAAGCTTTTCCGGAAGACAAGGATCCTGTTTCCTACGAAAATACCGCGAAAGCGATTGCCGCCTTCGAGCGGACTCTGATGACCCCCTCTCGCTTCGACCAGTTTATCGCTGGAAATCCCTCCGCCCTCAGCGAACAGGAACGACAGGGATTAAATACCTTTGTCGGCCTCGGGTGCACCGCTTGCCATAACGGGGTCGGAATTGGAGGAGGAAGCTTTCAGAAATTCGGCGCAATCCACAAGCCGGACTGGCTCAAAGATTTAGGCCGATACGAGGTGACGAAAAACGAAGCGGACAAATATGTCTTCAAAGTCCCATCTCTTCGGAATGTTGCCTTGACCGCCCCCTATTTCAACGACGGCTCGGTCTGGAGCTTGGAAGAAGCAGTCAAGATTATGGCCTATGCCCAATTGGGCCGCACGCTTACGGATGCCGATGCCAAGAGCATTGTGGCCTTCCTGAATTCCCTCTCCGAGGACCCAACCCTCACGGTCCCGACGCCGGTCCTGCCCCCGTCTTCCCTCTCGACTCCCAAGCCCATGCCCTAAGGTGTGCTTTTGCGATCCTACTTCCGACGGATCGTTGCTCTGCTCCTCGTTCTGCTGGCATGGTACGGTCGCGTAAGTCCTGCATTGGCCATCCATCCAGAGCGGATCGTTCTGGACACTTACTCGGATTTTGTGCAGGGAACCGCCGAGAGCGTGACGGTCTGCGATGCCGGATTGCTCCAACCCTCTCTCCCGATCGAGATGGTCGCACGGCTCCCAGCCGATCAACTTTGGGCGATCCTCCCGGACCCTGATGGGAGCATCTTGGTAGCAGCCTCTCCCGAGGCAAAGATCTTCCGCATCGGGCAGCATCGCGACGTAACGCTCCTGGCATCGTTTCCCGAACATCAGATCTACGCGATGGCCCGCAGCCCGAAGGGTGAGCTTTACGCCGCGACCTCTCCCAACGGAAAGATCTATCGAGTCCCCGCCAAGGGAGAACCAGTCGTCTATTTCGACCCAAAGGAAAAATATATCTGGTCCCTTCTCTTCGACCGTGACGGCACTCTCTACGCGGGAACCGGGATCGGAGGGAAACTCTTTCGCATCGAAGGTCCGCTCAAGGGAACTCTCGTCTGTGCGACCGGAGAGACGCACGTCCGTTGCCTGGCCTGGGAAAAACCGGGAACTCTCCTGGCAGGCAGCGCACCCCACGGGCTCCTCCTCCGGATTCTTCCCGGAGGGCGAGCCGTGGCTCTTGCCGACAGCGAAAGGGAGGAGGTGAACCAGATTGTCATCTCTTCGGACGGTTCGATCTTTTTCTCCGCGGTCGGTACGCGCCATCCGCCCCGTGCGCCGGGATCCTCCTCGGAACCAGGCTCCGCGACCACGGAGAACTGGACACCCGTACCACTCGCTTCCGAATGGGAAGAACCCTCACGAGAGATAGGAAGGGGACTACCCCCCGCCATGTTCAAGGCCGCAACACCGCCCCCTCTCTCCCAGCTCTGGCTAATTGACCGTTCCTTGGTTCCTCGACCAATTTGGGGACATCGCCAGTCTCTCAATTCTTTACTCCAAGCTCCCACAGGTCTTTTGGCAGGGATGAGCGGCGACGGCGACGTCTACCGCATCAGCCGGGAAGGAAGGAGCGATCGCCTATTCCAGATCGACGCTCCCGCCGTTCAGGTTGCGGCTCTGGCCCCCTCTCAGCAGCTTGTCCTGGGTGCCAGCAATCCCGCTCGAGTCTTCTTGGCGGGAGCCACCCCACGTAAGCAAGGAATCTATCGCTCCGCCCCTTTGGATGCCGGAAGCTACGCCCGGTGGGGCCGACTGCTTGTCGAGAGATCGGGGATGGTAGAGATTCGCACGCGCACCGGCAACACCGCCAAGCCGGACGAATCCTGGTATGACTGGGTTCCGGCTCCGGGGGGACGCTGCCAGAGCCCAGCAGCCCGCTATTTCCAGTTCGAGCTTCGCTTGGCCGAAGGGAGTTCCGTCAATCGCGTTCAGGCTGTCTTTCTACCTTACAATCTGCCTCCCAAGCTTGAGAAGCTTCAGATCCTTCACCCTGGTGTCGCCTATTCGGAGTTGCCCCCGCCTCCCACTCCTCTGCAAGCCCGTTCCCTAGATCAGCTTCTCTCGCAAGAAGGCAAGGCGGAGGTCATTGTTGACCCCTTCTCTCCCCTGCCACCTCGCTATCAAGCAAAGGAAGCCCGAGGACTCCGCACGGTGGTCTGGAAAGCGGAGGATCCAGATGGCGACGACCTCCGCTATTCGGTCTTCTACCGCTCCGAGAAAGAGACCGGCTGGCGCCTCCTCGTCAAGGATTCGGAACAGCCGCTCTTTAGCTGGGACACCTCGGGATGGCCAGATGGCCGGTATCTGCTTAAGGTAGAGGCCTCGGATGCCCGAGACAATGCGCCTGGGGAAGGACTCACAGCCTCTTTGAGTAGCCGTCCCTTCCTCGTCGACAATTCTCCACCGCAAATCCGCATTCTCTCTTCCGGAGGAGGCAAGCTGCGCTTCCGCGTGAGCGAAGATGCCAGTGGCATCCGGTCAGTCCAGATTTCTCGGGACGGTCGCGAATTCTTGCCGATTCCGCCGGTCGACGGAATCCTCGACTCCGAAGAAGAGGAGTTCGAACTACCTCTGTTCAAGGGAGAATCCTTGTTCATCCGAGCCGAGGACGAGGCCGGAAATGTGACGAGCGCCTCGGCGAACGGCGGCTAAACGGTTCCGTTCGCTTCCTGATCAATCTCCCAGGACACAATCGCCTTCTTCCGCCGCACGACACACTACGGCTTCACGCGGGCGATCCCTCCAGACCGGGAAGGAGGCCGCCCGCGGGAGCTTCACCGGCGGGGGTCGGAGCGACGGCTCCGGCAACAGACGGAATGGCACCGGTTGGAGGCGTGGGACGCTCAGGCGGAGATTCTAGTCGTCCGGTTTTCACAATCTCCTCCGCCTGTCGGCCATCCAAGGTTTCGTAATCCAAGAGCGCTTTTGCTAACGCCTCCATCTGCACGCGATTTGCAACGATCAGATCCTTCGCGCGCCCGTAAGCCTCGTGCAGCAACTGCTTGACTTCCCCGTCGATCGCCTCGGCAGTAGCCTCGCTATATGCCCTCGCCATTCCCAGATCCCGACCCAGAAATGTCATCGTCGGATCTTCCCCATAATGGACCATGCCCAGCTTCTCGCTCATGCCCCACTCGCAAACCATCCGCCGTGCGTACCAGGTTGCTTGTCGGATATCCCCACTCGCTCCACTGGAAATGTCGCCCAGGAAGACCTCTTCCGCCACGCGGCCGCCCATCGCGACGCACAGGGTGTCGAGCAGCTGCTTCTTCTGGGTGTTATACCGATCTGTGGCCGGCAGCATCATCGTGACGCCTAGGGCAGCTCCGCGGGGGATGATGCTCACCTTATGCAGGGGGTCGGTATGCTCCAGGAGCACGTTGAGGAGGGTATGACCGGCCTCGTGATAGGCCGTGATCCGCTTCTCCTCGTCGGTCATCGCTAGGCTTTTCCGCTCCCGCCCCCATCGCACCTTGTCGCGAGCCTCTTCCAACTCGGGCTGCCCAATCGACTCCTTCCCGCGGCCTGCGGCCAAAAGAGCCGCCTCATTGATCAAATTAGCCAGTTCCGCGCCCGAAAAGCCGGCAGTGCCTCTGGCCAAAGCGTGGAGATCGGCCCTCTGCGCCAACTTCACTTTCGCCGAGTGCACCTTCAGGACTTCCTCACGACCCCGAACATCCGGCAAGTTAACCCGGACCTCCCGGTCGAAGCGCCCAGGACGGAGCAAGGCCGTATCGAGCACGTCCTTGCGGTTGGTTGCGGCAATGACGATCACGCCTTCCTGAGATTCGATTCCGTCCATTTCGACGAGCAAAGCATTCAGCGTCTGCTCACGCTCGTCGTGACCTCCACCCAAGCCGGTTCCTCGGCTGCGCCCGACAGCATCGATCTCATCGATGAATACGATGCACGGGGCGTGACGTCGGGCCTGCTCGAACATATCTCGGACCCGCGATGCCCCCACCCCGACGAACATCTCCACGAAATCGGAGCCACTGATACTGAAGAAAGGGACATCCGCTTCACCTGCGATCGCCTTGGCGAGCAAGGTCTTGCCTGTTCCCGGAGGCCCGACCATCAGGACTCCCTTGGGGATGCGCCCGCCCAGCTTCTGAAATCGCTTCGGGTCCCTGAGGAACTCTACGATCTCCTGCACCTCCTGCTTGGCTTCCTCAATCCCCGCCACATCTTGAAAGGTGACCTTGGTCTTCTCCCCGGAAAGGAGCCGCACACGGCTTTTCCCGAAGCTGAAGGCGGTTTTTCCTGCCATGCGCATCTGCTGTCGGAAGAGCAGGTAGAGAGCCAGAATGAATAGGAGAAAAGGAAGGATGCTCAGCAGAGCTTGGCCCCAGAAGTTGTGGACGACCCGGATGTCGACTTCCGGGAAGCCCTTGGCGGCCAGCAGATCATGAAGATCGCGGTTAAAGTCGAGATCGACGATCGTCCGAAACGGGACGAGAACCACTCCTCCCGAAGAATCGGGCGAGGGTTTGACAAAGCGGCCTTCCAGATACGTCTGTCCGTTCGAGGTGTCCCGGACGAAGGCAATGGACTTCACCTGCTTCTGGTCGAGCAGGCGAACGAGCTGCGGAAGCGTCTTGCCCTCGATTGTAGAAGTCTGCCCGGCACCCGCAAAATAGAGGAGGGCAGAAAAGACAAAGGCAACGCCCAGGAAGAAGACCAGCCCCTTCCATTTGCCGTCTCCTGGCCCTTTCAGGTCCCGCGGGGAAGTCTCGTTCTTCTTGCCTCGAGGCGGCTTGCCTCGCCCGGGAGATTGGGTCGGGGTCAGCGCCATCGTATTTTTTCTCCTTCCATCCGAGTACTGCTCCTGAGCATATCACCGCTCTCCTGGACGAGCAAACGCAGGCCAGATCCCTTCACGCCCCGACTCCAACCGTTTCTTGCGGTGGGCCAATCACCGGATGAATCCGGTAGTAGGTGTCACGCGCGACAGGCTCGCGCCCACTCTCCCGGATCGCGGCCGCTAGGGCGTTGGCGGTTTGGCCAACGGGGGTTTTCGACCCTGCCATATGAAAGATCCTTTCCTCCTCGATCGTCCCATGGAGATCGTCCGCTCCGAACGAAAGAGCAATCTGGCCCAGCGACAACCCCGAACTGATCCAATAGGACGTGATATGGTCGATATTGTCGAGATAGATGCGACTGACGGCAACGGTACGCAAAGTGTCCATGGCGCTTGCTCGCCGAAGGTGAGAAAGCTTGGTGTTCGCTGGCTCGAAAGCAAACGGGACAAAGCCGCAAAACCCTCCTGTCTCGTCCTGGAGCTCTCGCAACCGGCGTAAGTGATCGACACGGTGCGCCGGTGTCTCCACATGACCAAAGAGCATCGTCGCCGTACTCTTCTTTCCGAGCCGATGCCAGATCCGGTGTACCTCGAGCCACTCCTCGGCCGTTTCCTTCCCCCGGCAGATTTCGTCTCGGACCTCCGCGTCAAAGATTTCCGCTCCTCCCCCGGTGAGGGAGTCGAGGCCGGAACCAGCCAGATCCTCCAATACCTCTGGAATCGGCCGGCGGGCGATTCGCCGGGCCATATGACGGATTTCCACGGCGGTAAACGCCTTGATCATCATCCCGGGGCAACGCTCCTTGATCGCCGAAACGAGATCCCGGTAGTAGGAAAACGGCAGCTTGGGATGGAGACCTCCCACGCAATGAACTTCGACCGCCCCGCTGCGCCAGGATTCAAATGCCTGATCCGCCATCTCCTCGACCGAATAGAGAAAGGAGCCAGGCTGGCCCTCGCGGCGATAGAAGGCACAAAAGCGGCAGCTCAACAGGCAGATGTTCGAATAGTTCAAGTAACGATTCACGAGAAACGAACCGCGCAGCCCGTTTTTCCGCCGAGAAACCAAGTCGGCGAGGGCGCCGACTGGGCTCGTCTCCCCACAGGCTAACAGACGTTGGGCGGATGCGTCATCGATCCTCTCCCCCGCGACGACTCGCTCGGCGATGTCTGCGATCCCCGCCCTGCGCCATGCGTCCCAAAGGACTGTCATCGCCACAAACTCCCGACGACACCCAGTAGGAAAAGCAAGCTCACCGCGACGTTGACTTCGAAAAATGCTACGTTCAGTGCCCGCGTATCCGTCCTCTGGCAGAGTCGATGTTCATAAAGGAGCGCTGCCCCGGCGATCGCGCAAGCCAACCAATATGCTCCCGAGAGACGAGCCTGCAAGCCGAAAGCGATCCAACCAACCCAAGCCGCCCCATGGAGAACCTGTGCCATCCGAAGCGCAGCATCCGTTCCGAACCTGGCGGGAAAAGAGTGGAGCCCAAGCCGAAGATCCACCTCCCGATCCTGCAAGGCGTAGGTGAGATCGAACCCGAAGGTCCAGGCGAGCACGGAGGCTGCGAGCAGATAGGGAGCGGCCGTCGCCAACTCTCCACGGACCGCGACCCAAGCTCCGAGCGGGGCTAGGGCAAGGGCGAGGCCCAAGAGAGCGTGGCTGAAGGGAGTGAAGCGCTTCGCATAGGAATAGGCGAAGATCACGGCTATGGCCAGAGGGGCGAGAAGTCGGCAGAGGCCGTTGAGCAACAAGAGCCCAGCGCCGAAGACGGCAAGCCCTCCCAAGCTGAGAGCCAAAGCCTCTCCCCGGCTCGCCAGCCGGCTTCTCTCCACCGTTCGCGGATTTTGACGATCGATCTCCCAATCGACATAGCGGTTAAAGGCCATCGCAGCGGTCCGCGCACCCACCATGCAGATCACGATACCCAAAACGACCGAGGCAGCCGGTAGGCCCCGGGCTGCGACCAACATGGCGGCCAGCCCAAAGGGAAGCGCAAAAAGCGTGTGGCTGAACTTGATCAGCCGCAGCAGATTCCCAATTCGGATTCCTGGGGACAAAAGAGCCCTCACGATCCCTCCTCCTTCCAGCGGGTCACCAGATCGTTTCGGATCTGCAAATGGTCAAGGACGCGGCCGACGATGGTGTCCACAAGATCCAGGACGCTCGCAGGCTTCCCATAAAACGATGGACAGGCCGGAATCACCATGGCTCCCGCTTCCATGAGGGTCACCATGTTGCGTGCGTGAATCAGATTCCATGGGGTTTCCCTAGGAACGAGAACGAGCGTTCGGCGTTCCTTGAGGAAGACGTCCGCCGCCCGACCAATCGCCCCTTCCGACATCCCGTGGGCAATCCGCCCTGCCGTTCCCATCGAGCAGGGGATAATGACCATCGCCGAAAATGGGTTCGACCCGCTCAAGAACGGCGCACCCATCGACCGCTCTCCGTGGAGAACAAAACGAGAAGGAATGATCAGACTGCCCTTCTCCAGCTCGGCCCTTGCGACTCTCCGCGCACAGGAACTGACGACGACATGGACCTCATGCTCTTCCCGTTCCAAAATGGAGAGAAGCCTCTGCGCATAGAGCACGCCGCTTGCCCCGGTTACCGCAACGACCAAGCGCATGGGCGGTCTATTCCTGGAACTCTCCCGGTCGAGCCGCTGGCCGCGCTCTCGGCCTTCTTGCGCGAACCCGCTACCCTTGCTCCGGAAATTCCCCTTTTCCCCTGCCTAGGAACGAGCGGATCCAAGTCCGCTCGCTACACCAGGTCGTAACCCCCATCGGAGCCTCCAGAGTCATCTAGATCGTCATCGGCAAGGCTCCCCGAGGGGTCGGAGTCACCCTCCTGGCTGTCGCAACAACTTGATGGTTCGCCCGACGGCTCCTGGCGACCAGGCTCGCCCCAGGACCCCTCGCGCGGCTGGTTCTGCTCAAGGATGACCTCGGATGGGGGTTGCGCGTGCGGCCCAAACACCCGATCGAGCATCCCACCCATGATCGCGCCCAAGCCCAGAAAGCCCGCAGCCTTCGCCGCCTCCCCTAGCGGATTGGAAGGAGCGGGGGCGGGCGTGGTCGTAATTGCCGGCCGTTCCCCTTGCCGGGGCGCTTGGTCGAACCGGGTCGCCACACCTGACGCGGCTGACGCGGGCGCCCGGGCACCGTCCGCGATGCGGGCCGCAATCGCCTCCCGCAATGCTTCCACGGAAGGGGCTGGAATCGGATAGGGGAAGATCAGCGGGGCAGGCTGGTCCTGAGAAGCGCTCTCTCCCTTCCGGACCGCGCCGGCAAGCCACTCTCGCTCCGCTGGAGAAAGAATTGACGGATTGAGTTCCAGTACGGTGCTCTCCGGCGCGTCAATGCCTCTGCGCAGGGCTTCCACGGAATCCACGGCACAACGAAGTTTCATAAGTTCCTCCAAATCGAGTCAGAACAGGTTAGTCCTTTCAGGCTGCCCTGGCAAGCCGACCTTTTCCAGAGATACGCTCCCAGGGGAAACGCAAAAACCCATCGCTTTCAGCAACTCACGGGATATCGCTTGCGGAAATCGGATGGAGGAAAAAGGGATCCCGGAAGAGGGTCTCCAACTCAGCATTCACGCCGGGGTCGTTGGCCAACGCGAAACGACCCATGGCTGCCTCCATCCTCCACTGAATCGACCATTGGCCGTTCTTCCTGCTCGCGTCCGCGCAGACCGCTATGGTGCCAGGACGCCAATCGCTCCACTTCCCCTCTGGATACGAAAAGAACCGAACCGCCGTTTTCGGTTCCAACGTCACAGGGTCCGCTACCCTCGGAAGAAGCAAAAAGCCTCCTCGCCACTGGAGCCCTTCGCGCCTCTCCCCCGGAGAAATGTCGCGCGAGCATGACCAGACCTCCGGACCCTCATAGTTGGCGACTTCCGCCAGCCACGACCAGCTTTTCAAGGAGCCCGCGGATGGCCGGAAAGAGCGCAGGAGCAGGGCTCGAGGTTCGTGGTTCGCCGCCTTCAAGTAAAGATGACCGTTCGCCCCAATCCAGTATCTTCCCTGAAGCTGTCGGAGGACGATCTCTCCGAACTCCTTGGCATAGCGATCTTTCGGATGCGACCAGGTCAGCCCGTTCGGGATCGGGATCACCTCGTGTTCCCATGTCTGCCAAGCCGTTCCTAAAACCATAGACAAGCATTCCTCTACCAGGGTAGATCGTCCAGGACGCCGGCCGAACAGTGCTGCCGACGGTTCGCGTGCCGGGGTTCCGCCGGCAAAGCCCGGGTAGCGCCCAATGCCCGCGCTTTCGGGGACAGAGGCGCGGGAGGCAGTCGATTGGCTCCCGACCGGGCATGCGCTGCATGCGCCGCTTTGAGCCTCTTCCGAACGCCCGCCCAGAACGACCATACATGCTTCGTCCGATTCCTCACGGGTAGGACGAAGGTGACATAACCGCCATTGCGGGTCGGCACGATTGCCTCCCGCACGGACGGTCGCTCGGATAGACCCAATCCTCTCCGGGCGACGGCATAGGCCGCGCCCTGGTGAGAACCGATACCATGACGGCGAGCGTGGTTCACCGCGCCGATCACGGAAGTGTAGGCCGGGTTGACTTCGATCACTTCAACTCCGGCACGAAAAGAAGCCGCCTTGAGCATGGAGATCGCCTTGGCGTAGGAGAAGGAAGAGAGCGAGCGAGCCCGAACGGGATCGACCGACTCAAGCTCGACCTTCCTCTTGCAAAGATCCAATCGCTCGATCACGAGCGGCTTGCCCGATTCGGTGCAGGCCCGGACGATCTCCCGGCACGCATCGCCGATCGCGGCTTTCGCCTGCTCCTCGCTCCTGCCATAGAGATTCAATCCAAGCCGGCGAATCCTCACCAGGTTGCCGAAGCGCTCCGTTTCGGCTACCGCCAGATGGTCCTCGTTGATGTCGAGGCCGACCGCGCCGGCAAGGCGGCGTGTCACCAGGGCAACAGGTTGCGCCTCGACGCTCGCAAACACCCGCCACCCCGATCGGTCCCGCACGAAGCGGTAGCTCACCGCGGATCCCTCCCGCTCGCGGACGAGTTTCCCTGTCTTGGTTTGCGCGGTCACGATCCGGCTGGCGGAGAGCGCCTGGAGAATCGCTTCCTGTCCGTAGGCGAAGCGCACGCCCTCGAGCACCAGATGCCTGCTCGGCCCGCCCAATCCGTCCGGCAGCCGCAACCGCAGCCGCAGGCTGCCGTCCGGGGCGACTGCTTGGCAGGACTGGTTGCCCGCCGTCTCGTCCTTCGACCCGAGCACGAAGAACTGGCTGCTCCGCTCCGACTGCCAATCCTTCTTCCAAGCGGTATGGTCCGCATAGCCGTTCTCTTCCAGAGCAAACTGCTTGCGGAAGAGGCGGCGGGAACCGAAGCAGAGCCGGACCTGGCCGGACTCCGGATCGGCAAGGAGCGCCTCGAGCTTCGTCCGTAGGATGGCAAGCCGCCGCTTTTTCTGGTGCAGCACGCTTGAGCCCGGCTCCTTCTTCTCAAGTCGGGCCATCGCCTCTTCTGCTCGTTGGATCCGCTCTTTGGCTTCCTCGATCCACTCGGGCCGCCTTTCCTGGATCGAGGCGATCTTGCCTTCGAGCTCGACCCGGATGGCGTTGAACTGCCGGGCGGTGAGGCCGAACCGGAGCAGGAACCACCGCTTGAGTTCGTTCAGGGGAATGCCCGCCCGCATCTTGGGGAAGAGGCTCCGCCCTGCGCGCCCGTGGAGCGCCGCATAGGCGTCGAGAGACGAAGCCTGCTCGGGTGTCACACTCAAACGGGTCTGTTAGGGGAAAACGGGAAGCTTACTCATGGAGCGCTTCGAGTGCCTTCTTGGCGCGGTTCTGGGCGGATCTCTTCCCGTAGAGCCTGGCACACAGGGAAACGATAACTTCGTGCAAGTCGGGCACGATATCGTCGGTCCTCTCGTCCGGTTCCACCACCACGACCGATCGGCTCTGCGCAGCCAATGCCGCTTCCAACTCGAAGCCCAAGCGCATCCGCCGTTCGCGATGCTCGACCAGGATGACGCCGACCTCCGGATCACGCAGCAGCCCAATCATGCCTTTTCGATGGCCGTTCATTCCGGAGCCGACCTCCTTGACGGCCTTGACGATCGACAACCGTTTGCTTGAGCGCGAACTCGGAGAACCCAAGCCAATGCCGGTCCAGATCCGCTTTTGGATCGGCGCTGGATACCCGCGCGTAGAGGGCCACGCCATCGGGTTGTGCCGTCTCCGCATGCACGATCACGGTTCCGGTCGGCAACTGCTCGGCCGGAGCCGGCAAACGCCCCTCCTTCCACATCCGCCAAGCCGTCTTGTAGCAAACGCCCTGCCGCTTGGCCCAGACACTTAACTTCTCGCGAATATACTGTCATAGACATCCGTATATGTCCATAACATTTGGAGCCGATGTCAACCCTTCCGCAAGACCATTCCCCTCGTCCAATCGTTGAGGCGGGATCAGAGAGGAATGGAAGAACGATTTCTGCTGAGAAGAGGGTCCACCGGACAACAGGGGATCCAGCAAGCAGCCTGTCAGCGCCGCGATCGCGACCAGAGGCACAAGATCGGTCGATTTCTTAGACATCATAGGTGGTTTGGAATCCCGCTCTCACGGGCAAGCCATGAGCGACTCTCGCAATCACTGTCTACCTGAATTCGCCGTCGCTAGGCCGGACTTTGTTCAGTTTATGTTCAGTTGATGACCGCGCACGCATCGGGGATCTTCCTCGGGATGGCGCTAAGAAGTTTCGCGCGACCGGGTCGCCACCGGGGCGGTGCCGGTTTTCCCCCGGAGCTGGATGAGGACACGCTGCAAGGGGGCCAAAACCCCAGGCCCAACGAAGCAGATAGGTCCATTTCGCAAGCCGCAGGGGAAAGCTTGGGAGAGAGCAGCCTAGAAGCTTACGGAACCTCTTCCGGCGGTGCGGTTGGCTCCTCACCATCCTCAGCCGGTTCCTTCTTCCCCTCTTCCTCCGCGGGCTTTTCTTCCCCCGGCACCCCTTCGGGAAGCCCTTCGATCCCCTCAACCAACACGACTCGAGGAACGGCTCGGGCCTGATCGATGGCTTCCCGTTTCCCGCCGGTCCAGTCAACTCGCTGCCTGCAAAGGGGGCCTCTGCCGAGGGCCGC
Source organism: Verrucomicrobium sp. 3C (assembly GCF_000379365.1). Classification (GTDB taxonomy): domain Bacteria; phylum Verrucomicrobiota; class Verrucomicrobiia; order Methylacidiphilales; family Methylacidiphilaceae; genus Methylacidimicrobium. The sequence goes on along the minus strand of NZ_KB901875.1, from coordinate 1,474,321 downwards.
GTCGTCCGTCAAACGACCGACACGGAAGGGCGTACCATTCTCCCCGCCCGCAGCCCCCTTCTTCGACACCTGGTCGAAAAGAGCCCCCAACCCAAGGGCGATGGGAAACGTCATAAGGAGACAGAGCGCCGCCAGAATGGGCTTCATGCTTCGAATGAAGACTGCCTTAGCCTGCATGTCTCACAAAGTTCGTACCCGAGGCGCGGTGCCGGTTTCCTCGGAGCTGGATGAGTACATACTGCAAGGATGGAAAGTCACGACCAACGAAGCAGACAAGCCCATTTTGCAAGTCGCAGGAGAAAGCTTGTGAAACATGGCGATTAGGTCAACCCGAGAACGTCCTCCATCGTGTAGACTCCAGGAGGCTTTCCGACCACCCAGCGTGCCGCGCGAAGAGCCCCCAGCGCGAAGGTGTCCCTGCTCTCGGCCCGGTGGACGAACTCCAAGACTTCTCCGGGGCCGGCGAAGAGCACGGTATGGAGCCCTACGATCTGCCCCGCTCGGATCGCATGAATCCCGATTTCCTCCGCTTTCCGTGGCCCTGGCTCGCCCTCTCTTCCATGCCGCGCGGCTTTCTCCAACGCCATCCCGCGCACCTCGGCAACGATTTCCGCCAAACGGCGGGCGGTTCCACTGGGTGCATCGCGTTTCCTGCGATGGTGCGCTTCTACGATCTCCACATCAAACTCTCCTCCCAGAACCGCGGTCGCCTTCCGCACGAGGTAAAAGAGGAGATTGACCCCCGTCGAAAAGTTGGGCGCCCAAACCATGGGTATTTTTTCCCCTGCCCGGCGTATCCGATGGGACTCCTCGGGGCCATGGCCCGTCGTCCCGACCACCAGCGGCTTTCCTGCTTTCGCGCTTGCCTCGGCGACGACCGGGGTGAACTCGTGCGAACTAAAGTCGATCGTAACGTCGCTCCGCGTCAGCGCCGACTTCAGGGCATCTCCTTGGTCGATTTCTCCCGCAATCCCCCAGTCGCCAGCCCGTCGCGCCTGCTCGAGCACCGCCGTCCCCATGCGCCCCTTCGCACCAATCACGACCAGATGAATCATAGCTTCACCTTTTCCTACTCCATTCCCACGAGCGAGAGCGTCTTCTCCAGTCGAGCCTGGTTGCTCGGCTGGAGGGGGACCAGGGGCAACCGGACATCGGACGTCATCCAACCCCGAAGCGAGAGAGCCGTCTTGATCGGTACCGGGTTGGTCTCGACGAAAAGATCGCGAAAGAGAGGGTAAAGACGCCGATGAAGACGTTCGGCTTCCTGAACGTCGCCGGAGAGAAAGGCCCGAACCAAGTCGACGACCGCCCTGGGCAGGAGATTCGAAGCCACGCTGATCACGCCGGCCGCGCCCACGCTCAAAAAAGGCAACGTTAACGAATCGTCGCCGCTCAAAAGGGCAAAGTCATCGGGGAGCACTTGACGAAGCTGGCTGAGCCGGTCGACTGAACCGCCCGCTTCTTTCAGGCCTACGATGGTTTTGTGCTCCCGCGAGAGCGCAAGCACGGTCTCGACGGCGATCTCGACCCCGCACCGTCCCGGAATGCTGTAGAGGACCAGAGGCAGCCGCGTGCTTTGAGCAATGGCGGAAAAATGAGCAAAGAGCCCGGCTTGGCTCGGCTTGTTATAGTAAGGAGCGACGAGCAAGGCTCCGTCGGCTCCCACCTCTTTCGCTGCCCGCGTGAGCTCAATCGCTTCGGACGTGCTGTTGGAGCCCGTGCCCGCCAATACCATCGCCCTCCCGGCCGTAAACTCGACCGTTTTGGCGATGACCCGAACATGCTCCTCATGGGTGAGCGTGGGAGACTCTCCCGTCGTTCCCACGGGAACCAACCCGGCCACCTCTTCCTCGATCTGCGCCTCCACTAGGCGTTTCAATGCCTCATCATCCACGACGTCGCCGCGAAACGGAGTGACCAGCGCCGTATATACTCCACAGAGCTTCATTCGCTCACCTCCATTTCCCCCTTGAACACCATTGTAGCCGGACCTTGGAGTCTTACCCCATGAAATCCATCGCCCGCTGACTCGAATAGAACACGGAGGCAATCTCCGCTCCGGACCAAAACCGACACGGGCGAGGCAAGCCCCTTCGCCAAATGAGCCACGAGAGCGGACGCGGTGACCCCGGTGCCGCAGGCCAACGTTTCCGCCTCGACTCCTCGTTCATAGGTCCGCACCGCGAGCCGGCCCGAGCCCAGCAGCTCGACGAAATCGGCATTTGCCCCTTCGGGAGCAAAGTCCGGCAACCACCTCAGCTCCCGCCCCAACTCCTCCACGTCAATCCCCTCGACGCTCTGTACGAAAACCACTAGGTGAGGAACTCCGGTATCAATCCAGTACACTTCCAACGGTCCATGCCGAGTCGCAACCAGTTGCCGGAGTGGCGCGGCGCCCGGATCGGGCATCGAGATCGAGACTTCTTCTCCAGCAAACCAGGCTTCCACGGGCCCAGCGCCGGTAAGAAAAGAGATCCGATCCTCCTCTTGCCCCTTCCCAAGAGACTGCAGGAAGCGGGCAAAACAGCGCGCGCCGTTCCCGCACAGCGAGGCCTCTCCCCCATCGGCATTGTAATAACGCATCCGTATGCCGTCTTCTTTCCCATCCCTTTCCGCGACAAGCATCCCGTCAGCACCGATGCCGAAGTGACGATTGCAGAGCCGCGCGATCTGTTCCGGGCGGAGCCGGAGGCGGCTGTCCCGGTTATCGACGAGGACAAAGTCATTGCCGGCCCCTGTCATTTTCGTAAAATGCAGCTTCATTCGTAGACGCAAAGTTTTGATCGAATCCGATCTTTTGCAAACGATTTGCACAAAAACGTTGGACTCCTTTTCCCCTGAATCCGCTTGCGTTGGCTCCCGCCCTCTTCTCGGCGTCGTCGATTACGGCATGGGCAATCTCCGGAGCGTGGAAAAGGCGCTCACCTTCGTCGGAGCCGCTCCCCGGCGGGTCGCCCACCCCGATGACCTGTCCGATTTGGCGGCTCTCGTCCTTCCCGGCGTCGGAGCATTCGGGGATTGCGCCAGCCGGCTTGCGCAAACAGGGCTCTGGAATCCTCTGCGAGAATGGGTGAACCGCGGACGGCCATTCCTCGGCATCTGCCTCGGCTATCAGCTTCTCTTCGAGGAAAGCGCCGAAAGTCCCGGAGTAGCTGGACTCGGACTCATCCCCGGCAAGGTAGTCCGCTTCCCGAAGAGCGTCGGAAAGGTCCCGCAGATTGGCTGGAACAGCATCCGGATCCTTCGCGAAAGTGAGTTCACTCGAGGGATCCAGACGGGGGATTTCGTCTATTTCGTTCACAGCTACTTTCCCGTTCCCTCGGATCCGGATTGGATCGCGCTCGAAACCGAATATGGAGTGGCCTTCGCCAGCGGCGTCTGCCGGGGCGCGCTCTTCGCGGTCCAGTTTCATCCGGAAAAGAGCCAGCGGGTCGGGTTGCAGTTCTTGACCAACTTTGTCGAAGTCGCCGCACGCTGCGAGGCTACCACCCAATCCACTCCATGAAGCTTTTCGCCGCCATTGACCTGCTCGGAGGGAAGGTCGTGCGCCTCCGGCAAGGAAAACGGGATTCCGCGACCATCTACTCAGACGACCCGGTGGCGACCGCGGTCCGTTGGGAGCAGGAAGGGGCGGACGGCCTGCACATCGTCGATCTGGAGGGAGCATTCTCCGGCGCGTTTTCCTCCCTGCCCTGGGTCGCGGCGATCGCGAAGCGAGTCCAGATTCCCGTGCAACTCGGCGGGGGACTCCGCACCGAAGAGGCCGTGGAAGAAGCCCTCGGGCACGGAGCCTCCCGGGTCGTCATTGGAACGCGCGCATGGGAAGAGCCCGAATTTCTTCCCAAGCTCGCCGCCCGCGTTGGATCGGAGCGGATCGTCGTTGCGCTCGATGCCCGTAACGGGGAAGTCCGGATCGCCGGCTGGGAGCGGGGCACGGGGAAGGAGCTGATCGACGCCGCCCGCTACGCCCTGGCTGACGGAGCAGGATTTCTTCTCTATACCGATGTTTCGGTCGATGGGATGCTCTCCGGACCGGACCTAGAGAGAACCCGGCAGTTGGTCGAAAGGGTCCCGCTCCCGATCTTTGCCTCGGGCGGAATCGGGAAGCCCGAAGATCTTCGCGCGCTACAGAGGATTCCGCGGCTCTACGGCGCGGTCCTGGGTCGCGCGATCTACGAAAAGACGGTCTCCCTCCGCGATTGGCGGGAAGAGGTGGGCGGAAAAGGGTCGTCGTCCTAGCGCCGAGCCAGCATCTGGTTCAAACTTGACTACTCTCTCCGGAAGCGAGGTGAAGAGTGATTCGGAAGATTTCCGAGCACTGTCCGATGCGGATGGGAGGCCCCCAGGTGCCGGCGCCGCGAGTGACAACGATGTGGGTTTTCCCCCGGTGCGCATAGCCGCAGGCAAGCGGGTAGAGCCGGGAAACGACATGGTTGATGGGCCAAAACTGGCCGTCGTGGGTGTGGCCAGAGACGAGGAGAGCGGCACCGCAATCGGCCGCTTCGTCGAGCGCGGACGGGCGATGGTCGAGCACCAAGAGGGGCAGCCGCGGATCACTCTTTTCCAGGATCTGACGAAGGGGCTGGCGGGGACGCCCGTCGCCCAGCACCGTTTTGGCCCGATCGTCCCTACCGGCGATTCGGAGGAGGCCCCCGACCTCCACGCACTGGTCGCGCAGGACGCTCACCCCATTTTTTGTCAGAAAGGCATCCACCCCGTCCGCGCCGCTATAGTATTCGTGATTTCCGAGGCAAGCAAAGACACCCAAGGGAGCGGAAAGAGAACCGAAGAGCGCTCCCACGCCAGCCTTCTCTAGCACCTGCGCGGAAGCATCGACCAGGTCTCCCGGCAGCAGGACGAGGTCTGGCGAGGTCGACCGGATCGCCTCCGCGATGCGGGCAAGCCGCTTCGCCCCAAAGATTCCGGTGATATGGAGATCGGAAGCGACGGCGATTGTCAGACAGGGGAGAGCCGAAGGCGGAGCCAGGGACGAGCCGAGAGAAAGATCGAGCTCCTGGACCAGGATCCGGCGTGCGTTCCAGGCGCCTTTGAGAAGCAGAACCGCAACCAGGATCACTAGGCCGGCACCGGGAGCCCACGAAGGGAGGAGGCTCGCCTCGAGCCTCGAGACTCCGGGTAGCAGCCGCAGCAGATCCCAAGCGGAGATTCCGAGAAAGAGATAAAGCACCGAAGGGATCCAGAGCGAGGAGAGGAGCACGGCCCAATCCGTGACCGGGGAAGGGCTTCGCTCCTGCCAGCGCCGGGCCACGGGATAGCCGAAAACACAGGCGGCCGCGAGACAGAGGTAACCGCTCCTCCAGAAGGTTGAGGGCGGAACGATGGCCCACCCGCGAAGGACCACGTAGAGTCCGAGGACCAGGTAGCCGCCTATCAGGAGAGCCGAGAGGGATATCCCCGGGATCCGTCTTGCCACTGCGCTCTCCGATCGGCTCCTATTCGATTGATGCCAAAGTCGCGTGATGCTCTTGCAGCGCCTTGACCCGGAATTCCTTATGCTGCAGGGAACGGATTGCTTTCACCGTCGCCCAGGCGGCGGCCATCGTAGTCATGACGGGGACTCCGGCATAGAGCGCCCTTGTTCGAATCTGGATCTCATCCTGCCGCGCGGTTCGTCCTCCGGGGCAGTTGATCACGAGCGCGATCTCCTCGTTCTTGAGCATGTCGAGGATGTTTGGGCGCCCTTCGGAGAGCTTGTGCAGGCGATGACAAGGGACGCCCGACTCGGCAAGAGCTCGTCCGGTTCCCGCCGTGCTGTAGAGGGTAAATCCAAGTTCCTGAAGGGCGCGGGCGATCCGGGCGCCCTCTTGCTTATCCTGATCTCGAACGCTCAGGAAGACGTTGCCCCGGAGCGGGAGGCTCGGCGAGGCGGCCGTCTGGGTCTTGGCGTAGGCGAGACCCAGATCCTCGTCGATCCCCATCACCTCGCCCGTCGACTTCATCTCGGGGCCCAGGAGGATGTCTACACCGGGGAACCGACGGAAAGGGAAGACCGCCTCCTTGACGCAATAGTAGCTCGGGATTACTTCCCGCGTAAACCCAAGCTCGGCCAGCGTTTGCCCGGCCATCACCTTCGCTGCGATCTTGGCCAGCGGGACGCCGATGGCTTTGCTGACGAAGGGAACGGTACGGGAGGCCCGGGGGTTGACCTCCAGGACGTAGAGGCCGTCGCCCTTGACCGCAAATTGCACGTTCATCAGCCCTTTGACCTCGAGCTCCAGTGCTAAGGCTCGAACCGCTTCTCGGATCTCTTCCTGAATGGCGGACGAGAGGGTGGGAGCGGGGATCACGCAGGCGCTGTCGCCGGAATGGACCCCGGCCTGCTCGATATGCTCCATGATCGCGCCGACGACAACGGTCCGGCCATCGCAGAGACAGTCGACGTCTACTTCCGTCGCCTCTTCCAGAAACCGATCGATCAGGATTGGCCTCTCCGGAGAGACGAGCAGCGCCTCCCGAACGTAACGTCGCAAATCTTCTTCGGTGTAGACGATCTGCATCGCCCTGCCTCCGAGGACAAAGGAGGGTCGGACGAGGATCGGATATCCGATCTTCGCTGCCCCGACCGCTGCCTCTTCCTCGCTCCGCCCGGTCACGCTGAGCGGCTGGCGCAAACCGAGCTTGGCCACGAGCTCGGTAAAGAGCTGCCGATCCTCCGCCCGCTCGATCGAGCGCACGGTGGTCCCCAGGATGCTCACCCCCGAACGCTCCAACGCTGCGGCGAGGTTGAGCGGCGTCTGTCCGCCGAATTGGACGATGGCGCCCGAGGCTTGGGTCGCCTCGTACGCATTGAGCACGTCCTCCAGCGTGAGCGGCTCGAAGAAGAGCAGATCGCTGCAGTCGTAGTCGGTGGAAACGGTCTCCGGATTGGAGTTGACCATGATCGCCTCCATTCCCATCTCCCGAAGAGCGATCGCCGCATGGACGCAGCAGTAGTCGAACTCGATTCCTTGCCCGATTCGATTCGGACCGCCGCCGAGGACCAGAATCCGCTTCTTTTCCCCAAGCGGCGGCAGCTCTCGGCATCCGTCCTCGTAGCTGGAATAGTAGTAAGGGGTATAGGCCGTGAATTCCCCGGCGCAGGTGTCCACGAGCCGGTAGGAGGGACGAAGATTCTGCTCGCTCCGCAGGGAGCGGACCTCTTCTTCCGAGAGCCGCCAGAGGTGTGCCATCTGCCGGTCGGAAAATCCTTTCCGTTTGGCCCGTGCGAGTGCTCTGGGGTCTTTCGGTGCCTGCGAGAGCCTCCCCTCCTCTTCGGTCAGCTCTCGAATCTGATCGAGAAACCAGGGGTCGATCCCCGAGAGCTCGGCAATTTCCTCAAGATCCATCCCCGCTCGGAAGGCGTGGCGGATGTAGAAGATCCGTTCTGCCCGAGGAGTGACGAGGTAGTGACGAATCTTCTCCATCGATGGGTCGGAATCAGACTCCGCACCTCCCGCTCCCAAGCCCCAGGCACCTACCTCGAGCGAGCGAAGGCCCTTTTGGAGCGACTCCTGGAAGGTCCTTCCCATCGCCATTGCCTCTCCGACGCTCTTCATCGAGGAGGTCAGCGTCGGATCGGAAGCCGAAAACTTTTCAAAGGTAAAGCGCGGCAACTTCGTCACGACGTAGTCGATCGTCGGCTCGAAACTCGCCGGAGTCTCCCGGGTAATGTCATTGCGCAGCTCATCCAGGGTGTAGCCGATCGCCAGCTTTGCGGCGATCTTGGCGATCGGATAGCCCGTCGCCTTCGAGGCAAGCGCCGAAGAGCGGGAGACCCGGGGATTCATTTCGATGACGAGCTGCCGCCCGGTCTTCGGATCGACCGCGAATTGAATGTTCGACCCACCGGTGTCGACACCGATCTCCCGGATTACGGCGAACGCCGCGTCGCGCATCCTCTGAACCTCCCGATCGGAAAGCGTCTGGATCGGCGCGACCGTGATGCTATCTCCGGTATGCACCCCCATCGGATCGAAATTCTCGATCGAGCAGATCACGACACAGTTGTCCGCCCGGTCGCGCATGACCTCGATTTCGAACTCCTTCCAGCCGAGCAGGCACTCTTCGATCAGAACCTCCCCGATGGGGGAGGTCGCCAAGCCTCCGGCCACGATCCGCTCGAACTCCTCGCGGTTGTAGGCAATCCCTCCTCCCATGCCGCCAAGGGTGAACGCAGGCCGGATGATCAACGGAAACCGTCCGATCGCCTCGGCAATGCTCCGGGCCCCCTCAACGCTCCGCGCCGTCCCCGAATTGGGAACGCTCAGCCCGATTCGCAGCATCGCCTCTTTGAAGAGCTGTCGGTCCTCGGCCTTCTTGATGGCCTCGGGCTGGGCACCAATCATCCGAACGCCGTGGCGCTCTAAAAGCCCCGCGTCGGCCGCGGCCGTGGCCACATTGAGCGCGGTCTGCCCTCCCAGGGTGGGCAGAAGCGCGTCGGGCCTCTCCCTCTCGATGATCTTCGCCAGGACCTCGACCGAGATCGGTTCTAAATACGTCCGATCCGAGAACTCCGGATCGGTCATGATCGTCGCTGGATTGCTGTTCAGGAGAATGACTCGATAACCCTCCTCCTTGAGCGCTTTGCAGGCCTGCACTCCAGAGTAATCAAACTCGCAGGCCTGCCCGATCACAATCGGCCCGCTGCCGATCAGCAGGATCGAATGGAGGTCATCCCGCCTGGGCATAGTCTAACCGCCATTTCGCACAAGCTTTCTCCTGAGGCTTGCAAAATGGGCTCGTCTGCTTCGTTGGGCTTGGTTTTCCATCCTTGCAGTATGTCGTCCTACAACTCCGGTGGAAAACCGGCGCGGCGTCTCGACTACGAACTTTGTGAGAAATGGCGGCTAAGGGCAAGTTCTCTTCCAATCTCTACGATGATGGCAGTCCCGCTCGTGCGCAGCCTGGGCAAGCAGGGCAGCCCCCGCGCCTCCAGCGAACCACCGCTCGGGATGAGGTACCCAGGGTAGACAACGGATGCGGTCATGACAAAAGCTCGTACCAGTTGTTCCGACGTCTCGGTTCGAATCCTGCCTCACCGATGAAGCTCTCGATCTCCTTCTCCGTCATCCGAAAGGTCGTGCCTGCCGCCGAGACGACATTCTCTTCCATCATTACGCTTCCGAAATCATTTGCTCCGAAGCGTAACGCCACCTGCCCGATTTCCGGTCCCTGAGTGACCCACGAAGCCTGGATGTTGTCCACGTTGTCGAGGAAGATCCGCGAAAGGGCCTGCATGCGTAAGTATTCGGATGGCCCGAGCTTTCGACCAGAAAGTGCCGTATTCTCGGGCTGAAATGTCCAGCAGATGAAAGCAGTAAAGCCGCGGGTCTCATCCTGTAGCTCGCGGAGGCGACGGAGATGCTCGATCCGATCCGCAAGACTTTCGACATGCCCGAACATCATGGTGGCGCTCGATCGCAACCCTAACCGGTGCGCCGTCCGCATCACTTCGAGCCACTGGTCGGCCGTACACTTCCGCGCGGCGATGCGCTTGCGGACCTCGTCGACCAGGATTTCGGCGCCTCCTCCAGGCACTGAGCCCAAGCCGGCGTCTCGAAACCGGCGCAGCACTTCTTCGAGCGGCATTTGGAAGGTTTGGGAGAAATGAATGAACTCCGGCGGAGAAAACCCATGAATATTGATCTTCGGATGCTTCTCTTTCAGGTAGTGGATCAGCTCCAGGTAGTAGTCGATTCCCAGGTCCGGATGGTGCCCGCCTTGCAGAAGGATCTGGGTTCCGCCAATCGCCTCGAGTTCCGCGACCTTTTCGCTGATCTTCTCCGGGCTGAGGACGTAGTGGTCCGGATCCCTCTTTCGCCGGTAGAAGGCGCAGAACTTGCAACCGACGTTGCAGACGTTGGTGTAGTTGATATTCCGATCGACGATGTAGGTGACGATCCTTTCGCCGGCCCCTTCGTATGCCTCCCTCTTTTTCTGCCTCCGCCGGACATCCGCCAGGATCCCCAGCTCCGGGAGGGGAAGGGAGTAGAGATCGCACGCCTCTTCGGGCGAGATCCTCTCACCGGCCATCACTTTGATCCCAAGTCTATTCCTGCCGTTTCCGTTGATCAAATCCACAACAACTCCTTCCCGGAGGGTGCAGTCCTCCCTAGGATCCGCAGCTCTTCGCAAAAGCGCGCCACCCCCTCCTTCTCTCGTTCTCCCACCTCATATCGGATGAATCGCGTCAAGTATTCCCATTCGCTCTGGTCGTTGGCAATCGAGGATCGTGCCGCAAGACCGCGCCTCTTCGCCTCCCGCAAGAGGGCTGCTACTTCCTTACCCCTTGCTTCCTCCCGTCGAACAGCCCAAACGGCAAAGACAAATGGGAGCCCCGTCCGCTCCAGCCACGACTCACCCAGATCCATGAGCGTTGCTGCTGGATTCTCCTTGCGGTACGCGAGCGCCCGATCTCCGATCAAAAGCCGCGCCGCAGCCCGCTCGGAAAAGGCAACGTAGTTCGGACGAAAGCCAAGAAAATTCTCCAAGAGCACCCGGAGCAACAGGAAGGAAGATCGCGTATCGGGGTCGATGGCAATGCTCCGAACTTCAGAAAGCGGAGCGTCATGGGCAAGAATCACGCTTTTCACCGGCCCATCCGCCACGATGCCAGCGCCGTCAACTAGGGCAAACTCTTCGGACAAGGAGGCGCCCAACGGCGCAAGAGCCGCATCGAGCTTTCCCGAGCGAAGCCGGTCGGGCAATTCTACCGGCGGGAAGAACAAAGTCTGCTCCTCCAGCCCGTAGATCAGGGGCTTTGCATTGAGATATGGGGCACAGCCGATGCGAAAAGTACTCATATGCGTTGGTCCCATAGCCTTTCTAGCCGATCGACCGCCTCTCGTTCAATCCTTCCCCCACGCAAGCCGGAATCTCCCCGTTTCAGACTGGTTCCATCCTCCAATCCACAATCCGCACCCGCACGCGCTTGCCTAGCGAATCCCAGTCCAGGTGGCCCGCGACCTGAAATCGGCCCGCGATCGCCCCCCTCATCGGAAGGTCGAAACCGAATGCCTCGCACCGGGAATCGCCGGAACGAAGGGAGAGCCGCGTGCATCCTCGAGCTTGAACCGGCACCCCCTCTAGGGAAAGGGTGGGAAAGGCAAAGAGCGGGCGGGCATTTCCTGCCCCGAAGGGCGCCAGTTGCTCTAGCTCCTCGTAGAGCGGGAAGCCCGCCGCAGAGAGGGGAAGTTCCCTGGCGATTCTGAGACGCTTGCGAAAGATCTCCGGCGAACCCGCGCGGCTCGCCCATTGGGCCAAGTTCAGACGAAACGCTGGCAGGTTTTCCTCCCGGAGGGAAAAACCAGCCGCCAGATCGTGTCCACCGAATTTCTCCAGATGGGCGGCGCTCTCCCGCAACCCCTCCACGATCGACATCCCGGGAATGCCGCGAGCGCTTCCCTTCCCCTCCCCCGATTCATCAAAGGCAACGACGGCGACCAGCCGGTGAAACCGGCTCAAGAGACGCGAGGCCACGACTCCCGCGACTCCCGCATGCCACCCCCTCTTCCCGACCACGATCGATCCGCTGGTCAAAGCCAACGGCTCTTTCCGTAACATCCCGAGAGCCTCCTCGAGCATCTCTCGCTCGACGAGCCGTCGCCGCAGGTTCTTCCGATGCAACGAAAGCGCTCCCCGCTCCGCTTCGGCGGCTGAGTCAGCAAGCAGGAGGCGCACGGATTCCATCGCGTCGTCGAGCCTTCCGCTCGCATTGAGGTGAGGGGCAAGGCGAAAGGCGACATCCTCCACGGTCGCCTTCTCGCCCACGTTCGAAACCCTCGCCAGCGCCCGCAAACCAGGCAAGCGCTGTTGGCCAAGCTGCTCCAGGCCCCGCGCGACAAAAATCCGATTGTCCCCGGTCAGAGGCACAACGTCGGCAATGGTACCCAGGGCAACTAGGTCCAGCTCTTCCCGCAGCCGCAACCGCTCGCGGTAGGCCGGCTCCAGCTTGAGGAGCCCGTGGAGGAGCTTGAAGACAAGACCTACGCTCGCCAAATGGCTCCCCCTGCCATCCTGGTGAGGGTTGAGGATCGCGCAAGCCCGTGGCCAACTGCCGCCGGGTCGATGGTGGTCGACGACAACGGCGTCCACGCCCTCCTTTGCAAGCCAAGACAACTCCTCGATCGAGGTCGTGCCGCAGTCGACGGCAACCACCAGATCAGGCATCCCCTTCCTCCCTAGGTCATGGTCCCCGATCTCCTCGCGAAAAAGGCGAAGCGCCCGTTCCAGGCCCTTCCGGGTCAGACCGTAGCCCTCCGATGCCCGCTCGGGAATGAAAGCCGACGCCGGGGCTCCCAGCAGGCGGAAAGCACGGACCAAAAGAGCCGTGGAGCTCACTCCGTCGACGTCGTAATCGCCGTAAACCAGCGTCCGCTGCCCTTCAGCGATGGCCTGCCGCAACCGTCCGGCCGCTGTCCGCAAACCGCTCAACTGAAAGGGGTCCTCTAGGGCGGATAGCTTAGGATGGAGGAAGCGCGAAGCCTCCTCCGGGTCGCCATATCCTCTCTCCGCCAGGAGTCCGCCGAGCAAGGGAGAGATGCCGAGTTCTCGTCCGAGAGCTTCCGCTTCTTCTCCCGATGAGGCAATCTCCCAAATCGTCCCGACTCCTCGCTCCGGTTCGTAGCCCGTCTCGGCTTCGTCCATGACTTTTCCTTTTCCGCCTGAGCCTATCCTGCATCTCTCATAAGCGTTCTCCTGCGGCTTGCGAAGTGAACCGGGCGGCTTCGTTGGGACTTGGGTTTTTGGCCCTCCTCGCAGGATGTCATCCTACAGTTCCGGGGGAAAACCTGCGCCCCGCCTTGCATCCAGGTCCATTCGCCGCGCCTCGGGTGCGAACTTTGTAAGCCATGCAGGCTATGCACTCTGGGGAGCCGGGCGCTGCGTCGCTCGGCTGCGCTTTTCTCGAAGCTCGTGAAACCAGTACATCAGTGCGGGGGTCAGAAAGTGGGAGGAAAACATGCCACCGACCACGCCGATGAGAATCGCCAGAGCAAAGGGGGAGATGACCGGACCTCCGAGCACCAGCATGGAAACGGTGGCCAGGAGAACGGTACCTCCAGTGATCAGCGTACGAGCCAGAGTGAGATTCACCCCGGCATTGACATGATCCGGAAAGGTCCCAGCGAGCCGCAACCGAATCGCCTCCCGCACACGGTCCGAAATCACGATCTTTTCGTTGATCGAATAGCCGAGGATCGTCAGGAACGCGCCGACCAGCGGCATCGTGAATTCTTGACCTAAGATCGCCATGCCCCCCACGGCTAGAAAAACATCGTGAAGCTGTCCGAGGGAGGCTGCGGCCGCAAACGACCATTCGTAACGCAGGGTCACGTAGAGCAGGATCGCCGCGAGCCCCAGAGAAAGGGCCAGGATCGCCCGTCCTTTGAGCTCTTCGCCCACGACGGGACCGACGCTGTCGAGCCTGGCGTTGGTGAATCCGGCGGACGGGAGCTTTTGCTGGAGGATCTTAAGCGCCCTCTCTCCCTCTCCGTATCGGGTCTCCAGCGAAAGCTGCCGGAACTCTCGGGCATACTGCATCATGCTCGGATGGATTCCCGCCGCTTCCAGCGCCGCCCGCACCTCTTGGACCGGGGCTGCCTGCTGGTATCCGACGGTGAGCGAGTCTCCTCCGACGAAATCGACTCCTAAGAGCCTGTTGCTGCGCAAAAAGAAGGTTGTCAGCCCTGCGCCGAGCAGGACAAGAGCCAGCCAACACGCTACCCGGCGCCAAGCGAGGAAGCGGAAGTTCGGTCGCGTCAAGATCCGCATCATGGAGAGCCGCTGCAACCAGCCGCTCGCCAAGAGCCATTCGAAAGCATTCCGTGTCACCACAAGGGCGGCGAAAAGATTCGCCACGATGCCCAACACGAGGGTGACCGCGAAACCCTGCAGCGGCCCGCTACCCAACCACATCAGGATGACAGCGACCAGGATGACGGTGACGTTCGAGTCGAAGATGGCACTGAAAGCCCGCTCGAAACCGGCGGTCACCGCCTGACGAATCGGCTTTCCTGCGTGGATCTCGTCTCGCATTCGCTCATACACCAGGACGTTGGCATCCACAGCCATGCCGATCGTCAGGATGACGCCGGCAAGCCCGGGAAGGGTCAACGTGAAATGGAATTGCGCCAAAAAGCCGAAGAGAAGAAAGAGATTCACCCCCAAGGCGAAAATGGCCACCAACCCAGCCACGCGATAATAGGCCACCATGAAGAGCACGACGAGGGTTAACGCCACCCATCCCGCCCGCGCCCCGCTCAAGATCGAATCGCGGCCTAGAGAAGGATCGATCCCACGCTCCTCCAGCAGCTTGACAGGCATTTCCAGCGGGTTTTCTAGCACGCTCGCCAGATCTTCCGCTTCCTTGGGGCTCATGTTGCCGCCGGAAATGATCGCGCTTCGAAAGATCGCCGACTGAATCACGGGGGCACTCCGCACCTCTCCATCCAGCACAATGGCAAGCTGCCTCCCGATGTTCCCACTGGTCAGCGCCCCAAAGCGGCGCGATCCCTCGTCGCTAAATTCGATTACCACGGTGGGACGTCCGACTTCATCGAACCCACGAAAAGCCCGACGGACATACTTCCCCCCCATCTCCGCCCGACGCTTCACCAAGACTTGGCGCGATCCGGTCGACCGCCCCTCTTCCGACGCAAAGGAAAGGACCTCGTAGTCGGCGGGGATGCGCCCCTGGCCCGCTTGAACCTGCGCAAGGAGTTGGCCGCTCTGCGGGTGAACGAGCTTGAACTCAAGCTTGGCTACTTTCGAAAGCTGTTGGCGGGCTGCATTTTTTTCCGCTTCGGCCAGCCCCGGGATCTGAACGCTGATCCGGTTGCGACCCACTGGCTGGATGATCGGCTCGGACAATCCGAACTTGTCCACCCGCTTGCGGATCACTGCCGTGGCCTGCTGCAGCGCCCCCGGGGAAGGTTGGCCTTCCAACTCCAAGAGAAAGGCCGTCCCACCTTTTAGATCGAGGCCAAGCCGAATCGCCTTATCTAACGGAAAGAGCGAGAGTCCGGCGTTGGCCAAGAGCATCGCGATGGAGAAGAGACCAACCCACCGGCGCACCCGCTCCTCTGTTGCGGTGAAATACCAGATCAGGGCGATGAGGAAGAAGAGTGCCGTGACGAATGACCATAACAGCATGGCGTTTTCTCTTCCCGCTCCGAACGGCTTCCTACTTCGCTTCCGCTTCCGCCTTCGTGACCGACGTCAGACTCGTTTTGAGCACCTCGACCTTGACATTCTCTGCGACCCGGACAAGCACCGTCTTATCCTTCACGTTGGTCACCGTCCCTAGCAGTCCGCCGCTGGTGACCACGCGATCGCCTGTTTTTACGCCCGCGATGAGTCGCTCCTGCTCCTTCCGGGCTTTCTGCTGCGGACGGATCAGCAAAAAGTAGAAAACGCCAAAGACCAACGCCAATGTGACTAGAGACGAAAAGGCCGGCATGCTCTCCGGCGGCCCACCTCCCTGACCCGCCGCAGTAGCCGGTTGCGCCGCCGCGATCCACAAAAGTTCCCTGTCCATGCTCATGCTCCTCTCTTAGATTTTTTCTCTCAGACGCTTTCTCTGCTCCGTCAGGAATGCTTCCCAGCACCCGGTTTCCAGAGCCGTTCGTATGTTCTTCATCAGGCAAAGATAGAAACACAGGTTATGCAACGTGAGCAGCATAACGCCAAGAATTTCCTCTGATTTTAGCAGATGGCGCAAATAGGCTCGGGAAAAATGCCGGCAGGTGTAGCAGTCGCATTCCGAGGAGAGCGGCTCCGGATCGAGACGAAACGACGAGTTCCGGAGCGGAAGCCGCCCCGTTCCCGTGTAAGCGACTCCATGTCGCGCCAGCCTGGTCGGAAGGACGCAGTCGAAGAGATCGACCCCGAGATTGACCATCTCCACCATCTGCCAAGGTTCGCCCACGCCCATGACGTAACGAGGCCGCGCCGGGTCGAGATGAACCACCGTCTCCGCAACCGCGCGCAACCCCTCTTCGGGAGGCTCCCCCACGCTGACTCCCCCAATGGCAAATCCATCAAATCCGATCGCTCCCAGTTCTTCCGCACAGAGCGCCCGGAGCCTGGCATCTCCTCCTCCCTGGACGATACCGAAAAGCCCCGCTCCCGGCGTGGGGAGCGTGGCATGGGAATCCCGGAGTCGCTCCCATGTCTCCTTCCCCCTGGCAGCCCAGAGCACCGTTCTTCGGACCGCCTGGTCGAGCTCGCTTGGGGATGCGGGCCAGGGCGGGCACTCGTCCAGGCTCATGATCAGATCACTGCCAGCGATGAGCTGGAACTCGACCGCCAGTTCGGGAGAAAGAAAGAGAGGGCTCCCGTCCAGATGGGAGCGAAAAACCACTCCGTGATCGTCGACCCTCCGCAGAGAGGAGAGGCTGAAGACTTGATAGCCTCCGCTATCCGTGAGGATCGCCCCGGGCCAGCCGAGAAATCGATGCAGCCCGCCCAAATCGCGCAGGATATCGATTCCGGGACGGAGCAGAAGATGGTAGGTGTTGCAGAGAATTACCTGAGCACCCAGGTCGAGAAGATCGCGCGGAAAGACCCCTTTCACCGTCCCTCGCGTGCCCACAGGCATGAACGCCGGGGTGCGAACCAAGCCGTGGCCCGTGATCAACTCTCCGATCCGGGCTCGATTCGCCGACGAGCCGATCAGGCGAAACTTCATCTCGATCTCAAGTCGATCCTTTTCGATCGGACGTCAGTGGGCAGCAAAGAACGAAGTGATCATCTGCTCTGCTCTACCGGCGATTTCGGTTGAGCGGGATCACTCTTTCTCATAGAAGAGAGGTCTCGCAACCTTTTTCGGCTCGCATCAAGGCGCCAAGCCGCAAGGAGAGGAAGCGTCGGACATCGCGACATGCCGCAATTGCGCCGGGAACCACTTTTTCCAAAACGATGGGTTGTCTTTGCGCCGGAGCGCAAGCAACGGCCGATGGACTATCCTCCTCTGCCCGAACCGCCGAACCCAATCTGTCCTTTCATGGCGGGCAACGAGAGTCTCACCCCCCAGGAAGTCTTCGCCATCCGGCCGAAGGGAGGAGCGCCGAACTCTCCAGGATGGACCGTTCGCGTCGTCCCCAACCGTTTTCCGGCGCTTCGCATCGAGGGGGAGCTTCTCCCGGAAGGGGTTGGCATCTATGATCAGATCAATGGGATCGGCGCTCACGAAGTGATCGTCGAGACTCCGGATCCGGGTCAGGAGCTCGAGGATCAACCTGTGGGGGCCATCGCCGACGTGCTTCGGGCCTATCGGGCTCGGATCGTTGACTTGGTCCAAGACATCCGCTTTCGCTACATCTTCGTTTTCAAGAACGTCGGCATGCTCGCGGGAGCTTCCCTGCGCCACCCCCATTCCCAGTTGATCGCACTCCCGATCGTCCCTCGCGCGGTCGAAGAGCAGTTGGAGACCGCCCGCTCCCACTTCGAGCTCAAGGAGCGAAGCCTCTTCGCCGATGTCTTGCAGGCTGAGATGAGATCGGGCGATCGGCTGGTCTACGAAAACTCGGCGTTTGCTTCCTTTTGTCCATGGGCCAGCCGCTTCGCTTTCGAAACATGGATCATGCCGAAGTTTCCCGCCGCCCACTTCCATACGCTGGACGATTATCACCTTGGCCTGCTTGCGGAGGCACTCCGCCACGTCCTTCGCCGGATCCGGAAAGGCCTCCGGAAGCCCGCATACAACCTGATCCTTCAGACCGCACCCTTTCACCAGACGCGGGTCCGAGAATCGATCCCTGCCGAAATGGAGTTTCGCTGGCATATCGAAATCCTTCCCCGGTTGGCGCAGGCTGCCGGGTTTGAATACGGCACGGGGTTCTACATCAACACCACCTTCCCGGAGGAGGCCGCGAGCTTCCTCCGTCGGGTTCGAGAGGAAACGTAGCATGGGGCTTTTGCACTTCACGCCAGGCAGAGGTTTCCCTTCCCGAGTCTTTCCCACGGGTGCGCCCAAAGGAGCCTCACGATGAATGTCGTTCTCCTCTGGCATATGCATCAGCCGGACTATGTCGATCGCCAGAACGGGAAGGCCCGCACGCCTTGGGTCCGCCTCCATGCGGTGCACAGCTATCTCGATATGATCGAGATGGTCGAGCGATTCCCCACGCTGAAGGTCGCGTTCAATTTCACCCCCGTTCTGGTCGAGCAGCTCGTCGAGATCGGGGCAGGCGAGGTGATCGACGACTGCGAAGCCTGGAGCCGCATCCAGTCCGAGAACCTCACTCAGGGGGAGAAAGAAAAGATCCTCGAGCACTTCTTCCGCGCCAATTTCGACACGCTCATCCGCCCTCTGCCACGCTTTTGGGAGCTCCTGAATCAACGCGGGCGCATCGTCGATTTTCAGAACCTGGCAGAAGTGACCAACCTCTTCTCCGCCCAGGACTATCGCGATCTGCAGACTCTTTACAATTTGGCGTGGTGTGGCTTTGCGGCTTACCAGACCTACCCCTTGCTCCAGGAACTGCGCGCACAGGGGCGGGACTTCACCGAAGACCAAAAGAGCCAACTACTCGATCTCCACCGGGAGATCGTCCGCACGGTGCTCTCCCGCTACCGGGCGGCGATCGAACGGGGCCAGATCGAGATGACGACCTCTCCCTACTGCCATCCGATCCTGCCGCTGCTCCTGGATACCAACCTTGCCCGCCGATCGATGCCTCACGTCAATCTCCCCCCCCAATTCTCCGCTCCGGAAGACGTGCGGAGCCATCTTGCCCTCGCTCAGGAAATGATGCGGGAGGTTTTCGGAGCTCCGGCCCGAGGGCTTTGGCCCTCGGAAGGGTCTGTTGCTCCCGAACTCATTCCCTTCTTTCGCGACGCGGGTTTCGATTATTTCTTCACGGATGAGGCAATTCTTTTCCGCAGCTTCGAGCTGGATCCGCACTGGCGCGGCAGGGGAGTCGATCACATGGTTCTCTTCCAAGGATGGAGGGTGAGTTGGGGCGGAGCCACGGTTTCCGCCCTGTTCCGCGAACGGCCTCTTTCGGACTTCGTCGGCTTCCAAGCCTCGCAGAATCCCCCGGATCAAGCGGCCAATTTTCTCCTCCACCACTTCGAGAATATCTGCCAGGTGGCAACTTCCGAAGAGGCGGCCATCTTGATCGCCCTGGATGGCGAAAACGCCTGGGAGGCTTTCCCGGACGGAGGAGAACGTTTTCTCTCTTCCCTCTACCAAGGGCTCACGACCCACAGCCGCCTTCGGACCGTGCGGCCCGGCGACTACTTCGACGCCTACCGACCAAAAGTGGAGCTGGGCGCGCTCCATACCGGCTCCTGGATCAATGCCGATTTTGATATCTGGATCGGCGACTCCGAGGAAAACCGTGCCTGGGAATGGTTAGGGCGAACCCGGCAGTTCCTCCGCCGGATTGGGGAAGACCGGATACTTCCTGCGGAAAAGGTTGCCGCGGCAATGCGCTCCCTCTATGCAGCGGAGGGAAGCGACTGGTTCTGGTGGTATGGACCCGACTTCTCGACCGACTCCGACCTCCTCTTTGACGAGATCTTTCGCACGCATCTGCGCAACGTCTACCTGGCACTTGGGTTTTCTCCTCCTCCCTATCTGGACTTCCCGATCTGTGCCCCCGCAGCTCCGACGCCCTATACGATTCCGCGCCTCTATCTCCATCCGCAACTTACAGGGAGATTGGAAAATTTCTTCGATTGGGTGGGGGCCGGCACTCTGGACGCCCTTGTCCAACAGACGGCCATGTTCCAGGCAAACCGATTGGGCCAGAAGCTCTACTTCGGATTTGACGAAGAACACTTCTATCTGCGGCTCGATCTGGCGGGCGCCCCGGAGGAGGTCGAAGTGGAATTCCTCTCCCCGCACATCCGCCGCGTGATTGCGTCCGTGCTCCCGAACGGCTCCTGGAAGGTCCGCACCGAACATTCCGATGATGCCGTTCTCTTCTCCGTCGCCGACGAACGGGGCGCAGCCGCCTGGGAAGACTTCTTTGTCCTCATGGTGCCGGTCGGAGCGCTCGGATGGCAAGAGAAGGATCCGGTCAGCTTTTTCGTTCGCCTGCTGCGCGAAAGGCTCGCTCTGGAAAGATACCCGGAACGGGGAACGATTGACTTCTGTTTTCCATCCAAGGACTTTGAAGCCCGTCAATGGTTCGTCTAGATACGGTAAATCTGGTTTGGGTCGTCCACTTTCATCAGCCGTTGGGCAACTTTCCAGAAACCTGCCGCCGCTTCCTGGAACGTGTCTGTCGCCCTTTCCTGGATGCCGTGGTACGCCATCCGCGCATTCGCATGGGGCTCCATTTTTCGGGCAGCTTCCTCTTGTATTTGGAACGCGAGGAGCCCGAACTCCTGGAGCAGATCCGCCAGATCGTCTCCCGCAATCAGGTAGAGCTGCTGGGCGGCGGTTTCTACGAGCCCATCTTGAGCATGATCCCCCGTGAGGATGCCCTGGCGCAACTCCGGAAGACCGCTGTCTGGATCCAGGAACGTTTTGGCGTGAAGCCACGGGGTGCCTGGCTGCCCGAATCGGTCTGGGAACCCTATTTTCCGACCCTCCTTGCGGGGGGAGGCTACGAATATGTCCTGCTGGAAGACAATCTGCTGGAGCGAGCCGGCCTCGAACGAGCCGAGCTCTGCCATCCGTTTCTGACCAGCCATCAGTCGTCTATCGTCTCCCTCTTGCCGATCTCTTCCCGTCTCTCGGCGGAGATCCCCTTCCGGCCGCTCCGAGACGTCCATGCTTCCCTCGTTCAGCTCTGGCACCGTCCCGAACCGCAGACGTTGATCCTGGCACAGAGTGCGGAGGCTTATGGCTTCTGGCCTTCCACCTTCCACCGGTTTTATGAGGAAGCTGCCTTGGATGAGTGGCTGGTCTACCTGGAAAGCCAGTCGGAGCGGCTCGCCATGCAATTGCCCTTCGAAGCCACGATCGGGCGCTGGCCCCGGGTCTTCTTGTCCTCCGGCGCGCGGACAGACCTGGAAGGATATGCGCTTCCCACGACTGCGAGCCGTTCCTACTTTGCCGTACGGGAAGATCTCTCCCACCGCTTCGATGCCGATCGCTTTTTCCGCTTCCTCCATGGCGGGGCTTGGCAGGAGTTCCTGGAAAAGTATTCCGAGGCGAACTGGATGCACAGCAAGATGCTCTGGCTCTCCCGGCGACTCCAGGAGATCCCGAATGCCGACTCCCTGGCCTGTCGGGATCGCCTGCTCGCAGCCCAGGAACACACTCCTTATTGGCACGCGCTCAGCGGCGGGCTTTTTGCCAACTACTTGCGGGATGCCGTCTATCGTTTACTGCTCCAAGCCGAAGAGGAGATCGATCGGATCACCTCTGCTCCCCCGGCAACCGAGATGAGGGATCTCGACGGGGACCACGAACCGGAAGTCATCCTGCGCTCCCAGATCTGCCGGGCGATCGTTGACCCAGACTACGGCGGATCGCTCGTGGAGATGGCTTTTCTGCCGTCTCATTACAACGTGTCAAACACCTTGCGTCGGCATTCCCACGTCTATCCCGATGTTCCTCCGGTGGAGCCGATCGAGGACTGGCATCGTCGTCACCTTTTTCAAGAACACTTTGTTGCGGGTGAAACGTCCCTCGCCCAATTCGAGAAGGAATCCTACATCGAGCGCGGGGACTTCGTGAACCGGCCGTATCGCATTCTTTCGCTCGCGGAGGAAGGGACGGCTCGGCGGTTGCTCCTCGAACGGGAGGGAGGGATCTATCTCGACCAGGAACGACGGCCCGTCCGCTGCCAAAAGCTCTTCGAGCTTGAGGAACCCGATACGCTTCGGATTCGCTACACGATCACCAACGAGAGCGCGCTACCACTCGAACTCCTCTTTCTCTGTGAAGCCAACTACACCTTTCTCACCTCCGAGGGGTCTGGCCGATTCATCTCCCTCGGGGACGAGCAGCTACCATGCGGCCTACTTTTTGAAAAGTCTGGGATCCAATCGTGGGCTCTGGTGGATGAAACCCGTTCTTTGCGATGGAACTGGACGCTACCGGATGGGCCATGCACCCTCTGGCACCACTCCGTCCACACCATCGGCTATGCCAATGGCGAATTCGAACTCAATTACCAGGGATCCGCCCTCGGCGTCGTCTGGCCGCTTCACCTTGCTTCGCAGGAAAGCCGAGTATTTACGATTTTCACTCGGTTTCAACATCTCCAATGTTGAACTCGGAAAAGGATCTCACTACTCTCCTGCGCAAGGGATGAAAAAGATCTTTCTGGTTTCGTTATGCTTGAGTCTCTTCGTCTTGGGATGCGCTTCCCGGTCAAAGAAGGTAAAGAGCGGTGAGTCCGCAGGCGCCAGCTCGGGCTCGATGCCCCAGCCCGCCAACCAGCCGGAATCGGCGGCTAGCAATCCACCGGCAAGCACATCTCCTTCCTCGACCTCCTCAACGGGAACGTCCTCCAGCCAGACTCCGGCGACCGGGCAATATAAACCGTGGGGACAGGAAGGCCAGTCTTCCGGCGGAGCGTCCACCGCGAGCACAAGGTATCCCAAGGGGCTTGCCGTCGAGGGCAAGCCGGGTTACGTGAAGAGCCCCTACGCCCCGGACGCTGGTCTTGTGGATGTGAGAGGGTTTCCTCCAGGAACGGAGGTGCGCTGTCCGTACACCGGCAAGATCTTCATCGTCCCGTAAGCCTGCGGGGATTTGGCCTGCAGGTCTCACAAAGTTCGTACCCGAGGCGGGGCGCCCGTTTTCCCTCGGACTTGTATGACGTCCTCCCGCGAGGAGGGAAAACCAAGCCCAACGAAGCGGATGAGCCCATTTTGCAAGCCGCAGGAGAAAGCTTGTGAGCAATGGCGGCTAGACCTTCTCCCTCACTCCGACTCGTCGATCCGCGATCCGATCAATCGCTTCCTCAGCCTGCGGAACGATCTTTTCCAAAATGCGGAGCCCAAGAAGCAACCGGTAAATGTGCGACGCTTCGATCCGCGTCCGCAAGCCGGCCAACTCCCGCTCTCGCGTCGCAAGAATGGCCCGGTCCTCTTGCAGATCCGCCATGAGAACCGACTTGGTTTGGAGCCACGCTTCATCGATTACGTGGAGCAGCGGCACCATTCGCCGGAACTCCGCGTGGAGACACCGCATCCGGGAGGAAGCCGCCTTCGGTTCACGGTCGGCGCAAAGATCTTGGAGTGCTTCGAAGGTCTCTAGGACCAGCAGGGAAATGTCAGGCCGATTTTTTAGATCCTCGGTCGTAAACCGGGTATGCCGGAGGTCGGCCCGCAGAAAGCGGCGCGCCTCCTCCGCCGCCGCCTCGCGCCAAGGCAGCCTCAGCCGACCGCTCAGGCGCCGCAGCTCCCGCTCCGGTTCCTCCAAGAGCCGGTCGTAATCGACCGCGACAAAGGGCCTGGCGGCGACTCGGGGCCAATGGGCAAGATAATGGCTGGCCCAAAGAAGGAGGGAACTATACTCTCGAATGCCATCCCGCCGCAGAAGTGATTCTGCGCAGGCGAGCGGATGGCGGACGGCGATCACCTCGATGATCTCCATCCCGGCTTGAACCAACGCCTCCTCCCAAAAGGGAAGCGCCCGGAGGGTCCGCGGATCCTTGAAGGCCCACCACGCGCAGGCGGCAAACCTCCCTCGAATCTCCTCGATAGCCTCAGACATCAGAGACCGCACTACCGGGGAAGATAAGGGGATTTCCAGGGGCACCGAATGCTCCCAAAAGCGATCCCCCTCTTCTCCCACCAGATAGGTCAACCGCCGATTGATGGCGAGAAACCTGGCGTCCTCCCAAAAGCCGGTCGGATTGTCCGTTGCCGGCTCAATTAGTTCGGATCCTAGCTCCACGCCTAGAAAGCCGAGGAACCGGGTCAGGGCGCTGGTGCCGCACCGGTGCATGCCGAGGACGAGGACAGCGTGGGATTTTATCGGAGGAAGAGGATGCTGCTCCCCTCGTCCCGAGACGCGAAGCCGACATTCCGCCGCACCCTTCCGTCCCCGCCTTGCTTCCCTGCCCATTGGCTTCACCTCGGGTACGACCTTTGTGATTCGGTGATGACTGCAGCCCAGGCGAGCCCGACCATCCGTGGCGACGACTCCAGAAAAGTGAGATCTCGCTGCTCGTGTCACAACTCCTACACCTTTGAGTAAACCTTCGGGAACGCGGTTTCTTGCAGAAAAAGGCACGGCCTAGCCGCCATTTCTCGTGCGCCGTGAAAAGGGTGCATCGCCCAGTGGGGAGGGAGTGATCTCCACCCGGCAACTATTGCTCCAGCTGGAAGCACCCGGAGCGGCTACTGGTGGTAACGCCGGTGGTCGAAGCCTCTGGGGGAAAAGGCCCGAAAAGCGGGTCAGCGAGCAAGCAGGCCCTAAGGCAAGTGAACGCTGAACAAAGCCTCGAAACCGGCAATGCGGACGCCGAGCTCGTGAGAGAGAAGCGAAGGCCGTTGTCTCCCTGGGAAGGAGAGCAATACGTGCACTGGGGAGAGCCGCCGGGGTATTGGGCGAGGGCATGCGGGCAAAGGACGATGCATCAACACGGGAGGCCCAGCTGGCCGGGAGCTCGGGTTGGCCCCGAGCGGACCGACCGCTGCCCTGCGAGGGGCCGAAGCGGGACCAGGTGGGAGTCGGATAGGTCCATACTACCTGTGAGCTCGGAGAAAGTCCGAGGGAGGGAAGGGGCCTTAGTTCAAGGGAAACGTCGGAAGGAGCGAGAACGGAGAGTGGCGGTACGCCTACAACCTCCCTTGCGTATTCGGAAGCTCCAGATGACGTTGCAGGAGAAAGCGAAGGCAAGTTCGACCTCATCTCCCTCGGGAGATGTACGTGGAGCTTACCGTGGGCATAATCCTGCGCCAACCTTGTCCGGAAGCCGAATGCGGGAAATCCGCCTGTTCGGTTTGATGAGCGGGGAGTGGAAACGGCCGATAGGGAGAGATACTCAGGCACTGTCATACCGAAAGGGGCAGCTCCCGCTATGGCTCTCCTACGTCGCACCGCGCCACTTCTCGACTCCACACAAATTTCGTGGCCGAGCCGCCGCAAATGGACTTGGATGCGAGGCGGGGCGCCGGTTTTCCACCGGAGTTGTATGAGGACATACTGCAAGGATGGAAAACCAAGCGAGAGCGAAGCAGACAAGCCCATTTTTCAAGCCGCAGGAGAGAAAGCTTGTGAGCAATGGCGGTTAGCTCGTTTTCCGCCCTTTAAGGCTCCGGCAGAAAACTTCTCACCATCCCGCAAGGAAGGCTACGCAAGCTTTGCGGATCTCTCGCATTAACTCCGCAGGCAGGCTAAGTTACTGCCGCGCGACTACCTTCTCGCCAGTCGGTGGCGCAATCTGCGAAAGCTGGCCCACATCCTTGAGCCAAGTCTCGTAGTCGCTCTGGGTGTCGACAACGAGAAACCCTTTCATCGCAAAATGCCCAACCCCGCAGAGCTGGCCGCAAGCGATCTCGAAACGGCCTGTGTGTGTCGGCGTGAACCACAGCGGAATGGTCAGGCCGGGAATTGCGTCGCGCTGAATACGCATCTGGATGACGTAGTAGTTGTGAACCACGTCCCGGGAACCCAGGTAAATTAGGACGGGCTTGCCGACGGGCACGTGCATCTCGTTCATCGTGATGATGTCGTCCTTGGAGGCCGGATCGTTCTTGTCGATGCCGATCGGATTCATCCCGTCGGCCAACCGCATGTCTCGGCGGCCCAGCTTGCCGTCCGGTCCCGGGTAATGGAAAATCCATCCGAATTGCTGGGCTACCGCCTCCAAGGTCACGGCTTCCCCCGGTCCCGGAGGGTCGAGCACCCGGTTTCCCCAAAGCGGCACCGAAAACCCGAAGAGAAGCACCGTTTCCACAAAGATGATGGTCCACTCCAAATGCTTTGGCCAATCCGCCTTGAGCCCTTCGTAGCTGGCCCTTGGGCTCTTGTCTTCCCGGAACCGATAGAGGGCATAGGCGAAAAAGCCGAACCAGATCACGAAAAGGATGAGCGAGAACCAGAGAATGATCTCCATGAATTCATCGATCTGCCGCCCATGCTGGGACATGCAGGGGGAAATGCCAGTAAGCTCAAGAAGAAGTGCGAACACCATCTAACCCTCCC
Source organism: Verrucomicrobium sp. 3C (assembly GCF_000379365.1). Classification (GTDB taxonomy): domain Bacteria; phylum Verrucomicrobiota; class Verrucomicrobiia; order Methylacidiphilales; family Methylacidiphilaceae; genus Methylacidimicrobium. Next base: position 1,448,256 of record NZ_KB901875.1, on the reverse strand, counting down.
GATTGATTTTTTGACCGATTAGCCCGAATGAAAAAACGAAGGAAGGCACCGAACACCAGCCCAAGCAGTACCAGCATCAGCACCACGGCCGGCAGGATCCCCCGAGTTGCCGGAGACTTGGGCACTCCGCAAATCGCGCAGGCCCAGCTCTGCGCAGGCACTCCACAGACGAGCCCGACGAGGAAGAGCCGCACGGCGCCCAAACCATTCATCTACCGTTTCCTCCGATCCTCTTTCCTTGCCGAGGAAGGATGCGCATTCCACTACCGATACCGCGTTTCTCCGCCGACATCCGCTTTTTCCCGATCCGCCTCCTCCAGGAACTCCGCATAGGCTGGCGGGGGCTTCCGAGACCGCCGATAGAGCGTCCAAATGAGCAGCGCCACGCTTCCCAGCGGGATCAAGACGACCGCCACCAGTGCCCAAGCCGCAGCATCTCCGGGCTCATGCCCAAGCGCAGGGACATTCAGCGCCGAGCCATAGAAGGCGTCCCCCGTCACGATGAGCCCTAGTACCCCGAGGAAGAGGAGCCCTCCGCCCACGGACAGAAGCTTGCTCATTCGTACTCTCATTCGATGAGTCCCATCCGCCGAGTCTTTCGCAGGAACCAAGCCCCGTAAACGACTACCAACAGCGCGCCCGCAAAAGAGCCCGCGCCCAACCAGAGAAGCAATCCCCCTTGATGATCGAAGTAACCCTTCAGCGACCAGCCTCCCATTCCGAGAAAGAGGCAGGTGACGACGGTCACGAAGACGAGGTGAAACTGCCGCAACGACATGATGACCCTACTTTACAGAGGTGACAGTGTTGAGCTGGTCCACATAGCAGCAGACGAAGATCACAAGTAACACCACCACGGAACCAAGCGCAAGAGCCACTAGGTGATGCACGGTCTTCTTCTCCCAAAAGAAGTGCATCAGGATTCCCAGGGCCAGGATCGCCTGCGTTCCCGCGACAAGCAGCCCGACCCCGATGTTTCCTCCGCCGAGCGGGAGGTAGGAGGCGGCAACGTTGATTACGGCAAGCAGCAGGAGGAGTCCGAACACCTTGAGATAGGCGGGAACTTGCTTCCGGGGATCATGGATTTCTTCGCTCATGGCTTGTCTCCGCTGGGAAAGGTCATCCTATAAAAGATAAAGGGTGGGGAAGAGAAAGATCCAGACCAGATCTACGAAGTGCCAAAAGAGGCCCGCGACCTCCACGCGATTGGCCAGATGCTCCGGGTTGGTTCGGTAGAGCTTTGCGCCCGGCCCCCAGAAGAAGCCGAGCACCAACAATCCTCCAAGGATGTGGAGTCCGTGAAGCCCGGTCATCGTAAAGTAGGTCGCGAGGTAGGTGCTGTACCGAGGAGTGAAATTCGACCACCACTGGATATCGCTCTTTGGGATCTCGAGCACCTTCTCTTCACCCGTAGCTGGCCGGCGGAAAATCGACTGCAGTTGATAACCGAAGCTGCCGGCATCTTCCGCGTCCGGCAGGATCCGAAGCGTCGGGCTTTTCAGTGCTTCGGCCGGAGTCATTTCCAGGTGCCCCGTGATCTCCTGCCCATTGTTGAGGATGACCCCGTAATGGTGAAACTTGTCCTTGTACTCCATCGACTTGATCCCTAGGAAGACCACGCCGCAGACCAGCGTCGCCGCAAGCCAGCGCCGATAGCTCTGGAATTGCCGCATCTTTAGCGCGGTCCAGGCCATCACCATCGTAATGCTGGAGGTGATCAGCACGAAGGTGTTGAAGAGCCCGATAGGCACGTTCAGCAGGTGGTGCGGCCAATGGGTCGCCCCCATCCGGAGGAAGATGTACGCCGAGAAGAGGCCGCCAAAGAGCATGACTTCCGAAGCCAGGAAGAGCCAGATGCCGATCTTCGCGTTGTACGAGCCCGTATCTGGCCGCGCGGTAACGGTGTAGGGGATTTCCAGTTCCATCTCGTGATTCCTTTTCCGTTAGACAGTGGTGAGTTTCGCTTCGGCGACTCTGCTTTCTTCCCCCTCCCACTGTGGCAGATAGTCACGAGGGGCTCCCGGAACGCTATACTCGTAGGGACCACGGTAGACCGTGACGGGATGGAGGAAGTTCCCGTGTCCGGGAGGGGTCGGGGTCGCCCACTCCAGTGTGTTCGCTCGCCATGGGTTGTCCGAGTCGACCTTCCTCCCGCGCCAGATGCTCCAGAAGAAGTTGATGATAAAAGGGATTTGTCCAACCGCAAGAATCCAGGCTGAAACGGACATGACCTGGTTGAGCCAGAGCACGGGCTGCGCCATCTGCCAGCCGGCTCCCCCATCGTACCAGCGACGATGCACTCCAGCGAACCCTTGGACCAACATGGGGAAGAAGACCCCGTTAAAGAAGATGATGGTCATCCAGAAGTGCACTTTTCCCCAAAATTCGTTCAGCATCCGCCCGGTTGCCTTGGGGAACCAGTAGTAGATTCCGGCGAAAAGCCCCATGATCGAGGCTGGCGCCATCATGTAGTGGAAGTGGCCGATCACGTAGTAGGTGTCATGGAGCACCATATCCGAAGCGGTCCACCCGAGCGGCAGGCCGGTCAAGCCGCCGATTCCGAACATCGGCAGCCAAGCAAGGGCAAAGAGCATGGGCGTCGAAAGCCGGATCGACCCACCCCAAAGGGAAAGGAGAAGAACCGTTCCCAAAAGAACCGACGGAATCGAAATTACGGTCGTGAAGATCTGGAAGAAGGTGCTGATGCTCTGCCCCATGCCCGTCATGTACATATGATGCGCCCAAACGACCATCGAGAGGAAGCCGATCGCCAACAGGGAATAGACGAAGATCTTGTAGCTCCACAAGGGCTTCCGTGTGTTGTTCGCGAAGACCTCACCCACGATTCCCATGGTGGGTAGAATCTGCACGTAGACCTCGGGGTGGCCGAGGAACCAGAAAAGGTGCTGCCAGAGCAAGGCCGAGCCGCCCCCGCTCACCGGCCAGTGGCGACCTCCAATGACGAGGCCGTCGGGTGAGAAGAAGCTGGTTCCGAAAAGCCGGTCCATCAACTGCAGGATCGCCGCTGACTCGAGCGGGGGAAACGCCAGGAGCAATAGGAAAGCCGTGACCAGCTCGGACCAGACGAAGACGGGAAGCCGCATCCATTGCAGGCCGGGGGCGCGAAGCTGAATGATGGTGGCAATGATATTGATTGAGCCGAGCAGCGATCCGGTAATGTTGAAGGCCATGCCGATCAGCCAGAGAGTCTGCCCGTTGAGAATCGGCTCGAACCCCATTCCCGTGTCGGCCACGTCGGCCAGGGGCACATAAGAGGTCCAACCCGATTTTGCCGCTCCTCCGGGAACCAGGAAGCTCCCGAGCATGATCACCACACCCGCGAAGAAGCTCCAAAAGCTCGCCATGTTGAGGCGGGGAAAGGCCATGTCCGGGGCGCCGAGCTGCAAGGGAACGACGAAGTTGCCGAAGCCGGCGAAGAGCGCGGGAACGATCGCCATGAAGATCATCATCGTTCCATGGATGGCGCCGAAGGAGTTGTAGAGATTCGGGGTCATCACGCCGCCGGGGGCCATGTTGGCGCCGAAGACCGCAGTCAAGAGCGGACCGATCACCGGCACGGGCTTCCCAGGGAAAGAGAGCTGCCAGCGCATCACCACCATCAGACCGAAGCCGAAGAGGGCGACGAACAAGGAGGTCATCATGTACTGGATGCCGATCACCTTGTGATCGGTGGAAAAGACGTATCGCCTCCACCACGAAAGTTCGATCTGGTGCTCGTGATGGCCGGCTCCCTGCGCGGTCGCCGTGCTCCCGCCGCCTTGCGGCCGTCCTGTCGTGTACCCCTGCTCGTTCCTTTCCTGCGGCACTCCCGTTCCCTCCTTCATGGCTTTTAGAACGCTAGATTCTCTCGTTGCTCCCTTTCGCTACAACTGAATGATTTCCTCTCAAGCTGACAAGATTTTTCTGCTTTGGTTATCATAACAGGTTTCCGCGCAAGCCTCACGCATCCCTGGGGCTCGGCCAACCCCCAAGGCGGCTTTTGGAGGCTTCTCGTTTAGGGGTTCTCCCGAGAGACCTCCGCTTTTCCCCAGAGGAGACATGCCGGCCGCCCATTTTCGTGGCCTACTTTGCTTCCTTCCCCGCGCCCTTGCCGGCAAGCGTCTCGACCTCCTCGACCTTCCAGGGTGCCCCGTGGTCTGCCGTCTCCGCTCGGACCGCCTTCACCTGCCCTTCCTCGACAGCGGAGCCGTGATTGCCCCACGACTGACGCAGGAAGGTCAGAACCGCTGCGATCTTGGCATCGCTCAGCACCGTCTTCCAAGCCGGCATCATCCCGTTGTATTCCGCTCCTGCAACCTGGACCGGTCCCTGTAAGCCGCCAAGGACGATCGCCGCCAGCATCCGTGGATCCCCATTCACCCAGTCCGAGCCGGCGACCGGCGGGAACTGCCCGCTCATCCCCTGACCGGAGGGCTGGTGACAGGCGGCACAATTGGCTTGATAGACATCCTGTCCAACTTCAATCGGGTTGGCTGCCGCGGGCTTTTGCGTCGGCCCGCCCCCGGGGGCTGTCGACCCAGCGAGCGGCGCGGCAGGCCGGGGAAGACCGGCAAGGTATCCGCTCGCGTCATAGACGTCCCAGCGCAACCCCCCGCTATACCGGAGGAAAAAGGCACCCGCGAAGAGCACGATGACGGTTGCAAACATCAGGAAGGGACAGGGGATGCGCTCTTCCGGAGCGCTCTCCTGCTTCCTCTCTTCCCGCTGATCTTCGCGAGTCATGGCGTCTTTCCCGTCTCCCCGGGCGGAACTCTCTTGAGGGAGAGCAGATACGCAACCAGGCCCCGAGCCTTGGGGCCAGGGACTACCTGGAACCCAAGAGGCGGCGCATCTCGGCCGGATAAGGAAAGCGAGTCGGGCAGCGGCGTTCCCAGCAGCGGGACGCGCGCAAACAGGTACCGGTAGGACGGCATCAGCGTTCCCGGATAGATTGTCCGAGGGTCGTACAAAAGGCGATAGTACCAATAGGGCTCGGTCCGGCGTTCTCCCACGTTGGCAAGATCCGGGCCCAGACGGAGCACGCCCAAAGGCACGAGGTGCTCTTCTCGGTACTCCGTTGGCAGGGTCCGACGCGCCCCCCAACCTCGGGCGATGTCTGAGCCTAGGTTGGGTGGCCGAACTACCTGCGTGTGACAGGAGGCGCATCCGTTCGCTGCGTAAACCTTCCCGCCAATGACCGCTCGCCCGAAGGGCGCTCCCCCGTCCGCCGCGCTGGCCGGCCCGAGCTTTCGCAGGGGCATCCAGACGAGCAGGAGCCACCCCACTCCTGTCGCCAGAAGGATGCCCAGGAGAACTCGCTTTGGCTCGGTCACGACGTGCGAACTCCCTCCATGCCGGTACCCGGAACCGCCACTTCGTCCGCCACGCGACGGTTCGAGCCGCTTTCCACGACAAGCCAAAGAAGATGCAGCCCGAAAACCGCATGTGCCGCCAACAAGGCCATCGCCGGCGCCGCGGCGCTGCGGAGGAAAGGGAGAAGTGAGACGATCACCTCATGAATGGGTAGCTCGGGGTCGTCGAGCCCCACGCCTTGAAAGAATCCGCCAACGACGAGAAGGCCCACCAAAAAACTGATCCCATAGCTGCTGAGCCGGAAGTGGGCCTTCGCCAAGGTCGGCGACGGCCAGGGTCGACCCAGCACCTGCGGTAAGAGGGCGTAGAGCAGGGAAAAGAAGGTCATACTCAAAAAGCCGTACAGGAAGAGAATCAACTGAGCCTCTTCCAGGACAGTGTAGTGCACATAGCGGCTCCAAGCCGGCAGGATCAGCAGCGCCCCAAGCCCCGCAGCCGTTAAAAATGAAATCATCCCGAAGCGTAGGAAATGCCAAGTCGGATCCCAAACCTTCTTCTCCGCTAGTCCCCCGCGCGCCGCAACCCAGAATCCCACCCCGACCGCTGCGGCTGCCACCCAGAGCAGGAAGCGGGAGGAAACGCCTAACGAAACCATCCAGAGGGGGAAAGGCCCGCCCACTAGGTGCGCCGTCCCAGCAAGATTAGCAAAAAGAGCCCAGGACCAAAAGGCTAAGCGACCGAGCCGGGGAAAAGCGAGCGGGCAACCCAGCAAGACGGGGGCAAGGAGATAGACGATGCCGAGGGCGAATGCCCCCAAGCCCGCATAGAGCAGCCCGTCGTTGAACCACCATTCGAGCGAAGCCACGGCCACCCCGCGCACCGCTGGATCGTGTAGCATGAGCGCCGCTACGCCTCCACCCCACGGAATCCAGACCAGCCCCAGAAGGAGAAAACGCGACGCCAGAGAAGTTTCCTCCCATCGGCCCACGAGAGCAGCGACCAACCAGACAGCCGACAAGAGGTAGGCCAACCCCAGGGACGGCAGGGAGAATGTCGGCAATCCAAGCCAGGAGAGAGAGCGGCTTTCCCCAGCGAGCACCCCGGTGATTCCGCCCCACAATCCCACGTTCCAAAGGAAGGACGAGGCAAGACACCATCGCCGCCCGAGAAGCGGAAGCCGCCCTCCCTTCGTGACGGCCCAGAGAGCCGCGCTCAGTCCCACTGGGATGCTGAATCCGTAGACAAAGCTGAGGAAAGCGGCCGGACTGATTCTTCCGAAGGTGAGCCAACCCCACGCACCCAGGAACCGAGGATCGACGAGCTTGAGACTGCCGAGCAGGGCCAGGATGGTCGCCACCCAGAGCCAGACGGCCGCAGGCCCAAGGAGCCATAGGAAAGGTGCTCGCAGCGACCGGCCGGCTTCGCCGGGTGAAGCCTTTTCTGGAGCTTCCTCGGATGCCAAAGTCTTTGCCATGGTTACCGTCTCCTCTCGTTCATGGTTTCGGCGCGGGAGAGGGAGGCTGCCGCAAAAGCGCACCAGGAAGAAGGACCTCGGATGGGCCTACCGCCTTGCTCTTCAGTCGCTCCTCCGCCAACTCCATCGCGCGCTCGATGGGAAGCGCTACGACCCCTTTACCGCGATCCAGCCACCGGTAACTGCCGAGCGCTTCGCGATCCGCCCTTCGCAGAGCTTCCAGCCGGGTGACTCTCTCGCTCAATCCCAGTTTGGCGGCCTCTTCCTCCGCCTGCGCCAGACTCCGGGTGAGGAAGGAAACCCCAATCGACGGCAAGACCAGAAGTAGCAAAACCCACGCGATTGCCGCCACGCTCGGGGAGACGCCCCTTCCCGCACCGGCTCGGCCGTCCTTTGCTTCCCTTCTCGTGCAAGCGTTTTCGATCGGCATCCTCAATCCTCCCCCTTAGCTGATCACCTCCACCGATTCCCGCAAGCGAGGGTCACGTAGAGGATAGAGCTCGCAGGAGAGGAGCCGTCGCAGGAATGCACCCGCCATGAGAGATCCCATTCCGGCCCACACCGCGATCTCGAGCCATCCGATGGCAACTGCCTTTTCGAAGACTCGCGGAAGAATCAGCCAGTAGAGTTCGACTGCCTGCATCCCGAGGACCCACCCAGCAGCCAAGGCGAGCATGCGCGGGTTGCGCTTGGTCGCCTGCGGGAGCAGAAAGAGAAACGGCACGAAGAAACGGCCGAGAACCAGTCCGATCGCCAGCCAGTTCCAGCTTCCGAAGTTTCGCCGAATGAAGAAATAGGTCTCCTCGGGGATGTTGGCATACCAGATGAGCATATACTGGCTGAAGGCGAAGTAGCCCCAGAGGGCGGTGAAGGCGAACAGCAGCTTGCCCATCAGATGGAGATGCTCCTCGTTCACTTGCGGAAGGTGATGCCTTTCCCGCAGCCAGACGATGATGAGAATCCAAAGGGAGAGGCTTGCTCCCGCCGCCCCCACGAAGACATAGCCACCCCATAGCGTCGAGCCCCAGCGGAAGTCCAGCCCCATCAGCCAGTCGATTGCGGCAAAGGTCATGCATGCGCCGTAGACGACGAGAAGCCCGTAAGAAGCTTTTTGCATTCGGACCGTGCGCCACGGATCCCCATCGCCGTCTTGGAGGCGCGAGCTGTTCCAAAAAAAATGCGCCGCAAGGATCCAAAAGGCGAAAAAGAAGATCGCCCGGAGGCAGAAAAACGGAAGATTGAGATACGCGGATTTTGCAAGAAGGGCCGGATCGTGGGCAAGGGCGGGACTCGTCCACTCATAGAGATGGTGGCCCCAGAATACGTCCCAGCCGATCGGCAGGAAGAGCAGAGCGACCCAAGGGAAGAGGCTGGCGACGTTCTCCGCTTGCCGGCGGACGACGACTCCCCATCCCGCGTTGGTCACGTAGTGCAGCAGCACCCAGAAGAGGGCGCCGGAACAGAGGCTAAAGAAGAAAAAGAAGGAAAAGAGCCAGCCATGAAGGAATTCCCTCGCATGCCACCAGCTCCCGGCAAACGAGGCGGCCAGGAACAGAATGCCCGCTCCTTGGAGGCAAGCGGCCAACGTCTTCCACTTTGCCGCTGGGACAGGAACAGCCGCGCGGGTATCGGAGGGAGATTGGTTATGGACCATCGCTACCGTCCTCCCAATTGCTGCCGCTCCGAGATCGGTATATCCCCAAGCGTGGCGTTCTGACTCAACTGCAAAGCCCGGATGTAGGCGACGATGGCCCAGCGTTCTTCCACGCTCAAATTGGCTCCATACCCCAGCATCAGCCCCTGTCCGTGGGTGATGACGTAGAACATCTGGCCATCCGGCATTTGCCGGGTATGCTCGCTGTGATAATTGGGCACTCCGACGAGTCCATACTGGGTCACGATGCCGTTGCCAGACCCCGTCGATCCGTGGCAAGCGCTACAGAAGATCCCGAAACCCTCCTGTCCCTTTTTCAGGGTTCCCGCTGTCAGGGGAATGGGGATTCCGTCGCCCCAGCGATCTCCCATCATGCCGGTATTGAGATAGGGAAGGCGCGCCGCATCCTCGCCCGTCGGCACTGTTCCCAAGACAGGATAGCGGCTTGCCCGTTGATTCGGGAAGAAGAAGCTGGGAGCCTGCTCCTTCACTTTTGCCTGTCGCACCATGTCGGGAAAAATCTCGATGGGGTTTCTCGTCGTCTTTGTACCGCGGAATCCCGTCACGCTGACGATCGCAAAGACAAGGCAAGCGAGCAGCAAAAGGAAGGTGCGCATGATTCCCGGCGGCCTATCGAGGAATAAAGGTGAGTCGTCTTCCTCCCAAGCTCTCCAAGAATTGGCGACTCTCGATGGGAGAGAACGCTGGATCCCTGGCTTCGATGACGAGAAACAAACCGTCGTCCGTCGCCCGTCGGGAGAGTTCTCCCCAGTTCCAGACCGGATGGTGCGGCCGGGGGAGGCGGGCGAGAAAAACCACAGCCAGAAAGCCGCTGAAGGCCGCGAAGAGGATGGTGAGCTCCAGCAGCACAGGGACGAAAGCGGGAAGGCTGAAGTAGGGCTTGCCCTGAACGACGGTGGCGTAGAAGAGGCCCTGGAGTTGCCCCGTTGTGAGGCTCTGGAGAAGCGGGGGCCTCGGGATCGAGGTGGCCGTCACCATGGCGATTCCGATGAGCAGACCGAGCAGACCTCCCAGCAAAACGAAAAAGGAGACGCGAGACTTCGGAAGCCGCATGGCCCGTTCCATGCCGTGAATGGGATAGGGAGCGTAGGCATCCCACCAGACGTATCCTTTCTTTCTCGTCTCTTCGCTCGCCCTCCGCAGCTCCTCTTCCGAAGAAAACTCGGCGCCCAAGCCGTAGATTTCCTGGCCCGGCCGGAACCCGGACTCCCCAGCCGCCGCTTCCCTAGTTCGTCGCCCCTTCGGCTTCGCCAGCAGCGTCTTGATCTCGGCGACCGAGATGGTGGGCAAGACGCGCAGAAAGAGCAGGAAGAGAAAAAAGAAGAGACCGACGCTGCCGAAAAAGAGGCCCCAATCCACCCAGGTCGGCAGGTAGTGGCGCCAAGAGGCGGGCAGGAAATCCCGCTCCAGGCTGACGACGATGATGGAGTACCGCTCAAACCACATGCCCACGTTGATGAGGATCGAGCTGGTCCAGAGAATCCACGGATGGGACCGGCAGAAACGAAACCAGAAGATCTGGGGCAGGATGACGTTGAAGCCGAACATGGCGAAGTAGGTGCATCGGTCCGGCCCCGTGATCCGATTCCAGAAAGTGTAGCGCTCATAGGGGTTGGCCCCATACCAGGCGATGAAGAGCTCGATCAAATAGGAGTAGCCGACGAGCGATCCCGTTGCCAAGAGCACCTTTGCCATGTTGTCCAGGTGCTTTGCCGTAATCATATCTTTTAGGCCGGGATAGGCCGCACGCAACGGGACCATGAGCGTAACGATCATCGCAAAGCCGCTGAAGATCGCTCCCGTAATGAAATCGGGCGGAAAGATGGTCGTGTGCCATCCGGGCAAGACGGTTGTCGCGAAATCGGTGGAGACGACCGAGGCCACGGAGATCACGAGCACGCTGACCACCCCGGCGATGCAGAGATACCCCGCTTCGTAGTGGCGCCACGCGCGAAGCGAACCCGTCCACCCCCAGCAGAGCACATGATAAAGCCGCTTCTTCCAAAGTTTGGTTGCTCGATCGCGAAGGGAGGCGATATCCGGCAAAAGACCGAAATACCAGAATAGGCAGGAGACGGTAAAATAGGTTCCCACGGCAAACTCGTCCCAGAGCAGCGGAGCTCGAAAGTTCTGCCAGACCGCATACGACTCCGGTACGGGCACCAGGTACCAGAACATCCACTGTCGACCGATGTGAAAGAGCGGAAAGACCGCCGCACAAAGGACCGCGAAAATCGTCATCGCCTCGGATGCCCGATTGACGGAATTGCGCCACCGTTGGCGCGTGAAGAGCAAAATCGCCGAGATCAAGGTACCGGCATGACCGATCTCGATCCAAAAGACGAAGTTGAGAATTGCAACGCCCCAGAAGACCGGGCTCTGCAGTCCCCAAACTCCCAAGCCCGTGCTGACGAAGTAGACAACGACCAGCGGAACCGCCGCCGCCAGAAGACCAAAAGCCCCCGCTGCCACCCACCACCAGAGCGGCGCCGGCTTTTCCACCAGCGAGCAGACCGCATCGGTCACCCACGAGGCTTCTCTCTGGTTCAAGACTAGCTCGGGACGAGCCAAGAGCGTGCTCCCGCTCTCTCCCTTTTCGACTCTTTCCTCGGCGATCGGCATCGTGATTCCTTCTCTTGGCTTTCTGCTCAGCCGGCTTCCGGGCCTTTGCGTGGCGCTTCGCCCGACTCTCCCGACTCCCGACTCTTTTCCCTGCCTAAAAGAGAGGGATTCGGGTTGCGAACGCGTGCAAGGTAGGAGACTCGGGGACGAACGTTGAGATATTCCAGCACCCGGTAGGCGCGCGAATTCGCCTTCCACCGGGAAACCCGGCTTTCGGGATCGGCCAGATCACCGAAAACGATGGCTCCCGCGGGACAAGCTTCCTGGCAAGCGGTCCGCACGCTATCCCGAGGGATGGCCTGCGGCACTCCCTCGCGGGCCCGGACAAGGGTGGCGATCTTCGCCTCTTCGATCCGCTGCACGCAAAACGTGCACTTTTCCATGATCCCGCGCATCCGAACGGTGACATTGGGATTTCTCTGCATCTGGATCGTCAGCGGGCTTCCGAGATCCCCAAACGGTCCCAGATACAGGTTCCCCACCGACCAGGGCCCGATCTTTTTGGTCTTCAGCACGTCTCGTTTGTTGTAATCAAAGAAATTGAAGCGGCGTACCTTGTAGGGACAGTTGGCGGCGCATGCCCGCGTGCCGACGCAGCGGTTATAGACCATTACGTTCAAGCCCTCATCGCTGTGCACGGTGGCGTTCACGGGACAGACGGTTTCGCAGGGAGCATTCTCACACTGTTGACAGAGCATCGGCTCAGGAGTCACGCGCAAGTCGGCTTCCGTGTTGGAGTAATAGCGATCGATACGAATCCACTGCATGATGCGGCCGCGACGGACCTGTCCTTTGCCGACAATCGGAATGTTATTTTCGCTCTGGCAGGCGATGACACAGGCATTGCAGCCGACGCAGCTTCCCAGATCGATGACCATCCCCCATTGATAGGAGCCCTTACTGATTCCATCCGTGTACGCGGGCCCGGGCTGCTTGGCGGCGTATGGGTTAGGGTAAATCGAGACTTCCGGCACCGCCCGCGCCTCTTCGTCTTCTCTCTTGACAAAATCAGGTGTCGCCCGATATTCCGCCAGGGTTCCCTCGCGCACCAGCCCCCGATCGCCCGGATCCCCATGGAGTTGCGACTGCGCGATTGGATAACTCTTCCCGCTTCGAGTTACGGAAACCCCGGCGGCGAAATGCCAGGTTTTCAGAGTACGAACCGAATAGGCGTTGAAGCCGTGGCCTTGCGCCACTCGTCCCCCGAAGGATCGCCCATATCCCAAGGAGATCGAAAGCGCGTTTTCCGCGTGGCCGGGAACCACGAGCGCCGCAGCTTCCAACCGCCGTCCGTCCACCTCCACGATTACCAGCTCCGCCTGCCGAGAATCTCCTCCCCCAGGTAACACTCCGAGCCTCCGGGCGGTCTCGGGCCCGAGAAGAAGCGCATTGTCCCAGGTCAGCTTGGTGATGAAGTCCGGTAGCTCTTGCAACCAGCCGTTGTTGGAATAGCGCCCATCCCCGATCTTCGGGCAGGGGTAAAACGAGAGATCGAGCCGGTCCGTTGCCGACCATCGCGCAAGCTCCTTGAGAACCGCCTGCTGAGCTTGATCCCAATTCGGCTGCAGGGAGAGCGGGCTCGGACTGCTGCCCCGCCAGAAACCATCATGCAGGCATTGCCGCCACGCCTCCACCCGGTCCTTCTCCTCAATACGGCAAATCGCGCCAAAGTTCTCTTGCACCCGTCTTGCCGCAGGGGGCAGCGGCAACAAGGACGGTCCTCCTGCCAGCGGAGGTTGCGAAAGCTGCATGGGGCTCGCCTCTTCTGGAAGGGCCAAGGCATCGGCTTCCCCGCACAGAGACGCCAAGACATCAAGCTCCGAGAGCGAGCCAAAAAGAGGCAAAATCATCGGCTGCGCACTCAGATAGGTTCCGTCGGGAGCGATCGCGTCCCCCCAACTCTCTAGGTAATGAGCCATCGGAGCGTGCCAATGGCTTGCCAGCCCCGTCTCGTCCGCCAATAGCCCGAAATGAATGACCTCCGGCACGCTCCGCTGGAGCCGGAGCCAATCGAACTCCACGGGTGCCGTGTAGACAGGATTGGACCCGAGAATCAGGAGCGCGCGGATATTCTCCTTCCGCATCTCCTCTGCGATCGACTCCAGCGGGAGTGCCTCGTCCTCCAAGGCGGGAATCAGGTCCAGCGCCGATCGCTTTTCGAAAGCGGCGTTGATGGCTAGGCCGAGCATCTGAAGGGGTAGGGAAGATTCCCTGCCCACAACCACCAGCGGGCGCTTGGCTCGCGCCAAATCCCGAGCCGCTTCTTTCGCCCACTTTCGAACTGGCTCCCCCCAGGCATCGCCAGCGGACCGACCGAACGGCTCCAACTGCAAAAGACCAGCCTCTGCGAGTTCCCGAGCGACCAGCGCAAGGAAGGCCATCTGGTCCCCCGCCCTCAGAGCAAGCCGATGATCTGCCATTGCTCCCGTTGCCGTCAGCCGATCCTCCAGGGCGTAGATCCGGCTCATCTCCTCCCCGGGCTCCCTCAACCTGCGGTGCGCGGCGACGCCGCGCACAGCCCACGGCCCCTCCGCTTCTCCCGAAGCAAAGTCACACCCGACCGAAAGGATCACATCCGCTTCCGCCCAGCGCGGAAGAAGGGACAACCGCTTGCCGAAAAGCTGGTTGGTGGCCGCAAAGCGGGCACCATTCCCCAAAGGATCGTAGCCACAGAGAAGTGCTTCCGGGAACCGCCGTTGGAACTCCGCCCGCAAGGAAGAGATGGTGGGAGAAACCGTCGGCTCGACGAGGACCGCAAGCCCTGCTCCCTTCCGTTCGCGCCAAGCAGTGCTTTCTTTACTGAATGATTCCACAAACTTATCGCGCGTAGTAGGATATGCGTTGTTCTGGAAGCCGGAAGCCCGGTCGGGATCGTAGAGACCCAGGATCGAAGCTTGAATCTGCGAGGTCAATCCCGCGTCGGAAAAGAGCCGATTTGCCTGGAGTTGGGTGGGCCGGCCCTCGTAGGTCGTCACAAAAAGAGGTACTCCCCCATAGGGAGCGGGGGCTGCCGTCGCGTAAAGCAACGGCTTTCCGGGCACTATCCACTCGGGGCTGGCCGTATAGGGCACCAGATGACCCTCCGGACGTCGACAGCCAGCCATGCCGACTCCGCCAAGCGCCAAAGACGCCCCCATGAGTCGGAGGAAGGCCCGGCGGTTGATCGGATCCCAGGCAAAATCCTCCGGCGGCTCAGTTGCATCCAGATGGGCCACCCTCCCAACGGGAGAGAGAGCGCCGCCTTCGGGTGCGTTCCGCTTGCTTTTCCTCACATCCATCCGTTCACCCTTTCCATCGCGCGCGCTACCGGTGACAAGCAGAGCAGTTCTCCGATGGCTTAATATTCTCGTTCTCGATCAGATGCATGCCCATTTCGATCTGCTGCAGACCGGCCGGAGGCTTCCAAGCCAGATCGAAGACCTTGTCCTGAGGTCGAAGGAAGTATTCCGGATTCCGATGGCAATCCAGACACCAACTCATGCTCAGCGGGGCCTTATGATAAACTGTCCTCATCAAGTTCACCTCCCCGTGGCAGGTAAAGCAGCTCACGCCGCGGTTTACATGGGCCGAGTGATCGAAATAGACATAATCTGGCAACTGATAGATCCGGGCCCATCGCACCGGCTCCCCACTCTCCCAGCTCTCCCGCAACTCGGCCAGCTTCGGACTGTCGGCTTTGACCATCCGGTGACAGCTCATGCAGGTTTGGGTCGTTGGAATGTTGGAAAAGCCACTCTTTTCCACGAAACTGTGACAGAAGCGGCAATCGAGTCCGAGGCCGGTTACATGCAGAGAGTGATCGAAGGGGATCGGCTGCTCCGGCATGTAGCCCACCCGTGTGTACTTCGGAGTAAAATAGTAGGCGATTCCGGCGACCGTTAAAACGCCGATGATGAGAATGCCGACGACGATCTTTGGTGGGAGCTCATTGGCTGCCTTCCCGAAGAGATTCGCCATTCTTTACACCTTATTTACAGCCCAAATCCCCGCACCTCCACGAGAGAGCGACTCCTTCACCCTTAGACCATCCACCTAAAGAGCGGCTAACAGAGCCCTTTTTCGGCAACAAGCCTTTTGGCGATAAGGACGAAGCTAACCCGAACGCTATCGTCGACACCTTCCTCCTTGCCTGTGGCAGGGGAGAGAATCGAACTCTCGACCAAGGGCTTATGAAACCCCTGCTCTGCCGCTGAGCTACCCTGCCCTGGCGATTGTTGCCCCTACAACTGGTCTTCCGCGACAAGCGCAGATCGCTTCCGACGGAGCCAAGCTCCTGCTATTCTTTTTAGAGCAAGGGGAAGGTCAACACAAATTCCAGGAAGATCCGAGACAGAGAAAGACCTTTTCCTTTGGCTGATTCTCTCTACAATCTGCCCTAATTCGGCGGGCTGTGGCGCAGTCTGGTAGCGCGCTTGGTTCGGGACCAAGAGGTCCAGGGTTCGAATCCCTGCAGCCCGAGAGGACCACCGATGGCACGCTTGGCAAGGCAATCCCCCGCCGCGGCCGAGATTGATCCCGGGTGGATCGGGGCAGCCGATCGGCCGTCCTGGCAATGTTTTCCCGCACTTACCGCAGAGGGCCTTCCCCACGGCTTCTCCCTGCGGTCGCGCACCGCCGGTCGCCCTCCGCCTGTTCGAGACCTGGGCATGGATCCCGATCGCCTTGTCGAAGCCGAGCAGACGCACGGCAATGGGATTGCTTTCGTCGAAACCCCCGAGCCTCTTTTCTATCCCGACGTGGACGGCCTCCTGACGGCATGCCGGGGCGTCGCTCTCAAGATCCGCGTAGCGGATTGTGCCGCCGTTTACCTCTTCGATCCGGAGATTCCTGCGGTCGGACTCGTGCATTCCGGACGGAAGGGAAGCGAAGCGCAAATTGTCAGGAAGGCCATCCAGGGATTCCGGAGCCGCTGGGGCTCTCCCGCCGAGCGCCTGATTCTCCAGGTGAGTCCCTGTATTCGCCCTCCCCACTACGAGGTCGATTTTGCGCAGCAAATTCGGGAACAGGCCCTGGATGCAGGGGTTCGAGCTTTCTTCGACTGCGGCATCTGCACGGCGTGCCACCTCGATCGCTATTTTTCCTTTCGGGCGGAGAAGGGCGTCACCGGAAGAATCTGGGCGGTCACCATGCTTCCCACTTGTAGGTCGTAGCGGGATTGGAGAGAGGCGTGTTGGTCGGCCTCCTTATCCTATAGAACTATAGAAGGCCCTGTTGACGCATTTCCAAAGCGACCTGTTCGGCTTCTTTTTGTCGCTCCCCGTTCTTTTTCGCCTTCCAGGCCTCGTAGGACTTCCCGTCCGCCGCGTCGACTCCGCTGAATACGATCTCCTGAATCTCCCAATAGGGGATGCGCACCGAAGCCTGACCATCCGAGATCATCACCTCGACAAAGACATCCTCCCCCTTTCCCAACCGATTAAAGAGATACCCGGTCAGCGAACGCTCCCCGGACAAGCGCAGGGTTACATCTCCCCGATAGTGGAACGCTCTCTCAATCCGTTCGGCCAGAGATTCCTTGGGCGGCAAAGCGGCTTCTGATCGGTCTGGGTTCCCTTCCATCGTTCTAGCCTCTCCGCGCTGCTACCGCTTCGTCCTCCACCCTCACACCATGGCCGCTTCTTTCTCTTTCTCCGGATGCGGCGACGGCTGCTTGTCTCCCTGCGACGTCTGCGAGCGCCTACCATTGCTCAAGCTAGCTCGAATTGTGCGCAGCAGACCGCCAAAGGAACCAAAGGTGTCGTTCACCGCGCTCGGCTCGTATCCGGAATGCACCATACAATCGGCACAGTGCGGATTTCCGCTGCGCCAGCCGTATTCCTCCCAGCGGGTTGTTTCCATGAGCACTTGAAAGCTCTTTGCATAACCTTCCTGGAGAAGATAGCAGGGGCGCTGCCAGCCGAAGATATTGTAAGTCGGATTCCCCCAAGGGGTACAATCGTACTCGATCTTGCCTTGGAGGAACTCGAGAAAAAGAGGAGAGAGATTGAACTTCCAGCTCTTCTTTCGATCGCGAAAGATCTCCCGGAAGAGTGCCCGCGTCTTTTCCCTCTTCAGAAAATGGCCTTGGTCGGGAGCCTTCTCGTAGCTGTATCCGGGAGAAAACATAATTCCCTCAATGCCCAGTTTCATTGCCTCATCGAAGAACTTCCGAATTCGCTCCGGATCCGCGCCGTCAAAGAAGGTCGCATTGACCGTCACGCGAAATCCGCGACGAACGGCTTCCTGAATTGCCGCTACCGCCGTCTCGTAAACCCCGTCCCGACAGACCGACTCGTCATGATCTTCCCGGAGCCCGTCCAAATGAACGCTGAAGGTAAGAAATTGGGACGGCCGGAAGAGATCGAGCTTCTTCTTCAGAAGGAGTGCATTGGTGCAGAGGTAGATATATTTCTTCCGCTCAACCAGTCCTTCCACGATACGGTCGATCTCCTTGTGAATCAGCGGCTCGCCACCGGGGATGCTCACGATGGGCGCGCCGCACTCCTCGGCCGCCGCCCAACACTGCTCCGGGCTGAGCCGACGGTTCAGGACATGGTCGGGATACTGAACTTTGCCGCAGCCCGCGCACGCGAGATTGCACCGGAAGAGCGGTTCGAGCATCAGGACGAGCGGATACCTCCTCCGGCCGGTAAGCCTTTGTTTGAGGATATAGGAAGAAACCGTCCAAATTTGCGAGAGCGGAACCATAAGCCTAGGAGGTTACGACGAGGAAACAGCCTGTCAATCCTTGAAAACCATTCCTCCTTCCGTCGGTTCCGAGCGACCGCCCCCTCTCAGGAGGAATTCTTTTCCTCTCGAGGGATCACCCCGTTGGGGGGGGGAGTCGGTGCCGAGGGAGGAGCAGAAGCCTGCGCTGCGGACGAGGGGACGCCAGCGCCAGGTTCCCGCAAGGTTTGGTGAATCTCCCGCTCGAACTCCTCGCGAGCCTTATGGAACTCGCCCAGCGCTTTGCCGACTCCGCGAGCAAGCTCCGGGAGTTTCTTGGCGCCAAAGAGAAGGAAGACGACGACAAAGATCCAAAACCACTCCGAACCCGACGGCAACCCGAATGCCAACCAGAGCATGCTCCACTCTACACTCTCCTTGAGCTTTTGCAAACTCCCATGCGCCGGGCATCCCTGGTATGGGATTCCGTATCGCACCTTGGGCCACGACTGCCCTTAAAAAAGGAGAGTAAGATGCCGAGCCGTGGATCAGGTCTCAGGCGGCGGGACCCATTTTCCCTCGTCGCGGATCAATGTCATCAACGAATCGACGGCCTGCTCCTGCGGGAGATTAAAACGGACCGCTTTCTTCCCGACGTAGAGATTGACCTTGCCAGGAGCACCGCCGACGTAGCCGAAATCGGCATCCGCCATCTCTCCGGGACCGTTGACGATGCAGCCCATCACGGCGATCTTCACACCTTTGAGATGTCCGGTCGCCGCCCGGATGCGCGCCGTAGTCTCTTGAAGATCGAAGAGCGTCCTGCCGCAGGAGGGACAGGCCACAAAGTCGGCCTTGAAGCTGCGATTGCCAGTGGCTTGAAGGATATTATAGGAAAGTTGGAGCGCCTTCTTCGGATCGCGCTCGGCGCGAAGCAGGATGGCGTCTCCGATCCCATCGCAAAGCAGTCCGCCCAGTTGGAGGGCACTGTTGAGCAGCGATCGCAGGGGGTCGGTCTGCTCGCCAGGAAGGAAGGTGTCCTTGAGCAGAATCGGATGGTGCACCGGAATGCGGGCCGCAAGCATCCGGAAGGCGAAGAGCGGTGGATAGGGACACCCGTCCCGCACGGTCACCAGGCGAGGCGGTCCGCACAGCAAAGCGGCCAGCGTCTCGGAGTCTTCGGGGTCCACCTCCACGACACCATCCACCGGGTAGCCGAGTTCGGGAACGGTTTCGGTGTTCCGAAAGCTCTCTTCGAGGGTGGCAAAGTGCTCCTCTAGTACGGCGACACGCACCGGCTCCGCTCCACCCACCTTCGGATTCCGTTCCCACGGCATCGACGCGCGGCGCTCGAACGTAAACGGGTCAAAAGGCGCTTCGATTTTCTCCTTAGGGTGCGGAGCCTCCGCAAATGGCGCGAGGAGCGAGCGCAACGCGTGGGCCACGGGGATTTCCCGAACGCTGTCCTCGGTCAAGGAGACGCGGATCGTGTCGCCGATTCCATCCGCCAAAAGGGCCCCGATGCCTACGGCACTCTTTACTCTTCCGTCTTCTCCGTCCCCCGCCTCCGTCACCCCAAGATGGACCGGATAGTTCCAATCCGGGCCCAATTCCTGGAGGGTTGCAACCAGTCGCCGATAGGCCGAGATCATGATGCGAGGATTGGAGGCCTTCATCGAAAAGACGATCCGGTGAAAGCCAGTCTTCCGGCAAATCCGCGCGTACTCCAGGGCGCTCTCGACCATGCCCAGAGGCGTATCTCCGTACCGGTTGAGAATCCGGTCCGACAGGCTGCCGTGATTGGTTCCGATCCGCATGGCGATTCCTCGCTCCATGCAGAGTTTCACAAGCGGAAGGAAGGCCGCCTCCAATTGTTCGACGGCGGATGCGTACTCCTCTTCGGTATAACTCCGAATGAGGAACTTCTTGCGATCCGCGTAGTTTCCCGGATTGATCCGGATCTTATCCACCCATTGGGCTGCCTCCATCGCCGCCTCGGGCTTGAAATGGATGTCGGCCACGAGCGGCACGGAACAGCTGCGGCGAGAAAGCGCCTCCCGAATGGCCCGAAGGTTCGCTGCGTCCTTGACCGTCGGAGCCGTGATTCGCACGAGTTGGCAGCCGGCATCAGCCAGCTCGAGAGCTTCCCGCACGCAGGCTTCGGTGTCCATCGTGTCGGAAGTCAGCATCGACTGGATGACGACGGGCTCTCCGCCTCCAATCACGATTGAGCCGACCGGCACCTCCCGCGAACTACGCTTCGCATACCGGGCGACGTCGGAAACGTAGGAAGAAAGCAGGCGCGTCATGGCGATCGAGGTTCGGCAGGGGCGTCTGAATGGGTTTTTGCCGGAAAGTGCATCTCCGGATTCTTCCCGTCACCCTTCCAGGGCAGGTCTTGCACATCGAAAAAGGTCACGTAGAGGATGAAACCCACAAGGAGAGTCGCAAAGATCATCTGGAGGGCCTCTAGCAAGCGGAGGCTGAGCGGCCGGCCGCGCACCCATTCCGCAATGGAGAGAAGGATATGGCCCCCGTCCAAGACGGGAATCGGCATGAGGTTGAGAAGAGCCACATTGACGTTGAAAAGCACACTGAACCAGAGAGCGAGGCGCCAGCCGTATGGACTCTGAAAGAGCAGATAGTACAAGCGCATGATGCCCACCGGGCCCGAAAGATGCTGCGGCTTGATGTCTGACCGGGGAGAGAGCATGGCCGTCACGGTGCTGGTCATCGCCCGCACGCTGGCGAGAATCTGCTCCAGTGGGTTCGGATGAACGATGCTCATCGTTCCCGCCAAGTCCCACTGAAGTCCGATTCGGGGAACACTTTCTGCCACGGGTACCTCGGGGACGATCTCCACCGACCGACTCCGCCCTTCCCGAGCCACCTCCAGGTTGAGGGACTTGCCTGGATATCTCAGAATATAATCATTGAGCGCGATCGGAGAGAGCAAGCGATGCCCGTCGACGGAGAGAATCTGATCCCCTGGCCGCAGGCCCGCTTTCGCAGCCGGGCTTTGCGGAAATACCCGTGCGATTGTCGGCGTCTCTTCGGGTAGGATCCGGATTTGTCGCAACCCTTTTCTCTGGAGGACTCCGCGTTCCTCCCGAACGGGGATTACGGAAACGGAGAGCACCTTCCCTTCGCGTTCTAGCAAGATCGGGATCTCGGTTCCCTCGCTTCGGACAACATTCCATGTAATGGCACTGTTGTCCATCCCCTGGAAGCGACGTACCGGGTGGCCGTCCACCAGAAGGATGCGATCTCCCGGCTGCAACCCCGCCTTCGCTGCCGGCGAGTTGGGAAAGACGTAGCCGATCGTCGTTGTCGCCTCGCCTTGGCTGACCGGCCGACCAACGACCCATACGATCAGAGAAAAGACGACAGCCAGAACGAGGTTGGCCGCGGGACCGGCCACCGCCACCAGGATCTTGTCCCATGGTTTGACCGGAGGCAGAGTTCCGGTGTCCAATCCCCGCTTTCCCTCGAGCAGCTCCGATCCCGCCATCTGGGGAAGCGCTACGAACCCGCCCGCAGGGATCCAGCCCAATGCGTACACCACTCCGCCAATTTCCTTCTCCCAAATGGGCGCACCGAACCAAATTTGGAAACGCTCCGCTCGCAGGCCGCGGCGGCGAGCCGCCAGGAAGTGCCCCAGTTCGTGAACGACAATCAAGACGTTGAAGAGAAGCAGAACCTCAAAGAGAGTTCCCACGAAGCGCACGATCTCGCTGAAGGGCAACATAACTAAGAATAGCTCCTTTTTTCGATCCACTCAACCGCCGCGACGCGAGCCTCTTCGTCGACCCGCTGTAAGGTCTCGAGATCGCTAGCCGCAATCGGCTTGTGTGCGTCGATCGCAGCCTCCACGCACCGCCAGATGGCGGGAAAAGGAATCTTCCTCTGCAGAAATGCGGCAACCGCAACCTCGTTTGCGGCATTGAGCACGCAGGGAACCGTCCCGCCCACTTCTCCCGCCCGCCGAGCCAGTCGGAGCGCGGGGAAACGTTCGTGATCCGGTTCCTCGAAGCAAAGTCGGCCTACGCTCGCCAGATCGAGGAATCGCACCGGGCTCGGGAGGCGCTCGGGATAGGTAAAAGCATATTGAATCGGCAGACACATGTCGGAATGGCTCAACTGGGCAATCTGAGAACCGTCTATGAACTCGACCAGAGAGTGAACAATGCTCTGCGGATGGACGACGACATCGATCGCCGAAAGCGGCGCGGAGAAGAGCCAATGGGCCTCGATCATCTCCAGCGCCTTGTTGAACAAGGTTGCCGAATCAATCGTGATCTTCCTCCCCATTTTCCAGGTCGGATGATCCAATGCATCCTCCACCGTTGCCGACTCGATCCGCTGAGCGTCCCAGGTGCGAAACGGTCCTCCCGATGCGGTGAGGACGATTCGGCGCACTTGACGGAACGGACTACCCCCCAAACACTGAAAGACCGCGTTGTGCTCGCTGTCCACGGGCAAAATCGAGATCTTCCGCGCCTGCGCTTCCGCCATGACGATCTCTCCTGCCATGACGAGGACTTCCTTGCTGGCCAGCGCAAGACTCTTTCCGGTTCGAATCGCGGCCAAAGAGGGGCCAAGCCCCGCCGTTCCGACGATGGCGACGAGAACTAGGTCGGCTTCGACCTCGGCGACCATCTCGGATAGACCATCGGCGCCCTCATAGATCCTAGTCTTCCCAGGAAACCCCTGCCGCCAAGCCGAACCGGAAGGCGGGCAAAAGAGCCCAATTGCCCTTGGCCGAAACTCTTCTGCCTGTGCCCGCAACTCGTCGATCTGCCTGCCAGCCGCCAAGCCGACCACCTCGAGTCGCTCGGAAAGTTTCCGCGCGACGGTGAGCGCACTTTGGCCGATCGAGCCCGTCGACCCGAGGATCAGGACGCGCTTTTTCATGCCGCCTGGACGGCGGGCGGACAAACTTTCTCCTTGGCGAGCGAAACGATTCGAGAAAACTGCGCCGGCGAACGAACGGCGAGGTCGGCCATCACCTTCCGATCGATGGCGATTCCCGCTTTCATCAAGCCCTCCCAGAAACGACTATAGGTCATCCCTTCGGCCCGAGCCGCTGCATTGATCCTGGCGATCCAAAGGCTGCGAAACTCCCTCTTTCGTGTCTTGCGATCCCGATACGACCAATACTTGGCCTTGAACGTCGCATCTTTCGCGTACCGGTAGAGCTTGCTCCGTCTTCCGCGGAAACCGCTTGCCTGATCGACAACTCGCCTGCGCCGCTCGCGCGAAGCCGGTGCGTTCGTTGCTCTCGCCATAATTTCTTCCTTTCTTTCGCCTTGACCGCTCTAGCGGCTGCTCCCCATCCCGACTCTCCTCTGCAACCCATGGAGAGATCTCCTCGAAAAACCTGGGGATGTTGCCGGCTCCACGCTCGAAAGTCAAAAGGGAACGAAAGGATAGCGCCAGATCGAGGCGCTGGTCAAGCCAGCCGGAAGAGCTGCACTAGGCAAACGGGAGGCTGTCGCGCACGTGACCGACATCCTCGCTGCGTACATTCTTCGCCTTCCCCAGTCGCCGCATCCGTTTTCGATTCTTGCTCGATGCAAGATGACGCCGTCCCGCGCGGGGGGCAAGCACCTTTCCCCGAGCCGTAACCTTGAACCGCTTGACAACCGCCTTCTTGGTCTTTCTTCGAGCAATCGCTTTCGGCATATACTTTCCTTCGTTTCTCCCCTGGCCTGGGTCAGGCAAGCTCCGCTTCGCCCTCTTCCGTGTACTTGCGGGATCTCTTTTGCGCAGGGAGCGGGAGTAGCATCAAGACAATACTTCGACCGATCGGCTTGATCTCCTGGTCTGCGATCCCAACATGGCCGAGATCGTCGCGCACGCGCCGCATCAAATCGACCGCCAACTCCTTGTGGATATTCTCACGACCACGCAGCATCAGGTTGAAGCGCACCTTCATCCCCTTCCAGAGAAAGCCTTCCGCGTGCTTCAACTTGATCGCATAGTCGTGCGCATCGATATTCAGGTGAAGCTGTAGCTCCTTCAGCTTCGAGGTTCCCGAGCCCCCCTTCTTGGTGTCCTTCTCCTTTTTGGCCAGCTCATACTTGTATTTACCATAGTCGAGGATCTTGCAGACCGGCGGCCTCGCGTTGGGGGCTATCTCCACGAGATCCAGCATCCGACCGCGAGCAGCCGCCTGGGCCTCGCCCGCCGACATAACCCCCAAGGGCTTGCCGTCCGAGTCGATCACAAAAACCTCAGCCGCGCGGATGAACTGATTGATCCGCACGCGGGGCTGCCGCTGAAAAGAACGATACGGAGGTCGCACGCTAAAGAGACCGACTAGACACCTCGTCATCTACCTGTTCGGCAAATGCCATCAGGTCCATCGCACCGAGGTTCCCTCGCCTACGGCTCCGCACCGAGAGAGTCTTTGTAGATTGCTCGTTCTTTCCAATAACGGCCATATACGGAATCTTTTGCTTCTCGGCAATCCGAATCTTCGCATTGAGCGTCTCGTTTTTTTCGTCGACGCTCACCCGCAACCGACGATGGCGCAGGGCCGCAGCAGCTTCTCGCGCATAGTCGAGCTGCTGGTCGCTGATCGGCAATATCCGCACCTGCTCGGGTGCGAGCCAAACAGGAAAGTCCCCGCCGAAATGCTCGATCAAGATCGCCAGGAAGCGCTCCAGGGAACCAAAAGGAGCGCGGTGGATCATGACCGGGCGATGTTCCCGATTGTCCGCTCCGGTGAAGGATAGCCCGAAGCGCACGGGCAGGTTGTAATCAAGTTGCACCGTGCCCAGCTGCCACTCTCGTCCTAGGCAATCCCGCACCAAGAAATCGATTTTTGGTCCGTAAAAGGCGGCTTCTCCCTCCTCTTGGGTAAAGGCCAAGCCGGCTTGCCGGATGGCCGAAGCCAGCGCTGCTTCGGCCTTCTCCCACAGAGCGGGCTCACCGATGTACTTCTGCAAATCCGGCCCCCGCAGGCCCAGCCGGACCCGACAGTCGCGCAAATCCAGCGCGGAAAGTACTGTCCGAACTAGCTCCAAGCAGCCACGCACCTCGTCCTCGATCTGGCTTTCGGAGCAGAAAATGTGCGCATCGTCCTGGGTAAAGCCACGCAAACGAGTCATGCCTCCCAACTCTCCCGATTTTTCCCACCGATAGACCGTGCCGAACTCGGCGAGCCGGACCGGAAGCTCGCGATAGGAGCGCGGGCGGCTGGCGAAGATCCGCGCGTGCATGGGGCAGTTCATCGGCTTGAGGAGATAGCCCCCAACCAGACCAGACTTCACCCGATCGGCATACTCCGCGCAACGGCAACCTTCCCGCTCGAGGCTCTCCCATGCTGTAGGCTCGGGGATCGGAGGATACTGGGACTCCTGGTAGAACGGGAAATGGCCGGAAGTCCGATAGAGACCTAATTCCCCGATGTGAGGCGTAAAGACCGTTTCGTAGCCCTGCTTGGCCAGGAGATCCCCCAAGAACGCCTGGAGCTCTTGCCGGATCACGGCACCTCGAGGAAGCCAGAGAGGGAGACCAACCCCCACCGCCTCGTCCAAACAAAAGAGCTCCAACTCCCGACCAAGCTTCCGGTGATCCCGTTTCTTAGCCTCCTCCTGTCGCGCCATGTGCTCTTCAAGCTCGCGCTCGGTCGAAAAAGCCGTCCCGTAAACGCGCTGAAGCTGAGGATTGTTATCGTCTCCACGATAATAGGCGCTGGCCACGTGCGTCAGCCGTATCGCTCCGACCGACGCCGTGCTCTTCACGTGAGGGCCCGCGCAGAGGTCCAGGAACTCTCCGTTCTGGTAGAGCGTGATTGCTTCCTCATCCGGAATGCCTCGCAGGATGTCCAGCTTGAACTCGCTGGGCACCGGGCGTTCGGTCAAGGCACCCAGTCGTCCACGCAGAGCCAGCTTCTCCGCTTCCTGCCGGCCTGTTTGGATGCGGACGAACGGCTGCCCAGCATGCACGATCCGGCGCATCTCCTCTTCGATCCGCGGAAAATCTTCCGGCGAAATCCGATGGGGAAGGGAGACGTCGTAATAGAATCCATTCTCCACCGGCGGTCCTGCGGCTAGTTGCGCTTCCGGCCAGATCTCCAGAAGAGCCGTCGCCAGGATATGGGCTGCGGAATGACGCAGGGTTTCGAGCTCGGTCACAGTACTTCCTTCCTTTTTCCCATTTATCTCTAATCCCTATTCCGATCCCCGCAAGGCTATGCCCCGTCCCGACGATCGACAAGAAAAGGGGAATTTTCCTGCGCGGTTTACCGCTGCCTTGCGAGAATCAAAGTTCCAAGACCAACAAAGCAAACAGCCTTGGATTTGCAAGCTGCAAGAGAAAGTTCCCGGACGAAGCGCTCCGCCATTCTGGCGGGGCTAGGTTAAAAACCATCGGAGGGCAGGCTAGCCCCATGTCTCACAAAGTTCGTATCCGAGGCGCGGCGGATGGGCCTGGATGCAACGCGGGGCGCAGGTTTTCCCCCGGAGCTGTATGACGACATACGGCAAGGAGGGAAAACTAAGTCCGAACGAAGCAGTGAGGTCCATTTCGCAAGCCGCAGGCGAACGCTTGGGAGACAGGCGGGCTAGACCAAAGCAAGGCAATGCCGTTTCCCGAAAGGGCGCCTTGCCGCAGAATCCGCTCCGGCATAGCCTCGACGACGGCCACCGATGCTCGCCTACTACGTCGACAATCTGAGCCCCTATCTAGTCCGCTTCCCGGGCGGCTGGGGAATCCGCTTCTACGGGCTGGCCTATCTCGTGGGCTTCCTCTTCCTATGGTGGGGCTTACACTATCAGCGGAAGAAGGGCTGGCTTCGCTTGTCCCCCCGGCAGATCGACGACCTGGTCTTCTGGCTCGCTCTTGGAGGGGTCATCGCGGGAGGAAGAGTGGGCTACTGCCTCTTCTACGATCTTCCCCACATCCTCGCCCATCCTCTAGAGCTCTTCGCCCTCTGGCGGGGAGGGATGTCGAGCCATGGGGGGATTGCCGGCGTCCTGATCGTCCTTTTCCTGAGTGCCCGACGGTGGGCAGTGCCTTTTTTTCACCTGGCCGACGCCGTCGTCTGGTGTACGCCGGTCGGGCTCGGCCTGGGCAGGATCGCCAACTTCATCAACGGAGAGCTCTGGGGCCGACCTTCCACTCTGCCCTGGGCAGTAGTCTTCCCGGAAGCCCCGCCGATCCACGGATTGCCCGTGCCGCGTCACCCTTCGCAACTCTACGAGGCGGCCCTCGAGGGATTGTTTCTTTTCGCCTTGGTCTACTGGCTCCGGGCACGTGGATCCCGAGAAGGCACGGTCGCGCTCTCCTTCCTCGCCGGCTATAGCGCCGTTCGAATCTTCGCGGAATGCTTTCGCGAACCCGACGCCCAGATCGGCTTTTACTTTGGCTTCCTGACGCAAGGGCAGATCCTCTCAGGGATCACCCTGGTCCTCGCCGGCATCCTCTGGTGGATGAGAAGCCGACGATCCCTAACCCGTGTAGGATGAGAGGGGATCGCGGGGCTGCTCCAGACGCAGCAGCCAATACTCGATGCTGTCGACCAGCGCCTCCCAGGAGGCCTCCACGATGTTCGTCGACACACCGACGGTCGTCCAGCCGCTCGAACCATCGGAGGACTCCACCAACACTCGTGTCGCGGCAGCGCTGCCCCCCATCTGGCCCAAGATGCGAACCTTGTAATCGCGCAAGCCGATTCTAGCAAGCTCGGGATAGAACCGCTCGAGGCCGCCGCGCAGGGCCTGATCCAGGGCATGGATCGGGCCGTCGCCTTCCGCAACCGTGTAGACGGTCTGTCCCTTCACCGATAGCTTCACGGTCGCCTCGCATACCTCGTACTTCTTCGCTGGGAAGCGCCGGATGGAGACGTGATACTCCACCAATTGGA
Organism: Verrucomicrobium sp. 3C; assembly: GCF_000379365.1. Taxonomy (GTDB): domain Bacteria; phylum Verrucomicrobiota; class Verrucomicrobiia; order Methylacidiphilales; family Methylacidiphilaceae; genus Methylacidimicrobium. Next base: position 1,420,653 of record NZ_KB901875.1, on the reverse strand, counting down.
AAAAGGGAGAGAATGGGAGCAAGAGCCTGCGCAGGAGCAGATCGAACGACGCATCCGCCGCCTCGAATTCATAGCCCTTTGCTTCCCTCTCCTTGATCTGCTGAAGCGCCTCGCGGATTCGCGGGTCGTCCTCTCGGAGCACCAAGCCCAACTCCCGCGCCTTGAGCACGACATTGCTTCGGCCGGAAAGTTCGCCGACAAGGATCCGCCGGCGATTGCCCACGATCCCTGGGTCGATGTGCTCGTAGCTGCGGAAGAGTTTTCCAATCGCGTTGACGTGAGTGCCACCCTTGTGAGCAAACGCGCACCGGCCGACGAAGGGCGCCCGGGGATTTGGGGCGAGATTCGCGGTCTCATCCACAAAATAGGCAAGCTCTTGAAGACGGGATAGAGCTCCTGGAGGAAGAGCCCGTTTGTTGAGCCTGATCTCCAAGTTGGCGATCGTCGAGATCAAGTTGCAGTTGCCCGTCCGCTCCCCATAGCCGTTGATTGTCCCCTGGACTTGGGTTGCGCCCGATTGCACAGCGGCCAACGCGTTGGCTACCGCAAGCTCGCCATCGTTGTGAGTATGAATGCCGACCCGGCACTGGACTTTCTGCCCAGTCAGCCTCGTCAACTGCGCGATCGCCTCGGGTAGCGATCCGCCATTCGTATCGCAAAGAACCACCCAGTCTGCTCCCGCCTTGGAGGCCACGGTAAGGCAATCCAAGGCGTAGTCTGGATCGTCTTGATATCCATCGAAGGCATGCTCGGCATCATAGATCACCTCTTTGCCGCAAGCCTTAAGGAAAGAGACGGTGTCTCGAATCATCGCCAGGTTGTCCTCTGGAGTCACGCGAAGAACTTCCCGGACGTGGAGAAGCCAAGTCTTGCCGAAGACCGCCACCGCTTCGGTCCCCGCGTCCAAAAGCATTCGGATTTGAGGATCCTGCTCGACCGAAAGGCTCGCCCGCCGGGTGGCGCCGAACGCCACGATCCGGCTCCTTCGGAGAGGAAGGTGCGAAACCTCTTGGAAAAACGCAAGGTCCTTTGGATTGCTCCCCGGCCATCCTCCCTCGATATAGAGGATCCCGATCTCATCCAGCTTCTGCACGATCCGCAATTTGTCCAGAAGCGAAAAGTGGACATTTTCCCCTTGAGCGCCGTCACGAAGCGTCGTGTCGTAGATCGTCACAGCTTCCTCGGAACCAGGATCCACCTCTTTCCGGCTCGACATTGCTCCCACCTTTCTCGAAGAAAACCCCTGGACAAAGCGAAATCGAGAGAAGAAACTTCACAATGATGCAGATCCAATGGAATCCGCAAGGAATTAAGCTGACCGCGCCTCTTTACTCCTATATCGAAAAAAAATTACAAAAGCTCGAGCGCCACGAAGATAGAATCGTTGGAGCCCATGTCACGGTCCAGCACGATCCGCCAAAGGCTTCGGTAAACAAGCAGGCTTTCGTCGTTAAAGTCCATCTCTCCCTCCCCGGACCAGATCTTCACGCCGAAGACCACGGACACGACCTCTACCAAGCGATCGACTTGATCGCGGACCGTCTCGAGGGCCAACTGCGCCGCCGAAAAACCGAATTGACAGAAAAGCGAAGGCACGAGTCCCGCGAAGCGAAAGGGGAACTCCACTCCGAACATCCTCCCGAATAGGGAGGCATCCGTGCCTCTTGTGGGAATCGCCGAGCGCGGTGGTTTTCGCGACCCCTACGCCGCTTCAGCGGCTCCGCAGCCAATGCGCTGGAGCTCCTCACGGACTGCCGTCACCAGGACTTCCAAGTTAGCTCGTCCAAACGAAAAGGGGAGTCCGGCGGCCGCAAAGAGCTCAGGGAGAGGCTTCGCCCCCCCCAAGGCAAGAGCGTGCCGATAGGCATCCAAGGCCCCGGCAGGGTCAGCAAGTGATCGCCTCCAGAGGCCCAAGGCACCCAATTGGGCGATCCCATACTCGATGTAGTAAAAAGGATACTCGAAAATATGGAGCTGCCGGTGCCAAAGGGAACGCAAGACCCCTTCATAACCGCTCCAATCCTCTCTCCCGCCGAAACGCTGCAGCAACTCCTTCCAGGCAACGGCCCGTTCGTCCCGGCTATGGCCGGGATGCGTATAGAGCCAGTGCTGGAATCCATCGACGACCGCCATCCAGGGCAGAAAACGGAGAATTCCTTCGAGATGGTTGCGTCGAGCGCGCTGTAGCTCTTCTTCGCCGTAAAAGTTCCCCAAGTGGGGAGCAGCCAAAAGCTCCATGGACATCGATGCCACCTCGCAAAATTCCAAGGGGGCGGAGCGATAGGCATAAAGGGGTTGGGTGCGGGCAAGAAGGGTATGGAAAGCATGACCGCTTTCATGCAGCAGGGTTTCCAGGTCTCGGTGCGTGCCGACCGCGTTCATGAAGATAAAAGGCAGTCGCGCTTCGGATAGCGTACTCTGGTAACCCCCGGGCGCTTTGCCCTTTCGGTTCTCAAGATCGACCAACTCGCTTCGGCGCAACTGTCCGAAGAGATCTCCCAATGGCTCGTCTAAGGCGTATATCGCCTTTTCGGTCTTCTCCAAGAGTTCGGCGCAGGTGCGAAAGGGACGCAAAGGGGGCTTCCCCTCGGGATCTACGACCAGATCCCAAGGGCGAAGCCGGTCGATTCCGAGCTGCTTTTCCCGCCGTGCGTCCATCTCCCGGCAAACGGGTACCACGACCTCCTCGATCGCACGACCAAACTCGAGACAATCTGCTGGGGTATAGTCGAATCGCTCCGCGCGGGCAAAAGCGTAGCCCCGGTAGTCCGAAAGGCCCGCAGCAGCAGCAATCTCGCTCCGAAGGGCAAGAAGGCGATCAAAAATCTCCTCCAGTACTTCCGCGTCTTGCCCTCTGCGCTCGGCCATCTGCTCCCACGCTCTCCGCCTCCTCTCCCGATCCGGCTCCTCGAGCACCCTTCCCACCTGGGCGAGAGTCTGCTCCTTCCCATCGAAGCAGACGGTCATCGCCCCGACGATCTTCTGATATTGCTGAGAAAGCCGCGCCTCCTCCGTCTCCCGGGCAATATTCTCCTCACGAAAAAGGCGGACTTGCATTTCCACGCTTCGCCGCAGAACCCCATAGGACTCGGGAAGCGAGTCGACGCATCGATGCTGGCAAAACGCACGCAGGATTCCGATCTGCCGTGCTTTCCTCCACGGATCGACAACGGTCAGAATTTCCAAGTAGGCTTTTTCGCGCTCCGGATCGTCCGTCTGGCAGGTCATCGCGATGTAGCGCCTGGCCCGCACCTCGTCCATCACTGCCTGGACCTCATCGTAATGACCGAGCCAAGTCGCCAAAGCCGCTCCCGATCCGGCATCCCGAAGCTCCCGCTCGAGCCTCCCAAAATACTCCTCGAGTTCCGGAAGCGAGCAGAGGTCGACCACCGCAGGAAGAAAGGTTCGAGCCGCAAAGGCACCGACAGGGGCAAGCGTCTTCATTTGGAGGTTTAAGCCTGCATGTCTCACAAGCATTCTCCTGCGGCTTGCGAAATGGACCTGTCTGCTTCGTTGGGTCTTGGTTTTCCCTCCTTGCAGTATATCGTCATACAGCTCCGGGGGAAAACCTGCGCCCCGCCTTGCATCCAGGCCCATCGGCCCTCGCCTCGGGTACGAACTTTGTGAGACATGCAGGCTAACCCTTGCCATCGGAAGCAGAGGAGAGCAAGCTCCAATGAGGCTAGGTGAGAGACCCAACCGACTCCCAAAACCGAGTAAAGGCCTGCTCCCAATTCCAAGCTCGCCGAACCGCTTCCGCAGCTCTCTCCCGTTCCGCGAGAGATGGCGGGGAAACCAACAAGAGAGAAATCGCAGCGGCCCATTCTTCCCGAGAGCTGGCACGGCACGCATGACCGATCCCGAATTGGCGCAAGAGTTCCGGCGGCCCTCCCACGTCGGACACGACCACGGGCAGACCGGATGCCATGGCTTCCAGCACTGCGTTGCCGAACGTATCGGTCGTGCTCGGAAAGACAAAAATATCTGCCGAAGCATAGGCCTCGCTCAGTTCCCTGCCGGTCAGAACGCCGGCAAAGAGAGCGTCGGGCAGGAGCCGGGTCAACTCCCGGCGATAGGGGCCCTCCCCAACGAAGGCTAGAGTGAATTTCAATCCTCGGCTGCGCAAGGTTTCGGAGACCGCGGGTAAAAACCCCAGTTCCTTCTCCTTGGAAATCCGACCAACGTAGAGGAGTACGGATCCCGTCGCTCCCCTACGCTTCCAGAAATCGGCTTGCCGAAACGAGGGGTGGAAGGCCTGTACGTCAATGCCTCGCGGGAGGATCGCCAACTTTTCCTTGGGAAGTCCGCGCTTTCTCCAGGAATGAAGATAGGCGGACGAATTCACATAGGTCTTCGCCATTTGGCCGTAAAACCAGTCCATGTAACTCCACACCAGACCTTCCATCCGGGGATCTTGGCTGAGAAAGCGAGCGTACTGAGGGAAGTCTGTGTGGTAGATCCCCACCGTCCGCAGGCCAAGGATCTTCCCGATCGCCAACGCGCACAGCCCCATCGGACCCGGTGTACTGATGATCAGTTCGGTAAATCGCTCCTTGTGCACAAATTCCAAAAGGTCGAAAAAGGGAGGGAACGCGAGCTTCTGAAGCTCGTATTCGGGGATCGCGAACTCTCCGACCGGGGGAAAGTTCCGGAATGGGATTCCGTCAACTTTCGGATTGGCGCGCGAAGTCACGACGGTCAAGTCGGCCCCGGCTTGGGTAGCCGCCCAGGCCATCGCCTGAATCGTTCTTGTCACTCCGTTGACCTCGTCGAGCGTATCGGTGAACCATGCCCGCTTGCACGAGGCGATTTCCGCAGGCGGGGCGGAGAGATACCGGCGACAGAGGTCCCGTAGAAAGCGCCGATCAATCCATTGACGCTCAAAGGCGAGAAGATGGGGAGCCGCTGCCGCCATCACGGGCAGCAGCCCGGCGAGGGATTGGAATGCCTCGAGAATGCTTCCTCGTCCGAGCTGAGCGACGGCGCCGCCGACGAGACGATAAGCCAACTGATTCACCAGATAAGAGGCAACGCGAAACGATGCGTCCGCTGGCGTCGCAGCCCGCCCGATGATGCGATCGATCTCCCTACGAACCTCATCATTGGTGAAGAACACGGCAAAGGCCCGCACCAGCGTGCCTTCGCCCGGCTTGAGCAGTTCGAAAACCTGCCCGCTGCGCACCGCTTCGGCCAGATGGCCAATTCGTTCCCCAAAGGAAAACGCCGTCGGATTTTTCCCGGAGACGAAACGCTCTGCGATCTTTTGCACGAGCGCCGCCGCCAACGGCGCCGATTGCCGAAGCCGTTCCTGGGCATATTGGAACCCTAGATTGTAAAAGGCGATGGAGACGCGCGCCGGGTCTCCCGGCTCTCCACCGCCCGTTCTGCCGTTCCCGGCAAACAGCGCGCCAAAATAACCCTCTAGGGTCCCATCGTCGTCGACTTCCGTCCATAAGGTGCCGAGGGCAAGCCCGCCGTGATCATTCGATCCCCCCACGAAACTTTTTCGATGGCAATCCTCGTCTAGAGGGGCAATCCCTTGTCGTTCCGACATCTCGACGATTCGCTCGGGTGTGAGGGAAAGCAGACAGAGACGGGCGATCTCCTGCGGCAATCCGGGCCGGCTGCCATCCGCCGTCTCAAAAGCACGAAAAAGCAAAATCAGCTTCTCGAAGTGATCCGGCAAAAGCTTCCCGTTGAGGTTTTCCAAAGGGTGAGCTACCGCATGAGGGATCTTGTTTGCATGGAGAAAGGAGGCCAACTCTTCGATATTGGGGGCGAGCTGCTGGATGCGGGCGTGGTCAGGCTCGTCAATGTTCCAAACCAGCAGGTGAATCTCGCATCCGTCGGAAAAGAATGTCGTGACCTCCTCGCTCAGAAAGACGTCGGGATGTCGTTCCCTCATCTCCAAGCAACCGTCGATCCGATCATGATCCGTGATCGTCTTCCACGTCATGCCCGCGGCAGCAAGCCTCCGATAGAGCACCTCCGGATCGGTGTAGCTCTGCCGGCAGCCCACCCTCCGCAAGATCCATTCCGACGGCCGGTCGGAATAACGAGAATGAAGATGGAGATCAACTCGAGACATAACGAAGATAGGTCAACGGCCGACACTGCCGATCCAGAGCCTGCTTGATGACCCATTCAATCTGGGTACGAATCGGACGATAGGTAAAATCCGACGGGTGCAAGCTCACCCGGACCACGCTCCGGGAGGCACGCAGGGAAAGCAGGCGATTCCAGGCGAGTGAGGTGGCCCTGCGCCAACCCGCCCGGGTGCTCCAGCAGTACGTCCGTGCGTCAGTCCAGCGCTCTTCCGGACGCAAGCTCAAGATCCCGTTGATCCGCGTCGTGTACCGGAACCCTTCCCTAGCCAGAAGCTGCGGCAGGCAGGGATCCAACAGCCAGCCCGGGGCCACAAATCCTTCGGTCGCCCATCCCTGTCCCGCAAAAAGCTCGCGGGCTGACCGGAGGCGCTCCCTTGCGATATCCTGCGGCAAGTCGAAAAACTCGGCTTCTCGCCGGGTGTAGATCTCTGTCCAGAATCGGTTCCTCCACCCCTTTGCCCTTTGGTCGCGAGAGTGGAAGTAGCCGTGAACGACCGTTTCGTCCCCTTCCTTCCTTTGGAGGTCGATCCAACGACAGAACTCCAAATTCTCGTCAAAGGCCGGTCCCTGGTGATAGGCGGGAATGATGAGCAGGCTCGCCTCCTTCACTCCCCATTGGCGCAACTCCTCCCGCTGGCGGGCGACAAGAGCAAGAGACCCCGGATGGAGATCGTGGAGGGAGACGATCAGAGATGGCCACTCCTTCTCTTTCATTCCCGTGAGGGCCGATGGAGAGCGTAGAGCCGAGGACTTTCCCGAAGGTCCTTGATCACCGTGCAGAGATAAACCGATCCCGGGAAGCGGCCGGCATACTTGGTCACCTTTACTCGATCGACGACTCGAAACCCGTAGTGCTCAAACATCTTTTCCCCCCGGCGATGGTCGAAGACAACCACTTGGCCGTACACGGCTTTCTCTCCTTTTTGAACGAGATAGTCCAAGAAAGAATCGACCAGATGTCGGGTGCGTGAAACGCTCCGCCACGGGGCCAGCATATTAAAATGGAAATGGGGGATCCCCGGAAAACTGCGGGGCGCTTCCCTTCGGCCCCTCCAAAGCAGCCAGCGGAGATACCGACGGCTGGTGGGACCATAGGACGGATAGCGCACCAGCATCCGCAGGGACAACTGCACATTGTGAAGCGCGTGGTACCAAAACTTGGCAGATGACTTCCGGCAGCCCATGAGGTATCCGACGATGGTCCCCCCCGCCTCGCAAACCAAGGTCGATTCGGGCTCTTTGTCCGTATAGTAGGATGTCAGGTAGTCGGTAAAGAGCTCGCGATCTTCGAAGATCGCATCAATGGGAGAACCCAAGAATCCGGTCTCCGCGCAGACCTTGCGAACCCCCTCCCGATCGCTCGCCCGATAAAAACGGATCGTAACGGATTCCGTGGCCGTGCCTTTTCCCTCCGCGTCCGCGCTCATCTCCCCTCCTTCGTTCCGGAACGCCGGCTATCCCGCCTTCCCTCTTCCCAGCGAGAGAACCACACTCTCATCGGTCGGGTTTGTCCCTCGGATCGCCGAACGGTAGTAGCGCCAAATCTCGACGAATACGTGGGGCCAATGGTAGATCTCCCTAGTCCGCTTCGAAGCGCAAAGGCCGATGTACCGCAGGTCTGCGTCGGCAGAGTTCTCGATCGCCCTCGCCAGTTCTTCGGCAGAGTTTCGCTTCGCCCACAAGTCGAGACCTGCATGGATATGATCGTCCATGTTGGTCCCCCGTATGCCGATGACAGGACAACCACAAGCTTGGCTTTCGACGGCAACCAGCCCGAACGTTTCGACCACTCCGGGATGAACAAAAAGATCCGCCGCTCGGTAGCATCTTCGCAATTCGATCTTCTTTTCGATATACGGCCGCCAGATCACCGCATCGGTGTCCGCCTGGAGCTGCAGCACATGTTTCCTCAGTGGCCCTTCTCCGACCACCAGGAGCCGGTAGTCTCGGCGGCACGAGGCGCGAAGAGATCGGAAAGTATCCAGTAGGATCGAAATATTTTTTTCTCGAGCGAGCCGTCCTACGTAGAGCAGCAAGAAAGCCTGATCGGGGATCGCGAGCTCTTCCCGCCATGCCCGATCGACGGGACCGGGGCAAAACGTTTCCGCATCGACTCCAAGCCGAATCGGGATCGTGTTGGTCAGTCCCCAGGCATTCAAAAGCTTCTGCAACGTAGGCGATGGCACAAACGTATAGCGGAAACGAGAATAAAGATTAACGATATATCGCCGGGCCGAGGCGAGGACGATCTTCTCAATGATGCGGCCGCCGAAGCGGCAGACGGTCCGCAAATAGGCATCGGGAAAGTGCGAGTGATAGAAGCTAACGGCGGGAACTCCTAACTCGCCGGCGGCTCGCAGGGTCGCCCACGCCAAATGGTAGGGATCTCCGGATTCGATCACATCGGGCCGAATCTCCCGGAGAACGGAGCGCACCAAGGAAACGTTGCAAAGGATGCGATAGCGGGAAGTCCGGTCGACTTTCGGGGAGGCAATCGTAAAGACATGCGTCCTTCCCTCGCTCTGGTGCAACGTCCGCTCTCCGGGAACGATCAGATAATGCTCATCCTCCGTGTGCGCGCGAACATACTCCTGCTTTTCGCCGAGATAGCGCTTCACCCCGCCACTCCGCGGCGAATAAAATTGCGTTACGTCACAGATCTTCATAGACGCGCCATTCCTTCCCTTAGCGTGCTGAGCGCTAACTAGCTATTCATTAGCTTTTGCTTCGATTGCTGCGCTGGAACGCTGGATTTTTTCCAAAATGGCCCGCCCCTCAGCCTTCCAAACGTATCGCTTGGGCGAAAGGTCGTGGTCCTGCAAATAGGCCTCTATTGAAGCGACCAATTCCTTGGTGCTTGTAAAGCTGCCGTCCCGGATGCAGTCCACCGTCAAATCCCGGAAAAAGCGTTCCACCAGATTCATCCACGAATTGGACGTTGGCGTGAAGTGAAGGTGGATTCTGTGGGTTCCCCGCATGCGCTCCTGACGCTTGTTGCGCGCGTGGATCCACTCCATGACGAGCGGTTGCTTGTGCGTGGCATAGTTATCGACGACCAGGTGGAGCGACAAAGAGGAAGGGATTTCCCTATCGAGTTTCTTTAGGAAGGCGAGCCACTCTTTATGAGTGTGTTGAGGAGCCGTCTGGCGGAATATCTTTCCGTCCAAATANCTCAAGGCCGCGAAAAGCGTGATCGTTCCGTGCCGGACATAGTCATGGGTGCCGGTGCGAACCCTTCGAGGCCCAAGAGGCAAAGCGATTTGTGTGCGCTCCAGGGCCTGGCATTGGCTTTTCTCATCACAGCAGAGGACCAGCGCCCGTTTTGGCGGATTAAGATAAAGACCGATCACATCCCAAAACTTCTCTTCAAATCGGGGATCATTCGATACCTTGAAGGTGCGGTTGAGGTGGGGTTTTAAGTCATTGGCCCTCCAAAGTCTCTGCACCGTGTTGGCCGAGACCCCTTTGGCCTTCGCCATCTTACGCGAGGACCATTGGGTAAATCCTTTGGGAGGCCGCGTGACCTCCGTAATAATCTCCTCCTTGATCCGATCGCTGATGCTTGGCTTGCGTCCGGATCTCCTGGCTTCGCGCAAGCCTTCAATTCCCTGCTCCCGGAAGCGCCTCTCCCATTGAACAACTACCGGGCGGTTGACCCCTTCGGTGCGCGCCGTCTGCTCTTGGGTGAGCCCATTGATGCGGTGGAGAATGATTCTCGCTCGCCGCGCCTCACGTTGCGGTGTCATGGGACGATTGATCATGCTTTGGAGTTCGTGTTTCTGCTTGTCGCTCGCTGGAAGAATGCGGATAGGTCTGCCCATTTATCCAAATTATCAGAACAAGATCCTTGTGTCTAGCTATTTCTCGCTCAGCACATTAGCAGAACAAGACAAGTCCATCCACTGCGTCGCCGCTCATTGAATACTTTTTTCTAGCCGAAACAAGGAAAGGATGGAGAAGGTTTTCTACCATGGCCTGCCTGTCTCACAAGCGTTCTCCTGCGGCTTGCGAAATGGGCCCGGCTGCTTCGTTGGGACTTGGGTTTTTGGCCCTCCTCGCAGTATGTCGTCGTACAACTCCGGGGGAAAGCCGGCTCCCCGCCTTGCATCCAGGCCCAGTCGCCGCGGCTCGGGTACGAAATTTGTGAGAAATGCAGGCCAGCGGTGGCGGCTCAGGAAGAAGTGGATCACATTTGCCTTGAGGGCGAGGGCCGCGGATGGAGTTCCTCTCCTAGCCACCATTTCTCACAAGCGTTCTCCTGCGGCTTGCGAAATGGCGGCTAGGCAATAAGGGGTGGACAAGCAACCGCATTCTCTTCCCGCCATCTTCCGGGACCTCCCCGTTGGCGCTCGGGCGAAGTACTGCCGCTGCCCATCGTTCCCGCTCCCCATTCTCGTCTTTGCCGCTCTTGCCTGGATCGGGCTCGCTTCCGCCCTTCCCACCCAGGCACAGTCCTCCCTCCCGCTCCTCTCCGCACCTCCCGCCGCGTCCCAGGCGGCTGAGCTGCAGAAAGCCCTGGAGGAAGGGGGGATCGCCGTGCAGTCCGCCCCCCCCGGTCTTCGGCTGAGTGGTTACCTCGACAGCTCCTACCTCGACAATTTCCTTCCCCCCAATGCCCGAATCCCGACGCGAATGGCCGATGACGGGATCGCCGGAGGAGGATTCAACCTCAATGCCGTGAGGCTGCTTTTGGAAAAACCGCTCGATGACCAGAATCGCTGGGAAACTGGCTTTCGGGCGGATCTTTTCGTCGGACAGGATGCCGCCTCCATGGGCGGACCCGACAACCTGGCCGGACTGGGAGTCCCGACGGAGGCCGGAAACGCGCGGAACAGCGCAAGCTTCCTGCTGGCCGAAGCCTATGTCACCTTTCGCATCCCCGTCGGCAACGCGATCGACGTAAAGGTAGGCAAGTTCGTTCCCCCGTTGGGATTCGAGGTCATGGAACGGCCCGCCAACCTCAACTTCACTTACGGGAATCTCTACACCAACTTGATCCCGGAGATGGTAACGGGCATCGAAACGGTCTATCGACCACTCGATTGGGTGGAAACCACCCTCGGGATTCTCGACGGCTCCTTCAACGCGGCGCGGGCAGGCTTCCCCTTTTTTGGACAGAGCAACAATACCCTTGGAAATGGGGCCGCCTATCTCTTCCTCGCCTCCGCCGGAATCGACGCGTCGGCGCGAAACGCCCGCCTGATGGCCAGCGCCCTCTACGGACCCAACGGGGCAAATCCTCCCGGCTTTGGACTCTTCCCGGCTACTCCGGGAACCGGAGTCTTTGTCGAGAGCCCGCTCAACCGGGCTGCCCCCTTTTTCTTAGGAGATGTCTGGGGCGAGTGGATTCCCAAGGCGACACGCGACCGGCTGCTTCTTGCCTGGGAGACGACGGGCGGATTCTACGAAGGCATCGGCACCCTGGGAAGCGGAGCAGAGCAATCGGCGAGTTGGCTCGGGGCAAGCCTCTGGGCAAAGTATCAGGCCAACAGCCTCACGAGCCTTGCCCTCCGCACCGACTGGATTCACGGAAGCGCCAACGAGATCCTTGCCGGCCATGTAGGGCCTGCAGACATCTGGAGTGTCACGGCAACGCTCGGTTTCGACCTCTGGGAGAATCTGATGCTGCGAACCGAGTTTCGTATGGACTGGGGCGCTGCCGTCTACGGGACTCCCTTTTCCCCCATGGGAGCCCTTCTTTTCCCGATCTCGAGCGGCCCCGCGTTCCTGTGGGCGGTGGAAACCGTCTACTCCTTTTGAAGGCTTCACCCGATATCCTCCTCCCATCGATTGGCGATCGAGCCAGCGCGCGATCGTCCGGCCCGGGATCACAAGGCCAACTCCCTCCACCGAGAGGCCGGCCACCTTCGCAAAGCAGAGTCCGACCAGCTTTCCCTCCAGATCCACGACCGGCGCTCCGCTATCCCCTTGGTTCACTGCGGCATCCACCTGCAGTAGGGAAAGTCCTGCCCCTTCTTGAACCTCCACCCTCCTCGGATAGGAACTCAGGATGCCTCGCGACACCGTGTTCCGATAGCCCATGCCGGACCCCAGCACCAGCACGGTCGTCCCCAGCTGCCCTTCGGAAAGATTCCCATACCGAAAGACGCCGGGCAGCGCCCCGGTCTCCACGCGAAGCAGGGCGAGATCCGCACCCGGATCCGAACAGACCCAGCGAGCAAGCCTCACCCTCCCGTCAAAGAAAGTGACGAGCAGCTCCCTTCGGGCCACCCTCTTCCCAAGAACGTGCGCGCAGGTGACCACGTCACCCTGCTCGGAAACGACTAGGCCGGTTCCCATTCCTTCGATTTTCCGCGTCGGCCCAAAGAAGCCGTAGCCCCTTTTTTCGACCGATACGGAGACCACAGCTGGCAGCGTGCGACGAATGACCTCGACCGTCGCCCGATCACACGCGGCGAGGGCTTCCGCGGAAGCTGGCCAGCCGATCACGGCCAGCGCACCCAGCAAAACGAAAACGCAGAAGAACGCGGACTCTTGCCGCCATCGCCTTTCTCGCCGACGAAACAGCAAGATGGCAACCATGAAGTCACTCTGACGGATGCCGAACGAGATGACAATGCAGCACTCCTCACCAGAGATCCCGACTCGTCTGCATTGGCCCCTAACCTGCACGTCTCACAAAGTTCGTGCCCGAGGCGCGGCGCATGGGCCGGGATGCAAGGCGGGGCGCAGATTTTCCCCGGAGCGGTAGGACGACATCCTGCGAGGAGGGTCAAAAACCCAAGTCCCAACGAAGCAGAGAGGTCCATTTCGCAAGCCGCAGGCGAACGTTTGGGAGACAGGCAGGCTAGCTTTCTCCAGCCGGCAAAGCGCCTCGCGACCGAAAATCATGCTGCGACTTGACAACGATCTGACACCCTCCCCAACCTGACGTCTCGTGCGAATTGCCCAAATTGCTCCGCCGGTAGAGCGGGTTCCTCCAGAAGGCTACGGAGGAACGGAACGAGTCGTTTCCTTTTTGACGGAGGCATTAATCGACCTCGGCCATGAAGTCACTCTCTTCGCGAGCGGGGATTCGGTCACTCGCGCACGGCTTCGATCCGTCTGTCCCCAAAGCCTTCGTAAGATTCCCGCTTGCCGAGATTATCTTCCCTACTTCCTGCTCGAGGTCGATGCCGCGCTCCGGTCGGAAGCCGAGTTCGATCTTCTCCATTTCCACACCGAGCTTCTTCACTTCCCGTTTTTCCGCAGCCGACCCAACCGTTCGGTCACTACCCTCCACCTACGGCTCGACACCCCGGAACTCGCGGTCTTTTTCCACGGCTTTCCGGAAATGCCGGTGGTGGCCATTTCCGAAGCGCAGCGTCAGTATATTCCTCATGCGAATTGGGCCGGAACCGTGCCTCACGGCCTGCCCGAGAATCTGTACTCTCTGGGTAATGGAAGCGGAGGATATCTCCTCTTCCTGGGCCGAATCTCTGTGGAGAAGCGACCCGACTTGGCGATCGAGATCGCCCGGCGAGCGGGACTGGAGCTTCTCATCGCCGCAAAAATGGACCCTCGCCATGACGCCGACTATATCCACGCGCTTCGTCCCCTTCTCTCTCTCCCCCATGTCCACTACCTCGGGGAGGCCAACGAATACCAAAAGCAATCCTTGATCGGAGACGCGGTGGCGATGCTTCTCCCGATCCAATGGCCGGAACCCTTCGGACTCTCCGCGATCGAGGCCCTGGCCTGCGGGACGCCGGTGATTGGTTTCCCCTACGGCGCGATCCCGGAAATCCTCGAACCTGGAACCACCGGCTTCCTCGCTCAGAACGTGGAGGAAGCGGCCCAAGCGGTGCCGCTTGCGGCGCAACTCTCCCGAAAGCAGATTCGCCTCGCCTTCGAAAAGCGGTTTACCGCGGAACGAATGGCTCGAGACTATTTGGCCATCTATGATAGTCTTTTGGGACGAGGCATGGCCGGCTAAAGCCCCGAATCTCCTCCGCTCCTTTTCCCGCCGAAGGCGAAGTCGAAAAGCGCCACCGCGTCCGCCCACTTATTGGGGCTATCGAGAAGGATCAGGGCCACCTTGCGTTCTCCTCGCTGGCACAAGGCGGCATAGGTATGCCGCGCCTCCTGCGTCCATCCGGTCTTGGCGGGGCCCATTCCCGGATAGGGACCCAGCAGTCGATTCGTATTCATCAAATACTGTATGGGCTTCCCTTCGGCGGAGCGGAGCGAATAGCTCTCGCTGGCGCAGATGCGGCGTAAGGGTTCCACAGCAAGCACGGCTTCGAAAATGCGCAAGAGGTCGCTGGCGCAGCTCAGATGCCCGGGCTCCGTCTGCCCGCTCGGATTGACGAAGTGAGTCTTCTCGCAACCCAGCCCTTTTGCTCGCGCATTCATCTCGGCAACGAACGCAACGACCGAACCGGATGTCTGACGGGCAAGCGCAAGCGCGGCCTCGTTGCTCGAGCTGATGAGAAGAGCTCGGACGAGATCAGTCACCAGGAGTCGATCTCCCGGCAGCAGGCGGACGGTCGATACCTCGCCGGAGCTCGGGAGATCCTCGTGAGATACGACAACCTCTCCCGCAAGCCGGGTCTTTTCGTAGACGAGCAGGGCCGTCATCAACTTGGTCGTGCTCGCCGGAGGATGGGGTGCATCCATTTGCCGCCGGAAAAGCGCGCTCTTGGAGCCCTCGTCCCAAAGGAGCACCGAGCCGGCTTGCACCCGCGAATCGAGCGCATTTTCCGCTTGGATCGACGCCGCGCAGCCAAGGAAGAGGACGCAGGGCACAACGAAGAGCCAACCGTGCGCCAACCTCTGATCCTTCACGAATCGCATAGGTTGCCAACCATCAATCCCTGAGTTTCCCCGACGTCTGAGAAGCTGCCCACGGTGGGATTCGAACCCACACGGGAGTCTCCCCCCACGGGATTTTAAGTCCCGTGTGTCTGCCGTTCCACCACGTGGGCCTTCGCCAACAGTTCTTGCCACCACTTTATCCGCCGCAGGCAACTCTGGGCGAGCCGCCATTTCTCATAACCTTTCTCCTGCGGCTTGCAAAATAGACTCAGACTCGTCTGCTTTGTTGGGCTTGGTTTTCCATCCTTGCAGTATGTCCTCATACAGCTCCGGTGGAAAACCGGCGCCGCAGCTCACATCCAAGCCTATTTGCGGCGCCTCGACACGACATTTGTCAGAAATGGCGGCGATCCCATTACGGCAAAAGATCTACCGCCCGCCAGGAAAAGCCGCAACGATGGAGAATGCAGTTGTCCTCGGGAGTGCTGGGGGAAAAGCGGCCGGTCACTGTCCAGCGGGACCGACGATGACCCACCAGTAGCGAAATTCGCTAAAACGGAGCGTCCCCGCTTGACGACCGACCCAAGCGGGCACATAGGGCTCCTCTTCGCGTCCCACCAAGAGAATGCCGTCGCCACCGTTTTTCGCCGCGATCCGCGCCGCATGCTTCCGCTGCCGGTTCGTCTCCAGAACGCCGATGCGCTGAAAGGGTCGGCTGGGAGCGGAACTCCAGACCGCAACCTTCCTCTTCGCTCCATCCACAGTGACGGTAATATAGTCATCGGGCGAGAGTTGTCCCGCTTTCCGACTGGTGGAAGAGAGGACCTTCTTCAGCGGATAATAATTAGTTTTGGCCCAAGCGGATGAGCTGATGGCGCCCGCGACGAGAATGGCAAAAAAAAAGCTGAACCCACGCAATCTTCTTGATCCTTGCATGGGAATTTCCGCATAGGGCATTCTCTGTTTGACGTCAACTTTGTTTTTCTCCGTTGGTTCTCCAAAAAGACAGAGATCGATTCTTTCGTTCGACAGGAGGCCGATCCCATGGGATGGATCATCGCTTTGCTCTCCCTCTCCGGCGTAGCTCTGGCCGAACTGGCAGGGAAAGAGCTGGGAGCCATGGCCGGCACTCTGGGGCTCGCTCTCGGTTGTGGAGCACTTTCCTGGACGTTGCTCAGTCATTCGGCTCTCCTCTGGAATCGGGGCTTCGCGCCCAGAGCCAGGCGCCACCCGCTCTGCGCTCTCGCTGCCCTCGCGACCCTGTTCGCCGTACCGTTGTCCGTGGGGGCGGCCCACACCCGCCCCGTCGTCCATCGTGCGATCGCCAACTGGGCCCGGGAGGTCTTGGCCAGCCCCTCTTGGCAAGATCGCTCGTTCGATCGGGCGTGGGAAATCATCCGCCTCGGAGGGCTGGAGCCCTTTCTCCCACCTCGGGAAGCGCACTTTTTGCCGTTGACGACGTCAACGGCTCGAGAGGCTGCGGCGACCGCCTATGCCGACGCGGCCATCGCAAGCTTCGCCGCCGCCTACCTGCCAATGGCCGCGCTCCTCGGTTTTTCCCTGGCGGAGCCGACAAAAGCGCTCCTGGCGGACATGAAGGACTTCTTTGACTCCTCGGTAGGGGTCTATCCGGCGGGGCGAATCGAACGGGTTCTTGCCGACTCCTTAGCCCAAGCGGCCAACCAGCCCTGGGGAGATACCGTGAGACGGATGCAAATCTTGCTCCTGTTCCTTCTCCTGCTCCTCCACCTGGCCGCGTTCGGACTCCTCGGGTGGACGGGCTATCGCGAAATTCACACGGGCCACAGCGAAACGAAACGATAGGAAGAAGGAGCCCCCCATGCCTACCGCGCAGTCGCTTGGAATGGGAACCATCGTCTTCTTTTGCCTTGGAAGTTGCCTTTTTTCGGCACAGGCGCGTCCTCTGTCGGCCTGGCTCGTTACTGACAACGTCTATGCTCAACTCGTTCCCGGGAAACCAACCTTGCCCTCCACTGCCACTCCTCCCTCGCGGCTCCGTCCCCGCGTGCTCTACCGGGAAGAGGTCGTCCTGCAGAACAACGGCCAAAGAGCGAAACTTCGCTTCTACTCGGACGAGGATCCCCTGAATCCGCCGCTCTGGTTTCGCGCGTGGGAGGAGCAAAAGCCGATCCATGCCTTTCGGGACGAGGCCCCGGAAGAGCTCGCTCTCCTGGGGGAAAGGGGTGGCCATCCGGTGCTCCATGCCTGGGTGATTCCGATGGTTTTCGAAGCCCGGGAAACCAAGCGGATCCGGATCCAGGCCGAGTATCCGGTCCTTCCCCTTCCCAGCCACTGGAAGTCCGACCGTTTCGAAACCTACTTTTCCACTGGGGCTGGCAACCGTCGAACCCCGAACTGCTCTTTTGCTTCGACATTGGACTTATGATCTCCACGATTCCTTGCCTCGGCCGACCACCGACTCCGGCGCTGCTTCCCTGGCTCCTTTCCTCCTGGTTTATCGTTCAGCCCGCAGGTTACCAGACGCGCGGCTTTACCGTCGGGTGGCGTTTCCGGGCGGCAGGAGAGCCGGAACGCTGCGAGAAGATCTGCGTGGAATGGTACGCTTGGTACCGGTAAACGCCGGAAAATGTTACCCTTCCCGGCGCAGCCGGAGAATCGCTTGAGCCCGTTCGTCGATCTCCCGCGCTTCCGCAATCGAAGAAGCGAGAACGGCATAATGCCCCATCTTGCGCTTCGCGAGCGGCCGACCTTTCCCATAGAGATGGAGGCGCAAGCCCGGCAAAGAGAGAAGGGTCCCCCAATCCGGCTCGCCCTGTGCCCAGAGATCGCCCAGCAGATTGCGCAGCAGGAGGGGGCCTCGGGAAGAGACATCGCCCAGAGGCAGTCCGGCAATAGCCCGCAGCTGCTGTTCAAACTGACTCGTGATACAGCCGTCCAGAGTGAAGTGTCCGGAGTTGTGCGGCCGCGGAGCGAGTTCGTTGACCAGCAGCCGTCCCCCTTCGGTAAGAAAAAACTCAACGGCAAGGACGCCAACCAGTCCAAGGGCGGAAGCAATCTCCACGGCTATCTCCCCTGCCGCTCTTTCGACACGCTCTCCCAATCCGGATGGAACCAGTGAGCAATCAAAAATACCATCCTGATGGCAGTTCCTGGGGATGGGGAAGACCGTGACGGCTCCCGTTGCGGACCTCCCCACAATGACGGAGAGCTCCGCCTCCAGCGACATCTTCTTTTCCAGGATGGCCGGGAACCCTCCCAGTCGCCGCCATGCGGGCTCCAAATCCGATTGGGCAAGCACCTCCGCCTGCCCCTTTCCATCGTATCCGAGCCGCGCCGTCTTCAACACGGCCGGGATCCCCACGATCTGGAGGGCTTTTGCCAGATCGCCTGCGCTCTCAACGGGACAGAAGGCGGGTACCGGGCAGTTCTGCCGAACCAGAAAGCCCTTCTCTAGGATGCGATCCTGGCAGATTCGAAGAATTTCAGGCGAAGGCAAAACGGAGACCTTCGAATCGAGGAAGAACAAACTCTCCGCTGGGATATTCTCGAACTCGTAGGTGATGACGTCGGCAGCGTTCGCAAACTCCTCCAACGCCCTTCGATCGGAAAAGTTGCAGCACCAATGGCGGTCCGCCAGCGCGGCTGCAGGACTCTCCGGATCGGGATCGAAAACTGCGACCCGGTAGCCCATCCTTCTCGCTTCTCCAGCGAGCATGCGTCCGAGTTGGCCTCCCCCTATGATGCCAATCGACGCTCCGGGAAACTTTGGACTCATAACTCATATCTTCTGGTCGAGAACGCGCTGCGTTTGCGCACTGCGAAACTGGCGCAAGAGCTCGGCGAGTTCCGGATTCTCCAAGGCAAGGATCGAAACCGCGAGCAAGGCGGCATTTCGCGCACCGGCCTCCCCAATCGCAAGGCACCCCACCGGAATCCCATACGGCATCTGCACGATCGATAATAGCGAATCCACCCCTCGCAATGCCTGCGTCTCGACAGGGACGCCGAGAACCGGAAGCGGAGTGTAAGCCGCGAGCATTCCCGGCAAATGCGCTGCCCCTCCGGCGCCTGCAATCAGGACTTTGATCCCGCGTTCGGTTGCCGATGAAGCATAGTGACGCAGCTTATCGGGGGTACGGTGGGCCGATACGATCGCCTTCTCATGAGGCACTGAAAACTCCTGCAATACCGCAGATGCCCCCTGGAGGACGGGCCAATCGGATTGGCTCCCCATCAGGATCGCAACGACTGGCCTGGCCTCCATCTGCAAACGATCGCTCATGCTTGATCCCCCGCCTTTTCCCGGTCGGCTCCCCGAAAGAGTTCCCTACGCCTTGCCAGACAGTCCGATTCCGCAGGCGGGATCGCCCGTTCGGCGAGAGAACTGACATTCGACCCGACGCTTCAGGCGTCGAGCTCAGCCAGCCGCCCCCTCTCTCCTCGCCGCGAGAGCCTCTTCCTATTTCTTCTTCGAAGCCGGGGCCTTCTTGCTATTCTTTTCCGTTTTCCTGGACGCCGTCTTCTTCGCGGGCTTCTTTTTTTCTGCCATTTCGTTCACCTCCTTGCTCTTGTCCTCCTCCCTGGGCAAAGGGAATGGTCTTTGCCCGAACGGGGCAAGCTCTTTCCTTCTCCCTTTTGAGGAGTGGAGGAGATGAGCTGCCGCAGGTACAAGCTCTTGGACTTTGGCATAGAGCTCATCCACGGGCCAAAGTCGTCCGGGACCCTCGACGCCGCAAGAGAGGAGTCCGGTCCCCGGACCAACAACCCTCACGCCCCGTCTTTCCAGCAGAGCAACATTGTCGCGAACCGCAGGATGGCTCCACATCCGGGTATTCATTGCGGGAGCCAGGAGGATGGGCGCCGCGGTCGCGAGGAGGATCGAGGTCAGCAAATCCGGCGCCAGGCCGCATGCATACCGGCCGATCAGGTCCGCGCTGGCAGGCGCTACGAGCACGATTTCGGCTCGCTCCGCCAACTCGATGTGAATGGCCCGACCCCCTAGGATCCCAGGGCTTTCGTCGGTATAAGCGCATCGATGCGTCACGGCTTCGAACGAAAGAGGACGAACGAAGCGGAGAGCTCCCGCCGTCAAGACGACATCAAGGAGATAGCCCCCTTTGGCTAGTTGGCTAGCCAGGTCGATCGCGCGAGAGACCGCGACCGAACCGCTAACACCGAGAAGAACGGTGTGCGTCCTATTCTTCATGCAGAGTCAGCCTCCGGCTCAGATATCGCTCGGCGCGCATGATGGCGCGGAACTTCGTTAGATCCTCCTCCATGGAACCCGAGAGAATCGTGTATTTGAATTCCTTCCACGCCTTCATCTCTTCCCGGCCGCGTTCCAACCTCCGCTCGATCTCTTTTTCGTTTTCGGTTCCACGTTTCCGCAGCCTCCTCTCCAGTTCGGCAAAGGTCGGAGGCATGATGAAAACATCTACGAGGGCCGCTTTCAGCCGAGGGTCCTCCTGATTGCGAATGTTGTTTGCGCCCTGAATGTCGATGTCCAGCAAGACATCCGTCCCTTCGGAGAGAGCTTCGATCGCCGTCTGCCGCAAGGTTCCGTACCAGCAGCCATGGACCTTCGCATACTCGAGAAACTCCCCTGCGGTGACCTTTGCGGAAAACTGTCGTTCGTCCAAAAACAAGTAATCTTCCCCATTCACTTCCCCGGGGCGGGGCCGCCGGGTCGTGCAGGAGATCGAAAAGATGAAATCCGGCGTCCGACGCAAATTTTCGCAAAGCGTACTCTTCCCTGTCCCGGAAGGGGCGGAAATCACGAAGAGAATCCCTTCTCTACGAAATGCTGTTACTTCCTCTCTCTTCATCGGTTGCGTCATCGATTCCGCATGCTCCGCTCCATTTGGACGCCTCTAGGAAAGGATTACCCCCCCTTCGCGTGACCGGGAAAATCAGAGAGGAGGGGAATCCTTTGGTGGGAAGTCGCCTCCGCCGGTTCCCCCCTGCCGCTGCATCCGTACGACTTGTTCGACATCTTTGTCCCCACGGCCAGAGAGATTGACCAGAAGCACTGCCTCGGGAGAAAGTTCCTTCGCTAACCGGATGGCGTGCGCGATCGCGTGGGCGCTCTCCAGTGCGGGAACAATGCCTTCCATACGGGCCAGCAGATAGAACGCATCCAAAGCTTCCCGGTCGCTAGCGGCCGTGTATTCGGCCCTTCCGACGTCCCGAAGATAGGCATGTTCAGGGCCGACCGCAGCATAATCCAACCCCGCCGAGATCGAGTGGGTCAAGGCAATCTGACCGTCGGCATCCTGTAACAGGTAGGTGCGAGTTCCCTGCAGAACGCCAACACCACCGGCCGCAAAGCGGGCGGCATGGTCTCCCAACCGATCGCCCCGCCCACCGGCCTCGACCCCAACCAGACGCACCTCTGGATCGTCCAAGAATCCATGAAAGATGCCGATCGCATTGCTTCCTCCTCCGACACAAGCGACGACGGCACGGGGCAATGCTCCCGCGCTCTCCAGGATTTGACCTCGCGCCTCCCGACCGATCACCGCCTGAAAGTCCCGAACCAGCATCGGATAGGGATGCGGACCCAGTGCCGAGCCAAGGATGTAATGAGTCGAGCGCACGGTTACCGCCCAATCCCGCATCGCGGCATTGACGGCTTCCTTGAGCGTGCGCTGCCCGGCACGCACAGGCACGACCTGCGCGCCAAGAATCTCCATGCGCGCAACGTTCAGCGCCTGACGCTCCATGTCCACTTCGCCCATGTAAATCGTGCACGCGAGTCCAAATCGGGCGCAAACGGTCGCGGTGGCTACCCCGTGCTGACCGGCGCCGGTCTCGGCAATGACTCGCTTCTTGTTCATCCGCACGGCGAGAAGAGCTTGGCCCAGCGTGTTATTGATCTTGTGCGCGCCGGTATGAAGAAGATCCTCCCGCTTGAGGTAAATCTGCGCGCCGCCCAAAGCTTCCGTCAGGCGGGCGGCGTAGGTAACCGGAGTCGGCCTCCCCGCATACGCCCGGAGCAGCTGCTCCAACTCCTTTCGAAAGTCGGGATCGTCTTTCGCAACCCGGTAGGCTTCTTCGAGCTCCGCCAGGGCCGCCATGAGCGATTCGGGCGCAAACTTCCCTCCATAATGCCCGAAATGGCCGCCGGCATCCGGCAAGCTGACTAAGCGCCCTTGCATCTTCGTACAAACTCCCATACACGCTTTGGATCCTTTTTTCCAGGAGCAAGCTCCACCCCGCTTGCCACGTCGACTCCGAACGGATGGGTCTGCTCGATTGCCTCCGAGGCGTTCTCGGGGGTCAATCCTCCAGACAGGATAAAGGGCTGCCGCAGTCTCTCGGCGAACTTGCGCACAAGCGGCCAATCGAGCGTCTTCCCGGTCCCACCCCAAGAAGACGACGGACTGTCCAAAAGCAGGGCCGCGGAAGGAAAGGAGAATTCCGCCGCGTTCGGCCACGGAGGGCGAATGGCCTTGATCACCTTTCGAGGGCGAAGCGAGACACAGAAGGCTGCGCTTTCGCCGCCGTGCAACTGCCAAGCGCTGAAGCCCGCCAGCGATTCGATCCGTTCGATTTCACCGTCGGTGGGGTTGACAAGAACGGCTACGCGCTCCACCAAAGGCGGAATCGCCTCAAGGATCTCCGCTGCGGAAGATGGGGGCACGTAGCGTGGGCTCCCAGGATAGAGAATAAATCCGAGAGCGTCCGCTCCCGCGTCAATCGCGATCCGCGCGTCGCCGAGCGAGGTAATCCCGCAAATCTTGACTCGAACCGGCATGCGAAGAAGGCTTGGGCTATCCGCCCGGCGGCCGCCATCCCCCCTTCCCCCCGCCTCCTCTCTGGAACTCGGCCACCTTTGCCTTTGGATTGTCAGAGCGCATCAGAGCTTCCCCGACAAGAATTGCATCCACGCCCACCGACCGGAGATGGGCCGCTTGTCTTCCGGAAACGATCCCGCTTTCGCTCACGGCCACGCGTCCTTCCGGTAGGAAGCCGATCAACTGCTCGGTAGTCGCCAGATCGATCGAAAAGGTGCGAAGATCGCGATTGTTCATCCCGATCAGCTTCGCGTCGATCGCCATGGCTCGCTCGAGTTCTGCTCGGTTATGCACTTCGACAAGAGGCTCCAGATCCAGGTCGATTGCGAGCGAATGCAAGTCGCGAAGCTCCGCCTCCGACAGGGCTGCCACGATCAAGAGCACGGCATCCGCTCCGAAGATTACGCTCTGATAAAGCTGCGCTTCCGATAGGAGGAAGTCCTTGCGCAAGAGCGGGAGATCGACCGCCTCCCGCACTTGGCGCAGGTCTTCCAATGATCCAGAGAAAAAAGGACCATCGGTCAGCACGCTGATCCCATCCGCTCCCGCATCGGCGTAGAGGAGCGCCTGTCTTGCCGGATCGCAGCCGGGGGCAATGGACCCCGCCGAAGGGGATGCCCGCTTGACCTCGGCAATGAGGCCCACCCGTTCCTGCTTCTTTAGCGCGAGGGCCAAGGAACGAGAGCGGCGGTTCCGAGCGCGCGCTTCCTGCCTCAACCGGGCAAGGTTGCCATTGAGCCCCAGAACCTCGGCCCTTTTCCGTTGGAGAATCTCCTCCAATCGATCCTGCATGCTTCTCGCTCCTCAGGCTCCCGGGCCTACCATCCCGCTCTTGGCGCCTCCGGTTCCGCCAGGGCAATATGACTGCCGGCCGGATTCTGGGCAAGACGATCCTGACCTGCCTGTCTCCCAAAGTTCATATCCGAGGCGTAGCGGGTCCGAGCCGGATCGCCCCACGATAAGTCGCGTGCAAACAATGTCTTAAGAAAGCTTATTGACTTTTTACGCGCCCGAAAGACAAAATCCTGCCCCGATGCGCCTCTCTTTTCGAGGTGGCCTAGCCTGCCTCCTTTTGGTGGTCGCCCAACCCGCCCACGCGGCCTATCCGCCACAAGACCAGTTCCTACAGGCCTACCTAGCCCTGCAAGAAGCGGAACAGATGGAAAAGAAGGGGGATGAAGCTGCCGCCCACCAAAAATACCTGGACGTCGAAAGAAAACTCGAACTTCTCAAAAGCAACAACCCGGATTGGGAGCCATCGATCGTCGCGTTCCGCCTCCGTTATGTCCGAGGCAAGATCGCCCTGTCCGAGGAGGCCCGGAAGAAGGGCTTATCCTCACCCGAGGCTACACAGCCGGACAAGCACGAGGTAGCCTCCTCTCCGGCCCCTGACGATGGGTCGAGGAATCATCCGCGCGAGAGCCATTCCTTGCCCGCGACCCGCGGCAGCGCCGAATCAACTGAAGGCACTAGCAATCGACAGGTCGTCCTCCTGCGCAGCCGCATCTCCCAACTCGAAGGCGAGTTGACCTCGACCAAATCCAAACTGCAAGCAGCCGTCTCGGAGGCAGGCTCCCTCCGTGAGCGGCTCCAGAGCGCGCGCAAGGAGCTGGCCATTGCGCAGTCGTCCAACGTCGAGGAGAGGATTGCGGCTGTCCTCCAGGAAAACAATGCGCTCAAGGCGCAGCTTGCGCAGACCGAAGGGAAGATACGCGCTCTTCAGAGCGGAAATGACGAAGGAGCGGTGGTCGGCATCCGGGATCAGCTGAAGGGAGTACAGGAACAACTGGCCATCCTCGAGCGGGAAAATCAGATTTTCCGAACGACGGCAAGCTCCTTGAAGTCCCAACTCGAAGCCGCTCAGCAACGCTTGGCCGAGTCGGCGCGACAATTCTTCGCCTCCTCAGGGAGCGAGCAGCTCAAAAAGGAAAACGAGGTTCTGCGGGGGATCGTCAACCGGCAGATTCAAGAGCAGGCTCGTCGCGAGATGGCCAAGAAACTCCTCACCGAAGAGCTTCAATCCCTCAAGGTCGACTCCCAGTTCGTGCAAAGGCAGCTAGAAATTCTCTCCTCTCCGCTCGTATCGCTTTCTCCGGAAGAGCTCGCTCTTTTGAAGGGCCCGACCGTCGCTCCCCAAGAGCATTTGGACAAGCAGGCGTTCGCTGCCGTCTTGAAGCAAAAAGCCCAACAGATGGGCCTCTTCTCACAAGGCTCTGACCCGGAACGGGCCCGCGCGCCTGAATCTGCCCAGGCAAGCCCATCGAAGGTCGACGCACCCTCCCCGGCTTCGGCGATGACAGGGTCGCCCTCCACCGCCGCCGCCTCGGACTCTCCTCCGACTTCGCGGTCCGACTCGCCGATCTCGGGATTGGCGATGCTCACTTCCGGCGGGACAAGTCCAGAATCCGCTTCGGTCCCCCGCCAGAACGCCGCTCCTCCCGCAGCCGACAATGGCGGCGAGGGCAACAACGCCTCCTCCCTTACGCCCGAACTCCGTCAACTCGCGGAACAAGCAGCAGGCTACTTCAATGAACAGCGGCATGACGAGGCGGCCAAGGTCTACGAGCAAATTCTTCAAAAGGATCCGGGGAACGTCTTTGCGTGGGCGAACCTAGGGGTGGTTCGCTACCAGCAGGCTCGCTACGAGGATTCGGAGAAGGCTCTGCAGCAAGCCATCAAGCTGAATCCCAACGATGCTTTCTCTCACTCCGTTCTCGGGATCGTCTACTATCAGCAGGGGCGCTACGATAATGCCATCTCGATGCTCACTCGCTCCATCGTCCTCGACCCGAACGATCCGCGCACCCGCAACTACCTTGGGATCGCCTGCTCGAAAAAGGGATGGCAAGAGGCTGCGGAAAAAGAACTCCGCCGTGCGATCGAGCTCAACCCCAACTACGCCGATGCCCATTTCAACCTAGCCGTGATTTACGCCTCGCAAAAACCTCCGGCCAAGGAGTTGGCCAAGCGCCACTACCAAGATGCTCTCAACCTTGGACTCCCCAAGGACGCCGGCCTCGAAAAGTTTTTTGAGTAGCGCTTGACATAACAGCCTCTTCTTGGTTAATGCCATGATTGCGATTCACGCAAAGAGAGCGCACCGTTATGGTCCGACCGGATTCCCCGACGACCGTCTTCGTGGCTCTGACGTTCGTTTTCTGGGCGCTTGTTCTTCCGGCGAGAGCCGAGGTCGCGAGCTACGACCCTAATCCGCCTTTCCGTCTCGACCAGTTGGAGCCCGTCGAGATCCAGGATGAGGTCACGCACCTCACCTTCAAGGCACACCAGCCGAAAAATCCCTACAATATCCTCATCAACTACGAGCTAGGGATGCACTGCGTGGGATTCGACATCTCCTACTGCTGTGTCATCCCGCCATACAATTCCTTCCAAGCGCAGGCCGTCCAGTCTGGCAGGAATGGCAACCGGCCGAGGCTCCTGTCTCCGGCCGATCAGATCAAGCTCTACTATTTCTTGCGGGATAACACCTATTCCGAAGGGAATAAGATGAAGTACTGGTCTGTCCTCAAGGACGTGAACGGCAACGGCACCATGTCCGATCCCGGAGACAACATGGCGAACTACGTCTGGGAGCATCTTTTCATCTACAAGGATCTCGAAGGCACGATTCCCAAGGACTGGTCGATCGAGAAGAGGATCCACATTGGCAAAGACCTAGAGCTCCCCGTGGATGCTGGCCCATCGGGGAAGCCGCTCGCGGGGGGATATCTCGATTATGCCGGAGACCAAGGCGGAGACATTGTCTTCACCGATTCGCTGATCCCGGAAGTAAAGAATGTTCGGCTGACGTTAACGGCGGCGAATGTCTGGGATGCGCTAGGCCTTCCCTTGACCGCGTTCTACGATTCCAGGAGGAAGGGAACGATCCGCACGATCACAAACAAGGACTTCCAGCCCTACCAATACTCGACCGTGCAGCTGCATGACAAAGAGGACAAGCTGGTCCTCGTAGACGGGAAGCCCGTCCAGTTCATCGGCACGAATCCTGTCGATATTCCGAATTGCGTGATCTGCCATTCCGCCGACGGCAAGGGGGCCAGGTTCGCCAAGCAAGCTGGCATGACCCTTTTCGAGAAGGAATACGACTACTGGAAAAAGAACTATCCCGATGAATCCGACTACATGGCGAGGCTTTCGTCCTCTTCCATCAACCTCCTCGAGATCCACGACAGAATGTTCCAGACGCACTTTCTCAAAGAGTACAACCCGAACGCCTCCTCCAACCGGCTAGGCAGCGTCGGGTCGGTCAACTGTGCCGACTGCCATGGCGACAACGTCTCCGGCAATCTGCAAGAACCGAGGCCGGGGGCAACGGGATATCCCACTACGAAGGCAAAGCCGCTTGCGCCGTCGATCCATGCCGCTCATGCAACCTTTCTGGCCGACATGAACGACAAGGCCGGCAGAACGGTCTCCTGCCAAGCATGCCATCCCACTCACTGGCAGAATCCCAAGATGAACGATTTCGAGACCAACCCGTTTCAAATCACCGACTCCTACGGAAACAATAAATTTGCGAATTCCGATCAAAGAATTGCCGGAGGCGGCTGCTACCTGAGAAGAGATGCCCATACCAACCCGGATGTTCAGCCTCCCTTTTTCCTCAATTCTCTGGGCAAGTGGTACCTGCAGAACGTGAGCATGCGGGATGAAAACGGCAAGCCCATCCCGCAGATGAGGGGCCTGACCTGCACCAACTGCCACAATCAGCTTTCGATCGAACTCTACAATTGGGATGATCTCGACGATGCGGTCTCTCAAAAGGGCAAAACCTTAAGAGACAAGGGCGTTGAGGAGATCCGGAAGGCGCTCGCCAGCGGGGAGATCCAGCGTTTTCTGGAAATGGCCGATCCGACAATCAAGGGCGGGAGCAACCCTGTCTACACCTATTACGCCGAACACAAGGGCGCCACGCTCGTCCGAGCGACGAAAGATAACGAAGGCAAACTCAGGTTGTTACCGTGGAATGCGGGCGAAGGGAGCCCCGTTTCCTACGACAGCGCTTCCGGGGGAAGCGATTGGTGGCTTTCCGCCGCCGAGCCCAAGTGTGCTACCTGCCATGCCGCTCCATTCGTAGAAAGCGGAGGTGGCAAATATTTTCCCATCGACCAGCCCCGCAAATACGCGCTCTACCGCTACTCGAAAGCTCATGGCGCGCTCTCCTGCCAGTCCTGCCATGAATCGATTCACGGTCTCTACCCAGTCCGCTACGAAGGAGAAGCCAAAACGGTGGATTTGACCACCCATCAGGCTGCTTTGCAGTATTCTCCGGACGGCCGCTATGCGGGGCCGGTCAGCTGCGCCGCTTGTCATACGGTCAACCACAAAGGAGTTCCCACCTTGTTAGCCGGGACCGGCTATGCCAATGATTACTGGGCCTCGGTCGTTCTCCTGCATTACATGCGGGAAGGGGACGAAAAGCTGCCGGTGAAAGAGCTTCTTCGAAAATACCCGTACCAGGATTCCCGCAAAGTCGTCCTCCAAAGTTGGAAGTAACGGGGGGCGCTTGGCACGGCAGAGCTTTTCTGGGCACGTCCCCGATCTCCAGCATGGTATGGTATCCTTTGCCTCATGGTGAGCTGGCTCAAAGTCCGCCGTCCACGCCCGATCCCCGGCAAGACCTCGTACCGCTTGGAAGGAGATTCACCTTCTCCACCGAGCAACTCCGTCAGTTCACCGCCGGCAGGGAACTGGGAGCGCCTTGCCTGGAGCTGCTTTGACATTGGCAGCTCCTCCTTCACGACCGTCATCGTCGACCTGGTTTTCGCCCTCTATTTCGTTCGTGTCATCTGCGCCCACCGAGTCGACGGTACCTGGCTGTGGACTTTGGTTCTCTTCGTCTCCCAATTGTTTGTCGCCTTCTCTTCCCCGATGATCGGCGCGATGGCCGATGTCCTGGGCCGCAAAAAGCGAATGCTCTTCTCTGCCTATGCCGTCTGCATCCTCTCGGCCCTCAGCCTGGCGCACATGGGTGAAGGAGACGTCTGGCCGAGCATGATCGCCTTTGCCGTCACGAATATTTCGTTCTCGTTTGCAGACAATCTCATGGCCGGCTTCTTGCCGGAGATCACCAGCTTCGATTCTCTCGGCCGCCTCTCCGGCTGGGCTCGTTCTTTGGGCAACCTGGGAAGCTTGGTCAACTTGCTGTTGGTTTCTCCGCTGCTTGCCTCGGGGTTCACGGTATCCAACGCAAGCCGCATCCAGCTCGCCTTGGCCCTGACGATCGCTATCTACGCTCTGGCGGGACTTCCCGCTCTTTTTCTCTTGCGTGAACGTACCGAAGCCCTCACCGGCAATCTTTGGCTGGCTCTTCGACAAGCCACTCGACGCTTGGGAGACTCGGTGCCGGATGTGGTGCGCCCCGGAGCATTAAGAACCTTTTTTGCCTCTTCGCTCCTCTGCGGGGCCGGCGCAACGGTCGTGATGGTCGTCGTTGCGATCTACGCGCAGATGGCAATTGGGATGGCGGATGCCGAACAGGTCTTGGTCTTGCTGGCTGTCCAGGGAGGAGCGTGCGTCGGAGCTCTCTTTCTCGGCAAAATCAAAGACTGGCTTGGCTCTGCCCGCGCCCTGCAACTGGTCGTCCTCGTATGGACGATCTCCTCGATCGCTCTGGTGTGCGTTCACTCTAAACCGCTCTTCTGGGCAACGGCCTTCCTCGTAGGATTTGGCAACGGCTCCCTTTTCTCCGTCAGCCGCGCTGTTATGGGGCTCCTTTCTCCTCTCGAGGCACGGGCTCAATACTACGGACTCTGGTTCGTCACCGGAAGAGTCGCGGCCGCGATCGGTCCTCTGCTCTTCGGGGAGTTCTTCCAAGCAACCCACTCCTTTCGCATTCCCATGACCATCCCCTTAATCTGCTTCGCGCTGGGCTTTTTCTTCCTGCTCGCGCTGCCGCCAGACCGTGGGCCAGCAGCCGCTTCCGGTCAACCCGCGATGCCTTGACAGGGTCTCCGGTTCTCGGTTAGCTCCAAGCAAGCCGCCTCTCCGAAGGAAGCGCCCAGGCACATTCATCCATGGCGAACCCGCCCTTTCCGGATCGTCCCTTTATCCTGGAATCTCCGTCTTCCCGCCGCATTCCAGAGATCGAAGCGCCCCTTCCCCGCGGCATCGGAGGACTGCTAGCCGCCATTTCTCACAAATTTCGTAGCCGAGGCGCCGCCAATGGGCTTGGATGCGAGGCGGGGCGCCGGTTTTCCCCCGGAGCTGTATGAGGACGTACTACAAGGATGGAAAACCAAGCCAAACGAAGCAGACGAGCCTATTTCGCAAGCCGCAGCAGAAAGCTTGGAAGAAATGGCGGCTAGGCAAGACCGCCCTCACCATCGGGCCATTTTCTCGACGAGCGCTTCGTTCCCATCGGGAAACGGCTGCCAACGGCTGTCGGGTGGGTAGCTCCTTTGCTTGAATCGCCTCTTCCCATGCACCTTTTCGAGAAGATCCTTTCTCCCCAGCCACGCCCGACGCCACCCTCCAAACCGGAAAAGATCGCCTGGGCGTTCTTCGATTTCGCCAATACCGCCTTCAACACGCTGATCGTCGACCTTGTGTTCGGCACCTATTTCCTTCGCGTCGTTTGTGCGCACCGGACAGACGCGACATGGCTCTTCGGTTGGTCCCTGTTTTTCTGCCAAACCCTGGTCGGGGTTCTTTCTCCGCTTCTCGGAGCTCTCGTCGACGTTACCGGAAGCAAGAAACGGGTGCTCTCGATCTCGTATGCGGTCTGCATCGTGGCCACCGCTAGCCTTGCTGCGATGGGCGAAGGGGATGTTTGGGCGAGCTTGGCTGCGTTCATGGCAGCATCGATCGGTTACGCGCTTGCCGAGAATCTCACCGCTAGCTTTCTTCCCGAACTCGCTTCGTCGCAGGAGATCGGGAGGCTCTCGGGACTTGCGCGGGCACTCGGTAATGTGGGGGGGTTCCTCAGCGTTGCTGCCGTCTATCCGCTGATGAGTCCCGGATTCACGCTAGCCAACTCCGGCGCCATTCGGCTGATTTTTCTCTTGACGGCCGTCATTTACGGCACGGCCGGTCTTCCCACTCTCCTTTTCGTACAAGAACGTGCCTGCCCTCTCCAGCAGGCAGGCAAAGGCGCCATGGAAGCGTCCCTGGTTCGTCTGTCCCGGACCTTTCCCAAGCTATGCCGCGAGGCCCGACTGCGCCTCTTCTTCAGCGCATTCTTTCTTTACTCCACCGGAGCGTCGATGGTCCTGGCCATGGGGGCACTTTACGGGCAAATGCAGATCGGCTTGGCCGGCGAGGAGCCAGTATTCCTTCTTCTGGCCATTCAGAGCGGAGGTGGCTTGGGAGCGATTCTCTTCGGCTTCCTCGAAGACTGGCTCGGATCCAAGAAGACCTTGCAGCTGATTGTTTGGATCTGGTTCTTGGCGATGGGCGGCTTTTACTTCGTGCAGGACAAGCTCGCCTTTTATGTAGTTTGCGCAATCCTGGGAATGGGAGCCGGCTCCCTTCAGGCAGTCAGCCGCGCCGTGGTGGGGATTCTGGCTCCCAAGAACGAGCATGCCGAATACTTCGGCTTGTGGGGACTGTTCGGCCGGCTGGCCGCGGGGACGGGCCCTCTTGTATTTGGTCTTCTTTCGCAGCGCCTCCATTCGTTCCATACACCGATGCTTGCCTCCTTCGTCTGCTTTGCGGTCAGTCTCGGTTTGCTTTCCGCCTTGCCTAAATTGCAATCGCAACGGATAGAGTAAGCAGCGTCCGATCGGCTCCATTCCCTGGCGCGTGGCTTGAGGACTCCTCGGCCAGTTGCGCCGTCCGTCGGAAGGCGCACAGGGAATGCAGCGGGAAAGATTCCGATGATCGATACGATGATGGCCTGGCTCGGCCGAGGGCTTTTCTGGATCATGGTTTCCTGGGTCTTCCCGATTGAACTGATGACTTGCCGAGGACTCGGCGAGCGATACGCCAGTAGCCGGCGGGCCCTCTTTTCCCTCATCCTGCTCCTTGCCCTGGCCTTCGGAACGGCTCTCCGCCAATCGTGGCGGGAGGCATTCCCTGTCTTCTTGTTTTCCGGTTTGGCGGGAGTCACCTACGCACTCCACCAGACCCAGACCAGAAGCCGGAAGCGCCAAGAGCTCCCCCAAAACCCATGGAGTTTGGGCATCCCGCCCTGGCCGTTCCGAAATTCTCCGCGGTTGTTCTGGCTCGTGGTCCAACCCTCCTTGGCTCTGACTTTTGGCCTGGCCAGCTTCCTTATCTCCCGGACCCTCTGCCTCTACTTCGTCCTTGCTGCCCCGTTGCTCTGGATCTTCCGGAGACTCTCAGAGCCCCTTTTCTCGCTGCAGGCTCAGCCGCCCCGATCCGTCGCCGCGGATGCTTCGCAACCGGACGCCGAAGAAATGGCGAAGCCCCCCTCACCGCTTCCTCTTTGGCCGAGGGAAGACCGAAAGCTCCCGCAGCCATCGTCGATCCAAGGGCCCACTGCCCTTCCCCTCGAAGAAAGCGGTCGATTCCAGGCGGCCCGTCGCTCCCGTTTCGGGCCAATCGAAATCCTGCTCCTTCTTGCCGCGGCGGGGACAGGACTCGTCGCCAGCGTCTTCGGCCTCAGATATGCGGCGGGCTTTCTCGACGGCCAGTCCAAGGAGGTCTTTCCCTCCTGCGTTCGTCCCGAGCAGGAGCGCTTGGCCAAGCTCATCCCGAACGGCTGGCGCCTCCAACTCCTCAACGGAGCGAAAGAGGCAGCCTTCTCCGAGGAAACTCTTCGCAGCCTGAGCAAGCAAAACGACTCAGTCCTTCTTCAAGCAATGATACGATCTTGGACGGGAGAAACTGTCTACTTGGTCTCGGGCGATTTCATTCCCCGTGCAGCCGTCGCCGTGCGGTTCCCTGCCCCGGGGATCGTGGTAGAATGGACTTCCTGGCCATCCCAAGGTACGGGCCGCTCGCGCACGGTGCTCTGCCTTTACGTTCAGACCAGGCCGGAAGCGGCGGAGGAGCTTCAGCAAGTTTTGGAGCAGACGCGGAAGATGCGTCCCTTCCGTTTTGAAAAGGAATCCCGGATCGTTCCTTTCGACGTCATCCGCGCAGGAAAGCGGATCATCCTTCATTGCCTAAGCCCTCGCTCCTTCGCCTTCCGGATCGGCGATTTTGAACTCTCTCAAGAGCTTACGAAGCCAGCAGAGCCTCGCATGAAAAACGCCTTCAAGCCGAAGGCGCAACTCCGCGGGATCGGCTCTGGAAGCATTGCGGCCGGCGTCGCGACCTTCCGGCAGGTCTGGATGACGGAGGCAGAGAGACCGGAAGATGCGGACAGGGTGGGATTTGAACCCACGGTGGAGTTTCCCCCACGCTCGATTTCGAGTCGAGTGCCTTAAACCGCTCAGCCACCTGTCCGAAGAGCCTGCCTTTGTTTACACTTTCTGATCTTCGGCGGCAATCACCGAGACAAAGTCGGCGGTGTCCTTCGCGCGAAGAAGCCTCGATCGGGAAGGTGCCTCGTGAACGATGCGAGCCAGAGCTCCCACGGTGATCAGATATTCGGTCTGAAACAGCTTCGGCACGCCGATGACAAAAACGAACTTCACCGGAGGCTGCCCCTCCTGGATCACGACTCCCTCCGTACTTCTCCCCGTCGCAAGGACGAGATTTCTTACGTGAACACTCCGCACATGAGGAAACCCAACTTCACTATCGAACCAGAGCTGTCCGCTACCCTGGCCAGCAAGCAGTTCTTCGAGAAAAGCGGAAAAGTCGTCGATCTCCGGTGCCTCTCGCAAAAGCTCGGCAACCTCCCGGATGGCCTCGATCCAGGTTCGAGCGCGGAGATTCAAAGAGACCCTTTCCGGCTTGATCCATTCGTCCAGCTTCACACCCGTCCTCCCTCCGTTTCGATCCGCTTCTCCGAAGCCGGCAAGCTTGCCCCGCTCCAACGAAGCTTCTGCCTCAGAATTTGAAAGAAGTCTCGGCTCGCCAGAAAAGCCAACGTCACCGGGTGAGGGGCGGTGCGGATCTCGACCCAGTCTCCGCAGTGCAAAACCCCGCTCGACTGACCATCGAACTCCAATCGGACAGGAGCGGCTCGTTCCGGCACCGTCATCCGGACCTGGGAGTCCGCGGAAAACACGAGGCTGCGGTTCGTCAGACTATGAGGGCAGAGGGGTGTGAGCGCAAAGACTTGGGCCTCGGGCACGACGATGGGCCCGCCCGCCGAAAGAGCGTAGGCCGTTGACCCCGTAGGCGTTGCGACCACCACGCCGTCGGCCTGAAACTCCGTTACGAGGAGGTCTCCCGCGTGAACATCGATCCGAGCCATCCGGGAGGAGCTTCCCCGAAAGAGAACGACGTCGTTGAAGACGCAAGGAATTTGTAGTTTCTTACCTCGAAGAGACCCTCGCACTTTCAGCGCCAGGCGTTGACTCAGGCGCAAGAGGCCCGAAGCCAGATCCGGCAGTGCTTGGAGAATTTCTTCCCGAGTCACCGCCGTAAGAAATCCCAGGCCGCCAATGTTCACGCCGAGGATCGGCACTGGATTCGGATAGACCGCATGCACGACGCGCAGCAAGGAGCCGTCCCCTCCCGCAACGATCAGGAGATCGACTCCGCCAATCAAGCCGGCCAGGTCCCTGCCCTCCGTCCCGAGCAACTTTGCGGTCTGCTCTTCCCAAAGAAAAGGGAAGCCATGTCTTTCGGAAAAGAGCTGCATCTCCCGGACCAGGGTCCGAGCGCCCGGTTTCCTCGTGTTGGCAATTACCCCGATCCGCAGCATCTGCCCTCTACCCGAATCGACTCCTGGATTTCGACGCACAGGTTCTCTTTTGCGCTGAGCGGCCCAGAAGGGCCTTCTTTCCTCGTCGCTGTCTGCCAGCTCTCGTCTAGTTGCAGGAGAACGTTGCGAGCATGGCAGGCCGGCGAAGAGCCGTCGTCCAGCGTTGCCTTTCGCTTCACGACGATCTCATCGCCGGACGTTCGGAGGACAAAAACAGCGCCCTTCCAACGTGCGATCAGACACGATCGCTACCGCAGCGTGACTTCCCGTCTTAAGCCAATCCCGCTATCTAACCGTAAAAGAAAAATCCAAACAATTGCAACCTCGACGGAAGACTGCAGAGAACCTTCCGAGCATTCGGCGGCCCACCCGCGAACTTGACCCTTAACCGCCATTTCTCACAAATTTCGTAGCCGAGGCGACGCAGATGGGCTTGGATGCGAGGCGAGGCGTCGGTTTTTCACCGGAGCAGTATGACGCGACATACTGCAAGGATGGAAAACCAAGCCCAACGAAGCAGACAAGCCCATTGTGCAAGCCGCAGGAGAAAGCTTGGGAGAAATGGCGGTTAAGACATCCGGGAGTCGCTTAAGGGATTCGAACCCTTGACCCACGCTTTACGAAAGGTGCGGTCACTGCGTCGCTACCAGATAGAATCGGATCGAGATGGCGCATGGCGTACGGTTTTTAGCAATCCCCTGACCCGCTTGCGCAAGAAGAAGACGATTCCGCCCCACGTGCGGTCGTTGGCGAAGCCGATCCCGGTCAACCGCCACTCTCCGGACGGCGACGTCTACCGTTACGAGGTATTCTGGCAGATCGAGGGGCGCGAGTACAGGCGGAGATTCCAGGGCAAGCTGAAGGCCGAGATCGACGCCGGAGCCCTCCGCGAGCAGCTTTTTTCTGGCGGCAGCGG
The DNA here is from genome assembly GCF_000379365.1 of Verrucomicrobium sp. 3C. Classification (GTDB taxonomy): domain Bacteria; phylum Verrucomicrobiota; class Verrucomicrobiia; order Methylacidiphilales; family Methylacidiphilaceae; genus Methylacidimicrobium. The sequence continues at coordinate 1,385,349 of NZ_KB901875.1, read as the reverse complement.
TGCTCTCGTGCTGCGCCCTGGCGAGGCGGAAGAGTTTGCGGCCGCCCGCGACCTGCTGGCTCCCTATGGCGTTTCCGTGCTCGAAGCGGCCCGTGCTTGGGCAGATCGACAACAGCAAAACGCCACAAGTTTGCCGGTCGAGGAAGCCGTGGAACTCTTCCTCCAAGCGAAAGCCAGCGCCGGAATGCGGCCGAGGGCGCTCAAAAGCTTGCGTAGCGATCTTCGGCGGTACGCCGCTGTGCATCCGGAGCAACTTCTCTCCGCGATGACCGCCGCGAAGGTATCGGCTTGGATCGATTCCCTTCCGCTAGCGCCTCTCTTACCCGGCTTTCCATCCTGCGCCGGGTGGGGACCTTCCTGAACTGGTGCGGCAAGCGCGGCTATTGCGCCAAGGGCATCGTAGCAGACGTGGAGAAACCTCGCGTCCGCCCGCCGGAGACCAAGCTTTTCACGGTTGCCGACGCCAAGACGCCCCTCGATGCGGCCAGCAAAGTCGCCCCCTCGCTGGTCCCTTATCTCGCGCTCGGCCTCTTCTGCGGGTTTCGGACGGCGGAGCTCGACCGGCTCGATTGGCGGCACATCGGAGAGAGCGAAGTCCGCATCGAGGCCGACGTTGCCAAGACCGCCTCCCGCCACGCGTCCCGATCCAATCGAACGCCTCCTTCTGGCTCGTGCCGTACCGCCAGAAGACCGGCCCGGTGCGTCCGAAGAACGCCCGCCGGATGCTCGCAAAGGTTCTCTCCGTCTCCCGGGGGTGACGTGGAAGCCCAACGCGATGCGACATTCATTCGCCAGCTATCGCCTCGCTCAATGCAGCGATGCGCCCCGGGTAAGCTTGGAGCTCGGCCATACCAGCCCCGCCTTGGTCTTCCGGCATTACCGGGAGCTCGTGAGCGAGGCGGAAGCCGAGAGGCATTTCGGCCTTACGCCTTGACCGGAAAATGCGGAAGCACGGGCCTCCTCCCGCCCTTTTCTTGCCCGCCCAAATGGGCCGTGTAGGCAGAACGACAAAATCGTAACGTTCTGCTGCAATCCCTTACGTATCAGCGCAGAGGACGTTCGGCTAACGCCGCGCGAACTTCCTGCTGCTCGGCTCGTCCTCCATTTGGGTTTCCTTTCTATGCTCCTAAACCCCTCTGTCCGCAAAATCGAAGAACCCCAAGTTGCGAGCGACCTCAACTATCCGTCCGAGGGATCAATCCTTGCACTTGTGACATGGAACGACAGATCGGCAAGAATGGAAGCCTCCAGTCCACTCACTTCACCGAGTACATCTCGGCCAGTAGATCGATGTATGCATTGGCCGCCTCCGCAAGCTTATGGGTGTAGACCATTTCGCGGCTCTCTCCCTGCCCTTGCTTATGGAGCTCGGCCATCGCCTTGCTTTCTATGATTCTTTTGAGCAGCGCCTTGGCTTCGCGAATCGCTCCTTTTCCATGCTCAACTGCCAGATCGTCGGTTCCGGGGGCCATCTGCATTTCACCCAGCATCACGAGATTGGAGCCTTCGGCCGCCATCTCGACCGCGTGGTTGATGATGGCATGCATGTGATGGAGTTGCATCGAGATGTCAGCGTGGTGCTGCTGGGAATAGAGAGGGGTCGAGGCCGATCCGATTCCGAACAGCACCATTGAAGCCAAGAGCAGAGTTAGCTTTTTCATCCTTTCCTTTCCTTTTTGCTAGCTGGTTTAATCTTTTCCGCTTGGAAATGAATGCTTTCCTTCCGGCAGCAGCCTATCGTGGACGCCTATGAAACTCCAAGCATTCCGATCGCCAGGCGGCATGGGGGACAACCCGAGCCCGACGCGGAGAAGGGGAACGCTTCACGCGATCCGACGGCTGGCCGTCAAGGCCCACGCCGGTAGCGGCTATTTAGCACTCCCGACCGAGATCGCCGCCCCGACTGGGCGCAAGGCGCCGGAGCGGACGTCGTAGAGGAATCCGAGGATGGGAATCCAAGGGGGGACCAGCGGATGCCGACGGAGACGCTGGATATCCTCCGCGATGGTTTCCTCTTGGTGTCGAATCGTCAACCAGTCGATATACTGGGCTTCCGACGTGCCCGAGCCGGATCCTCGATCGTGCCACCCGTTACTTTCCAGAACGGCGTGATCGAGGCTCTTTGCCAACAATCCACGCATGATTTCGTCGGAAAAGGTCTCCATCCCGCAATCGGTATGGTGGATGACGAACCATTCCCGGGTTCCCAGAAGCTTGTAGGAGATCACAAGCGAGCGGATCGCGTCTTCGCTTGCCCTTCCTCCCGCATTGCGAACCACATGTGCGTCCCCCTCGTCCAAGCCTGCAAACTTTGCGGGGTCGAGCCGCGCGTCCATGCACGTCAGGATGGCGAAACGACGTGACGGCGGCATCGCCAGATTACGCTTTTCCCCAAAGTCTTGCGCATATCGCTGATTGGCATCCAGGATTGATTCAAGAATCGAAGCCATGCGGAAAATTACCCCGAAGGTGTCGTCTCAAAAAGCACAAAAATCGTACGCTAAAACTTTGACATGCGCACGGAAGTCCCGCCGAGCTTCGGTTGCTGGTCGCTGTGTCCATTTGGAGCATACATCAGCCTGGCAGCGTGTAACCGGTTCGGTGCTCACTCCACCCGTGCCACCGATTTCACTTGCGCCCACAATTCTTGCCCCACGCTCACGCCAACTGCGCCTTCTGCCTTCCCGGGTCAAGTTCCCGAAAGGAGGACGGTCGATTCCTCTCGGGAGGTTTGCGCCGGAAGTCACGCACTGCCTAGGCAATACGCTTACAGCGGCAAGGCACATCCACTTACCTCTCCCGAGGATCTGCTCCTTAATAAAATCCATTTGCAGTTTCTTCGAAACGGCGTCGCAAAATGCGACGCTCGCTGTTTTGGCTTATCGCAAATAAAGCCCCAGTTCCTTCGTGTTGATGGCGTTATGCCTCCCGGCGCGTGGGCTCGTGTCTCCGCCGGAAAGCGAGCCGGTAAAGCGCTTCTTCGCGTGGGAATATGGACTCCCTTGCTTTCCGCAATCATCCTATGCACTCCACGAGAAGATTGCTGCGTGCGGCTGCGCCGGCCGGCAAAAAAGACCGTCCATCCTTCCCGCCTGAAAGGCTTTCACCTCGCATCGGACGGGTGCTCCTTACGCTCGAGCGGGTGCTGCTGGGCCAGCGCTTGTGGGAGCCGCCGCGCTCGATTCCGCTGACGAACCTAACTCCGGACGAAAAGGAGTCGCTGTTGAGGATTCTCGGAGAGGACGCGGCGATTATAGAGGTCACAGGAGAGATGCAACAGACCGCAGTGAGGACCATGCTGAGCGGAGTCTGGTTCGCGGAGGAGAAAGCGGGAGAGGATCATTTCACCCACATGATCGAGGTGGGAGTGCTGTCCTCTTTTGCCTTGGACCGGTTGGCGGATCTTCCCTCGATGATAGTTCCTCTGACGCCGCTCGCATCGGAGTCCGTCGCCATTTCCGCCGTCCGCCAAGAACTCCTGGAAAAAGAAAGAAAGTGGGACCGGGAGGGCGTGGCTGGGAATGTCAACTCGCATCTTCATCCCTTCGTCCCGCTCGATTACGAGCGGCTCGCCTCCTTTCTCGGTCCGCCGTCCCTCATCGGTTGGCGGAAGGAGGGCCGCTACCGCTGGTGGCTCCTTGGCACACAATGGAAAGATCTCTGGCGCGTCGAAGTGCGCACCCAGAAAGGCCGAGAAGTGGCTTCATTTCTGGAAATCCGTCGCTACCCCGCCGCCTTGACGTTTCCGCCCTCCGCCTTCGCGGTGAGCGCCCGCCGCGTGCAGCGCCTCCTCCAGCCTTACAGGGATAGGTTGCAGGAATAGGGGCTTGCACAAAGCGGCTGTGCCGCAGCCATCCACCAGCCCTTATCCAGCCAAAAGTGCTATGCCACCTTCCTCTGTCAGGTCACCAAGGGAGGCTGTGTAGCTTGTTTTGGTGGAAGTCAGACACGGGCTACCTGGAAGGGGCAGTCCAGATGCTGCGCGACACAGGCAAGAAGATCGACGAGCGGCTACTACCACATGTTTTCGCCGCTGGGCTGGGAGCACGTCAATCTGACCAGCGATTACCTCTGGCGCAGCAGCGCCAAGATTGACGCTGGCAAGTTCAGACCGCTACGACCACTGCAAACGATTTAACGTGCTTTATTTTCCATTTTCTGAATCGACCGCCTCTGGAGATAGGGCGGGGCGGTTGCCCGGAGCCGCTTTCTGGCGTAAATTTAATAAAAGGACTCAATATGCCAATCAATGAAGGAAAGACAGAGCGCATTCTTCGCGTCAGCGCAGGTTTCTTACTCCTCATCCTATTGCCCCTGACGCTCCCCGGCGCGGCCAAGTGGTGGGGACTCGTGGGCTTGCTTCCGCTCGTCACCGGTCTTACCGGCTACTGTCCGGCCTGGACCCTCTTGAAGATCAACACATGCGCGACCAAGCAGAAGGATAAGGCGTTGTCCCATCAAGGGTAGAGGGAGGGAGCGCTTCACGCGATCCGGTGGCTGGCTGTCAAGACCCGCGCCGGTAGTGGCTATTTAGCCATGCCGACCGAATCCGCCACCGGTACCGGGTGCAAGGCATCGGAGTGGACCTCGTAGAGGAATCCGAGGATGGGAATCCAAGGGGGGACCAGCGGATGCCGACGGAGACGCTGGATATCCTCCGCGATGGTTTCCTCTTGGTGTTGAATCGTCAACCAGTCGATATACTGGGCTTCCGACGTGCCCGAGCCGGATCCCCGATCGTGCCACCCGTCGCTTTCCAGAACGGCGTGATCGAGGCTCTTTGCCAGCAATCCCCGCATTATTTCGTCGGAAAAGGTCTCCATGCCGCAATCGGTATGGTGGATGACGAACCATTCCCGGCCTCTTCGCTGTCTCACGTGGCCAAGGCGGGAACATCCAACGTCAGCTTTCCGGCTTTGAGGAAAGCGGCGATCCGCAAGTACCGGAAGCTTCGCAAACCACTCGCCATCTTATTGGTGAGCTGGATGAGGCCGTTGATCGCCTCGATGAGACCATTGATCACTCGGCTCTGGAGGACAGCAAGGACGCCGTCCCAATGGTCTTTGATCTTCTGCTCCCCGCTTCTCGTCCATTCGTTGCCTCGCAATGCCCAGAGACTTCCCTTCGGCAGCAGCCCCTGGCGCACGCACTCCTTGCGTATCTGGTCGACCACCTCCCCCGCCATCTGCATGAAGTGGGAACGGTCAAAGACGATCTGTGCCCTGGGGAACTGCTCCTTGGCTCCAGAGATGTAGGAGAGGCTCATGTCCATGCAGATCCGCTCGGTCTGCTCGGAACCCTTCCCTTTGCCCTCCGCCAGGAAGAGGAGCCTCCGGCTGTCCGCGTCGGTAACGGCGGTCCCGTAGCGGTGACCCCGCTTGCTGCCGGTCTCGTCCACCAAGATCCGCCTGATCCCCCGCTCCAATCCTCCTTCCGGTAGACCTTTTCCCCATAGTGCTCCAAGAGGCGCCGGAGCCGGGTGTCCTGCTCCTTCAACATCTCGGCCACCTGGGAAACCGCCATCTCCTTGGCAAGCGTCAAGATCACCGCCTCCATCCTGTCAACGCCGATTTAAAATCGACCCATATTTTTCGAAAATCGGCGATCGCAAATTGACCTACTTGCATTTTGAAGATCGAGAAATGAGCTCCATAGAACGGGAGCGGGCTCAACCCATGGAGGATGCGCATTGTTCTGGCGGCGGCAGTCAGGGCGGCGAGACCTGCTCCCTGAGGTGCTCCCAGTACGTCCTACCAATGGAAGCGGTTTTTAGACTAATTTTTGAGCGTCTCTTCCTTCCCTATTTTGAATCGAGAGGGGCTGGAAGCAACGAGCCGTTGCCAGTCCCCTTCCGGTTCGTTCTTGGGGTTTCTTCCAATACCTCTAAGGGCGTCCGGTAATCAAGCCCCTGATGCAGCCGCTCCCTGTTGTAGAACCGGAAGTAGTCGTCCAGGCCCGCCCGGGCCTCAGGCAGGTTGCCGTAGTCCCGACCATTTCGGCGGAACGCGGGGAGAATGCCCTACTCCGCTACGCTGCGCAGGGCATTCTCCCCGCGCAACAACAGGGCAGCGCTGTTCCGCTGCGACTGAAGTAATACATGCAGCTTAAATTCGGAGGAAATCTGTCTTGCCATCGGGGTTCACTCAACGCCCCCTCTGGTCATGCGTACGATTTGCGTACGGATTTAAGCAGTGTTTGGGGGTAAATTCCGGGCATTGGCGGCATGCATGGTCATCTAGGAGCAAGATAACGTACGCTCTATCTACCAAAGGGAATGACTTCCGTATGTCGTTCTGAATCTGGGAGCCGCTTAAGGGATTCGAACCCTTGACCCACGCTTTACGAAAGCGTTGCTCTACCTCTGAGCTAAAGCGGCAACGCCCGATGGAGGCAGGAGATCGAACTATGCGGCAGAGAAGCCGTCTTTCGCAACTCGAATGTCTTATCGGGCCAGCGGCGGCCAGCGGGAAACTTCGCGCTTGTCAGGCGGAGGCCGCCGGCGCTTCATAGGCATCGCCATGCCAAATGAGCGCCTTCCCGTTTCGCCGATGGACCATGCCAGCCGAGGGAGTGCCCTGCCCATTGTCGCCCTTCTTCTCCTGGTAGCGGCCATTGCTGCCGCGATCGGAGCCTACGCTTGGCAGAAACATGCAAAGCGGTTGCGCTGGGAGGAAGTAGCCTCGACCTACGCCAGAACCTCGAACACCTCCGAGCGTCTGACGTTGATTGAACGCCACCGCGAAGTGCCGCAGAGCGCCCTTTGGCTACTTCAAATTGCTTCCGGGCAGTTTCAGGAGGGAGCTTACGGCGAGGCGACGAAAAGTTTTCTGCGTTTCACCGACTACTTCCCGAAACATCCGCTTCGGCCGGCCGCTCTTTTGGGAGCGGCAGCAGGTTCGGAAGCGCAAGGGAAGCGAGAAGAAGCCGTCCGCTCCTACCGCGCAGTCCTCGAGGAGCAATCGGCCGATCCCTATCGACTCGTGGCAGAAATTAGTCTCGCCCGGTTGGAAATCGAGCAAAAGCAGTACGCTTCTGCAAAAAACCTCTTGGAAGCCATCCGTCGGCGCAGACCCGTCAACCGCTTTGAGGGAGAAGTTCAAGAGCTCCGCGACCGACTGCCGCCGTAATCAAATAGAGTTCTCGGAAATTTTCGATCCCCCGCCCCGAACGCTCAACCGAGCTTTCTCACCTCCGATGAGGTCCCCCCTGCCAAGCCAAAGGCTTCGTGCACCGCGCGAACCGCTTTTTCCGACGATTCCTCGTCGATTACGACCGAAATCTTGATCTCGCTGGTAGAGATCATCTGGACGTTCACTCCTGCGTCGGCTAGCGCCTGAAAGAGGAGTGCCGCGACTCCGCTATGGGATCGCATGCCGATTCCGACGACGGAAAGCTTGGCGACTCCCTCCTGGGCTCGAGGTCGAGCCGCCCTCAGTTCCTGCGCTGCCGGCTCGATGATGCGCAGGGCTCGAGAAAGGCTGTCTCGGTTCACCGTGAAGGTAATATCCGTCAGACCTCGGTCCGAAACGTTCTGTACAATCATGTCGACCGAGACGCCATGATTGGCGACGGACGAAAAGATCTTGGCGGCTACCCCCGGATGGTCCGGTACCGCCGGAATGGTGAGTTTTGCTTGATTCCGTTCCAGGCTGATCCCTCGAACGACGACATCTTCCATCGATTTTGTTTCTGCCTTCACAAGGGTTCCCTGGGCGTCGGAAAAACTCGATCGCACTTCGAAGACGACTCGAAACTTCTTCGCGAATTCGACCGAGCGACTCTGCATGACCTTTGATCCCGATGCCGCCATTTCCAGCATCTCGTCATAGCTGATCTCGTCCAGCTTCGCGGCATTCGGAACCATGCGGGGATCCGCCGTGTAGACGCCGTTGACATCGGTATAGATCTCGCAGAGATCGGCCTTCAGAACGGCTGCCAAAGCGATCGCCGTCAAGTCGGACCCTCCCCGTCCCAGAGTCGTAATACTCCCCTGAAGATCCTGCCCTTGGAAACCCGCCACGACGACAACGGCTCCCTCGTCCAAAAAGCCATGGATCCTTTTAGGACCGATATTGAGAATACGGGCGCGAGTGTGCGACCCGTCCGTGACAATCCCCGCTTGCGCTCCGGTCAAGGGCACGGCGCGGATCTTCTTCGCATGGAGGGCCATTGCCAGAAGAGCGGTCGTCGTCTGCTCCCCCGTGGCCAGGAGGAGATCGAGCTCGCGCCCCATCGGATCGGGATGGACTTGGCGCGCCAACCGCAAAAGGGAATCCGTCACTCCGGACATGGCCGAGACGACGACCACCAGCCTGTCTCCCTGCTCATGGCGTCGGGCAATCCGTCCAGCCACGCGATCAATGCATTGGACGTCTCCGACCGACGTCCCGCCATACTTCTGGACCACGAGTGCCATATTGGCGCGTCAGCGCGCTTGCCGGGTCCGGCAAGCCGAAGGAGAACATTTGTAGGTCACACCGATCGCGACTCTTCCCTTTGCAACAAGGAAGGATACGCGGAATCCGGCAGATAGGCAATGTGAAGGAAAGCTCGCCCGCAAGGGCGTACGATTAAAAAAAAAAAAGCGGCGCGGTTTGAGCCGCGCCGCTCTTTCGGGAATCGTTAGAGGAGGAAAACGATTCGTTCGAGGTTTCTGGATATTGAGACGCACGAGAACCCATTTCCGTTCAAATTGACCGCCTTTCTCCTTTTTCTTGGCTCAGTACGAGTAGACCACGTCGAGCGCGAAGAACCAGAAAGGGCCACTGCTCAACGCGGCGACTCCATTTCCGCTCGATGGCACCACGCCCTCCGCCGGGCTGTAGTAGGTGAGAAACCCTTTGCCGTAGTCCATCCGATTTTCAACGCGGATCATGAAGTTGTCGGCGAGGTCGAACCGCCAGTCGACCGTCACATCCCAGATGTCCGCCGGGAAGAGGAAGTTAGAAAAGATCTGATTGGAGTTGGTGTGGTCGAACTGCTCCCGCCATGCCATGCTGAAGAGCTTGTTAAACTTGTAGATCTGGTAGATCGACACCCCAAAGAAGCTCGTGGAGCCGTTGTACCCACCGGGAGGAAGCCCCGCGATCGGGAAGACATTGTTGGCGCTAAGCGTGGAAGCGCCCATCTGGGGCAATCCGGCCGGAAGCACGGCCGCGTTGGAAAAACCGCCGACGAGCTCGTAGGCAAACTCGAGCTTCTGGTCCTTGACCCACTTCGGGATCCAGGTCCCGAAATCGTTGAACTCCATGAAGAGACCGTTGTCATTATAAGGAGAGGGTTCGATGTCCCCACCATAATTATAGGCACCCGCGTAGTTGCCGAAAGGCCGGGTGCCGAATCCCGGGGGATTCACGCCGTCCGGTGCGAATGCATAGCCGAAGGTGTTGAGGAAGAGCTTGTCCTTCGAGACATAGTCGATCATTTGCCAGAGGACAACCGCGTTGCTGCTGTTGATCATGTTGTTCACCATCCCGTAATAGGGATAACCGGCGCGCGATACGTTCCACCCCCCGTTGGTGAGGCCGACTCGTGTCGTCCAGCAGTCGTCGATCTTGTAGATCGCCTCGCCCCCGACCATCGTGAATGGCTCGAAGTTGTTGAAGAGAATCCCATAGCTGAAGTTAAAGTTGGCCGGACGCTCCATGACTTCCAACCCGATCGGAGAGGCATACTGACCAATATGGAACTCGATGCTCTTGTCCCCGACCGGCATTTTGAACTGCACGTAGGCCTGTTCAAGGAAGATGCCGCTGGAATTAAACCCAACGCCGGTATTGTCGAAGGTCCCGTTGCCCTCTACCGCATCGGGCTCGCCGAGAGCCGCATCCTGTCCGAAAATCGCATCGACCCGAAAGCCCGCTTGCCATTTATTTTCGTCGGTGAGCGCTTTCTCGAGAGCCACCTTGAGCTGGTTCAGGTTGAATGAGCCTCCCGGAATCCCGTCGGTGGTGAACCGAAGCGGCATGCTGGGATACGCGGGAAGTGGTGTTCCCCTCGGCACCCCGGAGATCGCCGGGTTTGCCGCGATGACCGGGACTTGATTGAAGGATGGGGCGTTGACCAAGTTGTAGGTGTAGCTCGCCTCCACGTAGCCGGTCAGCTTGATTCCCGGATTCTGCGCTTGCGCGGCCGCGATCCCCTGCTCTTCGAGCACCTTCTGAAGTCGATCCAGCTCTTCGGGGCTCCCCTGAAGAGAGCCTGCGTCCGCAGCGCCGGCCGAGAGCTCCGACGCGCTTCCTCCCGAGGGAGCCTCGTCCGCCGCCCAAAGTGGGCCCAGTGGCAGAAGAAGGAGCCCGAAACCCCACACGACCCCCTTCCCGCACAGTCTTCTTTTCATCCTCCTCCTCCTTTCTGCGCGTGGACTTAGTAGCTGTAGACGAATTCGAGGGCGCCGAGGAAGATGGGGCCATTGGCGGAGGAGAGGAGGGCGCTTGGGGAGGTGGTTCCCTGGAAGGGATAGCCGTAGTAAGCCATGACCCCGAGGCCCCAATCGACTCTTCCTTCGAGGCGGATCATGAAGTTATCGGCGAGGTCGAAGGCCAGAGTAGCGGTATATTCCCAGATATCGGTGGGGGCGTCATGGCCGGCCAGGATGCTGTTCCAGCCCGCCTGCATCCATTCGGCCCGCTGGGAGAGGCTGATGATCGAGTTGAACTGGTACTTCGCGTGGATGGCGGCGCCATACCAGTTGGAGGGACCGCTATAGAGGCCGACGGGCAGCCCGCTGACCGCGGGGGAGACGTAGCTGACGTCATTGTTGTAGAAGCCTCCGGTGAACTCGAAGCCCAGGAGCAGCTTGTCGTGGGCAAACTTGGGAGCCCAGGAGCCCCAGACATCGCCCAGGAAGAAGGCGTTGTTCTGGTTGAAGGTCCCCTCGCCGCGAATCCCCTGCGCGATCCCGTAGGGCTGGGCCATCCCGTCGATCGGAGAGGCTCCGAAGCCCGGAGGGTTGACCCCGTTGAAGCCGTACATGGCCGTCGCGCTCAAGATGGCGTTCTTGCCCTTGGACTCCCACTGCCCATTCCAAAAGAGAAGATAGGCCGCGTTGCTATCGATCGTGTTGTTGAGGTATCCGTTGTAGTTGTAGCCTCCGCGGGAGACGTCGAAGCCCCCGTCAGCCACCCCAAACCTCGTCGACCACTGGTCGTCGAAATGGTAGATCGCCTGCATCCCTGTCAGCGTCGTCGGCAAGAGGTTGCTGAAGAGAAGCCCATAACTGAAATCGAGGTTCACCGGCCGCTCCACCACCTCGTAGCCCGCCGGATCGACGAACTTCCCAACCCGAATGTCGAGCCCGTTGCCCACCGGCACCCGGAAAACCACGTAGGCCTGCTCCAACCAGAAGCTCGAGGTGTTGAAGAGAGCCAGCGAACTGTAGTTGGTCCCCAAGCCCCCGATCGTGTCCGGAGCCCCGATCGAGGCATCCTGCCCCACGATCAGATCGGCCCGAAAACCGGCCTGCCACCGGTTCTCCTCGGTCAACGGCTTCTCCAAGGCCAGCTTGAAGGCGTTCATGTTGAAGCCCCCGCCAGGAATCCCATCCACCGGCTCCCGTCCAGGAATCGCCGGATACCCTAAGGCCCTCCCCGCCGCATTGGTCGGCCCTGTATAGCCCGCCGGCGGCGTAAAACCAGGCACTTGGTTAAACGAAGGAGCGTTGATCGCGTTGTAGGTGTAGCTGGCATCCACATACCCCGAGAGCACGATCCCCTTGGTGTTCGCCTGGACCGGAATCCCCTGGTCCTCCAACCGCTTGATCAACTCCGCTACCTGCGAATTCTGGCTCGACGAACTCTGGGTCGAGGAACTCTGGCCTGCGCTGGTCGCCGTCCCAGAGGAATCGGCGCTCGCCGATTCCTCGGCAGCCAACGCCGCAGCGGCCATCCAAGCCCCCAGAACCCAGAAAAACCCAAAAACCAGTTCTTTCCCGTGCCGGGTCCGTTTCATCCTCCCCCTTTCTCTGCTCGCAGCAACCCGATCGGATCCGTGATCCATCAGGATGTGCCAGATCCGATCGGTGATGGAGAAAGCAGAATGCGTGCCATTGTTTCTCTGGAATGGCTGATTGGCACTAAAAGGTGTAAACGGCCTCCAGTCCTGAGAAAAAGAAGGGACCGCTCGAAGTTCCGACGAGTCCATTGCCGGCGAGACCGACGTCGGCTGGAGGGATGCCGTTTGCGGGGGCGTAATAGTTCATCATGTTGTTGCCCCAATCCATGCGACCTTCCATCCGCACCATGAAGTTATCCGCCAGATCGAAGCGGAGGGTGATCGTCGCGCTATAGATGTTCGTCGGGGCGATCATCCCCTCGAGGTAGCTGTTCCAAGCGGCTTGCAACCACTGCTCCCGCAGCGCCAAGCTGACCAGCGGATTGAATCGATAAATCTGGTAGAGCCCGGCACCCATCCAATTGGTAGGACCGCCGTAACCGGAGGAATAGGGAAAGAGAGGGAAGATCCCCAGGGCGGTTTCCGTGGCGGGGCTCAAGCCGGTGATTCCCGCTGGTGCTACAGCGTTGTTGTAAAAGCCACCGATGAGCTCGTAGGCAAGCTGCAGCCGGCGGCGATAGACGAAAGGGGGAGTCCAGATTCCATAGTCGTTGAACTCCATGTAGGTTCCGGGAGAGTTGTAGGGTCCCGGAACGATGTCTCCAGCCGCGTAGGCCCCAGGATAGACGGCGCCGTTCACCGTTCCGGGCGAAGTGCCGAAACCAGGGGGATTCGTTCCGTGTGGTCCGTAGAGCATCCCATAGGTTGTGACGAAGCTCTTATCGGGAGAGGTATAATCGACGTTGAAGGTCAGAAGAAAGGCCGAGAGGCCGCTAATCGAGTTGTTCACCATTCCAAAAAAAGGGTACCCACCTCGGCCCACGTTGAACCCTCCGTCGGTCACTCCTCCTCGGACCGTCCAGCGATCATCCACGCGGAAGAGAAACTGCGTTCCAACCAGCACAAAAGGCTCGACATTGTTGAAGAAAAGGCCGTAGGTCATGTTGAAGTTCGCCGGTCGCTCGAGAACCTCGAGGCCGATCGGGGCCGCGAACTTCCCGACATGAACCTCGAGCTTCCGATCCCCGATCGGAATTTGGAACTGGACGTAAGCCTGCTCCAGGAAGACTTCGCTGGTGTTGAATCCCATGCCCGTCGAGGTGGACGATCCGGCTCCGGAAAGGAAGTCGGGCACTCCCAAGGCAGCATCCTGACCCAGCATGAGGTCCATGCGAAAGCCGGCATCCCACCGATTTTCCGCCGTCAGTCCTCTTTCTGACCAGAGCTTCACCTGGTTGAGGTTGAAGCCGCCTCCCGGAATGCCGTCGTCCGCCAAGCGCATAGGAAGGAGGGGATAGCCCCGGGCCAGCCGACTTCCTCCCGCCGCAGTCGGCGCAACGAAGCGCGGCACTTGGTTAAAGGAGGGAGCATTCACAAAATTGGCCTCGAAGGCGCTGTCGACATAGCCTCCCAGTCGCACTCCCGGCGATGGCGAGCTCACGGACATTCCCTGCTCTTCCAAAATCTGTTGCAGACGCATCATCTCTCCTTCGCCGTCCGTTCCCTGGGGCGCCGTCAGATCGACATCGCTCCGATCGCTGGGAGAACCGAACAGGGGAAGCAGGGCCGTGCTCGCAAGCAGCAGGAAAGATAAGACAGTCGAGACGAAGGCTGGGCGCACAGTCTGCCGGGTGCTGCGTTCTCCTTTTGCATAGACCACTCTACCCTGGGGCGGGACGGGGTCGGGAATCAAAAGAGAGTCTCCCCACATTAACAGCCGATCAAAGCCGTTGTCGGTCTCCTTCGCTAGCTTTTTGCCGGGCTGCCCGTCGTCACGAGATCAACCTGGCTGTCTCACAAGCGTTCTCCTGCGGCTTGCGAAATGGACCCGGCTGCTTCGTTGAGGTTTGGTTTTCCCTCCTCGCAGTATGTCGTACTACCGCTCCGGGGAAAACCTGCGCCGCGCCTCGGGTACGAACTTTGTGAGACAGGCAGGTCAAGGAACGCGATCGTTCCGTTCCGTCTCGGCGATCTTCCGGAGGAGAGTCTTTCGGCTGATACCCAGCCTCCGAGCGGCTTCGCTGCGATTCCCTCGGCAGGAATGGAGCGCCTGAAGAATCCACTGTTTTTCCGCCTCCCGCAGGGTCATCGCTGTGGACGCCAGGTCGTGCAGAGGGCGAAGAATGGATGGAATGCGAATTCTTTCCGGAAGATCCTCCGGCGTGATCCGAGGGCCTTGCGCCATGATGACCCCATGCTCCAGGGCCATGCGCAGCTCCCGGACGTTGCCCGGCCACTGATAATGGGAGAGAAGCCTTTCCGCCTCTTTCGTCAGGCCGATGACCCGCTTCCCGTTTTCCTGCGCGAACTCGCTGATAAATGCTTGGCAGAGAAGGAGGAGATCCTCCTTTCGTTCCCGCAGGGGCGGCAGGACGATGCGAACCACATTGAGGCGAAAAAAAAGATCTTCGCGAAAGGACCCTTCCGCGGCCATCTGCTCCAAATTGCGATTGGTCGCAGCGATGACTCGAACGTCGATGGGAATCGCCTTGTTGCTCCCCACCCGCTGAATGATCCGCTCCCCGAGAACCCGCAAAAGCTTTATCTGCGTCGTCGCGTCGATCTCTCCAATCTCGTCGAGAAAGATGGTGCCGCGCTGTGCCTCCTCGAAGCGTCCGATCCTCTTCTCCAAGGCTCCGGTAAAGGCTCCTCGCTCATGACCAAAAAGCTCGCTTTCCAGTAATTGGGGCGAGAGGGCGGCGCAATGAACGGCAACGAAGGGGAAGGTTCGGCGCGGACTCGACAGGTGAAGGGCGTGGGCGGCAAGCTCTTTACCGGTTCCGCTCTCGCCTTCCAAGAGCACTGTGGCGCGACTTCCCGCGACCTGTCGGATCTTTTCCACTACCGGGGCCATCGCCTCGGATCTCGCGATCACCCGATCCAAGCCGAACTTCCGTCCGAGCTGCTGCCGCAAATTTTGATTCTCGGTCTCCACCTGCCGGGAACGGACCGCTCTTCTCAGAACGATTTCGAGCTTTCCCAAATCCAGCGGCTTGGTGACATAGTCGTAGGCACCTCTCTTGATCGCTTCCACGGCATTATCCACCGACCCGTAGGCCGTCATGATCACGCATACGGGGGAAGCCAGCAGGCTCTTGCTAAAATCCAGCAGATCCAACCCCGACTCTTTCCCAAGCCGAAGGTCAAGCAAGACGACATCGATCGTCTCGTCTTCCAAGACTCTCTTCGCAACCTCCACGCTCTCAGCCGTATAGGTTTCGAACTCCTCCGAAAAAGCACGTCGGAGGCCCTCGCGGGCGTTGCGTTCATCGTCGACAATCAGCAGTCCAGGAAGATCGTGCATCGATTGAGTCAGGACTTCTCCTCGCCTTTTGTATCCTCGTCTCCCTGCTCGCATCCCATCGGTAAGAGACGGACTCGCCGCTCGCTCCGTGGCAGAAGGATGCGCACGGTCGTTCCTTTCCCTTCCCGGCTTTCCAACTGGATCTCCCCGCCATGCTCCCGCACGATACGACGCACCACCAAGAGACCCAACCCCGTACCGGATTGCTTGCTCGTATAGTATGGTTCGAAAGCCCGGCTCATTTCCGTGGCCGACATCCCGGATCCATTGTCCTGGAAGCGGACCAGAAAATGACTGTCTGAGAGCTCCGTCCGAATGATCAGGATCCCACCGCGATCCATCGCCTCCAGCGAGTTTTTCATGACGTTGAAAAACGCCTGCCTCAGTTGATCCCGATCGGCTCGGACCAATGGCATGTTCCTAGCCAGCTCCATCTCGACCAGGACATCATGATTTTCCAATTGCGGCGCCAGGAAGGAGACCGCGTCTCGCACGACCTCATTCAAGGCAATCGACGCCAGCTTGGGCGGAGCAGGCCGGATCGCCCGAAGGAATTGATTGACGATCACGTCGAGTCGACACAACTCGGACCGCATCGCCGTGAGGGATTCGACGACTGACCGCCGCGTCTTCCTGCCCGCAAGCTCTCTCTGGAGCAGCTCTGTATGGATCTGGAGGGAGTTGAGCGGATTCCCGAGTTCGTGCGCCACACCCGCCGCAAGCAGGGTGAGGGCGTTCAGCTTTTCGGATTCGATCATCTCGAGAGTCTTCTCCCGACTAGCGGTCATGTCATAGATGATCACGACGAAAGCGTCTCTGCCATCTGGTCCTTTTTCGAGCGGGACAGCCGAGCAGTTCAGATAGCGCACCTCCGGATAGGTGATTTGCAGATCTCGGCTGAAAATTTGACCGGAAGCGACCAAGGCCGGCCAATCGACGTCGGGAAGATAGCGGCCGATCGATTTTCCCAGAGGCCCTTCCCAATCGATGCCCAGGAGCCGCTCTGCGCTCTGGTTCCCGTACAAGACTTTCCCCCGGGCATCCACGACCAAGATCCCTTCCTGGAGCGCATTAAAGATCGTCTCCAGAAACCCCTTCTCCTGGGCCAGTCGCCGAAGATAATTTTGAATCTCTGTCGGACCAAGCCGTTCAACCCGTCCAAGGAGCTTGTTTAAGAACGAATCCCGCAAGCTCATGCCCAACGCCATACCTTTCCCGCTCGAGGGCAATCTAGTCGAGAAACCAGCACCGGTCGAGCCTGGCCTGCCTGTCTCACGAGCGTCCTCCTACGGCTTGCAAAATGGACCCGGCTGCTTCGTTGGGACTTGGGTTTCTGGCCCTCCTCGCCGAATGTCGTCCTACCGCTCGGGGGGGAAATCTGTGCCCCGCCTTGCACCTAGGAGGCTAGATCAGAGGAGTAAGCAGCCGCTTGTGGCTCTACTCGAGATCCGTTCCCCGCTTCGTCGAGGCAGTGCGGGATGCGGAAGCTCGCAGATTGGTCGCTTGGAAGAAGCGGCCGAGGCCCCGAGCGACGGCCTCAGCGAGTCGCTGTCGATACTCCGGTTGATCGATCCAGGACGAATCAACCGGGTCGGACAAAAAACCCCCTTCCACCAGGATCCCCGGCAGCGGATTATCCCGCAGCACCACGAATCGCGCGCGCCGGAAACCCCGGTCCATCTCCGGATCGTCCGGACGGAGGCGGACAAGCTCCAAGTGGATTTCATGAGCCAGGAGCGTGTTGAGAAGGTCGTTGCTGTTTCCCTGGAGAGGCAGATAGTCGACCCGCCGCACCCAACTTCCATTGTTGCTCGATGGGGCTCCCCGAGGCGCCAGACAATAGGTCTCGACTCCATGCCCGCTCGGCTCGGACTGGTTGTAATGGAGACTCACAAACACGTAGTCCGGGTAGGTCCGCGCGATCCTCACTCGCTCTTCCAGGGGAACGAAGACGTCGCTGGTTCGGGTAAAGGCGATGGGAAGCCCGTGGGAGCGCAGAATCGTCCCGAGCCGTCGAGCCGTGTCCAGGGCGTAATCCTTCTCATAGCGGCCGTTGCGGCTTCTCGCCCCCTTATCCTCGCCTCCGTGCCCAGGATCGATCACGACGCCCCGGAACGAAAACCGAACGGGAATGCGGGAAGGACGAAAAATGGGATCGAACAAGCAGGAAAGGTCGGTACGAGAGACGTACCATTGTCGATCTCGTTCGAGCAGAGGAAAGGAGAGTGCGTGTCGGACGCCGTCGACGAAGACATACGGGCTTCCCTGCTTCCCATCCACTGTCCCCGCATTCCCTGACAGATGGATTTCCCCTGGCAACGGCTCTGCGGCGGAGAGTCGATAAAAGCGGCAAAACTCTTCGATCGGGACATACTCGGTGGCACCGATGGTCAGAGGATGCCATCCGCCATCCCCTTCCGCCTGCGCAACGTCCAGCATCATCAAAAGAACGTTCCCGGCAAGAAGCACCGCATGAATTAGGCTCCGCATGGAAAGTTGTCGATCAACCGAACTCCATCGATCCAAATTGCTCCGCACAAGCGCCCGTCCGCCTCTTCGAGGTAATCGACGCGAACGCCCGGCATCCTGCTCAACTCGACCGCTGCCCAGCCGCAACCATCCGGACGACGGGCCGCTTCTTCGAGGATGCGAGGAAATTCGACCGCCCGCGTCCGCTGCTCCGTCGAAAGATAACGGTTCCTCGAACTCGACGCCAGCCCGTCATGATCCCGTTGAATTTCCACCGGGACGATCCGGACAGGGAAATCGAGATCGCGAACCACCCGACGGACGACGGAAAGTTGCTGTGCATCCTTCCATCCGAAAACCGCCACAGCCGCTTGGGTTAGGTTCAAGAGCTTTGCCACCACGGTCGCGACTCCTCGAAAGTGGCCGGGTCGGCTTCTGCCGCAACGGCCGGAGGAGAGAGCTTCTTCCATCACATAGGTCGAATGGTCGGCCGCGTAGAGAGTGCGGGGAGCAAAGAGAACATCCACGCCCGCTGCTTCGCAGGACTGTCGGTCTGCCTCCATCGTCCGTGGATACGCAGCAAGGTCTTCTCCTGGGCCAAACTGCAAGGGATTGACGTAGACGCTGACGATCACAGGCGCCCCCTCTTCTCTCGCTCTCTGGATAAGGGCGAGATGACCGGAATGGAGCGCCCCCATGGTCGGCACCAATGCGGGGGAAGCGCCCATTTTCCGCAGACGGAGCCCAACCGCCTGCATCTCTTTTGGCTCTACGATGAATTGCATCCTTATCCCCCTACTGGCCGCACCACTTTTTCCTTGAGCCGATCGAGCCGTCGCTCCAAAAGAAGCCGGCTCTTCCGGCTCTCATGAGTTCTTTCTTGTTTGCCTTCTTCGGCCTCTTCGTCTTGCTTGCGCTACTGGACGCGGGCTTGCCCAGTCGCTTTGGAAACGGATCCCTCCGCCGGTCTATCGCGCTGAGCCTTCTTTGGCTGACGTTTTCCATCGGCTGCGGCGGCTACCTCTGGAAGGCGCGAGGGCTCTCTGCCGCTCTCGACTTTGGAGCGGTGTATGGTCTCGAATATCTCCTGAGCATCGACAACCTCTTCGCCTTTTACGGGACATTCCGTCTCTTCCGCATTCGGGGTGCCGCCCAATCGCAACTGCTTACCTTTGGCGTCCTCCTGGCTATCCTGCTGCGGGCTCTGCTGATCTGGGTGGGCTTGAGTCTGCTCGGAAAGCACGAAGCCATCTTTCCCCTCTTCGGGATTCTGCTCGTTGCGGCGGCAGTGCGGTTTTCCCAAGCGCGGGAGTCGGAGCCCGTGGTCCCGGGAGCGCGAAAGCTTGGGGCCCTGATTCCCGAGAACGACGGAGAGACGAGCCGCTGGTTCATGCGCCGCGGTGGCCGGATCCTGCCGTCTTCTCGCTTGCTCGCCCTCCTCTCCATCGAGCTAGCCGACCTGATTTTTGCCTTGGATTCCATTCCGGCAGCATTTGCCATCACTCTGGATCCTACCGTGGTGTTTCCGGCCAATCTTTGCGCGGTCATGGGACTCCGCTCTCTCTACCCGCTCGTGCAGCATGCGGCGGATGAGCTACAATGGCTGAACCGGGCAATCCCCTGGGTCCTGGCGCTCATGGGTGGAGAACTCTGCCTCAAGCCATGGTTCTCTGTCCCGACGCTCTACACGGTCGCGCTCCTCGCGTCTTTGTTCGTCGGCGCATTCCTCGCAGCGGCCAAGCGCAAGGCTTTACGCAGACGGGCCTGACCGCGATCTATTTGACCTCACCACCGAAGAGCGGTTCGTCGGGCGGCTCTTGCTGTTTGCGTTGAGCCTCGCGCATCTTTTCCAGCAGCTCGCCCATGTCCTCCACCTCGTCCCAGACTTCGCGGGAGACCAGAATCGGACGCTTGGCTTGCAAGGCGAGAGTCAGACAATCGCTAGGTCGGGCATCAATTTCGATCATCTTCTTATGCACCTCGCTTTCCGCATGAAGAAGAAGCCGGGCGAAATAGGTGTTGTTGCGCAAATCGTTGATTATGACTCGGTCGATAGCGATCGCAAACCCCTCGAAAATCAATCCGACCAGTTCGTGAGTCAGCGGTCGTTCGTTACGCTCGCCGCGCAGCGCCATCATAATCGCCCGGCCGACATAGCTATCCACGTTGATCACAAACACTTTCTCCTCATTCCCAAGGAAAACAGCAAAGCCCTGGGGTCCGGTCGGAAGGATGCCCACGACCTCGACGGGGACCAGATCATTCTTCACATTCCCTTCGTACCATAATCCCGCTCCTTCGC
This sequence comes from Verrucomicrobium sp. 3C, assembly GCF_000379365.1. Classification (GTDB taxonomy): domain Bacteria; phylum Verrucomicrobiota; class Verrucomicrobiia; order Methylacidiphilales; family Methylacidiphilaceae; genus Methylacidimicrobium. The sequence continues at coordinate 1,365,223 of NZ_KB901875.1, read as the reverse complement.
AAGCCGCCGCGCATCCCTCGATTTCGAAACGAAACATTTCCCTTTCGCCGAGGTTGCGAAGAACCGAGGGCGCTTTTTATATAGGGGGACCGATGAGCGCGAAAATCCCCTGGAATATTCATCAAGCCCTGCAGACCTATCAAATTCCCAGATGGGGAGCAGGATACTTCTCCGCCAATGAAGCGGGTCATATGACCGTTCGCCCGCTGCAGGACGGCGGCCCGGAGATCGACCTGCTCGAAGTGATTGAAATGGCGAGAGAACGCAAGCTTCAATTCCCGCTCCTTCTTCGCTTCCAAGACCTCCTTCGCCATCGGGTCGAAAGCTTGAACCGAGCCTTTGCCGAAGCGATCGAGGAGGCGGGCTACCGCGAACGGTTCCGCGGCGTTTTCCCCATCAAGGTCAACCAACTCCAGGAAGTCGTCGAGGAGGTCCTCGACGCAGGCTCCCCTTATCATCACGGCTTGGAAGTCGGGAGCAAGCCGGAGCTTTTTGCCGCTCTGGCCCTCCACCGGGACCCAGAAAGCTTGATCATCTGCAACGGCTTCAAGGACAGCCTCTTCGTCGAAACGGCGCTTTTGGGCCGCAAGCTCAACAAGAAGATCTTTCTGGTCATGGAAAAGCCTACGGAGCTCGAGGTCGCACTTGCGGCCGCGCGCAAGTTGGAGGTGGACCCCCTCCTGGGCGTCCGAATCCGCCTTTCGGCAAAAGGAAGGGGGCGATGGGCTCTTTCCAGCGGGGAAAGCGCAAAGTTCGGCCTGTCGACCCCGGAACTGCTCGATGTAGCCGATCGCCTGCGGCAATCCGGAATGGAACGCTGTCTGCAACTCGTCCATTTCCACATTGGCTCTCAAATACCCGACATCATTACCATCAAGCGCGCCGTGCGTGAGGCCTCCCGCTACTACGCCCGCCTCCTCCAATTGGGATTCCCGGTCGCCTACCTCGATGTTGGCGGCGGCCTAGGGATCGACTACGACGGGAGCCGTTCGACCGACTCCAGCATCAACTACACCCTGCAGGAGTATGCGCGCGACGTGGTCTACAACGTGGCGGAAATCTGCGACGAAGAGAAGGTTCCACATCCCTGCCTGATTACCGAGAGCGGACGCGCCGTCGCCGCACACCATTCCGTGCTCGTCGTCGACGCCTTTGGATCCATCGAAAAGGAGAGGACTCCTGCCACTCCTCCGAAGCAGGCGGAGCCTCACAAGCTCGTCCGGGAGCTGCTCCATGTCAAAAAGCAGCTTTCGCACCGGAAGAATCGCCTGGAGCATTATCATGATGCGCTTCAGATCAAGGAGGACGCGCTTGCCATGTTTGACCTGGGCCTTCTCGATCTCCACACCAAGGCGCACGTAGAATCTCTCTACTGGGAGATCAGCAAGGAAGTTCTCTCCCTCTATGAAGGGACAAAGCAGATTCCGGAGGAAATTCGCAAACTCGGCAATTCGCTCTGTGATCAATTTCTTTGTAACTTTTCCGTATTCCAATCCTTGATCGACTATTGGGGACTCGGGCAGGTTTTCCCCATCGTCCCGATCCACGAGCTCCAGCGGCCGCCGACCCGTCGAGCCATTTTGGCCGATATTACCTGCGATTCCGATGGCAAAATCTCGACGTTTATCGACGGCGATGAAGCTGTCCAGAGCACTCTGCCCCTTCATGATTTTACGGGGAAGCTCTACCTGGTCGGCATTTTTCTCATCGGTGCCTACCAAGACATCATGGGCGATCTGCACAATCTGCTGGGACGGGTCAACGAAGCCCATGTCTTCCTTGACGCCGACGAACCACAGGGCTTCTACATCGAAGAAACCATCCCGGCCCTTACGATCGCAGAGGCCCTGGCCTCGGTTCAATACGAGACGCACGCTCTTCAGCGAGCCTTCAAGGGGCAGATCGATGCCGCAATCAAAGCGGACCTGTTGAAACCAAACGAAGGCATGCGCCTCTTGGACTTCTACGAAGCCGGGCTACGACATCCGACCTATCTCGAATTCGCCTATCCGGCCAGTCTCGCCCTGCCTCCGGCCCCGCTGCCTTCTCTGGTTGCTGGTTAATTGGCTTGCCGCAGCCCCGCCGACGCAGGCTCGTTGGGAAACGAGCGCATCAAAACGATCATCCTCCACCCGCGCTCACCGCCGCAACATATTGCGCTCTTTCGAACGTTTCCGGATCGGCGCAGTTCTTCTGGCTCAAGAGGCCGCGCCACTGCTCGATCGACTCGTAGCCATGGCGTTCCATCCAGTGAGCCACGCCCGCGCACAGAAGCCGGACATGTTCGGTACCCCGCTCCAGGAGCGCGGAGCACAACATCGCGACGTTAGCCCCGGCAAGAATGACCTTGAGCGCATCGGCCGCCTCCAAGATACCTCCGGTGGCCGCCAGGTCGATGGCCAGACGGCCGTAGAGGATTCCAATCCAGGTGAGCGGGATTCGAGTATCTCGGGAGGAACCGGGCAAAAGGCCGCTTCGCAGAGTCAAATGTTCTTCGTCGATATCGGGTTGATAGAATCGATTGAAAAGCACTGCTCCGTTGGCTCCCGCTGCATGCAAGCGTTTCGCCATGTGCGCGAAGCTCGTGTAAAACGGGCTCAGCTTGACAGCGAGAGGAATCCGGATTTGGGCGCGGACCAAGCGCACAATATCCAGCGTTTCCATTTCGATCTCCGATCCGGCTCTATCGGGATCGGTCGGCACCGAATAGAGGTTGAGTTCCAAGGCGTCGGCTCCCGCTTCCTCGATGATCTTCGCGTAACGGGTCCACCATCCGGGGGAAGCCCCGTTCAAGCTGGCGATAATCGGAACCCCGATCGAGGACTTGAGCGCCCGAATGTGATCGAGGTAGGCCCTCGCGCTAAAGCGAAACTCTTCCAGCTTGGGAAACGCCTCGAGCGCCCCGCCATAATCCTCGTAGGAATGCTCTGCCACTTCCTCCTTGAGAAGCTGTTCCTCGAAGAGCGAAGGGAGCACTACCGCTCCAATGCCGGCGGCCTCCAGATCCACGACCTTGGTGAGCGAGGCGGTCAAGGGAGAGGAGGAAGCAATCAAAGGAGAGCGAAGCGTCAAGCCAAGATAGTGTGTTTTTAAATTCGCCATGGATCCTCCCTTTGTCCTCTTTTCCTGTGCTCTCTCTTGCGCGATGGCAAGCTCACGAACCTCTCCGCCAGGAGAAGCGACCGCCACCCGTGCGCGGCGCTGACGCAGGAACTTTCGCCCTCCGCGACCGGCCTCGCCGCAGGATCGGTAACCCCTATTCGCCCACAGCCTTCGCCGGCGCGGAATCGCCTGGCCCCTCCGCCGGCTCATCCTGCAAAGTCTCAAGAAATCGCTTCACCGCGGGCGAAAGGACTCTGCCCGCCTTGTAAAGCAGGGAAATTGGCCGGTAGCAGGGCTCGCCGGCGATCTCCACTGCCGCGAGCGATCCATTGAGAAGCTCTTGTGCTACGGTCGCGGCGGGAACGATCGACACCCCGATGTCGATCTCCACCGCCCGTTTCACCGTTTCGATGTTGTCGAACTCCATCACCGGTCGAATTTCGAGTTTGCGATCCCGGAAGAGCTGATCGATCCCCTTGCGGGTCGGCATATCCGAGGTAAAACCGACGAACCCCTGCCGGGCTACTTCTTCCAGTCCTACCTCCTTCCTCTTAGCCAGAGGATGCTGGGAATGGCAAATGAAAACCAGGCGGTCCTTTTGGAACGATATGGCCTTCATGCCTTTACGCACAACGGCAAACGCAACGATTCCCACATCGCAGCTTCCGTCGGCAACGTCTTCATAGACCTGCTGCGAGTGACGATACTCCACACGAACATTGACTTCGGGATATTCGCGGAGAAAGTTCTTGAGATAGGGAGGCAGTTCGTAGAGTCCCACGCTATAAATCGTCGACACCCGAATCGTGCCGGAAATCCGATTTCGTACCTCCGCGATCCGGTTCTGCAGCGCTTCGTAGAGAGCGACGATCTCCTTCGCCGTCTGGTATACAAGCCCCCCCTCGGGGGTGAGGCCGATGCGCCTCCCGCCGCCCCGCTCCAACAGCGGTAGCCGAAAGCGCTCCTCCAATCCGCGGATTTGTTGGCTGACGGCCGATTGCGAAATGGAATTCGATTGCGCAGCTTTGCTGAAGCTGCGGGAATCGACAAGATCTCGAAAGACCTTTAGGGTCTCCAATTGCATTGATGGAGTCTTAAACAAAACTAATACCCTGTCAATTTCATGAACCTACTTGTGGAGTCGAGGAGTGGCGCGGTGCGACGTAGGAGAGCCATAGCGGGAGCTGCCCCTTTCGGTATGACAGTGCCTGAGTATCTCTCCCTATCGGCCGTTTCCACTCCCCGCTCATCAAACCGAACAGGCGGATTTCC
>NZ_KB901875.1:1360105-1360749 GCF_000379365.1 Verrucomicrobium sp. 3C | reverse complement strand
GAGGGTATAAGCGAGAGTGGACCTTCTGCTCCCGACCTTCGAGAACCAGATGATCGGATAGTCTCCTCGAAGCGTGACGTTCGGGTTTTTCACATAGGGAACTTTCCATCTTCACGCTTCTTGCTCACCTATCTCGATGTATCCTGTCTCGATCCTTTCACGAACGTCCTTCCTCGGACCACTCGCAGTCCGCCATTGCTGGTCACGCGAGTTGTTCGTCTCGCGCTTCCGGTACTATTACGTTCTCCGACTCCTGGCTGTGCCTCGCTTCCCACTTCGCTTGCGCTTATAGGGTCGCTTACCCGGTTGTTGGCCGGGACACAGTCAGGTCTCCTGGGGTCACACATGAATCTTCCGTATCGTGCCGCCAGCAAACACCTTGGTACGATGGGTGAATGAGTAACGCCTTCGCCTCCATACTACGGGCTCGACCTTGCCCCATCTTTGGCCGACCTGTTCATCCTCGAGGTTGCCCTCATTGATTACAGCCCAATACTTCTCCTCAAACCCTTCGGATTCCGGATCGCTCCGGACACCCTGTCCTCCACCGACTTACGCCGGTGCCCAGCGAGGCAATACCCCCGCTTTTGGATACGGCGCCCCTCATTCAAGCGCCGGAGGGACTTAAACCCTCCTGATTCATG
>NZ_KB901875.1:1359706-1360005 GCF_000379365.1 Verrucomicrobium sp. 3C | reverse complement strand
CATGAATCTTCCGTATCGTGCCGCCAGCAAACACCTTGGTACGATGGGTGAATGAGTAACGCCTTCGCCCCCATACTACGGGCTCGACCTTGCCCCATCTTTGGCCGACCTGTTCATCCTCGAGGTTGTCCTCATTGATTACAGCCCGATACTTCTCCTCAAACCTTCGGATTCCGGATCGCTCCGGACACCCTGTCCTCCACCGACTTACGCCGGTGGCCAGCGAGGCATTACCCCCGCTTTTGGATACGGCGCCCCTCATTCGAGCGCCGGAGGGACTTAAACCCTCCTGATTCATG
>NZ_KB901875.1:1356139-1359606 GCF_000379365.1 Verrucomicrobium sp. 3C | reverse complement strand
TGCATCGATTTGCTCTCCTTCCGAGGAAGACAACGGCCTTCGCTTCTCTCTCACGAGCTCGGCGTCCGCATTGCCCGTTTCGAGGCTTTGTTCAGCGTTCACTTGCCTTAGGGCCTGCTTGCTCGCTGACCCGCTTCCCGGGCCTTTTCCCCCAGAGGCTTCGACCGCTGGCGTTACCACCAGTAGCCGCTCCGAGTGCTTCCGGCTGGAGCAATCGTTGCCGGGTGGAGATCACTCCCTCCCCACTGGGCGATGCACCCTTTTCACGGCGCACGAGAAAGACGGGCGGAAAACTTTCATCGGCCATCGGCAAAAAGATAAGGCCCATGCCGCAGCACATCGATTCGACTGGGGGCAATCGGTCGATTCGTTGGAGTTTGCTGCGACTCTTTTCCGAGGAGCAATGACGCTGGGAAAAACGATTCCGTCGTGCAGGCAAGTGAACCTTTCCGGCGAAAGAAACCAATTCCGCATCCTCTGGATGGAACCAAGAGGCTCACGCGAAGAGCCAAGGGCCTTCCGAGCTTGGAACTACACGGGTTCTTCACGATCGTGATCGAAGAAGGGAAGGACGATGATCCGCATCGGAACGGCCTTGCTCGGCCCGAGATTAGCCGCCATTTCTCTCAAGCGTTCTCCTGGGGCTTGCGAAATGGGCTTGTCTGCTTCGTTGGGCTTGGTTTTCCATCCTTGCATAGTATGTCCTCATACAGTTCCGGGGGAAAAGCGGCGCCGCGCCTCGCATCCAAGCCCATTTGCGGCGCCTCGGCTACGAAATTCGTGAGAAATGGCGACTAGCTCGCTTTGCTCGATGAGCTTTCGGCTAAGTCGACTCTGTGCTCTGCTTTTCTCTTTCTTCTGCGCCGGCGTCTACACGGGAAGCGCGGACGGCTTTCGCCTGGACTTCCTCTGGAAATCCGATCGGAAGGAAGAGCGCCTCGCGCTGCTCCGTCGGGGTCCCTATATCCGCATCGATCAGCCAGCCAACCTTTTTTCTCTGATCTACAACGTGGAACTCCAATCCTTTCTTGGACTGGAACATCTGGATGCTCATTTCTGGGCGTTCGACTGGCCCACCATCCGCGCGAATACAAAGGCCAGCAGGGAAAACGGATGGCGTCTCCATTCCGATCCCTTCCAAGAAGATCCGACCCTCGTCCCATTCACGCCGCCCACCCTTCCCGCTCGAGCCCATGTCTTTCACGACCTTGCCCGCTTCTCCTGGGTTCGGGCCCCAGACAGGGAGTCGCGCTGGATCGGACGTGCGGAAACCGGTGAGGAAGCAGAGATCCTGGCCGATCGATCCGAAGCAGACCACCGCCTCCTCCTGATTGCCGCAGCGCAGCAGGTGAAGACGCTCTCCCAAATTTTCCACTTTCTCCTGGCCCGGGAAGCCTGGCCCGAACCAGCCTTGGCAATCTGGCTCTCTCTTCCCGAGGACGCCGGCATCCCGCAGGAAATGTCCTGGCGACACGACAACGGCGATGAGGGGAGGCTTAGGCTGGTGAACCAACTCTGGAGGGAACCGACTCCAGATCTTTTTGAAGCTCCGAGGGACTATCAACGTGAGAGCCTGGAGGAAGTCGAGGGCTTTCTTCCTTAGCCGCCATTTCTCACAAATTTCGTAGCCGAGGCGCCGCAAATGGCCTTGGATTCGAGGCGCGGCGCCGGTTTTCCACCGAAGCTGTATGACGACATACTGCAAGGATGGAAAACCAAGCCCAACGAAGCAGACGAGCCCATTGTACAAGCCGCAGGAGAAGGCTTGTGTGGAGTCGAGGAGTGGCGCGGTGCGACGTAGGAGTGAAGTGCTCCCTAAAAATCCGACCAGTGGTTAAGCTAAGAAAAGGAAGCCACTGGAATGATAGAGAAGACAAGCAAGCGGACGCGTCGCCGGCACAGCGCGGAGTTCAAGGCCAAGGTGGTCGTCGCGGCGCTGCGCGAGGACAAAACGACCAACCAATTGAGCACGGAATTTGGGGTGCATCCGGTCGTGGTCGGGCACTGGAAAAAGCAAGCGCTGCTGGCTTTGCCCGGATTCTTTGGCCGGCGGCTGGAACGCGAGACCCAAGCCGTCGAGTCGCGGGAGCGGGAGCTCTTCGAGCAGATTGGACGGCTGGAGGTGGAAAACCGCTGGCTTAAAAAAAAGTTCGGCCCTCTCACTTGAGGCTCGTCGCGCCATGATTGACAGTCGAGGGAAGCTATCCGTGCGCCGCCAATGCGAGTTGCTCGGGCTGGACCGCAGCGGGCTTTACTACCAGCCGGTGGGTCCGGATGCCGAGGAGATCGCGTTGTGTCATCGCCTGGACGGGCTTTACACGGCGCATCCGTTCTACGGAGTGCGGCGGATGACCGAGGCGCTGCGGCGCGAAGGCTCCACCGTGAATCCCAAGCGGGTGCGGCGTTTGTTGCGGCAGATGGGGTTGCTGGCGGTCTATCCGAAGCCGCGATTGAGCCTGTCGGCATTCGGGCAAAGCGTCTTTCCGTATTTGCTGCGCGGNCTGNCGATTGAGCGACCGCATCAGGTCTGGGCTATTGACATAACGTATGTGCGGCTGCGTGGCGGCTTTGCGTTCCTGGTGGCGNTGCTCGAATGGTTCANCCGCTACGTGCTGGCTTGGGAACTNGCACCGAGCCTGGAGACGCTGCATTGCTTGCGCGNCCTGGAGGCGGCATTGGCCCGAGCGGGCTGCTCGGCGCAGATCGTCAACAGCGATCAGGGGAGTCAGTTCACCAGTTCCGAGTGGACCAGTGCCGTGCAAGCGGCGGGGATGGCGGTCAGTCATGATGGGCGTGGACGAGCCTTGGACAATGTAATGGTCGAGCGGCTCTGGCGGACGGTGAAGTATGAGGATATTTACCTCCGGAACTACGGCAACCTGCCTGAGGCCCGGGCGGGCCTGGACGACTACTTCCGGTTCTACAACAGGGAGCGGCTGCATCAGGGCCTTGATTACCGGACGCCCTTAGAGGTATTGGAAGAAACCCCAAGAACGAACCGGGAGGGGACTGGCAACGGCTCGTTGCTTCCAGCCCCTCACGATTCAAAATAGGGAAGGAAGAGACGCTCAAAAATTAGTCTAAAAACCGCTTCCATTGGTCGGACGTACTGGGAGCACCTCAGGAGAGCCATAGAGGGAGCTGCTCCTTTCGGTATGACAGTGCCTGAGTATCTCTCCCTATCGGCCGTTTCCACTCCCCGCTCATCAAACCGAACAGGCGGATTTCCCGCATTCGGCTTCCGGACAAGGTTGGCGCAGGATTATGCCCACGGTAAGCTCCGCGTACATCTCCCGAGGGAGATGAGGTCGAACTTGCCTTCGCTTTCTCCTGCAACGTCATCTGGAGCTTCCGAGAGCCTATCCGAAAATTTGTGTGTGGGTCACAACCGAAGTAGAAGGAGATGAAAATGGAAAGGGAAGTGACCACGAACAACGAGCAGGAAGCGCAGGACCGAGGAGGCAAGA
>NZ_KB901875.1:1329336-1356039 GCF_000379365.1 Verrucomicrobium sp. 3C | reverse complement strand
GGCGTTACCACCAGTAGCCGCTCCGAGTGCTTCCGGCTGGAGCAATCGTTGCCGGGTGGAGATCACTCCCTCCCCACTGGGCGATGCACCCTTTTCACGGCGCACGAGAAATGGCGGCTAGCTAACCTGCCTTCTCCCAAGCTTGCTCCTGCGAACTTTGTGAGACAGGCGGGTTATTGCCCTTTTCTCTCCCCCTGCCCCGTTCCGATTTTGTATATTCTTCCGATCGCCTACCCGGAAAAATGGTTCTTACCCGAAGAAGCAAATATGCCTTGCGCGCTCTGGTTTACTTAGCGCGGGCCCGCGGGAAGGGAGCCATTCTCATCGGAGAGATCGCCCTGAAGGAGCGGATTCCGAAAAAGTTTCTGGAATCGATCCTGCTCGAGCTCAAAAACAAAGGCGTCTTGGAAAGTCGTCGAGGCAAAGGTGGGGGCTACCAACTTGCCGAGCCGGCGGATCAGATCCTTGTCGGCCAGATCATTCGCTTGATGGACGGGCCGCTTGCTCCCGTTCGCTGCGTCAGCCGGAGCGCTTATGCGGCCTGCGACGACTGCCCCGACGAGGAGACATGCCCGATACGGGTTGTCATGATGGAAGTGAGGCACCAGATTTGCGAGGTGGTCGATCGGACTTCTCTTTCCGACCTCGTCGAGAATGAGGATCAACTACGGCTGACTGCCAATCATGCACTGAGCTTCGATATCTAACCTCCATGTTCCACAAAGTTCGTTGTTGCCGAGGCGAGGCAGAGCCGACTCCCTCGGAGGGATCGACCTTGCCTTCTCCCGGCTGCGCCTGCGCCGAAGCGCGCCTTGACGTCAAATGCCGAAGAATTTCGGCATAAGAAGACGCAAGAGCAGGATAGCGGAGCATCCGGAAAAGAAACCGATCGCCAACAACAAGCCGACCGCCCACGCGCGAAGACCCGTGAGCCGCCTTTGTAGCGATTGACTCTGCTCGGTGATCTGAGCAACGAGAGAGGAGATCTGCTTGGTCTCGCGCTGCAACCTCTCGTGCCAATTTTTGGGGACCGAACCCAGAAGATCCGCCAACTGCGCCACGGACTGCTGCATCTGCTCGCTAATCTGGGAACCAAGAGTGCTGAGCTGCGTTGTCTCGCTGCGTAAGCCATTCTGCCATTGTTGGGTGGCGGAGGCTAACAGATCCTGCAGCTGTGTTGCGTAGTGGTGAAAATATCCGAGGAATTGCTCCAAGTCCGCGCGGCTGGGGGAATTCCCATCGGAAACTTTCGACGCGTTTTCCAAAAGCTCCTGCACCGCGCGCGGCACCCGCTCCAAGTAGGCCGCATTTGCCTCGAGCAGAAGCAGTAGTCCGCTGAGGCTGTCGAAAGCCTGAGCTGGCTCCGAACGGGAGCGATACCACTCCCAAGCAGCTCCCTGCTTTTCCGGCGGGAGATGAGCGATCGCAGCCTTCCAATACCAATGCGGATCCTCCCGCTCGGCCACCTCCGGCGCATTGCTCATAGGAGATTCTGCAGGTTTACCTTCCCTCCCCGCCGCCACTCCGCTCTTCGCCCCTCCGAACCGGGCAACGGAACAGCGGTTCGCTTAATCTGTTCCGCCTCTTCCTCCGCGAGTAGAAAATCGGCGGCACCCTCATATCGGCTAAAGAGCAACCGCAACCAGTCTTCCAGGATTACGCGGTGGATCAGGTCCAGCTTCACTGCAGGATCGACAACGGCCTGCACCGGGGTAACGGCCCGCTGCAAGCCGATCTCGAGAGCCGCGAGGGCCTCCTTGGTGTCGGTGAGCAGCGGCGGCAGATCAAGCGTGGAAGCTCCGAGGGAAAGCAGCTCTTTCTCCAGTTCGCTCCCCTCGTACATGCGGATCCGGGGAATCCGAGCGCGATTTCGCACCACCAGGTAATCCACTTGACTCCCCACCCGTTCCACCACCTCCGCGATCTCGTCCATCACCGCGAGATCGTCCATCGGGAAGAAGAGAATCGTCACCCGGGTGTCCGGTTCCCGGTCGCCGTACTGAAAAAATCGGATTGCTTCCAGGGAGCGAAGCAAAAGGCGCGAAAGGTGAGCTCGTGGGTCGATCAAGGTAAGAGGTGCCGCACCAACGCTGCGAAAGAGGCGGATTAGGTCGGTTTCCGGTTCTTCGGAAAGCTCGACCATCCGAACCCCCGGCACCGCCTTCGACAGGGTTCGGTTGTCCGAATCCAGATCGAAAGCCTGCCAGGCGAACCCTCGTGAGGACATCCATCCCAACCGGGCGATCGCATCCGTCGACTTCCCCACATTCCCCTTGCTCTGAATCGGAATGGTTACTCGATGCTGAATCATGGGTGAAACACCACTCCATACCGAAATAGATTGAAACTCGAAACGCTACAGGAACCTTTCTCCGTCAGGACAAACCATCCCCCCTGACAGGGAAACAATAAATCGTGGATTGACCGCCGCAGGCCGTCAATCGGATTTTGTTCTGCGGTCCGCGCATCAAAAACAGGGAAGAGCGGGAAGTCCCTCATGCGGAATCTCTGCCGGTCGTCCCGCGCGCCAACGCCTTCGGGCGAGCCCTCATGGCAGTGCCTCGGGAAAAAGGCCGACCGAAACGATTTCCCCTTCCTGCGATCGGTATCGGCTTCCCAGCGCAGCCGTTGCCCACGCTATGGCCCGATGGCCTTCCGGACCGCGTTCGATGTGAGCAAATGGCCGGCTCGTTCCGTCTCCGAGCTGATGTCTCCATTGCGGACGGCCCGCAGAGTCCAGCTTGGCCAGGAACACTCTTCCTCCTAGAGAGAGTGGCTCGCTCGAAATCAGCGGCCCCTTAGCTTCTCCCAACACCCAGAGTCCGCCATCGGCTCCATAGCAGAGCGCCATCGGTCCAATCGAAAGGTTCTCCGCGATTTCCCGACACCACCCGGGAGCGGCCCGATCGCTGCCAAAGGCAGCCACAAAGAGCCGAAGTCCGCCCGGCCGAAGCGGACGCCCGGCCGAGCAAGCGCCCCATTCGCTGCTCCCGGCAACGGCGACTTCCCCATTGGGCGAAGTCGCCACGGCAAAGGCCAGAGTGTTCCACATCCTGCCAAGGAGGCGTGTCCAGAGCCGCTGTCCCGACTCGTCCCACCGATCGACGAAGATCTTCACCTCCGGCCCCCCTAGCCCTCCAGAGGACAGCCAGCCGTAGTCGAGTCGCGCCTGGGAGACTCCCTGGGATGCGCCGGGTGGGACGCCCGAAAGACCCGCGTAATAGCCGGCGACGGCAATTCCCCCGGTCGGATAGGCAGCCATTCCTATGGGATTTTGGATCCCGAGAGGGCCCGACGGCAGCCAACGTGCTCCGGGTTGCCGAGCTTGGGGCACCGCATCGAACGTGTAGCTCCGCAAGAGGCTCCCCTTCTCCGAATAATGAAAGATTCGGGTTGCCCCTTCGCTGATCTCGGGTCGGTCGGATCGCACTCTTCCGGCCGGAGGCTGATGCAGGCAGATGTAGAGCCCTCCTTTTCCATCTGCGGTCACGACTTCGTTCGCGTTCGCCGGATCGGCGACCAGCCGCTGGCCCCAAAGCAGTTCTCCCTCTTCGGAAAATCGCCACATCCGGAAAGAGCCGCCGGATTGGCCCGCAACGACCACCTCCCCCCCTGGCTCGGAAACCAGGTGAAACCGAATTTCGATCGGGACGGGATCGACGATCGTCCTCGCCCAGAGGAGACGTCCTCCCGCCTCCCATCGACTCAGCTCGGCGCGAGATCTTCGGTCTCCCTCCTCCCGGACCGGGGACGCAAGCAGCCAGAGGCCACCGTCCCTACAAGGGAGAGCCTCGTAAGCCCTCTGGATCCTTCCCGGCCCGATCGCCCAGGTGCGAACTTCCCGCACTGCCGAGTGAACCCGCGCCACTGTCGCGCCCAAGAGAAGGACTCCCAACGCGAGGAGAAGCAGCCGGAAGCAGCGCCGTGCCTCAGGCTGGCGAAATCTCATGGCTTCGGCCCTTGAGTCGCAAGGGAAAGAAGATAGCGGGTCAACAAGCGCACGCCGAATCCGGTCACCCCTTTTTCCAGATAGGGAAGCTCCCGGCTGACCCAAGCCGGTCCCGCGATGTCGAGATGGACCCATGGTGCCTTTCCTACCCAGTGCTGGATAAAGGCGGCTCCCACCGAACCTCCTCCCTCCCGGGTGCCGGATACGTTCTTCACCAGCGCCAGATCGCTTTGAATGGCTTCCTCAAACTCTTCTCCCAGCGGCAGAGGCCAGACGGGCTCTCCCGCCATTTCCCCGAGCCCCCAGAGTTGGTCCCGAAGGTCCGGGTTTGAAGTGAAGACGCCTGCCCGGTTGCGACCCAGGGCAACGATACAGGCACCCGTCAATGTCGCGAGATCGAAAAGAAGCCGAGGATCAAAGTGCTTCACGGCATAGCCGACCGCATCCGCCAAGAGGATTCTTCCTTCGGCATCGGTGTTCAGCACCTCGATGGTTTTGCCGCTGTAGCTGCGGATCACGTCCCCAGGACGATAGGCGCGAGCGCTCGGCATGTTCTCGGCACTAGCCACGACACCGACAAGCGGCACGGGCAGACCGAGCCGACTCGCCGCCCGCAAAATTCCCAAGACGGCACAGCCGCCCATTTTATCGAACTTCATCTCGTCCATGTGCTCTCCGGGCTTGATAGATATCCCACCGGAGTCGAACGTGACCGCTTTTCCGACGATGACGATCGGCTTGCCATCCGTCGGCCGGTGCTCGAGGACGATCAACCTGGGAGGGTTGTCCGATCCCTTTCCCACCGCGAGAATTCCGCCGAATCCGCCGTCCTCCAACTCCTTTGGACCTAAGACATGGCATTGGAGATGGCACTCGGCGGCAAGCTCCCGGGCCTTCTCCGCCAAAGCCGCAGGCGTGATGACGTTGGCCGGCTGATTCCCGATCTGGCGAACATAATTAACCGCCTCCGCCACGATCGTTGACCGCTCGACCTCCGAACGAGACTCTCCCTCTCCCTTGCCGACTGCCACCGTGATCGTCCGCAAGGTCGATTTCTTGCGAGCGTCGGGCATTCGAAAATCTTCAAACCGGTAGGCGGCGAGCAAGCCGCCTTCGACCGCGAACCCGGCCAATTCGGGATACTCCGCACAGTCGATATGAATCTCCTCTCCGCCCAGTTTCCGAAGAAGCTTGACTCCGGTGCCCGCGGCCTTCCGCACTAGATCGGCCGTAACGGGTCCGGCTCCCAGTCCGACATAGGCAATCCGTCGTCCCGCCTCTCGCCAAATCAGGGTGGAAAGCTTGGCGCCTTCGAACTCCTCTGGAGACACTCCTTCTCTGGTAAATTCGCCCGGACGCACGAAGATCACGCAATCGCCATGCTCCGGAGCCTTCTCCACCGTCAGGACCATACTCATTCGTCTTCCTTCGTTTCTCTTTTCGGCGAAGAGCGCGCTCCTAGCCGGCATGGACCGGCAGGATCGCCGCAACGTCGACCTCGCGCAACTCATACAGGCGCCGGATCGTTTCTTCGATCAGGTTGTTGGGGCAGGAGGCACCGGCCGTAATGCCGATCTCCACATTGCCATCAGGCAGCCAGCCATCGGTGAGCACCTCACACCCCTTATGCAAATCCCAATGTTGAATTTGTGAGACAGAGACGATCTTTTCCGCGTTCTTAAGAAAATAGGTCGGGAGCCTACTCTCTCCCATTTCTGCTAAGTGGCTCGTATTACTGCTATTGTAGCCGCCCACAACGATCAAAAGATCGAGTTTTCGCTGATCGAGCATCTCGCGCAGGGCGTCCTGTCTCTCCTGAGTCGCTCCGCAGATGGTGTCGAAAAAGCGAAAATGCTCTAGAAGCCTCTCCGATCCATAGCGATCGACGATCGCTTGACGGATGCGCCGCTGCACTTCTTCGGTCTCCCCACGCATCATCGTGGTCTGATTCGCCACCCCGACAAACTTCAAATGGATATCGGGATCGAAATTCGGAGAGATGGCCCCTTGGAACCTGCGAAGGAAATCCGCCTTGTTTCCTCCCTTGCGGATGTAGTCGCAGACGAGATCGGTGTCGGCGAGATCGTATACGACCAGATAGTGGCCACTCCCATCCTCTCCCACGGCCCGAGAAGCGGTCGCCTTGGTCTCCTCGTGCCAGGCCTTTCCATGAATGATCGAGGTCACTCCCTCCCGGCGATACTGCCGGACCCGCTTCCAGACCGTCATCACGTCTCCGCAAGTCGTATCGACGATCTGGCAGCCGATCTTGGCGATGCGCGCCATCGTCTTCACCTGCGCCCCAAAAGCGGGAACGATGACGACATCCGAAACATCGAGATTGTCGAGATCCGACTCTCCCCCGAGTTCTTGAAGACGTTGGATTCCCAGGGCCGTCAACTGGTCGTTCACCTCCGGATTGTGAATGATCTCGCCCAGGAGAAAAATGCGCCGACCTCGAAACACCTTGGTGGTCGCATAGGCCAGATCGATCGCCCGCTCGACCCCGTAGCAAAAGCCGAATGCCTTGGCCAGACGCACCGTCAAGCCCCCAGCGGACAAGCATCCTCCTGTTCCCTGGAGATATTCGACCAGAGGGCTTCGGTAGTGTTTCTCCACCTCCGCCTGGACGAGGTTCATGACTTCCGGAGTTCGGAGATTCACTTTTCCCGACGGTGCGACGGTCCCGTTCATTGTGGAAAGGATCTTGCGCAAGCAACCGTCCGGCGTCAAAAGGGTTTTTCTTGGAGGAACTTTCTCGGGAAACAGATGCCATCGACGCTCGTTCCCGTCCGATCGGAGGGAGAATAGGACAACGGAATGCCTCGCTCGCCCGATCGAGGAGACGCCCCTCTGCTTTGCGCGCACAACCTTGTCCTCTCCCTCCCGCCGCTGCCTCCGCTCCGCGTCCCGGACCTGATTGTCCCTTCCTCCTCCCTCGTCGCCATTCTCGCGACAGGGCAAGACGGGCCGCCGATTCTGACTCGAGCTCTCTTGGAGACGCTCGCGGGGAATCGCCGCGTGGAGAGCGGCAGCGTCTTCTTCCTCGATCGGGAACTCGGCCGCTCTGCGCCAGGCTGGGCGAGGGAGCAGGGGCTTTCGCTGCTCGCGCCCGAAGAAGGTTATGATGCCGCAAAGTCGGTGGAGGAGAATCTTCGCCGCTCCGCCGGCTCCTCGCTTCCCCTCTGGATCTTCCCCTTCCTGCCGCTGGAAGAATCCCTTTCGGTAGAGGCCGGGAGGCTCTCCCCGGTCGAGCGGCGCTGGCTTGCCCTCGGTTGCGCGCTTGCGCCGAGGCCTCGACTCCTTCTTCTGGAGCGCCCGTTAGAAGGACTGCCCCGCCTGCCTCGAGAGGCCCTGCTGGAGCGCCTTCTCAGAATTAGCCTGGAAGAAGGCATTGCCTTCTGTTTCACCGCCGAACCCTCCCCGCTCCTCCATACGGCTGCCACTTCGGCCTACCGGATCGCCTCCGGTCTCTTGGCCGCCGACTAGCAGCCCGTCGTACTTAGACTTAGCGCGAGAACTCCCCATGATGCGCCGGCAGTCCGATGCGGCACAGGGAACGATTGTCTCGGAATCTGTAAAGGCCAGGATAATGCGACGGCCGGTCTGGCGCAGAGCGACCATGGGGATCCGACCATCGGGGAACCGGGGTGGCGTGCTCCCATCAGCTTCCAAAGGCGCTTGAAGTTGTACGCCAAGCAGACCAACGACCATTCGCCCTGGACTTTGGCTTGCCCGCGGAGCCGAAACGCTCGGAAGCCCATCACCGATTTGATGACGCCGAAGACCGGTTCGACGGTCTGCTTTCGTCGAGCGTGGAGGCGGCGACCTTCCGGGCTGGCGAGCTTTTCGGTCATCTTGCGCCTCCACGGGGCGGTATGCGCAACGGGCTTCTCCCGGCGACGATCGGCTGGCCGGAACTCGTATCGCCGGCGACACTCCAGAGCTTCGGCCCTCATCGCACAGTAGACTTCGATTCCTTCCGCCTGCAGAGCCTCGACCTGTTCGCCATTGGCATAACCGGTGTCCGCCAGTACCGCACGGACCCGACCGACCTCCGCAGGAATGGCCCGCACGTCGCCTTCCAACTCGCCGCTGTCGCTGGCGCAGACGCTCACCCGAGCCGAAAGCACCAAGGCACTCCCTTCCGCATCCATTGCCGCCTGCGCGTTGTAGCTCTGTTCAAAGGCTTCGTTTCGGCTCTTGCGCATCAGCCGGCTCTCGGGATCGGTCAGGTTGCCTTGCTCCTCCGCCCCAGGCTTCTCCTCCGGAAGCTGGATGTGCCGGCCTTTGGCACTCCCCTTGCGACCTTCCCGTTCTTCTACCTTTCGTTCGTAATCCGCACGCTCCCGTTCCGCTCGCTCCTTGGCCCGCTCCTCCAGCCGGCGTTGCGCTCCCTCCAGTTTTGCCTTGAGCCGCTGCCGCCGACCAATCTCCTCCGGCAACTTGCCAGGATCCGCTTCGCCTCTACGGTCCGCGTCCTCCGCCTTCTCCAAGAGCTCAGCCACATCCGCCCGCAGAAGCTCCGCCAGTTCTCCGGCCCGCTTGCAAGTCACATTGCGATGCTTGCTCGCGTTGGCCCGAATCTTGGTTCCGTCCACGCTCACCACCCCTACCTTCAAAAGCTTCATCTCCCGCGCCAGCGCCAACGCCTTCAAAAAGCAGTCCGCCACCGCGGCAAAGTTCTCCCGCCGAAACCGGCAGATCGTGTCGTGATCCGGATGGGTGTTCGCACAAAGGTAACGAACCGCCACATCCCGCCACGTCGCCGCCTCGATCCGTCCACTCGAAAAGATTCCGTTGGCGTAGCAATAAATCAAAAGCGAGAGCATCATCGCCGGCGGATATTGCGCGTCCCCCGTCCCGCGCACGTTGACTCGAAATCCCCGCAGATCCATCTTCTCCACCGCCTCGATGACAAAATGCACCAAGTCGTCTTCCCTCACCCAATCCCGCATGTCCTCGGGCAAAAGCATTGGGGTCATCCGATCCACCATCACAAATCGCTCAGCCATGCCCTCTTTTACCATATTCCAGAGGAAAAAGGAAAGTCCGACAGGCTGCTAGCCGGCATGTCTCATTGCGGCAGTTTCTCTTCGGACGAAGCAGGTTCTTGCTGCAGCGGCTCCGGCTCGACCGGGAGGCCGGGGCTCTCGTGAGGAGGAGCCGCCGTCTCCGGCGTAAGCGGCGAGCGCTTTTGGATACGGGACTTCTTTTCGGCCTCCGGAGGTGGTCCCTGATAGAATTCCTTATGGCGAATCTGGCCTCCCGCATGCCCCGTCCAGAGGCCCAAAAAGAGCGCGGCAGCCGCCGTCAGCACGGTCGCGGAGGCAAGGAAGCTCAGTCCCTTAGGGAAGAGAGCGGAGGAGAGCAAGGTCACCGCCGCAATGGCTCCGGTTCCGTAAAGCATCCATACGGTTCGTTCTCCGCGCTCTTCGTGGACCTCCAACCAAGCCTTTTGCTTCGGCGTGACCATCGTCTCCACCCGATCCGTCCCCTCCTCGCCGTAATACTGCACGACCCAGCCGGAGGCGGAGGTTAGGATGATGAGCGCGAGAGCCACGACTTGCGTTGCGCGGCTTTTAAAGGCCAAGCCTGCGAGATAAGCGGCCAATGCCGTGGCAAGCCCGTATACCGGGATGGGATGGAGGAGGACATGTACGTACTCCGGCTGCTTGAGCGTGTCCAAGAATTCGCGGAATTCGTTCACGACTGCGCCCTGCTCCCGCAGGTAGGGTCGCTAGTTCCAGTTCCGCTAGACCGCACGATCGTTCACCAAAATCTCGCCCAGCCGCGTCAAGCGCCCTGCCTCGACCCGGCCTCCCACTGGATTTCAGACGACTTCTCTCCTCCCTGCTCTGTTCTCTCTCGAGAAACGGAGCATGGATCCAGCAGCCCGGAAATCGCCGAGAGACCTAGGGCTCGAATTCGGCGCCTTCGATGAGGTTGTAACCCTCGGCGCTGACCAGCTTTCCCTTGACGGTAACCTTTTCCGTCTTAGGAATCTCGGCGGCTTTTAGCGGCTTATGCTCTCCAGTGAGCATATAGAGCTTGCCATCGTCCCCCTTGAGTCCGACCGGCAATCCCAAGTTGATGCATTTCCTGGCGCAACTCGAATGCTTATCCCCGGCCGCACCATGATCGAGATAGCAGTAGAGATCCACAAGCTCCCCTTTGACCGTGACCTCTTGCTTTTCCTCGGCCCGAAGACCCATCATTCCGGCGCAGAGCAGGAGCGCCCCGCACAAAATGCTTTTTCCGATACGCATGATCCCTCCCTTTCTCTTCCCGCCGCGAATCCGTATACCCTATACCGACCCGGCGGCCCAGTCACAAGGATAAATCATAATCGAATCGACGCCAACCGTTCCAATTCGGAAAACGAGAAACGGCTTGGTTTTTCGCGATTTTCGGAATCAGGGATTGCTTCGGTCAGTGCGGGGTCCGCTGGTCGGCAAAATCTCCCACAGCGGTCCTTTGCGCGCCTCCACCACGATCTTCTCCTTCTGACCGAGATGACGCCGAATCAACAGAACGATGCTCACACAGAACGCGACAAAGACCAAGAGGTCCAACAGCCGAAGCAGGGACCTTCTCACCCTGCGTCCAAATGCGCCCATAGACCTTCTCCTCCCGCCTTCCGGGAAGACGCCGAAACAAGAGAAGCTTGCCGTCGCAGCGTTCCCTGTGCAACAGAAAGCCGATGCCCGAGTCGCTACGCAAGCTGGCGGAGTTGTTTCAAGAAACCAACCATTTCCTCGTCCTTTCCCACGTTCGTCCCGATGGGGATGCCTTCGGAAGCTCGATCGGCTTAGCCCTGATTTTAAAGGCCATAGGGAAAGAGGTGCGCGTCTTCAATGAAGACGGGCCGAACGAGTTCTATGCCTATCTCGCGGGCTCTGTTCCCGTCGACAAAACTCCGGTCGAACGGCCTCCCGGCTCTTGGAAAGTCGTCGCCGTCGACTGCTCGACCCAGGAGCGGCTCGGAGCAAGCTTCCTGGGCTGGGGAGTCCGGACGGATGCCAATATCGACCATCATCCGGATAATCCGGGATACGCCGCGATCAACTGGATCGATTCGCGCGCGCTGGCGACTGCGGAAATGATCGCCCGAATGGCTCTCGATCTCGGTCTTCCCCTGTACGCCGAAGCGGCGGCTGCTTTGTACGTCGGCATCCTGACCGATACCAATTCCTTCTCCTTCCGGCCGCTCCGCCCGGAAACCCTGGAGCTTGCTGCGACCTTGATCCGTTCGGGGGCCGATCCGGAAATGCTTTCCTGGCGTACCTTCCGGAACTTTTCGCGCAACCGCTTCGACCTGCTGCGGGAGATCCTCAACCGGACCCGTTTTGCCGCGGACAATCGAGTCGCCTTTTATCGCCTCACCGTCGACCTCTACGCAAAAACAGGCACGACTTCACTCGAGGTCGAAAACTTCCTGAACTATCTTCAACTCGTGCAGACCGTTCAAGTGGCCTTCATGGTCGAGGAGATCGGCCCGGACCTCACTCGCATCAGTCTCCGGTCGATTCCCGCCATCGACGTGCGTCCCGTTGCCGCTCACTTTGGAGGAGGCGGCCATCGCAACGCCTCGGGAGCCCGCGTTTCTTTGCCCGTGGCGGAAGCCGAAAAGCAACTTGTCGAGCAACTCTTTCCTCTTTTGCGGTCCTCTTCCTGAACTCGTCAGAGCGTGCTCTCCATGGAAATTGACGGAGTACTCCTTTTGGACAAGCCCAAGGGATGCACATCCCATGATATGGTGGACTTTCTCCGCCGCCGCTTCGGGCTGCGAAAAGTTGGCCATTGCGGAACGCTTGACCCCCTGGCAACCGGGCTGCTCGTCCTCGTTCTCGGCAAGGCCACGCGTATTCAAGAACTCCTCATGGCCGAAGATAAGCGCTATCGTGGCGTGATGCGCTTAGGCCAGATCACCGACACGCAGGACGCCGACGGCCGAATTCTAGAAGAGCACCCCGTTCCTCCGCTCTCTCTCAATCAGTTGGAGGCGGTCTTCGCCAAATTTTCCGGGGAGTTTCTGCAAGTTCCGCCCATGGTGTCCGCGATCAAGCACCACGGCAAACCTCTCTACAAGCTGGCGCGGGAAGGAAAGGTCGTCGAACGCCCGCCCCGCATGGTGCATGTCTTCTCCTACCAGATCCTTGAATGGAAGCCGCCCCTTCTCGGCTTCGACATTTTTTGCCGCAAGGGCTTTTACGTAAGGACCTATTGCCATGATATCGGCCTCGCGCTCGGATGCGGGGCCCATCTCGCCGAACTTCGCCGACTCCAATCCGGAAACTTCGCAGTGGATCGGGCTCTCTCCTTCTCGGCGCTGGAGCAGATGCAGCGCGCGGAGCAGCTGCTGCCGCACGTCTTGTCGCTCCCCGAGGTTTCCCGCATTCGGCGCCGGTAGCTCGGCGGAAGAGGGGATTACGGAGCCGGAATTCCATGGCAGAGACAACCAGGCGGGTTCGGGCCGTATCGTTCTTTGAAGCCCCTCCCCATCCGGAAATTCGCCACCTTTCGATCGGCTTCTTCGACGGTGTTCACCGAGGCCATCAAGAAGTCCTCCGTCAACTGCTCGCTTGTGCCTCCGACCCGAAGGAGTGCGGCGTGCTCACCTTTGAACCTCATCCTCTCGCGGTGATCCGCCCCGAAGCGGCCCCCCCGCGGCTGACGACTCCGGCGCAAAAAGTCCTTCTCCTGGCCGCTGCCGGCCCAAGACTGGTGCTCGTGATTCCTTTCGACCAGAGGCTTCGGGAGTCTTCGCCGGACGCCTTTCTGCAAGGGATCCTCCGGATCTTTCCCAACCTGCAGACCATTGTCGTCGGAAAAGATTTTCGCTTCGGCTTCGGCGCGAAAGGAAACGTAGAGCGGCTCCAGGAATTCGGTTCCAGACGAGGATTTGTGACGCAGATCGTCTCTCCCCTTCTGGAAAACGGAAGCCGTGTGGCCAGCAGCCGGATCCGCGAAGCGATTCGGCAGAGAAAGTTCGAGGAGGCCGAGCGATGGCTGGGACGGAGCTATGCGATTGTTGGCAAGGTAGCGCCCGGAGCCGGCATCGGCCATCTTCTGGGAGTCCCCACGGCTAACCTGGAGGGGATCACCCAACTCCTCCCCCCCGAAGGGGTCTACGCCTGCCGGGCGCGAATCCCCGAAGAGTTTATCGCAGTAGCCAACTACGGCCGGCGTCCAACTTTAGGACCCGGATCCGGTCCGCTTCTCGAAGTCCACCTTTTGGACTTCGCAGGAGACCTTTCCGAAATCGAGGTGGAGGTGAGTCACTGGCACTTTTTGCGGCCGGAAAAGCGCTTTGGGAGCCTTGAGGAGCTTCGCGTACAGATCGCCGCCGATATCGCAGAAGCCCGCAACCATTTTGCGAAAGAGAAGTAAGCCGAGATCGATGTCCTCCCTGCTGCTGGCTCTCCGGACCTCCAAGACCATCCTGCTGCTCTTGATCGGCGTCTATTTCCTCCTTGCGGCGATCGACAACATCGCAGATCCCTCCGCGAATTGGACCTATCTGGTCCACGTCCTTTCCATGGACACTCTCCCTGGAGAGTCCCCTTTGAGCTTCCGTGCCATACGATCGCCCATCGGCCAGCGACTCGTTTTCGGAGGACTGGTCACCTGGGAACTCGCCACGGCCCTGCTCTGTTTCCTTGGAAGCCTAAGACTCGGCCGCGCTTGGCTGGGAAGCCGCCAGCAGTTTTCCAAGTCAAAGACCTGGGCAGTGGCCGGCCTCACGTGCGCCCTGGCGGGGTGGCTCTTCTTCTTTTTGATTGCGGCGGGCGAATGGTTCCAGCTCTGGCGGGGGTCCTTATCCCCTGTGCTCGGCGTCGCCGCCCGGATGTTCGCGGTCATCGCTCTCTGCCTGATCTACCTGGCTCAGGACGAGTGCGCTCCCGATTCCCCGCCCACTGGCTAGCCGCCATTTCTCGTGCGCCGTGAAAAGGGTGCATCGCCCAGTGGGGAGGGAGTGATCTCCACCCGGCAACTATTGCTCCAGCCGGAAGCACTCGGAGCGGCTACTGGTGGTAACGCCAGCGGTCGAAGCCTCTGGGGGAAAAGGCCCGGGAAGCGGGTCAGCGAGCAAGCAGGCCCTAAGGAAAGTGAACGTTGAACAAAGCCTCGAAACCGGCAATGCGGACGCCGAGCTCGTGAGAAAGAAGCGAAGGCCGTTGTCTCCCTGGGAAGGAGAGCAATACGTGCACTGGGGAGAGCCGCCGGGGTATTGGGCGAGGGCATGCGGGCAAAGGACGATGCATCAACACGGGAGGCCCATCTGGCCGGGAGCTCGGGTTGGCCCCGAGCGGACCGATCGCTGCCCTGCGAGGGGCCGAAGCGGGACCAGGTGGGAGTCGGATAGGTCCATACTACCTGTGAGTTCGGAGAAAGTCCGAGGGAGGGAAGGGGCCTTAGTTCAAGGGAAACGTCGGAAGGAGCGAGAACGGAGAGTGGCGGTACGCCTACAACCTCCCTTGCGTGTTCGGAAGCTCCAGATGACGTTGCAGGAGAAAGCGAAGGCAAGTTCGACCTCATCTCCCTCGGGAGCTGTACGTGGAGCTTACCGTGGGCATAATCCTGCGCCAACCTTGTCCGGAAGCCGAATGCGGGAAATCCGCCTGTTCGGTTTGATGAGCGGGGAGTGGAAACGGCCGATAGGGAGAGATACTCAGGCACTGTCATACCGAAAGGGGCAGCTCCCGCTATGGCTCTCCTACGTCGCACCGCGCCACTCCTCGACTCCACACAAGCTTTCTCCTGCGCCCCGCCTCGCCTCGGGTACGAACTTTGCGAGACAGGCAGGCCAAGCTGTCATATCAATGGCGATTCGGCAAGGAGGCCTCTCCCTCCTTCTTCCGGCAAAGGTAGATTCCATCGGCGATCGGGAGGAGCACTCCTTCGATGCGCGAATCCTCGCGCAGCTTGTCGTTCAAGCGGGCGATGGCCTCCGTATCGGGATCGCGCCGCAGGTCTCTCCCGAGAATCCGTCCCTCTCGGAGCATGTTATCGAAGACAATCACTCCCCCCGGTCGCATCCGCGGCAGAAGCGCCTCGTAGTACGCATCGTAGCCCGTCTTGTCGGCGTCGACGAAGGCAAAATCGAAGGACCACTCCGCCTCGAGCGCTTCCAGGCTGGGAAGGGCCGGTCCGAGGCGCAGCTCGATCCGGTCGTCCAACCCGGCTCTTCCCCAAAAAGCCCGAGCAATCCGAGTCCACTCTTCGCTTCGATCCAGGCTCAGGAGCTTACCGCCCACGGTTAAGCCTCGGGCGATCGCGAGGCCGCTCGCCCCAGTGAAGGTTCCAATCTCGATCGCTCGCTGGACGCGCATGGCGCCGACCAAAAGGGAAAGCAGGCTCGCCTCTTCTTCCGGAATCATCATCTCCGCCACGGCGCCGAGCCGCATCGTCTCCTCTCGAAGATCGAGGAAGACCGGATCTCCCTGGCCGCTGTGGTGATTGCGCACATAAGCGCAGAGAGCATCGTCGAGTCGGATATAGTGCTGCAATGCCATGACACGTCCCTCACACCTCTTCCAGGGTTTTCGCTCGATTCCAAGCAGCGTCCAAGGCTCTCCGCAACGTCTCCTGCCACTCCCTCTCCTCCAGGATCGTCAAGGCCGCATGGGTGATTCCTCCCGGCGTTCGGCTCTCCCGAACCGCCTCGACCGGATCGAGATTCGTCTGCTGGAGAAGGTCTGCGGTTCCGGAAAAGGTCGACAAGAGCATCCGCCGGGCCTCCGGGGCGGGCAGACCCGACTCAACGGCGAAGCGAAACAAGGGAGCGAGAAAGGCACAAAAATAAGCGGGCCCGCAACCGACGAGTACCGTGAGGAGAGGAAAGAGCTTCTCGTCGACCTCGACGGCCTCGCCAAACCGTTGCAGCAGCTTCTTCGCTCGCTCCCGATCGTCCGCGCCCCAGCCCGGACCAAGGCAGTAGGGGGTGACCCCTCGACCAAGGAGCGAAGGGAGATTGGGCATCGCACGAAGGATCCGAGCCGAAGGCGCCAGCTCCGCCGCCATTGTGGCAAGGGAAATGCCAGCGGCCACGGAGATGATCCACTTATCGGCGGTCGCCGGCCGGATCTGCCGCAGAATGCCGCAAACCTCCTGGGGCTTGACGCAAAGAAAGATGATCTGGCTTTCCCGGACGAGATCTGGATTGCGCTCCTCCGGATAGAGGCGCGCCTGCGGGATCGCTTTACCGAAGTCCTCCCCGCTCTCCCGGGTCCGGGTGGAAGCAACCAGTTCCCATGAGTCCTTTTCGCCTCGCAGCAGGCCTCCCGCTAAAGCGCGGGCAATGCGGCCGGCTCCCAAAAATCCTACCCTTGTCTTCACGCTGCCCCTCCAGTCCGCTCGCAATAGATCTGCCAGATCTGCTTCCCCAACTCCTCCCTGCTCCGTTCGGCGACAGGGATCGTGACGTGAGCCAATCGATACAAGGGCTCTCGTCTCTCCAAAAGCTCCTGGAGAGTTCGCCGGCGATCGGTCGACGACGCCAGGAGCGGACGTCCTCGGCTCTTGCGAAGTCGAGCCTCCAGGAGATCGAACGAAGCCTCTAGGTAGAAGACGACCCCATGCTCCAGGAGCAGCCGGCGATTTTCCGCGAAGACAAATGTTCCCCCACCGGTCGAGAGGATCCCTGCGGGCTCGGAAAGCGCCCAGCGCAGGGCCTCTGCCTCTCTCTGTCGAAAATGGAGTTCCCCTTTCTCCTCGAAGAGAACGGAGATGGAGCGATGCTCCCGCAGGGAGACGATCCGATCCAGATCATAGACCGGCATGCCGGTCTGTCGGCCAAGCCAGCGCCCCAGAATACTCTTCCCGCTACCCATCATCCCGACGAGCACAAGATGCCGCTGTGCCGAACTGGTCCGATCCTGGCTCTTCTCTCTCACAGGATCGATCGGCGGATGTGAAAACCCCATTTCCTCGCTGAGCTTCCTCGCCATCCCGCCAAATTCCAAACAGGGCCAAAAATTGTGGTAAACTTTTTGTCGCGCTCGCGATAGGAACGATAAGACATGCCTAATACCTTCGGCCACCTCTTTCGTATTACCACTTGGGGCGAATCGCACGGGGGCGGGGTCGGCGTAGTAGTCGACGGCTGCCCGCCCCGCCTACCGCTCTCGGAGGAGGAGATCCAACGAGAGTTGGACCGGCGCAGGCCTGGTCAGAGCCGGCTCACCACGCAGCGGAAGGAAAGCGATCGGGTGGAGATCCTTTCAGGACTTTTTGAAGGGCTCACCTTGGGCACGCCGATTCTCCTCTGGGTGCGAAACGAGGACGCCCGTCCAGAGGCTTATGAAGAGATGCGTGAAGTCTACCGGCCCAGCCATGCCGATTACACCTACCGGGCAAAATACGGGATCCGGAACTGGATGGGTGGCGGGCGCGCATCCGCCCGCGAAACCGTCGGCCGGGTGGCCGGCGGTGCGGTGGCCGGACAGTTCCTGCGCCGGGTTTGTCCTTCTCTCAACGTCGTGGCCTACGTTTCGGAAGTGCAAGGATTTCCTGCTCCGGATCCGTCTTCCTCCCTCGACAAACAACGGATCGAGGCCAACGCACTGCGCTGGCCCGATCCGGACACCCTCCCCCACGCGATTGCCGTGGTCGATGATGCCCGGAAGGCGGGAGATTCCGTCGGAGGCATCGTCAGCTGCCGTGTGCAGGGCATGCCGGTGGGCTTAGGAGAGCCGGTTTTCGACAAGCTTGACGCCGACTTGGCAAAAGCCATGCTCTCGATTCCGGCGGCGAAGGGATTTGAGATCGGCTCGGGCTTTGCAGGCACGCGACTGCGCGGTTCTCAGCACAATGACCCCTTTTATTTCGAAGAAGGACGGGTCCGCACCCGCACAAACTTCAGCGGCGGCGTTCAGGGTGGCATCAGCAACGGCGAGGAACTGTTCTTCCGCGTTGCGTTGAAGCCCGTCGCCACAATCGCGCTGCCCCAGGAAACCGTGACGGAGGAAGGCAAGCCCACCATCCTCCGCGCACGCGGCCGGCACGATCCCTGCGTTCTTCCGCGTGCAGTTCCCATCGTGGAAGCAATGGCGCGTCTGGTTTTGGCCGATCATGTCCTCCGGCACAAATCCATCGGCTGGGAATCTCTGCCATGAGTCCGCTCCCCTTGGGCCAACTCGGGTGGGCGGCGGCGCTGCTGGTGGCGAGCTTTTTCCTTGGCTCGATTCCCTTTGGCTATTGGATCGGCTGCCGGCTCGGGATCGACCTGCGGACCCAGGGGAGCGGCAACATCGGAGCGACCAATGCGTGGCGCGTCTTGGGCGCGCGATGGGGCTGCTGGATCTTTTTTCTGGATTTTCTCAAGGGAGCCCTGCCAGCGGGCGTGGGTCTCCACCTTTCCACGACCCCGTCGGTTCCCATCGCGGATGCGCTTGGCTCCCTCGCGGGCCTCGCCTCGATCCTGGGACATAATTTTACCCCCTGGCTCCGCGGCAGGGGCGGGAAGGGAATTGCCACCTCAGCGGGGGTGCTGCTGGTGCTCGTCCCCTGGGCCTTTCTCGTCCTTGTCGGGATTTGGGGCGGCCTCTTTCTCCTCTGCCGGATCGTCTCCATCGCGTCTCTGGGAGCCGCACTGGTCTTTCCGATCTCAACGGGCCTTCTCTATCCGGGACGTTGGGTCCTGCTCGCTTTTTCCCTGCTGGCCTCGTTGCTGGCGATCCTTCGACACCGGAGCAATATCCGGCGCCTGTTCCAAGGAACGGAAGCTTGTTTTCGCCGAAATGGGGAAAAGACCTGTCCGGCGCATGATCGAAATAGGCGGGAATGAAACAGCAGAGCGACCCGTGAGAGTTTGTCTTGTGGGCGAAGGGCGCTGGGGTACCGCCGCTGGCGCAATTCTTTCCGAGAATGGTCACCAGCCCTTTTTCGTCCATCACGCGGAGACGGCTTGGCCAAGGAGCTTCGACCTCCTCTGCCTTGCGATTCCGGTGCAGCACGTCCGGGAAACACTCCAGCGGCTGCCGCCACCCTCCGTTCCCGTCGTGAGCTTGGGGAAGGGCCTGGAAGTCGGCACGGGGTTCCGGGTGACCGAGATCGTGCGGGATGTCTGGGCCAACGAAGCGGTCGCCGCGCTCTCTGGACCAAATTTCGCCGCAGAGATCCTTCAGGGCCTGCCTGCCGCGACGGTAGCAGCCTCCCAAGACGAAGCTCTCGCCACCCGAGTGCAACAGCTCTTCCACAATCGGCGATTCCGAGTCTATCGCTCCGCCGACCTTGTCGGAGTGGAAATCGGCGGAGCCCTGAAGAATGTTTACGGAATCGCCGGAGGGCTCTGCGCCGGCTTGGAGCTTGGGGAGAATGCTTCCGCCAGTCTTTTGACCCGATGCTTGGCCGAAATGTCGCGCTTGGGACTCTGCCTTGGCGGACGCCCCGAAACGTTCGCAGGCTTGAGCGGACTCGGTGATCTCATCTTGACCGCGCGAAGCCGGCAGAGCCGCAATTTCCTGCTTGGCTACCACTTGGCCCACAATCTCTCCTTGAACGAAGCCTTAGCTCGGGTCGGAAGCATCGTGGAAGGGGTTCCGACCACCGCCTCGGTCCGCTCAAACCCTCTTTTCCGGAACCTCAAGAAACCGCTTGCCGACGAGATTTACCGCATCCTATTCGAGGGAAAAGAGATCCGCCGCTCCCTACTCGATTTGCTGGAGCGCGAAGCCGCTCCCGAGCTCGGCTAGCTCGGTTTCAGAGGCGAGGCCGGAGCGCCGGAAGAACGATCATGGAGGATGGGCCAGCAGGGGAAAGAGGGATTGGGCCGCCCAAGGGATGTCATAACCTCCTCCTTTACAGTTGACAGGGCATAGGGTAATTCTCGATGGAGAAGCAAGGAGGGAGCCGATATGACCATTGAGCGAAAAGTCCGTGTGGTGGCGGGGACGATCATTTTGATTAGCCTTCTCTTGTCGCTTTGGAGCCGCTGGTGGATGCTTCTGACCGCCTTTGTCGGCCTGAATCTGCTCCAATCGGCCTTTAGCGGCTTTTGCCCCGCGGAGAATCTCTTCCGCAAGCTGGAGGA
Organism: Verrucomicrobium sp. 3C; assembly: GCF_000379365.1. Lineage (GTDB taxonomy): Bacteria > Verrucomicrobiota > Verrucomicrobiia > Methylacidiphilales > Methylacidiphilaceae > Methylacidimicrobium. The sequence continues at coordinate 1,336,054 of NZ_KB901875.1, read as the reverse complement.
GCGCCACGGCCCGACGCAAGGGACAACGAATTCCTAGGAGCCGATCCGGTCCCATCCCATGTCGCCCCTTCGACCGGCAAGGAGTGCAACGTTATTCCTCCTGCTGGCGATCGGAACGATGACGAGCGGAAGAGGAGCCGAGCCGGCAGGTCCGGCGGGTCCCGCACCAGACGCGGAAAGCAGCGCCCCTCCGCCCGGCCAGCCAAGCCCGACGGCTATGGAGTTTCGTAGTCAGGCACGCGGCACCCGGGGCGTGGAGATTGCCAAGGCACTCGATCCTCGGGATTCGACCGCCAGCGGACGGGATCACCCGCTCCTCCAATTCTGGAGAAAGGTTCAGGCACACTATCCCGAGCTGAAAAAGAAGCACGCGAAACTCCAGGAGATGCTCGCCCAAAAGGCTCTCGCAGCATCCGGTTTTCTCCCCAGGGTTTACGGTTGGGCCGACTCGATCACCTCCGACAATCCCGTCCTTGGCTTCATGTTTCACATGACCGAGCGAAACTTCTCGGCGGGCGATTTTAACATCAACACGCTCAACCATCCGGGCACCGTCTCGAACCAGAACATGGGCTTGATGGCGATCGTTCCGATTTTTGACGCGATGCAGACGATCGATTCGATTCGCACGGCCAAGCATCTCATCCGGCAGAGTGAGCAGGAGGAGCGCTTCACCCGCATGGAGGCGAGCCTGCTGGCCATCGACGCCTACTTGCAGTTGCTTCTGGCCGAGCGAGAAAGGGCACTTTCGCGGCTCCACGTTCAAGCATCCTCCCAGGATCTCGAACAGGCGGTTCAGCTGATGGAGCAAGGGCTCGTCCTGGGCGCGGACTTTTATGCCGGCCGATCGATGAGCGCTTCGATCGAGCAGAGCCAGAACGGCTACACCTCGAAACGCAGGGTGGCGCTGGTCACGGTCAACACGCTCCAAGGAGAAGCAGCGGACGCCGAGGTGCCGGTGGTTGGCTCGCTTTCCGCCGCCCGCAAGAGTCCCGTGAAGCCGCTCGGCCAGTGGGTGCAGGAAGCTTTTCTCTACCGGAGCGACCTGTTGGCCCTCCAGTCGTCGATCGCTGCCCAACATTCCGAAGTGAGCCGCTTGCGAGCGACGGCCCTTCCGACAGTAAACGGCTTCGCCTCCGGCATGCTCGACAGTGACAACTTCAATACGGGCGGCAGAAGCTACACGGTGGGAGCGATGGGAACCGTCCCTCTCTTCGACCCCGCCCGAGATCCAAAGGTCAAACAAGCCCAGGCCGCCGAGGAGCAGTTGCGCCACGAATCGGCTTCCTTGCGTGATCTGATCCAGAACAAGCTGGGACAAGCCTATGCCGAGTATCAGGGAGCGCTCCAGGATGCGGAGATCCTGGGTCGGGCGAGCTCCGATGCCCGGAAGTCGACCGAAATGATGACCGAACTCTACCGGGAAGGCAAAAAGACTATCGTCGACCTGCTCAGCGTGCGGCAGATGCAGCTTCAAACCGAAATCGGGTATTGGGACAGTCTTGCCCGCCTCGAGATCTCTCGGGCAAAGCTCTACTTTTTGTCGGGGGAGCTCGATGACTATCAAGTCCAGCAGATCGCCAAGGAAATCGGGGAGTCGGCCCCATGAGTGCGAAACAAGAGGGTGGAGCCATCGGCGGATTCATCCGCTTTTTCTCTTCCTCCCTGGTCACTCCGCTGCTCATCCTGGCCTCCTGGCTCATGGGCGTCTTCGCCTTGATCGAGCTGCCACGAGAGGAGGAACCTCAGATCGTCGTCCCGCTTTTTGACATCTTCGTCTCCATGCCCGGGGCGAGCCCGGAGGAGGTCGAAAAGCGCGTCGTCAACAATGGAGAGCGGGTCTTTTGGCAGATCCCAGGGGTCGAATATGTCTATTCGACGGCGGCGCCCAACGGAGCTATGTTTATTGTCCGCTTTCGAGTGGGCGAAGACATGGAGAGGAGCCTCATCAAGCTCTTTACCAAGGTCTACTCCCATCTCGACTTTCTCCCGCCTGGCGCATCCCTGCCGCTGATCAAGCCGCGATCCATCGACGATGTACCCATTCTTGCCCTCACCTTCTACAGCTCAGCAAAGGATCCCCTCAGCCTCCGTCGCATCGTGGCCAGCGTCCGCGACCAGATCAATTCCATCTCCGACATCTCGGAAACAACGATCCTCGGTGGTCGAAAACGGCAATTCCAGGTCTTCTTCGATCCGGCCAAGCTCGCCGCGCACCTCCTCACCCCTACGGACCTGGTCGGACTCATCCGACAAAATAATGTGCGCCTCCCCGCAGGCCATCTCGAATCGGAACCGAAGCTCGTCGACGTCGAACCCAATGCCCTCATTACAAACAAAGAGGATCTCGAAAACCTCGTCGTCAGCGTAAGTCAGGGGAAGATCGTCTATCTGCGGGATGTTGCGCAGGTCATCGACGGGCCCGACCAGGATGAGCGGAGCTTGACGCTCTGCTTCGGTCCCGCCGCGGCCGGCCAGCCAAAAGGCTCGATCGAGGCCGTGACCCTTGCGATCGCCAAGAAAAAAGGGGCCAACGCCACCTTCCTGGCGAAGCAGATCCTGACGAGCATAGAAGCCCTCCGTCCTTCTATCCTGACCCCGGACGTCCGTTACGTGGTCACGCGCAATTATGGGGAGACAGCGGCCGAAAAATCCAATGAGCTCCTGGAGCACATGGGAATCGCGATTTTCGGCGTGAGCCTTTTGATCGCCCTCTTCCTCGGTTGGCGGGCTGCGGCGATCACCGTCATTGCGATCCCAACCACCCTGGCGATCACTCTGCTCTCCTTTTATCTCTTCCACTTCACCATCAACCGGGTCACCCTTTTTGCCTTGATCTTCACGATCGGCATCCTGGTCGATGACCCGATCGTCGGAGTCGAAAACATCGTCCGCCACCTTCATCTGCCGAGTAGCGCCGGCCGGTCCCTGCTCGCCGTGGCGACCGAAGCCATGCTGGAGATCGTCGGCCCCTTGATCTTGGCCACCTTGGCGGTGATCGCCGCCATCCTTCCGATGGCCACCGTTGGAGGTCTCATGGGCCCCTACATGCGGCCCATTCCCATCGGGGCGACCACCGCGATGATCGTTTCCATGCTCGTCTCCCTTTCGGCGACACCTTGGGCATCGGTCTGGCTGCTCAAAGGAAGCAAGCATGCGGGCGAACGCGGAGAGGGATTCCTCCTGCGCCTCTATCGAGGGTTCGTGACCCCCTTGATCTACAACCGATGGTTGCGCCTTCTCTTCGTCCTTGCCGTTCTCCTCCTCCTGGCCGGTGCCGTGGCCTTGATCCCTCTCAAGCTCGTCCGCGCCAAAATGCTTCCCTTCGACAACAAGAATGAATTCCAGGTCATCCTCAACATGCCGGAGGGAACCCCTCTCCAGACGACTCGCTCCCTGCTCGACCGGATCGCCCAGGTCGTTCTCCAGATTCCCGAAGTGACCAACGTGGAGATCCAGGCCGGCACGCATTCGCCCTACAACTTCAACGGCCTGATCCGCCACTATTTCCTCCGGGAAGCACCTTACCAGGGCGACCTGCAGGTGAACCTCACCAATAAGTCCGAGCGTAAACGTCAAAGCCATGACATCGCGGAAAGCGTCCGACCCGAAATCAACCGCATCGCCCGAGAATCCGAGGGCGCGTATGTCCAGGTCGCGGAGGTTCCGCCCGGACCGCCTGTTCTTTCCACGCTCGTCTTAGAAATCTACGGTCCTTCGGCTGTCCAGCGGCGAGCAATCGCCACTCAAGTGGAGAAGCTGATGCGCCAATCCGCGGAGATCACCGATATCGCCACCTATGAGGAGAGCGATCACCCGCTCGAGCTTCTCAATGTCGACTTGATCAAAGCGTCCTTAAACGGGCTACCAGGTGAAGCGGTGGCGCAAAACATTGTCACCGCCCTTCAGGGGTCAAGTCCGGGTCTTGCCCACGTCCCGGACGAACCCGAGCGCGTGCAGATTCTCGTCCGCCTGCCCGAAGAAGAGCGGCAAACAGACCAGGTTCTCCGCCACCTGACCCTCCTTTCCCGATTCGCACGGCTCATCCCTGTCAAGGACTTGGCCTCCCAACAAATGGGCTGGCAACCCCATCCGATCTTCCACAAAAACTTGATGCCGGTAACCTATCTCCTGGGCGACGTCTCTGGTCAGGTCGGCAGCCCCGTCTATGGCATTCTCGATTTTACCCCCTCGCTCGAAAAGCTTCGCACCGCCCAGGGAAAGCCGCTCGAAATCCTATATACCCATCTTCCCGGCAGCCCGAACGACTGGGCGATCAAGTGGGATGGCGAATGGCAAGTGACCTATGAGGTCTTCCGGGATCTCGGCAGAGCCTTTGCCATCGTCCTCATCCTGATCTTCATCCTTGTCGTCGGCTGGTTTCGTTCCTTCGTGACCCCGTGGGCGGTCATGCTGCCTATTCCCCTTTCCTTGATCGGAATTCTTCCCGCTCACTGGTATCTGGGGATGTTTTTCACCGCCACCTCGATGATCGGGATGATGGCCGGCGCAGGGATCGTCGTCCGCAATGCCATTATCCTGGTCGATTTCATCGAGATGCGCCTGGCGGCCGGCGATCCGCTGGAGGAAGCGGTCATTTCCGCGGGTGCCATTCGTTTGCGTCCGATCCTGCTGACCGCTCTGTCTGTGGTCATCGGCAGCGCGGTGATCCTCTTCGATCCGATCTTCCAAGGGCTGGCCCTCGCCCTCATGGCTGGCGAAATCGCGGCGACACTTCTCTCCCAGCCTGCCGTACCCGTTTTCTACTACATGCTGCGCAAGCAACAGATCGCCAAGCAGCCGTCGGCTAATCTTTCCGAGCGCGTGCAGAGCTGAATGATCCCCCACGCCCGCCAACGGGTGCCGCGCCTCAGGTACGAACTTTGTGAGGCAGGGACGTTAATCGCCATTTCTCACAAGCGTTCTCCTGCGGCTTGGACAGTGGGCTCGTCTGCTTTGTTTGGCTTGCTTTTCCCCCGGAACTCTCTGACGACATACGGCCGAGATGGGAAAACTGGAAGGCGCGGCAACGAGGAGCCTGCCTCGCCTAGGGAGTCTTTTCCCCGCGCTCGGTCTGAATCGCAATCCGCGAGATGCCTTCCTTGCGGACTGCATCCAGCACGCCCACGACGCTGTCGAACGTCGCCTTCCGGTCGCTGTTGAGAAAGACCTTGGCCTTTTCGGGGCCAGCCTCCGCCTTGAGGGCAGCAAGCTTTCCCGGAAGTTCTCCCGTCGAGACCTTGTCATGGTCGAAGTAGATCTCACCCTTGTCGGTGACGGTGAGGGTAACCTCCTGTTCCTTTCGCTCCTCGCTTCCGGACGTCTGAGCCTTAGGCAGCTGTACGGCCACCCCCGCATTCTTGACCATCGCCAGGGACATAATCATGAACGTGGCCAAAAGAAAGAACATCACGTCGATAAACGGGATGATCTCGAGCCGAGGCCGATGCCGCCGTGGAGAAGTGACCTGCATAAGAAGTTTCCCAAGGTGGGGTCAGCGGACCTCCCGGTTTCCGGTAGCCGCGCCTAGCTCCTCCTCTTCCGCCGAAGAGCCGCCTGCAAAACGAAGCAGGAGCATTTCGAGCTTGGTGGAGGCTGCTTCCATTTGGCGGCGCATGTTCTCTACCTGGGCGCTGAAAAAGTTGAGCGGCACAATGGCAACGATCGCCACGGTGAGGCCGAAGCTCACTGCGATCAGCGATTCGGCCACCCCTCCCGTAATCGCTGCCTGCTTGCCCGCAAGCTCCCCTCCCCCCACGATGCTGAACGCGCGCATCATCCCGGTGACGGTGCCCAGGAGCCCGAGCAGCGGTCCCAGGGTCACGGCGGTATCCAGGACGACCAGCCCCTTGTTGTAACGATCCAACTGGGAGTTGGCGGCTTCCAGCAGCGCGTCAGAAACAGAGCCATCCTTGTGTCGCAAACCTTCTGTAAGTACGCGCACCACCGGGTCTTTCGACTCTTCTCCCGCAGAGAGCGCCTGGGCGATGCGACCATGTTCGACTAGTTCGAACAGCTTACGCACAAGCTTGATATCCCTCCGCCGGCTCTCGGTCAAAAGGAAGAGGAAGCGCTCAAAGAGCACGGCCATGGTCGCGATCGACAACAACAGGATCGGCCACATGATCGGGCCACCCTTTAGAAATAATTGATAGATCATAGCACCACGAACGCTTCACGAGCATAGATGCTCAGTGCCGCACCTGCTTTGAGGACCGCCATCGGTTCCAAGGGTCACCCTTTTCGGAAATCTACCAAACGATCCACTCTTCGACCTCTACTCAAGGTCACCACTCGACGCAAGGGAAAATTGGCGCTTTGTCGTAAGCAAGTGAAGTGACCGCCGCGAGGGCAGATGAAGTGACCGCTTGGGTATTGGGGGCTGGAGAGTTCATGAGATGGGGGCATGGACGGCTTTGGCGAAGCGGAAGGATGGCGGGTCATGAAAGTTCAGGAGGTGATTATGCGGGCGATGGCGAAGCGGATCAGTTGGTTGGATGCGGCGGAGATTTTGGGATGGAGTCCTCGCACCCTTGGGCGGTGGCGAGCTCGGTATCGGATTCGGGGATGCGACGGGCTTTTTGATCGGAGGAAGCGGAGGCCAAGTCCGCGGAGGGTGCCGATGGAGACGGTGGAGAAGGTTCTTGGGCTCTATCGGGAGCGCTACGAGGGATGGAACGGGCGGCATTTTCACGAGAAGCTTCGGGAGGAGCATGCT
>NZ_KB901875.1:1328475-1329236 GCF_000379365.1 Verrucomicrobium sp. 3C | reverse complement strand
GTACGACTCGGAGGGCAAGCCGCTGGAGCCACACCAAACCAAGGCGGCTTAAAAGAGGAGCAGAACTTTGCCCTTGCCCCGGGGCAAGGGCAAGAACCCCAAAGGAAACAACAACCCAATATCCCAAGCGGTCAGATCACTTGTTACCAAAGCGGTCAGTTTGACATGTCTTCAACAGGGAAAATTGGCGCTTGTGAAGCATGCAGGCTACCGCCACTTCTCACAAAGTTCGTACCCGAGGCGCGGCGCCGGGTTTCCCCCGGAGCTGTATGAGGAGATGCTGCAAGGATGGAAAACCAAGCGAGAGCGAAGCAGACAAGCCCATTTGGCAAGCCGCAGGAGAAAGCGCACGTGGAGTCGAGGAGTGGCGCCGTGCGACGTAGGAGAGCCATAGCGGGAGCTGCCCCTTTCGGTATGACAGTGCCTGAGTATCTCTCCTTATCGGCCGTTTCCACTCCCCGCTCATCAAACCGAACAGGCGGATTTCCCGCATTCGGCTTCCGAACAAGGTTGGTACAGGATTATGCCCACGGTAAGCTCCACGTACATCTCCCGAGGGAGAGGAGGTCGAACTTGCCTTCGCTTTCTCCTGCAACGTCCTCTGGAGCCTCCGAACACGCAAGGGAGGTTGTAGGCGTACCGCCACACTCCGTTCTCGCTCCTTCCGACGTTTCCCTTGAACTAAGGCCCCTTCCCTCCCTCGGACTTTCTCCGAGCTCACAGGTAGTATGGACCTATCCGACTCCCACCTGGTCCCGCTT
>NZ_KB901875.1:1327347-1328465 GCF_000379365.1 Verrucomicrobium sp. 3C | reverse complement strand
TCGAGAAGCCGGATCGGGCACGCGCCGAGGGTTTTGCCGCTTCGGGCCGACATTTCTGGAATGCGGGGATCTTCTGCTTTCGGGCCGATGCGCTCCTCGCGGCTCTCGCGGAGTGGGCTCCCGAGATGGCCCAGGGGATCGAGCGCTGCATGGGCGGGCTCCGGGAAAAGGATGGCGTCGTGGAGCTTCCCAAGGAGTTCGGGTCCCTTCCGTCGCTCTCCTTGGATTACGCGGTCATGGAAAAGGCCCGGAAGGTCGCCGTCGTTCCCGCTCCCTTTTCTTGGAGCGACGTAGGTTCCTGGTCGAGCTATGCCGACCTGCTCCCCGCCGATGCGCGGGGGAATCGGGTCGTGGGAGAGGCGCAGCTCCGGGATGCCGAAGGCTGTGTCGTCTATGCTCCAGACCGGCTCACCGCCGTCCTGGGGGTGCAAGACCTCCTCGTGGTCGACACGCCCGACGCCCTCTTGATCGCGGCCAAGGACCGGGACCAGGAGGTCGAGGCCGTGGTGGCCGAGCTCAGGAGACAGGGACACCCGGCTCATCTCCTCCACCGGACGGTCCACCGGCCCTGGGGGACTTATACCGTCCTGGAAGAGGGCTCGCGCTTTGCGATCAAGCGGATCGTCGTCCGGCCCGGAAGGGCGCTCTCGCTCCAGATGCACCATCACCGGAGCGAGCACTGGGTCGTCGTGTCGGGCACGGCCAAGGTGACGCAGGGAGAGGTGGAGCAGTTGATCCGTCCGAACGAGTCGACCTATATCCCGGCGGGAATCTCCCACCGGCTGGAGAACCCGGGATTGATCGATCTGGTGATCATCGAGGTGCAGTGCGGGGATTACGTGGGAGAAGATGACATCGTCCGCTTCGAGGACCGCTATGGGAGAGCCTAGGACGGCACGCTCCAGGAGAACCGCTTGAGAAATCCCGCTTGCTTCGCCATCCACGGGATTCGATAAAGGAACGAGATGCGGGAGCTCTGGAAGATTCTCCAATTCTCTGCGCCATTTCTACGCAGACATTGGAAGATCCTGGCGTCGGGCGTGCTCACGGGCTTGGTCTTCGCCTCGATCAACGGCACCTATCTCTTCGTGCTCAAGGCCGCGATCGACAACTTCCTG
>NZ_KB901875.1:1303660-1327247 GCF_000379365.1 Verrucomicrobium sp. 3C | reverse complement strand
GCTGGCGTTACCACCAGTAGCCGCTCCGAGTGCTTCCGGCTGGAGCAATAGTTGCCGGGTGGAGATCACTCCCTCCCCACTGGGCGATGCACCCTTTTCACGGCGCACGAGAAACGGCGGCTAATTCCCTTGCTTCGATTTTGTGAGGGAAAAGGCGCCTTCCGGTGTTTCCACTTCCGTGGACGACGTGCAGGGGATCAACCGCGACCCACTCGACGAGCTATTGCGTAGCTGGCGCCCGGAAGGTCGTCTTCCCGGGAACTTTCAAAACCAGGTTTGGGAGCGGGTGGCCTTCCGCTCGCAAGAGATCCTTCCTCCGGCTCGCCGCAGACGGAGAGCGTGGATGATTCCCGCTGCCGCATCTCTTCTCGCCTGTCTGGTTGCCACAACTCAGGCCCGCCACTGGAGCAAGAAGCGATGGTCGGAACTGAGAGCCGAATATTTCCAGACGATCGACCCGCAAGCCTTGGCGGCTGCGCAGAGGAGACCGTGAAACGGATCTTCCTGCTCGCCGCTCCGATCGCCCTGATCGCGGCCTTGGTCTATGCAGCAACGCTCTTCTTCGAACTGCTCCCGATCTGGCACATCGGCAACGGTCCCGACGCGGGGTTGCAATGGCTTCGCCGCGAGCTTCACCTCTCCGACCCACAACTAGCGGCGATCGCCCGGCTACAGGAAGCGTACCGCCCTCGCTGTCAGGCGATGTGCCGGCAGATTCTCGCGGCCGACTCGAAGCTTGAAGCCCTGTTGCGGCAAAACCGCTCGATCACGCCGGAGATCCTAGCGGCCATGGCCGAGTGCGACCGACTCCGCTCCGACTGCCGGCAAGCATTCCTCCAGCATGTCTATGCGGTGACCGGAAAACTTTCCCCGCAGCAGCAGCAGCACTACCTGACCTTGGTCGCGGATGAGCTTCTAGGCTTGGTTCCAACCCCTAGCCCGGGTCGAAACGCGAGCAGCGGGCCATGACCTCTTCGGATCCCGACTGGGAGCTCATGGCTCAACTCGCCAAGGGGGACGATCAAGCCTTAAGCGCCCTCATGGATCGCTGGCAGGAGAGGCTCTTTTTCTTCCTCTGCCGCCTCACCGGCGATGCGGCCTCGGCAGCCGATCTCGCTCAGGAAACTTTCGTTCGCGTCTACGAGGCCCGCGGCAAGGTTCGACCGAACGGCCGCTTTTCGACCTGGCTTTTTACGATTGCCAAGAACTTGAGCCGCAACTTGGCCCGATGGCGCCGGCGGCATCCCACGGTTTCCTTGGACTCTCCCGGAGACAGAGAGCCATCGGCTCCTCGCGAGCAATTGCCTGGTTCGGAAAGTTCTCCAGGATCTCATCTGGAGCGGCAGGAAATCTGCGAGCAGGTCCGCTCGGCGGTCCTTCTTCTCCCCGAACCGCTCAAGGAAACCTTGATTCTTTTCGAGTACGAGGACCTCTCCTACGAGGAAATTGCCCAGATTATCGGCTGCTCCCGTAAAATCGTGGAGATGCGCCTCTATCGAGCGCGGAAAAGCTTGCGAAAGGCACTTGCCCTCAAACAGCTCCTCTGAGCCTGCAGCAGGGTCTTTTGTTTTGGCGTTCCTGCGGCGGCAGGGATGGCCAGACATTGTTTGGGACTGGAGAGGAGTCGTTCGCGGAACTGCGGGAGGGATTGTTCGCCGAGGCGTTCGGAGAGGAGCCAGAGGAGGGCGTTACGGATGAGCGCCAAGTTGGCCAGCAGGTTGGGCTGACGGGAGCGGGAACGGTCTTCGCCCATTTGGACATCGCGTCGCCAATGGTTGCGGATTTCGGCTCCGCCCCAATGTCCCCGGATCCAGTCCAACCATTCTTGGGGCGAATACCGATCCGGTGGCGCGCTTGAGAGGTAGCAACGGGACTCGGGTGCCGGTCAGACCATCCTTTTTCTTCGTGCGCTGGCTGCGCACCACGATCAGGGAGCGGGCAAAGGGGAAGTCGACGACCAGGGGCTCGATGGAGAAGGCATGGAGCCCTCGGGTTTCGACCCGGCCATGACCGGTTTGGTTGTCGGCAAAAAGGGGGTGTCGGGCAAGGCGTCCAAGGCTTGAGCCTCTTGGAGCAAGCGACGCTGGTTTCCCTTGATCCCGAACAGGTAATCGCCCCCTTTTTCGACGATGAGACGGGCCTGGCGCCGCTGACAATGCAACGGGTCGGCCGTGATGATTTTGCCATCCAGGGCGGGCAGCTTTTCCAGCAGCGCCACCGCCGCGCTTTGTTCGCAACGGGGCGTGTCCTGCTTTTGGTCGTGGACCGCCACCGCTTGCGGGGCGCCGTCCTCCTGTTGGGCCAAGGTCAGGAGGCCAATGTGGTGACGAATCATTTTGCCGTCCATGGCCAGCGCCTGCGGCAGCAGGCCGCTGTGGGCTTGCAGCCAGTCGGTGAGCCTGGAAGCGAAGGCTTCGGGATCCATGCGGGTGAGCGCCTGGTAGAAGACACTGTGGCCGGGAACCGGATGGAAGCCTCCGGTGCCCTTCTTGAGCGGCAAGCCCAGCCGACGGCGTTGGGGCTGGGTCAGACTGGTGGCAAAACGGGCGATCTCAGCGATCTCCCGCCGCCCGGCCAAAAGCGCCATCGCGATCAAGGTCAACACCGATCCGACCGGATAGTGGGCGTTCTTCTTGCGCGGATCGGGCGCTTTCCAAAAGACCTCCAGCAACGATTCGAGCTGTTGGGCGTTGACCGGCAGCGTGCCCGAGGGCCTCGCGCTCAAACCGGCGCGGCACTCTTCGGGTAATTGGGCCGCCCGTAAGGTTTGCCGCGCTTGCGCCGAAAGAGGACGCAGCCAGAGCCGCTTGGGCCGGTCATTGGGCAGGTAAAAATCGGCCCGATGGCGGCTGTAGCCGGCGCTGTAGCCGACCGCCTCCCAGTTGCTCGCCTTGTAGCAGGTCCCCGTATAGGCCTCCGGATCGGTGAAGCTCTCGGCCAAAAGCGGAGTGTAGCCAAAACGATCCCGCCACTGCCCCGGCAACGCCCGCAAGGCCGCTCCCAAAGCTTGGGAGGCCAGATTGGGCGCCTGCCCCTTGGGAGTAAGCAGCAGAAAACGCCGATTTTGTACGATCAACTTGAGCCGCTCCACCCGCTGTACGGCGCTCCATCCAATCCACCGATCCCGATCCTTGAGCGCGTAGCAGGCCGGCCCCCAAACCAGCAGCGCCACCGCCTGCCCATCTTGGGCAATGACCTGGCGTAAATAGTCGCCCACCGATCGCCCCGCCCCCAGATAGTGGCGCTCCTTCAACTGCCCATCGAACCATTCGATTTCTTCGGGAGAACTGGCAATCGAAACTTCCAGTCCGCAATCCCTTGCCCCATCGGCTCTTAAATGGAAAAGCTGTTTCATCGAGCCTATGGCATCGAAAAAGTCGCCTCATGTCTAGCCTTTCTTTCCCTCCCTGGCGCAGAATCACTTGGCCGTTCATAACAAAAGACCCTGCGGGTCATCGGGTCACTCCCCGTTCGGAAGAGCGCAAGAACTCGAGGAGCGCCAAAATCTCGGGAGTCGAGTCTCCGCTCGCCTCGACGGCCTCGATGCCCTGGGCAAGATTCTTTCCCTCCTCGAAGAGCAGACGGAAGGCGCGACGCAGCACCTGCAGAGCCTCTTCGCTGAAACCGCGCCGCTTCAAGCCGATCAGGTTGAGGGAACGAAGGCGCGCGGGATTCCCATCCACCAAGCAAAAGGGCGGAACGTCCTGAACGACCTTCGTGCAGCCTCCCAGCATCGCGTGAGCGCCGAGGCGGCAATACTGGTGAACCGCAGTCAACCCTCCAATGGTCACATGGTCGCCAACCTCCACGTGGCCAGCCAGGGTGGCGTTGTTGGAGAAGATGCAGCCGCTCCCAACGGTGCAATCGTGCGCCACATGGGCGTAGGCGAGGAAAAGATTGTCGGAGCCGATCACCGTTCGCCCGCCCGAGCCGGTCGCTCGATTGACGGTGACAAATTCCCGGAACCGATTGGCTGCCCCAATCTGGAGAAAGGTAGGCTCTCCCTTATATTTGAGATCCTGGCTCTTTTGGCCGATCGAGGCGAAAGGGAAAAACTCGTTGGTGGGCCCCACCTCCGTCTTTCCCACGACGGAGGCATGATGGTGCAGGACACAGCCTTCGCCCAAACGCACCTCGGAGCCGACAAAGGCGTAGGGGCCAATCTCAACGCTCTCTCCGAGCAGAGCCCCGGGCTCGAGGATCGCTGTGGGATGGACCGAGGTCGCCATCGTCCGCCATTAAATCGAATCGACCAGCGCGAAGAGGAGATCGCCTTCGCAGGAGACGCTGTCGTTGACCAGGCACCTCCCCGACGCCCGGCCGATCTTTCCCCGGAAGCTGATGAGCTCCGCTTCGATGATGAGCGTATCCCCCGGCATTACCGGCCTGCGGAACTTCACCTTATCGGCGCTCATGAAAAATCCGAGTTTCCCCGCATGGCCGGCCTGCCGGAGCAAAAGGATGCTAGCCAACTGGGCCATGGCCTCGAGCTGCAAGACTCCAGGCATGATCGGATGTCCGGGGAAGTGACCTTGAAAATAGGGTTCGTTCATGGTCACGGCCTTCTGCCCCACTGCCTTGGCGTTCCCCTCGAACCGGAGGACGCGGTCGATCATCAAAAAGGGGTAGCGGTGCGGAAGAATCTGAAGGACTTCCCGGATGTCCAAGGCGCCTTCGCCGCTCGGGATGTTCTCCAGGGGCATGAGATGCGAAACATATTCCCGATGCGCCTTTTGCAGTGCCCGAGCCATCTCCACGTTCAGGGTGTGACTCGGCTTCGCCGCAAAGATATGCGATTTGAGCCGGTACGGGAAGAGAGCGAGATCCCCGATCACGTCGAAGACCTTGTGCCGCACAAACTCGTCTTCGAATCGGAGCGGCTCCTGGCAAAAAACCGTATCTCCGCGGATGACGATCGCGTTTTCGAGACTCCCTCCCTTGATCAGCCCCTTTTCCAGCAGAGGCTGCACCTCTTCGTAGAAGACAAAAGTCCGGGCAGGTGCGATTTCCAAGGCAAAACGCCGGTCGTCGTGCTCCCAATGGAGAAATTGCGTGAACTTTCCGGTATGCGTCACCTGGGTGCAGGTAACGGAAAACGACGGGCTGGGCCACGCCACGAGGTAGGCTCCGTCCCTTCCCTGAATGCAGAGAGGCTCCCGGAGTTCGAAGAATGAGACCGGACGATCCTGCTCAAGGAGCCCCGCCCTCGCAATCGCCTCGACATAGATCTTTCCGCTACCGTCCCCAATCGGCGGTTCGTTGGCATTGATCTCGATCAGCGCGTTGTCGATTCCGCTTCCCCGCAGGCTCGCCAGGACGTGCTCCACCGTGTGGATCTTGACATTGCCCTCCCCTAACGTCGTGGCTCGCTCCGTCTGCCGCACATGCTCGATCCGAGCAGCGACGGTCGGCTCATCCGGCAGATCGACTCGCTTGAACAGATACCCGGTATCGGGATCTGCCGGACGCAGGACCAGCGAAACCGGCTGGCCGGTGTGCAGCGAGTTCCCTTCGATCCGGACAGGCTCCCGCAAAGTCTTTTGTCGAATCACCTTCTTTCCCTCCCGCTTATCCAAGCTGCCCTCTCACAACATCTCTCCCGAGGCGAGCCTGGCAGCATCACCCGCGCTCGTCTTTGCGTCCTTGTAGTATGCCCTCACGCAACTCCACGGAAAAGCCTCTCCCTCACCCCGCATCCACATCCCCCAAGGCTCGCCTCGGCCGCGAAATCTGCGAGATATGCCGGCCAGTCTGGGAGAAAGCAAACGAAAAGCTTCCTCTCGCCGCGGCGAGCCTACGGCATCTTTTCCGTCAGGCGGACGCAAGACGCGACTGGCGAGGAGACGAGGAAATGCGATATGCCATAGGATACGATGGGAATGAAGAGAAGCTTTCGCCTGCTCCCGCTTCTTCCTGCTGCCGTCCTGGGGCTTGCCACCCTCTCCTGCTCCCGGCCTACCCGAGTTGGAGAGCGTCCGAGCCTCCCGGTTCCCACGGATGCCGACGTCTCTCCAGCCCAGCCGGGCAAGCGGGGAGGGGTCTTCATCGAAGTCAGCCCCGGCGAGCCCAGCACCTTCAACTGGCTCGTTGCCGAGGATGCCTCCTCGGCCTCCTTTCTCGGTCTCCTCTTCGACGGACTCACCTCTTACAATCCGATCCGGGAAGAAGTCGTTCCGGCGTTGGCCAAATCGTGGGAGGTCGGCGCGGACAGCCGCACCTTCACCTTTCACCTGCGGGAAGGGCTAACCTGGAGCGATGGTGTCCCGCTGACCGCCGACGATGTTCTCTTCACCTTTCAATGCGTCTATGATCCTCGATTCCCCAACCGGAACGCCTACGACCTTTCGGTCAACGGCAAGCCCTTCCTCCTCGAAAAGCTCGACCGCCACACGGTGCGAATCCGCACTCCAGAGATCTTCGCGCCTTTCCTTCGCTACATGTCCGGGGTCACGATCATGCCAAAGCATCTCCTCCAAGGGGCCTATGAGGGCGGGACCTTGCTGCGAGCCTGGAGCATCTTTACCGCCCAAAAGACACCTGCGACCATTGCGAGCAGCGGCGCTTTCCTGCTCCACAGCTACCGGCCTGGCCAATTGATCCTACTCGAGGCCAACCCGCGCTACTGGCGGATCGACGTGGAGAGACGCCGGCTTCCCTACATCGACTTTCTGATCGTCAAGTTCGTGAAGGACCAGAACGCCAGCGTGGTCGCCTTCGCCTCCGGGCAGACCGACGCGGACACGATTCCTCCCGACGACGTCGCCTGGGTTCGCCGGGGAGAGAAGATCCATCACTATACCATACATGACCGCGGCCCCTCGACTGCTTCGACCTTTCTCTGGTTCAATCAGAACCCGGGTCGGGACAAGAGCGGAAAGCCTTTTGTGGCTCCCTACAAGCTCCGCTGGTTCCAGGACCGCCGCTTTCGACAGGCGATCTCCTACGGGATCGACCGGGAAGGAATGGTCAAGGGTATTCTCTTCGGCCGAGGCCAGCCGCTGTGGGGACCGGAAAGTCCAGCAAACTCCAAGTGGTTCAATCCGCGAATCCGGCAGTATCCCTTCGATCCCGCACGCGCGGAGCAGCTATTGACCGAGGCAGGCTTCCATCGACGGGGAGACGGCATGATGGCGGATGCGGAGGATCATCCGGTCAGCTTCACCCTCCTGACCAACCAGGAAAACCCGCTTCGTACGGCCATGGCGACAGTCTTTCAACAAAACATGAGAGCGCTGGGCATCGAAGCCCGGTTGCAATTCCTCGACTTTGGCGCACTCGTCACCAAGATCAGCGACTCCTTCGACTACGAGGCGTGCCTGCTCGGCCTGACGGGAGGCGGCGACCCAGCCGACGGCATGTCGGTCTTCGTGAGCAAGGGGCGGCTCCACCAGTGGTACCCGAGCGAGCCTCAGCCCGCCACTCCGTGGGAGGCCCGGATCGACTCCCTCATGCTCGCCCAGCTCACGACCCTCGACCAATCCTTGCGAAAGCAGTACTGGGATGAAGTGCAGCAGATCCTAAGCGAGGAGTTGCCCTACATCTATCTCGTCACACCCAATACCTACGCAGGATTGCGCGACAAGTGGCGCAACGTTCAGATTCCGAAGATCGGCTCGGTGGTCTGGAACCTGGAAGAAGTCTGGACGCCGTAAGCGACCGCAAATCCCAGGGCGGATCTTCCCGCCCGGGCCTCGCTTTCTATCCCCAGCGAGGCTCCGGCGTCCCGCCTTGCATCCAGGCCCATTTGCCGCGTCTCGGGTGCGAACTTTGTGAGACAGGCAGGTTAGGGAGTCGTCGCCGGTACCTGGGAGCGCCGTAAAAAGTCCAAGGCGGACCGAATCGCCTGCTGCACCTCGGCCTTCACCGCCTCCTTTGCCACCGAGGTCACCCTAGGAGTCAGGTCTTCCTGGGGATCCCGCACCGTGCCCGTCACCACCACAGGGGTCCATAGATAGCCATTCCGCTCCTCGGTAAAGATCTTCTCGCGCGCGCCCGGCAGCAGAGCCACTCGCTCGGCGGAAAGTCCTACCCTCATGCTCCCGCGCACCTGCTCCCCTTGCACCCGGAGATTCCCTTCCATCCGAAGCAGGCCTTTCGCTTCGACCTCAATGCCTTCGAAGGCGAGATCCTCCGGTCCCGCCACCAGCCGCGCCTGCGCTTGATCGAGAGGAAGCGCCCCCGATGCTTCCGAGTTCAGCGCCAACCCCACAAGCCAAGGAAGATCCTCGAGCTTCCCATGCAACAGGGATAAACCGGCCTCGATCTTCCAGGGCTGCCCAGGGAGGATGCTTAGCCGCCCCTCGGCCTCCAACTCCCCGGTGACCCGGCTCTGCCATGCCGTGGGAAGCCAGGGAGCAAGAGCAACTCCGGAGGTCGCAAAGCGAAGCTCCCCCTTGGCCCGCTCCTGCCAATCCATCTGTCCAACCAGTTGGATGATTCCCGACCCCTCCGAATGGAGCAACCCTTGCTCCAGGGTAACCTCGCCAGAATCGACAACACGAAAGAGAAGCTCCTCGAGGGCCAGATTCGGGAGCGAGGCGCAAGCAAGCTTCCCGCCGACGGCCCTCCCGTTCCACGCCGACCCATCCGCTTCGAGCACCATGCGGGTCCCGCGCAAAGTTCCGCCTCCCAGAATGGACGAAGGCCAGTGAAGAACCGCTTTTTGGATCTCTCCGCGCTGCAAGCGCACGCGGCGAAAGACCTCCGGCGTCTTCTCCGTTCCGTCACCGGGGGAGCGCCCCACCGCTGGCACGCTGGCCTCTAAAGGCATCTCCTGCGCAGGAGCAGAGCGAAAGGTCAACTCGAGGCGGCCGATGCGGAGCGGATCGATCTTCCAAACTCCTCGAACCAGCGAAGCGAGAGGAAAGCGCGCCTGGAGATCTTCGGCCCTCATCTCCGCGATTGGGGAGCCCGGGACGCCCGCCCCGGAAAACTCGCTGCTGCTGATCGCAAGGCCGCGGAGATGAAGAGGGGCAAAGCGACCTTCGACCCCAATGGCTCGAGCCACCTTGCGGGAGAGGAAGGAGCGAAAGCCCTCCCCGTTCCAGTACGCAGCAGCCACGGCGAAGACAATAGCCAGACCCGCCAGAAAGAGAAGCCCCAGCACTCCAAAAATCTTCTTCACCGTCTTTTTCTCCGTCCGGTCCTCCCCTCTCCCGACACCCGTTCCCTTCTACCCTGCAAGCGATTGGACAGGCGATTCCCACAAGGAAAAGTATTGTCTTTCCCCCACTTCCTGTCCCTTATCAAGAGACAAACCCCGAAAGGCGACCAGCCGATTTCCGATGGTTCTCTTCGTTCTCCGACGCCTGCTTTTTTTAATTCCCCTGCTCCTCGGCGTGACCCTGCTGGTCTTTTTCCTCATGTCGCTCACCCCGGGAAATTTCCTCACCCCGATCAAGGCCCAGCGCGACATCAGCCCCGAGCTTCTCGTCGCCCTGGAAAAGGGCTTCGGGCTCGACCGACCATGGTACACCCGCTATTTTCTCTGGTTGCGCAATGTGCTGCAGGGGGACTTCGGCTATTCCTGGACTTACAAGATTGCCGTAGTCGACCTGCTTTGGCAACGGGTGCCCGCCACCCTTCTCCTCAACTTGACGAGCTTTGCCTTCGCCTGGGCCGTTGCCATTCCCCTCGGAGTCCTCGCGGCCGTCCGCCGCAACTCCTGGTGGGATCGCGCGACCGCTCTCCTCGCCTACGCCTCGCTCTCGATCCCGGAGTTCTTCCTCGCGCTCCTTGCCATCTACCTGGCCGCGCGGACAGGCTGGTTCCCGCTTGGAGGGCTCACGTCGATCGAGCATGAGTTTTTTTCTCCCCTCGGCCGGGCCCTGGACATCGCCCATCATCTGATCCTCCCCACCCTAGTGCTCGGCCTCGGTGGCGTGGCGACGTTGATGCGCATCCTCCGCGCCAACTTCCTGGACGTCATCCGGGCCGAGTATGTCACCACCGCGCGGGCGAAGGGGCTTCCGGAAAACGTCGTGATCTGGCGGCATGTCTTCCGGAACGCGGTCAACCCGCTCTTGAGCTGCCTTGGGTATGTCGTTGCGGGACTCCTGAGCGGCTCGTTGCTCGTGGAAAACGTGATGAGCTATCCCGGCTTGGGCCAGCTCATCTACTCGGCCTTCATTCGCCAGGATCAATTCGTGGTCCTGGCCTCGGTCGTCTTGAGCTGCATCCTCCTCGTTTTGGGAAATCTCTTCTCCGACATCCTCCTCGCGTGGGTCGATCCCCGAGTACGCCTCCCCGTTCGATGAACCCCGTCCTCACCAAGCGCTCCGGCCTCTGGCAACAGGTGATCGCCCGCCCACAGGGGGCCCTCGCCCTTGGCCTGCTCGGCTTTCTTTACCTCTGCGCCCTCTTCGCCCCCTTGCTGGCCCCCTACGGTCCCGGCGATCAGGACCTCCAAAAGCCATACCATCCGCCAACCGGCTTCACCTGGACGCAGGATGGCCTCGCCGTCCGTCTCTACGAGAATGCCGATCCCACCCAGGCACTCTACCGGCCGATTCCCGGGAAGACCGCCACGATCCACTGGTTTCCGGCCGGGCACCCCTACCGGCTTTTCGGCCTCCTTCCCTGCCGCCGCCATCTCTTCGGAGTCGAACCTCCGCAAAAGATCTATCTTCTGGGCAGCGACAGCACCGGACGCGATGTCTTCTCCCGCCTGCTTTACGGCGCCCAGGTCTCGCTGAGCATCGGCCTGATCGGGATCTCGATCAGCTTGGGAGTGGGCCTGATCGCCGGGGGCCTGGCTGGATACTTCGGCGGCTGGTTCGATTCGCTCGTCATGCGCACCACCGAGCTATTAATGGCCATTCCCGGGCTCTATCTCCTGCTCGCATTGCGCGGCGCCTTTGCGAGCCAGTTCGGCTCGGGCGAGGTCTACCTGCTGATCGTGGTCATCCTAAGCTTCCTCGGCTGGTCGGGCGCGGCGCGGGTGATCCGCGGGCTGACCCTCTCTCTGCGAGCGCAAACCTTTGTCGAGGCAGCGATCGTGACGGGCCTCTCACCCTGGCGCATCCTTTGGAGGCATCTGCTCCCCAATTTGGCGAGCTACCTGTTGGTTGCTGCCGCACTGAGCATTCCCGGCTATATTCTCGGGGAAGCAGCTTTAAGCTTTCTCGGTATCGGCATCCAGGAGCCGTCAGCTTCCTGGGGCCTGATGCTCGCGCAAGCGCAGGAAATGAAGGTCTTCATGTGCAACTTCTGGTGGCTTCTGAGCCCGGGTGCCGCCGTCTTCGTCACGGTGGCCGCGTTCAACCTGCTCGGCGACACCCTCCGCGACGTGATCGACCCCCATTTTCGAACCAGCGACCGATAAGGTTCTTCCCCATGCCCGATCCAAACGCCCCTCCTCTTTTGCAGGTCTCGGATCTGGCCATCGAGTTCGCAAGCCCGGAACGGACGATCCGCGCCGTCGATGGCATCTCCTTTTCGCTGGCAAGCGGGTCGACTCTCGCGGTCGTCGGCGAAAGCGGGAGCGGCAAGAGTGTGACCGCCCTCTCCCTGGCCCGCCTTCTCCCCTCGCCTCCGGCCCGCGTCCGCTCGGGAAAGATTGTCTTCGATGGTACCGACCTGCTCACCCTTCCCGAAGCGGCTCTGCGCCACTACCGGGGCGGTAGGATCGCCTATGTGTTTCAAGAGCCTTCCACCTCGCTCAACCCCGTCTTTTCCGTAGCCTTCCAGCTCAGCGAGGCAATGGCCCTCCACCGCCGCGATCTCACCGATCGGCGGGCCGCCGGGGTTGCGGCGTTGTCCGAGGTCGGCATCCGCGACCCCGAGCGATGCTGGAAGAGCTATCCTCACGAACTCTCGGGTGGGATGCAGCAGCGCGTGATGATCGCCATGGCCCTCGTCTGCCGTCCGCAACTTCTCGTCGCCGATGAGCCAACCACCGCCCTCGATGTCACGATCCAAGCGCAGATCCTGAATCTCCTGCGCGAGATTCGCAGCCGCTTCGGCATGGCGATCTTGCTCATCACCCACAACTTCGGCCTCGTCAAGGGATTCGCGGACCACGTGGTCGTCATGTTCCGGGGAAAAATCGTGGAGCAGGGGCCTACCGATTCCCTCCTCGCCTCCCCCCGCCATCCCTACACACAGGCGCTGATTGCTTGCGTGCCCCGCCTCGGAGAATCTAAGAAGCGGCTCACCACGATCGACTATGACAAGCTCGACGCTCTCCTCTCCCCAGCCTGATTCGGCGCATCTCTCGCCGATTCTCCTCGAGGTGGAAAAGCTCGCGGTGCGCTACCCTCTTTCCGGCGGCTTCTTGGGGCGCTCGCGCCGCTTCGTCGAGCCCGTCAAAGGAGTCTCCTTCCGGATCCGCGCCAGGCAGACGGTCGGGCTTGTCGGCGAAAGCGGAAGCGGGAAGACGACGATCGGCAAGGCGATCGTCCGGCTGGTCTCGCCACACTCGGGAGAGATCCGCTACCGGCAGGAGCGGATCGACACCCTCTCAGGCGCCCGGCTGCGCCCATACCGGAAGCGCGTCCAGATGATCTTCCAAGACCCGCACAACTCCCTGAATCCCCGGCTCACGATCTCCCGGATCGTCGGCGAACCCCTGGAGATCCACTTCCCCGCCCTGCGCGCCGAGGAACGTCGCTCCCGGGCGGCCGATCTGCTCCAGCGGGTGGGGCTCTCGCCCGATTCTCTGGATCGCTATCCGCATGAGTTCTCGGGTGGGCAGAGGCAGCGCATCGGCATCGCGCGCGCCCTCGCGGTCGAACCCGAGCTGATCGTCTGCGATGAGCCAGTCAGCGCCCTCGATGTCTCGGTCCAGGCGCAGATCGTGAACCTCCTCCAAGACCTCCAGCAGGATTTTTCCCTCGCCTATCTCTTCATCTCCCACGACCTGGCGGTCGTCGAGCACATAAGCGACCTGGTGCTGGTGCTCAACGAGGGCAGGATCGTCGAGGCCGCTCCTCCCGAAGAACTCTACCGCAATCCGCAAAACGAGTATACGCGGAAACTCCTCGCAGCCGTACCCTCTCTGTAGCCTGCATGTCTCACAAAGTTCGTACCCGAGGCGCAGCGAATGGGTCTGGATGCAAGGCGGGGCGAAGATTTTCCCCCGGAGTTGTATGACGACATACTGCGAGGAGGCAGAACCAAGGCCCAACGAAGCAGACGGGTCCATTTCGCAAACCGCAGGAGAACGCTTGTGAGACGCAGGCTAGTGTCCGCGCCCCTCTCCCGCCCATCGGAAGCCGAGCCCGGTTGGGTCGGGCCGGAGCAGATCGCGGCCCTCGTAGCGACCGGCACGACTATGCATCGGCTCTTTTCGGGCCGCGATGGCTGGATCGAACGGCTGGGGCGAGACCTTCTGATTTCCTGGAATTCTCCCGAAACCCTCCGTTCTCTCTTGTCCGAGCTCGAAGGTCGGAGGAGCCAGCTTGCTCTGTCGATCGACCGAATCTTTCTGCGCAAGCGGTGGGAAAGGCGCGAAAGCTCCGAGCTTGCCCTAGTTTCCGGCAGTCCCGTCCTGCCCATGGCCACGACGGCAAAGGAAAACGGGCTCTCCTTCCGCCTCCGCTTCGACGCGGGAGAATCGATCGGCTTCTTCCTCGATCAACGGGAGAATCGTGCTTTTCTCCGGAAGAGCAAGCCGACCCGCCTCCTCAACCTCTTTGCCTACACCTGCTCCTTCGGCGTCGCGGCGGCCGCGGCGGGCGCCCGAACTTGGAATGTCGACCTCTCTCCCCGCATCCTCGAATGGGGGAAAGAGAACTACCGATTGAACTCCATCGATCCCGCCGGCCACTGGTTCCTCGCTCGGGATGCGCGCGCGGTCTTTCTGTACCTCTCCCGGCGCAAGGCGCGTTTCGACGCCTGCGTGATCGATCCTCCTACTTATGCCCACGGGCGCAGGGGGCTCGACTTCTCCCTTCCGCGCGATCTCGGGAGCTTGATGGAAGGCCTCCTGCCCCTTTGTGAGCCGGATGCCCTTCTCCTGCTCTCGACCAACTATCAGCCCTGGCGACCTGCCGACCTCTTCCGGGAAGCCACCCGCGCTTGCCACCGGGCGGGAGTAAAGGTCGAACCGCTGGCGCCTTTGCCTTGTCCCAAGGATCTGCCCGAAGGAACCGGACCCGCTACCCGCTGGCTGCGCATCGACCCCAGCCTGCATATCTCACAAAGTTCGTAGCCGCGGCGCGGCGCATGGGCCTCGATTCGACGGCAAGGTCTCGCCTCAATGGCGTTCGGCAATCAGCCGGTAGGCCCCACGGAAGGTGATCTCCACATCGAATCTCCACCGCCGGGCTGACAGCCCAAGGGCCTCCACGAGCTCGGCTCCCAGGAACCCCGCTCGGATACCGGCCCGGCTCTCCTCATAGGCAGCCCGGCTCAGGCCGAAGAAGCGGAGGAGACGGAGCTCGCTCAAATGCAATCCGCGACGGGCCGGCTCGACCGCCAGCAGGAGCCGGCAGGACTGATCGAGCGCCTGGCCGATCCTCCCCAAGTCCTGATCGGCAAACCGGTGCAAGACGAGGTTGGCCAAAACCAAGGGGTAGTCTCCCCATCCGGCAAACTCCCGCACGTCTTCCCGCCGCCACTCCCAAGGAAGAGGCCAGGATGCCGGGCGTCCAACCCGGTCGATCCCCGTTAAGCAGAGTTTGTCCCGAAGCCTAGGATCCAGGTAGAGAAGCCGGCCGAGCGCCCCGGCGCCGGCCCCAATCTCCACCCCGCGCGTAAACTCACGCAGCCGGCGACGGAGCTGACGGCGGAACCAGCCGAAATTTCCCATCAAGCAATTGATCCGCCGGAGCTCCCGCTGGCTCCGCCTCACCTCGAGGCTCCCCTCCGGAAGCCGACCGAGAAGCGCTGGATGGATCACTCGCTCCATGTTGCAAACCTGATCGCAAAACCATACTGCCCGAAGGAGTCGATGGCGCGGTCTTTTTTCTAGGCTGCCTATCTCACAAGCGTTCTCCTGCGGCTTGCGAAATGGGCCTGCCTGCTTCGTCGGAACTTGGGTTTTTGCCCTCCTCGCAGTATGTCGGCATACAGCTCCGGGGGAAAACCTGCGCCCCGCCCCGCATCCAGGCCCACCCGCCGCGCCTCGGGCACAAACTTTGCGAGATATGCAGGCTAAGGAAACTTTCCCTTCCTCCGGCTCCTCCTCACCGCAAAAACCCTTTACAGGAAATGGATTCTTCCCGAAAACAGGCCGTTGTGAGATCCGACCTCCGCTTGGCCGCTAAAACCCTCGATCGCCGGATCGACCCAGGCTCCCTTCCTTTCGAGACGACCGCGGATCTGCTCGAGGCGCCTGGGGTACTCGGCCAAGCGCGGGCCATGGAAGCGGTGCGTTTCGGCGTCTCCATGGAGCAGCGCGGTTACAATCTTTTCGTCATGGGACCGAGCGGGATCGGCAAACGCTCGCTCGTCCTCCGGCTTCTCGAGGAGAGGGCCGCTGGATTGCCCGTGCCGCGGGATTGGGCCTATGTATTTGCCTTCGAGAACGAGAGGCGTCCGAAGGCCCTCTCCTTTCCTCCTGGAACCGCGCAGGCGTTCGCCGAGGATATGGATCACTTTGTCGAGGACCTCCGCGTCGGCATCCCAGCGATCTTCGACAGCGACGAGTATCGGGCGCGCGCGCAGGACATCGAGCAGAGCTTCCACGAGCGACGCGAGCAGGCCTTCGCCGAGCTCCGGGAGCGCGCACAAAAGGATGGGATCGCGCTCCTCCAGACGCCAACCGGCTTTGCCTTCGCCCCGCTCAAGAACGGAGAGGTCCTCGATCCGGAAACCTTCACCAAGCTGCCGGACGAGGAAAAGGAGAAGATTCAGTCGAAGGTCTCCTCCCTGCAGGATGATCTGACCAAGGTCATCCGGGAGATTCCCAAGTGGCGGCGGGAAGCGCAGGCTAAGCTTCGGGAACTCAACCGCTCTCTGGTCCGCTCGACAGTCTCGAATCTTCTCGATGAGCTCAAGGCCAAGTACGCCGCGATGCCAACCATCTGCTCCCACTTGGAGTCGGTCGAAAAGGATGCGCTCAAGAACGCGGAGAGCTTCCGGCTTCCCAAGGAAGCCGAGTCGCTGCCGCCGGGGATGCTTCCTCCCGGAGTGGGCTCCGACGCGGTCGAGTCCTTCCTCCGCCGCTACCGGGTGAACGTCGTGGTCAATCAGTCCGACGCCAACGGCTGCCCCGTGGTCTTCGAAGAGAATCCGACCTTTTCCAACCTCTTCGGCACGGTCGAGCACATCGCGCAGATGGGAGCCCTGGTTACCGACTTCTCCCTCATTCGGCCAGGCTCCTTGCACAAAGCCAACGGCGGCTACCTCGCCATCGACGCGCTCCGCCTCCTTTCCCACCCCTTTTCCTGGGAAGGGCTCAAGCGGGCGCTGCGCGGCCGCCAGATTCGCATCGAGCCGCTGGCAGAAGCGCTCGGGATCTTGAGCACGGTCTCTCTCGAGCCCGAGCCGATTCCGCTCGACCTGAAGGTGATCCTGCTCGGCGAACGGACGCTCTACTACCTGCTCCACGAGCTCGACCCCGAGTTCTCGGAGCTTTTCAAGGTCGTCGTCGACTTCGAGGAAGAGGTCGACCGGAGCGAGGCCATCGTGGTTCCCTACGCCCAGTTCCTGGCAGAAGAGGCCCGCAAGAGCAAGCTCCTTCCGCTCGATCGCGGAGCGGTGGCGCGCGTCCTGGAGGAGGGAAGCCGAATCGCCGCGGACGCCAAGAAGCTTTCCCTCCGTGGTCGAGCGATGAGCGACCTCCTCCAGGAAGCAGACTTCTGGGCCCGGGACGCCTCGGCCAAGACGATCTCCGAAGCCCACGTCGAGAAGGCGATCGCCGAGGCGGAGGCGCGCTCCGGGCGAATCCGCGAGCGCCTTCGGGAGGAGGTTCTGCGAGGCACCCTCCTGGTAGACAGCGACGGAGAGAGCGTCGGCCAGGTCAACGGCCTTGCGGTGCTCGAAGCGGGAGGGGTGCGGATTGGCCATCCCAACCGGATCACGGCCCGGGTTCGCTTCGGCAGCGGCAAGCTAGTAGACATCGAACGGGAGGCCAAGCTCGGAGGCCCGATTCATTCCAAGGGAGTCCTCATTCTTTCGGGCTTTCTCGCCGGCCGGTACGTACCGGAGGAGCCGCTCTCGCTGGCGGCCACCCTTGTCTTCGAGCAGTCGTACGGCATGGTCGAAGGGGACAGCGCCTCTTGCGCGGAGCTTTGCGCTCTCCTTTCGGCGCTGGCCGCCGTCCCGATCCGGCAGTCGCTGGCGATCACCGGATCGATCAATCAGAGAGGGCAGGTGCAGGCAATCGGGGGAGTGAACGAAAAGGTAGAGGCCTTCTTCGAGGTCTGCCGCGCCCGCACGCTCAGCGGCAACCAGGGCGTGATCGTTCCCGCAGCCAATGTCGACCATCTCGTTCTCCGACGCGAGCTGCTTGAAAAGGTCGAGCAGGGACTCTTTCATCTTTACGCCGTGCGGACGGTCGAGGAAGCCATCGAGCTCTTGACAGGGCTCCCCGCGGGCGAACGCGGCCCGGACGGGCGGTATCCAGAAGAGAGCATCAACGGCCGGGTAGAGCGGAAGCTGCTCGAGTTCGCCCGCAGGGCGCGCGCTCTCTCCGCTGGCGAGGCAAGGACGTGAGAATCGAGCGGATCGTCCTCTTTGGGCAAGCCTTCTCCGAAGGAGGAGCCGAGGCGGCCGCCGAGCTCGCTGCGCGCTTCGAAGCCAAGCTCGCCTACCTGTTTCTGGAGGACATCAACCTACTGCGCCTGGCCGAGCTTCCCTTCGCCTCGGAAATCGGGATCGATACCGCCTGTTGGCGAGATTTCGAGCTTTCCGGCCTCCAACGCTCGCTGCGTACCCTGGCAAGCCAGGCCGAAGAGACCTTGAGCAGCCTGGCTCAGCGCCTGCGCATTCCCTGGTCGTTCCAGGTGCTTCGCGGCATTCCTTCACAAGCTCTGTTGGCAGCCACTTGCTCCAGCGACCTCGTTCTTCTTCTCCGCTCCCAGCCGCGAGTCGGCCTCCCGACGCGCACGGAGAGCCTCGCCAGGGAAATCGTCTCCCGATCCGGAGCCGCCGTTCTTTTCCTCTCCGATGGGACACCCGTCCAGCCACCCTTCGGGGTCATCTTCTCCGGCATGACTTCAGACCTCAGGACCCTTCACCTTGTCGCGGCCTTGGCCAGCGACTTTGCCGGAAAGCTCGTCGTGCTCTCCCTGGGGTCGGGAGAAGAGGTCTTCCGCGAGACCGCGTTCCAGCAAGTTGTCCAGGAAGCTCCGTCCACGACCCTTCTCACCGGCATCCCTCCCAAGGCCCGACGGATCTTGGCGGCGGCTGCGCCCGAAGGACTCGGCCTCTTGGCGCTCTCGATCGGAGATTCCTCTCTTCCTCCCGAGGAGATCGAGTCGATCTTCGCGGTCGCGCCCTGCCCGATTCTCTTGCTTCCCTGAAGGGAAAGCGGGAGACTGGGGGTGGTGGAGTCCAAGGTCCTGCCTCAACGCGGTCGATCCATCGCACGCTGGGAACACTTCTCTCACGTCGCCGATGTTGGCATCCGCGGGATTGGCTCTTCCCCCGAGGAGGCCTTCGCGCAAATCACCGTCGCCCTGACCGCAGTGATCACCGACCCCAGCCTGGTCGAGCCGCGAGAGCCCATCCGCCTTTCCTGCGCCGCCCCATTCATGGAGCTTCTGCTCTTCGATTGGCTCAATGCCCTGGTTTTCGCGATGGCTACCCGCCGCATGATCTTTTCTCGGTTTTCGGTGCGGCTGCGCGACCATCGTCTCGAAGGCGAGGCATGGGGAGAGCCGCTTGATCTCGCACGCCATCAGCCGGACGTCGAGGTCAAGGGAGCGACCTACACGGAACTGCGTCTCTTCCCAGATGCTCCTGGAGAGTGGGTGGCGCAGTGCGTCGTGGATGTATGAGCGCGGAAATCGCGTAATAATATTTCATGGACCTTTCGCGTCTCCGGAAACTCTCTGAGATCTCCTGGGAGATCCCGCCGCAAGGCACGATGCGAGTTCCTGCGGTATTCTACGGAAACCAAGCACTCATCCAGCAGATGGACCAGAAGGTTGCGGAGCAGGCTGCCAACGTCGCCTCGCTCCCGGGCATCGTCCGGGCAGCCTACGCGATGCCCGATGCCCACTGGGGCTACGGATTCCCCATCGGCGGGGTAGCCGCCTTCGATCCGGAACAAGGAGGGGTCGTTTCGGCCGGAGGAGTAGGCTTTGACATCTCGTGCGGAGTTCGCACGCTCTTGACCGGCATGGCGCGAGCGGCCATCGCGGGTTACGAGGAAAAGCTGGCCGAAGCCCTTGGGCGGGAGATCCCGGCAGGGGTCGGAGCGCACGGGAAGATCCGCCTGGCCGAGCCCGAGATGGCCTCGATGCTCCGGGGCGGGGCGCGCTGGGCGGTCGAGTCGGGCTTCGGCGAAGCCGAAGATCTGGACCGAATCGAGGAGCAGGGCTGCATGAGCGCAGCCGATCCGACCGCGGTCTCGCGGGAAGCCAAGGTGCGACAGCGAGACGAGATGGGGACACTCGGCTCGGGAAACCATTACGCCGAAGTCCAGGAAGTGGCGCAAATCTACCAGCCGGAAATCGCCCAAGCCTTCGGACTAGAGCCAGGCGGCCTTGTAGTCTCCCTCCATTGCGGCTCGCGAGGGCTCGGGCATCAGATCGGTACCGATTACCTGCGCGAGATGGTGAGTGCTGCGGATTCTTTCGGGCTTCGCCTCCCGGAACGGGAACTCGCTTCCGCTCCCCTTTCCTCCGAGTTGGGCCGGCGCTATCTCGGAGCGATGCGCGCCGGCATCAACTGTGCCCTGGCCAACCGCCAAATTCTCACCCATCGGATCCGGAAGGTCTTCCAAGGCTTTTTCCCGGGGAGCCGTCTCACCCTCCTCTACGACGTCTCCCATAATACCTGTAAGGAAGAGCTCCATCCGATCGAGGGGAGGTCCGTCCGGCTCTTCGTCCATCGGAAGGGAGCCACGCGCGCCCTGGGTCCAAGCCATCACGAACTTCCACCCTGCTTCGCCCCGTGGGGGCAGCCGGTTCTGATTGGAGGAAGCATGGGAACCTGCTCCTACATCCTCGCTGGGCAAACGGAAAGTGAGGAGAGGGCTTTTTCCTCCGCTGTCCACGGGGCCGGCCGTCAAATGAGTCGCAATCAGGCCGCGCGGACTTGGGAAGGCAGAGAGCTTGTCCGGCAGCTGGGCCGCCGCGGTATTCTTATCCGCGCCCGTTCCCCCCGCGAGGTTGCCGAAGAGGCTCCTGGGGCCTACAAAGATGTTTCCGCCGTTGTCGAGGCGGCCGAGGCGGCGGGGCTCGCCCGGAGGGTAGCGCGGCTCGATCCGTGGATCTGCGTGAAAGGCTAAACATTATGCAATGGGCATGGAAAATTGGTGTCGTCCGAGGGATCGACATCTACATCCACTTTACTTTCCTCCTCCTCGTGGCCTGGGTGGCCGTCGGCGCCTATGCGACTCGGGGAAGCGCCTCCGATACCCTCTCCTCCGTTCTTTTCCTGATTCCGCTCTTTGCGATCATCGTCCTCCATGAGCTCGGTCACGCCTTGACCGCTCAGCGGTTCGGCATCCAGACGCGCAACATCACCCTCTACCCGATCGGGGGTGTCGCCCGGCTCGAGCGGATGCCTGACGATCCACGGCAGGAGCTTCTGGTGGCTCTGGCCGGTCCAGCCGTCAACGTGGTTCTCGCCGCCCTGCTCTACGCGATTCTTCTGCTCGGCGGCGGAGTGCGATCGTGGACCGACATCCACTGGCTCAACGGAAATCTTCTGCTCAACTTGTTTTGGATCAACGTGACGCTTGCCGCATTCAATCTTCTTCCCGCCTTCCCGATGGACGGAGGACGGGTGCTGCGGGCACTGCTCGCCTCCCGGATGGGCGCGGACCGGGCAACCCGGATCGCCGCCGCCGTCGGCCAAAGCATGGCCTTACTGTTCGGGATTCTGGGAATCTTCGGCCCCAATCCCTTACTCCTTCTCATCGCCCTTTTCGTCTGGATGGGAGCCGCCCAGGAGTCGAACCTAGTCCATGTGAAATCGGTTCTCAGCTCGGTTCCCGTCAGCCAACTGATGATGAGCGAGTTCCACACTTTGAGCCCCTCCGACCCTCTTCGGATCGCGGTCCATCACCTCCTGGCTGGCTATCACCTCGACTTTCCCGTCGTTTCCAGCGGTGCGGTCGTCGGCCTCCTCACCCGGCACAACCTCGTGGAGGGGCTGTCGCGCTTCGGGGAGGAGATTCCCGTGGAGAACGTGATGAGCCACGACTTCCTCACGGTGGATGCGTCCGACACGGCGGAGGTCACGATCGCCCGGCTCCAGGAGCAAGAGCAGCGCTCGGCCGTGGTCGTGCGCAATCAAGAGCTCGTCGGCCTCCTCTCCTTGGAAAACATCGGAGAGTTTCTGCTGATCCACGGGGCGCTCGATCAAAGGAAGCGGCGGACGAGAACGGTCTTCCCGCTCCTGTGAAGACTCGACAGCATTCCCATGGCCGATCCCGATACAATCCTCACCATCAACAGCGGCTCCACGAGCCTTAAGTTCGCCCTCTTCCGGATGTCTTCCTCGGAAAAGCGGCTGCTTTCCGGAAAGCTCGATCACATCGGAGGCGGCAACGGCCGCTGCGAAGCCAGGGATTCTCAAGGAGCGATGATTTGGCAGGAACGCCTCCCGCTTTCCGATCACCGGGCAGGGCTCGCTCGTTTCTTTTCCTGGCTCGAAACCGTCGCGCCGAGCGACGGGCTCGACGCGGTCGGCCACCGGCTCGTTCACGGCGGTCCTGTCTTTGGAGCGCCCCGCCTCCTGACCTCCCCCGTGCTTCAGGCGCTTCAAGATCTCTCGGGACTGGCCCCGGACCACCTCCCGCACGAACTCGAAGCGGTCCGCTCGATCCGGAAGCTCAAGCCGGACCTTCCCCAGGTCGGCTCCTTCGACACGGCCTTCCACCGGTCGATGCCCTTTCGCGCGCGTACCTATGCCCTTCCCCTCTCCCTCCGCAAGGAGGGGCTGGTGCGCTATGGCTTTCACGGGCTCTCCTGCGAATATGTCCTCTCGGCCCTCGAGACGATCCTTCCGCCGGAACGAGCGCAGGGGCGGATCGTGCTGGCCCACCTGGGCGGAGGAGCGAGCATGACGGCCATTCACGGAGGGAAAAGTATCGATACCACCATGGGCTTCACGCCGACCTCGGGGCTTGTCATGGGCACCCGCTGCGGCGATATCGACCCGGGGATTGTCCTCTACCTCCTGCGCGAACGGGGGCTGAGCCTAACCACCGTCGCCCAGCTGCTTGCCGAGGAATCGGGGCTCTTAGCCCTCTCCGAGTCCTCGGGAGAGATGCGCGATCTCCTCTCCGCAGAAGCGGCGGAAGCAAAGGCGGCGGCGGCCATCGAGATCTTCTGCTATCAGGCCAGGAAGTTCCTTGGTTCCTTGGCGGCGGCTCTGGAAGGGCTCGACATCCTGGTCTTCACCGGCGGCATCGGGGAGAATGCTCCCGAGATTCGGGAGCGGATCTGCGAGCCGCTCGCCTTTCTCGGTCTCCAGATCGATCACGACCGCAACCGCAAGAACGAGCCGCTCATTTCTTCCGAGGAAAGCCGCGCGGAAATCCGCGTCGTTCCGACCGACGAGGAGCGGATGATCGCCCGCCACACCCAGGCTCTGGTCCGCTCCGGCCGTGCCTCGCTCGAGCCGGCTCCTTAAAGCGGCTTCGAGCGCCGTGCGGCCGAAGGGCCGACGCCACGGAAGCTATTTAGCCATGCCGACCGAATCCGCCACGGCTACCGGGCGCAAGGCGCCGGAGCGGACGTCGTAGAGGAATCCGTGGATGGGAATCCAAGAGGGGACCAGCGGATGCCGACGGAGACGCTGGACATCCTCCGCGATGCTTTCCTCCTGGTTTCGAATTGTCAGCCAATCGATATACTGGGCCTCCGAAGTGCCCGAGCCGGATCCTCGATCGTGCCATCCGTCGCTTTCCAGAACGGCGTGATCGAGGCTCTTCGCCAGCAATCCACGCATGATCTCGTCGGAAAAGGTCTCCATGCCGCAATCGGAATGGTGGATGACGAACCATTCCCGGGTTCCGAGAAGCTTGTAGGAGATCACCAGCGAGCGGATCGCGTCTTCGCTCGCCCTCCCTCCCGCATTGCGGACCACATGTGCGTCCCCCTCTTCCAAGCCGGCAAACTTTGCGGGGTCGAGCCGCGCATCCATGCACGTCAGGATGGCGAACCGACGTGATGGCGGCATCGCCAGATTGCGCTTTTCCCCAAAGCCTTGCGCATATTGCCGATTCGCTTCAAGGATGGATTGCAGGATTAAACTCATGCGAAAAGCGTGGATCGGCCTTTTTGCGGTGTCAATGCTTATCCTTGTTGCGGAGGCGAAGAGCCAGGGTCTTTTTTTATGAACGGTCAAGTGATTCTGCGCCAGGGAGGGAAAGAAAGGCTAGACATGAGGCGACTTTTTCGATGCCATAGGCTCGATGAAACAGCTTTTCCATTTAAGAGCCGATGGGGCAAGGGATTGCGGACTGGAAGTTTCGATTGCCAGTTCTCCCGAAGAAATCGAATGGTTCGATGGGCAGTTG
>NZ_KB901875.1:1298601-1303560 GCF_000379365.1 Verrucomicrobium sp. 3C | reverse complement strand
GAACGCCTCGGCGAACAATCCCTCCCGCAGTTCCGCGAACGACTCCTCTCCAGTCCCAAACAATGTCTGGCCATCCTTGCCGCCGCATGAGCTCCAAAACAAAAGACCCTGGGCGAAGAGCGTCCGAGCGATGACTGCTTCCTTTCCCTTGCACGAACCGAGAGCTTCGGCATAGGTTCCCTCGTCATGCGCCCGCCCGAAGAGTTTCGCTCCGACTTTCCGGCCCTTTCCCAGGCGGCGCATGGCCACCCCCTCGCCTACCTGGACAACGCGGCCACGACCCAGAAGCCCAAAGCCGTGCTCGACGCCGTCCGAAGCTTTTACGAGAAGGACTACGCCAATGTCCATCGGGGCCTCTACGACCTGAGTGTCCGCGCGACCGAGGCCTTCGAATCCGCTCGGCGGCGGGTTGCCGACTTTCTTGAGGCCGCCTCGCCCGAGGAGATCATCTTCACCCGGGGGACGACCGAGGCGATCAACCTGCTCGCCTCTTCGGCCGGGCGCTCCCTCCTCCAGCATGGAGACGGGGTGCTCCTCACCGAGATGGAGCACCATGCCAACCTGGTCCCCTGGCAGATGCTCCGCACCTCGGGGATCCGCCTCTATTTTCTCCCCGTTGACGACGAACAGGGGACCATTGACTGGAACCGGGTCGAGGAAATAGCCAAGAAACACCGGATTCGGCTGCTCGCCTTCACCCATGTCTCCAACTCCCTGGGCAAGGTGAATCCCGCCGCAGAGATCTGCTCACGCGCCCGCTCGCTCGGCCTTTTGACCCTGGTCGATGCCGCCCAGAGTGCAGGCCACCAGCATCTAAGCGTTCGGGAGATCGGTTGCGACTTCCTCGCCTTTTCCGGCCATAAGATGTGCGCGCCCACCGGAATCGGCGTGCTCTACGGGCGCCAGGAGCTCTTGGACCTCCTTCCCCCCTATCAGACCGGCGGAGAGATGATTGCCGAGGTCCAGCTCGATCAGAGCAGCTGGAAGAGTGCCCCCCACCGCTTCGAGGCGGGGACGCCCAACATCGGCGGGGCGATCGGCCTCCATGCTGCCATCGACTACCTACAGACCGTCGGGCTCGACGCAGTCGAGAAGCATACGGCTTCCCTGGCCTCCTACGCAGCCTCCGGCCTCGCCTCGATCCCCGGCATCCGAATTCTTGGACCCCGCGACCATCGGGCGGGGATTGTCAGCTTCGTGCTCGACAAGGTTCACGCGCACGACTTGGTCGCCTTTCTCGATCAGGAAGGCTTGGCGCTACGCGCGGGAGACCACTGCAACCAGCCGCTCCTTCGGAAGTTCGGGCTCGCCGCCACGGCCCGAGCGAGCTTCTACCTCTATAGCCTCCGGGAGGAGGTCGACCGGCTGATCGAAGCGGTCGAAAAGACCCGCCGCTATTTCGCGGGATAAGCCGAAGGCCGCCCCATACCAATGGAACTCGACGAACTCTACCGGGAGTCCATCCTCGATCACGCCCGCCATCCACGGAACTTCGGCGCACTCGAAGCGTGCAACCGGTCGGCGGCGGCCAAGAACGTGAGTTGCGGAGATGCGATCCAGCTCTTTCTCCGGCTCTCTCCCGCGGGAAGAATCGAAGCCGTCCGGTTCAGCGGGTCGGGCTGCGCCATTTCGACGGCCTCCGCCTCCCTCCTGACCTTGGCCGTTCAAGGGAAGACTGCCGAAGAAGCTGAAGCGCTCTTTGCCAAGATCCAGCGGCTGCTCACCGGCACTTCCGCTCCCCAAGACGAGTTGCCGGGAGACC
Source organism: Verrucomicrobium sp. 3C (assembly GCF_000379365.1). Lineage (GTDB taxonomy): Bacteria > Verrucomicrobiota > Verrucomicrobiia > Methylacidiphilales > Methylacidiphilaceae > Methylacidimicrobium. The sequence goes on along the minus strand of NZ_KB901875.1, from coordinate 1,301,798 downwards.
TCGCCGCCCTCGCCGGGGTGCGCCGCTTTCCGCAGCGGGTCGGCTGCGCCATGCTTTCCTGGCACGCCCTCGAAGACGCGCTCCGAGCGGGCGAAAAGAATTCGGCCTAAACTTTCTCGATTTCTTGCAAGAACGGCATTGTTTTTGCTTCGAAACGTAATCTATGCGTTACGTAATGTCATTGTTGCACAGAGCTCGATGGGAATGGTCCTCCCTTCTTGCCCGGTTTGGCGTTCTTTCGTGGCTTCTGCTCGGTGGAATGGGAGTATTCGCTTCGACCGATGCCGGCCTCTCGACCCCGACGGAAGTTGATCCGCTCCCCTCTCCCACGCAAAAAAGCAAGCCTGCCAATCTCTCCCCGGCAACCGCCTCTAAGCCATCCTCCCAGACGGTGACCTTGCCGGAGGTCGATGTCACCGCTACCTCCGAATGGACCTCCCCGGAGCTTACCTCGGGCGAGCCCAACGCTCCGATCCTGCCTACCGCCGCCCCCGTCATCTCCACCTACGGCGTTCCCACCGACGTCATGGATACGCCCCGCCAGATCACTCCGGTCAACCAGACCCTGCTCAAGGCCGCCGGAACGCTCTATCAGGGCTATATCGATCCCATCTCCCTCTCCTCCATTTTGCCCACCGCCTATACGCAAATTAACGGAGGAATGAACGACTCCATCACGATCCGCGGACGCCAGGCCCTCCCCTACATCAATGGCATTGAAGTCACCCTGCAGAACAACGCCCAGGCGATGGTCCCCTGGAGCTGGAACATGGTCGAATCGATGGACATCCAAGAGGGACCGGCGAATGCGGTCTTTGGAGCGACCCAGGCGTCCACCGGAAGCGTCAACTACATTACCAAGCAACCCTACTTCGATCAGTTTCGCGGCCGCGTCTGGGACACGACCGGTATGTACGACCAGTACCTCTGGGGCGCCGATGCCGGCGGGCCGGTCAACGATAAGGTCGCGTGGCGCTTCTCCTACATGGGGCAGGACCAAGGCAGCTACTACCAGTACATGTACAACCGGCAGGAAAATTTTTACGTCGCCGTGGGCGCCAAGCCTTACGAGAACTACAAGATCGATTTCTACGGGGACTACGGTAGCTACGACTTCTATCCGCAATTCGTCGACATGATGAACCGGCCGACCAACGCCCTGATTCGCAATGGCCTATATAATACCGGGGTCGTGCCCGGCTTCCCCGGGTCCGTCGCGCAAGGAGGCCCGATCACCGGATCGCCCACCAATCCTGCATTCTCCACCTACGCGGGTCCCGTGGTCCCGATCAATCGTCGCGCCACCCTCTGGTCCCCCTATGGCGGCGGACAAGGAACGACTGGCCTCGCCCAGCTCGTTCAGAACCTGACCGTCAGCGAGGACCTCGCGATCGTTAACAACACGATGTTCTGGTACTCCAGCGCCCAGTTCGTGGAGCCCCAGGTTTACTACTCCGAGTATGTTCCGGGGGATTACGAAATCGACAACCGCACCGAGGTCCGCTGGTGCTACGATCCACTCACAGGGCAGTTCAAGCACCGGAGCAGCCAGCGTGAGCAGGATCTCCTGGAAACCGCCTTCGGCAGTCTCCGCCTCCATAACGTGATCGATACCGGGCTCGAATGGCACTACGAACATAACAACGACTATCTCTCCCAGAACGTGATGAATTACAGCAACTCCTGGAGCATCGCAAACCCCGCGGCCCCCGGCATGACCAATCCCGCTCTCTTCTATCTTCCTTCCACCAAGCAGTTTCGCAGCTACATCAACAATCCGCACGCATCCGGCGGAGGCGAGTGGCAGATCCCCGGCGCTCCCGCAGGTTACTACTACGAACCCCTTAATGGCGCGGGCGGGACCACGTTCGGCCACTACTGGGCCGTTGCCCCCTTCTTTCAAAACAACCTTGATATCACCGATAAGCTCAGCCTCTATTTCGGCGTCAGGGCCACAGGCTACTTCTGGGACTATTCCACGCCGGCCGGTCCGGCCGGAATGCCCCAGATCCCCAACCTGACCTCCGCCAGCCTACAGCAAAGCTCCCTCAATCCGCTGCTGGAAATCAGCCCGGTCTACAAGCCCTTTCCCTGGATGACGACCTATTTCACCTACAACTGGTCCTATGTGACGAATGCGGCCGCCTTCGGAGGAGCGGCTCCGACGTTTGACGCCGCCTCCTTTCGCCTCCTCAACCAGTTGATCGAAGGCGGGATCAAGTTCAACCTCCTCGATGACAAACTCTTTGTTACCGCCGCCGGCTTCAGCCAAAACCAGGCCCTCAACAACATCAGCCTTCCCGCCACCCTCGCACAGATCAACGGCTACGAGGTCAATATCGCTTACCAGCCGAATCGCAACTGGTGGGCACGCCTCGGTTACATCTATATGCACGGCATCGAAAACTGGACCTCTCTTCCTCACGGCCCGTCGATGGCGCAGAACTACTCAACGGCGATCGCCTTGCAGGAGGGGCTGGCGCTGAATACGAGCTCCGTTTTCCCTTCCGGGATCTACAACATGATCGGGTTCCCCGACCAGTACGCCAGCGGCACGATCACCTATACTTCGGATGCCGGCATCGGCGTGACCTTGCAAGGGATCGCCATGAGCCGCCAATATTTGGACTATTTCTACGACACCTACATCCCGTCGCAATTTTTGATGAACTTGCAGGTTTTCTACACGCAGCCGAAGTGGGAGCTCCGGCTGTACATATACAACCTCGGCAACCAGAATTATTGGTTGCCTTTTGGGGTCGGCTCCAGCGGGACGCGGACCTTCGACGAAGAAAACATCGTCGCGGGATGGCCTTTCTGGATCGAGGGAACCGCAATCTGGAAATTCTAGCCGGCATGGTTCGTGAAGTTGCGGCAGGCGGAAAACGGGAGCGAAGGGCGTAAACAACCCGCGGCTGAAGTCGCAGGCTTTATCGTGAAGCGCAGACATGGTTGCCAACATCCGCACCTCCAACATTAGGCGTGCTTACGGCCGCCCTTGGCGGAACCGCCGTTCCGCCAATCCGGGCAAGATTCCGACTCGCGTTCAAGTCGCTGTGCGCCCGGAGACCACAGTGAGGACACACGAAACGATGCTTCGTGCGTCTGCCCAATTGTTTACAAGACGAGCAGGTTTGGCTCGTGTAGGCCGGATCGACGTATTCGACCGCGATGCCGGCCGATTTCGCCTTGTACTC
>NZ_KB901875.1:1297645-1298501 GCF_000379365.1 Verrucomicrobium sp. 3C | reverse complement strand
CCATATCGTGCCGCCAGCAAACACCTTGGTACGATGGGTGAATGAGTAACGCCTTCGCCCCCATACTGCGGGCTCGACCTTGCCCCATCTTTGGCCGACCTGTTCATCCTCGAGGTTGCCCTCATTGATTACAGCCTAATACTTCTCCTCAAACCCTTCGGATTCCGGATCGCTCCGGACACACTGTCCTCCAACGCCTTACGCCGGTGACCAGCGAGGCAATACCCCCGCTTTTGGATACGGCGCCCCTCATTCGAGCGCCGGAGGGACTTAAACCCTCCTGATTCATGCGCTGCCCAGCGCACAGTATGGACCTATCCGACTCCCACCTGGTCCCGCTTCGGCCCCTCGCAGGGCAGCGGTCGGTCCGCTCGGGGCCAACCCGAGCTCCCGGCCAGCTGGGCCTCCCGTGTTGATGCATCGTCCTTTGCCCGCATGCCCTCGCCCAATACCCCGGCGGCTCTCCCCAGTGCTTCGATTGCTCTCCTTCCCAGGGAGACAACGGCCTTCGCTTCTCTCTCACGAGCTCGGCGTCCGCATTGCCCGTTTCGAGGCTTTGTTCAGCGTTCACTTTCCTTAGGGCCTGCTTGCTCGCTGACCCGCTTCCCGGGCCTTTTCCCTCAGAGGCTTCGACCGCTGGCGTTACCACCAGTAGCCGCTCCGAGTGCTTCCGGCTGGAGCAATAGTTGCCGGGTGGAGATCACTCCCTCCCCACTGGGCGATGCACCCTTTTCACGGCGCACGGGAGATCCAGGCTGCGGGCATTCAGACCCTGGAAGCGGCCAACGAGTACATCCGGAAGAAGTTTCTTCCCTGGCATAACCGCACCCTGGCCGTAAAGCCCAAGGAAGAGGAG
>NZ_KB901875.1:1293876-1297545 GCF_000379365.1 Verrucomicrobium sp. 3C | reverse complement strand
GAATCCAGCATCGCTCGCATTTCCTCGGCCACCGGTCCCGTCAACACGTCGATCCGATACTTCGGGCACCATACCACATGGTATGCGGTTTTGTAAACACAATTGCGATTGGTGCCAACGCGTTGCGTGTCGGAAAGACTACATCACGTGTTGCGTTCCGCGCAACCGCAATTCCTCCCGCGATTCAAATCGCAGGTTTCCTTGCAGGAACTCTATGAACATGAACATGGGGCCGAACTATTACCAGGGTTCCAACGCCATAAACCTCAACGGCCTGGACTCGGTCCGATACGCGGGGAAGCCGGTGGCGATGGGTGATCTCAACATATTCATGGAGCAGTACATGCCGATGCTCATGATGGGGATCACCGACAACCTGACCCTCATGGCGATGTTCCCCATCTGGGACAAGCAGATGACCATGGTCGGGCTGTCCATGGGGGGGGGGTACGTGCATCACGGAATGGGGATGGGCCCCATGAAAGGAAAGAACGGCCTCCCTATCCAGAGGATGCCGCAGGGATCGGAGATGTCGATGCAGGCGATCGGTCTGGGGGACATCAACTTCCAGGCGATCTAGAAAGTGTTGGACTTTCACAGGAACCGGCTGCAGATGAACTACGGATTCTCGGTTCCGACGGGGTCGATCGACGAGACGATGCCCGACATGGACGGACACCATGTCTATCCCTACGACATGCAGCTCGGCCTAGGAGTACCCGCCTTCATCACGACGGCCACCTACCTGGGCCAGAGGCGAGGACCGCCACTGGGGCTGGGGGGTCCAGGGCTACGCCACGATTCCCGTCGGGCGCAACTCCCAAGGGTATGCCTGGGGCAACTCGTTCCTGGGCAACGGATGGATCTCCTACAACTTCACCGACGCGCTCTCCCTCAACTTCAGCGGTTTGGGCTCCTACCAAGGTGGGATCCATGGAGCGAACCCGGTCAACCAGCTTTCCCTCCGAAGCGCTCCCTTCGTCGCCATGCCCGATATCGTGGCCTCCTGGACGGGAGGAGAATGGGCCGGAGTCGGCTTGGGGTCAACGTGAGGATGCCCGGCTGCGCCGCCGACGGCTCCAAAAAGATCGCGACATCGCCCGCGAGCGCCCTTGATGGGAACTTCCTCACCGCCCAGATCGTCGTGCCCTGCTATCAGTCCTGGAACGGGATCCAGTACGGCATGGGCTGGATGTCCACCGTCTCCTGGCAGTGGTGGTACTGATTTAGCCTGTTCAGCGGACCGCCTGTTTGGTCTCCACGCCTTCCTCGGCCCGTCCACCAAGATGCTTAGCCAGGAACTTCTCGGTCGCCCGGAAGAACTGGAGGCGATCCTCCGGGCGGACAAAGCCGTGGCCCTCGTCCGGAAAGAGGAGATACTCGACGGGAAGCCCTTGCTTGCGCATCGCCTCGACGACCTGATCGCTCTCCGCCTGCTTGACCCGGACATCGTTGGCTCCCTGAGCGATCAAAAGAGGCACCCGAATGCGGCCAGCGGCAAAGAGCGGGGAGCGCTCCCGCAAGAACGCTTCCTCCGTCTCCGGGCTCCCGACGCGCTTCTCGAAGAGGGCCCGCATCGGCTCCCAATAGGGCGGAATCGAGCGACTCAAGGTGAGCAGATTGGAAGGACCCATTGCTTCGACCCCGCAGGTGAACTCCCCGGGAACGAAGGCCAGGGCCGCCAGCGTCGCATAGCCCCCGTAGCTCATCCCCATGACGGCGAACCGGTCGGGATCAGCGTAACCGTGGGCGACCGCCCACTGCTTTGCGTCGATCAGGTCGGTTTGCATCTTTCCGCCCCATTCCCGGTCCCCCGCGTTGACGAACTCCTTTCCGTAGCCCGTGGAGCCGCGGAAATTGACCTGCAAGACGCCGTAGCCCCGGTTGGCCAGGAGCTGGACCAGCGGGCTGAAGCCCCAACTGTCGCGCGCCCACGGCCCTCCGTGGACCAGAAGGACAAAGGGCACCTTGCCGGTCGCCCCGAGCGGCAGAGTCAGATAGCAGTGGAGGAGCAGGCCGTCCCGCCCCGGGAAGGAGATCGGCTCCATGGGAGCGAGCCGGTAGGAAGCGAGCTCGGGCCGGGAGGCGAAGAGAAACGCGAGTTTTTTCGCCTGCGGCTGAAAGAGATAGAAACTCGCCGGATCGATATCGGAGGAGAAAGCCACTGCCCAAGTTGTGTCGGAGAAATCGCGGCTGGCGATCGTCACCTCTCCAGGGTGCTGACTTTGAAGATAATCGAATGCCTCGCGGGCTCGAGGATCGAAGAAGCGCCACTCGAGCTTCTCCCGCTCGAAGGCGACCGCCTCGAGGCGATAGGTTTTCGGATGCGTCAGAATGGCCGCCACATCATAATGAGGATCCTCCGCCAGAATCGTCTGCTTCCCGCTCTCCAGATCGATTTCGAGAAGCCGCTCGGCGTTCGCCCCGACAGTCGAAAGGATCCAGAGGGAACGGTCATCCGGAGAAAATCCCACTGGACCCCCGGATTCGTCGGGTCCCCACGAAGCCACCGCCTTCCACGGAGCGTCGACCGTGCTCCGAGCGCTCACCTCCTGCCGGGCCCCCCGCAGCATGGCCATCCGGGCGCGAATTGCATACTGATGATCCTCTTGCCATTCGAGCACATTCCCGGGATTCTGCGCCAGAAGGCTGAGCCGGTTGTCGGCAAGAGAGAGGTCGTAGACATCGAAGAGCTTGGCATCTCTCTGGTTCATAGCGAGGAGCAGGGATCGGGAGTGAGCCGGATCGTCCGCCTGAAGATGGACCTTAACATCCTTGAACGGAGTCAGGTCAGTCCTCTTGCCTTGATCGAGATCGACCCGAAAGAGATGGTTGTTCTCGTTTCCTCCCTGGTCCTGGAGATAGAAGACCGAGCGGCTATCGGGCGACCAGAAAAAGGAGCGGATTCCCCGTCCCTTTTCCGCCGTGATCGGATGATCGTCCTTCTTTCCCAGGGAGCGGACCCAGACGTTCAAGACCCCCTGGTGGGGCGCCAGGTAGGCAAGCCTGCTGCCGTCGGGGGAGATTCGCGGAGAGGCCCGCTTCGGCTCCTCGAACAGGACCCGGAGGGGGATGAGCGGCGCCATCTTTGCGTCCGGTAACGCGGCCCGAAGGGGTGCCGCAGCCTGCAAAAGCCCGGCAAGGAAGAGAAGGACGAGGAGGGAGCGGTGAGGGGAAAGCGGAAGACGCATGACGGTGAGTCCAAGGACCCTAGGGGAAAAGCCGTCCGCTGGCAACCCCGCTTTCGCTGGGTGTCGTAAGCAAGTGAAGTGACCGCCGCGAGGGCAGATGAAGTGACCGCTTGGGTATTGGGGGCTGGAGAGTTCATGAGATGGGGGCATGGACGGCTTTGGCGAAGCGGAAGGATGGCGGGTCATGAAAGTTCAGGAGGTGATTATGCGGGCGATGGCGAAGCGGATCAGTTGGTTGGATGCGGCGGAGATTTTGGGATGGAGTCCTCGCACCCTTGGGCGGTGGCGAGCTCGGTATCGGATTCGGGGATGCGACGGGCTTTTTGATCGGAGGAAGCGGAGGCCAAGTCCGCGGAGGGTGCCAATGGAGACGGTGGAGAAGGTTCTTGGGCTCTATCGGGAGCGCTACGAGGGATGGAACGGGCGGCATTTTCACGAGAAGCTTCGGGAGGAGCATGGGATTGAGTTGAGCTATTCC
>NZ_KB901875.1:1293481-1293776 GCF_000379365.1 Verrucomicrobium sp. 3C | reverse complement strand
GCGCGTGCCGACTTTCCGGAAGGGATCCGCGCACGGTTGATGGATAAGGACGGAAATCCCCGGTGGAGCGACAAGAACATCGCAACGGTGTCGATCGAAAAGGTGGAAGAGCACTTCGCAGCCCCTTGGGCTCCGGAAGAGCATCCTTTGAGAGATCTTTGATTTGAGAGATCTTTGAGGTTGACCGAAAATCGCCGCGCAAGCCCCTGGCTTTAGCCATGGGGTGAGCGGCGAGGCAAAGCTTGATGGATATTTACGTGTCTGTATAAGATGCTGGAGAGCATTCGATGCGAGC
>NZ_KB901875.1:1261692-1293381 GCF_000379365.1 Verrucomicrobium sp. 3C | reverse complement strand
GGGTGGAGAGGATTCGCCGCAAGGCTGAAAGCGCTGGCGGCGGATTCATCGAGATCGACCCCCGGAAGACCCGCTTGAGCCAGTTCGACCATACGACCGGCCAATACGTGAAGAAGCCACTCTCTTTGCGGACGCACGTCTTCGGCGATGGCCGCACCGAGCCGGTGCAGCGGGATCTCTACAGCGCCTTTCTCGCGAAATGCTCCGAGAAGGATTTCCTCGACATTAGCCGGGTCCGAAAGGCTTGGCCGGGTGCGGAACCGCTCCCGCGACGGGCGATGTCGAGGGTGAAGGAACCAGCGAGCCGGGAGGGCTTGTCTCGACCGCACGTCAAGAATGTCAGAGCTGGTCGCCCGTCGAAGGGGAAAATGGGAAGCGGCTGCCCTCGCAGCCGTTCCGGCAAGGCCGGGGATGTTGTAGCGCAAGCGAGAGCCCCGGAGAGCCGGATCTCTATTCTCTAGAACCCCCTGGTTTTAGCCATGGGGAGTTTCAGCGACAAGCAGAAGATCGGCTTTTTCCCTTTTGATCGCCTTGATGGCCGAGCGTGGGGAATCGTCGGGACCGAGACCCTCCCAAAAAGTCAGGCGTCCGCCCGGGAAGATGGCAGGCAAGAGGATTTGAGCAGACTGGCGGCAGCAGGTCTTCTCGGAGTGAGCTAGGACTTGGACGCGAACCCCACAGTTGAGCAAGAGCCGAGACACTCGGGAGGATTCGGTGATGCCAGCCTCCGAAAGCGGCCGTTCGGGATCTTTCTCGCCCGGCACCGCACTACCGTGCGTCACAAGGTAGAGATTCACCCGAAAGACGGTATAACTAGCCGCCATTTCTCCCAAGCTTTCTCCAGCGGCTTGCAAAATGGGCTCGCCTGCTTCGCTCTCGCTTGGTTTTCCATCCTTGCGGCCTCATACAGCTCCGGTGGAAAACCGGCGCCCCGCCTCGCATCCAAGCCCATTTGCGACGCCTCGGCTACGAAATTTGTAAAAAATGGCGGCTAGGACGAGTCCAGCTTTCCGAGAGGAAACCAGGGCCTTTTTTTATGAACGGACAAGTGATTCTGCGCCAGGGAGGGAAAGAAAGGCTAAACATGAGGCGACTTTTTCGATGCCATAGGCTCGATGAGACAGCGTTTCCATTCAGGAACCGGTGGAGCAAGGGATCGCGGACTGGAAGTTTCGGTTGCCAGTTCTCCAGAAGAAACCCAATCGTTCGATGGGCAGTGGAAGGAGCGCCACTATCTGGGGGCTGGGCGATCGGTGGGCGACGATTTGCGCCAGGTCATTGCCCAAGATGGGCAGGCGGTGGCGCTGCTGGCTTGGGGGCCGGCCTGCTACGCGCTCAAGGATCGGGATCGGTGGATTGGATGGAGCGCCGTACAGCGGGTGGAGCGGCTCAAGTTGATCGTACAAAATCGGCGTTTTCTGCTGCTCAACCCCCAAAGGGGCAGGCACCCAATCTGGCCTCCCAAGCTTTGGGAGCGGCCTTGCGGGCGTTGCCGGGGCAGTGGCGGGATCGCTTTGGCTACACTCCGCTTTTGGCCGAGAGCTTCACCGATCCGGAGGCCTATGCGGGGACCTGCTACAAGGCCAGCGACTGGGAAGCGGTAGGCTACAGCGCCGGCTACAGCCGCCATCGGGCCGATTTTTACCTGCCCAATGACCAGCCCAAGCAGCTCTGGCTGCGTCCTCTTTCGGCGCAAGCGCGGCAAACGCTACGAGTGGCCCAATTACCCGAAGAGTGCCGCGCCGGTTTGAGCGCGAGGCCCTCGGGCACGCTGCCGGTCAATGCCCAGCAGCTCGAATCGTTGCTGGATGTCTTTTGGAAAGCGCCCGATCCGCGCATGAAGAACGCCCACTATCCGGTCGGATCGGTGTTGACCTTGATCGCGCGATGGCGCTTTTGGCCGGGCGGCGGGAGATCGCCGAGATCGCCCGTTTCGCCACCAGTCTGACCCAGCCCCAGCGCTGTCGGCTGGGCTTGCCGCTCAAGAAGGGCACTGGAGGCTTTCATCCGGTTCCCGGCTACAGTGTCTTCTACCAAGTGCTCACCCGCATGGATCCCGAAGCCTTCGCCGCCAGGCTCACCGACTGGTTGCAAGCACAGAGCGGCCTGCTGCCGCAGGCGCTGGCCTTGGACGGCAAAAGGATTCGTCATCCCATTGGCCTCCTGACCTTGGCCCAACAGGAGGACGGCGCCCCGCAAGCGGTGGCGGTCCACGACCAAAAGCAGGACACGCCCCGTTGCGAACAAAGCGCGGCGGTGGCGCTGCTGGAAAAGCTGCCGGCCCTGGATGGCAAAATCATCACGACCGACCCATTGCTTTGTCAGCGGCGCCAGGCCCGTCTCATCGGGGAAAAGGGGGCGATTACTTGTTTGGGATCAAGGGAAATCAGCCTCGTTTGCTCCAAGAGGCGCAAGCCTTGGACGCCTTGCCCGACCCCCTTTTTACCGACAACCAATCCGGTCATGGCCGGGTCGAAACCCGCAGGCTCCATGCCTTCCCCATCGAGCCCCTGGCCGTCGACTTCCCCTTTGCCCGCACCCTGATCGTCGTGCGCAGCCGGCGCACGAAGAAAAGGATGGTCTCACCAGCACCCGAGTCCCGTTACTCCCTCTCCAGCGCGCCACCGGATCCGTATGCGCCCCAAGAATGGTTGGACTGGATCCGAGGACATTGGGGCGGGGCCGAAATCCGCAATCATTGGCGACGCGATGTCCTGATGGGCGAAGACCGTTCCCGCTCTCGCCAGCCCAACCTACTGGCCAACTTGGCGCTCATCCCTAACGCCCTCCTCTCGCTCCTCGCCGAACGCTTCGGCGAACCACCCCTCCCGCACTTCCGCGAACGATTCTGCTCCACCCCTAAACAATGTCTGGCCGTCCTCGCCGCCGCAGGAACGCAAAAACAAAAGACCCTGGGGAGGAAACCGCCGAGTGCCATCTTCTCCTTGGTTCGCTCGGGGGAGAGCGGTAGGCTCCAAACCTTGCCATGGACGGAAACCCTCAGCCCGATTCCGACAGCGCTTGGCGTCCACGACACAATCCCTGGGTTGTCGCCCTCTCCGTCATGCTGGCAACCTTCATGGAGGTGCTCGATACCACCATTCTCAACGTGGCCCTCCCCTACATCGCGGGCGGGATGGCGGCAAGCAACTCGCAGGCGACCTGGGTGCTCACCAGCTACCTGGTCTCCAACGCGGTAGTCCTACCGCTCACCGATTGGCTCGGCCGGCGGTTCGGCCGGCGGAATCTCCTCCTGGCCTGCATTGTGATCTTCACGATCAGTTCCGCCGCCTGCGGAGCCGCCTCGAATCTTGGCACCCTGATCCTTTTCCGTGTCTTGCAAGGTGCTGGGGGCGGGGGACTCCAGCCGATTTCGCAAGCGATCCTCTTGGAAAGCTTTCCGCCTTCCAAGCGAGGACAGGCGATGGGCCTCTTTGCTCTCGGAGTCGTGGTCGCGCCCATCTTCGGCCCCCTGCTCGGCGGCTGGCTGACCGACAACGCCAACTGGCGCTGGTGCTTTTACATCAACCTGCCGGTTGGCCTCTTGGCGATCCTCCTTTCGGTCCTCTTCGTCGAGGATCCGCCCTATCTCCGGAACAACCGGCCGACCAAGGTCGATGTCTGGGGGTTGCTCTTTCTGACCCTCTGGCTCGGCTGCATGCAGGTCCTTTTAGACAAGGGACAGGAGGACGACTGGTTCGGGGCCGTCTGGCTGCGCTGGATGGCCGGTTTCTCTTTCCTGGGCCTGATCTGCTTCGTGATCCGGGAGATGACCGTCCTCGAACCGCTGGTCGATCTCCGCATCCTGAAGGACAGGAGCTTCGCCACCGGCGTCAGCTTGGTCTTTTTGATTGGCGTCGTCCTCTATGGAACGCTCGCCGCTCTGCCGCTCTTTCTCCAGACCCTGATCTCCTACACGGCCTTTCAGAGCGGAGTTGCGGTAAGTCCCCGCGGGGTCGGAGCGGTGGCCGGGGCGATCTTCGCCGGGCGGATGCTCGGGCACATGAGCGCCCGGAGTATGGTCGCGCTAGGCTTCGTCCTTCTGGCGGCTTCTTCGTTTCTCATGGGAAACTTCGACATCGAGATCTCTCAGTTCAATGTGATCGTGCCCAACATTCTCAACGGCTTTGGGGCTCCGCTCGTCTTCGTCCCGCTCACGACCGCCGCCGTCATCACCTTGCGCCGGGAGCAGATGGGAAACGCCACCGGCATCTTCAATCTCTTACGGAACATCGGCGGCAGCGTCGGCACTTCGCTCATCGCGACCTATTCCCAGCGCTTCGCCCAGGTCCATCAGAATTTCCTGGCGGCCTACTACACCCCGGAAAACCCGAACTACCGGGACACGCTTGCCTCGGTCCAGGGGTATCTCGCTGCTCAGTCGGGGACGGTGCCGGGAGCGCAGCAGGCCTTGGGAGTTCTCTACCGGACCCTCACCGATCAAGCGAGCCTCTGGTCCTATGTCGATATCTTCCAATGGTCGGGCTATGTCTGCCTGGCATCGCTGCCCCTGGCCTTTTTCCTGGCTCCCGCGAAGGGAGCCAAGCCTCCCGCCGGGGGAATGATGCATTAACCGCCATTTCTCACAACTTTCGTAGCCGAGGCGCAGCAAATGGGCCAGGATGCAAGGCGGGGCGCAGGTTTTCCCCCGGAGCTGTAGGATGACATACTGAGAGGAGAGCCAAAAACCCAAGTCCCAACGAAGCAGCCAGGTTCCTTTCGCAAGCTGCAGGAGAACGCCTGGGAGATAGGCAGGTTTAACCCGAGCCGGCCCAAGAATTGGCTTGTGTTGAAAGTCGCTCGCAGCCAAGAAAGTGGTCAATATGGGTCGTTTCTCCATCCATCGGATCTGGGCTCGTCAGGTTTTAGATTCCCGCGGCAACCCGACGCTCGAGGCGGAAGTCGTGCTGGAGGAGGGCGTCAACGCCCGGGCGATGGTTCCCTCCGGAGCCAGCACAGGGACCAACGAGGCGCTCGAGCTGCGGGACGGGAACAAGGCGCGCTACGGGGGCAAGGAAGTCGGAAAAGCGGTCCAGAACGTGCAGAAACTGATCGCCCCGGTCCTGCAAGGCCGCAACGTTCTCGACCAGCAGGAGATCGATCGCCTACTTCGCGAGATCGACGGCACTAAGAACAAGAGCAACCTCGGCGCGAATGCCATGCTCGGGGTATCCATGGCGGTCGCTCGGGCTGCCGCGTTCTCTCTCGGAATCCCTCTCTACCGATATCTCGGGGGAGCGGGAAGCGTGCTGCTGCCCATGCCGTTTGCCAATGTGATCAACGGCGGAGCCCACTCCGATGCCCCTCTCGATTTTCAGGAGTTCATGATCGTGCCACGGGGCGCTCCCACCTTTTCGGAAGCAATCCGGTTCGGAGCGGAAACCTTTCACGCCCTTCGCGCTCTTCTGCCGGAACGGAACCTCGGAACGGGCCTCGGCGACGAGGGAGGGTTTGCTCCGAGCCTCTCCTCAGCCGAGGATGCACTGGAACTGCTCTGCGCGGCCGTCGAGCGGGCCGGCTACACCCCCGGCAAGGAGATTTCTTTCGCCATGGACCCGGCCGCAAGCGAATTCTTTGACCCGGGGTCGGGGGCCTACGTCTTCCGGAAATCCGACCAGAGGCGCATGCCCGCCATCCACCTGGTCGAATATTACAAGGAGCTTTGCAGGCGCTTTCCGATCGTTTCCATCGAAGACGGAGCCGCGGAAAACGACTGGGAGGGATGGCGGATTCTGACGCGCGAGCTCGGAGCATCGGTGCAGCTCGTCGGAGACGATCTCTTCGTCACCAATCCGGAGTTTCTGCGCAAGGGGATCGAGCAGGGAGTCGCCAACTCGATCCTGATCAAGCCGAATCAAATCGGGACCATCTCAGAAACCCTCGAGACCATCGACCTGGCCAAGAGAAACGGTTACAAGGTGATGCTCAGCCACCGCTCAGGAGAGACGGAGGATCCCTTTCTCGCGCACCTGGCGGTCGCTTGCAATGCCGCTCAGATCAAGACGGGCTCCTTCGCCCGCTCGGACCGGATTTCTAAGTATAACGAGCTTCTACGGATCGAAGAGGATTTAGGGAAGAATGGCAGGTATGGGCGCTGGTAGGGCGGCGGACACCGTGCTGGCTTTTGCCGGCAGCTGGCCCCCGTAGCTGCTCGCCAAAAGCGGAGTACGGGATATGAAAGGCAGCACGGTATGGGCAACGCTAAGCCATCTGCTCTGGCTCGGCATCCTGCTCGCGGGCGGCGCCGTGCTCTTGACCGCCTTTTGGCCGCTCGTGCAAGAGATCGATCGCCTGGAACGCCAGAAAGAGAAGCTCCAACATGAGGCTGCTGTCGAGCAAAGTCGCAGTCGTGACCTCAATCTCCAGCTCGAGCTGCTCCAGTCGGACCCGACTTATGTCACGCGAATCGCCCGAGACCGGCTGAGCTTGGGTAAGAAAGGGGAAATCATTTTCCGTTTCGATCCCTACCCGCTCCCCTCCGATCGAGAGGCGACCAGCGACAAGTAGGGGATCTTTTTGGACAATCGTCTGCGCCTGACCATCAGATAAAGAGACCGGCAATTCCATCGGCCAGAAGCCTCCCCTCAGGGGTAAGGCGAAAGGTTCCATCAGAGAGTTCGGCCAAGCCTTGCCGGGTCAGGGCGCAGACGTCCTCCGAGTTTTCCCCGATCCAAGAGGCCGGAATCCCGCCGCTCGTCCGAAGGCCCAGGAGTAGCCGTTCGCGTTGCCGTAGTTCTTCCGAGAGCGGTTCCTGCTCCCTCGGAGGGTCCTGCCCAGCCAACAGCGCAGCGATATACCCATCCGTCTGCCTGCGGTTTTGCCAACGGCGGAGGCCAACCGTCGAACAAGCGCCGGGCCCAAGACCGAGGTAGTCGTTCCCTTTCCAATAACCCTGGTTGTGCAGAGACGCCCAACCCGGTCGGCCGTAGTTGGAAATCTCGTACTGCCGATATCCCGCATCTTCCAAGAGCCGCCAGGCAGTCCGATACATTTCGATCGATCGATTTTCGTCCTCGTGCCAAATTCCCGCCGCCCGCGCCCTAAAAAAGGGTGTATCCTCCTCATAGGTGAGCTCGTAGGCCGAAATGTGCTCGGGTCCGAGCGCAATCGCTCCTTCCAAGGTCTCGTGCCACGAGGCGGGCGACTGGCCTGGGACCGCGAAAAGCAGATCCACGTTGATGTTCCTGCATCCGGCATCCCGCAGGGTACAGACCGCCCGTTTCACGTCCTCCGGGGTGTGCCGGCGGCCGAGCGTGCGAAGCACAGTGGAATCGAGCGACTGGACGCCCAGGCTCACCCGCCCGACCCCAAGCTCGCACCAAGCCGATGCCTTCTCGGGAGTCACCGTTCGAGGATTCGCCTCTAGCGTCGCTTCGCGGGCTTCCCATGGATGGATCGCTTCCGCGAGCCGGAGGAATGCGTCCAGAGGCAAAAGCGATGGAGTTCCTCCGCCCAGATAGAGCGTTTCGGCTTCGACCGGGTAGTCCCGACATACCCCCTCCCATTCCCGCAAAAGGGCGTCGAGGAAGACGCGCATCTCCGAAGCCGAGCCGGTATGAACATGGAAGGCGCAATAGGGACAGATCGTCGCGCAAAAGGGTATATGCACATAGAGATGCCGGATCGGTTGCCCGCGCGGCGTCGGCCCGCATGGAAGGAAGCCTTCAAAAGGCACGGAGAATCCTACCCCCGGCCGACGAGGGAAAGAAGACTTTCTGCTTCCCCCCCCCCACCCACCCGCTTGTGAGCAACTGCGGCCTGCGGTAGGTTTGCCGTATGGCTTTTTCCGACAATCTCGCCGAGAGAAACTTCCCCTTCTTCCGGGAGCAAACCCGGTTTCGCTCTCTGCTGGAACCAAAGAGCGCTCCGGAACTGGAGGCCATGGCGCAGGAAGCCCAAAACCTAACCGCTCAGTTCTTTGGGAAAACCGTCCGCCTCTTTGCTCCCCTCTACCTCTCGAACGAGTGCGTCAATGTCTGCCGCTATTGCGGCTTCTCGCGGACCAATTCGATCCTCCGGCTCACCTTGAGCCCGGAGGAGGTGGAGCGGGAAGCGCGCTGCCTGGCCGAGCAGGGCTTCCGCTCGATCCTCTTGGTCGCGGGAGAACACCCCAAGTGGGTTACGCCCGGTTATGTGGCTTCGTCCATCCGAAGCATTCGTCCCTATTTCCCGTCGATCTCCATTGAGATCGCACCGCTGGAAACCGTGGAATACCAGGAGATCGTCGATGCCGGCGCCGAGGGTCTGGTCGTCTACCAGGAGACCTATCTCCCGGAAGCCTACTCCTCTCTCCATCTCTCCGGACCGAAACGCGACTTCGTCTGGCGGCTCCAAGCTCCGGAAAGGGCTTATCGAGCCGGATTCCGCCGGATCGGGATCGGCGCCCTGCTCGGCTTGGCGCCCTGGCGCCAAGATGCCTTCGCCTTGGCCGCCCATGCTGCTTGGCTTCTCAAGCATGCCTGGCGATCCTACCTGACGATCTCCCTGCCCCGCCTGCGCCCGTCCGCCGGGGGCTTTTCGCCGGAACACCCCGTTTCCGATCGCGAGCTGGCCCAGCTTCATTGTGCGCTGCGGATCACTTTCCCTCAGGTCGGCCTCGTTCTCTCCACTCGAGAGGCCCCCTCGCTTCGCGACCGACTGATCCCCTTGGGGGTCACCATGGTCAGCGCCGGGTCCCGGACCGATCCTGGCGGCTATACAGGGGCAGGCAGAGAGCGGCTCCATCGCACGGTTCGCGGCCATGAGGAACCGCCGGATCGGGAGGAATCGACGGCGGCGGCGACCGAGCAGTTCACGCTTTCCGATGAACGTCCCCCTTACGTCATTGCCGATCGGATTCGACAACTCGGCTATGAGCCCGTCTGGAAGGATTGGGAAGAATGCCTGACGAATGCTTCATCCGTGTGAACGGCAGAGAGAAAACCGTTCCATCCGGCACCACCGTCGCGGATCTCCTGCTCATGCTCGGTTACCCTGCCAAATTGTCTCTGGTGGAACTGAACAAAGAGGTTCTTCCGAGACGGCAGTGGGTCGAACGCCGACTCGAGCCCGGTGATCGATTGGAAGTGCTCCGCGTTGTCGCTGGCGGCTAGGCTGCCGGTCTCACAAGGTTCGTACCCGAGGCGAGGGCCGATGGGCCTGAATGCAAGGCGGGGCGCCAGCTTTCCTCCGGAGATGTATGACGACATACTGCGAGGAGAGCCAAAAACCCAAGTCCCAACGAAGCAGACAGTTCCATTTCGCAAGCCGCAGGAGGACGCTTGTGAGACCGGCAGGCTGACCTACATCGATCCCCACTCAATAGGGCGGAGGAGGGGGTGGAGGAGGCGGTGGTCCGCTGTTATCCGCGGGCGGGAATGGGGAACCATTCTCCAACGGCCCGGGAGGGCCCGGAGGATCGTTGACACCGGGCGCCGGAGTTCCGTATGGCTCTTCCCCGGGCAGCGGAGGCATGGGTGGAGGAGCTGAGCCATCCGAAGCGAAGGGGGGCATCGCCGGAGGGCCAGCCCCCGGATGGTTCGAGTTGCCACTGTAAGGGGCTGGGTTGGCAGCCGCCGAAGAGCCTCCCGCCAAGAGAGAGAGCCGCTGCTGGGCTTCTCCTTCCAACTCCTGCTCGTACTGGGAAAGGAGATGATTCCGCTCGTTGCGCTCGGCCATCTCGGCCTGACGCAGGTATCTGCGCCGCTCGACGAGCGCCGCCTCGTACTGCTTCTGCTGCTTCTGATGAGAGTAGATGCCCCCGCCCAGGGCTCCGAGAAGCATTCCCACTCCGGCGCCGATGGCCGCTCCCTCTCCGCCACCGAACATCGCGCCCCCCAAGGCACCGCCGGCCGCACCGATGCCGGCTCCTTCCCCCATCGTGGTCGGACCCCCACTGCCTGCTCGAAAGACATCAGGCCTTCTCACGTAGGCAGGCGCATCGTTCATGACCTCCCGGTACTGCTGCTGGGCCTGCCGATCAATCTCCTTCAACCTCTCGACAAATCGACCCCATCGCCGCTCCTCAAGCAACTGTGCCTGCTGGACCTCGGGGCTGCTCCGCAGCACGACCCGCGTGTCAGGCCCTCCTTCGCTCGGAGCCGGTGCCGCAAAAGGCAGCGGTGCGGTCGGAACGAATTTCCACGATCCATCCTCCGCTTGCGTCGCCACCACCTTCCAGACAAACGGAAACGGAGTCCCGGGAGCCAAGGATTCCAGCGGCTTCTTGCGGTGGAAGAGATACTCCTGACCCGGAGCCTGATCCTGCGTCAGGACTAGGTCCTTCAGGTGCCGACGAGCCCAGGGACGCTCCGCGGAGGGAATCTCCTTTAACCGTTTCGTGAGGTTGGCCGCATCCAAGTCGGCGATGGGAACCCAATACTGATCATTTTCGGCCACGACGGTCGCGTCGTAAGCAACATTCCAGGAGCCATCCGCCCTCTTCTGCTCCTCGTTTGACTTGAGGGAGACCAACGTGATTCCCTTGGGGAGTTCTTTCCGGAGAGCCGCCTCCGCCTCGGCGAGCGTCGGCTTCCTTTCGGGAGGAGGTTCGAGCTTCCTCTGCGTGGTAGGGAGCTCGCCCATTCCCGCCGTCGCATTCCCTCCGTCCAGCGGGCTTTTCGGTCCGAACAAGCCAGCGAGGAACGGCCCGAGCGTCAGAAACGACCCGACGCCCAAAAGGCAAAGCCCGGCAACCAGGAAAAACAAAAAAAGCAGCTTCCTTCGGCTTCCCGCCCTTCTCCTTCGAGCCGGCAAAAGCTCACTGCCGCATTCCGGACAGACGAAGGACGCTCCCTTGGGAACCTCGACAAACGTTCCACCAAGGGAGCACTCCCCCACGTTGGGACATTTCCCTTTTTGGGTACGAACGGATGCGGCCTTGGGGAAAGTGCGCCCACCGCGCGCAGCCCCGTTAGAAGCGGGCTCGCCGGCTTGCACTCTTGGTTTTACATCCGCATCGGGATCAATGAGATCACTCATGCGAATCCTGAACGGTCAATCTGACTGGATTTTATCTCATATCGCCGCTTCTGTCAAAGGCGCGTTCGCCGACTCACGGACCTGCGGAGGGCGCCGCCGCTTTTCCCCGGACGATCCAGAGCTCGACTCGGCGATTCTTCTCCCGGCCCTCCTCCGTTTCGTTGGAAGCGACTGGCATCTGGTCTCCCTCGCCCGCAGTCGCCGCAACAGGGATGCCCAGGACGCGGAGCGCCTGCCCGACGCTCTGCGCCCGCTCGACCGAGAGGCGCAGGTTGTAGGCGCGATCCCCCACGTTATCCGTAAAGCCGATCAACAGGACCGCTTCGCCCTTCTCCTCCTTTCGTTCCATCAGCTTCGCCAACCGCCGGATATCCACCAGCGCCTTGTTGTCCAGCTCGGCACTCGCGGTCCGGAACCGAACGTCGAAAGCCACCCGGTTCCCTTCCTTGACGAGATCGCGGTAGCTGGCGGGCGCATCCCGAGGGATCTCCGCGGCTCGTTGAATCAACGACTCCGCCCCTTCCGCAGTCTTTGTGGTGGCCCCAACGAAGCCTGCTTTCTGCACCTGCTGCTGCCCTCGATCGGAAAGCACGAACTGCACGAAGGCATCCACGTCAGGGTTTCGCCCGCTTCCTTTGGTGTAGAGGTAGAGCCGGGTCGAAAGCAGGTAGGCCTCCGACTCGAGCGAAGGGAAAGTCGGAGCAAGCGGATGGGTCCCCTTCTCGTACAGGGCGAGCGCCTTGCATGTCCCGATGTGGGGAAAGTCGACGATTCCCAAGGCTTGCGCATCGGCTGCTACCCGGGACGAGATCTCCGCTCCGCCTTCCCGGCGGGTGACGTTGACCGACGCGGGCGACCCTGCCATCACCCGGCGGGAAAAGAGCTGCCAGCTTCCTGAAGCGGCGGGAGGAGCAGAGAGGACGACCTTTGCTTGCGGGAAGCCGAGGGACCTCGCATCCGCAACCTCTCCTCCGAAGAGCCTGCGAAGCTCGCCCAGAGAGAGCTTCGAAACGGCAGTGGCTGGCGAGACGATGGCCGCGATGCCGCTCACCCCGATCACATGCTCCGAGTCGGGAGCCGTGATGTTGAGCGCCTTGCCGAAAAGGGTTGCTTCCTCTGGAGTAATCTTTCGGAAGGCCATCGCCACTTCTGCTACTCCGGCCGCCAGGTCCCTCCATCCGTCCGAGGTGTGCGAGAGAAGCAGCCGAACGGAAAGCTCCTCGCTCCCGTTCGCCGACTTCCCCACCACCGCAACCGACCGGCCGTCTTTCCCTTGCCGCATCGCCACTCCCGTTGCCCGGAGATCCTCCAAGAGAAAGGCCCGAACCAAGTCGGGAACAAGCTTCTCTCCCAAGATCCGAGAGCCGGAGAGGGTGAAAAGAGTCCTTTCGATCACGGGGGGGGGGATCTCGCGGGCCGGCGGCGGCTTGGGTGGCGGAGCAACAGCGCGTTTCGGACCTCCTCGAAAGGAGAGCCAGAGTCCGGTCCCGGTCGCAACCAGCAAGAAGAGCAACAGGAGAACGGCCGCCCGCTTTCCCCTTCTCCCTGGACGACGGAGGACCTCTTCCTCCGGCACCAAGGGGGTCCCGCAGTCCGGGCAGAGGAACTCCTTCCCCTCGGGAACCTCAATGACCTCTCGGGTATCCGCGCGTAACGGACAGTTCCCGTAATTCGGACAAAAGCCTCGTCTTGCCGGCATGCCTCAGCCGCTTTCTCCTCTAGCCTTCTCCGCGGAGAAGCTTAACCGCTCGCCGTCCCCAGTCGGGAAAGGCCTTCCCCCGGGGATCGGTGAGGGGTAGTTGACGGGCGAGCTCGTTGACCAGGGAGACTACCTTTTGCGTCAAGTCGGTCCGCTTCGGCTCCCGGCGCAACTCGGGATCGGCAAGTTGCTTGCCTACCGCCTCCTCCAGGGTCAGGGCCTTCGGCTCCGGAACGTTGGCGAGCGTTTCGGGAATCGTCGTCCCTTCCAGAAAGACCGGGGTCTCGAACCCATACTCGTCCTTCGTCAAGATCGCCAGCTCCTGCGTCCCCTGCTCATTCTCCCGGCTGGCAATCAATCCCAAGACGCTGCCGAGGAGGAGATAGGGAGCGATCCGCTCCTGTAGCTCACCCCGGCTCGGGAGGAAAAGGCTCGGGAGCATCTGACTATCATCCTCGATATTCAGCTCCATCCGCGCCCGCGCTGGATTCGGACCGTTCACCCGTTCCAGATAACGAGCCCGCAGAAAGGAGAGGAGCTGGACGACCCGCAGCGGGAAGAGATTGGTGACGCTGGTCAAAATGATCTCGTTGGATCTGCTCCCCTCCAGAAATTCGCGAGCCGTCGTCTGCACGCACTCCCAGAAGACCTCCCGCAGCATCTTCATGAAGTCTTCCGCCTCCGGCGCTTTGGGGAGAATGACCGTGAAGTTCGAAACGCAGATTTGCGCTCCCGGATTGATCCCGGGGGCTGATCTCTTGATTTCGTCCGGGCTGAAGATCAGGTAGTTGCCGGCCGACTTGACGATGCCATCGATGAAGAGGCGGAGCGCCTGCCGATCCCCATACCGATCGCGCAGCTTGTCGATGATGCTGACTCCGATCAGCTTCTCCTTGCTGCTCTCGATCAAGTTGTTGTGGGAGATCTTCGCATTCTCCATGCACTGGTTCTCGAGAACGTCCAGGAAGGTCGTCTTGTTGATTCGCTCGTTGAAGGTGCGGAAATCGACCTTGTCTCCTAGCAACGCCACAAGGGCCGAGCGGACCCGCTGCGTCTGGGTGAGCTGCTCCCGGGCATCCTTCGTCAACCTTCGCGTCACGCTCCGGACGAGTTCCGGATCGTAGAACCGGATGATCTGTTGCCGATAATCCACCTTGCTGCTGTCATCGACGCAGCGCTCGGCGATCTGCTCCTCGAAGTTCTTGACCGCCTCGGCGATCATGGCCGAACTCCGGTCGAGCTCAGCTTTGAGCTGAGTAATCTCCTCCAGCAGAACCGGCGTGAACTTCTTGGCGAACTGCCAACCTTCGATGCGCGTCCGGCAGACGTAGAGATCCTGGAGGGTCAAGGCGCAGGTATCGAAGAGCCGCTTTCTCTTTCCAAACATGTCGGAGATGACCCCGACCTTCACCCACTCCTTCTCCTGATCCTTGAGCTTCTTGGCAAGCGCTTCCTCCTGAGGCTTTGCTTTCGCCACATCGTCGTCAAAGCGCTCAAAGCGGCTTCGCAGATAGCTGGTCAAGGCACCGACCAGCGCGCTGATCTCGTGAACGGAGCGGACTCCGTCGCGCCAGTTGCCGAACAGCTCCCGTTCAAGCTTCTGCCGGATCTCGCGCGCACGCTCCCGGGCGGAGGCCGACACGGTCTGGTAGAAGGTCTTGACGCCGTGCCCGCGGTACTGATCGCTGAAGCGAACCTCGAGCCTTCCCTTCAGGCTGTCGAGCCACTTCGCGCCTTCCTCTCGCTCCTCGATCTCCTGCTTGAAAGCCCCGGTAACGGTCGTCCAGTATCGGCTGATCGGCTGCCACCGGCCCTGCGTCCCGTCAGCCTCCAGCACTGGAGCGGACAGGATCAGGTGCTCGTCGGAGAGAAGCCACCGCTCGAGCTGCTCCGGAGCGGCGACATAGCTCATCAAGTCGACGTTCTTGGCATTCGGGAGGTAGCCCTCGGTCTCCGACCAGTTGTTGTAGCGGAGCTGCAGGGCTGCCTGGCGGGCAAACTGGTAGGCGAGATACTCGGCGATCTCCTCCTCCGGGACAGCGATCCGCTTCACCCCGAAGGCAAGCCACCTCTTCGACCTCACCCCAACGTTGGTCCCGGGGATCGTCTCGGGCATCCCGTCCCCGTTTTCTGCGTTCTCCTGCCGGCCAAGACTCGCCCAATTGACTTTTCGGACCGTAACGATCTTCTGGTAGAGAAAATCCGCCACGACGTTCGGAATATCGTCGACGCCGAGCGCCAACCCATTCTCGTTGTGGGTAGTGAAAAGATACGCTCCGTTGAACGGCGTCTCCAGGCCGGTCATCTTGCTCCCGTCCCCGGCGAGGTTGCAGGGAACGAACTTCCCCACACTCAAGGCGTTAAGCTCCACCAGGGCCGCGTAGCCGTTGGCGTGATAGTTGCCGGTGTTCCAATTGGGCTTGGGGTGCTCTTCGGGAAGAAGAAGATAGCCGATAATTCGATACTGCAGGGAATCCGGATAGAGACGTCGGATCTGGCAGAGCGTGTCGAGGATCGTACCGCTTCCCGTCCCTCCCGCGAGACCGGCGCAGACATGAAAGGTGACGCTCGTCTCTCCGCCTGCCTGGAGCTCGCGCACTTGGGACGTCAGCCGGTTACAGAACTCCGTCGCATGGTTGGCGAAGAGAAATCGGCCGAGTCTCCGTTTTTGCCCGCCGATCGCATCTCCCACGATCCCTCCTAGGATATCGTTCCAGATCGCCCGGTCGCCGATCCAAGGCCGGATGCCGGGATAGTTGGTCAGGTTTTCCAGAATCGAGGAGAGGTTGGCACAGCGGATGTGGAGTTGGCTGTTGGGGCCCAGTTGAACGCTCTGCCCTAGAATCTTCCAGGTCGGATCATCGAGCCGCATGAGCTCGTCGCTCGAATCGACATAGAGGTACCCGATGCTGACGTCCGCCGGGTTCAAACTCCGAAATTCCTGGAAGATGGTCTTTCGGACCGCACGGATGATTTTACCTCCCGTCCCGCCGAGACCAAGGATCATATGGTTGGGATTCATCGATCGGTATGTGTTACACGAAGGTACGATTAAACCTATCGGGCACGCTCTGGAGCAAATCGTTTCACCAGTAGAAGCTTTCGCTCCTCGTCATCGGGAGAAACTGTCTCCGCGAGAGGAGAATCGATCGCTGCCGAGAGCTATCCTGAATCGAATGACCCGTGAGCAGAAAAAAAGCAATCCCTTTTGGCGCTCGCTTTCGAAAGCTTCTTACCTCCCGGGAGGGAGAGGCGCTTGGGCTGTCCGGACGCCGAGGGCAAGCAAAAGGGTAACGTCCACGTCTTGACTCGCCGCACTCGGGCTTCTTACAACCCGAAGACCCTCTTATGCTCATCGATCTCCTCGCCGTCACAACCTCCTGCATTCTGCTCTTCCTGGTTGAGGCAACCGGGCAGTTCGTACTGGCCTGCGTGGCAGCCATCCTCCTGGCCGGCAGCTGCTGGTGGCTGGCGAGCAATTACGCGAAGCTCTGGAATCTTCTCTTCCACGCGAATCCGGTTCACCACTTGTTTTGCGGACTCGCCGCCCTCGCGACGCTGGCCACCGTCCTTCTCTTCTTCGCCCTGACCCATGCAAAGACAGCGGGCGAGAAGTTCGTCAACCTCTGGGCGGCCTCCCTTCAGGCAAATGGAGCATGGGAAAACGCCACCTTCCAGGACGCCCGGAAGACCGTCTGGCAACTGGGCCAAGAGTCGCACGATCCGGCCCTCTGGTACGATCCGAGCAGAAACCCGATCATCCCTCTCAACAACCCGAACACGAAGTTCGTGGTCGCCAAGATCTATGCAAACAGCGCCGCCCGCAACTTCCAGCGGTTACATCCGTTCCTGAGCTGGATTCTCTCCGTCCGGGTCGGCACCGCCGAGGAGGCGGTTTCCCGAGACGTGCAGCAGTACCTGAGCGTCCCCGGCAGCGGCATCTATCCAGACACCAGGGCGGTAAGCATCGTCGCGGAATACGTGAAGCAGGAGCTCGACCAGCAGACTCCGAAGCTCGTTCCGAGGCTGCGGCTCATCCTCCTGCTTCTGTTCCTCGCGGTTCAAGCAGTGCCCTTCACGATCATTGGTTGGGCCGCGTATGAGGATATCCAGATCCGCACCTGACGCCGCGTCCGCACGGGCGAGCCGGCTAATGCCTGCATGTCTCACAAAGTTCCTACCCGAGGCGAGGGCCGATGGGCCTGGATGCAAGGCGGGGCGCAGGTTTCCCCCCGGAGGGGTATGACGACACACTGCGAAGCGGGAAAGCCAAGGCCCAACAAACCAGACAGGTCCATTGCACAAGCCGCAGGAGAACGTTTGTAAGACCAGCAAGCTAATTCTCGAGGACGAAACGAATCGGGACCATCACGTAAGATTCGACGGGCATCCCGCCCATGGTCGCCGCCCGAAAACGCCACCGGCGGACCGCGTCGAGCGCCGCGCGATCGAGAGGCCCGAACCCCGAGCTTCGACTCAACGCGACCGACTGCGCCGTTCCGCGAGGGGAGACTAAGACTTTCACCAGCACCGTGCCCTGTTCGCCCCGGCAGCGGCATTCCTCCGGATAGGCCGGCGGCGGATTGCGGACGTAGTCCGGCTGGGCACTGCTGGTGCCGCTGGCGCGCCTCAAGGTGATCGCATCCTGCCCTGCTCCCGAAACACCCTTCCCTTGTGCCGCTAGCGAATGGGATTTTCGCGGAACCTTCTCCGGCTCCTTATGCACCGCCTTCTGGAGCGGCGGCTTCGGCACGACCGCCTGGGGCATCTCCTCGGGAGCTAGCTTGGCGACCGGCTCGGGCTGCGGAAGCGGCTCCGGCTTCGCTTCTGGTTTCGACGCGCCCTCTACTAGGTCGACGGCGACCGAGTTCTCCCCCTGCGCCATCCCGTATTGAACCTTCTGGGCGATCCAGAAGCTCGATCCCAGCAAGATCGTCGCGTGAAACGCCACGGACGCCAAGAGGCCGATCCACCGTTCCCGTTCCATCCACCCCACCTCCCATCTACCGGCCGCTCGAGCTTGTCCGTCCGGCGGATGTACGTTATGTAACACGAATTCCGCTATTCTCAAAGACATTTCTGCCGCTTGCCGGGCGGACCGGCGCTCCCCCGCCGGCACCCGCTTTCGCCTTGACGAAAGAACGGCCCATCGCCGATAGCTCAAGCTATATGACCGGAAAATCCGTGCAGCTTGTTCTCGGCTTGCCTCTCGCCGCTCTCCTGCTCGGGACCCTGTCGGGATGTGGCGGGCCCTTTTCCGAATCCACAGTTGAGGCCGCTCGGAATCAGCCTTCCTTTGGAGCCATTCGGCAAGATCCCATGGCCTACAAAGGCCGCCTCGTAATCCTCGGCGGCAAAATTGCGCAGATCCAAAACCGGAAGAACGCAACCATCGTCGAAGTCGTGCAAAGGCCGCTGGGAGGCGACGAACGCCCGAGTTCGTCCAGCCAATCGGGAGGGCGCTTTCTCGCCGTGACTCCGAAGTTTCTGGATCCGACGATTTACAAGCGCGGCCGGAAGGTGACCGTAGCGGGCCGGCTCAGCGGCGTCCAACCCGGCACCATCGGGAAGATGAGCTACTCCTATCCTCTTGTCACCATCTCCCAGATCCACCTCTGGCAGCCCGAAATGAGCGGGGGAGCAGACTATGACTGGGCGATGATGAATTCGGGTATGTGGGGTCCCGGGATGGGCTTCTTCCCGGGCTACGGCATGGGCGGCTTCGGCATGGGTGGCTTCGGCATGTATTAACGGGGAGAGTAGGTTTCTGTCGATGGCTTCGCATTCCCCCAAGCAATGGCGCCCTGCCGTCTGCCTGGTGCTCGCAGCTCTCCTGGTCGGCTGCAGTCCGTTCTCGAGCGAGGTGAAGAAGCAGGTGAAGGGTCAGCCCTCCTTTGCCGCGATTCGGCACAGCCCTTCCGCCTACCTGGGCCGCATGGTCATGCTGGGGGGCACCATCGCCCAGACGAAGAACCTCAAGGACGTCACCTTGATCGAAGTCCTCCAAGAAAAGCTCGACAGCTCCGATCAACCGATCGACTCGGATAAGATCGGCGGCCGCTTCCTCGTGCGAACATCAACCTTTCTCGATCCTTCGGTCTACAGTAAAGGCCGCGACATCACAGTCGTCGGCCGCCTCGCCGCGCCCCAGGCGGGCGTCATCGGCGAAAAGCCTTACACCTATCCCGTGATCGCCGCCACCCGGATCCATTTGTGGCCTCAGTACGCGACTAACGACGCCTACTGGGGCTATCCCGGCATGGGATGGGGATGGGGCTATCCGGGAATGGGAATGGGGATGGGTTGGGGCTTCGGCCCTTGGTGGTGATCCGCGGGCCCCACAGGCCACCACGTCCGCGGCGCAAAAGAAGACGAACGCAGCAAACTGCGCTAGAGTTACAGAAAGGAACGAACTCAACCAATGTCGAAAGCGCCTTAGCCTCACCCGTGGAACCAAGGGATGGTTCAAGGATCACGCTCGATGAATCCACCCTTTTCGGACCGTGGAAGTTTCCTCGCGTACCTGACCCTCGCCCTGTTCGTCGCCGCCTGCAGTCCGTTTCCCAAGGAGGTGAAGCAGGAGGTCCAGAATCAACCCTCGTTCGCGGCGATTCGAAGCAAGCCTTCCGTCTACCGGCATCGGACGGTGATGCTTGGCGGGACCATCCTCTACGCCAAGCATCGCAACCACGGCACCTACCTAGAGGTGCTCGAGGAGGAGTTGAACGCCTACGATCGGCCGATCCCCTCCGACAAGACCGACGGCCGCTTTTTAGTCGGCACTTCGTCGCTTCTCGATCTCAAGGTCTATCAAAGGGGCCGGGATATCACGATCGTCGGCCGGGTCGTCGGTTCGCAGCCGGGTCGAATCGGAGAAAGGCGCTATACCTATCCCCTGATTGCTGCGACAGACATCCACTTATGGCGAGAACACGTGGAGGACGACCATTGGAAGGATCCTCGAGTGGAGTGGGGCTGGGGCTACCCAGGCATGGATTGGGGCATGGGCTGGCCCATGATGCCGCCGATGACCTTCTGGTAAGCGGCCTCCGTGTGGAGCAGCCTTCGCGAGGGCGGAGCGAGGTGCGGTAACGATGCATCGAATCTTCCAGGGCAAGAGGAGAACGATCAGCTGGTTCGCTCTTGCGGTACTGCTGACCGGCTGCGGAAGCCCCTTTTCGAGCGAGGTGAAGAAGGAGGTGCGGGGCCAACCCTCCTTCGGCGCCATCCGGAGCGACCCTTCCGCCTACCGGGGCCGCATGGTCATCCTTGGAGGGATCATCACAAAAACGACGAACCTGAAGGAGGGGACGCTACTGGAGGTTCTCGAGGAACGGCTCGACGACTCCGACCGACCCATCTCCACCGACAAGCTGGGTGGACGCTTCGTCGTGCGGAACTCGACTTTTTTGGATCCATCCATCTATCGGGAAGGACGCGATGTCACGGTCGTCGGACGCGTGACGGGCACCCAAGCGGGTCGAATCGGAGAGAGACCCTACACCTATCCACGGATCTCGGCGACGGAGATCCGCCTCTGGCCCCAGAACGGGGGACAGCGGGACTCCCCGGCATTGCCTCGGAGGGATTGGGTCTGGGGCTACCCGGCCAAGGGCTGGAGCAATACCTGGGGCTCGATCCCTCCAATGACCGTTCCCCCCCAATGACGCGCCAGCAGACCCAGAGGCGGCTCAATCCCCGAACGCGATGCCCACCGCGCGGGCGGCAGCAATCTCCTCGCAGTCGGGAGGTACGGTCTTGGTTTTCCGAACCGCCTCCTGGATCGGCACCGATCCCACCCGATCGTTGGCAAAGGCCACCATTTCTCCGAATCGCTTCTCTTCCACCAATCGCACGGCGGCAACTCCGAAAAGCATCCCAAGATTCCGATCGAGCGCCGTGGGCGGACCGCCGCGCTGGAGATGGCCCAACACCACCTCCCGGCTCTCCCGACCGGTCATCCGCTCAATCACGCCGGCCACATGCCGGCCGATCCCGCCGAGCCGAATCTCTCCGAGGGGTCCCTTCTCCGTGTCTTCGTCTTGCGTGACAAGCGCTCCGTGAGCTGGGCGGGCTCCTTCGGCGACGACGATCATCGTCTGCAGCGCTCCTTCCGCCACGCGCTTGCGCACCTCATGCGCGATTTTTTCATATTGGAATGGGATCTCCGGCAGCAGGATCACATCGGCTCCACCCGCTAGTCCGCCGAAGAGCGCGATCCAGCCCGCGTATCTTCCCATCACCTCCACGACCATCACCCGCCGATGGCTGATTGCCGTCGACCGCAGCCGGTCGAGAGCCTGGGTGACGAACTCGACGGCGGAGTAGAACCCGAAGGAGATCGAAGTCGCCGAGATGTCGTTGTCGATCGTCTTGGGAACGCCAACGATGGGTAGTCCCGCCTCGAAAAGCTGTTGGGCCGCCGTAAGGGAACCATCCCCGCCGATGCAGATCAGTCCTCCGATCTGCAGTCCCTCTACCGTCTCCCAAACCTCGTCGAGCACCGTTTTTGGGATCTGCTGGATCTCGCCGAGCCCCACCCGGGTCGCGAATCGGCCGCGGTTGGTTGTCCCGAGGATCGTGCCCCCATGGCTCACGATCCCGGCGGTTGCCGGCTCCTCCAGGATTCGATAACGGACAGGGGAGAGGAGCCCCTCGAAGCCGTCGATGAACCCGTAGACGTCCCAGCCACGCTGGCTGGAAGCGGCAACCGCTGCGCGAATCACCGCATTGAGGCCAGGACAGTCACCGCCGCTCGTCAGGAGTCCGACGCGGAATGTCGCCATACCGCGCGAGCCTCTAGGCAAGCTGTTCCACGGTCTCTTTCATCGCGGCAAACTGGGGCAGCACGGTTGGACTAGCTGTCACCTCCGAATAGGCGATCTTCCCTTCCCGGTCGATCACAAAGACTGCCCTTGCGGCCACGTCGCCGATGCCCAAGACCCGGGAGAGAAGGACTCCGTAGGTCCGCGACACCTCCTTGTTGAGATCCGAAAGAAGCGGAATGCGGATTCCTTCGCTCTGCGCCCAGACCTCCTGCGCAAACGGGCTATCCACGCTCACGGCCAGGATCGATGCGTCCAGTCGCTCATAATCGTTGAGCCCACCCGTCATCCGGCACATCTCCTCGGTACAGACGCTCGTAAACGCCAAGGGGAAGAAGAGAAGGACGACCTTCCTCCCCCGAAAGGAACTCAACTGCACGTCCACCAGCCCCTCTGGTGTCTTTCGCTTGAGCGTAAAGTCGGGAGCCGCCGCTCCCACGGATAGCGCCATGCTTCCTCCATTCCCCAATCTTGCCCCTCTCCCTAGCAAAGGAAGAAAGACCACTGGATCCCTACTGCACGGTATCCGTCTCGCTCTTGTCGCGAAGAGCCGCCTTTCGGCTGAATTTATAACGACCGCGATCATCGATGCCAATGCACTTGATCCAGACTTCTTCTCCCATCCGGACAACATCCTCGACCCGTTGGACGCGCGCGTCCGCGAGCTCCGAAATATGAACCAGTCCCTCTCCCTTGCCTCGGATCTCGACGAAGCAGCCGAAATCCTTGATCCCGCTGACTCGACCCCGATAGAGGCCTCCGACCACCAGTTCGCCGACCAGTTCCTCTACCATCTCGCGAGCCAACGCCATAGCCTCGCCGTCGGGCGAGTAGATCCGGACCGTTCCGTCGTCTTCCACGCTGATTTCCGCCCCGCTTTCCGCAGAAATCCGCTTGATGTTCTTTCCACCTGGACCGATCAATAGCCCGATCTTGTCCGGATGAATCTTGAGGGTATCGATGCGAGGAGCATGCTTCGAAAGCTCTAGTCGGGGCGCCTCTATGATTTGCTGCATGAAGGCCAAGATTTGGCGCCTGGCTTCGGCTGCGCGGCCAATCGCCTCCTGCAGAATTGGGATCGGAATCCCCGGAAGCTTCAGATCGAGCTGAAACCCGGTTACCCCCTGCACGGTGCCCGCCAGCTTGAAATCCATATCGCCGTAATGGTCTTCCAAGCCAAGGATGTCGGTCAGGAGCAGATAGCGCCGCAATCCACCCGCCTCGTCCGGCTCCGTCACCAATCCAACCGAGATGCCGGCCACCGGGGCCTTCAGGGGCACACCAGCATCCATGAGCGAGAGGGTCCCCCCGCAGACACTGGCCATCGAAGTCGAGCCGTTGGATTCCAAGATCTCCGAATTCACCCGGATGGCGTACGGGAAAGCCGACTCCGGCGGCACGACCTGCAAAATGGAACGCTCCGCCAGGGCGCCGTGGCCGATTTCCCGGCGGCTCTGTCCCCCAATCCGGCCAACCTCTCCCACGCTGAACGGAGGAAAGTTGTAATGCAGGAGAAACCGCTTGGTCGTCTCTCCGCCACCATAGGCATCGATCTCCTGTGCCTCGCTGAGCGAAGCCAGCGTCGTCATGCAGAGCGCCTGCGTCTCCCCGCGAGAGAACAAGGCCGTTCCGTGAACCCGGGGAAGGATTCCGGTTTCGGCGGACAACGGCCGAATCTCGTCAAACTTCCTGCCGTCGCACCGCTTCCCTTCTTCCAGGACCCGGTGGCGGAACATCTGCACCTGCAACTTCGTGAACGCTCTGTCGAGATCGGCATCTGAAGCCGTCGGAAAGCGTTCGCGGATCTTTTCGGCGAACCCGGTCTTCAGGTTATCCAGTGCACTCTCCCGCTCCTGCTTCTGGGGCAGGTAGAGAGCTTCTTCCAGCCGACTACCCAGCCACTCGGCCATGCATGCCACGATCTGCGGATCCGCCAGTTCACAGGTATAGCTCCTCTTCGCCCGGCCGACCTTGGATGCAATCTCTTTCTGGCTCTGGATCAGGCCCTCAATCGCCTCCTGAGCCACCTCGAGCGCGCGCTGGAAGTCCGCCTCCGGCAACTCCCGCGCACTCCCTTCGATCATGAGCGCCTCGGTTTCCGCTCCCACGTAGACGAGGTCCAGATCGCTCAACTCGCGATCCCGATGGGTGGGATTGACTACCCACTTCCCCTCCAGCCGCCCCAGACGCACAGCGCCTACGGGACCCGCAAAAGGGATGTCGGATACCATCAGCGACAGCGACGCGGCGTTGATCGCCAGGATATCGGGGTCGTTTTGAGCATCTGCGGAGAGCAGGGCGAGAATGATCTGTGTTTCGTAAAAATACCCCTTAGGAAAGAGAGGCCGAAGCGGCCGGTCGATCATCCGCGCCGTGAGGATCTCCTTTTCGGTGGGACGCCCCTCCCGCCGAAAATAACCTCCGGGGATTCGACCGGCCGCCGCCGCCCGCTCCCGATACTCCACCTGAAGAGGCAGAAAGTCCTGTCCTGGCTTAACTGATTTCGCCGAGACCACGGTCGCCATGACCACCGTCTCCCCGCAACTCACCACTGCCGCGCCATCCGCCAGCTTGGCCAGCTTGCCCGTCTGTAAAATAAGCGGCGCTTCTCCGCAAGCCACCGATACGCGAACTGGAAGTTCCATTCCTAATCCTTTCTTCTCCGCAACGCGCCGGAGCCCCTCTGTGAGGCTCTACTGCTCCAGTAGCAATGGCTACTTACGCAGCGACAATCGGCCAATCAGGTCCCGGTAGCTGAGAGGGTCCGTCCGATTCAAGTAATCCAACAGCTTGCGCCGGCGACTCACCATCCGCAATAGACCACGCCTTGAGCTATGATCCTTTTGATTCTGTCGAAGATGATCGGTGAGTTGCTGGATTCTCCAGGTTAGCAGCGCTACTTGAACCGTAGCTGATCCCGTGTCGCTCTCGTGACGACGAAATCCTGTAATGACTTCTTGTTTCTTCTCCTGATCGAGCATTGCTTCTCTTTTTTTCGAGAAAAGATAGTGGATGAAGGCTTCTTTCGCCAATTGTTTTCTCACAGGAGATAGTTCCTTGTCTTCCGTGGGCATCGCTCTCCGGAACCTACACAAAATCCGCCATAGCGAAGGAACGCGATGCGGCGAGCCGGTTGTCCGGTTCTTGCTTCGCCATCGCTCGCGGGATCACCTCCTGAACTTGCCTGACCCGCCGTCCTTCCGCTTCGCCAAAGGCATCCATGCGCCCATCTCATGGACCCTCCAGCCCCCAATACCCAAGCGGTCACTTCCTTTGTCCTCGCGGCGGTCACTTCACTTGCTTAACGACACGACACCCTCTTGTCAGCAGCCCTCCCGCTCGGTAGGGTGTCCCCCGCGTGCGGTCTCCCGGAGCTTTCTCTACTTCCTCCCTGCCTCGCTTGCTTGCGCAGGCAGAGGATAAGCTTTCCCCAAATTGCCGAGCCATTCTCCGCGACTTTCTTGCCCTTCCCAATCTCTCCTCGATCGAGCGGGAGAGCGTGATCGAGCTGCTCTCCGCGCAACAGTGGGAGGAGACCGAGCAACGGTTTGGAACGACCCTTTTCTTCGGAACGGGAGGAATTCGCAGTCGGACGATCGGTCGGTTTTCCACGGCGGCAGAGCGGGGGGACGCCGGTCCGTCCGATCCCCCGCGATTCCCGGCGGTGGGAAGCGGAATGCTCAACGAGAGAAGTGTGCGCCGGATCTCTCTCGGGCTCGGAGACTACCTTTTGAGCGTGCCCGCCAAGCGCCCGATCTCCGTCGTCATCGGCTACGATACCCGCCTCTTCTCGGCACTGTTCGCCCGCATCTGCGCCGAAACCCTCCAAGCACTTGGCTTCGTGGCCTTGCTCTTTCCCGAAGAACGCCCTACCCCGGAACTCTCTTTCGCAATCCCGCGGCTCTCCGCCAACGCGGGTGTGATGGTGACCGCAAGCCACAACCCGCCTTGGGATAACGGGCTAAAGATCTATCTCTGCGATGGCAGCCAGATTACCGCTGAGGCGGCCGAGGGAGTGAGCAAGGCGATCGCGTGCATCCCCCTTGCGGCCGAAATTCCCGAAGGCCATTGCCCCGGGACCATGCACCGGCTCGGGGACGATTGCGATCAGGCCTACTTCGAGGTGGTCGAATCCACGATCCTCGAACCCTCCGCCATCCGGAAGGCACGCCAGTCGATCCAGGTGGTCTACACCCCGCTGCATGGAGCCGGGCTGCGCACTCTTCCTCCGCTTCTCGCCCGCCAAGGGATCTCCTACTCCCTGGTGGCGGACCAAAGCACGCCGGACGGACGGTTTCCCGGCGTCTCTTCGGCCAATCCGGAAGATCCCCGCTCGCTCGCGGAGGCGATCGAGCAAGCAAAAGCGGAAGCCGCCAATCTGGTCCTAGGAACCGATCCGGATGCCGATCGCCTGGGAGCCGCGGCTCATGATCCCGCCGCCGGTTGGCGCATCCTGACCGGCAATCAGATCGCCGCGCTGCTCGCCTTTTACCGATCCGAGCGGGCATTTGCCCATCGTGTGGAAGAAGGCTCCAACTCCGGCACGCCCGTTCTGCTCAAGACGCTCGTGACGACCGACCTACTCCGCTCGATTGCTGAGGCCTTCGGCATCCGCTGCGTGGAAACCCTCACAGGCTTCAAATACATCGCGGCAAAGCTTCGACGGTACGAGGGGATCGCAGCGAGAGATCCTACAAATCGCCCCTGGCTCGTCTTCGCTGGAGAAGAGAGCCACGGCAGCCTCTCCACCGAACAGGTGCGTGAGAAGGACGGCAATGCGGCAGCCCTTCAGCTGATCGAGACAGCGGGATGGGCAGCGGCGCAAGGGATGAGCCTTCTAGGTCTCTTGGATTTCCTCTACCGGCGGTTCGGCTTCTTTGCGGAAAGGCTGCAAACCCTGACGCTCGAAGGCGTGGACGGTGCTGAACGCCGAAAGCGTCTCTTCGCCTCGTTTCGCCAGGATCCGCCGATGGGACCCGGCGGCAGCCTTGCCTTCGATGCAGAAGATTTCGGACGGGAAGATCATTGGGACGCCGATGGAGAGCTTTTGCCCAGAGAAGAGTTTTTGCGCTTCTCTTTTCCCGAGGGAGAGCGCCTGGCCATTCGCTGCTCGGGTACGGAGCCGAAGATCAAGTTCTACCTGTTCCATCGGACCGAGGCGCAGGACGACCTCCGGTCTCAAGAGAGGAGGGCGGAGGCGCGGCTCTCCTCATGGTGGCAGGCCGTCAAGGCGGAAGTGGACCGGCGGCTTTCCCAATGAAGTTTCCATTTCCCGGCGGCAATCCGGCGATCGATTTCGGCGTGCTCCTCCTCTACCTAGCCGCCGTCCTTTGGATCGGTCTGAGGGCGGAAAGAGGGCCGAAGACCGTCGAGCAGTTCGCCCTCGGCGGACACAGGATGCCGTGGTGGGCCGTCCTCGGCTCCTTGATCGCGGCAGAGACCAGCGCGGCCTTCTTTTTGGGAACGCCAGCGGAGGGCTACGCGCTGGGAAATTACGAATATCTCCAACTTGCGCTGGGGACAGTCCTCGCCCGAGTCCTGGTTGCCTACCTGTTCGTAAAGCCATATTTTACCTACCGGGTCACCTCGATCTACCAATTTCTGGGGCTCCGCTTCGGGACGAAGACCAAATCGGCCGCATCGGCAACCTTTCTCTTGACGCGATTGCTCGCCTCCGGAGCGCGCCTCTACGTGGCCGCCATCCTGCCCGTGCTCGCCGTCAAGCTGCTCTGGGGAAGTCCCGTTTCGTCCGGACAGGAACTCTTGGTTTACGCCATCTCCGCTCTTTTCCTCACCCTCTTTACGACACTTTACACCGTCGCAGGGGGAATCCGGGCGGTGATCTGGACCGACCTGCTCCAGGCTGGCCTCATGCTTTCCGGCGGTCTCCTAACCCTCTTCCTCCTCTTCCAACGGATCCCGTGGGGCTCGAGCTCTCCCCTCGCGGAAGCCGCCCGCCTGCTGGCGGCTCTCCCCTGGGCAGACTCGGGGATCAATCCTCACAAGAATCTTTGGGAGAACCTAGGCGCGATCTTCTCTTCCGACTACACCATCTGGGCCGCCCTGATCGGCTCCACCTTCACGACAATGGCGACCCACGGGACCGACCAGGACCTCGTGCAGCGCCTTCTCACCGCCAAGAACCATCACCGGAGCCGGCTTTCGTTGATCCTTTCGGGTCTGACGGATGTGCCCCTGGTCTTCCTCTTCCTTACGATCGGCATCTTTCTCGGTCTCTTGGCGCGCTCCGCGCATGACCCCCGGCTCCCCTCGCAAGCCAACGAAGTCTTTCCCTACTTCATTCTTTGTCAAACCCCTCCCGGCATTCGCGGCCTCCTGCTGGCGGCAATTTTCGCGACCGCGATGGGCTCTCTCTCGGCCGCGCTCAACGCGCTGGCCACCTCTTTTTGCGAAGATTGGGTCTTTCGATTTCTTCCGGCCGCCACCGACGAGAAGATCCGGGTGCGCTTTCTCCGAGGCTCCACCGTACTCTTTGCGTTCTTGAGCATTGCGATCGCCTGCGCGACCGCCTTCTTTGTGCTCCGTTCGCCCCGAGCACGCATTCTCCCGATCGTCCTGGGCCTTTTTGGCTACAGCTACGGTCCGCTTTTAGGCGTCTTTCTCCTCGGCGTTCTCACCCGAAGCCGGGGAAACGACTTCGGGAACTGCGTGGCGATGGCCTGCGGCCTTGGAGTGGTCATGGTCTTCAGCGGGGTGCCGCAGTCCATCCTCGGATTCTTCTCGCCCGGAGGGGAGACTCGGCTCAACTGGCTCCCCTGTGTCTCCTTCCCCTGGCGGGTCTTTGTGGGGAGCTGTACGACCTTTCTGGTTGGCCTCTGCTTTCCTCCCTTCCCGGCGCCTCGGGTACGAACTTTGTAAGATAAGCAGGCTAGCTACCTGTCCAGAGAAGGAGACGATAGGTCCTTCTGATAAAGAGCCGTCGCCTCTTCCACGGTGGATCCGTCGAAGGTAATGGCCGAAATCGCATTGCAGAACGCCACGGCTTCCGGCAGTGATCGCTGATGGATGTTTCGACCCGTCGCGTTGCCCGCCGCTCCCGCCTCATGGATCTGTGCGTGCAGCCGCGCCAGGAAATCGGGCACGCTCGTTTCCTTTCCCCCAGCACAGATCAGCCGCGTGCGCCCCGCGGCGAGAACCGCTTCGCGCAGCGCGGCCGCGTTCCTCCCATCCTTTGCCTTCGGCTCATTCACCTTCACGAAATCGGCTCCAAGGCAAGCGGCGAGCCCTGCCACCCCGGCAATCAGGTGTGGATCGCGCTCATCGGAGACGGCCGCCCCCCTAGGATAGGCCCAAAGAATCGCCAACAGGCCACGCTGGTGAGCCTCGAAGACCAGGTGCGCGGCCTCCCGCAGCATCTCTGGCTCCGTCCGGCTCCCTGGGTAGATCGTATACCCCACTCCCAGGATGGGAAGGGATGAGGACTTGCGAAACTGGTCGAGCTGCTCGATGGAGAGCCATTGGCGGCTCTCTGGATCGCCGATCTTGGTGGGTATCAAGTGAGTTTTGCTGTTGAGCTTCACCACGTAGCGAATCTGTGGGTAATCCGCTCCGTAGCGGGCAATCAAGCCGAGCTGCGTCGCCAGGACCCCGATCCGAGCCCGGGAGGCAATTCGGAAAAAATGCTCAGGGTCGGCATCGTCCTCGGCAATTCCGGAGCCGAAGAAGTCGTCGTTCAGATGCTCTACCTTCTGGTCGGCGGCCATCAGCATGAGCCGGCCCGTTCCCCGAGTCATCTCTCGAAAGTTCTGCTCGTAAAGCGCTCGCTGCTCCACTGGGACGTCGAGTGGGGTCTTTTGCGTGGGCGTAAGACTCATCGTTTCTCCTGGAAGTTTGCCCCGGCCGGAACCCGAGCGACATCGCCGGCGGCCAAAGGCGTGAACGCGGATCAGCCTAACGCCGCGCTTCCCGATCGGCAAGACCGGATCCGAGCTTTTGTCGTAGCACAATAGAAATGTCCCCTTTTTCTCCACAGTAGAAATGTCCCCTTGGTTACGAAGTTGCGTTTTTGGTGGATACTGCACGGCTGTTTGCCATTTGAAGGGTCGCTTCCATGGGTGGGAGGGAGGAGGATTGACCACTCTCCGGCTAGTCGGAGAGTGGCTCGGCGGCGAGGATGGCCAGACATTGTTTAGGGGTGGAGCAGAATCGTTCGCGGAACTGCGGGAGGGATGGTTCGCCGAGGCGTTCGGCGAGGAGCGAGAGGAGCGCGTTAGGGATGAGCGCCAAGTTGGCCAGCAGGTTGGGCTGA
This sequence comes from Verrucomicrobium sp. 3C, assembly GCF_000379365.1. Lineage (GTDB taxonomy): Bacteria > Verrucomicrobiota > Verrucomicrobiia > Methylacidiphilales > Methylacidiphilaceae > Methylacidimicrobium. The sequence continues at coordinate 1,263,629 of NZ_KB901875.1, read as the reverse complement.
CGGGAACGGCAACGGTCTTCGCCCATCCGGGCATCGCGTCGCCAATGATTGCGGATTTCGGCCCCGCCCCAATGTCCTCGGATGAAGTCCAACCATTCTTGGGGCGCATACGGATCCGGTGGCGCGCTGGAGAGGTAGTAACGGGACTCGGTGCTGGTGAGACCATCCTTGTTTTCGTGCGGTGGCTGCGCACCACGATCAGGGCGCGGGCAAAGGGGAAGTCGACGGCCAGGGGCTCGATGGGGAAGGCATGGAGTTGGCGGATTTCGACTCGGCCATGACCGGTCTGGTTGTCGGTAAAAAAGGGGGGTCGGGCAAGGCGTCCAAGGCTTGCGCCTCTTGGAGCAAACGAGGCTGATTTCCCTTGATCCCAAACAAGTAATCGCCCCCTTTTTCCCCGATGAGACGGGCCTGGCGCCGCTGACAATGCAATGGGTCGGCGGTGATGATTTTGCCATCCAGGGCCGGCAGCTTTTCCAGCAGCGCCACCGCCGCGCTTTGTTCGGAACGGGGCGTGTCCTGCTTTTGGTCGTGGACCGCCACCGCTTGCGGGGCGCCGTCCTCCTGTTGGGCCAAGGTCAGGAGGCCAATGGGATGACGAATCCTTTTGCCGTCCAAGGCCAGCGCCTGCGGCAGCATGCCCCCCTGTGCTTGCAACCAGTCGGTGAGCCTGGCGGCGAAGGCTTCGGGATCCATGCGGGTGAGCACCTGGTAGAAGACACTGTGGCCGGGAACCGGATGAAAGCCTCCAGTGCCCTTCTTGAGCGGCAAGCCCAGCCGACGGCGCTGGCGCTGGGTCAGACTGGTGGCGAAACGGGCGATCCCGGCGATCTCCCGCCGCCCGGCCAAAAGCGCCATCGCGATCATGGTCAACACCGATCCGACCGGATAGTGGGCGTTCTTCATGCGCGGATCGGGCGCTTTCCAAAAGACCTCCAGCAACGATTCGAGCTGCTGGGTGTTGACCGGCAGCGTGCCCGAGGGCCTCGCGCTCAAACCGGCGCGGCACTCTTCGGGTAATTGGGCCGCTCGTAACGTTTGCCGCGCTTGCGCCGAAAGAGGACGCAGCCAGAGCCGCTTGGGCAGGTCATTGGGCAGGTAAAAATCGGCCCGATGGCGGCTGTAGCCGGCCCTGTAGCCGACCGCCTCCCAGTTGCTCGCCTTGTAGCAGGTCCCCGCATAGTCCTCCGGATCGGTGAAGCTCTCGGCCAAGAGCGGAGTGTAGCCAAAGCGATCCCGCCACTGCCCCGGCAACGCCCGCAAGGCCGGTCCCAAAGCTTGAGAGGCCAGATTGGGTGCCTGCCCCTTTGGGGGTTGAGCAGCAGAAAACGCCGATTTTGTACGATCAACTTGAGCCGCTCCACCCGCTGTACGGCGCTCCATCCAATCCACCGATCCCGATCCTTGAGCGCGTAGCAGGCCGGCCCCCAAGCCAGCAGCGCCACCGCCTGCCCATCTTGGGCAATGACCTGGCGCAAATCGTCGCCCACCGATCGCCCAGCCCCCAGATAGTGGCGCTCCTTCCACTGCCCATCGAACGATTGGGTTTCTTCTGGAGAACTGGCAACCGAAACTTCCAGTCCGCGATCCCTTGCTCCACCGGTTCCTGAATGGAAACGCTGTCTCATCGAGCCTATGGCATCGAAAAAGTCGCCTCATGTCTAGCTTTTCTTTCCCTCCCTGGCGCAGAATCACTTGACCACTCATAAAAAAAGGCCCTGGAGCCTGCAGCCCGGCACAAACTTCGTGCTGTTGTGCCGCAATAGAATGTCCCCCTGAGACCTCGATAGAAATGTCCCTTAATGTTGCCTCGGAAAGGAGGCGGCGTGAGGAGGACAGCGTTGAGTGCTAAGGAGTTGGACAGGGTTGAGGTGATGGGGCGGGTGAAGGCGGGCGCCTTAAGGCTGGTAGAGGCGGCGGAGATGCTGGGTTTGAGC
>NZ_KB901875.1:1260450-1261592 GCF_000379365.1 Verrucomicrobium sp. 3C | reverse complement strand
CAACCTGCTGGCCAACTTGGCGCTCATCCGTAACGCCCTCCTCTCGCTCCTCTCCGAACGCCTCGGCGAACAATCCCTCCCGCAGTTCCGCGAACGACTCCTCTCCAGTCCCAAACAATGTCTGGCCATCCTTGCCGCCGCATGAACTCCAAAACAAAAGACCCTGTCGTAGCACAATAGAAATGTCCCCTTTTTCTCCACAGTAGAAATGTCCCCTTGGTTACGAAGTTGCGTTTTTGGTGGATACTGCACGGCTGTTTGCCATTTGAAGGGTCGCTTCCATGGGTGGGAGGGAGGAGGATTGACCACTCTCCGGCTAGTCGGAGAGTGGCTCGGCGGCGAGGATGGCCAGACATTGTTTAGGGGTGGAGCAGAATCGTTCGCGGAACTGCGGGAGGGATGGTTCGCCGAGGCGTTCGGCGAGGAGCGAGAGGAGCGCGTTAGGGATGAGCGCCAAGTTGGCCAGCAGGTTGGGCTGACGGGAACGGCAACGGTCTTCGCCCATCCGGGCATCGCGTCGCCAATGATTGCGGATTTCGGCCCCGCCCCAATGTCCTCGGATGAAGTCCAACCATTCTTGGGGCGCATACGGATCCGGTGGCGCGCTGGAGAGGTAGTAACGGGACTCGGTGCTGGTGAGACCATCCTTGTTTTCGTGCGGTGGCTGCGCACCACGATCAGGGCGCGGGCAAAGGGGAAGTCGACGGCCAGGGGCTCGATGGGGAAGGCATGGAGTTGGCGGATTTCGACTCGGCCATGACCGGTCTGGTTGTCGGTAAAAAAGGGGGGTCGGGCAAGGCGTCCAAGGCTTGCGCCTCTTGGAGCAAACGAGGCTGATTTCCCTTGATCCCAAACAAGTAATCGCCCCCTTTTTCCCCGATGAGACGGGCCTGGCGCCGCTGACAATGCAATGGGTCGGCGGTGATGATTTTGCCATCCAGGGCCGGCAGCTTTTCCAGCAGCGCCACCGCCGCGCTTTGTTCGGAACGGGGCGTGTCCTGCTTTTGGTCGTGGACCGCCACCGCTTGCGGGGCGCCGTCCTCCTGTTGGGCCAAGGTCAGGAGGCCAATGGGATGACGAATCCTTTTGCCGTCCAAGGCCAGCGCCTGCGGCAGCAGGCCGCTCTGTGCTTGCAACCAGTC
>NZ_KB901875.1:1086094-1260350 GCF_000379365.1 Verrucomicrobium sp. 3C | reverse complement strand
GCAGTTACGAAGAAGCCAACCGCTATCTTGCGGAAACCTACTTGCCCGCCCATAACCGGCGCTATGCGCAAGCAGCAGCTTCGGCAGCCGACTATCACCGGCGGCGTCCCAGCGCGCGGGAGCTGGCCGAGGCCTTCTGCCTGGAAGAGGAGCGCGTGGTCGGCGCGGATTGGGTGGTCCGTTACCAAACCCGCTTCTTCCAGCTGGAGCGGCAAAGCCGTCATTACGCGCCAGCAAAAACCCGCGTGACGGTCCGGGAAAAACAAGAAGGAAAGCTAGTCATCCTCTATCGGAATCGGCCGCTGCGTTTCACCGAGATCGCTGGCAGGCCTGCGCCAAAACCCAAGCAGCGACCCGTGCCGCCGAGCCATTCTCCGACTAGCCGGAGAGTGGTCAATCCTCCTCCCTCCCACCCATGGAAGCGACCCTTCAAATGGCAAACAGCCGTGCAGTATCCACCAAAAACGTAACTTCGTAACCAAGGGGACATTTCTACTGTGGAGAAAAAGGGGACATTTCTATTGTGCTACGACAGGCACAAACTTCGTGCTTGACCGGGAAGGTTCTCTTTGCCGACATTGTAATGTCAAGACGTACGCCGCCCCTCAATCCTTATGGAAAGGCTCTTATGAGTGAGAAATTGTCGATCGTCCTCTTCTCCGGCACAGTAGATAAGCTCATGGCGGCCTCGATCATCGCCTCCGGCGCCGCTGCCATGCAGAAGGAAGTGACTATCTTTGCCACCTTTTACGGCCTCTTTGCCCTCCGCAAGGGGGATTGGAAGCAGAACCGCCGCATCAGTAAGGATTGCGAGGATTATGGGGCACAGTTTCTTCAAGTCTTGGAGGCAAAAAAGGCACCCAATTGGCTTGAGACTCTCCAGAGCGCCATGGATATCGGCAACGTCAAGGTGAAAGCCTGCGGGCTCACGATGGATCTCCTCTCCATCAAGCTCGAGGATCTCGAGCCGATCGTGAGCGAGATCGTGGGGGTCGCCCATTTCGTCGAGGAAGCGTCCGACGGGCAGATCATTTTTCTCTAGAAGAAGAACCAGCCGATCTCGGATGGTGCCAACAGAGAAACAAAGGGAGAACGTATGGATGGGATAAAGATCACCAAAGAGAGCGATGCGCGAGGGAGTTTTTGTCCAGGACCCCTCATGGAAATGATTCGCTTGGTGCGCTCGGCGAAGGTGGGTGACGTCGTCGCGGTCATTTCCGGCGACGAGGGAAGCAAAAAAGACATTCCCGCTTGGATCCAGAAGGCCCGCTACGAACTGGTCGGAATGGAAGAGGTGACAGCCGGAGCGACTCGTATCCTCTGCCGCAAGAACCACTAGCTGGGAAGATTGCCGCCTCTCTCGGGCGGTCGGTTCCTCAAGAGAAAGAAAGGAGCGTCATGAAAAAAATCCTGATTCTGGGAGGCGGAACCGCGGGAACGATCGTGGCCAACCGGTTAGCCCACCGGTTGCGGGCCGAAGATGCATCGGTCGAAGTCGTTAGCGATTCTCCTCTCCATTACTACCAGCCTGCGCAGCTCTACATCCCGTTCGGCGAGGAGGACCCGAGAAAGATCGCGCGCTCCGAGCGCAAGTTGCTCAACCCGAAAGTCAGCTTACGGATCGATACGATCTCCGAATGGCTTCCCGACAAGCAGGCGCTCCGTACTGCAAAAGGGGACACTATTTCCTACGACTATCTGGTCATTGCCACCGGCTCCGTTCCCTGCCCGGAAGCAGTGGAGGGATTTGTCGCCGGCGCGGATCATTTCTATACGCCCGAGGCGGCCTATCGTCTCTACCATAAGCTCAGCGAATTCGAAGGGGGAAGCCTCGTCGTAGGAGTGGGCGGAATCCCTTACAAGTGCCCGGTGGCTCCCCTCGAGTTCACCCTTCTTGCCGAAGCCTTTCTCACCCACAAGGGGATCCGCTCCAATACCGAGATCGTCTACACCTTTCCCTTGAACGACGTCTTCCAGATCCCCAGCGTCGTCCCCGTGGTTCGGGCTCTTTTCGAGCGCCGTTCCATCCGCGCGGAGACTTTTTTCAATCTCGAGGCCGTTGACGCCGAAAAGAAGGTCGTCAAGAGCCTGGAAGGGACCGAGCTTCCTTTCGACATCCTGGTGATGACCCCGCCCCATAAGGGAGCGCCCTTTCTCCGAGGACACCCGATGGCAGACAACGACGGATGGGTGAAGACCGATCGCAACACGCTCCGCGTGAACGGCCTTCCCAATGTCTGGGCACTGGGCGATACGACCGACCTGCCCATCAGCAAAGCGGGGAGCACCGCCCATTTCGAGGCACCGGTGGTCGTGGATCAGATAGAGGCTGCGATCCATCGGCAGGAGCCCCCACCCGGGAAAGCAACCTATAATGGGCACGTCACCTGCTTTATCGACGCAGGATATGGGAAGGCAACCATTCTGGATTTTGATTACTCTCATCCGCCGGCGGTGAATGAACCGGATGAATTTCGCCATCTCCAGAAGATCGCGTTCAACAAGCTTTATTGGTATCTGGTTCCGACGGCTGTCATCTAGTCGCCATTTCTCATAAATTTCGTAGCCGAGGCGCTGCGCGCGATCCTCTGTTTTATCGGATCGCGCGCAGCGCCACCATCGCTCCGACGAAGATCAACCAGACAAGTAGAAAGACTCGGGCAGGCTTCTTGGGAATGATGGTGCAGGCATAGGAGCCTCCGATGGCTCCCAATACCCCGCCTCCCACCATGGCATAGATCAGGTGCGCGTCGCTCGTCCCCTGATGGGCATGAATGCCCCCTCCAACCAGGGATAGAATCATGCCGAAAGCGATGTCCGTCCCCACCACCTCGCTCGGCGCAAGCTTGGTCAGAGTCAGAAGGAGAAGACTCCCCAAAGCTCCACCACCAGCGGAAAAGGAGCCGACCTCGAGTCCAATGAAGAAGGCCAAGGCCGGCAACCAGCGCAAATAGCGGTGGAGATGGAGACGATGCTCCGTCAGGGTAAACCAGAGGTTGAGCAGGGAGGAGAGAACGACCGTCAGGCCGATGACGAGCAAGAGGAGGGAGCCGAGATGGCCTTTTTGTGAAACATGAGCGAGCAGGAAGGAGCCGGCCACGACACCGGGAATTCCCCCAAGGATGAGAAGCAGCAGAATCTGCTGATTGATATCCCTCTTTAAAAAGTAGATGAGGCAGCTCGGGATCTTGATCAACGCCGAGAATCCCAAAGCGACGCCGACCGCTACAGCCGGTTCGATCCCAAGGAAGAGGAGGATGGGAACCGTAAGGGTGCCCCCTCCGACTCCGGTCAACCCGATGAGAAAGGCAATGCAAAAGCCGAGGAGATAAAATTTTGTCACGCCGATTGTCTCGTGTTTCTACCGTTCCTTAGCCTGCGAGTTCAAAGCTTTACCGCCGCCAGAGATTTTCGGCCGCCTGCTGCAATCGGATCCGGGTTCGGGAAGCGACAAGAAACGGGGATTCGCTCGTTGCGATCGGGAAAGGCCGTTGGGCCTCTTGAGGCTCTGCGGCCCTCGCCTCAAGACCGAGCCTGTTTCACAGCCGAACCGAGCTCGGTCTCGCCTCGGAAGGCTCATCTCCTCTTGACAGACCGCCGCCGCGCCAAAGGAAGTAGAGGATCGGGTAGATGAGCAGTTCGAGCACTCCCGAGGTCACGATCCCGCCGACCATTGGTGCGGCGATCCGCTTCATGACGTCCGCCCCGGTCTCCTGGCTCCAGAGGATGGGGAGAAGACCGAAGAAAATCGCGCAAATGGTCATCATCTTCGGGCGGATTCTACCGAGAGCGCCCTCCTCGATCGCCGCGCACAGATCAGCGCGCGACCGCATTCTCCCTTCACGGCTCCGCTCTTCATACGCATGGTCGAGATAGAGAACCATGATCACCCCCGTCTCCGCGTCGAGGCCGGCCAGCGCGATCAGTCCTACAGCCACCGCTACGCTTAGGTTGTAGCCGAGCCAGTAGAGGAACCAAAAGGCGCCTACCAGGGAAAAGGGGACGGCGAGCAACACTAGGAAGGTTCGACCCATCGACCGCGTGTTTAGATGCAACAAAACAACAATAATCACCAAGGTGAGCGGGATGAGGAGAAAAAGGCGCTGCTTCGCGCGAAGGAAATATTCATAAGAACCGGCCCACTCGACGTAGTATCCGGGAGGAAAAGCGACATTGCGGGCGATCTGCGCGCCCGCCTTTCGAACATAGCCGACGAGATCCTTGGCCGTGCTATCGACAAAGACAAAGCCGACGAGCTGGGCGTTCTCGCTCCGAACCTCGGGAGGGCCGAAGGTAAACTCAATGTTCGCCAGTTCTCCCAAAGGGACCTGGACGCCGGAAATCGGCTCTGATGGCGAGCTCCGGGACGGGCTTTCGACCGAAACGGTCGCAGGAGCCGCGCCCAACAGGATCCGAGAGAGCGCTAGCGGGTCCTGTCGAAAGTCTCGATTGTAGCGGACGCTCACGGGATATCGTTCCCGGCCCTCCACCGTAACGGTCACGGTGTTCCCGCCAATCGCTCCCTCGATCGCTTGGTTGACATCCTCGACCGTGAATCCGTAACGGGCCAACGCCTCGCGGCGAACCTGTATGTCCAGGTATCGGCCCCCTTCCACCCGCTCCGCAAAGACGCTCCGGGTGTCGGGAAACCCGGAAAGAGTGCGCTCGATCCTCTCGCCCAAGTCGCGGATCACGTTGAGGTCCGAGCCAAAGATCTTGATCCCCAGGTTTGACCGGAAGCCGGTCGTCAGCATCTCCGTGCGGGTCTGGATCGGCATCCAAAAGATGTTCGCCACTCCCGGGAACTGGAGCTGTCGATTCAGCTCCGCGACCAGTTTGTCCCAACTCATCCCTTTGCGCCATTGGCTTTCCGGCCGGAAAGTCACCACCGTTTCGGTCATCGAGAGAGGGGCGGGGTCGGTCGCCGTGTCCGCCTGCCCTACCTTTCCGAAGACGGTAGCGACCTCAGGCATTCGGGCGATGATCCGGTCCTGCGTCTGGAGGATCCGAGCGGCCTCCGCAATCGCCACCCCGGGCACGGCGGTCGGCATGTAGAGCAGGGTTCCCTCACCCAGCGGAGGCATGAACTCCGCGCCCAGGCGGGAGATCGGATAGAGAGTCGAGGCCAGCACCGCAACGGCGAGGAGAAGCACCGGAATTCGATAGTGGAGGACGAACCGGAGGATTGGATCGTAGAAGGCAAGAAGCAGCCGGTTGAGCGGGTTGCGCCTTTCCGGAACGATCCGTCCCCGAATGAACCAGAGCATCAGCACGGGAACCAGCGTTACCGAGAGCAGAGCCGCGAAAAACATCGCAAAGGTCTTAGTGAAGGCCAGGGGACGAAAGAGACGGCCCTCCTGAGCCTCAAGAGCAAAGACGGGAACAAAAGAAACCGTGATCACGAGGAGAGAGAAGAAGAGGGGACGGCCCACCATCTTCGCGGCAGCAAGCAGCACTCGGAGCCGCTCCTCTCCACGCGGATCCTTCCCGCTCTTCTCCCAGGCCTCCTCCAACTGCTTATGGGCATTTTCCACCATGATGACGGCTCCATCGACCATGGCCCCGATCGCGATGGCGATTCCTCCCAGCGACATGATATTCGCCGTCAGGCGCAGACTGCTGAAAGGTATGAAGGAGAGGACGATTGCCGCAGGGAGAAGCAGAATCGCCACTAGGGCGCTGCGTACGTGCCAAAGGAAGAGAATGCAGACCAGGCTGACCACGAGACTCTCCTCGATCAACTTCTTCCAAAGGGTGCGAATCGAGCGATGGATGAGCTCGGAACGGTCGTAGGTGGGGACCAGTCGGACTCCGGAAGGGAAAGAGCCCTCGAGGGTCTTCAGCTTTTTCTTGATTCCGTCGATCACCCGCAGGGCATTTTCGCCGTAGCGCATCACGACGATCCCCCCAACCGTTTCCCCCTTTCCGCCGAACTCCACTAGCCCTTGCCGCAAGTCTCCCCCAAGGGTGAGGCTCCCCAGTTGGCGGACCAGGATGGGAAAGCCCTGCGGGTCGGTGCGCACGACCACGCTTCCGACGTCCGCAAGGGATTGAAAGTAGCCCCGCCCGCGAATGTAATACTCCATGGTCGAGACCTCGAAGCTCTTCCCACCCACATCGCGGTTACCCTTACGAACCGCGTCGACGACTTCGGAGAAGCGCACACCGTAGGCCACCAGCTTGTCGGGATCGAGGTTCACCTGGTATTGGCGGACATAACCGCCGACGCTCGCCACCTCCGAAACGCCGTGGACGGACGCCAGGGCATAGCGGAGCGTCCAGTCCTGGAAAGAGCGAAGCTCGGCCAAGTCGTGGCTTCCCGACTCGTCGACGAGCGCGTATTCATAGACCCAGCCAACGCCCGTCGCATCCGGCCCCAAGGTTGGGCTGACCCCTTCCGGCAATCGGCCGCGAACCGAATTCAAGTACTCGAGCACGCGCGACCGGGCCCAATAGATGTCCGTGCCATCCTCGAAGATAACGTAGACAAACGACTTCCCGAAGATCGACTCTCCGCGGACAAACTTCACCTTCGGCGCCGAGATGAAGAGCGTCGAGATCGGATAGGTGATCTGATCCTCCACGAGCGTTGGACTCCGCCCCGTCCACTCCGTATAGACGATCACCTGAACGTCGGAGAGATCCGGAACGGCGTCCAAGGGAGAGCTCCGCAAAGCCACGATTCCCCAGGTGAGGCCAAAGGCGGCCAGCACACTCACCAAGAACGGATTGCGGCCGCTCCATTCGATGAGGCGCTCCAACATGGCTACATCCCAGGCATTCTGGGCATCCCTTGGTGATGGTGACGGCCAGCCGGCGGAGGAGCGGTCGGAGCAGGCTTCCCGGGCCCCTCCGTTCCCTCGGCAGGCTGCTCCCCAGACCAAATCTGCAAGGCCCCCTGGACACGGGACTCGGCGTCGATGAGGAAGTTCGCACCCGTAACCACCTGTTCCCCTTCGTGGAGCCCCGCGAGCACCTGGTACTCGTCGTCGAGTTTTTCCCCTAGCTGAACAAAGCGGGGCTCAAGATGGCCCCCGCCGTGATCGACGAAGACGACGAAACGCCGCCCTGTCGGAATCACGGCATCGCTTTGCACCGCCAGTTGTACCCCGTAGTCGAGATGAGCCGTCACGTCGGCGTACATTCCGGGACGGAGTTTGTGGCCAGGGTTCGGCAAGATGACCCGAACCTGCAGCCGACGCACCGCCTCCGTCAAATGTGGTTGCATAAAATCGATAGAACTCCGAAACCGCTCTCCCGGGAGCGCGGGAAGAGTCACCTCGCATGACTGGCCTTCCGAGATAAAAGGGGCTTGATCTTCCGAGAATTGCGCGAGAACCCAGATACGAGAAAGATTCACCAGCCGAAAGAGAGTCTGTCCCGCCGAGAAGCGCATCCCCTCGACCACGTTTTTCTCGTGCACATGGCCCGAGATGGGAGACAGCAGATCAAAGGTTCCGCGAATCCCTTTCCCGGTGCGCACGTCGTTGGTCGACATGCTCCAGGCATAGGTCTCGAGCTCCCGAATCTGCGCGTCAGTCAAGTCCCAGACGCGAATCCGATTCCGGATATGCACGAACTGCTGGTCGAGGAGGATGGGGTTTGCCTTTTGGATCAGAAGGCTCCTCCGCCAGGCGCGGTAGGCACGGATATAATCCATTTGGGCTTGAACCCAGTTCTCGGAAAGAATCGTGGCTAGCTTTTCGCCTTTGCGAACTCCCTTCCACAAATAATCGGCGTAGAGCTTGATGACATACCCGTCTCCAGCCTTTACGTTGATGTCGACCACCTTCGACTCATCGACAGCCAAAATGGCGGGAGCGCGCAATTCGCGCATGAGGCGGCGCCGCTCCACGACTCCGGTACGGACCCCGATTGCTTGCAGCCGCTCGGGAGGAACAAAAAAGGGGCTTGCCTTCGGGGTAGACTGATCCGAGACCCCTTGTGCAGCAGGAGTCGGAGAACCAGAAAGGGGAGTCTCTTCCGGCTTTCTGCTCGAAGAGGCATGCGCGTGAACGGGCACTAGATCCATGCCGCAGATCGGGCATTTGCCCGGAACGGGAGAGCGCACGCTGGGATGCATGGTGCATGTGTAATGGAGAATCCTTCCCTCTTCCTGGGAATCCGCGGCGGCCGAGCCGGTTTCGAGCCAACCCCACAGGCAGAGCGTCAGAAGGAGGAGTGGCAAAGATCGGCTGCTGTTCACGGATGGGAAGAAACTGCCTCTGAGGCGATCAAACACCCCTCGGAGGAGAAACCCTCGCCCACCTTTCGCGGGCGACGGCTTTCCTTCTCTCATCGCAAACCGGCGCCGGGTTCGCGCAGCGCCATCGGAGGATTCCAGAGGACTTCCGCCCCGAGAAAGGCTGCTCGCGCTCCCGTCGGCTGCCGAAGCTGCCGAAGGAAGGCCGAGGTCGGCAGAATCTCCCGCGCGGGGCGAGGAGAGTTCGGAAGGATTGCCGGCGCCTGGAGGCGGGATCCCTCTTCTTCCGAAAGGAACACTTCACCCGTGGCAAGAGACTTTTCCCGATCCATCCGCACTCCGGGCCTCGGAGTTTCTTGATCTTCTCCCCGAGGAAGCTCTGGGCTCGGTTCCTCTGGCCGCGCTTCCGGATGCCGAGTGGGGGAACGTCGCGACCCCGGCTGGTCCGGCGGAAGCGGCTCGACTTTCCCTCGGCGGTAGGCGAGAGCCGCCTGGATCGCCAGCAGGAGCAAAATGGCCAAAAGAGTGCGCCACTCGGTTGAAAAAGAGAACCCCGCTCCCACGATGGGAGCGATCCCTTCGGCTTCCTGGAGCCAACCAGCCATCATCTTCCCGCTCTCCCTTTTCGGACTAACCTGCCTATCTCACAAATTCGTAGCCGGGGCGCCGCCAATGGGCTTGGATGCGAGGCGCGGCGCCGGTTTTCCCCCGGAGCGGTATGAGACGACATCCTGCGAGGAGGGACAATCAAGCCCCAACGAAACAGCCGGGTCCATTACGCAAGCCGCAGGAGAACGTTTGTGTGGAGTCGAGGAGTGGCGCGGTGCGACGTAGGAGAGCCATAGCGGGAGCTGCCCCTTTCGGTATGACAGTGCCTGAGTATCTCTCCCTATCGGCCGTTTCCACTCCCCGCTCATCAAACCGAACAGGCAGATTTCCAGCATTCGGCTTCCGGACAAGGTTGGCGCAGGATTATGCCCACGGTAAGCTCCACGTACAGCTCCCGAGGGAGATGAGGTCGAACTTGCCTTCGCTTTCTCCTGCAACGTCATCGGGAGCTTCCGAACACGCAAGGGAGGTTGTAGGCGTACCGCCACTCTCCGTTCTCGCTCCTTCCGACGTTTCCCTTGAACTAAGGCCCCTTCCCTCCCTCGGACTTTCTCCGAGCTCACAGGTAGTATGGACCTATCCGACTCCCACCTGGTCCCGCTTCGGCCCCTCGCAGGGCAGCGNTCGGTCCGCTCGGGGCCANCCCGAGCTCCCGGCCAGATGGGCCTCCCGTGTTGATGCATCGTCCTTTGCCCGCATGCCCTCGCCCAATACCCCGGCGGCTCTCCCCAGTGCACGTATTGCTCTCCTTCCCAGGGAGACAACGGCCTTCGCTTCTTTCTCACGAGCTCGGCGTCCGCATTGCCGGTTTCGAGCCTTTGTTCAGCGTTCACTTTCCTTAGGGCCTGCTTGCTCGCTGACCCGCTTCCCGGGCCTTTTTCCCCAGAGGCTTCGACCGCTGGCGTTACCACCAGTAGCCGCTCCGAGTGCTTCCGGCTGGAGCAATCGTTGCCGGGTGGAGATCACTCCCTCCCCACTGGGCGATGCACCCTTTTCACGGCGCACAAGAAATGCAGGTTAAGAAGAAGGCACGCTCCCCGAAGTCATCCCCGAAGGTTCGCCCGCGATGTTCGAACGCATCGCCGTGTCGGCCTGGATGTTGCGCAGCCGGTAGTAGTCCATGACCCCGAGATTCCCTTTCCGAAAAGCATCCGCCATGGCCAGCGGAATCTCGGCTTCCGCCTCGACGAGCTTGGCCCGCATCTCCTGCTCCAAAGCCACGGCCGCCGCACGTCGCACCTCGGCTTTGGCTTGCGCAACCCGTTTGTCCGCTTCCGCCTGCTCGGCCTGGAGCTTCGCTCCGATGTTGTCACCAATGGTGACTTCGGCGATGTCGATCGAGAGGATTTCGAATGCGGTTCCGGAATCGAGGCCTTTCTGAAGAACCGTCTTCGAGATCCGATCCGGATATTCCAAAACCTCCTTGTAATTGAGCGCCGACCCGATCGTGGTGACGATGCCTTCTCCGACCCGAGCGATGATCGTCTCCTCGGTCGCACCCCCGACGAAACGCTCGAGATTGGTGCGAACGGTGACTCGGGCCCGCGCTTTCACGGAAATTCCGTCCTTGGCCACGCCGGTAATCGTATTTTGCCCCGTCGCCGGATTCGGACAGTCGATCACCCTGGGATTGACGCTGGTCCTCACCGCCTCGAAGACGCTCTTCCCGGTGCCAATCGTGGCCAAGTCGATCGCACACGCACGGTTGAAATCGAGAGAAATTTGCGCACGATCGGCGGCGATCAGGGCTCGCACCACCTGCTCCACGTTGCCACGCGCCAGGTAGTGGGATTCCAATTGGGCGGTGCTCAAATCAATGCCGGAACGGACCGCAGTGATGCGATTGTTTACGATGAGCGAAGGGGGGATCCCGCGCAGCCGCATGGCGACCAGATTGAACAAGCTCACCCATGCCCCGGAGATGAAGGCGCGAACCCACGTCCCGACGAAATTGATCACGAGAAACGCTCCGACGAGCGCGATGACAGCCAAAAGACCCAGAAAGAAAAGGGAAATCATGGGCTACTCCTCTCGCTTACTGCCTCCACAACCCACTGGCCGTCATGCCACGCGACCACCTGGATCTTCACACCTTCCTCCAGAAATCCGCTCTCCGCAATGACCTCTGTTCGCTTCTTCTCGATTAGGGCGACCCCGATGGGATGGCAAGGGGAAAGGAGAATCCCCTGTCGGCCAATCCACTCGGCGGATGGGCCGGCGGTCCGGCGCGGATTATAGAATTCCAGCGCCATTCGGTGCCCGATCCGGCTCTTCGGCAGAAAACGGAGCCAGGACCAGAGCAGCCCGCCGAACAGAAAGAGGCTTGCCGCCAGCGTCTCCAAGCCCGCTTTCCAGCCGAAACTCACAAAGGCGAGGACCACCCCCGTAAAAAAGGCGATCGTCGCGAGCCATCCCAGGATCGTGCTGGGGAAGAAGATCTCACCAATGAACAGAAGCAGACCCACCAGGAGGCAAAAGAGAATCTCGATCATCTCTCCTCGTCCAATGCCTCGACGACGACACGAACTCCCTCCGTCGAAACGATCCGCAGCCGGCTGCCCGCAGGAACGAAAGCCCCCGAGGTCACGACGTCGACCAACTTATCTCCAAAGCGTGCGGTTCCCGCAGGCCGCAGAACGGTAAACGCAACCCCTTCTTCTCCGGGCCGCACGCGAGGAACTGTTTTTTCCACGGAGATCCCTTCGGGACCCAAACTCAAACGCCGTGTCGGCAGGAACCGAGCGGCAATCGCCCCCAAGGCGAAGGCTCCCAACGCGGCCAGCGCGAGCGAAAGGAGCGGCTGGGCGAGCCGCTCGGCTCCGATCCAGACCGCCTCTTTGGGATACCGATCGACCATGGCGTAGAGCAATCCCATGACGACGAGAATCAACCCGGCCATCGTGGGCAGCAGAAGGCCCGGCAGGAAGAGGAATTCGAGAACGATTAGCCCGACCCCGGCAATAAAGAGAAAGAGCGGTTCCCAACCGCTCAAGCCCGCGAGATAGTGACCAAAGAAATAGAGGAGAAAACAGAGCAAGGCCCCGCCGCCAAAAAGCCCAAAAGAGCCGCCGGTCTTGATCTCCAAGTAGCCCAACAGAAGGCCAAGCCCAAGGAGCAGCGGACCAGTGGCCATCAGGGCGCGGGCAAGCTGCTCGAAGCCGGTGGGACGCAACTCCCGCACGCGCACGCCAGGGCCACCAATCTGGAGCGCCAAGCTCCGCAGATCCGCAACGCTTCCCTCGGAAAGCAACGGTTCCGGAGGATGGCCGTAGCGACGCGCCGCCTCGGTATCCGTCAGCGTCAGCACCTTCCCTTTCGGTAGAAGCGGAGTCCCCTCGATCACAAGGCCGCCTTCCCGATCCACCATGGCGTCGAATACCGCCGGATTATGGCCGTGCCGCTGCGCCGTCGCCCGCACCAGCGCTTGGTAGGCCGAAAGTATCTTCTTCTCGTAACTTTCGGGGATGTTCTGAACCGACCCGCCGCCGGGAGAGGCGAGAACTGGGGTGGCGGCGCCGATTACGGAACCGGGAGCCATGTAGATATGCCGGGTCGCCGCCGCAACGAACGCGCCGGCCGAAAACGCCTTCGGATCGACAAAGGAATAGGTCGCCTCCTGATTCGGAAAATGCTCGAGGACGCGAATCATCTCCTCCATGGCGTCCGCTCGGCCTCCGGGAGTGTCCAAATCGAGAACGATTGCTTTCGCTCCCTGGGAAACTGCTTCTTTGACCCCGCGCCGCACCAAGTAGACCAGAGCCGGTTCGATTTCGCCATGCACCGGAACCACGTAAATGAGATTGTCCGCCTGAGCGGCGGCGGCTTGGGCGAGGAAGACAAACATCCCAAAGAGCTTCCAGGAGAGGCTCAAGCCGGCACCGCTGCGCATAGGCTGTGCTCCACCTTCGGCCAAGGAGTCATGGACGTCAATCCCGGGCCCAAAGAGCATTGACAAGATTCGGCTTCTTGCGCGAGGCTTCTCCACGCATCAGGGCAGACGAATGATAACGCTACTCCTTTGTCTGAGAGAGTCGGCTTTCTCAAGGAAAAGCTTCGCCGTGCTCGCGTCACTGCTTCTCCTATGGATCGCGGCACTGCTCCCGGCGTTGGCTGCCGTCCCGGCGTTGGCTGCCGAGGAATCGGCGAGCGCCGATTCCTCTGGGACGGCGACCAGCGCAGGCCAGAGTTCCTCGACCCAGAGTTCGTCGAGCCAGAATTCGCAGGTAGCGGAGTTGATCAAGCGGTTGGAGGACCAGGGGATTCCGGTCCAGGCGAACACCAAGGGGATCGTGCTCTCGGGGTATGTGGATGCCAGCTACACCTACAACGCGATCAACGCTCCTTCGTTTAACCAAGTGCCTGGTTTTACGCCGCCGGCGGGCTATACAGGGCCGACCAATGCGGCGGGGAGGGCCTTAGGGTATCCGGCGATTCCTGGACGGGAGCCGGTGGATGGGATTCCTGGCGGGGGCTTCAACATGAACGCCTTCAAGCTGGCCTTGGAGAAGCCGTTGACCGAGGAGAACCGGTGGCAGGCCGGTTTTCGGGCCGATCTGATCGTGGGGCAGGATGCCTCGATCGGGGCTCCGGACACGATCGGGGGCTTGGGGACCAACTACAGTTCGCTGGCTCTCTTCAACACCTCGAGCTTCTGGTTGGAGCAGGCCTACGTGGTTTTCCGGGTGCCGGTGGGCAACGGGCTCGACATTCGGGTTGGGAAGTTCGTCGATCCGGCGGGCTACGAGGTGGTGGAGCGGCCGGTGAACCTCGATTTCAGTTATGGGCTTCTCTTCAGCAACCTCTTGCCGACGACGCTGACAGGGATGCAGGCGATCTACCATTTCGACGACCAGTGGTCGACGAGGTTTGGGGTGGCTGACGGGGGCTTCGACGTCTCCCGCGGAGGCTACAACTACAACGGATACCTCAACAACACGATCGATAGCAACGCGGCCTATCTTCTCTTTTGGAATGGGCAGTGGGAGTCCAAGGGCAAGAACGCCATCTTGAGCGCGACGGCCATGTACGGCTTCAACGGGGTCAACCCTCCGGGCTTCGGAGCCTCTCCGATCGACGGGATGGCCCAGCCCTACGGGATCGCGCAGGGGATTCGCGGCGAGGGGACCTTCAACCAGAACAACGCCTTCTTCCTGGGCGATGTCTGGGGCTCCTGGGCTCCCAAGTTTGCCCACGACAAGCTGCTCCTGGGCTTCGAGTTCACCGGAGGCTTCTACAACAATGACGTCAGCTACGTCTCCCCCGCGGTCAGCGGGCTGCCCGTCGGCCTCTATAGCGGTCCCTCCAACTGGTATGGCGCCGCCATCCACGCGAAGTACCAGTTCAACTCGATCATCAGCCTCTCCCAGCGGGCCGAATGGATGCAGGCGGGCTGGAACAGCATCCTGGCCGGCCATGACGCCCCCACCGATATCTGGGAATATACCGCTACTCTGGCCTTCGACCTCGCCGATAACTTCATGATCCGCCTCGAAGGAAGAGTCGATTGGGGCCTCGGGGTCATGGCTTACTACGGCTATCCCTTCCAGGGAACCACCTCCCCAAGCGCCCTCCTCTCCTCCGCCAATGGCCCCATCTTCCTCGGCGCCCTCGAATTCGTCTACAGCTACTAGCCTGCTTGTCTCACAAGCGTCGGAGACCGCATCAAGCGCGAAAGCCCCCGATCGCCGAGGGTGAATCTCGCCCCCCTGCTCTGCTTCGGATGACGGCATACCGTCCGATGATCCCGCCATCTCTTGTCCTGTGCCAGCTCAGCAACCGTAGCGGCAGCCGGGCTCCCTCCAACGGGTGAAATTCGGAAAGGAAAGGGGCCGCTCGCCCGTCCCCGAAATCCGGCCGCCATCGGACCCAGATCTCTTCCACTCGCCCCGTTTGGAGAGCAATTCGATTCCAGTTCGCGTCTCCCAAAAGGCAAATGCCGGACGAACACGGAAGGAGGAGGCGCGGGAGCTGAGCCAAGGGAATCTTGCGGGCGCGCAGTCTGCCTGCTCGTTCCGACAGGTCCCAGGGGCTCCAAAGTTCTTCCGGCATCCGCACCCTTCGCCCACGGCAGAGCAGTTCGGTAAGGATATGGGCACCCACGGGCTGAATCGATAGGCGCCCGTCAAGAAAGAGTTCCGTCAGCAGCACGACCATCGCCGACAGCGAGCCTCTCTCCCAACACGGAACCCAGAGTTAGACGAACGCCTCGCGCAAATTCCGCCGCAGCCATCCGCCGCTTTCCTTCGATCTGCACATCGCGCAGAAGAAGGCCGCCGCCCCCTCCCGCAGCGACGAAGATCCCATGGGAATCGATCCACACCACCTCACCGGGTCTTCCGGAGCCTCGAGTGGACGCGATGGCTCCAAAGATCTTGAGCATGCGCGTCTCTCCCCGCTCGCAAAGCCATGTGTAGGCGACAGGCCAAGGATTCATCGCCCGAATATGCGCGTGGATCTCCCACTTGTCTTGGTTCCAGTTGATCTCCCCATCCTCTTTGGACAACTTTCTCGCGTAGGTCGCCGTGGCCGGATCTTGTGCCACCCGCTTGGCCGAGCCGTTCGCAAGCTGATTGAGAGCTTCTAGGATGGCTCGCGACCCCAATTTCGCCAAGCGCGCCTGCAGGGTTCCTGCCGTGTCCGTAGAACGAATCAGCAGCTTCTTGGCTAGCAAGATATCGCCTGTATCCATTCCTTCGTCCATCCAGATCACAGTGACCCCGGTCTCCCGGACGCGGCTACGGATCGCCGCCTGGATCGGCGCGGCCCCCCGATGGCGAGGGAGAAGCGAAGCATGCAGGTTGAGCGCGGCCCGGCTCGGAATCTCCAATACCTCCCGCGAGAGGATTTGCCCGTAGGCGACGACGACTAGGACATCCGGTTGGAGGAAGCGGATCTGCTCGATGGCGGTCGGAGAATTGATCTTCTCCGGTTGATAAATCGGGAGGTGGAGCTCCAGTGCGGCGGCCTTTGCTGAGCAAGGGGTGGGAAGACGATGTCGCCCCGAAGGACGGTCGACCTGAGTGATGACTCCGTGCAACCGATAATCCCGATGGACGGCGAGCGCGCGCAGGACGGGGATTCCGAATTCGCCCGATCCGATGAAGACGATTCTCATGTTCTAGGCAGAAGGCCTCAAAGCAAAGGCCACGGTACTCAGGGCCGCCGCCGGCGCGGGTGTCTGTGACGAAGGGGTGCGGACAAGGGAGAAGCAGCGACGGGCGAAGCGGAAGCTTCCCGTTGTCCGAGTGACGCTCCGCAACCCGTGCACAGATAGTCGTAGATCTCCTTGCCAGGCAGCACGAGCAGGAGTCGCTCCCGGACCGCCATGGGTTTCCGGCACGAGGAACAATAAAGAGTGGAAGCCGAAAAACTTTCGAAGGAACGGCTCATGTGCTAAACTTATCTCTTGGAAGCGAAGAGCCGCAAGGCAATTGGTGCTCTGATGCTGCGTCAGCGGGAAGAACTCTCTTTTCCTCCCTTCTTTGAGATTCCGGGAAGACGTCAAAGCGATCGGGCGCCAGAAGACGGAGCGGACCATGCAAACCGCGTTTGTTTCCTCGGAGGTCGACTCGATCCTCGATCGAGCCGCAGACTTACTGCGCGCGGGAGAGATCGTCGGAGTCCCGACGGAAACAGTTTACGGGCTAGCGGTTGACGCGACCAATCCTGCAGCCGTAGCAAGGCTCTTCGAGCGGAAGAGGCGAGCTTTCTCTCACCCGGTCAGCCTCCTTTGCGCGTCGGGGCAGATGGCCTTTGGCCTGCTCAGCGATGTTCCCGAAAGCGCCGTCCGGCTTGCGGATCGCTTCTGGCCTGGGCCGCTTACCATGATCCTGCGCAAGCGATCCGAAGTAGTTTCCGATCTTCTGACGGCGGGCCTCCCGTTCGTCGGGGTGCGTGTTCCCGATCATCCGCTCGCCCTCGCCCTCTTGGAGCGCCTCGGCCGTCCATTAGCGGCCCCGAGCGCCAACCGCTCGGGGCATATCAGCCCGACCACGGCCACAGATGTCCGACGCGAGTTTGGGGAGGAGATTTCGCTAGTGATCGATGGCGGCTCTTGTCGCGTAGGCGTGGAATCGACAGTGATCTCCTTTGTGCTTCCGCGACCCGTCTTGGTTCGCGAAGGAGGAATTCCTCGGGAGTTCCTGCAGGAAGAGATTGGCTCCCTCGAGCCTCAGACGGAGGAAAGTCGTTCTCCGACCGATGGTCGCCTTCGTCGATCTTATGCGCTGCGGACGCCCCTCATCCTCGTCCAAGCGCCTGGAGAGGTTCCTCTCTCCGATCGAAGGGAGGCTGGGCTTCTCACCTGGGGGCCTTGCCGAGCGGGATTTGCCGTTTGCCATAGCCTTTCCCCGTCTCATCGCCTGCAAGAAGCAGCGGCTAATCTCTTCGGCCGGCTTCGGGAGCTCGACGAAAGCGGCGTGAAGCGGATTTACGCCATGCTCGTGCCCGACCATGGCCTTGGCCGAGCAATCAACGAACGGCTGCGAAAGGCAGCCAACGTTCCCGCTTCCCAGAAGAAGCTCGGCGACGAGACTCAGGCGAGCAGGCCTGCTTCTCCCTCCTCTTCCTGATCCGGCACCACGCGAGCGACGCGAATCAGCCGATCCCCTTGGTCAAGCTGGAGAAGTCGTACTCCTTGGGTATTACGGCCGACTCGCCGGATTCCCTTCACCGGCGTACGGACCGTAAGCCCCCTCTGCGTAAGGAGCATGAGCTCATCTCCGTCGACCACCGAGAGGGCCGCCACCACTTCTCCCGTCCTCTTGGTCATCTTCATGGTGATGACCCCCTTTCCGCCACGCCCCTGCCGCCGATATTCGTCAAAACTCGTGCGTTTCCCAAGGCCGTTAGAACCAGCCACCAAGAGTGTGGCGGCAGGATCGACCAGCGCAGCCGCCACCACCCGATCGTCCTGACCCAAGCGAATTCCCCGCACCCCAGCAGCGGTTCTACCCATGGAACGAACCTCTTCCTCGGAAAAGCGGATGCTCAAACCTTCTCGAGTAATTAAGACGACTTCGCGATCGCCCGCAGTGAACTTCACGTCGATCAGCCGATCGCGTTCCGAGATATGGATGGCTCGGATCCCCTTCTTGCGCACATGGATAAACTCAGAGAGCGGGGTCTTCTTCACCTGTCCGAGTGCGGTACAGAAGAAGAGGAACCCCGGGCGATCCCAGGCGGCTCCCTCTTCGGAGGAAGCTCCCACCCGAAGAAGGGCGGCAATCTCCTCGTCCTGCGCGAGTTCGAGAACATTAGCAATGCTTCTGCCCTTGGCCGCACGCGCCATCTCCGGAATTTCATAGACGCGCTCCACGTAGGCACGCCCCGCCGTGGTGAAGAAAATCAGGTGATCATGCGTGGAGGCTGTGAAGAGGTGCTCTACGAAATCGTTTTCTTCGGTCCTTTCGCCTTCCTGGGCCACCATCCCGATCACGCCGCGGCCGCCGCGCCGTTGCAGCCGGTAGTTGACCAAGCCCGTCCTCTTGATATAGCCCCGATGCGTCAGAGTGATGACCACCGCTTCCCGGGCCACCAGATCCTCAAAAGCGACCTCTCCTTCCGCCGGCACGATTTCCGTCCTCCTCGGGGTTGCCCGCTTGGAGGCAACCTCCAGCAGCTCCGTCCGGATCAGGTACAGGACCCGAGCCTCGCTTCCTAGAATCTCCTCGAGTTCGCGTGCTCGCTCCATCAGCTTTTGATACTCGGCGATGATCTTTTCCCTTTCGAGACCGGTGAGTTGGTAGAGGCGCAGGTCGAGGATTGCGTCGAGTTGCGCATCGGAGAGCAAGTACCGACCGTTCACCAACCGCTCGATATGGCGAACGACGATTCCGAAGCCTTCCACCTGCCCTTGAGTAAATTCATATCCCCCCAGTTCGATCCGGGCGGCTTCCCGATTCGCCGCTCCCCGAATGACGCGGAGGAACTCATCCAAGTTCGCCAGGGCGATCAGATACCCTTCCAGGATCTCTGCCCGCTCTTCCGCCTTCCGTAGCTCGAAGCGGCTTCGTCGCAGAACCACCTCTCTCCGATGCTCCAGGTAGGCGAGCAGCATCTCCTTGAGATTGAGAGTGCGAGGCCGTCCTCCGTCAATCGCCAGGGAATTCACGGCAAAGATCGTTTCGAGGGGAGTGAGCCGATAGAGATTGTTTTCGACGACCTTGGATACGGCATCGCGACGCAGTTCGATGACGACCCGAGTGTTCTCGTCGGATTCATCTCGGACGTCGCTCGCATCGATCAGCTTTTCGGTGATGAGATCGCCAATCCGCTCCACCAGCGTGGCCCGATTCACGTTGAAGGGAATTTCGTCGACGATTAGGGTCGATCGCCCGTTCCTCCCTTCTTCCACATGCAGGCGCGCCCTGAGTCGGACGCTGCCTTTTCCGGTCAGGAAATATTTCCGAATCCCCTCCTGGCCCACCACGATCCCTCCAGTCGGAAAATCGGGTCCTCGGACAAACTGGAGCAGATCCTCGGAGGTCAACCCGGGGTTATCGATGAGGGCGCAGACGCCCTGCACGAGCTCTCCGAGATTGTGCGGCGGGATGTTGGTCGCCATCCCTACCGCAATGCCGGTACTCCCGTTGACGAGCAGGTTCGGAAAAGCTGCGGGAAAGACGACAGGCTCGGTTCGCGTCTCGTCGTAGTTCGGGACGAAGTCGACCGTGTCCTTGTCCATGTCCGCCATCAGAAGCAAACCAAGATGGGTCAGCCGGGCTTCCGTGTACCGCATCGCCGCAGGCGGGTCTCCTTCCACGGATCCGAAGTTTCCCTGTCCATCGATCAGCAGATCCCGCATAGCCCACGGCTGAGCCATGTGCACCAGGGTGGGATAGATCGCTTGATCTCCGTGCGGGTGATAGTTTCCCATGGTCTCGCCGACGATCTTGGCGCATTTGAGGTGTTTCCGATTCGGAGCCAAGCCGAGCTCGTGCATCGAGTAGAGGATCCGCCTCTGCGAGGGCTTCAATCCATCGCGCACATCGGGGAGCGCGCGAGAGATAATGACAGACATCGCATAGTCGAGGAAGCAGTTGCGCATCTCCTCGGAGACGTCGCGCGACTCGAAGCGCTCCCCTCCCAGAAGCTGCCGCCCCTCTCCCTCTGTCGTCTCATCCGGCATGCGATCTATTCTCCCATTACACGTCGAGATTGCGGACGTGCAGCGCGTTTTCTTCGATGAACCGTCGCCGTGGCTCCACGACATCCCCCATCAGCGTTGCAAAGATCTCTTGCGCTGTAGCCACATCGGAGATGTCGACCCGCAAGAGCTTCCTACGTTCCGGGTCCATCGTCGTCTCGTAGAGCTGCTTCGGATTCATTTCTCCCAACCCCTTGAACCGCTTGATCTCGATCCCGCGCTTGCCAACCTCCTTGACGGCCGTCAAGATTTCGTTCGGGGCGTAGAGAAGCCGCCGGCCGCTCTCTTCCTCCCCTTCGAAGAAGGCGTACAGAGGCTCTGCAGAGCGAGCCCGGGAGATCGGCATCCCCAGTCCGGCCAGTTGGTCGAGCTTATCCCGGATGCTTTTGCTTTCATAAAGCTCAACATGGGTCGCCCGGCGGAATCGCGATCTCGACTCTTCCTCGCCATCGCCACCTTCAACGGGAGTCGTCTCTGCTCCAGCCGGCTCCAGCGACTGCTCGCCCCCTACGGCGTCCGCCGGCTGCTCTTCCGAAGAGACCCCGGTCTCGCCATTTCCATTTTCGTGTTCAAAAAGAGCCAAGTCGGGGTTGGCTTCGGCGTAGCGGGCTAAATCCCCATCCGAGCAGAAGAAATGCACCTCCTCCTGGTTACCTTCTCGTACCCGGACGAGGTGGAGCGGCAGCACCCCCGTCTGCGGGTCCCGGTTCTCCAGATAGGCCTCGAAATCGGCCCCATGATTCTGCAAGGAACGGGCAAACCGATCGAGATTCTCTAAACGCTCAAGGATCTCCACGAGCTTTGCTCCAGAAAAGAGATGGCCTGCCCGGAGGTCTTCGACCCTGGCATCCTCCGCTCCCTGCTGGATCAACATCTGGTTGAGCTCTGCATCGTCTCGGACATACCATTCCTTCTTCTTGCGGGTCACCAGGTAGAGGGGGGGCTGCGCGATATAGACGAATCCCCCACGAATGAGCTCCTCCATCTGTCGATAGAAGAAAGTCAACAGGAGAGTCCGAATATGGGAGCCGTCGACGTCGGCGTCGGTCATCAGGATGACCTTGTGATAGCGAAGTCGGTCGAGTTGAAAGGCTCCTTCCCCCTCGCCCCCTCCGATGCCCGTGCCGACCGCCGTGATGATCGTCTGGATCTCTTCGTTCTGGAGGACCCGATCGAGCCTGGCCTTCTCCACGTTGATCAGCTTCCCTCGAATGGGAAGGATCGCCTGGAAGAGCCTGTCTCTCCCCTGCTTGGCGGAACCACCGGCGGAATCTCCTTCGACAATGAAGAGTTCCGCTTCCTCAGGACTGCGAGTGGAGCAGTCGGCAAGCTTTCCCGGCAATCCCTTTCCGGAGAGGGCGGTTTTGCGGACCGCTTCCCGCGCCTTCCGAGCCGCTTCCCTGGCACGTGCCGCAGTCAGCGCCTTCTCCACGACCTTTCGAGCGACGGCGGGATTCCTTTCGAAAAAGGACATCAGCCCGTCGTACACCAGGGATGAAACAACTCCATCGACCTCGGGCGACACCAGCTTGACCTTGGTCTGGGATTCGAAGCTTGGATTGGGATGCTTGAGCGAGAGAACGCAAAAGAGACCCTCCCGAACGTCATCTCCGGAGATCGCGGGATCTTTATCCTTCAACAAGTTGTTGATCTTCGCGTACTGATTGACGGAGCGAGTGAGGGCCGTCCGAAAGCCTGAGAGATGAGTGCCGCCATCCGCATTGGGAATCCCATTGGTGTAGCAGAGAATCTGGTCCGCATATCCCTCGGTATATTGCAGAACGCAATCGAGCAGAATGTCGTCCTTCTCCCGAGCGATCACGATGGGCTTCGGGTGAAGGAGTTCCATGCTCCCGGTGATCTGCTGGAGAAACTCCTCGATCCCCTGCTGATAGAAGAAGCGCTGAATCTTCGGCTTGTCGGCATCCAGGACCCGCTCATCGGAAAGGGAGATCTCCAAGCCAGGGTTGAGAAAGGCGAGCTCGCGGAGTCGCGGCGCGAGGATGTCTGTCTTGAACTCCTGGGTCAAAGTAAAGATCTCGGCATCCGGCTTGAACGTAATAAAGGTGCCGGTGGTTCGGCTTTTGCCAATGACCTCCAAAGGCTTAACGGTCTTTCCTCGGCGGAACTCCATGTGATAGACGTTTCCGTCCCGGGAGACTTCGACGTCGAACCATTCCGAAAGTGCGTTGACGCACTTTGCTCCCACTCCATGAAGCCCGCCAGAATACTTGTAGACCCCTTGGCCAAACTTGCCTCCCGCATGAAGGTTGGTCAGAACAAGCTCGACTGCCGGAATCTTGAACTTCGGATGAAGATCCACCGGAATGCCACGCCCGTTGTCGCGAACGGAAAGCGACCCGTCGATGTGGATCGTCACCTCGATGCGAGTGCAATGACCGGCTAGATGCTCGTCAATCGAGTTATCAAGGACCTCAAAAACGCAATGGTGCAACCCGCGCTCATCGGTATGGCCGATGTACATTCCGGGGCGCTTGCGCACCGCCTCCAGGCCTTCCAGTTTCTCGATTTTTGACGCATCGTACGGAACCGAATTCGCCGGCAATTGGCGCGATAGCCCTTCAAGAGACATCGTAGCAACTTATTCGGCGGCATGCTACGACACTTCGCTCTTGAAGACAAGCCGAACGCTTCCCCCTTCCGTCTATGGCGGCCTCGGTGGTCCGCCGAAGATTGCGCTTTCCCTTCTCTCGGAGTAACCTCCCCTGCGCAGTGACGGCGCCTCCTCGTCAATCCATTATCCTCGTAGTCGAGGACGAGCCCGACGTCCTCGAGCTGGTCTGCTTGAATTTGTCGGCAGCCGGGTTTCACACCATTCGCGCCATGAACGGCACCGAAGGGCTCGAGAAGGCGCTGAGCGGCCTGCCCGACCTGATGATTCTAGATCTCATGCTCCCGGAGCTAGGCGGCCTGGAAGTCTGTAAAACTTTGCGCCGCAATCCAGAAACGGCGGATCTACCCATCCTGATTCTGACCGCGAAAGCGGAGCCCATCCATCGGGTCGAAGGACTCGAGCTGGGGGCCGACGACTATTTGACCAAGCCTTTCAGCCCGCGGGAATTGGTACTCCGGACGCGATCGCTCCTGCGCCGACGCGCGGAAGACGTTCTGCCGATCGAACCGATCCGTCATGAAAATCTTGTTCTCCATCCCAAACGACACGAGGCGTTCGTCCGCAACCGTCGAGTAGACCTCACCGTGACGGAATTCCGATTGCTCAACATGCTGCTGCGCGGGCGTGGACGGGTTCACAGGCGCGAGGATCTGCTGCGAGAGGTCTGGGGATACGACAAGTCCACGGATACGCGGACCGTGGACACGCATGTCCGCCGCTTGCGGGAAAAGCTGGGAAGATCCGCCCGCTATATCGAAACGGTGCGCGGGATCGGATATCGGTTCCGCACAAAACGCAAGGGAGGCGACGAGAAGGAGCCCGTTCGGGCTAAGCCCGACGCATGACGCTTTCCTCTTTCCTGATCGCCCTCCTCGGATCGGCTCTGGCGATCGCCCTCCTTCAACTGCTGGCTTGGGCTCGTTCGGCCGCCAAGCTTGAGCGCATTGCCGAAGAGATCGTCGAGGGTCGGCGTCCTCGCTCGTTCGTCATCTTTGGCCCCAGGAGCCTATTCCGCGTGGCGAGCCGGCTGGAAGCGATACTGGCCGCCAGGGAAAGGCTCTCGGAGCAAATCGAGCAGCAGGGAGAGAATTTCCACGGAGTCCTTCGGAACATGATGGAAGGAGTGGCAATCGTTGACCGCAACCATCGGGTTGAGTTGGCCAACGAGGTGCTGATGAAGCAATTCGGACTCAGCTCGGAACCGTCGGGACGCACCGTCCTCGAATCCCTTCGCGTCGCCGAAATCGATCGCCTGATCAGCGAAGCCTTTGCCCGGCAAGAAGCCTGTTCGGGCGAGATCTCCCTACGCGACCTGCCCTCCCAATCCGAGCTCTTTCTGATCGTCAACGCCGTCCCCATGCGGAGCGAGCCGGGCCAGCCGACTCAGGTTCTCCTCGTGCTTCATGACATCACGGAACACAAGCGGAGCGAAGAACGCCAGAAGGAGTTTCTCGCCAACGTCTCGCATGAGATTCGAACCCCACTCTCGATTTTTCGAGGCTATGTCGAAACTCTGATGAATGCCTCGCCTGCGCTTGCGCAGGAGGAGGTCCAGCGCGTTCTGAAAATTCTCCGGCGCCACTCCCTGCGCCTGAGCAAGCTCGTCAACGACCTGCTCACCCTTTCCGCCGTGGAGCCGGGACGCATGCACTTGGAGCGTTCTCCCATTTCTATCCCCCACTTCCTGCGAAGGATCGAGGCGGATCTGCGTCAGCCGCTGCAGGAAAAACGGATCCGCCTCCTCGTGCAGCTTCCGGAGAATCTGCCGAAGGTTGACGGGGATCCCTTCCGCCTCGAGCAGGTCTTTTACAACTTGGTGGAGAACGCGATTCAATATTCCGAACCTGACTCCACCATCCGCATCGAAGTCGACCGGGAAGGAGAAAGGATCTCGATTCGAGTGATCGATCAGGGAGTGGGCATTCCTCCGGCCGATCTGCCCTATGTTTTCGAGCGCTTTTATCGAGCCGACAAGATCCGGAGCCGGCAAGCGGGAGGAACGGGTCTCGGCCTTTCCATCGTGAAACGAATTGTCGATCTTCACCAAGGACGCGTCCAGATCGAGAGCGAGCCCGGCAAAGGCACGATGGTAACGGTGACCCTCCCCTCTTGGCCTCTCGTCCCTCCGGAGAGCACGCCACCCGCCCGACCAAGCGTTGCGGTCGCTCCGATCGAAAACCCCGCGCACACGCCCGAAGGTCGAGGCCGATCTGCCCCTCCGCTACTCAACCGCGCGCCTTGAGGCGTCGACTTCTGTCGGCAGAATCTCGGTGACAGAAGGCCAACTCGCTCTTTGCCCCCTCGCTCACTCTACGGTCACGCTCTTGGCGAGGTTTCTTGGCTTGTCGATATCCCGTCCCAGGGAGAGCGCTATGTAGTAGGCGAGCAACTGGAGAGGAACGACGGTGAGGATGGGAGCGAGAAGCTCCGAACATTGCGGGACAAGGAAGACGTCGTCGGCGAGCTCGCCGATCCGATCATCCCCTTCGCTCGCAATGGCGATCACTGGTCCCCGCCTGGCCTTGACCTCCGCGATGTTGCTCACGTTCTTGTCGTAGACACCATCCTGGGGGCAGAGGAAAACGCTCGGGATCCGCTCATCGACTAGGGCGATCACCCCATGCTTGAGCTCGGCCGCCGGGTGGCCCTCGGCCCGTATGTAGGTGATCTCCTTCATCTTCAGCGCCCCTTCGAGAGCGATCCCATATTGAAACTGTCGCCCCAAGAAGAGCATGGCCTCGGCATCGGCATATTTCTCCGCGATCGCGCGGATCTCCTTATGGCGGGAGAGAACGCTTCCCACTTGATCCGGAAGCTTTTCGATCGCCTCGATCAACTTTTTCCCCTGCCGGGCGGAAAGGTAGCGCAATCGACCAAGCAGCACGGCAAGCAGCAGAAAGATCAGCACCTGGGAGGTGAAAGACTTGGTCGCCGCAACGCCAATCTCCGGTCCCGCATGCATATAGACCCCTCCTTCCGTTTCCCGGGCGATGGTACTCCCCACCTGGTTGCAAATCCCAAGGACACGCATTCCCTTCCGCTTGGCTTCCCGGACGGCGGCCAGCGTGTCTGCGGTCTCCCCGGACTGGCTGACCGCAAAAACCAGAGTCTCTCCGTCGAGCGGCGCGTTCCGGTAGCGGAACTCGCTCGCGTAATCGACTTCCACCGGAAGGTGGGCCAGGGATTCGATCAGGTACTCTCCGACGATCCCCGCGTGACGGGCCGTACCGCAGCCGACGATTAAGATTTGCTGGATCCGCAAGAGCTGGTGCGGATTCATGTTGAGACCGCCCAGCTTAGTGGTCGCTTCCTCGAGATCGAGGCGTCCCCGCATGGCGTTACGGATCGCCTCAGGTTGTTCGCAGATCTCCTTGAGCATGTAGTGCGGATAGTCTCCCAACTCCGTCTCCGCTTCCGATTGTTCCACCTCGCTGATCTCAAATCCCACCCTAGGCCGGGTGAGCGAGGAGATGTCGAATCCGTCGGGACGAATCGCGACCACGTCGCCATCGCTCAAGTAAACGACCCGCTGAGCCTGCCCGGAGATTGCCGTGACGTCGCTGCTCAAAAAGAACTCGCCATTGCCGATGCCCAGGATGAGAGGGCTTCCCCTCCGCGCGCCGACCAGCAGGTTGGGGCAATCCTTATGAATGACGGCAATGCCGTAGGTGCCAATCACCTCTGTTAACGCTGAGCGGACCGCGTTTTCGAGCCTTTGAGGATCCTGGGGAGGGAGGCGGTCATAGGCTTCGCCGATGAGGTGGGCGAGCACCTCGGTGTCCGTTTCCGATTGGAAATGATGACCGGAATCGGATAGCCTTTGCTTTAGAATCTGGTAATTTTCGATCACTCCGTTATGGACGATGGCGAGCCGATGCGACTGATCGAGGTGGGGATGGGCATTCGCGTCGCTCGGAATTCCATGAGTCGCCCAGCGAGTATGGCTCACGCCGATCTTTCCCGAAAGTCCCTGTTTTTGAAGGGCGAGCTCGAGCTCGGAGATCCTACCCTTTCGCTTGACCACACCCAAGCGGCCCTCCCCGAGGATGGCGATTCCGCTCGAATCGTATCCCCTGTATTCGAGCCGGCGCAGCCCGCTAAGCAGGAGCGGCTGCGCTTCCTTTTGTCCGAGATAGCCGACAATGCCGCACATAGAATGGCTCCATTATTCTGCCTGGAGAACCTTCGTCAATTCCCATGACTGGATGGAAAGGTTCTACTCATTTCTCTCCATTCGACGTGATCACGCTGATCCTGGGTGGAGGAGCCGGCACGCGTCTCTTCCCTCTGACCAAGGAACGGGCAAAGCCAGCGGTCCCGTTGGCCGGGAAGTATCGCCTCGTCGACATCCCCATCAGCCTTGCCATTCATTCCGAACTCAAGCGCATCTTCATCCTGACACAGTTTCAGAGTTCCTCGCTGCATCGGCACATTCAGCAGAGCTACCGATTTGACGACTACTCCCAGGGATTCGTCGAACTCCTGGCCGCGCAGCAGACGATGAAGGGCGCCTACTGGTACCAGGGCACCGCTGATGCTGTAAGACAGAACCTGAGCCACTTCGCGAGTCATCCGCATGAGCTGGTCTTGATCCTAGCGGGGGATCAACTCTACCGGATGGATTTCCTGAGTTTAATAGAACAGCACGTGGCATCCTGTGCAGATTTGACGGTTGCCGTGACTCCCGTCAGCCAGAGCCGGGTAAGCGGTTTTGGGATTCTTCGGGTCACCGAGGAGCGAAGGATCGCCTCTTTCGTCGAGAAACCAAAAGAGCCGTCGCTTCTCGCGAATCTGGCGATCGTCGATCCATTCGTTTCCCTGCTTCGCCTGCCCCCCGATGAACCGCAATATTGGGCTTCGACCGGAATCTATCTGTTCAATCGGAAGGTCCTGGCCAGTGCATTGATGGGTGGGGAACCAGACTTTGGCAAAGACGTGATCCCCCGCCTGATTCCCAACCATCGGGTCTTCGCCTATGTCCACGCGGGGTATTGGGAAGACATCGGAACGATTCGCGCCTTCTACGAAGCCAACCTCGATCTGTGCGAACCAGAGCCGAAGTTCGATTTTTACGATAGCCGCTTCCCGATCTACACGCGGGCACGCTACCTGCCCAGCTCAAAGATCTCGCGGGCGGACGTCTCCGGCTCGCTCATCGCCGAGGGCAGCGTGATTTCCGATGCAAAAATCGAGCATTCGCTCATCGGGATTCGAAGTGTCGTTTTGCCCGGAGCGACGATCAAGGATACGCTGCTCCTGGGGAACGACTACTACGAGACCGACGCGCATGCGCTCGGCGCGGAAGGACGAGGACTACCCAGGATGGGAGTCGGCCGGAATACCTTCCTGGAAGGAACGATCGTTGACAAGAACGCCCGAGTAGGCGACAATGTGTGGGTTTCTCCTAAAGGCAAACCCGCGAACATGGATGGAGATTGCTTTTTCATCCGAGACGGATTGGTGATCATCCCCCGGGGAGGGGTCGTCTCACATGGGACGGTGATCTGACAACGGGCATTCGTTCCTCGGATCTCCCGCAATGCTTTCCTTGAGATTCGGCAAATCTCAAACTTTTGCTTTGCCTGAGCCGTTTTTCTCGAAACATGATAGGCATGGCAATATCCGCCCCTAGCCGACATAGGACGCTCCATTGCCGCTGTGCGGGCACCTGCTATCCTAGCGACGGGTGCCAGTGTCTTTCCTATTTCCGATCTTTCTTCTCCGAACCGGGCGCCGCACCATTGCTACCGCCGTTCACACCGTGTCGAACCGATCTTCTCGGCATCCTCTCCCCTCACATTGATTTCCGCGTCAGCCCAAGGGCATACGCTCACGCCTTTGCTCCACTGGCAAGCGCTCCGGAAGCGGATGTCTACCTTATTTTGGGCGTTGGCCACCGTTCGAGGCTCGAATGGAGCATCGACAATCGCGATCTTCGCACTCCCCTCGGCCGGGCTCTCGCGGAAGTCGAGTCCGTCGCATGGCTTCGCAAACAGCTGAGCTTCCCCTGCCACGATCCGGAGGCGCACGAGGGCGAGCATTCGATCGAGTTTCCCATCGTGCTTCTCCAAGCCATTCGCGCCTTCCGAGGCAGCAATCGGCCCGTGCGCTTTCTTCCCATTCTTTGCGGCGGGCTCTTGGACTGGGTCGAACAAGGGAGAGTGCCCGACCGGAACACACCATTCGACCAGATGGCAACATCGCTCCATTGCCTGCACGAAGCTTACGGAGAGCGCATGCAGTTGATCGTCAGTGTGGATGGTTGCCACATGGGTCCGCGCTTCGGGCACCCGTTCGCGGCCACTCCACCCCTATTGGAGCAGACCCGGCTTGGGGAAGAGGGGCTTTGGCGGACCGTGGAGCAACGGGATCTCTCTGCTTTTTTTGCGCTCCTGGGACGCGAACGAAACCTCCCCTTCTTCGACGGAATCGGTGCTCTTGCGCTGCTGCTTCGCATAGTCGGATCCAAGGCGCGGCTGAAACGCACGTATCATGAAGAATGGTTTGAGGAAGAAGACCAGTCCGTGGTCACCTTCACGAGCGGCTTATTGCAGAAAAGCGAAGAGTACCTAAAAGACGGAGCAGAAGCATGAATGGCGTGCGAGTCCGCTTTGCCCCTTCCCCCACAGGTTATCTTCATGTCGGCGGGGCGCGCACCGCCCTGTTCAATTGGCTCTATGCCCGTCACACGGAGGGAACGCTCGTCCTTCGCATCGAGGATACCGATGCCGCGAGAAATTCCGTCGAAGCGGTGCGCGTGATCTTCGACGGTCTCCAGTGGCTGGGGATCGACTGGGACGAAGGTCCTCTCCCGAATGGGGGCGCCCGAGGCGATCGAGGACCCTATTTCCAAAGCGAGCGGAGGACCATTTATGATCGCGCGGTACGCCTGCTCCTCGATCGGGATCAAGCGTATGAACGCGACGGAGCGATCCGCTTCCGGATGCCACGCAAGAGGATCGTGGTCGAGGACTTGATCTGCGGTGAAGTCTGTTTCGATTGCGCGCTGGAACAGGACTTCGTGATTCAGCGGAAGGACGGATCCCCAGTCTTCCATCTCGTGAACGTCGTCGATGACCTCGAGATGGGGATCAGCCACGTCATCCGTGGAGAAGACCATCTCTCCAATACTCCCAAGCATCTGGCCATCGCCGCCGCCTTGGGAGGGAGCGCGCCTCGGTACGCCCACATCCCTCTCATCTTGAATCGTACCGGCACAAAGATGAGCAAGCGGGATGTCGGCGCTTCCCTGAGCGAGTATCAAGAGGGCGGGTATCTGCCGCAGGCGGTTCGCAACTACCTCTGCCTTCTCGGATGGTCCCTCCGCGAGAACCGCGAAGTCTTTCCGATCGAGGAGGCAATAGGGAAGTTTGAGCTCAACCAGATCCACCGGAGCAACGCCCGCTTCGATGCAGACAAGCTTCTCTGGATGAACGGGACCTATCTGCGAAGCCTGAGCGCCCAGGAGCTGCTGCCCCATGCGCGCATCTGGCTTGAGAGGGCCGGCTTCCCGATTGCGAAGTGGGAACCGGACTACCTCAAAGAGGTCGTCCTCTTGGTGAAAGAAAAGGTGAAGACGGGAAAGGAACTGGTCGAATGGGCTCGTCCGTTTTTCCAGGAAGAGGTCTCTTTCGAAGAGGGCGCAGTCAAACGGTTTTTAAACCCTGCAGGCATCCAGGCGCTTCGCAACCTCCTGGGCGATCTCTCGGAAGCATCCGACTTTACGTCCTCCTCGCTGGAAGCTCGCTTTCAGAGGCTTGCGCAGGCTCACGAGACGTCCGTTCGGACCTACGTCCATCCCGCACGCGTTGCCACCACGGGTCGCGAGGTAGGGCCAAGCCTCTATCACTCCCTGACGATCCTTGGCAAAGAACGGATTCTTCACCGCCTTCACCGAGCGATCGAGACCTTTGCCTCATGACATGGGCCAATCGCGTCACCATCGTGCGGCTGCTCTGCATCCCAGCCATGGCCGCGGTTCTCTGGCAGTACGGCGAGAGCCAAACGGAGGGAGCGGCTGACGATCGCTTTCGGATCGCGGGTCTTTCCCTCTTTCTGGCGGCCGCGCTCAGCGACGCCCTGGACGGGTACATCGCCAGGCGCTGGCGACAGCAGACCCGTGTAGGAAAGATCCTCGATCCGCTGGCGGACAAGCTCCTTTTGCTGGCCTCTCTTCTCTGCTTGACCACCCTCCCTTCTCCGCAGTCGGCCCCACTCCCCTTCTGGTTCCTCGTCCTGGTCCTCATCCGAGACGTCTTCCTTCTCGGTGGCATCGGCTTCTTGCTCTTCCTCAAAAGAGAAGTCCCGATCTATCCCCATTGGACAGGGAAGGTAGCAACCTTTTTTTCCTTTATCACCGTGGCGGCGGGTCTCCTGAAGCTCTCCTGGGCGGCAGCGTCCTGCTGGATCGCAGCCGTCTTCCTGATCGCCTCGACCTGCTTTTACTTCGCTAGGGGATTGCGCATCCTCGTCCAATGCGTTTCTTGCTCCCCTCTCCCTTCCTCGCGCAGCGGGAGCGCCAGTCTTCGTTAGCCCCCATTTCTCACAAGCTTTCTCCTGCGGCTTGCACAATGGGCTTGTCTGCTTCGTAGGGCTTGGTTTTCCATCCTCGCAGTATGTTCTCTCATACTGCTCCGGGGGAAAACCCGCGCCGTGCCTCGCATCCAAACCCATTTGCGGAGCCTCGGCTGCGAAATGTGTGAGAAATGGCGGATAGAGAATGAATCGAGCGGTGTCGTGCGAAAAGCCAGAAGCGCCTATGCGAACTTTCGTGATCGTGGGACGTCCCAACGTCGGAAAGTCGACTCTCTTTAACCGGCTCTGTGGAAAAGAGATCGCACTAACCGATCGCGAGCCCGGTGTGACGCGGGATCCTCTTTCCGTCCGAGTTCGCTTCGGCGGCAAGCCGGCAGTACTGATCGACACAGGAGGAGTTGTGTTCTCTCGTGAGGAGAAGGAGCGGACGCTGACCGATCTCACTTTGGCCACTCTCCGCCAGGCCACCGATCTCCTCCTCGTTCTGGACGGACGATCCGGACTTACCCCGCTCGACCGAGAGATCGCCGGGCATCTCCGCAAGCTGGGCAAGAAGGTATGGGTCATTGCCAACAAGATCGATCAAGAGGATCTCGACCCACTGGCCGGAGAGCTTTCCGAACTCGGCCTAGGCGAGCCGATCCCGATCTCCGCCGCCCATAACCGAGGCATACGCCCATTGCGAGAGAGATTGACGGGAGAAAATCCCGTCTCCGCATCGCCCGCTCTCCCGGAAGAGCCGGCTCGACGGCTCGCCCTCCTCGGGCGGCCCAACGTGGGCAAGTCGACCCTCGTCAACGCCCTGATCGGCGAATCTCGATTGCTTGTGGCTCCAGAGCCAGGGACCACTCACGACGCCATCGATATCGAGTTCGAATGGCGCAAGAAGCGCTTTCTCCTCATCGACACGGCGGGATTGGCGCCGCGCCACAAACAGCGGGAGGGGCTCGCGTCCAAGACGGCCGGACGGTCACTTCACGCCTTAGCCCGGGCCCATGTGGTGATTCTTGTACTGGACAGCCATTCGGGCATCACGCGGCAAGACAAAAAGATTGCCGGCTGGATTCAGCGTATCGGCCGGCCCTGCGTCATCGCGTTCAACAAGTGGGATCTTCTTCCGCAGTCGGCCGAGGAGAAGCAGACGCAGGCCCTTCTCGCCAATGCGGTGAAGAGCGATCTGCCATTTCTGTCGTTCGCTCCCATCGTCCCTTTGAGTGCCAGAAACGGCACCAATCTCGACCGTTTACTCGAGACAAGCCTCCGCGTGGACGAGGAGGCGGGCCGGGCGGTCTCGACCGGCGCTCTGAATCGGTTCTTCCAAAAAGCCCAGCGCCGTCTTTCCCCACCAGGATCGGGTGGGAGGCACCTGAAAATCTATTACGCGGTAAACGAAGCGCCACGGGATTCCTCAGCCGCATCCCCCTTTCGCCTTCGCCTCTTTGTCAATGATCCGCGGCTCCTAATCGAATCTTACGAGCGCTTCCTCGAGTCCCAGATCCGCAAGGAGTTCCCGCTGCTGGGGCGTCCGGTCCACTGGAGCTGGAAAAAAGCGGAGGGAAGCGTTCTCAGCGGGAAGCGCCCCCTTCCAAGCCAAAGAAGGAAAAAATTCTTGTCCTAACCAAGGAAAGTGCAGCTAGGAAAATCGCCAGAGTCCCGAGGAGCCCGATCACGACCGGCCACGGTAAGGGCGCCATGCCGACGCCAGCGATCGCCAGAAGCGATACAATCACGACACCCCCAAGAGAGCCAATCCAGAGCCAGAGGCCCGGGAGCGGTCCAGGCGTTGGGCTTCGTTCCCGAACGACATAGACCATACCCTGCCCGGAAAAAGCGAGCCAAGCAAAGACCAGCGTCTGGAGATGCGCCGTGTCTAGCTTAAGCCAATGGACGCCCAGCGAGAAGATCGTGAACGAGAGGGCCAAAAGGCAGAGCGCAAAAGCCACTGCGGTCAGCACCACGGACCGGATCGGCCAGCGGCGGCAACGGACCGGGACGCGAACACGGTCGGAAGCAAGCGACATGGTGATGAAATCGTTCGTCAGGAGCAGAAGCACTCCCAGGAACGGGGTAAGAACGAAGATGCCGGTGGAGAGGAGGCCTGCGGTGAGGAAGACCGCAACCTCCACCGTTTTGATGATCTTATTCAAAATGTAAGTCAGCATTCGCTCGTAGATTTCCCGGCTCATCTCCACTGCGGCGACGATATCCATGAGTCCCGGGCTGGTGAGAGCGATGCTCGCCGCCTCCCGTGCGACATCGCAGGCGCTGCTGACCGCGATCCCGACTTCGGCTTGCCGGAGTGCCGGTGCATCGTTCACCCCGTCGCCGGTCATTCCGGTCACATGGCCGCCCCTTTGCAGGCGTTCCACGATCCGGAACTTCTCTTCCGGAAAGACGCCCGCGAAAATGTCGCAGGAATCGATCGGATCTCGCTTCCCCGCAATCGGAGGCAAGGGGGTTACGCAAACCCGCGAGCCGATGCCCACTTCGCGCGCAACCGCGCGGGCCGCCGCCACGGCGTCCCCGGTCACCAGAAGGACGCGGATCCCAAGCTCCTGAAGTCTCGCGACCAGGCTGCGGGAATCGGTCCGAACCGGATCGGAGAAGCCAAGAAAGCCAGCCAGCCGCAACCCCCCGGGATTGCCCGCGGCCACGGCGAGGACGCGCAAGCCCCGAGACGAAAGCCTTTCCACCGTCGCGAGGGCATCCGCTGGAAATCCCCCGACGGCGCGCTCCACGGCGCTCGGGGCTCCTTTGAGGACACGGAAGCGACCGCCATTCGTCTGGAACTCGGCACCGGAATATTTCGTCGAGGGATCGAAGGGCGTGAAAGAGACCTGATTCTCCTTCGGCAAAGGGAGGCGCTCTCGTTTTGCGAGCGCAAGAATGGCGCAGTCGAGCGGATCCTCGGTCGCTTCCAGTGAGGCGATTGCTCCCCACGACAGAAGCTCGTCCCTAGTGGTGGGAGAAAGAGGCGAGATCTCTTGAAGGACAGCCTCGTTGGTCGTAATGGTTCCCGTCTTGTCGGCGACCAAAATATCCATCGTTGCCGCATTCTCGACGGCGGCCAGTCGCCGGACGAGCACCCCCTTCCTCGCCAACTCCTGCGCCCCAAGCGCGCTCGTCATCGCAAAGGTCGCTGGCAAGGCGGCGGGCACGGAGGTGATCAGCAATACGAGGGCGTACGGCAAGACTTCCGTGAGCGGAAGGGCATGAACCAGCCCATAGCCGAAAACCAGGACCACGAGCGCGCCATCGATCCCGATCAGCCAACGCACAATCCGAAAGATCGTCTGCTCCACCTGGCTTGGGGCCCGTGCCGACGAGACCAGGTCGCCGATTCTCCCAAAGGAACTCCTCGCTCCCGTGGCAAAAACCTCGCCGGTCGCCTCTCCCTTGCGGATCACCGTCCCTCCGTAGACAATATCCTCCGCTTCCTTTTCCCGGGCGAAGGGCTCCCCAGTAAGGGAAGCTTCGTCGACTTCCACGGCGCCCGACTGCAATCGGGCATCCGCCGGAACAACATCCCCGACCCGCAGATGAATCCAATCGCCACGAACGATCTCGGTCAGGGGAATGCGCTGCCATACTCGATCGCGAAAGACTCGAGCCGTCCCGATCCAGTGTCGCCGGAGGAGATGCAAGGCCCGCTCTGCACGACTCTCCTGGAAGAAGGCCAAGGCCGCCGTCAAGAGCAAGAGCACCCCGATGCCAATCGCGTCTCCGATTCGCCGCAAGAGCGCTTCCACGACGATCGCGGCTTCCAACATCCACGGGACAGGTGCCCAAAACTTTCCCAGGAAGGCCAGGAGAGGAGGCCTTAGACGCTCCGGGAGAGTATTCCACCCCTCCGCGGCAATTCGTCTTGCCGCTTCTTCGCGAGAGAGCCCACCCATCGGGCTTCCGCCCGCAAGCTCCTTGGAAAAGTCTTCTTCCCTCATCGGCCCTTCTGCGGTTTCCTTCCGCCTCACCGGGTTGCCTTCAGGCCCAAAGCGGCAAGGAAAAGAGTACCCGTTCTCGCAAGCCCCATGCTACATTTCTCCGTTCCTGTCGGCGAAACTCCCGGCCTGCGATGACTAGCACTGCTTCCTTCGAACTCTCTCGCATCCGAGAAACCCTGCTCCTGATGGCCAGCCTTGCCGCCCGCCACCTCCGGGTGGCGCTGCAAGCCCTCACCGAGCGAAACGATTCGCTCGCCGATTGGGTCGAACAGCAGGACTCTGAAATCGACTCCCTGGAAGTCAAGGTCGACGATCTGGTCATCACCTACATCGCGACGCACAGCCCGGTCGCGACCGACTGTCGGTTCGTGCTCGTGGCTTCCAAGATATCCAGCGATCTGGAACGGATCGGCGACCAAGCCGTCACGATCGCCCGCCTCGCCCGACGGCTCAATGCCGCACCTCCGCTCAAGCTTCTCTTTGACATCCCCCAGATGGCGATGGTGGCCGAAGAAATGTACCGCGATGCCATCGACTGCTTTATCGAGGCCAAAGCCAAGGAAGCCATCGGCATCGTGAAGAGGGACAAGGAAGTCGACACCCTCAATAAAAAGCTTTCCGAGGATCTGCTCCAGGCGATGCGAGAACAGCCGGGATCGATCCCGCAAGCAACAAACCTGCTCCTGATCAGTCGTGCGATCGAACGAATCGCCGACCACGCCAAAAACATCGCCGAAAAAGTCTATTACCTCTATCGCGCCCGAGATATCCGTCATCGGGGCAAGGCGGAAAGAAGTGAACCGCTACCGGAAAACCCCGAAGATTCGAATTAGGCTCTCCTCTTCCCTCCCGGGAGAGCCTGCGCAAGCTTAGGTAGGCGCTCAATGCGCGCCGCTCGCGCCATGCGGAAGATAGGCGCTACACCGTTTCCAGAGAAAATAGAGGACCGCCGCGAGCAGCACGAGTAGCAGGAGAAATCGGTTGCGGTCCCGCCTCCGCTGTGCACTGTGCTGCCAGCGTAGTGAGCTTCTCCTCTCCTTCGCCAGCCGCGCTTCCGCCGCCTCCCCACCCTCGGACAGGAAATGTCTCGCCCCTGAATCTCGCTCCCCGCCTTCCGAGCCAGCCCGCTCCGGATCCAGCGGCATGGGTCTATTTCTTCAGAAACCAAACAAGTGAGACCGCTAGGAGAGAGAGAATCAAAGGAAGAGAATAGGCAAAGCCGCTCGCGACTTTACGCCAAAACTTAAACCCTTCGTCCGTTTCCTCGAAAACTCCTTCCACTCGATTTGAATTATGTTCCTGCTCGACAGCCTCCCATCCCAGGCGCTCGAGACGTCCTTGAGCCTGCCGCAGAATAGCCCGGGACTGATCGACCAGGGTTAACGCTTTGGTCAGCTCCTCGGAAAGATTTGCCGGCTCCCACGTTGCGGGTTCCAGCGCCTCCAGCGCAGCGAGTTGTTCGGCGAGAGTCTTGCGAACCGACCGTATATCTTCGAGCTCCCTCTGGCCGTCCTCTTCCTGGCGTGCCAAAAGAGCGACGCTCCGCGCCAACTCTTCGGTCACCCCTCGGTGTCCTCCCTCGAAATCCCGCTGTTTCTTCCGCAACTCCTCAAGCTGGAGCTTTTGGCGTTCGATCTCCTCTCGTCTCCGTTCCAAATCGAGCAATACCTCCTGGGCTTGCTGAACCTTGATGTTCAGATCATCCACGGAGAAACGGGGAGCTAGTTCAGCTTCTTCCGGCACAGATGCCGTCTCCCCAACTTTCCTACTCATAGTATAACGCTCAGCATCATCCTACCGCTCCGTTTCGATCAAGCAAGCCTTTAGCCTGCATGTCTCACAAGCGTTCTCCTGCGGCTTCCGAAATGGACCCGGCCGCTTCGGTGGGCAAAAAGCAGCGCAGCCGCACGGGAAAGAGGTCTTGACAAGATCATTCCCTACTGCCTTGACTCGTGCCGAGAATGCAAGCTTTCTCTTCCCCTCCTCTCCGAATTTCCCCGCTGGATGACCGTCACCGAAAATGGGGAGCGCGAATGGGGAGCTTCGCCGGATGGACGCTCCCGATCGTCTATAGCTCGGTAGCGGAAGAAGTGTTGAGCGTCCGCCGAAAAGCGGGCCTCTTCGATATCAGCCACATGGGAGAGATTCTTCTCGAGGGTCCGGATGCGCCGGGGTGGCTCGATCAGCTTTTGCCGAGCAAGATCACCGCACTTCCCACGGGACGTGGGCGATACTCATTCCTGCTGAAAGAGAATGGTGGCATTATCGATGACTTTTTCGTCTACCGGATCGAGCCGTCGAGGTTTCTCCTGGTGGTCAACGCCGCGACGACGCAAACCGATGTTCGCTGGTTTTCCGAAAAGCTGTCTCGTGCAAAAGTAGCCCTTACGGATGAAAGCGAATGTTGGGGAGGCCTAGCCCTCCAAGGACCCGAGGCTCGAGAGATTCTCCGACGGGTCCTTCCCGACCTTCCAGAAGCATTCGAGCGGCGCGCCATCATAGCCGCTTCTTGGAAGGGCAGCAGCTTTTGGATCGCACGTACCGGCTACACGGGCGAGGATGGGGCGGAACTATTTTTTCCTGCTCCACTCGGGACGAGCCTCTGGGATGCGTTGCTTCAGGCGGGTGCATCGTCGGGTCTGCGCCCCTGCGGCCTGGCGGCACGAGACATCCTCCGCCTGGAAGCTTGCCTTCCCCTCAACGGCCATGAACTGAATGAAGAGATGACTCCCCTGGAGGCCCGCATGGGCTGGGTCGTGGATTGGGAAAAGAGCACTTCCTTCCCCGGCAAGGAAGCGCTGCTGGAGAAAAGAAGCCGAGGTCTCGACATCTCCCTGGTTGCGTTTGCCGCTGAGCATCCCGCTCCTCCGCCCAGAGCCGGTTATCCACTCTGGGCTGGAGAAACCGTGGTTGGAAAGGTAACGAGCGGAGGCTATTCTCCGACCCTGGAGGCCGCGATCGGTATGGGCTACGTGAAGACGCCGCTGACCACCGAGAGTACCCGGCTCACCTATCTGGTCAGGGGCGCTCGCTATCCGGTGACGTTGAAACCTGCACCCCTCTATCGCCGCAAAAACAGATGAAGATTCCGACCGATCGTTTCTATTCCAGATCGCATGAGTGGTTGCTGCTCGAAGGCCAGATTGGCGGCGTCGGAATTACCGATTATGCGCAGCGGGAGCTTTCCGACATCGTCTTTGTCGAGCTGCCGGCAATCGGCACGCACGTACAACGGGGACAAGCCGTGGCCACCATCGAATCGGTCAAGGCCGCATCCGACATTTACTCTCCCGCTACCGGCGAGGTCCTGGAAGTCAACACCGCGCTCGCTCAGGAACCCGGGCTGATGAATACCGACCCCTACGGGAAAGGCTGGCTTTTCCGGATCCGCGTCGAGGCTCCGGAAGAAACCGAGCGCCTGGAATCGCCGGAGACGTATGCAAAGCTTATTGCAGGCTCGACGGAATCCCCCCCCACCCCATAAGCGGGGGCGGTCCGAAAGAGACCCGCTTCCCCAGCCTGCCTGCCTCACAAAGTTCGTACCCGAGGGGCGGCGAATGGGTCTGAATGCAAGGCAGGGCGCCGGTCTTCCCCCGGAGTTGTATGACGACATTCTGCGAGGAGGGGAAACCAAGCCCCAACGAGGCAGGCAGGTCCATTTTGCAAGCCACCGGAGAACGCTTGTGAGACGGGAAGGCTAGACAACCGGATCACTAGAGATGAGCAATCCAACAGAGCCCGCCTCCTTTTTGAAACGCCACATCGGGCCCAGCCCAGGCGATGAGGGGGAGATGCTGAAAATGCTCGGCTTCTCCTCGGCGGAGGCCTTGGCAGAGGCGATCATCCCCCGGTCAGTCCGCACCCGCTCGCCATTCCACCTCCCAGAAGCCCTCCCGGAAGCCGACGCGCTGGCGGCTCTGCGGAATCTCGCCAAGAAGAACCGCATCCTCCGTTCCTACCTGGGAATGGGCTATTCCGCCTCGATCACTCCCGCCGTGATCCGACGGAACATCTTGGAGAACCCCGACTGGTACACGCCCTATACTCCCTACCAATCGGAAATTAGCCAGGGGCGGCTGGAAGCACTTCTCACCTTCCAAACCCTAGTCGCCGACCTTACGGGAATGGAAGTAGCGAATGCGTCCCTTCTCGATGCCGACACGGCTGCGTGCGAAGCCATGACCATGTGTGCGCGCGTAAGCACCGTCCCGGATTCGAAGCGCTTCCTCGTCTCTTCGCTCTGCCATCCGCAAACGATTGCCGTGGTGCGGACCCACGCGGAACCCCTCGGGATCGTGGTAGATGTCCGCGACCCGCTGGGGGACGGTTTACCGGAGGAGAATTGCTTCGGTGCCCTGCTACCCTATCCGACGACGGACGGCGTCGTCCTTGACTACACCGATACGATCACGGCACTTCGAGCGCGACACGCAATCGTGGTGATGCATGCGGATCCCTTGGCACTCACGCTCTTCCGAACTCCGGGCGAATTCGGAGCGGATATCGCCGTCGGCTCGATGCAGCGCTTTGGTCTTCCACTCGGCTACGGCGGGCCCCATGCCGGCTTTCTGGCTACCCGGGCGAACGATCTTCGTAAAATGCCGGGTCGCATTGTAGGCATCTCTCGCGATCGGGAAGGGAGGCAAGCACTCCGTCTGGCCTTACAAACCCGGGAGCAGCACATCCGGCGGGAAAGGGCCACGAGCAACATTTGCACCGCGCAAGCACTCCCCGCTGTGGTCGCCGCCTTTTACGCGATCCATCATGGACCTCCCGGGCTTCACGCCATAGCCGAAGGCATACGGACATTGACCAACCGCCTTGCGGACGGGCTCGCCAAGATCGGCCTCCCGCTTCAGCCCGGACCGCACTTCGATACGGTGGTCGTTCTGCTGTCCCAATCGCGCTCCGAATCCCTTCTTTGCCGCGCCCAAGCGGCTGGGATCAATCTTCGTCGGCTACCCTCCGGGCTGGGGATCTCCTTGGATGAAACGACGGGAGAAAAGGACTTGCTCGATCTGCTGTCTGTTT
Source organism: Verrucomicrobium sp. 3C (assembly GCF_000379365.1). Taxonomy (GTDB): domain Bacteria; phylum Verrucomicrobiota; class Verrucomicrobiia; order Methylacidiphilales; family Methylacidiphilaceae; genus Methylacidimicrobium. The sequence continues at coordinate 1,220,250 of NZ_KB901875.1, read as the reverse complement.
TCGCCGAGGAGCCCGGTTCCCTCGGGCGGCCCTCGCCTCGCGCAAATGCAGCGTCATCTCCCATCCCGCCAAACCTCTGCCGCCGCCTGCCTCTTCTCCCTCACTCGATCTTCCATCGATACAAAAGCGAGACCGAGCTTGTGCGTTATATCCGAAGGCTTGCTGCGCGCGACATCAGCCTAACGACCTCCATGATCCCCTTGGGATCGTGCACGATGAAGCTCAATGCCGCAGCCGAGATGCTTCCGATGCTTTGGGATGAATTTTCACAGATTCATCCGTTCTGTCCCATGGAGCAGGCCAATGGCTACCGCGAAATGCTCGACGACCTAGAGCGTTGGCTCAAGGAGATCACCGGTATGGCTGCCGTCTCCTTTCAACCGACGGCAGGCAGCCAGGGTGAATTCGCCGGACTTCTCGCAATCCGCGCCTACCACAGATCTCGCGGACAGGGAGATCGGAATCTCTGCCTCCTGCCGGTTTCTGCGCACGGCACCAATGCGGCAAGCGCCGCCGCGGCGGGCTTTTCGATCCTGCCCTTGCTCTGCGACCAGGAAGGGAGACTCGACCTCGCAGACCTTCGAAAGAAGCTGGCCGAGGTCGGGACGCGCGTCGCGGCGGTCATGATCACCTACCCTTCGACCTACGGTTTTTTCGAGGATACCCTTCCGGAGGTGATTTGCATGGTTCGGGCGGCCGGAGGGCTTGTCTACCTCGACGGGGCCAATGCCAATGCCTTTTTGGGCTTTTGTCGACCGGCAGAGATGGGCGTCGACGTCTGTCATCTCAACCTTCACAAGACCTTTGCAATCCCCCACGGCGGAGGCGGCCCCGGAGCGGGTCCAATCGCTGTCTCCCCCGCCCTCGTCCCCTTCCTCCCCTCGCATCCTTTTCTCTCCCCCGCATCAGCGGACGCGTGCGGCGCGATCTCTGGTTCTCCGTGGGGGAGCGCAGGGATCTATCCCATCACCTGGATGTTCCTCGTGATGATGGGGGCGCGTGGGTTGAACCGCTGCGCAGAGACCGCCCTTCTCTCGGCCAACTATATCGCCCATCGGCTCGCCCGATACTTCCCCATTGTCTTTCGCAACGCGTCCGGGCTGGTAGCCCATGAATGCATTGTCGATCTTCGGCCATGGAAGGATTCCGGGATCGAGGTCAACGACGTTGCCAAACGTCTCGCAGATTACGGTTTCCATGCACCGACGATCTCCTGGCCGGTCCCCGGCACCCTGATGATCGAGCCGACGGAAAGTGAATCGAAGGAGGAGTTGGATCGGTTTTGCGATGCCATGATCGCAATCCACGGGGAGCTCGAGATGGTGCGCATGGGCAAGCTCCCGGCGGAAGACAGCCCCCTCCGGAACGCTCCGCACACGACAACCGCCCTCACGGCGGAGAGGTGGAACTGCTCCTATTCCCGCGAGCTGGCGGTCTTTCCGCTTCCTTGGTTAAAGGAGAGAAAATATTGGCCGCCGGTCGGGCGGGTCGATGATGTCTTTGGCGATCGGCACCCCTCTTGCACCTGGCCCAAGCCAGAGGATCTGCGTTCGGGGAACGGTTAACCTGCCTGTCTCCCAAAGTTCGTTCCCGAGGCGCGGCGAATGGGCCTGAATGCAAGGCGAGGTGTAGGTTTCCCCCCGGAGGCTGGATGATGACACATACTGCGAAGAGGGAAAACCAAGCCCCAACGAAGTAGCCGGGGCCATATATTGCAAGCCGCAGGAGAACGCTTGGGAGACAGGCAGGTTAGGCGGACCCAAGACCCATCAAAAGGAGACAACGCCCAACGAGCGAAGAATGCGATCTTACTTTTTTTCCTTTTTGAACGTTGCTCCGGTCCGGCAAGCGAAGGAAGATGCGGGCACGAGATCCCGACCGGGAGGAAGAAGCATCTCGCTCTCGTTCGGGAAACGGCCAGGAGGTTCTCATTCTCGAGCGGTATTCTTTCATGGATAAATTTCGTGGATTCGGTTGGGTGCTCCTTCGCAGCTCCGTCTCCGTGCTGCTTCTGACCCTGATCATCCGGCGTGTCCCTTGGGCGGCGATCGACGAAACCCTCCGCGAGGCAGATCCCGTCTGGCTCCTGGGCGCGATTCTCTTGGCTGGAGTGCAGGTAGCATTTGCTTCGTTGCGCTGGCAGGCTCTGCTTCGGGCGCAAGAGATCCCGCTTTCTCTCGGGGAAACCATGCGGCTTACCCTCATCGGCCGCTTCTTTAACGCATTCCTTCCCGGCTCCACCGGTGGAGATCTCGTGCGGATCTATTACGCCGTGCGCCTCGCTCCGAAGCAAAAGGCGGCCGCCTCGCTCTCCGTCCTCTACGACCGCTTCGTCGGCGTAGTCATCCTACTCCTGATTGGCTCCGGACTCTGCTTCTTTCTCTATCCGATTCTCGCGAAAGGCTCCCTGGTCCAGGACATCCTCCTCGTCTTTTTGCTCGTTGCCCTGGGAATCTTTCTCGTTGCGTTGCTTGCCTGGCTTCTGCCTTCGCTGCTCCGGCGACGCCCATTTCGCCTCATGGAGAGGCATGCGCCTTTTCATCGACTGCTCGAAGAGCTTTCCCATGCGACTCGCCGATTTGCCGCCGATCGGAATGCAACCGTCCGTGCCGCTCTCTTTTCCCTCGGTGCGCATAGCTCGACCTTCGGGTTCGCCTGGTTTGCGGCCACCGCCCTCCGGCTACCGATTCCCTTCTTTATCTTGGCCACAATCCTGGCGGTGGTGAGCGTCTTCGACGCCATACCGATCAGCATCTCTGGACTCGGTGTGCGGGAAGGGCTATTGGTACTATTTTTCCAACCGTTGGGATTTACGAGCACGCAAGCGGTGACCTTTTCTCTGCTCTTCTTTGGAACTACTCTTTTTTGGAGCTTCGCTGGCGGGATCGTCTATTGGAGGCAGAAGGCCAAGCGATCCGCGGAGGCTGCACCGTAGAGCAACCCGTCGCGCCTGGGCATCATAGCAATGGGTTAAGAAGCCTTGGGAACTCAAAACCAGAGCATGTGGCAAGCGGGGTTGCGCCTTGTGAAGCGACTGCAGGAGGCGGGCAATATCGCTTACTTCGCCGGGGGCTGCGTGCGCGATCGCCTATTGGGCCACGAGTCCCACGACATCGATATTGCCACCACGGCGACTCCGGAAGAGGTCCAGCGACTCTTCCCTCAGGCCACTGGTCTGCATGGCAAAGCCTTCGGAGTCGTTCGTGTGCCATCGGGAGATTACTCCTTTGAAGTGGCCACCTTCCGCCGAGATATCGGGACGCGCGACGCCAGGCATCCGGATCGTGTGGTTTTTGCGCATCCAGCCGAAGATGCCTATCGACGCGACTTCACGATCAATGCTCTCTTCTACGACCCCGTATCCGAGCGTCTGATCGACTATGTGGGAGGTCAACTCGACCTTGTAGAAAGGAAACTTAGGGCGGTTGGGAATCCATCGCAACGCTTCTCGGAAGACAAGCTTCGCTTGCTACGCGCCGTGCGGTTCGCGGCCAACCTAGGTTTTGCCATCGAGACAGAGACTTGGCTTGCCCTCCAGGCCCAGGCGGTCACCGTCTCTCTGGTGAGCATCGAGCGCATACGTGATGAATTGGATCGTATTTGGTCCGGAGCTGCGCCCGCTCAGGGCCTCGACCTCCTGGATCGAAGCGGGCTCCTCGCGCAGATTCTTCCGGAGGTCTCCGCTCTGCACGGCGTCGAGCAGCCCAAAGAGTTTCACCCCGAGGGAGACGTTTTTGTTCACACACGCCTCCTGCTCGACCAACTCCATCATGCGCCCCTGCCATTGGCTTGGTCCGCCCTGCTGCATGACGTCGGAAAGCCGATCACGCGAAAGGCGGATCCAAGCGGCCGGATTCGCTTCTTCGAGCACGAGGTTGTTGGGGCGCGAATGGCCGATAGGATCCTCTCGCGCCTCCGCCAACCCAATTCCCTTATTGAAGCCGTCGTCGCGATGGTCGCCAATCACATGGCATTTAAGGATGCCAGAGAGATGCGGCCGGCCACCCTCAAACGCCTGCTCGCGCGCGCAACCTTTCCACTGGAGCTCGAACTACATAGGATCGATTGCCTCGCCTGCCATGGAGATCTGTCGATCTATGAGTTTCTGCACAGTAAGTTAGAAGAGCTGCCTCCTTCTGACATCTCTCCTCCCCGGCTTCTCACCGGTCACGATTTGATTGCTCTCGGGCTTGGCCCGGGTCCGCGCCTCGGCTCTCTCTTAGAGGCGATCCGCGAGTCACAGCTCAACGGCCAGATTCGCACGCGGGAACAAGCCCTTGAGCTCGCCGAACGGCTCATCGCATCCTCCCACGAAGACTCCCGACCGCCTATCGATTCCACGAAGCCGCTCTGAGGATGCTCTTTTAGGTTTCCGATTTCCCTCGCCTCTTCCATGCTGATGCGAGCAACTGCTAACAGTCCCCGTTTGGCCGCCTTGACGCTTATTAGACCATAGCGCGCAAGTCATTGTTCTCCAGAATACTACGTATCCTACATCCCTTTCCAGCGATGCTTGCGCCACGCGCTTAACAGTTAACCTTCTCTTTTTCTCATTGACGCCTATCACTCCCTTTGTCACAAACGGCCAGGAAGCGCATCGAATCAGCTTCCGGAAAGAGAGGGAGCATGAAAGAAGAGAAAAAGAAAAAGAACAAGCACTGGAATCGGGTCGACCTCGTCCAACACGTTCAAGGGGAAATGGGTAAGGAGACCACAAAAGCTGTCGCCGAATCAGCGGTTGGAGCTGTTCTGAATGGACTTAAGGAGGGCATCCGCAAGGCGGGCACAGTGCAACTCATTGGCTTCGGCACGTTCAGAGTTGTGCATCGAAAGGCTCGGACGGGCATCAATCCGAAAACCGGCGAACACATCAAGATCAAAGCCTCAAAGTCGGTTCGTTTTGCTCCCGGCAAGGGACTGAAGCAAGCGCTTTAGCCTCCTGCGGTGATATCTGCTTCTGCTTTGGCCCAGTCGTAGCAGCAAAGACTCGGGGGCGGCACTATGCCGCGTCATCTCCGGGTGTCGACAAAAGAAAGGCCGGTGTCCCTATTCGAGACTCCGGCCTTTCCTTCCGCAGATCCGAGCGACCCGTCAGCAAACGGGTGCTGTTTCTCTACTCTTAATATTCCTCGCCCATTCCGGGAGTCGGAGGCGTGGCCTTCTTCTCCTTTTCCGGAATCTCCGTGACCATTGCTTCCGTCGTCAGGAGCAGGCTTGCCACAGAGGCAGCGTTCTGCAGCGCGGTTCGGGTCACCTTGGTCGGATCTACCACGCCCTCTTTCATCATGTCTACATACTCGCGAGTGGCGACATTGAATCCTTCCTCGTTCTTCCGGGCTTTCACCGCATTCACGATGACGCTACCCTCCAAGCCGGCGTTATTGGCCAGCGCTCGAAGGGGCTCTTCCAGTACTCGTTCCACAATCAGTGAGCCCACCTTTTCATCCCCCTTAAGGTCAAGCTTGTCGATTGCGGTCTGGCATCGCAGAAGCGCAACACCACCGCCAGGAACGATTCCCTCTTCGACGGCTGCTCGGGTGGCGTGCAAGGCGTCCTCGACGCGAGCCTTTTTCTCCTTCATCTCGGTTTCGGTTGCCGCTCCGACACTAATCACGGCCACCCCGCCTGCCAACTTCGCCAGCCGCTCCTGCAGCTTCTCACGGTCGTAATCCGATGTCGTCTCCTCGATCTGCCGCCGGATCTGGTTGGCGCGGCCCTGAATCTCACCGGCGCTACCCGCCCCTTCGATGATCGTCGTATTCTCCTTCTCGATGACGATCTTCTTGGCCCGGCCGAGATCTTCCATCTGGACGTTTTCCAGCTTGATGCCAAGGTCCTCTGTCAGGCATCGCCCGCCCGTCAGGATGGCAATGTCTTCCAGCATGGCCTTGCGGCGATCCCCGAAGCCAGGCGCTTTCACGGCGCAGACCTGCAAGGTTCCACGCAACTTATTGACTACGAGCGTTGCCAACGCCTCCCCTTCCACATCCTCCGCGATGATGAGGAGCGGTCGACCTCCTTTCGCGGTCTTTTCCAGGATGGGAAGAAGATCCTTCAGGCTGGATATCTTCTTCTCGTGGATTAGGATATAAGCATTTTCCAGCACCGCTTCCAACTCTTCGGCATTGGTCACAAAGTAGGGAGAGATGTATCCCTTGTCGAACTGCATCCCTTCCACCACCTCGAGCGTGGTTTCGATGGATTTGGCCTCCTCCACCGTCACGGTGCCATCCTTGCCCACTTTATCCAAGGCATCCGCGATGATCTGGCCGATGGAAGCATCCCAGTTCGCGGAAACCGTAGCAACCTGCTTGATCTCCTCTTTCTCCTTAACCTTCCGGGAAACATGCTGGAGCTCTTCCACGACGGCAGTCACCGCCTTGTCGATTCCCCGCTTCAAATCCATCGGATTCGCTCCGGCGGTGACGTTCTTCAAGCCCTCCCGGTAAATCGACTCCGCCAGGACGGTCGCGGTAGTCGTGCCATCCCCGGCTACGTCGCTCGTCTTGGAGGCCACCTCGCGAACGAGCTGGGCTCCCATGTTTTCCCAGGGATCTTCCAGCTCGATTTCTTTGGCGACGGTGACGCCATCCTTGGTAATGGTCGGAGCACCGAATTTCTTATCCAAGATCACGTTGCGACCCGAAGGCCCGAGTGTCGCCTTGACCGTCTTTGCCAGCTTCTCCACGCCACGCAAAAGGGCATGACGAGCCGATTCGTCAAAAATGAGTTGCTTAGCTGCCATACGTATAATTCTCCGCTTATTCTTTCTCTCTTCGAAACCGCTTTTTGCCTACCCCACAACGGCGAGGACGTCGTCCTCCCGAAGGATCTGATAAGCATCTCCTTCGATCTTCACTTCGGTCCCGCCATACTTGCTGATGAGGATGCGCTCCCCTTTTTTGAGTTCGATCGGAATGCGCTTCCCTTCCTCCAAGCGGCCCGGGCCGACGGCTACCACCGTTGCTTCCTGCGGTTTTTCTTTCGCGGTGTCTGGAATGATAATTCCTCCCTTTTTCGTCTCCAGCTCCTCGATCAGCTTGACGAGGATTCGATCCCCCAAGGGTCGAATATTCAGTTCAGCCATTTCTTCTCCTTTGTTATCAGTTCCTCTGCTCTATCGCGGGATCCGGTTTCCCAACCGACCCGCCCAAAAAAGTCTGCAAACCCTACTGCTTTTTATCCTTGTCCTTATCTTTATCGATCACTTCAAAGTCTGCCTCGATCACGTCGCCCTTTCCGGCCGACCCCTCCCCCGGAGCCTGCGGTGGCGGCGAGCCCGTCCCCGTGGTTCCGCCAGGCTGAGCACCGGAAGCGCTGGCCCGATACATCTCCGCTGAGACCGCCTGAATCTTCTCGTTAAGCTCGTTCAGCGCGGCTTGCAGAGCAGCCGTGTCCTCTCCAGAAAGCAGGCCGCGCAACCGGGAGATTGCATTCTCGATCTCCATCTTCCGGGCCGAATCGATCCGCTCTCCATGCTCCCGCAGAAGCTTTTCGGCCTGATAGGCGAGATTATCCGCATTGTTTTTGGTTTCCGCAGCCTCTTTCTGTTTCCTGTCCTCCTCGGCAGCGGCCTCCGCCTCCCGAGTCATCCGGTCAATTTCGTCCTTGGACAACCCACTGGATCCAGTGATCGAAATTTTCTGTTCCCGCCCTGTGCCGAGGTCCTTTGCCGAAACGTTCAGGATGCCGTTCGCATCGATGTCGAAAGTGACCTCGATCTGCGGCACCCCTCTCGGGGCCGGCGGGATTCCATCCAGATGAAAGACTCCCAGCAGCTTATTGTCACGAGCCATCGGCCGCTCCCCTTGCAGCACCTTGATCTCGACGCTGGGTTGACTGTCCGAGAAGGTACTGAAGATCTGCGACTTTCGAGTAGGGATCGTCGTGTTGCGCGGAATCATGGGGGTGGCAATGCCACCGGCTGTCTCGATTGCCAGCGTCAAAGGAGTGACATCGAGGAGAAGCACGTCCTTCACTTGGCCACGCAAAACCCCGCCCTGGATGGCCGCTCCCACAGCAACCACCTCGTCAGGATTCACCCCTTTGTGAGGCTCTTTGCCGATCAGCCTGCGAGCCGTCTCCACGATCTTGGGCATGCGTGTCATCCCTCCAACCAGGACCAGTTCGTCGATCTCCGAGGTGGCAAGCTTGGCGTCCGCCAGGCAGCTTGTCACCGGCCGGATCGTCCGCTCCGCGAGGGCATCGGTCAGCTGCTCGAGCTTCGCCCGCGTCAGCTTTTTCTGTATGTGCTTGGGCCCCGTCTGGTCTGCCGTGATGAAGGGAAGATTGATCTCGTAGTCGGTGGAGGAGGAAAGAGCGATTTTTGCCCGCTCCGCCTCTTCCTTGAGCCGCTGCAGCGCGTCGGGCTGACGACGCAGGTCGATGCCGGCCTCCTGCTGAAACTCCTGGATGAGCCAGTCCATGACTGCGGCATCCCAATCATCGCCACCGAGATGCGTGTCGCCGTTAGTGGCTTTAACCTCGAAGACTCCCTCTCCGATTTCCAGAACGGAGATGTCGAAGGTTCCCCCGCCAAGGTCGTAGACCGCGATGCGCTCGTCCTTCTTCTTGTCCAACCCATAAGCAAGGGAAGCCGCTGTTGGCTCGTTGATGATTCGGAGAACCTCCAGTCCCGCAATTCGTCCCGCGTCCTTGGTGCCCTGCCGTTGGCTGTCGTTGAAATAGGCGGGAACCGTGATGACGGCCTGCGTGATCTTCTCGCCGAGCTTAGCTTCCGCGTCCGCCTTCAACTTCATTAAAATGAAGGCAGAGATTTCCTCCGGGCTATAGAGACGCTTATCCGCCCCGGTCTCCACTTCGACGGCACAGCCTCCGCCCTTCCCCTCGACGACCCGGTAGGGAACCCGCTTCACCTCTTCCTGAACCTCCGAAAATCGTCGTCCGATGAAACGTTTGATCGAAAAGATCGTGTTCCGCGGATTCGTGATCGCCTGTCGCTTGGCAGCCTGTCCCACGAGGCGCTCTCCTGTCCTGGTGAATGCCACGACCGATGGAGTAGTTCTCGCGCCTTCCGAATTCTCCAAGACGACTGGTTGTCCTGCCTCCATTACCGCCATGCACGAATTCGTCGTGCCCAAATCAATTCCGAGGACGTGCGCCATATGCTTTCCTTTCGCAAAAATCGTTCCAAGTTGGAGAGATTAGCGCTAGAATCACAGCGTCAATACGTTACTACAGTTTTTCTTCCTGCAGAGCTCAAGGGGAACTGCGTCAGTCTGACGCAGTTATTGTGTCATTTTGTCCCTGCCGGTCTGTAAAGCGGCCGCCAGCTTCTCATGAATCCCGTCGAAACCGCCATTGCTGAATACCACAAGGACATCTCCCCGTTGGGCGAGAGTAGCCATATGAGTGGCGATCGCGCTTGCGTCCGGTTCAAAAAAGGCGAGCTTCCCTTGCTCTCGAAGAGCTTCGATGATTCTCTGCGGATCGAGTCGATCGGCAGCGGGAAGCTGATCCTTCCTGGCGACGTCGGCGATGAAAACGCCGTCGGCACCCTGCAGAGCTTCCGGAAGCGCCCGCTGAAAGACCGCCCGGCGCGTCGTGTTGCTCCTCGGCTCGAAAAGCGCCCAAATACGCCTGTGGGGAAACCGGAGTCGGACGGACCGTAGCGTCTCCCGAATGGCCGTGGGATGGTGGCCGAAGTCATCGACGATCGTAATTCCCTCCAGTTCGGATCGAACTTCTCCCCGTCGCCGCACCCCTAGAAAGCGGGGAAGTCCTTCTTCGATGATCGAGTCGAGAGAAACGCCGCCGTGGACGGCTGCCGCGACCGCCATGGCCGCGTCGCGCACATAGAGCTCTCCCACAAGCGGAATACGGAGCCGCCGGCCGAGCATTTCGAATTCGGAACTCTCTTCGGTATAGTGAACATTGCGGACCGGAATCTCCGCATCTTTCCCGAATCCCACGCTCGTTACAGGGGCAAGACTGCCCTCACAAACCGCCAGGCTATTCGGATCATCCGCATTGACGATGACTCGTCCGTTCCGCGGTACCAGATGAACCAGCCGCCGAAACGAGAGCAGAATCGCCGCGAGATCCGGGAAGATGTCTGCATGGTCGAACTCGACGTTGTTGATCAGAACGATTTCCGGCAAATAATGGAGGAACTTGCTTCGTTTATCAAAGAAGGCGGTGTCGTATTCATCCCCTTCCAGGACCCAGATGTTGCCTCTCCCGCAGTGGGCGCCAGCTCCAAAATTTCCGGGAAGTCCCCCAATCAAAAAAGAAATATCCTCTCCGGACGCAGCGAAGAGCCACGCCAACAGGGAAGCCGTCGTCGTCTTCCCGTGGGTGCCGGCGACCACGAAGTTCCGACTTTTCCTGAGGAAAATAAATTTGAGAACTTCCGGGAGCGACAGATAAAGGCGCTTTTGTTCCAAGACGGCCTCTAACTGCGGATTGCCTCGCTGGATCGCGTTTCCCACGACGAAGGTGGTTTCCGGATCATCGGGGAGAGTTTCCGGTCGATATCCTTCATGAAGCGCAATGCCGCGTGATGCCAGAAACGTAGAAAGAGGCGGATAGACATTCTGGTCCGAGCCGCCGACTTCCCAGCCCTCTTCCCGCAACATGGCGGCCACCGCCCCCATAGCCGTGCCGCAAATTCCAAGGAAGTAGTAGCGCCCCCGCTTTCCCTTTCCTCCGCCGAAGAGCCAGTCTGGGACGCTAGCCTGCATATCTCAGGCGATCGACCACTCGCATGGGCCACCATCGAAATCGAGGGTTCCACGTCCGGCGAGCGGGAAATGCTGCGCGAAGCCAAAGTCATTCCTACTCATACGCTCACGCTTTGGGTTTTGAGCCTGAGGAAGCATGCCGGCTTCGTGTCGCTGCCCGTCCGCCCCTTAGGATAGTCCACCGAGGACGCCGTTCGTCAACGTCGACTGGCTCCTTACGAAGGCGTTGATGGTTCGAAGCGGAGGAGTGGGCAGCGGGAAAAATCCTTCCCAACGGCGAACTAGCTTCTCAAGGCCGCAACTCAAAAGATTGAATCGCCACCGCACCGATTCGACAACATAGGGATCGAAGCTGCAAAATCCCACGTAGCGCTCCTGGCAGGCGAGCGGCTCTTTCCCTCCATTACCGCCTGCACGGCCGATCTGCTTGCAGCAGACGAGAGCGGACCGGTCTGCGCCGGAGAACAGAAAGAGCCGATATTTGGCCAAGCGCGGGTGTACGGAGACCACAAAGTCGATTTTCGGGCAGCGCTTGGGTGGCGTGCCGGGAGCCCAAACGCGTACGCGGCATGGCTTCTTGGCTAGCTGCGCATACCTCTCGCGGAATGGCAGAAAAGCATCGAGATCCGGGAAGAGCACGATCAACTCGCCCCCCTCGGAATGGAGAGCCAACTCTTCCACCGCGTGCCCCATGGCGCGCACCTGATTGCCTCCGAAGACGTGAAGCTGATCCTCATTGGGGGCTTCTACGAGCGAGTGGGGAACCAGTTGCCCCTTCCCTGCCTCCCGTAGGCGGACGGCGTAACGCCCGGGGCAATACATTGGCATAAAGCAGCGAAATGCCTGCTCAAAAGAGCGAACTACCCCGGTCCCATCCTCCATACCGATCGACTACACTAAGTAACGTGCCCCTTTGGGAGAAGCAACTGCCTTTTTCCGCCGCCGAACCTCGGTAAAGAAACCTTGCAGAAGGGAGAGCGATTGTCCAGCCAGCAACCCACCCGAGATCGCTAGCTCTTTACTCCTTCCTTCCCACAACCGCCACCGGCTGTCCACAGCCCCGAGCCTCGGATCCGCCAAGGCGTAGACGATTCGGGAAATCCGGGTTTGGAGGACTGCCCCCGCGCACATGGGACACGGCTCCTTGGTCACATACAGAGTGCAGTCATCCAACCGCCAATCGCCCAGTCGGATCTGCGCTTCCCGGATCGCCTGCATCTCCGCATGGGCCAACGCGTCCCTCAGGCGTTCGACCGCATTCGCTCCCCGGCCCGCAACGGTGTTGCCGCAAACGACCAGCGCGCCGATGGGGACCTCCCCCTCTTCTCCCGCCCGGCGGGCCTCCTCCAGAGCCGTTTCCATCCAGCGAATGTCGTCCGTTTTCATCTTTTCTCCGTCAGCCCATCCTAGATATGTTAATCTACGAGATGTTGCGAGCCGACAAAGCTCAGAACTGCCACGGCCGACGCTGAGAGCTCAACGTGCGCACAAGCGAGAGCGGGCGCCTGCGGGAAAGAAGTCGACCGTGCGTGATGGGAGAAGGACTGCATGACCCTCGAAGCCCTCTATGATCAGATTCTTTCCGGGCAGGCTGGTTGGGCGACCATCCCACATCGTGCTCTCTGGAAAGTCACCGGCGCCGATCGGGTACGGTATCTCAACGGCCAAGTCACAAACGACGTGGCCACCGTGGAGCCCGCATCTGCGATCTATGCCGCGCTTCTCACGGCGAAGGGAAAGCTGATTGCAGATCTTTGGATCGGCGCATCGGAAGATGCTCTCTGGATCGATGGACCAGCATCCGAGAAGGATCCCCTCGAGGCCCGCCTGCGTCGGTTCCTCGCCGCCGACGATGTCGAGTTCGAGCGGCTTGACGAGTGGACGCTGACCCGAATCTTTCCCTCGTCTACCCTCGCGCCCCCGGCGGGCGCCGTCGCCTTTCGCAGCACGCGCTTTGGCCTCCCCGGCTGGGACCTCTGGTCCCCCGCGACGGCGACCGCCGAACTCGGGTTTCCTCTCCCTGAAGCGATCTTGGAGTCCTTCCGTCTGGAAGCCCGGCTGCCACGGTGGGGAGCCGAGTTGCAGCCTGGGGATTTGCCTCAGGAAGTAGGGATGGATCCGCTTGCCATCTCCTATCAAAAAGGCTGTTACGTTGGCCAGGAAGTCGTTTCGCGCCTGCACCACGTCGGACACGCGAACCGCTCACTCGTCCTTCTGGCCGCACCGCCGCTTTCGGGGAGGCTCAAGATAGGAGCGCCGCTCTGCCAACACGGCCAAGAGGCCGGCAAAATCACCAGCGTCGCCTACTCCTTTACCCGCAAAGCCGAGCTCGCCCTTGGCATCGTCAAGCGTGCCTCTGCCGCTCCCGGCAGCCGGTTGCAGGCCGGCGACTCCATCTGGGAAGTGATCGCACCGCTGCGGGCGCCCTAGCCTGACTTCCTGCCAAAATAGATTAGACGCGTTCGCGATCCCGCGCTCCGTTCCATTGGCCCCGTGTCCAATCCGAACAGGCACCTCGATCACCCTCCGGAATCCGCATGCTGATCGATCTTCCGCGTCTCGGCCGGAGTATAGATATACCTGCCATCGACGGTCTTCTCTAAATGCTCGATCTTCTTCCCGGTCGTGTAAAACCAGCTATACAAATTGTTCGTCTTTACCCCCAGCTTCGCAGAGAGCTGCTTTACCGTGAGCCCTTCGGGGCTGGCGGCGGCCAGCGCTTCTAGAACCGCTGCTTTCAGCTTCCCAGGATGTCTCCCGGCTCTGCCGGAGATGCGTTCCATGGTCATAAGAGCCCATCCTCGGCCGCGGCCTTCCACCGGCATATCTTGAAGCGCTTTGTTGATCTCGGAGACTCTTTTCAAGAGGCTCTCCTTTTCCTCCACGAGCCTCGCGATCTCGGTCAGTTGTGCGCTCGTAATCTGTGTAAGCTTCATCCATTTAGTAAGACTCGTATTGAGAACTGATGCAATACTATTTTTCCCGAGTGTCCTGCTCACTCGTTTGTCGCTTCCAAGAATAGAGTCTTGCTTTGAGAGCCGCCTGTTCCGCTTCCGCGATCCGCTGCTGCTTCTGATAAGCGAGAGACATCGTCGTCCAAACCAGGGGTTCCTCCGGCTGCAGGGCTGCCGCCCGCAGGGCGGCATCAATTGCCGCTTGATATGCGCCAGTCTTATATAGAACCATCGCCAAAGCCTGCTGCGCGTCGAAATAGGAAGCGTCTTGATTGGCCGCCTCTCGATAGGCCGCAGCCGCCCGTTCCAGGTCTCCTACGGCAAGCGCCTCATTTCCATTTTCCACGAGTTCTCGTGCGCGAGGGTCCGTCATTTTTCTTTCTCCGCTTTGTCCGCTCCGTGCATTGCCGTTTCTTGGCCCTTCATACTTGCTTCTCTTGCTCTTTCTGCGCCAGGCCGAGGAGGCAGCCCACGAGTCCATCGATGGAGTGCTCCGCAGCCTCGGCGAAGACCGGAACCCCGAGCCGGTGCAATGCCTGAGTCGTGACCGGGCCGATGCTCAAGGCCCGCGGAGAAGAGGCACCCTCACTGGGACGAAGATCCAGCTTCTGCCAATTCTCCGCAGCACTCGAACTCGCAAAGAGAATCCAATGGGCTCCTTCTTCCAAGAATCTGCCTCTGGCCCCAGTCCGATCGCCCAACTCGGGCTCCGTATCATAAAGCACCCATTCTTCCACATGAGCTCCAAATCGCCGAAGTGAGCCCGGCAACTCCGGGTTGCCCAAGGCGCTGCGGGCCAGGCAGACGCGGGAACCACGCAAATCCTCGGGCCCAAAGCAGCTCGCCAGCGCGGCCGTCGTATAGCTTTCGGGAACCCGATCCACCGCGAGATGAAATCGACGGACGGCAGCGGCGGTCGCGCCTCCGACCGCGGCAAATCGTAGCTTGCCGAGCGCTCGCAGATCTCCGGTCGTCTCGAAGACATGGCGCAGGAAGAGATCGGCTCCTATGGGGCTCGTGAGGATGACCCAGGAAAAGTCGGAACCCAAACGGCGGATCAGGTCTCTCTGCGAATCGCGGAACAGACGAGGGACGATCCGTATCGTCGGAATCTCTAGAACATCGGCACCCAGTTCGCGTAGCCACTTTCCCAGACGGCTCGATTCGCTTCGGGTGCGCGTCACCACCACCCGTTGCCCGAAAAGAGGTAGCTCTTCCCGCCAAGAGAGCCGCTTCCGCAGCTTCACGACCTCGCCAACGACGATCACGGCGGGAGACCGGGCGAAAAACTCTCCGCTTGCCGCCTCGCGCAGGGTGCATTCCCGCACCTCTTGCCTTCCTGTTGTTCCCCATCGGATCGCGGCTATGGGGCATTCTTCCTCTGCTCCTCCTTCGAGCAGCCGTCGGCAGATTTCTCCGAGCCTTTCTGCCCCCATCAGAATCACTTTGGTGCCGTCCAAACCTCCCAAAGCGGCCCAATCCACCGAAGCTCCAGGCTTCGTCGGATCTTCATGACCGGTCGCAATCGCCACCTCGGAGGCAATGCCGCGATGAGTGAGCGGAATCCCGGCATAGGCCGCAGCGCCCAAGGCCGAGCTCACCCCGGGAACGACCTCAAAGGGAATGCCTGCGGCGGCCAGCGCCTCCCCCTCCTCTCCTCCGCGCCCGAAGAGGAAGGGATCTCCTCCCTTCAACCGAACCACCCGCGCTCCTTCCAAAGCGTGGCGAACGAGCAACGCCTCGATTTCTCTTTGAGAAAAGGCTTGGCGTCCGCTCGATTTTCCGACGAAGACGATTTGAGCCCTGGCACTCGCCCATTGCAAAAGCTCGGAGGCGCTCAGCGCGTCGTAGAACACATAGTCGGCCACCGCGAGCAGATCGCGCGCACGAAGCGTCAGGAGACCGGGGTCGCCTGGACCGGCACCTACCAGATAGACTTTCCCTTGGGATGTTCCACCGCTCATTCGATTGCCCTACCGGAGTCGGGCGGAGATCCCGCCTCTCTCAGGATCTCCTCCGCAAGCGACTTTCCGAGAGATTCGGCTTCGTGTGCGGGACCGGCGGATCTTTTGCGAAAGTTTCGCCCTCGCGCTTCGATCCAAATCACCCCTTCCAAGACTAACTCCCGCTCTTGGACGGTCGCCTTTGCCCCAACCGCCGAACGGCAACCGCCCCCCAGGCCCCGGAGAAACGCCCGCTCCGCAGCAACCTCCCAACCCGCAGCGTCGTCATGGAGCGGACGAAGAAGACGTCCGACCTCCTCATCTTCGATCCGCGCCTCGATCCCCAGCGCTCCTTGGCCTGGCGCCGGCAGCATGACCTCGAAGGGCAAATAAGCGAAATAGCAGCCGCAGTCCAAGAGTCCCAGCCTCTTCAAGCCAGCGGCGGCGAGAACCGTTCCAGACCAACTCGGATTCGCTTCGAGCTTGCGCAAACGGGTGTCCACATTGCCTCGAATTTCGCAAAAGGAAAGATCCGGCCGCAACTCTCGAAACTGTTGGATCCTTCTCGGACTCCCCACGGCCACCGTCGTTCCGGGAAGAGCGGCCTCCCAATCCGGCAAGCTTCGGCTCACCCATACATCTCTGGCATCCTCCCGCGGGGAAACGGCGGCGATTCTCAATCCCTGCGGGAGCTCAGTCGCAAGATCCTTCATGCTATGGACCGCAATATCGATCTCCCGGCGGAGCAGGGCGCTTTCCAGCTCCTTGGCAAAAATCCCCTTTCCCGGCAGCGACGATTCCTCTCGTTCCGACCAGCGATCTCCCGAGGTTTCGAGAAAGGAGATCACGAACTTTCGTCCAGTGGACAGTCCGTCGAGAGCACTCTTCACCCACTGCGCCTGCACTCGCGCCAACCCACTGCGACGACTCCCGATGACAAGAGGCCGCGTCATGCGGTACGAAAGTCTCCCATGACATCCGGACCAGGCGATCGCTTCCGTCGCTGCTCCGCCCAGATCGCAAAGCGCTCGACATAGGGCTCGAGCAGTCGGCGGCATCGCGCGATTTCGGCCGCTCGATCCTCGAGATTCTGTCGGGCGATCGCCTGCAAGTCGTCGATATTATATAAGTAGAGCCCGTCCAGGGCATGGACGGAGGGGTCGATATCCCTCGGCACGGCCAAGTCGATCAGAAACAGAGGGTCTCCCTTTCTTCTGCCCAGCAGAGGAAGAAGCTTCTCCCGGGTGAGAATGTAGTGCGGCGCAGACGTTGAGCTGATGACGATGTCCACTTCCGCGCTCCGCTCCAGGAATTCCGACCAGAGAATCGCCTCCCCGTGGAACTCTTTCATGAGTTCGCACGCGCGACCATAGGTACGGTTCGCCACGATAAGGAGGCTCACCCCGCGCCCCTCCAAAGCCCGCAACGTCTTTTCGCTGGTCTCTCCCGCTCCAAGCACCATGACCGACCGCCCCGAGAGATCTCCGAAAAGTCGTTCGGCAAGCTCCACGGCTACCGAGCTTACGGAAACATTCCCCCGGGTGATGAACGTCCTCGACCGCGCCGCCTTCGCCGCGGAGAAGGAGGCCTGAAAAAGACGGTTGAGCCAAAGCCCGGTCGTCCGCAGTCGATGCGCGGCTTCGTAGGCCGCCTTCACCTGCCCGAAAATCTCCGTCTCGCCGATCACCATCGACCGGAGTCCGGAAACCAGCTCGAACAAGTGGTGGACGCAAGCACGCCCTTGCCGAAACTGGGAGTAGGCCTCCCAATCCGCATACATCCCGTGGTAGCTCTCCAGAAAGCGGCCCCACCCCGTCCGGCATCGCATCGCATCTCGAGTGATTCCCACATATTCCACGCGGTTACAGGTAGAGACGAGGACCGCTTCTTCCAAACCCAGCTGCTGCCGAAGGAGCGGAAGCGCGCGAGTCAAGTCCTCGGAACCGAACGCGATGCGCTCGCGGATCTCCAAAGGGCTTTTTTCAAAATCGAGCCCGCCACCCACGAGAAATTGCATATCCCCCGTTCTCCGATCTACGGTCCATTTCATCGTCGGCAGAGTGGCCCGATCACTCCACGCTCAGACTGGTCCCATCCAAAATTGATGGGCGCGACTCCAACCGTTGATGAGCCAAAATGTCAATAGAACAAAAAGGAATCCGCATGCCATGCCTTGCGCAATCCTCCGCGGACTCCAGCGGAAAATCCCGCGTGCGCACACCAAGACAAGATAAAGCAGCCAGACCCCCACTGACCAGAAGAGCTTTACCCAATCCCAGCTGCCGCGCGTCGAAAGCAACACTCCGACAAAGAGCCCTGCGGTGAGCAAGACAAAACCGACATGCAGAAGCCTCCTCTGTACGGCAAGCAAGTCTCCCAGAGCGGGGAAGGTGTAAAACCATCCCGATACGTGGCGGCTCTTCAGCGTCCGGTCCTCGAAAAGGTAGAGAATTGCCGCCACCGCGCCGATCCCAAGCGCCCCGTAAGCCAACAACAGGGCCGTTCCGTGAACTTCCAGAAGCCACCCCAACTTCGGCAGCGGCTTTGCCCGATCGATCGGGGCGATCAAGGCAGCGAAATCCAGAAGAGAGACAACCGGAGCCGTGCAAAATCCGAGCACGGAGAACCGGTAGGCCGATCCAACCAGCAGATACATCAAGAGCAATGCCCAGCCCAAGAAGGCAAGCGTTTCCAGTAAATTCGTGATCGGGCAATGACCGATGCTTCGTCCCCGAAGGTAGAGAAAGAGCGACTGGCTCCCCCAGGCGGCCAGCAGGAAGGGATCGACGAGCTGACCACATCTCCGGAAACGGGAGCCGAGCATGTAGGCGCCACGCAAGGCACCGAGGAAAGCGAAAAACCCAGCCAGCCCAAGCCAGAGCCTCTCTCCCATTCCTTCGCTCCGGCCCCCTTACAAGCCTTGGTCTGCCAAGAGGCGGTCGGCTACATCCCGGACCTGCTTTCCGTCGGCCCGACCCCCAGCCTGCTGCAGGACAGCCTTGATGACCGCGCCCAATTGCGCTTTGCCCGTCGCCTCGGTATCGAGGATCGCGCCGCGAACCATGGCTTCCAGTTCTTCCAGAGAGAGAGGTTCGGGAAGGAACTCTCGCAGGACTCCGATTTCGGCTTCCTCCTGCCGAGCGAGATCCTCCCTCTGCCCACTCCGAAAGCGCTCGATGGAATCCTCTCTCTTCCGAATCTCTTTGGCGATCACGACGATCCCCTCCGCATCGGTCAGCGCCCCAACCCTCCCCTTTTCCAACTCGGCATACTGGATCGCCGACTTGAGCATTCGCAAGGCGGAGGTCCGAGCCGCATCCCGTTTTCGCATTGACTCCTTGAGTTCCTCATTGATTCTTGATAAGAGCGCCATCCCCAGGAGTGTAGCACTCTCTCCTCCTCCGAGGCAGCCGTAAAATTACCTGAGTCGGATGAAAACGCTCTACCGTCTCCTCTTTCTCGATCTCCTGAAAATCAGCCTGACGAGTACGGCCATTCTCACTTTCTTCCTGGTATTGGCCAACGTATTCCGCGATGTTGCCGACCTCATCATCCATCACGACGTCCCCCTCTGGGTGATCGCCAAGCTCGTTCTCTCGCTCGTCCCATTCGTGTTGACCTTCACCCTGCCCTGGGGGCTTCTCATGGCCGTCCTCTTTCTCTTCGGTCGGATGTCGCAGGACCACGAACTGATCGCCTTGAAATCCGCGGGCATCGGGATCGGCCCGCTGCTCGCCCCTGTCATCTGGTTCGCTCTCGCGTACAGCCTCTTTAGCTTTTCCATCAACGCGTATGTCGGACCCAAGAGCCGTCATGCGTTTAAAGAGATCTTTTCGGACGTTCTCTTACAAAATCCTCTCTCGTTCTTCGAAAGTGGAAAGTCGGTCGACCAGTTCGACGGCTTCCGGCTCTACGCAAGCAAACGCGCGGGCGCTCGTCTCTACGACGTCTATATTTGGGAAGTCGACAGCGCCTTCCGCCCCCTCCGCGCGATCCGGGCGGACGAGGCAGAGATCGACGCCGACATCCCCCACCAGCGGATCATCCTTACGCTGCGGAACAGCCGTCAGGAGGAGCGGAGCGTGGCCAACCTCGAGGATGTGCATAGCATCGTCGCCGGCTCTCGCGCCCTGCAGGTCCCCTACGAAATCTCGCTGGGCACTCTCTTCGATCGCCTGACCGTCCGGAAGAGCATTGGGCTTTCCACTTTGGCCGAGATCGGACAGCAAGTCCTGGGCAATCGAACTTCTGCCCTGGATCCCAACCCCACGCCGCTCCTGACCGAACTGCAAAAGCGTCTCGCGATTTCCCTCTCCTGCTTTACGTTTGCCATCGTCGGCGTGCCTCTGGCCATCCAGGTGCACCGGCGGGAAAGCTCCGTGGGCGTCGCGCTGAGCTTGGTGATCGTGCTCGCCTACTACGCGATCGTCCTCTTGGCGGACGCGCTCAAGGCGAAGACCCCTCTTTTCCCGGAGCTCATCATCTGGATGCCGAACATCGTCTTCCAGGCCATCGGCTTCCTCTTGATTTGGCGGGTAAACCGGAGGTAAACGCTCGCGAGACAATCGCCGCCCGTGCTCTCTTCCCTACGCCCTATGGAACATACGGTTCGTCCGGTTGGAACTGGGGAATTTCCGGAAAGTAGGGCTCCGGGGTAAAGGGTGGTTCGGAGGGCCCTTTGGGTGTTCCCGGCTCCTCCTCCTCCCCATGCGATGTTCCCGGTTGATGACCGGGCCGCATCTCCGGCTCCTGACCCGGTTCCGGATCGTCGTCCGATTGGAGCCGCTGGATACCCTCCGCAGAGAAGCCGAAGAGCTTGCCGGGACCGATCGACAGGGCACCTCCGAGCAGGCAGCAGAGCAGGATGGCGCGAAGGGCTTGGATTTTCATCGGAGAGGAGCTTTCGCCGAACCAAGCAATCCAGCACTCTCCCCTTCCCAGCGTCAAGGAATTTTGAACTCTTCGGAAGAGCGCGTCAGGTTCCGAATCGCCCCCTTTTCTACCACCACGAGGTCTTCCAAGCGCACGCCGCCGATCTCCGGATAGTAGAGCCCAGGCTCAACCGTCATGACTTGGCCCGCCTGAAAGCGGCCGGCCGCGAAGCGAGGCGGCTCGTGGATCTCCAGCCCCAGACTGTGCCCGGTTCCATGGAAGAAACCGACCCATCTGCCTCCACGGCGCTCGGTAGGATAGCCCGCTTGGGCGAAGCGCCGGAGAAGTTGATGATGCATGACCCGCCCATTCACGCCTTCCCGCATCGTCTCCAATACCCACCGTTTGCCGGCCGCAACCGTGTCGTAAAGGCGTTGCAATGCTTCCGACGGCTCTCCTTTGACGAAGGTGCGGCTCAGATCCCCGTAATAGCCACTCGCCTGGCTCCGGGGAAAGAGGTCGATGACAACCGCCTCGCCGGCATGCAAGGGTCCGCTCCCCTGTTCATGGGGATCGCAGGCCTGCGTTCCGCCCGCAACGATCGACTGCTCGGCGATCCCGCCTCGCCGCGCGATCACCGCCTCGATCTCCCGCCGCAGCCGCTCCGAGGTCAGATCCTCCTCGTTCCATCGGAGCTGCCCCTTTGAGTCCGGACGGCTCTCTCGAAGAATTTCCCGCGCTCGCTCCATTCCCGCTTCGGCGGTTCGCAATGCTTCGGTGATCCACCCGATCTCCTCTTCGCTCTTCCGTTGACGCTCGGGGAAGAAAGATCCCTGCCGAACGCGGAGCCGCAACCCTTGCTTCCTGGCCCGATCGGCAACTCCCAAAGGAAAGGTTTCCGGGACCTCGGCAACCCGAAAACGAAGCCTCTGCGCCAAAGCCAAGAGAAGCTCCGCCGGATCCGACCGCTTCCCTTCCTCGGGAACGAGCTCTTCGGCCGGGATCAACTCATCCACGCGCGCCGTCCTGCGCGCGCGATCGATCTCCAAAGGACCAAGGACCGCGTAAGTCCGCCCGCCCTTCTCTGCCCAGAAAAACGGATCCGGAACCACTATGCGGACCGCATACCGAAGATCCGCCTCGCGCTCGCTGGAACCGTAAAGAACCCTTGCCATCCGCCGCTATCCGCTCTTCTTCCCCGCCGGATGAGTCTCTGAAGAGGAAGAAGGGACTTTCGGCTGCGCCGCCATAGCTCGCATCGAGTAATCCTTCCAGCCTCCGCCCAGAGCCCGAATCAGGGAGACGAGGGCGATATAGCGCGTGCCCAGGATCTGCACGTCGAGCAGTTGGGCGCTCAGCCAGACGCGCATCGTCGTGTCCACCTCGATGTAGTTGACCATCCCTTCCTTGAAGCGGATGAGCGACACGTCGTACTGCTGCTTGGCGAACGTGACGGTCCGGTTCTGCGCCTCCTGTTGATCGAGGAGAATCTTGATGGCCGCCAGGGCGTCTTCCGTTTCCTGGAAGGCGCTCAGCACCTGTTGCCGGTAGTTCGCCACCGCTGCCTGGTACGAGGCTCGTGCGAACTCGAGTCCGGCCACCAGCCGTCCCCCCTCGAAGAGCGGGACGTTGATGAAAGGGCCGATCGACCATAAGCGGCTCGATCCATTGAACAGGAGAGCAGCCGAATCGCTGAGGAGCGCGCCGACCGCGAAGAGATTCACCGACGGGAAAAATGCCCCGAGCGCCATCCCGATGGTCGCATTCGCGCGGGCCATCTGCCGCTCGGCTTGGGCCACGTCCGGGCGCCGCTGGAGGAGATCCGACGGGAGATAGGTGGGGAGGATCGGAGGGGCGTCCCGCAGGGCGTTGGGGGCCACCCGCACGGTGGAAGCCGGCTTGCCCAAAAGGGTCGCAATTGCGTTTTCGGTCTGGGCTCGCGTCTTCTGCAGGCCGATATACTGGGATTGGGCGGTCGCCAGGTCGGTCTTGGCTCGCGCCAGGTCGAGCTCGTTGGCCACCCCGCCGTCGTACCGGCTCTGAACCAAGTAGAGGTTATCCCGAAAGACATCGACCATGTATTTGTAGACGGCAAGCTGCGCATCGATGTAACGGATCAAGTAATATTGGATCGCGAGTTCCGCGTGTAGGGAAAGGATGACGGTTTCGTAAGCGGCCTGCGATGCCTGTGCGTTCGCCTTGGCCGACTCGAGTCCGCGTCGCAACTGGCCCCAGATATCCGCCTCATAGACGGCATAGCCCGGAATCGCGTACTCCTGCCAGGAAAGAGGCAGACCCACTTGGGTCTGGCCGACCACCTGCCCGTTCACCACAGTAGGTTGTTCGTGCTGGTGTAAGTAGAAAGGCTGATTCTGGGAAAAGCTGATGTTGGAATAAAAGGGAGCGGCTCCCACGGTCGGAAAGAAATTGGCGAGCGCCTGACCCACCTGCGCCCGAGAGCCCGTCGCCTGGGCGAAGGCCAGCTTGATCTGCTGGTTGCCGATGGAGAGCTGGCTTTCCAACTGGTCGAGGACCGGATCGCCGAAGAGCTTCCACCACTCCCCCTTGGCGATCACATCCTGGGGCAACGCTTTCCTCCAGCGGATATTATGGGAGACGCCTTCGGTTTGCGGCTGCGCCGACTGACCATTCTGGCCCGTGCGCACCTTCTCGCTAGCTGCGGACTCTCCCCACTTGAAGCTGGTCGGAGTCTCCACGGTCGGCCGTTTATAGTCGGGTCCGACCATGCAACCGCTGGAAAGGCCGAGTGCGGCCCAAAGAAGAGACGCCCGAAGAGCCGATCTCCGGATTCGTTCCTTCCTCTGGTTTTGATGATTCGGAAGTAAACGTTTACTCACAGGTTTTCCACCGGACTCATTCCCAGGAACATCGGCATATACGTTCCCGCAAGCAGCCGGGTCAAGCGGAAGCTTCCCTTGGCTCAGGCCCTTGGCCTTATTACGATGCCGCGCTATCTTCTCTAAAGCCAAGCCTCCCCTGTCAATGGCAGAATGCTCCTCGACTCTCTTCCCAGCAAACCTGCCCATGCCTTTGCACCTCGGCCGCCCCTGACCTTTTCCCCATGGTAAGCACTTCCCGATCCTGGACAAGCGCGGATGACCTCTAATTCGTCTGCCCCGCAAAGGTCGTCCATCTCCCTCCGCGGAGTTCGGGTCCACAACCTCCGTTCGATCAACCTGGAGATTCCTCGGAGCAAGCTCACGGTGATTACGGGACCTAGCGGCTCGGGGAAGTCGTCGCTGGCCTTCGACACGCTCTATGCCGAAGGCCAGCGACGCTACGTGGAAACGTTATCGCCCTACGTCCGTCAGTTCCTCGAACGGAGGGAAAAGCCGGAATGCGAGGCGATCGAAGGGATTCTCCCAGCAATCGCCATCGGTCAGAGTGGGGGCGCGACCACCTCGCGAAGCACGCTCGGAACGATGAGCGGCATCCTGGATTATCTCAAGTCGGTTTACGCCCGCGCGGGAAAGCTCCACTGCCCCCACTGCCAGCTACCCGTCGAAGAGGCCTCTTCCGCTACGATCGCGCAAAGGATTTCGGAAAAGTTTCCCGGCGAGGAGATCGGAATCGGGTTTCCGATCGAGTTTCCGGAGGGGATGCCCCGGCAGGAGGCCTTCTCCTTCCTGCGGTCTCAGGGCCTTCTGCGGGTATGGGAAAAAGAAAATCTCGTCCGCACGGATGAGGACTCCGGCGCGGGTGTCGTTGCCGACGGCCGACTACTCGTTGCACTGCGCCTGCTGCGTGTCGAAGAGAGGGAAAAAAGCCGTCTTGCCCAGGGAATCGAGGAAGCGATGCGGCTGGGCAAAGGAAAGGTAACGATCCGCACGGCGCGCGGCGAGAGCCTGACCTTCACCGACCGGCGGATCTGTCCCGGATGCGGAGAGGAATTTCCCTCACCGACCCCAGCTCTCTTCTCCTTCAACAATCCGCAGGGAGCTTGTCCGAACTGCCACGGTTTCGGACGGATCGTGGAGTTCGACTGGAACCGGGCGATTCCGGACCCGAGCCGATCGGTGAGAGGCGGAGCGATCCAGCCCTTTCGCTCAGAGTCGTTGTCATGGTGGCAAGGGAAGGTCGAGAAGATCTGCCGGCGCCGAGGGATTTCGATCGACACCCCGTTTTCCCGGCTCTCTCCCGCGGAGCAAGAGTTCCTCCGCGAGGGCGAGCGCCCCGAACAGGACGCGGAAGAAGCCGTGGAAGCCGGATTCTGGTGTGGCGTGCGTGGCTTTTTTTCCCTTCTCGAAAAGAAGGCCTACAAGACGCACGTCCGCGTCTTCCTCTCCCGTTACCGCGACTACCGCTCCTGCCCCGACTGCGCGGGAACCCGTTTTGCGGCCTTAGCGCGCGCCTACCGGCTCCCTTTTCCTTCCGGAGAACTTTCGATCGCGGAGTTCTGCGCGCGGCCCGTGCAAGAGGCGAGGCGGCGGCTCGCCTCCCTTTCGCTTCCGGCGGCCGATCTCGCCACCCGCCGCGCCTGGGAAGAGACCCTGATCCGTCTGCAGTACCTGGAGGAAATCGGACTCGGCTATCTTTCGCTCGACCGCGCGACCCGCTCGCTTTCGGGCGGAGAGATCCGGCGAGCGAACCTGACGATCTGCTTGGGGAACCGCTTGGCCAACACCCTCTTCGTCCTGGATGAGCCGACCATCGGACTCCACCCGCGGGACGTCGACCGGCTGCTTGGCGTGATGCGCCATCTGCGAGACCAAGGCAACACCGTCGTCGTCGTCGAGCACGAGGAGATCGTAATCCGAGGCGCCGATCATCTCGTCGAGCTCGGCCCGGGAAGGGGGTCGGAGGGAGGTGCCGTCGTCTTCGCCGGCTCGCCTGCCGAGATCCTCAATGCCTCCCGCTCCTTGACCGGCGCCTATCTTTCCGGACGAAAGACGATTCCTGTGCCCTCTTTTCGTCGACCGATCGATTCCGCACCTCGGCTTCGATTGTCGAGCGTCCGGGTGCACAACCTCCGCGATCTCTCCGTCGATCTTCCCCTCGGTTGCTTCGTGGCGGTCACTGGTGTCAGTGGCTCCGGTAAAAGCAGCCTCATCCACGACGCCCTCGCCTCGACGCTCCGCGCCGCCCTCTCCCATCCGGACAAGCCGGCGACCTTCCAAGGGGAGACGGCCGCCATTGCCGGATGGGAGGGAATTTCCGCTCTTTACGAGGTCGATCAATCTCCCCTCAGCCGGACCCCTCGGTCGAATCTCGCCCTTTACGCGAAGGCATGGGAGCCCATCCGTGGACTCTTCGCCCAGACTGAGGATGCCCTCTCTCGCGGTTTAACCCCTCTCTCGTTTTCCTTGAATGCGGGCGACGGCCGCTGCCCGCACTGCGAGGGATCCGGTGTCG
The DNA here is from genome assembly GCF_000379365.1 of Verrucomicrobium sp. 3C. Classification (GTDB taxonomy): domain Bacteria; phylum Verrucomicrobiota; class Verrucomicrobiia; order Methylacidiphilales; family Methylacidiphilaceae; genus Methylacidimicrobium. The sequence goes on along the minus strand of NZ_KB901875.1, from coordinate 1,194,405 downwards.
AACGCGTCGAGATGCAATTTCTCGCCGATGTCTTTCTCCCCTGCCCGATTTGCCAGGGCAAACGCTTCCAGCCGCATGTCCTCGCCGTCCGCTTTCGGGGGAAAACCTTGGAAGAGTTTCTCTCCATGAGCGTAACCGAAGCGCTTCTCCTCCTCGGTCCGGAAGCCACGCGGTCCTTGTTAGAAGAAAAGCTCTGCCGCCAAACGGTTCGCAGACTCGAGGGCCTAGCGGAGATCGGCCTCGGCTATCTCCGTCTTGGCCATCCCTTGAGCCAGCTCTCCGGAGGGGAGAGCCAGCGCCTGAAGATCTTGAATCATCTGGCCGGTGGCATCGACGCCGCGAGCGAACGCACCCAGGCGCGAAGAAAGCGCGGCGGAAGCGCGACTGCCGCGCTTTTTCTTCTCGATGAGCCGACGACCGGCCTTCATGCCGACGATCTTCCCGCCCTCCTGCACCTTTTCCAGCGGATCGTCGATCGAGGAAATACCCTTGTCGTGGTCGAGCACAACCTCGATCTGATCCGCTGCGCCGATTGGGTGATTGAACTCGGGCCGGAAGGAGGTGCCGACGGCGGCAAGGTGGTGGCCGAGGGAAATCCCGATGCCATTGCCTCCCATCCGACGAGCCATACGGGCCGCTTCCTTCGCCAGCGGCTCGCGTGTAACGCGAAGAGGACGGCCCGACTCCGGGAAGGGCTTGCTTCGCCACCCCCGGCCACGGCTCCTGCGCGCCCGGATCGGCTTTCGATCCGAAACGCGCACCACCACAACTTGCAGTCGCTCTCCTTGGACATTGCGCTCGGCAGCTTCACGGTACTGACCGGGGTCAGCGGCTCCGGGAAGTCTACCCTTGCCTTCGACGTCCTTTTCACGGAGGGCCAGCGACGCTATCTCGACTGCCTGTCCGGCTATGCGCGCCAATTCGTCGAACAGATGGAGAAGCCCGACGTGGAGTCGGTGACCGGCCTGCCGCCGACCGTTGCCATCGAGCAGCGGCTCACCCGCCCGGGAACCAAGAGCACCGTCGCGACCGTCGCCGAAATCTTCCCATTTCTGCGCCTGCTTTACGCCCGGCTGGGAATTCCCGCCGATCCGGAAACCGGGGAGCGGGCCCAACGCCAATCCATGGAAGCCCTTCTCGCGGAAGTCGCCCGACGCCTGGTCGTTCCACAACGCCTGCTTGCGCCGCTGGTCCGGGGCCGGAAAGGAAACTATGCGGCACTCGCCCGCTGGGCGGAGCGCAAGAAGGTTCCCGGCCTGCGCGTCGATGGACGATGGGTCGATCCGCACCGCTTCCTGGGGACCCACCGCTACCGAACGCACTCGATCGACGTCTGGCTCGGAACACTTGTACCCGGCTCTCCGGATGCAGAGATCGAGCGTCTCGTGGCGGAAGCCCTCTCTCTGGGACGGGAGAGCGTTCTCTTGGTCGATCCGCAAGGAGCCGATTCGCTCCTTAGCACCCGTTACTTTTGTCCGGGCAGCGGGCGCTCGTTCGACGAACTCGAGCCGCTCCTCTTCTCCTTTCACTCCCCCTTCGGCTGGTGTCCGGCTTGCCAGGGTTACGGTTCGGCACCGGACAGAGAAAACGGGGACGCGGAAGAGGAGGCTCCCTGCCCGAGCTGCCGCGGAACCCGCCTCAATCCTGTCGCCACCTCCGTGCGTCTTCCCCTGGATTCGGGAAAGACCAGTACGGGGCCGACACTCCCCGAAATCTGCCGGCTTTCGGTCAAGGAAGCGACTCATCACTTCTCCCGGATTCGGGCCGTTGGCCGGGAAGCTCCCATTCTCGCCAAGATCGTTCCCGAAGTCATGACTCGCCTCCGCTTTCTCGAGCAGGCAGGACTTTCCTACCTGCAGCTCAACCGGTCGGCGTCGACTCTCTCCGCCGGCGAACTGCAACGCATTCACCTTGCCGCCCAACTGGGAAGCAATCTCCAAGGAGTCCTCTACGTGCTCGATGAGCCAACGATCGGGCTTCATGCGCAAGAGAATGCCCGTCTGCTCGACACGCTGGACGAGCTACGGGACAAGGGAAACACCTTGGTCGTCGTCGAACACGACGAAGAGACGATCCGGCGCGCGGACCGCGTGATCGATCTGGGGCCGGGGGCGGGACGATTCGGCGGCCGAATCGTTGCCGACGGGCCCTGGAGAAGCTTTGCCGGCGATCCTGCCTCGGTGACAGGCCGGCTTCTCGGGTGTCCGCTTCGCCATCCACTCGCCGGCAAGCGTAGACCCTGCGTCCGTTCCGAGAGCTGGCTGCGCATCGAAGGAATCCAGGCGCACAACCTGCGCGATCTCTCCCTCGCCATTCCTCTTGGCAAGCTCGTCGTCATTTGTGGCGTGAGCGGCTCAGGAAAGAGCACCCTCTTGCATCGGGTCCTCTTTCCGGTAGTCCACCGCGCCGTTGCGAGGAGCCAGCCGGATCGCAAGGTGCCGCTACGGCCATGCTGGAAAGCTCTTTCCGGAGTGAATCTTCTCTCCGCCTCCGTGCTGGTCGATCAATCTCCGATCGGCAAAACAAGCCGATCGACTCCAGCAACCTATCTGGGGGTGTTTGACCAGATCCGGGAACTCTTTGCCTCGCTCCCGACCGCCCGGGAGCGAGGCTATGGACCCGGACGCTTCTCCTACAACACCCCCGCAGGACGATGCCCTGCGTGCCAGGGGAACGGCACTCTCGCCGTCGAGCTCCCGCTTCTTCCCCTCTTCCGGATCCCTTGCGAAAGCTGCTCGGGGAGCCGCTACAACCCCCAAACCCTCGAGATCGAATACCGCGAAAAGACAATCGCGGAGATCTTGGAGATGACCGTGGAAGCTGCCGCATCCTTCTTTGCGGGCGTTCCCCGAATCCACCGATCCCTCGAGCTCGTTGCGGAAGCGGGCCTGGGCTATCTGACTCTCGGACAGCCAAGCCCCACCCTTTCCGGAGGCGAAGCGCAGCGGCTCAAGCTCGCCACCGAGCTTGCGGCCTCGCTCGTTCGCCCCCTCTCCCGATCCCTGGAACCCACGGCTCCGAGGGGCTGCCTCTACCTTTTGGAGGAACCGACCATCGGACTGCACCTCGCCGACGTGGAGAGGCTTCTCCGGCTCTCCCAGAGGTTGGTCGATCTCGGCCATACTGTCGTCATCGTCGAGCACCATCTCGATGTGATCGCTGAAGCCGACTATGTGATCGAGCTCGGTCCCGGAGCGGCGGAAGCCGGGGGCCGTGTCGTTGCCTGGGGGCCACCCGAGAAGATCGCCAGGACCAAGAGATCGCCGACCGCTCCCTTCCTGCGGCCCGTCCTGGATCGGGCGGACGCTCCGGGTTGAACAGTGGAACCGGCCCATTTTCGCATTTCCCGAACGGAGCCTTTTGGGCAAGATTATTTTATGAAAGAGTCGCCGAGCATCGCGGACTATTTGACCAGTCGTCTCAAGATCGAGGGAATCGAATATCTATTCGGAGTGCCGGGCGATTACGCCCTACCCCTCTTCTCCGCCTTTCGAAAGGGAGGCATCGAAACCATCAACACGTGCGACGAACAGGGCGCGGGCTTTGCAGCCGACGCCTATGCCCGTGTCCGAGGCATGGGAGCCGTCTGCGTCACCTACTGCGTCGGCGGCCTGAAAATCGTGAACGCGGTGGCGGAGGCATATGCGGAAAAATCGGCGGTGGTCGTCCTTAGCGGCGCCCCCGGGATGGCCGAGCGAAAGAAGGATTCGCTCCTCCATCACAAGGTGCGCAATTTCGAGACCCAGCGGAAGATCTTCGAGGAGATCACGGTCGGAGCGACCGTTCTCGACAATCCCGACACGGCGGCGTCCGAAATCGACCGGTTGCTCGATCTCGCGCGCCGCTACCATCGGCCGGTCTACATCGAGGTGCCGCGAGATCTCATGCTGGTGCCGTGTCGTCCTCCCTCGACGCGGCGGGAATCCGAAGCGAGCGATCCGCAAGCCCTGACGGAGGCATTGGAGGAGGCCCGGCAAATGCTCCTGGCTTCCCGCTGCCCCTTGATTCTGGCCGACGTAGAGCTCCACCGCTTCGGCCTGCAGAAGGAGTTGGTTCAACTTACGGAGACGACGGGAATCCCTGTGGCGGCCACCCTCCTGGGGAAATCGGTCATCGCGGAAACGCATCCCCATTACATCGGAGTCTACGAAGGAGCCACGGGGCGAGCCGAAGTCAACGACTATGTCGAGGCGAGTGACTGCCTCCTCCTCTTGGGAGTCTTTCTTACCGACATCACGGTAGGCGGCAGCTCGTCCTCGCTCGACATGAGCCGCTCCATCTATGCGACCAGCGAGAAGCTCTCCATTCGCCACCACTCGTTCGAAGGAGTCCGACTAGAAGACTTCGTTCGCGGTCTCTTGAAGCTCGGCATTCAAAAACGGGTGTTGCCGGGCATCGCTGCCCGCCGAACCGAGCCGACGACGAGGAGTTCGGCTCGCCCTCAAGACCGGATCACGGTCCAATCGCTCTTTGCGGAGATCAACCAGATCCTGAGCCCCGAAATCGTCGTCATCGCCGACGTCGGCGAGGCGCTCTTCGGCGCTTCGGACCTGGTCATTCGCGAACCGACCGAGTTCCTAAGTCCCGCCTACTACGCATCCTTGGGCTTCGCCATCCCCGCCTCGCTGGGAGCCGCCCTCGCCAATCCGCGGTTGCGTCCCCTCGTCCTCGTGGGAGACGGCGCCTTTCAAATGACGGGCATGGAACTCTCCACCGCAGCTCGCTTCGGCTTGAGCCCAATCGTCGTGCTGCTCAACAATCGCGGCTATTCCACTGAGAGACAGATTCTCGACGGGCCGTTCAACGATCTCCTGGAGTGGAACTACTGCCGGCTGCCTGAACTCTTGGGGACCGGCCGCGCCTGCCAGGTTCGCACCAACCAGGAGTTGGAAGAGACTCTTCAAGCCGCATTGAGCCAGAAAGATTCCTTTTGGCTGATCGAGGTGCGCCTGAACCCTCACGATCGCTCACCCGCCCTGGAACGGTTGGCGAAACGCCTCGCCCCGCAACAGCGGGCCGGCCATTAACGGTTGGGGAAGCGGCCGATCCGACCCTTGGTACGTCGCAGCATCCACCGCAACTCGAGCAGCCGGAAACCGATCCACGGATGGGAAGATGAGAATCCTGATTGCCGAAGACGATCGTAAGATCTGGAAGCATGTGAAGGCAGCCCTGCAGGCCGAGGGTTACACGGCCGAGGTAGCGGAGGACGGCGAAGAGGCTCTTTGGCTGGCGCAAAACTATCCCTTCGATCTGCTCATCCTGGATCTCATGCTCCCCGAGCGTGACGGCATCTCCGTGGTTCGCCAGTTGAGACGTTCCGGATCCCGACTGCCGGTGCTCTTTCTCACCGGTCGTGCAGACGTCGAAGACCGAGTGCGCGGCCTGGACGCGGGGGCCGACGATTACCTGGGGAAGCCCTTCTCCACCCAGGAGCTTCTTGCGCGCGTGCGCGCGCTCCTGCGTCGCCAGAGCCCGACCTTGACGAGCCGATTGCGCTTCGAGGACATCGAGATGGACCTAGTGGCCCGCACCGTCATCCGGGGCGACCAGCACATCGACCTGACCAATCGCGAGTTTGAACTGCTACGTCTCTTCATCGAACACGCGCCAAACCCCGTGAGCAAGGCACTCATTCTGGAGAAGATCTGGGATCGCTGCTTTGATTCGGAAACCACGCTGGTGAACGTCCACGTCAACCACCTGCGCCAAAAGCTCCATCTCCCGGGAAAGGCTCCCCTGCTTCAGACGATCCGTGGAATAGGGTTTGCCCTGCGGCCAGCGCCGTCCCCTTCGCCATGAACCGTCGATGGCTCACGGTGACGGCCGCATTCGGCTTAGGCTTCCTCGGCGTCTCCGCCGCCTTCCATTGGGCTGCCGCCGCGCGCGAGGCGCGCTTCCTGAAAACCGCGGAGCATCGGCGCGAGCTTGTCCGATGGGAAGCTGGCTATGCCCTCACCATGCTTGCGACCTTCCTTGGGATCGGGCTCTTAGTCGCCACCGCCGGTGGACGTCCGCTCCGGGCTCTTCGACGTCAGCTTTCCCTGCTCGATCCGCAAAGCCCCTGGCAGCGGGTCTATTCCGACGAACGGGATCCCGAGGTCGAGGCCTTGATCGAGGAAATCAACCGGCTTCTCGAGCGGGTCCAAGAGGTTCTGGCGGAAGTCGATCGTTCTTCCGCGCGGCTCGCCCATGAACTCAAGCTGCCTCTTACCCTGGCGCGCCTCCGGATGGAACGGGTCGTGGATCGAGTCGATCCAGCCATCGCCGAACAGATCGAGGCGGAGCTCGACCGGCTGGGACATCACCTGGAGCGCGCACTCCTCCTGGCGCGAGCGGAGAAAGGAGGCCTCGTCCTCCGTTGGGAACGGCTTCGCGTCGACGATCTCATGGAAGAACTCTTGGAGGGATTTCGGCTGCTGGCCGAAGCGGAAGGACGAACGCTGGAGCTCCGCACCGAACACGCGGAAGCCGAGGCTGACCCCACCTACCTCAAGCAAATCCTTTACAATCTGGTCTCGAACGCGCTGCACCATGGACGCGGCCCGATCTTCATCCGCCTCCGCTGCGCTCGCGGCCGCATCGTGATCCGCGTCGGCAACCAAATCAAGCGGAGCGGAGGAAAGGGATCCGGGCTCGGCGTGGGAAAACGGATCGTCGCCGCTCTTGTCCACAGCCACGGCAACATGAGGATCGCCTACCGCCTCTTTCGGCAGTGGCACTGCGCTCGGCTGTCGATCTTTCCGAAGACGAGCCGCCAAGGATGAACGGCGTATCGACCTTCCGCGGCATGAGCCAGCCTGCCTGTCTCACAAAGTCGTGCCCGAGGCGCGGCAAATGGGCCTGGATGCAAGGCGTAGGAGAACGCTTTTGAGACATGCCGGGTAGGACAGTCGACGGGACGGGACAGCGGACGACCCTGAAACTTGAAGAAAGGTTAAACTTGCCGCGCCTCCTTTCTTAAAGGGAGCTGTAGTAAGTTCGCCCCAGATTGAAAGAGTGCTCTGGGTGATTCTTGCGGGATCCGCCGGCCGGTTGTCGGTGCCTTCTCGGAGGATCGACGCCAAGCAGGAAAGCGGAAAGGAGAGTTGCCATGATCCTTCTCCAAGAGCGCAAGACTCAAGCAGTCTGGCATCGACTAGGAAGTCTTCCGTTGGAGCTTGCCGGTGCGGCGCCGCAAGCGGCTCTGCTGCCTGTTGCCTCCCTGCCGAAAAGCCGAGGGATCGATCCCTTCGAGGAAGATCCGACCGAGCGACGCGAGCGGACCGCCGGCTGGATGCTCTCTCTCCTTTTGCATGCAGCCCTCATTTTGAGTGCAGGGATTAGCTTAGCCCCCAAGATCAAGCAGGCGATGGTGCCCCTCTCCCCTCCGGCGTCGGTCGACCTAGTGGCGGCGCCGGAGCCGGTGAAGCAGACTGCCGCGGAGCCCCCGCCGGTGAAGCCCGGCGACATGGCGCAAGCAGTGGTGCGCAAGCCGCAACCGAAGAAAGTAGTCGTTGCGCCTAAGCCCAAGGCCGCTCCGGCAGCTGCGTCCGCCACGCGGCCAACCCAGCTCGCGCAACCCGACTACCTGCGGAATCCGCCGCCCGTCTATCCTGACGCTGCTCGGCAGAAGAAGGAGCAGGGGGTAGTCTACGTCTGGGTGAAGATTTCGCCGGTGGGCGGAGTGGAAACGGTGCGAGTGGTACGCAGCTCGGGCTTTTCGGACCTCGATCAATCGGCGGCGGTCGCCGTCGAGCATTGGCGCTTTCATCCCGCCCTGGCGGGAGTGAAGCCGGTCGAGTCCCAGGCGGTCGTGCCCGTTCGTTTCTACCTCCAGTAGCGGAGGCGACGATCTTAGAAGGGCTTCCTGAGCAGTAAGAATGGTTGACAAGGAAGCCCTTCCGGGCAAAGAGAGCCTTAAAAGCCGCGTGTCTTACAAAGTTCGTACCCGAGGCGCTGCGAATGGGCCTCGATGCAAGGCGGGGCGCAAGTTTTCCCCCGGAGCGGTATGACGACATACTGCGAGAAGGGGAAACCAAGTCCCAACGAAGCAGCGGTTCCATTTCGCAAGCCGCAGGAGAACGTTGGGGAGACATGCAGGTTAAGGCCGGCAACACGCTTCCGTTATGCCCACGCTCCGCTTATTGCCAGATGCGATCCCAGCGCTTCTCGCCATTCTTCTTCTTGTCGTGGGCTTCCCTACTGCTGCCTTGAGCGCCGAATCAGGCCCGAGCAGCCCGGCCGAGGCCCCGGCTCCTCCTGGCGGAGCAACCCAACCGGAAGCCGCACCGGTCCCTAGTTCTGACCAAGCCCCGGCGGAGACCTCCCCCAGCCCTCCCGGGGGAGCTCCGGAGGGGACCCAGGAAGGGGAACCGGCAGCGGCTCCGCCTTCCGGTGCCGCACCCGAGGCGCCCACCCCCGGACCGGAAGCTCCGCCCGCCGCCGCCACGCCCGAGACCGCCCCTCCCATCACCGTTCCCCAAGGTCCCCTGCCCGGGGGAGAGCTTCCCGCCGGGCTCGGCCCGGTGCTGGGCGAGGTCGACGTCTCGGGCGCTACCCCTTATGAGACGGTCGTCCCGGCCGAGGAGCCGGTTGGCGTGCTCGGGCCGGAAATGAGCGTCATGGAGACTCCTCGGACCGTCCAGGTGGTGAACAAGGAAGAGATTCAGACCATTAACGCCCAATCGGTCAACGATCTGGCCGCCTTTGTCCCCGGGATCAACCCGACGCAGATGACCGGGAGCCCCGTCTCGGAGCCGGTCATCCGGGGCCTTCCCGGGACAGCCTATCGGAACGGAATGCTCGTCGGCTTCAGCCAGTCGGCCCAGTGGGGCCCGCTCATGAACATGAACGCTTACGACAACCTCGACGTGGTCACCGGGCCGGTCAGCATCGTCTTCGGCCCCCAGGAGATGGCGGGGGGATTCGCCAACGAGGTCACCAAGCAGCCCTATTTCGATAAGTTCCGCGGAACCGCGAGCTACACGGGCGGCATGTATGACACAAACTTCTGGAACATCGACATCGGAGGACCCATCATCAAGGATAAACTCGCCTACCGGGCCGACTACTTCGGGCAGGACGGCTATGCCCCCTACAACTACTATGATGGAGCCTACCTCCAGCGCCAGTGCGCTCTCCTCGCCCTCTCCGCCAAGCCTTACGACAACCTGACGATCGACTTCAACACCGAGTTCGACGTCAATCACCTCAACACGGTCGCGGGCATCAATCGCCCCGACCAAGCCCTAATCAGCGACGGCCTTTATCAGACCGGCTCCCTCGTTGGCTGGTACGGCCCTCCGGGCGTCCTTCACCCGGGGCTGGGCACCGCCCCCCCCGGCGCAGGCTACGCGATGGACTGGGGGCCGCAGGAGCCGATCAGCCGCCGGTCCAACCTCTTCGCCAATTCCGAGAATTCGACCCAGCAGCTCTACTACGTCGCCCAGGCGGTCGAAACGCTCAAGATCGACGACGGCCTCTCGCTCGTGAACAACTCGATGTTCGAGTACTTCAGCACCTATATCGATCAGGCGATTCCGTCTACCTTCTGGGCCGTGCTGCCGGCGGGCTACGACTTCGACGACCGGCTGGAGATCCGGGCCTCTTTCGATACCCCGATCGGGAAGGGCAAGAAGTCCGCCCCCTCCTTGGACCAGACCGCGGAAGAAGAAAATTCCACCTGGAAATTCCACCATGCGATCGATGCGGGCCTCGAATTCCGGTTCTTCAGCGATACGGAATATTCCGGCGCCTGGCATTCGCCGACCAACATCTGGAACATGACCCAGCCGCTCACCTCGAGGGATTTTTCCCCTCTCGTCCCCTATTCCACGGCGATCGCGGCGCCCTATAGCAACCCGTATCTCACCGACATCCCGGTCCCCGGCTATCCGGGAGCCTACTACAACGTCTTCAACTACCTCTCGACCTCAGACACCTTTTATGAACTCTCGCCCTTCTACCAGCACAAGCTCGACTTCACCGATCAGTGGAGCCTGCTGCTCTCGGCAAGGATGAACGCCTACTTCATCCAAGCCTCCCCGCCGCCGGGAACCCCGAGCGATCTTTCGGCCATCGCCCCTTCTCTGGGCCTTCCGAGCTTGACCCCCACCTCGATGAGCATGGTCCAGCCCGAAGTCTCGATCAGTCCCAGTTATAAGCCCTTCCCGTGGATGACCAACTACTTCACCTTCTTCTACGGGCAGACCACCCTTCTGAGCCAATTCGGGAGCTTCGCTCCCTCCTATCCCTCTTCCTACTACCATCAGAACAATTTTCTCTACGAGTTGGGAACCAAACTCAACCTTCTGCACGACCGGCTCTTCCTGGGGTTTTCCGCCTACATGCAGAGCGGCTACATCCCCGCGCAGGTCATCCCCGGGGGGCCGATCGCCACCGCCCAAGCGGACATCAGCGGGATCCAGCTCAACGGCAGCTACCAGCCCAACCGGAACTTCTGGCTCAACTTCGGCTACGCCTACATCGCCGCACAGGAGCAGTGGGCAGGACTCTCCCAGGGTCCGTTGGCGGAGCAGCCCTATTCGACCGCGGTCGCACGTCAGTACAGCCTGCCCGTCGATCCGATGCTTAACATAGCGGCAGCCAACTACCAGTTCATCGGCTTCCCGACCAACTACGGCAACCTGATGGCGACCTACAAACTCGACAACGGCTTCGGCATCTCCCTCTGGGGGATCACCGAGAGCGGAAATTACATCTTCTACACCTATTCGACCCGAATTCCCACATGGTATACCCTGAATGCCCGCCTCTTCTATGCCACCAAGCGGTGGGAAGCGAGCCTCTATATCTACAATCTGACCAATGAGCAGTATTGGCTTCCCGGAGCTCCTGGTTTCAGCAACGCACGCTACTTGAACTACGACTACATCGTTGCCCAGCTCCCTTTCTGGATCCAGGGAACGGTTCAGATCAATTTTTGAGGGCTTCGCGCAGGCGGCCCCGGTGGCGGAGATCTTCTCCGTCTGCCGCGCTATTTACGGGAATGGTTTCCCGTAGCGTGCGCATCGGTGGCGGCTTCCTCATCGGCCTTCACGATGAGCTCGTCGAGCAGAGGCGCCATCGCGAGCTCCAAGCGGAGAAGGGAAGGCTTGCGCGGATCCCCTTCTCCGCAGCTCGACGTTCCGGCGAAGAGGTAAAAGGCGAGCTCCTCTCGGTCCGCCTCCGGAAGGGCGCGCAGCCCGCGCACGGCAAGAGCGGGATCCGCCGAAACCGCGTACGCGATCAGCATCGCGGCCTCCACATCCTCGATCGCCAACAGCTCTCTTGCTCCCAGAAGAACGCCGCGCATCGTCGCCTCGGCTTTGGGCCCACCCTCGACCAGCGAGGCCCGAACTTGACGCAAGAGCGGTCGAAGCCTCTGGTCGAGCAGGCCGGGATACTCGGGAAGCGGGGCTTGGCGCAGGGCAGCCCCCGCACTCTTGAGTTCCGATTCGAAATGGGAAGGATTCTCGGCCGCCCAGAGCGGGCCTCCGACCCAGGCGATCCCGCACAGGCCGATGCTCATCCATTGCTTCCTCATGGTCCCCTCCGCTATCGTCTCGCCTCCGCCATCCCCCATTCTCCGCTGGGGACCCGCGGCAATGCCTTCTCCTCTCCGCCAGCCCGGTTCATCGCCCGTACAGCCGAGATCCCACTCTGAACGGCACCTTCTATGGTGGCGGGAAGGCCTGTGTTTGTCCAATCTCCCGCAATCCAGAAGTTGCGCCACTCGGTCCATGGTCCAGGCCGCATCGCGCATGCCGCCGGGCTCAGGGAAGGAGTAGCTCCTTGCGCACGATAAAGAAAGGAATGAAGGAGCCGGGCCTTGGCGGCTTCCGGCAGCCGTCTCCGAATCTCCTCCACGACTCGATCCGCAACGGCCTCCCGCGAAAGCTCTTTCCACGACTGGGCGGCGCTGATCACCGCTGCGTAGGCATGGCCGCGAGTCGCCGCCCTCCCCAAGATCGCTTCGCGGCAAAAGAGCCAATGGACGGGCGAGTCGAGGAAGCCGACCACGGTCTCCCGGGTGAGCGGCCGATCCGTCCAGAGGTATAGGTTGAGGATCGGTTCCTCCCCGAGGGATCGGCAGATCTTTTGCAGTGCGCTTCCCTCGGGCAGGAGGGAGCGCAGAGCGTTCCACGGGAGGGCGCTGACCGCCTGGTCGACCTCCCAACGCGCTCCGCAGGAATTCCCGATGGCCTCCAGCCGGTCGCCGGAAAACAGGAGTCGGTTCACTGGGGAACGACAGGAGAGGCTCCCTCCGCAAAAGCGCAGAAGTCGTTCGCACTCCTTGGCCAAGAGCTCGCCGAGGTCGCGTCGGCAAAAGACCAGGGCCGAGTCCTTTCGGCTCCCCAAGAGAGACCGGCGGATGACGGCCTCCAGCATCCGGGCCGACGCGCGGGAAAGATCCTGGTTGCAAGCGGCCAGGCAGAGGGGTTCCCAAAGTGCCCGGACGATCCCTCGCGGCTGCTTCCTTCGCCGAAGCCAGCTTTCCGCGGTTTCTTCGCGGAGAGGAGCCCGCCCGAGAAGCAACGAGCCGATCAGCCGGACTGCGGCCCAGCGATCTTTCCACGAGATCTCCCGATAGCCGAGAAAGGCTCCCAGAAGATGCCAAGGAGAAGGGAGCCGCCAAGCTCCCAGGAGGCTTGCGCCCCCTGCACCGCGAAAAGGAATCCGGAGCGGATCGATCCAGAGCAACTTCTTCTCCGCACCCAAAGAACGGAGCAGACGGAGAGTTTCCCGGTAGCAGCCCATAAGGAGGTGTTGCCCGGTATCGAGCCTCTCGCCCGACTTTGCCTCGAGGAAGCTCCCCGCCCGTCCGCCGACTTGCGCCCGCGCCTCCCGCAACGCAACCCGATCTCCCGAGAGCGTCGCCTCCACTGCCGCCGCCATGCCCGCAACCCCGGCTCCCAAGACCATCACCTGCCGGGGAGGATTCCAGGAGAGGCGGCGCTGACGGGAAAACGCAAAGAGCGCCGCCGCCATCCTCCCGGCGCGCTCGAACTTTCCCATCCGGCCTGCACCGGAGAAGATCCGAAACTCCGCCTTGCGAATCTTCTCGAGGACGGACTCGTAGACCGCTCGCATCGCCTCGGAGGCGACGAGCCTCCGCTGATCCTCGGGATGAATCCACCGATGCGACCGAGCAAAATAGTGCTTGGCACGAAGGTATTGAAAGAGGCAGAGCTCTTGCATCTCTTGGCTCCACTTCCCGAGCAGCACATCCTCCACGCCGAGACCGAATTCGGCGAGTTCCTCCTCCGGCAGGTAAACCCGGCCGACGGCAGCATCCTTTTGAACGTCTCGGAGAATGTTCGTGAGCTGAAACGCCATGCCTAGGTCCTCGGCGTAGCAACGGCTCTCCGGCCTTCGGCAGCCGAAGATCTCGATGCTCACCAGGCCCACCGCACTCGCAACCCGCCGGCAATAGACTTCGAGCTCGGCAAAAGTGCGATACCGGCTCTGCCGGAGATCCATCTCCACGCCGTTCACGATCTCCTCGAGCGGTTCTCGAGCGATCCGGTAACGGCGAACGACCGAGGCAAGCTCTCTGCCGAGCGGGGAACGGGGGGCATCCCGGTAGGCCCGATCGATCTCGGCACGCCAAAACGCTAACCCCTCCTGCTTCTGGTCAAGGGAGAGAGAGGAAGAATCGGCCACGTCGTCCACGACCCGGCAGAAGCCATAGAAGACAGACATGGCCTGCCGCGTCTCCCGCGGGAGGCAGAAGAAAGAGGCAGCCAGGTTGGACCCGCTGCGTGCCGTTAACGCCTGTCCTGTCTCCGCTTCCATTGCTCGCGTCTCTTTCTTGGCTACTTCCGGGGCAATTCCGAGAACGGACTTCGGTTTACCCTCTTGGCGGTCGAAACGGAAGAAGAAGCCGATCGGTCGCTCCTCCCCCTTGACTGAAAAACGCCGCGCAAGCCGCAGAAGAACGCTTGGGAGACCGGGAGGCTGGACGCAAAGCTTGTATTTGTCTCCGCCAGGAGAATAATAAGCCGTGACTGCCGGGTGACCCCCCGCAGGAAGCAGGCTTCCGTTTAAGCCTATGGGACAGATTTCCGACTTCCTCGATCGAGAGTTCCGCCACTTCAACGCCGCCACGCTCGTCGACGCCGCACGCGCCTATCAAGCTCATCTCGCTGCGGGAGGCAAGATGTTGCTGGCCTTGGGAGGGGCGATGAGCACGGCGGAACTCGGGCTTTCCCTGGCGGAGATGATTCGGCAGGACAAGGTGCATGCCATCTCCTGCACGGGAGCCAACCTGGAGGAGGATCTTTTCAACCTGGTCGCTCACGACTCCTATATCCGCGTTCCCCACTACCGGGAGCTTTCTGCCGCAGACGAGGAAGACCTCTACCGCCGCCACCTCAACCGGGTCACCGACACCTGCATTCCGGAAGAGGAAGCGATGCGGCGGATCGAGGCGGTCGTTCTCGAAGAATGGGTCCATGCCGACCAGAAGGGCATACGCCTCTTTCCCCACGAATTCCTTTGGAATGTGCTCCGCTCCGGCCGGCTTCAGTCTTCCTTTCAGATCGAAGCGAAGAACAGCTGGCTTCTGGCCGCCATGGAGAAGGAGCTTTTTCTCATCGTTCCGGGCTGGGAGGACTCCACCTTAGGGAACATGTACGCGGGGCACTGCTTGAAGGGAAAGATCCGTGATCCCCGCACGGTCCGAAGCGGGATTGAGTACATGATGCAACTGGCTGGCTTCTATCAGCGCACGAGCGCACGCCATTCCCTGGGATTCTTTCAGATCGGCGGTGGCATTGCCGGCGATTTCCCGATCTGCGTCGTGCCGATGCTCCACCAAGACATGCAGGTGGAAGACGTCCCCTACTGGGGATACTTCTGCCAGATCAGCGACTCGACGACGAGCTACGGCTCCTACTCCGGAGCCGCTCCAAACGAGAAGATCACCTGGGGGAAACTGGCTTCCTCCACCCCCAAGTTCGTGATCGAGTCGGACGCCACGATCGTGGCTCCACTCGTCTTCGCCTACGTGCTCGGCCGATGATTCGGCCCTCCGCGCTTGTCGAGCCATGGTAACGACTTCCGGTTGGGACTTTCGGGCGACCACCCTGCGCGTCAACCTCTTTCAGCTCTTCAACACGGCCTCCTTTACGCTCGTCAACGGGGTGCCGATGATTCTCTTTTTCCGGGAGCTGGGAGCCTCGGATTTTTTGCTGGGGATCGTCGCGTCCCTTGGCCCCATACTCAATCTCCTGCAGATCCCGGCGACACGCTACCTGCCCCGGATCGGCTACCGCCGCCTGGTGGTCGGAGGCTGGTCGCTTCGCACCTCCTTTATCGCCGGCATGGCGCTTCTCCCCTGCGCGGTCCCTCTGCTGGGTGGCAAAGCCGTGTCGATGATCATGCTCCTCTTCCTCTTTGCCTACAACGCTTCTCGCGGGGCCTCTCTCTGCGGCTTTCTCCCCTGGATGACTTCTCTAGTGCCGGAGGCGTCTCGCGGCTGGTTTCTGGCCCGTGATCTCTTTTTCTCGGCCGCCGCAAGCGTGATCATCCTGGCCGCTTCCTTCCTCCTTTTCCGCGGTCATTCCTCCCTATCGGCCTTTTCCTGGACCTTCTGGGGGAGTTTTGCCGCCGGGCTCTGCAGCCTCTGGCTGCTCAAGCAGGTGCCCGACGTCCCGATTGCTGCAGCGGACCAGCCCCGGGGAAGGAGCGCCGGCAAGCTCAAAGGAGACCGCAGACTTTTCGATCTGATGGGCTTTAATCTTTTGACGGCGAGTTCCCTCTCCACGGGTGCCGTCTTCTGGGTACCTCTCTTGCAAGGAGAGCACCGGTGGACCCCTGCCGGCATTCTCGGACTTTTGGCCAGCCAAAGCGGGCTCGTCCTGCTCAGCCTGGTGTTCCTGCGCAACCTGATCGATCGGTTCGGCAATCGCCCCGCCCTTCTGGCCGCGATCCTGGCGATCACAACCAATTTCGGCCTCTGGCTCGCGATTGCCGCTCGCTTGCTCCCGATTCATCCGATCACCCTGACGCTCGTCGTCGCCTCCTGGGGGATCGGATTTTCCTGCTTTCAAGTCGGCAACGTCCATCTGGCGATGCAGCTTGCGCCTCGGGAAGGCCGGAGCGAATATTTTGCCCGCTTCAGCGTGGTCAACAGTCTCGCTCTAGGAGCAGGTCCTATCCTCTGGGGAGCCTTTCTCGGCTCCTTTCCGACTTGGAAGCTCCCCATCGGCTTCTGCGAAGCCAACCCCTACGCCTTTCTCTTTCTCTGCTTGAGCCTGCTCACGGGAGGCAGTCTCTTCTTCCTGGCAGGACTTTCCGTCCGAGGGAGCCGAGACAACTCCACGAGCGAGATCTCCGCACACGGCACGCCTGCCGCTGGCCGTCCGAGAGCGATGGATGGTTTTGGTCGCTCTGCATCCTGAGAGGAGGTTCCCGGCCGAGCCAGCGACTGGTAACGGCCACCCCTTTCTTGCATCGATGAGATGGCATATGCCTCTTGACGAAGCGAGCCAGTGTCTCCTTTTCCGCCTAATCCTTCATTCAGGAATTCTTCACCGTTCTTGATCCTCATCCATCATCGCCATACCGTGGCGGCTAGGTTCTATGGAGTGACGATGCCGGAACAGGATGTTTTTCGAGACCATTCGCTCTCTCCTCTCGCCGAGCAGTCGCTGCGAGAAGAACCGCAAGGACTCCGGTCGCGCTCCGGCTCCCCGACTTTTCTCTAGCCCTCCAATGAACCATCTTTCTGCCGAGCTTTCTGCACTCTCCGCCCGATGCTCTCGTACAGCCGTCGACGCCGCCTTGGTTGCCGGAGATCTCCTCCGGCGGAGTTTCGGGCAGCCGGTCGTCGTTTCCGAAGAGACCGACTACGACATCAAGATCCAAACCGATCGCCAGTGCCAGGAGTTGATCTGTCGCACGATCCTCCGCGACTTCCCCAATCATCGGATCTTGGGGGAAGAGGGTAGCGACGGGTCGCCGACGGGAGAGGTCGAATGGATCGTCGATCCACTCGACGGAACGGTGAACTTCGTCTACGGAATTCCGCACTTTTGCACCTCGATCGCAGTCCGAGTAGAAGGGGAGATCCTGGCGGGGGTGATCTACGATCCGATCCGGCAGGAGCTTTTCACGGCGGAACGGGATCGATCTTCCCGGCTCAACGGCAGACCCGTTACTGCGAGCAAACGCGCACGCCTCTCCGAAGCGATCTGCGTTGTGGGCTTCTCCCGAAGCGCGGCGGGAATCGAACAGGGCCTGCGCATCGTTCAGTACCTTGTGCCCCGAGTCCGAAAGGTTCGATTGACGGGTTCGGCCGCACTGGATCTAGCCTACGTAGCCGCCGGCAGGATCGACGCCTACTTGGAGCAGCAAATTCACCTCTGGGACATTGCCGCCGGCGTGCTGCTTCTTCAGCAAGCCGGGGGCCACACCCGCCAATTCCCTAACGCAGGCACCGATACGCTCCGTGTCACGGCGACCAACGGCCTGCTCGACTTGAGCGGACTGCCCGTCGCGGAATAGTTCGAGCCCGCTTCCTTCCTTTGTGCCTCCGGATTGGAGTATGCTTCTCTACGCGCGCTGCAGGAGCGTGCCCCGTTCCGCAAGCGAGCGAAGGAGGTCCTTCCAAGAGGCGACGAAGGCGTCGGCCCCCTCTCGCTGAAGTTGCTCCGCCAGCGCGTGAGGGTCGACCCCCGCCTTGCGGAATTCGCCAAGCACTGCGGCGGCATCGCCTCCGTCGGCGGGAAGCAGCTCTCCGATCTCGCCATGATCGGCGAAAGCGAGAAGGGTCTCCTCTGGCAGCGTGTTGATGGTCTGAGGGGCAGCGAGAGAACGAACGTAGAGGATGTCGGAGGCCTGCGGATCCTTCGTGCCGGTGCTGGCCCAAAGAAGCCGCTGCGGCTTGGCTCCCGCCTCCTCCAGCGAGCGCCAGCGATCCGAAGCGAGAATCTCCCGATAGGCCCGATAGGCCTGCTTGGCCACGGCAATTCCCAGCTTGTTCCTGAGGCGCGCGGGCACTTTGCCGATGATCGCCTTGTCCCACCGGCTGATGAATACGGAGGCGACCGAGGAAACCGCATCCAAGGGCAGTCCGGCCGCTTTCCGACGCTCGAGTCCGATCATGTAGCCGTCTGCAGCGGCGGAATAGTGATGCGCCGAGAAAAGCAGCGTGACGTTTACGGAAACCCCATCGGCAATCGAACCCGCGATTGCCGGCAGGCCTTCCTGGGTGCCCGGGATTTTAACCAGTAGGTTGGGACGATCCATCGCCCCGTGAATCCGCTTGGCTTCCTGTAGGGTACGATCCCCATCGTAAGCGAGCAGCGGCGAAACCTCCAGCGAGACCCACCCGTCGACCGCTTTGGTCTCGTCGTAGATGGGCCGGAAGAGGTCGGCTGCTCTCCGAAGATCCTCCATGGCCAATTCGAAAAAGAGGGCTTCCCCCTCGAGGCCTCGCGACAGTCCTTCTGCGATCGACTCGTCGTACCGGTGGCTCTTCGCGATCGCATGGTCGAAGATGGTCGGATTCGAGGTCAATCCGGTGACCGAGTACTCCCGGATATATTTTTCCAGGAGCCCCTCATCGAGCATCTGCCGCGAGATGTTGTCCACCCAGAGGCTTTGTCCGAGGTCGTGTAGTTTTTGCGTCGCTTTCATGGGGCTTTCCGTTGGGCGGGTTATTTTCGGGAAGTGGAGTTCCGTTTCGTCCCTTCCGGAACGAAGAATCCACCGGGGAATGTTACGCAGGATCGGGACGGGGGTCAATCTCGGGCTTCCCGGTCTGGATTGGGCCCGCTCTTTGCCCGCGCCTCCCATTCATTCCAAAAGCCGGACTAAAGGTTCCAGTACCGGGCGAAAATCCCGATGATCAGAATCGCCAAAACGTTCACGACTTTGATCATTGGGTTGATGGCTGGCCCGGCAGTATCCTTGTAGGGGTCCCCCACGGTGTCGCCCGTGACGGCCGCGGCATGCGCCTCCGATCCCTTGCCTCCGTAGTGCCCTTCCTCGATGTACTTCTTCGCATTATCCCATGCGCCTCCCCCAGAGGTCATGGAAATCGCCACGAAAAGACCGGTCACGATCGTCCCAATGAGAGCGCCCCCGAGAACAACGGGGCCAAGCCCGGGGATTGCCGCAATCGCAACAACAAGGAAGAGGGGAAGGAGCGCCGGGAAGATCATCTCGTGCAAGGCGGCTTTCGTCACAATATCGACGCATCTTCCGTAGAGAGGTCTCGCCGTTCCCTGAAGAAGACCGGGGATCTCCGCAATCTGCTTCCGAACTTCTTCGACGACGGCTCCCGCAGCGTTTCCCACCGCCGCCATGCTCCTGGCCGCAAAAAGATAGGGGAGGAGGGCTCCCAGGAAGAGACCGACAATCACTTTGGGATCCTGGAGTCGGAACTGCAGCCCCTCCGCCATTACGTGGGAACTGTAATGACGGAGCTCTTCCACGTAGGAACCGAAAAGAACAAGCGCCGCGAGCCCTGCGGATCCGATGGCATAACCCTTGGTGACGGCCTTCATCGTGTTGCCCACCGCATCGAGCTCGTCGGTCACCTGGCGCGCCCGCTTCGGCAGCCCGCTCATCACGGCAATTCCGCCCGCGTTGTCCGTGATCGGACCGAAGCTATCCAACGAAATGACCACTCCCGCCATGCTCAACATGCAGCGAACCGCGATGGCCACGCCGTAGAGATGATCAAGCCAGAACGTGACGAGCACGGCCAACGCGATAAAAAGCACCGGGAGTGCGGTCGCCTCCATCCCCAGAGCCAAGCCGGCAATGATGTTGGTCGCATGTCCGGTCTGGGAGGCTCGCGCGATCTGTTGCACGGGCTTTCCCGTTGTTTTCGTATAGTGATCGGTGATCATGACCATGGCGGCCGTCATGAGCACCCCGATGACGGAGCAGCTATACTCCTGGGCCCACCGATCGGGGAAAAGCCAGAGACAGAGCGGAAGAAACAGGATTGCCGCCACAACACCATTGGCGATGACTCCCCGGACCAAGGCCTTGCCCGCCGGAGCCTTCGAGTAGCTCACGTACCCGATCCCGCAGAGGGCACCCACAATGGTGATGCAACCGACGAGAAAAGGGTACATCATCGCGGCCGGATTGCCTCCGAGGCTGATCGCCGCGACGAGGACCGCGCCGATCAGGCTGACGACGTAGGTTTCGAAGACGTCGGCAGCCATCCCAGCGCAGTCGCCGACATTGTCGCCGACGTTGTCGGCGATCGTGGCTGGATTCCGAGGATCGTCCTCTTCCAGGCGCTGCTCAATCTTCCCGGTGAGGTCGGCACCCACGTCGGCCGCCTTCGTATAGATTCCTCCGCCCAGCCGCGCGAAGACGCTGATCAGGCTTGACCCCAGAGCCAAGCCAACGAGCGCGGATGTCGTTTCCCTAAGGCCTTGGTAGGAGATCGAAAGGAGGTAGAATGTGCCCACCGAAAAGAGCGCAAGCCCGACAACGAGCAATCCGGTCACCGCCCCACCCCGGAAGGCGACATGCATAGCTCGCCCCGCTCCCACCGTGGCTGCTTGTGCCGTCCGAACGTTTGCCTGTACGGCCACGCGCATGCCGATGAAACCTGCCAAGAAAGAACAGCCCGCACCCAGGAGGAATCCGCCTCCTGCCCACCAGCTCTTGAAAAACCCGATGAGAAGAAAGAGGACGACGGCGATTGCGGCGACCGTTCGCATCTGCCGGCTCAAGTATGCCGCCGCACCTTCTTCGATGGCGCTCGCGATCGAGCGCATCTTCTCGTTGCCGGAGTCCATCCTGCGCACTTGAAATGCCAAGCCTACCGCCGCAAGCACCCCTGCGAGGGCAAAGCCGATCGAGAGACCAAGAGCATGATCAATCAAAACCTGTTGCATAGCGAGTGCTTACAATAATCTGCTCGAAACGAAGAGTAATCTTTTTTCTTCTACCGATTCTTTTCGAATCGAATGGGCAGTGAGGGATTCGAACCCCCGGCCCTCTCGGTGTAAGCGAGACGCTCTGCCACTGAGCTAACTGCCCGCTTCTTCCTCGCGCCGCCAACGAAAGGACTATCCTCCAATCCCAGCCACAGCCCCGACGGCCAAGGAGAGAATCGGTTTTGCATAGAAACCGAAAAGGATGCTCCCGACATTCAATGCCACCAGCAACCCTCGTGTGGCCGGATGGAGGACAATCGGGCTGCGGTGGACGGGGTCGCTCCAAAACATCGCCCTGACCACTGAGACATAATAGTAGATTCCGGCAGCCGCTGCGGCCACCCCGATCATCACCAAAACGTGAAACCCGCTCTGCCAAGCGGCCAAGAAGACGAGAAGCTTCCCGAAAAAGCCCATAAGCGGCGGAATCCCGGCGAGTGAAATCATCGCCAGCGCCATCGACCAAGCCAAAAGGGGACTCCTCTGCCCGAGGCCGGACAGATCGGAAATCGTCTTCCCCTCCTTGTCCTGCTCCAGCAAGACAAGCACCAGGAACGCGGTGAAGGTCGCGACCAGATAGGCCAACAGATAATAGAGCATCGAGGCCAACCCGAGGAAGCTGTGCGACGCCAACCCAATCAGGAGAAAACCCGCGTGGCTGATGCTCGAATAGGCCAGGAGCCGCTTCAAGTTCCGCTGAGGAAGCGCAGCCAGGTTCCCGAGGACCACGGAAAGGGCCGCCAACAGAACGATCAAAGGCACCCAGTGACGCTGGCATGCCGTATTCCAAAATGGCAGCAGGAGCACCCGGATCAGCACCACGAAGCCCGCCGCCTTCGAACCGACGGAAAGGTAGGCCGTGATCGGAGTCGGTGCGCCTTGGTAGACATCCGGCGCCCAAATATGAAACGGAACGGCGGCTGCTTTGAACCCTAATCCAACCAAGAGGAAGGCCATGCCTAAGAGAAGCACCGGCCCCGCTCCCTGGCTTTCCGTGTAGCGCCGCACCTCATCAAACTGGGTTGAGCCCGTCGCTCCAAAGAGATAGGCGATCCCCATCACCAGAAACGCCGTCGCCAGCCCGCCGACGATCAGATACTTGGCGCCGGCTTCCAGGGACGCAGCGTCGGCCCGGCGATACGCCACCAGGATGAAGAGAGTGATGGTCACCAACTCGAGGGCGACGAAAAGGAGCACAAAATCCCGCACCGAACAGAGAAGGGCCATTCCGGCGGTGCAAAAGAGGGGGAGAATGTAAAATTCCGCACGCGCCGCAGGGATCCTGCCCTCCCCTTCCAGGCTTAGGTAGGTGACAAGCATGCCGGTCAGAAGAAAGAAGGCCTTCCCGGAAACCGCGAACCAGTCCCACGTGTACATGCCGCCCCAGAGCACTGCTCCGGTTGTCATGAAGGGAAGCATGCAGAGCCCGGCGATTAAGTAGACACCGAGCACCAGGACTCCGACGGCCTTGGACTCGAGCTTGACCAGAGACTCCGCCAGCAACAGAAGCACGCCGCCCACTACCAAGGTGACTTCCGGTGCCCCTATGATCCACAGCCCTTCCTGCATCGAGTCCCCTCCCGCTCCTTTCGGCTTCCTCGCTAATAGGGCGAGAGAACCCCTCTTACCCCAGGCCCAACGACTCCGAGGAGCGTTCCGGGCCATATGCCGAGAATCAACAAGGCGGCCATCAACAGTGCATACGGGATCCGCCTGAAGCCTTTCACGTCCATCGTTCCAGCCAGATGCTGCGGTAGGTCGCCGTAAAATACCGAGCGCACCGCCCGCAACTGGTAGACCGCCGAGATCACGATTCCCCAGACCACCACCGCAGTGAGAAGCGGCTGGCTTTTCCACGATCCGAAGAAGATGAGAAGTTCTCCAGGAAAATTCGCCAAGCCCGGAACGCCAACCGAGGCAAACGAGCCGACCAGGAAAGCCACCGCGACAAATGGCATCCGCTGGGCGAGGCCCCCGAGCTCGGCAAAACGGATTTCGCCAGCCCTCTCCCGCACCTCCCCCGCCACTGCGAAGAGCAGGGCGACACTCAAGCCGTGGGCGACCATGAGGAAGACCACCCCGCTGACGCCTAGCGTATTCCAGCATGCCAACCCGAGGAAGAGGTAACCCATGTGCATCACGCTCGAGAATCCGAGCATGGCGGGAAGTTCCTTCTGCGCAACCGTGGTAAGTCCGATAAAGAGAATGTTGCCCAGCAGCAAAGCAAGGATCCACGGCTTCCATGCCTCCGCTCCGCCGGGAAGCAGCGGCATCGCGACGCGCAGCAGACCGTAGAGGCCGAACTTCTTCAACACGCCAGCGTGGAGCATGGCGACCGGAGCCGGCGCGGAAGCATATCCCAACGGAGCCCACGAATGGAAGGGGAAGAGCGAAACAAGCGTGCCGAAGCCGGCGGTCAAGAGGGCGAATGGCACCAACTGCCGGCTGGCCGCGATTGGATTATCCCGCAGATACTCCGTCAGCCGGGGAATGTCGAAGGTTCGTGCTTCGACAGGCAGCACTCCCTCGAGCGCAATGATTCCCGCGAGGAGAACGAGGCTGCCCAAGCCAAGATAGAGCGTGAGCTGGAGGCTCGCGAATTGGCGATTCTCGCTTCCCCAGATCCCGATGAGGAGAAACGTCGGAATCAGCGCAAATTCATGAAAGACGTAAAAGAAAAATAGGTCGAGGGAAACGAAGGCACCCAGGGCGCCCAACGAGAGGAGGAGCAGGTAGGTATAAAACTCCGCGGCTCGTTTGATCTGGGCGGGCGCCACCCAGACCGCAGCCAGCGTGACGAGAGTCGTGAGGAGCACCAGCGGAAGGCTGATTCCATCGACAGCGACATGATACCGGATTTCGGGTAGCCCGCCGAGCGCGATCCAAGAGTGGTTCTCCACGAAATGCCAGCCGCCGCTGCCTGTGGGAAATTGCGCGTAGATCCAGAGGCTAATCAGGAAGTTGGTTGCCGCCGCAACGAACGAAACTCTTTTCGGAGAAGCGCCGAAGAGGATCAGCCCGATGGCGGAGGCTTCGACGACAAGCAAGAACGTCAAGGGTGACATAATCAGATTGGCCTGTGATCCTTCGATGATCCGATGTCGTTACCCGCTCGTTTTACCGGCCGAACAGCCAGAGCAGCACTCCCCCTGCCCCCAAGGCGAAGACAAAGGCGTATTCCCGTAAATTGCCCGCCTGGACAAGGCGCAGCATTTCCCCACCCAGGCTCACGGCGAAGGCTCCTCCGCGAACCAGGAGAAAACCGATGACCCACTGGTCGATCCAGGACAGGAGCCGAGCCGATTCTTCCTGCAATTTGAGAACGGTCCAATCGTAAATCTCGTCGAAATAGAACTTTCTTCGAAACAAGGGGATCGTCATTGGCTCCCGGATCGCCCGCCCATAGTGGATCGCTCCCGCTGCGAGGCCCAGAATCACCGCGATCAAGGAGACCGCTGGGACCAGCATGCTCTTTTCTCCGGCTTCCTGCCCGCCGAGGTAACGCATGATCCCAAAGAAGGGATAACCTGCGACGACCGCGAGCCCCGCCAGCACGATCAGCGGCAGCCCCATCACGAAAGGCGATTCCTTGGCATGCGTTACCACCTCGGTCCTCGGCTGCCCCAGAAAAGCGACCAAGGTGATCCGAGTCATGTAAAAGGCCGTCAACCCTGCGGTAAAAGCGGCAATCCAGAACAGCCCCGGCGCCCTGTGAGCCGCCACCTGGAGAATCTCCTCCTTGCTGAAAAACCCTGCCAGTCCGGGAATTCCGGCAAGCGCCGCCGCCCCGATCCCGAAAGTAACAAACGTCAGTGGCATCTTCCGGCCCACCCCGCCCATCCTCCAAATGTCCTGCTCGTGGTGGAGGGCGTGAAGGACGGAGCCAGCCCCCAGGAAGAGCAGGGCTTTGAAGAAGCCATGGGTCGTCAAATGAAACATGGCCGCCGTCGTGCTTGCACAGCCCACGGCGAGAACCATGTATCCCAGCTGAGACATCGTCGAATAGGCAAGCACCCGCTTGATATCGTCCTGCTGCGTCGCGATCAGAGCCGCCACCAGGGCGGTGATCCCGCCGGTCCAGGCAATCACCAAGAGGGCTTCCGGAGAAAGCTCCAGGACAAAAAAGATGCGGCAGAGCATATAAACACCGGCTGCGACCATCGTGGCGGCATGGATGAGAGCGGAAACCGGGGTTGGGCCCTCCATCGCATCTGGTAGCCAGACATGAAGGGGAATCTGGGCCGACTTCCCAACGCAACCGCAAAAAAGCAGAAGCGCTGTCATGGGGGCCAGCCAGTTTCCGGCCAATGCTCGGGCGGCCTCGGGATCAAACGCGACCGTCCCGCAGACAGACCAGAACGTCAGGATTCCCAAGAGGAACCCGAAGTCGCCGACGCGGTTAGCCAGGAATGCCTTCCGGGCGGCATCCGCTGCCGGGTTTTTCTCAAACCAGAAACCGATGAGGAGGTACGAACTCACTCCCACAAGCTCCCAGAAGACATACATCATCACAAAGTTCGTCGAGACGACGATCCCGATCATCGAGGCAAGGAAGAGGGAGAGCTCTCCGAAAAACCGGGCTCGACCGGGGTCTTCGGCCATATAGCCGAGTGAATAGACATGGATGAGGAACGCAACCCCAGTGACCATGAGCAGCATGAGTCGCGCCAAAGCATCCAGGGTCATTCCAATCTCCACCCGAAGCCCGGGCAGGTCGATCCAGGCCAGCGGGGCGGGGGCCTCGATCCTGCCCAGCACGATCCCGATCGCCGTCAAAAAAGCAATCAGGCTCGCGAGGATCGAAACCGCTTCGCTGGCCTGCGGATGACGCCGCAAAGCGACCCAAACCAACAAAGCGGAGGACAGGGGAGCAAAAAGGAGGAGCCAGGCCATAAGCAGTTAGAATTTCAGGGCGGTGATCTCCTCAGCCTTTGTCGTCCGCTTCATTCGATAGAGCGACACGAGGAGGGCCAGCCCGACCGCAACCTCGACCGCAGCTACCGTGATCACGAAGAAAACCAGCACTTGGCCTCGGACCTGTTGAGAGAAGCGGCTGAAGGCCACCAAGGAGAGGTTCGCGGCATTCAGCATGATTTCCAAGCACATGTACATGATCAGCAGATCTCGCCGAACGATGACCCCCGCAAGGCCGATGGTAAAGAGAAGCCCGCTGAGAACTAGGTAATGACCGAGAGTCGGAGTGCCCATACGTTACGCGTCCGGTTTCCTACACATCCCTTTTGCTCAAGACGATGACCCCGACCATCGCGACCAGCAGGAGAAATCCGACCGCCTCGAAGGGGAGAACGTAGGCACCAAAAAGCAGGTGCCCGATGCTCGCCGCATCATTGGAGACCGCAGCTCGCAGCCCATTTGCTTCCCAGGCGGAGGCCGGGATGGCATGCCAGATACCGACTCCAAGAAACAACACCAGGAACAGCCCCGCTCCCACGCCGAGCGCGCGAAGCGGCATGCCCTCTTCGGCCTTCAGATCGAGCAACATAATGATGAAGAGGAAGAGCACCATCACCGCCCCTGCGTAGACCCACACTTGGATGGCGGCCAGAAAATAGGCTCCCAGAAGTCCAAAAAGCCCGGCCAGCGCCAGAATCATGGTGACAAGGCTCAACGCCGAAGCGACAGGACTCCGATTGGTGATGACCGCCACGGCGCTGCCCAATAACACGAGGGCCAAAAACCAGAACAGAATCCCTTCCATCTCCTCCTTCCCGCTGCTCCGTGGTTAGCGACTCCCCACAGAAAATCAAGAGCGATTCTAAAAAACCCTGTGATTTCCAGGGGTTCGCTTCTCTCGGCCTTATTTGTTAGCCCACTTGCGAATCGGCAGGGGGAGCACGCCCCCCATTTCGTAGAGCTTGGCTTTATCGTGAAGAAGCTCTTCCCGGCTCCGACCGTTCAGGGAGTAGTGCTGCGGCAGAAGGAAGATCGCCTCCTCCGGACAGACCTCCTCGCAATATCCGCAGAAAATGCAGCGCGTCATGTCGATCCAAAATTCCTGCGGCGCCTTCTCCACCTTGGCATAAGGCGAATCCTCCGGAATCCCACCGGGCGCGATGCGGATCGCCCGCGGCGGACAAATGAATTCACAGAGCTGGCAACTCACGCATTTCTCTCGGCCCTCCTCATCCTTCACCAGGACAGGCGCCCCCCGATAGCCGGGAGGGATCGGCGGGCGTTCCTCTGGGTATTGCAGGGTGACACGCGTTTTTCCCGAGAGACGGGCCACAAAGTGGTGCCAGGTGACCTTCAATCCCTCCCAGAAACCAGGGAGGTAGAGCTGTTCCACCCACGAGAGATCCGGCCTGCGAACGACGATCATGGTCCCACTCTACAGGCGGCGTATTCTCTGTCAGCCTTTTTTGTTTTATTCCTGCAGAAGCCTGCTCCAAAATAGGGCCATGAAATATCGGCTGTTGCCCGAGACGGGACAAAGAGTTTCCGAGGTCGGCTTTGGCGTCTGGACGCTTTCGACCGGTTGGTGGGGGGAATATACCGAAGAGCAAGCCTTGGAGTTTCTACACCGCGCACTCGACTTGGGAATCAACTTTTTCGATACGGCCGACGTCTACGGCAATGGCTACGGAGAGGAATTGCTCGGCAAGGCCTTCGGCGGCACCAATAAGGAAGTCGTGGTGGCCACCAAGGTCGGATATGATTTTTCCGGACACTCGCGCGGTCGTGGACAGCGGGAGCTCCCCCAGGATTTTTCCGAAGGCTTCGTTCGAAAAGCCGTGGACAACTCCCTTCGCCGCCTCCGCCGCGAGGCGATCGACAATCTCCAGCTCCACAACATCCGCATGGAGCACGTCGAGGACGACCATCTCTGGGCGCTGCTCGAAGCTCTCCACCGGGAAGGCAAAATTCGCTCCTACGGCATCGCGCTCGGGCCTGCGATTGGCTGGCTTTACGAAGGGATCGAGGCTCTGCGCCGCCGTCGTCCCCACGTGATTCAGCATATCTACAACCTCCTGGAGCCATTCCCAGGGAGACCGCTCATGGACGAAGCTCCGGATCAGAACCCGCGCTTCCTGGTCCGCGTTCCTCACTCGAGCGGTCTGCTCGAGGGGAAATACACTGCCGCCACGACCTTCCCAAAAGGGGATCACCGCAGCCATCGGCCAGCCCATTGGCTTCCCAACGGCCTAAAGAAAGTCGAGCAGCTCCGCTTTCTCGAAGAGCCGAGGAGAACGCTTGGGCAGGCGGCTTTGCAGTGGATCCTCTGCGACCCCCGCATCCTCTCTTGTCTCCCCAACATCTACACCGTGGAGCAACTCGAGGAATTCGCCGCAGCGCCCGAAGCTCCTCCGCTCTCCCAGGAGGAGCTCGTCCGCATCAAGGAATTGATCGCCAGGAACTTTGGAATCGAAGAACCCCAAGAAGCCTATAAGGGGACCATGACCTGGGCGGCGTCGGCATAGCGCGACACCTCCTCATCCGCCCCGAGGAGCGACCGTCTTGGCTTTGGAAGAGGGATCGAGCGACCCGATCGATGAGACGATCTCCAGCCGACGTTCCCGATGGGCGAAATAGAGGTTCCGGGTGTAGGGGATCCACGTAAATAGGTAGGCAAAGACGAAGACCGAATCTCTTCGAGAAAGCGCGTAAATCAACAGAAGCAGCGAGCCCCCGAGGCTGCAATACCAGAAGGCCAACGGGACGACGACGGCTTTTTTGCGCTCCGAGGCCAGCCACTGGATGAGGAATCGAGAGAAGAAGAGCAGATTACCGGTCCAGCCGATGATCTTCATGATTCCCCAATGAACTCCCAACCAGGAGTTGTCCGCCAGAAAAAGTTCGCTCATTCCCTCTCTCCCTGTCTTCTTCTGGTTTTCCTGCTGCGCGGAAAGGAACAATCGCGGTGAGACCTCTTTCGCTATCTGCACTCCCGGCTCCCCTGCACGCCGGAAACTCGGGATCCTTTTCCTCAGCCGCCTGCGACGGCGGCGAGCGCCTCTCGCTCCCGCGCGCCGAATTGCCCATCGGAAAGCACAGGCACTAAGGCCTCGCTCCATGGATGCCGCAACGCCACCCAAGAACGACATCCGCCTAGGTCGCGCTTCCAGGGACAGATCACTTTCGCGCTCCTGTAGACTCGCAACATCAAGAGATGTAACCCTTCTTTTCCCCCGTAGGCAAATCTCTCCCGTAGCAATTCTTCCTCCCAGAGCTGCAAACGGCTTAGTCGACGGATCGGGGTCCAATCGGCGATCCATCGCGACCACACGAGCTTAGCCACATACTGGAGTTCCGCCGCTTCCGCTTTCGTTCCATCCCGCCCTTCCGCCAGGAAGCGGAACTCTGGGCGCATTTTTTCCGCCTGGGCATGGAAGCGGGTGGGCAAAAGCCAGAAATCGGCGTACCGCGTCGTGAAACCGCCACGCCTCTCCATAATGCCCCCCTTTCGGAGAATGATAGACTGCAATCCCTCTCCGAGCGCCCGGACGGCGGGCTCCGCCTCTTTAAGGGCGGGCCATTCGATTTTCAGAGCCGGATGAACAAGGTCGGCGACCAAGATCCTCTTCCCCTCCTCCCTCCTTACCTTCTCTAGAAAAAACCAGTGCGCGGCAACGATAAAAATAGAGGACGCCGGAAGCAAAGGTGATCCCGACCGCGACCCAGAGGAACACGGAAGCGGGAACCTCCAGCAGAGGAGCGGCGACTTGCTTTCCTCCCTTTCCTATCTCGACCAGGGCCATTTGAGTGAGCACCAACAGAACATAGAGCATTTGCGCGAAGGTCTTCCACTTCCCCGACGCGGCGGCAGCGAGAACCGCTCCTTGTGCGGCGGTCAGCGCCCGGAGTCCCGTTACCAGGAATTCGCGAGCGATGATGACAACCACCGCCCACAGGGGAACGACTCCGCGCTCGAGCAGGACCAAGAAGGCGGTGCTGATCAAGATCTTGTCCGCCAGGGGATCCAGGAGCTTTCCCAGGTCGCTGACGAGGTTCTGCCTCCGTGCGACCCATCCGTCGACCCAATCCGTCAGGCTTCCTACCGCGAAAAGAATGAGTGCCGTCGTGGCGGAGTAGGCCCATGGCACGCTGACATCCCCGACAAACAACCCGCAGATGCATAGCCTTCCCAGGCTGATCTTGTTCGGGAGGTTCCACTGTTTGGCAGTCGCCACCACTTCGGGAAATTAGCCCTCAACCCACCTCATCGAGCAAGAGAAACCTGCGGCGAAGCCCGGGAGAAATGGGTAGACGGCAGCCTCGGATGCGCTAAACTTTACGGAGGTGAAACGCGGCTGGTTCCTGGTCGTTTTCCTGCTCGGCCTGTCTCCGGCCTGGGCCATCGATGTAAGCCCAAGCAAGAATACGCATCCCAACATCATCGACGACACGCCGAGGAAACATTGGAGCCTCTTTTCCCTTCGCTTCGGCGATCCGAAAAGGATCGAGAAGGCCAATCAGGTGAATCTTCACAATCTGGAAGCCCGCCTGCAGGTGGAGCGCAACCCGTTCTCCCTCGCCTCGCTCCACGATCGGCTCGACACGGTTGCGCTTCGGCTCACGTTCCAGGTACTCAACAAGGGAAAGCGAACTTATGCGTTCCGCTTCCCCAATGCGCAACGTTACGATTTTGTCTTGCGGGATGCCGTCAATCAGCCGATCTACGTCTGGTCGGCGGACAAAGACTTCCTGCCGATCCAGGGGATGTCGATGCTCGACCCTGGCGATTGCCTTACCTTTACCGACGTTTTGCCGATCCAAGACCTGGACCATCCTCTCTCTCCGGGAGCCTACCGCGTCGAGATGACGTTGGCCGGCTACCCGGAAGTCACGGCAGCCACGTCCCTCACCGTGGTGCCCTAGCCTAGCCGCCATTTCTCACAAGCTTTCTCCTGCGGCTTGTCCCCCACGAGGCCGCCTTCCCGTCTCCTCCCTCGGGCGGGTGGGTCCGGCGGGAGTCGAACCCGCATCCAAGGGATTATGAGTCCCCTGCTCTAACCGATTGAGCTACAGACCCCCTTTCTCGCACGGTGGACGCTCAGGCCTTCTTTATTTATTTCCCTCGGACTTTGACCGAAGGGCTTTCTCGCCCCGAGACGACCGTGACGGCAGCCCCTTCCGCTTTCGCGCGGTCGGGGGGACTTAAGGCCAC
Organism: Verrucomicrobium sp. 3C; assembly: GCF_000379365.1. Lineage (GTDB taxonomy): Bacteria > Verrucomicrobiota > Verrucomicrobiia > Methylacidiphilales > Methylacidiphilaceae > Methylacidimicrobium. Next base: position 1,163,382 of record NZ_KB901875.1, on the reverse strand, counting down.
GCGTTCCCCTGCCTGAATGCCGGAAAGAATCTCTACCTTGTATCCGTCGTTGTTCCCGAGATCAACCTTCCGGAGATGACATCGATCGGACGCATCGACGACGACGATATAATGACCGTCGGGGCGATCGAAGACCGTGTTGACGGGCAGGGTGAAGGGAGCGCTGCTCGGTACTTGGAAAGTGACCCGCACGTAGAGCCCGGGCAAGAGTTTCTCATCGGGATTCGGCAAATCCACCTCCGTTAGCAGGGTCCGCGAGGCCGACTCGAGTCCCATCGAGGTGCGGACAACCCGGGCATCCCGAAGCGCATTCGACATCTCCGGAATCGCCACCTTCGCCGCCATCCCCTCATGAATCGCAAACGAGTAGGCTTGGGGAACGGCCACGTAGATCCGCAAAAGGGAGATTTGCGCCATCCGGTAGAGCTGTCGCATCGCCCCAAACGGGAACTCGCCTTGGCCCGCGACGAGGGTTCCAATGTCGATGTTTCGAGCAGTAATTACGCCCGAAAAGGGAGCGGTCACCTTTTCGAATTTCTGCCACGCGATCCAGCGGTTGAGCTCAGCCAGCGCCGAATCGTACCCGGTCCTCCGTACATCGTACTCCTCCTGGGATACCGCCCGGGTTCGCACGAGCGCCTTCCAACGCTCGTAGTTGATTCGGGCAATCTCCGCCTTTGCTCGTAAGTTAGCTACTGTCTGGTCGACTTCCGGAGCATCGATCGTGCAGAGCAGGTCTCCTTCCCTCACTCGCTCGCCAATGTCTCGATACCAGCTTTTCACATATCCGCTTACCCGTGCCCAAATCGGCGTCTCGTAGAAGCCCTGAGTGGTGCCCGGCAAGGCCAGCGGGATCGACGCAGGCGTCGGCTCGGGACGGACGAGCTCCACGTAGATCTGTTTGCTCTCCTCGATCAGGCGTTGGAGAGCCGCCCAGTCGAACGCGCGCTCGATCAGGCCCACACCCAACAAAAGGGCCAGAATTCCTCCCGCGATCCAAGCGGGATGCCGTTTCCGCGCCAAGTCCCACGTGGATTCCTTGATCCGGCCCCAAAGTCTCGGGATCTCTCCTGGCCGCAACCGAGGCACGAACCGCAAGAAGATCCGTCGAGAGAAAGCTGGCTCTTTTCGCAACTTTCCCTCCTTTCCGTCTACCGCTGCCTCGCCACCGCACGGCTTCGAATCGAAGCAAACACCGCGGGGACGAAGACAAGGGTGCCAACGGTCGCGAAGAGCAGCCCCCCGATGACCGCACGGCCCAAGGGCGCGTACTGCTCCCCTCCTTCTGCCACTCCCAAAGCCATGGGAAGCATGCCCACGATCATCGCCCCGGCTGTCATCAAGACAGGGCGAAGCCGAATCCTGCCGGCCTCCACAGCCGCATCGACCGCTGATAGTCCCTCCGCCATGCGCTGATTGGCAAAGGTGATCAACAGGATGCTGTTGGAGCTCGCCACCCCCACTGTCATGAGGGCGCCCATCAAGGCGGGAACGCTAAAAGTGGTACCCGACAAGAAGAGCATCCAGATGATCCCACATGCTCCGATGGGCAATACCGATAGGATGATGAAAGGCTCCCGCCACGATTGAAAATTCGTGACGAGCAGCAGGTAGACGAGCACAATCGCAAAGAGGACACCGACCCCGAGCTCGCGGAACGCATCGCCCATGCTGACCACCTGGCCCATGACGTCAGCTCGATAGAGGGGAGGCAGCTTGTGTCTGAAATCTCGCAGAATTTTTTCGATATCCTCCGCCAATCCACCTAAATCCCGGCCTTGAACGTTCGCCAACACGTCGAAGACCGGCTTCATCGTGGAGCGACTCATCATGGCCGGCTGGGATTCTTCCTTGAGCCGCACAACGTTTGCCAGCAACTCCGCATTCTGCACATTGCCAAGGAGAGTCTGCGTCGATGCGACCGGAGGGACCGTCTCCGTAGTCGTGGGGGCCAGCGTCACGTTGAGAAGATCGTTGATCGAGGAGATCTTTCGCTGCTGGGTGAAGACCAAAAAGGGATAGTTGATGGTCGTTCGCGTATCGACCCAATAGGTCGGGCTTACCATGAAGCTGGAAGAGAGATTGTTGAGGATATTGTTGGAGATATCCACCTGTTTCAATCCCATCTCGACCGCCCGGACCCGATCGACCTCAAGATGCAAGGTGGGATAATCGATCCGCTGGTGAATATGGACATCCACCGCCCCTGGCACCGATCGGACCCGATCGCGGATCTCGCTGGCGAACTTGTAGGCTAGGTCGAGGTCCAAGCCGCTCACGTGAATATCGATCGGAGCAGCAACTCCGAAATTGAGCACCTCGTTGACCATGTCCGCCGGCTGAAAAAAGAACTCGCAGCTCGGCAACCGCTGCGGGAGAAGCTCTCGCAGCCGCTTTGCGTATTGAGCGGTCGGATGGTGGTGCTCCCGGAGCTGGATCATGATCTCGCCATCGAAGACCCCTTCGTTCATCGAATCGGAAAGCGCCAAGGTCGCCATGAAGTAGATCGGAAGACCCATATTGTCGACGATCGTCTGCAGTTCTTCAGGCGGGACAACTTCTCGAATGACCTTTTCCACATCGGAGAAAATTTCTTCGGTGACCTCGATCCGAGTCCCGGTAGGGGCATAGACGTGGAGCCGCAGGATGCCGGCATCGGCAACCGGGAAGAAGTCACGCCCTATCCAGAGCGCCGCCACCAGAGTGACGAGGAAGAGAATGGCCGCGGTATCGAATACACGCCGACGGAGAACGAGAAAGGAACCGAGCATGCGTGCGTATCGTTCACGGAACGCGTCAAACGCTCGGTTGAACCTCTCGTTGAACCGCCCCAGTGCCGAGTCCCGTCCCTGTTCGGCGCCTTCGGATTCCCCGCGCAGCAAGAGTAGTGCCATCGCGGGAACGAGGGTCCGGGAAAGAAAATAGGAAAAAAGCATCGAAAAGACAACAGCCAACGCCATGGGGATGAACAGGAAGCGGGGCGGGCCTTCCAGGAAGATTACGGAAGTGAAGACAACGGAAATGGAAAGGGTCGCCATGAAAGCGGGCGCAGCGATCTCCTGGCTCCCATCCAGGATCGCCTGCCGAAAGGGCTTACCCAACTGGAGATTGCGATGAATATTCTCGATCGCCACGGTCGCGTCGTCCACCAGGATGCCGACGGCGAGCGCAAGCCCTCCAAGGGTCATCAGATTGAGGGTATGCCCGAGACTGCTGAGTGCGAACAAAGCAACAAGAATACAGAGCGGAATGGACGTTAGCACGATCAAGGTGGTTCGGAAGCTGCCAAGAAAGAGAAAGATCATGGCCCCGGTCAGCAAAGCCGCGCTCCCCGCCTCGCTGAGCACCCCATGGATCGCCGCCTTGACGTAGACGGACTGGTCGAAGAGCTCTCGGATCTCTATCTTGGGATTGGCCCGCCGAATTTCGGGCAGAAGCGCTTTGATCTGGTCGACGATCTGGATGGTGGAGCCCCCCGCAATCTTGAGCGCCGTCATCAGGACTCCGTGCCGTCCATTGAGGCGGACCAGATTCCATTGCGGCACGCCGCCATCATGAACATTGGCGACATCGCGCACATAGACGACCCGGTCGTTGATATTTTCTCGAACGATCGACGTATTAGGATCGGTCACCAGCTTCACCGGAAAGTTGTTCACCTCGAAGATGTCCTTTGGGACGTTGTTGAGAGTCACAAAATAATCCCGATCCCCGATCTTCACATCACCCGACGGATAGTCGATCACCTGCCCGTTGACGACGTTGAGCAAATCCTGCGCCGTCAGGCCCCGGGCCAAGAGCTGGTCGGGATTGCAATCCACGGTCATCCACCGGACGATTCCTCCCCATGGGGGAACGAGAAGAGTTCCGCGAACCGCCAGGAGGTCTCGACGGAGCTGCCAGACCGTATAGTCGTAGAGTTTCGCTTCCGAAAGGACGGGGCTGGAGACGGCGATCTGGACGACCGGCACGGATGAGGCATTGAAGCGAAAGATCAACGGAGGTGTGGTCCCCGGCGGCATTCGCTTAAGGAGCGGTTGGAGAACCGCCGTGATCTCGGCGACGGCCATGGCAATGTTGACGTGCGGCTGGAAATAGACCTTCGTGACCGAGAAGCCGAAAAAGACGTTCGACTCGACCCGCTTGACGCCATCGACAAAGTTGGCAATCTGATAGTCGCTGTAGGTCGTGACGTAGTTGGTCATGTCGGTCGGCACCAGGCCCAGGTATTGCCAAGCCACGATCACGACGGGAATATCGATCTCCGGGAAGATATCGGTGGGGGTTTTCCGGATGGAGAAAAACCCCAGAAAGACGATGAGGATCGCCAGCACCGCAACCGAATAAGGCTTCTGGAGGGCGGTGCGAACAAGCCACATACTCGACTCCCTACCTCATCGAGGCTGTCGCCTCGTCACCGCATCGTATGCGAACCAGTCATGAGCAACAAGCAACAATGGCAATTGCCATTCGCGCAAGCTTCTCGTCTCCCGTGGAGAGACTGCACCCTGCTCGACAGCCAGCCTGCCTGCCTCACAATATTCGCACCCCAGGCGCGGCGAATGGTCCTGGATCCAAGGCGGAGCACCGGTTTTCCCCCGGTGCGGCAGGACGATATCCTGCAAGGAGGGGCAAAAAACTCAAGTCTCAACGAGGTAGCGTCCGCTTTTTTGGGTAGTGTCCGCTATTTTGTGTGCGGGTCGATTTCGCAAACCGCAGAAGAACGCTTGTGAGCCATGCAGACTATCTCAACCCAGAGACTTCTGCCGTGTCCAACGCACTCTTCCTTCCGGCCATCCGTCGTAGGATCACTTCCTGCGCCTTCATCCCCACAATCCTTCCCCTCCTCTCCACCCATTCACGCCAAATTCCCACGAACGAGTCCACTCTCGAAACCAAAGCCGTCGCTTCCTCGCGCCCGCAATGGCTCCGTTCACCTGTTTGCGATATTTGCAGCACAGGGTAAAGAAAATCGGTTGACAAGCACCCACTGCTCGGATAGACGGAAAAATTATGGCCGATTCAATGTCTTCACCGCCGCAGCAGCCAGCAATGCCTGATTCCAAGTCTTCCGCACCGGAGAAACGAGCGTCATCGGATCCGTTCGCATGGCTCGACAAGTGGATTTCCGCAGAGGCCTTCGGGAAGGCCGCCGATTCCGCACGGGATAATCTCTATCGGCTCAACCCTCTGATCTACTCTGTCACCAAGCGGCCCGGTCTCGAGGTACAATGGAAAAACGAGCGTTGCTGGTGGGCCGCCCTTCCGGCAGAAAAAGGAGAGGTCAGCTTCCTTTCCGCGGCTGGCTCGCTTTTCAACCACACGCGTAAACCCTTTCGCCTGCTCGACCTTCGGCTGGTTTCCTCCCGTACTGGCTCTGCTCTCTGCTATCGCTCGATCCTCTCCTCCCACGAGCCGGCCAACCGAGAAATCGAGGTTCCGCCCCAAGGATCTGTCGATCTCTCCCTGGAGATCGGCATACGCGGCACACCTCCAGCGGCATCCACCGACTTCTGGATGGCCTCTACTTTGCAGGGCGAGGACAAGGACTCCCTCCCCATCCATCTGGTCGTTCGCCCACTGGCGACGATCCTCCGCGAGATTGAACCTCCGCACGAGCCCGGGTTTCAAATTTCCGACCCGATGGAAAAGAACATCGTCTCAGTGCTCCAATTTGAGTTCGCCGAGCTTCGTTCGCGCGGTTCCGAACACCTAGGAAACGTGTCGGCGCCTACCGAGAACGTCTCCTCCAACAGGGAGTCTCTGCTCCGCCTCCACTCGAGCCTGACCACCGATGAGGAGCGAGCGCGCTTTCGATCCACCCTCTGCCAGCGGCTCCAGGCTGAGCGTGGATACGGACCCGTTGCGTACCTGATCCTATCGGTTCTCTTTGCAATAGGATCCTTCTCCGAGGGATTAGCTGCTGTAGAAGCCAGCCTCTCCGGAGATTCCCTCGCTCTATTCGGCATACGCCGACTAATGGTTCTTTTGCTTCAGTCGGAGTGGCGGTCCTTTTCCGATAGCTTGCTTAACGACGTGGAGCGCTTTGTCTGCCAGCTAGGCGATCCCTTTCGGAGTGCGGAACGGATCGCCGAGATCCGCACGCTGCGCCTTTCCACGCCTGGCTAAGTTCCGCTATCCTGCTCTTGATGGGGAGCATTCGGAGGACTCTCGCCAGCTTGGGATCGCCTTCAGAAGAGGAAGCCATGTTCTCGCTTGGCTTCCTCTATTCTACCCAAGGCGCCCAGCCCGCCTAGCTCACAAAGCTCGTATCCGAGCTGCGGCGAATGGGCCTGGATGCCAGGTCGGGAGCCGGTTGTCCCCCGGAGCTGTATGACGACATCGCACGAGGAAAGCCAAAAGCCCACCCCCAATGAAGCAGTCGGGTCCAATTCGCAAAAGCCGCAGGAGAAAGCTTGTGAGACTTGCAGGTTGAGGCCATTCGGCTCCCATAAGTCAACTGCGGACACTTCTTTACGACATTTACGACATAAGGTGAGGGAAACCGATTGACAGACGAACATCGATCGGATAGCCGTGACACTCATGGGCGATTCACATTCGTCACGACCGAGGAAACCAGCAATGGATAATCCAAAGTTGTCACGTCCAAGGAAGCCATCCATGGGCAATCCAAAGTTGTCACGACCGAGGAAGGCAGCCATGGATAATCCAAAGTTGTCACGACCGAGGAAGCCAGCAATCGCCGAGTCTCAATCTTCACCGCAGGAGAACCCAGCCATGGATGAGTCCCAGTCGTCACCGCAGGAGAATCCTCCTATCACCGAAACCCAATCTTCGCCGGAAGAGAAGCCGGCAATCGCCGAATCCCAGGCGCCGCCGCGGGAGAATCCTCCTATCACCGAAACCCAATCTTCGCCGGAAGAGAAGCCGGCAGTCGCCGAATCGCAGACGCCGGCGCAGGAGAATCCTCCTATCACCGAATCCCAATCTTCGCCGGAAGAGAAGCCGGCAGTCGCCGAATCCCAGGCGTCGCCGCAGGAGAATCCACCAATGGGGGATTCCAAGCCTTCCGCGCCGGAGAGTCGAGCGTCATCGGATCCGTTCGCATGGCTCGACAAGTGTATCTCCGCAGAGGCCTTCGGGAAGGCCGTCGATTCGGCACGAGAAAATCTCTATCGCCTCAGCCCCCTAATCTACACGGTTACCAAGCGGCCCGGCCTTGAGGTAAAATGGAAAAAAGAGCGTTGCTGGTGGACCGCGCTTCCACCAGAAAAACCAGGGCTCAGCTATCTTTGCGCGGCTGCCTCGCTTCTCAACCACACACGCAAACCCTTCAGGCTGCATGACCTTCGCTTGATTTCCTCTAGTACTGGCTCCGCTCTCTGCTATCACTCGATCCTCTCCTCCCAAGGGCCGGCCAACCGAGAAATCGAGGTTCTGCCGCAAGAAGCGGTCGATCTCTCCTTGGAGATCGGCATACGCGCTAGACCGCCAGCGGCCATCGACTTCTGGATGGCCTGTACTTTGCAGGGCGAGGACAAGGACTCCCTTCCCATCCATCTGGTGCTTCGTCCACTGGCGACGATCCTCGGCGAGATTGCACCTCCGCACGAGCCCGGGTTTCAAATTTCCGACCCGATGGAAAAACAAATCGTCTCGGTGCTCCACTCTGAGTTCGCCGAGCTTCGCTCACGCGGTCCTGAACACCTGGGAAGCGTGGCGGCGCCAAGCGAGAATGAACGGGAGCCGGGTTCGGAGCAGCCGCAACTCCGAGCCAATTCCGGGCGACAGGTCGTCTCCCCCAACGGGGAGTCTCTGCTCCGCCTCTACTCGAGCCTGACCACCGCGGAGGAGCGTCCGCGCTTTCGAGCAGCCCTTTGTCAGCGGCTCCGGGCGGAGAGTGGATACGGACCCGTTGCGTACCTGATCCTGTGGGTTCTCTTTGGCATGGGATCTCTCTCCGAGGGATTGGCTGCTGCAGAAGCCAACCTCTCGGGCGATTCCCTCGCTCTATTCGGCATACGCCGATTAATGGTTCTTTTGCTTCAGTGGGAGTGGCGTTCCTTTTCCGATAGCTTGCTTGACGACGTGGAGCGCTTTGTCTGCCAGCTAGGCGATCCCTTTCGGAGTGCGGAACGGATCGCGGCGATCCGGACGCTGCGCCTTTCCACGCCCGGCTAAACGTCCGCTCCCCTCCACTTGAGGGGAAGCATTCGGAGGAGTATCGCCCGCCTGGTTCCTCTTCCAAAAGCGGTAGCCTTGCTCTCGCTTGGTTTCCACTTTTGCGTCCAAGGAGCTATAGGTGAGTCATGGTTCGATCTGCTGGCCGGAGAGCCTGTTTCCCAAACAGCCCTCCTCTCCGACCTGCGGAGAGTCCGGGTCATCTACGTCGGGGAGAAGCATACCGCCCGCTCCCATCACGAGGTGGAATCAGAACTCCTCTCTCAGCTCGTCGCCGGAGAAGAGCCCGTCTCCCTTTTTCTTGAGGCCCTGGAATCAAAGGACGAACCGATCCTTTCCTGTTTCCTGGCGGGCGATCTCTCCTTCGACCAACTCGCGAGGCAAATCGATTGGTCAACAAAGTGGAGCAACTACCAAGACTACCGGGGTCTCTGCCTTTTGGCCCGCGAAAAGCGGGTTCGGATCTTTGGGCTCGACGGCCCCGCTCCCCTGTTTCACTGGATTGCTCGGCGAGGGTGGAAATCGCTGCCGAGCGCAGAAAAGACGCGCTTGCGCTTGGATCACGTACGTTTCGACCCGGACTATCAGCGCCTGCTCCGACTCTTCTTACCGATTCACCCAGGGATGGGACATGCTTGGCTCCGCCAAGCCGCCGAAGCCCAAGAAGTCCGCGACGACTGGATGGCCCAGCGTATCGCCCGGGCCATGTCCGAGAGTCGGCAAAAAGAGGGTCGTGCGCTGGTCGTTTGCGGAGCGGGTCATCTGCGTTTCGGGCTGGGCCTGCCCGAGCACGTGAATTGGCGATTGCCCATCCCTCGGCGGATTCTCCTGCTGGCTCCTCCTCCGGAAACGAGAAGAAAGTCCGACCTTTTCGTCGCCGGGAGCCCGGGTCACTCTCTGTCCCTCCCCCACTCCGCGCTCGAATTCGTCGACCGTCCGCTCGCCGACTACGTATGGTTGCCCTCTAATCGCTCCGGCCCCCCCCAATAGGGAGTTAGCCGCCACTTCTCACAAGCGTTCTCCTGTGGCTTGCGAAATGGACCCGGCTAGCGCGGCTTCTCCTGGCGGACGTCGTCGACCAGCGCCATCGACGCTACGAGTTGATTCGTCTTGCGCTCAAAAATCAGCACCCAGGTACGGAGTTGCTTGTGCCCCCGGCTGGGGAGGGGAACAGGGTGGCCCATGACTTCCGAGATTCCGTAAGCCTCGATGAAGACGCTTTCCGTTTCCACTGAGGCGATAGGATTGCCGAGAGCGGCTTCCACCTCGCGCAGGTTCATGCCCGCAGCAATCTTGTGCCCCCAGACGTTGATCGCCCTGACTTTCGCGGCATTGGCCTCCGCCAAGGCGAAAAGGAAGAGGACAATAAAAAGCGCGACCGCTCCGCACCGACAAGGCGAGAGGCTTTTCCGGCACGGGTCTCTCATCCCGACGCGGTTTACACGGGACGGGTCTTCGGAAGACCAAAGACGCGCATCCCATCTTTCCATCGGCCTCGCTTTTTAAGAAGCGCGATCCGTTCCAACCGTTTCAACACATTCCTCTTTGCTGCGAGCAGCGAACCGCTGCGAAGACTCCGATGTTGCGACATGCCCTTCTCCGTTCAGGAAGTTTGAGGATGGCTTCTTCGCAAAGGGAGAAGAAATTGTCACGCAAAAACGGAGGGAAAGAAACAGCCTCACAAGGTGACGCAGCCCGCAGACGAGAAGCCTGCAAGGACGCTCCTAATCGGTTTTGCGAGTGGAGGTCTTGGCAATGTGCTTGCCTCGAAGCGCATGAGCGACGCGAGGATGCTGTCGGTGGCGAACGCGGTGGGCGACCGCTCGACTTTGAGCGTTTCTGGAGGAAACGGACGGCCGTCGCGGTGTGGGAGGCGAAGAAGGGCGCGGTGCCGGGCTGGACTCGACTGGGAGTGCTTTCGGAGGAACCGGGGCAGAATCAGTGGTCGCTCGGGATTGTGGGCTAGAGACGGCCGGCCCCCTCACCGCGGTAGCGGCGACGGCGCGGGGCGCGGGAGGAAGGGGATCGAGCTGGATGACGACCAGGCTTCCTAGAGGCACGATATCGTAAACCGCAAGAACGTCCCGGTTCCGCATGCGAATGCAACCATAGCTTGCGGGCTGGCCGACCAGGACTTCCTGGTTCGTGCCATGAATGTAGATTCCCCGGCTATAGGCGTTGCGGTTCCTCTCTTCCAGACCGCGCAGCCAGAGGATTCGAGTCAGGAGGCTGTCATGGGCAGCTGCGGCACCGTGTTCGAGGTCAACTCGTTCCCCCGTATAGCGCCGATGAAAAAACTTGCCGCCCAATGGAACGCCGTCGCCGATCTTGTTCTGGACGACGAATCGTCCCAATGGCGTTCGAAAGCTGTTCGGTTGGTCGCCCAAGCCGAACCGAGAGGTGGAGACCGGGAAACGATGTATCGGAGCTCCGTCCCTCACGACTTCAAGAGCTTGGTCATGCACGCTGACCCTCACGAGAGTGGTGGGCCTGTAGTTCGTCGTAGTGACGCAACCGGAGAGAAGGATCGCTAGGGCGCAGATACAAAGCTTGCCGCCAAGGCCTACGCGTCGCATGAAATGGGAGTAACTCTAACGAGAAGAAAGCCCCTGCGAAAAGCATTTTTTGGACGGCAGCGAATCGATTCGACGCGGAGGGGAAGAAGGGAATGAGCGCTAAGGCGGTGATCACGACGGCGTTTGCCCGATATCCACAGAACTCGGCGGGCGTCACCTGGGCATTCCTCCAATGGGCACTCGGCTTTCGCTCGGCGGGCTGGGATACGTGGCTCGTCGAAGAACTGCCGGCCTCGGCTTGCGTGGATGCCGCCGGCGAGCAAACCCCTCCGGACCGGGCCATCAATGTGGAACGCTGGCAAAAGGCGATTCAAGAGTTCGGATGGAGTGGGAAAGCTACCCTTTTTCGGGAAGGCATGGAGGAGGAATGGGACGCATTGCGCGATTACGCCCAAGAAGCCGACTTGCTTTTGAACATCTCGGGCGTTTTGCGGCGGCGGGAACTCTTGGATCTGCCGCGACGGCGCATCTACCTCGACCTCGATCCGGCCTTCACGTCGGTCTGGGCGGGGAAGTACGGCTGCGATCTCGGTCTCGACGGCCACGATCTTTTTCTGACCGTGGGGCTCCGCATGGACTCGCCCCGAATTCACGCTCCGTCGCTAGGGGTGCGCTGGCTGCCCACCCTGCCCCCGGTTGCGCTTGAATACTGGACTGGGCTGCCGAGAGACGGAAAGAGTTGGACTACCGTCACACATTGGCGAGCGTATCCGGAAGTCCGCTGGGGCAGATGGACATTTGCGAACAAGGCTCCGGAATGGGAACAGTTCATCGATCTGCCTCGGATCACCGGCGTCCCCTTCTGCATCGCCTGCGATCTCGAAGAAGAAGATGTCTCCGAAAGATTTCGTTCCGCAGGTTGGGAACTGGTTCCCAGCAGGGGCATCGCGAACGATTGGAAAACGTACCGCGATTTTTTATGGAGGAGCCGCGGGGAATTTTCCGTCGTGAAGGGTGGATATCGAGTCTCCCGTTGCGGCTGGTTCAGCGATCGAAGCGCCTGCTACCTCTCCCTGGGGAAGCCAGTCGTTCTCCAGGAGACCGGATGGGGGGCGCTCCTGAGGCCGCCGCACGGCCTCCATCCCTTTTTCTCCGTGGGGGAGGCGGCACGAGCCATCGAAAGGGTAGAAAGCCACTACGAGGAAGAAAGCGCGGGCGCGCGCGCCTTTGCGGAAGAAGCGCTGGATGCGAGAAAGGTGGTCGGCCGCCTCTTGGAACGGCTCTGACCTGCCTGTCTCACACGCAAGGGAGGTTGTAGGCGTGCCGCCACTCTCCGTTCTCGCTCCTTCCGACGTTTCCCTTGAACTAAGGCCCCTTCCCTCCCTCGGACTTTCTCCGAGCTCACAGGTGTCGGGTCGGAGGAGGCGCCCATTGAAGAGCTTGCCTCCGTCCGCCGCACAAACTGGACGTGCGGTTTTCCCGCATCCAGCTTTCATGAAAGGGCTTTCGCGATCTGGAGAGAGGGTATAAGCGAGAGTGGACCTTCTGCTCCCGACCTTCGAGAACCAGATGATCGGATAGTCTCCTCGAAGCGTGACGTTCGGGTTTTTCACATAGGGAACTTTCCATCTTCACGCTTCTTGCTCACCTATCTCGATGTATCCTGCCTCGATCCTTTCACGAACGTCCTTCCTCGGACCACTCGCAGTCCGCCATTGCTGGTCACGCGAGTTGTTCGTCTCGCGCTTCCGGTACTATTACGTTCTCCGACTCCTGGCTGTGCCTCGCTTCCCACTTCGCTTGCGCTTATAGGGTCGCTTACCCGCTTGTTGGCCGGGACACGGTCAGGTCTCCTGGGGTCACACATGAATCTTCCGTATCGTGCCGCCAGCAAACACCTTGGTACGATGGGTGAATGAGTAACGCCTTCGCCCCCTTACTGCGGGCTCGACCTTGCCCCATCTTTGGCCGACCTGTTCATCCTCGAGGTTGCCCTCATTGATTACAGCCCAATACTTCTCCTCAAACCCTTCGGATTCCGGATCGCTCCGGACACACTGTCCTCCAACGCCTTACGCCGGTGGCCAGCGAGGCATTACCCCCGCTTTTGGATACGGCGCCCCTCATTCGAGCGCCGGAGGGACTTAAACCCTCCTGATTCATCGCGCTGCCCAGCGCACGACATAGTATGGACCTATCCGACTCCCACCTGGTCCCGCGCTTCGGCCCCCTCGCAGGGCAGCGGGTCGGTCCGCTCGGGGCCAGCCCGAGCTCCCGGCCAGATGGGGCCTCCCCGTGTTGATGCATCGTCCTTTGCCCGCATGCCCTCGCCCAATACCCCGGCGGCTCTCCCCAGTGCACGTATTGCTCTCCTTCCCAGGGAGACAACGGCCTTCGCTTCTCTCTCACGAGCTCGGCGTCCGCATTGCCCGTTTCGAGCCTTTGTTCAGCGTTCACTTGCCTTAGGGCCTGCTTGCTCGCTGACCCGCTTCCCGGGCCTTTTCCCCCAGAGGCTTCGACCGCTGGCGTTACCACCAGTAGCCGCTCCGAGTGCTTCCGGCTGGAGCAATCGTTGCCGGGTGGAGATCACTCCCTCCACACTGGGCGATGCACCCTTTTCACGGCGCACGAGAGATGCAGGCTTATCCTTCTGGCCCTCCCTCAACGCCGCCCTGCAAGCTATGGACCAGAAGCCGCAGGAAGCGCTGTCTCTCCGCCGGTAGCCGCTGCAGAAGCAGGGGGCGGGCCAAGGGCAAATGGTGGGCGAAAAAGGGGCACAATGGTCTCTGCACGCAGCCATCCCGCTCGGGAGTCCGAAAGGCATGCCTGGACCCAATGGAGGAACGGCTTCCCGACGACGACTAAGGTTGTAGCGAAGACCGGACTGCTCTGCTGCTCGACATCTGTTGGTACCGACCGAAGGAGCGACCCTCCAGTCACCAGACCGGCCCGCGGATTGGCCATCGGTCCGTAGAGCCCCACCGCGGTTGCAGCGACGCTAATGGCGCCCAGGCCGAGCGCAAGGAGGGCCCTGCGCAGGGACGTAGCGACTTGGGCGCAGCGGTAGCGGGAAAGAAGCAGGAGGAGCGCCCAGAAAAAGAGAGCCAAAAGCCCGATCGCAAGAAGGATTTGCCATTCCGCAGGGGAGCCGATGCTGATCCAGCGGAACCAGAGCGGCCCGTTGTCCAAGGCGGCCAGCCTTGCGTCAACGCCTGGGCAATGGAAAATCGCGAGCGCGAAGTTCCAGCGGACATCCGCGTCTCGGGGAGCCAGGAGGAAGGCGGAGGACCATTGGGCAAGCGCCTCCCCCCAACGCCCTTCCTGAGAGAGTGCAGCGCCATAGTTGGTGCGCGCGATCCAGTCGGTGGGAGACCGCTGCAGGATTCGTTCCCAGAGATGGCTCGACTCCGCAAATCGACCCGAGCGATAGGCGTCCAAGGCCTGGATACTCCAGGACGAAGAAAGGAGGAGGCTCGAGACCGTCAGGACGGGAAAGAAGTGACGAAGCGCGAATGTCCTTTTCCAAGATTGTCGAGGAATTCGGATGCGGCGTGCCTGCTCCTGGGATCGTTCGACCCAATCCGCAGGAAGAGGCGCCTCTCGCGCGTAGAGATGAACCTCTGCCTCCTGCCAGAGAGTCATCCAAGCCCTGAGCACGCTTTGGTCGACCTGAGCCCGTTCCAGGGCAGCCCGCAGCTCCGCCAGTTCCGGCGTGGCAGGGACGAGGAGCCAGGCATCCCGAATCGCCGATTGCCAGCGAAAGAGTTGTCGCTGCCCTTCCTCCTCCGAACGCGAACGAAGAATCTCTCGATGAATCCGACGTAGGCGGCGCAATCCGACTCGTCTGCGCTGCAAGGGGTCTGCCAGGCGCGCATGCCGTAGCGCCAGAATGAGCCAAAGGACAAGAAGCGCTATGCCACCGCCGCACGCTTCGGTCAAGAGCCAGCGGTTCTCTAGCGGAGCGAGGCCACGGGCGGACCCGGAAAGGGGGGCTTTCGGCAGCCGCTTCTTTGGGACCAATTCGGAGGGCTGGGTCGTCGGCAAGCTGGAGGAAGAACCATCCAATGGCAAACCAGCGGAAGAGGAGCGTGGGGTTACGGTCAAGACGGTGGAGCGGGCCAGAGCCGTCCGGTAGGTGCCGGCCAGGGGGTCGAAGTAGGTGAATCGATAGGGAGGGATCACGTATCGGCCCGGCCGTTCGGCGACGAGGATGCGTTCGATGACCAAAGAGCCACAAAAGAGAGAATCCGGATCATTTTGCTGTTGCGGCGTCGGCTCGATGACGCGTAGACCCGAAGGAATCGCCGGAGTCGGGAGATTCCAAGGGGTCGTCCAGTTGCCCATTCCCTGGATTCGAAGCGTCCATGTGGCCGGCTCACCCACGTGCGCATCCGAAGGGGACATCTGGCTGACTAGGTCAAACGTGCCCACGGCCTGGCTAAAGCCATCCTTAGGTGGCGCCGGCAACGGCTTCACGTACAGGGAAAGCGCCGCGGAGCGTAGCACCAGAGGGCGAATGATTGCTTGGGAAAAAAGGCCATGCCCGATATTCCCCGTCTCCATGTTCACGTGTTGGCTGACGGAAGGAAGGGAGAGCCTTCCCGGAGTCAGCGCGATCGCGAGCGCGGAGTAACGCAGGCCGCTGAAGAAGGCTCCGCGCCATTCCCCACTCACTCTCTCCGGGCGGCTCCACCGGTCAACGAGCAGATCTGCGGGCGTCCACTCCGGTTGCCCGGTGATTTCCAGGAACGCGCCGGCATGGGCCAGAAGCCGGTACTCGACGGGGAAGGGCTCCCCCTGCCAGACCTCGTTCCGGAAAAGAGTAAGCGAAGCATCTGCCGACGAGGCGAAGGAAGGAGAGAAGGAGGGTTCGCCGACCCAAAACGTAAATGCCGGTACAGAGACCATGCCACGATCCGTAGCCAAGGGAAACGCGGGAATCGCATGAGGACCGGCCCGAAGAGGGTGCAGGGTATACCTGTACGCAACGGAAGGGCCGCTCGCGCTCCCAGGATTGGCGGAAGACTCCCTCTTTGCCGAACTCGCCTCAACGTAGGGAATCGCGGGAAGCTCCGGATCTGACTGGGGAATTCCGCCTTCGACGATCAACTCCACTCGGTAAGGCGTACCCAGGGTGGCGCTGCTTTCCAGAGGAAGCCAATGGGCGCTTTGGGCGCGGAGAAGGGCACAAGGAAAGCAAGCGGCAGATAGAAGAAGACCAAAAAGAAGACGTAAAAAGCGGTTCACCCTCACCAATCCATCGGTTCCGGCGGAACATCCACCTGTTCTGCCTCCTTTTGCCTCATGCGCTCGAAGAGGAGGGCCGGCCGGTCCAGGCGCTCGACCTGACGCAAGCGCGCCTTGGCTCCGTTCTGCGCATTCGGCGGCCGCTGCCCCGCATGAGAATCCATCCGATCCTTGTGCGTCGAGGAATCCGGCAAGGATCCGGAAGGCGAAGATTGAGCCTTCTCTGCGGGAACTCCAGGAGAAGGGTGTTGCCACAGCCCGCTGCCGGATTGTAGCGGGGGACCGCCCGTTGCCGAGCGGAACCGGGATCGGTTGCCGGCAGACGGGCCATGATTCCGAGAAAGCGAAGAGGAACCTTCCAAGGGAGCTTCCGGGGACCGCGCCGCCTTGAGGTAGGCCTCAAGCTCCTGGCGCAACTTCTCCCAAGGAAGAAGGCGGGGATTCAGGCGCTCGCCCTGGTCGACAGCAACCAGCCCATCCTCGATCACCCCAACGGACAATCCCGACTCCTGCCCGATCCGGCACCAAGAAATCGTTTCCTGGGCAAGGGTTCCGTAATCGGACGCAGAGAGCCGCTCTTTTTGCGCAAGGGCCTGAACGCAGCGGATGAGCGCATCCTTTGTTCCGCTGCCGGAAGCCAAAGCCGCATCCGGCTGCGCGTGGGAAAAGCCAACAAAGGAAAACAGCCCCCCCAGCCCGAGGAGCAGGAGCAGAGGAACCTTCGAGCCAGCGACAGAGAGGCGAGAGGAAGGCGGCGACGTGGAGGAGCGAAACGCGGGCAGTTCCCAGAGAAGACCAGCACACCAGCAGAGAACGGCGGGTAGGAGGAAATAGGTGAAGCGTTCCGCCTGACCGAAGGTCTGCTCCAATCGGGCCGCATTTGCGTGGGAATCGAAGCCGAGGATCTCGGCCAAGGTCACCCAACGGTCTCCCCGGAAATACCGCCCGCCAGTTGCCGAGGCCAACGCGCGCAAGGCTTCCGGCTGCAAGTGCGAGAGGATCGGATGTCCTCCCTCATCCTTGAGGAAGCCTCCTCTGGGATCGGGAATCAACCCTCCCCGACCTGTGCCAAGGCCGATCGCATTGACGCGTACCCCGAGCCTCGCCAATCGAGAAAGTTTTTCCTTCCAGCTGCCTCCGTGATCTTCGCCATCGCTCAGAATGAGGAGAATCCGATGAGCGGAATCACTCTGGGAAAAAGTATCCAATGCCTCGTCCAGGAGGGCGGCGAAATCGGTTCCCGCCTCGGGGAGGCTAGCCGGAGTCAGCTCGCTCAAGAGATCCTCCAGCGCTCCGTAATCCGTGGTCAGGGGTACGGCTATCTGGGCTGAGTTGGAAAAGACCAGGAGTCCGATCCGTTGTCCCGCGGCTTCCTGGAGAAACGCCCGAATCAGCAACTTAGCCCGATCGAGCCGAGAGGGGGCTAGGTCCTGTGCGGTCATGCTCCGGGAGAGATCCAAGGCGATGACTAGGTCGGCCGATGGACGGAGCAGCTGCCGGGGGTTTTGCCCCCATTGGGGTCCGGCCAGTGCCAAGACGACCAAAAAGCCAGCCAGAAGGAAGAGCCACGGAGGACGATTCAGAACAGATCGGCCAGGGCGGATCGCCCAGTGACCCTCCTTCGGAACCAGGCGGAGGAAGGGTCTCCCCATGGGGAGGTTCCTTCTCGACTGCCGGAGGAGAATCGCCGCCACAGCCAAGAGAGGAAGTCCAAGGATAAACCAGGAAGGAGAGCGCCAGGTCATAGGCGCAAATTCGCGCGGATCGAACCATCTTCGGCGAGCAGGACCCGATCGACCAAGAAAAAAGTCGAGTCGGGACCGGAGGGTTGCATGCGGATTATTGGTTTTGGGAGGAAGACGGGGTCCCCGCAGGCTCCCGGGGAGCGGCCGAGCGAAGTGCCCTCCACCGCTTCAACCTCTCCGAAATCTCCTTCTCCCCGCCACGATTCGTGGGCTGGTAGAAGCGGCCTGGAACGACGCCGAAGTCTTGGGGAGAGATCGCCTCGGGAAAGTCATGGCTGTATTGGTAGCCAACTCCGCGGCCCAGCCCAGCCGCGACAGCGTAGTGAGCATCGCGCAGAGAGGGCGGAACAGGGATACTCTCTCCTTTTTCCACCGCCTCGATCGCCCGATGGATAGCCGAATACGCAGAGTTGCTCTTCGGCAAAGTCGCCAGATAGACCGCCGCTTCGGCCAGGGGGATTCGGCCTTCCGGCATTCCAATCTGCTCGATCGCATGGCAGGCGGCGACCGCGAGGGACAGGGCCGATGGCTCGGCAAGTCCGATGTCTTCTGCGGCCAAGATCACGAGTCTGCGGGCAATGAATCGCGGATCCTCTCCGGCCACCAGCATCTTCGCAAGCCAGTAGAGGCTCGAATCGGGATCTCCCCCCCGGACCGACTTGATGAACGCAGAAATCGTGTCGTAGTGCTCGTCCTGGTCCCGATCGTAGCGAGGCATCTTCTTGCGACACGAATGCTCGGCGGCCTCGACGTCGATCTCGATGATCCCCTCCGGAGAAGGCGGGGTGGAAAGAATGGCCACTTCCAGGGCATTGAGGAGCCGTCGGGCATCCCCCTCCGCTGTGGCAAGGAAGTGTTGTCGGGCCAGCGGATCGAGGCGGCAGCGAAACCGGCCGAGGCCGCGCTCGGAATCTTCCAGAGCTCGGGAGAGGATCCGATCCAGCTGAGCCGGAGCCAGCGGGGCGAACTCGAAAACGCGCGATCGGGAAAGAAGAGGAGCGCTGAGAGCGAAGCACGGGTTGTGCGTCGTCGCCCCGATCAGCCAAATCGCCCCTCCTTCCACTCCGGAAAGCAGGGCGTCCTGCTGGGCGCGATTGAATCGATGGATTTCGTCCAGAAAGAAGACCGTCGGCTCTCCCCGCCTGGAGTAATGGAGGGAAGCGCGCTCCAGGATCCTTCGAAGCTCGGGTACGCCGGAATCGGCGGCGTTGAGCCGCTCGAAAGGCCGGCTCGTCGCGCGCGCAACCGCTTCGGCAAAAGACGTTTTACCGCTGCCTGGAGGCCCGAAAAGAATCACCGAGCCGAGCCGGTCGGCATCGACCAAGCGGCGCAACGGCTTCCCGGGGGCGAGCAGAGACTCCTGCCCTACGATCTCCTCAAGGCTCTGCGGCCGCAGCCGTACCGCCAAAGGCGCGGTCTGCGCCACGGGGGATGCCGTCATGCTCGCAATCGGGAAGAGCTCGTCCACCCTCGTAGGATACCGCAAGTCGGCGCGCGTGACAAAGATTGCGGCATCCCCCTGGCAGCGGGGGGAGCAGCGAGAAAAAGGAGCTATTTTTCAATGACGCCCATCTCGACCCGCCGATTCCGAACATAATCGGCTTCGCTGTGGCCGGAGGACGCCGGCCTGTCTTTTCCGTAACTGATCGTATGAAGTCGCTGGGGCGAGATACCGAGGCCGATGAGATACTCGCGGACGGCGAGCGCCCGCCGCTCTCCCAGACCTCGATTGTATTCCTCCGTGCCCCGCTCGTCACAATGGCCGGCCAAGAGAAGCGACCTGTCCGGATTTTCGCCCATCCACTGAGCCACCTTTTCCAGCTTTCCGCGCTCTCCGCTCGGAATGGCCGAGCTATCGAAGGAGAAGTAGACGGTCTCGGCGTGAAGCGGAGCGTAGTTGACATCCGTCTCCGGATTAAAGTCCCCACGGCTGGGAAGCGGAGAGGTGGTGAGCGATTCCTCCTCCGGCGCCGCCACTCCTCCATCTTTCTTCGGCTTGGCGCAGCCGGCGATGGAAACGAGAAGCACCAGCGAAAGAGAGAGTCCGGCGATCTGGTTCGCGCGGCCCAGGCGGCAAGGGAGTGGCAATAAATTCATGGGAATTCAGGGGGAGACAGATGGTTCGGAGCAGCGGGAAAGGCCAGCGGGAAGGAGAACGATCTGCCTGGTCACCGAATCCATGAGATAGAGAGACCCTTTGCGGGCAAACACCAGGTGGCGGGAGTTCCTCGTCCAGGACGGATCTTCCCCTCCCTCGCTGCCCAGCACGACCGCTGTCGCCGCGGAAGGCGCATACTCTCCGATTTGGAATTCGCCGGCGATCCGGGCGGCATAGGCGATTTGTTTTCCGTCCGGAGACCAGTCGGGCTCGGAGCTATACGCATTGCCGGTCAACAGGCGGCGAGCCGATCCGCCTTCGGCGGAAATCACGAAAAGCTGCACGCTTCCACGCTCGTCCGAGGTGTAGACAATCTCCTTGCCGTCGGGAGACCAGCAAGGAGAGGTGTTCGTTGCCCGATTGCGCGTCAGGCGATGAGGAGCCCCACCGTCTACCGGCATGAGGTAGATTTCCGGATTGCCATCCTTGCTAAGGGTCAGCGCCAGAGTCAGGTCGTCCGGAGAAAAAGCCGCGCCGGAATTGATGCCGGGGAAGAATGCGACTCGGCTTCGCGTTCGTTTGTCGAGTTTTACGATATAGACATCAGGATAGCCACTCCGATAGGAGGTGTAAACCAGACGAGCGCCGTCGTGACTCCAGCGAGGATGGGCGCTGATCGACCGGTCTGCCGTGAGGCGTTGGGCGTTGGCTCCGTCTATATCCACAACATAGAGCTCCTTATAGCCGGTTTCCTGTGAAATGAAGGCAACGCGGCTGGTCGCGAAGCCGGAAACGCCGGTGACTTGCTGCGTAACCATGTCGGAAAACTCATGGGCGATCCTGCGCAGATTCCCGACAAACGTGCGCTCCATTGGTGGCGTCTTCTGATGGCGGTCGACGATTCGGCCGGTGAGTGATCCGCTGCTGACCGTGGCGGATGCTTCGAAGCGCTCGCGCCCGCCCGAAGTCACCTGAATGAGCAGAGTCCGGGTTAAATCGGCGCTCACGATGGCATGGGCTTTGGGCCCCTCCGGGCCGCTGAAGGGAAGCAGGGCGACGGCTACCTTGCCGCCGGTGACCTCCACTTGACTCCAGGCTGAAGAGAGGGGCAAAACCAACCGGAGGAGGAAGAGGGCTCCCCACGCAGCTCCCAACCTTCGAAGACGGATCGAATCAGTGCACCATGCGAAACGTGACCGTAACGGCTTCGGCCACGCCGGGCGGACGGGGTTCTCCCACCGTTTCGACCTGGCGGGCCGCGGCCAGAACGGTGCGGTCGAACTCCTCATTGTCGGATGAGTTAAGAAGGACAGGTTTAGAGATGCGGCCATCCTTGGCAACGAAAATCTGAACCTTGGCAACAAGGTTTTGGCTCGAAAGGTGGAGAGGTTGATCCCAAGCGGCGTAAAGACGGTCTCGGATGAGGGCATAGTACCAGTTCGGCCCAAGCGATGGAGAATTCGAGGAGGAGGACCCAGCTCCCTCTCCGCTTCCGAGCGGCCCGGTTTGGGATTGGCTCCGTTCCGCTGAGGGCTCGACGCCGCGCTGAGTCACCGGAGGCGGCTTCGCCGCAGCCGCCTCCGCGGGAAGGGTGCGACTCACTTCTACCAGGTTAGGGCGAATGGATGGTTTCCGGAGGGGCTCGCCATGCTTTTTCATCGCCGGGCCGGAGGGCACCGACTTCACGGGAGGGCGGGAGGGGTTGCTCAGAGAAGATGCGGGTTTCGTCGGCGGCTCGGCTCGAGCGGCCGGGGAAGGCGTTCTACTTTCGGCAGGGGAGGGCGAAGAATCGGAACGAGCCTGCGGCGGAGAATAGTTGCCGACTCCCGTTTTGTCCACGGAAACAGGGGAGAAGAAAGCCGCGGGGGGAGGACGGCTCGCTACGAACTTGGCAAGCACGAGGAAAAGGAGGAGGGCCAACAGGTGGCCGGCGGCTACCAGCGGGTAGGTTCGCCGGAAGGCTCGGGCCTGGGAAGGCTGCTCCCTCGGAACGGATGGTTGGCGGGAGATCGAGTCGCGCGTCACGGCACTTTTCCTTTCATTCTGATGGCGGAAGAAGAGGGCCGTCAAGGAGGAGCGGGAGAGTGCCCCGCTGGTTCCTCGGCATGGATGAGAGCTAATTGGGGAACCCCCCCGGCTTGTAGGGTGTCGAAGACGCTGACCAGATCCTGGTACCGAAGATCTTTGTCAGCCCGGACCGCGACCGCCAGATCCGGATGGACACGCAGTGCTTCCGCAACCTTGGCCGGAAGCTGAGCGATCGTGATCGGCTCTCGATTCCAATAGAGACCGCCCGCCCGAGTCACCGTGACCGTCTGGACCGAGTGGGGGTTAGGAGATCGAGGGTTGGCGGCTGCTTGCGGAAGGGAAACGTCGATTCCGCTTTCCAGGAGCGGGGTCGTAATCAAAAAGATGATCAACAGGGTGAAGGCAAAATCGAGCATCGGAGTTACGTTCAGCTCGGCAAATCCCCGTGCCGACATTCTCTCGGAAAAGCGCTTCATGGCCCTGTTTCCAGAAAGGATCGTTCCAACTCGCTCTGAAGCTCCGCGGCAAAATTTTCCATCCGGATGAGATGCGAACGAATCGTCGCAACGAGAAAATTGTAGGCGAATAGGGCCGGAATCGCCACCAGAAGGCCAGTGACCGTGCAGATCAATGAGCCCGACACTCCCGGTGCCATGGTCGCGAGAGATGCCTTTCCCACGATTGCAATGTCGCTAAACGCATCCATCACCCCCCACACGGTTCCCAAAAGACCAAGAAAGGGCGCTCCAGATGCAGCGGTCGCCAGGAGCACCATCTGCTCTTCCAGGACGAGCGCCTGGATGCCGAGCTCACGCTCGATCGCACCCTGAACCGCTTTGATTGCAGGCCCCTTCATGAGAAGATCCGGAAGGAGCTTTTCGGGAGAAGATCCCCCCAGAAGCGAAGGGAGATGGGCTTGGCGAAGGAGTTCTCGAAAGGCGGCCGCATAGACAGCGTGCTCTGGAGAGCCCGGAAATCGCTCCCGGTTGACATAGGGTCGATCCCACGATCCGCAGCGGAGTCTTTCGAGAAAACGCTGGGTCTGGCGGCGTGCGAACCGAAGTTGGCCAAACTTGACGAAGATGACCGTCCAGCTCAGCGAGGAGGCGAGGAGGAGCAGGAACAGGATCAACTTGCTCGCCAAAGTCGCCTTTTCGAAGGCGTAGACCAGACCGCCGGCGGCAAAACAGTTGACCAAATCAAAGCTTTCCATAATCTGGAGTGAGCATGCGCTTTTGGCGCTGCGGCGTCAAACGGGCCGGGCATGTCGACCGTGGCTCTTATGACAGGATGGCACTATTTAGAAAATTCGCCTAGCGGTCTCTTGTGCCTCGACCTCAGGCGGAGGTGGCGTTTTCCCAAGCGCCGCGCAGCCGTCCGCCCGTCGCCTTGTGGAGGGAACTCTTCGGCCTAGTCTGGCACACGGAGGACCCAGCGTACTTGCACAACGGCGGCTCCTCTTTGCAACGGTCCCGCTTCCGAATTCGGTCTTCCCGGCCGCTCCCCCTGCCCTGTCGCTCTCTCTTGCTCATAGAGGAGGGATCGATCCGCAAAGAGTGGGAGAGCCGCTACCGGAGGCTCCAGCAACGGCTCGGCCGGGTGCGCGAACGTATTCGCACATTTCTTTCCGTGGAACGCGAGCGTTTCCGCTGCTGGACCAAAGAGCACTTTCCCAGGTTGGCGCAGGAGATCGCGCGAGCGGAAGAGCGTCTCCATGAGCTCCGACGGCTTGTCTTTGAAGTCGAGTCGATGAGTTGCCTCAAAGGGCAAGGTCTTGCCTTGGCCTATCACAATCTGTTGGCGAGGCGCTCTTCCGGACGGCCGCCGCGGAAGCCCGATTCGCGGAAGGACGCGCGGGGTAGGTGTCTCGATTGGGCGCTCCGAGAGGGCGGGGAGATGGAGGAAAGAAGGCGGCGTCTGAAAAGGGCCTATCGGATCATGGCCAGGAGGCTCCACCCTGACGTGAATGGGGTGGGAGATGGGAAACAATTGGAGCAGTGGAGAGCCGTCCAACTCGCCTACCAAGCGGGAGACCTGGACCTATTGGAGTCGATGTGCCTTCAGAATGACGGCACCCTAGTGGAGGGAGAGACGCTTTCCTGGTTGGCCGAAAGAGTATCCCGGGCGGAGAAGGCACTGGCACGCTCGCTTCAAGAGCTAAGAAATCACCGAAAGGATTTGGCATGGGGCTGCGGGCGATGCACATGGGAGAAGACGGCGGGACCGAAGGTCGAGGATTGGCTTCGAGCGCGCTTGGCAGGGGCAAAGAAAGAGACGCAAGCGCTGGAAAATCGAGTCCGGCGGTGGAAACGCGAGTCGGAACGGATGTTTCGTGCGGAGCAGGATCGTGAACGAGAGAGATTGCCCCATGCGAACGGATGAGGGGGCTCCCTCCGCGGCAAGGTCCGGATTGCAGCGGAATGAAAAAAAGAGCCTGCGGGTCGCGGGGCTGCTGGCCTCCCTATGGTCGATTCTGCTGACGATTTTTGCCTATCAGGGCGTCCTGTCGGGATGGGAGAACAAGGTCACCCGATGGGAAGAGATTCCCCCTTCCGAGTCGAAGAGCAGCCATTTTGCCCTCATCGCCATCGACCACATACCGGCCGACCGGCCATGGCCATGGCCTCGACTCGAATATGCCCTTTGCCTGCGCGGACTCCTTGCGCAGATTCCTCAGAGCGTCGTCTTCGAGGTTCTCCTGAGCGAAAAGGGGACGAAGATGAGTTCCTTCGATCAGACCTTCGCCTCGCTTGTCCGGCGCATGGACCACGTTTGTTTCGCAGCGGACGCGCTGCTGGGCGAACAGCAGGGGGAACCGCTTCCTCTCGGGGCCATGCGCCTTCAGGGCTCGACCCAGCTCGGAAACTTGACGGAGTATCGCTCGGTGATCTGGCCGGGAATAACCTTTGCCGGAGAAAACCCGGTGGGATTGGCCAACCTCGATGTTGGCTCCGAGGAGGTTCTCTCTCTCCCACTGGTATTCCGTGTCAAGGAGGCGCTGGTTCCCTCCCTGGCGCTACAGGCAGCAGCCGTCTACCTCGGGGCGGATCTCGGCCGGGCGACCGTGCGCCTGGGCCACGCCATCATTCTTCGCGACCGGCGAGGGAAGCGAATCCGCACGATTCCCGTGGATGCCGAGGGGCGGATCGCCGTGCGTTACCGCCGCTCGCCGAAGACCATCCCGCGCCTGGGTTACGACAGTTATCTGGTTTACGCCAATCAGGCGACCCGTGGACAGTTGAGCGAGGATGAGCTTCCTCCGCTTCGCGGGCGGCAGGTCTGGATCGGCGTGACCGATGAGGCGATCGTCCCGAAAATGGCAACTCCGGTGGGACCCATGACGCCCGTCGAACTCCAGATGCAAGTTAGCCGGCAGATCGTCGAAGGAGAGCTGATCCACCCGCTCCCCTGGTTCCTGACCGCCACGGTGGGCTTTGCGCTCTGCCTTTGGGGGACGCGGCTTTTCGTCACGCTGCCTGCGCTTAGCGCAATCTCGGCGATTGCGATTCTCTTCGCCGGCACCATCGCCGTCTCCGTCACAACCTTTTTCTTCGTAGGCCTTGCCCTGCCCCTCTGCACCCTGCTGCTCGCGGCCTTCGGCGCCGTAATTTGCGGAACGGCGGTACGTCTCTGGAACTTTTCTCCCTTTCGAGAGGAAAGGACTTCCGAGAAGCCGTCGGTTGTCGTGGAAGTGGCGGCTTCCGTGCCTCCCCTTGCTGCCAGCCCCTCCGATCCGGTGCAGGAGAATCCGGTAAGGAGCCCGTCCGCGCCTGCCGAAAGCGGTACTCCTGCCTCTCCATCCCTGGCTCGCCTGCAAGGCGCCTTACGGCGCCTGGAAGAGCGACGCCGAAGAGAGGGTCTTTCGGGTGAAAGTGGCCGCCTCGGCCAGGGATGAGTCGGCGGACATTTTGTCTGCCGGAAGACGGGGAACCAAAAACAGGGGAGCCGAAGGAGCGGACCTTGCCTGGAAGCAAAAAAAGGGGCATGGAAGGATGGAGCGGCGAAGGAAACGGTAAAGGAATGAACGGTCTCCTGGAGCTTTTCGACATCGTGGATGCCGCGGACCGTGTCGTCGGACAAAAGACGCGCTCCTGGGTCCACCGGCATGGACTTCGCCATCGCGCGGTTCACATGCTCCTGTTCAATGCCCGAGGGGAGATCTTTTTGCAAAAACGCTCGCTTTCCAAGGACCTCAATCCCGGAGTTTGGGATTCTTCCTGCAGCGGCCATCTCCACGCGGGAGAGACCTACGACCAGGCTGCCAGGAGAGAGCTCGGCGAGGAACTGGGTCTCACCAAGCCGATCCCTCTTCGGCCGGTCTGCAAGCTTGCCGCCCAGCCAGAAACCGGCAATGAGTTTATCTGGGTTTACCTCGGGGAATCCGACGGACCATTTTGCCTGGATCCGGAAGAGATCTCCGAAGGGCGCTTCCTCCGAATCCCGGATCTACAAAAGGAAATTCGCGTGGGCCCGGATCGTTTTTCCCCGGTCTTCGTCCACCTGTGGAGCCGACTACGACACCAGTTTCTCCTCCACGATACGAGGTAGGGCGTTGTGGGACACGTCGGGAACGGAACGATCCGGCGTGGTTGGGCAAACTGCTCCTCGCCGTTCTCCCGGTCGTCGGCTTAAGCGCCTGCTCTCCGCTCCAGATTCGATCTCCCACTCCTCTGCTCTTCGACGTACACCTGGATACGGAGATTCGGAGCCCACCTCTGCAACCGAGCGATAGAGCCGCAAATGGCAACGTGCAGCAGAGAAGGCGGTTGCACATGGCCGAGGTGCAGTCCCTGAAGAACGCCCGCATCATCGGGGAGACCTGGAACGGGTATCTCCAATTTGTCACCGAGCCGCAGGAGAGTGCCTACCGCTCCTATGCGGAGCGAATCGTGCAGGAAGAGAATCGATCCCGCTATCTTTTCTATTCGACCGAGGCCAGAAAGCTGGGCGAAAGCCTATCCCGGGTGGAGGTACAATACGGAGAGCGGTGGCAGGACGATGCTTTCCCTGGCGAGTATCTCCAGATGCCCGATGGAAGCTGGAGCAGAAAGGAGGAGCCAGGGGAGGGGAAAAGGGGATAGCAGCCACACTCAGCGCAAGGCGGCGGGTGCTTGAATGTTCGGGTTCCTGACGAACACCGGGGAGGTGGAGTCGGGAACCCGCACTCGATGGAAGGGAGGTCCAGGGTGCTCCGGTGGAGCCGCAGCCGGACCGATCAGTTCCACGCGCTCGGGAACAAACACCGCGAGAAACTCGTCCGTGTGGGGATCGTATACGGTGAACGGAGCGACATAGCCGCGCAAGCGATACTCAAAATCGTTGTCGGAGGTCCGCTTTTTATTGAGCAGCAGCCGCCAAGGCGCCACGACGCCTCCGGGGGTCTCCTCGAATACAACCCACCTGGCCGCCGACCAAGGCTCATTGGAGCGCTTAACCCAACCCCACCCGCTTCCGTCCTTGTCATAGGAACGGTGTCCGACAAACTCCTCGACCTGGATGCCCGGCGGTGGAGTCAAGGGCTCCGGGGCCTGCTGCGGAGGCGGTAGGACGGGTTGCGCGGATGAGACCGCTTCCGTCGCTGGAGCGGCCGCAGCATCGTTTGGGTTCGTCAAATGGAGATCCGGAGCGAGTGGCGGGGCCGCCCGCGAAGGCAGCTCCTCTCCGCGCGCCGAGCAGAGAAAAAGGAGAGAAAGCAGCAGGCCGCCCAGCCAGAGAGAGCAGCGGGCGAGGATCACTGGGTCCACTTCGCTCCCTTGGACAGATACGGCAGGCTCGCGGTGGCATAGTCGGTACGTCCCACGGCCCCAACCATGGGGACCCCAAACCGTCGTTTCCACCAGAGAGAAAAGTCCTCCCCCGTGTGGCAGCCCCAGCTCTTCACCACCGCCCGCCGGAGAAACGCCTTCCGTTCGATCCGGCGTAGATCCTTTTCGTGAAGGTATCCCTTCGACATGTTGTCAAAATAGGTGCTGTAATCGAACATCAAGCAGGCTCGATTCGAATGGCCAAAATAATCGAGGGCGCCAATCGGGATGACTTTCCGATCATGTCCCGCATTCAGGTAGTTGATGAGCTGGCCAGTGGTGTCGAACCAGTAGAGAGGGAGCTTCAAGGCATTGGCCTGCTCGACGATTACGGAGAGAATGTCGAGTTTCTCTTCCCGGCTGCGAGACGCATAGGCCGGCCGATAGACAAGCCAGGTGATGGTGATCCCGGGTTTTCCTTCCGCCTGAAGCTTTAGTTGGTCGAGTCGGGCAACGGCCGCTCGAATAAAGTTGCCCCAATACTTGTCGTGCGAATCCGCTTTGCCGTGCTCGAAAAATCGGAGGGCCGGTCCGCCGCTGATCACAATCCACTCCTGCTGCGTGGGTTCCTCCGCCGGGAGTCGAGGGGTTCCGCTCAGGAGCAGGAGCGCCGAGAGGAGCGTGGGGCCAAGCCACCCACGCCAACGGCTCCGGAATGAACAAAAAGGGTCCGTCGAGGGAAGCTCAACCATCAGTGAGCTTTGTGCTGGAAGAAGGCCCATCGAAGAATTCGCTCGGGATGAGGTGACCGAGCTTGTCCACCTTGGCTTGCAGGTAGCGCCGGTTGTAACAGTTCGGCTCCCCATGGAGAGGAATGCGTTCCACGATCTCCAGCCCATATCCTTCGATCCCGATCCGCTTGATCGGATTATTGGTTAAAAGCCGCAGACGGTGCGCGCCTAAGGCGCGAAGAATCTGGCAGCCGATCCCGTAATCCCGATTGTCCGGGGCGAACGCAAGGGCCACGTTCGCCTCCACGGTATCCAGTCCTGCCTCTTGAAGCTTATAGCTCATCAGCTTGTTGAGCAAGCCGATACCCCTGCCTTCCTGCCGCAAATAGAGAAGAACTCCTTTCCCCTCCTCCTCGATTCGCGCCATAGCAAGGGCAAGCTGCTCTCCGCAATCGCAACGCAAGGAATGAAACACATCTCCCGTCAGGCATTGAGAGTGGACACGGGTCAATACCACTTCATTCGGAGACCAGCTCCCCTTCGTGAGAGCCAGATGCTCCTGCCCGGTCAGGACGTCGCGAAAGGCGGTCAAAGAAAAATGGCCGAAGACGGTCGGCAGCGAGACCGTTATGGCCTTTTCCACCAGGGATTCCGTCCGTAATCGGTAGGCGATCAGGTCCTTGATCGTGACTACCTTGAGATGGAACTCGGAAGCCACTCGAAGAAGATCGGGTACTCGGGCCATCGTGCCGTCGTCATTCAAGATTTCCACCAGCACGCCCGCCGGGAAAAGCCCAGCCAGCCGCATCAGATCGACCGCCGCCTCGGTATGGCCCGCGCGCCGGAGCACCCCTCCCTCGGCCGCTCGGAGCGGAAAAATATGGCCTGGCCGGCAAAAGTGGGCCGGCACCGCATGGGAATCGGCCAACGCGCGAACCGTCTTGGCCCGGTCCGCCGCGGAAATCCCAGTGCTCGTGCCGATCGTATAATCGACCGAAACGGTGAAGGGAGTTCCCTGGAGAGCCGTGTTCTGCTGCGGAGCAACCATCCAAGGCAGCCTGAGCTCATCCGCTCGTTCCCGAGTGAGGGGAACGCAAATCAACCCCCGGCCATGGTGCGCCATGAAGTTGATCGTCTCCGGCGAGCAGAGCTGCGCGGATGCGATGAAGTCTCCTTCGTTCTCCCGATCCTCATCGTCGACAACGATCACCAGCTTTCCTCCGCGAAGATCGTCGAGCACCTCTTCAATCGAGGAAAAGGAGGAATGAGTCATGGGGGAAGAAGAGATCTCGACCGCGTTCGGCCGCCGGTCAGGGCGTCGAAGACGACCTTTGGAGAATCGAGGATGAATTCCGAAACAGAAGACGCGAAAGGTCGGGATCGGTGCAAACGTGACTCATGGTGCGAAGTTTGTCTCTCTCCATTACGAGATTGCCTACTATATAATGGAAGATTACCCTTAGAGCAAACGGATGCGTGCAACTTCTCTCTGTTTTTCCTGTTTGGTCGCTTTCTGGACCGTCTACTTCTCCCCGGCGGCAGCCGGAGCCGCTTGGGAGCGGGACTTCGCGCAAATCGCCATTCAGGATCATGGAAGAAAGAAGCCGCTGACGAGCTTTGCCAGCGAAAGCTGTCTTCTCCTCACTGGCAAACAGAGCGTCGTCCTTCCCGATCGTGGGAAGGTGGAAGCTCTGCCGCTGCTCCTTTCCCTTTGGCTCTCCCCGGAGGGATGGGCAAAGGAGCCCATCCTCCTAGTTGGAGAGCCGATCCTGCGCGAGGCTCTCGGCCTTCCGTCTTCCCGCTCACGCTTTTCCTACGACGAGTTGAGGAGCAACCAGGCCTTGCGAGCTCTCACGTTGCGCTTAGAAGCCAGCGGGACCACGGCCGAGGGGGAGGACTCGACCAAAGCCCAGATCGAGCGAGCCGTACGTGGGCTGATGGATCGGATAGATCTCTTCTCGCGCATCGTTTCCGGTCGCGCCTTGACGATCGTTCCCGAGCCGGCGGGAACGGAGAGGAGGTGGCTTGCGCTGCCCGAAGCGAAGGTGGTCTATCCGGTCGAGGTCTCAGCTAAATTGGAGCAGACGTGGGAGAGGATGCGGAACGCCGTGCTCTCCGGCAAGCGTGATGAAGCTGGCGCCGCCGCCGTGGCCCTGGCAGAAGAGTTGCGGAGCCTAAACCCCGCCCGCTATCCCAAAACCGGGAAGCTTCGCTTCGAGGAAGCCTATCGCGAGCTGCAGCCTTGGCGGTGGGCCTGGATCTGCTACGCCGCGTCAGCGATTTGTCTTGCTCTCACCAGCGCATGGAGACGCCCACTCGGTTATGCTGCGGGATGGACCTTAGCTTTGACTGGCTTCCTCTTCCAGATCTACGGTTTTGCCTGTCGAATCCTGCTGGCTGGCCGCCCGCCGGTCACGAACATGTATGAGTCGGTGATTTGGGTGGCTTTCGGAATCGTCCTTTTTGCACTCCTGCTCGAAGCAGTCTACCGCTCCCGCTATCTTCTCTTGGCTGCAATGCCGATTGCGGTTCTCTGCCTTCTTTTCGTTCAAACCCAGCCCCTGATTTTCGACCCCTCGCTCCAGCCATTGGTCCCGGTTCTCCGGAATAATTTTTGGCTCACGGTGCACGTCCTGAGCGTCACGTTGAGCTACGCTGCCTTCGGCTTGGCGCTCGGGCTGGGGGATCTCTATCTATGGCGATGGTTGCGCCGACATGCGGACGGGAAGCGCGTCGATCCCGTTCTGACCCTCTATATCTACCGCTGCCTGCAGATCGGCGTCTTCTTCCTTGCGGCCGGGGTTGTGCTTGGGGCGGTCTGGGCCAATTACTCCTGGGGACGCTTTTGGGATTGGGATCCAAAGGAGACCTGGGCGCTGGTGTCGCTGCTCTGCTATCTGGCGCTGCTTCACGGGCGTATTGCCGGTTGGTGGGGCGAATTCGGCCTCGCCGTCGGCGCCGTGCTCTGCTTTCTGAGCGTCCTGATGGCCTGGTACGGGGTGAACTTCGTGCTGGGTAAGGGGCTGCACAGCTATGGATTCGGTAGCGGTGCCGTCGGCCCTGTGGCTGGCTTTGCCCTGGTTCAACTCCTCTTCGCACTCTGGTGCTTGTGGACTGGGTGGAAACGGCGGGCGGACCAAAGCAGGAGAGTCGCACCGTTCTCGACCTCGCAAATCGGTCGTCCCTAGCCGCCATTTCTCACCAGCGCGAGCTTTCGCGCGGGAGAGTTACAGGGTAAGCCGCTTCTGGTTCCGCTCCCGACCTCCGCAAGCGGGAAGAAGCGACGGCTATTCCGAGCGCAGTTGCCTTCGCCATCGCTCGATCTCGGCTCGCACGAAGCTAGGGCGGGAAGAGCCCTCGGTCTGCCTCCGCTCGATTGCCGCTCGAGGACTCCAGATCTCGTTCCATTCGCTGGGAAGGTTAGGGTGCAGAGGAGCCACGTCTTCGGCGGAAAGCTTGGCAAGGGAGACTTTCCTGGATTCGGCGAGCGCCACTAACCGGCCGACCGCGTGATGGGCCTCCCGAAAAGCCATCCCATGATGGGCGAGCCAGTCGACTAGATCGGTGGCGAGCAGCATGGGATCGGAAGCGGCCTGCTCGCACCGCTCCCGATGGACGACGACTCCGGGAATCAACCCCGCCAGGATCCGCAAGCAACCGAGTGCGGTGTCGGCACTATCGAACAGGGCCTCTTTATCCTCCTGTAGGTCACGATTGTAGGTCAGCGGCAGCCCCTTGAGCAGGATCAGGATCGAAAGAAGATTGCCGGAGAGGCGGGCTGCCTTCCCCCGAACAAGCTCGAGCGAATCCGGATTCTTTTTCTGGGGCATCAGGCTAGATCCGGTCGTGAATGCCTCCGGAAGCGACACAAATCCAAATTCACTGGTCGACCAGAGAATCAGATCTTCCGCAAAGCGGGAGAGATGGGTGCCAAGCAGGGCGAGTGAGGCCAGATATTCCACCACGAAGTCGCGGTCGCTCACTGCATCCATGGAATTGTGCGCCACTTGCGAGAAATGGAGAAGTTCCGCAGTCCGGCGGCGATCCAGAGGAAGAGTGCTCCCGGCGAGCGCGCCGCTCCCGAGGGGAAGAACGTCCGCCCGCTGGCGGCCCTCACGGAGCCGATCGGAGTCGCGAGAGAGCATTTCCACGTAGGCGAGAAGGTGATGGGCGAGGAGGACCGGCTGCGCCCGCTGGAGATGCGTATAGCCCGGAAGAAGGACGTCGAGCTCCCGCTCCGCCCAATCGACCAAGGCCGACTGGACGGCCTGAATCGCTGCCCGGTCGGCATCGATCTCTTCCTTCAGCCAAAGCCGAAGGGCTGTGGCGACTTGATCGTTCCGGCTACGGCCCGTGTGCAGCTTTGCTCCGGCCGGAGTGCGGGCGATCAGCGCACGCTCGATATTCATGTGAAGATCTTCCCAATCGGTCGACCAAGGGAAAACTCCCTGGTCAATCTCTTCTTGGATCGCCTCCAGCCCGCGCACGATCTCTTCGCGCTCCTCAGCGCCGAGCAGGCCCGCTTCGTGTAACATGGTCGCGTGGGCAATGCTCCCGAGAATGTCCTGTCGGTAGAGGCGCCGGTCGAAGCTGACCGATTCAGAAAAGCGCCGAAGGAGGATGTCGGGCGTCTCTTGGAAGCGCCCTCCCCAGGGAGAAGTGGAGGGATTCATAAAGAAGAACGAGCGCGGCGCCTCCCTCGGGCGGTCGGCGGAGCCGGAGCCGCTGCGTGGAGCAGCGCTTCGGTCTCGGATCGGGAAAGGAGCCGATATTGGCCGGCGGCCAGCGAGCCAAGAGCGAGCGGGCCAAACGCCACGCGGACAAGCCGAACGACCTTATAACCGAGACTTTGGAACATCAACCGGATTTGGCGCTTCATTCCCTGATGGAGCACGACGCGCAGGCGCCGGGAGCCCAGGAGATGGAAGGCGTCGAGGGAGGCCGTTCGCCCCTGGATGCGGCATCCGCGAAGAAGGGTGCCGACGCGAGCTACATCCAGGGGACGATCGCAATCCACCTCGTAGACCTTCGGAACTTTGTGCCGCGGGTGGGCCAGCCGTTGGATCAGGAGACCATCGCTCGTGAACAGCAGGAGCCCTTCGCTATCTCGGTCGAGGCGGCCGATGTAGCGGAGATTGCTCCAACGCGGGGGAAGAAGGTCATAAACGGTTTGGCGTCCCCGGGGATCGGACGACGTGCAGAGGAATCCTCTCGGCTTGTGGAGAAGAACGGTAAGGAGGGACGCTGGACATACCGGACGACCGTCGAGCGCAACCACATCCCCTTCCTCGACTTGAAGGGCGAGAGCACTTTGAACAGAACCATTGACGGTCACCCTTCCGCCGAGAATGAACTCTTCTACTCCCCGTCGGGATCCGAGGCCACAGCGGGCTAAGTATTGATTGAGGCGCACGGCACTGGTTGGTGTTTCAAATAAACTTCCCCGTCCTCCTGAACCGCATTCCACCCACCAGAGAGAGCAATCTGCCTTCTGCTCCGCGCTCCGCGGGCGAGCCGCCGGACCGACTCGACATCCGCCATCGAAAGGTCGGGGACGCCATGCCGGCGCAGCCAGAGATGGATGAGCCGCCGCTCCCGGCCCAGGGGAGAGCGCTGAAGGTCCGCGATCGCTAGCCTGCTTCTCTCGGCCCTTTCACAGACGAGCTCGGTCATCCACTCCTCTTCGGACATCCGCACCTGGCAGAATCGCAACAAGGCACGACGAACGTGGGGAGAAAAGCGCTCTTCCAGATAGGGGAGAAGCTCGTGGCGAATCCGGTTTCGGAGGTAGCGGCGATCCTGGTTCGAGCGATCCTCGCGCCACGCCAGAGCGCGGACTTTTGCGAACTCCCGCAGGATGCTTCGTTCGAGCCAGAGGAAAGGGCGGTGAAGGCGCAGGCCGCAGTGCACTTCGGTTTCCCGCATTCCCCGCCCATGGGAGCCTGCGCCGCGCAACAGTTGCAGGAGAAGCGTTTCCACTTGGTCGCCTCCGTGATGGGCCAAGGCAAGATCGCCGCATGGCACCGAGCGGGCAGCGCGCTTGAAAAAGTCGTACCGCCGTCTCCTCGCCATCGCTTCCGAACTTGGCCCATCCGAGGAGGCCTTTTCTTCCAGGAAAGCCAGCCCGTAGGAGTCGGCAAGCCGCCTGACGAAGGCCGCGTCCTCTCCGCTCTCTGGACGCCACCCATGATCCAGGTGAAGAACAATCGGCCGCTTCCCGGCCAGAACCAGCGAATCGAGGAGTACGCAGGAGTCGAGCCCTCCAGAAACCGCGGCCAGAATCCGGACGGGAAGCTCTGCTACGGCGGAGCGAATCACTTCGAGAACGGGAGAGCCAGGACCAGCCGAGTGCACGGGTTGTAGAGAGCATAGGGGGAGTCGGGAAATGACGCAAGGGAACGCCCCGGACAGAACAGAGGCTCCGGTCGAAGCTTCATCCCTCGGGAGCCCGTTCTTCGGCAAGCGAGAGGAGATAGGAGTAGGGGTAAATGCCCGTCGCGTGTCCGTCCGTCCAAACGATCTGGAGCGCATATCCTCCGACCGGCTGGAGGGAACGCACGACAAAGCTTGCCGGGGAATAGTTCTTCGGTTTGGGAGAATAGGTCGCCGTCGCGCTGCTTTCCCCCTGACAAAGGGCACAGGGACAGTTGCGCCGAAGAAGCTCCAAAGGGAGGTAGCTTTCCCTACCACCCTCCCATCGGATCGCCAGTTCGGTGCCGATGACCTGAGCATCCGCAAGAGCGAGAGGGGAGGACACAACTTAAGCCGGGCGATGCCGGCGTTTCACCTTGAGTTGAGCGAGAGACCGGGCCAGGAGGGCCGCCGTCGCCGCCTGCTCCTCTTCGCCAAGCTCCTTTTGGCGCAACGCCTGCTGCGCCCGCTCGACCGCTTCCGCCACTTTGGCTTCCTCGATCTCCTCTTCGTAAAGGGCCATATCGGACAGAAGCACGACACGCTCGGCGGAAATCCTGGCAAATCCTTCGCCGACCGCGAGAACCTTCCGCTCTTCCCCCGTTTGAAGCACAAGCTCTCCCGGCACGATGCGCGTGATCAATGGCTCGTGATTGGGAAAGACCCCCATTTCTCCTTCCACTCCGGGAAGAGTCACCATGTCTGCGTCCTGCGCGAAGCGCACCCCTTCCGGAGTGACGATATGGACCTGAAGCTGACTCATTTACCGCTCGCCACGACTTGGTCCATCGTTCCCTTCATGTAGAAATTCCCTTCGGGCACTTCGTCGTGCTTTCCGTCGAGAATTTCGCGAAATCCCCGGATGGTTTCGGCTACCGGAACATATTCCCCCTTGGTTCCGGTGAAGACCTCGGCCACATGGAAGGGCTGGCTCAGGAAACGCTGAATCTTGCGCGCCCGGTAGACCGTCTGCTTGTCCTCGGGGGAGAGCTCGTCCATGCCGAGGATCGCGATGATGTCCTGCAAGTCCTTATAGCGTTGAAGAACGCGCTGCACGCCTCGGGCCACGTTATAATGGTCCTCTCCCACGATCTCTGCCGCAAGCGCCTTCGAGGTCGAGGCAAGCGGATCGACAGCGGGATAAATCCCCTGTTCGGCAATCGAACGCTCCAGGACGATCGTCGAATCGAGGTGGGCAAACGTATTCGCCGGCGCAGGGTCGGTGAGGTCGTCGGCAGGGACATAGACCGCTTGAAACGAGGTGATCGAGCCGCTTCGGGTCGAAGTAATGCGCTCCTGCAGCGCCCCCATTTCCGAGGCGAGAGTCGGCTGATAACCAACGGCGCTCGGCGTACGGCCCAAGAGGGCGGATACCTCGGAGCCAGCTTGGGAGAATCGGAAGATGTTGTCGATGAAGAGAAGGACGTCTTGATTCATCTCGTCCCGGAAATATTCCGCCATCGAGAGAGCGGAGAGACCCACCCGCAACCGAGCTCCCGGCGGCTCGTTCATCTGCCCATAAACCAAGGCAACCTTGGATTCGGCGAGGTTTTCGAGGTTGATGACCTTGGCCTCCGCCATCTCGTTGTAGAGGTCGTTTCCCTCACGAGTCCTTTCGCCCACGCCGGCAAAGACCGAATAGCCACCGTGAGCCTTCGCGATGTTGTTGATCAACTCCATGATGACGACGGTCTTGCCGACGCCAGCACCCCCAAAGGCGCCCGCCTTCCCCCCCCGAAGAAAGGGGCAGATCAAGTCGATCACCTTGATCCCCGTCTCCAGGATCGCTGCCTTGGTGCTCTGAGCCGCCAGATCGGGCGCTCGCCGATGAATCGGATAACGCTTCGTCGCGGCCACGGGACCACGCTCATCGACCGGCTCCCCCAGGACGTTGAAGACCCGCCCGAGGATTGCAGGCCCCACCGGCACGGAAATGGGCTGTCCCGTGTCTTCCGCCTCCATGCCCCGACGGAGCCCATCGGTGCTCGACATCGCCACGGCCCGAACCCACCCTTCGCCCAGATGCTGCTGCGTTTCGAGCGTGAGCTCAACGGGAGCATCCTCCCGTTTGAAGCGGACCACCACGGCGTTATAAATCGCGGGAACCTTTCCCTCCGGAAATTCAAGGTCCACGACCGGACCGATGACTTGGACAATTTTGCCTGTACTCATGAACAGTTTCTCCTCTCCGCGCAGGGCTTCACTCGAGCGCGATCTGCGCCGTGGCGATTTCCAGGATTTCGCGGGTGATTCCTTCTTGGCGCGCCCTATTGTACTCGAGCGTCAGATCGCCGACTAACTGCTTCGCGTTTTCGGTGGCATTCTTCATCGCGATCATGCGGGCGCTATGCTCCGAGGCAAGGCTATCCAGAATCGCCTGATAGATATTCCAGTCGACGAAAAAGGGCAAAAGTGCATCCAGCAGTTCCTCGGGAGAAGGCTCGAAATTGTCCGGCACCTCCGGTGCCGCTGCTGCGGGCTGGCCCTGGGACAGACTTTCCGGCGCGAGTGGGATCAGCGGGCGAATCTCGGTCGTCTGCACCAGAGCGTTGACGAAGTGGGAATGCGCGATCTCGATCGCGTCGATCTCCCCGCTCGAAAATTTGTCCAGGAGAAAGCGGCTGATCCGCTTGCTCTCCCGGAACGTGAGGTTGTCGCGCAACTCGAAATCGGCAGCCAGAAGGGTCGCCCCCGTCGAGTTCGGCAGGCTGGCGAGAAAGCTTCTCGCCTTTCGGCCGACACTGACATAAACCCGATCGTTGCCATGCCGACGGAAAAGCTCGCGGAAGAGGTTCGTATTCAGTGAACCGCAGAGTCCCTTATCGGTCGCGATGACGAGCACCGCTCGCCGCCGGACCGGACGCGGGTTGAGCAGAGGATGCCGAAGTTGGCCCGCCTGCGGAACGAGGCTCTGCGCGATCTCCTCAAGGAGCTTGTGATAGGGCCGGCCTTCGAGCGCACGAAGCTGGGCTCGCCGCATCTTGGAGGCAGCAACCATCTGCATCGCCTTCGTGATCTGGGCAGTGTTCTTGACCGATCGGATTCTTCTTCGAATTTCGCGGGTGCTGGCCATGGATAGAGAGGCGGGAAGCGGGTCGAGCGCCTACGCGGTGTAGGTTTGCGCGAAGTTTTCGAACGCCCCTTTGAGCGACTTCGTGATCCCATCATCGAAGGCGCCTTTTTGACGAATCTCCTCGAGCACCGCCGGATAGCGGCTTTGGAGAAATTGGACGAGCTTCTCCTGAAAGGCCTTGAGTTGCAGCACCGGCACGCCGTCGAAGAAGTTGTTTTGCACGCCCCAGAGGGTAGCTGCCTGGATCTCGATCGGGACGGGGTTGTACTGGGGTTGCTTGAAGATTTCCACGATCCTCGCGCCGCGATCGAGCTTCGCCTTGGTCGCGGGATCCAGGTCCGAGGCAAATTGAGCAAAGGCCGCGAGCTCTCGAAACTGGGCGAGTTCGAGCTTCACTTTGCCGGCCACCTGCTTGATCGCCTTCAACTGCGCCGCCGATCCGACCCGCGAGACAGAAAGACCCACGCTGATCGCCGGCCGGATGCCTTGATAGAAGAGATCGGTCTCGAGATAGATCTGACCGTCGGTGATGGAGATGACATTCGTCGGGATATAAGCGGACACATCCCCGGCCTGGGTCTCGATGATGGGCAGCGCCGTCAAGCTACCGTTGCCGTACCGCTCGCTCGTGCGCGCCGCTCGCTCCAAAAGGCGTGAGTGGAGGTAAAAGACATCTCCCGGATAGGCCTCGCGCCCGGAAGGACGCTTCAGGACCAGCGAAAGCTGGCGATAGGCGGCCGCGTGCTTTGAGAGATCGTCAAAGACGACGAGGGCATCCATACCGTTCTCCATGAACCATTCGCCCATGGCCGCACCCGCGAAGGGCGCGAGGTATTGGAGCGTCACCGGGTCGGAAGCCGACGCGACGACGACGATCGTATGGGCAAGCGCGTCATGGGAATCGAGGACATCAAGCACGCGCGCAACGTTGGCGTTCTTCTGGCCGACGGCGACATAGATCGAATAGAGCGGTCGGTAGTCAGGATTCCCCTGGTTGGCGCGATTGAGACGGGCTTGATTGATGATCGTGTCCACCGCGATCGTAGTTTTGCCCGTGGCGCGATCGCCAATGATCAGCTCTCGCTGCCCGCGGCCGATGGGGATCATGCTGTCAATCGCGGCAATCCCGGTCTGGACGGGCTGACTGACGGAGCGCCGCCGGATGATTCCAGGCGCAATCCGCTCCACGGGATAGGAGATCGCCGACTCGATCGCCCCCTTTCCGTCCAGGGGTTGGCCCAAGGGACTGAGCACGCGCCCAAGGAGTTGCTTTCCTACCGGGACATGAAGCAGCTTCCCCGTCGAGCGCACCGGGTCTCCCTCGCGGATCTCGGCAAATTCCCCGAGAATGACCCCGCCGACCTCCGTCTCCTCGAGGTTGAGGGCTAGGGCACGGATCGGCTGGCCGAAAGCGTCGCGGCGGTCGGGGAATTCGAGAATTTCATTCATCCCCACGCTGCCGAGGCCTTCGATTTTGACGACGCCGTCGCCCGTTTCCCGGACGGTGCCGACATCGGTCTTGGCGACTTCCCGCCGCAGGTCGGCGATGCGATTTTCAATCTCTTGGAGTAATGTGCTCATTGTCGTGGAGTGGGTAGATTGGAGGACGGAAAAGGATTGCTTCTCAGGTTAATGAAGATTCCAATGTTTGCAATCTCTGGAAGATGGAGCCATCCCAGACCGTGCTCCCTTTCTGGATCCGTATGCCTCCGATCAGTCGCGGGCGCACGGAATAGCGCTTTTCGAGCGCGGCGCCATAGCGAGCTTCCAGTTGGGAGAAGAGCGAGCGCCCCTCGTCAGGCAGGGGGGCCGCGCTCTCGATAGAGAGGGTGTTTTCGGCGACCCGGTAGGCGATCAACTGACGCAGGCGCTGCAGGATCGGCAGATAGCCGCGCGGCTTCCGGTCGAGAAGCGCCCCCACAACTTGACGGACTCTGTCCGGCTTAAGCGCCTCGCCATCTAGGCAAAGCCGGAAGAGGGCCTTTGCTTTGCGTCGTGCTTGCCGAGAGATCTTCACGCCAGCGTTTGCCTTAGTTTCTCTGGGAATCAGCGGGAGCGAGAGTGCCGCTGCGATTCGTAACAGGGAGCTGCGCCATGGTCTCCGCACGGAGGCGCTCCTGGTCTTCGGCGGAAAGCACCTTTCCCGCCACCTTCGCGGTGAGCGCGAGCACGAGTTCTCCTGCCTCACGGCGGACGACGGCACGGCTCTCCTGCTGCTCCTGCTCCGCTCGGGCTCGAGCCTTGGCGAGGATGCGCTCGGATTCCTCCGCCGCTTCCTTGAGCAGCTTCTCCCCCTGCAGCCGAGCCGTCTGCTCGGCATCGGCGATGAGTTGGGAAGCGTGCGCATTCGCTTTTTGCAGGATCTCCCTTCGCGCCTCTTCGGCCGCCGCAAGCTCCTTCTGGATGCGCTCAGCATTTTGCAGGCTCTCGGCGATGCGCGCCCGGCGCTCTTCAAGCAGCCGCAGGACCGGCCGATAGGCGAAGCGGTTCAAGACCCAGAGAACGATGGCAAAGTTGATCAGCTGGGCAATGAACCTGGGCCAGTCGATTCCGAGCTGAACGAGCGCGTCCCCCATTGGTCATTACCTTCCGACAACGAAGAAGACCAGAATGGCGAGACCTTCGGATAGTGCCATGCCCAAGAGCGCAGTCGTAAAGACGAGACCGAAGGAGCCGGGATTCCGGCCAATGGCGCTGGCTGCCCCCAAAGCGGCGAGGCCAACCCCGATTGCGCCGCCGGTAGCCGCGAGACCCACGGCGATATTTCCACTCATTTCCGCAAGGAACATCATACTTGTCACTCTCCTAGATGATTGATGGCAGATGGTTTTCTCTGGCTCTTGTTTCGGGCCGATGCCGCGGCCGGAAAGCATCTCACTTGTGGGACTCCTCGTGGGAGCAGAGAGTCCCCGTGAAGACGATCGCAAGTAGCGTGAAGATCAAGGCTTGGATCAGCGCCACCGCGAATTCGAAGAAGTAAAACGGAACGGCCGCCAGCCCGCCAAACATGCCGGTCATGAGCACAAGCACCGACTCGCCGCCGTAGATGTTGCCGTAGAGCCGCATGGCCAGGGCGATCGAACGAATCACGATCGACAGCGCTTCCATCAGCCCGACCGCGAAAAAGAGGAGGGCGAGCGGGATCAGAATCCACCCCTTCATCCCGCCCTTCACCCCGAAGATGTGAACGAGCAGTCCCCAAGGACCGTGGTGGTATTTGAGAGCCCAGTAGAGACTCACAAAGAAGTAGATCACGGCCATGGCACTTGTCATGTTGGCATCCGAGGTCGGAGGACGCAGAAGGGAGATGTGCGGATGCTCGACGGAGTACGGAAGGGTCGCGCCTGGCTTCGCTGCCCCAAAGCCGATCGTGCCGACGCCGGGAACCAACCCCGTCAGATTGGAGACGGCGATAAAGACAAAGTAAGTGGCGACGAGGGGGAAGCACCAGTCGGCGACCTTGGGCTCCAGCAGACCTCGCGTGAGACGCTCCAAGCCTTCGACAGAGGCCTCGATCGCGTTCTGAAGGCCCGAGGGCACCATCTGCAGGCGGGCGGTTCCCAGGCGAATCACGAGAAAAAGTAGCAAAAGAATCACCCAGCTATCGACCATGGACGCAGTGATCGGGAGCGGGCCCAGATGGAAAAGGGTGGGCGCAGCTGGATGAACTAGGGGGGCGTGCCCCGAAGATTCGGTGGTCGCTAGGAAAAACATTGAGCATCCTCCTTTAGGGGACGGGGGCCGCCGATGCAAAGAAAAAATGCGGAAAATCCGAAGTCCAACTACCACTGGCGGCTGGGGCCTTCTAGCCTGCATGTCTCACAAAGTTCGTGCCCGAGGCGCGGCGAATGGGCCTGGGTGCAAGGCGGGACGCAGGTTTCCCCCAGAGGGGTGTGACGACATCCTGCGAGGAGGGCCAAAAACCCAAGCCCAACGAAAGCAGGCCGGTCCCTTTTTGCAAGCCGCAGGGGACGACTGGTGAGATTGGCAGGCTAACCCTGGGCGTCAGGATTAAGGCCGGCAACCTCGACGGCAACCAGCCGGTGGATCAGGTCGATCGAGACCCCCGTGGAGTGAGAGAGCGCGAGCAGATAGTGATGAAGGTAGCTTTCGGCCGTCAGGGCCTGCACGGTCGCGGCCAGTCGATGAAGCGCTTCCATCGCGCGGGCCACCTCCTGCGCAGGAAGCTTGATCCTCTCGATGAGGGCTTCTTGCAAGGCGTTCAGGATCCAGCCCCACATGGCCAACATCATCGGGTTCGTCACGCCGCGCCGAATGTGGATCAAGCCCACTGCTGCCTGCCACTGCCAGTAGCGGGCATCGAAAGGACCCTCGAGCGTACGCCGCCACCAGCGCCGGAGAGCCATCTCCCGTTCCCCCCGCTCGCCTGAACTGAAGACGGCGGCGGTTTCGGAATGGGCAAACAGGGTGTCGTAGAATCCCTTCGCCAGAAGATCTTCCAGGGGAGCCAAGGCGGGCGCCAGACGCAAAAGGAGAGCCTCGTCCTCGCTCGAAAAACGGCAGGCGGGCGGAAGTTGCGCTAAGATCGATTCGGTGATTTCCGCGAGGGAGGTCGACAACGATCAGTCTCCCGAGAAGTGCCAAGAGTTCTTCGGGTCCAGGGAAGCCGCCACACCGCTACTCTGCCCGATGGAGGGGGACGGCGGTCCCGGAGCAGGCCTCGGCTGCAATAGTAGAAAAAGCATCACGGTTCGTCTTGTAGCGGAGACACGCCGCCCGTGCAAAGAAAACTTGAGAGAACATCGGCAGCCTGCAGGCCGGAGGCGGCTGGGAGTTTCTACCCCCGCGCGGAAAGATCGAGCCCGGCGAGCTCGACCGCGACTAGGCGATGGATGAGATC
This sequence comes from Verrucomicrobium sp. 3C, assembly GCF_000379365.1. Classification (GTDB taxonomy): domain Bacteria; phylum Verrucomicrobiota; class Verrucomicrobiia; order Methylacidiphilales; family Methylacidiphilaceae; genus Methylacidimicrobium. The sequence continues at coordinate 1,120,783 of NZ_KB901875.1, read as the reverse complement.
CGGAGACATCCCGGTCGAATTAGCCAGGACGGCCAGATAATTCTGGAGGTAGCTCTCGGCAATCACAGCCTGCACGGTGGCCGCCAGACGGTGAAAGATTTCCATCAGGCGGTCGGCCTCCTGAGGCGGAAGGTTGAGCTTCTCGACAAGGGCTCCTTGCAGAGCATTCAAGAGCCACCCCCACATGCCGATCATCATCGGGTTGGTCACCCCGACGCGAACATGAATCAAGCCCACCGCCGCCTGCCACTCCCAGTAGTGCGCGTCGAAGGGGCCTTCGAGCGTACGTCGCCACCATTGCCGGAGAGCCATCTCCCGCTCCGTCCGCTCGCCTCCGCTGAGAATGCGGGCGGTTTCGGAGTGGGCAAACAGGATGTCGTAGAATCCTTGAACCAACTGGTCTTCGAGAGCGGCCAACTCCGATGCATGCCCGATGAGGAAGGCTCCATCCTCGCTCGAAAACCGAGCGGCCGGAGGAAGATGCGCAAAAACCGCATTGGTGACGCCAGTGAGGTTAGCCGCCATTGGATGCTCTCCAGCCCGACCTATCAGTGCTCTAGAACCTGACTGACCTCACTGGCTACATCCCGCGCTTCGAGATGGATTAGCCCAACATTGGCTCCGAGGCGCGCCACCACCCCTAGCACTGCTTTGGACCCCGCCGAGTAGATATACATCTGACCCTGATCCCCCGAAACGCTCGTTTCCCGGAATTCCCCGCCACCATACGTTTCGCAAATTCGCCGCCCAAGCCCCAGGGCGGTTGCCGCCATGGCGGCAAGGCGATTGGCATCTCCCGCGTTCATCGAGTGAGCGATCGGGAGCCCATCGGTGGTAGCGACCAGAGCAGCGCTCAACTCGGGTACGCTGGTGCGAAGCCGGCCCAAAAGGGTATTCAAGTCATCTGCAACAGCCATGTTGTCGTTCTCCTCTTCTTCGATTCCCTCTCCTCAGGAGCCAACGGCGATAAAGATAGCTCTTCTCCTAAGAAGTGAGGGCAATTAAGAGTAGCGAACGCTCTTTTGACAAGTGAAAAGTACGAGGTGGCGTTTCTCGCGCCAGGGTTTTTTATGAACGGTCAAGTGATTCTGCGCCAGGGAGGAAAAGAAAGGCTAGACATGAGGCGACTTTTTCGATGCCATAGGCTCGATGAAACAGCTTTTCCATTTAAGAGCCGATGGGGCAAGGGATTGCGGACTGGAAGTTTCGATTGCCAGTTCTCCCGAAGAAATCGAATGGTTCGATGGGCAGTTGAAGGAGCGCCACTATCTGGGGGCGGGGCGATCGGTGGGCGACTATTTGCGCCAGGTCATTGCCCAAGGTGGGCAGGCGGTGGCGCTGCTGGTTTGGGGGCCGGCCTGCTACGCGCTCAAGGATCGGGATCGGTGGATTGGATGGAGCGCCGTACAGCGGCTGGAGCGGCTGAAGCTGATCGTACAAAATCGCCGTTTTCTGCTGCTCACCCCCAAGGGGCAGGCACCCAATCTGGCCTCTCAAGCTTTGGGAGCGGCCTTGCGGGCGTTGCCGGGACAGTGGCGGGATCGCTTTGGCTACACTCCGCTTTTGGCCGAGAGCTTCACCGATCCGGAGGCCTATGCGGGGACCTGCTACAAGGCCAGCAACTGGGAGGCGGTAGGCTACAGCGCGGGCTACAGCCGCCATCGGGCCGATTTTTACCTGCCCAACGACCGGCCCAAGCGGCTCTGGCTGCGTCCTCTTTCGGCGCAAGCGCGGCAAACCTTGCGGGCGGCCCAATTACCCGAAGAGTGCCGCGCCGGCTTGAGCGCGAGACCCTCGGGCACGCTGCCGGTCAACGCCCAACAGCTCGACTCATTGCTGGAGGTCTTTTGGAAAGCGCCCGATCCGCGCAAGAAGAACGCCCACTACCCGGTCGGATCGGTGTTGACCTTGATCGCGATGGCGCTTTTGGCCGGGCGGCGGGAGATCGCCGAGATCGCCCGTTTTGCCACCAGTCTGACCCAGCCCCAACGCCGTCGGCTGGGCTTGCCGCTCAAGAAAGGCACGGGTGGCTTTCATCCGGTTCCCGGCCACAGTGTCTTCTACCAGGTGCTCACCCGCATGGATCCCGAAGCCTTCGCTTCCAGGCTCACCGACTGGTTGCAAGGGCAGGGCGGCCTGCTGCCGCAGGCGCTGGCCTTGGACGGCAAAATGATTCGTCATCACATTGGCCTCCTGACCTTGGCCCAACAGGAGGACGGCGCCCCGCAAGCGGTGGCGGTCCACGACCAAAAGCAGGACACGCCCCGTTGCGAACAAAGCGCGGCGGTGGCACTGCTGGAAAAGCTGCCGGCCCTGGATGGCAAAATCATCACGGCCGACCCATTGCATTGTCAGCGGCGCCAAGCCCGTCTCATCGTCGAAAAAGGGGGCGATTACCTGTTCGGGATCAAGGGAAATCAGCCTCGTTTGCTCCAAGAGGCTCAAGCCTTGGATGCTTTGCCCGACACCCCCTCTTTACCGACAACCAATCCGGTCATGGCCGAGTCGAAACCCGCGAGCTTTATGCCTTCCCCATCGAGCCCCTGGCCGTCGACTTCCCCTTTGCCCGCGCCCTGATCGTGGTGCGCAGCCAACGCACGCTAAAAAAGAGCGGCATCACCACCACCGAGTCCCGTTACTACCTCTCCAGCTCGCCACCAGATCAATATTCTCCCCAAGAATGGTTAAACTTGATCCGAGAACATTGGGGCGGGATCGAAATCCGCAATCATTGGCGACGCGATGTCCTGATGGGCGAAGACCGTTCCCGTTCCCGTCAGCCCAACCTGCTGGCCAACTTGGCGCTCATCCGTAACGCCCTCCTCTCGCTCCTCTCCGAACGCCTCGGCGAACAATCCCTCCCGCAGTTCCGCGAACGACTCCTCTCCAGTCCCAAACAATGTCTGGCCATCCTTGCCGCCGCATGAACTCCAAAACAAAAGACCCTGTCGTCCGATAGGCAGGCTAGGCTCGCTCGACGCAATCGAAGAGGCGCGCCAAGAGGTTGGCGGCGCTTTCGAGGCTGGTGGCGTTGATGGGCACGGCCGCCGCCGGGTCCAGATCGAGGTAGGAGGCGACTTCCTTGCCCTCCCAGCAGTTCGGATGATCCTGATGCGTGATCCCCAGGACCAGAGGAACCGGGTTCCGAGAGAGAAGATAGTCATAGATGCGGCGAGCCTGCGGGAAGTGGGTGGCATCCTTGCCGGAGACCAAAAGGAGCACGCCCAGAGCACCGTCCAGCAGAATTTCCCAGGTGAAATCGAAGCGCTCCTGCCCAGGGGCGCCGAAGAGGTGAATGGCATACTGATCGAGCTGTAGTTGACCGAAATCCATGGCGACGGTAGTAGACCGGTTGGCCGTCGAGCAGGGGACATCGGTGTTCACCACCGGAGACTGACTTAGAGTCTGGATGAGGGTGGTCTTCCCGGCGCCCGACGGTCCGGCTACGAGGATCTTGATCGCAGTTTCATTCATACATTTTTTCGAGAATCCCGCGGAGTCCAGCGGCGATTCGAGCCAAAACGCCGCGGAGGGGTTTGGCCGTCTTCTGGGAGCGGGTCGTAGGTTCCGTGGCAGAGCGTACCGGGGTGGGCGGAGGAGGGATGGGTGGCAGGGCGGCCTCCGGGACGACCTGCGGTTCGGCCACTGGAGCAGCCATTGAGTTCGGAACGGATGGGCCGGGCGGAGGCTGAGGGAGGGGGAGAGCACTGCGCGGAGGCGCGGATGTGACCGTCTGCGAAGGAGCGTGCAGCGGAACGATCACGCCCAGGACCCGCAGCTTGAAGAGTTCGAACTGGACATGCGGAAGCGGGATGCCGAGGGCGGCAACGATGTCGCTTGCGCAGACTCCGGAGCGGAGGAACCGCTCGGCGCTGACCCAGAAGGCGAGCAGATCTTCCGTCAACCACGGGGTCCCCTGCTCCGCCGCACGGAAGCGGGTACCGGGATGCGGAAGATGGGCGGCGAGGCGCTCCGTAGAGCGGATGGCGGCCAGGGAGGAGAGCAGGATCTGGTCGAGGGGGATCGATAAGCCGCCGAGCAACTCGCCAAAGCCCCTGCTCTGTTCCTGAAAGACGAAGGAGGCCCGTTCGTTGGTGGAAAGTCGTTGGATCGCCGAATGCAACGCAAGCATGTCGGAGATTAGCCGGCCTGCTTCGGAAGCGGAAACAAGCTTCCCCGCAGACAGGCTGAACGAGAAGCGCTCCCCTGTGGCTTTGTCCGTAATCTGCAATTTCCCGTTTCGATCGCGCAGCAGCCGGAGAATTTCCGGGAAGGGGAGTTCGCTTAGGTCGCCGGAGAGGGGCATGGATGATCGTTGGCGTTTCGGCGGAGGACGCCGCTCAGCGGATGGGCCCCGCGTCGAGGCCCGATGCGGCTTCCTCGTTTGGCTTGGGGGTTAGGGCCCTTCACGAGTCTGCAGGTGAAGACTTCTTTTGACATGACGATGGTTCTCTCGCAAGGAGAAAGAGGCTGCTTTCGGCAGGATGGAGCTTCCCTCTTTTCGCCCCGTTCATTAGCCTTGGGCAATGGATCTGCTGGGAGAAGAGGCTCGGGAGGCCGTCCGCCGCGCCTTGCAAGAGGACTTGGGCCAAGGGGACGTGACCTCCAGCGGCTTTCTCCCGAAAGAGGCATCTTGTCGCGCGGAGATCTTGGCCAAGGAGCGGGGAGTCGTCTGCGGGCTGCCGGTGGTGCAGGCCGTCTTTCGGGAAGTCTCCCAGGAAAGCCTGCAGATGGAATGGGCACGCGAAGAAGGCGCGCTCGTCGAAGCCGGAGCGACGGTCCTGTCGGTGTCGGGGCCGGCGGCGCAGATTTTGGCCGCAGAGCGAACCGCGCTCAACTTCCTCCAGCATCTCTCGGGTGTGGCCACGCTCACCCGGCGATTCGTCGAAAGGATCGATGGGACGGGGGCTCGACTTCTCGATACGAGGAAAACGCTTGCGGGTTTGCGCTCGCTGGAAAAGTACGCCGTCCGTCGCGGCGGGGGGGCCAACCATCGCGTTTCGCTCGGGGACCATGTGCTGGTGAAAGACAATCACTTGGCGCTGCTCAAGGCGGCCTATCCGGGTTCGTGGAGCAAGGAACTGGGCTTGCGAGCGGATAGGATTCGCCGCTTGCGGCCGCTGGTCCGCGTCGAAGTGGAGGCGCAAAGCCTGGAGGAGGTGGCGGAGCTCCGCTCCCTCCCGCTCGATCTACTGCTCCTGGACAATATGAGCGTGGAGGAGTTGCAGAGAGCGGTCCGCATCGTGGACGGCCGCATGCGCCTGGAGGCTTCGGGCGGTGTCTCCTTGGAAAACGTTCGTGCGATCGCCCAAACTGGCGTTGACTTCATCTCGGTCGGGGCATTGACCCACAGCGCGAAGGCGATGGATTTTTCCTTGCGCGTTGCGTTATCATGAAACCTTTCGCAGCCGCTACGGTGTTGATGGACTCTCTTTCTGCGCGAGGAGTGAAGGAGCAGAGCGGACCGGTCGAATGCCGGGTCCGCGTGCCGGCGACGACCACGAACTTCGGACCGGGCTTCGACACCTTCGGAGCCGCCCTGCGCTTGTATAACTGGATCGTATTGCGGATCGGCGTCGACGCCTCCGCCGACAGCCATCCACCGATGGCGCGAGAAGCGGCGGAGGCGTTTGCCAGGGCCACGGGCTCCCCGAATGCCCCATTCGAATGCACGATTTCCGGCGATGTTCCCTGCGCGAGGGGCCTGGGGAGCAGCGCCACGGTGCGCGTAGGAGTCTTGATGGGATGGAATGAGGTCCGTGGACGACCGCTCTCGCGCGAGCAGCTAGTGGCGCTGGGCAGCAAGCTCGAGGGACATCCCGATAATGTTGCCGCTGCGGTCCTCGGAGGATTCACGATCTCCACCGGCGACGGCCAGACAAGAGTCCCGCTGGGAAACCGGTTAGAGTTCGTCGCGTTCGTCCCAGATATGGAAATGGAAACGGAGTGGGCCCGTTCGGTCCTGCCCCAAACTGTTTCGCTGGGGGACGCGGTTTGGAACCTGCAGCGGGCCTCCCGGATCGCTGCTGCCATCTGCTTGCGCCGATACGAAGAGCTGAGCGGGCTCTTCGAAGACCGCTGGCATGAGCCCGCTCGGGTCAAACGCCTCGCCGGATGGGAATCCATGCGGAAGAGCGCCTATGAAGCCGGTGCCTCCGGGTTCTATCTGAGCGGAGCGGGCTCCACCATGATGGCGCTTGCGGCTGGGCGCGGAGCGGAGGTGGCTCAAGCGATGACACGCGTCGCGTCCAAGGCCGGGCTAACGGGAAACTGCCTGCAAGTGAAGGCGGAAAATCGGGGAGCCAGGGCATGGGTGCGACCCCTCCCCCGCCGCATCGTGCATGGAGGGAAGAAGCGTGTTTCTTAGTTGGTCGCGTCCTGTCGTGCTGGTCGTGACGACGATCGGGCTCCTCTTCGGAAGGAGTTGCTTCGGACAGGACGAGGAGTTCCTGCGACAGCTTCCGGAAGAGCCGATGGAGACGGCCACCGCGGAAAGGGAACGACCGTCGGAAAAAGGGCCGGGAGATCGAGCCGGGGAGCGAATCCAGCACGGGAAGTACCTCGTGGAGGCGGTAGCTCTCTGCAGCGAGTGCCACACTCCCCGCAACGAACGAGGCGAGCTGCTCCGCGAGAAATGGTTGCAGGGAGGAGTCGTTCCAGGGCTCGGCACGGAAAGCGCTGGGCCGCTCGTGCGCGAGGCCCCCCCCATCGCGGGCCTGCCGGAAGGATGGAGCCAGGCGGACATGGTCCAATTCCTGGAAACCGGGATGACGCCCGCCGGCAAATACCCACGGTTGCCCATGCCCCCTTATCGGATGAGCCATGCGGACGCCTTGGCCATCACGCTCTACTTGGAAGGACTTAAAAGCAAGCCAGCAGCCCCAGCGGACGGAGTTCCGCCCTGACCAAGCTGGCGGGGTTATCTGGTCTCCAAGGCGCAGAGATGCGCATGAAGGCAGCGGGCCAGTGCGTCGAGTTGATAGCCCCCTTCCAACACGGAAACGAGTTTGCCGTGGCAGTGCCGCTCGGCGACCCCTCGAAGAAGGGTCGTCATCTCCGCAAACCCATCTTCGCTGAGCAGAAGATGGCCCAATGAATCGTCCCGGTGAGCATCGAATCCCGCGGAGACGAGGACGAAATCGGGCTGAAACGCATCGGCGGCGGGAAGCACCTTTTCCTCGAAGGCGGTCCTGTATTCGGCATCGCCCGATCCGGGCTTCATCGGCAGATTCAAGGTAAAGCCCTCTCCTGCCCCTTTTCCTCGTTCCGAGGCATCCCCCGTGCCCGGATAGAGCGGGTGCTCATGGAGGCTAATGAAAAGGACGGACGCGTCCTCCTCGAAGATCTCCTGCGTGCCGTTTCCATGGTGAAGATCCCAGTCGACGATCAAGATGCGCCGATAGCCATGTTTCCCCTGTGCGTACCGGGCCGCGATCGCGATCGTATTGAAGAGACAGAACCCCATAGGAGCGTTGGGCCGGGCGTGATGGCCAGGCGGCCGGACAAGCGCAAAGGCATTGGCCGCTTCTCCCGAAGCCACCTGGTCGATCGCTGTCGCCGCCGCCCCAACCGCCAAGAGCGCGGTGTCGAAAGAGTGCGGTCCGGCAAATGTATCCCCTTGGTCTAGAATGATTAGTCCGTTCTGCGAGGCCTCCTTGACCCGCCGGATATGAGCCTCGGCGTGGACAGAGCGAAGCAGATCGCTTTCCCCCATCCGAGGGTCGAACCAGCGGATTGTTTTCGGGAGAGAGGAGCGCAGACGCGGGAGGGTGGCCGTGATCCTTTCCGGGCTCTCCGGATGCCCTCGCGGGGTGGGATGCCGGGCAAAGTCCGGATGCGCTACCAGAATGGTGGGAAGCGGCATAAATCGATAGGATACGCTTAATTCTTCCTCCGCGGAAGAGACGAGGGACTGAATTGGCCTTCTTTTGCCGCAGAGAGGCCAGGAAGCCAAGGGAATTCAAGCCTGCCCGTCTCACAAGCGTTCTCCTGCGGCTTGCGAAATGTACCAGTCTGCTTCGTTTGGGGTTTGCTTTTTTCCCTCCTCGCAGTATGTCCGTCATACCACTAAGGGGGAAAACCTGCGCTCCGTCTTGCATCCATGCCCATCCGCTGCGCCTCGGCTACGAACTTTGTGAGATGGGCAGTCTAGGGCGACCGGAACACGGAAAGGAAAGCCGAATCAACCCTATGGTTGACTTCACGGTGGGTCCGTTGGGATAGGGAAGAGATGACACAGAGTGGACAGAGGGAAGTCAGCCTGGGGCATTCTCCGGATGCGGACGATGCGTTCATGTTCTACGCCTTGGTGGCCGGGAAGCTTTCGAGTGGGGCCATCCGGTTTCGCCAGGAGGTGACGGATATCGAGAGCCTCAACGAACTGGCGAGGAAAGAGGCCATCGATCTGACCGCCGTTTCGATTCACGCCTACGGCTTTCTGCGGGACAAATACTGGCTTCTCCCTTGCGGCGGAAGCATGGGAGAGGGCTATGGGCCCCGTGTCGTCGCGGCGCGAAGCATGACCCGGGACGAACTCTCCCGCGCGCGCATCGCCATTCCGGGGCGGAAGACGAGCGCAGTGATGGCCTTGAGCCTCTACCTCGGAATCGGGCCCGAGAAGCTTCCCCTCATCGTGCGCCCCTTCGATCGCATCCTGGATTGCGTGCGTTCGGGGGAAGCAGGGGCCGGGCTCGTGATTCATGAAGGGCAACTCACCTACGCGGACGAGGGTTTGGCGCTCTGCGTCGATCTCGGCCAGTGGTGGAAAGCGGAGACCGGTCTCCCTCTTCCCCTGGGCGGGAATGCGTTGCGAAAAGATCTGGGAATTGATGTGGCCAGGGAATGCACACGGCTGCTTCGGGAAAGCATCCGGTGGGGATTAACGCACCGAAGCGAAGCCTTGAAGTACGCCGCAGGGTTTTCCCGGGGATTGAGCCCCGAAAAGGTCGATGAGTTTGTGGAAATGTACGCCAATGAACGAACGTGCGATTACGGCACCGAAGGTCGCCGGGCCATCGAGGAGTTCCTGAGGCAAGGAAGAGAGCAAGGCATGCTGCCTAGCAGCGCTGGTGTCGACTGGTTACCGGAATAGAAGGCTTGCCGCTATTCCTCACAAGCCCATTTGCGGCGCCTCGGCTCAAAATTTGCGGGAAATAGTGGCAAGGGGCCAAGCCTTACGCGCCCTGGAAAGATGCGACCGTGCTCTGGTCGCACGACCCCCGCTGTCGTTCGCGCTCACGGTGTGCTATGGATTGGACAGAAAGGGTCATCAGGACCCTCGTAAAGGCTCGTAGAAGACGACAAGGCCGTGCAAAATCGAACTGGTGGACAGATGGACCCAAAAGAGAACAGAGATCCACTCCATGTGGCAGGCCGGGATTTTTATTCGCGCTTGCTCATCGGCACCGGTAAATTCGGTTCCCATGCGCTCATGGCGGAAGCGCTCGAGGCAAGCGCAACAGAGATCGTAACGGTGGCCTTGCGGCGTGCGGAAATGGGGGCAATCCGACCGGAGGAGAATATCCTCTCCTTCCTCGATTCGGAACGGTTTCTCCTCGTGCCAAACACGAGCGGCGCAGCAAACGCGGAAGAGGCGGTGCGGCTGGCCCGTCTCGGCGCCGCCGCCGGGATGCCGCGATGGGTCAAGCTCGAGATTCACCCGGAGAGCCGTTATCTTTTCCCCGACCCGGTGGAAACGCTCCTGGCGACTGAGGTGCTGGTCCGAGAAGGGTTCGTCGTGCTCGCCTACATTAACGCCGATCCGGTCCTGGCCAAGCGACTGGAGGAAGTGGGAGTCGCCGCGGTCATGCCGCTTGGCTCTCCGATCGGCTCGATGCGCGGCTTGGAGACCAGGGCCCAATTGGAAATCATCGTAGAACAGGCAGGGGTGCCGGTCATCGTGGATGCGGGCCTAGGTGCTCCCTCCCATGCGGCCGCCGCCATGGAGATGGGTGCCGACGCCGTCCTGGTCAACACCGCAATCGCCGTGGCTGAGGATCCCTGTGCCTTGGCACGGGCATTCCGGATGGCTGTCGAAGCCGGTCGGATCGCCTACCGATTGGGCCGGCTGCAGCGTCAAACCCAGGCGGTCCCGACGAGCCCCCTCACCGCATTCCTCTAGCGCGATTTCCCACCAGTACGAACTTTTCGCGCGAGAGAGGTGTCGGTCGAGTCGCTTGCGAGGAGTTTTGGCAGGGAAGAGGGGTTCCTGGGGCAGGATCGAGCAAGATTTCCGTTCGATTTGCCTTTGCCTTAACACGAGCGCTGTAACCTGCATGTCTGACAAAGTTCGTACCCGAGGCGCGGCGTCCGGTCATGTCGGATGCCGGCGGTGTGTGGCTCGGCCCGACCCGAAGCGGTACGCGTAGGCTCTAGTGAATTCCGCGCCCAGGAACAAGATCTGAGCGGAGTAGTAGATCCAGAGAAGAAGAATGAGGAGCGATCCGACGGCGCCGTAGAGCGAAGCGATCGAACTATGGCTTAGAAAGAAGCTCAAGCCGGAACGGCCGACCTCGAACATCAGCGCGGTTCCCATTCCTCCGAAAAAAGCCTCCTTCCAGGTCACGGGCCCCTGGGGCAGGACACGGAAGAGAACGACGAAAAGCAACACGACGACCAGGAAAGAGGTGAGCACCCGCGCGACATCGTAAAAAGCCGGGTACCATGGGAAGGCGCTGGAGAGCGGCTGAGAGAGGGCGTCCATGGTCGTGACAGCCAGCGGAGCGACGAGCAGGAGCATCCCCACGACGGCAACCATCACGAAGGAAACAGCACGGTCCCAGATTAGCGCCAGGAGAGGCCCGTGTGTCCTTTCGGTGACTCCCCATATCGTGTTGAGAGAGTCGCGCAACTCGACGAAGACACCCGAGGCGCCAAAAAGCAAGGAAACGGTTGCGGATAAGGCTGCCGGCGTACCGGGGCGCGGCGGCCAAGCGGTGGTCAAAAGCATTTGAACCGCGGATGCCATGGGCGCGCCTCCCAGGTCGTGGAGCGCCAGGGCGAGGTAGGACTGCGCTTCTTTCATGCTGAAGAGGATGCTCGTGAAGGAGAGGAGGAAGAGGACCATCGGCGCGATCGAAAAGATCGCGTAGCAGGCGAGAGCCGCGCCCATCTTGGGAGCCTTGTGCCGTAACCAGCCCTTCAGGGCATCTCCGAAGAGGAAAGAAGCGCGAAGAGAAAAGCGCTGCATCCGCCGAAGCAGTTTGCCGGACAAGGGCGAGCGTGCGCCGGAATGCGGAAAGAAAAAGGGGTGCAAGGCGTTCCCGTGTTTAGCCGTAGGGTGTCAGCTTATAGGCAATCGGCGGGATCCGTCCAACCTCCAAAAGGAGGAAAAGAACCTCGGTGCCATTCCTGGGATTCGAAATCGCGAAGGGCGTATCGGTTTAGCCGTTGTGTCGCACCGGGTCCTCGAAACGAGTGTAAAGCGCATTAAAACGAATCGCAATCTTGTCGGTCGGCCCGTTCCGTTGCTTTGCCACGTGCAGAGAATAGGGGATCTCCGTGGGCGGACTCTCTTCTTCGGAGTCCGGACGATGAAGCAGCAGGACCACATCGGCATCTTGCTCGATCGCACCCGACTCTCGGAGATGGTGAAGCGCGGGTTCGGCCTTCCCCTCTTCGACGCGCCGATTGAGCTGGGCCAGGACGATCACCGGGATATCCAACTCCTTGGCCAGTCCCTTCAAGCCTCTGGAAATCTCTGCAATCTCGACCTGGCGGTTTTCGCGAGCTTGCGGGGAATCCGAGCGAAGGAGTTGGAGATAGTCGACGATCAGCAGGTCGATCTTGTATTGATCCTTCATGCGGCGCGCCTTGGCGCGCAGTTGGTGGATCGTCAGGCCGCTGGAATCGTCAAGGTAGAGGGGCCATTCCTGAGCATCGGCCGAGATGCGCCGCAACTTTTCGAGCGCAGAATCGTCCAGCTCGCCGCGCCGAATCTTGTGAAGGCTTTCGGAGGCGACGGAAGCGAGAAGTCGAAGCATGATCTGGGCGTTCGTCATCTCCAGCGAAAAAAAACCGACCGGGTGTCCCGGTTGGACCCAGGCATCCTTCTCGGCATCGTAACGTTGACGAATGGCCTGTCGTGCAAGGGTGAGTGCAAGCGCGGTCTTGCCGACACCAGGACGAGCAGCGAGAACAATCATGTCGCCCTTCTGCCATCCCGTAGTAAGGCCATCGAGTTCATAGAAGCCGGTAGGAATGCCAAAAAGCTTGCCCTTCCGTTGATGGAAGGAGTCGATGAGATCCAGGGCACGCCGGAGTTCGACAGAAACGGGAACGGTCGACCGCGTCAGGGAGAGGTTCGTGACGCGAAAGATCTCCCGCTCGGCATGATCCAGGACGGCAGAGGTCGACTGCGGTTCATCGATGATATGCTGGACGATGCTGCTGCAGGCTCGATGGAGATGGCGGAGAAGGCTTTTGTCTTTGACCAGCTGCAGGTAGGTGCCAATGTTGAGATGGCTGGCAAAAGACGCGGTTAATTCGGCAAGGATGGCGGGACTCCCCACCTCGGCCGCAAGCTTGCTGTCCACGAGACTCTGGTGGACGGTGAGAACGTCAACCGCCTGATGGTGTGCGTCCATCGCTCGAATGAGATCGAAAAGAACGCGGTGAGCCGGGACGAAGAAATCCTCGGACGAAAGAGTCTCGAAGGCTTGGTTGAGAACGAGGTCGGGGTGGAGGAGCAGGGATCCCAAAACAGCCCGCTCGGCCTCTGCGCTGTAGAGGACGGCGGGGAGTGGAGCATGGTATAGTGGCTCTTGGACCAGGGCCTTGGCGCGGGACACGGAGCGAAGATATCGAAAAGAGAAAAGGAGACCGAGAAGGAAACTCTTTCTTGGAGCGGAAAAGGGCGAGGAAGGGATGCGTTGGCCCAAGAGATACGATGTGATCGTGGTGGGAGGAGGGCATGCGGGCGTGGAGGCGGCCCTGGCTGCGGCTCGCATGGGATGCGAGGTACTGCTTCTGACTCTCCAGCTCGACGCGATCGGTCAGATGTCCTGCAATCCCTCGATCGGAGGGGTGGCGAAAGGCATCTTGGTCCGAGAGATCGACGCGCTGGGAGGCGTCATGGCGCAGAATGCCGATGCGACCGGCATTCAATTTCGCATGCTCAACCGGCGGAAGGGTCCGAGCGTCCAAGCGCCCCGGGCTCAGTGCGACAAGAAGGCCTACCAGCTTCGGCTCAAAGCAATTTGCGAGTCGACACCAAACCTGGACATCCAACAGGGAGCCGTCGCAAGCATATGCGTGCAAGATGAGGCCGTAGAAGGTGTTGTCACCGATATGGGGATCGCCTTCCAGACAAAGGCGCTTGTCATTACTACCGGAACCTTCCTTCGCGGCCTGATCCATGTGGGATCGGAGCAGCGGCCCGGAGGGAGGGCGGGCGAAGGTAGCAGCGGGTTATCACTCGAGCTCAAGAAACTGGGATTTGAAGTCGGTCGCTTGAAGACGGGAACTCCGCCGCGCGTCAACGGACGGACCATTGCTTTCGAGGCCTGTGAGCAGCAACCGGGTGAGGCTCCTCCTCCCACGTTTTCCCATTTTCTCGACGAACTGGCGGGAAGGGAGGAAGAGGTTTTTACCCTAAACCGGTGGGACGGACAAATGTTCCACGTAGAACAACTCCCCTGTTGGATCACCTATACGACTCCGGCCACGCATCGGCTGATCCGAGACAACCTGCACCTTTCCCCCATCTACTCGGGGCAAATCGAAGGTGTCGGCCCGCGTTACTGTCCCTCGATCGAGGATAAGGTGGTCCGATTCGCCGAGCGCGACCGACACCAGATTTTTCTTGAGCCCGAAGGAAGGCATACCCAGGAATTCTATGTCAATGGATGTTCGACGAGCCTTCCTTTTTCGGTCCAATGCGCTTTCCTCCAGACCATACCCGGGTTGGAGAAGTGTCACATCCTGCGGCCAGGCTATGCGGTTGAGTACGACTATTGCCCCGCTACGCAACTTCTTCCTTCGCTCGAAACCAAGCGGATCGCACGCCTCTTCCTTGCGGGGCAGATCAATGGAACCTCTGGCTACGAAGAAGCTGCGGCGCAGGGCATCGTGGCAGGCATCAACGCCGTTCGGGCGGTCCGCGGGGAGCCCGCGCTCGTGCTGCGTCGAGATCAAGCCTATATTGGCGTTCTGATCGATGATCTTGTGACTCGTCCCATCCGAGAGCCATACCGGATGTTCACGGCGCGTGCCGAGCACCGGCTCGTGCTGCGTCAGGACAATGCCGACTTCCGTCTTTGCGAGATCGGTGCGTCCGTGGGATCGCTCCCGACGCAGCGGCGGAAGAAGTGGCTTACGAAAAAGCGGCGCGTCGAGGCTCTCCTACGAGCTTTGAACGAAACCAAAACAGCGGGGCGTTCGCTCGTGGAATGGCTTCGGCGACCTGATTTCGATTGGAAGGATCTTCCGGAGCCGTTCCAAAACGTGGAGCCGGAGATCGCCGCGCACATTGAGTGCGAAATCAAATACGCGGGATATATTGCTCGGGAGCGGGAGCAGATCGAGCAGATTCGAGCGATGGAGGAAACCGTTCTTCCTTCCTGGCTTGATTTTCAGAGTGTCGTTGGACTCAAAGGCGAGGCGCGCGAAAAGTTGCATCAGATCCGTCCAACAACGCTGGGGCAGGCGTCGCGGATTCCGGGCGTCAACCCGGCTGACCTCGCCGTGCTTCGCATCGCCCTCAAAAAGGGAGCCCCGCGCCAAACGTCAGGCGGAGTGAACACTCTCCCAGAGGCATAATCATGACCGCAAGATCGCGCTACCGACTCCTTCTCACTTCCTTGCGGCAGCGTGTCCCGGAGATCCCCCCTACTCAAGCCTTTCGAGGTATGCGGGAACAGAAAGGGGTCTGCATCGACCTGCGCCACGCGAACCAATGGGCAGCCGGCCACCTGCCGGGAGCAATCCAGGTAGAGCTTGGCCAGCTGCCCGCTCAAATCGAATCCAGAGTCCCCTGTGGCGACCTCCCCTTGCTCTGCTACAGCAGATCCGGCGAGCGATCCCTCATCGCCGCCGACCTCCTCCGCCAAATGGGCTTCGCGAGGGTCTCCTCTCTTGCTGGGGGTTGGGAAGCTTGGCGAAAGGAAGGTCTTCCATCGGAGGTCGGAGCTCTCCCCGCTTGTCGTCCCCCCAACGAGTGTCTGGCCGGGATCGCGCAGCTCCCTCATCTCATCGATTCGATCCAGCGTCTCTCTGCGGGACTGGTGCCATCCCACGTCCCATTCGTTCGCAAAGAGGATCGCGCCGTCATCGAGTTTCTCTGCATTGATCCGGTGGCAATGGAGCAGATCGTTCTCTCCTCTGGCTCTGACGCCGAAATCGTGGCCCGGCTCAAGGGTGAACTCGGACCCTCATGGCCAAGCGATCACGCGATACGCGAATTCAACGCGCGAATCCTCCATCGCCGGAAAGTGCCGGAATCGACGAGTGAGCTCTAACCGCCATTTCTCACCAATTTCGTAGCCGAGGCGCCGCAAATGGGCTTGGATGCAAGGCGGGACGCAGGTTTCCCCCGGAGCTGTAGGAGGACATGCTGCAAGGATGGAAAACCAAGCCCAACGAAGCAGACAGGCCCATTTTGCAAGCCGCAGGAGAACGCTTGGCAGATAGGCAATTTATTGGTAGGGGTCCCGAAGTTCCCCAAAAGACCACACTCGCCGCGATCACCTCCGATCTCATGCGCGGAGTCGTGCAGCCATGCGGACCAATGAGACAGGCGTATCCGGCCGGCAGGCAGACCCGACGCCCCAGCGGAATGGCGTGCGCGCTCCTCTGCTGATCCCTGCATGGATTTTCGCGGCTGGCTGCTCCTGGGGTTCCGGATCGCCGACTCTCTTCTGGCCCAGCGTGGCAACCGTCGCTCTCCTGGGCGCGCTTTGGCTTCGCGCCCCTTCTGCCCAACGTTCGCTCCTTCCGTTCCTCGGAGTCCTATTCTTCTTCGGTGTCTCGGCCGCCTCGTTTCATCGTGGGTGGAGACCGACGGATGACCTACGTCATCTTCCGCAGACGAAGCTTGGCGCTGAATGCTGGTGGGAGGGAACGCTCCAAAGCGTGCCCGTCGAAAAGGAACGCACCGGGGACCAGATCACGACGGCAATCTTCGCGATCCGCCGAGCTTCGATTTCCGGGAGTTCGCGATCGGCGTCGGGTCGAGTGCTCCTCGAGGTTCGTTCGACTCCCCCCGGCAGCTTGGTGCTCTCCCAGAGGCTTTTGGTCCGAGGAGCCCTGCAGCGGCCCGGGGAACAGCGCAATCCGGGAAATCCCGACTGGAGAGAGATCTTGGCTGTTCGTCGTGTCGCCTACCGTTTGAAAGTGCCTTGGAGCGATATCCATCCGCTCAATGCCGGAAACTGGCTCGGACGCCAAATTGGAATGGCCAGGCGGTGGGCCTCTCGTCTCTTGCAGACGGGGATTGAAAACGACCGAGAGGCCGTCGCCCTTCTCCTGGGGATGATTTACGGACAAACCGGAGGGCTCCCCGCGAAAACCGAAGAAGAATTTCGGCTGGCCGGGGCCTATCACGTCTTCGCCGTTAGCGGGCAAAACGTCGGTGCCTTTCTTGCCGTGGGCCTAGCCTTGCTCGAGGCAGGGAGGATTTCTCGCTGGAGATGGGGTTGGGCTCTTTTACCTGCCGTCGCATTCTACGCACTTTTCTCCGGCGGCTCCGCCAGCGTGGGCAGGGCGGCCCTTCTCTCCTCGCTCGTCTTGGCCGCCTGGCTGATCCGCCGCCCGGTGAGCCTCTTGAACCTTTGGGGAGCCTGTTTGCTCCTTTTCCTCGCTCACGATCCGCTTTCCGTCCAAGACGTGAGTCTTCAACTTTCCTTTGGCGTCGTCCTGGCGCTCCTCTTGCTGAGTACTCCTCTCTCCCGTTGGATGTCATCTCCTTTCGCGCCCGATCCGTTCATCCCCCGAAGCCTTCTCCCCGGCGCGGCGCGCTTCCGGGAAACGGTGGGCGGAGGATGCGCCTTCCTCTTGGGCTCTTCCCTCGCAGCCTCGATGGGCGCCCTCCCGTTCGAGATCGTTCATTTTCACTTTGTGAGCCTGGTGGGTCCGCTTGCCAACCTGCTCATTGTTCCACTCGCGGAACTCATCGTGACAGTCGGAACCCTTTCTCTCTGCTTCGGGACTCTCTCTTCTCTCCTTGGATCCCTTCTCAACAACGCCAACTGGCTTTTCGTTCACGGCCTACTCGCGACGGTTGCCATGGCCGCGCAACTTCCCGCACCTTGCTCTCCAAAACGCCGAGCCTCCACCTCCTCTTTCCGGCAATCCCTTTGGGCTCCGCTGCCTAGTGCAGTGGCGACGAAAGGTGCTCCTGATCAAAGCGTCAGAAAAGGAAGTCCTCTGGAAGAGACTCGATCCAATCCGGCGCTCCTACGGGTGGAACTGGATGGACGCGACGATTCGAAGAGAGCGGGGGAGCTGGTGGTTCGCCGGGCGCACTCCCTGGGGAGTGGACGGCGCTTTCGCGCCCATGGAGCAATTCTCTCTGGCGAACGGCCTTGACTTGCAGCCGGTTACTCATCGGTTCCAAAATAGTGAAGGTGCGCCCGATCCGGCTTCTGCCTTGCTTCTTACCGGCAAGGAGATAACTGCCCTCACGCTCCAAGTGGATTCCTCGTTCGCCGGACCGGGCGGGGGCCAGCGCCAAGGGAAAATGGATCTTCTCCTGGAGAGAAAAGCCGCGCGGGTTCCTCGCGCGGTGAGCGAGGCCCTTTTCCTTTCCTTGGAACCAAGAGGCGCTCTGCTCGAGGAACTCGACTCGCAAGGGATGCCAAGAAGCGTACACAACCTTGGCAAGTCAGCGGTCGAGGTCAAACTCGCACCTCGTCGCATCGAGTTTCGGCCCTATCGCCGGGCTCCTATCTGCTATGTCGTCGACCCTGTCCCAGAAGAGGAAGGGGCCACGAGCCAAACCCCCTCTTCTCCCGAGGGAACCGTCCAGCAGGCGAGCGGTTCGAATCCAGTCGCCCGGAGAAGCTGTTCAAATCCGCCAGAGGTAAAACGATAGCTCGAAAAGAGCCGAAGGGGCGTTCCTCCTAGGACAGTGACAGAGGAACCGTCCTCGAGGAGGATCTCCCGGTTTCTCTTCCACCGCACCGTTGCCTCGTACCGAATCCATCCGCCCCGCTCGATAGCCTTCATCGCATATCCCTCGACCATATCCCGCAATCCCCAGTCGCGGAGGATCTCTGTCAACCAGAGACGGGTCGATGGGTTCGCATACTGCGGCAGAATTCGCTGGGCCGAGGCCCAATAGCTCTGTCCGTTCTCGTCCCAAGCGGGCGCGAGATTCACGCCCAAAAGAAGCCGATCTTGGGGGGCGGCCTGCGTCCGCAAGCCACACAAAAAGGAGTCGGGGGAAAGATTGGGGATCAATCCGAAGGCGGTGATCAAACGAGCCATCCCTTCTCGCGGCGCGAGCCGCCGAAGAAGATCTTCGAGCAGGACGTCCGCCAAGACGAGCCGGACCGCTTTTCCGCGATTCTGGCAAACGCGCCCCGCTTCCAGGAGCAGTCCGAGACTGCCGTCGATGCAGATCCAATCCGGTTTCCAGGAACGAGCGTTGAGCTCCTCGTAGAAAAGCAACTCCTTTTCTGCGGTTCCACAACCGAGAGAGATCAGCTGGTCGGGCTCTCGGGAAAGGAGGGCGACAGCCTCTTTGGAGATCCGAACGTAAAGAGCCCTTCCCTGATCGGCGGAGAAGGGCGAGTAGCGCCGGAAGAGCTTCATCCAGAGGTTGGCTTGCCGGGCTGTCGCATAATGGAACACTGGCGCCATGTCTCCTTGCTCGAGGGATGCTCGCTTCGCCGCAAGCCAAACGGAGGGGAGATGCGAAGCGGCAACTTCGAGGTGGGTGAATCCCTTTTTCATGCCGGTTTACCGCCATTTCTCACAAATTTCGTAGCCGAGGCCCCGCAAATGGCCTTGGATGCGAGGCGCGGCGCCGGTTTTCCACCGGAGCTGTATGACGACATCCTGCAAGGATGGAAAACCAAGCGGGAGCGAAGCAGACAAGCCGATTGTGCAGGCCGCAGGAGAAAGCTTGTGAGAAATGGCGGTTTACCCTTTTCTTTTATAAGAGAAGCTGCGCAGGAGAATGGAACCATCGCAATCCAAAAAGGTGGCCCTGGTGACCGGAGCCGGCCGTGGCCTTGGCGCGGCTCTGGCTCGCAAACTAGGCAAGGATGGCTGGGCGGTTGCCGTGCACTACCACTCGAGCAAAGAAGGCGGAGAGGAGGTTGTCCGGCAGATAACGGAGACAGGCGGGGAGGCCGAGGCATTCGGCGCAGACTTAGGGTGCCAGGCAGAAGCCCAAGCCCTTTTAAGGCAGGTAGAAGACCGATTCCTTGGATTGCGGCTCCTCATCAACAACTCGGGCGTCTATCTACCGGTCAGGCTTCTCGAAACCAGGGAAGAGGACTGGCAGGTCGGGTGGCGGACGACGGCAACGGCGATGCTCTTCACCACACTGGCTGCTCTTCCCCTGCTCCGAGCTTCTGGCGCAGGAAGGATCGTGAACATCGGCGATTCCGCCTGCGACCGGCTCGGTGCACGAGAGATGGCACTGGGCTATCATATCGGAAAGATGGGAGTATACCTGCTCTCTCGCTCCCTGGCCAGGCAAGAGGCCCGGCATGGCCTCACCGTGAATGTGGTCTCCCCCGGCTATCTCGAGGAGAGTCTCGATCTTCCCACACCGTCCAAGATCCCCGCGGGTCGCTTTGGAACGAACGAGGACGTCTGGCGCGCAATCCAGTTCCTGATCGACGAGGAAAACAGCTACGTGACCGGCGCCCATATCGTCGTCAGCGGTGGATGGAACCTCCGGTAGGGCGCTCATGTTCACCGGCATCGTCGAAGCGGTGGGGAGGGTTCAAGCGAAACCAGCGGAAGCCCATCCCGTACTCTGGATTGACGGCGGGAAGGTTGCAGCATCCCTCAAACCTGGGGACAGCTTGGCGGTCAACGGATGTTGCCTCACCGTGACGCAAATGGAGAAAACCTCGCTGCGGTTCGACACCCTCGAGGAGACCCTGCGACGAACCAACTTGGGCAGATTGGAGAATGGAGATCCCGTGAACCTCGAACGGCCCATCTCGGTCGGCTCCCGAATGGACGGCCACTTCGTGACCGGGCACGTGGACGGACAGTTACGCCTGGTGGAGATTCGGAATCGAGGCCAGGAACACGAACTCTGGATCGAGCGTCCCAAGGAGTGGGATGCGGCGATTGTCCCCAAGGGAAGCATTGCACTCGATGGAATCAGCTTGACCACCGGCATCACGAAAGCAGATCGATTCTCGGTCTGGATTACTCCCTTCACCTGGCAGGCAACCAATCTTTCTGCCAGACGGACAGGAGCCCTCCTCAATATGGAGATCGATATCCTCGCCCGCTATGTTGCCGCTCAGTTGGGCAAACCTCTGTCCGAGAGCCTCTGATGCACGGCTTCCTTAGCCTGCATGTCTCAGAAAGTTCGTACCCGAGGCGGAGCGGATGGGCCTGGATGCAAGACGGGGCGTAGGTTTTCCCCCGGAGCTGTATGACCACATACTGCGAAGAGAGAAAACCAAGTCCCAACGAAGCAGACAGGTCCATTGCGCAAGCCGCAGGAGAACGCTTGGGAGACATGCAGGTTAGCGTGTTGCGAGCCAACGAAGGAGTCCTTTTTGCACGTGGAGGCGATTTTCCGCCTCATCAAAGATGTCCGGAGCCCTTTCCTCGAAGAGCTCTCCATCGATCTCTTTCCCCCGATAGGCGGGCAAGCAGTGGAGGACTAGCGCATCGGCCTTTGCCCGGCGGACCAACGACCGATTGATCTGGTAGGGAGCAAAGGCCTTTTCCCGAAGGGCGCTTTCCTCCTCCCTGCCCATGGAGATCCAGACATCGGTGTACAAGAGGTCAGCACCTCGAACCGCTTCGTCGGCCAATTCAGTTTGCACGATCCAAGGATTCTCTACGTCGCAAAAGAAGGCGCGGGGGGCTCCGAAGCGGAGGTGAAACCGGAAAAGAGAGGCGGCCAGCGCCCAGGATCGCGCCACGTTGCAGGAGGCGTCGCCCAGGAACGCAACGGTCTTCCCCGAGAGCGGACCGCGCTTTTCCTCAAAGGTAAAGATATCGGCGAGCACCTGGCAGGGATGCTCCTGATCCGTGAGGGCGTTCACGGTGGAAATCCCGCTGCTTCGGGCGAAGGTCTCGATCTCCTCTTGCGCGAATGTCCGAATGACGGCGCCTTGAACCATCCGGCCCAGCACGCGCGCCGTGTCTTCCATTGGCTCTCCCCGGCTCAACTGGAGTTCAGTCGCGCTCAGGAAGAGAGTGGATCCGCCGAGTTGGCGGACCGCAAGATCGAAGGAGATTCGGGTTCGCGTGGACGGCTTCCGGAAGAGAAGGGCCCATACTTGGCCCTGCAAAGGGAGATCTGACCCGACCCCCTGGACACCGCCCCGCTTTTGGTGCGCCACCTCTTCGAAAATCTTCCGAGCATCTGCCTCGCTGATGTCGGCCACGGAGAGGAAATGACGGGGCAGGAAAGAGGAAGCCATGAACGGGTCACACGATATAGGGTTAATTGCTACTCTCGGACGCCATCGATCGGCGGCCTACTGTCTCTACGGCCTTTCTCTTCTCCTTCCCATGGGGCAAAAGCTGGCGAGCCGCCAAGAGTTCGGCCTCTTCCGAAGACGCGCGTCAACAGGTTGCCTCCTCCGCCCGGCTGGCTGCACCGAGGATCGCAATCGCCTCCGACATTTCTTCCGTGGATACGTTGAGCGGGGGAAGAAGGCGGACGACATTTCCCGCAGCTGGCGCGACGAGCAGTCCTCGATCCAACAGCTCCTGAGCCACCGTTCGGGCATCCCGTCGCACATGCACCCCCAAAAGCCCTCCCACTCCGGAAACAAATCGGACCAATCCCCGATCCGGAGAAGCAAGCGCCTGCAGTTCGCTGCGCAACCATTCCCCCTTCTCCTGGATCTGCCTGTCGATCCCACGTTCCTCGATATGCTCGAGTACGGCAAGTGCAACCGCGCAGGCCAGGGGCGCGCCGCCGAAGGTCGATGCATGGGAACCGGGGCCGAGCAGATCGGCATACGGCTCCCGAATCCATGTTGCTCCAATGGGATAGCCGCCTGCCAGTCCCTTTGCCATCGCAATCCCATCCGGCAGGAAGCCAGCCTCCTTTCCAGAGCCTTCCATGAGTCGTTGAAAGGCTAGAAACCGCCCCGTACGGAAAGCGCCAGTTTGCACCTCGTCAAAAAGCAAGAGCAACCCATAGCGGTCACAGATCTCGCGCAACCCTTCCAGATACGATCGGGTAGCCGGACGGATCCCGCCCTCGCCCTGGATCGGCTCGACGAGAATCGCAGCCGTCGCTGGCCCGACCGCTCGTTCCATCTCTGCCAGCTCCAGGAAGGGGACGTGACGAAACCCGGGCACCGGCGGACCGAATCCCTGCCTCACTTTGTCCTGACCAGTGGCCGCCATCGCGGCCAATGTCCGCCCGTGGAAGGAGCCCTGCGCGGTCAAAATTTCAAATGCGCCGCGTGGCTCTCCAAAGCGCCGCGCGAGCTTGAAAAGGCATTCATTGGCTTCCGCTCCGCTGTTCGAGAAAAATACTTTCCCAGCGCCGATCCAACGCACGAGGGTCTCCGCCAGCTTCGCCCCCATCGGATGATAATAGAGATTGGAGCAGTGAAGCAACCGACCAGCCTCCTCTGCCAGCGCCTTTGCGACGACCGAGCTCGCATGCCCCAGGACGTTCACGGCGATCCCGCCGCAAAAGTCGAGGTAACGACGATCCTCGGCATCCCAAAGGTAAGAGCCCTTCCCTCGCACGAAGGCCACGGGAAAGCGGGCGTAGGAGGGGACGACAAATCGACCGTAGCCCTCCAAGATTTCCGCAGTCCCAGGGTCAGCCATACGATTGGTCATCAGAGGAGATCGGGCCGAGGGGAACAGGGAGTGTCGGAATCTCGGTTCACAAGATAAGTTCCGTGCCGACCCCAGAATCGGTGAATACTTCCAGGAGAAGCGCGTGGGGAATTCGCCCATCCAAAAGGTGAACCTTCCCGACCCCGGCCCGGAGAGCCGCCAAAGCCGACTGCACCTTGGGTAACATACCTCCCCGCAGCACGCCCCGCTCCTGGAGCACGGCAACATCCTTGGGAGTCAGGACCGAGATCGTCGATTTTGGATCCTGCGGATCCCGAAGGACGCCATTGACGTCCGTCAAGTAGACCAGCTTTTCCGCTCGCAGTGCGCCGGCCAAGCAGCCGGCAGCGGTATCGGCGTTGATGTTGTACAAGTCGCCATCCTCTCCGTGTCCGAGCGGAGAAACGACGGGAATGACGCTCTCAGCCAACAGCGATTCCGTCAATTTCCCGTTGACGGAGTCCGGCTCTCCGACAAATCCCAGGGCGCCCTTCCCTCCGTGAGGTTCCGTCCTCCCAAATGGCTTCACGGAAAAGACCCCTTGGCCGAGAACTTGCCGCGCCTTCCCGCCCAGACTCTCGATCATCTCCACGAGGGCAGGGCCGAGCTCACGGCAGAGCACGCGCTCGATCACCTGCATGGTGGCGGCATCGGTGACCCGCAAGCCGTCCACGAAAGAAGAAGAGATCCCCGCCTCTTTCAACGCGCGGCCGATCGCGGGTCCGCCTCCATGGATCAGCACCACTTGAATTCCGACCGCCTCGAGCAGCACCACATCTCGAAGAGTGTGGCGCACCAGCTCCGGATCGTCCATGGCTGCACCGCCGTACTTCACCACGAAGCGCGCGTTCCGAAAGCGCTGCACATAGGGTAGCGCCTCGAGAAAAATCTTAGCCTTATCGGCAGGTGTCATAGGATGTCCCCGAAGAGCGGCGCAGACTTACGGTAGTTAGGGATCTCGCGCCTCACAAGAAAAAGCAATGGCTATTCCCCCTTGTTGATCCGAACATAGCGTTCGCTCAGATCGGTGGTGAGAAGCCGGAAATGACCGGACCCGATTCCCAAGTCGATGAGGATCGTAAATTGCGGCAGGCGGGCGACCTCTCGCAGAAGCCGGGCAGAGGAACGGGAACGCCGCGCCCCGCCTGCAACCGCCTGCACCCCGTTATAAAAAATATCCACGCGCTCTCCGTTCACTGCGGCCCCCGAATAGCCGATTGCGGCCAAGATTCGCCCCCAATTGGGATCCTCCCCATGCCAGGAGCACTTGACAAGAAGCGAATGAGCCACGGCTCGAGCCACGCGTTCCGCTTCCCGATCATCGGAAGCCCCCTGAACCAGAAGCTCGATCACTTTGGCAACTCCCTCACCATCCTCCACGATCATCCGAGCCAATCGGACCATGAGGAGCGAAAGCGCCGACTGGAAGAGACGAAAATCTCCGCCCTCTCGAGTGATCGGGCGGTTGCGTGCCAAGCCATTGGCGAACACCAAGACGGTGTCGTTGGTCGAACAGTCTCCGTCGATGCTGATGCGATTGAAGCTGTCGGCCACGGATCGCTGTGCGGCGGCAGCAAGCGCTTCTTGCGAAACGTCCCCGTCGGTAGTGATCACGCAGAGCATCGTCGCGAGATGAGGATCGATCATGCCCGCACCCTTGGCGATGCCGCCCAGCAACAACTCCTGCTCCCCCAAGCTGACCCTGAGCCCCGCCTTTTTGGGATAGGTATCCGTCGTCAGAATTCCCACTGCCGCATCATCCCCGCCCTGGGGACTGAGCCGCTCAAGCGCCTGATCGATCCCCCTGCGGACCTTTTCCATCGGCAACGGAATGCCGATCCTGCCGGTCGAGCAGACGAACACCTCCTCTGGCGCACAACCAATTCCAGAGGCTACCCTCTGCACCATCTCGGTGGCATCAGCCATCCCGCTCGGGCCTGTGCAGGCATTTGCGTTGCCGGAGTTGATGACAACGGCGCGTCCTACACCCTGCGCGGCATGCCCTCGCGAAAGCACCACCGGCGCGGCGGGCAGCCGGTTCTCGGTAAAGAGCCCCACGACGCGCCCGGCCCGCTCGGAACAGATCAGCGCAAGGTCCTTCTCGCCGCCGGTCTTGATCCCGCAAGCGACCCCGGCGGCTCGAAAGCCACGCGGGGTCGTTACGCTCCCTTCGTCGACCGGGGTAATATCTTCGGTCACCGCAAGAGCCCTTCCTCTTCCGGAAGCGCGAGGCGGACATTCATCGCTTGCACCGCTTGACCGGCCGCTCCTTTTCCCAGATTGTCGATCGCGCAAAAGAGCAGGAGACGACGGCGCGCGACGTCACATTCCAGCGCAATCTCCGCCCGGTTCGTCCCCACGACGCGGCGGAGGGCGGGAAGATCCCCAGGCGGCAGCACGCGAACGAAAACATCGCCCTGATAGGAAGAGAGGTAGCGCGCACGGGCCTCATCCGGCCCCACGGCAACCCGGAGGGGGCAAACGATCGTCGAAAGAATGCCCCGAGCAACCGGAATCAGGTGGGGAACAAAGGAGAGGTCCACCTTGCGGCCCGCCATCCTGTCGATCTCCTGCTCCATTTCGGCCATATGACGATGCCGGGGTACCCCGTAGGGACGCGCATTCTCGCTCATCTCGCTAAAGAGAAGAGGCACTTCCGGTCTTTTCCCTGCCCCGGAGGTTCCACTGAGCGAGCTGGCAACGATGCCTGCCTCACCGACCCAATCGGCGGCAAGAGCAGGATAGAGAGCCAGGAGAATGCTTGTCGGGTAGCATCCCGGCACCGCAAGCAGATCCGCCTGACGAATCCCTTGCCGGTGCAGCTCCGGAAGAGCGTAGATTGCCTTCGAAAGGAGGATCGGAGCAGGGTGATACCAGCCGTAATCGACCTCGTAACGCTGTGGATTCCTCAAACGAAAATCCGCGCTCAAATCGACAACGATCTTGCCCGCTTCTCGCAGAGAAATCGCATATTCTGCAGCGGCCCCATGAGGCAGAGCCAAAAAAATCAGATCGGCCTCGCAGAGGCGCGCGATCTCCGGCTCTTCGAACACAAGTTCTCCGGTCGCATCCGGTAGTCCCGAGATCACCTCGTCCGCTCGCTCTCCCCGGTGCATACGGGAGGTCAAGAGCGAGAGAACAACGCTGGGATGACGAGAAAGAAGCCGAACAAGTTCTTCCCCCGCGTAGCCCGCCGCGCCGACCACCGCGACTCGGTACAACCCCATGTTGGTCTCCGTTTCGGAGAAAAGGCATCACTCGGTCTGCCCAAAACGCTTCTGGGTAAACCAAGAAGCGCTACCGTTTCGAAAATTGAAACCGTTTCCGCGCGCCGGGCTGACCGGATTTTTTCCTCTCCTTCATGCGAGGATCTCGGGTAAGGAGGGAAGCCTCCTTAAGTTTCGGCCGGGTTTCCGGTTGCCAACATACCAAGGCCCGGCTCAACGCTAGGGACAACGCTTGCGCCTGTCCGCTCAAGCCGCCACCTCTTACGTGGGCTTCGAAATCGAATTTCTTCAGCGTTTCGCTGAGTTCCAACGGCCTATAGACAGCCAGACGTTGGGTGGCCTCCGGAAAATACTCCTCGAGCGTTCGGCGATTGACGTGAAACGTCCCTGTTCCGGAAAGGAGCCTAACCGAGGCAACCGCCGTCTTGCGCCGGCCCGTTGCCTTCCATTCACTTTGCGTCGTCATAACCTTGTCAGAGCGTCGGTGCGGCTACAGGCTGCTGAGCGCTATGCGGATGATCCGCGCCTGCATAAACATGAAGCTTTCGGAAAACTCTTCGCCCCAATCGATTGTGAGCGATCATCCCTTTGACGGCATGTTCGATCAAGAATGCCGGCTTCTTTCCCCGAACGTCCCGCACCGTATCGGAATGGTGACCGCCGATGAAGCCCGAATACCGCATGTAAGTCTTGGTCCCTTCTTTTTTCCCGCTAAAAATGGCCTGCCCGGCGTTGATCACGACGACATGATCACCGGTGTCGACGTGTGGCGTATAATCCGGCTTGTGCTTGCCGCGAAGCAAAACTGCCGCGCGCTCCGCGACCCGGCCTACCGGCTGGCTTGCCGCATCAATGATGTACCAAGAACGACGAACCTCGGCGGGTTTCGCGCTAAAAGTTTTCACGGGAAGGAAGATAATAAGGAAGCGCGAAACGACTGTCAAGCCCGCCGCATCAACTCTTCTTGTTTCTCGCGTTCCTTTCTTTACCTGCCTGTCTCACAAAGTTCGTGCCCGAGGCGCGGCGAATGGGCTTGGATGCAAAAGGCGGGGCGCAGGTTTTCCTCCGGAGCTGTATGACGACACATCCTGCAAGGAGGGAAAACCAAGTCCGCAACGAAGCATACAGGTCCGTTTCACAAGCCGCAGGAGAACGCTTGTGAGACAGGCAGACTAAGGTTCGAACCGGAATGTGAGGTTCGGGGGGGTGCAGAGAATCAGCGGCAATCGGCTCTACGCCGCTGTCTAGTCGTTTCCGGCGGAAAAGGAAAGCGTGCGCCATGGGAATTAACGCATCGACCCCAGCCCGATTCATCCAGAAAACAAGACAGGGCCAGGCAGGCAAAGCCCGCCCGACCCCACACATCCGGAGAAAGGCTCCTCCGGCTAGACGATCCCCTTGCCGTTCATGTGAGGGCCATAAGCCTTGTCGATATTTGGGATATGGTTGTAGAGCCAATCCCTTACGAAGGCGGTTGTCTCCGGAGTCACCTCCGCTGCACCGGCATGGAACTTCTTTTGCAGATCCACACAGGTGTCGACTAGCTTGTCATGCGCCGCTTTGTGGGCCGCAAGACCGGGATAGCCGCTCTTCACCATGTTCGCTTCTTCCGATGCAAAGTGCTTCCCGACCACATCGATTAACGAGTCCAAGGCTGCTCCGATTGCCCCTCGGTCTCCCGAGGCAAGCGTCGAGTCCAGGTTGTTCAGCCTCTCGAAGAGGGACTGATGTTCTTGATCGTGAACGGAAACATTCGTGCCGAACTGTTCTCGTGTCCAAGTAATGAGTGCCATAGCGGCAGTTTTCTCTCCACCTGATTTTTCGATCAAGCTTCCCTTGATCGGTCATCACCCCAGACGTATTTGCCATACATAACCGGGTGGTATCCGATTTTTTCCTCAGCAGGCGCGCGGGCTTTCCCTCAGTTCTCGATCCAGCGCTTCGGCCAACCCCTTCTCCGGATCCAGATTCATGAGTAGGTCCCGGGGCCAAGATTTTCCAAAGTCCGCCTGGACGAGAATCGGCGTTGGATCTAGATTCTAATTTTCTCTCCCTGCAGAAGAAAAAGCTGAGCAATAGGACATCCTCCGGGCTATATGCGAAACGTGAGCCGCAAGGACCTCCAGAAGACTGCCCGACCGGCCGAGCCCTCCGGGCAGGGCTACAAGAACGGCGCCGACGCCGTCGTGGCCGCGTTGGAAAAGGCAGGAGTCGACACCGTTTTTGCCTACCCCGGCGGGGCCAGCATGGTTCTCCATCAATCGCTGACCCGTTCCCGAAAGATTCGCACGGTTCTGCCTCGTCACGAGCAAGGTGGCGCCTTTATGGCCGAGGGATACGCCCGGGCCAGCGGGAGAGTGGGAGTCTGCATGGCAACGAGCGGCCCGGGTGCGACGAACCTCGTCACCGGAATCGCCGATGCTTACATGGATTCCGTGCCGCTCGTCGCCATTACGGGCCAGGTGAAACGAGAGATGATCGGCCGGGGGGCCTTTCAAGAGACCGACGTCTTTGGGTTAACACTTCCGATCGTCAAGCACAGCTACTTGGTCATCTCGGCGGACGACATTCCTTCGATCATCCAGGAGGCGGTTCTGCTCGCGCAAACTGGGCGGCCGGGCCCCGTGCTGCTGGACATCCCGAAGGATGTCCAGCAATCCTCTGTCCATCCGCAGCACTCCGACCGATCGTTCGGAGGATGCAAACCGGTACCCCGAGCCTCCGACGAGGAATTGGAATCGCTGTTGGTGGCGCTGGAAAGCGCAGAGCGCCCATTGCTCTACGTCGGCGGAGGCATTCTCTCCGGCGAAGCTTGCCAAGCGCTGAGGCGCTTTGCGGAAAAGACCCGCGTGCCGGTGGCGACGACGCTCATGGGAATCGGCTGCTTTCCCGAAACGCACGACCTGTCCCTCCGATGGTTGGGAATGCACGGAACAGTCTATGCCAACTATGCCACCGACGCCTGCGATCTTCTCTTGGCGATGGGGGTCCGCTTCGATGACCGCGTCACCGGAAACGTCGAGGAATTTGCCAAGCACGCTAAGATCATCCACGTGGACGTCGACAGTTCCGAGCTCAATAAGAACAAGAGAGCGGACCTACCGATTCTCGGCGACATCCGGGACGCCCTGGACCGGCTGAACGAGATGCTCGAAACCGAGGGACGCCCAAGGAAGGATCATCTAGCTTGGCATGCGCAAATCGCCCAGTGGAAGTCACGCTACCCTTACTCCTACTGCCGCGTCCCCGGAGCGATCCTGCCACAGCAGGTCGTCGAAGAAACCTTCCGCTTGACAAAGGGCGAGGCGATCATCACTACCGGCGTGGGACAGCACCAGATGTGGGCCGCCCAGTTTTACCAATTCACCCGGCCGCGTAGTTTTCTCTCTTCTTCTGGCTTGGGCACGATGGGCTTCGGCTACCCGGCCGCATTAGGGGCGAAAGTAGCTTTCCCGGATCGACAAGTGATCGATATCGACGGCGATGGAAGCTTCCTGATGAATATCCAAGAGCTTGCCACCGCCATTACCGAGGGAATTCCCGCGAAGGCGATCATCCTCAACAACCAGCACCTCGGAATGGTTATGCAATGGGAGGATCGTTTCTTCGCTGGGAACCGCGCCCACACCTTTCTGGGGGACCCTCGGAACACGGAGCGTTACTATCCTAGCTTCAAAAAGATCTGCGAGGGCTTCGACGTTCCTGCGGAAGAAGTTCACCACCCCGAAGACCTGCGTCCCGCGCTCGAGCGCCTCCTTTCGGCCGAAACTCCCTATGTCGTCGACGTCCATGTTCCCTATACCGAACATGTTCTGCCTATGATCCCGGCTGGCATGACCGTGCGGGACGTTATCCTGGGTCCCCTCCCCGACGAAGCGGATTCGACGTCTGCCGAGCGCCAAAGAGCCTCATCGCCCGGACAACGCCCAGGACTCGGCTGACTTCGTGAGTGCGCAGCAGGTCCGTCTGGCCAAGAATGGCGAGGACCGCGAAAAACGGTTCCGCACAGCGCACTTCCTCCTCGAAGCATTCGAAGGCGTGGGGCAGCGCGTGGCAGACCGGCCAGCCCAGCTCATGGAGGCGAAAGGTTCCCAAGAATATTTCCATTTGCCGCTCGATCCGCAGAACTCCGTCCTGGAGGTTCGGATAATAGAAGCCTAGGCCCGGATCAATCCAGAGCCTGCGGACACCGGCCTTTTCGACCAAGCGGCAACGCGTTTCAAAATACGGCAACAGGGCGCCCACCGCATCGGAAGAGAGGCGGACCGGGCGTGGATCGCGCACGTGCGTGCCTTCCACGAAGTTCAGGATCAACCCCGCATCCACCTTCGCAATGTGCGGAAGAATCTCTTCCAGCCCCTCTCTTCCGGTGAAGTTGATGACCGCAGCCCCTGCGCGGAGGGCGGCCTCTCCCACCTGAGGATAATAGGTTTCAACGGAAACAAGGATCTGATGAGCAGTCAAGCCTTCGACGACGGGCATTAGCTTGCGAATCTGGACTTCGGGTTCGACGCGAACCGCGTAATCCAGCGAGGACTCCGTCCCCACGTCGACGAGGGACGCCCCCGCGTCGACCAGAAGCCGCCCACGGCGGATCGCGGCTTCCGGCGTAAGGGCAACACTCTCTCGATACCAGGAGTCAGGAGAGAGGTTGATCACTCCCATGAGGTGGGGAGAGGAGGCAGCCGGTCGGCCACCAAAGGTCCGGCGCCGGAGATCGAACGCGTTGGTCGGTCGATCCAAGAGCGGAGCGTATTGCTCGGCCAGGCGGATCAGATCGAGCAGCGAAAGCATATCCCATCTTTCCCGGTGTGCGTCACAAGACCCCCTTCGTACTGGGGATATCGACGACCCGCTCGTCTTTCTCCACGCTCATCGCCAGGGCGCGCGCCACCCCCTTGAACGACGCCTCGAGCAGATGATGCGGGTCCCTCCCGGAGCGAATCTCGAGGTGGAGCGTCAACATCCCGTGGACCGTCAGCGCTCGCAGAAACTCCTCGAGGAGCTGCGCGGAAAAGGAACCCGCGTAAAGGAGGGAGAGGGGGGGAAGATTGGCGGTACCCAAGGCGAAAAACGGCCTGCCGCTCAGGTCAATCGCCACCTGAGCCAAGGCCTCGTCCATCGGAATCAACGCGTATCCGTAGCGGCGAATGCCTTCCCTCTGGCCGAGCGCCCTGCCCACGGCTTGCCCAAGGCAGATGCCGACGTCCTCGACGGTGTGGTGGAAGTCTACCTCCCGATCGCCGCGCGCACGAACCTGAAGGTCAAAGAGTCCATGTCGAGCAAAGAGGGAGAGCATGTGATCGAAGAATGGAATCCCGGTCGCGCTCTCCGCCCTTCCGGAGCCGTCCAACTGGAGGGAAAGGGAGATCTCGGTCTCTTTCGTCGATCGCTCGACCGTCGCCGTTCGTGGAGGCATCATTGAATTTCCCTAGCAGAAACCGCCTTCCTTCGCAAAGAGCAATGGTGGCCGGAGCGCTGCTAAGAGCCCGCAGCCTCTCCGCATCCCCACGACCCTCGCAAACGCGATCGCCTGGACTTGGAATCGGCGGCCCGCTGCCCTATAGAAGATGGCGCTGGTAGGACCCTCTCCGTGGATCTTCTGCAGAACGAACGCATTCTCGCGGCTGCCGTCGCCCGCCATTGGCTGGAGGAACCACGACTACCCGCGATTCGTGCCGCCTTGGCAGCCCTGCCCGGGGCGAACGCCGCGGATCTTCTGTGTGAACAGGGGATCATCGACTCTGACCAGAGGATTGCACTGGGGCGACAAGAGACCGAGCTCCGAGAAGAAGTGCACCAGGAGCCATACGTCGATCGGTGTCTGACCGAAGCCGCCGAGCAGGGGGCATCCGATCTGCACTTGGTCCCGTTTCATTCTCCTCTCTGTCGTTCCCAGGAGTTGCTGCGAAGTCTGGGAACGAGCTGGGAGACCCTCTCCCCGCGACAAGTAGAGGAGATGGTCGAGCGGATTCTTCCGTCCCGCGATCGCCACGAACTCGAACGTCGCGGATGGGTCTCCCTCCCCTACGGTCGAGGGCGGCCGGTGACCCGACTGATCATCGGCCGAGAGGGCAAAAGCTATTTTCTGAGCTTTCGCTTGCCATCTCCCGAGCCGATCGAACTTCCTGAGATCGGAATGGAAGAGGCAGCGGAACTGGCCGCGATCCCATCGGGGCTGGTGGTCGTCGCAGGCGGCGCCGGCCAGGGGAAATCGACTCTTTTCGCGGCCCTTGCCCGACGCATCCACCGCGAGCGCCCCGGAAGGCTCGTTCTCTTGGAGGAGCTTCCGGAACACACCTGGAAGGAAGATGGCCGCGCGATCGTCCGCATCGCCTTTTCCGGCCTTCGGGCAGACCGCGATGAGGTTCTTCGCGCGGCTTTCGCTCTCGACCCCGATGTCCTCCTCCTCGATGCCTCCGTCGGACGGAGCGCTCTTCGCCTGTTGGTCGAGGAAACCGCCCGGACCGGCGCGCTCGTGATGGCGACGCTCGGTCGTCGAAGCGTAGCGGAGGCCCTGCGGGACCTTTGTGCGGAACTGCCCAAAGGGGCGAACCGCTCCTTGCTCGTCCGAACCCTGCGGACCGTCCTCGCGCTGGCGCTGGTGCCGCGCGCAACCGGCAAAGGGCGCGTAGCCGCCTGCGAGATCTTTCGGAATGTTCCGGCGGCGGGAGTCGGCTTGATGAAGGCCGAACCGGGTCAGATGGAGAGCGTTTTCGCCGCAGGGGGCGGATCTCATTTTCAGCCGATCGACGACTCTCTTTGGCGGCTATTTCAACGAGGTCTCATCACGATGGAAGCCGCTTATCGCCGCTGTCGATACCGGTCGCGCTGGGTGGAGAGACTGCACGCGCCCAATGCTTCCAGCACCTCATGAACGATCTTGACGACATCCTGGGATCGGCCCTTCAAAGGCGAGTTGCGGCCATCCATCTCTTCGAAGGGGAAGCACCA
This sequence comes from Verrucomicrobium sp. 3C, assembly GCF_000379365.1. Classification (GTDB taxonomy): domain Bacteria; phylum Verrucomicrobiota; class Verrucomicrobiia; order Methylacidiphilales; family Methylacidiphilaceae; genus Methylacidimicrobium. The sequence continues at coordinate 1,087,649 of NZ_KB901875.1, read as the reverse complement.
TCCGCGCGGGTGAACGGAAAGCTCCACCCGTTGCCGTTCGCTCCGGTCTCGCGCCAGCAGGCGATTCTTTGGCTACAAGGGCTGGTCGGCCCGGATGGCTGGAGCGAAGCGGAGCGAGTAGGGACTGGTCGCATTCTTTTTACCGGTCCCAATGGCGTTCTCTTTCGTGGTCGATTCCTTGCGGGAGAGCAGCGTCTTGGCATCGTCCTTCTCCCCATCCTTCCCCCACCACCGATCGAGGAACAGACCCTCCCTTTGGCCCTTCGTCATTTAGCCGACCTTCGTGGACTCGTCGTTCTCTCGGGCGGGATTGCCACGGGCAAGACAACCCTCCTCGGCAGCCTGGTCGCGTGGCTGAGCCGCACGCAGTCCTGGCGTATTGTCACGCTCGAAGAGTCACCCACTCGCTTCTCCTATCGCCCGGAACGAAGCTGGATCAGCCAGTGGGAGATTCCTTGCCATTTTCCGGATATGGCCAGCGCACTGGCCTCGACTCTTGCTCTGGATGCAGAAATGGTGGCCATCGATCCCCTCTACGAGGCAGCGGCCATCGAGGCCGCTCTAGATCTAGCAGAATCCGGCAAGCTCGTGCTCGCCGCTCATGAGGCCGAGGGTGGAGCCCCCGCCGCGATCACAAACTTGATGCGAACGCTCGACCAAAACGGCAAGGGATCGGAAGCCGAACGGCTGGCCGCAACGCTGCGCGTCGCCGTTTCCCTAACGCTCTTGGCGCGTCGGGACGGGCAAGGAGTCGTGGCCCTCCACGAGATCCTTCCCGGTCATCCCGCGGTGGCGGCAGCGATTCGCGCCGGAGCGTCCGCTTCTTTGGGAGAGTTCGTCCAAGTCGGCCCACAGGGAGGGAAGCGTCTCGACGAAGCCATCCTGGAACTCTGTAAAGCTGGAGTCGTCAGCGCCGAAGAGGCGGTTCGCCATGCCAGGGAGAAAGAGCGCCTACTCATTCACCTCGAGGGGGTTTAGCCTGCATATCTCACAAGCGTTCTCCTGCGGCTTGCGAAATAAACCCGGCTGCTTCGTTGAGCTCTTCGTTTTCGCTCGTCGCAGTATCTCATCATACAGCTGTGGGGAAAAACCTGGGCCCCGCCTTGCATCCAGGGCCATCGGCCCTCGCCTCGAATACGAACTTTGTGAGATATGCAGGCCTTAGCCTGCATATCTCACCAGTACGAGCATAGGGGGAGGCAAAAAATCCGGCAAAAGGGCATAGGAAAGGCCGTCTTTCCCTGGTATAAGTGCGTTAACAAGACGTTACTACAACTAGAAAAAAGAAACGGCCTTCGATGACAGAGTGTATCCAAGAGACTTTTGCGTTTACAGATCATTTTTCGCGACGAGTGGAAGCGGGATTTACCGCGGGTCGGATCTCAAGCGATGGGGGCGCAATCCTGTTGCGGGAAGCTGATCGGAAGATCGGCTTGTTAAAACGGCTGGAGGGCTGCTTCCGGGATCGGCGCCATCCGAAACGCATTGTGCATCGGGTACGGGAGATGCTCGCCCAGCGCGTCTTCGGGATTACGCTGGGTTACGAAGACCTCAA
>NZ_KB901875.1:1085665-1085994 GCF_000379365.1 Verrucomicrobium sp. 3C | reverse complement strand
TTCCCTGCTCCCGGAAGCGCCTCTCCCATTGAACAACTACCGGGCGGTTGACCCCTTCGGTGCGCGCCGTCTGCTCTTGGGTGAGCCCATTGATGCGGTGGAGAATGATTCTCGCTCGCCGCGCCTCACGTTGCGGTGTCATGGGACGATTGATCATGCTTTGGAGTTCGTGTTTCTGCTTGTCGCTCACTGGAAGAATGCGGATAGGTGAGCCTATCCGAAAATTTGTGTGTGGGTCACAACCGAAGTAGAAGGAGATGAAAATGGAAAGGGAAGTGACCACGAACAACGAGCAGGAAGCGCAGGACCGAGGAGGCAAGAAGCCTGGG
>NZ_KB901875.1:955184-1085565 GCF_000379365.1 Verrucomicrobium sp. 3C | reverse complement strand
ATGCCAATGGCGAACAGGTCGAGGTTCTGCAGGCGGAAGGAATCGAAGTCTACTGTGCGATGAGGGCCGAAGCTCTGGAGTGTCGCCGGCGATACGAGTTCCGGCCAGCCGATCGTCGCCGGGAGAAGCCCGTTGCGCATACCGCCCCGTGGAGGCGCAAGATGACCGAAAAGCTCGCCAGCCCGGAAGGTCGCCGCCTCCACGCTCGACGAAAGCAGACCGTCGAACCGGTCTTCGGCGTCATCAAATCGGTGATGGGCTTCCGAGCGTTTCGGCTCCGCGGGCAAGCCAAAGTCCAGGGCGAATGGTCGTTGGTCTGTTTGGCGTACAACTTCAAGCGCCTTTGGAAGCTGATGGGAGCACGCCACCCCGGTTCCCCGATGGTCGGATCCCCATGGTCGCTCTGCGCCAGACCGGCCGCCGCATTATCCTGGCCTTTACAGGTTCCGAGACAATCGTTCCCTGTGCCGCATCGGACTGCCGGCGCATCATGGAGAGTTCTCGCGCTAAGTCTAAGTGCGACGGGCTGTTAGCCGAGATAAGCGGATCCCCGGCGACGGGTTGCGCGTCCTCCCCGCCCGCTCTCGGAGTGGCAGGATTCGAACCTGCGACCTCTTGCTCCCAAAGCAAGCGCTCTACCAGGCTAAGCTACACTCCGTCCTTTTCGGCAAAGTTTAGGCAAAGCGGCCTTCCGCTTCCCCGCATCGCTATTACGTCCAGGAATACCTTACGGTCGGCATCAAAAATGACAAGTTGCTACTTCTCCTCCTTTTTGCCATGTTGCATTCCTGACAAAGTGTAGGGTTTTTCCGATGACTGTCGGCATTTCCCGGAGAGAGGACATTGGCACGCTTTGTGCCCATCGGGAAGAGAAAGAATACGAAGAAATCACTGAATTCATGAGTCTTCAAATCTGCGACCTGCATGCAAGAATCGTCGAACGGACAATTCTCCGTGGAATTTCCCTCGAGATCCGCCCTGGAGAGACCCATGCCATCATGGGCCCGAACGGGTCCGGGAAAAGCACGCTCTCCAAGGTGCTGGCCGGCCATCCCGATTACGAAGTCACCCAGGGCTCCATTGTCCTGGACGGCGTCTCGCTCCTGGAGCGGGAGCCCGATGAACGCGCGAGAATGGGGCTCTTCCTCGCTTTCCAATACCCTTGCGAGATTCCCGGGGTCAGCATCGCCAACTTCCTGCGCGCTGCCGCACAGACTCGGCTCCCCGAGGGGCAATCCCTCTCCGTGACCGACTTCTACCAGAAGCTCTACCAAGAAATGGATGCCCTCGGCATGCAGCGCACCTTCAGCTCGCGTCCATTGAATGCCGGGTTCTCCGGGGGAGAAAAGAAGCGGGCGGAGATCCTTCAAATGGCCATCCTTCATCCCCGCTACTCCGTTCTGGATGAAACAGATAGCGGCCTCGATATCGACGCTCTGAAGGTGGTTGCCGGTGGAGTCAATCGGCTGCGCGGTCCGGAAACAGGCTTCCTGATCATCACCCATTATCAGCGACTTCTCGACTATGTCGCGCCCGACTTCGTCCACGTCATGGTCGCCGGCCGCATCGTCCAGAGCGGAGGCCCGGAACTCGCCTTAGAGCTCGAAAAGCGCGGATACGGCTTCCTGGAGGAGCAGTACGGCTCTCCGGACGCTTCTCCGCTGGCGGAGGCCGGTGTTCAGCGATAAGTTCAAGAAAAGGGAGACTCGATCATGACGGAACATCAGGGCACTACAGGGACGGACCTGCTCCAACTCGACCGGAAAGTGGGAGACTTTCACTATGAGGTGAAGTATGCCTACGACGCGGGAGCGGGTCTTTCCGAGCAGACAATCGATTATATCTGCGAGGCGAAGAACGACCCGGATTGGCTTCGTGAGTTCCGCAAGCGGGCCTTAGCGACTTTTCTCCGAGAGCCCCTCCCGACTCACTGGGCAAGCAAGCAATTGGAGGAGCTTAGCTTCTCTCAGATTCGATATTATCTCGCCCATGGCCAACAGGCCGGCAGGAGCTGGGAAGATGTCCCGGAGGAGGTGAAACGCACTTTTGAGCGGCTCGGAGTGCCGGAGCAAGAGCGCAAGTTTTTGGCGGGAGTCGAAGCCCAATTTGACAGCGAGGCGGCCTATTCCAACATGAAGGATGCCCTCCGCGGACAAGGAGTTCTCTTCGTGGGAAGCACGGAGGGGCTACACAAGCACCCGGAAATCTTTCGCAAATGGTTCGGAAAGGTCATTCCGCCGGGCGACAACAAATTTGCCGCGTTGAACAGCGCGGTTTTCAGCGGCGGGAGCTTCATCTACATCCCTCCCGGAGTCAAGGTTGGCCATCCACTGCAGGCCTATTTCCGGATCAATGCGGAAAGCTTCGGCCAATTCGAACGCACCCTCATCATCGCCGACGAGGGTTCCGAAGTGACCTACATGGAGGGCTGCACTGCGCCTCGCTTTGATACCGCAACGCTGCACAGCGCCGTCGTCGAGTTGGTGGCCCTTCCGGGAGCCAAAATCCAGTATATCACGGTTCAAAATTGGAGTCCCAACGTTTTCAACTTGGTCACCAAGAGAGGGATAGCCATGGAGAACGCAGAGATTCGCTGGATCGATTGCAACATCGGCTCGCGTCTGACCATGAAGTATCCAGCGGTAATCCTGCGCGGACGAAAGGCACGCGGGGAGGTGCTCAGCATCGCGCTGGCCAACAGCGGCCAGCACCAGGATACGGGGGCCAAGATGATTCATCTCGCTGATGAGACGACCAGCAACATCATTGCGAAAAGCATCAGCATCGGCGAGGGCCGCTCGAGCTATCGGGGCATGGTGAAGATTCCCAACCATCTCAAGGGTTGTAAAAACAATACCGAATGCGACGCCCTGCTGATCAACGCGAGTTCCCGCACCGACACCTACCCGGCCATAACGCTCCGCGGGAACCGGAGCGCAGTCCAACACGAGGCAAGCGTGAGCAAGATCAGCGCGGAGCAGATCTTCTACATGCAGCAGCGCGGCCTGTCGGAGGCAGAAGCCATGAGCTTGAGTGTCAATGGCTTTGTCAACGATCTCGTCCGCGAGTTCCCGATGGAGTACAGCGTCGAGCTCAAGCGGTTGATCGACCTGGAAATGGAAGGCTCCGTCGGTTGAACGCCAATCGAGGAATGGGTGTGGACCTGCCCAAACGAGTGATCCTGGACATCCCCGACGGGGGCGCAAAACCCGTCCGACTTCCCAGGTGGTGGAAGGAAATCCAAGATGTGGCATGGGTCGACTACGAGCGCTTGCCTATGCCGAGCCGCAAGGACGAGCGATGGCGCTTCACCGATCTCGGGAAGCTGGCGCTGAGCGGTTACACGGTGAGCACCTCCGTCCCGCAGGGCACCCGGGGCGAACTCCAAAACTTCTTCCGCGGCGGGCGGGCTCCTGGTCTTCTTTTTGCCAACGATTCCCTCCTCTTTTCCGAGCCGCTTTCTCTGGAAGCGAAGCGAAAAGGGGTTCTCTTGGCCCCTCTCCTCGACGCCGCAGCCGACGCACCAGACCTTCTGAAAAGCTGGCTGTTTCAGGAGCGGGTCGCCCTGGGTGCGGAGAAGCTGGAAACCCTCCATCGCGCCTGCGCCACGGCCGGAGCCTTCTTGTACGTCCCCGCCGGAGTCGAGATGGAGCAGCACGTCGATCTCTCATTCTGGTTGACCGAGGGGAATGCGGCGACCTTCCCTCACGTCCTAGTCGTACTTCAGGAAAATGCACGCGCACGAATTCACCTCCGGTTCGGGTCCACAAACTCCTGTGGCGGTTTCGCTTGTTCCGTGCAGGAGCTTTTCCTTGGAGCAGGAGCCCAGCTCGAACTCTTCACTCGTCGGAATTGGGCAGAAGGAACCTGTTCGTTCGACCTCGCCTCCGTCCGACTTGCCCGCGATGCGACCGCCACGACCTTCCAGTTCAATCAAGGCGGAGGATATACGCGGACCGAAAGCAGAAGCCGCCTTCTCGGTCCCGGAGCCCGGAGCGTCATGCTCTCCGCGACTGTGGCGCGCGATCGACAGGAATTCGATCAGCGCTCCTTTCAGGAGCACGCCGCACCAAACACGAAAAGCGATCTCCTCTACAAAAACGCCTTGTACGACTCCTCTCGAACGATCTTTGCTGGCATGATCGATGTCGATCCGGGAGCCCGACAGACGGATGCCTATCAGAGCAACCGGAATCTCCTCTTGAGCCCGGACGCCGAAGCCAACGCCTTGCCCGGCCTGGAGATCCTGGCCAACGACGTTCGCTGCACCCATGGCGCGACCATCGGACAGATCGACCCGGAAGAGCTCTTCTATTGCCTGCAGCGCGGCATCCCCCTCCCGGCCGCGCAACGGCTTTTCGTTCTGGGCTTCTTGACCGACGTGATTGACCGGATTTCGGATGCCGACGCCAGGCGTTCCCTGGCCGAGGAGATCGACTCTTCCCTGAACGACAAGGTTGTCCCCGGGTCTTCTCTTCCGAGCTCGCTGCGGCGCACTTCCCTATTGCCTCCGGCTCAATGAGAGCCTAACCTCCGAGGAACTTAGGCCAAGAACGGCGAAGCGAGGAAGAGCAATGGCACAAGAGTCCGTCATCTTAACTCGAACCGTAGATGCGGTGCAGATTCCCAGCGGAGCACCCATCCAGCTTCAGAAGGACAAACCGGTGGTGATCACGCAATCCCTCGGCGGATCGTTCACTCTGCTGTACGATAGTCGCTGTTTGGTGCGCTTGGATGCCAAGGATGCCGACGCGATCGGCCACGCTCCTCTTGCGGGGCAGCCGGCGGCTCAGGCTCAGCAGCCGCAGCCCGGAGCGCACGTCGACGAGGAAATGGTCTACAACCGGCTTCGAGAGGTTTTCGATCCGGAAATACCCGTCAACATCGTGGACCTCGGACTGATCTACGACTGCCAGGTTTTGCCTCGCGAGGAGGGCGCCTTCGAAGTCGTCGTCAGGATGACTCTCACCGCTCCCGGCTGCGGCATGGGCGTCGTCATTGCCCAGGATGCCCAATCCCGCATTCAACAGATCCCCAGCGTCGTGGATGCTCGGGTCGATCTGGTTTGGGACCCTCCCTGGAACCCGAGCATGATCAGCGAGCAAGGCAAAATGCAGCTCGGGTTGATCTAGTACATCGCTTCATAATTACGTGACATAACAGTGCAGACTAGGTATTATGGCTTTCATTATGGGAGCCATTTTAACTGCATTACCGATTCGTGAAGAGCAGAGAGAAGTGTTAGAAGAGATCGTCCGCAAGAGGAATGCGAAAGCCGGGTTGGTGATGAGAGCACGGATAATTCTGATGGCTGCCGATGGGGTCCAGCGCGGCGCGAGTTTCCCGGCAGCTCCAGTGCAACGCGCGATATCGTGGGCCAAATGGGCGGCGACGGTTTTCCGCGGAGGGGGATCGCTGGGCTCAACGGATGAGCCGCGGAGCGGACGCCCGGGTAACGATAAGCCAATCGCTTACGCGCAAAGTGCTGGTGATGACCGCATGCCCAGTAAACCGCGCCGAGAGGTTTGAGCCGGTGGAGCATCCGCACGCTGGCGCGGGAGGTGGGTTTGCCCCCAGCTCGGATCGCGCGCATTCTGCGAGCTTACGATCTGCATCCGCATTGCCTTCGCACCTTCACGTTTAGCCCGGATCCCCAGTTCAAGGAGAAACTCCTCGAAGTGGTCGCTCTGTACATGCAGCCTCCGGAGAACGCCGTGGTGCTCTGCGCGGAAGAGAAAACCGGCATCCAGGCCCTGGATCGCACGCAGCCGATGCTGCCTTTGCGGGCGAAAAGGCCCCGTTGCTGGACCAACGAGTATGTCCGGCTCGGAACGCGCACGGTCTTGGCCAGCCTGGAGGTGGAGACCGGGAAGGTCTTTGCCCATGTCAAGGAGACCCGGACCTCGGCCGATTTCCTCTCGTTTCTGGACGAGCTTGTCAAACGCTACGAGGACCAGCGGCTCTACGTGGTTTTGGACAATTTGAACACGCACAAGAATGAAAAAGCCCGAAACTGGCTCAGGCTTCACCCTAATGTCAGCTTTCACTATACGCCGACCCATGCTTCCTGGGTAAACCTCATCGAATGCTTCTTCAGCATCCTGACCCGACAGGGCCTCCAACACTCTGTTCACAAATCGAGCAAGGACTTAGAGCGCTTCCTCAAGGCTTACTTCGCCAAATACAATGACCACTGTCAGCCCTTCCATTGGACTAAAGGGCCGGAAAAGCTTCAGCACATCATCGAGCTCACCCAGCAATTCCAAGCCGAATATGCTGCTGCGAACTTATGATGCGATGTACTAGTCGCCATTTCTCACAAAGTTCGTATCCGAGGCGCGCCGCCTTACTCGGGGTCTGCCCGAGTCGGCTTCAGTGATTGACCACGGTTGACGTCGGTCCAGCTACCCAAGCGGTGACGCCGCGGGCCAGGATTTCCCCATATTCGGCGAAGATGCTCCGATAAGCCTGCCCGCCAATGATCTTGGTTCCCTCGTAGTCCCCCGCGATGATCCGTTCGTAGGAATCTCGAGCATTCATGTAGGGACCTTCCACAAAGACCACTGGCCCGCGGTAGATCCGGTTCGCCAAGAGATTTCGGGCAAATACGTAGGGGTTAGGCCCAACCCGTCGGGCCGCGCTCCAATTGGCGTAGCTCTCCGGCGGGAAAGTCCATGTGGCTTCCATCTGCTTGGCGATCGATTCCCCGGCTTCGGCCTCCGGAATGCTGATGCGCGAAAGAAGCTTCCAGAGCAGATCCCATTTCTGGTCATCGTACGTCAGCTCTTCCTCGGAATAGTTGCCGTGCACGAACACGACAAGGCGGCTTTGAGGGATAAGTTCCGCTCGGGTCGGATTGCTCGACCATTTGTCGGCGTTAAAATGAATGCAAAGGGTCAGATCGGGATTGAGCTTCGCCACCAGTTCCGCGCGCGCCCGGATTTCCGCATTCCGATAGAAGAGCACCTGTTCTTCCCGGACAACTCTGCGCTCCAGCTCGGCGGAAAAGCTCGCCGGCACGGACGTCGCGCCTCCGGCGGGATAGAGAGAAGCGAGAGCCTCTTCGCGAAGTCTCTCCGGACGAAGAGCGGTCACCGGCTCGAACAACCGCTTCGTCCAGACGACCGTGGCGCCCGCGGATTCCAACAGCTTGGCCGCATGCCGCGCCGCCCGCATATTGAGTTCGGCCTCGAGTACGGGCGGGTCCGAGCCGATCTGGAAAAACCTCCCTTCCATCTTCGCCCACGGCCCACCGATATGCCCAGGATCCAAGCAAATCACAAGACCGCGCAGTGGTTTCGCGCTAGTCGCCTCGGCTTTGGACAGCTTCCAACCGCTCACTGTCGTCGCCCGAAGGGGAATTTGCGAGTCCAGATCCGGCGCCAGCCGAAGGCGGTAGAGGAGTCGCGTGTGCTCCTTGTCTCCGAAGAGAGTGACCTCGTTGCCGTTGATGACGGTGAACTTCCAAAAAGACCCATCCGGAGAGAAGAGGGCGTTGATCCAGTGAACGAACTCCTCCCTCGTCATGGTTTCCTGGAACGCATCCAACGCGCCCCAATCGGGTTCCGGAGCGAGCGGGCTCAATTCCGCCTGGGAAGAAAGAGGGGAAAAGCAGCTGACCAGGACGATCCCTGCGAATGCGAGCCATCGCACGCTCAAGTCCATCGTTGTCCTCTGCGTCCCAAGAGTGTGCCTGACTCCCGCGCGAACCGGCGGCACTCCGTCGCTCGCCCTTTCGCCTCCACCGACTACGACCCTTCCGTCGCTCGACTCGGATTCAAGCGTAATTCGAGAATCTTTCCGGAAACGGCCCCCACGCGCGCCACCCCGATGTCAGCCTCCAGTCCCCGCCGATCGGCATAGAAGCGCATTTCCCAACTCGGCTCCGATTCTTCCCCCATGAGGGCGAGATCGAAGAGCACGGTACTCAGTCTGGCCTTCCCGACCGCTCCCGTTTTGAGTATAACCTGGAGGGCACGGTCCGAGTCAACCTTTAACCGGTTCGGGTCGAAGGCTTGACTCTCCTTATACCGAACTAAGCGAGCCACACCGAGCGATGCCATCGCAACAATCCCCTGTCGCACGTCGCGCACCTGACCGCCAACCACGGTAATCCTCTTCAAATTCTTCCATCCGCCCTGGTTCCAATACACGAACTCCCAACTCGTCGGGGTGAGTGAGGTCTGGCTGCGTGGGCCAACGATGGCCAACATCTTTGCTTGCGACTGCTCGGGAGCATACTGTTGAGCCACCGCAAGAGCCGAAAAGGCCGTCGGCGCCCCCTGCCTGCCTCGCGTCGGCGGCTGCTGTCCTTTGGCAAAGCAGAATGCGTACGCGGAGAAGGCATAGACGGCGATCAGGACGAACCATCGTTTCATGGAATCTGCCCAATAGCGGAAATCCAGGTATTTCGCAAATCTACTTTCTAAGGCTTCGCAAGCGGCGGAGTTCACGCTTGCCTTTGGGGTGACTCCGAGCGTACCCAAGCATCCTGGATGCTGTGTGCGGTCGCCGGCCGGACTCGAAAAAGGAAGGAGTCAGGCTTCCCATCGTAGATGGCTCGATAGAGGACTCAGGGAGGGAAAGAGATGGCTACCGTTCTCGTTACCGGGGGTACCGGCTTCGTCGGGAGCCATCTGATCCCCCGTCTGATCGAACTCGGGTACCAAGTCCGGGTGCTCACGCGTCACGCGATCCGCGGAAGAGCACTCCCGGCGGAGCGCTGCACAATCATCGAAGGAAGCCCGCTTGACCCGGATGCCTGCCGGCGCGCATCCCGGGAAACCGATGCCGTCATTCACCTCATTGGGATTTTGACGGAGCGCGGGCAAGGCTCTTACCGGGAAGCGCACGTTCAGGCCACCCGGCAGCTGCTCGCCGCGGCAAAAGAAAATGGGGTGCGCCGCTGGCTCCATATGAGCGCGTTAGGATCGCGCCCCTATGCGCCCTCTCGTTATCACGAGACCAAGTGGACTGCCGAAGAGCTGATTCGGTCGAGCGACCTCCACTGGACCATATTCCGACCTTCCGTCATTTTTGGAAGAGACGACCACTTTCTAACCTCCCTGCGCCATCTCTTCTCGCAACGCCTCTTTCGCTACTTCGGACTCCTTCCCCTTCCTCAAGGGGGGGTGAGTCTGCTTCAGCCGGTCGCCATCCGGGACGTCGTCACCGCTTTTACGCGGGCGCTGGTCCTCCCGGCAACGATTGGCAAAGAATATGTTCTCTGCGGACCGGATCGGATCAGCCTATCGGAGATCTGCTTCCTGCTCCTGCAAGGAGAACGCCAGCCGGTCTGCCGCTCCTCTTCCAAGGCGCGGCTCCTCTCGCGCCTCCTTCTCTTTGCGACGCTCTTCACCCTTTTCCCCCTTTCCACTCTCGCCGGCGTGCTCGGCGGCTTTTCCCCGGAGGAGTGGAGCTTCCTGCTGTCGGCTTGGGGGGGCTTGGGCTTGCTGAGCATGCGGCAGCGTCCCGTCCTCTTTCTCCCCATCCCCTGGCCCGTCGCGCGCACGCTGGCTCGATTAGTGGAAAAGCTCCCCTGGAATCTGCCGATCGGTCGCGAGCCGCTTCTCATGCTCGAAGAAGGGAATATCGGCGACTCGTCCGCGGCCGCCGGGGACCTGGGCCTAGAGTTCCTCTCCTTCCGCGATTCCCTCGCGGGCCTCTTCGCAAGCACACAGGTCTCGCTTCCTCTTTCCAAATCAGGCCTCGATGAGGAAGATGGATTCCGAAAACGCTAACCAGCCAGTTGCTCCATGACTACTTTTCGGAATCGAGCGGCGCTCTCCTCGATCTCCGACCTCCCAATCCCCTTTCCAAGGGAAAACCGGACCATGGAGCGGGCTTCGGCCTCGCTCGCTCCCAGTGCCAAGAGAATCGGCGAGGGTCTCAAGGCACCGGAGGAGCATGCCGCCCCCCCCGAAACGGCTACTCCTTCCAAGTCCAGGCCGATCAACAGGCTTTCTCCATCCAACGCCGAGCAACTGACGGCAAGAGTGTTCGGGAGCCTCTCCACCCGGTGACCCCATCTCACCACCCGTGGAAGATCCCTGATTCGATTCCAGAGCAGTTCTGTGAGCTCGGTCTGACGCACGGCCTCCTCTTCCCGCTCTTCCTCGGCGCATGCGAACGCCTCCGCCATGCCGACGATCCCCGCGACATTCTCCGTTCCCGCCCATCGGCCGCCTTCCTGCTCTCCTCCAAAGATCACCGGGTCAACCGGTAGACCGGACCGAACGTAGAGCAGGGCCGCTCCAAGCGGGCCTCCAAACTTATGAGCCGTCAGGCTGGCGGCGGAGACCCCCCATTCCGCGAAACAGAGCGCCTCCTTTCCCGCGCTCTGGACGACATCGCTGTGGAAGACCGCCCCTCGCTCCGCGCAGAGCCGGCCAATCTCCCGCATCGGCTGCCGCGTGCCGATCTCGTTGCTGGACGAAAGAATGGAGACGAGCGTCGTATTGACCCGAAAGCTATCTTGCAGAGATTCCAGGTCGACGCTTCCAAATCGATCCACGGGGATCCTGGATACGGAAAATCCTTCCCCTTCCAGGAATACCATGGATTTTGCCACCGCAGGATGCTCCACCGCCGAGCAGATCAGATGCGTGCCTTTCTTTCGCAATCCTCTCGCCAGACCGACCACTCCCAGGGTATCGCTCTGGCTGCCGCTTGCCGTGAAGACGACCTCCCTCGGCCGCACCCGCAAAAGGGCGGCAATTCTTTCCCGAGCCAGATCTACCGCCGCACGTGCCCTTCTTCCTTCCGCATGCAAGCTGGAGGGGTTGCCCCGGGGATCCAGGTACGGCTCCATGGCCGTCCGAGCCCTGGGATCCAATGGCGTCGTCGCATTGTGGTCAAGATAGATCCGACTCATGCACCGTCCGCCGCTCCGGGGTCGGATCCCCGTTTCCGCACTTGGGCCTCCTGTGCGACTAATGTCACGACGGAGTAGGGCGGGACCGCCTCCGTGAGCCAGACGTTTCCTCCAATCACGCTGTGTGCACCAATGACCGTCTCTCCGCCGAGGATCGTCGCGCCCGGATAGATCGTCACGTGCTCCTCGATCGTCGGGTGGCGCTTGCTTCCTCGAAGCTTTCTTCCGCCAGCGGTCGATCGGGCTCCAAGGGTGACACCATGATAGATTTTTACTGCTTCGCCGATCCAACAGGTCTCTCCGATGACAATCCCTGTCCCATGATCGATGAAGAAATGGGGACCGATTTCCGCCCCGGGATGAATATCGATCCCCGTCCGGCTGTGGGCCCATTCCGTCATCATGCGTGGCAGCAGCGGCACACCATGCCGATAAAGAAGATGGGCCAGCCGATAGGTCGCGATCGCTTCTACCCCAGGATAAGCGAGGAGCACTTCCTCGGTGCTCGCGGCCGCCGGATCTCCGAAAAATGTGGCGGCGACATCGGTGGCAAGACGTCCCCGCGTTTCCGGTAGCTGCGCCAAAAACCAACTAGCGATAGCATCCGCCTCCACACTGGGCTCCTGGTTCCGACCCACGCTCTTGCGAAGTTCTTCGGTCAAGCCCCGATGAACTCGCGCCAGCCTCTCCTCGACGAAGTCGGTCAGCTCACGAGAGGAGTTGGGCGGGGGGGAATGGAAGCCGGGAAAAAGCAGAGCCAGCAGATCTTCCATTAATCGGGCTACGGCTGGCTTCGAAGGAAGATTAGCACGGTCGGCCCGATTGACGCCCCCATCCTTTTCGTAGGACCGGAGCATGGCTTCACAGAGTCCCGGAAGTGGCATCGCCTATCGCGCGAATCTAGCTTCGCCCCTCCCAATCATCCGCTTTTCTCTTGTCGAACCCCCGATGACTAGTCGCCATTTCTCACAAGCTTTCTCCTGCGGCTTGCGAAATGGGCTCGTCTGCTTCGTTGGGCTTGGTTTTCCATCCTTGCAGTATGTCCTCACACAGCTCCGGTGGAAAACCGGCGCCGCGCCTCGCATCCGAGCCTATTTGCGGTGCCTCGGCCACGCAATTTGTGAGAAATGGCGGCTAGACCGGTTCGCTCAATTGAGCTCATCTCTATTCCATTCGCGAGAGAGACCGTTGTCGTTCCTGTTCTTTTCCCCTAAATTCTGAGAATTCCCCCATATGGCCGACGCCGCAAGTGGAATTTGGTCTCTTCTCCATCTGCCTGGATCTCTTCCGTGGCCCAAATCCTACGCCGTTCTCGGCTCCCCGATCGCACATTCTCTCTCCCCGGCGATCCACCAAGCCGCATTTGCCGCCATCGGCTGGCCGGGAGGATACGGACGGGTAGAAGTGCACGCCGCCGACCTCCACGCGGTCGCCGATCGGCTTAAGACGATCGGTTTTTCCGGATGGAACTGCACCGCCCCTCTCAAGCAGGAGATGTTTCGGCTCTGCGATCGACGGGCCGTCACTGCGGTCCAGCTCGGTGCCGTCAACACGGTGCGGCACGAGATAGGAACGCTCGAGGGGCACAATACCGACGGGAAGGGATGGGTGCTTGCCGTGGAGGAGGCGTTTTCGGTTTCTCTTCGAGAATTGCGCATCCTCTTCCTGGGCCTCGGCGGAGCGGGTGCAGCCCTCGCTCGGCAGGCTTCCTGGGAAGGCTGCCCTCTCCTTCACCTCGCGAATCGAACGGCCTCGAAGGCCCTGACCTTGACCGGAGAGCTTCAGCTGCGCTGCCGGATTCAGGCTGTTCCCTGGGAAGAAGCTTCACTGGCTGAGGCGGTTACGAACGCGGATCTGCTCGTCTCCTCGCTCACCGAAGATCCCCATTTCTTGAGGAACCCTGGCTTTCTCGATCGACTCTTTCGCCCTGGTCTTTTTGTCCTCGACCTACGCTATTCGCCCCCTGACCCACCGCTGCTCCAAGCCGCTCGCGCCAGAGGTGCGCGAACGGCCAACGGGCTTGGAATGCTCCTTCACCAAGCTGCCTTGGCTTTTGAACTCTGGACAGGGGCTTCAGCCCCCATTTCCGTCATGCGCGAAGCCCTTGCCGCTTCTCTTTCTCCCGAATCGGCAGAAAAGTCCTCCGGCTGAAAAACCGGGTCCCCATCTTTGCGCAGGCTCTAGACCAGCGGATTTCTCGTTCCTCCTCGGTCAATGAGGAGCACGAAATATTGGGCTGTCAACGGAAAGGAAAAAAAGTTCTCCCGATGGAGGATTCGCTTGTCCGCGTTCCCCGCAATTCTTAGTCTCCATAGATTCCTCTAGCCGCACGACGTTCCGTCTGCCCAATCGCTTGTGAATAAGTTCAGAGAGTGATTCGTCGGTCCGACGAACGACGGCATGGCATTGTAAGTTAAGACACTGATGGTAAACGAATTAGCAAAATCGATCCGCGAAAGCAGTAAATCGAGAGCTTGTTGTGAATAAGTTGTGAATAACGCAAGCATTGATCCTGGCTGGATCTGGAGGAAAGTCTGCGAGCAGATGCGGACGATCGCCTCTCCCGAGGCGGTGGAGCGCTGGTTTTGTCCCCTTCGAATCCTGGCCCTCTCCGATGAGCAGGTTAGCCTGGAAGCACCGGACTCGATCTACCGCTATTGGATTGAAGAAAATTATCTGCCTCAGCTTTCCACCGCTCTGGCAAAAATTCTCGGGAGACAGGTGCGCGTCTCCTTTCCCACTGAGCAGTCAGAAACCAAGAAGGCCGCTACAGAGCAGGTCAAGAAAGCAGAGAAACCGGCACTGGGGATGGACGGAGTCTCGGAAATGATCTCTTCCGACGGACTAAATTCTCGGTACACGTTTGAGACCTTCATCGTCGGGGCCAACAACGAATTCGCCAACGCCGCCGCTCGCGCGATCGCGAGCGCGCCCGCTCGGGCCTACAACCCTGTTTTCTTTTACGGCAGAGTCGGCCTCGGAAAGACGCATCTCATGCAGGCCATCGGCAACGAGATCCGTCGGCTTCATCGATCTCTGCCGGTGCAGTATGTCACTTGCGAGCAGTTTACCAACGAGTTTATCGATGCAATCCAAAAGGGGGCCCTGCTCCGCTTTCGCAAGAAGTACCGAGAGGTCGGCATCCTCCTTCTTGACGACGTTCAGTTTCTGGTGGGCAAAGAACGCTCGCAAGAAGAGTTTTTTCACACCTTTAACTGCCTTTTCGATGGAAGCAAGCAGATCGTTCTGACCAGCGATGCCGTTCCCAGCGCCATGCAGAGCCTGGAAAAACGGCTTACTTCCCGATTTGAATGGGGGCTGACCGCTGAACTTCTTCCTCCGCAGTTGGAGACCCGCTTAGCGATTCTCCGTCACAAGATGCGTAGCCTGTCGATTGCGGTGCCGGACGAAATTCTCTCGACCATCGCGGAGCGCATCCAAAACAACGTCCGACAACTCGAGGGGGCCCTCAATCGAGTCGCCGCCTTCTCCTCCCTCCATCCGGAAAAGCTCACGGCCAGACAGGTAGAAGTTCTCCTCAAAGATCTCTTCAGCGCAAACTCCGCCCTGGGTGTGACCATCGAGTTAATTCAGAAACAGGTCGCCGAGACCTTTGCCATTCGGGTGGCTGATATGACGAGCAAGCGACGGCTGGCTCAGATCACGTTGCCCCGGATGGTCGCCATGTATCTGAGCCGGAAGCTCACCACCTGCTCTCTTACGGAAATCGGAGAAAATTTCGGCGGTCGAGATCATGGAACTGTCCTCCATGCCCAACGCGTGATCTCGGAAAAACTGCAATCGGATCCGCACTTCCAGACGATTGTCCGCGACCTGATTGAAAAACTGCAAAACCCAAGCTAAACAACTGCGGGCGGATTGTGAATAAGTCGATAGATTCGATGCGTTGAATGAAGTTCCTGGACGAAACTCCGATCGAAATACAAATTATTCACAAACATTTAAACCAAATAATGTTTTTATCCTGAATCACTTGCAATCTTTTTAACCGAATCCGGCCGACAAGAAGAAGATGATGAAGAAGAGACTAATTCTTCTCTAAAAACAGAGTTGCCCATGCGATGTGAAATTGTTCGAAGTTCCTTTCTGGATGCTCTTGGCCTCGCTCAAAGTGTCGCTGGCGGCCGAACCACGCTGCCGATCCTGAACAATGTGCTCCTGGAAGCCGATTCAGCCGGGAAGCTCTCGCTTTTTGCGAGCGATCTTCAGACGACGCTCCAGCTCCATATTGATGCCGAAGTAAAAGAAGCCGGCCGAACCACGTTGCCCGCCCGCCGCCTCTTTGCGATCGCCAAGGAGGTGACCACCAAGGAAATTGCATTGACGAGCAACGAGAAGGAAGAAAGCATGGTCATGGCAGGCTCTTCTTCGTTTCGTCTTTTCGGCTTGCCCGCCGCCGACTACCCGACTCCTCCCCTTTTGAGTGATTCTCCGTCGTTCTGCATTTCCCAAGCTGATTTGGTAAGGTTGCTTCGCCGCACCTCTTATGCCATGTCGAGCGATGAAACGCGCTACGTGCTCAATGGGGTTCTTTTCTGCTGGAAAGAGGAAAACCTCACCGTGGTGGCGACGGACGGAAAACGCTTGGCTCTCATGCGAAGTCCCGTCTCGGGTAGGACAGAGGAAGAGATCCAGGGGATCGTTCCCGCTCGGGCGGTTACAGAGCTGCTGCGAATTCTTGGGGAGGAGGAGAGGAAGGTCACGGCCTGGGTCGAGCCGAGCCGGCTCCTTTTGCAGTCGGGAGAGATCCTGTTTTCGTCGAAGCTCGTAGACGGAAAATATCCCAACTATCGCGCGGCAATTCCAGAAGGTGCCCCAGAAAAGATCTATGTTTCCCGAGAAGCATTCCTGTCCGGCTTGCGTCGCGTCTCAATCGTCGCGGGAGAAAAGATGGTCGCCCCGATCCGACTGCGCTTTGAAAACAACGAGCTCGAGTTGTCCTGCAGCTCTGCGGAGATTGGGGAAGCCAAGGAGGCGATTCCGATCCGCTACGGAGGTAAGGAAATCCGTGCCGGGTTCAAGGCCGCCTTTCTGATCGATCCGCTACGGGAAAGTCCGGCGGACGAAGTGGTCCTTCAGATGGGAGAAGCTTCCGGACCTTGCGTCTTCCAGGACGAAGAAGCTTTCCTCTATGTTGTGATGCCGCTGCGTAATGCTTAATCGATCCGGATTCGTCGCTCTTTTCGAGGAACCTCTCGATCGGGAAAGGGTTGAGGAGATCGTTACCCATTGGATTACCCGATTCGAAAGGGTGGAGCAGGCCCTGCCTGGTGGGGAGGGAGCGGGAGCGGCGACGATGAAGATCCGCGCTGCTTCGGATATATTCTGGGAAGATTATCCACAATTCCGAGTCGCGGAAGGAGAGACCTTTGCGTGGGTTTACCTCGCGATAAGTCGAAGGAGCATGGAAACGACGGGGTTTTCGACATCCGGGATCCCTCTTTCTCTGGAGATCCTCCTCGAGCTTCCCCGGCTTTGCGAAATCATCGAGGAGAAGAACGAAGAGCGGTTAACCCAACTGGAGCGGCAAGGCATCTTATGACTTCGCTGCTTTGTCCGGGCGGCGATGGACGCGGTTCCGTTTTTTCTGGAGAGCGAAAGGACGATCCCACGCGCCGAAGAGCACCAGGACCTATTTTTTGGGGAATCTTTCTCGGGTTGTTTCTTCTCGACCAGGGGACGAAGGCAGCGATTCTCCAATGTGGAGAAACTTTTTCACTCTCCTTGATTCCTGGGCTGCTGAATTTTGTCTCCGTTCGGAACACCGGAATCGTCTTTGGACTCTTCTCGGGACAGAACTGGCTATGGATCGGAGTGGGGGCCGTGTTTCTTGCCGTTGGACTCTGGATTGGCCAAAGGCTCGATTGGAGGCGCCGGGAGATCAACGGGATTGCCGCCCTTCTCGCGGCGGGAGCGGCGGGGAATATCAGCGACCGGATCGTTCACGGATTTGTCGTCGACTTCATCGATCTCTACATCGGTCCCTGGCACTGGCCGAGCTTCAATGTCGCCGACAGCTGCCTTTGCGTCGCTTCTCTCTGGATCCTCTTTCGATTTGGCCTTGCTCCGGGTCGCTGACCCGGACGCCGCCCGAACACGAAAGGGGGGAAGGGATAGGGTAGGCTGCCGCGTCGAAGCACGAGAGGCTGCACATTTCATGCGCATATTGATCGTCGAAGACGAGGAGAAGATCGGCGCCTTTATTCAGAAGGGCTTGGCAGAGCAAGGATTCGTCGTAGACAGGCTGGCGCGAGGCGACGAGGCCCTCTTGGCCCTGGCCAACCAGCCTTACGATGCGGCGGTGCTCGATGTCTTCTTACCTGGGCGTGATGGTCTGAGCGTGCTCCGTGCCGTTCGGCGCCGCGGCATCCATCTGCCCGTGCTCTTGCTGACGGCCAGAGGAGAGATCTATGAACGGGTTGAGGGACTGGAAAGCGGAGCGGACGACTATCTTCCCAAGCCGTTTGCCATGGAAGAGCTGGTGGCGCGTTTGCGTGCCCTCCTTCGCCGCGCGGCCGGGGTGGGACTTTCCCTCTACCAGGTGGACGATCTGACCTTGAACCTAGTGAGCCGGGTCGCCACGAGGGGCGAGCGAAGAATCGAGCTCACGGGCCGGGAGTTTTCCCTCTTGGAGCTCTTGATGCGCTCTCCCGGAAAGGTCTTCACGAGAACCGAGATCTGCGAGCATGTCTGGAACTTCCACTTCGATCCGGGAACAAACCTGGTCGATGTCTACATTCAGAAATTGCGGAAGAAGATCGACGAGGGTCAGAGCCGCAAACTCATTCAGACGGTCCGGGGAGTCGGATACCGAATCGAGGAGTCCTCATGAGGAAGCTTTCCCTCCGATGGAAAGTCGCTCTCCTCACGGGAGCGACGGTGGGGCTTGCGCTCGCCCTCGTCGGAGCAGTCGCCGACTGGACGCTTTATCGTAAGCTCGTCCAAGAGGCGGATCTCCAGATGACTTCGGATGCGCGGGAAATGGTTTCGGCTCTCAAGAGCCCGCGATTGCTTTTCGAGGGAAAGCTTCCCGAGAACCTGGAGGGAGAGGAGAGCAACCTATGGGAGATTGATCGAGTGGGAGGGGCAGTCCTCTATCGGGCGCCGTTTTTCAGGACGCAGCAACGACTGGCGAAGGACGGATTTCGCTTTTTGTCGATCGGGAAGCAGACCTTTCGTGTCCTGGTGATCACCAAGGGGGGGTATCGATTGATGCTCGGGCGAGACACGCGGCCTCAGAAGGCGATCCTGCAAAAGGCGGAAATCGCCTATCTTCTTTCATTTCCTCTCGCCCTGGCCATCGCCATTTGGGGAGGATGGTATCTTTCCGGATATGCCTTACGGCCGGTTCGGGCGATCGCTGCGGCTGCGGAGAAGATCGGTCCCCATTCCCTTCATGGGCGAGTCGCAATTTCCTCTGAAGATCCAGACCTGGCACGGCTCGCGCAAATCCTGAACGCGATGTGGGAGAGGATCGAAGCCGCGTTCGAGCAGGAAGCGCGATTGACGGCCGATGCCTCCCACGAGCTTCGAACCCCGCTGACGATCCTCCGGAATCAGTTGGAGGCCGCGCTGACCGAATCCAAGGACCGCCCATTCTCGGGAGAAGAAGTCTTCCTTTCTCTCTTGGAGCAAGTGAAGCGGTTGACGACGATCACCGAGAACCTTCTGTTTTTGTCCCATGCCGAGAGTGGTCAGCTTCGGCTGCACAAGCAGCCCATTGATTGGAGCAAGATGGTGGCGGAGGTGGCGGAGGACGCCCGCCTTCTTGCGGTTCCCTCAGGCCTTTCCGTTGCGAGCTCGATTCCTGCCGGGCGATGGATCTCCGGAGATGGAGAGCTTCTGCTTCGTCTCCTTTGGAATCTCGTAGATAACGCGGTGAAGTATAATACGGCCGGCGGCTCTATCTGGATTACGCTTCAAGAAGATGACTCGTGGCTCATCTTGAGCGTCTCCAATACCGGCCCGATCATTGAGGTGGCGGACCAGACGGAAATCTTTCGACGTTTCTACCGGGCGCGAAGTGCCCGAGACAGTCAAGCCAGGGGCAGCGGGCTCGGTTTAAGCCTTTGCCGGGAGATCGCGGCCCTCCATGGAGGGGAAATTCGGTATGACAATCCGGCAGAAAACTGGAATCGCTTCACGGTCTGGCTCCCAAAGGGAGAATCCCAAGGCCCCGGTCGTGAGCCCGCCTCGACAACCGACAATGCCGCATCGAATCGATCTTTTGTCGTCACCAAGAATGCGTCCCAGGCGGCAGCCGGCCGAAGCGCGATCCACTCAGTGCGTTCTGGGTGAGAGAGTCGGCTCCGAGAACGGCAGAGAAACCTTCTGCGTCCTTTCGGCCGAGGGGGAAGATGGAGGAACGTTCGGGAGGGGGATGCGGAGTACAATCTCTCGGCAGAGTTCGTCTTCCGCTCTCTTGAGCGTGATGTCGCGAAGGAATCCGGCGGCCAAAACCGACGAGATCGCGATATCGATCGGAAAAATGGCAGGAAGAAGCGTGGAGTCCTGCCGTTGACCAGTCACTTCGATGAGGGTGCGACCGGTGCGCCCCGACGCGATCCTTACGCGAAGCCCGACCCGCCAGGCGGAGTAGAGCAAGGCGTAGATGGCCACTGAGTCTTGGACCTCGCCGTAGACGAGCGCGTCGACGCCTAGCCAGTCGGCTACCCGTTCTGCCTTCTCGTGGAGCATGTCCGCCGCCGTATGCCAGCCCATTTGCTGTAGGATCTTGTCCGTGAGAGCGGGGCTCTGCACCCAGAAATCCCTCTGCCCCAGGTAAGTTGCCATTCCTCGCCGGAGGCGATTGGCCGTCGTCCACTTCCAGCGGTCCCGCTCATCCCGGGAACGAGGTTTAGCTGGGACGCCGTTGAGGAGAAAGTTTCCCCCGGTTGCCTGATCGACGAAGGGAAGGACGGCGAGTTGGAACGGTCGGTCGGTCGCCAGATCCGGAGAGGCGACCGTTTGGAATCGCGAGGGATCCAGATCGATCAGGTAGTCGAGGGGATTCTTTTTCCCATGGGTGGATTCCTGCTGCTCGGGGAGAAAAAAGCGCTCCGGGGGAAGATTCGAGGCGGGAGAGGAGGTCCAGGGACGCAGGGGAGCGCGGAAGGCGGCAGCGGGAAGAGCGCCTTTTTGCGGAGAAAGCGCAGGAGTAGTGATCACCGGCAGTGCCTTCTGCACGATATCGGTCGCGGAGCGGGCCGACCGCGGAGGATGCGGAACGCGGACGACAAGCTCGCGGCAGGCCTCGTCTTCTCCCCGCCGCAGGGTGACATCCCGCAAATGGACCAGATTGGCGATAGACGCAAGGGCCAGATCGATGGGATTGGTAGCGATCCGGAGCCCGATAATGTTGC
Source organism: Verrucomicrobium sp. 3C (assembly GCF_000379365.1). Taxonomy (GTDB): domain Bacteria; phylum Verrucomicrobiota; class Verrucomicrobiia; order Methylacidiphilales; family Methylacidiphilaceae; genus Methylacidimicrobium. Next base: position 1,065,309 of record NZ_KB901875.1, on the reverse strand, counting down.
GGGTGGCGCTGCCCGAAAAGATTTCGCGGCCCGAAATTGCCGAGACAATCCAGATCGATAGCTTCACCCTCCAACCGGCTGCGAGGAACATATAATAGCTGCGATAGGCCGAGAGCTTGCCGTAAATCAGGGTATCCGCATCCAGGAAGCGACCCAGGACCTGCGGTTCTGTATCGTCGAGGAGCCGGTCGGAAGAGATCTTGTGCGCGGCGAGGGTGGCGTCGACTAGGGCAACCGGAATAAGGTCGAACTCTCGGGCGGCGAAATAGCCGTGAACCATTCGACGAAGCCTTTGCGAGTGTGTCCATCGCCATATGTCCAACGCGTCCCCTGTCCGTCCCGGCCATCGGATTTCGTTGAGCATATAACTGCCGGTTCCCTCATCAATAAATGGGAGCACGGCGATCCGGCAGGGGGCCGACTCTGCATAGTTCGGGCTGATGTGGACGATACATGAACCCGGATCGGGGTCCATGGCATAATCATACCAGTGCTTTCGGCCATGAAAATCGGCACCTTCTTCCTGAAGAAAGAGACGTTGGTCCTCCGCTTTTTCCGCCTCCAGACAAGGAACGACAAAAAGGAAGAGCCCGACGAAAAAGGAGACGAGAAAACTAACCTGCATTGATCAGAATGCTTTTGCTTTCGACCTGCAGAGCAGATTCGCCTGTTTCGCTCTCCCTGGGCTTCCCCTCCTTGCGGTTCTCTTCCTAGCGCTCCGGGGGAAGACCGGCGCCCCGCCTCGTATCCATGCCTATTTGCTTCTTTTCGGGTACGAACTTTGCGAGATCATGCCGTTGAATCGTCTCCAGAAAAGCGGTGAGGAGCATGTCCTTGTCCTGGGTGCGGAAGCGACTGCTCCGCTCGGAACGATGCTCATACCAGCACGCGCTGCCGGGGGAGGGCTTCGCGGATTGCCGCGGGAAGACCGCCGAAGAACTGCAACAACTCCTCTGGACTGCCCACCGTGACGCGGAGCCAGCCGGGTAGCCCCCAGCCCTCCAAGCTGCGCACAAGAACGCCTCGGCGAACCAGTGCCTTCCAGACTTCTTCCGCCTGCGGAATGCGGACCATCACGAAGTTGGCGCTCGACGGTAGCCAATCGAGCCCGAGTTCTTCGAAGCCTCGTTCGAGGCGAAGCCGACCCACCCTCACGTTCTCCTTGGACTGTTTTTGGTGGGGCCCGTCCCTTAGCGCGGCGGTGGCGGCCTCGTGAGCGAGCCCGTTGGTATTCGTGGGAAGAGAGGCCTTCTGGATTGCACGGGCGATTTCGCGCGGCGCGAGGGCATAACCGATGCGAAGGCTTGCCAAGGAATGAAGTTTGGAAAAGGTCCGGAGAGCCACGATGGGAGCTCCGTCCCGAATGGCCGCGACGAGGTCCGGCGGATGCTCTAAGAAATCCGCGTATGCCTCGTCCAGGGCTAATAGGACACGCGGCGGTAGACTTTTGGCAAAATCGAGAAGCGCGGCATTGTCCACCCGGGTTCCCGTGGGGTTGTTTGGATTGGCCAGGAAGACGAGCCTTGTGCGAGGGGTAATGGCACGGCGGAGGCTTTCCAAGTCAACGGAAAAGTTGCGATCGGGCGCGAGGCGAAGGCGGCATCCAAAGCGTTGCGCGAGAATTTCATACAAGGGAAACGAGTATCGCGGTACGACGACCTCCTCTTGTCTGCTGCGGACATAGACATGAAAGAGCAGCTCGAGTAGTTCGGTCGAACCGTTGCCCAACACAATCTGTTCCGGAGAGGCTCCGAGTTCCGATGCGATCAGCGCTCGAAGACCTTCCCCTGCAATGTCGGGATAGCGATGAGATTCCTCCGCCGCCCTCCGAATTGCCTCCAAGGCGAGCGGGGAAGGTCCCAGCCCGTTTTCATTGGCGTCGAGCCGGACCAGAGGAAGATCGCGAGGCAACAGGTCCTGGATCGGACAAAGCTCGCGGTAGGAGGTAAAATGAAGCTGGAGGATCCAGGGATTGGGCTGCGGGAGAAGCCCGGCAACCTTTTCCGCTTCGCTCTCTCCCCCGCGCTGGTCAGCGTTAGAAGAGGGTTGCATAACGCATGACCTCCCAATTGGTTACTTCCCGATTATATTCGTCCCACTCTGCAAATTTACATCGAAGGAACTCTTCCCGCAGGGATCGACCCAGAGCCTTTTCGACCAGGGGGTCGGAGGCAAACTCCGCAAGCGCCTCGCCTAGGGATCGAGGGAGGAGATCTTCATGCGGCAGCCAGTTCTTCTGGCGCTCGGGCCAGGAATAGATGCTTTTCCGCTCTGGCGCGCCCGAATCGAGGTTCTGTTGAACTCCTTCCAGGCCTGCTTCCAGGACCAGGGCCGAGGTGAGATAGGGATTGCAAGAAGAGTCGGGAATCCGGACCTCGCACTGGCCGCCCCCCAGAGGGATGCGAAAGGCATGGGTTCGATTGTTCCCTCCAAGCGAGTTGAAGACGGGCGCCCAGGAATAGAATTGCATCGCGCCCTTCTTGATCAGGCGCTTGTAGCTGTTCACCGTGGGGGCGAACGCTGCACAGAGCGAGCGGCCATGCCGGAGCAGCCCCGCGAGAAACGAGTAGCCGAGACCGGAAAGGCCTAGTCCGCGAGGGTCTTCGCCCGGCTCTGCGAGGAAAAGGTTCGCACCGGTCCGCGAATCGGCCAGCGAGAGGTGAAAGTGGGCGGCATTGCCTGGTTGATCGGCAAAGGGTTTTGCCATGAAGACGGCCGCCAAGCCTTGTTCCGAAGCAATTCGACTGGCCAGGCAGCGGAAAAAGACGAGGCGGTCGGCCATCTCGAGCGCTTCGCAATGACTGAAGACAAATTCGAATTGAGACCGGCCGTCTTCGTGCTGCACCGAGGAGACTTCCCATCCGAGTCCTTCAAGCGCCTCCAAGATCTGGTCGATGATGTTTGCCCTCTCCAGCAGCCTTCCGGCGTCATAGCTGCCTTTGGGAAGGGTTTCCCGTGGACTGGGAAAGAGCAGCCGGCCGGAAGCTTCCCTTTGGAGAAGGTAGAACTCACATTCGATCCCGAGCCGAAGGCGGAAGCCTTGATCCTCCGCCTTCTCGAGGGATCGCTTCAAGGCGGCTCGCGTGCAGGCCGGAAATGGAGCGTCGGCAAAGGTGAGGTGCGAGGGGATCCAGGCCAACTCCGGCTTCCAAGGAACGGGAAAGCCACGCTCCCAATCCGGGGCGACGGCCACCTCGCCGTCTTCCGGATGCGAGCCCAACCCGTCGAGCGCGTGGCCGGAAAATAGTTCCCCTCCTCGGAGGGATCGCTCGACATGGGAGAGCGGCACGAGCTTCCCTTTGGGGACTCCATGGATATCGACGAAGGCGGGCAGGAAATACCGGATATTTTGGCGTTGAAGGTTCTCTCGAATCTCTTGGATTTTAGAAGGGAGGTGCATTGCCGCGGGAGCAGGTCCATCGGGCGGTCGTCGGAGCGAGAGGGCCGCTGTTCTGTCCCGATCTTCGCAGGACAGGATGAAGAGAAGACGAAGAAGGGATGAATTTATTTTCATCCTTGCGCTGCTCTGCCGAGGAGCTTCACCGAGGCATGAGAGCGTTCCAATCTCTTGTCACGATGCGCTAGCCGCAGGAGAACGCGCGTGAGACTTGCAGGCTAGACAAGCCTTCCAGGAGTGGACAGAGTAAAAGGAGACGAAAGGCTAACCGTTTGCGATGGATACCAGACAATGGCAGGAAGAGGTTCGGCGCCTCAAAAAGGAGAGGAACGCCGTTATTCTGGCCCACAATTACCAAGTCCAGGAAGTTCAGGAGATCGCCGACTTCGTAGGCGATTCCCTCGGCCTCGCTTACCAGGCGCATCGCACCGAAGCCGATTGGATCGTCTTTTGCGGCGTCCATTTCATGGCGGAGACCGCGAAGATTCTCAATCCGGAGAAGAAGGTGCTCCTTCCCGACCTGGAGGCGGGCTGCTCGCTTGCGGACTCCTGTAGTGAGGACGAGCTTGCCCAGGTGCGTCGAACCTCCGATCGCCTTTTCGTGGTGACCTACGTGAATTCTACCGCCCCGGTGAAGGCGCTAAGCGACGTAGTCTGTACCTCGGGCAACGCAGTCAGGATCGTGAACCGGGTCCCGCCGGAGTACGAGATCCTCTTCGTCCCGGATCAAAATCTCGGCGAATGGGTAAAGCAGCAGACCGGACGCAACATGCGCCTCTGGCAAGGGCACTGCTACATCCATGTGGAATTTACTCACGCGAGCCTTCTCCGGATGCGGCAGAGCTATCCGGGAGCACCGATCGTGGCCCATCCGGAATGCGATGCCGCCGTCCGGATGCTGGCGGACGAGATCTGTTCGACCGAGAAGATGGTGGACTACTGTGGGAAGAGTTCTGCCAAGAGCTTCATCATTGCCACGGAGGCCGGGATGCTCCACCGTCTGCGCCGGGAAGTTCCGGGGAAGGAGTTCTTGCCCGCTCCCACCGAGAGTTGCGCCTGCGCCCACTGCCGGTTCATGAAGAAGATTACGCTGGAAAAGGTCTGCCGAAGCTTGCAATCTGGCGAACCGGAAATCGTCGTGCCACGGGAGATTGCGGAGCGAGCCCGCCTCCCGATTGAGCGGATGCTGGATTGGAGCGCCAATTAAGGAAGGAAGATCGGCTCTACTTCTGCGTCCAAGAGCGGCGGTCCTCTGGGGCGAAACCGGCTTCTTCGGTTCGCTTGAACCGGGGAGGAGCGCAGAAAAGCGTGCCTGAGCAAGAAGTCGGAATGAGGCGAACAAACTAGAGGAGAAAGTTTGTCCGGGCGGCGGGCTGGGGCGACCTTGGCGCCGGTCGTTCGGGCATGGAGTTCTACCATGAAAATTGCGATCATCGGTTCTGGATACGTCGGGCTGACGACAGGGGCCTGTTTCGCCGAAGTAGGCCACGACGTGCTTTGCGTGGATAGCGACCAGGCGAAGGTGAAGAGCCTGCGCGGCGGGAGTGTTCCCTTCTATGAGCCGGGCTTGGAAGCCATGATTTCGAGGAATGCGGCTTTGGGACGTCTCCGCTTCGGGGAGTCCGTGGCGGAGGCGGTGGAGAGCTGCCTTGCGCTTTTCATCGCCGTACCGACCCCGCCCCATGCGGATGGCAGCGTCGACCTTCATTACGTGGAGAAGGTGGCCCGCGAGATCGCCGGTTCCCTCCGGGAGTACCGGGTCATCGTTGATAAGAGCACGGTTCCCGTCCGGACCGGGGAGAAGGTGGCCCAGACGATCGAGCGGTACAGCAAGCAGAAGGCGGAATTCGACGTGGTGAGCAATCCCGAATTTCTCCGGGAAGGCTCTGCGATCGCGGACCTGATGAAACCGGATCGCATCGTGATTGGGGCCTCCTCAGAGCGAGCCACTGAGATCATGAAGGAGGTCTACGGACCCTTCCGGACGCTGATGTTGATCACGGATTTGAATTCGGCGGAGCTCATCAAGCATGCCTCGAACAGTTTCTTGGCCCTCAAGATCTCTTATATCAACATGATCGCGCAGATTTGCGAGGCTTCGAAAGCGGACGTGCTCCTTGTGGCGGAAGGAATGGGCTTGGATCGGCGGATCGGCCGCTCCTTCCTGCAGGCGGGAGTCGGGTGGGGGGGCTCCTGCTTCCCAAAGGATGTCTCCGCCTTCATACGGATCGCCGAGGAGTTGGGCTGTGATTTCCGTCTGCTGAAGGAGGCCGCGTCGATCAATGAGCAGCAGAGGGAGCATTTCTTGAAAAAGATTCGCGAGGAGATCTGGCTTCTGCGCGACAAGACGATCGGCTTGCTGGGCCTGGCGTTCAAGAACAACACGGATGACACGCGGCAGAGCGTCGCGATGTCTTTGGCGGAATCCTTCCTCAAGGAGGGAGCAGTGGTTCGCGCTTTCGATCCGAAGGCAATGGCGAAGGCGGAGCAGGCGCTCCCGCAACTTCAGCTTTGTTCTCGCGGAGAAGACGTGGCTCAGGGTGCGGATTGCGTCGTGGTGGCATCGGAGTGGGAGGAGTTCCGGGACCTCGATTGGCTCGCCATGAAAAAGCGGATGGTGAGCCCGCTGGTGTTCGATGGACGCAACCTTTTGGACCGGGAAAAGATGACGGCCTGGGGGTTCTCGTATCGCGGCGTCGGTCGATAACAGGAATGGGTCGGGGGGAATGAACACGGTTCTTGTCGGTGCCCAATGGGGGGACGAGGGAAAAGGAAAGATCATTGATTTCCTTACCGGAGGCGCCAACGTGGTCGTTCGTTGCCAAGGGGGAGACAACGCCGGCCATACGGTGAAGGTGGAGGGGGAAAAATTTGTTCTCCATCTGATTCCTTCGGGAATTCTTTGGAAGGAGAAGGAATGCGTCTTGGGCAATGGAATGGTCATCGATCCGATCTCGCTCGTAGACGAAATCGAGGGTCTGACCGCTCGCGGGATTGCGCCGGGGGGCAGGCTCTTCCTATCGGACTCCGCCCACTTGGTGCTGCCCTATCACCGGCGCATGGACGAGCAGTTGGAAAGCCTTCGGGGCAAGAAGAAGCTAGGGACGACAGGGCGCGGAGTCGGTCCGGCCTACGTCGACAAGGTGAATCGAACCGGGTTGCGCGTTCACGATCTCTTGGAGCCGAAGGAGCTTCGGAGCAAGCTCCAAGAAAGAATCGAAGAGAAAAATCGGCTGCTCTGCTTTCTGGGAGCCCAGCCGATCGACCCCGAAAATGTGATCCATCGCTGTTCGGAAGCAGCGGCTTTTCTCCGAGAGATGGTCGTGAACACGGCGATCTGGCTTGCCGATGCGATGCGGGACGGGAAAGACATGCTCTTTGAAAGCGCTCAAGGCACTTTTTTGGACATTGATTTCGGCACCTACCCCTATGTCACCTCCTCGAACACGACGGCGGGAGGCGCCGTCACGGGGACCGGGGTGCCCCCGCATCGCATCGACCGGGTCGTCGGCTGCCTCAAAGCCTACACGACCCGTGTGGGTGCCGGGCCGATGCCGGTGGAATCGGGCGAGTTGGCGGCGCTGCTGCATCAGAGCGGACGGGAGTTCGGGGCCACCACAGGGCGAGCTCGGCGATGCGGTTGGTTTGATGGGGTGATGAGCCGCTACTCCTGTTTGATCAATGGCTTCGACGAGCTTGCCGTGACCAATCTGGACGGCCTGGACACGCTCTCAACGATCCCCGTTTGCATTGCGTACGAGTGGCGAGGTCGACGCCTCTCGCATCCACCGACGTCCCCGGCGCAGTGGCAGGAATGCAAGCCGGTCTATAAGGAGTTTCCAGGGTGGCGACAGCCGACGTCCGATGTCCGGCGCTTCGCCGATCTGCCGAATCTCGCCAAACAATATCTGGATGCACTCTCCGAGTTGACGGGATCCCCCGTCCGCTTGGTCTCCGTGGGAGCGGGAAGGGAGCAGACGTTCCTTGTCGACTAGAAAGACCAGGTCGAACGAGGGTTCGAGTGCCCCGACCCACGTGGCCATCATCATGGACGGAAACGGTCGATGGGCTCGCGCTCGGAATCTTCCACGCATCGAAGGGCATCGAGCCGGCTTCGAGGCGGCTCGGGAAGTCGTGCGCACCGCAGGGGAAATCGGGGTGGACTTCCTGACCCTCTATGCGTTCTCGGTAGAGAACTGGAAGAGGCCGATCCAGGAGGTGAACGCCTTGATGGAGCTGCTGAACAGTTTTGTGGAGGAAACGGAAGCCGATCTGGTCGCCAACGAGGTGCGCCTGAAAGTGATTGGCAGAATTGCCGATCTTCCGTCGGCTTTACGGGAAAAGATCGATGCGTTGATCCTCCGGACATCTCAACATCGCAAGCTTACCCTGTCGCTTGCGCTCAGCTACAGTGGCCGGATCGAGATCCTGACGGCGGTTCAGCGTCTGGCTTGCGACGTTTTGAATGGTCGCCTGCGGGCGGAGGAGATCGATGAGACCGCTTTCCGTCATTATCTCTACACTGGGGAGGACCCCGACCCTGACTTGCTGATTCGAACCAGCGGGGAGATGAGGCTCAGCAATTTTCTCTTGTGGCAGATCTCCTACTCCGAGATCTACTTCACCGACGTTCTCTGGCCGGACTTTCGACGAGAGGCATTCTTACGGGCCGTGGAAGAGTATGGGAGAAGACAGCGACGGTTTGGCCGGCTCGAGAGGGAGGAGTTCGAATGAACAAGGGACCAAGCTGGCTTGCCAGGACGGGGTCGTCGGCCGTCCTCTGGAGCGTCGTTCTCGCCGTGCTCCTCTTTGGATGGAGGACAGGGGAGATCCTGGCAGTAGCAATTTTTTCGGCCGCCGCGCAATGGGAGTTTTACCGCATGCAAGAGGGGAAGGGCGCGGTCATCTTCAAAGGCCTGGGGATCGGATTGGGCCTCATGGTTTACGCAATTTTGTGGTTTTCCTCGGTTGCCTGGCCGGAGACGGGCCAGGCGGCTCGGCTATGGGACGAGGCTCTCTTCGTTTTGACGGTGATCGTGCTCCTTTTCCGAGTGGTCCTTGGTTCTCAGGGAACTCTCTTGCCGCTGGAGGCAGCGGGACTGACGCTCTTGGGCGTCATCTACATTCCCTTCCTTCTCAGCTTCTTGTGCCGGATTGCCATTGAGCCGAACAACTACTCCGATCCGCGCGTCGCGGTTCTCTTCGTGATCGTGGTGACCAAGCTAGGCGATACTGGAGCCTTCGTGGCAGGATCGCTCCTTGGGAAGAACCGACTGCTGCCTCGGATCAGCCCGAAAAAAACATGGGAGGGTTTTATGGGAGGGCTTGCCGCCGCGCTTCTGACGAGCCTAGTCATTGTTTTTTTCTGCCGCAATGGTCTTCCGCGATTTCGCCTGCTGGATACCGTGCTTTTGGGCTTGGGACTCGGGTCCTTGGGTGTCTGCGGCGATCTGGCGAAAAGCGCGGCAAAACGAGACGCACATGTGAAGGATTCGGGCCAGTGGATCCCGGGAATTGGTGGAGCGCTAGACCTTGTCGACAGCTTGCTCTTTACGGCACCCGCCTTCTACTTTTATGGATTGGCGCGGTTTGGCGTGTCCGCGATTCCGTGAATTCCCCGCCAAAGCGGGTAGAGAGCCGTCCAGAGATCGAGAGAAGTGGAAAAGAACCAAGAGATGCTTCCTCCTGCCATTCGAGATGCGCTGCCGCTTCTGACGATTCTGGCTGCGGCCACGGTTTTCTTTCTCATCCTTCCTTTCCGGTGGAGTCGTCTTTTCGGAACGCTGCTTCTTCTTTTGCTCGGGTTTGTGGTTTTCTTCTTCCGAGATCCGGATCGCCGGACGAGTCAGGATCCCAACGCGATTGTCGCGCCGGCGGACGGCAAGGTCGTCCTGGTGGATCTCGTCCGGGAAAGTCCGTTTTCGTCCCGACCCATGCACCGCATCGCGATTTTTCTCTCGGTGTTCGACGTGCATGTCAATCGCGCCCCGGTGGCGGGTACCGTGTCGAAGATTGAGCATGTTCGCGGAAGCTTTTTGGACGCCCGCCGGAAGGAGGCGGCGGAGCGCAATGAGAGGCAAGATTGGTGGATCGAGAGCCCGCGCGGGACGGTGGGAATGCGCCAGATTGCCGGTCTGGTCGCCCGTCGAATCGTCTGCTGGGTCGGAACGGGAACGTCATTGCGCGCAGGGGAGAGAATCGGAATGATCCGGTTCGGGTCCCGCACGGAACTCTACTTGCCGGAGCAGTGCGACATCCTCGTCGAACCGGGAAGAATCGTCCATGCAGGAGAGACCGTTGTAGGCCGGTGGCCGTGAAAGAGCACGAGAACCAGGGCAAAATCTACCTGCTGCCAAGCCTCATGACCGCAGGGAACCTGCTTTGTGGATTTCTTGCGATTCTTAAGATCTTGGAAGGAAGCATCCTGCGCGATAGCGAGCTTTCCGGCTGGATCCACACGTACAAGACTAGCCTGGATTTTATCTTGGCCGCCTTCGTCTTCGACCTGCTGGATGGGCGGGTGGCTCGTCTCGGCGGCAAGGAGAGTGCATTTGGGCGCGAGTTCGATTCCCTGGCCGATCTCATATCCTTTGGGGTCGCTCCGGCTCTGCTGGTCTTTGAGATCGTCCTCTACCAGTTTCCGCACCGGCTTGGATGGATCGTGGCGGCCACCTACCTCGTGTGTGGCGCGCTCCGCTTGGCCCGCTTCAACGTCTATGCCGCCCGAGCCGAGGAGAGCAAAGAGATATTCACCGGCTTTCCGATCCCTGCCGCAGCGGGACTGGTCTCCTCTCTGACGCTCTTCCTGCTCTCCCTCTACGAGACCGATCGAGAGCTGAAACAAGGATGGGGCCGCTTTCTCTTGGTGGCCCTTCTCCTCCTTCTCTCCTTCATGATGTTCAGCAAGCTCCACTACCCGAGCTTCAAGGGAGTCGGGTTGCGAACCCAGCATTCCATACCCAAATTTCTGCTGGTTCTGGCGGCGGTCGCCCTGACGGTCGTCTATTACAAGTGGATGCTGGCCGTCGACTTTCTCGCCTACTTTCTCTTCGGCTTCATTCGCCCGCTCCTTTCCCCACACTGGCGGCGAGCTCTTGAGGAGGAGGAAACCGACGAGAGGGATGTGCAACCGGAATGAAGCCAATGGGCAGAGCTGGATTCGAACCAGCGAAGGCCGGAGCCAGCAGATTTACAGTCTGCCCCGTTTAACCACTTCGGTATCTGCCCGTCTTGCCGAGAAAACGTTTTCCGGAGGTCCTCTTCGTTTTCGAACAGTAGGAGATGAGGAAATCACCTTGGCCGCTGCTTGGCAAGGAGGAAAGGCGGTTCTTGGGACCGGAGAGCCGGCACGGATCGCGACGTCATGACTTTTTGAGGCTACGGGCGGTTGACAAGGATGCCAAAAGACTTAGCTTTGCCTTCTGTGTACGGAAGGACCTTCTCTTGAGCTGCCGCGACCGCGACTTCCGCTCGGCGGGCAAAGGCTTCTGGGCCGACATTCCGGATGAGCAGTGGAACGACTGGCGATGGCAGCTTCGCCACCGGCTCGCCTCGCTCGAGGAGATCGCTGGCCATCTGAGGCTGACGGATTCGGAAAGAGGAGGAATCTTGCTCGCTTCCTCCAGAAAGCTCGCGCTTGCGATCACTCCGTACTTCTTTACGCTTCTCTCTCCGGACGACCCCGATTGTCCCATCCGGCGGCAGGTGATCCCGCGGAGCGAAGAACTGCTTCGCGCCCCCTATGAGATGAGCGATCCCTGCGGCGAGGATGGGAACATGGTCGCGCCAGGGCTTGTCCACCGCTATCCCGATCGGGTTCTTTTCCTAGTGACCGATCGCTGCGCCAGCTACTGCCGCTACTGTACCCGATCGCGGATCGTGAGCGGGGTGGGAGAGCAGCATCTGGCAGTGGACATGGATCGCGCCCTAGCTTACCTCTGGGAGCATCGGGAGGTGAGAGATGTTCTGCTTTCCGGAGGAGACCCGCTGCTTCTTTCCGATGGCCGCTTACGGGAGCTTCTGGGCCGCCTGCGAGAGATCCCCCACATCGAGATCGTGCGCATCGGTACTCGGGTCCCGATCTTTCTCCCGCAGCGCCTGACAAGTGATCTCTGCGAGCTCTTGCGGACTTTTCATCCTCTTTGGATCAACATTCACGCCAATCATGCCGCGGAGTTGACCGCGGAGGTCAGGGATGCTCTCGGGCGATTGGCGGATGCGGGGATTCCTCTGGGAAATCAGTCCGTTCTCTTGCGTGGGATCAACGATTCGGTGGGTGCCGTCCGCGATCTCGTCCACAAATTGGTTCGGGCGAGGGTCCGCCCCTATTATCTCTATCAGTGCGATCTGATCGAAGGCACGGATCACTTCCGCGTACCGATCGAGGAGGGGATCCGGATCATGCGGGAGCTTCGGGGATACACGACCGGTTTCGCCGTCCCTCAGTACGTCGTGGACGGACCGGGCGGCGGCGGAAAGATTCCGCTGAATCCCGAGTACATCGTCGGGGAAGAAGGAGGGCAGATCCTCCTTCACAATTTCCTGGGGAAGCTCTACCGGTATCCATCTCCTCCTTCCTCCCCGGAAGGAGCGGAAAGGACTCCTCGGGAACGGGCTTCCTGAGGCGCACCTCCCTGGTCAGGAGTCAAAGAAAGTCGTGCCCATCGGTTCGCTGCCCGTTCCTCCTCCATTCTCCCCAGGGATTTGCGGGCGAGTTCTCCTTCAGCAGCAGGGGACTCATCGTTGCCTTCATGGGCACCCTTGGATCTATCGGAGCGAAGTGGCGCAAGTCGAGGGCGATCCCCAAGATGGAGACTGCGTCGAGGCGAGGGGCGCCCGCGGCGATCGGATCGGCTGCGGGATCTGGAGCGGCTGCTCCCAGATCGCGGTCCGGCTCTATTCGCGCAGGGAGGAGGTCCTCGACTCCACCTTTCTTTCCCGGCAACTCGACCAGGCGCTTGCCTATCGGAATGCCCTTGGCCTCCTGAAGCCTCACGATGCGGATGCGGTGCGACTGGTCTGGTCGGAGTCGGACGGGCTTCCCGGACTCGTCGCCGATCGCTACCAGGATTGGATGGTCGTGCAGTTTCTCACCTCTGGCATGGAGAGACGGAGCCGGGAGATCGTCTCCCTGCTTCGGGAAAAAACAGGGCTCTCCCAGGTCGTTCTTCGCAATGACGCGCCCGTGCGGCTTCAAGAAAAGTTGCCGCTCGAGAAGAAGGTCCTCTTCGGCAGCTACCATGATCCACTCTGGATCCGGCAAAACGGAGTTCTGCTGCCCGCTCGCCTTCTGGAGGGGCAAAAGACAGGGCTCTACTTGGATCAGGGCGCCAACTATCGGGAAGTCCGCTCTCTTGCTTCCGGCCGGCGCGTGCTCGATCTCTTCAGTTACCAGGGAGCCTTCTCCCTTTTCTGCTCGGCGGCCGGCGCGAGTTCCTGCACGGCGGTCGATCAGTCGGCCACCGCCCTTCAGTCCGGCCGGGCTGCGGCGGAAAAGGCGGGCGCCGCGATCAATTGGGTGGAGGAGAATGTCTTCGACTGGCTCCGAAGAGCGCAGCAGGAGAAGCAGCAATATGATCTGATCATCCTCGATCCCCCATCGTTCACGAAGACAAAGGCCCAGCGCGCCGCCGCCCTCCGGGGCTATCACGAGCTCCACCTGAGGGCGCTGCGGTTGCTCGCCTCGGGCGGACTCCTGGCCAGCTTTTGCTGCTCGCACCACTTTGGGCTCGGCGAGTGGAAGGAGCTGATCGGCCGGGCTTCCTGGGAGGCGAATGTGACCCTGCGCCTTCGGAAGACTCTCGGTCAGTCCTTGGACCACCCGATTCTTCCCACGATTCCGGAAACCGAATATCTCAAGGGGTGCCTCGTGGAGAGGGAGTAGGGAGCCGTTGGTTCTCCAAACGGAAAGAGGCGGAGAGCCCGGAGGCGGCGGATGGGCCGATCCGAAGCTCGAAATCGCCCGCCTCCTTCCTGAGTTCCCCATCCGGCCCGACGAACGCGAGCGCTTCGGAAGGGAGCGAGAAACGCACGCGACGCTCCTCACCCGGTTCGAGAAAGACGCGCTGGAAGCCTTTGAGCTCGGCAATCGGGCGGGTCAGGCTTGCCGCCGGATCCCGCAGGTAGAGCTGGACCGTTTCCGCGCCGGCCCGCGGGCCGGTATTGGCGAGGAGCACGCTCGCTTCCACCGATTGTCCGTGGCCGATGACCGCGGGCGCCACCTGGATATCCCGATAGGCGAAACGGGTGTAGGCGAGGCCGTATCCAAAAGGGAAGAGCGGGGTTTCGGGGAGGTCGATGTATCCGGAAACATCCCGACCGCTTCCCGGGGGGCGCCCTGTATTCGTGTGGCCATAATAGATCGGGATCTGGCCGACGGCACGCGGGATGGTGACCGGGAGCCGGCCGACCGGGCTGGAAAGGCCGAAGAGGATATCGGCGACGGCGTTTCCCGATTCCACGCCGAGGAACCAGGCGGCCAGAACCGCCGGGACATGTTCGGCGATCCACGGCAGCGCCAAGGGCCGCCCGCTGCTGAGGATCGCTACGACCGGCCTGCCGGTCTCGACAAGGGCGCGGACGAGCTCCTCCTGCCGCCCCGGCAGGCCGAGGTCGGCTCGCGAGGCGGCTTCCCCGCTCATTCGCGCCTGCTCTCCGACCACCGCCACGACGATGTCCGCCGACTCGGCGAGACGGGCGGCGCCGGCGAAACCGGCGGTTGACGGGTCGTCGGCCGAGCAGCCAGGAGCAAAGAGCACGCGCGTGGCCGCTGGAGCGCGGCTGCGGATGCCTTCCAGGACCGTGACGACGTCCTCTTCGCGGCCGATTCCGGGCCAGGGTCCCAAGGCGTTCCGACGGTCATCGGCGAGGGGACCGATGACGGCGATCGACCGGACGCGGGGGGAAAGCGGGAGGATCTCGCGTTGATTCCGGAGAAGGACGATCCCTTCCCGAGCCGCTCGGAGGGCAAGCCCACGGGACGTTGCCGGGAGCGGGTCGACCCACGGTGGTACCTGCGGCTCCGCGGGGCTGCTCCAAAGGCCTAGCTTGGCCTTGAGCGCGAGGACCCGCTCGACCGCTTGATCCAGGAGCGCTTCCGGGACCTTACCCGCCCGGACGAGGCCGGGCAGCTTTGCGGCAAAGAGACCGCTCGCCATGTCGACGTCCACCCCTGCCTTCATGGCGAGTCGGGCCGCGTCCTCCGCGTCAGCAGCGACTCCGTGGACCAGCAGCTCGCCGACGGCGTTCCAGTCGCTCACCACGACACCCCGGAAGTCGAGCTTCTGGCGCAGGAGAGTTCGGAGAAGGAAGGGGTTGGCCGCCACCGGCAGCCCGTTGACGCTCGGGAAGGCCGTCATCACCGAAGCCGCCCCGGCGTGAACCGCGGCGGTAAACGGGGGAAGGTAGACCTCGAGAAGCTTTCCAAGGGAGAGGTCGACGGCGGCATAATCGCGCCCTCCCTCCCCCGCGCCGTAGGCGACGAAGTGCTTCGGGCAGGCGGCCAGCCGGTCTCTCGAGGCAAGATCGTCTCCCTGGAAGCCGCGGACCCAAGCCGAGGCAAGCTCCGAGGCCAGAAAGGGATCTTCTCCCGGGCCTTCGGCGATGCGGCCCCAGCGCGGGTCCCGGCAGACGTCGAGCATGGGTGCGAAGGTCCAATGGATGCCGGCGGACCGCCCCTCCCAGGCGGAGAGTCCGGCAACCTCCTCTACGAGGGGAGGATTCCAGGTGGCGGCCAGCGCTAGGGGAATGGGGAAGATCGTGCGGAAGCCATGCAGGATATCGAAGGCGAAGAGCAGCGGGATGCCGAGGCGGGATTCTTTCCGGGCCAGGCGCTGGGCCTCAGCCATCCCCATCGGATCCTGCCAGTTCAGGAAGCTGCCCACCCTTCCTTCCCGGACCCGGCGCTTCTCTTCGGTGGAGAGCCGGCCGGCCGCTTGCGCCGGTGCCTCCTGGACCAGTTGCCCCACTTTCTCTTCGATCGTCATGCGGGAAAGAAGCTCCCGCGGACTAGGAGGCGAGGGTCGGGAATCCATGGCAAGGAGAAGAAAGAGGAGAAGAGCTGGCGGCGCAAGGATAGCGAGCCGGATCATTTTCTTCTTGCCGGCGGCCTCTTTCCTGTCATCTCCATGGGAGCGCAGTCGGTTGGACAATTCGGCATGACCCGATGGCACTCCTTTCCCGAAAGACGTTCAAGATCCATCTGGTTTTCGGAACGGTGGCGCTGCTTCTCTTTCTCTTCATCGTGCGGGAGACCCGCTACCGCCCGCCGCTGCGCTTCGAGGATGTGATCGAGGAGGCCCGGGAAAAGTCCTCGGAGCCCTATGCCGCGGCAACCGTGCCGGCCTTCCTGGCAACGTTGAACTTCGACCAGTACCGGCAGATCCGCTGGCGCGACGAGGATCTCCTCTGGCGCGACGCAGCCCTCCCGTTCCAGATCGGTTTTTTTCATCCGGGCTACCTCTTCAACCAACCGATCCGCTGTTTCCAGGTCGATCGGAAGGGAGTGCAGCCGATCCCCTATCTGCCGCGCTTCTTTGATTTCGGCGGAGCGATGCCCATCCAGAAACTGCCTCCCAACCTGGGATACGCCGGGTTTCGCATCTACTATCCCCTGGAGAGGCGGGACCAACTGGCCGAAGTCGCTTCCTTCCTGGGGGCGAGCTACTTCCGGATGGTCGGAAAGAACATGGCGTTCGGCCTTTCGGCTCGAGGGCTAGCGATCGATACAACGGCGAAGCGCCGCGAGGAGTTTCCTTCCTTCACCCGCTTCTGGTTCTGTGAGCCTTCGCCGAGCGCCCGCGTCCTGCTCTTCTATGCTCTGCTGGACGGACCCTCGGTCACCGGAGCCTACCGGTTCGATCTCGAGCCGGGGGCCGAGACCCTCCTTCGCGTTCGGGCGGTGATCTTCCTCCGACG
Source organism: Verrucomicrobium sp. 3C (assembly GCF_000379365.1). Taxonomy (GTDB): domain Bacteria; phylum Verrucomicrobiota; class Verrucomicrobiia; order Methylacidiphilales; family Methylacidiphilaceae; genus Methylacidimicrobium. The sequence continues at coordinate 1,048,997 of NZ_KB901875.1, read as the reverse complement.
CGAGCGTGAGGAGATCGGGCTGGCTCCCTTGACGAGCATGTTCTGGTACGGGGAGAATACCGAGATCCCCGCCGGCAACCGGCACCCCGAGGTTCACGATTCAGACGGGCTGCTTTTTCGGTTGGGGGAGGAGCGCTGGTGCTGGCGCCCGCTCGAGTCGGGCAAGGGGCGGCGGGTGAGCGACTTTCCGGCAGGCGACCTTCGCGGTTTCGGGCTCCTCCAGCGCGACCGGGAGTTTGCCCATTACGACGACCTCGACATGGTGTACGACCGCAGGCCGAGCTGTTGGGTGGAGCCCGGAGGAGGCTGGCCTGCCGGGAAAATCCGACTGGTCGAACTTTCGACCGTCGATGCGAACCTGGACAATGTGGTCGCCTACTTTGTGCCCGAGAAGCAGCCGCAGCCCGGCGAGCCGCTCGCGGTGGAATACACCCTTCACTGGTTCTTGGACAATCTGCAGCTTCCCCCTCTCGGCCGCTGCCTGGCTACCCGGGTGGAGAGACTACCTGGAGAGGCTCTCCGCCGCTTCATTCTCGATTTTGGGGGAAACCGGCTCCGGTCCCTGGGAGAGGACGCTCCGCTGCGCGCCCTGGTGGAAAGCGAACCTCCGGCGGCAATCGGAGAGATTCATGTCGTGAAAAATCCGGTCGACCAGTCCTGGAGGGTAACCTTTACGGCCGGGCCGGCCGCCCCATCCTCGACACCCACGCAGCTCCGCTGCCGGCTCGAACTCGAGCAGGAGGCGCTCACCGAAACGTGGACCTACCCCTTCTATCCCTGAACGCCGAGGCGGCGGATTGGGCGAAGCTTCCGGCCGAATCCCTCGCCGATTGGCGGGAGGCGGCCGCACGCCTCGATGCCTACCTGGCGCGCTGGAAGGTTGCGGATCCGTTCTATCAGCGGCTCATCGGAACGAGCCTCTTGGCACTCGCGATCCGGGAGCAGGAGAGGAATCCGGGCCGTCCGCCCGTCGAGCTCACCCTGAAGCTCGCGCAGGAGAAGGTGACGGAGTGGCTCGAAGCGCTCCCCTTGGCGCCGGAGGCGGGAAGTTCGGGTCGCGCGGCCGTTGCCGCCTTGGGCCTCGCGCGGATCGGAGGCTTGGACCGGTGGCCGCGCGCCTTCCTTTCCAAGGAGACTCCTCCGGAGCTTGTCGAAGGGTTGCGCGAATCTGCCTTTCAGGCTGGGCCTGCGCTCCAGGTTTCCCACATGGTTTCGAGGCCGATCGACTACGGCCCCTTCGCGCGGCTGGCCCGGGAAGCGTGGGAGCAGGTGGGCTGGAGAGAGGTGGGTGCGATCCTCGTTTTCTGGATCGGTGTCTTCGGCTTGGCCTGCGCGGTCTACTTTCTCTTCTTCTTGCCATGAACGACCTGCCTACCGGCTCTCCTCCTCCGACCGTGCTCCTTCCCCGGGATATCCTGCCCCTGCGGCGGTCCCTCTTCTTCGGCATCTTCCTCCTGCTGGTCGGCGTCGGCGCCTGGCTCATGGTCGAAGCCCTGGGAGCGCCCGGCTTCGGGGTTCGGCATCTTGTTCTCTTGTGGCTCTTCGTCTTCCTCTTTTCGCAGATCGTCTTCGGCTGCTGCCTGGCTCTCTTCGGTTTTCTCGAGTGGACGAGGGGCGGGGACCCCTATGAGGCCTCCCGGCTCTTCGTGGCAGGAGTGGATGGAGGCGAGCCGACCTCGCCGGCCACCGCGATCGTGATGCCGATCTGCGACGAACCGGTCGCCCGCGTCTTCGGCGCCATCCGGAACATGTGGCGTTCGCTCGCTGTGACCGGCCGAAGCGGGGGCTTCGACTTCTTCGTGCTGAGCGACTCGAGGAGCCCAGCCGTCTGGGCCGCCGAGGAACAGTCCTGGTTTGCCCTCTGCAAGGAGGAGAACGCCTTCGGGAGGATCTTCTATCGGAAGCGGCGGCTTTCGACGCACGGGAAGAGCGGGAACGTTGCCGACTTCTGCCGGCGATGGGGGAGCCGGTACCGGTACATGGTCGTCCTTGATGCCGACAGCGTTCTTTCCGGCAAGCTGCTGACCTGGCTGGTCGAGGCTATGGAGGCCAATCCGAAGGCGGGAATCATCCAGACGATGCCCCGGTTGGTTCGGGGTCGGACGCTTTTCCGTCGGCTGCAGCAGTTTTCGGCCTCCCTGACGGGCCCGCTCTTCGCCGCAGGCTCCCACTACTGGCACTTTGCCGCAGGGCCCTACTGGGGGCACAACGCCATCCTTCGGCTCGCTCCCTTCCTGGCGTCGTGCGCGCTGCCGGATCTTCCCGGCCCGGGGAGGCTCCGGCTGCACATCATGAGCCACGACACCGTGGAAGCGGCCCTCATGCGAAAGGCAGGGTACCAGTCCTGGCTCGCCTATGCTCCAGATGGCTCCTATGAGGAAGGACCTCCGAATCTGACGGAAAGCCTGGGCCGGGACCGGCGCTGGTGTCAGGGGAATCTCCAGCACTTCTGGTTCCTTTTTGTGCCGGGGCTCCGCTTCTCGAGCCGGCTCCACGTCTACGCAGGGCTCCTTTCCTACCTGAGCTCCCCGCTCTGGCTCCTCTTTCTCGGGCTGACGACCTGGGAAGCCTACGACGTGGAGCGCTTCGCCGCCTTGGGCGCGCTGGTGCGCCGCTCCGGCAGCCTTGCCGACCGGGCGACCGCCGAGCTCCTGGGGCTTACCCTGATTCTCCTCTTCTTGCCCAAGCTCTTCGGCCTCGTCCGCGGGCTCTTCGAAAGAAGGGGCTTCGGCGGGTTCCTCCGCCTGACCGCAAGCGCCTTCCTGGAGCTCTGCTTCTCGGCGCTCCTTGCTCCGATCCTGATGCTCTTTTACACCCGGTTCGTGCTCCTCGCGAGCCTCGGGCGGCAGATTCCGTGGCGGATACAGAGCCGTACCGAGGAAGGGGCTCTGCCCCTCCGAGCGGTGCTGCGGGACTACAGTGTGATCACCCTGGCCGGAGGGCTTGGGCTGGGCCTGGTGGCCTGGGAAATGCCGTTTTTCTTCTGGCCTCTCTTTCCCATTCTCTTCTCCTGGCTCTGCGCCGTCCCTCTGGCATGGCTGACAAGCGGGGCCCGTCTGGGAGATCTGACCCGGAGGGCGGGGCTTTTCCTTACGCCGGAGGAGGAGCATCCCGCGCCGGAGCTCGCCGGGCTCGACCGCCGGGGAAACGAAGCGGATCCGCTCCAGCTTTCCCAGGGGCTTCTCGCGCTTGTGGCCGATCCCTATGCCAATGCCCTTCACCTGGCGCTCCTGCGGAGGCGGGAGGCGCGGTCGGGCCGGGCGCGGGAGACATTGGAAGCTCTGGAGGCGCGGTTCTTGCAAGAAGGCCCGGGCTCCCTGAGCGCCCGCGAGCTCGCCACCGTCCTATCGGATCCGGCCTCCGTGCGCTCCCTTCACGTCAATCTCTGGTCGCGGTCTCGCAGCCGCCTCCACCGCTTCTGGGAGGCCGCCTTCGCCCCGCCTCCGACTTAGGACGAGACGAGTGACAGGCAGGAGTTAGGAGCAAAGATGCGTGCGGCAACGCGGATGGAGGCCCGCTTTACGAGCACGTCCTTGGCGCGGTAGAAATCGGCGATGATCCCAGCGGCGCGGGTATCTCCTCGCCCAGCGTACGTCAACCCTCTTGCAAAATTGTTATTGACGGGGCCCAAAGAAAATACCATCGTGTACGGCAAATCGCTCGGAAGTAGGCGAGTTTTCCGACGCGAGGCCGTAGGTGGGATTGCCACCGGCCGAACCGAAGGAAAAAGGGAAAGAAGGAGGAAAGAATTGTGAAGCGACGAACATGGAAAGCAGCAGCCCTCCTCGCGGGGGTGGGTTGCGTGATGATGTTGGGGGCTTTGCCGTTACGTGCGGGAACGGCCGCCACCCAGGAGAACGAGGAAGACGGGGTGACCGTGCCGCAGGGCCACAAAGAGGCCTACGAAGCTGCGAAGGAGCAGATGAAAGAGGCTCCGCAGGAGAAGCACTCCTCCGGAAGCTGGTTCTTGGCCGGTGCTGCGGGCATGGGGTGGGCGCAGTTTGATAATGGTTCGTTCGGAAACTCCTCGCTCAGCGGAAGTCAGAATGAAACCTTTACCGGCGGCGTGGACTTCGGCTACTACTGGCACGACCCCGACAAGTGGGGCAACCTGAGCTTCACTGCGGAATCGATCGGCCTGTATACCGGCTCTACGACAAGCTTGGGGGGTGCGGGTTCCGGCGCGACCATCGGTCTCCTCGGTCTCGGTGGAACGCTCGGCTACCGGATCGCCAAGTCCTTTGAGCCCTTCATCGGGTTCTATGGCGGTGGCTCAATCGGCCAATTTAGTGTGAGTGGTGGTCCAAGCGGCGGGGGTAGCCTCGGGAATGTTTGGGGCTACTGGTTCTCCCCGGCGCTCGGCATGCGGTACTTCATTCCGAACAGCCACTGGTTCATTGGTGCGGAGGCGCTCTTCGTCTTCCTGGGCGATATGAACGGCTTCAACAAGGGCCCCGCTGTGAATGCTAATGTGAACGTGAGCGGCAGCTCCTACCTGTACGAGCCTATCGTGATGATGACGATCGGCTACGCGTTCTAAGCGAAAAGAGTGTCAGGGCCTCGCCCGTCCGGGCGAAGGCGAGAAAAGGGTGGCGGACGCTTCGTGCGTCTGCCGCTCTTTCCTGTGTTCAAAACCGGCCGCCTCCAACGGCGGGGAGAGCCGCGCTCCGGGATGCCTCACCACCCGGAAGCTCTCAGAGTGCTTGCGCTTTCCGGGGGGCTACGTTTAGGTTAAGCGCCATGGGCGGCCATTGGCAGGCCCTTCGGCCAAACGGGCGGCGTTTCGATTGCGGGCGACAGACACCGGGGAGGCTCGCCTCTCGGACCGGGTGGGTGCTCGCACTCGCCTTGTTTCTTATTGCCTGGGAACGGGCGACCGGAGCGAATTCTTCCCGGACCAGTGGAGCCATCGCAGCGCGGGACGCCTTCGGCCGCGAGGTGGTGCTCAACGCCCCCGGCTATGTAACCGTCGTGCTGAGCTCGACCGAGAAGACGCAACAGGCGACGAGAAGGGCGGCGGGGGCGCTCGACCATTTTCAGACGACGCCGGACTTTCGGTTGATCGTGCTGGTCGACCTGCACGGTTCGGTTGCCGCCTGGATGCCGGGTTATGTGTCGCACCGGCTGCAGGCGGATCTTCGACGAGAGGCGGCTCGGATGCAGATGTTATCCACAAAGGACGCGAATCATCCCGGCTGGCATCCCTTCGTCTGCGCCATCCCGGATTTCAACGGCAGGACGGTCCGGAGCCTTGGTTGGCGGGCGGATCGGGGTCGCCTCCGGGCGACCGTCTACGACCGTCACGGAATGGAGCTGGCCAAGTGGCATAACCTCGAGCCCAAGGAGTATGGCGCGGTAGAAGCGCTGGTGGGCCGCGCGCTGCGCCGAGAGGGTTGACAGGCGTGGGGCTCTTTCCCTTACTGTCTCGGAATGCGAATGAAGAGGGGGTCGTCGGCTGCGGCATGGCTTGGCCTGCATTTCTGGGAGCCGTAGCCTGCAAGTCTCGCAAGCTCTCGCGAACCTGAATCCGACCGCCGATGAGCGTCTCTCGTCGACTCCTATGGGCATTTGGCCTCTGCTGCGTCGTTGTTGCTGGGGCGGCGCCGATTTTGGCGCAAGCGCGGAATGCGGCGGAAGCAGAAGAGGACGGGATCTTCGTCCGAGAGCCGCAAAAGGGGACCAGGCCTCCGGTTCTCTCCGGCCTCGGAAGTGAGCCCGCACCCGCCCGCCACCGCTCCGGCAGCTGGTTCCTCAGCGTAGGGACCGGAACGGCCTTTCCGCAATATGACCGCGGGGAAATCGTGAATGACCGTACCGGTGGCGTCGAGGCCGCCGCGGGGAACAGCAACTTCGCGGTGAACTCGGCACTCTCTTTCGGGTACCGCTGGTTTGATCCGGAACGCTGGAGTCACTGGTCCTTCGACCTCGACTTCTTCGGCTCGTACATGGGAGTCGGCGTTTCCGGCTTGGGGGTGAGCGATCACGAGAATCTCGGCTTCCTGGGCATGCGGGGACGAGTCGGCTACCGGGTGTGGCACGATCGGCTCGAACCCTTCATCGGCATGATCGGCGGGAGTGTCCTGGCCAATACCGCCTCAGGAGGGATCGATCATGGGGCGGTTTGGGGATACTGGTTTTCCCCCACCGGGGGCGCACGGTATTACATTCCCAACTCGCGCTGGTCGATCAGCCTCGACGGCTTCTTCCGGTTCATCGGTGGCGTGAACGGATTGAGCGGGCCAGGGGTGACCATCAACGAGACCCCGCATGCGGGGCTAGGCGGACGTTGGCTCTACGAACCAGTGGGCATCGTGGCGCTCGGTTATCGTTTCTGAATCGCTTCCGGCGCCCCATCGTCGTCGAGAAGTTGCGCGCCCACGAGCAACAAGAGCGGGGTAGGCGGCGCAAAGCTTGCCGTCGCGTGTGATCCGGCGATACAATGATGGGAAAGCGAGAAATCCTTCCCGCGTTGCTCTCGAAGCGATTCTTCTCACAGAAAGGAGATTCCCATGAAAGCCGATCCGCTCACGCCCAAGCCGCCCGCGTCCCCCAAAGATTCCTTCATTCGTTGGTTTGCCGACATCGGCATTGAAGACGTGCCCAGCGTCGGAGGAAAAAACGCATCGCTCGGCGAGATGGTTCGCGAGCTCTCGTCCGAGGGGGTCAAGGTTCCCAACGGCTTTGCCACCACGGCGGAAGCCTACCGACATTTCCTCCGGGAGGCGGAGTTGGACCAGAAGCTCGCCGACCTCCTCCGAGAGGTCAACAGCCGAAACCTGGACGACCTGCGCAAACGGGCCAAGCAGGCACGCCAGGCGATTCTCTCCGCCGACTTCCCCGCCGGGCTGGTCGAGGCGATCCGGGGTGCCTACCGAAAGCTCGATGGGAACGGCGGCCAGCCGGCCGACGTCGCGGTCCGTAGCAGCGCGACGGCCGAAGACTTGCCGACGGCGAGCTTCGCGGGCCAGCAGGAGAGCTATCTGAACATTCAGGGGGAGGATCAACTGCTGGTTGCCTGCAAGCGCTGTTTCGCCTCCCTTTTCACCGACCGAGCGATCTCGTACCGGATTGACAAGGGATTCGATCACCTCAGGATCGCCCTTTCGATCGGGATCCAGAAAATGGTCCGCTCTGATCTGGCCGCATCCGGAATCATGTTCTCGATCGATACCGAGAGCGGCTTTCCCAACGCGGTGCTGATCAACGCCTCTTATGGACTCGGGGAAAACATCGTCCAGGGCGCGATCAACCCGGACGAGTACTATGTCTTCAAGCCGACCCTGCGGGACGGCTTCCGCCCGATCCTTCAAAAAACAATGGGGTCCAAGGAGTTCAAGCTGGTCTACGACCTCGGCGGCTCCAAATTCGTCAAGAACGTGCCCGTTCCGCCGGAAGAGAGACGGCGATACGCCATCTCGGACGAAGAGATTCTGCAGCTCGCCCGATGGGCCTGTGTGATCGAGGAGCACTACAGCAAGAAACGGGGAATGCCGACTCCGATGGACATGGAGTGGGCGAAGGACGGATTGACGGGGGAGCTCTTCATCCTGCAAGCCCGTCCGGAAACGGTCCAATCGCAGAAGAATCGGAACGTCCTCGAGATCTACCGGCTACAGGAGCAGAGCAAGCCGCTCGCTCGGGGGCGAAGCGTCGGCGAAAAAGTGGCCAGCGGCGTCGCCCGGGTGATCCCGAGCGTTCAGCTTCTCCACGAATTTCGGGACGGAGAGATTCTCGTCACCGAGAAGACCGACCCCGACTGGGAACCGGTGATGAAGCGGGCCGGCGCGATTGTGACGAACCGGGGCGGGCGGACCTGTCATGCGGCCATTGTGAGCCGGGAGCTCGGAGTTCCGGCGGTCGTGGGAACCGGAAACGCCACGGAGGTGGTGCGCAGCGGCCAGCCCGTGACCGTCTCCTGCGCGGAGGGAGAGGTGGGGACGGTCTACGAGGGGAAGCTCCCCTTTGCGGTGGAGCGCATCGACTTGCAGGAGCTTCCGCGGCCCAAGACCAAGATCCTCATGAACGTGGGCAATCCGGAGCAGGCGTTTTCCCTTTCCTTTATTCCGAACGACGGCGTCGGTCTTGCGCGGATGGAATTCATTCTCACGACCTATATCCGCGTTCATCCCATGGCGTTGATCCGCTTCGATCAACTGGAGGATGCGGGGACGAAGACCGAGATCGAGCGACTGACGGCGGGCTACCAGGACAAGCGGGAATTTTTTATCGAAAAGCTCGCCCAGGGGATTTCGATGATCAGTGCCGCCTTCTATCCGAAGGACGTCATCTTTCGGCTCTCCGACTTCAAGACCAACGAATATGCCAACCTGATTGGAGGGAAGCAGTTCGAGCCCGTCGAGCGGAATCCAATGGTCGGGTTTCGGGGGGCATCCCGGTACTATAATCCCCGCTACCGGGAAGGCTTTGCACTCGAGTGCGCCGCCGCCAAACGGGTTCGGGAAGGAATGGGGCTGACGAACCTCAAACTGATGGTGCCGGTCGTGCGGACGGTGGAAGAGGGTCGCCGGGTTCTCTCGGAGATGGAAAAGAACGGGCTGGTCCGAGGAGTGGGCGGGCTTGAGGTCTACATGATGTGCGAGATCCCCAGCAACGTGATCCTGGCCGAGGAGTTCGCCGAGATCTTCGACGGCTTTTCCATCGGCTCCAACGATCTCACCCAGCTCGTTCTTGGGGTGGATCGCGATTCGGAGATTGTCGCTCCGATCTTCGACGAGCGGAATGCAGCGGTGAAACGGATGATCGCCCAGGTGATCCATACGGCGAAGGCGAAGGGGCGGAAGATCGGCATTTGCGGTCAGGCGCCGAGCGATTACCCCGAATTTGCGGAGTTTCTCGTTGAGGAGGGCATCGACAGCATCTCCTTGAATCCCGATACGGTGATCAAGACGACACTCCTCATCCTCAAGAAGGAGAAGGAGCTTCCGCTGGGGCGAGGCTAAATGGGTGCCGCGGGAGCAGATCTTCCGGAGGAGAGGCTGGCCGCGGATCTCTCCACGGGCATCTATGGGTTGGGCGCGTTTCTCCCACCGAGACGCGTGGCGGTGATCGGGGCGAGCGAGCGGCCGGGAAGCGTCGGCCGTGCCGTCCTCGAAAATCTTTCGGCAGGCCCGGCGAGCGTCTTTCCCATCAATCCCCGGCATCGCCGGGTGCTCGGCATGCCCGCTCACGCCAGCGTGACCGAGCTTGTACCCGCTCCGGACCTTGCCGTAATCGCCACTCCGGCAGCGACCGTCCCGGGAATCGTCGAGGAGTGCGCGCAAGCGGGGGTGAAGGCCGCCTTAATCCTCTCCGCCGGTTTCAAGGAGACCGGTCCAGCCGGAAAATTGCTGGAAGAGCGGATCGTCGCGACCGCCCGCGCGAAGGGATTGCGCGTGATCGGTCCGAACTGCTTGGGCCTGATGCTCCCGCACGCTGGTTTCAACGCCACCTTTGCCTCGAAGATGGCTCTGCCGGGAAGCATCGCCTTCTTGAGCCAGAGCGGTGCGGTGGGGACCGCAATCCTCGATTGGAGCCTTCGGGAGAAGATCGGTTTCAGTTCTTTCTTTACCCTTGGCTCGATGGCGGACGTCGATTGGGGCGATATCCTCTTTTTTTTGGCGGAGGATCCGAAAACCCGCAGCATCGTCCTCTACATGGAGTCGATCGGCGATCCGGCTTCGTTCCTTTCGGCCGCTCGCGCGATCGGCTCGCAGAAGCCGGTGGTCGTTCTCAAGGTGGGCAGGACGAAGGAGGCAGCCCGGGCGGCCCTCTCGCATACGGGGTCGCTTGCCGGGAGCGACGAAGCGCTCGAGGCGGCCTTCCAACGGGTGGGCGTGATTCGCGCAGAGACGGTCGAAGAGCTCTTTTCCCTGGCCGAGGCGTTGGGCGGAAACGCCCGGCCCGCCGGCCCCCGCCTCTCCATCCTAACCAATGCCGGAGGAGCGGGCGTCCTGGCGACCGATGCTCTGCTTCTTTCCGGAGGCGAGCTCGCCCCCCTCTCCGAGGAGACCCGGCAGGAGCTCGACCGGATCCTACCTCCAAGCTGGAGCCACAATAATCCGGTGGATCTCCTCGGGGACGCCGACGCCGATCGCTACCGGAAAGCGGCGGAACTGCTCAAAAAGGAGCCGCAAAGCGACGGCATGCTCGTCCTTCTCTGTCCGCAAGCGATGACGGAGCCGACGCGGACCGCAGAGCGCCTCTGCGAGGCGGTGAAAGACTATCGGAAGCCCGTCCTTGCCGCTTGGATGGGTGGGGAGGCGGTGGAGGAAGGAATCGCAGTCTTCCATCGGGCCGGAATCCCCTGCTTTTCCTATCCGGAGGCTCCCGCGCGGGCCTTTGCGCTAATCTGGCAGCAGCAGCGCAACCTGGAGCTCCTTTACGAGACTCCCCGCCTGCTGGTCGACCCCGAGACGTTGGGCTCGGCGGTCGTCCGCTGCGAGGAGCTCCTCAACCGGGCGGACCAGGAGGATCGGGTCCTGCTCGACGAATGGGAGTCGAAGGAGATTCTTCGGGCCTTTGGAATCCCGGTGGTCCCCACCCGCCAGGCGACGACCGAGGAGGAGGCCGTAGCGGCAGCCCAGGCGCTGGGTTTCCCGGTAGCTGTGAAGCTTCGCTCCCACAAGCTCACCCATAAGAGCGACGTCGGAGGCGTACGTCTAGGGATTGAGGAGGAGGAGGCGGTTCGCATCGCCTTCCGGGAGATTCGTGCCGCCGCCGTTGCTCATGCCGGAGCCGATGCTTTTCTCGGGGTGACGGTCCAGACGATGGTTGCCGAGCGAGGGATCGAGCTCATCCTGGGCAGCGCTGCCGACGCGCAGCTTGGACCTCTCCTGGTCTTCGGAGCGGGAGGAATTTTTGTCGATCTATTGGAGGATCGAGCGATGGGACTTCCCCCGCTCAACACCACCTCGGCGAGACGGATGATCGAGCGGACGCGGATCGCCCGCGCCCTGTGCGGGATGCGCGGCATTCCTCCCGTGGACCAGAAGGTTCTCGAAGAGATCCTGATTCGCTTCGGTGCGCTGGTTCTCGCTCTTCCCCGGATTCGAGAGATCGACATCAACCCGCTCCTTGCCTCCGGCGACGCGCGGGTCAGGGCCCTCGATGCGCGAATGGTGCTCTCTCCTCGCGGCACGCTGGCGCAGGAGCTCCCTCGCCCCGCGATCCGCCCCTATCCGGTCGAACAGATCGAAACGGTCCGGCTGGGCGACGAGACCTTTCTCCGCTTGCGGCCGATCCGGGGCGAGGATGAGCCGCAGATGATCGCATTTCATCGGGAGCTCTCCGAGGAGACCGTCTTTTCCCGCTATTTCGAGCATCTGAAATTGGAGCAGAGGGTCGCGCATGGGCGGCTTGCGCGGATCTGTATGGCGGACTACAACATCGAGACGGTGCTGGTGGCGGAGGTTCTTCCGCCCCATCCGGAGGCGGCGCGGATTGTCGCCGTCGGCCGCTTGGAAAAGCTCCACGGTTTCTCGGGTGCGGAGTTCGCCCTTCTTGTGTCGGACCGTTGGCAGCAAAAGGGGATCGGCCGACTTCTCCTGGAACGGCTAACGGCGATCGGCGGGCGAGAGGGCCTGGGATGGATCGTCGGCAGGATCCGGCCCGAAAACGAGCGGATGAAACGGATCTGTCTTGGCCTGGGCTATCGGATCCGGTTTCACGAGGAAATGGGGGAGAACGAAGCGATCCTTTCCTTGAGGGCGCCGCCCGTTGGCAGGACTCCAGAGCATCGGGAGGGGGAATGAAAGGCAGAAAGCGAGAAGGCATAGCGGCGATGATCGGAGTCCTCCTGGCAGGCGCGGCGCCGCTGCGGGCGGCCGAGTGCGATTTCGAGGGCTGCTTGAGAACCGCCTTGGCCGAGAAGCCGGGCAAGGTCTGGGAGATGGAAATCGAGCGGGAGGAGCAGGGAGGGAAGATCTATAAGTTTGAGATCAAGGACCGGGAGGGGAAGGAGTGGAAGGTCCTTGTCAATGCCCAGACCGGATGTCTCGTGGAGACCGAGGAAGTGGTGGGAAGGGGAAATGCGGCTTTCGAGAACGGGGCGAAGATCTCCCCGGAGGAGGCCCGACAGACTGCGCTCGAGAAGGTTCCGGGAAAGGTGAAGGAAGTGGAGCGGAAGCTCGAGAAAGGGGGGATGCCGGTTTACGAGGTGGAGATCGTCCCGCGAAGCGGAGGCGGGGAGCGGGAAGTGGAAGTCGGTGCGTTGAGCGGCGAGGTACGCGAGATTCGGGAGGAGCGATACGAGATTGGCGAGCAGGAGGGGGATTAGTTTCTCTGTGGTTGACCTTCCTGCGCGGTATAGGGATCGAACCTATGACCTCTCGCGTGTGAAGCGAGCGCTCTACCGCTAAGCTAACCGCGCGGTTCGCTATTCTTTTTGATGCCACAGCGCCGGAGCGCCCGCAAGAGTGAAGAAGGATCGGATCTTTTTGGGCTGTGCCGCTCGCCCGCCTCTTGCCTTGCCACGACGAAGATTCCGGCGCAAACTCTCGGCTCCGAAGCAGGGGAGGGGCAACGGAGATTATGGCGCAGAAAGGGCTTGGCCGTGGGCTGGATGTGCTTCTGGCCCGGAGCAGCGTCGTGGCTCCGGAATCGGACCGAGCGAGCGGAGAGCGCATCGAGAATCTCCCGGTCGACCGGTTGGTCAGCAGCCCTTATCAGCCGAGAAAGACCTTCACGGAAGAAGCTCTCGAAGAGTTGGCAGGCTCCATTCGGGAGCGAGGGATTCTCCAACCCCTCATCGTCCGCCGGGCAGGGGAAAAGTACGAGATCATCGCGGGCGAACGCCGGTGGCGAGCGGCCATGCGCGCGGGGCTTTCCGAGGTGCCCGCCATCGTCCGTCCCGCGAGCGACCAAGAGATGCTCGAGCTCGCGCTTGTAGAAAATCTCCAGCGCAGCGATCTTCCAATTCTCGAGGAGGCCCGGGGATACGCCCTTCTCCAGGAAAGATTCTCCCTCACCCAGGAGGCGATCGCCCAAAAGGTAGGGAAGGACCGGAGTACGGTTGCCAACGCGCTCCGCCTGCTTTCCTTGGAGAACGAGGTTCAGGAACTCTTGGCGAGCGGTCAATTGACGGGTGGCCACGGCAAGGCGATCCTTGGCTTGGCGGTCCCGGCGGATCGGCTTCGGGCCGCGCGCCAGATCGTCCGGCAGGGATTGAGCGTTCGGCAGGCGGAGGCGCTCGTCGAAAAGATCCGGAGGGAGAGGAATAATGGCGAGCTGAGTCGGCTAAGCCCGAGACGGGAAGCGGCCGCGGCTTGGCGGGACTTGGAAAGAAGGCTTCGGGAGCGGCTCGGCACGCGCGTGCGGGTGCGGGGCAAGGCGGAACGCGGAAGGATTGAAATCAGCTATGTCTCGGCGGAGGAGTTGGATCGGTTGCTTCGCTCGCTCGGCGTGGCCTCATCCTCCTCTGCGGGGGAAGGGGAGCTTTTGCCATAGCTCTTCCCAGGTCTTCTGCCGTTTGCCTCCGGCACCGTTGAAGACGACGTAGGCGGCTCCGTTGCCTCCGACCGCCCTGCCGAGTCCCGCAAGCCGGATGGCCGGATTCAGAAGGTTCTTTCTGTGGAGCGGGCTCCGCTCCCAATCCATGAGAACCCTTCCCGGGTTTAAGGGTTCCGAGCCGTAGTAGAGGTTTTCATTGATCGTTTCCCAACCCCCCTCTTCGAGGAGAGAGGAAAGGGAGTCGTCCGACCGGTGTCGCAAACGCCTCTCCGCCGCAAGCCGCTCCGCCCATTCCTGGCTGGCGGCTTGCAGGCGCGGATCGGCTTCCAGGGGCGGAAGATCCTGATGCTCCCGAAGCCGGTTGATCCGGGCCAGCAATTCTTGGCGGAAGGCGGGAAGATCGGGAGAGGAAACCGCAGCGGGAGCGGGAGTGCCCGGAGAAAGGAGCACGAAAAGCGCGGTTGTCGCGAGCAGGAGTCGACGACCGGGTCGAGGGAGAACGGGGTGCCCGTTGGGCATGCTCCGGAAGAGAAAACAAAAAAAATCGATTCGCACAAGCCCAGCGTCAGAGCGAAGCTCGCGGAGAAACTATGGCAAGGAAAATCCGCGTTCTGCCGGAGGCGCTCGCCTCTCAGATTGCCGCAGGAGAGGTGGTGGAGCGGCCGGCGTCGGTGGCAAAGGAGCTCCTGGAAAACGCTCTCGACGCCGGTGCCACGGAGATCGATCTGCTCACCCAGGGCGGCGGCGCCGCCCTGATCCAAGTCTCCGACAACGGCTGCGGCATGGGGAGGGAGGATGCGCTTCTCTGCCTGGAGCGCTACGCAACGAGCAAGCTGGAAAGTTTCGAGGATTTGAGCCGGCTGCGATCCTACGGCTTTCGGGGCGAGGCCATTCCCACGATCGCTTCGGTCAGCTCGTTTCTGCTCCAGACTCGAGAAGAAGGCGAGTCTGTGGGAACCGAGGTGGCGGTCGAGGCGGGAAAGTTGATTTCGGTTCGGGAGATCGGGAGGGATCGGGGCACGACCATTCGAGTCCGGTCCCTGTTTGCGAGGCTCCCGGCGCGCCGGAGCTTTCTTCGCTCTCCGCTCCGAGAGCAGGCGCATCTGCAGCGGCAGGTCGTGCTTGCGGCGATCGCGCAGCCCTCGACCGCGTTTCGCTTCCGGCACGGAACCCGAGGGGAGGGAACGGCTTGGCCAGCGACCGCATCCAGGGAAGATCGATTGGCGGCCATCTTCGGCGCCGACTGGGTCGAGTCGCTCTTGCCGCTCCAATGGAGCCGCGCGGGTCTTTCTCTCCGCGGCTTTCTGAGCCGTCCGGGCGTCGGGCGGCCAAGCCGGGAGGAGCAGTTCTTCTTTGTCAACCGAAGGCCGGTGGAAAGCCGGATGATCGCGGCGGCTCTGCAAGAAGGGTACCGCCACTCGCTCTTGCGGGGCCTCTATCCGACGGTCGTCCTTTGGCTGGAAATCGATCCGGCCCGGATCGATCCCAATGTCCATCCGGCGAAGCGGGAGATTCGATTCCGCGAGGAACGGGAGGTTTGGAGCCTCCTGGTCGAAGCCGTCGGGCAGAGCCTGGGGCGGGGTCCTGCCGTCTCCTTTCCTGCACCGGCTTTTCCTTGTGTCGTGGCGGAGCACGCCGGAGACGGCCACCGATCGGAGAGCCCAATGTCCGCCTCCGGGCCGCAAAGAGTCGAAGCCGCCTTCGCGTTGGCAGTCCAGGGCGAGCCGATTCCCCTTGTTGAAGCCGATTCGGGGAAGCCTGCGGAACTTCCGGGGATGGGAGGCCGTCTGATCGGTGTCCTGGGTTCGCTCTACCTGCTGGTCGAGACTGGCGGGGGACTCGTTCTGGTCGACCAGCACGCGGCTCACGAGCGGATTCTCTTTGAAAGGCTCTTATCGAGCTGGGAGAGCCAGGGGAGCGGAAGGCAGCCTCTCCTCCAGCCGGTGGTCGTCACGTTGCCCGCGCGCGCCGCCGCAGTGTTGGCCGAGGAACTCCCGGCTTTGTGCCGGCTGGGCTTGGAGCTGGGCGAGCTGGGCGGGGGAGCGTTCGCGGTGGAGGCGGTGCCGGCTCGGCTGGCCTCCCTGGATCTCGTCTCCTTCTTGGAAAGGCTGGCCGCCGATCTCACCGAGCGAAAGGGAAGTTGCGCGATCGGGAGAGCGGAAGCGGAAATGCTGGCCGGGATCGTCTGCCGGCGGGCGGTCAAGGCGCATGACCACCTTTCCCCAGAGGAGGTGGGGCGGCTGCTGGAAGATCTGTTTGCCTGCCGGAATCCCGATACCTGTCCGCATGGGCGGCCGACATGGATCGAGTGTTCTTTCGGAGAGCTGCAACGCCGGTTCGGGAGAACCGGATCGCCCGGCGGCTGCGATTTTCTGTGACGAGAAGCCACTTACTCGACCACCGACACCGGAGTTCCGTCCGGAACGAACTCAAAGAGCTCGGAAGCAAAGCTCTTCGGCAGGCGGATGCAACCGTGGGATGCCGCATATCCAGGCAGGTAGCCGCCGTGAAGCCCGACACCGTCCGAAGTGATGCGCAGGAAGTGGGGCATTTCGGCGGCTTCGTAATGCGTGCCCGGAGGGGGGCGTTGTCCGAGGATGGCGTTGCCGTCGACGATCCGACCCGTTACGTTGTCGACGAAGCAGCCGTACCGGCTCGACAGATGGTTGCGGTCCTTTTGAATGATGGTGAAGCGTCCCATGGGAGTCGGATGCGTGGCGTTCCCGGTGCAGATCGGAGCGATGGCCGCCAGCTTCTTTCCTTGGTAGACGTAGAGCTTCTGCTGCCGCACATGGATCACCAAGGAGGTGATCTTTTTCGAGGGAACGAGTTGCGACCAGATTGCGGGGAGAACCCGGGGAGGCGCCTGCGGCCGAACCGGGATCGCCACGCGAACCTGCGGTTCGGAGGAGGAGGTTGGTTTCGGATGCCCGCGCATCGCCTTCTCCTGTGTCTGGCGCTCCTTGTCCAAGCGCTTCCGCTCGCGCTCGGCGGCCTTCCGCATCTCTTTCTCCTGCCGCGCCTTCTCCTTCTCGGCCTGCTTTTCCAACTTGCGCAGGGTTTCCGGATCGACGCTCTGCGCAGGCAGTACACTCTCCTCCGGCTGTGCAAGCCAGACGCCACCCGGCGGGTCCGCCGCCGAGAGGAGCGGCGGAGCGGCGGGGGCGAGGCTCGGAAGCGCCTGCAAGGCTCCAGCCAAGAAGACGAAGTGGAAAGCCCGACGCCGATGAGGAGCAAGAGGGACCGACATGGGCGACTAGACGTTAAAGCGAAACTCAATCACGTCGCCGTCCGCAACGACGTAGTCCTTGCCCTCGATGCGCAGCTTCCCCGCTTCCCGAAGCCGCGGAAGGGAGCGGAACCGATCCATCTCTTCGAAGGAGGCGCACTCCGCCGCAATAAACCCTCGCTCGAAGTCGGAATGGATCACCCCGGCGGCCTGGGGGGCCCGGTCTCCCGCACGAATCGTCCAAGCCCTTGTCTCCTTCTCTCCGGCGGTAAAATAGGTGCGAAGGCCAAGCAAGCGATAGGTCGCCCGAATCAGGCTGTCCACGCCGCTTTCGGCCACGCCGAGGGTCTGCAGGTAGGATCGCCGCTCTTCCGGAAGGAGGTTGGGGAGCTCGGCCTCCAGTTGGGAAGAGAGAACGACGAGCTCGGACTCGCTCCGGCCTTCGAGCAACCGGGCGACCCCCTGGACAAGCGGATTCTGGATGCCCTGGCAAAGCTCCTCTTCCGCCACATTGCACGCGTAGAGAGTGGGTTTCATGGTGAGCAGGTGGAAGGGCCGCAGAGCTTCCTTTTCCTCGGCCGTCCATCCTTTAGAGAAGAGCGGGGCACCTCGGTTGAGGATGTCCGTCGCTTTTTCCATCCACCCGCTCAGAAGCGAGGTGCGAGCGTCGGCGCGGGGTTGCTGCCCTTTTCGTGTCTTCTCCCGTTGCCGCTCCAGGGTAGCCAGATCGGCAAGGGCCAGTTCGGTGTGAATGATCTCGATGTCCCGCACCGGGTCGACCGAGCCTGCCACATGGTGGACCTCGGGACCCGTGAAGCAACGCACTAGGTGGATAACGGCATCCACTTCCCGGATATGGGCAAGGAACTGGTTTCCGAGGCCCTCCCCTTGACTGGCTCCCGCCACCAATCCGGCAATATCGACGAGCTCGATCGCCGCCGGAATCACTCGCTGCGAGCGGGAGAGTTCGGCGAGCCGGACCAGCCGAGGGTCCGGGACCTCAACGACGCCGACGTTGGGGGTAATGGTGCAAAATGGGTAGTTTGCCGCTTCCGCCTTGTGACTCTTCGTGAGGGCGTTAAAGAGCGTGCTCTTCCCCACGTTGGGCAGTCCGACGATTCCCGCGCGCAACATAACGTTTTCTCTTCTAGGAGATAAGGAATTTGTCCACAGGAAGCAATTCCTTCCTTGAGCGATGGTTGCTTGCGTAAACGCTCTCTCTTCGAGAGAATCGGCAGCCCAAAAGGCGCTTGGACATAGGAGATGGGAACAACAGGAGAGAGGATGGCTTTGGAAAAGATTGTCCTTTTCGGCGGATCGGGATACGTGGGGAATGCCTTCCAGCGCCATCTGCGCCGTCGTGGAATCCCGTATGAGGCGCCTTCCCGGAAAGAAGTCAATCTCCTTGAGCCCGGTTCCATTGCCCGCTTTCTTGGGGAGACCAAGCCGAGCTTCCTCATCCATGCGGCCGGATATACGGGCCGCCCGAACGTCGATGCGTGCGAGGACCACAAGACCGAATGCCTCCTGGGAAATGCGGTGCTTCCCGGGGTCTTGGCGGGCGTCTGCGCGGAACTCGAGCTACCCTGGGGGCACGTTTCCTCCGGCTGCCTCTACACGGGCGACCGAGGTCCCGGGCCAAAGGAAGAACGGTTGGGTTTCCGGGAGGAAGATCCGCCCAACTTCTGCTTTCGGACCAACAACAGCAGCTTCTATAGCGGAACCAAGGCCCTTGGGGAAGAGATCCTGGCGGATGCCGGCGGTTGTTATCTCTGGAGGCTGCGCATCCCCTTTAACGAGGTCGACTCCTCCAAGAATTACCTGAGCAAGCTCCTGCGCTACGAACGCCTGCTGGATGCCCGGAACTCCCTCTCCCAACTCGACGAGTTCGCTCGGGCGGCATTCGAATGCTGGGAGCGGCGCGTGCCGTTCGGTATCTACAATGTCGTCAATCCGGGGTCGGTGACCACGCGCGAAGTCATTGAACTCCTAGAGCGTTCTCCCCTTGGCAGGCGGTTGATCGAGGCGGGGAAGCGCTTTGCCTTTTTCCCGGGAGAGGAAGCCTTTCGGAAGGTGGCGCGCGCCCCGCGCTCCAATTGCGTTCTCGACAACTCCAAGCTCCAAGGGGTGGGAATCCACCTGGAAGAGGTTCACGAAGCGGTAGAGAGAGCGTGGAACCAGTGGCAGGCAGAGGCGGCGGCATAGCGGAGAAAGACCGGAGAAAGGCGATGGACCAGACGGGGCGTTGGCTGATCACAGGGGGAGCGGGCTTCATCGGGTCGAACTTTCTCCATCTTCTTTTTACCGAAGGGCCACGACCGGAGAAGGCGGTAACCCTCGACAAGCTCGCCTATGCCGGAAGAAGGGAGAATCTCGTCGGGCTGCCCGACGAGGATACTCACCATTTCGTGCAAGGCGAGATCGGGGACCAGGCGCTCGTCGGCCGTCTCCTGCGGGAGAACCGGATCGCAGGGATCATCCATTTTGCGGCGGAAACCCATGTCGATCGCTCGATCGAGAGCGCGCAGCCCTTCGTCGAAACCAACGTGGTGGGATCGTGGCGGCTCCTCGAATCCGCGTGGAACTATTGGCGGGAGCTCCCGGGAGAGGAAAAAGAGCGATTCCGGTTCCTCCACGTCTCCACCGACGAGGTCTATGGGTCGCTCGGGTCCGAGCAAGAGCCGACTCCGGAGGGAGCCCCTTACAACCCCTCGAGCCCTTACGCCGCTTCGAAAGCGGCATCGGATCATTTCGTGCGGGCCTACGCCAGGACCTTCGGCTTTCCCGCCATCGTGACCCACTGCTCGAACAACTACGGGCCGAGGCAGTTCCCGGAGAAGATGATTCCGCTCATGATCCTGAATCTCCTGGAGGGAAAGCCGCTCCCGATCTACGGCGATGGCGGCAACCGGCGGGATTGGCTCTACGTGGAGGATCACTGCCGGGCTCTCCGCGAGGTGCTCCTCCAGGGAAAGCCCGGGGAGACCTATCATATCGGCAGCGGCGCCGGATGCTCGAACCGGGAGCTCGTCGAACGGCTCTGCGATCTAATGGGCCAGATCCGACCTCTTTCCTCGGGGCGGTCCTACCGTGACCGGATCACCTACGTCGCCGACCGGCCCGGACACGATTTCCGCTACGAGGTCGATTCGAGCAAGATCCGGCAAGAGCTGGGCTGGAAGCCTCGGGAAACCTTGGAAGATGGTCTTCGCAGCACGATCGACTGGTACTGCGGGAACGGAGCGTGGTGCGAGGCGATTCGACGGGATGGTTTTGCCCGGCAGCGGCTGGGACTCCTTCAAGGGTGATATGGGAGAAAGACGAGGGATCGTGCTGGCGGGCGGAATGGGGACTCGCCTTTATCCAGCGACGCTTTCGGTGAGCAAGCAGCTTTTAACGGTCTACGACAAGCCGATGGTCCATTATGCCCTCTCGGTGCTCCTGCTCGCCGACATCCGGGAAATTTTGATTATCTCTACCCCGGGCGACCGGCCCCTATTCGAGCGACTTTTGGGGGACGGGAGCGCGTTCGGCCTCCGCTTCTCCTATGCGGAGCAGCCCCGCCCGGAAGGTCTGGCGCAGGCCTTCGTGATCGGGGAGGATTTCCTGGCGGGGAGGCCCTCCTGCCTCGTGCTTGGAGACAACCTTCTCTACGGGCAGAGCCTGAGTCGGACTCTCGGCCGCGTCTCCGCACTTGCCGAGGGGGCAACGATCTTCGCCTATCGGGTCTCCGACCCCACGGCATATGGCGTTGTCGAATTCGATGGGAGGGGACGGGTGCTTTCGCTCGAGGAAAAGCCCAAGCGGCCGAGGTCAGCCTATGCCATTCCTGGTCTCTACTTCTATGACGGAAGGGCGCCGGAATTTGCGCGCTCCCTCGTTCCGTCGGCTCGAGGAGAGTTCGAGATCACCGATCTCAACCGCTGCTATCTTGCGCAGGGGACGCTTCGCGTCGAAGTGTTAGGTCGAGGGATCGCCTGGCTCGACACGGGAACCCATGACGCGCTGGCTGACGCGAGCGCCTTCGTCCGGGCAATCGAGCACCGGCAGGGATTGAAGATCGCCTGCCTGGAGGAAATTGCCTGGAGTAAAGGGTGGATAGATCGGGAAGCCGTCCTTGCGCAAGCTCGGCGCATGGGCAGCTCCGCTTATGGAGACTATCTGCGAAAACTTGTCGAGGAGGACGATCGCCGGTCCGCGGAGCTTTCCTGATGCGAATCCCCTTGCTCGATTTTGGCCGGATCGCTCCTGACGAAAAAGGGGAGTTGGAGTCTGCCTTCCGGCGGGTGCTGGAGAGTGGACACTTCATCCTGGGCGAGGAAGTGGCTGCTTTCGAGAGGGAGTGCGCGGACTTCCTTGGCGTTGCTCATGCGATCGGGGTTTCTTCCGGCACCGATGCCCTGCTCCTTTCGTTGGAATCCTTGGAGATCGGCCCCGGCGATGAGGTGATCTGTCCCTCCTACACCTTCTTTGCCACGGCAGGTTCGATTGCGCGGACCGGGGCGAAACCGGTCTTTGCCGATTGCTGTCCCGGCTGCTGGAATCTCCCTCCGCAGGAGGTCAGAAGGAAGCTCACCGCGAAGACGCGGGCCATCATCCCGGTCCACCTTTTCGGCCAGCCGGCGACGATGACGAACCTCCTTGCGGTGGGACAGGAGGCGGGGCTTGCGGTGATCGAGGATGCCGCACAAGCTTTCGGGGCGAGTTCCGATGGTCAAAAGGTGGGCGGAAGGGGGCTCCTGGGCTGTTTCTCTTTTTTCCCCACGAAGAACTTAGGGGCCCTGGGGGATGCGGGCCTGATCGCCACGCAGGATGGAGCACTGGCCGAAAGGATTCGGGCGCTCCGCGTTCACGGTTCCCGCGTCAAGTATCGGCATGAGTGGATTGGAGGGAATTTCCGAATCGATGCGCTCCAAGCGGCCTTCCTTCGTGCACGGTTGCCGCGCGTCGAGGCCGCGCTGGAGATGCGCCGGCGCAATGCCGCGCTCTACGAGGAAGCATTCCGGGCGAGCGGCATTGCCGCCCTCTCTCCGGAGCCCTGCCGCTGCCAGGGAGAGGAGAGGGTAGCGCCGAAGGTCACAAGCCCACTCCTTTTGCCCCGCAACGACAGGGGCGAGCATACCTGGAACCAATATGTGGTTCGCTACCCCACCGACCGGGATGGCTTGCGTCGATTCCTCTCGGAGGAGGGCGTGCAAACCGAGGTCTATTATCCGCTACCCCTGCACCAGCAGCCCTGCTTTCTTGACAAGGGTCGGGAAGTCGACGAGCTTCCGGTTGCCGAGCTTCTTGCCCGTGAATCGTTGGCCCTTCCGATCTTTCCCGGCTTGTCGCCCGGCGAGATCCAGCGGGTCGTCGATCTCATCGTTCGTTTCGTCTCGCAAAAGGGGAACGAGGCATAGGAGCGGTGGGTCTCTCCCCGCTCGGGACGTCCCCGGGGAGGGACGAGGGAATATGGCATCCAGGAGAGCCGGAAGGCGAGGAACCGCACCCGAGGGAGGGGCCGATCTTCCCTCCTTTCCCTGGCGGGGGTTTCGCCTCTACACTCTCCTTCTCGCTCTCTTCTTCCTGGCCTGGGCCGTCGCCGCCTCTTCCGCGTCTCCTCCTGCCTCCGGCGATCCGGGGTCCTCACCCGGCCAGCAGCCGGTCGAAATCAATGCGCAGGAGACGCACTTCGTCGGGGGAATCGCGACGGCGGAAGGGAATGCGGTCGTCCGATTCGGGGATACCACTCTGTACGCCGATCGGGTCAGCTTCGACAACCGCACGCGCAACGTCTTCGCCGATGGAAACGTTCGTGTCTACACGGGCGAAAAGATCTTTCGGGCGCACCACATGGTCTACAACCTCGACACCAAGGCGATCACGGCCAACGATTGGGGAATGGTCGATCTTCCTATTCTGGCAACGGGTGAAAAGCTGACGACGCCGGAAACCGACCATTACCATGTCGACCGGGGCATGGCCACCGTCGAAAATCGAGAGAAGCCCGGGCTCCAGATGAAGGCCCGGACGATGGACATCTACCCGGGGGATCGCCTGCTCATGCGAGACGTCACGATCTACCTCAGTCACATCCCCGTGCTCTGGCTTCCCGCGATGAGTCAATCCCTCGATGGCGACTCGAACACGCTTTATGTGGTTCCAGGAGATCGCTCCTACTGGGGGTATTATTTGCTGATCACATATAACTGGAAATTCAACCCGAAGCTGAAGGCTTCGTTCCTGCTCAATTACTATTCGGATCGCGGGATCGCGTTGGGAAGCCTCTTCCAATACAAGCCGAGCGAAGAGGGATACGGCAATCTCCGCCTTTTCGGCCTGCCGTACGACCAAGGCTATTTGCTCAACTATTCCTCGCTCAACCGCTACGACGTGGGTCCTGAGCGCTTCATGGCCAGCCTGCAGCAGCGCTATCCGTTGACTCAGGAGCTCACTCTGACGACGGACCTGAACTATTGGACCGATCCCTACATTACAGAGGACTTTTACTACAACACCTACATGTCCAATCGCCAACCGAACAACGTGGCCTGGCTGAACTACTACCACCCCGGGTTCACGATCGATCTGTTGGTCCAGGATAACTTGATGGATTTCTTCAACGGCTTGAATCGCCTGCCGGAGCTCGATTTCGAGTCGAATCGCGCCAAGATTTTCCATAGTCCGATCGCGTATGAAAGCCGCACGAGCGTCGTCAACTTCGAGCAGCAGTTCTCGAACCTCAATCCGCTGACGGGCAATCTCGTCGGGCTCTACTACCCCTGGTTGCCCCTCAATCGCTTCTATCAGCAGCACGGGATGGACAACGCGTACTTCCTGAGCAACTATGGGGGTTGGCGCTGGGATACGCTCCAGCAGCTCTCCTATCCGCGGGAATATTTTCACTGGCTTTCGCTCACGCCGCGGGTCGGTGTCGAGGGAACCTACTGGTCGGATCAGAACGTCTACGGCAATGCGTTCAATGCTCCCATGCCGCTGATGAACCAGTCGAATCTGACCTTCGATCGCGGGCTCTTGATCGCGGGGCTGGATGCTGCGTTCAAGCTGTCGAAGACGTGGAACGACGTGGAGATCGAAGCTCTGGGAATCCACGGGTTGCGGCATGTGATTCAGCCCTTCGCCACATTCCAGTACATCCCGAACCCTTATGGAAACCCGTATGATATCCTGGGATTCGACAGCCTCATGCCGACGATTACGCCTTCCCTCATCAATCCCATCGACTATCCCTCGATCGATTCCTTCTTCGGGATGACCTACTTGCGGGCGGGGGCGACCCAGCGGCTGCAGACCCAGCGCAACGGCCAGAACTACGACCTGGCGGAGCTGACCCTCTTTACGGACGCCAACTGGGATCGGAAGTACAACACGCTTCTCATGCCGACGACCGACACGGTGAACGAGGTCTACGGGACGTTCGATCTCAAGCCTGTGCCCTGGCTGATGTTCCACACCGATCTAGCGCTGCCGACCTATGACGAGGGATTTACCAATATCAACAACAGCTTGAGCTGGCAGTTCCATCGGTCGGATACGCTGACCTTGGGCTATCAATATTTGAACAATGTGACGATTCCGAGCAGCTTCTTCCCGGTTCCCCAGATCGCGTCGGGCTACTTTCCCCAAAACAATATCCTGCCGGTCATCGCGCAGATTTCGCCGACCGTCCAGAGCATGGCCTACGTATCGGACTTTTGGCGGATCAGCGAGCACTGGCAGGTGAGCGGAACGCTCATGTACATGAGCGAAACCAACTCCGTGCCGATCAAGATGTTCTCGATTTACCGGGATCTGCAGGATTGGATCGTCTCGTTCAACTTCCAGGATTTCAGCTATCCGGGAGCCGCTTCGATTATCAACTTCTATCTGGGCTTCACCCTGAAAGCCTTTCCCTCATTCAAACCGCAAATCGGTCAATAGGGGGCGGCAAGCGATGTCTGCGCTCGCAAGATCCTTGTGGCGGTTCCTGCTTGTCGCCGCCGTTATCGGCTCTCTTTGGGCGGCGCAGGAGGCGAAGGCGGAAGAATCGGCCCCGGCTCCCGAAAGGCGGGTCGTGCGTTTCGGGGATCTCCCCGACCTTGAGAAGAAGGAGGGACCCCATCCGAGGGATGTTTGGGTTTACGGGCGGTTTACCGCTCGTGCGGCGCTTTCCGGGGGAGTCTTTCTCGCCTCAGTAAACGAAGGGATCAACTTGCCGGATTGGGAAGAAAACTTCAGCATCGTCAATAACCCCGGGGATTTCGTTTTTCGGCGGGTCGTTTTTCGGGCCGGACTGCCTCTGCCGGAGATCCGCAGAGGGACTAAGTTCGTGATTCCCAGGGACCGGCCCGCCAAGCTCATCGAGGTTGCTCGAGTGGACGGAGTCATCGCTCGCCTCGTGCTCGAGAGTGCGCCGACGATCGAGTCCCAGGACGGCGCGGGCCGAGCGGCACCTCGGCCACGGAGCCCAAGAGAAGGGAGCGGCGCGGGGGGCTATCCGCCCCGGAGAATCGTCCCTTTCCGGGAACTCGGTTCGATTGCTAAGACCGAAGGTGTCCACCCGGAAAATCTATGGACCTGGGGAAAGTTCAGCGCGCGCTCGAACCTGCGCGAGGGGATCGTCTCGGCGACGCTGGCGGGGATGGAAACCCGGCGCGCGCTCGAAACAGCGATCACCGGCGCGGCGACGTTCTATTTGCCGTACTTGGCATACTTCGTGCTTGGAGCGGAGGAACCGGTTCACCGGATCATTTTCCGTGTGTACCAACCGAGAATGATCCGAAACGGCGACGTGATCGAGATTACGAAAGAAAGTCCGGCCCGCGTAAAGCGGATTTTCACTGCCGGGGGAATCCTCGTCTGGCTCGACCTCGATCCCCCGGTGCCGGTCGCGATTCCGATCGAATTGGGTGAATCGGGGAATGGCGGACGCGAATCCGCTCCGCCTGCTGCTCCGCCCAGGCCGGCTTCCGTCGAGCGAGTCGCGACGGAATGACTCCGGTTATCGGCCACTCCCCTCGCGAAGAGAGCGGCGGGGTCGAACGGGTCGACTTCCTATCCCGACCTTGTCCAGGGCCAGGCTCACGGGGTAGACTAAGGTTCATGGAGGTCACTTATTACGGGCACTCCTGCTTTGCGTTGAAGGTCGGCGGCTCATCCCTGCTCTTCGATCCCTTTCTCACCGGAAATCCGCTTGCGGCCGATTTGCGCATCGAAGAGATTCCCGCCGACTACCTTTTGCTCTCGCACGGGCATGCGGATCACATCGGGGATGCTCCTGGGATCGCCGAGCGGACCGGAGCGCTCGTCGTGTCGAGCTTCGAGGTGGCGGAATGGCTGCTCAAGCGGGGGGTGGAGCGAGTCTATGCGATGAACCTGGGAGGGAAGAAGGAGTGGCCTTTCGGCGTCGTCCACTATGTCGTCGCCCACCATTCCAGCAGCCTGCCGGACGGTAGCTACGGCGGTTCGGCAGGAGGCTTCGTGATTCGCACCTCCGAGGAGACGGTCTATTACTCCGGGGACACCGCCCTCTTCGGGGACATGAAGCTGTTGGGGGAAATCTATCATCCCATCACCCTGGCGATTCTTCCGATCGGAGACACGTTTACGATGGGGGCGGATGACGCGATTCGCGCGGCGGAGCTTCTCGGTTGTCGGAATGTGATGGGAGTGCATTATGACACCTTCGAAGGAATTCGCATCGACAAGGGTGCGGCCCGGGAGGCTTTTTCGGCCGCGGAGCTCAACCTCTATCTTCTGCCGATCGGCGGAAGACTGACCGTTTCGCAAACCGGGCGGTTTTCGGAAGAAAAATGAGTCGATTGGCGACGGCAAAAAGCCCCTATCTCCGGCAGCATGCGGCCAATCCGGTCGACTGGTATCCCTGGGGAAGCGAGGCTTTCGCCAAGGCGAAAGCCGAGGGAAAGCCGATCTTTCTTTCGATCGGGTATGCGACCTGTCACTGGTGCCATGTGATGGCACACGAATCCTTCGAAGATGAAGAAGTCGCGGAGCGGCTCAATCGGGCGTTCGTGCCGGTCAAGGTCGACCGAGAAGAGCGGCCCGATGTGGATCAAGCCTACATGGCCTTTGTCCAGGCCACCACGGGGCAGGGAGGCTGGCCCATGAGCGTCTGGCTGACTCCGGATCTCAAGCCGTTTTACGGAGGAACCTACTTTCCGAGGCACGACCGGTGGGGGTTGCTGGGATTTCTTTCCGTTTTGGAACAGATCGCCGAGCTCTGGTCTCGCCATCGGGAGGATCTGGTGCTTCGTGGCGAGGAGATCGCGGGGCGGCTTCGAGAAGCCTTGGCCGGAGGCCGTCCGGGCCTCTCGGAGGGAGGACGGGCGTCGGAACGCGCCTTCGAGGAGTTTTCCAGAGCGTTCGATCCGGAATGGGGCGGCTTTGGCCCCAAGCCGAAGTTTCCCCGGCCCGCTGTCCTCCACTTCCTCCTTCGCTATGCCGTCACGAACCGCGGACGGCCCCAAGGGGAACGCGCCCTCTCGATCGCTCGGCAAACCTTCGAGGCGATGGCTCGTGGAGGAATTCGAGACCGGATCGGGGGCGGCTTCCATCGCTATTCGGTCGATCGGTTCTGGAGGGTACCCCACTTCGAGAAGATGCTCTATGATCAGGCGCAACTCGCCTCTGTCTACCTGGAAAGCTTCTGCTGCGACGGTGGCGCACGCTCGGAATCGATCGTTCGCGAGATTCTCGACTATCTATTGCGCGATCTCGCGTTTGCCGATGGGGGGTTTGCCTCGGCGGAAGATGCGGACAGCCTCTCTCCCGAGGGAGGACCTGCCCGGGAGGGGGCCTTTTATCTTTGGACATACCGGGAGCTTGCGGAGGTCCTGAAGCCGGAGGAATTGGCGTTGGCCGCCGAGATCTGGGGGGTGCGGCCCGAAGGAAATATCCCGGCGGATGCCGATCCTCACCAGGAGCTGGCCGGAAAGAATATTCTCTTCGAGAACGAGCCGATCGAGGAGATTGCCGCCCGGCGAGGTCTTTCACTTGGAGAAGCGGGGAGGATCCGGAGTGCCGTGGCCGGCAAGCTGGCCCGGGCGCGCAACCGAAGGCCTCGGCCCGCGAAAGACGACAAGGTGGTGCTCGGCTGGAACGCTCTGGCCGTTTCGGCTCTCGCCCACGCGGGGCTGCTGCTGGGCGAGGAGCGTTACCGGGAAGCGGCGGAACGCACGATGGGGTTTCTCCTTTCGGCTCTCTTCGAGCCGACGAGCGGAAAGCTCTTTCGCCTCTACCGGGAGGGCCGGGGCGAGGTCGAGGCCTTCGCCGGCGATTATGCGATGCTGGTGCAGGCCCTCCTCGATCTCTTCGAAGTCACGCAGGAGGCCGGCTGGGTGGGAAAGGCGGTCTTCTTCCAAGACCGGATGGAAGCTCTTTTCCGCGATCCCGAATCCGGCGCCTATTGGACGAGCGGGGAGGAAGCGAGCCCGGTACCCTTCCGGGTGCGCGAGGAGTACGACGGAGCGGAGCCGGCTGCGATCTCGATTGCGGCGGCCAACCTCCTGCGCTTTGCCGTGCTGCTGCCCGAAGAGAGGTGGCCGGGGCGGCTCGAAGCCCTCTTTCGCGCCGAAGCGGACCGGCTTGTCCACGGCCCGACGGCTCTGCCGCAACTGCTGGCAGCCTATCTCGACTCGACCCGTCCACGCCTATCGGTGGCCGTCGTGGGCGCGCGGGCCGACCCGCGGACCCGGTCTCTGCTGGCCTCGGCGGCGTGCGGGCTCTCTTACCGGAAGCTTCTTCTCGGGATCGAGCCGGGCAAGCGCTTCCCTTTTTTGGGCGAGCAGGAGGACTTCTATCTCTCGCTCCCTCTGCGGGAGGAGGGTCCCGTCGCCTACCTCTGCCAATCCTTTGCCTGCTCCGAGCCTGTTTCCGATCCGGAAACGCTCCGCGAACGCTTACGAGCGGCCACTTAAGAGGCCGCGGCCGATGTCGCGGGCGAAGCTCGGTCCGCGGAAGACAAAACCCGTGTACGCCTCGAGCAGGACTGCTCCCGCATCGAGCTTTTCCTGGGCATCAGCGGCATCGAAGATCCCGCCGGCGGCAACGAGGGGCAGACGGCCGGCGCTTTCCCGGGCCAGGAAGCGGATCGTCTCGGTGCTCCGCTTGGCCAGGGGCTTGCCGCTCAGCCCGCCCACCAGCCCACGCGGACCGGGGCTCGGCAGAGTATTCGTCGCGACCAAGCCGTCGCAGGGACCACGCAGAAGCACTTCGAGAATCGCGCCTAGCTCTTTTTCCTCGAGATCGGGCGCGATCTTCACCAGGATCGGCTTGGCGGGCGGAGGGTTGGCTCCGGCGACCGCTTCCAGCACGGTTCGCAGATGCCTCTCCTGCTGGAGGGATCGCAACCCGGGAGTGTTCGGCGAGCTAAGGTTGAGCACGAAAAAGTCGCCGTGAGGGCGCAGGAGGGAGAAGGCGCGCGTGTAATCGCCGGCGGCCCGATCGAGATCCGTCTGCCGGGATTTGCCCACGTTGATTCCCACCGGAAAGCTTGGCCATTGCTTCTTGGCCCGACGTTGAGCGAGCCGGAGGGCGACCCGCTCCGCTCCCTCGCTGGGGAAGCCAAGCCGATTCCAGAGGGCTTCGGACTGCGGCAGGCGTTGGAGGCGCGGTGCGGGGTTGGGTTCTTGCGGGAGGGGGGTCACCGTGCCGACCTCGCAGAAGCCGAATCCCAAAGCCTCCCAGGAGGCGAGCGCAACGCCGTCCTTGTCGAAGCCGGCGGCAAGCCCAAGCGGGCTCGGAAAACGGAGGCCCCAAACCGTCCGTTCGAGGCCCGAGGGAGGAGGAGGCAAAAGCAGCCGGAGGAAGCCTTCCGCCCAGGAATGGGCGCAAAGAGAAAGGGCGATCTGGTGGGCGCATTCCGGCGGGAGGAAAAAGAGAAGAGGGCGAAGGAGCGAACGGTAAAGCACAAGGGCAGTGTCCGGAAGTCAGGGAGCGTTGACAATCTGTAAGCCGCAGAGCGGGAAGGAACAAAGGGCTGGATTCTCGGAAGAGGAGACCCTACTCTAGGGATAAGCAGGGCCCATGCACCGGTTTGTCCTCGATACGAGCGTCTTCACCAACCCGGACGTCGCCTCTCAGTTCGGAGAAGACGAAGCGGCGGTGGGTAGTTTCCTGGATCTGGCACGGAGGGTTCCTGCGGAATTTTATATGCCGCTCTCCATCTACGAGGAGTTGCGGAAGATGCGAGATCTCGAGTCTCTGATCGGATATTTCGAATCGGTGATTCGGATCCGTTCCCCCCGCAGATCGGATCTTCAGATCCCGGGAGATTTTCTTTACGACTTCATTGACGAGGTCCGGAAGCGGATCGACCATGGGTTGCGCATTGCCGAGGAGCATGCCAAGCGCGCGGGCGCGGCGGCGGAGATGGGGCAACTTCTTCACCAGCTTCGGGAGCGTTACCGGGAAACCTTGCGTCGGGGGATTCTCGACAGCCAGGGAGATGTCGACGCGGTCCTGCTTTCCTTCGAGCTCGAAGGGAGCCTGGTCGCCGCCGACGAGGGAATGCGGAAGTGGGCGGATCGGATGGGGGTGACGGTCGTCGATGCCCGCCACTTCCGGGAGTTGCTTTGCCATCTAGTCGAAGCGAAGGGAGCCGCCAAGGGCATTCCGGAGAAAACCCGTGGTTGAACGGTAGAGCTTCTCGAATCGGAGGAACCAGCTTCCGCCTTCCTCCTGAAGGCTGACTAGGCGGGTTTCTCCCTCATGGCCGTGGATCTGTCCAAGATCGTCGAGGAGCCGAAGGGCATTTTCTCTGGCGTGAAAGCGGCAGCAGAAGGAGCCGGCGCATCGGCCTTGTCGAGCTGCGGCAATTCTCTCCCGGAGAGCGGAAAGGAAGGCTTTTCCCAGCCGGCGGTACCATTCTTCCCGATCCGTCACCCCCATGTCCTCCAAGAAAAGAGCCAGCCGCAAAACCCGTTCCGTGAAATACTCCGGAGGCACATCGAGATAGCGTTGGGTCATGGAGGCGATGTCGGAGAGCTCGGCACTTCCCGTGACATATTTAGCGCGGAAGTTCCGCAGCGAGTCCTCCTTGAGGACGACTCCTTCTCGCTCCTGTGCATCGAGCCGAGATACGATTGCCGGGAGTTCCCGCAGATCCTTCGGATCGATTCGGCCGTAAAAGGGAACCTCCGGAAGGGCGAAGGATCGGGCGAGCGCGCGCCTCTCCTCGACCGGAAAAAAGCCTTTCCCGCCTTGCCGGATCACGTCGAAGAGAAAAAAGCCGATGTCTTGCGGCACCAGCGGGGAGGTTCCCTCGACGTAGGGTGTCTCCGGTCCGGTCACCTCCCCACAGAGAATCAGGTCCGGGTGGGCGGAGAAGATCGTCGGATCGACCAAGTCGGCCCGTCGGTCGGTTGTAAAGGGGCAGACTAGCCCCCCGCGGGTGGCGGCATAAATCTCATCGCCGACTCGGAAAATTCGTACATTGTAGCCATCGACCTTTTCCTCGACCCAGAATGGGGCGTGGAACTGCGTGAGGATTCCCGATAGGGTTTGGACCCGGCCGATCTTCGGATAGCCGGGAATGACGACTTCGCCCGCCAACAGCGTACCGCGTGGCCATCCGTGCCAATCATGGAGCAGCCGGACATACGCCCAATCGCCGAAGGACTCCCGCTTCGCCTTCTTTTCGGCGACCGCCGCGTGAATGTCGGATTCGGGAATCACCCTCTGCCTTCCGCCTCCTCGAAGCATTATGGAGCATCGCGGCGCGCCGGCAATTCTAGCCGCCACTTCTCACAAGCTTTCTCCTGCGGCTTGCGAAATGGGCCTGGCTGCTTCGTTGGGACGCCGGCCTTCTCCTCCGCCGAAGGGGATTGGGGCCTCACTTCCCGATGCAAAACTGTCGGAAGACCTCGTCGAGAATCTCTTCACTCGTCACCGCCCCCGTGACTTCTCCCACGGCTCGGAGAGCAGCGCGCAGCTCGAGACACCAGAGCTCGCAGGCCAACCCCGTTCGGAAGGCGTCGACCGCTTGCTCCAACGCCGCGACCGCGCGCCGAAGAGCGGCTTCCTGTCGGGCATTGACCGCGCTCCCGGTCGCCGCTTCGGGGGCTAGGGTGGCGATTTCCTGGTAGATCCGGCGATCGAGCTCGTCCAGCCCCTGACCGGTGAGTGTGGAGACGCAGATCTGCGACCGGCGCTCCGCGTGGATGCCCAAGTCCGACTTGTTTGCGACGAGCAGGTGCCGTTGATGCGGAAGAAGGGTCGGAAGGCGAAAGGAGTCGCTCTCGGGCGGCTCCGGCGCGGTCGACACATGGACGACGATCTCCGCGAACCGGAGAGCCTCCTCGGCGCGGCGAATCCCTTCGGCTTCTACCGGGTGTTCGGCGGGTCGATGGCCAGCCGTGTCGACGAGGCGGACCGGAAAGCCGTGGATCTGGCAGAGGGATTCGATCGTATCCCGCGTCGTGCCGGGATGGGGAGAAACGATGGCCCGATTTTGGCGCAGGAGGGCGTTGAAGAGGCTGGATTTTCCGACATTGGGAGACCCCGCGAGAACCACGACGATGCCCTCCCGGAGCAGACGGCCCGTTGGGGCGGTGCCGGCCAGTCCGAGCAGTTCCTTCCTCAGCTGGTCGATGCGGCGGAGCATGCTCTCCCCCACTTCCGGATCGATGTCTTCTTCCGGAAAATCGAGATAGGCCTCTGCGTGAGCGACAAGCTCCAGGAGCGTTGTCCGGGCTTCGGCGAGCTTCCGGCCGAGCCTCCCTTCTTTTGTCTCCTGGGCGGCAGCGAGGCCCCGAAGACTCCCGGCATGAATGAGATCCGCAATCGCCTCGGCCTGGGTGAGGTCGAGCTTGCCGTGGAGAAAGGCGCGCTGGGTGAACTCTCCGGGAAGAGCCGCCCGGGCACCCCGGGAGAAATAGGCCGCGAGGATCCTGTCGACCAGGAGGGGATTCCCGTGGCAGGAGATCTCGATCATCTCCTCGCCGGTGTACGAGCGGGGCTGCCGCCAATAGAGGAGAACGGCGTCGTCCAATCTCTCTTCCTCATCCCAGAGTTCCCGATGCCAGGCTTTTTGGGGTAGCCAGGAAACCGGTTTCCTCAGCAGGAGATCGGTGATTTCCCGGGATCGCGGGCCGCTGACCCGGATCACGGCCAGGGCAGCCGGGGCCGCCGGAGTGGCGAGTGCCGCAATGGTCTCATTCATGGAGCGTCAACAACCGATCCAATGTGCGGTCTTCCGTTGCTTCTGTCATCTGCTTCGTTGGGACTTGGTTTTTTGCCCCTCCTCGCAGGATGTCGTCCTATCGCTCCGGGCGAAAACTTGAGCCCCGCCCCTCGCATCCGGGACCATTCGTCGCGCTTCGGGTACGATCTTTGTAAGACAGGCAGGTTAAGAACATTGGTGAGAGGTCCCCTGGAGGATACGATTGCTTATCCCGGGCCATGGCAAGCCAACTCTTCAAAGGTCAGGAGTTCCGTTCGGATCGTCGAGTCCTGGTCGCCCGGGTACTCCTGGAGCGAAAGAGGGACTGCCTGCTCGATTACGCCGTTCCAGAGAGGCTGGCGAAGCAGGTCAAGGTCGGTGCTCATGTCCGGGTCCCCTTGCGGCGCGCCGAGACGACGGGCTGGGTGATCGATTTTCCAGCAAGGTCCGCCGTGGAAGGGCTGCGAGAGCTCTCGGCGATCTCCGAAGAGCCTTTTCATCTTTCGGCCACGCTGCTGCACCTAGCCGAGTGGACGGCCGGCTACTACTGCTGCCCACTGGCCGCGACGATCGCCTGCATCTTCTCCGCGCCGGTGCGCCGAGCGCGGACGCAGGAGCAGCTTTTGGCCGCTTGCCGGTCCGAATGGGACGAAAAGTCGGTGGACCAGGTGCGCTGCTCTTCTCGCGAGAAGCGGGCATGGGCACGATTGCGTGAACTCGGACCGACTTGGTTGACGGAGCTCTGCGCGAGCACGGGCACTGGACCGCAAATCTGGAAGCGGCTCGCGGAGCGGGGGCTCGTCGAGCTACGGAAGGCGCAGAGGAGGAGGCATCCGCTGAGGAGTCTTCCCCCAGGACTCGGAGAGCTTCCGGTCTTGACCGAAGATCAGACGAGGGTCCTCGAAGCGATCCGCGCGGCGATTCGGCAAAACGGGTTTTCGCCCTTTCTCCTTTTCGGCGTCACGGGCAGCGGCAAAACGGAGGTCTATCTTCGATCGGTGGGAGAGGCGCTCTCCCAAGGACGCTCCGCCCTAGTCCTGGTCCCGGAGATCGCCCTGACCCCGCAGCTGGTGGAGCAGGTGCAGAGCCGATTCGGCGATCGACCCGGAAAGGTTGCTCTCTGGCACAGCCGGCTTTCGGCGGGAGAAAGGCATGATCAGTGGCAGGATATCGTCTGCGGACGAGCACGAGTTGTCGTGGGCGCGCGTTCCGCAGTCTTTGCTCCGCTACGCGGACTCGGCCTCATCGTTGTCGACGAGGAACACGAGAGCGCCTACAAGCAAGGAGAAACTCCGCGCTATCACGCCAGAGACGTCGCCGTGATGCGCGCTCGCCGGGAAGGCATTCCCGTGCTCTTGGGCTCCGCTTGTCCTTCTCTGGAGTCCTATGCCAATGCCCTCGCGGGAAAATATCGCCTTCTCGAGTTGAGCGTGCGCGTCGAGGATCGGCCTCTCCCTCTTGTCCGCGTCGTCGATCTCCGGCGACGGGCGAAGAAGAGCAGAGCGGTCGCGGGAGCCTCCTCCCCTGAAAGACCCTGTCTCTCCCCCGAGCTCCAGGAAGAACTGGGGAAGCGGCTGGCGCAGCGGGAGCAGGCGATTCTCTACGTCAATCGGCGCGGTTATGCGCGGGTCCTCCAATGTTCGGATTGCGGTGCCGTGAGGGAGTGCCCGCACTGCAGCGTTGCTTTGACCTATCACCGAGCGGGCGAAAATCTCCGCTGCCACTTCTGCGGCCACTCCGAGCCCTTTCCGAACGCATGTTCCGCCTGCCACGGTGGACGCTTCGATGCGCTGGGCACCGGTACCGAGCGCATCGTCGAGTCCGTCGAAGCGGCTTTCCCGTCGGCAAAGGTCTTGAGAATGGATTCAGACTCGATGGCGAAGAAGGGCGCACTGCCGGACGCCTTGCGAGCATTTGCCGAGCGCCGCTTCGACATCCTCGTGGGAACCCAGATGGTGGCCAAGGGGCTCCATTTTCCCGGAGTCACCTTGGTCGGGGTTGTGCAGATCGACGGACTCCTCCACATGCCCGACTTCCGCTCAGCGGAAAAGGCCTTCCAACAGCTTCTCCAAGTCGCGGGGCGCTCCGGGCGGGGGGAGACGCGGGGGGTCGTCTACATCCAAACCCGCTGTCCGGTTCACCCCGCGATTCAGTTCGCCCGCCACCACGACTATCGCGGCTTTGCCGAACAGGATCTCGAATTTCGCGCTTCGTTCGGCTATCCGCCGGCAACGCGCCTGGTCCTCCTGGTCTGGAAGAGCCAAAGCGACGGGCTCTGCCGGCAGGCGGCGGAAACCGAGGCTGGGGAGATTCGCCGGAGGCTCGACGGCGTCGCCGAGGGGGGAGAGATCCTCCCTGCCCCGATCCTGCGGCTCCAAGGAGCCTTCCGCTATCAACTTCTTCTTAAGACCAACCGAATTGTCGAGGCTGGCCGAATTCTCAAGCGATGGGCGGAGACCAGATCCCGCCGCACGGAAGTCGACCTCGTGGTGGACGTCGATCCGGTCGAGTTCTTGTAGCCTGCCGGCCGCTCAGACTGCTGCCGGCCTGAGGAACTCCTCTCCCTTCTTCCAATCGCAAGGGCAGAGCTCCCCCGACTGCAACGCGTCGAGCACGCGCAGCACCTCTGCGGGGTTGCGGCCGACCGAAAGATCGTTGACCGACACGAACCGAATGACGTTGTGCGGATCGACGATAAAGGTCGCTCGGAGCGCGACTCCTTGGATCTTGTGCAGAATGCCGAGCGCGGTCGAGAGTTCGCGTTTGATGTCGGCGAGCATCGGAAAGGGGAGCCCTTTAAGGCTTGGATGGTGTAGCCGCCAGTTGAGGTGGACGAACTCGCTGTCCGTCGAAACCCCGTAGAGCACCGCGTGGCGGTCGGTGAACTCCTTGATCCGTTCGCCGAATCCGACCAGCTCGGTCGGGCAGACGAAGGTGAAATCCTTCGGCCAGAAAAAGAGCACCTTCCACTTGCTGCCATGCGTTTCGTCGGATATGTCCGTGAACGCGGTGTCGAACTTCAGGCCTTCCGGTCCTCCCTGGACGGCCTTCAAGGTAAATTTTGGCAGATGGTCGCCTACAGTCAGCATCGTTGTCTCCTACTCCGAGTTTAAAGATAAAGAATGAACCACTCACATACGACCGATGCACGGACCAATCAAGGGAGTGGCCGCATCATCTCGAGGATCCTGCGGCCGCCTCGCGACGGCGCAGGGCCTCGGCATAGGCCGCTTCGTACTGCCCTGCAGTCTGCGTCCAGGAGAAGAGCTTCTCCATTCCCTCGGCGCGCAGCGCGGCCACGGTCGACGGCGACTTTTTCCAGAGTTTGATCGCCCGACGGCAGGCGGAGCCGACCCCCTCTCCCGTCGGCTCGAAGAAGAGCAGCCCCGTCCCCTTGCGTGCCTTGTCGTCCAGATCGATCACCGTGTC
Organism: Verrucomicrobium sp. 3C; assembly: GCF_000379365.1. GTDB lineage: Bacteria > Verrucomicrobiota > Verrucomicrobiia > Methylacidiphilales > Methylacidiphilaceae > Methylacidimicrobium. Next base: position 1,012,731 of record NZ_KB901875.1, on the reverse strand, counting down.
CTTGATCCCACCCGTCGCCCTCGCGACGGGGATCGAGCCGTAGCGCATCGCGTAGAGCTGGCTCAAGCCGCAGGGCTCATAGAGGGAGGGCATCAGAAAGAAGTCGCTTCCCGCAAAGATCCAATGGCTAAGCTCTTCAGAGAATCCGATCGAAGCGGCCACCTTGTCGGGAAACTCGCGGGCGAGCCAGCGGAGAAACTCCTCGAACTCCCGTTCTCCCGTTCCTAGGAAAATGCATTGGATCGACTCCTCGCGGAGAAGCGAAGGCAACGCGTCGCGGACAAGATGGATTCCTTTCTGGAGGTGGAGCCGGCTCACCATCGCGAAGAGCGGGAGATCTGGCCTTGCGGGTAGGCCCAGCCGGCGTTGAAGCGCTTCCTTGCAGCGGGCCTTTCCTGCCAAGTCTTGCACGGAAAAGTTCGCAGGAAGGAGAGGATCGGTGGTCGGTTCCCAGCGCGTCTCGTCGACGCCGTTGAGGATTCCGCGAAGATCGGCTTTCCGTCGCGCGAAAAACGGCGCGAGTCCGCAGCCGCCGACGGTCTCCTGGATTTCCTCGGCGTAGGCCGGAGAGACGGTGGTGAGAAGATCAGCGTCGTGCGTGCCCGCCTTGAGCAGGTTGACCTGACCGTGGTCCTCGATGAAATCCGGCCGGAATCTCTCCCACTCCAAGCCGAGATAGGGTAGGACGACCGATCCATACTTCCCTTGGTGCCCGACATTGTGCAGTGTCAGAACGCTTGCGGTCCTGCCAAAGGGCGAGAGGAGATGCGGCCAGGCTTTCAAAAAGACCGGCACGAGGGCGGCCGGCCAGTCGTGGACATGAAAGACATCGGGAACGAATGCCAAGGATTTGCAGATTTCGAGGGCCGCCTTGGACAAGAGGGCAAACCGGAACGCATTGTCGGCATACTCTCCGCTCGGCTCGTCGTAGACGCCGGCTCGCCCAAAATAGCTCTGATAATCGACGAGCCAGACGGGAACCCGCTCGGCTCCGAGGAGGGTTTCCCAGACGGCGATCCACTGCTCCTGCCCGGTCCCCATATGCACGCAGCACGAGCCGAGGAGACGGGCGTCCGCCTTCCGCCGGTCGATTCCGGCATAAAAGGGAAGGATCACGCGCACGTCGTGGCCTCGTCGGGCGAGAGCCAGCGCGAGCCCCTCCACCGCATCGCCCACCCCTCCTACTTTGGACAAGGGGGCGCACTCCGCCGCGACAAGGGCGATCTTGCGCCGGATCTCTGCCGAAGCGGGAGGCGGAGTCTTCCGACTCGGGGCGGCGGGTCGAGAGGAAGCCTTCCGGGCTTGGGCAGGCTTTTCCTCCGAGGCTTGGAGAGCCTTGTCGGCCATCTGTTGCAGCTCGGACTTTCCCGGGAGGTCCCCGGCTTCTTTGCGGGAAGCGTCGGTCCACTTTCCGCGCTTTTGGCTGGGACGACTCTGCTTTTTGCTGGAGCGCTCGGATGGTTTCATTCCTAAACTAAAGCCATACTCTCCTCTCCGGTGGCAAGCGACGGCAAGCTTTTATAGTTGCGCCTCTACCCGAGGGGACAATTGGCTTGCCTGGGCTGGACGGGGGCGGAAAATGAGATCGTGCGTCGGGCGTTTCAGTGGGCTGCCCTCCTGCTTTGCCTTTCTCTGCTCCTCTTTTGGGCCTGGCGAAGCTCGCTGGAGCGGACCGACGGCCGCTATGACGCGCAGATCCGGATAGCCAGCGAGCGATACGGCGTCGATCCGCTGCTGATCCGTGCGGTCATCTGGCAAGAGACCCGTTTTCGCCTCAATAAGATAGGACGCGTCGGGGAACTCGGCCTCATGCAGGTGAGGCCGACGACCGCGCTCGACTGGGCGCGGAGCGAGAAGCGAGCGGACTTCCGGCCCGAGCAGCTTGCCGATCCTCAGATCAATATCCTGGCCGGCGGCTGGTATCTCGCGCGAGCTCTCCGCCACTGGCAGGATACCGACAATCCGTGCGTGTTCGCTCTTGCCGAATATAATGCGGGGCGACGCAATGCCCTTCGCTGGGTTGACCCGGCGCGGCCGAGGAGCAGTCGTGCCTTTCTCTCGCGGATCGGCTTTCCCAAGACGCGGAAGTACGTGCGCGAAACCCTGGACCGTATCGCTTTATACCGTACGGGAGTGCCGTGGAGGGCGTGTACCGATCTTTTTTCCCAACCCATGGGAGCAGGGGAAAGGAAAGAAGCTGTGCATGTCGCGGGCCGGCCGTAGCGCGGGCTTCGTTTCCCGTAAAAGAGTGAGAAGGAGAAAAACGGGTTGCCAAGCCCGCTTCCTGGTGCATGATGGAGGATCGGTCGGGCCCTTAGCTCAGCGGATTAGAGCGTCTGACTACGGATCAGAAGGTCGTAGGTTCAAATCCTACAGGGCCCAGGCGGAGCAGTTGCGCGGGTGTAGTTCAATGGTAGAACGGCAGCCTTCCAAGCTGCATACGAGGGTTCGATTCCCTTCACCCGCTCGGGGCGATTCGCCTGCCTGTCTCCCAAGCGTTCTCCTGCGGCTTGCGAACTGAACCTGTCTGCATCGTTGGGACTTGGATTTCCCTCCTCGCAGGTTGTCGTCATACCGCTCCGGGGGAAACCCTGGCGCCGCGCCTCGCATCCAAGCCCATTTGCGGCGCTTCGGCCACGAAATTGGTGAGAAATGGCGGTTAGTGATGAAACCGAGTAGCCCGCCTTCCGGGACGGACGGTAGGTTTTCCCTCCCATGAGCCGAGAGCTCGATGGAGGTCGGCCAGGAAATGGTCGGCCATGTCTCGGGAAAATCCCTCTCGAACCACGATGCGGAGAACCGCAACCGCTTGCGCATCGGGAGGCATCGTGTAGGCGGGCACTTGCCATCCGCGCTCGCGCAGCTTTTCGGAGAGGTCGAATGCCGCCTCGGAAGGCAGGTTTTTTAGCTTGAAGGCGAAGGCGGGGATTTGAGAGCCGTCGCTGACGAGATCGAAGGGCCCCATTTTCGCAATCCGGTCGGAAAGAAAGAGGGCGGTTTCCCGCATCGCCTGCAGGATGCGAGTGTAACCCGCGCGGCCAAGTCGGAGAAAGTTGTAGTACTGGCCGACGACTGGTGCGCCGGAGCGAGAGAAGTTTAAGCCGAAGGTCGGCATCTCACTCCCGAGATAGTTGACGCGAAAGATCAGCTCTTCGGGCACTGCTTCCTGCGAACGCCAGAGAACCCAGCCGACGCCGGGATAGACGAAGCCGTACTTGTGACCGGAAACGTTGATCGACTGGACCAGGGGCAAGCGGAAGTCCCACCTCAGGTGCGGCTCGAGGAACGGAGCGATAAATCCTCCGCTAGCGGCATCGATGTGTAGAGGAACCTCCCATCCCTTGGCTTGTCCCCAGCGGACCAGTTCGTCGTGAATCGCCTCGATCGGCTCGTATTCCCCGGTCATGGTCGTGCCCAGAATGCCGATCACCCCGATCGAGTTTTCGTCGACATAGGTGGAGGCGCCGGTCGGCGTCGTAACATAGCAACCGGGGGTCACTGAGATCAGCCTCGGCTCCACCTCGAAGTAGCGACAGAACTTTTCCCAGACAACCTGAACGTTCGTGCCCATGACGAGATTGGGCCGGTCCGCAGGCAAGCCTGCGGCCAGCCGCCGCTTCCGCCATCGCCATTTGAACGCCAGGCCTGCCAGCATCGCTGCTTCAGAAGATCCGAGAGTCGAAGTGCCGAGCGGGCTGTCGGTCGGGCGAGCGTGAAACAGACGGGCCAAAATGCTCACGCAGCGCTGCTCGATTTCAGCGGTCTGGGGATACTCGTCCTTGTCGATCAGGTTCTTGGGGAGGCTTTCCACCATGAGATCGCGGGCCTCCTTTTCCATCCAGGTCGTCACGAAGGTGGCAAGATTGAGCCGCTCCTGCCCGTCGAGCAAAAGCTCGTCATGAATGAGCTGATAGGCGATCTCGGGCGACATCTCCTCATCCGGCAGGCGATGGCTCGGAGCGGGCTTGCTCATTGCCCTTCGCGCGTAAGCGGGGGAAAGAAAGGATTCCGGGGCGTCGTGCGGGTGAAAAATGACTCTGTGCATGGTGAGTATCCTCCTGGGGGCTTGAGGTCAGGCCTTTCGCAGTCGCTCGACCAGTCCGTGGCGAAGACCGCGCACGCTGACGGTCAAACGATCGATGCCCAAGGCGGCAAGCGTCGAAAAGAGGACGGCGACTCCGGGGAGAAAGATATCCGCCCGCTTCGCGGGAACCCCGGGGAGGGCTTGTAATCGAGCCAGATCCGATCGAGAGAGTTCTTCCAGGATGCGCTGGATCGCATCCGCAGAGACGGAGAAAAGATGGATCTTTTCCCGGTCGAATTGCCGAAGCTCCTGCACCAGCGCAGCCAGGGCGGTTGCCGTGCCCCCGACGGCAACCAGGGTGCGATTACGCGGGGAAAAGTCGCGGAGGGCTTCCTTGAGCTGCTTTTCTAGGGTGAGGAGCATCGAGGCCAGGCATTTGCCGCCGATCGGGTATCCCGAGACGAATCGATCGCGAACGCGAATACAGCCCAGTGGCACACTCAAGCGGGCTTCGATCGCTCCGCCTCCGCCTTGTGTCCATTGCGAGCTTCCTCCGCCGACCTCCGTAACGAGGAGCTCTCGGTGTTGCAGGAATGGGTCGGCGGCCACGCCGTGAAAGGTGATCTCCGCCTCTTCCTCTCCCGAGAGCAGGAGAACCGGGCAAGCGAGCAGCCCGCTGATCCGCTTGAGGAACTGTTTCCGGTTTCGACTGTCCCGAACGGCGCTGGTCGCTGCCGCGATGCGGCGATTGGCTCGCCACTGATCGGCTGCCTCACGAAGACTTCGAAGGACCGTCTCGGTTCGCTCCACGGCTTCTTCCGCCAACTCTCCGGTGGCCAGGACTCCTTCGACGAGACGGGTGGTGGAGCTGCGATGATCCAGTGTCCGAAGATCCGCTCCGTCCCACTCAGCCACGAGGAACTTGATCGAGTTGCTCCCGATGTCGAAGGTGGCGTAGCGCGGCAAAGCGGGAACCCTCTCTCGGCATCTTGGGGCCAGCGGAAGCTCCTGGTGCCCTACGGCGGAAAGAAGTGGTTCGGTCGTCATGGAGGAGGCTCTCCGTCTACGCGCGCGGCTTGCTCAAGAATCTCTTCGAGTTCTCCAATCAGCCGGTCGATCTTTCGCAAGTCCTTCCGTCGTCCCTTTTCTGGGACGATCAGCAGCGATTCGAGCTTGGCGGCCGCTTTGGCCAGGAGCCTCTGTCCTCTCTTGCCCGCCCGCTCCTCCAGGTGCTCCAATTTCTGAGCGGTCAACGTGATCTGACGGATTTCTCTCTGCAGGCGTGCCACATAGTGTGCGGCGGTTTCCTCGAGCAGGAACGAAAGGGAGGACAAGCTCTGCTCCACTTCCTCCAAGTCGCTTGGGCGCGCCAGGAGTCGCGGAAATCGCTTCATGCTACCGCCTCCGGTGTCCCACGGAAGACGATCTGCCCATCGGAAAAATCGACGGAGAGCGCGGTGTTGTCGGCAATTTCTCCTGCGACGATCTTGCGGGAGAGCGGGGTCTCCAGTTCCTTTTGGATCACTCGCTTGAGCGGACGGGCTCCGTAGGTGGGGCTGTAGCCCACCTGGGCCAGATGTTGCTTGGCGGCGTCGGTCAACTCCAGGGTGATCGATCGTTCGGCGAGGCGCTTGCGCAGTTCTGCGAGTTGCAGATCGACGATCTTCTGGAGCTGGGGCAGTTGCAACGGCTTGAAGAGCACGATCTCATCCAGGCGGTTGAGGAACTCCGGCCGGAAATGAGCCCGGAGTTCTTCCATGACGCGGCCGCGCACTGCTTCCGGGATCTCTCCCATGGGTTCGATTCCTTCGGTCAGGTAGATGCTTCCAATGTTGGAAGTCATGATGATGATCGCATTCCGAAAGTCGACCGTGCGGCCTTGGCTATCGGTAAGCCGACCGTCATCCAGAATCTGGAGAAAGACGTTGAAGACATCGGCGTGGGCCTTCTCCACCTCGTCGACGAGAATCACACTGTACGGCTTGCGCCGAGCTGCCTCGGTCAACTGCCCTCCCTCCTCGAATCCGACGTATCCCGGGGGAGCGCCGATCAGGCGGGCGACCTGGTGCTTCTCCATGTATTCGCTCATGTCGAGCCGAATCATGTTCTCCTCGCTATCGAAGAGCGCTTCCGCCAACGCCCGGGCGAGCTCGGTCTTTCCCACGCCCGTCGGCCCCAGGAAGAAGAAAGATCCGATCGGCCGCTTGGGATCCTTGAGGCCGGAGCGGGCGCGGATCACGGCATCGGCCACGGCCGCTACCGCCTCGTCCTGGCCGATCACTCGCTGATGGAGGAGGGAATCGAGCCGGAGCAGCTTCTCCCTTTCTCCCTCCAGGAGCTTGGAGACGGGAACCCCGGTCCATCGCGCAACGACCTCTGCGATCTCCTCCGGAGTGACCTCCTCCCGAAGGAGCCTTCCGCTCGCTTCACCCTTGGCGAAGCCTTCCTCCAGTTCCTGGAGCCGCCGCTTCAGTTCGGGAATTTTCCCGTACTGGAGCTCAGCGACTCGGTTGAGGTCGTAGGCTCGCTGGGCGATCTCCATCTCGTGCTCCGCTGCTTGGAGCTCTCCGCGTACCTTTTGCAGGCCGCCGATCGATCCCTTCTCCTCTTGCCATCGGGCCCGGATCCGATCCCGCTCGCTGCGCAGGTTGGCGAGCTCTCCCTCCAGGGTTTCCAAGCGCTTGCGCGAAGCGTCATCCCGTTCCTTGCGCAGCGCCTCCTTCTCGATTTCGAGCTGGAGGACGCGCCGTTCCAGCCCTTCCAGCTCCTCGGGCATGCTTTCCATTTCCGCCTTCAGCTTGGCCGCTGCTTCATCCATCAAGTCGATCGCCTTGTCCGGGAGGAACCGATCCGTGATGTAGCGGTGGGAAAGTACCGTTGCCGCCACGAGGGCGCTATCCTGAATCCGCACTCCGTGGTGAAGTTCGTACCGCTGGCGCAGGCCGCGGAGAATCGAAATGGTATCCTCCACGGTCGGCTCGGAGACGAGGACAGGCTGGAAGCGCCGTTCCAGGGCCGCATCCTTCTCTATGTATTTCCGGTATTCGTCGAGAGTCGTGGCTCCGATGCAATGGAGCTCACCCCGCGCAAGGAGCGGCTTGAGCATGTTGCCCGCGTCTATCGCCCCTTCCGCGCGTCCCGCCCCCACCATGGTGTGAATCTCGTCGATGAAGAGAAGGATCTGTCCTTCCGATGCCGTTACTTCCTTGAGGACCGCCTTGAGCCTCTCCTCGAACTCTCCTCGGTACTTGGCGCCGGCAACCAGCGCACCCATGTCAAGCTGAACGACGCGCTTGCTTTTCAAGCTCTCGGGAACGTCGCTTGCCACGATACGCTGCGCCAGTCCTTCGACGATGGCGGTCTTTCCGACCCCTGGCTCCCCGATCAAGACGGGGTTGTTTTTCGTCCGTCGGGAAAGCACCTGAATCGTGCGCCGGATCTCCGCATCCCTTCCGATCACCGGGTCGAGCTTGCCCTTTTGCGCAAGCTCGGTAAGGTCGCGTCCATACTTTTGGAGCGCTTCATAGGTTTCTTCTGGATTGGGGCTGGTCACCCGCTGGTGGCCCCGAACCTCCGTCAAGGCGCGCAGAAAGGCTTCTCGGCTGAGACCTGCTTCGCGCAGCAGGCGCCCGGTCACCGTGGCCGGCGGCTCGTCCAGGAGCGTCAGCATGAGGTGCTCCACACTGACGAATTCATCCTTTAGACGCCTTGCCTCCTCCTGTGCTTTGACCAAGGCTTCGCGGAAACGTTGGGTGACATAAGCCTCGCTGTTGGACCCGGAGACGCGGGGCAGCCGTTGGAGCTCCTGGCTCAAGCGCTCCCGCAGCTTGGCGACATCAACTCCTGCGCGGTCGAGCAACCGGGGCACGAGCCCTTGCTCTTCAGCCAACAGTGCTTCGCATAGATGCTCGACGTCCACTGACTGGTGGGAGTGCCGTAGGGTTAGGTTTTGCGCCTCGGCGATAGCCGCCTGCGCTTTTTCTGTGAATCGATTCATAGGGAAGGCCTACCTCAGAAACTTACTGGAGGCAGGAGGGAAAGCGCAAAACTTTTACTGCCCCGCATGGGGTGGCGGCACCTCGGGCACGAACTTTGTGAGACGTGCAGGTTAAGGCTCCGGAGCCCGCCTGCGAAAAAGAGCCTCGCCAGCGATCCAAAGCCAGCCGATGCCCAAGAGACTGCCTCCGAACGGGGTGGCCCGGGTCCAGCCGAGGTTTCCGCTGAGGACCCACGCGTACAGGCTTCCGGAAAAGAGGATGATGCCGAAGAGGAAGCAGAGGGAGGGGATGGCGAAGCCCTTAGGATACCGGCTCAAGGAGAGAAGTGCCAACACGTGGACGAACTGGTACAAGACAGCCGTTTTCCAGGTTTCCAGGGAGTGGGGAAGGAGGGGAGAGGTGGAGAGCCGGTGTGCGCCATAGGTGGCCGCGACGATGCCCAAAAAGCCAAGCAAGCCAGCCGAGAAAGTTCGAAAGCGACTCATGTTGCGAGATTTGTCGGACAGGATGCCCTCTGCTGTCGAGCCGATTTCGAAAACCCGAGTCCAAGCATGAAAAGGACGCGCGTTCTTTCAACCTTAGGTTAGTCTGAGAGCCGCAGGAGAACGCTTGTGAGACTTACAGGTTAGGATTGTCAAGAGGTTGGCAAACGCGTATAGGGAAAGCGCCATGGCCGAGCGGCACCGCGCACGACAAATCGCGGATCGGCTCTCTGGCGCTCAAGCGCAGCTTTTCAAGCGCGTCTGCCTGGTCGGCTTCGATGGCGTGGTCGAAGAGTCGTTCCGGGTGGTTGACCATCGCCGGTCGCACGATCATTACACTGTTCTTACTTCGATCGAGCAATTTTTGACGCGCCTGCGCAAAGAGGCGCAAGAGGAGGAAGGCCATTCCTTCGGCTTTGATCTCGTCGAGGGTCAACCCCGAATGAGCGGCAGCGCGCCTTGGTTTTGCTCCGCTCTGGGCGCCTTGGGCGCCCAAGTTGACTTCCTCGGCGCGTGCGGGAATCCGGGGTGCGTGCATCCAGCCTTTGCCGAAGCGGAACGGCGCGCCACCGTTCATCCCCTGGCTTCTCCTGCCTATGTGCGCGTCTTGGAATTTAGTGGCGGCCGCGTTTCTTTCGGAGATTACCGGCCCTTGGAGGAGATCACCTGGGAGCTCCTGGAAGAGCGAGTCGGAGGGGGCGCTTTGCGCGAGCTGTGGGCAAAGGCGGACCTAGCCGCGTTTCTGAATTGGTCGCGGCTCCCGCATCTTTCTCTCCTTTGGAAGCGGCTTCTATCCGAGCTTTGCCATGCTTCCGCCTCCCCGCGAAAGCTCCTTCTTTTCGACCTGGGGGATCTTCGCCAATCGACGGAGGCCGACCTCCTGGCCGCGCTCAAGATCCTGACCGAGTTCCAGGCGGACCACGACGTGATGCTGAGTTTGAACGATCGGGAAAGCGAAGTCGTCGCCCGCGTCCTCCACCTGCCTGAAATCGACCTGGATATCGCAAGCGCTCCTTCTTTGGCTGCGGCCATTCGAGAAAAAGTCGGGATTTCCACCGTAGGGATCCATTGCCCAAGATTTGCTGCGGCCTCCGACGGAGTGGCCGAGGAAGGGCTGGGAACCCCCCATACGACAAAGCCGAAAATCGTTCTTCAAGCGGGAGATCATTTCAATGCTGGATTTTGCGCCGGACGGCTTCTCGGCTGGAAGCTCGCGCACTGTCTCCAACTGGGAGTCGCCTGTGCCGGTTTCTACGTCCGGCATGCCGCAAGCCCGACCCGCGAGCAGCTCGTCCGTTTCCTGCGGACGTTCTGAGCGCCATGGGGAAGCGTATCGTGAACGGGACCCCTCTTTGGCACGGAACACGAGCTCAAGCGCCGATAGGATGCCCGTGCCGCAAGATTCCCGGCAATGTCGTGGCGGGGGGGGTCAGAGATCGCGCTCCGCGCGCCGATTGAAAAGGAGCCAAAACAAGATGAACATCCATAGGCCACTGGCCCTGAGGGCAGCCGCTCTTCTCCTGGCAGTTATGCCGTTGTCCCTTCACGCCGAGCCCCCATCCACCAAGCCCGCGCCCACGGCCCCAGCGAAGAAAAAGAACTGGACGCCGCCTTCGCACAAGATGCTCGCTCAAGTTCTCTCCGATCGGACGATGGCGGCACATCCCGAGTTGTTGAGCGTCACATTTCATGGCGTTCCGCCAGGAATGGACAAAGTCTACACGATGTTCGCCGGGTCGTTTCCAGAGCGGATCGGCAACCCGGATGATCCGGATGACATCGATGTGATCACCAAAGGGATCACGATCGTCGATCCGCGTTGGTATCGCACGACCGACCATCCGAAAAAATTCCTGGTGATGCTGCCGCTGCGCGACAAGAACAAGGAAAACATCGGGCTCATCGTCTACGCGTTCAAGCTGGATACAAATCCCGGCAAGGGCGAGCGAGAATTCATTGCCGAGGCGCTCGATTTGCGCGACGCACTCAGCGAGCAGATCCCGAGTTACGAAGCACTCTTCGCCGCTCCGCAATGAGACGCCGCGCGCTCAAAAAGGAAGAGGCGGAATGGGAGATTTTTCACGCAAGAACAACGGGAAGGAGAAGGAAGGTGCTTGGGCCCCTCGGAAGGATATCGTCCTCTGCCGCTTCGGCGGCGCTCGCCTGGTTGATCGCTGGGATCGCATCGCCCAACGCGCATGCGCTGAAATTCGTCGCGATCCAGCATCATCGACATGCCGATGCCTCCATCCCGCCCTGGAAGCCAGGAAAGTTGGATCTGCAACCGGAAGAAGAACTCCATATCGTGGGCGCCGACGTCATGGATCAGATGACGCTCGGTTGGGTATGGCGGATGCGAGAGGCCTATCCGCGGCTGAGTGTCACAATGGAAGCTCGCGCGTCGGGCACCGGTATTCCTGCGCTGATCGATGGGCGGACGCAGGTGGCGACGATCGGGCGCGAGATGCTGCCGTCCGAGGAAAAGGCATTCGTCGATCGGTTTGGCTATCCGCCGTTTGCCATTCGCGTGGCGACGGGCAGCGTCGGTTCTCTTGGCAAGACGGCCGCGATCGTCATTCTCGTGGACAAGGAATCCGATCCCGGGTCTGAGCTTAGCCCAGCTCGATGGCATCTATGGAGAAGATCGTAAACGCGGCGAGAAAACGGAGATTCGAACCTGGGGCGACCTGGGGCTCAAGGGCGACTGGGAGAAGCGCCCGATTCACCTTTACGGCTTGGCGGTACCGAATGGGATCGAAGCCTATTTCCGGGCGCGCGTCCTGGAAGGCGGGGCTTACAAGCCCGACATTCAGTTCGTCAAGGGCAGTGGGTTCACGCACGCCTTCAACATGGCGGTCCACGAGATGGCCGCGAAACCCGGCGGTCTGACCTACGCGACGCTGGCGAATGTCGAGCCGAACGTGAGGCCTGTACCCCTGTCCGAGAGCCCACGCGGTCCTTTCCTGTTGCCTACGACCGAGACGGTCTACGAACACACCTATCCGTTAATCGCTCTATCTACCTCTATGTGAACCGGGCTCCCGGCAGGCCGCTTGAGCCCAAGATAGAGGAATTTTTAAAGCTCGTGCTGAGCAGGCAGGGACAGGAAGAGGTTGCGAAGGACGGCGTCTACTCTGACGCCGAATCTCGTTCGCGAAGAGCGCGCGCGGCTGCGCAATTGAGAATGCTGCGCGAGGAGGCAGGGAGAGCTTGCGGATCAAAGGTCCGCCCGGACCGAGCCGATTTTCAGTCGCCATTTCTCACAAGCGCTCTCCTGCGGCTTGCGAAATGGGCTCGTCTGCTTCGTTGGACCTGGTTTCCATCCTTGCCGTAGATCTTCATAGAGCTCCGGGGGAAACCGGCGCCGCGCCTCGGGTACGAACTTTGTGGGACATGCAGTCTATGGGGTGGGCCTTCGGCAACGATGGAAAACCAATTCGAAGCAGGCAGGGACGCTTGGATCATTCCGGTGCAAGAGGAAATGCGGGAGAGATGGCGGCTAGACCGCGACAGGAGCGCAAATGGAAGGCTCCGGATGATAGTCGACTAGCGAAATATCTTCGTAGCGGATCTCCTCCAGCGATCGGACACCTGGATGAATCTCCACGCGGGGAAGGGGTTTCGGGGCTCGGCCGAGCTGGATTCTGGCTTGTTCTAGGTGGTTCGCGTAGAGGTGGAGATCGCCGAAGGTGTGGATGAACTCCTTCGGCCGCAGGTCGCAGACATGCGCGACGAGCAGGGTGAGCAGAGAGTAGGAGGCGATATTGAAGGGGACGCCGAGGAAGAGGTCGGCACTCCGCTGATAAAGTTGGCAGGAGAGGGAGCCGTCCTGCACATAGAATTGAAAGAGGACATGACACGCGGGAAGCGCCATCTGGCCGAGCTCGGCGGGATTCCAGGCGGTAACCAGGAGACGACGGCTGGATGGGTTGCGGCGGATCTGGTCGAGGAGCTCCTGGATCTGATCGACCGAGGTTCCGTCCGAGCCTCGCCAGTTCCGCCATTGCGCCCCGTAGATTCGCCCCAAATTTCCCTGGGCGTCCGCCCACTCATCCCAGATCGTGACTCCGTTGGCTTGAAGGGTTGCGACATTGGTTTCTCCCCGCAGGAACCAGAGAAGCTCGTGGACGACCGACTTCCAATGGATTCTCTTGGTGGTCAGGAGAGGGAAGGTGGTGGTTAGATCGAATCGAAGCTGGGCGCCGAAGAGGGAGTAGGTGCCGGTCCCTGTGCGATCGGAGCGACGAGTGCCCTCGCGGAGCACGGTCTGCAGCAGATCGAGGTAATTGCGCATGCGAGGTCGACACCGACTGTAGGAGAAGAATGAAATCGTCACAATCCCAAGAGGTCAAGGCTTCGTCCGAAACGCCCATGATGACGCAATATCGGGAGCGGAAGGCCGAATTGCCTGGGGATGTGCTGCTCCTCTTCCGGCTGGGAGATTTCTACGAACTTTTTGAAGAAGACGCGAAAGTCGGGGCGAATCTCCTCGGGCTTGCGCTCACGCACCGGCATGGGATGCCGATGTGCGGGATGCCCGTCGAGTCGGCGGATGGGTATATTGCCCGTCTGGTGCAGGGAGGGAGGCGGGTCGCGGTCTGCGAACAAGTGGAGACTCCACAGCCAGGGAAGCTGGTTCGACGGGAAATCACTCGGATCATCACCCCGGGCAGCCTGCTCGACCCAGGGTCGCTCCGCTCGAAAGAAAACAACTTCTGCCTAGCTCTGGTCGCCGGCCGTCATCGCCTCGGAGTCGCCGCCGCCGACCTGGGAACCGGTGAGTTTCGCGCAGGAGAATTGGGAAGAGAGGAGGAGCTGGTCAACCTGCTCTGCCGCCTTCGGCCCAGCGAGATCCTTCTGCCGGAGGAGGCGTCGGACGCGCGTCCGGGCCAGCCTCGGATCGGGAGGCTGGAGGAACTTCTCGGAAGATGGGGCAAGCCTGTGCTGACCCGGCACAAGAAGTGGGCCTTCACCTCGGAACACGCTGCGGCTCTTTTGCTCACCCATTTCCGGGTGAAATCCCTGGCGGGCTTTGGACTCGCCGGGGCCCCTCTGGCCCTTTCCGCTGCGGGAGGTCTCCTCCACTACCTGCGCGAGGAACTGCGCCAGGATCTCTCCCACGTGCGGGAGATCGTCGCGATCTGCCGGGAAGAGTTGCTCATTCTGGATGCCGTGGCCCAGCGCACCTTGGAGCTTCTCTCCGCGCCGAGCCGAGGAAAAAGTTTTCTCGAGGCGATCGACCGAACGCTGACTCCAGGGGGGGGAAGGTTGGTGCGCCAGTGGGTCGCCGAACCTCTCCGCGATCCAGAGAAGATTCGAGCGCGTCAGGATGCCGTTGCTGATTGGGCGGAGCGAGACCGAAGCCGACGATCGCTTCGGGAGATCCTCCCCGGGATAAGAGATCTGGAACGGCTGCTCGCCAGGGTGGCTCAGGGGTCGGCCAGCCCTCGGGAGATCGGGGCGATCAAGGATTCTCTCAAGCCGCTGGCCAAGATCCAGGAGCTTCTGCCCCCGTCTGGCAAGTGGGCGGAGTGCCGGAGCGATCTCGAGCCACAGGACGATCTGGTTGCCGAGATCGAGCGAGCCCTGGTCGCCGACCTGCCTCTTTCCTGTCGGGAGGGGGGCCTTTTTCAAGCGGGTTTCGATGCCGGCCTGGACGCTATGCGGGAAGCGGCCGAGAGCGGAAAAAGATGGCTCTTGGAATTCGAGCGGAGCGAGCGGGAGCGCACCGGCCTGCGGTCGCTCAAGCTCCGCTACCATCCGGTTTTCGGATACCTGCTGGAAGTTCCCCGCGGCCAGCTTGCGCAGGTTCCTCCGGAGTATGTGCGTCGCCAGACCTTGGCGAACGCGGAGCGGTTCACTCGGCCGGAGCTACAAGCCATGGAGCAGAAGATCCTGGGTGCGGAGGGCCGCGCGCGCGAGTTGGAGCTGGAGCTCTTCCGCATCCTCCGGCAGAAGCTCTGCGATCGGCTTCCGACCCTCCAGAAAGCCGCAAGAGCGGTCAACGAGATCGACGTCGCAGCGGCTCTCGCCGAGCTTGCCCGGGAGAGGGGCTATGTCCGGCCGGAAATCGTCGAGGAGCCGGTGATCGAAATTGTCGGCGGCCGCCACCCGGTGGTCGAGCAGGCTCTGGAGGGGGAGCGGTTCGTCCCGAACGACACCTACCTCGACGGGCGACATTCGCGCTTGGTCATTCTGACGGGACCAAACATGGCCGGCAAGAGCACCTATCTCCGCCAAATCGCGCTCATCGCTCTGCTCGCCCACATCGGTTCCTTCGTCCCCGCGTCGCGCGCGAAAATCGGAATCCTCGACCGGATCTTCACCAGAATCGGGGCCAGCGACGACCTCGCCAGCGGCCAGAGCACGTTTCTGGTCGAGATGCAGGAAACGGCCAATCTTCTCCGCCATTCCACCGAAAGGAGCCTCGTGATCCTCGACGAAGTCGGCCGGGGGACGAGTACATTCGACGGCCTGTCGATCGCCTGGGCGGTGGCCGAAGAGCTTTGCGACCGGAATCGTTGTCTCACCCTGTTCGCGACCCACTATCATGAGCTGGCGGAGCTGGCGCAGAGCCGGCCGGAGGTGCGCAATTTCTCCCTGGCGGTCCAGGAAATCAACGGGGAGGCCATCTATTTGCGGAAAGTGGTGGAAGGGGCGATCGACAAGAGTTACGGGCTGCAGGTGGCGCGGTTGGCGGGCCTGCCCGAGCGGACGATTCAGAGAGCCGCGGAGGTGCTTTTGGGCATGGAAGCCGAGGAGGAGGATCCGCGTAGCAAGGCGATCCAGGCTCGTCGCCGCCCCCGCCGCGCGGAGTCCGAAGAGTTGCCTCTCTTTCCCGGATGGGAAAGGGGGGAGACCGGCGACGCGGCTCCGTGAGAGGGAGACCGAGAGATCGCCGGCGATCGCAGAAGCTGTCCTTCCGGCTTTGTCCTTGTTCCCGCCCTCTGCGAATGCCACTATGGATTGCGCAATGAGCGTCAGTTCGGAAATCGAGGAGGGGACTCGGCTCATGCCCCGGTTTGATTCCGCGGGAACTCTCCCCTGTATCACCGTGGATGCGGAAACGGGCGAGGTGCTCATGTTTGCTTACATGAATCAGGAGGCGCTCGATCGGACGATTCAGACAGGCCGGGCGACCTATTACAGTCGCTCCCGGAAGAAGCTCTGGGTGAAGGGGGAGGAATCCGGATTCGTTCAGCACGTCCGAGAGCTGCGCGTCGACTGCGATCAGGACTGCGTTCTGATCAAAGTATCCGTCGAAGGCGGAGCTTCCTGTCACGTGGGCTATCGGAGCTGCTTCTTTCGGCGGCTGAAGCCCGGGAGCTCGGGCGAACTCGAATTCACCGAGTCGAAGAAAGTCTTCGATCCAGAGAAGGTCTATCCGCGGAGTTCCTGAACCGTCGACCAGAAACCGGTGCTCGACCGATGACCGGCCGAGCTGGCTCTGGCGGTTCCTCTTGTCGATAGGAATAAGATATTAGGAGGGGAAGCGGGTCGTTTTCTGGCGTTCCGGGGGATGGGCTCCTTCCCAGTCCACCCAGCGGATCAAATCCGCCAGGGGTATCCTGCCGTCGTGATGCCAGAGGGGAGGGGGAGATTGCATCGTTCCCACGCGGCAGCAGCGGGAGGCGCCGAGACGCCAAAAGAGCTTCTGGACGGAGAGCGGAACCCGCCCGGCGACTCCGACCGCGGAGAGATGGCCCCGGAGCGGGGCCAGCCAACTCTCTAGCTTCTCTCTCGGGACCCTGTCCAGATAGAGAACGCGATGGCCGCAGGTGGGCTGAAATTGCGGGAGATCGCGAACGACGAGGGTCCATTGGAGGCGATCTCCATCTTCCCAAAGAGGCCAGCCGAGGGCGCGGGCCATCACGCGAGCCTCGCGGATCCTCGCCGCTTCTTCCGGGCGGCGGGGGATCGAGTCGAGAAGGGCGTTTTCGGAAAGCCCGCGGGCCAAGAGTTCCGCCAAGGGGAGAACGGCGGCTTCCGATTCGAGGATGAGGCACTGCGGGGAGAGGCAGCCAGCCTGATCGTATTCGGTCAGATCCTGGACGATGCCTTTCACCAGATGGGTCGTTGGACGGCCCACGGCTCCGAGCCAGAGAAGGCTAGCTCGATGTCCATAGGCGAGGAAGAGCTGATCTTTCCGGCAGCGGGCCCGGAAGAGCCGGATGGTCTCGTCTCGGCCAAAAACGACGATGGCGTCAGCCGAGGCAAAGGCATCTTCGGAATAGGAAGGAAGGATGCGGACCAACTTTCTTAAGGCGGGAGGAAGCGCTTCGCAAAACCGGGCCATCGCATCACTCTGTTCGTCCGGGCACTGGAGAAGATTCTCCGATCCCAGAAGCAGCCCTTCCACGAGGGAGCGCCATCCCGAGACCGGAACGGTGCTCGCCAGGACATGGTAGAGGCGCTGCGGAGCGATCGCACGGCTCCATCCACGGCCATAGGGGACAAAGCGGTCGAGCGCATCCAAGCGGCCTAACGCCGCCCTGAGAAGCTGGCGGAGATCCTCGCGGCCCGAGATTCCAAGCTCAGGAAAGAGCGAACAGAGGGGAGCCAGTCGCTGGATGCGCTCGGCGGCCGTCATGACGAACGGAGATCTTCGGCAGTGAGGGAACAGCCGCGCAAGGGGAGAGTCGGGCGCCGGCCAAGGAGGCGGAAGCCGTCTGGTGCCGCGATCGCCTCGTCCTGGGTCTGGATCGCCAGCACCGAGTCGATGTTGGCGAGGTCCACCCAGGCCACCAATCCCTTTTCCCCGGTCAGGCAGTCTCGGCCGGTGAGCGGATTGAGGATCCGGACGCGAGCCCAGGGCGGAGTTCGATGGATTCCTTCCGGGCCTTGGGCGTAGGCCTGGCTGGAGAGTTCGGTCATGCCGTATTCGCTCCAGATCTCCTCCGCAGGGATTCCAAACCGCGTCTCCAGGGCACGATAGAAGTCGGGCTTGGACAGTTCGCGAGTCCGCCCCTTGAACCCGCCAGTCTCCAAAAGAAAACTTTCCCGGGGTAAGCGAAGGGGCGATCCTTCGTGATGGTCGATCAGCGGAATCAAGGCAAAGGCCGTCCCGCAAAGTCCCACCGGACGGCCCGCGCGCACCGCCTCGGAGAGGGCGGCGAGGAGACCCTGCTGGTCGAGGCGGCCCTCCTGAATCCAGAAATGAGAGAAGTGGGTGCTCTGCTCCGACCAGAAGCCGAACATGGCCGATAGCGAAGAATGGGGAGCTTCCTGAGGAGAAGGGACAAGAAAGTGGAGATCGACCGTCTCCCACGGCACGCCCGCCCGCCTGGCTCCTTCGGTGCTCACGGCCCGGTAGAGATCGACATCGAGCAGAAAATGACGGCCCGGATGTTTTGCGGTCGTTCCGCTGGTTTCAAAGATTCTTCGAGGCGTCTGGCCCTCAGGAACGAAAAGACGCGACTGCTTGAAAAGCTCCTGGGGAACAGGAGGAATCTTCCGCCACCCGGCGGGAACCCCCCCTTCGGCTTGCAGCAGCCGCCGGAGCGGAGCCACCCCGTGGGATTGAATCTGACAGAGCGCGAGGGCAAGCCCCTCAAAGCCGCTTTCATCCTCCGCGGAGAGGCTCCACAACCACTCGGCCCATCGCGCTCGACCTTCCGGTCTGTCCAGTTCTTGGCGGAAAGAAGGGAATCCGCTTTTCTCTTTTGCCATTCGTCACTCCCTCAGCGAGGATAACCACTCATCGACCCGGTGGAACCGGAAAATGTTGTGTTGAGCGAAGCAGAGAGACGGCGTATGGGGATCGACAGCGCGGAGAGAATGAGCCTGATGCCGGGATGTGAGTTGCGTGGAGAGATCTTTGCCCAACAGGATGGCTGGGTTGGGGGCCGGTTTTTCGGTACGATGGTGGTTCGAGGCCGGCTGGTGCTCTCCCCGTCGGCCGAGGTCCAGGGGGTTCTCGTCGCGGGCAGTATCGACGTCGAGCAAGGCGCTCGTGTGGAGGGCATGTGTTTTGTGGGACCGCACGGGGTTGAGGAATGGAAACGGTATCAGGAAACCGAGAGTGCAGGATGATCGCCGAGAAGAATCGGTTTAGCCAAAAGGAAGTACGCTGCCCACATTGCGGCCACCAGCAGTGGGAGTCGCGCACAGCGCTCTCCACGTTTTGCCGGAAATGCCAGCAATACCTTTCGCTCGTTCCGAAGCGAAGAAACGAACTGCCATCCAAGTCCCGACCCGTCCGGGATCGATTCGTCCGTTGCCCCTTTTGCGGAGCGGGCCAATTCGTCTATTCGGCGGCGCTCTCTTCCGGATGCATTGCCTGCGGAATGGGCCTCAACCTCGTGAGCTATCAGGTGCGGGGCAAGTCGGGGGATCGGTTGAAGACGCTGGGGGACATCGATTTCCATCCCCGCTGCGAGTACCACGGCCCACGGGTAGAGGCGCGCCAGGTGCGGATCAGCGGTCGGGTGGATGCGGAGGTCTGCGGAAGCGAAAGAGTGCAGTTCCGGAAGGAGGGAGATGTCGAAGGGGGAGTGGTTGCGCCGGATGTGGAAGTCTACCCTCGGGCAAACGCTTCGTCGGCAGCCATTGTGGCCTGCGCCTTGTGGGTTGCGGGCCACCTCGAAACCGACCGGATCGTGGCCTTGCGTGGCCTGGAGGTGGCGGACGGAGGAAGCCTTCGAGCGGGGCGCATTCTCACTCCACGCATCCAGATGATGGGCCACGCTTCCCTACTGGGGAAAGTCGAAATCCGTCCTCTACCGCAGCCGCCGGAGGTCTCGCTGCCCGCCTTGGAAGAAATCGCCAGGCGGATTGTTCCGGAGGAACCTCTTTTCGGCTGGTGACTTTCCCTTGGGGGTTGCCGGCGGGATCGCGACTTCGTATGGTGGTGAGCCTGTTATGCTGCAGCTTTGGATCTGTCTCCCGTGGACTTCAACGATCTGGCTTTGGTCTTTTCTGATTGGCACCCCAGTGGTCCAAGCCGGCTTTTTGCCCGAAAAGTCGCCTCCCGTGGTTCCCGGAGCGCAACTTCCGGGATCGGGCGCGGAAGACGGAAATCCGCCCGGCCGAGACATCGGCGCGCGGATCTACCAGGAGGCGATCTATAGTGCAGGCATGGACACGGGGAGCTTGCCGGGAGGGGGAACCTTCTCGTCCGTGTCGGCCGTCTGTTTTGTGCTCAATCGAGTGCTCGGTTCGCCGCCGGTCAGCCCCTACTTATCCGAGCTGGAGCGTTGGCTGGAAGCCAACGGCCGGAGGATTGGGGAACAGGGTCAACTGCGGTCGGGCGACCTCATCCTCTCGCCTCATTCGCTTTCCGTAGCGGGACAGGTGGGAATCATCGGAAGAAGAATCAGCAATTATCCCGACTTCGAAATCTATTCGAATTCGGCCCGCAATCACCTCTTCGTCCCGGGCTGGTCGCTCCGGAAGTGGAAGGAGTACTTCCAGTCCCAATTGGGGCTCGATGTGGTCTTTTTTCGCGTGATTCGCAGCCCGGAGAAGGAACAAGGAGAAACCCGTGAGAGTCTTGATTGCCACCGCCTTCCTCTTTTCGGTTTTTTGCCGACAGGCTCTAGCTACTGAGCCCTCGGACCTTCTGCCCAACACCACCCCCCGGCTGGCGCGCTTTTTGGAGCAGTTGCCCTTGAAGGCGCAGCAGGAGATCGCGCGGCGATTCCGGGTGGCACTCTCCTACGATCTCATTGGGAGCGACAATGTTCCAGACGGCTCAGGAAAGTCGATCCTGGAAATCGAGCTTTCCACCGAGACCAGCCGAGGCGTCATGGTCTTCGAAACGACACCAACGGACGCCCGGTTTCTCTTTCTTGACGATCTACCCTACCGCATCCCCGATCGCTTTCGGCTTTCCGATGGAGAAAAGCGGACGATCGCCCTCGTTTTCGCGCGGTACGAAAAGAGCGAGTTCAAGGACAGAGACTGGGCGCGCATGTGGTTCTCCCGACCCTCGGTGATGACCTCCTGGCAGTTACAGGCCTATCGGGATTTGGGCATGCTCCCGCGGGAATTTGGCCGCCTAGGCTACGGACCGTGAAGAGCGGAAAGGAAGGCGACGCCGGCTTGCTTCGGAAGTATTGGCTTGCCGAGAAGAGGAGTTCCGAAGCTTACCGGGATCTCGCCGCAGGCGAGGCGGATCCGCGGCGGAAAGATGTCTTTCTCCGCCTCGCCGAAGCGGAGGAGAAACATGCCGCCCGGTGGGAGGTAGAACTGCGTGCACGGGAAATCCCTCTTCCCAGCTTGGCGGGAGGCTGGCGGCAGCGCTTGCGCCGCTGGTGGCGGCAGGCGCTAGGCCCTTCCCTGGTTATCCGGAATTTGGAGAGTGCGGAGGATCGCCAGGAGGAGGAATACGAGAAGCAGCGGAAAGCGGGCCGGATTCCCGCCGACCTAAGTGCCGCCTACGGCGAGATGGCAGCCGAAGAACGTTCTCATGCCCAGATCCTGCAGACACTCGGCACGGCGAGCCAGCCGAAGAGCGTCGCCGAAAGGATTCTCGCCCGGGAACGTTGGCACAAGAAGGGTGGAGGTTGGGTGGCCGACGCGATCTATGGCGTGAACGACGGCTTGGGAGCGGTTTTCGGAATCGTCTCCGGGGTGGCGAGCGCCACGGAAAACCAGACGCACTACGTGCTGCTTTCGGGGCTGGCGGGAATGCTTGCCTCGGCCCTTTCCATGGGCGCGGGGGCTTACCTCGCGGCAAAGAGCGAACGAGAGGTTTACCAGGCGGAGATGGCTCGGGAAGGGGAAGAAATTGCCCGGCACCCCGAGGAGGAAAAGGAAGAGATGGCACTCTTTTACGAGCTCCAGGGATTCAATCGCGAAGAGGCACAAGCCATGTCGGAAAAGCTCTTTGCCCGTCCCGACCAGTTTCTGGCGGCGATGTCACGATCGGAGCTGGGACTTTCCGTGGAGTCGTTTCCCAGCCCGACGACCGCCTGCCTTTCCGCATCGATCTCCACCGGGATCGGAGCTCTCGTTCCGCTGCTCCCCTTCTTCTTTTTCGGTGGCTTTTGGGCGATCTCGATCTCGTTTGCGATCAGCCTGATTGCGCATTTCTTGGTCGGGGCGGCCAAGTCTTGGATCACGACCCGATCGTGGTGGTCCTCCGGGCTTGAGATGACTGCGGTCGGTGTGCTGGAAGCCGTCGCGACTTATACCCTTGGCTTCCTCTTTCGCGTCCACGCCTAGCCTGCTTGTCACACAAGGGTTCTCCTGCGGCTTGCGAACTGGACCCGGCTGTTTCGTTGGGACTTGGGTTTTTGGCCTTCCTCGCAGTGCGTGCTCATACCGCTCCGGTGGAAAACCGGCGCCCCGCCTCGCATCCCGGCCCATCGGCTTCGCCTCGGGTACGAATTTTGCGAGAAATGGGCGCGATCAGGATGGCTTTGCACCAGAAGTCGGGGAAGCCGGGCGCGGCGTTTCCGTGAGCATGCGAGTGGCCAGGGCAAGGGATTCGTCGCTCTTGCCTCCTAACATGCGCGCAAGCTCTTCCGCTCTTTCGGGAAAACCAAGCTGAGCGAGGGAGACCGAGACGCCGTTGCCTGCAGGCTCTTTGCTGACACGAAAATGCGCGTCGCCTTGGGCTGCAACGGGAGCCAGGTGAGTGACGCAAATCACTTGATGTTGCCTGCCCAGGAGCCGAAGATGGGCTCCCACCTTCCAGGCCGTTTCGCCGGCAACATTGGCGTCTATCTCGTCGAAGATGAGAACGGGCACGTGATCGACGGCGGCGAGCACCGTCTTGATCGCGAGCATCACGCGAGCCATCTCCCCGCTCGATGCGGTTTCCCGCAGGGGGAGGGGGGGACGGCCGGGGTTGGGCGCAAAAAGAAATTCGACCTCTTCGGCTCCTCTCCGTCCCGGCTGCGGACGGACCATCCACTCCACCTGGAAATCCGCGCGGGGAAATCCGAGTTCCGCCAGCACGGCGGATACTTTTTGGGCGAGGATGGTTCCCACGCGCCGCCTCTCTTCCGCGAGCGTCCGAAGGATTTCCTCGAAGCGGCGTTCCAGTTCGGGTCGTTTTTCCGCAAGCTCGCGATGTTGTCGGCGCTCCGTTTCCTCGTCCTCGAGCTGGCGCTCCGCATTCTGGAGGCTCAGGAGGACGTCGGCGAGGGTTGGGCCATATTTCCGCTTCAAGCCTTCAAGATGGCTCCGACGCTGCTCCAGAGCGTTCAGACGATCGGGATCCACGTCTAATCGTTCTCGATAGCTGGTGAGGAGCACCCCCATCTCCTGCAGGCCCACGGTCGCAGCTTCCAGGAGCTCTCCGGCCTTGGCGGCGCCGGTAGCGTCCAGACTCGACCAGGCGGTGAGGACGCGGCGAGCTCGGGAGAGCCGGTCGAGAGCGCCTCCCTCGGTGAAAAGGAGCGCATCGAGCTCGCCGACCATTTCGAGCAGCTTCCAGCCATGCTGGGCGAGCTCAAGCTCCTGGTGGATCTCCTCCTCTTCTTCGAGCCGGATCGCCGCTTGTCCGATCTCCTGGACCATGCTTGTCCAGCGCAGGCGCTGGCGTTCGCGCTCCGGATCGGAGAAGATCCTCTCTCGGCTTCGTGCGAGTTCGAGCTTCTCGAAGGCGTCTTCCAGTTGGGCGACCCGCTCCTGCAAGCCGCCGAACGCATCGAGAAGAGAGAGTTGGGCGCTGCGCGGAAGGAGGGACTGGTGCTCATGTGGTCCGTGGAGGTCGAGCAGCGAGTCGCCGACCCGTCGCAAGACCGCCAGGGTGGTCGAGCAGCCATTGATAAATTGCCGACTCCCTCCGGAGGGCGAAATACTTCGCTTGACCAGGAGCCTTCCTTCTTCGCAGGGAGCGATCCCGCTCGACTCCAACAAAGGGGTCAGGGTCATTGTCGCATCGCTGTTCAAGAAAAAATCTCCTTCAACCGAGCAGGGTTTATCCCCATCGAGATAGAGAGCTCGGTCTGCACGATTTCCTAGGAGAAGGCCCAAGGCCCCGATTAGGAGGGATTTCCCGGCTCCCGTCTCGCCCGTGATCACCGTGAAGCCGGGGCCGAGCTCCCATTCGAGGCAGCCGATCAGGGGTAAGTGTTCGACGCGGAGGAGACGGAGCACGGATACTCCAGGCGCTGGCGGCTATTGCTCGGCCTCCACCGGGGAGGAGCGCGTCTTGCCTTTGAGGAAAGCCGAGAGAAAAGAATCCAGCTCACCATCGAGAACCCCTTGAATGTTGGAAGTTTCTTCCCCGGTGCGTAGGTCGCGCACGAGCTGGTAAGGTTGCATCACATAGGAGCGAATCTGGCGCCCCCAGCCAATTTCTCCCTTCTCGCCGTAGATGCGCTCCTGCTCCGTCCTCCGCCGGTCCAACTCCACCTCGTGAAGGCGGGAGCGCAGGACCCGTAGAGCAGTGGCTCGGTTTTGGAGTTGGGAGCGCTGGTTCTGACAGGTGACGACAATCCCGCTCGGCAGATGAGTGATGCGCACCGCGGAATCGGTCGTGTTGACTCCCTGTCCTCCGTGACCACCGGACCGGAAGACGTCAATCCTCAAATCGGAGGGGGGGATTTCGATCATAACCTCCTCCGCGACCTCGGCGACGATGTCGATGGAGGCAAAGCTCGTCTGGCGTTTGCCCTGGGCATTGAACGGAGAGATGCGTACCAGCCGGTGCACCCCTCTCTCGCCCTTCAAATAGCCGTACGCATAGGAGCCTTCGATCAAGACGGTGGCCGTCTTGAGTCCGGCTTCCTCGCCGGCGAGAAGATCGAGGATTTCAAAACGAAAAGCATGCCGCTCGGCATAGCGCTGATACATCCGGAGGAGCATCGCGGCCCAATCGCAGGCCTCGGTGCCACCAGCTCCCGCATGGATGCCCAGAATGGCGCTTTTGATATCGAGCGGATCAGCCAGAAGCAGCCGGAGCTCCGCCTCGGCAAAGTGCGATGCCGTCTCGGACAATTCGTGGGCAAACTCTGCCTCGAGCGCGGAATCCGGATGTTCGCCAAGCAGCTCTTCGAGGGCACGCAGGTCCGCAACACGCCGCTCGAGGCTGCTCAGATCCTGCAATCGGGAGCGGACCTCCTTGTTGCGAGCGATGATCCGTTCCGCTTCCTCCCGATTGGACCAGAATCCAGCGGATGCCATGAGCCCCTCGATCTGCTGACGTTCGGCAAAAAGTCGATCGGCGTCAAAGAAACCTCCGCAATTGGTGGAGGCGGGCCTCGAACACTACCCACTGACCGGAGCCATGCTTCTTCTCGTCCATGTCGGCAGCATAAGGGCTCGCGTTTGACGACGCAAGGGGCGGTAACGGATGCCTCGCCATGCTTTCCGCTTGCGTACGGCAAACGCGAGAGGCTTTCTTGAGAGCGATGGTGACGGCGGAAGAGGCATGGCGCATCCTGGGAACCTTGGCTAAGCCGATCGGGTCCGAACCGGTACCGTTGGGTGATCTGTCCGGAAGGATACTGGCCGAATCGGTTTGGGCGGAGACTCCTCTTCCTCCTTTTTCCCGCGCGCTGGTGGATGGATATGCGGTGCGCGCCGAAGACCTCCCCGGCCCGCTCCCCGTCTGCGGGTCTTCCGGGGCGGGCCGACCGTTTCCGGAAACTCTTCCTCCAGGCGGGGCCGTGCGCATCATGACGGGCGGTGTCGTTCCGGAGGGCGTCACACACGTGGTGAGGCAAGAGGAGGTCGAGCGTGCCGGCGAAGGGATCCGCGTTCGTTCTCCACTGGCATCCCCCAATATCCAAACCAGGGGAGAGGATGCCAAGCCGGGCGACCTTTTGCTGACTCCAGGAGTTCGGCTCGGTGCGGGCCAGATCGCCCTCCTGGCAAGTCTGGGGAGGAGCGAGGCCTTGGTTTCTCGGCGACTCCGGGCGGCGCATCTCCTTTCCGGGGATGAGCTGGCTCCAGCGGGGAAGCCTCTCCCGGAGGGCCAGATCTACGACGTCAACGGTCCGATGATGGCCGCGCTCTGTGATCGGGTGGGGGTCGAGATGGTCGGACAGCAGTGGGTCCCGGATGTTCGAGCCGAAATGGAGCAGGCGATCGATGCGTGGATCGCGAAAGTAGACGTTCTCCTGCTCTCCGGAGGGTTGGGGCCTGGCGAGGCCGATCTGGTGAGAGAGGCTTTGGCCGCCCTGGGATGCACCGTCCATTTCCATGGGGTGGAGATTCGGCCGGGGAAGCCCTTTCTTTGTGCCTCCCGGGGTAAAACCCTGGTTCTGGGACTACCCGGCAATCCAGGCGCGCACCTGGTGCTTTTTTGGCTCTTCGTGACGCCTCTGCTCAATGCCCTCTCCGGACTGCCCTTCTCCGTTCCGTGGCAGACCGGGCGCCTTGGCGTGGATCTCCCCTGCGGTCCTCTTCCGCGGGAGACCTTCTGGCCGGTGACGATTGGTTCCGAAGACGGATCGATCTGGCTTCACCCGCTGCCGTGGACCGGCTCGGCTTCCGTTCCTGTTCTGGCACGTACGCAGGGTTTCGCTCGCCTTCCCAAAGGGTGCCGTCACCTTGCCGCGAAGGAACTTCTCGCCTTTCTCCGCTGCTCATGAAATCCGGCTCCCCATCTCCTTCGGACTCCTTTTCCCACTTGGATGACATCGGGCGGGCACGCATGGTCCGGGTGACCGGAAAGATCGACCAGAACCGCCGGGCGGTCGCGGAGGGATTCTTGCGGCTGGCAGCGGAAACAGTAGAAAAGCTTCGTAGTCAAGCACTGCCCAAGGGGGATGTTCTCACGGTGGCGCAGGTCGCCGGCATTCTCGGAGCGAAGAAAGCGGCGGAGCTCATCCCCCTCTGTCATCTCCTGCCCCTCCATCACGTAGAAGTGCGACTGACGCCCGAGCGGGACCAGATTCGGATTGTCGCGGCGGCAGAAACCGTGGGCAAGACCGGCGTGGAAATGGAGGCGCTGACCGCGGTCGTGGTGGCGGCCTTGACGCTGTACGACATGTGCAAAGCGGTCGACAAGGGCATGTCGATCGAAGGGGTGCGGCTCCTGAAAAAGGAGAAGGAGCCGGTTGCGGGAAAGCGGGGATCATGAAGGTCGGACGGGTTACCCTGAGCGATCGGGCCCATACCGGCGTCTACGAGGATCAGAGCGGTCCCGAGATCGAGCGACTGGTCGAGGAGATCTTTGCCGAGCCGATCGAATTTGTTCGAGTCCTTCTTCCAGACAAAGAGAAGCAGATTGTGGAGGCTCTCCGCCGCCTCGCCGATCGGGAGGAGTGCGCCCTGGCGCTCACCACAGGCGGGACCGGGCCTGCCCCCCGGGACGTGACTCCAGAGGCGACGCGCCAAGTCCTTCAGAAGGAGCTGCCCGGGTTTGGAGAGATCATGCGCTCTCTCTCCTACGCACGGGTTCCAACCGCGATTCTCTCCCGGGCGACCGCCGGGATTCGCGGACGCTGTTTGATCATCAACCTGCCGGGCCGCCCTTCCGCCGTCCGGGAATGTCTCTCGCTTCTCGGGCCGGCGATTGCCGAGTGCCTGGATCATATCCGAGGCTTCCGCCCTCGACTGCGGGAGCAGAAGTAGCGACGGCTGGAGAATCCCACTCGGACGAGTCGGCATGCACTACGGAGGACATGGGAAATGAAGGCGATTCGCGTTCATGCGTTTGGCGAGCCCGAGGTGATGAGGTGGGAAGAGGTACCGGATCCGGAGCCTGGGCCGGATCAGCTTCTCGTTCGGATCAAGGCCGCTGGAGTGAACCCGCTCGACACCTATATCCGTTCCGGCCGCTTCGGGGTGCTTCCCGATCTACCCTATACTCCCGGACAGGACGGTGCGGGCGTGGTCGAACGAGTCGGAGCAGCAGTTTCGCATCGGAAACCGGGCGATCGGGTTTATCTCGGCGGTAGCGTCACCGGGACCTACGCCGAATTGGCACTATGCGAGAAGGAGCAGACCGGCGTGCTCCCGGAGGCGGTTTCTTTCGCACAGGGTGCGGGAATCTTCATTCCGTATGCGACGGCCTACCGCGCTCTCTTCCAAAAGGCTAGGGCGCTGGCCTCCGAGTCTGTCTTCATTCATGGCGGGAGCGGTGCGGTGGGCATCGCCGCCATTCAATGGGCCACCGCGGCCGGGTGCCGGGTCGCTGCGTCAGCGGGAACGGTCGATGGGCGCAAGGTCGCGCGGGAGCAGGGGGCCGAACTGGTCGTCGATCACCACTCGGAAACGCATGGAGAGGAGGTGAGGGAGTGGACGAAAGGGGAAGGGGTCGCCGTTCTCTTGGAAATGCTTGCCAACGTTCATCTCGGCCGTGATCTCCAGCTCCTCGCGGTCGGAGGACGGGCTGTCGTGATCGGTTCCCGGGGCTCGGTCGAAATCGATCCTCGCGCGCTCCTCTCCCGAGAGGCCTGCCTCTTGGGAGTTTCCATCTTCCGTGCCTCGGAAAAGGAGAGGGCGAGTCTTCGTGCTGCGCTCGATGCGGGCTTGGCGAATGGCACGCTTCGCCCGATCGTGAGGCAAGAGCTCCCGCTGGAGCAGGCGCCTATGGCTCATCGTCGTGTTCTGGAACCGGGAGCCTTGGGCAAGATCGTCTTGATTCCGTGAAGAGGAGTTCAACCTGCCTGTCTTACAAGGGTTCTCCTGCGGCTTGCAAAATGGGCCCGGCTGCTTCGTTGAGACTTGGTTTTCCCTCCTCGCAGCATGTCATCCTACCGTTCCGGGGGAAAACCGGCGCCCGCCTTGCACCGGGCCCATTCGCCGCGCCTCGGGTAGGAACTTTGTGAGACATGCCGGTTAGAGCGCCGCGATCAGCTCGTTGAGCACCTTCTTGGCGTCGCCGAAGACCATCATGGTCTTCGAGAGGTAGAAAAGATCGTTGTCCACGCCCGCAAATCCGGTGGCCATGCTCCGCTTGATGAAGAGGATCGTCTTGGCCTTGTCGACTTCCAAAATGGGCATTCCATAGAGAGGAGAGTCCGGACGGGTGCGGGCCGCTGGGTTGGTGATGTCGTTGGCGCCGACGATGATCACCACGTCGGTTTCAGGAAAGAGCGGATTGATCTGTTCCATTTCGACTAGCCGGTCGTACGAGACGTCTGCCTCTGCAAGCAGCACGTTCATGTGTCCCGGCATTCGGCCGGCCACCGGGTGGATCCCAAACTTTACGTCGACCCCTCGGGAGCTGAGCCGATCGGTCAGCTCCTTGACGACATGTTGAGCCTGGGCTGCCGCCATCCCATAGCCGGGCACGACCACGACGGCGCGGGCTCCCTCGAAGACGGTACTCGCCTCCTGGGGGGTGTAGCCCTGGATCGAACGCCCGTCCCGATGGGGAGCCGCGGTTTCTACGGCATGGCCAACCGCCCCGAACAAGACATTGGTGAAAGAGCGATTCATCGCCTTGCACATTTGAATGGAGAGGATCAAGCCCGACGAGCCATCAAGCGCTCCGGCTAGAATCAAGAGCTTGTTGTTGAGGAGAAAGCCCATGAACGAAGCGGACAGGCCGGCATAGGCGTTGAGGATCGAGATCACGGTCGGCATATCGGCTCCCCCGATCGGCAGGACAAGAAGGACTCCGAAGAGGAGGGACAAGACGATGAAGAAGCCGAAGAGGATCCCGTGAGGAGTCGGTGCGGAAGCCAGCCAGAAGGCCGAAAGGATCGCCAGCGCCAAGACCGCCAAGCTCACGAAATTTCGTCCCGGATAGAGGATGGGTCGGGTCGGCAGGATCTCGTGGAGCTTTCCAAAAGCGAGCAGGCTGCCCGTAAAGGTCAGAAACCCGAGCAGGACCTCGGCGCAGAGAATGGCGGTTGCGCCTGCTCCGAGGGTTCGTCCGCGGAGGTAGTATTCCGCAGTGCCGACCAGGCCGGCCGCCAGGGCGCCGAATGCATGCGAAAGCGCGGTCCGCTGCGGCACCGCGGTCATGGGCATGAGCAGCGCCATGGGAGTTCCGATCGCTACCCCAATGACGAGCGCCACGCCGATCCAGAGGAAGCTATGAATTTCCGGCTTGCCGAGCGTGGCTACGACGGCGATGGCCATTCCGATCGAGCCCGCCCAGTTCCCTAAACGGGCGGTGCGCACCTCGTTCATCCATCTCAACGAGAGGATGAAGAGGGTCGCCGCCACTAGATAGGCAAGCTGAACCCAGTGTTCGACCATCGTCTACCTGTCGTTTTTCTTGCGGAACATGCGAAGGATGCGGTCGGTGATGAGGAAGCCTCCCACCGCGTTGATCGAGGAGGCGATGACCGCAGCCGTGCCCAGGAGCACCGCAAGCAGGCTACCGCCCGAGCCGGCCAGCAGAAGGGAGCCGACCAGCGCGATCGAGGAGATCGCGTTGGTCAGTGACATGAGCGGGGTGTGGAGCAGCCGAGAGACATTGTGAATCAGCTCCAGGCCTACGAAAGATGCCAGGACAAAGACGTAGAGGTTGGTGATCCAATCGATCTGTTGCTCCATAAGAGACTCCTTGGGATGTTTTTGAGTGGTCCGAGCGGCGAGAGATCACCCCGTTGGCTTGGGCGGGCTCGCTTCGCTTGCTTTTCGTACGCCTTCGTGAACGATCTGTCCCGCTCGGCAGACCAGCGTCTGCCCGAAGATCGGATCCTCCGTTTTGATCTGCAAGGCACCATCCTTCAGAAGGAGGGAGAGAAAGGCTTGGAGGTTCTTGGAATAAAAGAGGCTCGCTTGCGGAGCCAGCGCGGAGGAAGGATTGAGAGGGCCGTGTAGGGTGACTCCAGATCGAACGACGGTCTGGCCGGGCTCGGTCCACTCGCAGTTCCCACCCTGCTCCGCCGCCAAGTCAACGATGACCGATCCTGGGCGCATCCTCTCTACCGCTTCCTTGACGATGAGAATGGGCGCGGGCTTTCCGGGAATGAGCGCCGTGGTGACCACGACATCGGCTTTTTCGCATTGGGCGGCGATGAGCTCCCGCTGGCGTCGAAGGAACTCTTCCGATTGGACCTTCGCATAACCCGAGGAATCCTCTGAGGTCGCCGCTTCCTTCTCCAGACCCACGAAGCGCGCTCCGAGGCTCTCGACCTGCTCCTTGGCCACCGGGCGAACATCATGCGCTTCGACGATGGCTCCGAGACGCCGTGCCGTTGCGATCGCCTGCAATCCCGCCACGCCGGCTCCGATGACGAAGACACGAGCGGGGGGAATCGTGCCCGCGGGGGTCATCAGCATCGGGAAGAAGCGGGGCAATGAGGAGGCGGCCAGCACGACGGCTCGGTAGCCCGCCACCGTACTTTGAGAGCTGAGTGCGTCCATCGACTGGGCTCGGCTGATCCTGGGCAGAAGGTCCAAGGCAAAGACGGTAAGACCTCGTTTGGCCATCTCGGCGACCAGAGGAAGCCGTGTGAAGGGATAGAGGAGAGAGAGCACGACGGCACCAGGGGAGAGTTGGGCGATATCCTCCGGAGTCGGCGGATGGAATTGACAAAGAATCTGGGCTTGGTGGAGCACCTCACGGCGGCCTTCCAGGCGCGCTCCTTGTTCTCGATAGGCCGGGTCGGGGAAGCCGGCCGCCTCGCCCGCGCCCGTCTCGAGGATCACCTCGAGACCTAGCTTCATCAGGGCAGGGATTCCGTCGGGGATCAACGATACCCGGTTTTCCCCTGGCAGCGTTTCACGGCAGGTTGCGAAGATCATCTGGTCGGTCTCTTGCCTAGAAAAGGGGACACACTATAGGATGCCGCCTCTGCGGGAATCAAGGGAGCAAAAAGAGCTTTCGCGAAGTCCGGGAGAACGCTGGGGAGATCGGCAGGCTGACCGCCTTTTCTCGTGCGTCGTGAAAAGGGTGCATCGCCCAGTGGGGAGGGAGTGATCTCCACCCGGCAACGATTGCTCCAGCCGGAAGCACTCGGAGAGGCTACTGGTGGTAACGCCAGCGGTCGAAGCCTCTGGGGGAAAAGGCCCGGGAAGCGGGTCAGCGAGCAAGCAGGCCCTAAGGAAAGTGAACGCTGAACAAAGCCTCGAAACCGGCAATGCGGACGCCGAGCTCGTGAGAAAGAAGCGAAGGCCGTTGTCTCCCTGGGAAGGAGAGCAATACGTGCACTGGGGAGAGCCGCCGGGGTATTGGGCGAGGGCATGCGTGCAAAGGACGATGCATCAACACGGGAGGCCCATCTGGCCGGGAGCTCGGGCTGGCCCCGAGCGGACCGACCGCTGCCCTGCGAGGGGCCGAAGCGGGACCAGGTGGGAGTCGGATAGGTCCATACTACCTGTGAGCTCGGAGAAAGTCCGAGGGAGGGAAGGGGCCTTAGTTCAAGGGAAACGTCGGAAGGAGCGAGAACGGAGAGTGGCGGTACGCCTACAACCTCCCTTGCGTGTTCGGAAGCTCCCGATGACGTTGCAGGAGAAAGCGAAGGCAAGTTCGACCTCATCTCCCTCGGGAGCTGTACGTGGAACTTACCGTGGGCATAATCCTGCGCCAACCTTGTCCGGAAGCCGAATGCGGGAAATCCGCCTGTTCGGTTTGATGAGCGGGGAGTGGAAACGGCCGATAGGGAGAGATACTCAGGCACTGTCATACCGAAAGGGGCAGCTCCCGCTATGGCTCTCCTACGTCGCACCGCGCCACTCCTCGACTCCACACAAGCTTTCTCCTGCGGCTGGCAAAGTGGGCTCGTCGGCTTTGCTCTTGCTTGGTTTTCCATCCTGGCAGTTTGTTCTCATACAGCTCCGGGGGAAAACCTGCGCCCCGCCTCGCATCCAAGCCTATTTGCGGCGCCTCGGCTACGAAATTTGTGAGCAATAGCGGCTAAGTCCGACAAACGGTTCGCAAGTCCGGAGCAAGAGCCTGTCCGGCCCATCGAAAAGAAGATGCGCGACTCTTTTTCTATGGGCAAGCGATCCCCAGCAGGCGGTAGGCGGTTCTCTGGAGTGGAACGGAGTGGAATTGGCTCTCCGCGACCATGGCTTGAAGGGCATTGCGCCCTTCGGAGCGCAGTTCATGTTGTGCCCAGAGGAGAGCCGCGCAGAGGGTTTCTTCCTTGGAGAGACCGATCTTGGGGAGCTCGGCGTAAGGAGTGGAGAAGGAGAAGTAGTGGAGGAAGCGGAACTCGCTGCCCTGGTTGACGAAGAGCAGGTTGCCTCGCCGCTCGTTTCCTCGCTCGATGACAAAAAAGAAGCTGCGTTTTTCGCAAACGGATGGCCCGACCAGGTCGTGAGTGCAGTCGAATGCCAAGTAACTCCGAATGAGGAGCTGATTGCCCTGCGGCAAAGTATCGAGGAAGCGGGCCAGCCGCTCCGTCAAAAAAGGGGTCATGGCCGCCCGCCGGCCCTCCAAGGAACCCGGATTCACAAGAAGGAGGAAACCGAAGAACGCAAGGATCGACGCCAGGAAACGCGGATCCTGAAAGCGTTGGGGAAGAGGCCTTGGTCCGAGACGAACGGGGAAGCCGAGATCGCCCGGGGAAGGCGTTGACGTTTTCATTCGGGTAACGGCGTTCATGGTCTGGAAGGACTCTCTCTCGGCTTCGTGAGGCGATAGTCGACTACATGGATACGCTGGCGTTCATGGCGTGAGGCAAAAGGAATCCGTACCCAGTAACGAAAGGCGACCGTCTTAGGTACGTAGCCGAGCGGGATGCGCTCGGCCGCATAGGAGAAATCGAGATGCTCGAAGCGGACGAAAAACCAGGCGACGTTGACCGGCTCCGCCAGAAGAGCGTGCGCTTCCAGGATCGAGTAGTCTCGGGCGCTGACGTGCATTTGCCCATGAACGTGGTTGAGCAGCTTTTCGAGTGGAGTCCGGAAGGGCTCGTTCGGCTTTCCCGCGAAGGCGAGGTGATAAGCTGGCTCGCCGTGCCAATCCTCGCGATCGAGGAGGACCACGTGGAATCGGGGAACGGCTTTCCGAAAGGAATAGACCGTCTCGATGCCTCGCCTTGCCTGTTTCACCTCCGCCTCGGCTGCCGCGCGCCTGGCTTTCTCGTCACCCGGTGCGTCCGTGAGAATCAAGGCATGGCTGTTCGGGAGGATTTTGACGACGACGTGGGTATGACTCCGGGGGGAGTTGTCCTTCCCCAACAACTCGAGGTCGATCTCCTCAAGGAACTGATAGGCATTGAGCTCATGCGCCAGAGCCTCCTGCTTGTCGACCATCCGATTGAGGATCCAAGAGAGAGGTGGGTTCTGGGCGGGAGGCGAGGACGACTCCGCCATCAGGCGCGTGCAAAGGGCCATCCACCCAAGCAGTACGCCTGCGCAACCTGGAAACGACGTCGGATCGGGAATCCGCATTTCCTAGATGGGGAGTTGGATTGGCTCGATCCCGAGCGCTCTTCCGGATGTGTCATCTAGGCTGAGTAAGACGCCGTCCGCCTGAAGGCCGTTCGTCGCCAAGCTAAACCTTTGAGGAAGAAGACTGATATACCGTTGGATGACCGGCGCCACGTCGCGGCCGATGACCGAATCGTGCGCTCCGCAGAAGCCGACATCGGTCACGTAGGCCGTGCCACCCGGCAGAATCCTTCCGTCAGCCGTCTGCACGTGGGTGTGTGTGCCCACCACTGCGGAAACCTCTCCGTCGAGATAGCGCCCAAAGGCGATCTTTTCCGAAGTGGCTTCCGAATGGAAATCCACGAGAATGCAGGGCGTCTCCCGCCGAATGGCTTCTATGGCGGGCCGAATCGTTAGAAATGGATTATCCGTCTGGGGCGTCATGAATGTACGACCCAGAGCACATAGGACGCCTAGCTTCTTTCCATTCCCTTGGACGACGATCGAGCCGCTCCCCGGCGTATTCGGCGGATAGTTGAGCGGGCGGAGAAGGCGCGGCTCGTCGGCGAGAAAGGGAACGATTTCTCGCTGATCCCAGGCATGGTCGCCAAGCGTGATGACGTCGGCGCCATACCGGAGCAACTCATAAGTGATCTTGGGCGTGATCCCATTGCCGCCGGCTGCATTCTCTCCGTTGACGACGACGAAATCGATCGGTGTCTTCTGACGCATCCGAACGATCGCAATGCGGAGCACCTCTCGTCCGGCTTCTCCGACGACATCGCCTAGAAAAAGTACCTTCACCGAGCCAGCTTCGTTTCTCGCTGACCCTCCATCTACGGGAGAAGAACGAGAAAAGCGACTTTCGCCCCAAGGCGCGAGAGCCGGCTAGCGCCGGTCCCGCTTACGGAAGCCTCCCGAGCCCGAGCCAGGACCCGAGGGACTGAACCTTTCCTCCTTCGGCTTGGCCTCGTTCACGACAAGACTCCTTCCTTCGACCTTGGTGCCATGCAACTTATCGATCGCCTCTTTGGATTCTTCCGGGTTCTCCATCGTGACGAAGGCGAAGCCACGTGACTGGCCCGTCATTCGGTCGATGATGAGGTTGACCTCGGTGACCTTCCCATACTGGCTAAAGAGCGCGCGAACGTCTTCCTCTCGATGAGAGAAAGGGAGGTTCCCAACATACAGTCTTCTATTCATTCAATCTTTCCTCTATACAAACACATCTGACTTACCGGGTCTCCCCCGATCGCAGCGGCCATGGGAAAGAGCACGTACAACCCTTGCTGTCCGGCTCTCTCTCGCAGAACCTCGGTCACGATCCCACATCGCAGGAAAGAGTCAAGCGGAAAGCGGGAAACCATGGGCAACCCGTCACTGGCAGGGTAGGCTGCGCAAGAGGAATGGGTCATCGTTCGTCGTATAGACGCCCGGGATTGAGGATGCCTTTCGGGTCAAAGGCGGCCTTGAGCCTTTTCTGAAGGGCAAAGAGCGCCGGATCCAGGGGCTGCATCTGGCACCGGCCAGAGTCCAGGAGAGCGGCATGGCCTCCCATGGATCGAGCCCACTCCCAGACGACGGCAGGCTCGGCCGATCCTTTCCACCAGCGTTGTGCTCCGCCCCAATCGATCAAGAGCGCTCCGGCGCCGGGCGCGAGCGGAAGAGTTGCAGGGGGGACCGAAAGCCGCCAGATCGCACCGGGCATGGAGAAAAAAGGATGAGTGCGCTCGCGCAGTGACCGCCAAAAGGCATCCGGATCCGCCAAACGGTCTCCTCCGATTCGCTTCGCCGCGGCCCGCACGCCGGCTTCCGTGCCGCTCAGGCGAAGGAAGAGGCGCTCGCCATCGTGGCACGCGGCGCTCAAGGAGAATGGCTTGACGGCGAGTTCGCTCAGTACGCGGACGGCGTCCTTCTGTCCTTCCTCCCACGTCAGGGTCTCCGAGGCGGATGGCTTCGGGCTCACCTTGAGGCTGATCTCAAGCAGAGCGCCGAGGGTTCCTTGCGCCCCGGTTACCAAGCGCGCAACGTCGAAGCCGGCCACGTTCTTGATCATCTCCCCACCAAAGCGAAGAACCCGGCCTCTCCCATCCAGCAGGCGCACCCCGAGGACGAAGTCCCGAGCCGCCCCAAAGAAAGGGCGAGCCGGTCCGGAGAGGCCGCAAGCGATCGTCCCGCCGAGCGTCGCAGAGGAACCGAAGGACGGCGGCTCGAAGGGGAGCCACTGTCCCTGAGCGGCTAGAAGATGGTGAATTTCGGACAAGGGAGTTCCGGCTCGCGCAGTCAGAACAAGTTCGGCCGGTTCGTAGTGAACGATGCCCCGATGCTCACGCAGCGAGAGGCGTCTGCCCTCGACCGAGAGGCCGAGGAACGGCTTAGTATCCGCTCCGATGAGGTGGAGCCGGGTGCCGGAATCGTGGGCTTGCCGGACCTCATCGACCAACGCTTTCGTAAGATCACTCTCGCTCGGGCTCACTGGCTCTTCTCCTCTTGGGAATCGGTCGAAGTAGGCTCAACCTGCTTCTGAGAAATGGCGGTTAAAATCGTTCTAGCTCGGGAAAGGGCAATCTTCCCCCGTGGACATGCATGGTCCCCAATTCGGCGCACCGACGGAGCTGCGGAATCGCCTTGCCCGGGTTGAGGATGCCGTCGGGATCAAATGCCGCTTTGATCCGATGAAATTGTTCCAGTTCCGGCGCTCGAAACTGGATGCACATCGGATCCAGCTTTTCTACTCCGACGCCATGCTCTCCGGTGATCACTCCTCCGAGCTCGACGCAGAGTTCGGAAATCCGGGCTCCGAGCCGTTCTGCATTCGTCAGCTCTTCGGGCCGACTCGCATCATAGAGGATCAGGGGATGCAAGTTGCCGTCGCCCGCGTGGAAGACGTTGGCAACCGGTAGCCCGAATTCCTCCGAAAGGCGAGCGATGCGACGCAGGGCTTCCGGCATGGCCCGGCGAGGGATCGTTCCATCCATGCAATAGTAATCGGGCGCCATACGGCCAGCGGCTGGGAACGCCGACTTCCTTCCTTTCCAAAGCAAAAGCCTCTCTTCCTCGGAGCAGGAGAGGCGCAAGAAGTAGGCCCCCGCGTCTCGCAACAGTCCTTCGGCGAGGGCGATCTCTTCGTCCACCTCCTCGGCCGGTCCGTCGCACTCGCAGAGAAGGAGAGCGGCCGCATCCACCGGATAGCCCGCGTGAACGAACTTCTCGGCTGCCCGAATCGCCAAATTGTCCATCATTTCCAGTCCTGCCGGAATGAATTGTCGACCGATCAGCCTTCCCACCGCTGCGGCTGCGGAATCGACCGAGGCAAACGCGGCGACGATCAAGCGGGCCGAGGGAGGACGCGGCAGGAGACGGACTGTCGCTTCCACAGCAACCCCGAGCAGTCCTTCCGATCCAACGAAGAGGGCCAGGAGATCGAAGCCGGCCGAGTCGAGTGCTTCCGCCCCCAGTGTCAGCAACTCCCCATCCGAGGTAACAATCTTTGTGGAAAGCACGTTGTGAACGGTCAACCCGTATTTCAGGCAATGGAGGCCGCCCGCGTTTTCGGCAATGTTCCCTCCGATCGTGCAGGCAACTTCGGAGGAAGGATCTGGAGCGTAGAAGAGGCCATGAGGAGCAGCGGCTTGGGAGATCGCCCGAGTCGTTACCCCCGGTTCCACTCGCGCCGTTCGGTTCAAGGGATCCAGCGCAAGGATCTTCCGAAACCGGGCCATGCTCAAGAGCAGGCCGTCCCTTCTCGGAAGAGCTCCTCCCGACAAGCCGGTTCCCGCCCCTCGGGGAATCACCGGCAGGCGCAGCGCGTGGCAGACGCGGAGGATCTTCTGCACCTGGGCGACGGATTCCGGAATCGCCACCGCCAAAGGGGTTACCCGGAAGGCGGTCAGTCCGTCACACGCATAGGGCCGCAGCTCTTCCGGGTGGGAAAGCAATGGGCAATCCGGGACCGCCCTTCGCAGGCGCCGCAAGATTTCCTGGGGCGGGCAGGAGGCGAATTCTGTTCCCGATGGCTCCTGCTGGAGGTCCGTTTGCTTCTGCTGCACGGTGCGGAGCCGGAGGAACGAGCCAAGAGACGGACGAGCCACAAGAGACGATTGCCTGGAAAGCTGCGCTTTGACAACTCTCCTACGACGGGGCGGCGGCGCGGGCCTCGTTCCCGAGTGCTCGGTCCTGGGATTCGTCGACCAGTTCGATCCAGTGGCGAACGCGAAGCCGGGTCCCGCTTGCGAGGTGAAGCTGGCAGCCCATATTGGCCGTCAGGATCTCCGCGGGGCCGCCCGCCTCGAGCGCGCCGACTTTCCTGTCGCGCAGTTCGCCGGAGAGCTTCGGCTGCAGGAGTGCGTAGGCTCCCGCCGCTCCGCAACAGGCGGGAGAGTCGGGCTGCGGGGAAAGGCGAATTCCCATCTGCCGGAAGAGCGCTTCGACGACCCCCGGCGATTGGGTGCATGGGCAGTGCAGCGCGACGGCCTGCCCGGGCGGGGCGATGGGAATGTCTACATTTTCCGAGAGGAGAAGAGCCGCTGGGTCCTTGAGCGCGTCTGCGATCCGACGGGCGCGCTCGGCATAGGCTGGATCGCTTCCCAGAAGCTCGGGGTACTCACGCACCATGAGCGAGCAGGCGCTTGCCGGAATGAGCAAGGCTTCCGCTCCCGCTTCCAGCGCCGGCCACCAGAGATCGACATTGCGTCGGATCTGGCGAATGGCCCGTTCTTCCGAGCCGAAGTGGTGGAAGAGGGCGCCGCAGCATCCCGATCCGGGAGAGAGGATCGGCTCGATGCCCAACCGGTCACAGATGCGGGCCAGGGAGAAGTGGGTTGCGGGGGAGAAAACCGATTGGGCACAGCCCGGGACGATGAGCATCCGCCGGGGGTGATGCCGCCGAAGCGCAAGGAGCGGCGGCGCCGGCAAGCCGGAGGGAAGCTTTTCCGCGAGGCGAGCCGGCAGCAACGGCCGGAGCAGTCGGGCCAGGGAGACGGCCCGGGTGAGGCGGGCGGGATAGGGAATCACGGCGCCGATCATCCAGCGCAGCAGCCGATCGATGGGGGTCCGAGGACTCTGGGCCGTGACCAGAGGACGAGTCACCGTGGCAAGCCGTCCATATTGGACTCCGGATGGGCATGCCGGCTCGCAAGCCCGGCAGAGCAAGCAGCGATCCAGATGCTCCCGGGCCACCGACCCGCCCCGGCCTTCCAGCACCTCTTTGATCAGGTAGATACGGCCGCGAGGGCTGTCGAGTTCGTCCCCGACGATTCGGTAGGTCGGGCAAGCCGGCAGGCAGAAGCCGCAATGGACGCAGGCGCGAATGAGCCGTTCCCCTTCCTGGGCGGCCATCTTCCCCTGCAGCGATTGGGACAGGCGCACTTCCATGGAGCCTCTTTACGAAGGAAGCTACCCGCTCCTGCACGCCGGGGCAAAACGGATCACGGTTGGATCGCCTCCCTCCAGCCTGCGTCACGCAAAAGCGTTCTCCTGCGGCTTGTGCAATGGACCTGGAATCGAAGCGTGCGGGGCGGGAGTCCCGGCGGCTAGAACCGAACCAGCCGGCTAACCTGCGAGGCTAGACAAGAGGCCCCGCCTTGGCAAGAGCAGCGGGAACATGAGCGCCGAAGCGGGCAAAATGTTCCCGGAAGAGAGCAGCGAGCCTTTGCGCCTGATGCCGATAACTCTCCGGATTTTTCCAGGTCGATTGGGGCGAAAGGATCGTAGCGTCGACATCCGGACATGTACGAGGGATCTGGAGGTGGAAAAACGGCTCTTCCACAAGGTCGGCCTTTGCTAGGGAACCGTTACAAATGGCACGGACGATAGCGCGCGTAGCGGCCAGGGAGATGCGACTCCCTTCCCCGTAGGGACCTCCCGACCAGCCGGTGTTCACCAGCCAGACGCGAGAGCCGTGTTCGGCGAGCTTCTTCTTCAGCAGCTCCGCGTAGGTTTTGGGCGGATGCACGAGGAAAGGAGCGCCGAAGCAGGTGCTGAAGGTAGCCTCGGGGCTCCGGATGCCCACTTCGGTCCCCGCTACCTTTGCCGTATATCCCGATAAGAAGTGGTAAAGAGTCTGATCCTGCGTGAGCCGCGAAACGGGGGGCAGGACGCCGAAGGCATCGCAGGTGAGAAAGACTACGTTTTTTGGATGCCCGCCCATCCCATCTGCGGCTGCGTGTGGCAGATAGCGGACCGGATAGGCCGCACGCGTGTTTTCCGTCAGCGATTCGTCGTCGAAGTCGATTCGGCGTGTTTCGACATCGAGGGAGACGTTTTCCAAGAGAGCGCCGAAGCGCTGGCTCGCTGCATAGATCTCTGGCTCGCCGGTGGCCGAGAGATGGATGGCTTTCGCGTAGCAGCCTCCTTCGAAGTTGAAGATGCCGGAATCAGTCCAGCCGTGCTCGTCATCGCCGATGAGCGTCCGATGCGGATCGGCGGAAAGGGTGGTCTTCCCGGTGCCGGACAGCCCAAAGAAGAGGGTCGTGTCGTCGGGGGAAGAGCCGAAGTTGGCCGAGCAGTGCATCGAAAGGATTCCCTGCAGCGGGAGGAGATAGTTCAGAATCGTGAAGACCGACTTCTTGATTTCTCCGGCGTAGGCCGTTCCGCCGATGAGCACCAATCCCTTGCCGAGGTGGATTGTGATGAATGCCTCGGACCGGGTTCCATCGAAGCCGGGGTCAGCGTGGAAATCCGGAGCATGGATAATCGTGAAAGCGGGCTTCGCGTGGGGCAGCTTCGAACGATCCTTCTCCCGCACGAAGAGGGTCCGGGCGAACAGGGAGTGGACCGCCCGTTCCGTGATGATCCGGAGGGGAATACGATAGTGCGGATCGGAGCCTCCGTAGCAGTCTTGGACAAAGAGGTCCTTTCCCTGGAGATAAGCGAGAAGTCGCCTCCGCAACTGCTCGAAGGACTCCTCCGAGAGCGCTTGATTCACCGGTCCCCACCAGATTTTGTCCTGGGAAGAGGGCTCCTGAACGAGGAACTTGTCCTTGGGAAGGCGGCCGGTGTGCTCGCCCGTCCGGAAGACGAAAGGTCCAAGATGACTGACCATTCCCTCGTAACGGCGAATGGCGGCTTCGTAGAGAGCTGGCGTCGTCAGGTTCCAGTAGACCTCCCGGACGTTCCGGATTCCTAAGTAGTTCAGTCCCGAAGCCTCTCCCATGCGCCCCCTCTTTTTTTCTCTAGGCGGGAGTCTCTGATCGACAACGGAACCCGCCTCGTTTGCTAGAGACTCAAGTCTAAGCGCGATCGCCCCGCTGCGCGAGAAGCGATTTGCGGATCGATTCCAACTGCTTGGCACAGCCGAGCTTTTCGCTCTTGTGCGCGATGAAGCTCGCATATTCGGCCATGTAGTGGCGGCCGGCTCCCCGGAAGTCAAAATCTTCCGGATGATCGCGCAGGTACTCGCGATGCACGCGCGTCCAGACCAAGCGTCCGTCGGTGTCGATATTGATCTTGGTCACCCCCAGCTTCGCGGCAGGGAGGTATTCGTTCTCGTCCACGCCGCAGGCGCTCGGATCGAGCTTCCCGCCCGCCGCGTTGATGCGTTGCACTTCCTCCTGAGGAACGCTCGAGCTTCCGTGCATCACCAGCGGGAAGCCGGGCAGGCGCTTGGAAATGGCCTCTAGCACGTCGAAATGGATCGATTGCCTTCCCTTGAACTTATAGGCCCCGTGGCTCGTGCCGACGGCGCAGGCGAGGGAATCGCAGCCCGTCTGCTCCACGAATTCTTTAGCCTGAGAGGGGTCGGTGAGGCAGGCATGTCCCTCTTCGATCTTGATGTCCTCCTCAACGCCTCCGAGCATCCCGAGCTCGGATTCGACGCTTACTCCCTTGGCATGGGCGCGCTCTACGACTCGTCGCGTAACGGCTACGTTCTCCGCGAAGGGATGGTGCGAGGCATCGATCATGACCGAACTATAAAAGCCCGAATCGATGCAGTCGTAGCAGGTCGCCTCGTCGCCGTGATCGAGGTGGACCGCGAAGATGCTCTCCGGGTGGATGCTTTCGGCGGCGCGAATCATCGCCTCGAGCATCCGCTTGTCGGCGTACTTTCTGGCTCCTCGCGAAATCTGGATGATGAACGGAGCCTCTGCTTGTGCGCAGCCGCGGAAGAGACCAAGGGTCTGCTCCATGTTGTTGATATTGTATGCACCGATCGCATATTTACCGTATGCGCAACGAAAAAGTTCCGCCGTCGTGACAATCATGATCCCTGCCTCCTTCTCCTTTGCTTGCCGGACCCTATCTGGGCATCTTCCCTGTTCAGGGGTGAAAGTCAGACTACGTTCCCCCCTTTCACGGAGCAAGCCCGAAGTAGCAGGGCTGGCGCGATGAAGGCCGGAGGGGCGTTCATGAGGAGTTCCGTCGGTTCCGCACTCGTCCTCGCCGGTCACGGTTCGATGTTCAGCGCCGAATCCGCGCTTCCCATCTATCAGCATGCTGCAGCCTTGCGGAAGATCGGGGTGTTCGAAGCGGTCTACGAGTGTTTCTGGAAAGAGGAGCCCTCCTATCGCAATGTCCTCTACGAAGTAGAAGAGGAGTCCGTCTATCTTGTGCCTGATTTCTTGAGCCACGGCTATTTCACCCGGGAGATCCTCCCTCGGGAGTTCGGGCTGGTCGGCCCGATCACCCGGTGGAACTCGTGTGAAATCCGGTACTGCGAGCCGCCAGGCCGCCATCCTCGAATGGCCGAAGCGATCCTGGAGCAGGCTCTCAGGGCGCTCGGGGAGAGGAATTGCCGCGATGTCGCCCTCTTGCTCGTCGCTCACGGGACCGATCGGAATAAGAACTCGGCGCAGACTGCGTGGGAACAAGCCGAGCGCATTCGGAGATCCGGGCGATTTGCCGAGTGTGGCGTCGCGTTCCTGGAGCAGGACCCTTGTATCTCCGGATGGCGCGATCTCGTTGACTCGCGAGATCTCGTCGTCGTTCCTTTCTTCCTTTCCGAAGGCAAGCACTCGTATACCGACATTCCCCGGATGATGGGTTTGGTCCGCCATCCGCGGGATCCGGAGTTCCGCAACCCGCAGGCGACGGAGGGAGGACGAGGGATCTACTATGCGGGGAGCGCGGGAATGGCTCCCATCGTGGATCAGGTCATTCTGGCGCAGGTGGAGGCTTTTGATGAAGCTTACCCAATGGCTTGAAGCCCGGCTTGCGCGGACCTCGCCGCCCTGGACGGTAGGAGAAGTTCGGATCTATCCTGGCTATCTGCTGACCCATTGGGAGGATGCTCCAGAGGATTCCCGGCTGCGGCAGCTTTCGGGTTGGGAAGCTTTCCTGGACCTTGTACGTTTCGACGCGGCCGGCCGTTTTCGTCCGCTCCGCGGCGCCCCGGGGCTGCGAAAGGGTTGGCGGCGGGGGCCTCTCTCGATTGCCGATCTCTTCACCGATCTCCGGGTTCTCTATCCCGGAGCAATGGCGATCCTTGCCGCATGGGAGACAGAGCGGCTCGGTCCGACGCCTTTTTCCATGACGGCACGGCGTCAGACCGGCATTTACGAGGTCACGCGGCAGTTGCCAGACGAAGATCTCCCGGCGCTCGTCGAGCAGATCTGCGTTCGAGGCTGCTTACGCCACCCCCTTTGGCATCTTCCGGCGCCCCAGCCGGACAAGCAGGAGGGGCTCACTCTTCTCTGC
Organism: Verrucomicrobium sp. 3C; assembly: GCF_000379365.1. Classification (GTDB taxonomy): domain Bacteria; phylum Verrucomicrobiota; class Verrucomicrobiia; order Methylacidiphilales; family Methylacidiphilaceae; genus Methylacidimicrobium. The sequence goes on along the minus strand of NZ_KB901875.1, from coordinate 969,466 downwards.
CCGGAGGCGTGCCACTATTTTCTCCATCGGGCTAGGGCGCGTGCAGCTGCTTGAGAAGAACTTTCGAGTGCCGGCCGCCCTGGTCGTAGAGGAACCGGCGAGCCGCCGGCAGGTCATCGGGAGTCCCTTCGCGAAAGCCGACCTTTTGGGTAAAGAAGTTGTAGGTCCTTGCGGAAAGCGCGAAGAGTTGCCGGATCCCCTCCTGGCGTGCCACCGATTCGGCAAAATGGACGAGCTTTCGTCCAAGCCCTTGGTTTTCGTAAACCCGCGCAACGGAGAGACAAGCGACTTCCGCCTGAGAGGAGTCCAGGAAGCGGTGGAGGGCTACGCAGCCGACAAGTCCCCGGTCGATCTCTAGTACGTAGTAATCGTTGAGTCGGGCCAGGATGCTCTGCCGGGTGCGGGGAAGGATCTCGGCGGCATCCACCGATTGGGAGATGAGCTGGAGGATCGAACGGACATCCTTTTTCTGCGCCTTTCGGATCGACTCGTATCCCTCGGCGTAGACCATCGTGCCCACTCCGACTTGGGAAAAGAGCTCCGAGAGCAGCGCCTCGTCGACGCAAATGTCGAGCAGGTGGATTCGCGGGATGCCGCTGCGGCAGGCGGTAATCGAGTGAGAGAGCTTGGAGAGCAGGAGCGGGGAAGTCGTGTTCGCATGATGATGCACGAAGGATTCAGCCTCGCTCACGGAGAGTTGCCTCGCTAAGTCGTTCTCCTTGGCGTAGTCGATCTCGCTCGAGAGATAGATCAACTTCACGGCGCGGACGGCCTCCGCGATCGCTGCCGCTACCGCATCGGAGTTCACCCGGAACAGATTCCCTTCCCGGTCGGATCCGATCGGGCCGAGGATCGGGACAATGCCGCGATCGAGAAGATCGTGAAGGAACGCGGTGTCGACCCGTTCGATCCGTCCGGTTGACTGGTGGTTGATTCCGCCGACGATCCCAAAGGGGTGGACTACGATGGCGTTGGGCACTGCCGCCCGGAGATCGGCGGCGCCGAACGCGGCGAGGATCTGCTGCGCGACCTGAGAGGAGGCGGCAAGGCTCACTTTCAACGTTGCGGGGTCGGTGGGACCGGTTCCATCCGAGGAGGAGAGGGGGATCGAACGCTCCACGGCAAGCTCGCGCATCTGGCGACCGATACCATGGACGACGATCAGCCGGACGTTCAGACTGCGAAGGACAGCGAGGTCGAGGGCGAGATTGCCGAAATTATCGTGGGCGACAACGGCACCGTCGACAGCGATCACAAAGATCTTGTCTCGGAACTCGGGGACATAGGTGAGAATCCCTCGCAGGTTCGTAAAGTTCATCGACTTTTTCTTGTTGCTTTCTTCTGCTGGGCCGCAACCAGCCGGGCGGCCAGCCGGATCGCGGCGATCATGCTCCGAGGATCCGCCACATCCTTGCCGGCGAGATCGAAAGCGGTTCCATGGTCGGGAGAGGTTCGAATCAGGGGGAGGCCAAGGGTGACATTCACGCCCGTCGCAAAGGCCACAAGCTTGAATGGGATGAGACCCTGGTCATGGTAAGCAGCTACGACGCCGGCAAATTCCCCGCCGATCGCCTGGCGGAAGACGGAATCGGGTGGCAGGGGGCCGAAAACATTCCTCCCTTTTTTCTGCAACTGGGCAACGGCCGGCTCGAAGATCTCCCGTTCCTCCGAGCCAAATAGGCCTCCTTCCCCGGCATGGGGATTCAGCGCGGCGATGGCGATGCGCGGAGAAGGGCGACCCAGTTGGGCCAGGAAGTCGGCCAAAAGCTCGGCCGAAAGGATGATCTTTTCGGGAAGGATCGAGGCGATCGCCTTGCCGAGGCTGCAGTGGGTGGAGAGTAGCGATACGGAGAGCTTCGGATGCCAAAAGCTCATCACGGTCCGTTCCGCCGGGCAGCCGGTCCTGTCGGCGAAGAACTCGGTCTGTCCCGGGTAGGGGAAGCCCGTTGCCTGCAAGCCCGCCTTGTGAACGGGCCCGGTCACGATCGCGTCGATTGCCCCCTCCTTCCAAAGGAGGACCGCTTCCTCCAGCCATTCCTGCGCGGCCCGGGCGGAAGAAAGGCTCGGCTTGCCGGGAGAAAAGCCTTGATCCGATCCGATGACGCGATAGGCGCAGCGGGTGGGCAGTCGGTGGGAGGCGATCGCTTTGCGCACGACTTCCGGGCCGATTCCTGCCGGATCTCCCACGGGAATGCCGATTACTGGTTTATCCACTGGCTCTATTCCTCCCCGAGGGATTGCGGCGCACAGAGGACTCTGGCAAGGGAAAAGAGCACCGGAAGAAGCAAGCGGCGCGAGGGAGGTGGTGAGTCATGGGAGTTATCCTGCCTGCCTCACAAGCGTTCTCCTCTGGCTTGCGAAATGCACCCGTCTGCTTCGTTGGGATTGGTTTTCCCCTCCTTGCCGTATGTTCGTCCTATAGTTCCGGGGGAAAACCTGCGCCCCGCCTCGCATCCAGATCCATCCGCCGCGCCTCGGGCACGAACTTTGTGAGACATGCAGGTTAGAACATCTTGATGAATGCTTTCACCCGCAAGCTATCGAGCCATTCTTGCTGGCGTTTCTGCCGCTTTTCTTGCAAGAGAGCCGACTCGATCGGGTTGCGCACATTGGAGATGGGCTTGACCCGCTCGCGCCGCTTGTCTTCCAGGTGGAGGAGGTAATAGCCATCCGGGGTGGCGATCACGTCGCTCGTCTGTCCTGGAAACATCGCAAAGGCAGCATCCGCGATTTCGGGACGCAGCGTGTCCCGGGTCACCCAGCCGAGGTCTCCCCCCTCCTGTTTCCTGGGTCCCTCGGAATAGCTGCGCGCCAGGTCGCTGAAGTTCTCGCCGAATCGGAGCTTGGTCTCCAGCTCTTTGGCCGTCTCCAGCGGCTGGTCATATTCTTCCTCCTGTCCGTTGGGGCCAACGCGGCGCTCCTTCAAGGCGGATTTTTGGAGAAAGATCAAGCGCAACTTGACGCTCGGCGGCTCCACGAAAAGGGCGATATGGTCGTGGTAGTATTGCTCGACCTGATAGGGAGAAATCACGATGCTATCGGAGACATTCTTCATCCGCATGGCCTGAACGATGATCTGGTCGAGGAGGTTTTGCTTATAACGCTCCTCGGTCATCCCGCTGGCCTGCAGCGTTCGGATGAAAGCGATGCGATCTCCGTCGAATTGGCTGCGAATCATATCTCGGACTCGGGTCTCGATAAAGGTGTCGGGGATCTGATATCCCTTTTTCTTGAAGTCTTGAATGATGAGTTCTCGCTCGATCAGCGCTCGCAGCGCGTTGAGCCGCGCCTCCTTGACGCGGTCGACCAGTTCCGGGCCTTGATAAGTTTCACGCAGGACCGCTTCGTTCGGCTCAACCTGCTTTTTGACTTCCGAAAACGTGATCACCTTATCGTTGACAATCGCGGCAACGCCGTCGACGCCAGCCTGTCCGATCAGGCGATCGGGAACGCTCGCCAGGAGAAAGAGCAAGCCGATGAAGAGGCCGGGCCGATCGAGCCTCCCGGCCCGTTTCCAGGCGCGGAGGACGCTTCGGCCGGAAGCAGGCGGTTTGGCTCCGAAGCGGTTTCGGTGCAATTGCGGCATAGGGAGGGAGCTTGCCTGGATGTCGGATGCTCCCTGGTTACGTTCCACGAATAGGCTGATGCTTGCATGAAGCCTGAAACGTGGAGAGCGAAGTTGGTTTCGTCGCTCCGGAGCCGACATTGGGGTTCTGCCAGACGATCCGCGCGGGCTCTATGCCTCCTCCTCGAGGGGGCGCCACAGACCACGCTACGCCAACGTTGCGATCCACTTCTTGAGCGAAGCAAGCTTACTTCTCCCATCCTGTCCGGTCAAGCGGGGGAAGCGGCCTCTGACCATCAGATAGCGGCCGTTCCGCTGCAAAAGGAGCTTGTCTCCTTGAACCTCGACGCGCTCGAGCCCTCGGTCGCTCCCCAAAATCCGGATTTCGACCTCCTCGAGGAGTAAGCGGGCTGGTTCCGGCAGCAGGCCGAATCGGTCACGCCACGATTTCTCCAACTCCTGACGTTCCGCGAGCGAGACCGCTTCCGCTGCCTGTCGGTGTGCCGCGATTCGTTCTTCGGTGGAGGCGATATACGAAGCGGGGAGACCGGGCCGTTCGGGACCGGAGGCAAGGAAGTCGATCGAGACCTTGCATGCCAGAGGGCTTCGGGTCTTCTTTCCCTGTACTGCGGCAACTGCTTCCCGCAGAAGGCGGCAGTAGAGCTCGAAGCCGATGGCGGCGATATGACCGCTTTGCGCCGTTCCGAGCAGATTGCCCGCTCCCCGAATCTCCAGATCGCGAAGGGCGATGCGGAAGCCCGCTCCGAGTTGGCTGTATTCCTGCATGGCTCGGACGCGCCGTTTCGCGTCGGCCGCGAGGAAACGGTCGCGGGGCAAGAGAAGATAGGCGAACGCTTTCTGGTTGGATCGGCCGACACGCCCGCGGAGCTGGTAGAGGTCGGCCAGGCCGAATCGGTCGGCGCGGTCTACGATGATCGTGTTGGCGTTGGGGATGTCGAGGCCGTTTTCGATGATCGAAGTGGCCAGGAGAACGTCGGCCTCTCCGGCGACGAATCTTTGCATTGCGCCCTCGAGCTGTTCCTTTTCCATTTGTCCGTGCCCGATTTCGATGCGAGCCGCAGGAATCAGCTCTCGAAGGCGGCGGCAGACCCGGTCGATCGAGGCGATCCGATTGTGCAGGAAATAGACCTGCCCGCCCCGGGCTAGTTCCTTTTCGATTGCGGCACGGATCGTCCGCTCATCGTAGGGACAGACCAGCGTCTCGATCGGCAGGCGGTTCGCCGGCGGAGTTTCGATGAGGCTGAGATCGCGTGCGCCCGCCAGGGAGAGATAGAGCGTACGGGGGATCGGGGTTGCGGAAAGGGCAAGCATGTCGACGAAGCGGAAGCGTTCCCGCCAACGTTCTTTCTGGTGCACACCAAAGCGCTGCTCTTCGTCAATGGCGACCAATCCCAACCGAGCAAAGGTGATGTCCGGGGAGAGGAGCCGATGCGTGCCGACGATGACGTCGCACGCGCCAGAAGCAATCGCGGCCAATACCCGCCGCTCTTCTGCAGCGGAGGCAAGCCGGCCTAGGAAGGCGACTTGAATGGGGTAGTCGGCAAAGCGTTGCCGGAGAGTCTGGTAGTGTTGGTAAGCGAGAACAGTGGTCGGGGCGAGCAGGGCGGCTTGCTTGCCGCCGACGGCAGCCTTGAAGATGGCGCGAATGGCGACTTCGGTCTTGCCGAAGCCAACATCGCCGCAAATGAGCCGATCCATGGGACGAGCCGCTTCCATGTCGGTCTTGGTCTGCGCGATGGCGCGGAGTTGATCCGGCGTTTCCCGGTAGACGAACGATTGTTCGAACTCCCGCTGCCAATCGGAGTCGGGCGGGCAGGCGTTTCCGGATAGCACCTGCCGCTCCGCCTGGATGCGCAATAGCTTCGCGGCATAGTCTCGAATGGCACCTTGGGCAACCGCGCGGGCCTTCTGCCACCGGGTCCCCCCCAGTGCGTCCAGCTTCGGGGCGCGGCGGGTTCCGCCGAGATAGCGCGAAACCAGATAGCTCTGATCCATTGGCACGAAGAGCTTCGTTCCTTCGGCGAATTCGAGGAGCAGTGCTTCTCCCTCTCCGTCCGGAAGAGGTTCTACACCCTGGTACCGGCCGATTCCATGCTGGAGGTGAACGACAAAATCCCCCGTTCGCCATTCCGCGAAGGCAGTCTCGACAGGCCGGACCTCCGCGGCGCCGCTCGCCTGCTTTGTCCGCAGAGGGAGCGTCTGGTATCGACCGAAGATTTCCGCGTCGCTTAGAATCGCCGTCCGCCCTGCGGGCCAGGAGAACCCACGGGCGAGAGCTCCCGGAATCCAGGCAATCCCTGCGGGATCGATCCGCTCCACTGCCAACAGCTCCTCCAGGCGTCTCTCTTCGCCTTGGTTGTTGACGAAGATACCGACATCCCATTCCTCGCGGAGCCAGCGCTGAAGCTCGGTGGCAAACAGCCTCCAGCGGCCCTCCCGTAGGAGACGGTCCTCTTGCGGCATTCCCAGGAAATCGTGCGGATGAAAAACGAGCTCCGGCTCCAAGGAATCGGCTCCGTCTTCACAGAGGCCTTCGTCGACAAAGAAGCGACACCACCCGTCGGGAAGGCATTTCTCCACGGTGGTGGTCTGCTCCTCGGTAAGTTCGACCGGGGGGAGAAGGGAAATCGTGGCGGACGGGAGGATGCGCAAAGAGCGTTGGGATGCGGGGTCGAATTCCCGAAGGGAAGCCAGCGCGTTGCCCTCCCACTCGGTTCGCAGCGGGAAGGCGGCTGTCCAGGGAAACAGATCTACGATGCTTCCTCGCACACTCACCTGTCCCCGGACGCTCACGCGAGGGCAGTGCTCAAACTCGGCGGCGGTCAGTTCCTTCAAGAGCGCTTCTCGATCCGGCGAGTCTCCGGGAGCGAGCTGGATAGTGCTCTTCTGCAAGGCCTCCGGCCTTGGCACGGGTTGGCGTAAGGCAGCCGGAGTCGAAATCAGGCCCGGAAGCTCCTTCTGGAGGAGTGACGTGGCGACTTGGAGGCGGGAAGCCGCTAAGTCGAGATCCGGTAGAGCCCCTTGCGGCACGGGAGAGCTTTCCGGAAAGATCGGAATCCGCCAGCCCCATGCTTCCATGGCGCCGGCCAAGGCGGTTGCCCGCTTAGGGGAGGCTGTCACGACCAGCAGGAAGGGGGTCGACGATGCGTCGAGAAGGCCGGCAAGCACAAAGGCCTGGGCAGCCGTCGGGATCGGACCCAAGGTGTAGGATTTCCCTTTCCATAGTTGTGCTCGCCATCGACCAAAAAAGTCCGAGGAGAACCAGCGAGCCAGGGCATCCGTTCGTTGCGTCATCTTTCGGCGAAATCCCTGCTTTTGTCGAAGAGCTCTCTTTCGCGCGTGGCTATGCGAGTGGCCGAAGGATCATGCGCCCGGTTGGAGACTCGATCCAGACTTCCAGCCGACCATAGCGGGGAATCTCATCATAGCCCTGCTCTACATTGGCGCTTCCCAGGACGCAGCAAGCGGAAACCCCCTCCTCGAAGGAAATCGACAGGAAGACCACGAGCCCATCCTCGCATCTGCGAATTTCGTCGATATGACCTCTCCAGGGACCGGGCCACGTCCTCCCTCGTCGCAGAACGATCCGAGTGGGACCGCTTCCGGATGGCGATCCAAGTAATAGAGCAGGGCTCTGCCGATCTCGGCGTCGTTTCCCGGCAATCCTTCTTCCTCGAAGGACGGGAGTCTCTTTCGTCGCTCTCTCTGCTGCCGGGGAACCTGCATCGACAAGCAAACCTGACTGGAACAGCCTTCGAAGTCAAACTCCAGGCCCGGCCCGAACTGCCAAGAGCTTGACGTACAAACGACCTCTGTCCCGCTCCATCCAAAGCGGTGATGCTCAGGCTTGGATGGAATCGCTCATTGCGGGTGCGAAACGAGACTGCGGTAGGCGACGGCGACCAAGGCGTAGCAAATAGGAATATTCACGAGAATCGCCAGGAACAAAATCGCGCTCAGGAAAAAAAGGAATGCCACCGGGACGGCGATCGCCAGCGTCTTAGCATAGTGGGAACGCCCGAGTTGATACGCTTCGACAAAAGTTTCCGTAACCCCCGAAACAGCCTCGTCTGCGATCAAAAAGGGCGCGAACATGAAGAGCGGGAATAGACCAAGCACGGCGAGCGCGGAGAGAGGTGCGATTGCCGGGAAAAGCAGGCCAAGGAGGGCAACGATCCCGGACACCCAGCCAAAGAGGACGCCGGCGACAGACTTCCACGGCGCTCCAAAACCATAAAGAAGTTCTTCCAACCGCGCCTCCTTTCCGTCGGCGAGGCAAAGAAAGAATCGTGCTAGTCCTACCACGAGAATCCCGAAAATGCCCTGACTCAAAAGAATGCCGAAAGCCCCGGCGGAGGTGCCATGGGAGAGGGCGGCGGTGATGTTGGCCAATAAGAGCGTTACGAGCAAGTAGATCGCAGCCGCGGCTAGAGCCAGCCAGACAGAGGGTCGCAGGCGATCGATCGCGGAGTTCAAAGACTGTTGGAGAAAGAGAAGGGTCGGCGGCATGCGACTATTAAAACCAGGGAAAGAACTCTCGTCAAGAATTTGGCGCTGTTCTTCTTTTGATGGATCGGCTGAATAAAAAGGCCCGATCGGAATGAGTGCGTCACATGACAAAACGGCCGCAAAAGTTAGTTGAGACTAATAAAAATCTTGGCTAAGCGCTCGTGAGCGCCTAAGTAGTTCCCTCGATGAGGGACGAGAGGACGAACGGGAAAAAGCGGGGCACGACCTTCCTCTGGCTTCTCGCGACTCTCCTTCTCCTCGGCAAGGGTTCGTCTGCTGCTCAGGATCTGGTGGATCCAGAAGCGCAGGCTGTTCCTCCTCCCGATGGAGTTCAAAGTCCTGGTCCCTCACCCTCTCCCGGCTCTCCAAATGCTGGAGAAATCGGCTCACCCCCGCCCTCCGGAGCCGAGGCGCCCGCGGTCTTGCCGGAAGTCGAGGTCGCTGGAGAACCGCCGGGGCCGGCCTCGCTGCCGACGACCGCCTATGGGACCGAGATGAGCATCCTCGATACGCCGCGGGAGGTGACGCCGATCTCTCGGGAACAGTTGGACACCGTTGCACCGGGGAACCTGATGGGATATGACGATCTGGCTCCGCTCATCCCCTCCCTGACCACGATGGCTCCTGCCGGGGACTATTCGGTGGAGCCCTTCATTCGGGGGCTTCCCGGCACGGTCTTCCGCAACGGGATGCTCGTCGGCTTGGAGAGTTATGGCACCTCCGGACCCATGCCCAACTTCTACGCCTATGACAATATCGACGTCGTCCAGGGGCCGGTGCCCGCCGTCTTTGGCGCCCGGGAGATGGCGGCAGGCTACGCCAACGACGTGACGAAGCAGCCCTATTTCGATCGCTTTCGCGGAAATGCCCAGTACAGCATGGGGATGTACGATCAGAACCGGTGGAACCTCGATATAGGAGGGCCATTCGCCGGGGGGAAGGCAGCCTACCGCTTCGACTACGCGGGGCAGGACTCAGGCAGCTACTACGAGGGGGCCTACATGCACAGCCAGGACTTCTATCTGGCCGTATCCGCGCGTCCCTCGGAGAACTACACGATCGACTCGAACTTCGAGTTCGACACCCTTGGCTTCAACTTGCCCTTGGGAATCAACCGTCCCGATCAGGCGCTCATCGACAGCGGACTCTACCAGAGCGGAAACATGATTGGATGGCTCGGACCGAATGGAACCTTCCATCCCGGAATCGGGACCTCGGTTCCCGGCCAGGGGTATGTCGTTCAATGGGGACCGCAGGTGCCGATCAGCCTACGGGACAACTTGGCGAACCTTGCCGGCTCGGGGAACCGGAACATGTACGGAGTCGCTCAGATCATCCAGACCCTCAAGCTCTCCGAGGATTTCCGGATCGTCAACAACACGATGTTCGAATATTTCAACATGGTGCAGGATCCGCTGGCCAACTCCAATTTCAGCTATTCCCCCGGCGACTGGTTGATCGAGCATCGGCTCGAAGCGCAGGCGAAGACGGAAACGCCCATCGGCCGGCTCGCGCTCTTTCACGAACTGGACGGTGGCATCTTCTTCTGGTTTGACAACCAGACAGATTACACCGAGACGAGCCGGATCGCCGACAACTTCTGGAACATGACCCAGCCGCTCAGCCGGTCGGGCCTGCTCCCGCCGATCACGATGGCGCAAGCCTTACGGGCGAACGACATCTACCTGACCGACATCCCCGTGCCGGGAGTTCCGGGGATGACCTACAACACCGACAACTTCGCAACGGCCCAGTCCCAATTCTTCCAGGTTTCCCCCTTCGTCCAGGACAACATCCGGCTTGCGGAGAAGTGGAACCTTCTCCTCGGCGCCCGGCTCCAGTGGTATGAGATCGCCAACAGCGAGCCGCCTGGCACCCCTCCGGCGCTCCTGCTCCAGAGCAACTACTCGATCCTCGAGCCCCAGGCCAACGCGAGCCTGAGCTACAAGCCTTATCCATGGATGAACGCCTACTTCACCTACTCCTACGCTCAGACGGCGGGCATGGATGTCCTGGGGGCTTTCTGTCCGGCATTCACGAGCTCCTACTACCACCTGACGAATATCATGTACGAGTCGGGCGTAAAATTGAACCTGCTCCGCGACAAGCTTTTCCTGAGCGCCGAAGGCTTCTACTACTCGACCTTCTTTCCCGTGACGGTCCTTCCCGGTGGCTTTACCCCGCTCACCCCCGCCGACGTGCTTGGAGCGGAGCTGGCCGGCACCTATCAGCCGAACCGCAATTGGACCTACAATTTCGGCTTCGACTATCTCACGGGCGAGGAGTTCTGGACGCAGAGCGCAGCGCAGACCGGCCCCACGGTGATCCAGAATTATTCCGCGGCAACGGCAGCGCGATACAACCTCCCGGTCGATCCCTATACCACGCTTCCGACCGGGACGTATCCTTTCATCGGGTTTCCCCACGAGCATGGGACCGCGATGGCCACCTATAAATCGGATTCGGGGTTTGGCGCCTCCCTCTGGCTCTGGATCCAGAGCGGCATGTTTCTCTCCTACGACTATGCCACCCGGATCCCCGTCGACTACACCCTCAACGCGAGCCTCTTTTACACGACGAAACGGTGGGAGGCCCGGGTGCAGGTTTACAATCTGACCGATAACCACTACTGGTTTCCGACAGGGACCGGGTTCCAGGGAGACCGGGTCTACAATTATGACAAGGTCTTGATCGGACTCCCCTTTTGGGTGATGGGAACGGTCCGGGTCTTCTTTTGAAGGAGCGCCCCGGCTTGACGGTAGGTGGAAAATCGGCCAGCGTGAGGATTTTCGGCACCCATAGCTCAATTGGATAGAGCATCGGGCTTCGGACCCGGGGGTTGGGGGTTCAAATCCTCCTGGGTGCAGGCCCTAGCCGCCATGTCTCACAAGCGTTTCCCTGCGGCTTGCAAAACGGGCTCGTCTGCTTCGTTGGTCTTGGTTTTCCATCCTCGCAGTATGTCCTCATACAGCTCCGGTGGAAAACCTGCGCCCCGCCTCGCATCCAAGCCCATTTGCAGCGCCTCGGTTACGAAATTTGCGAGACATGGCGGCTTGCTCAAAATTTCCAGGTGACCGTCCCCTCGATCCAGAAAGGCCAGCCGGCATAGATCGTATCGAGGTTGAGGGTACGCACCCGGCTGAAGGCAAAGCCGTTGGGCAGCCAGTAGTGCTCGTCGGTAAAGTTGAAGAGGTAGAGGCGCGCCTCCCAATGGCGCTGTGCATAGAAAACCTGCGCGTTGAGGACGAACTCGGGTGGAATCCGCACCTGGTGCTCGTAGCCCAGGTACATATCGGAAAAGAGGAGTCCTCCGAGGGTGACGCCGACTCCCGAGTCGTCCTGGTAGGTCACCATTCCGGAGATCGTCTGCTCGGGCCAGCCGATCAGCGCATAGCTTCCCGGCGGAAAGCTGCCGGAGTTATCCAGGGGCAGGCCGAGCCGGTCGGCCTGCGCGGTCGAATAGGTCTGGGTCAGGGGCGGGCCATAAGGTGACGAACTCCAATTCTCGACTCGAGTCATGAAGAGATAGTTTGCTCGGATCCAGAAGCTTCGGTTCGGCTGGAAGGTCGCGGTCGTTTCCAATCCGTTGATCTGAGCGGAGTTTGCCGGCTCCAGGTAGTTGAAGAGATAGGTATTTTCGTGAAAGACGTCCGCCGAAAGAAAAAGCCGGTTCCGGGCGAGGCTGAATTTTACTCCCAATTCTTCCAGCTCGTTGAGGAGGTGAAACGATTGGTTGGTGAACGTCGGCGAGTAGCCGCCTGCCCCTCCCACGTCGGTCGCTTGAGCCCAGTTGAAGTTGAAGTAGGTCGTCATCCACGGGTAGGGCTTCCACGTCGGGCTGACGTTGAACAGAGGCAGGGCTTGCGTCGTGTCGAGCTGCTCGAACAGGATGGCGGGTGTGCCCGGGGGGGGGCTGGGCGGAGATCATGTAGAGATCGAGACGCGCGCCCAGGATGACCGAAAGGGTGTCTGTAAGCTGAATCGTCTGCTGCCAGAATGGAGACACCTTCCAGTAGCGAGTCAAGTTGGTTCCGGTCGCTCCGTTGAGCGGCTCGAAGTAGAAGGGGTAGGGGCCGCCGGGAACGAGCCACTCCCCGCCTCCGGGAGCCGAAGGGTTGTCCACCCAGGCCTGAAAGTAGGGGGAAAAGGTGCCGTTGCGGAGATAGGGATTCTCGAAGAAGCTCCACTGGTTTGGGACCGTGAACTCAAGCGAGTCGTAGGCAAGCACCTGCTGGTAGCGCCATTCGATGCCCGTATCGAGGAAGTGCTCCATCGGTCCTAGGAGTCCCGGGGTCGTGAACTTCCCCCGGACCTCGGTCCGGTTGTTGATCTCGTACGCGTTCCACGCCTCTTGGAAGAAGATCTCGTCCTCGCTCGCGATGTGATCCTGGTACCAGAAGAGCGTATTGTTGACGACCTGGAGGTCGTCGCTCACTACGACCGACTGAATGAGCTGGGCCATGCCGGTGATCGCCCGGCCGAGATCGCCGGGATATTTGATCGTCTGCCGCCGGCTGACGGGAACGGGAGTGCTGAGAAAGTTGCTCGCCGGAACCGTGCCGGGACTACTCACCTGCGAGAGGGGTGGGTAACCGGGATAGTAGAGGTCATCCCGGATCAACGATTCGGTCGGCCGATTCATCAGCACGTCCTCGAGCATGTAGGAGTAAGTGCCGAAGTCGGCGTAGAGGTCGGCATGGTAGCGGTCGTTCGGACGCCAGCCGATCGCTCCGTAAAAATTTTCCTGCTGATCGAAGATGTAATCGTAGTAGCTGCCGTTGTTAATCCCGAGATAGCTGAAGCGGTAACCGAGCTTGGAGGATTGGCCCTCGGCCGGACGGTCGATCGGCCCGCCGATGTCGGCTCCCCACATATACTGGTCGTACATCCCCATCGTCGCCCAGGCGTTGCCTCGGAACCGGTCGAAGTAGGGCTGCTTCGTGATGTAATTCACATAGCCGTTGGAAGGCTGGGTTGCCCCATAAACCGCGCCTGGCGGTCCTTCGACGAGGTCCATGCTCTCCACCATATTGAAGTTCCAAGGAACATCCTGTAAGCCGAAGTTCACGCTCTCCTCAATCCCGTTGAGGGAGGTCAGGCTCTGCCGCCCCCGGATATCCGGGGAGGAGGCGCAGGAGGTCTGCGAGGGATCGACCATCGCTGCGGGATTGAGGTAGGTGATCGACAATGGGTTGCCAACATCTAAATAATATATGGACACAGAGGTATTTTCATGGAAATATGTATGAGTTAATTTAAGTGTCTGGGCCAAGCGGCAGGGCGTTTGCTACAAGACGGCTTGGCGGATGTGGAAGGAGGGGCGTTTGCCGGCTCCGGCCGAGCAGTTGCCGACCGGAACCGTGATCGTGCATGCGGAGACGGCACAACCCGATGGCGTGGCCCTCTACGCGCGGGTATCCAGCGCCGATCCAAAAGCGGATCTGGACCGGCATTGGCTTGGGTTCTCCGAGTTCGCGCTCAAGCAAACGGTTGTCGATCGTCAAGGCCGTCAAGGAGGTCGGCTCCGGAATGAACGGCCATCGAAAAGGCATGATTGGGCTGCTGCGTGATCCGGAGGTCGGCGTCATCCTGGTCGAGCATCGCGAACGGCGGATGCGCTTGGGCTTCGAGTTGGAAGCGGCATTGGCTGCGCAGAGCCGATCGGTCGTGGTGGTGGAACCGGACGAGAGGACCGACGATATCGTGCCCGACTTGCACGAAGTTATCGTTTCCCTGTGTGCCAGGCTCTACGGGAAGAGATCCGCCCAGAACCGCGCCAAGAAGGCACTCGAAGCGCTCCATGAGTAAGCTTCCCGTTTTCCCCTAACAGACCCGTTTGAGTGTGACACCCGAGCAGGCTTCGTCTCTCGACGCCTATGCGGCGCTCCACGGGCGCGCAGGGCGGAGCCTCTTCCCCAAGATGCGGGCGGGCATTCCCCTGAACGAACTCAAGCGGTGGTTCCTGCTCCGGTTCGGCCTCACCGCCCGGCAGTTCAACGCCATCCGGGTCGAGCTCGAAGGCAAGATCGCCTCGATCCAGGAAAGGCGGCCCGAGTGGATCGAGGAAGCCAAAGAGCGGATCCAACGAGCAGAAGAGGCGATGGCCCGACTTGAGAAGAAGGAGCCGGGCTCAAGCGTGCTGCACCAGAAAAAGCGGCGGCTTGCCATCCTACGGACGAAGCTCGAG
>NZ_KB901875.1:874906-955084 GCF_000379365.1 Verrucomicrobium sp. 3C | reverse complement strand
GGAGCAGCCAGTTCTTCGTGCTCGGGTCGAAGGACGAGACGGCGGGCAACCAGTCCTGCCAAGCAGTCGCCCCGGACGGCAGCCTGCGGCTGCGGTTGCGGCTGCCGGACGGATTGGGCGGGCCGAGCAGGCATCTGGTGCTCGAGGGCGTGCGCTTCGCCTACGGACAGGAAGCGATTCTCCAGGCGCTCTCCGCCAGCCGGATCGTGACCGCGCAAACCAAGACAGGGAAACTCGTCCGCGAGCGGGAGGGATCCGCGGTGAGCTACCGCTTCGTGCGGGACCGATCGGGGTGGCGGGTGTTTGCGAGCGTCGAGGCGCAACCTGTTGCCCTGGTGACACGCCGCCTTGCCGGCGCGGTCGGCCTCGACATCAACGAGGACCATCTGGCGGTAGCCGAAACGGAGCGCTTCGGCAACCTGGTGAGGATTCGCCGGCTTGGATTGAATCTCTATGGCAGGAGCGAGGAGCAGGCGAAAGCCGCGATCGGCGATGCGTGCCGGGAGATCGTCCGGGCCTGCACCGAATCGGGCAAGCCGCTCGTGATCGAGCGATTGGATCTTTGCAAGAGGAAGGTCGAGCTTGAGTCGGTCGATCCCGTTCGGGCTCGCTCGCTCTCTTCCTTCTCCTACGCCAAGGCGATCTCCATGCTCAAGGCGGCTTCTTTTCGTGCCGGAGTTGAAGTGATCGAAGTCAACCCGGCCTACACTTCCGTGATCGGCGCGGTGAACCACGCTCGCCGTCATGGTATCGGTTCTCACCAGGGCGCGGCCTATGCCGTCGCCCGGAGAGGATTGGGTCTATCCGAGCGACCGTCCGTGCGGGAGGCAATCGTGCCGACCCGCAATGGCGGTTATGTCACCTTCGTCCTACCCGTGAGGAATCGGACGAAGCATGTATGGTCGTTCTGGGCGGGCGTTCGGAAGAGGCTCAAAGCGGCGCATGCAGCGCATGCCCGGTCGGGAGCCAATCGACTGCCTCCCGCGCCTCTGTCCCCGAAAGCGCGGGCATTGGGCGCTACCCGGGCTTTGCCGGCGGAACCCCGGCACGCGAACCGTCGGCAGCACTGTTCGGCCGGCGTCCTGGACGATCTACCCTGGTAGAGGAATGCTTGTCTATGGTTTTAGGAACGGTCCCACTTCCCCCACTGGCCGATCCCCGCCGCTTCCATCAGCGTCTTTGAGACCGGAGTGACCGCCCTAGGCGTATCGACCACGTCCATGGGGACGGCGTAGGCGGATGAGCAGCTTCCCGGCAGGATGCCCGCCGTCCGAGGCTTCGACCTGGACGGTGGGGAGAGTCGTGGCGGTGGAGACATCGTTAGGAACGTTTACGGCCTTTGCGCACAAAGGAGGGAGAGCGAGAGCAATAAACAGGATCGCAAGACGGAACGGAGAGCGGCCGCACACGCACATTTATGATGCGGATAACTCACTACCATATATTCGCCAGAGGGAAATCCCGCCTTCCTGCGGTAAAAAGAAAGCGGGCTTCCTCGATTCCAAGGAAGCCCGCTAAATCCCTTCTCCAGCTTCTATTTTGTCGACCCTACTTCCGGTAAGGCGCATTGAGCGCGCTAATGAGCTCCTTCGCTCCAGCCGGGGGCTCGACCTTGCGCTCCAGGATCTCCCGGGTTGTCACCTTCTTCCCGTAATACTCTTTGTCGGTACCCCGATCGGGCTCGACGCTACTTTCCTTGAAGGCGACCGCGGTCCAGAAGCCCTTCTTCCGGGTGTAGACATAGACCGGAGCAACCTTGTGGTGCTTCACCTCTTGTTCCGAGGTGGGTCCGGCAGCGACGGCGAGATCAACACCCAGCTTGAACTTGTGTCCCTTGGCAAAATGCTCGACGGCTTCGGGCGTGTTCAAGATGAAGAGAAGCTGCTCGGTTTCCGCTCCCACCTCGAGGCCAAAGCTCATCCCGCCGCTCTTCATGGCCGCTGGGCCGGACCAGCCATGAGCGGTCTTGGCCATAACCAAGCCTTTTCCGGAGGAGAAGCCGAGGATGAACCCTTCTTCCTTTTTCCTGAGATAGGCGAGGCCCTTGGCATGTTCCAGCACGGAGTGCGGAATCGTCTGCGTGCTCCTGCTCTTGAAATGATGAACGTCCTTGGTGGCGCGGTTGACGGTATCTTGCATATCTCATGCCGCCCATCCGGATGTGGCAATCGAGAGGAAGCCCAGCACAGCGACCGCTGCGGGCAGAAAGCGTGTAGGTGGTTTCATTGGATGAAGTTGTTAGCAGGCGAGCCAGAAAAAGCAAGCACAGGGAAAAAAATTGTTGGAAACGCAGCATCCCCTCCTTTCGATTGACAGGCCGAAGCATCCGCCATCTATTGAGCTTCCGGGAGTGGGTCGCGGATGGCCCGGCTTCTACCATTTACTGTTCGTGAAATTCACCAACTTGACCCGCGCCAATGAGATCGGCGCTAACTCCTACCTTCTCGAGTTCGATGGCGATGGGAGGATCATCCTCGATGCAGGGTTGCACCCGCGGAAGGATGGGGAGGAGGCCATGCCGAACTTGGGAGCCGTCGGAGAGCGGCCTGCGGATGCCCTGATCGTGAGCCATGCGCATCATGACCATGTTGGGTCGCTCCCTCTCTTTGTGCGCCGCCAGGAAAAGATGCCGGTCTACTTGAGCGAGGCCACCTACCTCCTTGCAGAGCCACTTCTGCACAATTCGGTCGAGGTCATGCTCAAGCAGAGAGCTTCGTTAGGAATTACGAGTTACCCACTCTTCACCCACAAGGAAGTCGATCGGGCCGCGAAGTCCTATCGAATTTGCCGGGCCGGTTACGAATGCTCGATCGACGGCGAATCCGCACCCAAAGGGGGGCCACTGAGCTTCCGCCTCTACCCAGGTGGGCATCTTCTCGGGGCGGTTGGGGTGCGTTTCCGTCATCGGGATCGCCAGATTCTCTATACGGGGGATGTGAGCTTCCAGGAACAGACGCTCATGCCGCCTGCGGATTTCCCCTTGGATGGAATTGACACCCTCATCATCGAAGCAACCCGCGGAGGGAAGGAGACGCCCGAAAATCAGAGGCGGCCGATGGAGATCGAGCGGCTGATCTCATCGATCCAGGCTACGTTTCGGAGGGGGGGGTCGGTCCTCATTCCGGTCTTTGCCCTGGGGAAAACTCAGGAACTTCTGGCCACCCTCTACTTGGAGCAGAAGGCGGGACGGCTTTCCCGATGCCCGATCACGATCGGGGGTTTGAGCCGGAGCTTCACGCAGATCTACGACCGGTTGGCAAGCCGGTCTTTCCGGCGGCATCCCGGATTGAGTCTCTTGGGCGATGTGGCTCCGACTGTGCTGGATGGCCGGACGGTTCGTCACCTCTCCCCCAAGCCGGGGGAGATCTACCTCGTCTCCTCGGGGATGATGACCGAGCGCACTCTGTCCAACATCCTGGCCCAGCGTTTCCTCCCCGAGGAACGCCATTCGATCCTCGTTGTCGGCTATTGTGACCCGAATTCTCCGGCTGGACAGCTCTTGCAGACCTCGCGCGGCAATCTCGTAGCCCTCGATTCTGAATCGCCTCCCCGACCGCTCCTCTGCGAGGTGGATCAGTTTGACTTGACCTCGCACGCCATTCGAGAGGACCTCCTCGCCTACATCTTTCGGTTGAACCCCCGGCTTTGCGTGCTCGTTCACGGGGATCCGCCGGCGCTTGCCTGGTTCCAGGAGCGGCTCAGGGAGGAAAGACCCGGCATCGAGGTGGTCGTGCCTCCGCCGGGAGAGTCCTTGGATCTTTAGCCTGTTTATCTCGCAAGCGTTCTCCTGCGGCTGGCAAAGCGGGCTTGGATGCGAGGCGCGGCGCCTCGACAACGAAATATGTGAGAAATGGCGGCTAGGCGTCTCCCGGCTTCCGAAGAAGCCAGAAGCGGAAGTACTCGATGCTCCGGTCTTTCCATCGCCGCCAGGCCCCTCCCAGACATTGAGCCTCGGGAAATTCGCGGAGCAACGCCGTGGGCACCGTTCCCTCGGTTTCGCTCGAGACGTAGAGGGCGCTGGTGCCCCGTGTGGGATGGTAGCCCGGCCAGACGGCAAACTGTGTTCCCGTCCTCCGGAAGTTGGGCACGAAGACCTCTCTCCCATGGGTGTAAAACGAGAGTTCGCTTGCGACCGCATAATCATTCGCGATCCAGAAATCCGGATGGCAAGCGGCTGCCCGTCGTTCGGCTTCCTGGGAGATCTCCGCCCAGCCCCGCGCGCGCAGAAGCGGGTCTTTCCGCCCGAGGAGACCGGAGCCAAGCCCGTGGAGGAAGGCGGTTTCAACCAGGGCCAGGGCCAGGGCGCCACCGACGAGGAGCGGGGCCCATCGGCTACGGCGAGCCTGGTCACCCCAATAGGCCACGGCCGCGAGGAGCGCGGCGGAAGAGGCGGTCACGGTCCAGTTCGCCTTGGCGGCCTGATGGAGGCTCAGGACCGCATAGAAAACGAAGACGGGAGAGAAAAGCCAAGCCAGGAAGAGAGAAGGGGCTGCCGGCGAGCGATCCCGGAAGCCGACCGCCGCTGCCCAGAGGAGGCCGAGAAAGACGAGTGGGGAGAGGGTGAGCGCCTGCTCCGTCAAAAACTGCGCCATCTCCTTCGGTTCGATGGTGAAGGGCTCTTGCAACGCGCCTCGGTGGAGGAGATGGGTGATGGTCGCCCCGCCATGAACTGCGTTCCACGCCAGGAAGGGCAGAAGACCTAAAGCTGCAGAGCCGAGCAGCAGGAAAAAACGGCCTGAGAGGAGGCGCGAACGAGTTGTCCGGCGGCTCAGCAGGAAGAGAGCAAAGGAAAGCGGCTCAAACCAGTTGACGAACTTCGCCGCGAATCCGACGGCGACCGCCAGGCCCGCCGCCGCCCAGGGCCAGAGGGCGGGATTCTCGAGCCCCTCCCAAAAAAGAGCGGCCGCCAGGAGCCAGAAAAATACCGATGGGGAGTCGATGGTCATCAGCACGGATCCGACCGCAAAAATGGGGATGATCGTGGCAACCGCTGCCGTGGCCACGCCGCACCAAGAAGAAAAGAGCCACTGACCGAGCCGATAGAAGAGCCAGCCGGTTCCTACCGAGAGAGCGACGCTGGGAAGACGAACCCCGAGAACGGAGTCTCCGAAGAGAGCGGTACTCACCCCGATCAGCCAAGCGACGACCGGCCCTTTGGTGACATAGGAGAAAGCGGGGTGCTTTGCCCAGAGCCAGTAGTGCGCTTCGTCGGGCAAGAGATCGAGAGTGGCCGCATAGCGAAGGCGCAGGAGAGCCACGATCAGGAGGCCCGCGGCCATTGTCCAATCGAGGCGGGTGCGAGGGAAGAAGAGAGGCCAAGAGGGAGGTCTTTCTTTCGCCTCCCGCGAGTCAACGTCCATTCCTCCCCGTTCCCTTCTAGCCTGCTTGTCTCACAAAGTTCGTACCCGAAGCGCGGCGAATGGGCCTGGATGCGAAGCGGGGCGCCGGTTTCCCCCCGGAGCGGTAGGACGACAACCTGCGAAAAGGGCCAAAAACCCAAGGCCCAACGAAGCAGCCGGGTCCATTTCGCAAGCCGCAGGAGAATGCTGGTGAGACATCTAGGCTAGGTCGCGTCGTCGCGCGAAGAGCGAGGTGGGAAGAGAGAAGGAACATACCGATCGGAAGACGGCGAGCTCTTCAGTCTTTGCGCGTGAGCAGACGGAGGATTTCCTCGCCCTCCCTCCCCGGGTAACAGCATGAGGGGAGCCATTCGGCCTCGATGAGGAAGCGAGGGGAGAAAAAGGAATCCAACTCGTCGAGCGTAAAGCTGTAAGGTGGGGGTTCCAGAGGTCCCGTAGCGAGAAAGAAAATGCCGAGGAACTTCCCGCCGGGTCTCAGTGCCCTGTGGGCCGACCGGACATAATCCTCTCTCCTTTCCGGCGGGATTGCGCAAAAGCAGGTATGCTCCCAAATCAGGTCGAAGGCTCCGGAGAGCTTCTCGGGAAGGGCGAGGAAGTCGGCGTTCTCATACTCCACCCGTGGATGATCTCCATGGCTGCGCGCCTCCGCAAGGGCGATGGGCGCGAAGTCGATTCCCACCGCGTCCCAGCCATGCTCGGCTAGGAGTCGAACATCATGACCATGCCCGCAGCCGGGGACAAGAACCCGGCCCGTCCGTGAAAGACGCAAGAGGGCTTCCTCAAGGGCGGGGGAGGGTATGCCTCGATTCCAGGGAGCGTCGCCCATGCGGTATCGGCTCTCCCAATAGGCGGGATTATCCAGCGGCGCTGCGGGCATAGGTCGCTCCTGGCTCAGCCTCAAGCGGAGTCGAGGCGAGGGAACGAAAGAGCCTGAGCCCGTCGGTCGAGGCGAGAAGGGGCTCGCAAGCCCGCTCCGGATGCGGCATCAGCCCGGCTACGTTCCCCTCTTCGTTGCAAATTCCGGCGATATTCGCGACGGAGCCGTTGGGATTCGCTTCCCTAGTCCGCTCGCCATGAACGTCGCAGTAGCGGAAGAGGATGGAGCCGGATCGCTCCAGCCGGTCGAGCGTCGATGCATCGGCGTAGTAGCGCCCTTGGCCATGTGCGATGGGCATTTGGACCACTTCTCCGGAAGCAAAGCTCCGGGTGAAGAGGCAGCAGTTGTTCTCCACGCGCAAGTGAGCCGGATGACAATGGAAGAGGCCGTCGGCGTTGGTCAGCAGGGCACCTGGAAGGAGCCCTGCTTCGCAGAGAATCTGGAAGCCGTTGCAGATTCCGAGGACCAGCAGGCCGGAGCGGGCGGCTCTCCCAACCGCTCCCATGATGGGAGAGAAGGCCGCAATGGCTCCCGACCGGAGATAGTCGCCGTACGAAAATCCTCCAGGGAGGACGACAGCATCCACCGGAGGCAGATCCTGTTCCTCGTGCCAGATCGCGATCGCCTCCTGCCCGAGGACCTTTTGCATCACGAAGAGACAGTCCCGATCGCAGTTCGATCCCGGAAAGACGACGACACCCCATCTCATGGAACCCCTTCGATGTGGAGCTCGAACTCCTCCACCACGGGGTTGGACAGGAAATCCCGTGCGATCGTTTCCAGCCGGGAACGGATCTCCGTCGGATCTCCCTCGCCCGGCATCTCGATCTCGATCTCCTTCCCCACCCGCACCCGATCGACGGCGGCCAGTCCGAAGTGGCCTAAGGCATGCCGAACCGCCTCTCCTTGCGGGTCAAAAACGGTCCGCTTTGGGAGAATCAAAACGCGGGCTCGGATCATTCGAACGCAATCTACGGTTCCGGTGGCTCCAAGCCAACCCTTTTAAAGGTGTCGCGGACGTAACGGAAATAGTTCTCCAGGGAGCAAACCTGGTCGATCTCCTCGGGGGAGAGAAGTTGGGCGATTCTTGGCGTTTCGCGGAGGTAGGCGGGGAATGGCTCCTTCCCTCGCCAGCATCTCATCGCCGCCTCCTGGACCAGCTCGTAGGCGTCCTTGCGCGGCAAACCTTTCCGGACAAGGGCGAGGAGGACTCCTTCCGAGGCATAGAGGCCCTTGGATTGGGCGAGGTTTTCCGCCATCCGCTCGGGGTAGACCGACTGATCGGCCACCAGCCGGTCCAAGATCGCGAGCATGTAATCGAGGAGGGTGGTCGCGTCGGGAAAGATCACTCGTTCGGCGGAGGAGTGGGAAATGTCGCGCTCATGCCAGAGTGGCACATTCTCCATCGCCGCCATGGCGTATCCGCGCAGGAGACGAGCCAGGCCGCAAAGCCGCTCGGCAAGGATCGGGTTCCTCTTGTGCGGCATCGCGCTGCTCCCCTTCTGCCCCGCCGTGAAAGGCTCTTCCACCTCGAGAACCTCCGTTCTCTGCAGGTGGCGAAATTCGACGGCCCACCGCTCGACGCTGCTGCCAATCAGGGCGAGGGTCGCAGCCAGATAGGCATGCCGGTCCCGCTGGATGATCTGGTTGGAAGCGGGGGCGGGAGCGAGTCCGAGCTTTTGGCAAACCTCCTCTTCCACCGCCGGATCCAGATGGGCATAGGTGCCGACCGCGCCGGAAAGCTTCCCGACTGAAATCTGCTCCCGAGCGGCGAGGAGCCGGTCGGTCGCGCGGCCGAACTCATCGTACATCAGGGCCAACTTCAGGCCATAGGTGATTGGCTCCGCATGGACCCCGTGCGTGCGGCCAATCATCGGAACGAAGGCATGCCGGCGCGCCTGCTCTCCGATCGTGATGCGGAGGGAGAGCAGGTCTTGATGGAGAAGATCGCAGGCTGCGCGAAGCTGGAGGGCGAGCGAAGTGTCGAGCACATCCGAGGAAGTGAGGCCATGGTGAAGCCAGCGGCCCGCATGCCCCGCGTGAGAGGCGATCTCCTCCAAAAAGGCGAGGATCTCGTGTTGGGTCTGCTCCTCTCTCTTCTGAACCTCGGCCAGGGAGAAGCGCACCCGCTGGCGAATCTGGGCCGCTTCTTCGGCCGGGACGCGGCCGAGGCGCGCCAGCGCTTCGACGGCGAGGAGTTCGATTTCCAGCCAGATCTCCAGACGGCGAGCTTCGCGCCAGATGGCCCGCATGGGCTCCCGACTATATCGTGCCAGCATCTCTTCCTCCGTACGGACTTCTCCGGGAAAAAACAAGAGGAGTTCGCTTACGCGGGCGCTGGCAGAGCCCAGGAGGCCAGTCGCGTGTAGCGGCTGCCTTCGGGCAGGGTCTCCGAGGAGACGAGCGTCATCTCTCGAACCGGCCAATCGAACGCTTCCGTAAGGTGCCGCAGCACGACCGGGTGCCTGCGTCTTGTTTCGGGAGCGCACGGCAGAACCACGTGTCGCGCCAGAGTAATGTGTGGGGAGAAGCGGCGCCTTTCCGCGTAGGAGAGCCCAAGGGGGGAGAGCCCTTCTTGGAGAGACCGGACGAGCTGATCCAGGGAGGGGGAGACGACGTTCGGGGCAAGCCAGAGGAGCCCCTCCTTTCCGGCAGGCTGAAAGAGCAGACGGTCGAGGTGGAGAACCATGGGCGGGAGCGGGCGCTCTACCAAAGAGCAAAGGGCGCCGACCCGCTCCTCCTCCACCGAGGGAAGAAAGGCAAGGGTGAGATGGATCTTCTCCGGCGCAAGCCAGCGGGCGGAAAAGGCCAGCCCACGGACGTCCGCCAGGTTCCGAAAAAGGATCTGTTCCTTTCGGGAAGGCCAGAGGGCAAAGAAAAGGCGCAGGCGCATTCTACCTCTGATGTTCCCCGCCCTCGTCCGGCTGGCTCTCCCTCTTCCCGGCAGCCGAAGAAAAAACGGGCTTCCCCAAAGGGGGGCTTCCCCGTAGGCTGAAGTGCGGAAGCCTACCATGAATCTTGACTACGTCCCAGTCCTATTACAGACGGTGATCGCGGTGGTCGTCGCCGTCTCGATGCTCGGAGGAGCGATCTTGATCGGCCAGCGAGGACGGCGAACTCCCGCCAAGGACACCGCCTACGAATGCGGCAAGGATCCCATCGGCCCGACCAATCCCCGCTTCTCGGTCAAGTTTTACATGGTGGCGATGCTCTTTATCCTCTTCGACATCGAAACCGTCTTCTTCTTCGCCTGGGCGGTCGTCTATCGCCAGGAGCTAGCCAACGGACCCCAGATCCTCTTTGCCATGCTCTTCTT
Source organism: Verrucomicrobium sp. 3C (assembly GCF_000379365.1). Classification (GTDB taxonomy): domain Bacteria; phylum Verrucomicrobiota; class Verrucomicrobiia; order Methylacidiphilales; family Methylacidiphilaceae; genus Methylacidimicrobium. The sequence goes on along the minus strand of NZ_KB901875.1, from coordinate 945,531 downwards.
TCTGGCCGTGCTGGGAGTCGGCTTGGTTTACGAGCTGCGCAAAAAGGCGCTCGACTGGACCCGGCACGGATGAGGCTATCCTCGTCCCGCTTGGAGCGCAGCGACGCCGAGAATGATGCAGGAGACTCCGAAGATCTTCTGCCAGTGGATTGCTTCTCCCAGAAGAAGAATCCCGATGATCGCCGCAAGGGCGGTGCCCGCCCCCGCCCACACCGCGTAGGCGACTCCCATTTCGAGGCTCTTCATTGCACGAGCCAGGCAGAGAAAGGCACCGCCGTAGAAGAGGATCACGAAGGCGGCGGGAATGGCCCGGGTGAAACCCTGCGAGAGTTTCAGGCAGGTCGTGCCCGTCACCTCGAGCAGAATGGCGCCAGCCAGGAGCCACCAACCGGGCGAATGCATCAAAACCTCCTTCATAAAAACCTCCATTAAGGGCGAACCGCGGGAATGCTTTGGAGATCCTCGGGCAGGCGATCCGGCGGGAAGACCTCGATCGGCAGCCGGAGGAGGGAAAAAAGGGGCACTCCGAAATCCACCGGCTTGGGACTGCGATCGACCAGGCAGGCGACGGCGATGATCCGTCCCCCCGCGTGCCGGGCGGCTTGCATGACCTCCCGAACCGCTCCTCCGGTCGTCACGACATCCTCTGCGACGAGCAACGCTTCCCCGGGAGTGATCGTGAACCTTTGCAGAACCAACCGGTCTCCTGCCTTTTCGGTGTAGATGTGCCTTCGGTCGAGGTGGCGAGCCAGCTCCTGGCCAACGGGGATGCCTCCCAATGCTGTGGAAAGCACGGTCGGGAACGAGAGGTCTCGGACTCGTTCGGCGAGGATCCCGCAGACCTCCGAGGCCAGTCGGGCGTGCTGCAGGAGGAGCGCACATTGGAGAAATTGCCGGCTATGAAGTCCCGAGCGAAGGAGGAAGTGTCCTTCCATGAGAGCCCCGGTAGTGCGCAGCCGTTCCAGGAGATCCATAGGCGTTAGCGGTGCGCGATCGCTTCGATCTCGATCCGACTCTCCCGGGGGAGCCGGGAGACCTCGACGACGGTGCGTGCGGGCCTTGGTGTCGGAAAGAGCCGCGCATAGACCTCGTTCATCGCGGCAAAGTCGTCGAGATTGGCGAGAAAAACGGAGGTCTTGACGACGTGGGAGAGGGTCAGCCCTTCTCCCGCCAACACGGCTTCTAGGTTCCGGATGGCCTGTTCGGTTTGCGCTTCGATTCCGGAGGGAAGCAGGCCGCCGGCGGGAGGGAGCGGGAGCTGCCCGGAAACAAAGCAGAGGTCCGCAGCCGCGATTCCGGGGGAGTAAGGGCCGATTGGCGCAGGGAGCCCCGATGGGATCACGGCTTTCTTGGGTGGCATTCCGGCTATTGAGGCTGAGGGCTCCTCCTTTGACAAGCAATTGATTTGCGGCTTGCGCGACCCGTTACCCGTAGCGAGAGTGAGACCTGAAAGAGAGATCGATGGTGGGCATCAGCGCGCAGAAAATTGGGCAAGACGCGTTGATCTTCTTTGCGACGGTCAACCCCGTGGGAGCCTTAGGCTTCTTCTTCCAGCTCACCGCGGGCTTTTCCGATTCCGAAAGAGCAGTAGTGGCCCGACGGGCGGTTCTCTATGCGGCGCTGGTCTTGGTCGGGGCGGTTGTCGTTGGCCAGCTGCTCTTGGAGGCGATGCACGTGCGCGTTGCCTCCTTTCAAGTGGCGGGGGGGACGATCCTTTTTTTGTTCGCCCTCCAGATGATCTTTGGGCGTCATGAAGATGCGAAGGCAACCAAGGGGCAGGACCCGGCGATTTTTCCCCTGGCGATGCCGGTGATTGCGAGCCCGGAGGCCATCTTGGCCGCCGTCCTGCTAACGGACAACGATGTCTATCCTATCCCGGTCCAGGCGGTCGATGTGGGCCTATTACTCGGCATCTTGCTGATCACCTATCTCTTCTTGGTCGCGAGTTCCCGCATTTCCTGGCTGCTTGGAGGAGGCGGCATGGCCCTGCTCGTGCAAGTTACGGGCCTTGTCCTGGCCTCTCTTGCCGTGGAGATCGTGGCGCAGGGGATTGCCGCTCTCCTGGCGGCGAACGGTGCTGCGGCCGTCCACACCAGTTGGTAAGCCTTGCCTGTAAGCCCGCATGTCTCCCAAGCGTTCTGCTGCGACTTTCGTAATGGATCTGTCTCTTTCGTTGAGACTTGGTTTTCCCTCCTCGCGGTCTGTCGTCATAGGGCTCCGGGGGAAAACCGGCGCCCGGCCTTGCATCCAGGTTCATTCTCCGCGCCTCGGGTACGAACTTTGTGAGACAGGCATGCTCGCAGCCGCAATCCATGAGCACGGAGAATGAGTATGGTTTCGCGCCTCTCTGGGGATGGGGAGGCTTTTTGGTGGGAGAGGCGCCGGACGAGGTCGTGCGCGGACGGCGCGAGGAGTGGGAGCGACTGAGAGCGACGTACCTAGCCCATGCAGGAAGCGGACCCTCTCCCTCCTCCGGGGGGCTGATGGGTACGGTCTCATTTGACGGGGGCTTTCGCTTTGGAATCTACCGGCGCTGGACAAGGAGCCGCGCCCCTTGGCTGGAGGCGCCTTGGCGGAGACATCAAAGGAATGTGCATCCTCTTCCCCGCCTTCTCCCCCCCGCCTCCTCCCGGACGGGACGTAAGGAGTTCGTCGCGATGGTCCAGGAGGCGCAGGAGTATATCCGTTCTGGAGACATCTACTTGGTCAACTTGGCCCGCCGTCTCTGCTGGAAGCTTTCTGCGGATCCCTTCCGTCTTTGGGAAGCCCTGCTTGGGCAGGACCGGCCGCCGGGAAAGGGTTTCCTCCGGACGGAGAACGGCTGGCTGCTCTCCGCTTCCCCCGAGCTTTTCCTGAGAATTCGGGGAAGACGCATCGAAACGCGCCCGATCAAAGGCACCCTGGGCCGCTCCGAACGGTCAGGAGCCGACTCAGCGCTGCCGCTCCAGAAAAATCCGAAGGAGCGAGCAGAACTGCTGATGGTCACCGACGTCGAGCGAAACGATCTGGGACAGATCTGTCGCTTTGGCACCGTCCGGGTAGGCCGCTTTGCGGCGGCGACACGCCACGCCCATCTTTGGCATCTCCATTCTTCCATCGAAGGCGTTCTGCGACCAGAAATCGATCCCGTGAGCGCTCTCTTCGCCTGCTTGCCCGGAGGATCGATCACCGGAGCGCCCAAACGGAGAGCCGCCGAAATCCTCTGCCTCCTCGAGCCGGAGCCGCGAGGGCTCTATACGGGCGTCTTTGGGTACATTGGCTTTTCGGGAGACGCCGCCTTCACGATGACGATCCGTTCCTTGGAAGTGGCGTCCGAAACGATTTCCCTTTCGGTCGGCAGCGGAATTACCATGGATTCGAACGCCGAGGCGGAATACGAGGAAACCTGCCTGAAAGCAAGAGCATTGGAGAAAGCATTGCGTGCGTATGTGGCGGGCTAGCCTGCCGGGGATGCGGAAATGAGGAAAGGCGAGAGCGCGGCGGGATCGTCGCCGCGGGTCACGGCGAGAGATTTTTTCGCGCAGCACGGAACGGCGCTCGACGGAAAGCTCGTTGCGGGACAGTCGGGGTTGGGGCGGATGATCCAAGAAGGCTCGGTGAACCGCCCGGGGCTTCAGCTTGCGGGATATTTGACGAATTTTGCCTGGCAGAGAGTCCAGATCATCGGAGCGGGGGAGACCTCCTACTTGAGGAGCCTGCCGGCCGACGAGGCTCGTCGGCGAGTGCGGGCGATCTTTCTTCGAAAGATCCCCTGCTTGATCGTCTCTCGCGGCATGGTACCCCCTGACTTTTTGTTGGAGGAAGCGGAGGAGAGCGGGACGCCGCTCTTTCTTTCGAGGCTCCATACGATGCGGCTGATCAACACGGTGACCATCTGCCTGGAGATGGATTTCGCCCCGCGCATCAACGAGCAAGGCAGCATGGTCGACATCCAGGGGATCGGGGTTCTGCTCAAAGGGACGAGCGGGGTTGGCAAGAGCGAGTGTGTTCTCTCCCTGATTGCCCGAGGCTATTCTCTGGTTGCAGACGATATCACGACCATCTTTTGCCTGGAGGGACGGGAGCTGGTGGCTCGAGCGCCCGACATTAGTCGGTTTTACATGGAGGTCCGCGGAATCGGCATCATCGACGTGACAAGCCTCTTCGGCTTGAAGGCCATTCGGATGGAAAAGCGGGTCGATCTGGTCGCCACGTTGCGGGAATGGAAGCCGGGCGAGGAGATCGAGCGAGTCGGGCTCGATCAGGAAGAGTATGAAATCTTGAACGTTCGCATTCCGCATGTTACCGTTCCCGTTCGTCCTGGAAGGGATCTGGCAACCCTGGTCGAGGTGGCAGCTCTTGACCAGAAGCTTCGAGCAATGGGGCACAACGCCGCACAAGAATTTAACAACAAGCTCACGAAGCTCACGAAGAGGAAGCAGTAGCGAGGGCCATGGAAAAGGGAACCGCCGGCAACGCGGGGGAACCGGAGGGGGACACGATAGCGGAAGCCGAGGCGGAGGTTGTGATCCGCAACAAGCTTGGTCTCCATGCTCGTCCGGCCGCCATGTTCGTCAAGGTCGCCAACCGCTTTGCTTCGAACATTCAGATCGAAAAAGAGGGGGAAGTCGTCAACGGCAAGAGCATCATGGGGGTGATGATCTTGGCCGCGAACCAGGGATCTCGCCTGAAGGTTTCCGCAAAAGGGCCGGATGCGGCGGCGGCGGTGGTAGCGCTGTGCGATCTCGTCCAGAGAAATTTCGATCAGGAAGGCTAGCTTTCTCCAGGCGGGAGGTTCGTCGTGCCTTCCCCTTCTTTCGCCGGGAACCTTCTTCTTTTCCCCAGAAAGCCCTTTCATGAGCGGCCGAGCAGAGGAATGCTTCGCGGGCATGGCGGCAGCCCCCGGCGTTGGAGTCGGTCCGGGGTTTGTCGTTCGCGGGGATCACGAGTTTGTCCGGCGGCGCCCCATCGAGCTATCTCAGATACCAGTGGAGCTGGAGAGGCTGGAGATCGCCCTCCTGAAGACTCGGGAGGAGCTCTTGCAGGCCAAGGCGGAGCTCGTTCGCTCCTGGTCGCAGGCAAGCGATTCCCTCTTCGAGGCCCATCTCCTGGCCGTCGAGGACCCCACGATCCTCGAGGCGGTGAGGAGACGGCTCGAGTTGGAAAAGATCTGCGTCGAGGCCGCCTACCAGGAAGTGATTCGTTCCTTCGTCGAGCAGATGCAGCGCATCGACGACGCCTACCTGCGGGAGAGAGCGCTCGACGTTCGCGATGTCGGCAAGCGGGTGCTTCGCAACCTGAGAGGGGACGAGAACGTGAGCTTCGGCCTGGATCAACCTAGCGTGATCGTCGCCGACTCTCTTCTGCTCTCGGACCTCGTCTCTCTCGATCGCCGGCTCTTGCTGGGATTGGTGACTGAGGAGGGGAGCCAGACCTGTCATGCGGCAATCCTGGCGCAATCTCTGAATATCCCGGCCGTGGTGGGAGTCCACGATGTTTTAGATCAAATCGAGGACCAGACCGAGGTCTTAGTCGATGGTTTTGCCGGGGTCGTGATTCTCCGGCCATCCGAGGAGAGAAGAGCCCAGGCCCAAGCCGAGCAAGCCCGCTTCGTCGCGCTGACCCGGGAGGCCCGGGGCAAGCAGGGTCCCGCCGTCACGACCGACGGCCAGCAGGTGCGAATCTCGGCCAATGTAGAGCTTCCGGAGGATCTGCCGCTCATCCGGGAGAACGGAGCCGATGGGGTTGGGCTCTACCGGACCGAGTTTCTCTTCCTTCGTTCCGAGAAGGGTCCCTCCGAAGAGGAGCAGCTTGCTCTCTATCAGGAGGCCGCGGGATGGGCGAAGCCGCACCAGCTCGTGATCCGCACGCTCGACGTGGGCGGAGACAAGCTCCTCCCTTGGCTCTCCGTGAGAGCCTTGGAAAGAAACCCTTTCCTCGGATTCCGGGGGATCCGGCTCTCGCTGCAAACGCAAGAGATCTTTCGCACGCAGCTTCGCGCGATTCTGCGCGCGTCGAGCCAAGGGAACGTCGCTGTCATGTTCCCCATGGTGACTGACGTGAGCGAATTCCGCCGGGGTCGCGAACTGTTGCGGGAGGTTCGTCAAGAGCTCATGGCGGAAGGGCGCGAACTCGGGGAGGTGCCTTGCGGAGTCATGATCGAAACACCGGCTGCGGCTCTCATGGCGGATCTGCTTGCCGAGGAAGCGGATTTTTTAAGCATCGGAACCAACGACTTGGAGCAGTACACGCTAGCCGTCGATCGGCTCAACGACCGGGTTTCCTCTCTCTATCCGAGCCCCCATACGGCTGTGCTTCGGCTGATTCAGCGCGTGGTCGACGAGGCCAGGAAGCGCGGGCGCCCGGTGGGCGTCTGTGGGGAGATGGCAAGCAATCTTGCCTTGCTGCCTTTTTTTGTTGTGCTCGGCGTGGAAGAGCTGAGCATGGGTTCCGTCCTCATTCCTCGGGTGAAGACGGCCGTCCGGCGCATCCGCGCCGTCGACGCCCGCGAGGGGGTGAATGCCGCCCTCTTGCGGAAAGAGGCCCCGGAAGTGCTGGAAGAGTTAAACCGGCTGGCGGAGCACTTTTATCCCGAGTTGCTCGCCCAGTAGAAAAGGAGGACGATGCGTATATTGATTCTGGCGGCAGGATATGCAACCCGGCTTTATCCTCTCACTCTCCATCAGCCCAAGCCCCTGCTCCCCGTGGGGGGGCGGCCCATCCTCGAGCATATCCTCGATCGGGTCTCTTCCCTGGAGGAGTCGGCTGACTGCGTCGTCGTCACCAACCACCGCTTTGCGGAGGCTTTCGCCGCCTGGGCGAAGCGGTACCGCGCCATCCGGCCGGATCTCCATCTCCGGATCGTTGACGACGGATCGACTTCCGAAGCCGATCGCCTTGGCGCTCTTGGCGATCTCGCCTTCGTAATCGAGAGCGAGCGGATTTCCGAAGATCTCCTCGTGATCGCGGGAGACAATCTCTTCGATGCGCCTCTCTCCGATTTCGTCGCCTACGGACGGCGGATCGGCAAGCCCATCGTCGGTGTTTACGATGTGGGCGATCTGGAGGCGATCCGCCGCTACAACAACATCCGGCTGGATGAAGAGGGACGTGTCGTCTTCTTCGAGGAGAAGCCGAAAGATCCCGAAGGGACCCTCACGGCGATCGCCCTCTACTACTTTCCTCCGGAAACGCTGGCTGACCTGCGTCAATACCTAGAGGAAGGAGAGAGTCGGGATCAGCCCGGACGATTCATCGAATGGCTCTGTCGGCGTCATCCTGTCTTTTCGTGGCGGCTCCCGGGGAAGTGGTTCGATATCGGCGATTTCCAGATGCTCGAGACAGCCAATCGCGCTTTTGCGGAGAGTTAGTCGGCGGAACATGGCTGGGGCTTCGAGAACGGGGTGGCGGCGCTTTGCGGAACTTTGCTACGAAGGGTTCCGTTACCGGGTTCGCTCGAACCGGCTATCCGTCTCCTTTTCCTTCCGCCTGGGGGATTCCTTGGTGTTTCGCCCGCGCAGTTCCTTTCCGATCGCTTCTCCTCCGCCAGCGAAGGAGATCTTGGATCTGCTCGTTTTTTCCCTGGGCTTGATCGAGCTGGTGAGCTACTGGAAGGCGGCTTGTCCTTCGCGGATCCGGATCGAGGCGGGGTACTTGTCGGACGAGCAGATTGCCTGGTGGAAGCGGCTCTACTTCCGGGGACTCGGTGAGTTCTTCTTCCGCAACGGCATCGTCGTCACCGAAGAAGAGTTCGTGGAGATCCGGGCTGAGGGACCACGCCATGCTCCCTTTCTCCGGCGCGATTGCGCCGGAACCCTCGTGCCAGTGGGTGGCGGAAAGGATTCGCTTGTGACCCTCGACCTGCTGCGTTCGCGAGGGCAGGAGCCGGCGACCCCCTTTCTCCTCAACTCATCCTGGGAGCAACGGAGCACGCTTGCTCTCTTTGGATTGCCGAACTCGCGCACGGCGGGAGCGCGACGCACGATCGATCCCTTGCTTTTGGAGATGAACCGGCAAGGGTTCTGGAACGGGCATACCCCCTTTTCCGCTCTTTTGGCCTTTGCGGCGCTCCTGACGGCTGTCGCACTCGGCAAACGATGGATCGTTCTTTCCAACGAAGCGAGCGCCGACGAGCCGACCATTTTAGGGACCGGAATCAATCACCAATATTCGAAGAGCTTTGCCTTCGAGCGCGACTTTGCGGAATACGCGGCCCGTTGGGTGACGCCGAGCGTGGGCTACTTCAGCCTCTTGCGTCCATGGAACGAGCTGCAGATCGCTGAGCGTTTCGCGCGCATTCCCGGAGCGCTGGAACGTTTCCGGAGTTGCAGCTCCCCTGGTCGGGTCTGGTGCGCCCGCTGTGCAAAATGTCTCTTTGTCGCGCTGATTCTCTCCCCTTTCGTCGAAAAGGGGAGGCTCGACACGATCTTCGGCCGGGAGTTGCTCGAGGACCCTTCCCTCGCGCCGCTCTTCCTCTCCCTTTTGGGCGGGGAGGGAAGCAAGCCGTTTGCCTGCGTCGGAACGACGGCCGAGTCCCGGGCGGCAGCGGCAAGACTCGCGCGCCAGCCTCGACCCCCTCTTCTGGTGAGGCTCGCGAAGGAGCGCGGCTTTCTGGAAGGTGGCGTTCTCTCGATCGAGGAGCTATTGGCTTCCTGGAATCCCAATCATGGCGTTCCGCCCGAATTCCTGCCCCTGCTTCACGCCTCTCTGCCCGTTCCGGTCTCTCCATGAGCGATCCTCTCGAGCTTCCGCGCTTTCTTGAGGGCAAGAGGATCCTTGTCTGGGGCTTGGGTCGGGAGGGAAAGGCGACCATCGATCTCCTTCATCGTTTTCTTCCCGGGCAGCCGTTTGGCGTCGCGGATCGGAGTCCTCAAGCTTTGCAAGCGGCCGAACTCGCCGCATTCCGCGTTGACCGGTATGAAGAGGCCGAGGCGTTGCGGCGGCTTCCGGAATTCGACCTCATCCTCAAGGCGCCCGGGATTCCGACGCGCCATCTCGCCCTGGACGGACGGGCGGCCAAGGTGAACGGCCAAGCCGACCTCTTCCTGCGATTCGCACCTTGCCCGGTGATCGGCGTCACAGGAACCAAGGGCAAGAGCACGACAGCATCTCTCCTGGCCCACATCTGCCGTAGCGCGGGCCGAAAGACCTTTCTGGTCGGCAACATCGGCATTCCGCCGTTTGCCGTCTGGGGCGATCTCGACTCCGAATCCGTCGTGGTCTGCGAACTCTCCTCCTATCAGCTCGAGTTCGCCCGATGCTCTCCGCACATCGCTCTTTGGACCAACCTCTACCCCGAGCACCTCAACTTTCACGGGAGCTTCGATGCCTACGCGCGCGCGAAGAGCGGGATCGCCCGCTGGCAATCCAGAGGGGATTTCCTGATCTACTCCGCCGATGAACCGGCTCTTGCGGATCGATTGCAAAAGAAAACGGATGCGGGCGCGGGCAAACGCATCCCCTATCGCGGGCCAGAGGAGCTGTCGGGGATCGATTTTTCCCACTTCCGGCCGCTGGGGGAACACAATCGCAAGAATGCGGCAGCCGCTCTCTTGGCGGCAAAAGTCTTAGGCATCCAGCCAAGCGCCATGCAGGAGGCGATCGACTCCTTCTTCCCGCTGCCCCATCGCTTGGAGCCTGCGGGCATGGTTCGGGAGATTTCGTTTTACAACGACTCGATCTCCACGGTCCCTGAGTCCGCCCTGGTGGCGCTTGCGGCCCTTCCGAGCGCCCGGACACTCATCGTGGGCGGACAAGACCGAGGGTTGCCGCTCGAAGGCTTTGCGCGCTCCTTGGTGAAGGTCCGATCCTTGCGGACCATCATCCTGCTTCCGGAGACCGGTTCCCGCCTCGGGGAACTCCTTCGGAGAGTGGTTCCTCCGTTTGCCGGGACTCTGCGCTTTGCGGAAACGCTGGAAGCCGCGGTTCGTATCGCTCTCGTCGACACCCCGGAGGGAACATGCTGCCTCTTCTCGCCCGCCGCTCCCAGCTACAACGCCTTTCGCAACTTCGAGGAGCGTGGCGACCATTTCCGGACCTTGGTTCGCGAAGCGGCCAGGGGAACGCAAACAAGAGTCGGGAACGATCCCGCCCCTTGAGGACAGGGCGGCTTGCGGCAGGGCATCGCCGGCTGGATGCGTTGCGCGGAGGTTGCTTTCTCTTGCGATTTTCCTGACTCTTTGCGTTGCTATCTCCAGACGTGGTCGCAAAAGCCGTCTCCGGGCGTGCGAGAGGGCATCCATTCACGACTTTCGCGCCTGCAGGAATGATCTGAAACTAAACCGCATACGATTCAAATGAACGCGGGGATCATTCTGGCGATGTTCGGCATCACGCTGTGTATCCAGGCATGGCTGCTGGGCAGGCCTTCCGACTTTAGGAAAGATGTTCTGAGTAAATTACACTCCGTCCAAGTCAGGCCCTACACATATCTAAAAGTGGCCGGAGGCCTGGTATTGTCTATTACGGTGATTTCCGAGTCGTTGACTGCCATCGACCTTGGGGTTCCATCCCCGAGTTTTGATAGCTTTAGGTATTTTGTCCTAGCAGGGTTAATTTTTTTCAGAGTCGGGGTTCCCGCTGGCGTGACTTTCTCGTATCTGGTGAGTCAACTGAAGCACCGCATCCATGAACCAATCTGGCGCGAGCATCGTGTCATCCGCGGCGTACTGCGCGCCATTGTGACTAACCTGATATTCGCGGCGAGCATTCCCACTTTTATGGTCGCGGTCAGCATCCTCGCCATAATGATTTCGGGGAAATCCTATCCACCTCCGGAAGAACTTCTGAAGCGGGTTGCTGTATTTACGGTGTTATTCATTATCCTCGGGATCTGCTTTGGGACCGCATTGCTGTTTGCGCTTGTGGCAGATAAAGTGCCCGAGTGGCTGAGATGGTCGTTTGTCATTGCATTGCCAATTCTCCTGATCCTCCCGATGATGACTTCCTTGCTCATGATCCCGCAGCAATTTGGAGGATTTCGAGGACGACTTGTTAAGCTCTATATCGACTCTTTCCCAGGTGAGGGTATCGTAAAGGCTTTTCAGGATTACTCCGTGTCCGCAAAAGCGAAGTATAACCTCGTCTCCGGGGAAAAGAAGGGATTGGAGGGAGTATGCTTGGTGGACGAGACCGGGGATACCTTATACCTCATGCCTTTTGATCCCGAGAGGGGCATGACGCCCGACGGTGCGATCTTCGGACGAGGAGTGATCGGCGTGCCCAGAATCTCGGTCCGTGGGATCATCTACGGCAAAGACGTCTGCCCCAGCCTGGGGGAAGTACTCTACGGGCATAACTGTGCGAGCTGCCACGGAGAAGCGGGCAAAGGGATACCAGGGGCCGTTCCGGGTCTGGTCGGTTCAGAGTTGGCTGCCGGAGGTTCGGAGCGGGCGGTTGTCATCGTCCTGAACGGGCACAAAGGACCGGTCAAGGAGCACTCGTGCCCCAGGAGGATTGCGGTGGACGGTTGGGAGGAAGCGAGTACGCGTGCCGTCGCGGATAATCGAGTCGCCGCGCTTCTCACCTACATCCGCCAGTCGTGGGGCAACGACGGGAAACCGGTCACCTTCCATGACGTAACGACGGCCCGCACTCACGAAGAGAGCCAGGGGCGGTAGGTCTTCTGCGACGCCGGGGAACCGTGGGCAGGCAGGGATTCGAACCCTGAACCAAGTGCTTAAAAGGCACCTGCTCTGCCGTTGAGCTACCTGCCCGGCGGTAAATTAACCGGGGGGGAGAGGGCGCTCCAAGTGAAAAGCGCGCCCCGCTTTGCCGCGGATGGGGGAAGAAAGGCGCTTTGCGGCAGCCCGCAAAGTGAGTACGATAAGAAACCTTTTTCTCCCATGAAAAACCAAGACCGTGGAATGCTTCTCGTTGACTGCCAGAGCCAGCAGGATCACCGGCGTATCCGGATCGACCGCGTTGGCGTTAAGGGACTGCGCCATCCGATCGAAGTTCGAGATCGAAGCTTTGCGACGCAGTCGACGGTGGCGACGGTCAGCCTTCTTGTGGATCTGCCCCATCATTTCAAAGGAACCCACATGAGCCGCTTCGTCGAGGTGCTCAATGCGCATGGGCGGCTCATTCATGTCAGGAACCTCTTCTCCATTGTCCACGCACTACAGAAGCGGCTCGACGCCGAGGTAGCCCATTTGATCATGGAGTTCCCCTATTTTCTCGAAAAGAAGGCCCCTGCAACCGGGGCCGAGGGGCTGGTCGACTACCAGGTGCGCTTTGAAGCCGCCGCGTGCGGTGCCGAAACCGATTTCGTGATGACCGCAATCATTCCGGTGACGACCCTTTGCCCCTGCTCGAAGGCGATCAGCGATCGCGGCGCTCACAACCAGCGCGGGTATGTGACCGCGTCGATCCGGTCCGGTGAGCCGATCTGGATCGAGGAGCTCATCGAGATCGTGGAGAGCTCGGCGAGCAGTCCGGTCTATTCCCTCCTCAAGCGTCCCGACGAGAAGTTCGTCACCGAGCACGCCTACGACCACCCGGTCTTTGTGGAAGACTTGGTGCGCAATGTCGCGGTCCGCTTGAACTCCCATTGCGACGTCCTCTGGTATCGAGTCGAGGCCGAGAACATGGAGAGCATCCATAATCACGCGGCCTACGCCTTGGTGGAGAAGCATTCCGGCGATAACGGCGGAGGTTGACCTTTCCCAACCGTGGATCGCTGTGCGGTTGCAAATGGCGACGGATCGGTTAAGATCCATCCATTGGCGCGGGGAGCCGGAAACGGCTGAGAGGCGATTCCCCAAATGGCGACGTGCAGGACCACGCCGCCAAGGGAGTGGCGACCCGAAGAACCTGATCCGGGTCATGCCGGCGGAGGGAGTGGCGAGAGCGGTAGTTCGCGTCACCCGGATTCGGTTTCGGCTCCTTCCGTATTGGCCAGGGAGAACATTATGATACCGAATCGTCAGCGGTCGGAAGGATCGCCTCTTCTCAATCCGGAAGCGCTGCTCTCCTACTTCCCGCAGTCGGAGCGCATCTACGTCTGCGGAGCGAATCCCGGTGTGCGGGTCCCGTTCCGGGAAGTGCGTCAGGAACCGACTCGTTTGGTAGACGGAGGCCGGGAACTCAACCCGAACGTCCGTTTTTACGATACATCCGGGCCCTATTCCGACCCGGAGGTGGCGCTGGAGCGCGGAAAGGGCCTTCCCGCGATCCGACTTCCCTGGATCGAGGCTCGCGGCGACAGCGAACCCTACGACGGCCGTGCGTCTGAGCCGATCGACGACGGCTATCTTTCCTGGCCGCACAAGGAAAGGGAGGAGCATCGCAATGGAATCTCCTCCGGGACGCCCCCTCCTTCCTTTTTCCGACAGCCGCGGCGGGCGAAGCGGAACGCCATCACACAGTTGGCTTACGCGCGGCGAGGGATCGTGACTCCGGAGATGGAGTTTGTTGCGATCCGGGAGAATCTGGGCCGGGAAAGACGTGCCTCCGAAGAACGCGACCGCGAGGCGATCTCCTTCCAATTGCCCGGGGCTCCTCTGGGAGCGCGCATTCCGCGTTGGATCACCCCGGAGTTCGTTCGGGACGAGATCGCAGCCGGCCGGGCCATCCTGCCCGCCAACGTCAATCATCCCGAGAGCGAGCCGATGATCATTGGGCGGAACTTTCGAGTGAAGATCAACGCGAACATCGGCAACTCGGCGATCGGCTCCTCCATCGAGGAAGAGGTCGAGAAGCTAGTCTGGGCGATTCTCTGGGGAGCGGATACGGTCATGGACCTTTCGACCGGAAAGAACATTCACCGCATCCGGGAGTCGATTCTCCGGGCGAGTCCCGTGCCCATCGGTACCGTGCCGATCTACCAAGCCCTGGAAAAGGCTGGAGGGAGACCCGAGGAGCTTTCCTGGGAGATCTTTCGCGACACCCTGATCGAGCAGGCGGAACAGGGAGTCGACTACTTTACGATCCATGCGGGTGTCCTCCTTCGCTATGTGCCGCTCACGGCTCGCCGTCGCTGCGGCATCGTGAGCCGGGGAGGCTCGATCTTGGCCAAGTGGTGCCTCGCCCATCATGAGGAGAACTTCCTCTATACCCATTTCGAGGAGATCTGCTCCATTCTGCGGATCTACGATGTGAGCGTCTCGCTCGGAGACGGCCTGCGGCCGGGAGCCATTGCCGATGCCAACGACGAAGCGCAGATTGCCGAGCTTCAGACCCTTGGGGAGTTGACCCGGATCGCCTGGAAGCACGATGTGCAGGTGATGATCGAAGGACCCGGGCATATTCCGCTCCAGCTCATCCAGGAGAACATGGATTTGGAGTTGCGCCACTGCTGGGAAGCTCCCTTTTACACGCTTGGGCCGCTCACCACCGATGTTGCGCCCGGTTACGACCATATTACGAGCGCCATTGGTGCCGCGTTGATCGGCTGGCAGGGCTGCGCCATGCTCTGCTACGTCACGCCGAAGGAGCATTTAGGGCTTCCCACGCGCGACGATGTGCGTGCCGGAGTCGTCGCCTACAGGATTGCGGCTCACGCGGCCGATCTGGCGAAAGGGTTCCCAGGGGTTCAGGAGTGGGACAATGCGCTGAGCAAGGCGCGATTCGAATTCCGCTGGAACGACCAGTTTGCCCTTTCCTTGGACCCGGCCATGGCCCGCTCGCTCCACGACGAGGCCCTGCCGCAGGAAGCCGCCAAGAACGCCCACTTTTGCTCGATGTGTGGACCCCAGTTTTGTTCGATGAAGATCACAGAGGATGTGCGCAACTACGCTCGGGAGCAGAAGATCTCACCGGAAGCGGCGCTCGCGCAAGGATTGCAGGAGAAAGCGGACGAGTTCCGGAAGAGCGGAGCCGAAATCTACCCCTGACTCCGCTTCTCGGGCGATGAGCGGGAACCGAATGAGGTTGAAAATGCCTCTCCCCGGCGTTAAGATGCTTGAGACGGGGCCCTGGAAAGAGGCAGGCCGATCGAGGATGCAATCCATCTCCCTCTACGCCTGCCGGCCCTTGTCGTTATGACTACTTTGCCGCTGCGTGCGGATCGCCTTTGGAAAAGGGACGGCGCGGCGCTGGCCTACAGCAGTTCCTTGGTCGAGGAATATTATGCGCGATGGGCTCAGGACCCCGTTTCGGTGGATTCTAGCTGGCGGGCCCTTTTCGAGGGTTCGACCCGCTGCGCCTCGCCGCAGCCGACCGGTCGAGAGGCTGGCCGTCGCGCCCAAGTGCCGTCAGGCCGCTTTCTGCTCAAGCAGCGCGGAGCCTACGAGCTGATCTTCGCCTACCGCACCCTGGGCCACTTCGTGGCGAATCTCGATCCGCTCGGGTTCAATCGGGTTGCCTTCGACGAATTGGAACTCGAACGGTTCGGATTGGGCGAAGAGGATTTGGAGGCCGAGTTCGATTCGGCTTCGCTGGCAGGAGGAGGAGTGCGGTCGTTGCGGAGAATTCTGGAAATCCTTCGCACGACCTACTGTGGAACTCTTGCGGTCGAGTTCATGCACATGCAGGCATTCGCCCAAAGGCGGTGGATTACCGAGCGGCTGGAGGGAACGGACATTGCGAAGACCTTCTCAGGAGAAGAGCGGCGGCGCATCCTGCAGGCGATCCTGCGGGCCGAGGAATTCGAGTCTTTCCTCCACACCCGATACGTCGGCCAGAAGCGCTTTTCGTTGGAAGGCAACGAGACGCTGATCCCGATGCTCGAAGCGGTGGTCGAAGGCTGTCCGCTTCACGGAGTGGACCGTATCGTGATGGGGATGGCGCACCGTGGGAGGCTCAATGTTCTCGCCAACGTGCTCCAGCAGGACTTCAAGACGATTTTCGACGAATTCTCGGAGAACTACTTTCCGGAAGGGGTCTTGGGCGACGGCGACGTCCGCTACCACTTGGGCTTCGAAGCGGTGCGCAAGACCTCTTCGGGAGTGGTCGTCACCATCGGGCTCGCACCCAACCCGAGCCACCTGGAAATGGTCAATCCCGTGGTGGAGGGCAAGGCGCGGGCCTGGGAGCGGAGATTGGGAGACACGGCGGAGCGCCGCAAGGTCCTTCCTCTCTTGATCCATGGCGATGCTTCCTTCATGGGGCAGGGAATCGTGCAGGAGACGCTCAACCTCTCCCAGATCCAAGGCTATCGCACGGGGGGAACGGTTCACATCGTGATCAACAATCAGATCGGCTTCACCACGTTGCCCCAAGACGCCCGCTCGACCCATCACTGCACCGGAGTTGCCCTCATGCTCGGGATCCCCATTTTTCACGTCAATGGGGACGATCCCCTCTCCGCGGTCTTCGCGATCCGGCTCGCCCTCGAATACCGCCAGCTCTTTCAGAGGGATGTGGTCGTCGATCTCTTTGGCTACCGGCGCCACGGGCACAATGAGGGAGATGAGCCGAGCTTCACACAGCCTACTCTCTATCAGGAAATCGCCGCGCATCCCAAAATCAGCGAGGTCTTTCTCGACCGTTTCGTCCCCCCCGGAGAGGTGACTCGGGAGGAGGCCCAGTCCTATCGGAAGGCGTTCGTGGCGCAGCTTGCGGCTGACATGGCACAGTCCAGGAAATCGGCGACCCAAGCCAAGTCGAAGCTGCGGGAGAGGCTTTCTTGTCCGCGCCTTCTGGAGCGGGTCCAGACGGCTGTTCCAGAGGAAGAGCTGCTAGCGATCGGTCGGGCGATCACCCAAGAGCCCGCCGGCTTTACCCTTAATCCCAAGATCGCCCGGATGCTCCAGGATCGCCGGGCGGCGATCGAAGGCCGCGCGCCCATTCTCTGGCCTCTGGCGGAAGCGCTCGCTCTCGGCTCTCTGCTCAAGGAAGGGATTCCGGTCCGCCTCTCCGGCCAGGACAGCCGCCGGGGCACCTTCAGCCAGAGACATGCCGTTCTTTACGATATCCATTCCCGGGAGAGGTATGTGCCGCTCGAGCACCTCAGCCCGGACCAGGCGATCTTTTGCATCTACAATAGCCCGCTCTCCGAGAACGCCGTGCTTGGCTTTGACTTCGGCTACTCGCTCGACTATCCCGAGGCCCTGATTCTCTGGGAGGCCCAGTACGGCGATTTTGCCAACGGGGTCCAGGGGGTGATCGACCAATACCTGGCGAGCTCGGAATCAAAGTGGGGTACAGTGTCCCATCTGGTTCTCCTGCTCCCCCACGGATACGAGGGCCAGGGTCCGGAGCATTCCTCTGCGCGCATCGAGCGATTCCTGCTGCTTTGCGCGGAAGACAACCTGATCGTGGCGCAATGCTCGACGCCGGCGAACTACTTTCATATTCTTCGTCGTCAAGCTCTTCGTGGCTTTGCGAAGCCGCTCGTGCTCTTCACTCCGAAAAGCCTTTTGCGTGACCCGCGCTGCTCCTCATCGATCGCCGACTTCTCCCAAGGCAGCTTTGAGGAGATTCTTCCCGATCCGCTTCGGCCGGAAGGGGCGCGCCGGGTGCTCCTCTGCTCCGGCAAGATCTATTACGATCTTGTTGCCCATCGGGAAAGACTCGGAGAGAGCGAGACCGCGATTCTTCGGATCGAGCAATTCTACCCTCTCCACCAGGCAAAGCTTTTGCGCTTGCTCTCCGCCCACCGCGCCGAAGAGGTGATCTGGTGCCAGGAGGAGCCCGAGAACATGGGGGGATGGGCTTACATCGAAAGACGATTGCGAGCGCTCCTTGGCCGGGAGATCCGCTACGTGGGTCGGGAAGAGGCGGCAAGCACGGCTGCAGGAAGCCTCGGGGTCCACCGGTTGGAACAGGAGTGGATTTGCGAGGAGGCGTTCCGAGGAGCCTAGGGGGCAAAATGGCGATCGAAGTGAAGATGCCCTTCCTGGGCGAGTCGATCCAGGGCGGCGTCCTGGGAAAGTGGCTCAAGGCCAAGGGAGATCCTGTCGAGCCGGGGGATGCGCTCGGAGAGATCGAAACCGAAAAGATCACCTCGGAGATTTATGCCGAGGCGCCGGGTTCCTTTATCCCCCTTGTGGAACCGGGGACCCAGGTTGAGGTAGGGCAGGTAGTGGCTCGGATCGAGGAGGGTCCGGAGGCAGCGAGGGCGGTCAGCCAGCCTGGGGCACCCTCCCATCCGCCGCACCCCCCGGCCCTCGAGCCTCGTCCCGCTCCCGCGGAAGGGCCGGGCCCGACGGAAGCCGAGAGGGAAGAGAAGGAGCCCCGTCCTATCCCGTCCGAGACTTCGCGGCCTATCCGCTCTGCCAATAGCGCCAATCGCGGGCGGGTGCTGCGGGAGGAAGAGTGGGAGCGGCTTGGCGCCGCCGAGGGGGAGACGGCTGTCCGGCAGGAAGCCGCTACCGCGAGGCCGGAGCGGAGAAAGCCGATGAGCGCCATTCGGCTCAAGATTGCCGAGCGGCTCCTGTCCGCGCACCAGAACACAGCGCATTTGACGACCTTCAACGAGGCCGATCTCACGGCGGTGAAGGAACTTCGGGAGCGATATGGAGAGCGCTTTGAAAAGCGTCACGGGGTACGCCTGGGCTTCATGGGCTTTTTCGTTCGGGCGGTGGTCGAAGCGCTTCGAAAAGTGCCCCAGGCGGGAGCCCAGATCGACGGCAGCGATCTCGTCTATCCCGATCGCTACGACATCGGGGTCGCCGTCTCGACCGACCGCGGCTTGATCGTTCCGGTGCTCCGCGACGCCGAGAAAAAGGGATTCGCCGAAGTCGAGCGAGCGATTCGGGATTTCGCGGAGCGGGCCAGATCGGGGAAGTTGATGCTCCCAGAGCTGGAAGGCGGGTGCTTCACGATTACCAATGGAGGAGTTTTCGGTTCCCTGCTTTCGACTCCTATTCTCAATCCGCCTCAAAGTGCGATCCTGGGCATGCATGCGATTCAGGATCGTCCGGTCGCAATGCGTGGCCGCATCGAGATCCGTCCCATGATGTACTTGGCCTTGACCTACGACCATCGGGTGATCGACGGGCGGGAAGCGGTGAGCTTCCTGGTACAGGTCAAGGCATTTCTGGAAAATCCGGGGATCCTTTTGCTTGATCTCTGAGCGGTCGGGAGGATGCGTTGGCGACGAGTTCCGGCTTTGACCTAGTAGTGATCGGTGCCGGACCGGGCGGCTACATGGCTGCCCTCCGTGCATCCGAGCTCGGGCTGCGGACAGCCTTGGTGGAGCGCTGTTCGAAATTGGGAGGGACCTGTCTGCGGGTCGGCTGCATTCCCAGCAAGGCACTTCTCTCCTCGACCGAAGCCTACGTCTTTGCCCGCGATCGCCTTCCCAGGAGCGGAATCGCGGCGAAAGGCTTTGGGATCGAGATGTCGCGGCTGCACGCGCGCAAAGAGGCGATCGTGGAGAAGCTGGCCCAAGGCATCGCCTTCCTCATGCGGCAAAACCGTGTCGAGGTGTTGGAGGGGATGGGGCGGATTGTCGGGCCGCATGCGGTCGCGGTCCACATGGCCGAGCGAGAGGAGACCCTGGAGACGCGTTCCATCGTGCTCGCGACCGGAAGCGAGCCTGTCGAACTTCCCGTTCTCCCATTTGACCACGACCGCATTGTGGGCAGCACCGAAGCGCTCTCCTTTTCGGAAGCCCCCAAAAGCCTCTTGGTGATTGGGGCAGGAGCCATCGGGCTCGAGCTCGGATCCGTTTGGAGCCGATTAGGAAGCCAGGTAGTCGTCGTGGAGGTGCTTCCGCGGATCGCGGCTGGGTTTAGCCCGATCGTTTCCAAGTCTCTTCAGCGCGAGCTCGAGAAGCAGGAGATCCAGTTTCTTCTCGGGACAAGGGTTGCGGGCGGTGAAGTCAAGCAGACGGAGGTCGCCCTTCAAATCGAGCAAGGAGGAAAAGAGCGGACTCTTGTTGCGGAACGAGCATTGGTGGCGGTAGGGCGGAAACCCTGTCACGGAGGCCTTGGACTCGCCGAAGCAGGGGTAAGTCTGACGGCGGCCGGACGGGTGGCGGTCAATCGCTTTTGGCAAACGTCACTGCCATCGGTCTATGCCATCGGCGACCTAATCGAAGGTCCAATGCTGGCTCATCGGGCCCAGGCCGAAGGGCGGGCCGTGGCGGAGCTCCTGGCGGGGAAACCGGCTGAAGTGCGCTACCTCGCCATCCCGAACGTGATCTATACCGAACCGGAGGTCGCCTCCGTCGGCTTCTCGGAGGAGGATTTCCACGTCGCCAAGCGTCCCTATCGGCGAGGCACCGCCTATTTTCAGGCAAACGGCAGAGCCCTGGCGGCCGAAGCCCCGGAAGGCTTCGTCACGATCTTGATGGACGAGAGTTCCGGCAAGATCGCGGGAATGGAGATCGTCGGCAGCCGTGCCTCCGATCTGATCGGCACCGCGGCGCTTGCGCTGGAGACAGGGGCGACCTTGGCGTCGTTGGCGCGGGCAGTCCAAGCTCATCCCTCCTTCATGGAAGGTGTGCGTGAGGCCGCTTTCGCGGCCTTAAATGCAAGTCTAAGCGTGCGGCGATCGGGCGTTTCTTGAGCGATCGGGCAAGCCCTCGGAGGTCGAAAGGCGGGGCTGCCGCGATCCGGTCCGACGAAGATTGGGCTTTGCCGATATCCTACTGCCTTGCGGCAAGGAGAGGAACTCCCGGTAGATCCGGGGGACGCGCATGCCGACCGCCGTCACGATTTCATACCCGATCGTTCCGGCGATCCTGGCTAACTCCTCGGCATGGATAACCAGGTCGCCTTGTGCACCAAGAAG
Source organism: Verrucomicrobium sp. 3C (assembly GCF_000379365.1). Classification (GTDB taxonomy): domain Bacteria; phylum Verrucomicrobiota; class Verrucomicrobiia; order Methylacidiphilales; family Methylacidiphilaceae; genus Methylacidimicrobium. Next base: position 924,930 of record NZ_KB901875.1, on the reverse strand, counting down.
AACGACTTCGTCCCCGACCTTGCATCCGGCGGCACTGCTGACATCCACGACCGTCTGGTCCATCGTCACCCGACCGCGAACGCGACAGCGATTCCCGTGCACCAAAACTTGCGCGCGATTGGAGAGCGCGCGGAAATAGCCATCCCCGTATCCGACGGCGAGCGTCGCCAGCCGCTGTGCCTTCCGAAGGAGATAGGTGGCTCCGTAGCTGACGGTGCGTCCAGCGGAAAGATGGCGCAGCAGGGTGATGCGCGTCTTCCACGACATGACGGGCCGTAGCAGCCGTCGCAGGAAAGGCATGGGTGGCAGGCCGTAGAGGGCGAGGCCGACCCGGACAAAGGAGCAGGCGTAAACGGTCTTGCGCCATAGGGTGGCACTGTTCGCGACGTGGAGCGGCTTGTCGGCGAAGTGCGGGCGCCAGCGCATAAGCTCCCTCCACTGCTCCTCTGTTCTTTCCGGGTCCTCGTCCGCCGAACTGAAGTGCGTGCACACCGCCTCGATGCCGACCGCTGGGAGCTTCTCTGACCGTTTGAGCTCCTTTATGGCTTCGGCACCCCAAAGGCCGAGCCTCCCCATGCCCGTATCGATCTTGAAATGAGCGGTGGCGCGCCGCCCGGATTTCTGAGCCGCAGCGTTGAGGCGCTTGGCCTCCTCATAGGTCGAGATGGTGGGCCAGGCGCGGCATTCGATCACCTGCGGGAATTCCCCCGGAAGACAGGCGCTCAGCAAGAGGATGGGAGTCGCCGCCACCCCCCCCGCGCGGAGCTCGGCAGCCTCCTCGACGTTGCTCACGCCGAGGACATCCGCCCCTCCCTCGACGAGCTCCTTGGCCACCGGCACGAGGCCGTGGCCGTATGCGTTGGCTTTGACTACGGCGACGAGCTTGGTCTCTTGCGGAATCCTGCTTCGAACCACGCTGAGATTATGGCGAAGTGCGGAACCGTCGATTTCCGCCCAACAGCGCAACGGGCGATCTTTCATGAAAGCTGCGCTATAGCTCCGGCCTCCGGCGCAAGCGGGCCGCGCAAATAGATGGGTTCGGGAAACGGATCTTCCGAAAAAGCCGAGTGATCTTCCTTGAGCCGCAGAAAATCCTCGGCCCGCGGGTAAGCGCGGAGCAGACCGGGTCCAAGCTCCTCCGCCGAAACGGCCAGATCGACGTTTTGCAGCATCTTCGGCAGCTGCTCTCTCGGAAAGGCAACGGTGGGCTGCACGAGCCGGCCGAAGGAAAAGAGGGTTCCGTAGAGCTCTCCCCGCCTGGCGTCGGCAAATACGCCGAGTTGCGCCACATCGGGATGTCGAAGCGCGAGAGACCAGGCACTGCAGAGAGAACGGAGATGTGCCCCCTTGGCAAAGGCGATCGCCTGGACAGCGGCAATCGAGACGCGGATGGAGGAGAAGGAGCCCGGCCCTAGGCCCACGATTACGGTCTCGATGGTGAGCGATGCCAGAGGCAGTTCCCGCAAGGCCGAAACAAGCGCAGCCAACTGTCGGCTGCCTCTAAACTCCCGTGCCTCGACGATTCGGTCCCCCTCGCCGATCGCCAGGCTGCCCAAAGACGAAGACATTTCCAAGGCTAGAATCATCGGAGCGTGGGAGCCCGAACTGGTTTTCGGCCGAGTGACGCGTTAAGCCAACTTCCGGCGGATCATCCGTTCTTTTTCGGAAAGAAGCAAGAGCTCCCATCGCTCCGTTTGCCGCGGCAGGAGATCTTCCATCTTCTCCGGCCACTCGATCACGACGACCACCGGCTCGGCCCAGAACTCCTCGAGATGAAGTGCCGCCGCTTCCTGAGGCCCTTCCAGTCGGTAAAGGTCAACGTGAACCAAGGGGAGCCGCCCGCTCCGGTATTCGTGAACCAGCGTAAAGGTCGGGCTGGTGACGGGTTCCAGGACGCCGATCCCGAGGGCCATCCCGCGCGTGAGCGTCGATTTGCCTGCTCCTAACTCGCCGTAGAGAGCAAAGACGGAATGAGGAGAGGACTCTTCCCCTAGGCGACGGCCAAATCGCTCGGTCTCTTCAGGAGAGGTGGAAATGATCGAATCCATGGGGAAAGGATTGCTTCCGAGAGAGGGCGGAGGGGCGAAGGCAGACGCCGATTCGAGTCAAGCGGGTCGGGAAGGGCCACTCCTTTCGGAGCGCGGCTTCGCGTTCCGGCGCCACCGTGAAGAGAAGCTCATAATCTTCTCCGTCGCGGAACGCCTGGCTTTGAGAGCAGCCACGGTGTCGGGGAAAGTGTGACTCTTGGAGCGAAAACTCGATGCGGGAAGACCGAGCGAGCCGGGGCAGATCCGAAGCCAATCCATCGCTGATGTCCATGAGAGAGGTGGCCCAATGCCCTTGGGCAAGCCACCGGCCTTCCGGCAGCCGCGGGACAAATCGGAGGTGCCGACCGCTCTCCAGGCTTCCGCCGAGGCTGCCCGTCACATAGAGGCCGTCTCCCGGACGGGCGCCGGAGCGCAAGAGAGGAGCGTGGCCCGCCGTTTCCCCCAGCAGAGCGACGGTGAGAACGAGTTGACGGCTTCGGCAAAGCTCGCCGCCGACAAGCTCCACGGAGAACTTTCGGGCCAGCCGCTCGATTCCCCGGTAGATCTCCTGCACGGCAGCCGGCGCGGACGTCGGCGGGAGGGCGAGGGCGATCAAGGCGTAGAGAGGACGCCCACCCATGGCGGCAACGTCGCTCAACGCTCGAGCGAGAGCCTTGCGCCCCACCAGCCGCAACGGGGTCTCCGGAGAGAAATGAACCCCTTCGACCACCGAGTCGGTCTTGAAAAGCAGAAAGTCGTCCTTCCTTCGTCCTTCGAGCACGGCACAATCGTCGCCGACTCCCGTCCGCACGGTGGAACCATGCCGCCAGCGGCGGGTCAAGAGGCGCAGCAATCCGTCTTCGCCAAGGGCAGCCAGGGAATGGGGACGGGCAACCGGTTTATGCCGTGTCATCGGAACCTTCTCGGGTTTCTCCTCGTTTCCTCAACCGAACTTCGCCAAGAGCAACAGCCCAGTTGTAAAGCTATTGAACCAGCAGTGGATGGCAACGGAGAGCAGGAGCGAGCCCGAAAATTCATAGGCGGCGCCGAGCAGCAGCCCAAAGCAGAAGAGAGGCAGGAATGTCGGCCAATTGAAATGGAGAAAGGCAAAGAGCAGTGCAGTCAGAACAAGGGCGGCACTGCGCGAGAGGCGGTTTTTCAAATAGACGTAGAGGAATCCGCGGAAGAGTACCTCCTCTCCGAACGGCGCGAGCACGAGAATGAAAAGGAGAAGCAGCGAAAGGAGGTGCCAGCTACGGGTGCGGATGAACAGCTCGACTGCGGCTTGCGGAGGCGCTGGCACGCCAACCGCCTTCCCCACCAGTTCACCGAGCCAGGCAAGGAGCCGGAGAGGGAGATCGGCCGCCATCGCGATCCAAAAGCCGGCTGCGATGATTTGCCAAAGAGAGAGGCGTCGGGTGCCGAAGTAGGTGGCGAAATCGAGCCGGTGGAAGCGGACCAAGAGCAGGATGGCGACGAGGGCAAGGAGAGTGCCCGCCGAGAAAAAGACTCCGGAGATCAGGAATAGGAATACGGTGATGAGCTCGATCGTGGAGAAAGGGATCGTCGGAGCTTGTCCGTAGGGAAGCATCCCCGCGCATCGGAGCCGGCGGAAGACGATGCCCAAGCTTGAGGCGGCCGCGACGCTGGCCAACACGAAACCGATGACGATCGCTCCGTAGTGGTGCAGGAGCTTGGGGGTGATCTCATTCATTCCGGGCACAAGCCGAGCCTGGCCGAGGCGATCGATCCAGGAGAATGGACGCCCGGGATGAAAACGTCGGCTGTCGGGCTGTCACGGCAGGAATCCGCCCGATCCAAAGACGGTCGGTGCCAGGTAGTAGAGGCGTCCGGAGACCAGCGGAAGCCTGCTGGCGGCAAGGACCGCGCTCTTTGTCCGGGCTTCCGCCCCGAAGAGGCCGCGGAGGAGCGACGAAAACCGAAAAGGAGGCGTGTACCGGACCACCCGTGCCGTCTTGACCTTGCCAAGCTCCTTGCACTTGTCGACGGCATCTTCGAAATAGCCGATCTGGTCGATCAACTTCGCTTGGAGCGCCATCGATCCGGAGAGAATTCTCCCGTCGGCCCAGTGGGTCTTCAACTGATTGAGATCCAGGTGCCGTTCCCGGGAGACGATGCCGACGAATCGATCGTAGCTCTCGTTGATCAGGCCTTGAACATAGGCCTGCTCCTCCGGAGTCATCTCCCGGGTGGGATTCAGAATGTCCTTCATTTTGCCCGACTTGAGGGTCAGCGCCTTGACGCCGATCTTGTCGAGCAGATCCTTGACGGTGAAGCTCTGCAAGATGACGCCAATGCTCCCGGTGAGGGAGAGGTCGTTTGCCATCAGGTAACTGGCGCCCATGGCCGCATAATAGCCTCCCGAGGCCGCCACCGACTCCATGTAGACGACGATCGGCTTGACCCGCCGCGTTCGTTGGATCTCGTGATAGAGCACATCACTCGCATCGACCTCTCCGCCCGGCGAATTGATCGCCAGAAGGATGGATTTGACCCGGCGGTCCTCTCGGGCCTGCCGGAGCTGAAGAGCAATATCCTCCACCATGCTATCGGAGAATTGGCCCGATTCTTCCCTGGCAATCAATCCCTGCAGACGAATCAGGACGATCTTCTGCTCCCGGTCCGGATCTCCGGCAACAAATTCTTCCGGGAATTCCGGAGGCTTCAATTCCGGACCGGTCCCCTTCCGGATCTGCAACGCATTCCAGAAGAAGAGATTGAGCAACAGGCTAAGGGCCAAGAGAACGAGCAGGAACGCCGAACCGCATCCCGTCCGTTTCTCCGCGCTCATGGGGCATGAGAATGACAGAGAGAACTCCCCGGGGCAATGGCAAGATCATGAGCGGGGAGGAAATCTCCCTGTTTTCCGATCTGGCCGCCATTTCTCCCAAGCATTCTCCGGCGGCTTGCGAAATGGGCCTGTCTGCTTCGTTGGGAGTTGGTTTTCCCTCCCTGCAGGATGTCGTCATCCCGCTCCGGGGGAAAACCGGCGCCCCGCCTTGGATCCCGGCCCATTCGCCGCTCCTCGGATGCGAGCCTCGTGAGGCGAGGCAGGCTTATCCCTCGATCCGGGGGAATAGGGGTTCGGGAAGCCCGACCGGATAGCTTTCCCTCGATGGGGCAAAGGAAGAGCGGGAGAGGAGGGGGCGTTCGGAAATGCCCAGCTGGAGGAGGAGCTTTCGGCTACTCCGGGGAAGTGCCGGTTCGATGCAGACGGCAATCCGGCGAAGCGTCTCCGCCAGAGTCGCAAGAATTACGTCTAGCCGTTCGCCGGAATCGGGAGAACGGGCAACCCTCCACGGAGCGGCCTGGTCGACATAGCGATTGGCTTGGCCGATGAAAGCCCACGCAACAGAGAGTCCTGTGCTCGTGTCGCCTTGGTCAAAGGCGCTTCGATAGGCGCCTTCGTCGAAGGCGGAAGCCAGTTCCTTTTCGGACTGGCCCGCCTGCGAGTCGATCCACCCGCGGACCCGTCCTCCTCGGTACCGGGCGATCATCGAGAGGGAGCGATGCGCGAAATTCCCAAGATCGTTCGCCAGATCGCTCTGGTACCTCTGGAAGAACTTCTCATCCGAGAAGTCGGCGTCGTTGCCAAGGGTCATCTCACGCAGGAGGAAGTAACGGAGTGCTTCCGATCCGTAGCGCTCCAGGTAGGGCAGTGGATCGATCGCATTCCCGGTCGACTTGCTCATCTTGGCTCCCCGATTGAGCCACCATCCGTGCACGAGCAGCCTTCGCGGGAGGGGGAGCCCCAGGGCGTCAAGGATCGCGGGCCAGTAGATGCCGTGGGCGGGCACGAGGATATCTTTCCCGATGATCTGCAGGTCCGCGGGCCACCAGGAGCCGCCGTCCGGGTTTTCGGCGAAAGAAACATAATTGAGCAGGGCGTCGAACCAGACATAGGTTACATACTGCTCGTCGAAAGGCAGAGGAATGCCCCAGGAAAGCCGGCTCTTGGGCCGGGAAATGCAGAGCTCCTGCAGCGGCCGCTGCAAGGCGGCGCGCAGTTCGTTGCGGCGAAATTCGGGAAGGATCCAGTCCGGGCGAGATTCGATTTCGCGGCGGATCCGCTCCCTGAATCGCGAGAGAAGGAAGAAGTAGTTGGGCTCCCGCATCGGGACGACTTCGCCGAAGATCTCCGGCCATCGGCCCTCGACCCGCTCCTTCTCGGTGACGAACTGCTCTTGCCGCAGGCTGTAGAAGCCCTCGTGCTCCTCGAAGCGGAGAAGGTTTCTGCTCTGAAGTTCCCGCAGGAAGGAGCGGACCGTCTCCTTGTGCGAGGGGTCCGTGGTGCGGGCAAACCGGTCAAAGGAGATGTCGAGCCGTTCCCAAAGCGAGCGAAAGAGGGCGCTCTGCCGGTCGCAGAAATCCTGCGGAGCCAGCCCCAGAGCCCGAGCGGATTGTTGCACTTTTTGCCCATGCTCGTCGACCCCGGACAGGAAAAAGACCGATCGGCCGCAGAGCCGCTGATAGCGAGCGAGCGCATCAGCAAGGGTCTTCTCATAAGCATGTCCTAGGTGGGGCGAGCCATTGACGTAATCGATCGCCGTCGTGAGGAAAAACCGTTCTCCCATAAATGTAAGCTCTCAGCGGAACCGCAGCCGCAGACGTAGTCCCCAATGGAGGAAGGCAGAGCTTCGGCAGGGGGACTGCTGCATGAAAAGCGGGAAGAAGCGCATGCCGAGCCCAAGGAAAGCAGACGCGCCTGGATTTGCAAGCCGAGGAGGGAAATTTCGCTCGCTGGTCGCCCATGCAAGGCTAGGCTGCATGGGCGGCAAACGGCCTTTCCCCCGCTTTTTTCGGTTGTGCCAGCTCAGTTTCAGACTATTCTTTCGGTAGAAACGGCTTCCGGTGAAGGACGCCACAACGGATTAATCTATGGGAAACCTGACACGGAGGGATTTAGTGGTACAGGTCGCGGAGGAGACGAAACTTCCGCAGCAGCAGGCGGCCAAAGTCCTGGGCTCCTTGTTGCGGATTCTCATGGAAAGCTTCGGGAATCGGCAGAACATCGAATTGCGGAACTTCGGTGTGTTCGAAGTCGCATTGCGTCGCGCCCGAGTTGGCCGGAATCCACGGAGTCCCGGACGGGATATCACGATTCCCCCTCGCGCGGTCGTCCGCTTCAAACCAGGGAAGCAGGTCAAGCGAATCCTGCAAAAGGTCACTCAGGAGCTTCTACAGGAGGATGCTGGGAAAAAAGCTCGCGTTGAAGCCTCCGATTCGGAATAGTGCCTGGGCTTGCCAGCCCGCTTTGAGTCAAGAGCGGGAGCCGTATCATGCAGCCTCTTCCCGGCTTTCGCGATTTTTACCCGGAGGATCTCGTCTTCCGGGAAGCCATCCAATCCCGCTGGCGGAGCACCGCCCGGCGCTACGGTTTCGTTGAGTACGATGGCCCGGTGCTCGAGCCCGTGGAGCTCTATCGGAAGAAATCCGGCTCCGAGATCTTGGATCAGGTCTACCAGTTTGCCGATCGAGGGGAAAGGCTGGTGGCCATGCGGCCGGAGATGACGCCGACCCTCGTGCGCATGGTCCAAGCACGCCATCGAGATTATCGAAAGCCGCTCAAATGGTTTTCGATCCCACAGCTCTACCGGTATGAGCGGGCTCAGCGGGGCCGGCTGCGTGAGCACTTCCAGTGGAACTGTGATATCCTGGGAGAAGAATCGCTCGAAGCGGACATCGAAATCCTCTCTCTGCTGATCGACCTCTTGCGCGGCTTTGGCCTGGGTTCGGAGGAGTTCGTGGTGCGGGTGAGCGACCGTGGGTTCTGGGTCCGGTTTTTCGAGCGGCACAAGCTGAAGGAAGAGGAGCGGTACGGGTTCTTTCAGGCGATCGACAAGATCGAGAGGCAGCCGCGGGAAAAGACCGAGGAGGCATTGGGTCCTCTGGCCGCTCCGGTCTTTCGCCTGATCGACGAGAGGGAGCCCTGGGAGCCGGTCGAGCGAATCTTGGCGGGGCTGAGCACGCGAGGGCTCTCGGGCTTCGCTGAGCACGATTACCGCGTAGTGCGGGGGCTCGCCTATTACACCGGCACCGTGTTCGAGGTGTTTGACCGGCAAGGCGTCTTCCGGGCCATCGCGGGGGGGGGGCGGTATGATGATCTTCTGGAGCGGCTCGGCGGTGAGCGGATGCCAGCGGTCGGATTTGGGATGGGGGACGTGGTTCTCGGAGAGCTGCTTCGGGCGAAGCAAAAGCTTCGCGCGACAATCCCGCCGCCGGAGCTCTTCGTCGTGATTTCCGAGGAAGAGGTTCGTCCCGCCGCCGTTCGGCTGGTCCATTCGCTGCGGGATCAGGGCTTTTCGGTCGATTACCCGCTCCATGCCGCCAAGCCCAAGAAGCAATGGGAGCGGGCGGAGGCCGTAGGCGCCCGCCATGTCATGGTGGCGGACTTTCGTATCATGGAAGGGAAGGCGGAAGTGCGGGAGGTGGCTTCCCGGAAAAGCCAAGTCGTCGCCCTCGACGCGATCGGATCGCTTCTGCAGACGGTAGGCGGAGAGGCCGATTCGGGCGGCGGGACGCCCCTGTCGGAGCTCTCCGAGTGTAAAGGATCGGGATGAGAATCGCGAACCAGTGGCGGAGCCACCATTGTGCACAATTGCGGGCTGCCGACGCCGGCAAGAATGTACGGCTGTGCGGCTGGGTCGATCGGCGGCGCGACCACGGCGGGCTTGTCTTTGTCGATCTTCGGGACCGGGAGGGGGTTTCCCAGATCGTATTTCATCCAGAGGAGCATCCGGAGGCCGCGGAGATCGGGAAGGCACTGCATGCTGAGGATTTCGTGCAAGTCGAAGGGCAGGTGACTCGGAGACCGGAGGGCACCGAGAATAGCAGCTTGGCGACCGGGGAGATCGAGGTGATCGTCCAATCGGTCCGGCTCATCGGTCCGTGCTCGCCCCTCCCGTTTCCGCTCGATGGGGTCGTCGAAAATGAAGATCTTCGGCTCAGCTTCCGCTTCCTGGATCTGCGACGGCGGAAGATGCTAGAAAACCTCAAGATACGTCATCGGGTCAGCGGGGCGGTGAGAGCATACCTGGATGCGCAGGGATTCCTGGAGGTAGAAACCCCGGTCCTCTCGAAGAGCACGCCTGAAGGAGCGCGCGATTTTCTGGTTCCGAGCAGGCTGACCCCTGGCTCCTTCTACGCCCTCCCCCAAGCCCCGCAACAATATAAACAGCTTCTGATGGTCGCGGGAATCGAGCGCTACTATCAGATCGCCCGCTGCTTCCGGGACGAGGACTTGCGGGCGGACCGGCAGCCGGAATTTACCCAGATCGATCTGGAGGCATCCTTTGTCGAGTCCGAGGACATTCACTTCTGGGTGGAAGGGATGCTGCGGAAGATCTTTCGCGACGTGTTCGACGTCGATCTGGCGCTGCCCTTCCCCCGCATGAGCTACCGGGAGGCCATGGATCGTTACGGCAGCGACAAGCCCGATCTCCGGTTCGGGATCGAACTTTATGATGTCGGCGAGATCTTTCGCGAGTCGGATCTCAAAGTCTTCCGGGCCGTTCTGGATCAAGGCGGAGTCGTCAAGGCGGTGAACGGGAAGGGGCTCGCCCACATCGCGGCCTCAGAGTTGACCGGACTCGAGGATCTTGCCCGCAGCCTCGGAGGGAAGGGCTTGGCCTACGTCCGGGTGGAGAGCTCCGGATGGAAGTCGCCGATCGGAAAATTCCTCACGGCCGGAGAACGGGATGCGCTTGCCCGGATGCTGGGGGCCGCCGAGGGCGATCTGATCCTCTTCGCTGCCGACCGGTGGGATCTCGCTTGCGAGATTCTCGGCCGCGTCCGTCTGAGACTGGCCGATCTCTCCGGCAAGAGGGAAGGAAACGCGGAATGGAATTTTCTCTGGGTGACGGATTTCCCGCTGTTGGCTTACGATCGGGAAGAGAGCCGATGGACCTCCATGCACCATCCCTTCACCCGGCCGCACTCCGAAGACCTGCCGCTCCTGGAAAAGGGGCACTACGGCGAGATCAGGGCTCTAGCCTATGATATCGTTCTCAACGGGACGGAGTTGGGCGGGGGCAGCATTCGGATCCATGAGGCGGATTTGCAACAGAAGATCTTTTCGGTGCTGGGCATCGATCCAGAGACGCAGGAGCAGCGCTTTGGCCATCTGCTCAAAGCCTTCCGTTACGGCGCTCCGCCCCATGGAGGCGTCGCGCTCGGCCTGGACCGGCTCGTCATGCTCATGGCCGGAGCCGAATCGATTCGGGACGTCATCGCTTTCCCGAAGAATCGGCATGGCGTGGATCCGATGACGGGCTCGCCGTCGGAGGTCGAGCCGAAGCAGCTGCGAGAACTGGGGATTGCTGCCGGGAGAAGAGACAGATGAGTTCGCGAGGAGAAGCCCCGGGGCCGCAGCCCTTCGAGGCGGAGAGTTTGGATGTTTCCCTGGGGGAAAGGCAGGAGGAGCATCGAGAAGCGGTTGCGATCGAGCTGTCGCGAAAGCGAAAGACAAGGATCATCGCCACGCTTGGCCCGGCGAGCGAGTCCGAGGAAAGGATCGGAGAGTTGATCGCCCGCGGAGTGGACATCTTCCGTTTCAACATGTCCCATGCTTCTCCGGATTGGGTTCGGAGGATCAGCGCGTTCGTGCGCGAGCGGAGCCGCTCTTTCGGCAGAAACGTGGGGCTCCTTCTCGACACCCAAGGGCCAGCCATTCGCACGGGGGATCTGGCCGCCCGGCTTGAGCTTCATCCCGGAGACAAGTTTACCTTCACGGTGCGTGGAGATCCGAGTGTCGATGAGCGATCCGTCGCCGTAAACTACGACGATTTGGCTCAAGATTTGCGGGTTGGGGACGTGGTTCTGGTGGATAACGGAGTCATTCAGATGAAGGTGCTCGACAAAGAGGGATTCCGCGTCCGCTGCGAGGTGGTGACACCTGGAGTGATGGGGAGCCGGCGCCACATCAACCTGCCTGGAGTCCGGGTCAATCTTCCCCCGTTGACCCATAAGGACCTGCAGGATATCGACCTCGGGGTGGAGTGCCAGATGGACTATTTTGCTCTTTCCTTTGTCCGGGAGGCGAATGATGTCGATCTGTTGCGTCAGATCCTGATCTCCAGAGGATCGAAGGCGGTCATCGTCGCGAAGATCGAAGACCAAGCGGCTGTGCGGAACCTGCCTCAAATCCTGGAGTCGGCCGATGCGATCATGATCGCCCGCGGAGATCTGGGGATCGAGTGTCCTTTCGAGGAGCTTCCGATCATTCAGAGGCGGATCGTAAAGATTTGCCTCCAGAAGATGAAGCCGGTCATCGTGGCGACACATCTGTTGGAGAGCATGACCCAGAACCCGGTCCCCACGCGTGCCGAGATCACGGACATCGCCAATGCCGTTTACGAACAGGCCGATGCCTTGATGCTTTCAGGGGAGACGGCAGCGGGCCGTTACCCGCTCGAGTGCGTCTCCGTCCTCGACCGGGTCATTCAGCGGACAGAGCGCAGCGGAGGAGCGGGCTATGCGGCATTGGCCGACTTGACCGAGGATCAGCAAAAGATCGCCAGCGCAGCCGTTCACTTGGCCGATCAGGTCCGGGCAGCGGCGATTTGCGTCTTCACCCGTCAGGGCAAGCTCACGACTGCGGTCTCCGGTCTTCGGCCTCGGTGCTCTCCCATCTACGCCTTTGTTGGGGAGGAGGATCTCTGTCGGAGGCTCATGCTTGGCTACGGAACCGAGCCGATCGTGTCCCGCTATCCTGCGAGCCAGGAGGAAGGAATCGCGATCGCGGAGGGAGAGCTTCGGAAGCGAGGCGTGATCTCCTCCGGGGACAAGATGATTCTCCTTTCGGAGGTCCCGCTTCACAGCGAGCGGGCCCGTTCGGTCGTATTTTACCGGGTCGAATAGGAAAGTAGGAAGAATGGGACGAGGGGCGAAGCAATCATTTCGAGGCTGCTCGGCGTGGATCACCGGTGCGTCTTCCGGGCTGGGAGCAGAGTTTGCCCGGCAACTCGCCCCGGAGGTCGCATGCCTGGTTCTCACCGCTCGTAGGGAAGAACGTCTTCGAAAGCTGGCGGAGGAGATCCGGCAAAGCCACCGGAAGGTGCAGATCATCGTGGCTCCCGCCGATCTGGCCGCTCCGGAAGGGATCGAAGCGGTGATCGATCTACTGGAGACCGAACGGGTCGAGGTGGATCTGCTGGTCAACAACGCGGGAGTGGGAGATTTCGGGCTCTTTTATCGCGCTGACTTCGGCCGCCTCCGCGACATGCTCGACCTAAACGTCAAGAGCTTCACGCTTCTCCTCTGGTGGTTGCTGCCGCGGATGATCCGGCGAGACAAAGGGTGCATCATCAACATCGGCTCAATTGCGGGCTTGCGCCCGCTTCCGTATTATTCGGCCTATGCGGCAACCAAGGCCTACGTCCACAGTCTTTCTCACGGATTGGAATGGGAGCTGGCAGGCACCGGCGTCACTCTGACCGAAGTTTGCCCGGCGGCGGTGGCTACCGAGTTCTTCGGGAATGCGGCACGGCGTCCGGAGGATCTCAAGGAGATCGGTGGCCCGCCCTTCATGTGGACCGCTCCCGAGAAGGTCGTTCGCTGTTCGCTCGAGGCAGCTCGGCGGGGAAAGTCGCGAGTCACGCCGGGATTGCTGCCCGCGCTTTGCGCGGCGATCTTCTCCTATGTTCCGCTCTCTCTGCTGGGGATCGTCTACCGGACCATTCTGTCGGAAAAGCGCAAGCCGGGCGGGGAATTGGCGGAAGAGCGGGTGTTCGTGGAGAAGCAGAGTGATGAGCGTCCACTCTGACTCTTGGATCCGGCGAAAGGCGCTGGAGGAGGGGATGATCGAACCCTTCGTAGAAACCCAAGTGCGACGGGCCTCCGCGGAAGAGCCGGTGGTCAGTTACGGGCTCTCCAGCTACGGCTACGACCTCCGCGTATCCAATGAGTTCAAGATCTTCACCAACGTGTTCCATACCGTGGTCGACCCCAAGCTCTTCGATCCCCGCTCCTTTGTGGATGTCAGGGCCGATGCCTGCATCATTCCTCCCAACTCCTTTGTCTTGGCGCGGAGTGTCGAATATTTTCGGATCCCCAGGAACGTGATCACGATCTGCTTAGGAAAATCGACCTACGCGCGGTGCGGGATCATCGTGAACGTGACCCCGTTCGAACCGGAGTGGGAAGGGCATGTGACCCTGGAAATTTCGAACACGACCCCGCTACCGGCGAAAGTCTACGCCAACGAGGGATTGGCCCAGGTCATCTTTCTAGAAGCGGCGGAACCGTGCGAGACTTCCTATGCCGATCGCAATGGGAAGTACATGCGGCAGCAGGGAATCACGATCCCCTTGCCGTAATCCCCAGAAGCGAGGCGGGTGAAGAGATCGCGTTGTCATGAAGCAACATCTTCTCGACCAGGCTCCCGAGGAGTGGGAGATGGAGAACGGCCCCGCCTATCGTCGGAGGGTTCTGAGCCAATGGGTGTTTGGAAAGCGCGCCACTTCTTTTGAGCAGATGACGAGCCTGCCTCTCCCTTTGCGGACGGAACTGGCCGGCCGCTACCAGCTGCGCTCCCTGCGATTGGCTCGCCGGCTGCAGAACGGCGACGGCGTTCAGAAGCTTCTTTGGGAGTTAAAAGGGGGCGAGGCGGTCGAGAGCGTCCTGATTCCTGCGGAATCCGATGCCGCTTCCCGGAGGCTAACCCTCTGCCTTTCGAGCCAAGTGGGCTGTGCCTACCGGTGCGTGTTTTGCGCGAGCGGCCTTCTTGGCTTCCGGCGCAACCTTTCCTCGGGCGAGATCGTTGAGCAACTCCTGCAAGCCGAAGAGATCGTGGGAAGGCGCGTCGACAACCTGGTGTTCATGGGGATGGGCGAGCCGCTCGCAAACTGGGAGGTCCTCCTGCGATCCCTACGGCTTCTCACGGCCCCTTGGGGTTTGGCTATGAGCCCTCGCCGGATCACGATATCGACCAGCGGATTGGTTCCAGAGATCCGAAGGCTGGCCGAAGAGCCCTTGGCCGTGGGGCTCGCCGTCTCTCTCCACGCGGCAAGCGATGCCCTTCGCTCCCGCCTGATGCCGGTCAATCGCAAGCATCCGCTGCCACTGCTCCTCGAAGCCTGCGACGAATACAGCCGAAAGAAGCGGCAGCGGATCACCCTCGAATACATTCTCCTTGCCGGAATCAACGACTCGGAGGACGAAGCTGCGCGCTTGAGCAGGATCGCCCGCAGGCTGCGGGCGAAGATCAACTTGATCCCCTACAACCGGGTAGATTCGTTGCCATGGAACTCCCCCTCCCCGGCCCAGGTAGACCGCTTCGAAAATCTCTTGCTCGAGAGCAGGTGCCGCGTCACGGTGCGGAGGCGGAAAGGGGAAGAGATCTTTGCGGCCTGCGGCCAGCTTCGCCTTGCGGCCTTTCCGGACTCCTCCCCAACGATCCAGGCTTGCCGCTGATCGACCTGGTTTTCCGGCCGTTGCCGTATTTGTTGCTGGCCCATCCTCGAAAAGGCCGGTACGTTCGCGAGCCATGGACCGCCGTTCGCCGGGAGTCTTCGTTCGGGTACCGTTCGGCGCTCTTCTTTTCCTCTTCGGGACTTTGCCCGCTTGGTGCGAACAGGCGAGGGAGCCATACACCCTGGGCAACCAGTTTTCCGTGATTCAGACCACTCAGGTCGATGGGGGAATGGCGATCGTGCAGCATCTCTATCGGGATGGCGATAAGCTTCGGCTCGAATCCCAGGAAGGTCCCGAAACGCCGATCATCATCTTGCGGAAGGATCAGAAGAAAGTCTACACGATCCTTCCGGCAAGGAAGCTCGTCCTGGAGAGCAGTTACCGGGACACGGGATCTGCGGCCAACCTGGGCCTTCCCGGAGAGGCTGGGGCCTCTTGGGTGTTTCAAGGGAAGGAGACGATCCGCGGACGTGCCTGCGCGAAGTACCGGATGAAAGGAAATCAGAAGAGCGCCTACATCTGGGTAGAGGAAGCCGGCAAGTTCCCTTTACGAATGGCTCCGGTGGACGGGAGGACCGTGGTCGATTGGGATCAGTATCAAGCGGGCCCGCAGCCGACCGATCTCTTCGAGCCCCCGGCGGATTACCAGAAAATCTCGATGAGCCTCCCCGACGGGCCACGGTAACTCCGTGGCCGCCGCCGGGGCCGGAAACCGGATCTTTCCCTAGCCTGGATGTCTCACAAAGTTCGTACCCGAGGCGGATGCGCCTGGATGCAAGGCGGGGCGCAGGTTTTCCCCCGGAGTTGTATGACGACATACTGCGAGGAAGGCCAAAAACCCAAGTCCCAACGAAGCAGACAGGTCTATTTCAGAAGCCGCAGGAGAATGCTTGGGAGACATCCAGGCTCAATTGGCGGTTCACAAGCAGGCTAAGCATGAAGACGATGCTCCTGCTGGTCGTCTCCAACATCTTCATGACTCTCGCCTGGTACGGGCATTTGAAGTTTCGCGACCAGCCGCTCCTGCTTGCGATTCTGGCAAGCTGGGGGCTTGCCTTATTGGAGTATGTCTTTCAGGTGCCAGCCAACCGGATTGGATCGTATGAGTTTTCCGTGACGCAACTCAAGGTCATGCAGGAGTGCATCACCCTCTTGGTCTTCACGGTCATGGCCTACTTTCTCTTTGGGGCCGTCCCTCGATGGAATCTTTTCGTCTCCTATGGTTTCCTGGTGGCCGCCGTCTACTTCGCCTTCAAGGGGTAATCGAAAGATCTCACGAATGTTCTCCTGCCGGTGGTAAAGCGGGGTTGCTCGCAAGCCGCAGGAGAACGCTTGGGAGAAACCGCGGCTAAGGAAACTGAAGGATCGAGTAGACCGGGTATCGGGAGATGCGCTCCTTGCCTTTGAGCCCGCACAGTTCAATCAGGAAACCCAGTTCGATCAGGGTGCCTCCGCAGCGCTCGACGAGCTTCGAGGCCGCCTCCGCGGTGCCGCCGGTGGCGAGAACATCGTCGAGAATCAGCACCTGCTCGCCCTTGGCCACCGCATCCCGGTGGATGGTCAACGTATTGAGGCCGTACTCGGAGGCATACTCGATCTCGAAAGTCTGGTAGGGGAGCTTGCCCTTCTTCCGGATCGGGATGAGCCCAATGCCGAGGGTATGGGCCAGAGCTCCGGCGAAGATGAAGCCCCGAGCGTCGATCGCGGCGATCTTGTCGATCTTTCGACGCTGATATCGTTCTAGGAAGATCGTCATCACCAGGCGGAAGAATTGACCGTCTCCGACGAGGGGGGTGATATCGCGGTAGAGGATCCCTTTTTCCGGGAAATCGGGAATGGTCCGCACCTTCGCTTTCAATCGGGAAAGAGTGCTTTTGAGAAGGAAAGTCATCGGACGAGTTGACGCTTCTCCTTCTTTTCCAGGGCGCGGCGCACTTTCCGCAGGGCGATGTTTTGGAGTTGGCGAATCCGCTCCCGGGTCACGTGAAATCTCTTGCCGATCTCCTCCAAGGTCATCTCCTCATTTCCCTCCAACCCGAATCGAAGGGCGAGGATCTTCCGTTCCCTGGCATCCAGGGCGGGCAAGAGCTCCATCACGGTCTTCTTCAGGTTCTCGCTTTGCATGATAGACGACGGATCAATGGCGTTTTCATCCTTGACCAGCTCCCCGAGGGACGTGCCGCCCTCCTCTTCCCCGACCGACGCGTTGAGCGAAGCCGGCTGAATGGCGATCGTGCGGAGCTCTCCGACCCGTGAAGCGGCAATGCCCATCTCATTCGCGAGTTCGTCGTCGGTCGGCTCTCGGCCGAACTCCTCGGCCAGCCGGATCGCTACCCGTCGCATGCGTGCGATCTTGTCCACGAGGTGGACCGGCAGGCGGATCGTCTTGCTCTGATTGGCGAGCGCACGCTTAATCGACTGCTTGATCCACCAGGCCGCATAAGTGCTCAGCTTCCCGCCTTTGGAAGGATCGAAGCGATCGACGGCTTTCATCAAGCCGATGTTTCCTTCGGAAATCAAGTCGAGCAGAGGCAGACCGCTGGTCGAGTAATCGTGCGCGATCTTCACGACCAGGCGCAGGTTGGCCTGAATCATTTTTTGGCGGGCGGCCGCATCGCCCTTCTGGATGCGATGCGCCAACTCCACCTCTTCCTCCCGCCGCAAGAGGGGGATCTGGCTGATTTCCCGCAAGTAGAGCTTGAGCGCAGAGTCGTTATCGATCATGCGGTATCTATGATGCGCGGGGTACCGCCCCAGTGTGTAGAATTGAGCCGAAGGAGCAGCTGCGCAATCAAAAACGACCGGCTCTGTTCCGGTAGCCGTGAACCGCTGGTTTGAGGGCGGGATGACGCGGAGCTTGGCGCTCTCGACGAGTAAGCTTAATCGCCATTTCTCACCAGTACGGGCTTTCGCACGAGAGGGGTGCTGATCGAGTCGCTTGCGAGGCGTTCCGGCCGCGAGGATCTCCTCGTGAGGCAGAATCGAGCAAGATTTCCGTTCGATTTGCCGTAACACGAGCACTGCAAAGGGCAAAAAGCCGGTTGTGGAGCAAGGCTCCGCCCGATCGTAGGCTTTGCGGAAGGAGAAGAACCGCGGTTTTGACACCTGCTCAGCAACGCAGCACTCGGAAGGCGTGGGTAAAGAGGCTTTTCCAAGGATAGGCGCTACTCATCGAGAGGAGGACGCGGCGGACGCTGACTCGGACCAGGGTGCCGATCTTAAAGAGCTTGAGCCGGAGGGTGTCGACCTGGGCCTCGGCCCAGTCCGTTCCTCGCAGACCCAGCCGTCGCAGCGCTTCGACCAGGGTGTAAGCGAGAGCCGAGAAGTAGAGGCGAAGTTGGTTGCTGGCCATCTGCGCGGTCGAGAGCCGGTCGGCAAAGAGGTAGAGCTGTTCCTTGATCCGATTCTCCATGTCGCCACGAGCACAGTAGAGCTTCTCGCAAAGGTCTTGGGCGGGCCACTCCTCGGAGGAAAGAGAGGTCACGACAAAGCGCGGATTCTCTCCCCTTTCCAGGTACTCGGCTTTGGCGACCACCCGACGCTCTCTCGACCAGGTGTTCAAGGTCCCATAGGCAAACTCGGTAAAGAAGCGGGCTGGCTTGCCACTCGACTCGCGCA
Source organism: Verrucomicrobium sp. 3C (assembly GCF_000379365.1). GTDB lineage: Bacteria > Verrucomicrobiota > Verrucomicrobiia > Methylacidiphilales > Methylacidiphilaceae > Methylacidimicrobium. Next base: position 906,853 of record NZ_KB901875.1, on the reverse strand, counting down.
GACGACGGGCTTGCTCCATCGAGGCCTCAATGGTCCGACACACGCGCTCATTGCGGGCGAAGCCGAAGAGGTAGTCGACTTGATTGGCTTCGCACCAGGCCATGATCTCTTCCCGGCAGAAACCCGAATCGGCCCGGAGCACGATCTTGACTCCAGGCCAACGGCTACGGAGTTGCCCCACGATCCGGCTCACCTCCGTAAGGGAGCCCGCCGACGCATCCTGGTTCGATGGCCGAAGCCGGACGCCAAGGAGTTGATCGTCGGCGAAGATGTAGAGCGGCAAATAGCAGTAGGAGTCGTAGTAACCATGGAAGAAGCGCTCCGGCTGGTGTCCGTAAAGAGGAATGTCGGTCGCGTCCAGATCGAGCACCACCTCCTCGGGGGGCCTGGGGTGCGATTCGAGGTAGAGATCGACCAGAAGCCGGTCGATCGCTTCGGCCGAGTAGTCGATCTTGTGGTAGCGCTCGCTTCGACCCACCAGTTCCAGCCGGTTGAGCGTGCTCTTGCCTGCCAGATCCTCCTCCAGATCGCTTTTCCCGCTCAGGAGAGCAACCAGCGGATCGGTCCGCAACTGCTCATGGTCGTTGAGGTCTTCGTAGCCCAGCGCAATCCCGAAGATGCGCTGGGCGAGCATCTCCCGTACCCGATGCACAATGCGTTTCGGATGGCGTCGATCCCGGAAGCAGCCCTCCAGCCGTCTTAACAAACCGATCTTCCGATCAGCTTCCCGCAACAGGATTGCGCCCCCATCGCTTGAGATCCGACCCGCGGTAAATCCCGCTTCCACTCGTCGCGAAAAATGATCTGTAAACGCAAAAGTCTCTTGGATACACTCTGTCATCGAAGGCCGTTTCTTTTTTCTGGTTGTAGTAACGTCTTGTTAACGCACTTATACCAGGGAAAGACGGCCTTTCCTATGCCCTTTTGCCGGATTTTTTGCCTCCCCCTATGCTCGTACTGGTGAGATATGCAGGTTAAGCTGCCTATCTCCCAAGCGTTCTCCTGCGGCTTGCGAAATAGAGCTGTCTGCTTCGTTGGGACTTGGGTTTTTGGCCCTCCTCGCAGTATATCGTCATACTACTCCGGGGGAAAACCTGCGCCCCGCCTTGCACCGAGGCCCATCCGCTGCGCCTCGGGCACGAACGTTGTGCGATAGGCAGGTTAGGCGGAACCCACACGGCGGCGGGCTTCTTCGGCCAGCGCGGTGCTCAAATACCGTTCGCCGGTGCTGGCTCCAACCGCGACGATCCGCTTCCCGCGGTTTTCCGGCCGTTTGGCTACTTCGATGGCGGCATGCACTGTCGCCCCCGTGGAAATGCCCGCCAGGATCCCCTCCTCTTCCGCCAATCGGCGGGCCATCGCAAGGGCATCGGCATCGGCGACCGGAAATGCTTCGTCGACGATGGAGAGGTTCAGATTCTTGGGAAGGAAGCCCGCTCCAATTCCTTGGATCTTGTGTGGACCCGGCTTGAGCGGCTCCCCGCGCAACGCCTGCGAGATTACAGGGGAACCGAGCGGCTCCACGGCGACCGTGCGAAAAGTGGGCTTGCGTGCTTTGATCACCTCTCCCACTCCGGTGATCGTGCCGCCCGTACCCACTCCAGAGACAAAAACGTCGATCGCCCCTCCCGTATCCGACCAGAGCTCTTCCGCCGTGGTGCATCGGTGAATTTCCGGATTGGCGGGATTCTCGAACTGCTGGGGAATCCACGAGTCGCTCCGCTTTTCCTTCAGGATCATGGCTTGGCGGATTGCTCCCGCCATTCCTTCCGCAGCCGGCGTGAGCACCAGGGCGGCTCCCAAGAGGGACAACAGGGTGCGGCGTTCCAGGCTCATGCTTTCTGGCATGGTCAGGGTGAGGCGATATCCCTTGGAGGCGGCAACAAAGGCCAGGGCGATCCCTGTATTTCCGGAAGTCGGCTCGATGATTTCGGTCTGCGGCGTAAGGAGGCCCGCCTTTTCGGCGGCTTCGATCATCGCGGCACCGATCCGGTCCTTCACGCTGCCGAGCGGGTTGAAGAACTCGGCCTTGAGTGCTACGGTGGCATCGATTCCCCGCGTGATCCGATTCAGTTGAATGAGAGGCGTGCGCCCGATCGTCGCGACAATGGAGGGAAGTATGGGCATGGTTTATTCTCTATAGAGTTGCGGAACATATGTCAAGACCAGACAGCGCACAAAAGGATAGAGCGATCGGCGCGGCGAATTTCGGTTTTCGGCCGGAATGGATTGGGGAAGGAGAGTTCCCTGTGCGCAAGATCCTGATTCTTAAGTTCAGCTCTCTTGGGGATGTCATCCAGGCACTGCCGGTGGCGGGGGGCTTGCGGCGCCGCTGGCCCTCGGCGGAGATCCATTGGATGGCATTTGGGGCGTACCGGGACCTCCTGGCAAACCACCCGGCGATCGATCGGTTTCTGGAATTCCCCCGCCGGAGGAAGACGCTGGGCGCTCTGCTCCGCGATCTCGCACGCTGTCTTGCCTCGGTTCGCCAAGAGCATTATGACCTGCTGTTGGACATGCAGGGCCTTCTGCGAAGCGGTCTTCTCTGCTTTCTGAGCGGGGCGAAGCGACGGATCGGTCCGTGGAACGGGCGAGAAGGCTCTATCCTCTTCTATCGAGAACGGGTCATGCCTCCGCCTCCGCCGGCTCGGGAGCGATATCTCGCCTTTCTTCGGTATTTGCGGGTGCCAGCCGGGCCCCTGGATTACGGCTTGAGGGCGGGACCTCTGGACATCCCAGGATTGCGGAAGGGCGGGTACGTGGTTCTCCACCCTTATGCGCGATGGAAGACAAAGCTCTGGCCCTGGCGATATTACGGCGAGCTCGCACGATCGCTTCCGCAGGTCCGCTTCGTGGTGATCGGAATCGGTCCATGGTTTCCGCTTGAGGAGAAAAACGTAGTGGACCTCCGTGGACACCTTTCGAATGACCGGATGAAGGCACTCCTGGGCAATGCGGCGGCGACGGTCGGTCCGGACTCCGGTCCCGCTCATTTGGCCGCAGCGCTCGGAGTGCCGACGCTCGTGCTTTTCGGTCCGACGGACTGGAGGGAATCGGCGGCCGTGGGAAAAGATGTGCGCGTGCTCTCCGCTCCGACGACCTGCGCGCCCTGCTGGCGGACTCGTTGTCCGCAGGCAAGGTCCGTCGCTTGTCTGTCCGATATTGCTCCCACGCGGATTCGCGAAGAGCTGAAAGAGATCTGCGAAACAGCCTCGCAAATGGCACGCCAAATGCTGTTATAAGGGAAAGTAATTGACAGGGAAATGCCCAAGGATTATTTTGCTTTTTAAAAGCGATGAAAACGATCGAAGCTCCGTTGGAAGGGAAGAATCGCGAATGGAGCGAGAACATTCTGCTTCGGGAGATCCGTGCGTGGCATGCACAGGGGCGTCCCCTCTACTCGCACTACATGCGGCAGCACTATCAGGAACTCCTCGCTGCCGGAATCCGCTACTTCGGCGGTTGGGGCAAAGCGGTGGAAGCCGCGGGAATTTCGTATGCAGAAGTTCGGCGTTACCAGCGATGGTCAAAAGAGAGCATCGTCGAGCGGATTCGCTCGCTTCATGCGCAGGGAACCGACCTCTCGTTCCGGTCATTGATGCTCAGTCCATACGCACCGATGGTCTATGCCGCGATCCGGCCGGCCTACTTTGGTAGTTGGAAGAACGCTCTGCTGGCTGCCGGGCTTGCTCCCGCCGACATTTATCGATATCGCTCCTGGAAAGAGGCGGATATCCTGCAGGAGATCCGGCACCTCCATGCCGAGGGTGAGGACTTAAGTTCCAAGTACATGGATGAGCGGGCCAACTCGTTGATCGCCACCGCCAGACGGCGGTTCGGGAGTTGGGGCGCCGCCGTAGAGCGGGCCGGGCTGGATTACGCGAAGATTCGGAAGCGGAAGCGCTGGACCGAGGCAGAGATCCTCAATCAGATTCGTATCCTGGCGAAGTTAGGAGTGCCGTTGACCAGCACGAAGGTGCGTAACCGGGAGCCGTCCCTGTTTGCGGCGGCCTGTAAGCGACGTTTCTTCGGGAGCTGGAGAGAGGCGGTCGAATCCGCCATCGGCAAAACCGGCAAGCGAACGGGGCATCACGGGCAGGGCCCTTCCGAGAACTAACGGAACCGCGCTTTCGGATGCATGGGCGGTCCTGAGGCTAGGAGAAAGGCGGCGCGGCAGCCATGGTGCGTGATCGTAGCGGGGATCGCACTCGACGCTGGCGGGCGTGGGCGAGCAGCGCCCTGTTCGGCTCTTTGTGGCTCTTCGGTGGGGATCTTTTTTCGGCAGCCGCGACCGACAACCGCCTCGGCGCCGTTCCCGCTCCCGCCGGAGTGCTGCGCGTCGGAACGAGCGAAGAGCCTCCGCTCGCCTGGCGAGACCCTTCGGGCGAATGGCAGGGCATGGCGATTGAATTGTGGCGTGAGATTGCGGGGGATCTCGGGCTCGCCTATCGCTTTGTCGATTTGCCGAGCGGCCCCGCCGCCGCGGTCCAGGAGCTCAAAGAAGGCCGGGTCGATCTCGTAGCGCTGGGAGTGGCCGTCACTCCGGAGCTGGCTCGCGAGATTTCGTACAGTTACCCGTACTATCCGTCTGCGCTGGCATTAGCCTTTCGTTCTGAGAGAACGAGCACCGCGTGGGCGGTCCTTCACTTCCTCTTCAGCCGGGAGTTCGCGTACGTGATGGGCGGGCTGCTTTTCCTCACCCTTCTTGCCGGCATCATGATTTGGCTGGTGGAGCGCGAGGAGAATCCGGACCATTTCGGCGGCAGGACGCTCCACGGTATCGGAAGCGCTTTCTGGTGGGCAGCCGTGACGATGACGACGATCGGCTATGGGGACAAAGTGCCCCGGACTCCGAAGGGGAGAGCAATTGCCTTGGTCTGGATGTTCGTGGGCGTTGTCTTGATCTCCTTTTTTACCGCGTGGGTGACGGCGGGCGTTGCGGTGGAAAAGATGAGCAACCAATCCCTCCAGGAACGGGGATTGGAGGGGTTGCGCTTGGCGTGCGTCAAGGGAGGGACTGGGGAAAAGTTTCTGTCCGGGGAAAAGATCCGCGCCCTGACATTGCCGACCGCCAAGGATTGCCTGGCCGCTCTGGTTGCCGGAAAAATCGACGCGGTTGTCTTGCGCGAACCCACGTTACGTTATTTGGTGCGAACCACCTATGCCGGAGAGATCGACGTCGTGCCACGAACGCTGGAACGCATCGATTATGCCTTTGCGTTTCCCCGCGGGAGCCCCCTGCTCGGACCGGTCAACGAAGCGATCATCCGGCGGATCGGCCGGTTGAGCTATCGGGTTCGCCACGGCCTTTGACCAGCATGTCTGGTGCGGCGTGAAAAAGGATGCACGGGACAGGCTGGTTAGCCGCCATTTCTCGTGCGCCGTGAAAAGGGTGCATCGCCCAGTGGGGAGGGAGTGATCTCCACCCGGCAACTATTGCTCCAGCCGGAAGCACTCGGAGCGGCTACTGGTGGTAACGCCAGCGGTCGAAGCCTCTGGGGGAAAAGGCCCGGGAAGCGGGTCAGCGAGCAAGCAGGCCCTAAGGAAAGTGAACGCTGAACAAAGCCTCGAAACGGGCAATGCGGACGCCGAGCTCGTGAGAAAGAAGCGAAGGCCGTTGTCTCCCTGGGAAGGAGAGCAATCGAAGCACTGGGGAGAGCCGCCGGGGTATTGGGCGAGGGCATGCGGGCAAAGGACGATGCATCAACACGGGAGGCCCATCTGGCCGGGAGCTCGGGTTGGCCCCGAGCGGACCGACCGCTGCCCTGCGAGGGGCCGAAGCGGGACCAGATGGGAGTCGGATAGGTCCATACTACCTGTGAGCTCGGAGAAAGTCCGAGGGAGGGAAGGGGCCTTAGTTCAAGGGAAACGTCGGAAGGAGCGAGAACGGAGAGTGGCGGTACGCCTACAACCTCCCTTGCGTGTTCGGAAGCTCCAGAGGACGTTGCACGAGAAAGCGAAGGCAAGTTCGACCTCCTCTCCCTCGGGAGCTGTACGTGGAGCTTACCGTGGGCATAATCCTGCGCCAACCTTGTCCGGAAGCCGAATGCGGGAAATCCGCCTGTTCGGTTTGATGAGCGGGGAGTGGAAACGGCCGATAGGGAGAGATACTCAGGCACTGTCATACCGAAAGGGGCAGCTCCCGCTATGGCTCTCCTACGTCGCACCGCGCCACTCCTCGACTCCACACAAGCTTTCTCCTGCGGCTTGCAAAATAGGCTCGTCTGCTTCGTTGGGCTTGGTTTTCCATCCTCGCAGTATGCCTCTCATACAGGTCCGGGGGAAAACCGGCGCCGCGCCTTGCATCCAAGCCCATTTGCGGCGCCTCGGCTACGAAATTTGTGAGAAATGGCGGTTAGGGAGTTGCGGGAAAGGTCGTCAAAAGAGCGGGATGAAAGCCAAGACTACGAGGGCAAGCAGCGCATTGACGGCGACTCCTACCGACGAGGATACCTTGGACGTCTTCCCTCGGCTTAAGGCCAAGGCGCCGACCAAGACACCAGAGGCATTGAGCATAAAGCCCGTCACCGCGCACAAGCCGAGAAATTCGGAAGTGAGCTCGGTCTGGCTGTCCGCTGCCCGAAGGATCAGTTCGAGGAAGCCGACCGCGATCCAGAAGAAGACCCCTCCGACCGCCAGGGCAACGGATAGCCGCCCTCCGATCGGACTGAGTTTCTCTGCTGCCTCGGGGAGGTGAACTGTCATGATAATGCAACGTTAACAGGTGGGCAGTTGCGCTAAAAGAGAAAAAGAAGTAAACGTCTTTTATTTTTGCCCTACGGCGGGCGACCGGCCGCTTGACAAAAAGGGGCCGCCCACGCATGAATGCAACCATTAACGCGGCCTTAAAGCATCGCCGGAATTCTTCCAGCGTCTAGCAAGGTTCTTCGGGTTCAAGGGAGTAACTTCAGCTATGATGGCGCTTGTCCGATTGGCATTGCGCAAGCCCTACACCATTGGGGTGATGGCGGCGCTCATCTTCGTCCTGGGTTTGATGACCATCACGACGACGCCGACGGACATCTTTCCCGAGATCGACATCCCCGTGGTCAACGTCGTCTGGTTCTACCAGGGCATGACCCCGGAGGATATGACCAATTACATCACCACCTTCAGCGAGTTTACGTTGACCCAGTATGTCGACAACGTACAGCGGGTGGAATCCCGGACGCTCTATGGGCTAAACGTCATTCGAATGTACTTTCAGCCGGGGACCAGCATCGATATGGCGCTTGCGGAGACGGCGGGGATCTGCCAGACCGTCATCAAGCGGATGCCCTTGGGGACCACCCCTCCCTATGTGCTCCGCTACTCCGCGTCCGAGGTTCCCGTGATCCAGGTGGCCGTGAGCGGAAAGACCAAATCGGCCGCAGAGCTTTTTGACTATTCCTGGTATGTGCTGCGGAGGGATCTGGCCACCATTCGCGGATCGACCTGGCCTCCGCCTTGGGGAGGAACTCCACGGTTCATCATGGTCGATACCGATCCCAACCAACTCATCGCCAGAGGGATGACCGCAGATGGCATCATGAGGTCGCTGAGTGATCAGAACGTCGATCTTCCCTCAGGCGACGTCAAGATCGGGGAGTATGACTACCTGGTCAGCGTCAATAACGTTCCGAAGAAGGTAGTCGATCTCAATAACTTTCCAATCCAGAAGGTGAACGGGCAGATCGTCTACCTGCACGACATCGGTCATGCGCGCGACGGGGGCGCCGTTCAGTGGAATGTCGCCCATGTCGACGGAGTCCCCGCGGTCGTCCTCCCCATGCTCAAGAACGGCATGGCATCGACCCTGCAGCTCGTCGGCGACCTTCGAAAGCTTCTTCCGAAGTCTTTGGCTGCGGCACCCGAAGGCGTCGACATCCGTCCGATCTTCGACCAGTCTGTCTTCGTCCGCGAGTCGATCCAGGGCGTCGTGAAGGAAGGGCTGATCGCAGCGACGTTGACCGGAATCATGATCCTGGTCTTTCTGGGCAGTTGGCGGAGCACCCTCATCGTCCTTACCTCGATCCCTCTCTGCATCCTGGTCGCGCTCTTCATCCTGAGCCGGATGGGGTATACCATCAACATCATGACCCTGGGCGGCTTGTCGCTCGCGGTCGGCGTGCTGGTGGACGACGCGACCGTGGAGGTGGAGAACATCCATCGCAACCACGGACTGGGGAAGCCGCTCATTCAGGCGATCCTCGATGGGGCGGCGCAGATCGCGAACGCAGCCTTCATGGCGACTCTCTCCATCTGCATCGTTTTCACCTCCGTGATCTTTCTCGAGGGGCCGCCCAAGTTTCTGTTCACTCCCATGGCTTTGGGGGTGGTCTTTGCCATGCTTTTTTCCTATTTCCTTTCGCGGACGCTTGTCCCGACGATGGCCGACATGCTGATCACAGCGGAGGAAGAGGAGAAGCATCGCCAGTTGGCCGAAGGAAAGCCTGCGAGCAGGTTTCAGCGCTTCCACCACAAGTTCGAAGAGCGCTTTGAGTCCTTCCGCGACCGTTTTGCCGCGATCTTGCGCTTGGCGCTGCACCATCGTGCGGCAGTGTTTGTTCTCTTCGGGGTCTTGGTCGCGGTGACGGGTCTCGTTCTACCCGTGGTCGGGCGGGATTTCTTCCCATCGGTCGACGCGGGGAAGTTCCGGCTCCACGTCTTTACTCCACCGGGCACCCGCATCGAGAGGACGCAGCGGATCTTCGGCCAGATCGAGCGCTATATCCGTAGCCAGATTCCGGAGGAGGAGATCGACTCGGTGGTCGATAACATGGGAATCCCGTTTTTCTATCCCGCAGCCCTCGCCTACAGTGACACGATCAACGAGGGGACTTTCGATGGGGAGATCTTGGTGTCGCTCAAGGAGGATCACCGCCCGACGCCGTACTACATGAAAAAGTTGCGGGAGGAGTTGCCGCTGAAATTTCCCGGCTGCCGTTTCTTCTTCCAGGCCGCAGATATGGTCAACCAGATCTTGAACTTCGGATCGGCCGCCCCGATCGATATTCAGATCGAGGGGAAGGACGAGAAGCTGATTAGCGACGTTGCCGTGAAGATGGAGAAGAGGATCCGGCAAATTCCGGGTGCGGTAGACACCACCATCTATCAGATGAAGCAACCCTATCTCCACATGGAGGTCGACCGGATTCGCGCCCTCGACCTCGGGATGACGCAAAAGCAGGTCGCCGACAATGTGTTGAATCAGTTGAGTTCTAGCTACGTCGTGGCTGCCAACTACTGGGCGGATCCGACTACGACCATCAACTACCCGCTCGTGGTGCAGAGTCCCCAGTTCAAGCTTGATTCCCGGAACTGGCTGATGAACATCAACGTGGGCTATCCTTCGGACGAGATCTATTCTCGCTTGCTCACCACCCATCTCGAGCCACAGCTCATAAGCAACCTCATGGAAATTCGCCGGACGAGGAAGGCGGCGGTCATCAGCCACTACAACATGAAACCGCTGAAGAACCTCTTCGTGAATATCCAGGGACGGGATTTGGGAGGGGTTTCGGGCGACGTGCAAAAGGTCGTCGACGAGTTTGGCAAAAAGCTTCCCCCGGGATACGATATCCATGTGCGCGGGCAGGCCCAGAGCATGAACAGCGCCTTCCTCCGGCTCGGCCTCGGCACGGTCTTTGCGATCATGATGGTCTACTTCCTGCTGGTCGTGAATTTTCAGGGGTGGTTAGATCCTTTCATCATCCTGACCGCGCTGCCCGTCGGTGCCTGCGGAATCGTCTGGATGCTCTACTTGACCGGTACGACCTTTAACGTGCCCTCGCTCATGGGAACGATCATGACGGTCGGGGTGGCGACCTCGAACAGCATCCTGCTGATCACTTTCGCCAACGATGAGATGCGCAACGGGAACGACGCGACCACGGCGGCATGGCTGGCGGGGAAGATTCGGCTGCGTCCGGTGGTGATGACGGCAGGAGCCATGATCCTCGGGATGCTGCCCATGTCCTTGGGGTTGGGGGAAGGGGGTGAGCAAAACGCTCCTTTGGGAAGGGCGGTGATCGGCGGCCTGCTCTTCGCCACGGTCGGCACCCTTTTTGTGGTTCCGGTCATCTACTCCCTCATTCGCGGGCGTCCGGAGACAAGGGGATGAAGGAAGGCTTTGAACCAATCGGAAACGGGAGTCTTCCTGCCAAGGAGGAGCGGAAGATTCCGCACGACCCCGGAGAGCGATGGAGCCGAGCCCATCAGGGTGGAGAAGACGGCGTGATCGAGACGCCGGAGACCGAAATCGCGCCGGAGGAGGGAGATGTTACCGGTAAAACGGACGGGGAACTCCCGAAGGCAACGGGAATTCGCCGTTTCGCCATCCTTTTCGGCGGAGTATTGCTCGCCTTGTTCCTGATCGGGTTGATCCCGCGTTTCTTCAATAAGATCGCACTCCACCGGGCGATGCTCGCGGGCGAGAAGACCGCGGTGTCGGTGATGTTGCCGGAAAAGCCGAAGCCCGTGACCGATCTTCTCCTGCCCGGGACCGCGCGTGGGTACTACGAGACGCCGCTCTGGGCCCGGGTCAACGGTTATATCAAGAACTGGTGGGTCGATATCGGAGAGCGTGTCCAGGAAGGGCAGCTCATGGCCGAGATTACAGCACCCGACATCGACAAGTCGGTCGAGGCGTTCGAGGGTGCCCTCCACTCCTCGGAAGCAAACCTGGTTATCGCCCGGATCACGCTGGATCGCTGGAAGGGGCTCATCCTGACGCGGGCGGTCTCCCAACAGGCGCTCGACGAAAAGCAGGCGATGTATGATGCCGCCCTTGCCCGGGTGAACGCGGCGCGCGGGCAATTGCAGCACTACGAGGAGCTGAAGTCATTCGAGAAGATCATAGCCCCGTTCTCGGGCATCGTCACGGCGCGGAACATCGACGTGGGAACCCTGGTGTCCCTGGGAAGCGACAAGGCCGTCCACGAGCTCTATCGGGTCGCGGTCAATGATCTGATGCGGGTCTACGTCGCGGTTCCGCAAAACTATGTGCCTCAGATCGTGTTGGGGGAATGGGCCGACGTGACCGCCTCCGAGCTGCCCGGAGTGGTCTACCATGGAATCGTCGTCCGAACGGCGCAAGCGGTCGATCCCCTCTCTCGGACGCTGCTGACAGAGGTAGACGTCGGCAATCCCGACCAAAGGATCGTCGTCAACATGTACGTCGACGTGATCTTCCATCTGCCCACCGCGAGCACCCTGCTGCTCGTGCCCGTCAACGCGGTCGTCTATCGGTCGGAAGGGAACTTCCTGGTCACCGTGGATAAGCAGTCCAAGGTCCGCTTCCGGAAGGTAGAGCTCGGCCACGACCTCGGAAACCAGATGGAGATCAATTCAGGTCTGCGGCCGGACGAAAGAGTGATTCTCAATCCTCCGGACTCGCTGGAGGAGGGAGACCCAGTCATCGTTGCCGCCGATCTCACCAAGTCGGCAGACGGAAAAGCGAAAAAGGAGGGGAGGCAGGAGAAGCATGGCAGCAGGTGAACCATTGAGCCATGGGGCGCACGCGATCCCGGAAGGGGGAGGCGTGCAGCAAGCGGAGGAACGAGTCGCCTTTTTTAGCATCGAGTCCCCGGGACGAAGCTGGGTTTTCCCCTACAGCCGGATTCTCTTCGCTCATGCGGATACCGAAGGCCATCGCTTCTTCATGCGGACCATCAGCCACGACCTCTGGCTGACGGGTCAGAAGCTTGGGCAGTTGATCTCGCTCTTCCAACGGGAGTTGGTCGCCGATATCCGAACGGGAAGCAGCGAGTGGGGAACAATCGAAGAGATTGAAGTCAGCGAGAACCCGGCGGGCATGTTCCAATAGCGCTCGTGAAGGCGCCGTTGCGGAAAGACGAGGGAGAGGCTGTAATTTTGTGTTCGGATGAAGATCGGAGTCGTCGGAGCGGGTGCGGTGGGCTCCTACTACGGGTCTCTGCTAGCCCGCGCCGGGAGCGAGGTCACTTTTCTCCTCCGCAGCGACTGGGAAGCCGTCATTCGGCGCGGGTACTGGATCGAGGAGCAGGGGAAGGAGCCCTTCCACCTCTACCCGGTGCGGGGATTTCGCCGGACCGAAGAGATGGGGCCATGCGATCTTGTCCTCATCGCGCTGAAGGCGACGGCGCGGGAAGCCCTGCGAGAGCTGCTTCCCCCTCTGCTCCAGCCGCAGACGGCGCTCATAGCCTTGCAAAATGGCTTAGGCAACGAGGAATGGCTGGCAGAAGCCTTCCCCAACCATCCTGTTCTCGGTGGCATCGTCTTTGGCTGCCTGACGAGGACGGCACCCGGGAGGGTGGAGAACGTCGGCTTCGGAAAGATCGAGCTCGGAGCCTACGCGGGGGCTGGGGAAGTTCTCCTGCGGGAAGTCGCCCTACAGTTCGAGCGGGCGGGAGTTCCCTGTTCGGTGGTCGAAAGTCTCGAGGCCGCCCGCTGGCGCAAGCTTGCCTGGAACATACCCTTCAATGGCATCTCGGTCGTGGGGGGCGGATGCGACGTCGAGGAGATCCTGCGTGATGCTGAATTGAGGCGGTTTGCCGGCGGGTTGATGGAAGAGGTTGCCGCCGTGGCAAAGAGTCGGAAGCTTCCCCTTCCCGAGGATTGGACGGAGCGGATGATGGAGGACACCGATCGAATGGGTAGCTATCGGCCCTCCACGCTAGTGGATTTTCTCGCGGGGCGCTCCATCGAGGTCGAGGCGATTTGGGGCGAGCCGCTGCGGCGCGCCCAGAAGCTGGGCGTATCGACGCCGCTTCTTCAGGCGATCTACGCTCTTCTGCGCTCTCTCGACCGCCGCTCCTTGGGTACGAACTTTGTGAGGCACGCCGGCTAGAGGCTCGCCTGGAAAGTTATGCCGCGGTAGCGGCCGAAGGCTTGCTCGGAGCGCTCTTGGCTCCGCCGGCCGTGAAGGTCAATGTCCCTTCCCGGACTTCGACCAGGATCGACTTGGCTGCGTCGAAGCGCCCTCGAAGAATTTCCTCTGCCAAGGGATGCTCCACATACTTCTCGACTGCGCGGCGCAAGGGGCGTGCGCCGTAGGTCGGGTCATAGCCTTTCTCGATCAGAAAGTCGATCGCAGCCGGACTCAACTCCAACATCAACTTGCGGCTCTTCAAGCGTGCCGTCACTTTTTCGACCTCGAGAGAGACGATCTTGACCATGTCCTCTCGAGTGAGGGAGCGGAAAACCACTAAGTCGTCGACTCGGTTCAGAAACTCGGGCTTGAAGGTCCTTTTGGCGGAATCGATCATCCGCTCCTTCATCTGTTCATACCCCGCTTCGTCGCGCTTGGCAGCAAAGCCCAAGACACCGGGCTTGATCCCCATCTCGGCTCCAACATTGGAGGTCATGATGACGATCGTGTTTCGGAAGTCGATCTTCCGGCCCAGGCTGTCGGTCAGGATGCCCTCCTCCAAAATCTGCAGGAGCAGGTTCCAGACGTCCGGATGCGCCTTCTCGATCTCATCGAAGAGGACGACGCAGTAGGGCCGCCGCCGCACCTTCTCGGAGAGTTGGCCGCCCTCCTCGTAGCCCACGTATCCCGGCGGCGCTCCGACCAGCCGGGAGACGTTGAACTTTTCCATGTATTCGCTCATGTCGAGATGGATGAGCGCGTCGGCGCTTCCGAAGACTTGTTCAGCCAAGGTCTTAGCAAGCATGGTCTTTCCAACGCCTGTCGGGCCGAGGAAGATGAAAGAGCCGATCGGTCGCTTCGGGTCCTTGAGATCCGCACCAGAGCGCTGCAAGGCTCGCGCCAGCGCATCGATCGCCTCATCCTGGCCAATCACACGTGCTTTGAGACCTTCTCCGATGCGCAGAAAGCGATCCTGGTCTTGCTCCGTGAGGCGAGCGACCGGGATGCCAGTCGATTTGGCGACCACCTGCATCATGTCGTCTTCGGTAATCACGACTTCTTTTTGGTCGCGGTGCTCCCTCCAGTCGGCGAGGACACGCTCGAGCTGTTCCTTGGCCTCGCGCTCCTTGTCACGGAGGGCTGCGGCCTTCTCAAAATCCTGAAGCTTGATACACTCATCCTTCCGCGTCCGAACCTCGGCGAGCTCTGCTTCCAACTCCTTGACGTTGGGCGGCCGCATCGTGGAAGCGATGCGGGCACGTGCCCCCGCTTCGTCCATTACGTCGATCGCCTTGTCAGGCAGGAAGCGCGCAGTCAAGTAACGCTCGGAGAGATGGACCGCCGCTTCGATTGCGGCATCGGTGAAATGGGCCTTGTGGTGCGCTTCGTACTTTGGCTTGAGTCCGAGAAGAATCTGCACGGCCTCCTCTTGAGAGGGGGCTTCCACCACAACCGTTTGGAAACGACGTTCGAGCGCCGCGTCTTTCTCGATATACTTCCGATACTCCGCCAGAGTGGTGGCACCAATGCACTGGAGCTCGCCGCGGGAAAGCGCCGGCTTGATGATATTCGAGGCATCCATGGCCCCTTCTGCTGAGCCTGCTCCAACGATGGTGTGGAGTTCGTCGATGAAGAGGAGAACATTCTTGCTTCGCCGGATCTCCTCCATCACTGCCTTGATGCGCTCCTCGAATTGACCCCGGTATTTCGTCCCGGCCACCATGAGCGCCAAATCGAGGGTGATGACTCGTTTCTCTCGCAGCATTTCGGGAACGTTGTCGGCCGCGATCTCCTGGGCCAAACCTTCGACGATCGCCGTTTTGCCCACCCCCGCTTCGCCGATGAGCACCGGGTTGTTCTTGGTCCTCCGGCAGAGGATCTGCATCACCCGTTCAATCTCACTTTTGCGGCCGATCACCGGGTCGAGCTCTCCTCGCCGGGCCAGATCGGTCAAATCGCGCCCGAAGGCTTTGAGGGCCGGGGTCTTGACCTCCTTCTTCGTCCCAGGCTCCGTGCCGCCGGCAAATGCAGGCTCCGCACCTTCCTCTTCCCCTCCTCCCACGGCAGAGAGGTTGGGATCGAGTTCCTTGAGAATCTCGTTGCGGACGCGCTCCAAATCGATCTCAAGATTCTTGAGAACCTGCGCAGCAACCCCTTCTCCCTCCCGCAAAAGCCCAAGGAGGATGTGCTCAGTGCCGACGTAGCTGTGGTTGAGCCCTTTTGCCTCTTTTTGGGCCAGGGCGAGCACCTTCTTCACGCGGGGCGTGTAGGGAATCGGAGTGGTCGGCTTGCCCTCGACTTCCATGCTCATCTGCTTCTCCAACTCGACTCGGACCGTCTCGAGATCGATGCCGAGCTTCTGCAGAACGTTGACGGCAACGCCTTGCGCCAGCTTGATCAAACCCAGGAGCAGATGTTCGGTTCCCACGTAATTGTGATTGAAGCGCTCCGCTTCCTTTCGGGACAACGCCAGGACTTGTTGTGCTCGCGGAGTAAAATTGGTCATTGGTTTTCCTCTCTTTCCTAACTATGCAACGATGAGGAGAGTTGTCCAGACTCCGGAGGCGGTAAATCCCGCAATCGAGACCGGAGAAAGTCCGCCCGGAGGGCGTCCCTCTCCTCCGTGGAAAGCTTTTTTTCCTGGGAAAGCCGCAAGTGAGCCGGTTGTGTTCGGATCAAGCACTCCTCGTCGACGATGGAACGGCAGCGATCCGGGAAAAGCCTCATGTCGATTCCCAGCCGAAGCAGAGAAAGGAGATTGAGGGCCTCTTTGGAGGAGATCGTGTATGCATTGGCCAGCACACCGTAGGCACGGCTGACGTGATCCACCACAACCCTCGGCCGCTCTTCGAGGAGCTTCTGGCGGGCGTTTTCCTCGTGCTGGACGACCTGCCCGATCACCTTGTGCATCCGCTCGAGAATCTCCTCCTCACTCTCCCCCAGCGTCATCTGATTAGAAATTTGAAAGAGATTGCCCAGGGCCTCGGTTCCCTCTCCATAGAGCCCGCGGACCGCGAGTCCGATCCGGTTGACCGCCTTCACGATCTGGCTGATCTGCTCGCTTAAGACCAGTCCGGGAAGGTGCATCATCGCGGACGCGCGCAACCCCGTTCCCACGTTGGTCGGGCAGGCGGTCAGGTACCCGAGCTTGGGGGAGAAGGCGAACTCCAGTTGCTCATCGAGCTCCGTGTCGGCTTTGTCGGCAATCCGCCAGGCGGCTTTCAGCTGCAATCCACTTTTGAACGCTTGAATGCGAAAGTGATCCTCCTCGTTGATCATCAAGCTGATCGTTCGGGTTCGATTGACGACGACCCCGCTTCCCGCATTGCGGCCCGCGTGTTCCCGGCTGATCAAATGTTCCTCCACCAGGACCTGCTTCTCCACCGGAGTAAAATGGTCCATCGAGTCGCAGAGGAGGGTCTCCTTCATGCCGCTGAGTCCGACCGCAGCGGGCAACGCCAAGGCCAAGACCTTCTCTCGCTCAGTCCTTCTCGCCCAGCCAGGGAATGGGAAGCGACTAAGATTCCGAGCAAGCCGAATGCGGCTGGACAGCACGATCCGACTGTTCTGCTCCCCGGAGTGAAACCATTCGCAGGGAGCTTGCAAAAGCGCCTGAATCTTCAAATCACCTCACCATAATCGAACGAAGCTGGTCCTGCAAGGAAGCCCTCTTCATTTCCGCAACTTCCTCGGGCTCACCCGGACGGCAGCGGACCGACCATGGGCCGCCAACCCTTCGATCTCCGCGAACCGAACGATCCGCGACTCAACCCGTATGAGGGCCGACCGCGAATATTCGACGACGCTCGCCCGCTGAAAGAAATGTTCCATCCGCAGTCCGTCGAAGGCACGTGCCGATCCTCCCGTCGGGAGGGTGTGGCTCGGGCCGGCCAAAAAGTCTCCCGCGGCGACAGGGGAATACGCTCCCAGGTAGATTGCCCCGCAGTGGCGGACCCGTCCAGCGGCCCGGCGGGGATGGCGAACCGCAAGGGAGAGGTGCTCTGGCGCGAACTCACCCACGAGCTCCAAGGCTTCCTCCAGATTCCGAGTCAGGACGAAGAGAGCGTGGTCCCGCAGCACCGCCTCGACCACGGCTCGGCGGGGCAACGTCTTGGCCTGCTCCTCGATCTGAGCGACCACCTCCTCCAGGACCTTCGCGCTCGAGGTGAGCAGAAGAATTCGGCTCGAGGCCCCGTGCTCCGCCTGCGCCAAAAGATCAGCGGCCACGAACTGGGCCCGCGCGCTCTCATCGGCCACCACGGCGACCTCGCTCGGGCCGGGAAGCAGGTCGACCGCGACCAGCCCGAACAGCTGCCGCTTGGCTTCGACGACGTAGGCATTGCCCGGGCCGAAGATCTTGTCCACCGGCCGAATGCTCTCGGTGCCGTAGGCGAGCGCGGCGACGGCCTGGGCCCCTCCCAAGGAGTAGACCTCCGTCGCACCGGCGGTGCGCAGGGCGTAGTAAAGAACCGGCTGGATCGGCGGAGGGCTGACCGCCACGATCTCCCCGACCCCGGCCTCCCGGGCGAAAGGGATGGTCATGAGGGCGCTCGACACCAGGGGGGCGCTTCCGCCGGGGACGTAGACCCCGACCCGGTCCAAGGGCAGAAACCGCTCCCCGACCCAGGCGCCTTCCCGGTTCTTCATCCGCCAGTCCCGGGGACGCGACGCCCGGGCAAACCGCCGCACATTGCCCAGCGACCAGGCGATGGCCTTCCGAATGGCGGGGGCGGGGCGCTCGGCCGCGTCCTTCCGGCAAAAGTCCGCCGTCGAAAGAGTGACCTGGTCGAACTCTTGGGTCAACTCGGCCAACGCCTTGTCCCCTTTGCCCTCGACCCGTTCGAGGATCGAGCGAACCCGTTCGGAAAGCTCAGGGCTGGGAAAGGCGCGGCGGTGAAGCTGCTTGCGGACCATGCTCAGATCCTCACGGTCGCAGCGCAAAATCCGGTAGCGGCTCGTCATCGTTGTTACATTCTAGCAAGTGGCACGCCAACCTTCCGCAAAAAAGTTCCGCCAGGCTCCGCCTTCTGCCTCCCTGCGTCGGCCCGGTTCGGAGAAGCCGAGGTGCCGCGGGTGGCCGGCCCATCTCCAACAAAAGTTTTCGCCCAAGGCAAGAGGGAAACGGCTGGCTTTGCGCAGGCGGCCGTGATGAGATGGAATGACACGCAACACGCGATCGAGGGGATTCCGGGATGGCTCCCATCTCCTCTCGACTGCCCGCTGGTTCGGTTCGGAGAAGATTCGATGAAACACAACACGTTGGATATGAAATCTTTACTCTTAGCTCTTGGCTTGCTGGCAGGCTTTGCTCTTTTCCCCCTGCAGGCCCAACATCATGGGGGAGCCAAAAAGGCCGGCACAGAGCAGGCCGCCGATGACCAAGACGAGCACGAAGGCCATAAGATGGAGGGGATGGAGCACGGCATGAGTTGCGGCGGAAAGGGCGGCATGGGCGGCATGGGTGGCATGGGTGGCATGGGTGGCATGAGCCACGGCATGGGCGGCATGGGTGGTATGGGTGGCGGAAGCGGGGAAAATTGGGATCAGATCATCCGAGAAGTGGAAGAGACCAAGAACCCGAAAGCCACGGCGCGCAAGCTGCGGATGAAGGCGGATCTGATGAAGGCCGACGCGACCGTCTTGGAAAAGTACGCCAAGGAGTTGGAAACCGGAAATCCCTGAACGGATTTCCTCCTCTGACTCTCGGCGGCAAGGCAGCCCTGCAGGGGCAGCATCATTGCCTTCGCGTCTCTGATTTCAGATCGGCGAGCCGCTTCCCGACCGGCCTGTCGCTGCCAGAATGAAGGCGACTGTGCGGTCGTGCAGGAGTCGATTGCACTGGATCTGTCGAAGTCGCGCAAGCGATGCCCTATTCCGGGCGGTGAACTTTAGGCGGATCCCGTCAGCCCTTGATTTGAATCGGGCAGGCATATACAATGCGGCATATACAAGGAGCCGATATCATGCCCATTCCCATGCCGCCACCCAAGCGCAAGCAAGCCAAGCTATTCCGTAACAATCGCAGTCAGGCGGTGCGGATTCCGGTTGAGTTCGAGCTGCCGGGGGATCGCGTATGGATACACCGCGAGGGCAGCAAGCTCATTATCGAACCCGTGAACAGACCCACCAACCTCATCGAATTACTAGCGGAGTGGAAAAAGGAAGAACCGCTTGGGCCAGAAGATCAATTTCCGGAAATCGAGGATATGCCCGCCAAGCCTGAGGAGATATTTTGAGCAGGTATCTGCTCGATACAAACATCATCAGCAACATTGTCCGCAACCCGTTCGGGTTGGCCGCTCGCCGCATGGAAACGGTCGATCCCAAAGAGCTTTGCACCAGCATCATTGTCGCCGCCGAGTTGCGTTATGGCTGTGCAAAGAAAGGGTCGGCCAAGCTGCGCGCCAGAGTGGAAAGCGTACTGGAAACAATCCCGGTGCTGCCTCTGGCTGTTCCAGTCGATGCCGAATATGGAGGCATCCGCGCAGAGCTAGAGGCGGCAGGGCAGATCATCGGCCTCAATGATCTATGGATTGGTGCTCATGCTTGCGTGCTCGGGATGACACTGGTCACGGAGAATACCAGAGAATTCCATCGCATCCGTGGCCTCAGGGTCGAAAACTGGATGGAGGGAGAATGATACCTGTTCGTGGGAGTGGGTTTCCCGTCCAGGGTATCCTGCTCCGGGGGAAAACCGGCGCCCCGCCTTGCATCCAGGTTCATTTCGCAAGGCGCAGGAGAACGCTTGTGAGACATGCAGGCTACGATGCTCTCGGATGGGCCAACCTCATTCCCACTCGATGGTTGCGGGGGGCTTGGAGGAGATGTCGTAGACGACCCGGTTGATTCCGCGGACCTCCTGGATGATCCGGTTGGAGATCCGGGAAAGGACCTCACCGGGCAGCCGCGCCCAGTCGGCGGTCATCCCATCGACGCTCTGCACCGCCCGGACCGCGGAGGTCAGCTCGTAGGTACGGGCATCGCCCATGACCCCCACGCTGCGGGCTGGGAGAAGAACGGCGAAGGCTTGCCAGACCTCCTCGTAGAGCCCCGCCCGGCGGATCTCCTCGATCACGATCGCGTCGGCGGCGCGAAGCAGCGCGAGATGGTGGGGATTGATGGGAGCCAGGCAGCGGACCGCCAAGCCCGGACCGGGAAACGGGTGGCGGAAGAGGATCTCCCGGGGAAGCTCCAGAAGCCTGCCCAGTGCCCGGACTTCGTCCTTGAATAGAAGGCGGAGCGGCTCGATCAGGTGCATCTTCATCCGCTTGGGCAGACCGCCTACATTGTGATGGCTCTTGATCACTGCGGGCCGGCCACGGCCCGCCGCGGCGCTTTCGATGCAGTCGGGATAGAGGGTCCCCTGCGCCAGGAAGCGGACCGGTCCCAGCTTCCGGGCGGCCTCCTCGAATACATGGATGAACTCCCGACCGATGATCTTCCGCTTCCGTTCCGGATCGGCCACCCCCCGCAGCTTCGCCAGGAAGCGCGTCGACGCATCCACGACGTGGAGCGCAAAGCCCATCTGCTCGCCGAAGAGATGGCGCACGTTCTCCACTTCTCCCTGGCGAAGGAGGCCGTTGTCGACGAAGAGGCAGTGGAGCTGGTCGCCGATGGCCCGATGGAGCAGGGCTGCGGCGACGCTCGAATCGACTCCTCCGCTCAATCCCAGGATTACCTGCTCCCCCCCAACCTTTGTTCGGATGTCGGCGCAGCTCCGGTCGAGAAAAGAGGAGAGCTTCCAGCTTGCCGGAGCGTGGCAGATCCGGAAGAGAAAGTTGGCGAAGATCTCCTTCCCCAGGTCGGTATGGGTCACCTCCGGATGGAACTGGAGGCCGTAGAGCCGGCGATCGGGGTCGGCGATCGCGGCATGGGGCTCTTCTTGGGTCCGCGCGAGAACGACGAAGCCCTTGGGCGGCTGCGATACCCGGTCGCCGTGGCTATTCCAGACTGTCGAATGGCTGGGAAGCTCGGCAGAGAGCGGGGAAGAGGCGCGCCACTCGAGCACCGACCGGCCATATTCACCGGATTTCGCTGGCTCGACCTCCCCGCCCAGAAGCCGGGTCATGGCTTGGAGTCCATAGCAGATCCCAAGCACCGGAAGTCCGAGGGTGAAGATCGCCGGATCGGGCACGGGCGCCCCTTCTTGGGCGACGCTCGACGGTCCTCCGGAGAGGACGAGACCCTTTACCCCCGGCCGGGCCAGAGCGCGAGCGGGGGTCTCGGGAGAGACGATCTCCGAGAAGACCCCGAGCTCCCGGATGCGGCGGGCGATGAGCTGGGTATACTGCGAGCCGAAGTCGAGGATGACGATGCGGCTTTCGGCCTCGCCCTCGTCCGCCCGCATCGCGGACCCTTCTACTTCGCGGGTCTTCCCCCGAGCGGTGGGAGGAGGCGACATCGGCTTAGCGGGTGCCCATCCCCACCGATTGCACCATTTGAAAGAGCTTCCCCTCGGATTGAATGGTCGGCGCGATGATCACCTCGGTTTCCTGAAATTCCCGGATCGTGGCCGCCCCTGTGTTCCCCATCGAGGTCATGAGGGCGCCTACGAGGTTTTGTGAGCCGTCATCCACCGTCGCCGGCCCGAAGAGAATCTGCCGCAAGGGGCCGCTGATTCCCATTTGAATGCGGGTCCCTCGGGGAAGATTCGCATGGGGTGTGGCCATACCCCAATGGCTTCCTTGACCCGGGGCCTCTTCGGCCCGGGCGAAAGCAGAGCCGATCATCACGGCGTCTCCCCCGCAGGCGATCGCCTTGCAGAGATCTCCTCCGCGGCGCATCCCGCCGTCAGTAATGATCGGCACATAGCGCCCCGTTTTTTTGTAATAGGCGTCTCGCGCGGCGGCCGAGTCGACCGTGGCCGTCACCTGTGGAACCCCTAGCCCGAGCACGCCCCGCGAGGTGCAGGCCGCCCCCGGCCCCACTCCGATCAGCACGCCGCTGACCCCGCACTCCATCAGATCGAGGACAACGTCGTAGGTGACCGCATTCCCAACGATGACCGGCGCCCGCATCTGGCGGCAGAAAGCCGGCAGGTCAAGGGAAGCGTACTGGCGGGAGATATGCTTGGCGGTGCTGACCGTCGACTGGACCACGAAGAGATCGACCCCTGCCTCCTGGGCGATGGCGCCGAAGGCCTGAGCCTTCTGCGGAATGGCCGAGACCGCCGCGGGCACCCCCTGCGCTTTCAACTCCTCGATTCGCTTGGCGATCAGGTTCTCTCGGATCGATGCCGAGTAGATCTTTTGCAGTAGTTCGGTCACCTTCCCCTGGTCTGCCGAGATGATTTCGCGGATGACTGCGCGGGGATCCTCGTAGCGTGTCTGAACCCCTTCGAGGTTAAGGATGCCAAGGCCCCCCAATCGGGCCATCTCGACGCAAAAGGGGACGTCGGTCACCCCATCCATGGCGCTGGCCAGGATCGGGATTTTGAGCTGCAGCGGCTCGCCTGAGGGACGGGGAATCGTAAAGCTTGTATCCACCTCGTCGGGATTGATGGTAATTCTCCCCGGGACGAGCGAAATCTCGTCAAAGCCATAACAAACCCGCGCCTTTCGATTCTTTCCAATCCACATTCCCATGATCAGATTGCCCCTTTCTCTTCGCTTGCGATCACTCGCTGCTCCGCCGAGCACGATGGACAGCGAAACTGCTGGCGATTCGGCGAAATCGTAACCCTCTCTCCGCAGAACCGGCAGATGATGACTCGTCCGGCCGAACGCCGCCATGCGCGCCTTCTTGCGGCAAAAGAGAACCATACCCAAAGAAGGACCGCAAGAGGAACGGCGACGTAGAGGAGAAATGCCTCCGGCATCGTGATCCGCATCATGGCGTACCCTGGTCCCGAAAATGCCAAAAGACCTTGACTCGTCCCCAGGTCATGGAAGCACTCGGATCGGGCGAGAAGCGAAGCCGCTGGATCTCCCGGAGGGCCGATTCGTCGACCCGTCTCTCCCCGCAGCTTTCCTGGAGGAGGACAGCGCAGGGGAATCCTTGCGCATCAACGGCCAGGCGGACGACGGTCGGCCCCGTCTCCGAAAGCAGCCGGACCGAAGCCGTCGGCGGCTTCCACGGGGTGGTCAGACGGCGGGAAAGCACCTCATCAAACTCGGCGGCGCTTTCGGCAGGGACAGTGGCTTGCAGGCCTGCCGTCGCCGGCGGGGGAATGGGCGGAAGCGGCAACCAGAAAGCATTGCGGGTTTCCACGGGTCGAGCAGGGAACAGTTCGGGGTCTCCCGAACCATGGATCGGCTGATCCACCTTTTCCCGCTCGGTCGGGAGAGGTTGCAACGGCATCGGTCCTGGAGCATCCAAAAGAGCGCTTTGGGGGCGGATGAGACGGCTCGGATCCGCAAGCTCGAGCCAAAGGCCGATATTGCGAGCGAAGGCGGGATTCGAATCGGCTGCCGAGAAGAGATAAACATGGCTGGTCGGGACGGGTTCCAGAAGAGGCGGGACGTAGGTGACGTCACAGTAGATCAGCACAAAGAGGTGGACGGCGGCGGCCACCGCGCAGGTCAGCACGAGCGGCAGGCGGAATTCTCCTCCAGAGGGTTCGCCCATCTTCACACGGCTCACGGTTCCCCTCGGCGTTCACCCTCAGGCTGCGTGGCCAGCAGAACCGACCATTTCTGTGCGAGCGCGGCGTTCATGATCTCCACCAAGAGCCCGGCCGGAGCCTCCTTGTCGGCCCGGATCACCAGGGTCTGCGGCGGCCGTCCTCGGCCCGCTTCCTCGAGAAGCTTGTGGATACCGGGGAGGTCGAAGATCTCGTCATTGTAGAAGATCAAGGGCTTTCGGCCGCCGCCCCCCTTGGTTTCCGGGGTCAAGGTCACCGAGATGATCCAGCCGCCGGAGGGGAGCCGCACCCCGAGGGAGCTCTTCGGAAGCTCGACCACGAGCCCTGGCTGGGTGACGAAGGAGGAGCCGAGAAGGAAGAAAAGCAGAAGCAGGAAAACGACCGTGATCAGGGGAATCAGTTCAGTCGTCCCGCGCAGCAGTGCCAAGCGAGGCTGTAATCTCGTCGGGGAAGGAAGCGGCACGGTTCGATCTCTTGCCGTCGGCGAGCGCGTGCAGAACCTCGATGGCTACGCGTTCGATGTCCTGCGCGATCGCCGCAACGCGGGTTAGAAGATAATTATAAGCGATCGAGGTGGGAATGGCTACCGCGATTCCCGCGGCGGCGCTCACCAGGGACACCCAGATGCCCGAGGCCAGGTCGCTCACTGAGACCGAGCCCGAAGCCCGGTTCATGGCAAGAAACGCCTCGATCATGCCGGTGATCGTTCCCAAAAGCCCGAGAAGGGGGGTGACATAGCTGATCGTCGCTAAAATAGGGAGGTGGGCTTCGAGCGGGGGCAGAGCGAGCTGGGCCGCTTCCCGCGTCATCTCCCGCAGCTCCGCCGGCGGATAATCCCGCCGCAGGATTGCCTGCCGCGCGATCTCGGCCGCGCGGGCTGGCGTTTCCTGGCAGCGAAGGAGGGCCTCCTCGTACCTTGCCTTCCGCAGTAGGTTGCCAAGACCGGTCAGGAAGGAGTCCACGTTGCACTCCGCCTTTCGGTAGAAGAGCATCCGCTCTAGGAAGACCCCGGTGGCGAGAACACTGCAGAAAAGAATCGGCCACATGACGAGCCCGCCGCGGTGGACGATTTCAAAGAGGCTGATCGCTTCCGGGACTACGCGGGGATTCGCCTGGCCTGCAGCCAAAAGGAAAAGAGTGTAGGTCGACATCACCAGATAAAGGATTTGGCTTGGGCGATGATCCGGCTTCGGTCGACCACCGTGAACCGCCAAGCGTAGACCCGCCCGTGCTGCGTGTAATCGTCCCCGACCACCAGGAAGATCGACCGGACGTTTCCGTGCGCACGCCGGGCAAAATCGACCTGCGACCAGACGGCTTCGCGCGTCTTCGTCTGCCGATATTCGAACCGGGCCAAGAGATCTCGCGGCTTCCCTCGGTTCTTCCAACTGATCACGTAGATGTCGCCCTGTCGCACGGCCATCTCCTCGGGGGTGATCGCCCCCCAGTTCCAGTACAGCTTCTCGTACATCAGGCTTTGGACGTTGCCGGACTTGGCCTTCTTAACCGGAACATTGAGAAGGTTCCAAACCTTGGTCACCTTGACCCGACGATCGAGCGCGAGATACTCGCCTCCGGGCTGCAGTTCGTAGGCCCGCCGCACCTCCTCGGCCAACCCGCCTGCCGGTGGTCCGAGCAGCGCGAGCCAGAGAAAAAGGTAGAACTTCTGCACGCTCCGTTCTTCTACACCACCGGGGTCGACCTGGAAAGACAAGGATCGGCTCCGTCTCCCCCTCGCTGATTTCTTCCGGGCGCGCGCCTTGCTTCCTCCGCCCCTTCCACGACGACGCAAAACTCTCCCCGCGGCTCCCGGTCCCGGAACTCCGCCAGCAACGCTCCCGCGCTGCCGCGGAGAACCTCCTCGAACTTCTTGGTGAGCTCCCGGGCGAGGCAGATCCTCCGGGCTCCCAGGATCGCAGCGGCCTCTTCCAGCGATCGTCGTAATCGGTGGGGAGATTCGAAATAGACCGAGGTGCAGGTGCGCCCCCCGGCGGCCGCCCACTCTCTCTTCCGCGCTCCCCCTTTTACCGGAACAAAGCCTCCGAAATAGAACGGGGTCGTCGAAAATCCGGAAGCCAACAGGGCGGCCAAGACTGAGGAGGGCCCCGGAATCACCTCCACCCGGATCCCCTCCTCGGCGCATCGCCGCAAGAGCCTCTCCCCGGGATCGGAGATTCCCGGCATCCCCGCGTCGCTCACCAGAGCCACTCTCTTCCCCTCCCGCAGCGACGCAAGGAGCCCCGAAAGCCGCTGGGCTTCATTGAACCGGTGGCAGCTCACCAAGGGCTGATGGATTCCATAATGAGCCAGGAGCTGGCCGGTCCTCCGGGTATCCTCGGCCGCAACTAGATCCGCGTCCCGTAGGATGCGCAGAGCCCGCAGCGTGATGTCCTCCAGGTTTCCAATTGGGGTTGCCACGACCCAGAGCCGGGGTCCCTCGGAAGCCGGCGTTGCCCCTGTCTCGCCGCTTTCCCGGTCTTCCTCTCGAGGACATTCGTCGTCCTCTTTTCCTGCCCTCTCTTCGTGCTGCTGCTTCATGGATGGCGTGAGAGACACGATAGGGCAACCGGGGCCTACCAAGCGAGCCCCGCCTCGACAGGCGGGCGTCTCTCCGCTACGCTGGCCTGGACGCTGGGCTCGTGGCGAAACGGTAGACGCGCTAGACTTAGGATCTAGTGGGGCGACCCATCCGGGTTCGAGTCCCGGCGAGCCCACCAGGTTGTCTCCGGGTTTTTTCGAAGGAACTTCAAGCGGTTTTCGAGCAGGTTAAAGCAGCGTCGTGCAAAATTAAGTGGGATATTGTGGGATGTACTGGGATTATCCGGGATGTACGCTTGGACGGATCGCCATGGCTACTCTGGTGAGAGACATAGATTGTTCGGCCGACGCCGAACTTGCCCGTTGATTCCTCACCTCGCCGCTATGGGCGCATAACTCCTCCAAGAACACAAAGATTCCCAAAGACGCACCCCAGTGGGAAATGGACGATTTCCCGGTAGTGATGACCAAGCGAACGCTTGCGGAGCTTCTCGGCGTCTCAACCAGGACGGTAACCGACTGGACGACGAAGGGACTGCTCAAGGCCCTCCGGCCGACGCCGCGCCTGACGCGCTTCCTCGGAAGGACGTGGTCAGGTTTCTCGAGTGCAATGGACGGTTTGGGAGCCGGCGATGAGCCGCGCCCCCGCCACGCCCCGGCGTGCGGATCCGCCCCGCAGTGTTGGAACGAATGCTTGGCGCGGATCGGGATAGGGGCCGCTGGTGCGACATGACATGCATACCTGGCAGGTCGAACGGCGCAAGCGCAAGCGGCATGGGATCGCAACTCGGCGGCCGCCTCGTCAAGGCTGGAATCGCGGACCTGAACGCGACTGACCGCGCCACTCTACGGTGTGCTGCGCTGAATGGATGATAAGTTCCAAAGGCGTCTGGGCGAACACGCGCGGGCGCTACGGATGGTGAAGGGGAAGCATGCCCTGTTGAACGATCCAGCCCACAATATCCAAGCGGTCACTTCACTTGTTTGTGATACATCAGATGCTGTGCGAGTTGGTTGCGCTGCTGGATCGCCGCCGGCTGGTTGGAGAGGATCTGTACGGTACAGTCATGCTGTACGCGAGCCACAGGCTGATCGCGAATGAAGTGTTCGGCAGCGTCAACTGGCACGAGTTGCAGACATTCCTCGAACGCTCCAAATCGGCGGATATGGCCAGCGTCGTCATCCGGCGCGTTGAGTGGGAAAAAGATCCAAAGACTGGATTGCACTGGTAAACGGTTTGCGGAGCGTTCTGTCGTGGACGCGTCTTGCACGGCCTGAGCGCAAAGCAAACCAAGGAGTGTTACTTAACGGACGCAAAGACGGGAAAGCGTATATCTTTGGAACCGTCTATACGGTTCGTCGATGCGGAGGAGTTTTTGGCGAAAGACTGAAAGGGAGGCCATGAAGATCTTCTCGGACGGGGCCTGCGCGGGCAACCCTGGGCCAATGGGAATCGGCGGATTGCTACTGGATGGCGGGCGATGCGTTGAGCGATTCAGCCAGAACGCCGGCCACGGAACGAACAACGAGGCCGAGTATCTAGCGGTGATCCGGGCACTGGAGCTTGCCGTCAAGCATTCCGCCCGGGCACCCGTCCTGCACGCCGATTCCCAACTGATCGTCAACCAGCTCAACGGCGGATACGCGGTGCGGCAGCCGAGTCTGCAACGACTCCATCGGAAAGCGGTCGAGCTCGCGCGGCGATTGCCCGGCGGCGTCCGCTTCGTCTGGATCCCGCGAGAGCAAAACACGGAGGCCGACGCCCTGGCGAGCCAAGCTTGCGGGATCCCGCAAGCCCCGATCACGGAGCGCGGCGTGGAAGTGTGGAAAGACGCTTCCTCCCGAGCCGCATCCGTCCCTGAGGATGCGCATCCCGGATTGAAACGCTTCTTGTCGCTGAGCGATCCTCGCTTCCGCGACTACGCGAAGCTCCGGGTAGGAGGACGGGACGCCGTAAGCCGGCTCAAGACGGAGCGGCTGATCGACGCGATCCGTGACCGGCATGGTCCCAAGGCGGCATCGTGGATTGAGGCGGCGCTTCGGGATGGCGTCGAAGAACCGTTCGGCAAGACAGCCTTGCGCTGGTGCGCTCGGGGTCTGCCGCCGGACAAGGCGCTCAAGAAGGCGGCGGTGGACAAGGAGATGGCTGAATTGGCAAAAAGGGGAAGAAGCGGGCGGTGAGCCGCAAGACGGGATGAGCAAGGTTTCACTCACTTCCCGCAAAGCACTGTTACAGATATGAAGCGCCAGGAAGAGGAAACGCCAAAAGCGGCCCAGCAGGAAGAGGCCGTCAAGCGCCGGGCCGCCAAAATCGCCTACCAATACGGAGAAGAGAGCGAAGAAGCACGAAAGCGGGCAATCGCTCTCTTCCGCGAACTGAGCCCGTTATGGCAAACCAGATTCGAGGCAGACATGTCGCCGGAAACGCTGGCTGCATGGAAAGCGCTCCGCGAAGCCGCCTCCGAGGGACGTAAGCAGAAGATCGAGAACGCGCGTTTAGAACGCCGGAGAAGATTCGACAAGGCGTTGGCGCCGCTTCTGGCGGCGGGTTACGGCAAGGCTGTCGCCGCTGCTGGGTCGGGTCTTCGAATGGCGGAGATGGATGGCCTGCTCTCGCCCGAGGAAAGGGTGCAATGCCTCGAGATAAGGAAGAACGCCCTTTTCGCGGAAAAAGTCCGCACGATCCTGGGATGCACGAGGACCGAGCTCGACCGGTGGGATGCCGACGGCCGGCTGCTGCACAGGTTCACGACCGCCATCGATGTGAATGGCAAGCGCGTTCACGCCAGACGCTGGCTTCTGCCGGAGGTCGAGGCCGCCCACGCCAGGATCGGGCAATGGCGGAACCTGGATGAAGCGGCGAAGAAGAAACGAAGAAAGCTCGCCCGAAGCAAAGGATGGTTGGAGCGGGATTGGGAAAAAGGCGTGCAATTGTTGTCACGCCGCATCGACGCCCTGATCCGGCGTCACGGGACGCACGGGATCGTCACCTTCGAATTGGACCGTCCGATTGCGGTCGTCATCCGTCCTCCGGCATGGGATGAGGGTGACTCCGTGAAAAAGTACGTCCTGCGCCACATTGGGGAATTCATGGCCAAGCCTGGAGCCGAAGCCAAGATCGTCGTTCGGATTTTCACGGCTGCCAAATGCAGGGTCAACGTTCCGGGCAATGGGGTTGTCGAGGTGCCGGCGAAAAAGGTCTACGGGTTCGGCCTGGTGAACTTCAAGGGAATGGTGGCGTTTGGACCCGTGGACAAGGAGGACGTCTTCGTCCATTGCAGCACCGACGCACGCAATGGACTCTTGCTAGCGCCGGAACCCGATGTCGAATACTGCGGAAATGTCCGGTTTGCGGATCCGCTGTGGAATGTATGAGCGGACCAGACCGCCGAGAGGTCGGCGAGGGACTTTTCATGACATGAAAAAGACACGTCAAATCTTTGCCGTACTCATCGTCTGTTTCGCATTTTTCGCCGGTTACTATGCCACCGATTACATACAGGTCCCCGGGCGAAAAAGCCAAAAAGCGGACACCAAGAAGGAGAGTGGGCAAACGGAAACCGCCTCTGGAAAGAGCATGGAGAAGACTGAACAGCTACCCGCTTCCAGCCCGCCAGCAAAACTATCAGCGACCGCTTCTCCCATTACGCAAGCGGTTGACCCGAAGAAAGAAGCCAAAATGCTGGAGGAGGAATTGCAACAGATACCAGGATGGAAGGCCTTTGCCGCAAGGCGCATCGAAGCGATTAACCGAAGGATAGAAGAGCTGAGTACGGCACGGCACAAGGAACGCGACATAATGGTTCAAGTCCCAATGATCAATGGAGCGTTCGAGCTACCAGCTGAGCGAGACAGACAGCAATACATCCTCGCTGGCGCAGACGACCTGGCAAAAGTGGACCGTGCCTTGCTGGATTTGGACGCAGTTTCCGATCCAACATCTAGCACGGATGCACGGAGCAAAGCCGAAAACTTACGCTCCCAGCGAAATGTCATCTTGAGAAAAATGGGCATTATCCAGTGACCGGTTCTCGTTTTGGACAGCAGTCAACTACCCCGGCTCTTCGCTGAATGGAATGGGCGGAGGGAGCGGATTGGTCATTGAGAGATGGCATGGACGGTGAGGTGCTCCCTGTGCGTCCGACCAATGGAAGCAGTTTGTAGGGAGCACTTCAGGTCAAGAGCGCGACGGGGACGCGTTTGTGTTTGCCGCTCTGTTCAATGACCATGTCTACCCTGACTTTGATACTTTTTCGCCGACCTTGTGATTTATCAATTACTTAGCCTGACTTTGACGTGCGCCGTGAAAAGGGTGCATCGCCCAGTGGGGAGGGAGTGATCTCCACCCGGCAACTATTGCTCCAGCCGGAAGCACCCGGAGCGGCTGCTGGTGGTAACGCCGGTGGTCGAAGCCTCTGGGAAAAGGCCCGGAAAGCGGGTCAGCGAGCAAGCAGGCCCTAACGGAAGTGAACGCTGAACAAAGCCTCGAAACGGGCAATGCGGACGCCGAGCTCGTATGGAAGAAGCGAAGGCCGTTGTCTCCCTGGGAAGGAGAGCAATCGACGGACTGGGGAGAGCCGCCGGGGTAATGGGCGAGGGCATGCGGGCAAAGGACGATGCATCAACACGGGAGGCCCATCTGGCCGGGAGTTCGGGAAGACGCCGAGCGGACCGACCGCTGCCCTGCGAGGGGCCAAAGCGGGGCCGGGTGGGAATCGGATAGGCCCAAGGTACCGGAGAACTCGGAGAAAGACCGAGGGAGGGAAGGGGCCTTAGTTCAAGGGAAACGTACGAAGGAGAGAGAGCACGGAGATTGGCGATGAGTCTAGAACCTCCCTTGCGTGTTCGGAAGCTCCAGACGACGTTGCAGGAGAAAGCGAAGGCAAGTCCGACCTATCGCTTCTACTCCCTCTACGACAAGCTCTACCGCGAGGATGTGCTCGCCTACGCCTGGCTGCTCTGCCGAAAGAACGGCGGGGTAGCGGGAGTCGATGGGCAGACCTTCGAGAGGATCGAGGAAGAAGGGGTAGAGAGGTGGTTGGACCGATTGGCGGAAGAACTCCGAAACAAGACCTATCGGCCTCAGGCGGTCCGGCGGGTGTGGATCCCCAAACCTGACGGGAAGCGGAGGCCCTTGGGGATACCCACCATACGGGATCGGGTGGCACAGATGGCAGCGGTCCTCGTGCTGAGTCCGATCTTCGAAGTGGATTTAGCAGAAGAACAGTATGCCTATCGAGAAGGGCGAAGCGCCTTGGATGCGGTCAAGAAGGTGCATGCTCTCCTCAACACGGGCTACACCGAGGTGATCGACGCCGACCTCTCCGGCTATTTCGACAGCATCCCTCACCATGCCCTGATGAAGAGCTAGGCCCGGCGGATTTCCGACGGCGTCATGCTTGCTCTTTTGAAGGCATGGCTGGAAATGTCCGTCGAGGAAGAAGACGAGCGGGGAGGGAAACGGCGGACGACCCAGGCCAAGGATCGAGAGCGAGGCCCCCCCCCCAAGGGGCTCCCATCTCCCCTCTACTGGCCAACCTCTACATGAGGCGGTTTATCTTGGGATGGAGGAGGCAAGGATGGGCTGCAAAGTGGGCGGCGCACATCGTATCGTACGCCGACGACTATGTGATCCTCTGCCGACATCACGCCCAGGAAGCCCGGGAGCAAATGGAGAAGATCATGGAGCGAATCGGGCTCACCGTGAACCCGGAAAAGACCCGGATCTGCCGAGTGCCGGAGCAGAGCTTCGACTTTCTCGGTTACACCTTCGGTCTTTGCTACAAGCCCATCACGGGCCGAAGCTACCTGGGGACTCAACCCTCCACGAAACGGGTGAACCGGCTGCTGCAGAGCGTGAGCGAACGGCTCCGCCGGAACACGCTGGGAAGGGACGGTGAGGAACTGGTGTTGCTCCTCAACCCCCGGCTGCAAGGATGGGCAAACTACTTCTGTCTTGGATCGGTCAGCCGAGCGTACCGGGCAGTGGATCGTCATG
>NZ_KB901875.1:741063-874806 GCF_000379365.1 Verrucomicrobium sp. 3C | reverse complement strand
GCCGAGTGGAGCAAGCTCGGTGTTTTTGAACACGTTCCTGCGCTCCTGCGCCGCCTCCAGTCGATCCGCCTCGGCGTTCTCTCCGTGGAAGGCAAGCCGATCGTTCGTCTTTTGAGCAAGATTCCTCGGGAACTGAATCGGCTCCTGGAAAAACTTCGTCTGCTCCCGCTCTTCGCCCAGCCGCCGGTCTGGGCAGCGATGTGGCCAGTAGCGGAAAGGCCTGTCCTTCCGCATCAAGAAGTTATGCTGCTACTCAAGGGAAGTCAGGTTAGGGTGAAGCCTGAGCCAGTTTCGGGCCTTTTCATTCTTGTGCGTGTTCAAATTGTCCAAAACCACGTAGAGCCGCTGGTCCTCGTAGCGTTTGACGAGCTCGTCCAGAAACGAGAGGAAATCGGCCGAGGTCCGGGTCTCCTTGACATGGGCAAAGACTTTCCCGCTCTTCACCTCCAGGCTGGCCAAGACCGTGCGCGTTCCGTGCCGGACATACTCGTTGGTCCAACAACGGGGCCTTTTCGCCCGCAAAGGCAGCATGGGCTGCGTGCGATCCAGGGCCTGGATGCGGGTCTTCTCGTCCACGCAGAGCATCACGGCGTTCTCCGGAGGCTGCATGTAGAGAGAGCGACCACTTCGAGGAGTTTCTCCTTGAACTGGGGATCCGGGCTAAACGTGAAGGTGCGAAGGCAATGCGGATGCAGATCGTAAGCTCGCAGAATGCGCGCAGAATGCGCGCGACCCGAGCTGGGGGCAAACCCAGCTCTCGCGCCAGCGTGCGGATGCTCCACCGGCTCAAACCTCTCGGCGGTTTACTGCACGCGGTCATCACCACTTTGCGCGTAAGCGATTGGCTTATCGTTACCGGGCGTCCGCTCCGCGGCTCATCGTTGAGCCCAGCGATCCCCTCCGTGGAAAACCGTCGCCGCCATTTGCCCACGATATGCGCGTTGCACTGGAGCCGCCGGGAAATCGCCGCGCTGGAAACCCCATCGGCAGCCATCAGAATTATCCGTGCTCTCATCACCTACCCGGCTTTCGCATTCCTCTTGCGGACGATGTCTTCTAACTCTTCTCTCTGCTCTTCGCGAATCGGTAATGCAGTTAAACTGTCTACCATAATGAAAGCCATAATACCTAGTCTGCACTGTTATGTCACGTAATTATGACGCGATGTACTAGTCTCGAAAGAGGTCTGGGTTCAAATCCCAGCGAGCCCACTTGAAGGAGCATCCGCAGAGCGTTGGCCCGCGCCGTAGGCGAGGGTTGCCGGTGCGCATCCCATCGCCGACC
Source organism: Verrucomicrobium sp. 3C (assembly GCF_000379365.1). GTDB lineage: Bacteria > Verrucomicrobiota > Verrucomicrobiia > Methylacidiphilales > Methylacidiphilaceae > Methylacidimicrobium. The sequence continues at coordinate 873,522 of NZ_KB901875.1, read as the reverse complement.
CTACTGGCGGGGAGTTCTCTGGGAAACTCGCTTGCGAAGGGTTGGGGGTGGGACTATCCTACACTACCCTGTCTACGCCAAGCGCTTCTTCTGGCTGGTCGGTTGCCTCGCGCGCTCAGGCGAGCAATCTGGTAGGGGTCCCCTCCGCATTTTTAGCGAGCCCGGACTTCAACGACCGTCCGATCCGGCTATCGATCCACGGGGTTCGCGAGATGAACCCGGGGCTCTTCCGAAAGTTGGGTGGAGCGCGCGATGCCGGCGAGGCGGCGCGCATCTTTGAGGAGTATATGGAGGTCCTTTTCGGCCTCGACGAAGAGCAGCGGATGCGTCCTGGTCCCGATGGGCGGCGGCGTTACCGGTCAAGCTACCGGCGGCTCCTGGAAGGATGGGCCTTCGACTCGAATGGCCCGGAAGGTGCTGTGCTCAAGGGGTGGGTAGAAAGCCGCTTCGGGCTCTTCCCGACCTATCATAAGCGCCCGATCGAGCGGTTTTCCTCGACCGCATGGGTCACCTACGTGGAGGAAAAGATAGCGAGCCGCTTTCACAACAATGCGATCCAGATGCAGCTCGATCTCCTCTACGAGTTCGCCCAGTGGGCGCTCGATCGGGCTTCGGGACGGGCGGAGCGCCACCGGACCCTCTACCGCGGGGTGGAGGGATTCGAGGAGAACCAGATTCTGGAGCGCCGTGGCAAGCGGAGCGCCCTGGTGCTCCTCAATAACCTCGTCTCCTTCACGACCGAGCGGGGAGTGGCCGAGCAGTTCGGAAGCTGGATTCTCACGGCGCGGATTCCCTTGGGGAAGATCCTCTTTTTTCGCGAGCTCCTTCCCCACCATGTCCTCCAGAGCGAGGCGGAGCACCTCGTCATCGGCGGAGCCTTTGAGGTCGAGATCAGTCGGCCATGACGGCAGTTTTGCGCGAGGGGCGCAGGGCCCGGGCGCTGGGAGCCTACCTCGGGTTCGCGGTCGGGGATGCGCTCGGGGCCACAGTGGAGTTTCTATCGGCGGAGGAGATCGCGGAGAGCTACGGGGTCCACCGACGGATGATCGGAGGCGGGTGGCTCGGGCTCAAGCCGGGGCAGGTCACCGACGACACCGAGATGTGCCTGGCCGTGGGGCGGGCGATCCTGGCGCTCGGAAGGTTCGATCCTTGTTCGATGGCGGAGGAGCTGGTTCGCTGGTATCGGGGCCGGCCGGTCGATGTGGGGGCCACCTGCCTGCAGGGAATCCGCCGCTATTTGACCGACGGGTCGCTCGACGCGCTTCCCAGCCGCTGGCATGGCGGCAACGGAGCCTGCCTGCGGAATCTCCCCGTCATCCTGGCGACCCTGGGAGACGAGGAAGCCTTTGGTCGCTGGACGATCGGCCAGTGCCACTTCACCCACAATCACCGGTTTTCGGATGCCGGAACACTCGCGCTCGGGGAGATGGTCCGGAGCCTGGTGGGAGGTGAGGGAATCTCGGGGGCGCGGGCCGCAGCCGATCGGCTGATCGCCCGGCACCCGGTCTTCGCCTTTGACCCCCATCCCGCAAGCTCTTCGGGCTACGTGGTCGATACGATTCAGACGGTCTTCTTCACCTTCTTCGGCAGCGACTCCTTTGCCTCCTGCCTGATCGCGACTGTCAACCGCGGGGGAGATGCGGATTCGACGGGGGCGCTCGCGGGAATGCTCGCCGGAGCGACATACACGGCCGAGGGGATCCCGCGGGGATGGCTCCGGAAGCTTTCGGCCAAGGTCGTGAACGAGATCGAGAGCCAGGTCGACGGCCTGCTCGCTCTCGCCGATACCCGGAAGAGATAGGCGGGAACGAGCGCCCGCCGGCGCTCCCACCTCCCTCTGCGAGAGCTGGGAGGTCCGGCGTTGGCACTGCCCCCTGGGGGTGCTACGCTAAGGGCGAGGAAGGCGAGAAGCTCTTGAGGAAATCGGGGAAATCGACCGGGCTTCCGGCCGAGACCTTTTCTGCCGTGGAGGGCGAGGAGTCCTACCGCTGGTCCGCTCTCGCCCTCTCTTGGCTTCAGAGCCTCTTGGAGAGTCGCGAAAAGGGGGCGCGTACGCAAAGATAAAAAGAGTGGGGAGGAGCGCCGGGATCGGCTCGTTTATCGAGTTTTGATACGGCATCGGTGCATTTTGAGTCCTCGCGCCCGGGAAAAGGACTTATAGAGGGAACGATGGCGGATGCGATTTACGTGGTAGGGACCCTGCTCTTCTTTGCGTTGGCGATGGCCTACGGGGAGTGGTGCGGACGGATCTAAGGAGGGAAATGCTCGTTCTTCTCGGAATCGTGTGCGTGGGGCTTCTGGTCTATCTCTTTGCGGCCATGATTTGGCCCGAGAAGTTCTAAGCGGCTTCGGAAATGACGACCTCCTTTTGGCTGACTCTCGGGTTGTTTTTCGCGGTGCTGGCTGCCATGAGCCTGGCCCTGGCCCACTACCTCGCGCGGGTCCTGAATCCGAACGGGAAGACTTGGTTCGACCCGGTCTTCCGGCCGCTCGAGTGCTGGACCTACCGGCTCTGCGGGATCGATTCCCGGAAGGAAGAGGACTGGAAGGGCTACCTCGCCTCTCTCCTGCTCTTCAACGCCGTCGGTCTCCTGTTGACCTATCTCATCCTGCGGATCCAGCAGTGGCTCCCGCTCAATCCCAAGGGTTTCGGCCCGGTTTCGCCCGACTTGGCCTTCAATACGGCGGTGAGCTTTACCACCAACACGAACTGGCAGAATTACGCAGGGGAGTCGACCGTCTCCTACTTCTCGCAGATGGTGGGGCTTGCCGTGCACAACTTCACCTCGGCAGCCACCGGGATCGCGATTGCCGCCGCCTTCGTCCGGGCGTTGGCACGGGCGGGCGTCAAGACCATCGGCAACTTCTGGGTCGACTTGGTGCGGATCACCTATTATCTGCTCCTGCCTCTCTCCTTTGGGTTGGCGGTCGTCCTCATCTCCCAAGGGGTGCCTCAGAATTTCTCCTCCTATGCTCGGGCGCAACTCGTGGAGCCGGTTGTCCTCGCGGGCACGGGTGGCCAGGAGCATCGGATCGAAACCCAGGAGATCGTCCAAGGGCCTATCGCGTCCCAGGAGGCGATCAAACAGTTGGGCACCAACGGAGGGGGATACACGAACGCCAACTCGGCCCATCCGTTCGAGAATCCCACCCCGCTTTCCAACCTGCTGGAAATTCTGGCCGTGCTCTGTATCCCCGGAGCACTCGCCCTCTACCTGGGGCTGGCAGTGGGTCGGCGGGCCCATGGCTGGGCGGTCTGGGGAGTCATGGCGCTTCTCTTGTTCGGGGGCATCTTGGTCTGCTGGCATGCGGAAGCCGGAGGCAACCCGCTCCTGATGGAGCAGGGGCTCTCGTCGGCGGAGGGCAACCGGGAGGGGAAGGAGGCGCGGTTTGGGACGCTCGATTCGGCGCTTTTCGCGGTCTCGACGACAGCCACCTCTTGCGGCGCGGTCAACTCTTTGCACGACTCCTACCTGCCCCTGGGGGGGCTGGTTCCGCTCTTCAATATGGAGCTGGGGGAGGTGGCTTTCGGAGGAGTCGGATCGGGACTCTACGGCATGCTTCTCTTCGTGGTGCTGGGGGTCTTCCTCTTTGGGCTCATGATCGGCAGGACCCCGGAGTATCTGGGAAAGAAGATCGGGGCGAGCGAGGTCAAGATGGCTGCCTTGAGCATCCTCGTGCTGACCCTCTCGATCCTCGGATTCAGCGCCTGGGCAATCGCGAGCCCATGGGGCTTAGCGGGAATCGCCAACCCGGGCCCACACGGGCTGAGCGAGATCCTTTATGCGTTCAGCTCGACCACAGGAAATAACGGGAGCGCCTTTGCGGGTCTATCCGGCAACACCCCTTGGTTCAACACGACCCTCGGGATCGCCATGCTGGCCGGGCGCTACCTGATGCTCGTCCCGGTGCTGGGGTTGGCGGGACTCTTGGCGGCACAGAAGACGGTGGCGGCCACCCAGGCTGCCTTCCCGGTTTCCGGCATCCTGTTTATCGTTCTCCTGCTCGCGACGGTCTTTATCGTGGGCGCTCTCAACTTCTTTCCGGTTCTCGCCTTGGGGCCGATTCTCGAGCATTTCCTGCTCCAGGCGGGTCAGATTTTTTAGAGGAGAAGCCATGAAGCCCAAGCAGTTTTCTTTTTCCGATCCACAACTCCTGGCCTTTTCCCTGCGGGGAGCCGTCACGAAGGCGAACCCCTTCGTTCTCTGGCGCAACCCGGTCATCTTCGTCACCGAGATCGGTGCGCTGGTCAGCACGCTCGAAATCTTCCTTTCCGCGGAGCCCAAGTTTTTCACGGTGCAGATCTCCCTCTGGCTCTGGTTCACGGTCTTGTTTTCGACCTTCGCGGAAGCGATCGCCGAGAGTCGGGGGAAGGCGCAGGCGGACAGCCTCCGCCAGGCCCGGACGATCACGCTGGCTCGCCGGCTCCGCGAGGGGAGGGAAGAGACGGTCTCGGCGACCGAGTTGCGGAAGGGAGACTTGGTGATCTGCGTCGCCGGGGATCTGATCCCCGCCGACGGCGAAGTGACGCAAGGGGCGGCGACGGTCGACGAATCGGCCGTGACGGGGGAGTCGGCCCCAGTGGTCCGGGAGAGCGGCGGGGATCGGAGTGCCGTGACCGGCGGGACCAAGGTAATCAGCGACCGGATCGTGGTTCAGATTACGAGCGATCCCGGCCAGACCTTCCTCGACCGGATGATTCAGTTGGTCGAAGGGGCGAAGCGGCAAAAGACACCCAATGAGATCGCCTTGGGGATTCTCTTGGCGGCCCTGACCTTCATCTTCCTCCTGGTCATCCTGACCCTGGTTCCATTCTTGCACTATCTCGACGCGCCGGTGTCGATCGCGACCCTGGCAGCCCTGGTCGTCTGCTTGATCCCGACGACGATCGGGGGGCTCTTGAGCGCGATCGGCATCGCGGGGATTGACCGGCTGGTCCAGCACAATGTAATGGCGACCAGCGGGCGGGCGGTGGAGGCGGCGGGCGACATCGACGTACTCCTCCTGGACAAGACCGGCACCATCACCCTTGGGAACCGGATGGCGGCCGAGTTCGTTCCGGGGGCGGGGGTCGATCTGCTCCGGCTGGTCGACGCCGCGCAGCTCGCTTCCCTGGCCGACGAGACGCCCGAAGGGCGCTCCATCGTGGTGCTCGCCAAGCAGCAGTATGGGTTGCGGGGCCGGGAGGTGCTGGAGAACCAGGCGCGGTTTCTTCCCTTTTCGGCGCAGACGCGGATGAGCGGAGTCGACTTCCCCGAGAGCGACGGCAGCCCGGCGCGCTCGATCCGCAAGGGGTCAGGGGATGCGATCGAAGCATTCTTGCAAAAGCAGGGAGGGAGCCTTCCCGATTCGGTTCGGCAGGCGGTCGATCGGATCGCTCGGGATGGAGGGACGCCGTTGGTCGTTGCGGACGGGAAGGAGGCGCTCGGAGTCATTCGCCTCAAGGACGTGGTGAAGGGAGGGATCAAGCAGCGGTTCGCACGGCTTCGCCAGATGGGGATTCGAACGATCATGATCACGGGCGACAACCCGCAAACGGCCGCAGCGATCGCGATGGAGGCGGGGGTGGATGATTACCTTGCGCAGGCAACGCCGGAGGCGAAGCTGACCCGGATTCGGCGGGAGCAGGAAGGCGGGCACCTAGTGGCGATGACGGGGGACGGCACGAACGACGCACCGGCCCTCGCCCAGGCGGATGTCGGCGTGGCCATGAATACCGGTACGCAGGCGGCCCGAGAGGCGGGGAACATGGTCGATCTCGACAGCAATCCCACCAAGCTCATCGAGGTCGTGGAGATCGGTAAGCAGCTCCTGGTAACCCGGGGAGCGCTGACTACCTTCAGCGTCGCCAACGACGTCGCCAAATACTTTGCGATCCTTCCGGCGATGCTGATGGGAACCTTTCCCGTGATCGCCCCGCTCAACATCATGAAGCTGCGAAGCCCGGAGAGCGCGATCATCAGCGCGGTAATTTTTAATGCGCTCATCCTCGTGGCGTTGATTCCGCTCGCGCTGCGAGGCATCCGGCTGCGCGGTCTGACGGCGCAGGCGCTGCTGGTGCGAAACGCCCTGATTTACGGGCTGGGCGGCCTGGTGGCTCCCTTCGTGGGGATCAAGGCGATCGATCTGTTGTTGAATCTTTTTCCGTGGAGGTGAGGTTTCCCATGAAAGAGTTCTGGTCGCGTCTTCGGGTGGCTTTTCTGCTGACGGCTCTGCTAGTCGTGGTTCTGGGCGGGCTCTATCCGCTGGCAGTCTACTGGACCGGCCAGCTCCTCTTTCCCTTCCAGGCAAACGGGAGTCTCGTGCGGGCGCCGGACGGAACCCTCCTAGGCTCGGCCCTGCTGGGGCAAAACTTCCGGGGGCCTCGATACTTCCATCCACGCCCTTCGGCGGCGGGGGAAGCGGGCTACGATGCCACGGCTTCCGGCGGCCGGAATCTGGGTCCGACCTCGAAGAAGCTGATGGACGCGGTCGTCCAGAGTGTTGCCGATTACCGGAAAGAAAATCTTCTCTCCCCGGACCAGAGGATCCCGGCGGATGCAGTCACCGGCTCCGCCAGCGGCCTCGACCCGCACATCAGCCTCGCCAACGCGCTTCTCCAACTCCCGCGGGTTGCCCGGGAGCGGAAGATGCGGCAGGAGGAGCTTCGGGAGATCCTCGCCCGCTACACCAGCAAGCCCTGGCTCGGACTGTTGGGTGAGCCCGTCGTGAACGTGGCGTTGGTCGATTGGGCGCTCGACGGCAAGCTCGGGGGCCGCTAGAGCGGTCGACGGTCACTTCACTTGCTTACGACACACTTCCCGTATTGGCCTTGACGCGTTTCCACGCCTCGACCATGTTCTCGCGCGAGAGGACCTGCATCAACAAGCCGCCTCGCCCCAGGCCTTTCGGTCCGTGATCCGCTGGCCGGGCTTCATCACGCCTCGTGGGAGAATGAGCTTCACCCATTCCTCTAGCGACGCGCCCAGGTTGCCCTGGCTTTCTGATGCGATGCCCTTCCAAGAGTCACAGCGTCCAGCCTTCCTTCTCGTTCGGTCCTTCGCCTGGGTTCCCAGGCTACTACAACCTCTGCTGACTTCTCGCTCCGCGTTTCCGCGTCACCCCTTTCAGGCATAAAGCGAGATCTCCCCAGGTAAGTACACGATCTTTCCTCACGCGACCGCCAAATCTACGTCGCTTCTCCTTGACCACGAAAGCTTCGCGGTAGCTTGCCCGCTCGCCTTGATCTGCGTCGCCTCCTGTTTGGTTCTTGTCCATCGGCCCGCGATTTCATTCCATGCTTCCTTCCCACGCTCGGTCACCCTTGCGCAGTTGCATTTCCTTTCGCTCGCTGTGGTCAGCTTGCGGGAGGACTTTCACCTCCAAGACCGTGCCCATGCTGGGCGCACAAACTCCCCATGGCTAAATCCAGGGGGTTCTAGCGAATAGAGATTCCGGCTCTCCGGGGCTCTCGCTTGCGCTACAGCATCCCCAGCCTCGCCGGAACGGCTGCTAGGGCAGCCGCTTCCCATTTTCCCCTTCGACGGGCGACCAGCTCTGACGTTCTTGACGTGCGGTCGGGACAAGCCCTCCCGGCTCGCTGGTTCCTTCACCCTCGACATCGCCCGTCGCAGGAGCGGTTCCGCACCCGGCCAAGCCTTTCGGACCCGGCTAATGTCGAGGAAATCCTTCTCGGAGCATTTCGCGAGAAAGGCGCTGTAGAGATCCCGCTGCACCGGCTCGGTGCGGCCATCGCCGAAGACGTGCGTCCGCAAAGAGAGCGGCTTCTTCACGTAGTGCCCGGTCGTATGGTCGAACTGGCTCAAGCCGGGCTTTCCAGGGGTCGAATCTCGATGAATCGCCGCCAGCGCTTTCTCAGCCTTGCGGCGAATCCTCTCCACCCCACATCCCCGGGAGCGCGCACCTTCACGGCTCCGGTCCGAAATTCTTTTTGAAAAACTGCTATAGCAATAGCTTTTCCCCCTGGATGATTTTCCCCTGGGCCAATATCCGATTCGCGAGATTGCCGTGCGCGGTCTTCCGTGCGGCGGCCAGCCGCCGCTCGGTTTCCGCGAGATCCCGTCGCCTGCGCTTGTAGCGTTCCGACCGGACCCAGCGCTTGGGTCCACGCTTGACGCATCCCTTCGCGTCGTAGTTTGCGGGATTGGTCGCCCGGCGGGACCGGTCCATGGACCGCAAGATCCGCCGCGTCTCCCTCCAGGGCTGCTCGACTTCCGGACAGAGCTTTTCCAGGCTTGCATCCGTTTCGGAGACGAAGGCCACTGTCGATGGCCCCAGATCGTACCCGACGACATCCTCTCCCGCGGGCCGAACCTGCGGGGCGAGTCCTTCCTGGAGGAGCTGCGCGTACCAGCGCATCCGGCACCGGATCGTCCTGCGAAGGATGCGGACGTATTTGGTTCGGGCTTCCAGCGCGATCCGCTGCCAGCCGCGCTTGTCCTTCGGATCGAGCCGAAGCGGCAAGACCAAGCCCGCCCAATGAATCGCCGGAACCGGTTCTTTCCGGAACCGGATCAGGGCATCGCCCTTGCCTTCGACCGAGTGGAACCGGCTGGCTGGCTTGAATCTTGGTCGGCCCCGAACGCCGAAGGCATAGCCCTAGACGGCCTGAAATGCCCGCAGACTCGCGGTCTGCGTGTCGTGCGATCCGAGATGATCACCGATGGAGCAGGCATCCCGGCATGCCTCCGCGAACTTCTGGATGGAGTCGCGAGTAAAAACCGAATCGTTCCTGTGTTTTTCGGAAGGCGGCTGGATCGCTCCTTGTTGGCGATCCGATTCCCGCTTTGTTCATCCATGACCGTTTTCGGGCATCCGGGCAAGCGTGCTGCCAGTCCTTGGATTGCCGCATCAAGGCCAGCCGGCGAAGGGCCTCGCCCAAGGAGGCATTGTAGATCTGGCGTGCTGCTGCGAGGCGCTTGGAGAGGGCAACCTCGTCCGCCGCGGTCGTTCGCAACGGAAACTCGGCGATGAAAGATGGAGTCTTGGCTCGCATCGAATGCTCTCCAGCATCTTATACAGACACGTAAATATCCATCAAGCTTTGCCTCGCCGCTCACCCCATGGCTAAAGCCAGGGGCTTGCGCGGCGATTTTCGGTCATGACGGCGCTGCGCCGAAAGTTAGAAGGAGACCGAAATGCGGAAGAGCAGACCTGAGCTCTACGGCGGTCAGTCGAAATTCACGCGCCATCACGCAGAAAAGGAGATGGCTCCGGAGGTAGGATTCGAACCTACGACCAAGCGGTTAACAGCCGCTCGCTCTACCACTGAGCTACTCCGGAGTGAGAGTGACCGACCCAATGGGCTGGAGGGGCATCTTTTCAACTCCTCCGCCAATCATCAACTCCAAAACCAAAGATCCTGACCGCCAACCGGGCAGAGTCCCTTTGCGCTTGCGCTCCCCCGATTCCCTCCGGATTCTTGTCGGTGTCCTCGAGCGGGACCGCCATGTTGAGCCACGAAGAACGCGAAGCGCTTTTTCTTGATCTTGAATCCGATCGGGTCGAGCGCAAAAGGTCTCCCTCGGACCGACGCGCGATCCGTCAGGCGATCTGCGCCTTTGCCAACGATCTTCCGGATCATCGGAAGCCGGGAGTGATCTTTGTTGGGGTCGAGGATGAGGGAGCCTGTGCGCACCTGAAGATCACCGACCAGCTCCTGCGGGATCTCGCGCAGATGCGAGACGACGGGAACATCCTGCCGTTCCCCAACCTGACCGTGGCGAAGCATCGAATCCACCAGTGCGAGGTGGCGACGATCGAGGTCGCCCCGGCGGACAACCCACCGGTCCGCTACAACGGTCGTGTCTGGATCCGGGTGGGTCCGCGTCGAGCCCAGGCGACGCCCGAGGAGGAACGCCGGCTGACCGAAAAGCGCCGAGCAGGGAGCCTTTCCTTCGATCAGCAGTCCATAGCGGGAGCCACACTGGACGATCTCGATCTCGAGAGCTTCCGCATCCTCTATCTTCCGAACGCCGTCTCCCCCGACGTCTTGGTGGAAAACAACCGCAGCATCGAGCAGCAGCTTCGCTCCCTGCGGCTCCTGACCCCCGATGGCCGTCCTACCGTGGCGGCGGTTCTCCTCTTTGCAAAGGACCCGCCGCGCTATCTGCCCGGGGCCTACATCCAGTTCGCTCGGTTCGAGGGAACCGAGATCACCGATCCGATTCGCCATCAAGCCGAGCTGACCGGTGCCCTGCCGACCCTTCTGCGGCGGCTCGACGAGGTCCTGGAAGCCAATATCTCGATCGCTACCGAGGTGCGGACCCCGACCGAGGAACGGCGGCCGGACTATCCCCTGGTCGCCCTGCAGCAGCTCGCCCGCAACCTCCCGATGCACCGCAGCTATGAGAGCACGAACGCCCCCACCCGGATCTACTGGTTCTCCGACCGGATCGAGTTCGACAGCCCCGGCGGGCTCTACGGGCGGGTCAGTCCGGAAAACTTCGGCAAGGGCGTCACCGACTACCGCAATCCCTTGCTCGCCGAGGGAATGAAGATCCTCGGCTACGTCCAGCGCTTCGGCCTAGGCATCCCCTTGACCGAAGAGGCGCTCCGCAAGAACGGCAATCCCAAGCCGGAGTATCGCTTCGAACCCACCCATCTGCTTACGATCCTGAGGCGGTCATGAAGATCATCGCGTTTTTCAACAATAAAGGCGGGGTGGGCAAGACCAGTCTAGTCTACCATCTCGCCTGGATGTATGCGGATCTCGGCCTGACCGTCATTGCCGCCGACCTCGATCCGCAGGCGAACCTCTCCGCGATGTTCCTGGAGGAAGACCGGCTTCAAGAGCTCTGGCCCGACGGCCTGCATCCCGACACGCTTCTCGGGGTCATTCAACCGATCCTCAAGGGTACCGGGGATATCGCGCCGCCGCACCTGGAATCCGTCGAAGCCGACGGCCGCTCCGTCGATCTTCTCGTGGGCGATCTCGGTCTTTCCGGGTTCGAAGACAAGCTCTCCGACGCCTGGCCTCGCTGTCTGGACGGCGACGAGGCCGCCTTCCGGACGATCTCCGCCTTCTATCGGGCCCTCTTGGCCGCTGCCCAATCGCAGGAGGCCGACCTCATCCTGGTCGACGTCGGCCCGAACCTGGGGGCGATCAACCGTGCAGCGATCATCGCCGCCCATCATGTCGTGATTCCGCTGGCTCCCGATCTCTTCTCCCTCCAAGGGCTGCGCAACCTCGGACCGACATTCCGAAGCTGGCGAAAGGGATGGGACGAACGGTTAAAGAAAAATCCCGCTCCCGATCTCCCCCTCCCCGGTCCGGAAATGCAACCCGCAGGCTATGTCGTGATGCAGCACGCCATCCGCCTCGACCGGCCGGTCAAATCGTATGCCCGCTGGATGGAACGGATCCCCACGAGCTACCGCCAGTATGTCATGGACAAACCCGCGGAAGAGGGGATGCGGGTCGAGGACGACCGCTATTGCCTAGCCCTCCTTAAGCATTATCGGAGTTTGATGCCGATGGCGATGGAGGCCAGAAAGCCGATCTTCTTCCTCCGGCCCGCCGACGGGGCGATCGGCTCTCACGCCGCAGCGGTTCGGGACTGCCACCACGATTTCACCGATCTCGCCCGTCAAATCGCCGACCGCTGCGGGGTCCCACTTTGTTAGGCAATTCGGGTGGTTTGTGACCTGGTAGGGTGGATGCCATGCGAACCGAGCCGACGGCTTCGGTGGATCCCGAGGCCATTGGGCCGGAGTCGAACGTCGCGACCACGGGCGCCGTGATACCGTCGTGGGAGAAGAGAGCGCACGGGAGCGGCTCGATTTCGAAATCAGCATGAGATAAGAAGAAAGGGATGCGTCTGCTTCTCGTCGACGGCAGCTACTACGCCTACCGCTCCTTTTACGCGATGCCGGCCTTGCAGACGAAGGCGGGTAAGCCGACAAATGCCCTTTACGGGCTCACCGTGGTGCTCCGCCGAATGCTCGCCGACCTGCGACCGACCCTGGCCGGCTGGGCGGTGGACGACGGTCTCTGCGCGGAACGGGTCTCCCTCTGCCCGGAGTACAAAGCCAATCGTCCCGAAGTGCCCGAGGCCCTGTCCGTCCAGCTCGACCAGGTAGAGGAGTTGATCGCGGCCCTTGGGATCCCAGTGCTGCGGGTCGCCGGGGAGGAGGCCGACGACGTGATGGCCAGCTACGCCGTCGTCGCCCTGAGGGAAGGGGGAGAGGTGATCCTGGCAACGAATGACAAGGATCTGATGGCGCTGGTTTCGCCCCGGGTTTCGGTCTACCAGACGAACGGGAAGGGCTTTCAGCTCCTCAAAGAACAGGAGGTTGCCCAGAAATGGGGCGTTCCGCCGGCGCAAATCCCGGATCTGCTCGCCTTGATCGGCGATCCGGTCGACAACATTCCCGGTATCCCTGGCGTCGGGAAGATCACGGCGGCGAAAGGGCTTCGTCACTCCGGCTCTTTGGAGGAACTCCTCCGGCAGGCTCCCCAGGCTGGTTGGGCCAAGCTGCGGCAGTTGACGGACGCCCAGCGGGAGCGGATTTTCCGCAATCGAAGGATGGTCGGGCTGCGCACGGGCCTTCCGCTGCCCGTGCCTCTGGAGGCATTGACAATTCACCCGGATCTGGCGAAGCAAGTCGAGCTTTTTCACCGATGGGAGTTCCGGAGGCTCGCCAAGGAAGCGGAGGAGGCTTTGGAGGCTCAAAGGGGGCAGCCCGAGCTCTTTCCGTAGCCTGCATATCTCGTGCGCCGTGAAAAAGGTGCATCGCCCAGTGGGGAGGGAGTGATCTCCACCCGGCAACGATTGCTCCAGCCGGAAGCACTCGGAGCGGCTACTGGTGGTAACGCCAGCGGTCGAAGCCTCTGGGGGAAAAGGCCCGGGAAGCGGGTCAGCGAGCAAGCAGGCCCTAAGGAAAGTGAACGCTGAACAAAGCCTCGAAACCGGCAATGCGGACGCCGAGCTCGTGAGAGAGAAGCGAAGGCCGTTGTCTCCCTGGGAAGGAGAGCAATACGTGCACTGGGGAGAGCCGCCGGGGTATTGGGCGAGGGCAATGCGGGCAAAGGACGATGCATCAACACACGGGAGGCCCATCTGGTCGGGGAGCTCGGGTTGGCCCCGAGCGGACCGACCGCTGCCCTGCGAGGGGCCGAAGCGGGACCAGGTGGGAGTCGGATAGGTCCATACTGTGCGCTGGGCAGCGCATGAATCAGGAGGGTTTAAGTCCCTCCGGCGCTCGAATGAGGGGCGCCGTATCCAAAAGCGGGGGTAATGCCTCGCTGGCCACCGGCGTAAGTCGGTGGAGGACAGGGTGTCCGGAGCGATCCGGAATCCGAAGGGTTTGAGGAGAAGTATTGGGCTGTAATCAATGAGGGCAACCTCGAGGATGAACAGGTCGGCCAAAGATGGGGCAAGGTCGAGCCCGTAGTATGGGGGCGAAGGCGTTGCTCATTCACCCATCGTACCAAGGTGTTTGCTGGCGGCACGGTACGGAAGATTCATGTGTGACCCCAGGAGACCTGACCGTGTCCCGGCCAACAAGCGGGTAAGCGACCCTATAAGCGCAAGCGAAGTGGGAAGCGAGGCACAGTCAGGAGTCGGAGAACGTAATAGTACCGGAAGCGCGAGACGAACAACTCGCGTGACCAGCAATGGCGGACTGCGAGTGGTCCGGGGAAGGACGTTCGTGAAAGGATCGAGGCAGGATACATCGAGATAGGTGAGCAAGAAGCGTGAAGATGGAAAGTTCCCTATGTGAAAAACCCGAACGTCACGCTTCGAGGAGGCTATCCGATCATCTGGTTCTCGAAGGTCGGGAGCAGAAGGTCCACTCTCGTTTATACCCTCTCTCCAGATCGCGAAAGTCCTTTCATGAAAGCTGGATGCGGGAAAACCGCACGTCCAGTTTGTGCGGCGGACGGAGGCAAGCTCTTCAATGGGCGCCTCCTCCGACCCGACACCTGTGAGCTCGGAGAAAGTCCGAGGGAGGGAAGGGGCCTTAGTTCAAGGGAAACGTCGGAAGGAGCGAGAACGGAGAGTGCGGTACGCCTACAACCTCCCTTGCGCGTTCGGAGGCTCGAGATGACGTTGCAGGAGAAAGCGAAGGCAAGTTCGACCTCCTCTCCCTCGAGAGCTGTATGAGGAGCTTACCGTGGGCATAATCCTGCGCCAACCTTGTCCGGAAGCCGAATGCGGGAAATCCGCCTGTTCGGTTTGATGAGCGGGGAGTGGAAACGGCCGATAGGGAGAGATACTCAGGCACTGTCATACCGAAAGGGGCAGCTCCCGCTATGGCTCTCCTACGTCGCACCGCGCCACTCCTCGACTCCACCCAAGCGTTCTCCTGGGGCTTGCGAAGTGGGCCTGGCTGCTTCGTTGGGCTTGGGTTTTTGGCCCTCCTTACAGTATGTCCTCATACAGCTCCGGTGGAAAACCGGCGCCGCGCCTCGCACCCAAGCCCATTTGCGGAGCCTCGGCTACGAACTTTGTGAGAAATGGCGGCCAGCGGTGTGGGTGCTGGCTTGACCGGGTTGGAGGAGAGGGGGCAGAGTTCAACGGCGGAGAGAGATAATGGAAGGAGCATCTTCGGTTTCCCACACGATCGGCAATGAGAAGCTTTGCGGGATCACGGGCAAGGCGGCTCACGAGATTGCCCGCCTGCTTCAGGAATCGGGCAAGGCGGGCGGGGCGCTTCGGATCGCCGTGGTGGGAGGCGGCTGCTCGGGGCTGCAGTACCAGATGGATCTCGTCGATCGGCTGCGGGAGAAGGATATTCTGATCGAAGCGGGGAATGCGCGGCTAGTTGTCGACCCGAAGAGCGCGCTCTTTCTCTCCGGGTCCGTCCTGGATTATTCCGAGGATCTTCAGAACCGGGGCTTCGTCGTGAGGAATCCGAACGCATCCTCCCACTGCTCCTGCGGGAAAAGCTTTTCGGTGTAGCCGGCCAGCCCATGAGCGAAGGCGACCGGAGGCGAGCTCGTTCCGAGAGCGCCATCCTGCGTATCATCCTGCTCTTCGGTGCGGTCAGTCTCTTCGCGGACATGACTTACGAAGGCTCGCGTTCCATCCTCGGCCCCTTCCTGGGTAGCCTGGGTGCGAGTGGCGCGGCGGTGGGCCTGGTCGCCGGCACGGGAGAGCTAGCCGGCTATGGGCTCCGGCTTTTTTCCGGAGTCCTGGCGGATCGGACGCGCTCCTTTTGGCGGCTCACCTTTTCGGGGTATGGCGTGAACCTCTTGGCCGTGCCGCTCTTGGGGCTTGTATCGACCTGGCCCGCGGCGGCGGCGCTCGTGGTCGCCGAGCGGCTGGGGAAGGCGATTCGAACTCCGGCGCGGGACGTTCTGCTCGCAGCGGCGACGAAGGATTTCGGGCGGGGACGCGCCTTCGGGATCCACGAGGCGATGGACCAGATCGGCGCTGTCCTGGGTCCCTTGACGGTTGCCCTGGTCCTGGCCTGTCAAGGAGGATACCGAACGGGGTTCCTTTTGCTTGCCCTGCCCGCTCTCTTTTCGTTTGTGGCGCTCGGGTTGGCTCGGAGCTCCTACGGGAGGTGGGAGAACGCCCGTGGGATTCCCGAGGGAGCGCAAGCAGGGGTGGGAAACGACTCGCGACGCTTACCTCCTGCCTTCTGGAGCTATCTGGCGGCGGTCGGCTGCGTCGCGGCGGGCTACGCCGACTTCGCCCTGGTCGCCTTTCACGCGGCAAAGACCGGAGTGGTTGCCCCGCAAGGAGTGCCCCTGCTCTATGCTCTTGCGATGGGGATCGACGCCGGGGCGGCCTTTTGGGCCGGCCGCCTCTTCGACCACAAAGGGTTTGCTTCCTTGCGGGGCTTGGTAGCCTTGGGAGCTCTGGCGGCTCCACTGCTCTTCCTGGGGCATGGGATCGGACCCGTTCTAGTGGGCGTGCTCTTCTGGGGAGTCGGGATGGGAGTCCAGGAGTCGGTGATTCGGGCGGCGGTGGCGGAGCTGGTCCCGGATGGGCGCCAGGGCACCGGATACGGCCTTTTCAACATGGCCTTCGGCTTGGCCTGGTTCGGCGGCAGCGCCCTGATGGGTCTCCTCTACGACCGCTCGCCGGTCTTGCTGGTCGTCTTTTCTTGCGGATTTCAACTCCTTTCCCTTCCCCTCCTGCTGCGAACGCAGAGACAGTTTGCCGTGGAACAGGCCGTCCAAGGGGGAATCGGATCAGACGGGAGAGCCTTCCGAAGGATTCCTTGACCGTTCACGGAGAGTGCCTTTCAATACGAGGGTCACGTGCGGATCATGGGAATCGATCCTTCCCTGCGACGAACGGGCTACGGCGTTCTCGAGCTGCTGCCCGGAAGGGAGCGGCTACTCGACTCAGGGGTCATCACGATCGGTCCGAAGAAGACGGAGATCGACTGCCTTCAGGAGATCTATAGGGTGATCCGCCAAGTTCTCACAGAGCAGAAGGCCGAAGAGGTTGCGATCGAGACGGTAATCTACGTGCAGAATCAGCGGACCGCGATCCAGATGGGAGCCGCCCGGGGAGTCGCCCTGCTGGCCGCCGGAAGTGCCGGCATGCCGGTCTTCGAATATCCTCCGCGCCGGGCAAAGACGGCGGCGACGGGCTATGGAGGAAGCCGAAAGGCCCAAGTGGCTTTTATGGTCCGCAGCCTCCTCGGCCTTCGGGAGAATCTTCCGCCTGATGCCGCCGACGCAGTGGCCGTCGCCCTGGCGCATGCCGCCGCGCGGAGACGTTCCCTCGTCTCGCGGAGATCCCTGTGATCGGATACCTGCGCGGCCAACTCGTTCGCTCTTCCCCCGCCAAGGTCTGTCTCGAGGTGCAGGGGCTCGGCTTCGAGCTCTTCGTCTCTTTGAGCTCCTATCAAAAGCTCCCCCCCCCTCCGGCGGAGGTCCAGCTCTTCACCCGCATCCAGGTCCAGGAAAAGGGGATCGAGCTCTACGGGTTCGCCGGGGAGGAGGAGCGAGCGCTTTTCAGCCTACTCGTCGATCACGTCCCCGGCATCGGGCCGAGAACGGCGCTTTCGGTTCTGGGCGCAGCCGCTCCAGAAGAGTTGCGGGGCGCGGTCGCACGGGGGGACCACGCGTGGCTTTCGCGCATCAAAGGCGTGGGAAAGAAGACGGCGGAGAGGCTTATCGTAGAGCTTCGCGGCCGTTTCCCGGAGGTCGATGTCGAGCTTGGCACCGTCCGGCAGCCGCTGGCTGACGACGATGCGGTCGGGAAAGACGCCCGACTGGCCCTGCTCGCGTTGGGCTACCGGGAGGCCGAGGCGGAAAAGGCGGTGGGTCAGGCACGGGAACGGGTGCCGTCCGCGACCGTGGAGGAGCTGATTCGAGAGGCGTTGCGAGGTTCGGGAGGGAGGGCGGCCCGGTGACAAGGAAGCCAGAAGCGGAAGTGCGCGGACAACGGGACGAGCGGCTGGAGGAGGTTCTGCGCCCTTCGACGCTGGACGATTTTGTCGGGCAACCGCGCATCAAAGAGAGGCTGTCGGTCTTGGTGGAAGCCGCGCGGCAAAGGCAGGAGCCCCTGCCTCACCTTCTCTTCAGTGGCCCTCCGGGTCTGGGAAAGACGACACTGGCCCATATCCTGGCCAAGGAGATGGGGGCGAATCTCCGGCTGACTTCGGGCCCGGCGCTGGAGAGGGCAGCAGATCTCGCCGGCCTGTTGAGCGGGCTCGAGCCGGGAGACATCCTCTTTGTAGACGAGATCCATCGACTGAGCCGGGCGGTCGAGGAGTATCTCTATCCGGCGATGGAAGATTTCCGGATCGACATCGTGATCGACCAGGGTCCCGCCGCCCGGAGCGTCTGCCTGAGCCTCCCTCATTTTAGCCTCTTCGGGGCGACCACCCGGGCCGGGATGTTGACGGCCCCTTTGCGTGGCCGCTTTGGACTCGTCAATCGGGTCGAGTATTACGGCGCGGAGGATCTCGTCCGGGTCGTCCGGCGCTCCGCGCGGATCTTGGGAGTGGAAACGGCGGAGTCGGGTGCCTGGGAAATCGCTCGGCGCTCTCGAGGCACCCCTAGGCTGGCCAACAACTTGATTCGCTGGGTTCGAGACTATGCCGCCGTTCGCGCGGACGGCGAGGTGATCTCGGAAATCGTGGTCCACCATGCGCTGGAGATGCTTGACATCGACGCGGACGGCCTGGACGAGATGGACAAGAAGCTCTTGGAAACCATCGTCTACAAGTTCGCGGGAGGGCCCGTGGGCTTGGGCACTTTGGCTGTAGCGGTCGGAGAGGACGGGGGGACGATCGAGGAGGTCCACGAGCCCTATTTGATTCTGGAAGGCTTTCTGCAACGCACCCCGCAAGGTCGCGTCGCGACCCAGAGGGCTTACCAAAAGCTGGGGCTGCCGACAGAAAGAGGGAAAGGCGAGCAATCGGAGCTCTTCTGAAAGCCATCAGATTGCCTTGGAACGGATCCATCCGTCGTGCATGGCGGCTTCCCCTCGCGCGGGCGGCGCTTCTGCTGCTCGCGACGGCGGCTCTCGGCGTGTGGTTCGCCGAAGCCACTCCGAGCGGGGAAGGCCGGAGATTTGCCGCCGCATCGGCCTATTCCGCCCGTCACGGCGGGTCTGCTCTCCTCGTGTTGGAGGGGGGTAGGGTCTGCTGGGAGGAGGAAGCCCGAGGCGCTCGCTGGGAGGGCAGGCAGCGAATCTTCAGCGGCACGAAGGGATTCTGGATCCTGGCGGCGTTACGGGCCGTCCAGGAAGGGATTTTTTCCCTCGACGCGCCCGTTGCAGAGACGGTGGCGGAGTGGCGAAGCGATCCAGTGAAACGGCGGATCACTGTCCGTGAACTCTTGAATTTTACCAGCGGGCTTGAGCCCGCCTTTTTCCTGCACGCGGACGGCGTCGAAAATCGAAACGCTCGGGCCTTGTTCCTGCCGCTTCTGGCTCGGCCTGGTCAGGCCTTTCTCTACGGGCCGGCCTCGCTGCAGGTATTTCACGAGTTTTTTCGAAGACGTCTGCTGCCGCGCCAGGAGACTCCGACCCATTTCCTGGAAACCCGCGTGCTCCGCCCCATGGGTCTTGGCCGGCAACGTTACCTGGAAGATGGCGCAGGAAACCCGCTGCTGGCGACCGGCTTTCTTCTGCGGGCTCGGGAATGGGCCGCCATCGGTGACGTCCTCGTGCATCGCGGAGCGCCGATCCTCCGTCCGGAGGTCCTGGAGGAAGCGCTTCGGGGTTCAGCAGTCAATCCCGCCTTTGGCATGGCTTTTTGGAACAATCGCGCCGCCTCCTTGCCCGACGCCCGCGAGGTGGAGGTGGAGGCGATGCTCTCCCGTCCGTGGCAGAGCCAGGATTGGCGGAATGCCTGTCTTTGGCGTGAAGGCCCGACGGACCTGGTGGCGGCGGTCGGCTCCCACGGCCAGCGCCTCTATGTGATCCCATCCCAGGGATGGATCGTGGTCCGGCAAGGCTATAGCTATTCTTTTTCGGACGCGGATTTCTTACGCCTGTTGCTGCCGGGAGTCTATGGAGCCCGGCCGATTACTGCGAGAGGAGCGGATCTGTCGTCTCCCTCGGAGCGGTAGGCCGCGGCGTCCGGGTGGCAACGACAAGGGAGGCTTCCTCCCGCTTCCATCGGTATCCGAAAGCAAAGGGAAGCGGGGGCGGATTGGCGTTCGCGGTCCGCGTCGCAAGATCCGGCTGGTAGAACTCGCGGAAGAGCGGAATGGGACCTCGGTAGAGGCCAAAGAAACGGAGATTCCATCCGGAAGGAAAGAAGCGGACGGGGATTCCTGAATCGTCCTGCAGGACCAGCGTACTGCGGGCGAGCACCAGCCGGCGCAATTCGGAGAAGGCGCTGCCGTGCAGCAGATAAGAAGCGGCTTTGATCAAGGTTGGCCCTCCAGGAATGCTTTCCAGGTAGCGGGGGAGCCCGGAAGCGGAGAGTGAACCGTCTTCCAGGTTGACTGAAAAGTAGCAGAGCCGATGCTCTCCCCCTCCCGGCCCCTGGAACAGCAGGCAGCTTCTGCGTCCGGCGGCACCCTGCTCGATCGAGAGGAGGCGACAGCCGTCCCTGACCAGGAGCACCGAATAGAGAGGAAGGATCCCTCCCAGCACGGACGAAGCGGTCAGCCGGCGCGTCTCCTTGGTGATGGAAAAGCTCCATTGGAGAAGCCATTCAAGGGATTGGCGAATGCGCGGGAGTTCCAGATCGAGGTTTGCCGATGTCAGGCGTGCGAACGAGGGGGGAAGCCCGGCCTCCTCCCGGGAAGCGAGCACATAGGTCGAGGCATGAGGGAAAAAGCAGCGTGGGTAGATGGCATCGGGTCCGCTGAAGGGATAAAAGACCGGGTTGGTCGAGGAGGAAGCCGCCCCGAGGAACTCGACGGTCCACTGACGGATCGGGTCGAGCTGGAAATGGCGGAAGTACTCCCAGAGCTTGTCCATCTCCTTGGCATGCTCCTGCCAGGACGGGTGCGCGGCGAGGTTTTCCATGGGCGATCCGGGGCCGGGAGAAAGACCGGCGACGAAGCGAGCGGCTTCGTCGAGCTCGGTAGGCTGCGCCTGCGGCTGCCCGGAGGATTGGCGCGGGGAGATCCAGCACAGGATCAGGAGCAGGGCAAACGGGAGCAGGAGGAATGATGGTTTCATTGCGCGGAAGGAGAATTCGCTGGTGGAGGATCGCCCCGGCGGATCAAAGCGTAAATCGGAAGCCCGAGGAGAAGGGTGCCGAGCCCGGCCAGGGATTCCTTGGGCCTGACCCGGAAGAGATCCCAGAGCATCCAGAGGCAGACGGCAAGGAAGACCAGTGGCGTCCATGGGTAGCCCCATGCTCGGTAGGGTCGGGGCAGGGAGGGTTCCTTCCAGCGGAGAACATAGACACCAAGGACCGTGGCAAACCAGGAGAGCGTGAGGGTGAACTGGATATAGGTCAGGATCTGGGAAAAGGTTCCCGTCGCCAGCAGCAGCACGACAACGCCGTACTGAAAGAGAAGGGCACGAGAGGGCACTCCCTCCCGGTTGCGGTACGAGAGCCAGCGGAGGGCGGCATAGTCCTCTCCCACCGCCATGGCGACGCGAGGTCCCATCCAGGTCATGGCGGCAATCGAGGAAAGGAGCCCGAGCGAGATCACACCGGCGACGATCCGACCCCCGGCTTCGCCGAAGATGTGGCGCCCGGCGATCATCCCGACTTCGATCACCCCTCGCATCTGGGTAATCGGCGCTGCGTGGAGAAAGGCGACGTTGAGGGCCACGTAGAGGACGGTGACGATCGTCGAGCCGATCGCCAGCGAAAGGGGAACGGTTCGTTGCGGGTTGCGGACCTCCTCGGCGATATAGACCGAGGCATTCCATCCGGAATAGGAATACATGACGTAGACAAGGCTCGCGGCAAAGGAAGCTCCGGTCATTTCGCGCAGCGCCGGCCCCGTGGGGGTAAAGGAGACAGGTTGACCTTGGGCGAGCAGGAAACTCGAAGCCGAAAGCAAGAGAACCAAGAGAACCTTGAGGCCGGTCACCGCTTCTTGAAAACGAGCCCGGAGATCGACGCGGCCCAGTTGCAGCAGGGTGAGCAACGTAGCCACCGCCCAGGCCAGCCCGCTTGGCGAGGAGCCGGGGAAGGCGGCGGAGGCATAGGCACCGAAGGCCATGGAAGCCAGGGCGATCGGAGCCCCGAAGCCGACCGTCGAGGAGAGGAAGGCGGCAAGGAAGCCGACCACCGGATGATAGATCCGGCGCAGGAGGCTGTATTCACCTCCGGAACGGGGGATGGCGGCGGAGAGTTCTCCATAGGCCAGCGCCCCGCAGAGGCTGGCGACCCCTCCGAGAAGCCAGAGGAAAGCGATCGAGAAGCCGGAGGAGAGGTTCTCCAACTGAAATCCAAGGCTGGTGAACACGCCGGTTCCAACCATATTGCCGACGACGAGAAAGACGGCGGTGCGGAGGGGAATGCGTCCCATGCCGGATAATCCCTATTAGCCAATTGGCACTTTTCAGAAAAGAAGCAGAAACAGCTGGTAGTCAATCCAAAGCCAATGGGAAGCCCCTGATAGGCTTGCAATGGCCGAAAACGCTGGTAAAAGGAGTCTTCTTATTGGTTCTTCTCTCCCAGGTTTGCAAGCAGGCGATGAAGCAGCCGATTGCCGACGGATGAAAAGCTTTCGCGAGGAATTATGGTTCGAGCTGCCTGCGCGGCGAGAGTTCGTCAACATCACCGGACAGATCGAGGGTTGTCTCCAGAAGAGCGGAATCCAAGAGGGCCTTCTTCTCTGCAATGCGATGCATATCACCGCCAGCGTCTTCATCAACGATGACGAACAGGGGCTTCATGAGGATTTAGAGCGCTGGCTGGAGAAGCTGGCTCCGGAGAAGCCTCACTCCCAATATCGTCATAACGTGGGCGAAGACAACGCGGATGCCCACCTCAAGCGGACCATCATGGGCAGAGAAGTGGTGGTCGCTGTCACCGGTGGTCGACTCGACCTTGGGCCATGGGAACAGATCTTCTATGGCGAGTTCGACGGAAAACGGCGCAAGCGCGTCCTTGTGAAGATCGTAGGGGAATGAGCGCGAAACCTCCGGCGAAAGTGTCTCGTTTCCGCGCCCTCTGGCTCGTTCTCGGCGTGGTCCTGGGCGGGTGCAGCCTGATTGCTCCTCCGCCCGAACTTTCTTGGGAGCGGGTCTTATCCGCCATCCGCGACCGCTTCCCCGACGTTCCGACGATTTCCACCGAAGAGCTGGCGAAAGAGCTCGATGGATCTCGGCAGGAGCGTCCGGCCTTGCTCGACGTGCGGACGGTCGATGAATTTGACGTGAGTCATCTCAAAGGGGCGATTCGAGTCTCTCCCAACGAGCGTATCGGAGCTATCTCGCGCCAGTTTCGGATGGATCAACGAATCGTGGTGTACGATTCGGTTGGATTTCGAGCCGCTTCCTTTGCTCGCCGGCTCCACCAGTCCGGGTACACGGAGGCGAAGTACTTGGAAGGGGGGATTTTCAAGTGGGCAAACGAAGGAAGACCGGTGTACCGTGGCGAAAAGCGGGTGAACGTCGTCCATCCTTCCGATTCCTATTGGGGTCAGCTTCTGAAGAAGGACCACCGTTCCATCTCCCTTTTTGATTTGAGCGGCCCCATCTTTTGATCGACCGCCGATGGATGGAAAAGAGAGTTGTTTTTGCATTGGCTCTCGGCTAGGTGTTTCTTTGCGCGTCATCCCATCTGCCTCGGTAGCTCAGTTGGTAGAGCAGGTGACTCTTAATCACTCGGTCGTAGGTTCGAGTCCTACCCGGGGCACCATGATCGGGAAGGCGGTTGGTATCCTCGCCTAGGCGAGGGGTTTGCGCCGGTTCAACCATGGTTGCGATCCGCGACGGGGGCAGGCGGTGGAACTTCGGGAGGCTCGGTCTCCATTCTTCACTCTTTTCCCTGATTTTTCTCGCATCCTCCTTTGGGCAGACATGGGAACCCACCTCCCTCGTCAAGAAGGTGCAGTCATCCGTGCTGCTGGTCTTGGAGAAGGACTCCTCGGGCAAGTTCGTGGCAGCCGGATCGGGCTTTCTTGTCTCTTCGGACGGGAAGCTGGTGACGAACGATCACGGAAGCAAGAAGGCCGAAGATTTGTCGGCGCAGGCGGGGGACGGGCGAGTTCTGCGCGTCCTGAGTATTTTGGCGCGAGATCCCGCGCAGGATCGGGAGCTGGTGCAGCTTGACGCAAAGAGGCTTCCGTTCCTTCGCGTCGCCGAATCCGTTTCTGTCCATTCCGGGGAAGCGGTTGCGATCATCCCCACTCGTTATGCGAGAAGCAATGGCGTCTCTCTCGGCACGGTTGTCGTCAAGCCGAGTCTTTTCGGCCCGAACCGCTTGCTTGTGGTGACGAAGGCCGTCTCTCTCCTCTACAGGGGAGCCCCCGTAGTGGGAAGCGAAGGGCAGGTATTGGGAGTGGCAACGTCAAGATCTCGAGTTCAGCCGGGTCAGTTGCTTATCCCTGTGGCCGCGATCGGAAAGCTCGCAATCCGGCCGTCCGCCGAGCTGCCCAAGGAAGGAGCCGTCGCGTTCCTCCGGCCTGCGCCGGAAATGCCGGGTACGACACCGGCGGCCGATGCCCAGAAGACTCCGAAGACACTCGGGGCGGGACAAGCGGCGCCGCAGCTCGTTACTCCCTCCGCAGGGGTAGAGGCGGGTGACCGAGTGGCATGGGAACTCCTGCAGCATGGGGATTACGCGAAAGCGGCAACGGCTTTCGAACTGGAACTCCACCGCAGGTCGTCCGACGCTCGTACCTGGATCGGGTTCGGTTTGGCGAAACGGCATCTCGGACAGACGGAGGAGGCGAGCGCCGCCTTCCGGGAAGCCGTCCGTTTCAGTCCTTCGAGCGGACAGGCATGGTGCGAGCTGGGGGAAATCGAATTGGAGCGGGAGCGATATCCGGAAGCGGCCGACTCTTTTAAGCGGGCGGCCCAGCTCCGACCGGGGGATGCTCAGGCGTGGCTGGGAGTCTCGGCCGCCGATCTCGCCCTGAAAAAGCGGCAAGAGGCGCTGGCGGCCCTGGGCCGAGTGCAGGAGCTCGATCCTGCCGCTGCGGCAATCTGGCGGGGTGTCGGAAAGATCTATTCCCAGCTCGGCAGACCGGGGGATGCGGTGACGGCGTTCCAGCGGGCAATCGACCGTGACCCGGAGGACGCGCGCTCCTGGCTTGCCCTCGGGCTTGCTTCCCTTGAGCTTGACCGCATGGAGCGGGCCCAGGAGATTCTCCCCAAGCTGTTGGCGCTGGATCCTGACCTGGGAATGGAGCTGGTCGAGGCGTTGAAGAAGAGATAAAAAAAGCGAGAGCTTTGCCGGCTCTCGCACAACGCGGGAAGGTTCGCCGGAAATTCCAGCCAGAGAAGCATCCGGGCCGTTTTGCAAACCCCAAGCAAAACGCTTGGGAGATATATGTGCCGGCTGGCCTGCAATAGCGTTCTTGCGCGAAGCTTACGTTGTCTGCCGCGTAGCCGCCGGGTTCTCGAATGCATGGAGAAGCTCCCGTTCGAGATTGTCGGAAAGGGCTGCGAGGGGAATGGAGTCGAGATTGTCTTCGAATGGGTTTTCGAGATTGCGTCCAATTTGATTCAACATCAGGAGGATGAGTGCGACAAACGGGGAGATGACGACTCCCCAAGCCCCGGTCTCGTCGGCAATCCCGAAGGGGAGAAGGAAGCTGTAGGTGTAGGTCAGGAGTTCCAGGAAACGGTCATATTGCCGAGGAAAGGGAGTGTTTTGGATGCGCTCGCAGCCGCCCTGAACATCTTCCATGCGCGTCAAGGTGCGATCGAGGGCCAGGAACTGGGGGCCAGAGATCGTCTCCTGTGCGCAATTCTCCGATATGCGGCGGCTCATATGGGAGAGGAGAAAGCAAGTTGGCTTTGGCTCTCCGGCCAATTTCTCCCTGAGCTCCGGAGAGGGGAGGAAGGGGAGCATCTCGGTCGACTCAGTCCCCCCGTTCAGTTCCGTGCGGAGGGCGCGAACGAAGGCGACCTGAAGAAGAATGAGTTCTTTCTGGGCGCTCTCCCCGCTTTGAGGGTCCGCCATGGCCAGGAAACTCTTGACTTGGCGCAACCAAGTTCGCGATGCACTCACGAGCTGACTCCAGAGAACGCGCGCCTCCCACCAACGAGCATAGGCCAGGTTCGTTCGAAAGGCGAGAACCATTCCGATCAAGGCTCCCATGAGGGCGAGCGGCTGGTCCGGCATGGCGATACCCCTTAGGACATGGGTTCGGAGGTCGGCCAAATAGGCGAGAACGGAGAGGACCAGGATTAGGAATAGCGGCTTGCGAACGGGGGAGAGGCTGCGTCGGCAGACGCGGTCGAATTTACCACGCATGGTCACTTGCGGGTCGGCGTCTTTGGAAGGGGGACAGCCATGCCCGGGGCGCTGCGGGAACATCCGGGGTCAGTATATCCAAATGGGGGAGGTCGGGAATGTTTTTCGACCCGCGTACGGTGGTGCAGAAGGCGCGAGAGCGGTCGATCAAATCGTTGACATGCTTACCGGAGACCAAGGTAGATTCGAGGAAGAGGGGGCGGGTCGATCCCCCCCGTTGTTCTGTTTCGGTTTTCCGCCAGCCGCATAACTGCCGTAGCCCGTATGACCTACATGACCGCGGTAGTCTATTCTTGGTCTTATCGATTGGAAGAACTGCCTCTGGGAGAGGTATCCGTCGCCTTGGCGCTTCTGGTTCTGGGCGCGCTCCTGCCAAAATTGGTCGGCCTCTGGCATCGGAAGCCGATTCGCTGGCGGACGCCGAGCGAGCCGGAGGGGTGGCGGGACGGAATCCTAAGCTCCCTGCTTCCCCCGGTTCAAGTGGGCCTATGGGGGAGCGCGGTCGTCATGACCGTTTTAGCGATATCCAACTATCTCCGCCACTATGGCGGGGGGGGGGCTGCCTCGCCTGTCGATCGTGGTCGGGGTGGAGGCGGTTTGGGCCTTGGCGTTCTGGTGGTTTCTCGCTCGGTTTATGGCGGTCGGCTTGAGTTGGCTTCGTCGGAAAACCGGCATTGGCCGCGGGCAGTGGGCCGTCGTGCTCTTCCCCAGGCTCGTCCGTTTTGCCCATTTCCTTGCTCCCGCAATCGGATTGATCGCCCTGGAAAGCTTCCCCCTTTCCGACGTCTATCGGGCCGTGCTTCATAAAGTTTTGGCCATTTATGCCATCGGTTTGATCGGCCTCGCGGCCGGGAATAGCGTGGCGGCGGTGGGCGACACGATGCTGCGCAGCCACCCACTGAACAGCTCGGATCCGGCCGCGAGTTTACGCTCCCGGAAGCTTCATACCCAAGTGAAGATGGCGACTCGGGTGCTCTGCTTCGTGATCGGGCTGTTAACGTTCTCCGCGGTTCTGATGCTCTTTTCCGAGGTCCGCCACGTGGGCGCGAGCCTGCTTGCCTCCGCCGGCATCCTCGGCATGATCGGCGGCCTGGCCGCGCAGAAGACGATCGGCAACATCTTCGCCGGGTTGCAGATCGCTATGGCCCAACCAGTGCGCCTAGGGGACATCGTGGTTGTCGAGGGAGAGTGGGGGACGATCGAGGAGATCACCCTGACCTACGTTGTGGTCGCCGTCTGGAATCAGGTCCGCCTGGTTCTCCCGATCACCTATTTGATCGAGCATCCTTTTCAGAACTGGACTCGACACGCGAGCGATCTCTTGGGGATCGTGCATGTCCACGTCGACTACACGATGCCGGTGGAGGAGATGCGGACATATCTCCTGGAAATCTGCCGGAAGAATCCTCTGTGGGACGGGCGCGTGGCGGCCACGCAGGTCACCCAGGCGACCGAGCGAACCATGGAAGTTCGCCTGCTGGTGAGCGCGCAGGACTCCTCGAAAGCCTGGGGTCTGCGTTGTGCGGTTCGGGAGCAGATGATCGCTTTTATCCGCGAGCGATTTCCGCAGTGTCTTCCCAAAATCCGCGCGGAATGGGAAGCGGTCGGAAAGAAAAGCAGCGGTGATCTTCCCGATGGATAGCCGCCATTTCTCCCAAGCTTTCTCCTACGGCTTGCACAATGGGCTTGTCTGCTTCGTTACGCTTGGTTTTCCATCCTTGCACTATGTCTTCATACAGCTCCGGTGGAAAACCGGCGCCGCGCCTCGCATCCAAGCCCATTTGCGGCGCCTCGGCTACGAAATTTGTGAGAAATGGCGGCTAGTACGGGAGACCAGCAGCAGGGAAGGGCGCTAGCGCCTCGGGCACGACCGGAGATTCACCGGGAGGTGCGTAAATTGTTACGCCGCTTAGCGTTGCCGAGCTGCGCGCGTGTGCTCGATGTACCCCTTGGACCTGGGGCGATGGCCAGCCAGTTGCAGCGCGAGGGATTTGCCGTTTGGGGCGCCGATCTCGATTTGGCGCAATCCGACGGGCTCGATCCGTCCATTCAGCGGCAGCGGGCTGACCTCAATGGAATCCTGCCCTTTCCAGAGCAGTTCTTCGACCTGGTGCTTTCGCTCGAAGGCATCGAGCATCTGGAAAATCCGTTCCAATTTGTCCGGGAAGTCGCACGTGTCTGCCGCCCGGGAGCCTATTTTCTTCTGTCGACCCCGAACATCTGCAACCTGGAAGAACGGTTGAACTTCTTGGTTCGAGGAGCCTTTTATCGCTATATTTCGGCTAGCGACTTTGCCGAAAAGGGAAGCGGCTTCGATCATCAGAATCTCATGACTTGGGTGGAGATCCGCCAGTTGCTCGATTGGAACGGGTTTTCCCTGCTCGGGCTTTTCCGCGACAAGATCAAGTGGAGGCAGCTCCTCTTCCTGGGGCCCCTGGGTCTGCTCCTCTGGGGCTTCGGTAGACTCCAGAGCCGGGCGAGGAGAGAGAAGTATTGTTGGAGAGAAACGGAGTCGGCTCCCGTGCTCTTCGGCGGAAGCACCCTGATCGTGCTGGCAAGAAAAGGCGTGGGGCGATCGGGATGAGCACGGAGGCGATCTATCGGGCGGTGCTCCCCTTGCTGCGATCCCACCTCCCTCCGGATGGGCGCCACCTGGATGTGGGGAGCGGCTCCGGAGAGCTCATTCGGCGGGTACGTGCCGGGTGGAAAGGATCGAGCTTCGGCTGCGACTATACTTCCGAGTGGATGAAGCTCCCGGGGCAAACGGTCGACGTGGCCGATCTGAACCGGGATCCCCTACCCTACGAAAGCGGCTTTTTCGACGCGGTGAGCTGCACCGAGGTTGTCGAGCATCTCGATGACTATCGCCGGCTTCTTCGAGAGATCTTTCGGGTGCTCCGGCCGGGAGGAATCCTCGTCCTGTCGAGCCCGAACATTCTCAACCTCAAGTCGCGGCTCCGGTTCCTCTGGTTCGGTTTTTGGAACCTCTTTGGGCCGCTCTCCTTCTCCCGGAGGATTCGCGTCGATACCGATGGACATGTCACGCCCGTACACTATTTTTACCTCGCCCACGCCCTGGAGGAAGCAGGATTCACGGAGATCGGCGTCACGGTCGACCGCTGGCAGCGCTCTTCTCTCCTCTCTCTGGTCCTTCTCTATCTTCCGGTGCGGCTTCTTGGGGAAGCCGCCTATTCTCGCGAGGTGCGGCGTCATCACACCATCGATGCCGGGAACCAGCCGCATGTAAAGGCAGTCAATTCGGTGCCGCTCCTTGTGGGCAGAACATGCATCGTCTGGGCAACGAAGCCCTCCTCCATGAGTTAGCGCAAGACCGGGACTCGCTACTAAGATGAAGCGATCTCGAATCGCCGTCGTCAGCCTCTTTTACGGGGAATCGGGAGGCGCTGAGCTCTTTGCGAGCGAGGTGACCGATCGGCTGGCGGAATCGGGGGAATTTGATGTCCACGTCCTGGCCCATCGCTGGAAAGACAGGACCGGCAAGATTGCATTCCATCGCATCGACTTCCGAAAATGGCCGCGATCCCTCCAGAAGTTCTCTCTCTCTCTTTCGGTCCGGAAGGTGGCGGCCGTGGAAGGTTTCGACCTGGTCCACACCCAGGAATTGCTCGATGCGGCCGACGTCGTCACCTTCGGGGCTCCCGTCGCCCTCTGGCCAAAAGTCCAAGGGAAGCGAGGGGTGCAATTGCGAACCGAGGTCGATCGTCGCATCGAAAGACGCCTGCTCCTTTCCAATCGGCTCCAGTGCATCCTGGCGAACTCGAATCAATCGGCGCGGTGGTTGATGGCGGAGTACCCCGAGCTGGCCGGACGGCCGGTCGAGGTGGAGACGGTCTACCCAGGGGTTGATCTCCAGCGGTTTACTCCTCCGAGCCCGAACGAACGTGGGGCAGGCCGAGCGGAGCTCGCTGACCGCTTTGGATGGAATGTCTCGGATCCAGTCGGCCTCTTCGTGGGAAACTACTGGGATCACAAGGGCTTGGGAACCGCGTTGCGCGCGATTCGGATTCTCCGAGGGAAGAGCTGTCCGGTCAGGCTCCTGGTGATGGGGAACGACCGGGAAAGGGCAAGATGGCTTTCGGTGATTGTGGGCCTGGGCTTGGCTGTAACGGATGTCGCCTTTCTTGGGGAGGTCGCCGAGGGGAGAGAGGCCTATTTCAAGGCCTCGGACTTCCTGGTGCTGCTTTCCCGCTTCGAAAGTTTCGGGACCGTGGTTCTGGAGGCTCTGGCTTCCGGGTTGCCGGTCATCCTGAGTGGGCGGGTTCCTGCTCGGGAGATTCTTCCCCAAGATGCTGGGAGCCTGATCGAGGATCCGATGGATTTCCTCGGGGCGAGCGAGGCGATGGAGGAGTGGATCCGAAACCCTGCTGCGAGGGAAAAGCTCGCCTCTCAGGCGGCGCAGGTGGCCAGGGCCTATTCGTGGGAAGCGGCTGCCGAGAAGACGGCGGCGGTCTATCGAGACTGCTTGGCCCGCAAAGGGGAGTGAAGCGGATGCCTTTTCACGAGGCGAACTGGGCGAGCGCCTCGGCGATCCCCTCCGAAGCCGGAAGGCTCGAGAGAAACCCGCCCTGACTCCGCACCCGATCCTTGACCGCGGGAATGGCGTTGACGGGACAGGTCAAGAAGGCGGCGTAGCGGAGATCGAGCATGGGTAGATCGTTGTGATGATCGCCTGCGGCCAGGGTGGCGGAGGCATCCAGGCCGATCTCCTTTTGCACGGCTTCCAGAGCGCTGCCTTTATGGATCTCTCGATGGGAAAAGCGAAAGCCCTCGCAGTTGCGCTGGAGGGAGATTTCCGGAAAGGGAGCGATCCATTCGCGGATCTTCTCATGGATCCGGTCAGCTTCCGCCGCATCCGAGGCCAAAATCTCCAAGGGCGACCATTCACCGCTCTGGTAGACGGCCCTCGTCCGGTGCTTGAGAAAGTCGCGCATCCCCTCCCAAAGAGGGGCCGTGGCCGAAAAAAGCTCTTGGTGGAGATCCGAGCACCGTTGGTTCCAGGATCGGTGGGGAATGGGAAGATGGCGGGCGATCCGATAAACCTCCCGCTCGCCGAGCACGACCCAGTCCGGCCAGCACGGGAAGCGCTGCCGCTCGATCTCGCGCCGCAGACTTTCCCAAGGTCGCCCGGTATTGATCACCCAGGCGACCCCTCTTTGCTTCCGAAGCTGATGGAGGCGAGCAAAAAATTCGGGAGAAACAGAGCGGCCGCCTTCCTCCGAAATCGGAAGCAGCGTGCCGTCGAAGTCGGTGCAAACGATCTGTAGGGTCATGAGTCGCGGCGGCCAGAGGCGCCCGGCCGCCTCTCGGCTTTTAGCACAAGCGGACCGTCCCCAAAAGATGCTTCCGGATCCGATCGATGGGGCCAAAGAGAGGAATTTACATCGCGACGCTTCGATTAGCGATCGGCAACGCACAGGCCCGGAAGGGATTGCGACCGGAAAAAAATGTCACGAAATTGTAACAAGGATTCTCGTCTCTCCCATAGTAGGTTTATTCACAGAAGATATTTCGTTATTTCATTGGCAAGATGATCCTCAGCGCAAAAGCGGCGAGCAGCACCGATAGCCGAACGCGCACAGTCCTGCAGTAGCCGAGGGACGCAAGCAAGGAGTCGAACATGTTGATAGAGCTTTTCCTTAAGGGTGGACCGATCATGTGGCCGATCGCGGTCCTTGCCGTAATCACGGCGGTCGTTCTGGTGGAGAGGGGCCTATTTGTTTTTCAGGCGAGCACCCAAAAGGATCCAAAATCGGTGCGCGCCATATTCGACTCCGTGGAACGAGGCGCTCTTGACGAGGCCGTCTCCGTGGCGAGTCGGTCCAAGGACAGGGTTGCCCAGGTGTTGGCAGAAGGCTTGCGTCATCGCGACAGCTCGCTGACCGAAGCTCTATCCGAAGGGGCGAGTGCGGTGCTCCACCAGTGCCACCGGGGGCTCGTGGTGCTCGACACGGCGGTCACGCTCGGGCCGCTGCTCGGTCTTTTGGGTACCGTCACCGGAATGATGCGGGCATTCAGCCTCGTGGGGGGCGGAGAGCTTGCCGGAAAACAGGCGGCGATCACTGGCGGGGTTGCCGAATCGCTCCTGGCGGTCTGCTTTGGCTTGGGGGTGGCGATCGCGGCGATCGTGCCGCTTAACTTCCTCAATGCTCGGGCGGAGCGTGTCCGTAGGGAGGTCGAAGCCTCCGCGACGCGGCTGGAGATGCTCCTGGCTCGAAAGAGCCGGGAAGGGGCCCTGATGCTCGATCGGGTTGTCTAGGGAGGCGCTTCCGAGGGAGAAATTGTTCCATGCGCGTTGTTCTGCAGGATCGCCATCGGCCGAGGCTTGAGATCATCCCGTTCATCGACGTGATGTTCTTTCTCTTGGCCACCTTCATGATCGTCTCGCTTTCGATGACCAAGAATGAGGCCATCTCGATTCGTCTGCCCCAAGGAACGACCACGGTGGTCCAGAACCCCAACGACCAGATGATCGTGACGGTGTTGGCCAACGGGGATTATTCGATCGGACAGGACAAGGTGCCCGCTGCGGGGATCGGCCAGAAGCTCGCGGCGCTGAAAGCCGCGAATCCCGACCCCAAGATTTTCGTCACTGGGGAATCCGACGCTCCTTTCGAGCGCGTGATCCAGGTGATCGACGAGGGGCGCAAGCTCGGAATCAGCCGGATCGCGATCCAGACGACCAAGCCGAAGCCCAGTGGGCAACCGGTTGCTCCGTCTCCATCCGGTCAAGCGGTGCAGTCACCGATCCAGCCACAACAACATGGTGCAGGGGAGGTGGCGAACAATGGAAAGAAATGACTGGTTCGGCTATCTCTTTTCCGTACTTTTCCACGCCACGCTCCTGTTTGCGGCGGGCTTCTTCTTCATCCAGCGGATGGAGTATGGGATGCAGGCGGGGAATGCCTCGACGGAAGTCGATCTTGCCGAGCCTCCGTCCCCTGAGCCGCCAGCGCCTGAGCCTCCCCCGCAGGAGCCTACTCCGCCCCCTCCCCCTCCTCCGGAGGAAATGGCCCTTCCCACTCCGGAAGTGAAGCCGGCTCCTCCTAAGCCGCCTGTCCTCAAGCCGCGGCCGGTAGCACGGAAGTCCTCGGCGGCGCCCGGTGTCCCTGGGGTGCCTTCCAAGGGAGTCCAGATGGCCGTTCCCGATTATTTACGGAATCCTCCTCCTTCGTACCCGGCATCCGCAAAAGCGGCAGGTCATCAGGGACGAGTGGTCCTGCGGGTCCATGTCACCGCGGACGGGAGGGCCGAGTCGGTCGACCTTCTCCACAGTTCCGGCTACAGCGAGCTTGACGAGTCGGCGCTCAATGCGGTTCGCCACTGGAGGTTCCGCCCCGCCCGAATGGGGCCGGTTGCGGTGCCGATCAATGCGGATGTCCCGGTGAACTTCGTCCTCAAAAAATAGGGCGGGCCGCAGGATCGCGAGCCTTGTGCTTTGGAACGCGCGTGGGTAGCGTTGGCCGGTGATCAAACCGGATAGGAAGCTGTTCCTCGATTTAGCGAAGAGGGGCAATCTCATTCCCGTCTACCGGGAGATCGTTGCCGATCTCGATACACCGGTTTCGGCCTTCGCCAAGCTCGGCGCAGACCGCGCGTTCGGTTTCCTCCTGGAATCGGCGGAAGGAGGGCGCTTTGGTCGCTACTCCTTTCTTGGAGTCGATCCACTCCTTGTGCTGACGGTACGGGCAGGGCGGATGCGCATCGATCACCGGGGGGGGCGGACCGAAGAGGCGGATTGCCGGGACGACCCGTTGCGTGAGCTCGAGCGGGTGATGGGCCGGTTTCAACCCGTCTGCCTCGAAGCGCTGCCTCCCTTTAGCGGAGGAGCCGTGGGATTCCTCGGGTATGAGGGGGCAACCTACTTCGAACCCACCGTCCCTCGGGCTCGGCGCGCCGACCTTGGCACGCCGGATCTCCTCTTTCTCCTGACGGATACGGTGATGGTCTTCGATCACCAGGAGCGGAGGATCAAGCTCATCGCCTATGCGTGGGTCAAGGAGGATCCCGAGGCGGCCTATGCCGAAGCAGTCGGGCGTCTGGATTGGATGCAAGGCGCACTCAGCCACGGGGTTCAGCGGCCTTCGCTCCTTCGTCCGGAGTCGGTGGCGGATCTCTCTTTCACGGCCAACCTGAAGCCGGAGGAGTATGTCCGGATGGCGGAGAGGATGGCCGAGTATATTCGCGCGGGAGATGTTTTTCAGGTCGTTCCTTCGCAGCGACTCGAGGTTCCATTTGCCGGGGATCCTCTGGATCTCTATCGGGCGCTGCGCTTGGTGAATCCCTCTCCCTACATGTTTTGCCTGCGTCTAGGGGAGTTTTCCCTCGTCGGCTCTTCTCCGGAAATCCATGTTCGTTGCCTGGAAGGAAAGGCTCTCATGCGACCGATTGCAGGAACCCGCCCTCGACCGGAGGATCCGCGTCAGGAGCATGCTGTCATCGAAGATCTCCTGGCCGATCCCAAGGAGCGGGCCGAGCATGTGATGCTCTTAGATCTGGCGCGCAATGACTTGGGCCGCGTCTGCTCTTATGATTCTGTTCATGTGGCCGATTTTCTCGTCGTGGAGAAGTACAGCCATGTTCTGCATATCGTTTCCAGCGTGGAAGGCCAGTTGCAGCCGGGAAAGAATTCCTTCGACGTGCTTCGTGCCACCTTTCCAGCCGGGACCGTCACGGGCGCGCCGAAAGTCCGGGCGATGCAGATCATCGCGGAACTCGAGCCTACCGAGCGCGGACCCTATGCGGGCGTGGTCGGCTATTTCGGGTTTTCGGGGACTCTCGACTCGTGCATTGCGATCCGGACCGTCCTCCTCCGGGAAGGGAAAGCATTCCTTCAGGCGGGAGGGGGCCTTGTGGCCGACTCTACCCCGTGGGGAGAATATCGCGAATCGCTAAGCAAAGCGAAGGCTGGGCTGAAGGCCCTTGCTCTGGCAGGCTCCCTCCGTTAGCGTGGATGGCGGTAAAGATGCTCTTGGTGATCGATAATTACGATTCATTCACCTACAATCTCGTCCAGTACTTCGGGGAGCTTGGCGAGGATCCCGTCGTCTTTCGCCACGATGCCATCGACGCCGAAGGCGTTGCTCGCTTGTCTCCGGATTGGATCGTTCTTTCCCCAGGGCCGAAGACCCCGAGGGAAGCGGGCATCTGCTGTGAGGTGATCCGGTTGCTCGGGGCCCGGATTCCGATCCTCGGGGTCTGCCTGGGGCATCAGTGCATCGGGGAAGTCTTCGGTGGGCGTGTCGTTCGCGCTTCCCGATTGATGCACGGCAAGACCTCACCGATCCTCCATCGAGGCCAAGGAATCTTTTCCGGAATTCCCTCGCCATTCGAAGCAACGCGATATCACTCGCTTTTGGTGGAGCGGGAGAGCCTTCCCGAATGCCTGATAGTCACGGCGGAAAGCGACCAAGCCGAGATCATGGGTCTGCAGCATCGCACGCTGCCGATCCATGGCGTGCAATTTCATCCTGAATCGATTTTGACTCGGGAGGGGAAACGGATTTTGGAGAACTTTCTCTCCCTACGTCCTGATGCGCGCCGCATCCGGCGGGCAAGGCCGGGAAAGACGCCGGCGGAATCGACCCGGTAAGTGGAAATGGCCTCTGCGCATGCGTTTTCTTCTGGATAACCCCACCTTTGCGATGGCCTGCCAGCAGTTCGATCAGGCCGCCGATCTCCTCGAACTTCCCCAGAACTTGAGAGAGAGGACGAAGTGGCCGAAGCGCCTGGTGACCGTGGCGATTCCCGTCCGAATGGATTCTGGGGAGGTTTACGTTTTCAGCGGGTATCGGGTCCAGCACCATCTCTCCTTGGGGCCGACCAAGGGGGGAATTCGCTATGCTCCCAGCGTCGACCTCGGAGAAGTGGCAGCGCTTGCCATGTGGATGAGTTGGAAGTGTGCTCTGATGCAGCTTCCCTACGGAGGCGCCAAAGGGGGCGTCGCCTGCGATCCGGCGATGTTGAGCCGGCGGGAGTGCGAGGCATTGACGCGGCGGTATACCCAAGAGCTCATCTCCTTTATCGGTGCTCGATCGGATATTCCCGCCCCGGACCTGGGAACGGACGAACAGATCATGGCCTGGATGATGGATACCTACTCCACCCATGCCGGCTTTGCCGTGCCGGAGATCGTCACCGGAAAGCCGGTCCCGATCGGCGGATCTCTCGGACGGAGGGAAGCTACGGGAAGGGGGGTTGCCTTCCTGGTCAACCGGGCAGCCGAAATCTGCAAGCTTTGCTCGCCCCTGCGCGTGATCGTGCAAGGTTTCGGCAACGTGGGCTCCCATGCCGCCCTTGAATTGGTTCGGACCGGATCGAGGGTCATCGGCGTTTCCGACCGGACCGGAGCAATTCATCGTGCCGGCGGAATCGATCTCTCCGCGCTGCGGCAGCATGTGGCTCGCCGTGGAGGAGTCCAAGGGTTTCCCGAGGCCGAGCCGATCGACGACCGGGAGATTCTGCTTCAGCCGTGCGATGTACTCATCCCGGCCGCCGTGGAACGGATGATCACCGGTGAGATTGCCGGAAAAATCCAATGCCGCATTCTGGCGGAAGGGGCCAACGGCCCCACGACGCCCGAAGCGGACAAGGTGTTGGCGGAGCGACCCGAGGTCTTTCTCTTGCCGGACATTCTCTGCAACAGCGGAGGGGTCGTTACGAGCTATTTCGAGTGGGTGCAGGATCTGCAAAGCTTTTTCTGGTCGGAGCGGGAGGTGTATGACGCGCTCTACCGTATCCTCGAGCAAGCGCTTTCGACGATTCTCAAGCGCGCGGGGAGGGAAAAGAGCTCCATGCGGATGGCCGCCCTGATGATCGGGATCGAGCGGGTGGCGGAGGCCAAGAGGCTTCGAGGCCTCTTCCCCTGATTCCTCTTTTTACTTGTGCAAGAGCGACATCGTGGGATGCTTAAAATAGTTCATGTTCCTGCATGACTCTCTTGATGGTGCGTGGTCTCTCCTTTTTTTTCTCGGTTAGCGTCCTCTTCTTGATTGTTGCTTTCGGTCAGGAGGGAGCAGAGCGTCCAGAGGTAGCGACGAATCGAGCGGGAGAATCCCCCTCTCTCCCCCCAGCCGCTCTCCCAGCGGCTCCGGCCCCACCGGTCGTGGAAACGGCCAAGCCTGCCCTTCGTGGGGCGATGGTTCGATTGAGCGATTTTGGGACCGACGACGTGGCCTATCTGTCGATTCCCGACAGCCCTCCGGTTGGCGCGGTCGTGCTGGTGCCCGGGATGTGGGGTTTGGATGATCGGATCAAGCTTTGTGCCGACCGATTGGCGCGCCAGGGATTCGTCGCGCTCGCCGTGGATCTCTTCAACGGACAGGTGCCGACTGACACGCGCATGGCCGCGGACTTGGAACGGAGTCTTCGCGGAGAGTCGTCCTTCCGCGTCATCCGAGCGGGCATCCGGTTCGTGCGGGAGAGCCCGCGATTCCGGACGGACCGGGTGGCGTTGATGGGTTGGGAGATCGGTGCGGGCTTTGTGCTCGAACTGCTTTTGACCGAGAAGGGGATCGACGCCGGAGTCTTGTTCTACGGTCCTCTCGAGCTCGATCGTGGAAAGCTGGCGAAGCTCAAGGCTCCGGTGTGCGGGCTCTACGGCGACCGTGACCCTTCGATTCCAAAGGAGGAACTCCTTCGCTTCACCAAGATCGTGGAGGAGGAGCACAAGCCCTTCGACTTGCATGTCTTCCCCGCGGGAAGCAGTTTTGTTGATCCGCGCAGTACGAGCTTCGATCCGGTCAGCGCGGAGGCGGCGTGGAACATAGCGGCGCACTTCCTCGATCGCCATCTAGCAGAAGGCGGCGACAATAAGAAGGATGGCGGGTGGCGCGATCTCTTTCGCATGAGCGAAAAGAAATGAGGAGCATGACGGAGCCGCTCGTCCAGATGGCCGGCGGAACGGGGTGCCGCTGGCGGCTGCTGCGGCATGGTCCGGGAGGACGGGCTTGGAACATGGCCGTCGACGAAGCGCTGCTCCGTTCCTCTTCGACTCCCGTCCTTCGAATCTACGAATGGGAGGGAAAACCAGTAAGCATCGGCTACTTTCAGAGTTGGGCGGAAGTGCCGGGTGACCGGCCATTTGTTCGCCGCTGGACCGGGGGGGGGCTGGTTGATCACGCCGCCGACCTGACCTACACGGTGATCGTCCCGCGCAGTCATCCCGTAGCTCGACTTTCGACATTGGATGCGTATCGGCTTTTCCATGCAGCTGTTTGCCAGGCCCTGCTCTCGCTCGGGTTTTCCGCCGAATTGGCCGCCGAGAGCGGACCCGAACCTTCTGCCCGATGCTTTGCCCGCCCGGTCCGCTTCGATGTGATGGCGGGAGGCGCGAAGGTCGCCGGTGGCGCCCAGCGGCGGACCCGCGAAGGGCTTCTTCATCAGGGCAGTATCCTCTGGTCTACGGCGGCCGATCCCTCTCGGATCGCTTCCGCTCTTCCTCAGGGGTTCGCGGAAGTGATGGCAGCCGACCTCGTTGAGGAGCGGCTTTCCGAGGAGGAGTTTCGGCTCGCCCGACAGCTTGAGCGGGAGCGTTACGCGACCGACGAGTGGAACCGGCAGCGGTAAAGCCGGGTTGCGTCGCGGGATCAGCGAAGGATCATCTTCGGATCGATCGCCTTCCAGCTAAATGCCTCGGCGACGCCTGGGCAGCTGACTTCGCCGCCGATGGTGTTGATCGCGGAGCGGAGGTCCGCATTGGTTTTCGCGGCGGCTACGCCTTCCGAAGCGAGGATGAGGATCCACGGGAGGATCGCGTTGGTAAGCGCGAAGGTGGAGGTTCGTGGGACGGCTGCGGGAATGTTGGTCACCGCGTAGTGGAGGATACCGTCCACGGAGAAGACCGGATCGTCATGGGTCGTGGGATGTGTCACCGTCTCGATGCAGCCGCCTTGATCAATGGATATGTCCATTACGACCGATCCACGTCTCATCTGCTGCACCATTCCGCGGGAAACAATTTTCGGCGCTCGAGCACCGGGTACGAGAACCGCTCCGATCACTAGATCCGCCCGCTGGAGTTCCTCTTCCAAGTAGTACGGGGTGACCACGGCGGTGCGGATCCGGCCGCCAAAGAGGTCGTCGAGAAATCGCAGGCGAACGGAGTTATGATCGAAAAGGAGAACTTCCGCTCCCATTCCCGCGGCGATCCGTGCCGCCTGCGTGCCCACCGTGCCGCCTCCGACGATGATGACGCGCCCGGGCGGGACGCCGGGCACTCCGCCAAGCAGGATCCCCGACCCCCCTTGCGCATTTTCCAGGAAGTGCGCTCCGGCTTGGACGGCAACCCTTCCCGCGACCTCGCTCATGGGAATGAGCAGGGGCAGGCTCCCGTCGGGGAGCTGCAAGGTCTCGTAAGCGAGTGCGGTGACTCCTTGGGAGACCAGGGCTTCCGTCAGGGATCGGTTGGCGGCTAGATGCAGGTAGGAAAAGAGAAGCAGCCCGTTCCGAAAAAACGGGATCTCGGACTCGACCGGTTCCTTGACCTTTACCACGAGCTCGGACAGCCAGCAGCTTTCCCAATCGCCCATTTTTGCCCCAGCCCGCTTATACTCCCCATCGGAGAAGCCGCTCGAGAGCCCTGCTTCCGTTTCGATCGTTACCGCGTGACCGGCCTGCACGAGCGCGTGAGCGCCGGCAGGGGTGAGGGCAACTCGATTTTCTCCTTGTTTCCGTTCCTTTGGGACGCCGATACGCATGGTTGCGGTCCTTTCGGTTGACGGCAACAAAGCAGTGCGGTCGTCTGTCGACAAGTTTTTTTGCTGCTTGCCCTTGAGAGATTGGCGCGAGCTTGCCTTTCCGCAAAAAACTCCCTCACGATGATCGCGACGTGATTGCGATCCTGATCGGAACGAATCGATTGGGAAGCCGGACGAGGCTCGTCGGCGCCCATCTGATCCGTTTGTATGCCGAACTAGGAGAGGAGACCCGTCCGGTCGACCTAGGACTCCTGCCGAACGAGGTGGGCAGCCCTCGCGCTTACGCCAGCAGGCCCATGGCAGTCAGCCGGTTTGCGGCGCTTTTGGAAGCGGCAAGCGGCATCGTGATCGTTCTCCCGGAATACAACGGGAGCTTTCCCGGCATCCTGAAGCTCTTTTTCGATCTCCTTCCGCACCCCAGCCCTTTGGAAGGCAAATCCATTTGCCTGGTGGGCGTGGCGCGCGGCCGCTTTGGCGGTCTGCGGGCGGTCGAGCAGATGCAGAACCATCTGCTCTACCGAAGGGCCCACCCCTATCCCTATTCCGTTTTGCTGCCGGACGTCGGCCTGCTGCTCGCAGAAGCCGCGAGGATCCAGGATCCGGCTTCGATCAAGCGCCTGCGCGAGCAGGCGGAAGGATTTTTGTGCTTCGTCGCGAGCCTTACCTCCGGGGGAGGGAACCAAGAAGGGTAACCGCCATTTCTTGTGCGCCGTGAAAAGGGTGCATCGCCCAGTGGGGAGGGAGTGATCTCCACCCGGCAACTATTGCTCCAGCCGGAAGCACTCGGAGCGGCTACTGGTGGTAACGCCAGCGGTCGAAGCCTCTGGGGGAAAAGGCCCGGGAAGCGGGTCAGCGAGCAAGCAGGCCCTAAGGAAAGTGAACGCTGAACAAAGCCTCGAAACCGGCAATGCGGACGCCGAGCTCGTGAGAGAGAAGCGAAGGCCGTTGTCTCCCTGGGAAGGAGAGCCAATACGTGCACTGGGGAGAGCCGCCGGGGGGTATTGGGCGAGGGGCATGCGGGCAAAGGACGATGCATCAACACGGGAGGCCCAGCTGGCCGGGGAGCTCGGGTTGGCCCCGAGCGGACCGACCGCTGCC
The DNA here is from genome assembly GCF_000379365.1 of Verrucomicrobium sp. 3C. GTDB lineage: Bacteria > Verrucomicrobiota > Verrucomicrobiia > Methylacidiphilales > Methylacidiphilaceae > Methylacidimicrobium. The sequence goes on along the minus strand of NZ_KB901875.1, from coordinate 832,942 downwards.
CTGCGAGGGGCCGAAGCGGGACCAGGTGGGAGTCGGATAGGTCCCATACTACCTGTGAGCTCGGAGAAAGTCCGAGGGAGGGAAGGGGCCTTAGTTCAAGGGAAACGTCGGAAGGAGCGAGAACGGAGAGTGGCGGTACGCCTACAACCTCCCTTGCGTGTTCGGGAAGCTCCAGATGACGTTGCAGGAGGAAAGCGAAGGCAAGTTCGACCTCATCTCCCTCGGGAGATGTACGTGGAGCTTACCGTGGGCATAATCCTGCGCCAACCTTGTCCGGAAGCCGAATGCGGGAAATCCGCCTGTTCGGTTTGATGAGCGGGGAGTGGAAACGGCCGATAGGGAGAGAGATACTCAGGCACTGTCATACCGAAAGGGGCAGCTCCCGCTATGGCTCTCCTACGTCGCACCGCGCCACTCCTCGACTCCACACAAATTTCGTAGCCGAGGCGCCGCAAATGGGCTTGGATGCGAGGCGAGGCGCCGGTTTTCCACCGGAGCTGTATGACGACATACTGCAAGGATGGAAAACCAAGCCCAACGAAGCAGACAAGCCCATTGTGCAAGCCGCAGGAGAAAGCTTGTGAGAAATGGCGGTTAATCTCTAGCCGCGCTGCCGATCAGCCGCTGGTAGATCTCCTCGTAGGCAGCAGCACTTCGTTCCCAGGAGAACTCTTGGCGCATGGCCTCCTGGCGCATCTCTCGGAGAGAGGGAGGGTCGCGATAGACCTCTTTTGCCCGCCGGACGGCCTCGGCAAAGGCGCTCGCGACAGGTGCCTGGAAGAGAAACCCCGTTCCTTGTCCAGCAACCGGATTCCACGAGGTGATGGTATCCGCCAACCCTCCGGTTTCGCGAGCGATGGGAAGAGTTCCGTAGCGAAGAGCATAGAGGTGGGTGAGACCGCATGGCTCGAAGAGGGAGGGCGTGAGCAGGAAGTCGGCCCCGGCCAGGAGGAGGTGGGCAAAGGCCTCGTCAAAGCCGATGCGGACCGCGATGCTTTGGGAGAAGGCGCGGGCCAAGCCCAGCAGGCTCTCCTGCAAAGAAGGGTCGCCTTCTCCCAGCACGATGAGGCGGCTGTCTTCCTGCCGGAACTCGTCGATGATTTCGATAAGAAGCGGAATGCCTTTTTGCGCAGTGAGCCGGGAGATCAGACAAAAGAGCGGGGCGTCGGACGGCTCCCAGCCAACCTGCTTGGCGACCAGGTCCTTGGAGAGATGCTTGGCGTCCGGATTGCCTGCGGAATAGCGGGTGGCCAACCTAGGGTCGCTGCGCGGATCCCATCGGGTGTAATCGGCCCCGTTGAGGATCCCGGAAAGCTTGTATTTTCTTTCGTGCAGGACCTCGGCGAGCCCGCAACCGAATTCCGGCGTTTGAATCTCCCGAGCATAGCGTGGACTCACGGTCGTCAAGCGGTCGGAAAAGACGATCGCAGCCTTCAGGCAGTTGATATGCTGGTGAAACTCGATTCCGGCGGGAGAAAAGTAGCTTGCCGGCAGGTTGGTTAAGGGAAAGTCCAATCCCCAAAAGTTTCCCTGGTAGGCGAGGTTGTGAATCGTGAAAAGCGTTCGGAAAGGAAGTCGTCCGGCGCGAACGAAGACCGGAACGAGACCGGTATGCCAATCGTGGAGATGGAGAATCTCTGGGGTCGGCTGCACGTGTTGGGCGAGCAGCGGAATGATCTTGGAGAAGAAAAAGAAGCGGCTCGCGTTGTCGGCGTAATCCGTTCCCGGAGGGCCATAAAGGTAGGTTCGATCGAAGAACTCCTCCTTTTCGACCAGGAAGACGCGAATGTCCCGGTCGGTCCGCCCTTCCCAGATCCGGGCACTCTGCAGGGAGAGGCCCAAGGGTGCGCTAAGGACTAGATCGGTGGGGCGCAGCTCCGGGAGGGTTTCTCGGATCGAACGGAAGAGGGGGAGAACGCAGGCAACCGAGTGCCCCCTCCGTCGCAAGGCAGCGGGGAGGGCCGCCAGCACGTCGGCCAGTCCGCCCGTCTTTGCGTAGGGGGAAAGCTCGGTTGCGGCAAAGAGGAGGTTCATTCGACGGTGGGTCGCAGGCTGCCGCTTCGGGAGGAGAGGACCGTCGGGCAGCCGATTTCGGTTTGCACGAGTGCGGGCTTGAAGATAGGCTAATTGTGGATAGATAGATCGTATCGAAATGTCAAAGGCTTGCGCCTTGGGTCGGGAAATTCGCGATCGTCATCCCTTAGTTTCGTTTTGTTCGGCGAGACCTTTCAGGGGAGGCGGACAAATGTCTTGCGGAGGCTCTAGCGCGCAGGAACGATGACTCGGGAAACCCTTGCGTTCGGCGGCCCGAGGGATGTGGTGGCGATCCTCGGAAATGAATCGAAGAATGTGCGCATTCTCGAAGAGGCTTTTTCGGTGAAAGTGACTACGCGGGAAGGGTGGATCCGCATCGAGGGCGAAGCAGAGGGAGTCGCAAAGGCGACACAAGCCTTCCGACAGCTCGAGGACGCTCGCCATCGAGGAGTGAATATCGGGAAGCAGGAGTTGCGATATACCGTGGATGTCATCGGACGCGGAGATGGGGTCGATTTGGCGACGTTGCATCGGCAGGGCTTGCGTCCCTCCAACCATGGGGCGTCGATCGTGGCGCGTACCCCGAGCCAACGCGCCTACGTGGAGGCGTTGCGCTCCCATGAGCTTGTCTTTGGGGTCGGCCCAGCGGGAACCGGCAAGACGTACCTGGCAGTTGCCGCGGCGGTGGAGGCGCACCGGGCCCAGGAGGTAGAGCGGATCGTACTCACGCGGCCTGCGGTGGAGGCGGGGGAGGCCTTAGGGTTTCTTCCCGGGCAAGTGGAAGAGAAGGTCCTTCCCTATCTGCGGCCTCTTTACGATGCACTGGAAGAGATGCTCCCTCCCGAAGAACTGCAGCGTTACCTCAGCCGCGGCTGGATCGAGATCGCCCCTCTGGCGTTCATGCGAGGCCGGACGTTGGCGCACTGCTTCGTGATCTTGGACGAAGCGCAGAACACTACACCGGAGCAGATGTTCATGCTTCTCACGCGGATGGGCCCGGATTCTCGCTGCGCGATCACTGGAGACCCTACGCAGATCGACCTTCCCCGCGGTCGGCAATCGGGTTTGTTGGAGGCGATCTCCGCCCTAGAGGGGCAGCAGGGGATCTCGATCTGCGAATTCACGGAACAGGATGTACTTCGTCACGATCTGGTGCGGCGGATCCTGGAAGCCTACCGCAGGCATCGGGAGCAAGCAGGGCGGCAAGCGAACGCATGAGCTTTTTCGAGCGCTGGCGGCTAATGCGCAAGGGACTGGCCTGCGGCCGGTCCCGCAAGGCGGCGAGTGGCCCAAAGTGGCGGGAGAGGTTGGAGAAGGACCAACGGGTTCGGGGGTTGCTCTTCCTGCTCTTCACGGCCCTTGGCATCGCCTGCGGCAGCTGGTCTCACTCGCATCCAACCTACTCGGTCGCTCTGCTGACGGTTGTTCTCTCGGCGGGAATCTTGATCCCGATGCGGATCGGGCTTCCGGAGCTCTTCCAGAGCAATTCCAAGCTTGCGCTGGTATTGGCCGCCGTCCTCCTCCACCTGTTTGTCGGTAAAGCCATCTACCTCTGGTCAATGCATCAGCCGGGGGCGGAATTCGGCGCTCTCTACTTTTATGTTCCCACCGCCCTGGCCCCTCTGCTGACGACCGCGCTTCTCGGGGCCTTCTCCGGACTCTTCACCGTTTTTGCATCCTCGCTGTTCAGCGCAGTCTTGATCAGCCAGAGCATTCCTCTTCTGGTGAACAATCTCGTATCGGGCTTTGTGGGTGTCTACATGACCCAGCGGGTCCGTCGTCGCCGAGACGTCATCCAGGCGGGAATGGCGGTGGGCGTGGTCAGCCTCGCCTGCGCCATGGCCTTCGGGTATGTGGGCGAAACGGAAAGCGATGTGCTCATTGCACAGGGTGCCTGGAGCGTAATTGAGGGCTTTGCTGCCGGAGTCCTCGTCAATGCGATCCTGCCCTTCTTGGAGGAGCTCTTTTGCGTGAACACCGATTTCACCTGGATTGAGCTTTCCGACCTAAATCATCCTTTGCTGCGGCGTCTTGCGAGCGAGGCTCCCGGAACTTATCACCATAGCCTCATGGTGGCGAATCTCGCGGAAGCGGCGGCGCAGACCGTGGGAGCCAACTCGGCCCTCTGTCGGGTGATGGCCTATTTTCATGACGTGGGGAAGCTTGTGAATCCTCAATATTTTGCGGAAAACATCGATGGGGAAGGGAATCCACACGATAGGCTCTCGCCTTCCTTGAGCGCGTTGGTCATCGTCTCCCATGTAAAGGACGGGATGGAGTTGGCTCAGCGCCATCATTTGAGACGGCCCATTCTGGACGGCATCGAACAACATCATGGCGATTCTCTCGTCTACTATTTTTATCAGCGGGCGCTTCGGACGATCGAGGACTGCAAGGCGGGAGTCCGTATTTTGGGAGCCTCGGAGAAGGATGTGCCCGGATTTGACGAGAGCCAGTTTCGCTATCCGGGGCCAAAACCGCAGAGCCGGGAAACCGGGATTCTCATGCTCGCCGATATCGTGGAAAGCGCCTCTCGCAGCCTGGAGAGACCTACCACCCAACAGATCGAGCAGATGGTGTGCGAACTCGTTTGGCGAAAGCTGGCCGACCATCAACTCGACGAATGCAATCTCACGCTCAAGGAGTTGCGATCGATTGAAGATAGCTTGAGGTTCAGCTTGAAGACCATGCTGCATAGCCGTCTTCGATATCCACAGAGAAAGCCCGATGATGCCGAAGCTCTGCGTCTTCAACCATCAGCGGCGGGTGCGCCTCTCCCATCGGGCCTTGCTACTTCAGTGGCAGATGGCTCTTCGACAGATCCGGACGCGAGGCCGGCCCTTGCCGCCGAGCATTGAACTCTCCCTAATCTCTTCACGAGCCATGGCGGCGTTGCACGCCGAATGGATGGGGGAGCCGGGGCCGACCGATGTCCTCTCTTTCGATCACGGTGAGGTACTCCTCTGTCCTTGGGTTGCCGAAAAGGAAGCGCCCCGCCACAATCTGACCACGGAAGAGGAGGTGCTTCTTTATGGGATCCACGGGTTTCTTCATCTGGGAGGATGGGACGACCAATCCCAAGGGGACCGGGCGGCGATGGAGGCGGAGCAAGCGCGCGTTTTTGCGCTCGCTCGGGGAGCCGTTTCCCGCTCTAATCCCGGAAATTCCTCGCGGGAGCGCTGAACGATGGATCGGGAGCGGCAAACGGAAGGCATCCTCTTGCGGCGGCATTCCTATTCCGAGAGCAGTTGGATTCTTGGTTGGATGACCTCCGACCTGGGTTGGATCCAGACGGTGGCAAAGGGCGCAAAGAGATGGCCGGGTTCCTATCGGGGACCGCTCGATCTCTTCTACCTCTGCGAGATTGCGGTGCTTGTGCCTCGGACGGGAGATCTCCACCTCTTTAAGGAGGCGCGGGTGAGAAATCCCTTTTTGTCCCTTCGGAGGAACTGGGCCACCTTCTCCTGCGCGCAATATTTTGGCGAGCTGGTGGGGGGATCTGTGGAGCGTGGGAGTCCTTTCCCGAACCTCTACGAATTGCTGCGCAAGGCCCTCAGTTACCTGGAAGCGCATCCGCCTTCCCTTGCCCTGATCGAACGCTATGAGCGCCGCCTCCTGGAGGTGAGCGGGATGCGGGGAGGCGGTCAGCATGCGCTGGGCGATCTCCTGGGTGGCGGTGCTTCTCGGCTTTTCGCAACCAGGCATCGCCTAACCGAAGCGGTTCTATCCGGCGCCTAACGGTTCGTCCGATGGGCGGAATTCCTCTTCCTCGGCGAGCGCGATTTTCCGAAGCGTTCTAAAATCGATCTTACCCAGCGGGGTTTTCGGAATTTCTGCTCGTAGGATCACCTTTCGCGGGCTCCAGAGCGAAGAGAGCCCCTGCGCGACGAGCTTGCGGCGAATGGCCCATAGGGTCAGAGGCCGATTGGAAAAAAGAACGAGCTCTTCTCCCCGCTTCCCATTCGGAATGCCGACGACCGCGACTTCAAGGCCTTCTCCGAGTTCCGCGCCGAAGGCGTTATGGATGGCTTCTTCCACGGTTCCATGAGGAACCATCTCCCCGGCAAGCTTGGAAAAACGGCTGATCCGCCCCTCGATCTGGAGAAAGCCATCTTCGTCGACGCGTCCAATATCCCCGCTCAGGAGCCAGCCGGCGGAGAGGGCGCCTTGGGTGCGAAGGGGATCGTCAAGATATCCGCAGAAGATATTGGCTCCTCGGAAGCAGAGGATGCCTCGCTCGGAAAGAGAAAGGTCGTCTCCAGTTTCCGGGTGCCGGACTCGCACGCTGATTCCTGGAGCAATGCGACCGACGGTTCCTGGACGGTTGCGTGCGCTGTAAGAAGCGGTGCCCACTGGATGACGGAGATCCATTAGGTTTGTGGAAACGACCGGGGAGGCTTCGGTCAGGCCGTAGCCTTCGCAGACCGGGGTGCCAAACTTCGCTTCAAACTCTGCCCGCAACGCTTGCGAAAGCCTTTCGGATCCGACGATCACCAGGCGAAGGCTGCGTAACTGATTCCGGCCGGACTTCCGGAGAAGCGTTCGCAGGAATGTGGGCGCGGTGATGAGAAGGTCGATCCGGTGGACCTCGATCAGTTGAGCAAGCTTCTCGGCCTCCATCGGGCTCACGTAGGTGATTGCGTGAGGCCCGCCCATCAATGGCCACCAGAGGGTGGCTGTGGCGCCGAAGCTGTGAAAGACCGGTAGGCAGGCCAAGATTCGCTCAATCTGGATCTGACCGAGAATCGCCTCGATCTGGGCCACGTTGGCCAGGAGATTGCGGTGGGAAAGAGGCACCCCTTTGGGGTCGCCGGCCGTGCCGCTCGTAAAGAGAAGAGTCGCCTCCCGGTCCCCGCCACGGAGAGGAATGCCGGTCAGGCGAAGGGCGAGCCTAGTGGGGAGGTATGCTCCCAGGAGGCCATCGCGGAGGAGGGAGAGACGCGGGAAGCCCAATAAGAGCTTTCGGAGGTCGACCGTCCGATTCGTCCACGGAAAATCGGCTAGCTTCGCCTGGATGGCTTCAGCCGTGAGGATCATCCGCAGACCGGAATTTCGGATGGCAACGGCGTTCGACGTTCGTCCGGCGGTAAAGTTCAGGTTGACGGGGGTCTTTCCGGCGAAAAGGCAGCCCAGATTCGCTACCGCAGCGCCAATGCCGGGGGGCAAGACGAGTCCGACTCGCGGCTCGGAAACAGAGCGGCGCAGCCATCGGGCAAGGCCCAGTCCGGCAGCGAGCAACTTCGCTCCGGTCAGTGCCCGACCATCTTGGAAGCCGTCGGTGAGGACGATACGCGAACGTGCTTGGCGCAGCGTCAGGAAGCAGGCCAGGGCGAGGCTTCCGTCGATCTCCGGCCTGCTGGAAAGCGCGCGCTCCCCGAGGTCGTACCAACCCTTGATCAGCCAATCGAGAGACGAAATGGGTGTCGGACCGGGAGGGCCGACGTAGACAAGGGAGGATTCCCCAGGCCCAATGGACTCGAGAGCCCAGCGGCGAAAGAGCGGGATCCATAGCAGGTCGATCCACACGGGGCACACTGGTCCTGGATAACTCTCGAAGACCTTTCGGAAGGCTGGATTCGGTAGGCGGACGGTGTGATCGGGCTCCGAGCGGATCTCATCCATGAGCGCGACCAGCTCACCGGATTCCGTGCGCTCGCGGATCCACCGCGCGATGCAGGGAGCTTCTTCTTCTTCAAAAACGCTGCCTCCGCTGCGGCGCAACTCCGCAATCTCTTTGCCCGAAAGACCGGTCGCTGGAACCGCCCAGAGAAGGGGTCGGGGAGAGTCAACAGCCAGGGTGAGAAGAGACTCTTTCGTCGCACCCGCAATCGCCAGGAGACAGCCGGTCGAAGGGAGCCATTCCTGTCCGAGCCAGCGGGAAGTCGACATGGAGGGGCGGCAATCGTGCACGAAAACGCTATAAATAGCAACTACATTGCCGCCGCGCGACGACGAAGCTTTGAGAAGAGGAGTTCCGGATCGCTTTCTTCAATAGGTTTCGACAGGGGAGCGCTTCGCGTGATCCCGCGTTGGTTCACTGGCTTTCTCAGGCGAGAGGGAGTCCGCCCGCAGCCTGCCGACATGAACGTCGAGGTCGACGAAACGTTCAAAAGAAAAGGGGAGAGGTGCGGCTAGCCGCTCGCGCAAGCTTTCGATCCGTCTCTCGGCCGGCGCACGGACGGCATCGGGCAAGCGGGCCAAGCGCTCGGCTACTTCCCTAGCGAACTGCGGCCGATGGCAAACCAGCAAGAGATCGCTGCCGGCGCGAAGCGCGAGCTCGGCGGCATCGGGAAGCGAGTAATGATTGGAGATCGCGCCCATATCGAGATCATCGGTGACCACGACGCCGGGATAGTCCCATTTCTGCCGGAGAATACCCCGGACGATGGCCGGGGAAAGAGAACTGGGAAGGCCCGAAGGATCGAGGGTCGGACAGCGGACGTGCCCGACCATGAGCGAGTCGCAAACCGGAAGAAGCTTGCGAAAGGGCTTCCACTCCTCCGCCTCAAGCTGAGCGGGATCCCGATCGAGTGTGGGGAGAGTTTCGTGAGGATCGACGCGTACGAAGGTGTAGCCAGGAAAATGCTTGCCGCAAGAGAGAATCCCCTCGGTGCGCATCGCTTCCAGGAAGGTGGAGGCCAGCCGGGAAACTTCGTCGGGATTCCGGCCATAGCATCGATTCCGAAGAGAGTTGTCCGCCTCGGCATCGATTTCGAGATCCAGAACTGGGGCGAGGTTCCAGTTGAGTCCGAAAAGACGGAAAAGCTGGCCGGTCAGCGTTCCGTGGCGCCGAATCAGGGAGGTGTCCCCCCGCTCATGCAAATCGCGAGCGCTGGGTGGTTCGTTCCCAATCTGCCGCAGGCGCGAGACGCGTCCGCCTTCCTGATCCATGGCAAGGAATGGGGGGAAGGGCAAAAGCCGCCGCAACTCGTCCAGGAGGGCGCGAAACTGTTCCGGAGAACGGAGATTGCGAGCGAAGAGGATCAGGCCGGATGGCCGAACAGCCTCGAGGATCTCCCGCGTGGCCGAGTCGACTTCCGGGCCGGGTATCCCCAAGATCAGAAACTTTCCGCCTTCGGCTAACGAAAGGGCCATGAGTTGCTGGACCTCCTACGCAAAACATTGTTCTTTTCGTGTCCACAGCGGTAGATTAGGCGACGGATCGTGGCTCGCGAGCGGAAGATTGCCCATCTCCGATGTTCCGGCATGAGGAAGCGGTTGCGTGTTATCTACTCCGGCACGGTCCAAGGCGTCGGTTTCCGGGCCACGGTAGCGCGCCTTGCGCAGGACCTCTCTGTGGAAGGGGCCGTCTGGAACCGCCGGGACGGCCGAGTGGAACTCCTCGTCGAAGGAGAGGAATGCGCCATTCATCAGTTGCTGGATCGAGTCGAGGCGGCTCATCTTGCTCCATGGATCCAATCGATCGACTCTGCTTGGGAAGAGCCTACGGGAAAACTTCGCGGCTTCGTCATCGCCAGGGAAGAGGAGTTTCCCTCAGGAGACGGATTCTCCCTTTTCCGCTAACTGTTTTCGGACCCTCCTGGCCGCTTCTACCATGTGGCGCAAGGAGGGGACCACCTCCGCGGCGTTCCTCGTCTTCAGTCCGCAGTCGGGATTGACCCAAAGGGCAGCGGCGGGAAGAACCGTCAAGGCGCGTCGAATCCCTTCGGCAAGCTCTTCCGTCGAGGGGATGCGAGGCGAATGAATGTCCCAGACGCCGGGCCCGATCTCATTGGGGTAACGGAAGTGAACGAAGGCATGGAGCAGCTCCATGCTGGAACGGCTGGCCTCGATCGAAATCACGTCGGCATCCAGGGCTGCAATCGCGTCGATGATGTCGTTGAACTCCGAATAGCACATGTGCGTGTGGATGGTCGTCGAGTCGGCCACGACGCTCGCGCTGAGGCGGAAGGCTTCGACCGCCCAGGTGAGGTAGGCAGGCCAATCGGCCCGTCGCAGAGGAAGCCCTTCCCGCAGCGCCGGTTCGTCGATCTGAATCGCCGAAAGGCCGGCTTTTTCCAGATCGGCAACCTCGTCTCGTATCGCTAGGGCGATTTGACGAGCCGTGGTCGCGCGGGGCTGATCGTCGCGAACAAAGCTCCATTGGAGAATTGTGACCGGTCCGGTCAGCATCCCCTTCATCGGCTTTTGCGTCAGCGACTGAGCGAACTGCGACCAGCGCACAGTCATCGGCTTCGGACGGGAGACATCGCCGAAGATGATGGGGGGCTTGGTGCAGCGGGAGCCATAGCTCTGCACCCATCCTCCTTCCGTGAAGGCGAAGCCGGCCAGCTGCTCTCCGAAGTATTCCACCATGTCGTTGCGCTCGAATTCGCCATGCACGAGGACGTCGAGGCCAATCTCTTCCTGTAGATCGACGACCTGCCGGATCTCTCCTTCCAGGAAGGATTCGTATTCCGTCGTTGTAAGCCCGCCGGCTCGCCATCGCGCCCGGGCCTTCCGCACTTCGGCGGTCTGGGGAAAAGAGCCGATCGTGGTAGTGGGAAGCAGCGGCAACGGACTTCGGCCACGCTGCGCCTTTCTACGCGCCGGATAGGCGCTCTTTCTCTGGAGATCGAGAGGGCCAACCGCAGTCACTCGCTGGGCGACCGCGGGATCATGCACGCGGTTGCTCTGCCGACGCGATTCGAGAACCCGCCGGTTTTCCTCGAGAGCGGATAACGAGGCCGGGTCTCGCAGCGTCAGCCGCGCCAAAAGGTCAACTTCGCGGAGTTTTTCGTAGGCGAAGGCAAGCCAACTGCGCAATTCCGGATCGAGGCGCTTTTCTCCTTCCAAGCTCACGGGTACATGCAGCAGGGAGCAAGAGGGAGCAAGCCAAAGGCGCTCCTGCCCGACTGCCGCTAGAGCGCGCTCGATGGAGCGGAGAGATTCGGCAAAGTCGTTTCGCCAGACGTTTCGTCCGTCGACGACCCCCAACGACAAGATCATGTTTGGGGGCAGCGCGCTCAGGACACTTTCCAGCTCCGAGCCCGCCCGCGTTGCGTCCCAATGCACGGCGTCGACCGGCAGGGAGAAGGCTGCCTCGAGGTTATCCCGCAGCGGGCCGAAGTAGGTGGCCAACAGCAGCTTGAGATTCGGGGCCGCCGACCGGAGTCCGTCGTAGGCAACGCTCAGCGCCTTCTGGAAGGAAGGCGGAAGATCGAGGACCAAGGTGGGTTCGTCGATTTGGATCCATTCGCATCCCAGCTCGGAGAACCGCCGGAGAATTTCCTGATAGACGGGAAGAAGGGCCGGAAGGAGTTGTGCCGCATCCTCGTTTCCTTCGACCTTGGAGAGCCGCAGAAAGCTGATCGGTCCCAGCAGGACCGGCTTTGCCGGAAATCCGGCCTGCCGGGCTTCGAGGAATTCGGCGAATGGTTTTTGGGAGGAAAGTTGGAAGCTCTGCCCCGGCTTGAGTTCGGGAACAATATAGTGATAGTTGGTATCAAACCACTTCGTCATCTCCATGGGAGCAGGGCCTTGGGTGCCGCGTGTCTGCTCGCGTTCCAGCAGTCCTCGTGCCATGGCAAACAGCTGATCGATGGAAACCTCTCCGCCGACAGAACCGAATCGGGGCGGGACCGCGCCCACGAGCGCCGAGGTGTCCAGGACATGATCGTAGAGGCTGAAGTCGCCAGTCGGGATCCAGCGGATCCCCGCCGCCTTTTGACGGGCCCACGCCTGCCGCCGAAGCTCCGAGGCGACCTGCAGGAGAGAGTCAAGCGCCGCCTCTCCTTTCCAGTACGACTCGAGCGCGCGCTTGAGCTCGCGATTGGGACCTATCCTGGGATAACCTAGGTTGTGGGTACAAAGCTCCATAAATATGGCCCTTAACAGAGCGGGCCGAGAATCGCAAGGAAGGTTTTCGTGCCTTCGAGCGAGAGGCGGCGCGAAGGAAGGGGCGCTCCTGCCCGGGAAGGGGAGCCGGGAAGAACGATGAACATTCGGAAGATCCGGGAACAACTTGCCGGGTCGGCGCTGCGCCCGCAGCGGCGATTCGGGCAAAATTTTCTCCATGATTGGAACCTGGCCTGTTGGATCGTGGACTGCGCCCTCCGAGGGCTTTCTTCCCCTTGGCGCATCTGGGAGGTCGGACCTGGCCTGGGGGTTTTGACGAAGCTTCTCTTGGGTAAAGGGGCGGAGGTCCGAGCGGTAGAAATCGACCGCGGCCTTGCGGCGATCCTGCGCGATCGCTTCCAGGGGGAGGCCGACTTTCATCTCTGCGAAGGGGATGTGCTTCGGGCGGAATGGCCCGAACCCACCCGCGACTGGGTTTTGATCGGCAATCTTCCCTATTCGATTTCCGGACCGTTTCTCGCCTCCCTCTTCCGCCATCGGACGCCATTCCGCCGCATCGTGGTGACGCTCCAGCGAGAGGTAGCGGAGCGACTCGTGGCTGCGCCGCGGCACTCCTCCTTCGGCAGCCTTTCCGTAATGGGGCAGTCCTTCTATCGTATCGAGATCCGGAAACGATTGCCTCCGTCGGTCTTCTATCCCAAGCCAAGGATCGACTCTGCCGTGGTTTGGCTAGAGCCGCTCCAGGCGGCTCCGGTGAGCTCGGAGGATCGAGAAGAGTTCTGTGGCTTCGTGCGCCGGAGCTTCCTGCATCGTCGGAAGTGTTTGGGGAAGAGCTTGGGTTGCCAGGAGAGGAGACGTCCGGAGGAATTGGGCGTCGACGAATGGGTGGAAATCTGGCAAACGCTTCGAGGCTGACTGCCGGGAGTCCCCACAAGGATGGTCCTCGTCAAACTCCCGCAACCGAATGATTCCCTGAAGAGTGAAGGACGATGCTCAGTCCCTCTGCTTCCGGCTCCATGATCCTTGACGCCGTAGTTTAGTACGGAGTTAGCGTTGAGAGCGTGAGGATGGAGTCCGGAAAGGAGAAAGCCGTTTCGGAAGGGAAGGGAGGTCGCCGTGCGTTGGCGGCGGCGGGCATCGCCGCTCTCCTCGCCTCGGGCTGCTGCCTTGGACCGCTGGTGCTGGTGGCGCTTGGTTTCTCCAGTGCCTGGATTGGCAACTTGACCGTGCTGGAGCCGTATCGGCCGATCTTCCTCGGCGTGGCTCTGGTGGCGCTTTTCTTTGCCTGGCGGGCCATCTTCGGTTCGGCAACCTCCTGTAAGGCCGAGGAAGTTTGCTCGGCACCGCAGGCCGCTAAGGTCTACAAGATCCTCTTTTGGCTCGTGGCCGCTCTTGTTTTGGTTGCCCTCGGGTTTCCTTACGTTCTGCCACTCCTCCCATGAAAAGGAGACTGTGATGAACCTCGAAATGACCAGGAAAAAGCTGATCGCCCTTACCGCCTTGGCTCTAGTCATGATTTCCCTGGCGTGGGCGTCGACGCAGAGCACGACGATGTATATCCCCGGGATGTCCTGCGGCGCCTGCCCGACGACGGTGCGCACCGCTCTCAAACGGGTGCCCGGCGTGGAGAAAGTGACCGTCGATCCAGGCAAAAAGATCGTGACCGTCACCTACGACGATCAAAAGACCAACGTAGACGCGCTGAAACGAGCGACCAAGAATGCAGGTTACCCTGCCGGCGAGAAGGAGAAGAAGTGATCGCCCCCGTGGCTCCTTCCATCCCCCTCACCCTCCCAATCGAAGGGATGAGTTGCGACTTGTGTGCCGAGCGGATACGGCAGGCTTTGGAAAAGGTGCCCGGTGTTCGCTCGGTGTCGGTCTCCTTTCCGCAGCGACGGGCAGAAGTCGTGGCGGATGGAGCGGAGACTCGGCAAGCATTGGTGGCCGCGGTGACCAGTCTTGGATACCGGGAGGGGGCTTTGAGCGTGGCGGTGATCGGAAGCGGGGGTGCGGCGATGGCGGCGGCCCGGAAAGCGGTCGAGCGGGGGGCGCGCGTCACGCTCATGGAGCGCGCCACCATCGGCGGCACCTGCGTCAACGTTGGCTGCGTGCCTTCGAAGATCATGATTCGCGCAGCCCAGATTGCTCACCTCCGCCGCGAAAGCCCGTTTGACGAGGGCCTGCCACCCACCCCGCCGGCGATTGTACGGGAACGGCTGCTGGCGCAACAGCAGGCGCGGGTCGAGGAACTGCGCCATGCCAAATACGAAAGCGTCCTGGCCGACAACCCGGCCATCCGGGTGCTGCATGGCGAAGCGCGGTTCCAGGACGGTCACAGCTTGATCGTTCGACTCAACGAAGGCGGTGAGCGCACGGTGACATTCGATCGCTGCCTGATCGCCACCGGGGCGAGTCCCGCCGTGCCGCCCATCCCCGGCCTCGGGGACACACCATATTGGACCTCGACCGAGGCGCTGGCGACCGACACCCTCCCCGAGCGTCTGGCCATAATCGGCTCGTCGGTGGTGGCGGTGGAATTGGCCCAGGCCTTTGCCCGATTGGGCAGCCGGGTGACAATCCTTGCGCGCAGCACGCTGCTCTTCCGTCAGGACCCGGCCATCGGCGAGGCGCTGACAGCCGCTTTCCGAGAGGAAGACATCGAGGTGCGGGAGCATACCCAGGCAAGCCAAGTCGCCTATCGGAACGGCGAGTTCGTGCTCACCCTTCCCGATGGCGAACTGGTCGCCGACCGGCTGCTGATCGCGACCGGCCGCAAACCGAACACGCAGAGCCTCAACCTGGAGGCGGCCCGCGTGGCTCGGAATCCGCAGGGGGCCATCGTCATCGACGCCAGCATGCGCACCAGTGCCCCAGGCATCTACGCGGCCGGCGACTGCACCGACCGGCCGCAGTTCGTCTACGTCGCGGCCGCCGCCGGGACCCGCGCGGCGATCCATATGACGGGCGGGGACGCGTCGCTGGATCTCACCGCCATGCCGGTCGTGGTGTTCACCGATCCCCAGGTCGCCACCGTGGGCCTGAGCGAACAGGAAGCCCATGTCGCCGGCATCGAGACCGACAGTCGCACGCTCACTCTCGACAACGTGCCGCGCGCCGTCGTCAACTTCGATACACGGGGTTTCATCAAGCTCGTGATCGAGGAAGGCTCGCGCCGGCTGATCGGCGTGCAGGCGGTGGCGCCCGAAGCCGGGGAGTTGATCCAGGCGGCAGCGCTGGCGATCCGCCACAGAATGACCGTGGAGGAACTGGCGGAGCAGCTCTTTCCGTACCTGACGATGGTCGAGGGGCTAAAGCTTGCAGCGCAGGCGTTTCGCCAGGACGTAAAGCAGTTGTCCTGCTGCGCCGGCTAAAGTCGGGGAAGATGAGCGCGAATCCGTCGGAACGAAAGCGCTTCACCGGCTACCTGTGGGCGGGACTGGCCGTGATGACCTGCCCTTGCCATTTGCCGATCCTGGCGATTGCTTTGGCGGGAACGACCTTCGGTGCATTTCTCTGGGATCACGAAGGAATCGCCGCTTTCGGATTGAGCGGCCTCTTTCTTCTTTCCGTGCTGCAGGCATGGCGAGCGTTCCGCAAAGGATCGTAATCTTTTTGCCGGATGGCTTGGATTGGCACCGGGGAAAAATGGATTTGGCCGGTCCGAGGCCTTTCCGATTCAGAGCCGTTGTGTGCGCCGGCGCCATTGCGCCCGTGGGAGAATTGCCACGGTGGGCGGGAAAGGCGAAGCGCCAATGTTTTGGTTTGACCCTAAGCCTGCGAAGGTTTATGGGAAAGGTTAGCAATGGTCATGATGACGCTGGCGTCGGCAGCTAAGCTAGCCGCCTCCTAGGGAGGCGGCGGTCCGGTTGTAGCGGCGTCCAGATCGCGTTCCCGTCTCTCCCTCGTGTGAGAAACGGGTTTTTTTCTTTATGGAACAGGCCAATGTCCCGGCGAAGGAATCGGAGGCGCGAATGCGGCACACCATCTCGGTGCTGGTTGCGAACCGGTTCGGAGTGCTGACCCGGATCGCGGGCTTATTTAGCGGACGGGGATATAACATCGACACCTTGAATGTGGGTCCGACACATGATGAGAAAGTCTCGCGGATGACGATCGTCGTCAAAGGGGACGACAAGGTTTTGGACCAGGTCACGCGACAACTCAACAAGCTCGTGGACGTGATCGCGGTGCAGGACTTTCGCGAAGGCGAGTACATCGACCGTCAGCTGATCCTGGTCAAGGTGAAGAGCACCGAGCGTTCTCGGGCTGAGCTCATGCAGATTTGCGACATCTTCCGAGCGAAGATCGTGAACGTAGAGCCGGAGGATCTGACGATCGAGATCACCGGTGACGAGAGTAAAGTGGAGAAATTTCTCTACTTGATGAGCACTTTTGGAATTCTCGACATTTCTCGAACAGGAAAGATCGCCTTGCCAAGGCAAGGCGAATAGGAAGGAAGCAGTAGACTATGGCGGCAAAGATTCATACGGAAGAGGAAGCGAGCTTGGCTCCGTTGCAGGGGCGGGTGTTTGGGGTCATCGGGTTCGGATCGCAAGGCCACGCCCATGCGCTCAATCTGCGGGACTCCGGAGTCGAGGTCATCGTGGGGCTTCCCGAAAAGAGCCGTTCGGTCGGCGTTGCTCAGGAGCTTGGTTTCGCAGTCCACCGCAGCCCGGAGGTGACAGCGAGAGCCGACGTGCTCTTTCTCGCTACACCCGATCTCGTGATTCCCCATCTATATGCGGCCGAGATCGCTCCGCATCTTCGTCCGGGGCAGACGCTGGGCTTCGCCCACGGTTTTGCTGTCCACTACCGGACGATTGCTCCGCCGGCAAACGTGAATGTCATTCTGGTCGCTCCGAAGGGCCCCGGCCACTTGGTGCGCCGGGAATTCACCTTGGGGAGAGGGGTTCCCGCCCTGGTCGCTGTCGGACAGAACCCCTCCGGGAAGGCGCTGGAGACCGCACTCGCCTGGGCCACCGGCATCGGAGCGGCACGAGCCGGGGTGATCGAGACGACCTTCCGAGAGGAAACGGAGACGGATCTCTTCGGTGAGCAGGCGGTGCTCTGCGGCGGAGTCACGGCGCTGGTGCAGGCGGGCTTTGAAACCCTGGTCGATGCCGGATATCAGCCGGAGATGGCCTACTTCGAGTGCCTCCATGAGTTGAAGCTGATCGTGGACCTGATGCAGGAAGCAGGGATCTCCGGAATGCGTTTCTCGATCTCCGAGACGGCAAAGTGGGGCGATGTCACGGTCGGTCCGCAAATCATCGACGAGCATGTGCGTGAAACCATGCGCAAGGTCCTAGGCCGCATCCAGGACGGAAGCTTCGCGCGGGAATGGATCGCGGAGACCGAAGGCGGGAAGAAGCGTTACAAGGAACTGTTGCAACAAGGAGCGGATCATCCGATCGAACTGGTGGGCGCGAGGATGCGCTCCCTCATGCCGTGGCTGAAGAAGCGGGATGTATCGGGAGCGCAGGCGGCCTTCGAGACGGGGGGCGGAAAGCCAATCGAATGAAATCTTTCAACCGAGTGATTGTCTTCGACACGACATTGCGGGATGGAGAGCAGTGTCCCGGAGCCAGTATGGCGCCTCGGCAAAAGCTCGAAGTGGCTAGGCAGTTAGCGCGGCTGGGCGTGGACGTCATCGAGGCGGGCTTTCCGGTGATCAGCCAAGGCGACTTCGACTCGGTCCGGGAAATTGCCGAGCAGATCGATGGGCCCAAGATCTGCGGACTGGCTCGCTGTATTCCCGGAGACATCCAGGCGGCGGGTGAGGCGCTGAGGCCGGCCGGCAAGCGCGGACGGATCCATGTTTTCCTGGCGACCTCGACCATCCACCGCCAGCACAAGCTGGTGAAGAGCCAGGAGGAGATTGTCCGCATCGCCGTCGAGGCGATCCGCCATGCTCGCAGCTTGGTGGAGGATGTGGAATTTTCTCCGGAGGATGCGACACGGACAGAGCCTGATTTCCTGCTGCGGATCGTGACGGAGGCCATCGCCGCGGGAGCGACGACGATCAACATCCCGGATACGGTGGGGTACACGACGCCCGGAGAGTTTGCGGAGCGGATCCGAATGATTCAGGAAGGGGTTTCCAACCTCGGGGGAGCCGTATTGAGCGTCCATTGTCACGACGACCTCGGCTTGGCGGTTGCCAATTCGCTGGCCGCGATCCAGGCCGGGGCTCGGCAGGTCGAAGGAACGATCAACGGGATCGGAGAGCGAGCGGGCAATGCCGCGCTCGAGGAGATCGTGATGGCGCTCAATACGCGGCGCGATGCTTTCGGGGGGCTGGAAACAGGCATTCATGCCAAGGAGATCGTCCGGACCAGCCGATTGGTGGCCCGCATGTCGGGTCTCCACGTCCAACGGAACAAGGCAGTGGTCGGGGAAAATGCGTTTGCCCATAGCGCGGGCATTCATCAGGACGGAGTGCTCAAAAAGCGGGAAACCTATGAGATCATGGACCCGACAGAGATCGGATGGGGCGAAACGGAACTGCCTCTCACCAAGCATAGCGGGAGAGCCGCCTTGGAAAAAAGGCTCATCACCCTTGGGTTTGGGCTGAGCCGAGACGAGATCGATGCGATTTTCGGCAAATTCAAGGAGATCGGAGACAAGAAGAAATTCGTCTACGACGACGATCTGGTCGCTCTTGCCGAGGGACAGATCACGCGGATCCAGGAGACCTTTGAGCTCGTCTACTGGAGCGTATCGACGGCATTTCAGGGAGTCCCCACAGCCACCGTCCGCTTGCGCAAGGGAGACGCGGTCTTGACCGACGCCGGGGTCGGCGGTGGCTCCGTAGACGCAGCAATGAAGGCGATCGACCGGATTAGCGGACGGCGAGGGCACTTGGTCGAATATCGCGTGGAAGCGGTTACCGAGGGGAAAGACGCCATCGGCGAGGTGACCGTGCGGGTCGACTTCGGCGAAGGCAGGTTCCTCACCGGGAAAGCGGCGTCGACCGATGTGGTCGAGGCGAGTGTCCGGGCCTATCTCAATGCGGTCAATCGCTCCTTCCTCTCCCGGTCCGAGGCTTCCGATCCTGGGGAAAGCGCCTCGTCCCGGGATTGCGAACTCAATCCGAAGACTAGCCGCCATTTCACACAAATTCCGTAGCCGACATTCGCTGACTCGCCTTGCCCGGATCGACGAACCGCGGAGAGACGACGCTTGGAAAGCGCAACTCGCAGAGCTTGTCCCTGCGAAAAACGGCTAGCATGCCTATCTCGTAAAGTTCGTACCCATTTCGCAAGCCGCAGGAGAACGCTTGTGAGATAGGCACGCTAGAAAAGGGGCACGGAAGGGGAGATGGGGGAAGGAGCGGGATTCTCCGGCAGGACAAGAATGAGAAGGTGGTGGAAGGTCACGAAGGCCATCAGAAAGAGATAGCCGATCACGATGATCAGGATGAGACCCATAGTCATGTCTCGGCGGTGGTGAGGGTGAAGCGAATCGTGGGATTCGCCAATCCCCGGAGCCCCTACTCGGTGTAGCTTTGCCGCCATCTCATCATTTTTGCAGCGATCCTGAAAAAATGCAAATCCATTTATCGTGGCATAAGCGTATGGCCCGCGAACGACAAGGTGGCTATCCGGTGTTTCGGAGCCCAGCGCTAATCCCGTTTACCGTCAGTTCGATCACCCGCCGAAGCGCGTGCTCGTCATCCTCCTGTCCCGTTCCGAGCGAGCGGAGACGGCGGATCATCTCGACTTGGAGATAATTGAGCGGATCGACGTAGGGATTCCGGAGCCGGATCGAACGTTGCAGGACCGGCTCGCGATCCAGCAATGCCGCGACCTGAGCGATGGCCAGTACGGAGGAGACGGAACGGTCGTATTCGGCGCGGATCTTCGAAAAAACCCGCTCCCGGACTTGGGGATCGCGCACGAGCGAAGCGTAGCGTGCGGCAATACTCATATCCGTCTTGGCGAGGGATTGCTGTGCATTGTCCAAGGTGGTGCGAAAAAAAGGCCATTCTTCGTACATTTCCCGAAGGAGGGCAAGGGCTTCCGAGGAGCTTTGGCAAAAGGAGTTCAAGGCGCCCATGCCATACCATGCTGGCACGACAAAGCGGCTCTGAATCCAAGAGAAAACCCAGGGAATGGCCCGCAGTTCGTCGAGGGTGTCGATCCGAGAGCGAACGGCTGGTCGGGAGCCGAGGTTGAGCAGCCGCAGCTCGTCGATCGGAGTCGCTTCCCGCCAAAATTGCAGAAAGGAGGGATCGTCGCGTACGAGCCCGTGATAGAGGAGAACGCTTTGCGCCGCAATCTGGTCCATCGCATCGATCCAGCGAGCGGGAAGACGCGACGGCTCCCTGGACGCGTGGACTCCGGTCAGGGTTCCGTAGGTGATCTGTTGCAGGATGCGAAAGGCGATGTCCGGATCGTGGTAGCGCGTGGAGAGCGCCTCGCCTTGCTCGGTGATGCGGATCTTGCCTTCGACGAGGCCGCACGGCTGAGCAAGAATGGCTTGCGCGGCAGGCCCTCCTCCTCGGGCGATCGTTCCACCGCGACCGTGAAAGAGCGTGGGGCTCACTCCATTTTGTCGGCAAACTTCGACGATAGCGTCCTGTGCCTTGTAGAGCGCCCAACTCGCAGCGAGATATCCGCAGTCCTTGTTGCTGTCCGAATAGCCCAGCATCACGATCTGCCCGCCACCCTGTTGCTCCAGGCGCGACCGATAAGCCGGATGCGCGAAAAGGTCCCCCAGGATCGAGGGTGCCGCGGAAAGATCCTCCAGAGTCTCCACAAGGGGTGCGATGGCGAGGTCGACCTGCGCGAGGTGGCAGAGGAAAAGCACCTCGAGGACATCGGAGAGTTCCCGCGTCATGCTGATCACATAGGCGCCCACACACTCCTGTCCATAGAGCGTCCGAGCTCGCCCGACCGTCAAAAGAGAACCCAGGACATCGCGGCCTGCCTGGCGGCAGCGGTCCCAGCACGCTTGGAGGTCGGAAGGCGGAGGTTGCCGGAGGAGCGAGGAGAGGGTTGCTTGTTTTTGCGTTTCGGCCAGGCGCGAGTAGTTCTCCCCGTAACCCAAGAGCGGCAACAGCTCGTCGAGCGCTTCTTCATGAACACGGGAATGTTGGCGGATGTCGAGGGTGGTCGCGTGCAGGCCGAAGGTTTTGAGTTGCCGGCGGAGTTTGAGCACGTCGCCGTCGGCAAGCATGGGGGCTCGGCCTTTTTGGAGTGTTTCGGCGATGGAGTCGAATTCGCGCGAAAGGCTGCCAAGCGTGAGATCGGGCTCCGGCGGGGGGCCGAAGAAATCGAGCAGATCCGAGGAGAGGGTGCGGTCGCGTGCCTCGAGCACTTCCTCGTGGAGCGCCGCCAGCAGCAGGCGATAGGGTTCGTTCGGATAGCGGCGAGCGAGCCGGTTGCGATGAAGGATGAGGCGTTCGCGTCGCGAAAAGAGGTCGAGCAGTTTCGTCGCCGACGGGTCCCGCCGCGTCGAGATGGTCAAGAAACGGGAGAGCCGATCGAGCGCCTCGGCAATCTTGGAAAGAGCAAGCTTGCGATGAAGAACGAGACTTTCCGCAGTGATGTCGTAGGTGACCGATGGGTGGCCGTCTCGATCTCCTCCAATCCAGGAGCCGAAGGAGATCCAATGCTGCGGTGGCCGTACCATCGGATAGTGGACCGAGAGAGATCTTTCCATCTCCGCCTGAAGGTCGGGGAGGACCTCCCAGAGCGTAGAATCGAAGAACCAGAGTCCGGTCCGAACCTCTTCCAAGACCTGTGGCCTCTCCGTGCGGTTGCGATCCGTAAGCCACAAGGAAGCGATCTCGCGCTTCAGGGAGGAAGACCAATCTGCGTTTTGAGCGGGCGTGCCTTCCTCCTGCTCGCGGAGAAACCGGGCCAGCCGGCGAAGCTTCGCGAGGATGGTGCGACGCTTGGCTTCTGTGGGGTGGGCTGTCACCACGAGGGTGATATGGAGCTTGTCCACGATCCTTTGGATCTCTTCCGGTCCGACTTCCTTGGCCTTGAGCTCTGCCAAGGCCGCCTCGATCGACGCGCGCGGGAACAAGCCGGATTCCAACTGTCGACGCCGCCGACTGCGCAGGAGGTGAATCCGGTAGTCCTCTTCGGCGAGGTTCACCAGTTCGAAGTAGCTGGTGAACGCCATGGCGATTTCGTAGGCGATTTGCGGAGAGAGCCGGCGTACCGCCTCGGCAAGGGCGTCGGAGGCACCCGCTTCTCCCGCCCGACTAGCCTTTGCGAGGGATCGGATCTCCTCCTCGACCGACAGGACCTCTGCTCCCTCCAGGCTGGAAATCACATCGCCGAGGGCATCTCCCAGGAGGTGGATCGCTCGGGAAAGGCGTTCGAAATCATGGTCGGACGGTGGAAGGCTAGATCTCATGGAGCGATGGAAATCGAAGGAGTCTACACTCTTTTTCGCCCATGCCAAACGGAAGTGCGATTCTCTCCCACCGTCTGGGCGGAGGCGTTGCTCAGGCGTTTTCTTGTGGCCGGAGTCCTGCAGCAAACAGTAAGCTCTGTACCGGATCCACAACAAAGTGAAGACGCAAGCCCAGGCTGTCCGCAGAAGGGGGAATGAGGAGAGAGCCGAAGAGGAGCAGCCGGGTCGACCGGGATCCGAGTTACCGGAGAGCGAGGAGAGGGAAATTCTGACCTTCCTCGCCGCTCTTCGGGAGCAGAAGGGGTATTCTCCCTTTACCGTTCGCAATTACGGCCAAGCCTTGCGGGAGTTTGCCATCCGGCGCAAAGGGAGTTCCTGGTGGACGGTGGAGCCGCGGGATCTGCGCGATTATCTTTACGAACTCTGCCGTCGTCCCGATTTGGGAGCGGCTTCCATCCGCGTTCGTTTTGCCGCGCTCCGCTCCTTTTTTGCCAGGGCTGTGAAACGGAAACAGATGACGGACAATCCGGCTCGGGCGATGAATCTTCCTCGGCTGGCTCGTCGCCTGCCCATCTTCTTCTCACAGGAACAGGTTTTGTGGCTTCTGGAGGCGCCGCGGAGGAAGTGGGCGGATCGAGAGAAGCGCCGATCGGTTCGCGGCCCGGCCTGGAAAGAGTGGCAGATGTGGCGGGACAAAGCTTGGCTCGAGGTGCTCTATGGGGCCGGACTGCGTCTTCGGGAATTAACGGGGTTGCGCCGCAAGGATTTCGATTCAGAGCAGCAACTGGTCCAGGTTCTCGGAAAAGGAGGGAAGGAACGCATCTGCCCGCTGGGCCCCACCGCGACCGAGGCGATCCTTCATTATTTGGAGCTTTGTCCCTATCAGGCCGATGCGCTTTTTGTGTCTGGGCGAGGTAAGCCTCTCTCTCCCCGCTTCATCGAGTCGGCTTTCCGGCTCTATCTGACGGAATCGGGCCTGGAGGGCGCGTATAGCCCGCATAAGCTGCGGCACAGCTTCGCAACGCACCTGCTCAATAACGGAGCGGATCTGCGGTGCGTCCAGGAACTATTGGGCCACGCTCGTCTTTCTACCACTCAGATCTATACGGGGGTCTCCACGCAGCGGTTGCGGGAAGTCTATCAAGCGGCCCATCCCCGGGCATAGCCTGCATGTCTCCCAAGCGTTCTCCAGCGGCTTGCCAAGCATGCTCGGTTGGCGCTCTCTCGTGAAGGTTCCTCTGCTGCGTTGGTGTTACCGGCTGGCCTTTCCGGTCATTGCGGGCCTGGCCAGCCCGTATTATCTTTTCCGCCTCTCCAAGCGGGGAAACCCCCGAGAGGGGTTGGCTGAGCGGATGGCTTTCTATGCGCGTCCGACGCGAGAGGCGGTCGGTGCTGGAGTAGACCTCTGGATTCATGCCGTGAGCGTCGGAGAAGTGCTTGTGGCGCTCGCGCTGATTCGGGAGCTGAGGAGGAGGTCCCCAACCCTCCGAGTCGCTTTGACGGTGACGACGATCACGGGGCGGAGGGTGGCGCTGGAGGTGGCGGATTCAGAAACGATCGTTCTCTGGAGCCCGATCGATCTCTCCGATGCCGTGAAGAGGGCATTCGCCCTGTTGCGTCCTCGGGCACTAATCCTTGTGGAAACGGAGGTCTGGCCTAATTATCTTTGGGAAGCCAACCGGCGGCGGGTTCCGGTCGTCCTGCTCAATGCTCGGCTTTCGCCTCGGACGGAGCGATGGTATCGACGCTTCCCGAAGATCTTCCGATCCATTTTACATGAGCTCTCGCTGGTATGCGCACAGGCTCCGGAGGACCTGGACCGCTTGATTGGAGCTGGCTTTCCCCCGGAGGCGATCTTCGTGACGGGGAATCTCAAGTATGACGTCGCCGACCTGGGGAGCCGAGGGCAGGATTGCCGCTGCTCCTGGTGGGAGCGGTGCGGGTGGCCGGCGGACACCCTCATCCTTTTGGCGGGCAGCACCCATCCAGGGGAAGAGGAGGTGATGGTCGACCTCTATCGGGAGTCGCGACGTCGCCATCCGAATTTGCGCCTGATTCTTGCGCCGAGGCACGTGGAGCGGGCCACGGAAATCCGGGCGCTTTGCGAGAGATCCGGCCTTTCCGTCCTCTCGCGCACCGAATTGGGGAAGGGTTCGCCGCGGTGCGTTCCTCCGGACGCGCTTCTTTTGGATACCACAGGAGAGCTCCGCTTCCTCTACGAAAAAGCAACCGTCGTCTTCATCGGAAAGAGCCTCTGCGCTCATGGGGGGCAGAACTTTTTGGAGGCTGCTTGTGCCGGAAAGCCGATTCTCGTCGGGCCAAACATGGAGAATTTCGGAATGCTGGTTCGGGAATTTCGGAGGGAGAGAGCCATCCTCCAAGCCACCGATCGGGCGGAGCTAGGCGGTCTCCTAGAGGAGCTTCTCTCCTCCGGCGCCATGCGATGGGAATTGGGAAAGAGAGCGCATGCGGTCTTTGCGAAGAATGTGGGCGCTGCCGCCCGCGCGGCGGAAATTGTCTGGGGACTCCTTCGGGCGCAAGCGCAAGTTCCGACTGTGGGATCCTAGCGGCCATTTCTCCCAAGCCGCAGGAGAACGCTTGTGAGACAGGCAGGCGAGCGGGTTAGCGGAGAGTCGCTAAACATTTGACAGGATGGCGGATTCGCTTTCAACTTAGCAGGAATGTCCGGGCTTGCGTCCAACCTGCAAATCTCACCGTTTCCGTGTCCGATGCGCCGTAAAGCGGCGGGGAGGCGAGGTGCCGCACGGGCCTTTCTTCCGAGCGCAAACTGGGAATGGGGCAAGGAGAGAAGGCAAGGATCACTTCGCCAGCCGTAGGAGCAACATTGCGAGAAATGCAGGCC
The DNA here is from genome assembly GCF_000379365.1 of Verrucomicrobium sp. 3C. GTDB lineage: Bacteria > Verrucomicrobiota > Verrucomicrobiia > Methylacidiphilales > Methylacidiphilaceae > Methylacidimicrobium. The sequence continues at coordinate 807,876 of NZ_KB901875.1, read as the reverse complement.
ACAACGGTCGCCAAAGAGAGCGCCCTCTCTGTAAATGGGTTATCCTATGCGTATGGGAACCGCGCGGTGCTCGACCGCGTCTCCTTTCAAGTGGAGAAGGGGGACCTTATCGGGATCCTGGGCCCGAACGGAAGTGGAAAAACGACCCTCTTCCGCCTGCTTTCCACTCTTTACGCGGCGCCCTCGGGGATGATCACCCTGGCCGGTTACGTCTATCCAGCGCAAGCGGCTGCCGCACGCCGGCGGATGGGCATCGTCTTCCAATCCCCCAGCCTCGACAAGAAGCTGACGGTGGCGGAAAACGTCTTTCATCAAGGCCATCTTTACGGGTTGCGGGGAAACGAGTTGCGAAAGAGGGTCGAGGATCTGCTGCGGCTCTTCGGCATGGAAGAGAGGGCGGGGGATCTGGTGGAAACCCTTTCGGGTGGGCAGCAGAGGCGGGTGGAGATCGCCAAGGCGCTTCTCCACGAGCCGGAACTGCTGCTTTTGGATGAGCCCAGCACAGGGATCGACCCGGTGGCACGACGGGACTTCTGGCGCCATCTTTTCGCCCTGAAGGAGCAGAAGGGGTTGACGATTCTCGTGACGACCCACCTGCTGGACGAAGCGGAGCGATGCGATCGACTTTTGATCTTGGACCGCGGAAAACGAGTGGCCTGGGAAACACCGAGCCGCCTTCGCGCGCTCATTCCGGGATCGGTGCTCTCGATCCGGTCACCGAAGCTTTCGGAAATCGAGGGCGAGCTCAAGCAGCTTTGGGCGGGCCGGCTCATTCGCCGTGTCGACGGGATGCTGCGGATCGAGCCGCGTTCCGAGGAGTCGGTTGAGGACGCGATGCGGGACGCCGCCAGCCTCTTGCAGCGATTCGGCGCTGAGGTCACCGCTCTTACGGTCTCGCAGCCTTCCCTGGAGGATGTCTTTCTTCATTTGACCGGGCATCATTTCGAGAGCCAAAACACGGAATCGAATGGAATCTCGGACCAGTAGCATCGTTTCTGGAAGCTTCGGCTTGGGCGTTTATACGCTCTGGAAGCGGGAGGTCGTCCGGTTCCTGCGGCAAAAGAACCGAGTCGTGGGGGCATTGGGTACCCCGTTGGTCTTCTGGTTCCTGATCGGCTCCGGAGTCGGGAGTTCCTTTCGTACCGGCGGAACCAGCTCCGGCGACTACTTTTCCTACTTCTTTCCCGGGATGCTGCTTCTGGTCGTCCTATTCACCGCGATCTTCTCGACCATCTCCTTGATCGAAGACCGCCGGGAAGGCTTTTTGCAGGCGGTGCTCGTGGCTCCTGTCCCCCGGTCGGCCGTGGTTGCGGCGAAGCTCCTGGGGGGGATGACCCTCAGCGTCCTCCAATGTCTGCTGATCTACCTCTTGGCGCTTCCTCTGGGCCTCCACTTCTCTCTGGGTTCATTTGCCCTCGTCGTGGCAACGCTCTGCCTGTTGGGACTCGCGCTCACCGGGATCGGCTATCTGCTCGCTTGGCCGCTTGACTCGGTCCAAGGATATCATGCTCTAATGAACCTTTTATTAATGCCTCTTTGGCTTCTCTCCGGAGCGCTTTTTCCGCCGGACGGATCGGTCGGCTGGATGCGCGCAATTATTCACGCTAACCCCCTCTATTATGGGTTGGAGCTTCTGCGGGCGGCATTGTGGCCGGGACGGTCGAGCGCATCTCTTTGGCTCTTTGGAGCCATTACTCTTCTCTTTACGGCTGCGGTCGGGCTGGCGGCAGTCGTCATCACTGACCGGGTCCGAGTGAAGCATCCATGAGCGAAACCGTGAAACCGCGTTCCGGCGTTGGTCTGATCCCCTTCGGGCTAGCGGCGGCCGTTCTTCTCTCCCTGTTCCTGAGCCTGGGTTACTACGCGCTTCTCCATCGAAAGCAGGGAGGCATGGCGCTTCCCGTGCTGCGTCGGGTCCTGCCCTTTGCCTTGACCGATTCGTTGGGCAAGATAGTGACTCGGGAAGACTTGAAAGGGAAAGTCTGGGTGGCGGATTTCATCTATACGTCGTGTCCGGGACCTTGCCCAGCGGAGACGCTTCGAATGAAGGAGATTCAAGATCTCGTGGCGAACCTGCCGAATGTGCGGCTGGTTTCGATCTCGGTCGATCCGAGAACAGATACGCCGTCGGTGCTCCAGCGCTATGCGGAAGCCCACGGAGCCAATCCGGCCAAGTGGTTATTCCTGACGGGTGGCGTCAAGGAGATTTGGCTCTTGGCATCGGAGAGTTTTGCCTTTGCCGTGGGAGAAAATCCTCCGAACCGTCCAGCCGAAGAAGGACCTGTTTTCCACTCAACGCAATTTGCTCTCGTCGACGCTGCGGGACGCATCCGTTCCTATTATGACGGATTGAAGTCCAGCACCCCGGCAAGGGTGGCCCAGGACATTCGTCAACTCCTTGATGAGCGGCCCGGAGCGATGAGAGAAGCGACTCTTCCATCCCAGGCTGGAGACAGGTGATCTCTCTCTCGGAGCTCCCCGCGGTCAACGCCAGCCTCAATGCTCTGACCGCATGCTTTTTGATGGCCGGGTTTGTAGCAATCAAGCGGAGGCAGATCGCCCATCATCGCAACTGCATGGTAGCGGCTTTTGCTACCTCAATGGTCTTTCTAGCCTGCTACCTTTTTTATCATTGGTTCCACGGGGCGACCGCGTTTCCTCGTCACGACTGGTCGCGGCCTCTCTACTTTGCGATTCTCACCTCGCACACCCTGCTTGCGATCGTGAACCTTCCCGCGATCCTTACGGCGCTCTACCTCGCAGCCAAGGGGCGTTTTGCTGCACACGCCAGAGTCACCCGGCTTCTTTGGCCATCCTGGATGTACGTGTCGGTTACCGGGGTGCTTGTCTATTTCATGCTCTACCACTGGTTCCGCCTCCCGACCTCGTAGCCTGCCTGTCTCCTAAGCGTTCTCCTGCGGCTTGCGAACTGGGTTCGGCCGCGTCGTTGGGACTTGGGTTTTTGGCCTTCCTCACAGGATGTCGTCATACAGTTCCGGGGGAAAACCTACGTCCTGCCTTGCATCCAGGCCTGTGTGCCGCGCCTCGGGTAGGAACTTCGTGAGACATGCAGGCTAGGAAGAGGCACCTTTCGAACGGCCCGTGGGCAGGAGGTGTCGGTTGCTCGACATAGGCAAGGGGAACGTGCTACTTAGTAGCGAAGCGGAGTTCTACCGAAGAGGGGATGACGGTACGCCAGCCAGTATCGCTTGGACAGACGGTGGGGGGCAAGGTCCCTCCGACCGCGGTCGTCATTTTCGGGGCATCCGGGGATCTTACTCATCGAAAGATTCTTCCTGCCTTTTATCACCTCAAGAAAAACGGACATCTTCCGGAAGGGATGGCGTTTGTGGGTTTTGCGCGGCGGGAGCAATCCGAGCAGCAGTTTCGAGAGGGGCTCCGGCAATCTCTAGCGGATTTTTCCCATACTCAGCCCATTGACAACGAGGTGTGGGCAGCGTTGGAGCCGCATATCTACTACCACAAGGGCGACCTTTCGAACCCTGATGACTATCAGAGGCTGGCGGAACGCCTTCGAGGATTGCCCGAAGCGGGTGCCTTTGGGCAGAATCATCTCTTTTATTTGGCGATCGCCCCCAATTTCTTCTCGGTGGTGGCGGAAAACCTTGGGAAGGCAGGTCTCCATGCGGGCCCTGAGGTGAACGGCTCTCGGCGATTGATCGTGGAAAAGCCCTTTGGAACCGATCTTCCTTCTGCTCGCAATCTCAATGCGACCTTGCACCAGGTTTTTCCTGAGCGGTGCATCTTCCGCATCGACCATTATCTGGGAAAAGAGAACGTTCAAAATCTCCTCTACTTCCGTTTCGGCAACTCGATCTTCGAGCCTCTTTGGGACAGGCGGTATATCGACCATGTGCAGATTACCGTGGCGGAGACCCAGACGATTGGCTCCCGGGGCGGCTACTACGACATGGCCGGCGCCTCCCGGGACATGCTGCAGAATCACTTGATGCAGCTCTTCACCTTGATCGCGATGGAGCCTCCCGCTTCCTTGGAGGCGGAATCGATTCGCGATGAAAAGGTCAAGGTGCTCCGTTCGGTCCCGACGCCCAGTTCGGAGGAGGTTCTGCGAAACAGCGTGCGCGCCCAATACGGCCCCGGAATTTTGGGAGCGAAGACGGTTCGTCCTTACCGGGAGGAGGATCGCGTCTCCCGCCGCTCGCTGACGGAGACCTACGTCTGCGTCCGTCTGGAGATCGATAACTGGCGCTGGTCCGGGGTCCCTTTCTATCTCCGCACCGGAAAGGCGCTCAGCTGCCAGTATACCGAGATCTGCATTGTCTTCCAGCGCCCTCCGTGCGTACTTTTCGCGCACAATCTAAAGCACATCGCTCGGAATTGGCTCAAGATCCGCATCCAGCCGACCGAGGGGATACACCTGCTCTTCAACACGAAGGTGCCGGCGCAGCCATTGATCGAAGAGGCGCGGATGGACTTTTACTACCGGCGCCACGATCACTACTTCCCAGAGGCCTACGAGCGCCTGCTCTTGGATGCTCTCATCGGGGAATCGACCCTTTTTACCCGATCCGATGAGGTCGAGCATGCATGGCGAATCGTGGATGCGGTGTTGGAGGCTTGGCAAGAGGAGGAGCTCGATCGGCTTCCCCTTTATGCTCCTGGCTCGATGGGGCCGGTGGAGGCAGAGGAGCTTTTACGCCGAGAGGGACGGCGATGGGGAGATCCCCCCTGCGAGGAGGAGGAAGAATCGGTACGGGAGTAGGGATGGCGATCTCTGTTTTTTCCTTTCACGAGCGGGAAGCTTGGCTCGATCGCCTGACGGGCGATTTTCGAGTTCTGCTCTCCGAAACCCGACCGCCGGATCGGCCGTTTCATGTCGCGCTCTCCGGAGGAAGCACCCCGATCCCCCTCTATCGTCACTGGGCAGGACTCGATCTGCCGTGGGAAAGAATCGACTGGTGGATCGGCGACGAGCGCTGGGTGCCCGTCACCGATTCGAGGAGCAACGAGGGGATGATCCGTAGCAGCTTGGGGGCTCCCGCGGGCGCACGCCTTCGGCTGAAAAGTTGGCACGGGGGAGTGGAGCCGTTGGAGGCGGCTCGGCTGTACGACAACGCCTTGCGGCGGGAGTTGGGTGATCCTCCCGCTTTCGACCTGATTCTGCTGGGAGTCGGAGGGGACGGACACACCGCATCCCTTTTCCCGGGCAGCCCGGCGCTCGAAGAACGGGTTTCCTATGCCGCTCCAAATCCCCCTCCGGGAGCGGAGGGCCCGCTCCGGCTGACCCTGACCTATCCCTGTCTCGATGCGGCCCGCTCCGTCTGGTTTCTCGTTGCGGGAGGAGCCAAGGAAAAGATCGTCGAACGGCTGCTTTCCGGCGACAAGACGCTTCCGGCGGGCCGTATTCAGGCAATCGACCAGCGGCTCTATTGGGTTCGCGACGGATGAGAGGATTTGGCCTGCGTGTCTCCCAAGCTTTCTCCTGCGACTTGCGTAACGGACCCGGCTGCTTCGTTGGGACTTGGTTTTCCCTCCTCGCAGTATGTCGTCGTACAACTTCGGGGGAAAACCTGCGCCCCGCCCCTTGCATCCAGGTTAATCCGCCGCGCTTCGGGCACGAACTTTGTGAGACATGCAGGCTGGCCGCCAATTCTCCCAAGCTTTCTCCTCCGGCTTGCACAATAGGCTTGTCTGTTTCGTTGGGCTTGGTTTTCCATCCTTGCAGTATGTCCTCCTCATACAGCTCCGGTGGAAAACCGACGCCACGCCTCGCATCCAAGCCGATTTGCGATGCCTCGGCTACGAAATTTGTGAGAAATGGCGGCTAGGAAGCTCTCTCGTCTATCTGCTGGGATCCTCCTGGCAGCCCTCGGGGTTCTTTTCAGCGGGAGTGCGGCCTGGGCTGCCTCTGACGAGCAGAAGGTGCTCTTCGCGCAGGCCTATCAGGATGCGCTCGTTGCCTTTCATCGAAAAGATTGGCGGGCTGCCCAGGAGGCGGTCGATCAGGCGCGCCGGATCGATCCGGACGATCCGCGCGGCTTGGTGTTAACGGCCAAGATCTTGCTCAAGAAAAAGGACTACGCGGGCGCAGAAACCATGCTTGGCGAGGCCCTTCGGCGAAAGCCGCAGTTCGGCCCGGCGCTACTCGTCTCCGGGGATCTGGCCTTTGAGCAGCGGCGGTTTGCCGAGGCATTCCGTCTGTACAACGAGGCGCTTCTGCGGGAGCCGGGCGACAAGGACATCATTCTCAAGATGCTTTATTGTCAGGTCATGCTAGGCGACTTGGGCGCGGCGGAGCGGCTTCTGGCACGGTTGAGCCCTTTTGACGAAGCAAATCCGGCCTATTATTTTGCAAAGGCGGCTATTTTCCAAGGTCGCGACAGGCGGGAGCCAAGGGATCAAAAGGATTTATTGCAGACCGCTCGGGTGATGTACGGCAATGACGTCTTCGCCCAGTATCTCCGCGATTATGAGTTCTTGTTTGCCGATCGCCCGTAGACTACGTAAGCTTCACTCTTCTGCCGGAGCCGGTTGCCGTGCGATTTCTCCGGCGGGGTAGCCAAGTGGTAAGGCCGGGCTCTGCAAAAGCCCCATGCGTGGGTTCAATTCCCACCCCCGCCTCTCTTTTTGGAAGTTGCGACGGGAACGAGACTTGACTCGGCTTGCATGTTTTGACAAAGGTTGAGCGTTTCTTATGTTCTCTCATCCCGAGGAGGTGATACCTTCACGCGGAAAGTGGCAGAAGCTGGCGGCGATTGCGCTATTCCTTTTGGGATGTTCCTTCCTGCTCCCTGGGTGCGCCAGCCACGGCAACACGGCGAGTCGAGGAAGCAGCGGGCGAGTCGCGTGGGGCGCCGTTCCCGATGGGCTCATTCCGTCCGACCGGGTCGTGAAAGTCTCGCTTGAAAACCAGGCGGTTTACGTCCTGGACGGAGGGCGAGTGGTCTGGGCCGCCGCCACGAACGTAGGGAAGCCCGGACATGCAACCCCGACGGGATCGTTTCGAGTCAACCAGAAGCTGGAGAGGAAACGGTCGGGCTCATACGGGTTTTGGGTGAATGGAAGCCGTGTCGTCCCCACCGAAAGCGGAAGGGGCGGATCTCCGGGTTCCGGATGGCATTACGTCGGATATCCTATGCCCTACTGGGTGGAGTTTTTCCCGGGATATGGCTTTCACGAGGGCTTTGTCTGGATAGAGCCGCGTACGCACGGCTGCCTGCGGTTGCACGGGACGGCGGCAAGCCAGTTCTACCGGCTCGTGGAAGTGGGAACGCCCGTGCACATCAGCAGAAACCAGCCGGAGGACGAGACGGTTGGCCAGAGCATTCCCAGGTTTGATGACTCCCGGGAGCCGGATCCCTCCAACGGTTTCCTCACTTCGGACGAGGCGTTTCTTCGGCCGTGGGGCGGATAGCCTGCCTGTCTCCCAAGCGTTCTCCTGCGGCTTTCGAAATAGGCCTTGCATCCCAGGCCTATTCGCCGCGCCTCGGCTCACGAACTTTGTGAGACAGAGGCTAGCCGCTCCTTCCCGTTGTCCGGACCACCAGGGAGCAGCGTCGACAGAGATCGGGATGATCCGGATCGGTCTGCCCGAGATCTTCGGAATATTTCCAGCAGCGCGCGCACTGTCGACCCGGGGCGCGTCGAACGCGTATCGCAACCTGAGCTTCCGGGAGAACGCGCACTCGGGAGACGAGAAAGACTTCAGCGAGCAGTCCTTCGTCCGTTGCGAGGAAATGGGGCGTATGCACTTCCACTTCGGCTTCTAAGGCCTTCCCGATTTCCTTGGCTCGTCGGCTCCCTTCCAGGGCCTCGTTGACAAGGCTTCGGAGCTCCAGAATGTGAGTCCAGCGTTCGGAGAAGGGGAGGTCCCCTCTCGGGGTCTCTTCCGGCGGAAAGAGCTCCAGATGGATGGACCCGCTCTTACCCAGGGACTGCCAAGCTTCCTCTGCCGTAAACGGGATCATGGGCGCAGCCAGACGGAAGAGGCTTTCCGCCATTCGGTAGAGAAGAGTTTGAGAGGCGCGCCGGGCGAGTCCCTCAGGGGCGTCGCAATAGAGCCGATCCTTGAGCACGTCAATGTAAAAAGCGGAAAGCTCGGTCGAACAGAAGCGGGTGAGTGCATGATAGGCGGCTGGGAAGTCGTAGCGGCGGTAGGCCTCGACAACCGTCCGAACAAGCGCCCGCAGGCGGTCGGCCATGTACCGGTCGAGTTCCGGAAACTCCTCTTCGCGGACCGGGTGTCGGGCAGGATCGAAATCATGGAGATTGGCCAGGAGGATGCGAAAGGCGTTGCGCAAGAGTCGATAGGTGTCGGAGATGCGCGAGAGGATCTCCTGGGAAAAGGGGACGTCATTCCGGTAATCTTCGCTCGCCACCCAGAGGCGCAAGGGGTCCGCACCATACTGGACGAAGAAGTCGGAGAGGCTGCGGGCACCTTCCCTTTTGGCGAGCTTCCTGCCGTCGAGATCCATAACGAAGCCATTGGTCAAGACCGTCCGGTAGGGAGCTTTTCCCCATCGGGCGACCGATAGCAGCAGGGAGGACTGGAACCAACCACGATGCTGGTCGCTTCCTTCCAAGTAGAGGTCTGCCGGAAACTCGCCGCGGGGAGCCAGAACGGCCGCATGGCTCGAACCGGAGTCGATCCAGACGTCGAGAGTGTCAATTCCTTTCCGCAGCCCCGCCGGCAGCCCAAGTTGCCGCGCGAGAGTCTCCTCGTCGGTCGCATACCAGACATCCGTTCCGCTATGGGCCACCATTCGCGCGAGTTTGCGGATCACTTCCGACTCAAGTACGGCACTCCCGTCCTGCCGGTAAAACACCGGAATCGGGATGCCCCAGGACCTCTGACGGGAGATGCACCAGTCCCGGCGGCTCTCGACCGCGCCACGGATGCGGTTGCGTGCCCGAGGAGGAAGCCATTCTACTGCGTCGATCTGGCGGAGAGCCTCCGGTTGAAAAGCTTTTACGTGGATGAACCACTGCCGAACCGAACGGAAGACAATGGGGGTTTTCGATCGCCAGCAGTGCGGATAGTCGTGGAGGTAGGCGTGCTCTGCCCAAAGCAAGCCGGCCCGCTGGAGCAAAGCGATGATCCGGGAATTGCCTTCCCAAACGGTAAGACCCACGAGTTCGGGAAGGCCGCATTCTTCGGTGAATCGCCCGTCGTCGTCGACAGGGGAGAGCGGAGGCAGCCCGTGCTCCTGGCCTAGGAGGTAATCCTCCATGCCATGACCGGGAGCAATATGGACGAACCCAGTGCCACTCTCTCCCGTCACGAAATTGGCGGGATAGACCAACCCGTTGCGGGGCAGCAGCGGATGGCGGTAACGGAGCCCGAGCAATTCGGCGCCGCTCCCGAAGCGGCGCACGCAGGGCGCGTTCTCCAATCCGGGCAGGAAATGCACTCGGGCTTCTGCCACGAGGAGGTGTCGGTCGCCAGCTTTGTAGAGACCATACGAGAGATCGGGATTCAAGGCGACGGCAAGGTTGGCGGGTAGCGTCCAGGGAGTGGTTGTCCAGATCAGGAGTTTCGTCTCCTCGGGCAGATTGCGTTCCCGGCAGCTCTCTGCCAGGAGAGGGAACTCGATGTCGATCGCAGGATCGGTTCGTGGCTGGTATTCCACCTCGGCTTCCGCAAGCGCGGTTCGACAGCCGGTGCTCCAGAAGACGGGGCGGAGTCCTTCGAAGACCAATCCCTTCTCTACGAGGTCGGCAAAAAGAAGCAGAACCTCCGCCTCGTAACCGGGATCCAACGTGCGGTAAGGCCGCTGCCAGTCGGCGAAAATACCGAGTCGCTCGAACTGCTCGCGCTGGATGCCGATGTAATGGAGAGCATAGGCCGCGCAGCGCTGCCGGATCGTCAGCGGGTCCCGCCCGTCGGGAGGAAGGTCCGCCATCACTTTCGCTTCGATCGGAAGACCGTGGCAGTCCCAGCCGGGAAGATACGGAGCCAAAAAGCCCATCATGTTCCGCGACTTGAGAACTAGGTCCTTTAGCGTTTTGTTGAGGGCGTGCCCCAGGTGAGCGCTTCCGTTCGCAAATGGCGGGCCGTCGTGCAGGATGAATCGGGGCCCCGAGCTGCGCGCCTGGAGGATCTGATCGTAAAGATTTTCCCGACGCCACCGCTCGAGCAGGAGCGGTTCTCGTTTGGGTAGCTCGGCGCGCATCGGGAAGGAGGTGCGCGGCAGAAGGACCGTGTTACGATAATCCATGAGGCTTAGACCGGAGAGCTTTGATTGCGCAGGAAGCGAACATCGTTTTCCGTAAAGAGCCGGAGGTCCGGGATCTCTTCGACGATCATCAGAAGCCGCTCGATGCCGAATCCAAAGGCGAAGCCGGAGTAGCGATCCGGATCGATGCCAGCACCCGAGAGAACCTTGGGGTGGACCATCCCGCACCCGCAAAGCTCGAGCCACTCTTCCCCCGCTTTGGATTGACCGGGCCGGAGGCCGTCGATCTCGAAGCTAGGTTCGGTGAAGGGAAAATAGTGAGGGCGAAAGCGAAAGCGAATCTCGCGACCCAGCAGCTCTCGGAAGACCAGTTCGAGCGTCCCCTTGAGGTCGCGCACGCTCAGGTCTTCATCGACGACGAGCCCTTCCACCTGGAAGAAGGCAATCGAATGCGTGGCGTCGATTTCATCCCGTCGGTAGCACCGCCCCGGAGCCACGATGCGGATCGGCGGTCGCTGCTTCTCCATCACGCGGATCTGGACCGGGCTCGTCTGGCTGCGGAGCAAGAGCCGACCTCCCTTTCTCGAAGGAGCCGGGGGAAGGAGACTGGCGTCCTTCAGAAAAAAGGTATCCTGCTCGTTACGCGCCGGATGGTCGGGAGGGGTGTTGAGCGCGTCGAAATTGTAAAAGTCGGTTTCGATTTCTGGACCGTCGGCCAAGGCAAAGCCCAGCCTGTGGAACACATCGACGATGCGCCGCAACATGCGGGAAATCGGATGAATCGATCCCTCGGATATCGGGCGGCCGGGCAGGGACACGTCAAGGGGCGGGCCTTGCGGAGAAGTGGACGCCAGCGCCGCTCGTCGTTCTTCGACCGCCGCTTCGGCCCACTTCTTGAAGGAGTTAATCTCTCGTCCCTTCTCGCGCCGCCGTTCCGGGGGGAGGGTGGAGAGGGAGGCGATCAGGCGAGGAAGCTCTCCTTTTCGGCCGAAGTAGCGGATGCGGATCTCTTCGAGAGCGGCCTCGGTCTCGGTGGTTGCCAGTGCTGCGCGCAACTCGTTCTCCCGTTCTTGCCATTCCTTTTCCACAAACGAATTTCTCCTTAGTACGAGAAGCTTTTCCTCTCAGACGACTGGGCCTCCCCGCTATCGAGCCGGCGTTGTGTCGGCAGCCCGCCCCGAGGAGACCTCTTCGGGCGGGAGAACCGTGGGGAGGGGAAGCGGATCGTGCCTTGCTCCACGATGGAGGAACATGAGGAGAATGCCTCCGCAAATCAAGATTGAGCCGATCCACTTGCACGGCCAGCCCGGATCATAGAGCACCTGAAGGGTGGTTTCCTGGAGGTCCCGAGGATTCCAAGAAGCCTGAGAAAATTTGTAGTTGCGTCCGAGAGCCGAACGCCAGAACCCCCCCGGGAAGATGGCGGGCGAGTTCATGTGAGCGGTCTCGACTCGCTCTACACCGGTCCTCGAATCGCCGAAGCGGACGGTGGCCTGAAAGTCAACGGGGGCGTCGCTTCCTTCCTCGCGGGGGACGACGAACTTTTCCAGGGAAACATGGAAGGGGAGAGGCTGACTTTCCAGCCCGTAGGCCACTCGCACGGGAATCCCTTGCATCGTGAAGGTTTGGGTGAGACCGGAGAGGATCCAGAGAGGGGAAGATTGGAGCCGGTTCTTGGGATCCTCCACCCGGGCGCGGACGCCCGAGCCGATTGCCATCGTGAAGGCCGTGCCGGCTTCCCGCTTGCGAACGATCGTTTGAATCGACGAGCGAGGCTCGTAGCGGAGAACCGCAGCCTCCCAGTCGGCCCATCCCAGAGAAAACGTCTGGCCAGGGATGGCGGTCCCCTGCGCGGAAATCTGGCCCCGGCGATTGAATGCCTGATAGCTGATGCGGTCGCCCTCAGAAGATTTCCATAAGAAAAGGCCGGGCGAGGAGCCCTCACCCTCCGTCCAGCTGAGCTGCACCAAGACGGCGGGATTGTCGGGACTCTCCGAGAGAGAGGTCGGCTTCCCCTCCCTCATGGCGAAGTTGGGCCAATAGCCAGTCAAAAGCGCTTGCGCGCCGCCGGGCAAGTCGAGCGGCTTGCCCAAATGCGCCGTGACCTCCCAAGCGTTCTTTTGTCCCGATGGAGAGATCGCGACCAGAAGCATCTGGTGACTCTGATCGTCCGGGACGAGGAAGAAGCGGTAGGGCGAAGGGACCCCCTCGATTGCATGCGTGATCGGTTGCTCGGGAGCGCGGGCGAAGATGACCTCAGCCTCATGCAGCGATCGCCCGGGAGCAGAAGTGGGCGGTTCGGAGAGCCAGTGGATCTTGGCCAGGCCAAAGAAATCCTGGGTCTGATGGGCAGGCTCCTTCTCCAGAAGAGCCAGGAGAGTCTTTTGCCCGGCCATCCGGCTCTGCAAGAGGAGGGTGGCTCCGCGTCCGGCGGAAGGATCGGAGGAGGGAACGACCTCTTCGGTGAGAATCAAGTCCGAGGAAAAATCGTCGATCACAAGGCGGAGGTCCGTTCCCGGAATGGCGAGCTTGCGCGGATGGACCGGACTGGGGCGCCAGAGCTCTGCAGGAAAGGCCACTCGGAAGATTTCCCGGCGAAACGGATCTTCCAGAAAAAGAGCGGTCCGATTGAGCGTGACGCGATCTTCGGGGGGATCTCCCACTCGCAGGTGGACGAACCCTTCGAAGCCGGCGAGCCGGCCGATCATGGCCCCCGTCAATAGCAGGATGATCCCATAATGGGTGACGACGAAGCCGAGGTGGCGTCGTTTCCAGGGGATGCGGGTGAGGGTGACCGCGAAGAGATTGACGCAGAGGAGAATTAGCCAGCCAAGGAACCATGGAGACCGATAGACATAGTGCTGGGCAACCGCCGAGTCGAAGCGCGACTCGATCCCCGTCGCCACTGCGCAGGTCGCGGCCAGGCTCAGAAGGAGGGCTACGGCAAGCGGGAGCGAGCCCAGCGCATGAATGACTCTCCAAAAGGCGGAGTTGCGCTTACGCTCGGCGATGAACTCCTGGCGCGCCTGGTCGGAGAGGGAAGTGAAGAATTTCACCCGGACGGTGGGAACGCTATCGCGTGTTGGAAGGGTTGTATGGTAGTCGGGAGAGCGTAGGAAAGCCAAGGGGAAATCCGCCGAGTAGAAGAAACTGCCGATAGGCCATTTAGAGGGACCTTTATGAGTCATCCGTTCACCGATCTCGCGATCGCACAGCATGCCCGGCTCGCACCGATCGAGGAAATCGGGGCGCGGCTGGGAATCCCGAAGGAGGCACTTCTTCTTTGTGGGCAAGGATATGCCAAGCTGCGCTGGTCCTTCCTCAAAAGCTTGCGTCATCGGCCGAAAGGCCGATTGATCCTGGTCACGGCCATGACGCCCACTCCTGCCGGGGAAGGGAAGACCACGACGGCAATCGGCTTGGCCGACGCCTTGCAACGTCTTGGGCAGAAGGCGGCGGTCTGCCTTCGCGAGCCATCGATCGGACCGATCTTCGGCCGAAAGGGAGCGGCCACGGGAGCGGGACGGGCACAGGTCATTCCCCGGGAGGAGATCAACCTTGAGTTTACGGGAGATTTCGCAGCGGTCGGTCTCGCTCATAACCTGCTTTCAGCTCTGGTGGACAACCACTTCTATCAGGGAAACGAGCTTCGCCTCGATCCGAGCCGCCTTCAGTGGAAGCGGGTGGTCGACATCAACGACCGGGCATTGCGGCGGATCATCGTCGGTCTCGATGGCCGCAAGGGGTGGGTGCGGCAAGAAGGGTTCGAAATCGTCGCTGCTTCGGAGGTGATGGCGATCCTCTGCCTTGCCCGGGATTATCACGATCTTCGAACCCGCTTGTCAGGGATTCGCGTCGGCCCACGCCTCGGCGGCGGGTCGGCGACGTCGGGGGATCTAGGGGCGGCGGGGGCCATGGCGGCGTTGCTCCGGCATGCCTTTCTTCCGAACTTGGCGCAGACGCTCGAGCAGGTCCCCGCCTTCATTCATGGCGGACCGTTCGGGAACATCGCCCATGGGTGCAGCTCGGTGATTTCCGCGGAAGCGGCGCTGAGCCTTGCGGACTGGGTGGTCACGGAGGCAGGCTTTGGGAGCGACCTCGGGGGCGAAAAGTTTGTCGATATCTTCTGTCGCCAATCGGGCTTGCGGCCGGCGGCAGCGGTGATCGTCGCAACCATTCGCGCGCTCAAGTGGCACGGCGGTCTCCCCTTGGATGCCCTCAACCGGGAGGACCTTGGGGCCTTGGAAGCGGGGCTCGCCAATTTGCGCAGGCATGTAAGGATCCTGCGCGATCTCTTTGGACTGCCCGTGATCATCGCGTGGAATCGGTTCGCTTCCGACACCGACGCCGAGTTGAGGTGCGTCCAGAGCGGGGCGAGAAACATGGGTGTGCCTTCCGCCGAATGTCGGCACTGGGCGGAAGGAGGCGCGGGAGCCGAAGATCTTGGTCGAAAACTCCTCTCAACGATGGAAGAGAGCGCCTCGCGCTTCCGTTTTCTCTATGAGGAGGACGCTCCACTGTGGGCGAAACTGGTCTCTGTCGCCGAACAGGTCTACGCAGCCGGGGAGGTAACGGCCAAGCCTTCCGTTCGGCGAGATCTCTGCCGCATGGAGGAGGAAGGCTTTGGAAAATTACCGGTCTGTATTGCGAAGACCCAGTACTCCTTTTCGACCGATCCTCGGCTCCGCGGAGCGCCGGAAGGGCACTCTTTTCCCATTCGGGAGGTTCGCCTGGCGGCCGGCGCGCGCTACGTGCTCGCTCTGTGTGGAGAGATCCTCACCATGCCCGGGTTGCCGGAGGATCCTGCCTCGCTGCAGATTGACATCGATGAGGATGGTCAGCTCGTCGGCGTCTTGTAGCCGGCATCGTGACGCGGCGGACTCAGGATTCGAGCAAGCCTCACCCCACCTGAATTTTCTTCGTTTCCTCTCCTGCGGATGGCATGTTTTCTTTGTGTCTTTCCATTACCGGAAGTCGCCGATTTTGGAAGCCATGTGCGAATTTCGTCTCCGGCCCCAATTCTGTTGGGATTCGACTCTTCCCGGTCTCTTTTATGAAAGAGTGCGCGGCAAATTTCCCGGGAAAGAGCAGCAGACGCGAGTGAAGCTGCCGCCTCCGCCTGGGACAAAGGCCTCCGAGATCGGAGCTGCCGCGTTTCCCTTTCAAACTCTCTCTTTCTTTTTTTCTCCGGAGAGGAATGCTGCTTTGGGGATCGGAGATCGAGTGGTCTCCGCCCACCGACTGCGTCCTTACCCGGGTTGGGAGATCTTTGAAAAAGAGGCAGGGGAAGCATTGAAGGTCCTCGAAGAGGTAACCGGGGAAAAAACTCTCCAGTCGATTGCGCTCACTTACATCAACCGGATTCCGCAGCCGGAGGATTCCGAGGATCCTGTGCGCTGGTTTCGCTGCCAGCCGTTGCTCGCCTCTGGACAGGAAGGCCGCGTACGGGCTTTTTCTCTGGAATCGGAACTGCATGCTGCCAAGGGGCTAATCTTGAAAATCAACTTGCGAAAAAGTGCGGACAGCAAGGAGTACGCCCTTCAGATCGTTTCCCTCTCTGCTCCGGGAGCGACGGTGGAAGTGGACCAAGCGGGTGCGTGGCTTGAGCGTGCGCATGAAGAGATCAAGAAAGCCTTTGAAGATTCCCTTACTCCGGCGATGAAATTGAAACTCGAGCCTGTTGATGAATCATTGTCTAGCTGAGCAGAGGGAAACTGACCTTCAGCCAGGGGCAGCGGATCCCCGCGACTTTTGGCTACTGAGCGCCGTTGGTTCTGCCGAGACTAAGCTATCGATCCAACTCTATCGTTATCTGGAATGCGGGTCGGTGACCGGGGAGGGTTCCGCTTCCGTCGGCCCTGCGTCTATGGCGCTGACGGCTCCGAGCAATCAATTCCTTGAGTCCCTGTCCGAATATGGGATCAAGGTCGTCGATCCAAATTCTCTGCGTTCTTACTTTCTCGCCCATCAGGACATGTTGCCCATAGCGGAGTCGGCTTGTGGCGCAGCTTTCCTTTTTTTTAAGGGGATCGCCAAGCTCAGCATCGAGCTCTATCGTGACCCGGAAGAGGACGACGAGTATCCGATGATCTGGGTGCGGGCGAAAGAATACGACTCCCGGATCTTGGACCGGATCCAGGAGGTTCGCAGGGAGTACGAGAGTGTACTCGCCTCTTCGAGCGGTTGGCTCATGGTCGGCACGGACTTTCGCCTCCAGAGCGATGTTTGACTGGAATCTATATTTTAGGCTCGCTCGAAAGCTCAAAGAGCTGGCCAAAAACGATTCCTACTTACAAGAAGCGTACATCCGGTCTGCGGTAAGCCGGGCCTACTACGCTGCTTTCGGTCAAGCAAGACGATTTGCCGAAAGTAAATTGGGGTTCGAGGCGAAACAGGGCGCTTCGGATCACAAGGAGTTGCGCGATTGTTTGAAGCAAAACTCCTACACGGGTGCAGCGGAGTGGTTGGATGACCTCCGCCGTTGGAGGAATTCGTGCGACTACGATGAATCGCCTTTGGAATCAACAGACGTAAGGGCAATGTGCGACCAAGCCTTGACGCAGGCCAACAACGTTCTGCAGTGCCTGCAACCCGTTGCGCCCGTTGCATGATGTACTGTTTTTTGATGTCACAAATTCTGTATCTACTCCCGGGTCATCCGGATTCTCGGGTGAGTGTTGTTTTTTTTTGGCGGAAGAGTGTTAATACTCTAACCTCCCTAACGCTAACCGGTTCCTCTCATGTATCACTGCCTATTGGTGCCGCTGGAGCAGAGTCCGCTGGATGAAGCGGTCCTGAGCCATGCTCGCGAGTTGGCCCGCCTTTCGGGAGCGCGACTCGTACTTCTGCACGTCTCATCCCTTCCGGCTTTCCCGCTCGCCGGAATCGAGGAGTGGGCACTCGAATCGGGAGAACGGATCGCCTTGCGTCAGGACGAAGTGATGAATCGGGCGCGGCAATATGTCGAAGAACGGGCGCAAGAGCTGCGGAGCCAAGGTCTGTCCGTCGAGGTGGAGCTTGCCCTTGGCGACGCCGTCAGCCAGATCGTTCGGACTGCGAAGGAAAAAGGAGCCGATCTCCTCGTCATGGGGAGCCACGCACACACGATCTGGGGAGCGCTCTTCGGCAGAAGCACTACCTTCCCGGTTCGGCGCCTCACGGAAGTACCGATCCTTCTGGTGCGGACCGACGACGAAGCGTCCGCTCAGTGAATCCAGCCCCAGCGCGGGCTAAGTGGCCAGTAGATCAAGAGCCCGGTTCCCACAAGGTCGTTCCGCGGAACGGGACCCCAGAAGCGGCTGTCCTGGCTATCGGGGCTATTGTCCCCCATAGCCCAATAGCCGTCTTTGGGAACGACTACCTGCTCTTCTGGAGAGGAGAGATAGAGCTGGCCGGGAAGGATCACATAGCCGCGGTAACCGTTGCGTGCTGCTTCGACGCGCGACATGGCCGCATTTGGCGGAGTGGCACTCCCGTTGATGCGCAGAAAGGGCGGGTCGATCTGAAGCCGGTCGCCGGGAACTCCGACACATCGCTTGATGTAAAAGAGCGATCCATTGAGGCCGTGATCCCGCAAGGTCGATTCGATGCCCTCGATGCCAGCGGTTCGGAAGACGAAGACTTCACCGCGCCGCGGGGGGTGAAAGTTGTAGACCGCCTTGTTGACCAGGACTTGGTCCCCTGCCACGGTCATAAAGTTGAAGATGGGCTCTCCTGCCCGAAAGAATAAGCCGGGCCTCAATCCGATCTTGTAGACCAAGGCAGGGGCCGCCACCCAGACGCGCTGCTTCTCTCCGTCGTCGAAGAGGAGATCGGTGTATTCAACCAATAACTTTCCTGGAACCAAGTCGACGAGCGACACGTCCCGGGAGAGGCGTAGATAGTGATATTGCCTGCCGAACAGGAGCATGTGGAGGAGACGGATGGGCCCCGGGGGGGGCGGCTCGACCCGAGCAATGGTCTGAATCCCGTAGAGGGTTGGCTTCATCGAATCGGTGGGAATCTTGAACGGCTGGAGGAAGTAGGCGCGGATGGCCAGCGCCGCCGCGATCGCCACCAGGAAGATCTCTATGTTTTCCCGCAACCCCGCCCAGGCCTTCGGCGGAAAGAGCTTCGTGGCCAGCTTTTCCCCCCGCTCAAGGAGGAGGGAAGCGGTCGTCCCAGAGGCTTGCGGGTCCGAAAGACTCGAGGCGGCCTCCCTTTCAAAAGTCTCTGCCTCTTGCCGCGCTTCCGGGGAAAGCAGGTCTTTCTGACGAACGCGCAGGCGTCCAATGGCTCTTCTGAGATCTGCCAGCTCCTTGCGCTGGCGGCGGAGGGCTTGCTTGTGCGAGAACGACAAGGGCGAGGCTCTCACGCTCCGGTCTCCGTTTTCAGAATCTGCAGAAATGCTTCCTGCGGAATGTCGACACGGCCAAAGGTCTTCATTCGTTTCTTGCCTTCCTTTTGCTTCTCCAGAAGTTTCCGCTTCCGGGTGATATCCCCCCCGTAGCATTTCGCGGTAACATTTTTTCCGACGGAGCCGATGTCCTCGCGTGCGAGGATCTTGCTTCCGACCGCGGCCTGGAGCGCGATCTTGAAGAGATGCCGGGGAATGAAGTCCCGCAACTTGGCCAGAATCGCTCTTCCCCGCGCCTCGGCCCGGCTCCGCGCCACGATGCAGGAAAAGGCCTCCACAGGTTCCCCATTGACGAGGATGTCGAGCTTGATCAGGTCTTCGGTCTGATAGGGGGCGGGCTCATAATCCATCGAGCCATACCCCCGGGTGAGCGACTTCAACCGATCGTTGAAATCGACCAGGATCTCGCTCAAGGGAAGTCGGCATCGGAGCATCACGCGATTCTCTCCCGCCGATTCGGTCGACTCGCAGGCTCCGCGCTTTTCCAAGACCAGTTGCAGAATCTCACCGATTCGTTCTGTGGGAATCAGGAGAAAGGCACGCACCGTCGGTTCGGCGATCGTTTCGATCAGAGAAGGATCGGGCATGCGCAAGGGGTTGTCGACCTCCACCAGCGTCCCATTGGTAAGCCTCACCTGGTAGACGACGCTGGGATAGGTGGCCAGGATTTCGACTTCGTGCTCGCGCCGCAGCCGCTCCTGGACGATCTCCATGTGGAGCAGGCCCAGGAATCCGCATCGTAAGCCCGAGCCCAGCGCAGCAGAGCTCTCCTGGGTGAAGACGATGGCGGGATCGTTGATCTGGAGCTTGTGGAGAGCACTCCTGAGCTTTTCGAAGTCCGAGGAGTTGAGAGGATAAATGCCGCTGAAGACCATGGGTCGGGCTTCCTGGAAACCGGAGAGCGGTTCCTCGGCCGGATGGAGCGCGGAGGTGAGCGTATCCCCAATCTTGACCTCGAGCGGGCTCTTCAGGTTGGCAATCACATAGCCGGTTGCCCCTGCCTCGAGGTGATCCTGCGGGAACATCTTGGGGCTGAAGATGCCTACTTCCTTGATTTCGTAAACGGTCTGGGTCGCCATCAAGAGGACCTTCAGGCCGCGGGAGAGCTCCCCTGATCGTACTCGAACGTAGAGGATCACCCCGCGGTAAGGATCGAAGACCGAATCGAAGACTAGGGCGCGGAGGATGCCGTCGGCGATGGGCTGCGGTGCCGGAATCCGGTGCACCACCGCCTCCAGGATCTCGGTGATGCCGGTCCCTGCCTTGGCACTCGCCAGGACGGCTTCTTCTCCCGGAATCGCGAGAATCTCCTCGAGCTGTCGCTTAACCGATGCGGGATTGGCGGTCGGCAGGTCGATCTTGTTGATGACCGGGATCAAATGGAGATTTTGCCGCCCGGCCAGATGCACGTTGGCAACCGTTTGCGCCTGGACGCCTTGCGCGGCATCGATCACCAGGAGCGCTCCTTCGCAGGCTGAGAGGCTTCGGGAGACCTCGTAGGAGAAATCCACGTGGCCCGGCGTATCAATGAGGTTGAGTTGATAGCTTTCTCCATCTCCGGCCTTGTAGCGCATCGTCACGGGATGAGCCTTGATCGTGATCCCTCGTTCTCTCTCCAGATCCATGGAGTCGAGAAGCTGGTCCTGCATCTGCCGTTCGGGAATCGTATCCGTCGCTTGGAGGAGGCGATCGGAAAGGGTCGTCTTTCCGTGATCTACATGAGCGATGATGCAAAAATTACGAATTCGCGAGGGAGGAAACATGCGGTCGTTCTTTCCTTCTTATAAGGGGAAAAGAGCGCGCCGCAAATGTTAACCGCCAATTCCCCCCAAGCTTCCTTCTGCGGGGGTCCGCTGCCATGGCTTGGATGTGGGTGTGACGGGAGAGATGGCGGCTAACCGAGTGCCTTTTCGATCTCTTGGTGGAGCTGATTGCAGCCGATCTGAAGCTCCACCAGCAAGTAGCCGAACCGCTCCTTTGGAGTGTTTCCCAGGGATCTGAAGGCTGCGGCGAGCGTCTGAGCAGCCGAGGACGCAGGGGCGAGAGCATAGGAGCTCTTCTTTTCCAGTCGCTCCAAGGAAGAGGAAACGGAGCGTAGCAGCGCAGCAAAGCTCCTGGGCAGCAACTGGTCTCCCAAAAGAGACCGGAAGACGGCTTCTTCCTCATAACAGGGGCCGCGGGTCCGTCGGTAGACATCGAGAGAAGAAAATCCACGGAGAACCGCCGTCTTTTCTTCCAAGGAAGGCGCGGGGCCGGCCGAGTCGTCTGGAGCGAGTGCGCTTAGAGCTGCAGCGAGGTTGCCCATTCCTTCGATCCCCTGACCCAGGGCGAGCCAATCCTGGGCTGCTCCCTGCTCCAGAGAGAATCGGGCGATTTCATAGATGGCGCTGATTCCCGCTACTCTTTGGAGGAAGTAAGCCCGGGGGAAGGGAACCTCGCCGATTGGGACAGGCGACACCGGTGGACCGATCGGGAATTGGCCGAGCACCTCCCATAGCTCTTCCGGAAGCTCCTCCCGCAGGTGTCGAGCATTGAGCTGCGCGGCTTCGATCGAGTTCCTCACCGACAGAGGATTGTCCGTGGCCTCCAGAAACCAGAACAGTTCGCCTGCCGGTCCGAAGATCGGGCCGGGAACCGCCATGCGCAGTACCTGACGCAGCCGGATCAGGCAGGCTTCCCCTCTTCCTTTTCCGCCATCCCAGCAAAGAGGCCAATAGGCCTCCACGAGCCGGATCGTGTCGAGCGCGCGAGTCAAGTAACGCGAAAGCCAATAGTAGTGGCTTGCCTTACGAAAGATCATGGCCTCGCGAGGTTTTGTGCCCTTCCCTCGCGCTTGTCGGCTCGCAAGACCCAGGTGTCCTTGCTGCCGCCCCCTTGGCAGGAGTTTACGATGAAGGATCCTTCCCGCAGGGCAACCCGCGTGAGCCCTCCTGGGATGACCGTAGGAGTGGGTCCGAAAAGAACAAACGGACGCAGGTCGATCCGCCGGGGCTGGAGCCGCCCGTCGATCCAACAAGGGACTTGGGAGAAGGAAAGGACGGGCTGCCCGATGTAGTTCCGGGGTTGGGCGAGGATCTTTTCTCGAAAGGCGGCGCGTTCCTGGACGCTGCTCGTCGGTCCGAAGAGCATGCCATATCCTCCCGCTTGGCTAACCTCCTTGACGACCAGCTTGCTCAAGTTGGCGAGAACATGATCTCGTTCTGCAGGACGTTCGCAGAGAAAGGTTTCCACGTTGGGCAGAATGGGTTCTTCTCCAAGATAATACCGGATCATGGAAGGGACGAACGGGTAGATCGCCTTGTCGTCCGCGACTCCCGTTCCAATTGCATTGACCACGTTCACCCGGCCCGCGCGGCAAGCGGCTACAAGCCCCGGGACGCCCAAGAGGGATTCCGGGCGGAAGGCAACCGGGTCGAGGAAATCGTCGTTGAGACGTCGGTAGATGGCTCCGACCCCCTTCCATCCGGAAGAGGTTCGGAGCTGCACTTTCCCCTCGATCACCGCCAGATCTTTCCCTTCGGCCAAGGGGATACCCATTTCTTGAGCCAGGAAGGTGTGCTCGAAGTAGGCGGCATTGTGGATGCCTGGGGTCAGCATGACGGTGAGAGCGCCATCGGCTCCCTTGGGGCGAAGCGCACAGAGGGCTTCCCGCAACAGGGTTGGATAGGACTCGATCGAGGCCACTGGGGCGGCTTGGAAGAGAGAAGGGAAGACTCGGCGCAGGACGCGCCGATTGGCCAGCATGTAGGAAGCCCCGCTCGGAACCCGCAAATTGTCTTCCAAGACGACGAAACCGTCCCGTAGCCGCAGGAGATCGGAGCCCGCGATCATCGCATAGATTCCGTGGGGCACGGGCGCCTGCACCATTTCCCTCCGAAATTGGGGAGAGCCCAAGACCAACTCGGAGGGAACGATCCCTTCCTGCAAGATACGGGCCTGTGCGTAGATGTCCCGAAGGAAGCAGTTGAGGGCGGTCACCCTCTGGATCAGTCCTTTTTCGAGGTGGAGCCACTCCGAGGCGGAGAGGATTCGCGGTAAAAGGTCGAAGGGAAAGACGCGATTCTCGTTCTTCGAGTCCAGGGCAAAGGTGACTCCGCCGCGGACAAGCTCTCCGGCAGCCATCCTTTGTCGATCTTCCCAGAGTTCGGGGGAGAGTTTCTCGATAAACTTCCAGAGACCGCGATAAGGACGTTGCGGCTGCATCTCGGCATCGACCATCTCGTCGAATTCCGAATCGAGTCGGTAGAGGGGACCGGGCAGGCAGTTCTGCTCGCGCCGGTCGACTCCAGGATTGGCGGGTAATGCCGCTTGCATGTCATCTTCCGCATAGCAGAAACCATGCCGGCTAGCGCGGGCGATCGGTCAAAGCGGCGGAGCCATGAATTCCGGGCCAATCGGCTCCGGAATCCGCCGCTCGAGAATCCCGTCGATCTCGTCTAGATCGCGATCCGAGAGTGAAGAAGGTGGTATATGGGCGGCCTCCAGGATTTGCGCCGGCTTTCTCGCTCCCCAGAGCACGACGGAAATCCCTGGCTGCTGCAGGGCCCATCGGGCCGCCATCTGCGCGAGGGTGCATCCATGAGCCTGCGCCAAGAGGCGAAGGTCGTCCACAGCGGCAAGATAGCGCCGAAACGCGTCGCCTTGGAACTTCGGGTCGATCCTTCGAATGTCTCCATTGGCAAAGGAGTGGCTTGCGGAAAATTTGCCGGTCAGCAGCCCGCGGCAGAGCACGCCGTAGGCCACGACCCCAATGCGGTTTTCTTGGCAGTAGGGAAGCACATCCCGTTCGATCCCACGCTCGAAGAGGTTATAGGGAGGCTGGTCGGTGTGGAGAGGCGCGACCTTTC
Organism: Verrucomicrobium sp. 3C; assembly: GCF_000379365.1. GTDB lineage: Bacteria > Verrucomicrobiota > Verrucomicrobiia > Methylacidiphilales > Methylacidiphilaceae > Methylacidimicrobium. Next base: position 784,477 of record NZ_KB901875.1, on the reverse strand, counting down.
GCCAGGCTTCCATCTGGCTCGGGGAGTAGTTGCTCACTCCGAGCGCACGGATCTTCCCATCGGCTTGGAAGGGAAGCAGAGTCTGCGCCGTCGCCTCGATCGGCACTCGGGCATCGGGCCAGTGGATCTGATAAAGGTCGATCGAATCGACTCCCAACCGGCGCAGGCTCTCGTCGATCTCCTTTCGGAGCCGCTCCGGACTGGAATTCCGACGGATCTCCTCCCGATCGTTCCATTCCAGTCCCGCCTTGGTGGCAAGGATGACCCGATCGCGGCCAATGCGCCGAATCGCCTTCCCGACGATCTCCTCGGCACGCCCGAATCCATAGACTGGTGCGGTGTCCAGAAAGGAGATGCCGGCATCGACCGCCGCCTCGATCGCCGCGATCGCCTCCTTCTCCTCGGCACCGCCCCACATCCAGCCCCCCACGACCCATGTGCCCAGGCCGATGCGCGAAACCTGCTCGTCTAAACCTCGCAGCGAGGTGTATTCCATGCGAGTTGATTCCTCCAGGGCGGGTTTCTTTCGATCACTCCCATCGCTCATGCTAACAGCCCGTCGTACTTAGACTTAGCGCGAGAACTCCCCATGATGCGCCGGCAGTCCGATGCGGCACAGGGAACGATTGTCTCGGAATCTGTAAAGGCCAGGATAATGCGACGGCCGGTCTGGCGCAGAGCGACCATGGGGATCCGACCATCGGGGAACCGGGGTGGCGTGCTCCCATCAGCTTCCAAAGGCGCTTGAAGTTGTACGCCAAACAGACCAACGACCATTCGCCCTGGACTTTGGCTTGCCCGCGGAGCCGAAACGCTCGGAAGCCCATCACCGATTTGATGACGCCGAAGACCGGTTCGACGGTCTGCTTTCGTCGAGCGTGGAGGCGGCGACCTTCCGGGCTGGCGAGCTTTTCGGTCATCTTGCGCCTCCACGGGGCGGTATGCGCAACGGGCTTCTCCCGGCGACGATCGGCTGGCCGGAACTCGTATCGCCGGCGACACTCCAGAGCTTCGGCCCTCATCAGCACAGCTACGGACTTCGAATTCCTTCCCGCCTGCAGAACCTCGACCGTGTTCGCCATGTGGCAAACCGGTGTCAGGCGCGCCGAGTACCCGGCCGCGAGACCGACCGACCGACCTCCGCAGGAATGGCCCGCACGTCGCCTTCCAACTCGCCGCTGTCGCTGGCGCAGACGCTCACCCGAGCCGAAAGCACCAAGGCACTCCCTTCCGCATCCACTGCCGCCTGCGCGTTGTAGCTCTGTTCAAAGGCTTCGTTTCGGCTCTTGCGCATCAGCCGGCTCTCGGGATCGGTCAGGTTGCCTTGCTCCTCCGCCCCAGGCTTCTCCTCCGGAAGCTGGATGTGCCGGCCTTTGGCACTCCCCTTGCGACCTTCCCGTTCTTCTACCTTTCGTTCGTAATCCGCACGCTCCCGTTCCGCTCGCTCCTTGGCCCGCTCCTCCAGCCGGCGTTGCGCTCCCTCCAGTTTTGCCTTGAGCCGCTGCCGCCGACCAATCTCCTCCGGCAACTTGCCAGGATCCGCGTCGCCTCTACGGTCCGCGTCCTCCGCCTTCTCCAAGAGCTCAGCCACATCCGCCCGCAGAAGCTCCGCCAGTTCTCCGGCCCGCTTGCAAGTCACATTGCGATGCTTGCTCGCGTTGGCCCGAATCTTGGTTTCCGTCCCACGCGCTCACCACCCCTGACCTTCAAAAGCCTTCATCTCCCCGCGCCAGCGCCACACACCCCCTTCAAAAAGCAAGTCCGCCACCCCGCGGCAAAGTTCTCCCCGCCCGAAACCGGCAGATCGTGTCGTGATCCGGATGGGTGTTCGCACAAAGGTAACGAACCGCCACATCCCGCCACGTCGCCGCCTCGATCCGTCGACTCGAAAAGATTCCGTTGGCGTAGCAATAAATCAAAAGCGAGAGCATCATCGACGGCGGATATTGCGCGTCCCCCGTCCCGCGCACGTTGACTCGAAATCCCCGCAGATCCATCTTCTCCACCGCCTCGATGACAAAATGCACCAAGTCGTCTTCCCTCACCCAATCCCGCATGTCCTCGGGCAAAAGCATTGGGGTCATCCGATCCACCATCACAAATCGCTCAGCCATGCCCTCTTTTACCATATTCCAGAGGAAAAAGGAAAGTCCGACAGGCTGCTAGCCTGCATATCTCGTGCGCCGTGAAAAGGGTGCATCGCCCAGTGGGGAGGGAGTGATCTCCACCCGGCAACTATTGCTCCAGCCGGAAGCACTCGGAGCGGCTACTGGTGGTAACGCCAGCGGTCGAAGCCTCTGGGGGAAAAGGCCCGGGAAGCGGGTCAGCGAGCAAGCAGGCCCTAAGGAAAGTGAACGCTGAACAAAGCCTCGAAAGCGGCAATGCGGACGCCGAGCTCGTGAGAGAGAAAGCGAAGGGCCCGTTGTCTCCCTGGGAAGGAGAGCAATACGTGCACTGGGGAAGAGCCGCCGGGGTATTGGGGGCGAGGGGCATGCGGGCAAAGGACGATGCATCAACACGGGAGGCCCAGCTGGCCGGGAGCTCGGGTTGGCCCCGAGCGGACCGACCGCTGCCCTGCGAGGGGCCGAAGCGGGACCAGGTGGGAGTTGGATAGGTCCATACTACCTGTGAGCTCGGAGAAAGTCCGAGGGAGGGAAGGGGCCTTAGTTCAAGGGAAACGTCGGAAGGAGCGAGAACGGAGAGTGGCGGCACGCCTACAACCTCCCTTGCGGGTTCAGAAGCTCCAGAGGACGTTGCAGGAGAAAGCGAAGGCAAGTTCGACCTCCTCTCCCTCGGGAGCTGTACGTGGAGCTTACCGTGGGCATAATCCTGCGCCAACCTTGTCCGGAAGCCGAATGCGGGAAATCCGCCTGTTCGGTTTGATGAGCGGGGAGTGGAAACGGCCGTTAGGGAGAGATACTCAGGCACTGTCATACCGAAAGGGGCAGCTCCCGCTATGGCTCTCCTACGTCGCACCGCGCCACTCCTCGACTCCACCCAAGCGTTCTCCTATGGCTTTGCGAAATAGACCCGGCTGCTTCGTTGGGACTTGGTTCTTCCTCCTCGCAGTATGTCGTCATACAACTCCGGGGAAAACCTGCGGCCCGCCTCGCACCCAGGTCCCTTCGCCGCGCCTCCGGTACGAACTTTGTGAGAGAATGCAGGCTAGCAAAATTCCGAGTTCCGCGCAACGGGACGTCTTTCGGGAAAGGGCTTTTTTTGAGGACTCCGCTTCAGCCAGTCGCGTCGCGGCGGAGCGCCTCTTCCAGGGCAAGACGACAGGCCGCGAGCTCCGTAGGGGAACCGTCTTTTGGCGGAGCGATGAGGGCGCCGACGTGGATGTGGCATGCGGAAAACGGATGCGGAATCTGAAACCGGTCCCAGCTTCGCATTTCCGACCTTCGGGAGAAACGGCAGGAGATGGGCAGGATGGACCGCTGCAGCAGTTGGGCAATTTGCAACACGCCGTCCTGCAACTGGTATCGAGGTCCGCGCGGCCCGTCGGGAGTCACTACAATATCGCGTCCTTCCCGTCCCAAGCGGAGGATGGTGCGAAAACCGAGACTCCCATGCCGGGAAGAAGAGCCTCGGGCCGCTTCGAATCCGAACTGGGAGAGCAGCCGGGACAGAAGCTCCCCGTCGTTGCTCGCGCTGACGAGCGCCACGAGCCTGCGCTCCGGAAAGTGGCGCGAGTAGAGCGCCGGCATGACCAAGAGCCGATTGTGCCAGAACGCAAAAATCAGAGGTTCTTCGGGAGGGCGGCTCACGATCCGGTGTGGGTCTTCGATGGTGACGCGCAGAGTCTGGGTCAGGCGGCGAACCAGGAAGGCAGCGACAGCTGGAGAGAGGTTCCGACGCAGAGAACGGCGCCGGGAGGCGAGCCAAGCACCCAGACTTTTCGCCCGTAATGGCTTCCAGCGAGCCGTAACCGCTTCGAGGTTCGCTTTCATTCCGATTCGACCGCTGCTTCCGGAAACTCTTCCTTGAGGCGTTCGATCCGAACGCGCCGGAATTTCTGGGGGATCACGTCTTCAGCGATCAGAAGAAAACCGTCGACGTGGAGGGTTTCGAATCGCCTCGGCTGCCGACCCCATTGCGCGAGGCACCATTGCGATACGGTCTGCGTCGTTTCGGTGGGCAGCGGCCAATTGGTTTCGATGGCAAGATCCCGTAAGGGCAAATCCCCGTCGACGGTGGCCGAATCCTGGGTCAATTCATAAATCGGACTCTTTTCGATGTCGAACTCGTCCCGAATGTCGCCCACGAGCTCTTCGAGCACGTCTTCGAAGGTCACCAAGCCAATCATGCGGTTGTCTGGATCCGCCACGACGGCCATATGGGTCCGTGCCTTGCGGAACTCCTCAAGCATCGCGGGAAGGAGTATATTCGGCGAGAATAGAAGAGCGGGCCGGAGAAGGGAGGCCAGGGTCGTCTGTTTCCCCAAGGCGATATACTGCCAAAGAAGTTCTTGCAGAAGAATGATCCCGACGACCTGCTCGGCATTCTCTCCGCAGACGGGGAATCGGCTGTAGCCGGAACTTTGAGCAACGCGGATCGTCTCCTCGATCGGTGCATCACGCCAGAGCACCACCGCCCGCTCACGCGGCACCATGACCTGCTCGGCCCGGGTTCGGCGCAGCCGGAGCGCTTTGACCATGATCTTGTTGATCAGCTCATCGAAAGGATGGGGGTGCGGGGAATGAATGAGGATTTGCTGGAGCTCCTCGGGGCTAAGGGAATGGCCTGCGCTTTCCGGCTGGGGGAGGGCGAAGCCGAGGAGTCGAAGGAGGAAATCGGCCGCATGGTGCAAGATCCAGACGAACGGATAGAAGAGATAGTAGAAGGCAACCAGGGGAGGGCTGAGCAGAAGGACGATCTTCTGGGAGTGCTGCAGCGCAAGAAACTTCGGGGCGAGCTCGCCCAGCGCAATGGAGACGAAGGTGATCAGGCTAAAACCGAGCACGGAGCTTAGCGAGTTGAGGTAAGGACCTTGCGGCAGGCCGCTGGAGCGAAGGAGAGGAATGAGCCAGTCGGCCATGATGGGCTGGCCGGCCCATCCCAGCCCGATGCTGGCCAGAGAGACACCAATCTGGATCGCGGGAAGAAAACGATCCGGCTGACGAACCATCCGCAACGCGAACGGCAACCTCCAGTCAGAGCTCTTCAATAAGAGCTTGAGCTGGGTCACTCTAACCTTGACGATCGCGAATTCGATGGCGACGAAAAACGCGTTGGCTGCCACCAACAGCGGCAGCAGAAGGGCTTTCCATCCCGAATCCGCCACTGTATCCATTCTTTCTCTATCTTTCCGATTGCGGAAGGTCGCGCTACGCTCGAATTCCCTTGGGTTGAAACATCTTTTTCGTTAAATGGCTGCTAGGCGCTCGGCTTTGTCATGAATCTTGCGGTCTCACCCTGCTCTGGTCGTCCGCGAGGCTCGTCAGAGGAGGATGCGTACCGGAAAGCACTTGCCTTTCTCGGGCGGTGTCGCCGATGGGGCATGAAGCTCGGGCTCGAGAACATGGAGCTTCTGGCCCGAGAAGTCGGATCGCCGCAGAACGGCTTGCATTTTCTTCACATCGCAGGCACCAACGGCAAGGGCTCGACTGCTTCCTTCCTGGCTTCTGCCCTTCGCGCCGCCGGTTACCACGTCGGTCTCTATACCTCGCCCCATCTCTGTACCATCCGGGAAAGAATTCAGATCGATGGGGTCCTCACCTCGAAAAAGGAATTTACCCGCTGGATTCGGATGCTTCAAGCGGCAATCCGGAACCGGGAGGAAAAGCAGCCGGGATTCGCCCCTACTTTTTTCGAGGTCCTGACGGCGGCGGCCCTTCTCGCCTTCCGAGAGCGAGGAGTCGATTGGGTCGTTTGGGAGACCGGCTTGGGCGGCAGGCTCGATGCGACCAATATCGTGCGTCCGGAAGCCTGCATCATCACCACGATCGGGCTGGAGCACACCCGTTACCTTGGCTCCTCCCTGGCCGAGATCGCTCGCGAAAAGGCCGGAATCCTCAAGCCGGGTGTGCCGGCGGTCATCGGGGTGGAGCAAGGGGAGGCCCGGGAGGCGATCCGCGAGAGGGCGAGCAAGATCGGAAGTCCGTTGAGGGAGATCGGGGAGATGGTGGGGGAATCCTACTCGGATGGAGAGCCTTGCCAAAGGGCGCGGATCGATGGAGAGCGGTTCGTTCTGGGTCTTTTGGGCAGCCATCAGGTGCGGAATGCGACCTGTGCCTATGCTCTGCTTCGATTGCCCCTATTTTCAGGAAAGCCGCTTCCCCAAAAGGCCATTCGCTGCGGCTTCCGGACCGTTCGCTGGCCGGGGCGCTTTCAGCGATTGCGGAAAGACCCGCTCTGGGTTCTGGACGGGGCTCATAACCCGCAGGCAGCCGAAGCCCTGGTCCAGACCTGGGAAGCATGCTATGGAAAGCGTCCCTATCACCTAGTTTTCTCTGCCCTGTCGGACAAAGATTTCGCCACGATGGCCAGCGTCCACTCGCGGCAGGCCCGTCAAGTCAGCCTGGTCAGACTCTCCACGGAACGTGGGCTCGCTCCCGCTCGCCTGATCGGATGCTTTCCTCACTTGCCGTGCCAAGCTTACGATTCGTGGAGTGAGGCGAGCCAGGCACTGGCGAAGGACCCGGGCCCGATTCTGGTAACCGGTTCTCTTTTCCTGGTCGGCGAGGTGCTGGCCGATGAGGGGAACCTTCTTCCCGAATTTGAATCCAATGAGCTGCTCGAGTCCTCGCACTCCCATTCGAGTGGTTCTTTTTGATCTGGTCGGGACCATACTTGCGCCCGCGGTTCCGGTCGAGGCGACTTATGCGGCCACAGCCCTCCGGCACGGACTCCGAATCGATCCAAAGATCGTTGCGACCCAATTCCGGCAAGCCTTATGGCGCTACCGCTATCGTCCGCAGGCCACAGTCCCATCCGATGGGGACGACCGCTTCTATTGGGGAGAGATCATCCGGGAGAGCTTGGCCCCCGTCTTCGGCTCCGGACTGGGGCCGGAGAGGTGGGAAGCGATGGTCGAAGAACTTTACGAGCAGTATGGGCGGGGCGCCGCCTGGCGGCTCTATCCGGAAACAAGGCGGGTGCTGGCGGATTTGCGGGACCTCGGGCTGCGCCTAGGGGTTCTTTCGAATTGGGATCGGCGGGCGCGGCGGGTGTTGGCCGACCTGGGTCTGATCGAGTTTTTCTCGGCGATCTTTTTGAGCGCCGAGCTGGGTGCAGCCAAGCCCGACCCTCGCCTCTATCGCCTAGTTGCCGAGAGGCTCGGATATCCACCGGGGGCACTTCTCCTGGTCGGCGACGATCCGGAAAACGATGGCACGGCACCGCGGGCCTGCGGTTACGCGATCTGGGTGGTGCGGCGGCCGGAGGGCGACCTGGAAAGGTTGCCGCTCCGGTTGGCGAAAGCTGCGCACGGCTGATCGGGTGCCGCTCTCCGCCCGTCGCGCTGTATGAGATCCCCTTTGCGTTTTCCTCCTTCCTGTGCGATAGCAAACACCCGGTGAGGGAACGGACGAGCGTGTCGACGATCGGCCTGAAGATCCTGATGGGGGTGACCGGCCTCATCCTGGTCGGCTACATCAGCCTGCATATGCTGGGAAACTGGCAGGTCTTTCTCCCTGCGGTCTACATCAATCAGTACTCCTATCTTCTCAAATCGGTTCCGCTCCTTCTTTGGAGCGTTCGCCTTGTCCTCCTCGCCTCCTTTGCCGTCCACGTTGCGTCTGCCGTGCGGCTTGCCCAACTTCGGCGGGCGGCTCGGCCGAAGCGTTACGATCAGATCAAGCCCAACGGAGCGAGCTGGGAGTCGCGTTCGATGCTGCTGACAGGGATCGGTCTCGGCCTGTTCGTGCTCTTTCACCTTTACCATTTCACCTGGCACTTCCCTCCCTTTTCCGCTTTCGATCGTTTTTCCGCTCGCCTTTCGGAAACTTCGCATCCCGTCCCCGACGTCCACCGCATGATGGTCGAAGGGTTAAGGAACCCTTGGGTCGCGGGAGCCTATCTTCTCGGCATGAGTTGCCTCTTCTTTCATATCCGGCATGGGATCGACGGGATATTCAGCTCTTTTGGGCTGGTCAACCGGCGAAGCTTTCCCTGGGAACGGTGGCTCGCTCATGCCCTGGGCTGGGTCTTTTTCCTCGGCTTCTCTGCCATTCCCGTGGCGATCGTGCTAGGGTGGGTCCGGTGACCAGCGGGGAGAAGAACGGGCACGGAGGGCGAGCAAAATGAACGTGCCCGATGCCAGAATCCCGGAAGGACCGCTCCAACACAAGTGGCAGGACTGTCGCGACCGACTGGGCCTGGTATCTCCTGCCAACAAGCGGCGGATGAGACTCATCGTGGTCGGGACAGGGCTGGCAGGAGCTTCAGCGGCTGCTTCCCTGGGAGAACTGGGGTACGCGGTCGACTGCTTCTGCATCCAGGACAGCCCGCGGCGAGCCCATAGCGTGGCTGCCCAAGGCGGGATCAACGCAGCGAAGAACTATCGGAACGATGGCGATTCGATCTATCGCCTCTTTCAGGAAACGATCAAGGGCGGAGACTTTCGCTCCCGTGAGGCGAACGTCTATCGGTTGGCGGAGCTGAGCGCGCGGATCATCGATCAGTGCGTGGCGCAAGGCGTGCCTTTTGCCCGGGAGTATGGCGGGCTCCTCGCGAACCGCTCCTTCGGTGGTGTGCAGGTCTCCCGTACTTTTTACGCGCGAGGGGCGACCGGCCAGCAGCTCCTGCTCGGCGCCTATGGTGCCCTGAATCGGCAGATTGGGTTGGGGCAGGTAAAGATGCATCCGCGCACCGAAATTCTCGATCTGGTCGTGAGTGAGGGCCGCGTCCAGGGAGTGATCGTGCGGGATTTGGTCGGTGGCCGGGTTTCCGCCTGCGCGGCCGACGCAGTCATCCTGGCGACTGGCGGTTACGGCAATGTCTTCTATCTTTCGACGAATGGGCAGCTTTCCAACGCTTCGGCGATTTGGCGTGCTTATAAGCAAGGGGCGGGTTTCGCCAACCCCTGCTTTACCCAAATCCATCCTACGTGCATCCCCCCCTCGGGCGGCTCCCAGTCGAAGCTTACGCTGATGTCGGAGTCGTTGCGAAACGATGCACGCGCCTGGATCCCGAAGAGCAGGAACGATCGTCGTCCTCCAGACCAGATACCAGAAGCCGACCGCGACTATTTCCTCGAGCGCCTCTACCCGAGTTACGGGAACCTCGTTCCTCGGGACATTGCGAGCCGAACCCTCAAGCGGATGTGCGATGAAGGTCGTGGCGTCGGTCCGCATGGGCTGGGCGTCTATCTCGACCTGGGCGATGCGCGGCATCGGCTGGGTATCGCTGCGATCCTCGAGCGATACGGCAACCTCCTCGACATGTATCACCAGGTAACCGGAGAAGACCCGATCCAGCAGCCGATGCGGATCTATCCCGCGATCCATTATGTGATGGGTGGGCTCTGGGTCGATTACCACCTCATGTCGACCGTCCCGGGGCTCTTTGTGCTGGGCGAGGCCAACTTTTCGGATCATGGAGCGAACCGTCTGGGGGCAAGCGCGTTGATGCAGGGCTTGGCGGACGGGTATTTCATCGTGCCGTACACAATCGGCGATTTCCTTTCGCGGAAGAAGACAGGGTGTCTGCCCTTGGAGGCAGCTCCTTTTCAAGACGGAGTACGGAATGCGGAGGCACGGCTTGCGAAGCTGCTCGCTTTGCGGGGATCGAAGACTCCCGTCGAATACCATAAGGAGCTTGGCGCATTGCTCTGGGAACATTGCGGCATGGCTCGAAATGCCCAGGGGCTCCGGTCGGGGATCGAAAAAATTCGGGAACTTCGGGAATCTTTCTGGAAGAATACGCAGGTAGTTGGTCGGGGCGAAGGTTACAATCCATCGCTGGAACGGGCCGGGCGCGTCGCCGATTTTTTGGAGCTCGGCGAGCTCCTTTGCCTGGACGCACTTTCGCGAGAAGAATCCTGTGGCTGCCATTTCCGGGAAGAGCATCAGACGGAGGAAGGGGAGTGCTTGCGAGATGATGCCCGCTTCGCCCATGTTGCTGTCTGGTTCTTTCGCGGGGAGGGGGAGCCTCCGACGCGGGCGGTCGAGCCTCTCCGGTTCGAGAATCTGCAGCCGGTCGCCAGGAGTTACAAGTAGGTGAGGATCACCTTGCGGCTTTGGAGGCAGTCCTCTTCGAAGGACCGGGGAGGGTTTGTCGAGTACGTTCGGGAGAAAGTTCGTCCTGACCAATCCTTTTTGGAAATGCTCGACGAGCTCAATGGGGATCTGGAGCGGAAAGGGGAAGATCCGATCGCCTTCGAGCATGATTGCCGGGAGGGGATCTGCGGAAGCTGCTCCCTTGTGATCAACGGGCGGCCGCATGGACCCGGAGCAGGGACGACAACCTGTCAGCTCTATATGAGGAGCTTTCCGGAGGGAGAGCGAATTACCGTGGAGCCATTTCGCAGCAGGGCATTTCCCTTGATCAAAGATCTGGTGGTCGATCGGAGTGCGTTCGACCGGATTCTGCAATCCGGAGGCTACATTTCCGTTGGGACCGGGCAGGCCCCGGAAGCCAACACGATGCCCGTGCCTCATTCGGTGGCAGAGGACGCCTTTGACGCCGCACACTGTATTGGCTGCGGTGCCTGCGCGGCGGTTTGCATCAATAGCTCCGCCGTTCTCTTTGTCGGCGCCAAAGTGAGCCATTTGGGACTTCTTCCTCAAGGGAAGGTAGAGCAGGATGTCCGGGTGCTGCGGATGGTGCGCGCGATGGATCGGGAAGGTTTCGGCGCATGCAGCTTCACGCGGGCTTGCGAGGCGATCTGTCCGAAAAACATTTCGGTCGAGGTGATCTCTGCTCTGAACCGGGCGTACTGCTCTGCCCGGACGAAGGAGTTCCTGGGTTGGACAAGACCGGTTGGGTAAGTGTCCCCCCGGCGCTCCGTTCCTTCCGGCGTCGAGGAAGACGCTGGCCGCCATTTCTCACAAGCTTTCCCCTGCGGCTTGCACAATGGGCTTGTCTGCTTCGTTGGGCTTGGTTTTCCATCCTTGCAGTATGTCGTCATACAGCTCCGGTGGAAAACCGGCGCCTCGCCTCGCATCCAAGCCCATTTGCGGCGCCTCGGCTACGAAATTTGTGAGAAATGGCGGCTAGGCAGAAAAGAAAGGAACGTCATGGAGGAGGAGACGGGGCGCATCGCCCTCGAGCGTTTGGGCAGGCTTCTGGACTGGCTCCATCGCCACTTTTTCTGGGCGCTGATCGCCGCCCATGGGTTGGCCGCTCTCGCTCCGGACTTCGGGCAGCGGATCCGGCGACTCACCTTTGGCTCGGTTCCGATCTTCGGGGAATCCTTCTCGATTTCTCTGCCCGTCCTGCTCCTTTTTCTCCTGCTCTGGAACAGCGGATTCGGCGTGCCGGGAGGCAGACTGAGGGAGCTCTTTCGCAATTTTCGCGCCCTGCTCCCCGGCCTCCTGGTCAATTTTCTGATCCCTCTTTTCTTTCTGGCCGTTCTGCGAGCGGCCCTGTTGCCGTGGCACAATCAGGAGGAAGTGGAAAACCTTGTGATGGGGCTCGGGATCGTTGTAGCCATGCCCATCGCGGGGGCTTCGGCGGCTTGGTGCCAGAATGCCGGCGGAGACATGGCCCTCTCCTTGGGACTGGTGCTGAGCTCCACGGTGCTGAGCCCTTTTGCGGGCTCACTTGCCCTTCACGCCGTGGCGCCGATGGTGGCAGGAGACTATGCGGAAGACCTGCGTGAGATGGCGGGACGCGGAATGGGGATATTTCTCCTCCTCTGCGTGGTTCTGCCCTCCTTGCTTGGGATTCTGGTCCGGCATCGCGCGGGAGAAACCTTCTTTGCCCGCGTCCGTCCCGCCCTGCGCCCGGCCAATGAGTTGATTCTCCTCTGGCTGATTTACATGAATGCCGCCGTGGCGCTCCCTTATGCGTTCCGTAATTTCGACGCGGATTTTCTCGCGATGCTCTTGGTGACTTCCGGCATTCTCTGTCTGCTCCGCTTCCAATGCGGAGCCTGGCTGGGACGTCTTCTGCGAGCTTCTGTGCCGGAGAGGACCGCACTCCTCTATGGCCTTGGAATGAACAATAACGGCAGCGGATTAGTCTTGGCCGCCGCCGCCGTTCCTGACCACCCGCTGGCGATTCTGCCGATCGTGTTCTACACCCTCCTCCAGCAGATTACCGCGGCATGGTATTACAGCTACTGGATTCCGCGCCGGAACGTCTGAGGGCGCCTCTTCGAAGCGCGCCTCGGATACCACTTTGTGAGACATGCGGGCTAGCTAAAGCGGCCGGTCAGATAGTCTTCGGTCTGCTTCTGGCTGGGATTGGTGAACATCTTCTTGGTCGATCCGAATTCAATCAGCCTGCCTTCCAGGAAAAAAGCGGTGAAATCCGCCGTCCGCCCGGCTTCTTGCAAGTTGTGGGTTACCAGCACGATGGAATAGCGCTGCCCCAAATCCCGGATGAGCGATTCGATCTGCGCCGTCGCGATGGGATCGAGCGCCGAGCATGGCTCATCCATGAGCAGGACTTCAGGGCGGATGGCCAAGGCCCTGGCGATGCAGAGCCGCTGCTGCTGGCCACCGGATAGCGCGGTGCCCGGCGCATGAAGCCGGTCCTTGACCTCGCTCCAAAGAGCCGACATTCGGAGCGCTTCTTCGAGCCGTTCTTCGAGGAGCCCGCGGTTTCGTATGCCCGCGAGCCTGAGGCCGATCAGGACATTTTCCTGGATGCTCATGGTGGGAAATGGGTTCGATTTCTGAAACACCATGCCTACACGGCGGCGAAGGAGGATCGGGTCGACCCTTGACTCATAGATGTCTTCCCCAAAGAGGCGAATTCGTCCTTGCACGTCTACTCCCGGAGTAAACTCATGCATCCGGTTGAGGACTCGCAAGAAGGTACTCTTGCCGCACCCGCTGGGTCCGATGATTCCCGTCACCTGGCGGACCGGAATGTTGAGGGAAATGCCATGGAGGACGGCCCGATTGCCGTACCAGACGTGCAAGTCTTCGATCTGAAAGGCGGCCGAGCGCTTCTGCGGATCCGCTCCCTCGGCGGAGGCGGGAACCGCTCCCTTGGCATTGGACGTGCTCTCGCTCATGGGGACTTTTGCCTAGTCAACGCTCGGACCACGATACTCATGCAAAACACCAGAGCGAGCAGAACCAGCGCCCCGGCCCAGGCTTGCCTGTGCCAATCCGGATAGGGGGCAATCGCGTAGACAAAGATTTGCAGGGGAAGCGCGGCGATCGGCTCCTGCAAGTGAGCGGCCCAGACGCGGTTTCCGAAGGCGGTGAAGAGGAGAGGAGCCGTTTCGCCCGCCACACGAGCGGCAGCCAGCAGAATGCCGGTGAGGACCCCTCGTGCGGCGGTCGCCAGCATGATGTGAAGAATGACCTGGCTGCGGCGGAGGCCCAACGCGAGTCCCGCTTCGCGGTAGACGGAGGGGACCAGTCGGATGACATCTTCGGTGGTTCGCAAGATCAGGGGGATCATAATAAAGGAGAGAGCCAGCCCGCCGGCGAGGCCGGAGAAAGTCTTCATTCGGAGGACTACCCAGGAGTAGACCACGATACCCCAGATAATCGAGGGCACACCGTTGAGGACATCCGCGATGAACCGGATGAACAGGCGAAGGCGGGGATCGCCGTATTCGCAGACACAGATTCCGCCAAGCACGCCAATCGGGGTCCCGACCAGTGTCGCAACGGCGACCAGAATACAGCTTCCGACAATCGCATTCGCCATTCCGCCGCCGGTCTCGCCTACCGGCTTCGGCAGCTGCGTGAGAAAGTCCCAAGTCAGAGCAGAGCTTCCGGAAGAAAGAAGGAAAACGAAGACAAAAAGAAGCGGGCTAATGACGACGATTGCGGAGAGGACGGAAAGGATCTGGAAAAACCGATCGACGACTTTCCGAATCCGGAAGCGGCGGGAAGCCGCCCGATCCTCGTTCGCCGCTTCTCTTCGGGACTCGGGCTTCGGATCGGAGGAGTTCGATAGCGGGCTCACCGGTGCATCTCCATCGGCTGGGTCGGCAGCGGCCGGGGCGCAAAGAACAAGGGTACGTTATGGATCAGCAGGCGGGCGAGGAAGTTGATGACGAAGGTCACGACGACGAGGGTTAGGCCGATTTCAAAGAGGGCGGACAGATGCTCTTCGGAAGTCGCCTCCGCAAATTCATTCACCAAGACGCTCGCCAGCGTATATCCGGGGGCGAAAAGCGAAAGCAGGATGTCCGGGCGGTTCCCGATCACCATGGTGACCGCCATCGTCTCTCCCAAGGCTCGGCCCAGGCCAAGAACCCCGGCGCCCACAAGGGCGCTCCGGGCATAGGGGAGCACGCCGACGCACATGACTTCCCAACGAGTGGCGCCCAAGGCCCACACCGCTTCTCGCAGCGTCGGTGGCACCGATCGGAGGATTTCGATAGCCAGGGAGGTGACGATAGGGGTGATCATCATCGCGATGACCAGAGCGCCGGCCAAAAGGCTCACTCCGTAGATCGGCCCTTGAAAAAAGGGGAGCCAGCCGAAGACCCTCTGTAGGAAAGGGAACCCGGTCTGCCGCAGCCACGGCACCATTTCGAACATGGCCCAGAGTCCCCAGACGACGCTCGGGACGGCGGACATGAGGTCGACGAGTGTCAGGACGGGGCGGCGAAGCCAGATGGGCGCGAATTCCGTCAAAGAGAGGGCGGTCGCGACCGACAACGGGAAGGCTAGAAGCAAGGCGATGGCGGAGGAGACAAGGGTGCCGTACAAGAAAGGGAGAGCTCCGAATCGACCGGTAACCGGGTCCCAGTGGGAGCTGACGAGAAACCCCGCGCCGTAACGGCCGATCGCTTTCTCCGCTCCTCGATAGAGCTCCCATCCGACCAGCGCGGCGAGAGCCAAGACGGAGATCCCCGCTGCCGTGACCAAGATCCCAAACCCCCGATCCAGGATTCGACCAATCCCGACGGAGCGAGTTAGAGACCGCGTTCTGGCCGAGGGTCGAAGGGCGTCCGAAGACGGGTCACGTCGGAACGGGTTCATCGCCTTTCTCCTTCCCATCCAGACGGAGGGGCGGAGTCCAATCTATCAACGGCGTCGCAACAGGATCTGCCTTCCCTCATTCGACTTTGTGAGACATGCAGGCTCGTCTTGTACTTATCGAATTTCCGGCAAGCTTGCCAGTACCCGTTCCCGGAGGCGAGGGGGGAGAGGAGCATAATCGAGCGAGGAGGCCAGCGCCTGGCCGTCGGTGAGACACCAGCGCACAAAAGCAAGGAGCTTTTCTGCCTTTTGGCGGTCCGGCGGCTTTTCGTAGAGCAGCAGCCAGGTTAATCCAGCAATCGGGTAGGCCCCGGGGCCGCTGGCGTCGGCAATCGAGATGCGGAAGTCATCTCGTTCGAGCGGGCTGGATGCCATGGCCTGGGTCATCGATTCGGGCGAGGGGAGGACGTAATTTCCCGCTCGGTTTTTCACGGCAGCGTAGGGAAGCGGATTTTGAACGGCGAACGCGAGCTCCAGATAGCCGATGGCTCCTGGAAGAGAGCGGATCTGGCCCGCCACTCCCTCGTTCCCCTTGGCCCCGATCCCGGTCGGCCAGCGGACCGCCGTACCTCGCCCGGCGATCCGGGCCCATTCCGAACTCACCTTTGCGAGGTAGTCTGTGAAGATGTAGGTGGTGCCGCTTCCGTCCGAGCGGTGGACGACGACCAGAGGCAATGAGGGCAGTTGGATGTTAGGATTGATTTGCGCAAGCCGCGAGTCGTTCCAATTGTCAATTCGACCCAAGAAGATGTCGGCGATGGTCTCCGGCCCAAGGTGGAGTGGGGGAGAACCGGGAAGGTTGTAGGCGAGCGCATCCGCGCCCGCAACCATGGGGATGTGGAGGATCTTTTCGGGCGCGGTCTTGAGAATGGCCTGGCGCACGGGGCTGTCCGAGGCTCCGAAATCGACGGTCTGGTGGAGTAGCTGCTGCTGTCCGCCCCCCGATCCGATCGCCTGGTAATTGAAGCGGACCGTAGGGTCGAGCCTCTCGTAGGTTGCGAACCATCGCGCATAGAGCGGGAAGGGGAAGGAGGCGCCCGCACCGTTGATGAGAGGCTTCGATTCGCGCCCCCAGGGGGCCGACGAGAGCCACAGGAGGGCCAAGACTAAGAGAAAGAACAGGCTCCAAGGACCGGGAATCTTCATGCCGAGGAAAGATTGCCATGCAATGGACATCTACGAGTAACTCAATTTGGCGGTGATTCGGAAGGCTTTTGTCCTCTTTTCGCTGGCAGCATCTCTCTGCTCTCCGGGAACGAGTAGCTCTTTTGGGCGATTGACCCAGGATGACCGCTTGTGAGACAAGAGGAGCCGGCGCTCCCGACCCTCTAGGAAAAGTGGAGATAGAGAAGCAGGTTCTCGTGGTGGTCGAAGCCGATCCGGAGCACAGCCCTCGGGCAGCAGAGGGACTCCGGGTCGCGGCGGGTTTGTCGATGCATCCGGAACTTCGCGTCACGGTCGTTCTTGGGCGGGAGACGGCCCGCGCGATGCGGGAGAAGTGGTTTCGGCGTGTCGAAGGGGAAGTGTGGGACCGAGCGCTTGCCGAGCTTGTCGAAAATCAGGTCTCCTTGCTCGAAGCGGAACCCATTGGAGTTGTGTGGGATGGGGTGATTCGTTTCGCGGATTAGGGAGGAAAACCAGAGGAGGGAAGGAGATTGAGCACGGATCTAGCCGCCTATCTGGCGGAGCGGAGGGAAGGGATAGATGAGGCGTTGCGGCACTACTTGCCTCCGGTCACCAAGAAGCCTCGAACCCTTCATGAGGCGATGAGCCACAGCCTCTTTGCCGGGGGAAAGCGTTTGCGGCCCATCCTCTGCTTGGCGGCGTGCGAAGCGGTGGGGGGAGACTACTCTCCGGCGCTACCGCTCGCCTGTGCCGTGGAGTGCATTCACACCTATTCGCTCATCCATGACGACCTTCCCGCCATGGACAATGACGACTGGAGAAGAGGGAAGCCGACTCTTCATAAGATCTACGGAGAGGCGATTGCCATTTTGGCAGGGGACGCGCTTCTGGCGGAGGCTTTCGAAATCGCCTGCCGATACCGCGGGGGAAGATACGGGCCGGGGATCGTGATCGGCGAGCTGGCCCGCGCTTCTGGCAGTCGGGCGTTGGTAGCCGGTCAGATTGCGGATTTGGAGGCGGAGGGCAAAGAGATTTCGGTCCGACAGCTTCGGTCCATCCACTTGCGGAAAACGGGCGCCCTCATCACCTCTGCTCTCCGCTTGGGAGCCATGGCGGGCGAGGCCAGCCGCGAATCGCTGCGCGCGGTCACCCAGTTTGGACGATCGCTCGGGTTGGCCTTTCAAGTAATCGACGACATTCTGGATGTGACGCAGACCACGGAAAGGTTGGGAAAGAGCGCAGGGAAGGATCGGACAGCAGAGAAAGCCACCTATCCCCGGCTGCTTGGGCTCGAGGGAGCTCAGCTTGCGGCTCGACGATACACGTCCCGCGCCCATCAAGCGCTTTCTTCCCTCGGAAATAAGGGTGCCATCCTTGGCGAGTTGGCCCGTCATCTCCTGTCGAGGGAAAACTGATTAGGGCAAACGGGATAAGGGATCTGTTTTGGGTTGACGAAGACAGGATTCGCGCGCTATCAGCCGAAATTCCCATGAGATCCGGTAAATTATTTTCTCAACCTGTGGAAAGAGGAGCCAAGACGAAACCCGTCATGGTGATCGAGGAGGCATTGGATCATGCGTTAGCGGTCGGACTGGCGATTGCACGATCGCAAAACTATCTTCTATCGACCCAAAAACCGGATGGGCACTGGGTCGGCGAACTCTTCGCCGACGTAACCCTGGCTTGCGACCGGATCCTGTTGATGCACTGGCTCGGCAAGGTCAACTATCGCAAGCAGGCCCGATTCATGAAGCATATCCTGGATCGACAGTTGCCAGATGGGGGTTGGAACATTTTTCCGGGCGGTCCCAGCGAACTCAACGCCACCATCAAGGGTTATGCCGCGCTCAAGCTCGCCGGCTTTACCCAGCAAGACCCGCTGATGGAGAAGGCTCGGTCCACGATCCTGCGGCTAGGCGGAATTCCCAAGTCGATGACTTACACGAAGCTGGGATTGGCTCTTCTCGGGGTCTACCCCTGGCACCAGCTTCCGGTGATCCCGTTGGAGATTGTGCTCTTTCCGGCTTGGTTTCCGTTTCATCTCTACAAGATGTCGGCATGGTCCCGCACGATGCTCGTTCCTCTGGCGATCATCCATCACTTCAAACCAACCCGGCACCTTCCTGCACACCTCCAGCTCCACGAACTCTTTCCTGCCGGCACGGAACAGGAAGGCATTTCCTGGAAATGGTCGACCACGCTCTTCTCTAAGAGGAACGTGTTCCTGGTTTGTGACAAGCTGCTCCAGCTTTGGGACCGTTCTTCCTGGAAGCCGCTTCGCACGCGCGCATTGAAAAAGGCGGAGGAGTGGATGGTTGAACGGATCGGCCAGGGATCGGACGGACTCGGAGCCATCTTTCCCGCGATGCACTACGCGATCGTCGCGCTCAGGACCTTGGGTTATCCGGAGGAGAGCCCGCTCTTTCAGAAGGCGCTTCGCGACTTCGATGGCCTTGAGGTGGACGAAGGCGAGGATCGCGACCTTCGGGTGCAGCCTTGCGTTTCGCCCGTCTGGGACACCGCCGTTGCGTGCGTAGCCCTGGGACGGAGCGGATTGCCCTCTGGTCAATCCGATCTCCGAAAGGCTGCTGCCTGGTTGATGGAGCGGGAAATTCGGGTGAGGGGCGATTGGCACGTGAACAATCCTCATCCGGAATGCAGCGGCTGGGCTTTTGAGTATAACAACATCTACTATCCAGATATCGACGATTCCCTGATGGTCCTCCTCGCCTTGTTAGGCATGAAAACGGATGACGAGGCGAAAAAGCAAGAAATGATCGAGCGCGCTTTCCGCTGGGTGCTCAGCTTTCAGTGCCGGAACGGCGGTTGGGCGGCCTTTGACAAGGATGTCAACAGTTCCTGGCTCGAAGACGTACCTTTCGCGGACCACAATGCGATTCTCGATCCTCCCTGCTCGGACATCACGGCCAGGGCGCTTGAGCTGGCGGGCAGGATGGGAATCAAACGAAGTGAGCCATTTGTTCAGCGCGGGATCCGCTTTCTGAAGAAGAGCCAGGGTGCCGACGGTTCGTGGTTCGGACGATGGGGAGTCAATTACATTTACGGCACCTGGCAGGCGCTTCGTGGGCTGCGGGCGATCGAGGAAGACATGAATCAGCAGTGGACCCTGCGGGCTCGGGACTGGCTGGAATCTTGCCAAAATGAGGACGGTGGTTGGGGAGAAACGCCGGCTTCCTACGAAAATCCCGATCTCAAGGGCAAGGGGCCGAGCACGGCGTCGCAAACTGCCTGGGCGATCATGGGAATCCTCGCGTGTGGAGAAGTCGATCGCCCCAGCTTGCGTCGAGGAGTGGCCTATCTGGTGAGGAAGCAGGATCCGGGTGGCTCATGGCGGGAGGAGTTTATTACGGGAACGGGCTTCCCGGGCGTGTTCTATCTGAAATATGACATGTATCGGAATGCCTGGCCTCTTTTAGCTCTTTCCGACTATGCCAAAGCGCTCTCCGTGGCCAAGGAGCAGACCGAGGCTTGGGTTCGTGCAACTCTTGCCGTAGCGATTTGCTCTCGTTCCCGCGCCGGTGGAATCGGATGATCGGAATCGCATTCGCCGTCAAGCACGAAGCCAAAGAATTCCTCGCCGCGCTCGAGAAGAAGCGGTGGGAAAAAGCAGCCGCTGCTTCGCTCTGCACTGGCAAACTCGGGGATAAGGAGGTGGCGGTCGCCATCATCGGCATGGGTCGGGAGAGGGCGGCGAGGGGAACCGAGCAGTTCTTGCGGCAGTTTCCCGTCCGCGTGCTCGTCCTTGCCGGATATGCGGGGGCGCTTCGGCCCGAGATCCAGCGGGGAGAAATTGCCGTAGCCTCCAACTATCTGGATGCGGGATCGGCTCTCTGGGTTTCCGGGGGGAAAGTGCCCGAATTGCGCATCGCGACGGCCTCTGCCGTCGTGGGGAATCCAGAGGGCAGGCGGCAGCTGGCGAAAGCCACTGGCGCGGATCTCGTCGATATGGAGACGGAGGCTGTGGCGAGCATCGCCCGATCGCGAGGAGTCCCTTTCCTCAGTCTTCGAGTGGTGACCGACGATTTCGAAGACCGGCTTCCGGTCGATGCGATTGGTGCGGCCTGGGAGAGCGAAGGAGGAAGCATTCGCCCCATCCAGTTGACGCTTCATCTCGCGACGCATCCCGCGGAGATCGGACCGCTTCTGCGGTTTGTCCGATTTCTTCCTCAGGCCCGGCATCGATTGACACAAAGGCTTCTCGAGCTAGTCTACAACTTAGGAGAGAGTGGAGGAACGAGTGCAAACCAGGCTGATTGAGATCACCCCGAAAGCTCGGGAAGAGATTATTCGGTTGGCGCCGGTTCCTGGAGCGGCCCAATTGCGGATTGCCGTCACGCGGGGCGGCTGCGCCGGGTGGGAATACCGGATCGAATTTGCGGCGGCCCAACCGGACGATATCGAGTGGCAGGATGGTGAGGTTCGGATGGCCGTGGAGCGCGCGAGTACGGCGAGGCTGGAAGGAGCGGTCCTCGATTACGAGGGAGGGCTTTCTGGGGCGGGCTTCCGCTTTCGGAATCCTCATGCGAGGGGAACCTGCGGCTGCGGGACTTCCTTCGAAGCATAGTCGGTCAGGGAGCGAGAAGCAGCGGGATGCGTCAATTCTCTTCTCTCCTGCCCTCTAGACTGCCTGTCTCCCAAGCGTTCTCCCGCGGCTTGCGAAATGGACCGGTCTGGTTCGTTGGGAGTGGGTTTTTCCCCTTGCAGGATGTCGTCATAGAACTCCGGGGCAAAACCTGTGCCCCGCCTTCTTGCATCCAAGCCCATTCGCCGCGCCTCGGGTACGAACTTTGTGAGCCATGCGGGCCAAGGCCCGGCGTGCGGAAATGCTTTTTGCTTTTCGGTGGAAAGTCGCGTAGAGGCGGTCATGGAAGCGCGTAGGGCTTACCCTTTTGACCGGATCGAGGCGAAGTGGCAGCGAGTCTGGCAGGAGCGTGCCGTCTTCCGCGCGGCCAATCCTGGGGAACCGGGGGCGGAAAAACCGAAGTATTACGTGCTCGATATGTTTCCCTACCCTTCCGGGCGTGGGCTGCATGTTGGGCATCTGGAAGGCTATACCGCTAGCGACATCGTGGCCCGTTACAAGCGGATGCGCGGATTCAACGTCCTTCATCCGATGGGCTGGGACGCCTTCGGCCTTCCCGCGGAGCAGCATGCAGTGGCGACCGGCATCCATCCGCGAATCACCACCGAGAGAAATATTGCCCACTTCCGCGAGCAGATCACGGCGATGGGATTTTCCTACGACTGGTCGCGGGAAATCAACACGACCGATCCCCGCTACTACCGCTGGACCCAGTGGATCTTTCTCCAGCTCTTCCGTCGCGGGCTTGCCTATGTCGCCGAAGCGCCGGTCTGGTATTGTCCGGCGCTGCAGACGGTCCTAGCCAATGAGGAGATTCTCCCTTCGCCGGACGGCCCGGTTTCCGAGCGAGGCCACCACCCGGTCGAGCGGCGGCCGCTGCAGCAATGGATGCTTCGCATCACCGCCTATGCCGAGCGGCTCCTTGCCGACCTGGATCTCGTCGATTGGCCGGATTCGATTAAAGAGATGCAGCGGAACTGGATCGGGCGCAGCGAAGGGGCCGTCATCCGCTTCTCGATCGAGGGGATCGAGAGTTCCCTCGAGGTTTTCACCACTCGTCCCGATACGCTCTTTGGCGCGACCTATGTGGTGTTGGCTCCCGAGCACCCGCTGGTTGCGAAGATCACTCGTCCGGAATGCCGGGAGGCTGTCGAAGCCTATCAGCGGGAGGTGGCCAAGAAGAGCGACTTGGAGCGGGCGGAGCTCACCGAGGAGAAGACGGGCGTCTTCCTCGGTGCCTTTGCGATCAATCCGGCCAGCCGAGAGAGAATTCCCGTCTGGATCGCCGATTACGTGCTTTTGTCTTACGGGACCGGAGCGATCATGGCCGTACCGGCGCATGACGAACGCGACTTCGAGTTCGCTTCCCTCTTCGGTCTCCCGGTGCATCCTGTCGTGCGTCCAAAGGACTCGGCAGCTCCTCCGGCAGGTTGCTTTCCCGGGGAGGGAATCGCTTGCTGTTCCCAATTTCTGGACGGCTTGAGGACACTGGAGGCCAAGAGCGCGATGATCTCCTGGCTCGAGGAAAAGGGGTTAGGCAAGCGAACCATCCAATATCGGCTGCGCGACTGGCTCTTTTCCCGGCAGCGATATTGGGGAGAGCCCTTTCCGATTGTCTGGCGGAACGGGGAAGCGCAGCCGGTACCCGAAACCGAGCTTCCCGTCCTTTTGCCGGAGCGAAGAGACTTTTCTCCCGAGAGGGGGGGCTTTGCTCCGCTCTCCCAGGAAAAGGGCTGGGAGGAGCTACCGGACGGAGGCCGCAGGGAGACCAACACGATGCCCCAGTGGGCTGGCTCTTGCTGGTACTACTTGCGCTATCTCGACCCCGGAAACGACGGAGAACTGGTTTCCCGGGAAACGGAACGATACTGGATGGGGGCCAAAGGAGTCGACCTCTACATCGGGGGAGCGGAGCACGCGGTGCTTCATCTGCTCTACGCCCGCTTTTGGCATAAGTTCCTCTATGACATCGGAGTGACTTCGACCCCCGAGCCGTTTCATCGTCTCGTCAACCAGGGCATCATCCTGGGGGAGGACGGACGGAAGATGTCGAAGTCTTTGGGCAACATCGTCAACCCGGAAAGTCTGCTGCGGGAATATGGAGCCGATAGCGTGCGGCTCTTCGAAATGTTTCTGGGACCATTGGAGCAGATGAAGCCCTGGTCCTCGCAAGGGCTCGAAGGCCCGCACCGCTTCTTGGCTCGCGTCTGGCGACTGGTGATGGAGGAGGATGCCGAGGGCCGCTGGATGCCGCGTCCGGACATTTCGAATGAGGAAGTCCCAATGGAGACCCGGCGGCTTCTTCATCGTACGATTCGCAAAGTAGCAGAGGATCTGGAGTGCCTCTCCTTCCATACGGCAATCGCGCAGATGATGATTTTGGTCAATGCCCTGACGCGCCGGCCCATCCCATCCCGGATCGTTCTCGAGCCGCTGATCTTGCTCCTTTCGCCCTTCGCTCCCCATCTCTGCGAAGAACTCTGGTCCGTGCTTGGTCATGCCGAATCCCTGGCCTATGCGCCATGGCCGGAAGCCGATCCCCTGCTCCTGATCGAGGAGGAGGCGGAATGGGTCATCCAGATCAACGGCAAGGTTCGAAGCCGGATGAGGGCGGCGCTGGATCTCGGCCAGGAGGAAGCCGAATCCCTGGCGCGCCAGCGATCGGAGATCGAGTCATGGCTCAACGGAAAGTCGGTGCAGAAGGTGATCTTCGTTCCCGGGAAGCTTCTGAACTTCGTGGTGGCCCGGGAGTAATGCTCCCCGCGAAGAGGAGCCGAGCCGATCGGCCTCTGGTCCGGAATGTCGCGAAAAAGCGATATTCCTTCTCAGGAAGCTTCGGAGACCGACGAGAAAGTAAACTCCTTGGCGACCAGCGCGGGTACCCGCGCGGGGAGATCGTCGATTTCCGATCCCACGGTGGCCTCAGGTGTTCCGAGAGCCACGGCATTCTTGAGGAGGGTCACGGGGCTTTCGTTGAAACGAAAGTTATTCACCGGATGAGTGATTTCCCCCTTTTCGATCCAAAAGGTTCCATCGCGGGTCAGACCGGTGAGCAGGAGCGTGCGAGGATCGACGGTTCGGATATACCAGAGGCGAGTCACGAGCACGCCTTGATCGATGCCCTGGATCAACTCTTCGGTCGAACGATCGCTACCGGACAAGAGCAGATTGGTCGGCTCGGGAACTGTCGGCGCCTTCTTCTCCTGCGCCCAAAAGCGGGTGCGCATCAACTCGTGGAGTTGGCCGCGATCGATCCAGAGCCTGGAGGTAGCCGGAAGACCATCCGTCGAATAGATCGAGCCGGGAGTCATCGGGTCTTCCGGATCGGAGCGTAGCGAAACCGAATCCGAGAAGAGCTTTTCTCCCAAGAGCGTTCCCCCTCTCGGACGGGAAAGAAAGCTTCGCCCCTCGTCGGCAGGACGGGCTTGGAGCGACAGCAACAGGAAGCCGACGAGGTCGCACACAGCCGAAGGCTCGAGCAGGACAGTGTAGCTACCTGGCGCAAGGGGCTGCGGATGGCGCGAGTGAAGCGCCTTTCCCATTGCCCGCTCGACGAGGACGGGTAGGGAGATCCCCCCTGGAGAATAGGCCGCGCTCGCTGCCCAGCCCGCGCCCTCTCCGTCGCGAGTTCTCGCCGAGACCGTGTAATGGAGGCGAGTCGCCTCCTGGAAGACCCAGAGGCCGGTCGTCGCTGCATAAGCCGAAAAGCTGGTTTCGCATTCCAGGAAGGCTGCGCCAACGACTCCCTTGGTTTCCGCAGCCGCGAGGATCGTCTGCCCCTGTTCCGCTAGATCCTTCGTCGAGAGGCGGGCCGCCTCGGGGGAGTAACCCTTGGCGGCAGGGTACGACTGTGGGCCGGGCGGGGACAGGAATTCCGGATCTTCCGGAGAAACGCGAGCCACCTCCTCGGAACGGCGGACCAGAGCGGCAAGGTCGGTGGGATTCGCCTTGTTTCCTGCCGCTTCCCCCCTCCGTTTCCCAAAAGAGGACTCGACGCGGCAATGGAAGCCTTCGTCCTCTCCGCTGGTCGTGACCGTGTTGCAGGCGATGCGCAGGTTGAGCCTCGTCCAGCCGGAGATCTCCGCGATTGCCGTTTCCGCTTTGGAATAGGAGAGCAGCTTGGCTCCGATCTCCCGGGCCTCCCCTTCCGACAAGATCACGCGTGCCTCCCGGTGTTGAGGATATTGATCCCACGGAACCGGGCGGGCACGACTCCATGCGAGACAGGCGCGGACTGGACCGGTTGGCCCTTGCCACAGGAGAGCGTTCCACCGAGCCAGTATTCCTTTGCCCCGCCGAGCCCGTCGCAAGCAGTCCAGAACGGGACGGTCGTGCTCTGGTAGGCGACGTCCCGGAGCATCTCGCCGAGCTTCCCCTTGCGGATCTCATAGAAGAGCTGTCCCCCGAACTGAAAGTTCTTGCGCTGTTGATCGATACTCCAGCTTCCATCTCCGACGATAAATACCCCGTCGTCGACTCCCGCGATCAACTCTTCGAGGGAAACATCGTGTTGCGACGGCTGCAAAGAGATGTTGGGCATGCGTTGGATCGGAAAGTAGGCGTGTCCTTCCGCGAAGGAGCAGGCATTGGAATGTGGGAGGCCGATCCAGCGGGACTGCCCGATCGCCATCTGGAAGTTTTCAAAGCGCCCACGGGAGATGATGGGGAATCGAGCGTAACGAGTCGGCATCCCGTCATCATCGTAGGCGGCCGTGGCAAGGCCGCCCGGCTGATCGCGGTCGGCCATCACCGTCACGATCTCACTGGCAAAGCCCAAGCGACCCCGGTCGTCGGGCTTGACAAACGTCGTACCGGCGAAACCCGCCTCGTAGCCGAATGCGCGGTCAAGCTCGGTGGAGTGGCCGATGGTCTCGTGAAGGGTAAGCCATAGGTTGGTGGGATGGAGAACCAGATCCTTCTTGCCTGCGGCTACCGGCTTAGCCTTGAGCTTTCGCCTCGCGTCTTCGGCTGCCTGGCGCGCTTCCTGCTTCCAGTCGTGCGAACGGATATATTCATAACCGGCTGCCCGCGGCGGAAGGAGACTGGAGCGGTTGGCAAAGCGACCGGTCTCCGGATCGATTGCGGTGACGGTAAGGCGCGGATAGGTGCGGAAAAAGAGCTGTTCGAGAAAGGAGCCAATGCTCGAGGCAAAAAACTTTTCCTGCCGGACGAAGAGGAAAAAGCTTTGGCAGAAAGGAGCGCCCGCCGCCCTGGCCGTCGCATTGATTCGAAGGAGCTGCTCGGCCTTTTGATCTAATGGGATGGAGAAAGGATCCTGCTCGATCGGCACGCGCCACTGGTCGATCTTCGGTTCGACTCTCTCGAGCTCGACCTGTTGGGTCGCCAGTGACCGGTTTGCTTTCGCCATCTCGACGGCAGTGCGCGCGCAGGCGCTCGCATGTGCTGGGTCGAGCATGCTTGCGGAACTGAATCCCCAGACGCCGTTCACGAGTGCCCGCACCCCGAGTCCGCTGCTGGCGGAGACCTCGACGTTCTCGATCCGTTCTTCCCGGGCGGAGAGCGCTTCGGATTCGGAAAAAAGGACGCGAACATCCGTGTATGCGGCACCTGCGGCTCGTGCCGCATCCAGGGCGGCCTCCGCGAGCCGAGCGGCCTCTTCCCGACGGGAAGATCGTCCTTCTGACGTTGCGGCGGCCAGCGGACTGCCTCCTCCGAGGAGGCCAGCAGCCAGGCTTTGCAGGAATTTTCTGCGAGAGATGCTCATGCCATGCCGGATGGATTCTGGATTTACCCATAGCAAGAGCGCCTGGGTCGCGGCAAGGGCGGCGTTGCTCTTACAAGGCCTCAGCGGACGATGGGCGGCGCCGCCTGCCGCGAAAAAGGCTGCCGTTGCCGATCGGCGTGATACAAGGGAAGAGAGGGAGGAAGACAAGAAGTGAATACCGATGCGGAAACCTGGCTTGCGGAACACGAGGAAGACCTCTGTGCTTTTCTCGCGGAGACCGTGCGCATTCCGACCGTGAATCCCCCGGGGGAAAATTATACGGATCTGGTCGAGAGGTTAGAGGCCAAGCTTCGGGATATCGGCCTTTCCACGGAGATTTTGACCGTTCCCCAGCAGATTGTCGCCAAGACTCTCCTGCCAGGCTCCGCGAACTTTCCCCGGCATAACCTAGTCGGGAGATGGGATGTCGGTGCGGAAAAGACCGTCCAGCTCAACTCCCACTACGACGTCGTTCCCGCAGCGGGGACGTGGAAGCACTCCCCCTTTGCTGGCGAGCGGGATGGCGATTGGCTTTTCGGCCGAGGAATGGCTGACATGAAAGGATCACTTGCCGCAAGCCTATTCGCGGTGGAGGCGGTGCGACGGACGGGACTCAAGCCCCGTGTCAACGTAGAGTTGGCTTTCGTCGCCGATGAGGAGATCGGGGGAGAGCTCGGCACGGGCTATCTCGTGAGCCATCGGAAGAGGACTCCGGATTTTGCTATCGTTTGCGAAGGCGGGGCTGCGGGTAAAATCGGCGTCGGCCACAATGGCATCGTTCAACTGGAGGTGACGGTTCTCGGCAAGGGAGGGCACTCCGCCTACCCGATCCGGACCGTAAACGCCTTCGAGCAGATGGTTGCCCTTGTCTCGCGCATCGAGCCGGAGATCCGGAAGACGCTGGCCGATTCCCGCAAACGGTTTGCGACCCCGTCCGGCGAGTACCTGGAGCCCGTAGTCAACCTGGGGGGAGTCTTTGGACCTGGGAAGGCAGCAAAGGTGAATATCATTCCGGGCGAGGCGAGCTTTACGATCGACCGGAGGCTGACTCCGTCCGAGCAGTTGGTGGTGGTCGACCGGGAGTTGCGCGAGCTCGTCCGATCGATCGCCGCGAAATGCCGCATCAGAATTCGGATTCGGAAGATTCAAACGACGGCGCCGTGTGCTCTTTCTCCCCGCTCCCCCTTACCTCAGGCCTTCCGGAGAGCAGTGGAAGGGGTGCGGGGTGGACGCGCACGCTTCACCGTGAACCGGGGAGCGACCGACATGCACTACTACGCGCGGAAGCTAGGGGTGGACACGATCGGCTACGGGGTCGATGGGAAAAACATCCATGCAATCGAGGAGCGGATCTCCGTCAAGGATCTGGTCGCCACGGCCCAGGTCTACGCTCGATTCCTGTGCGATTTTGCGCCGGATTCTCCGAAAGGCCGATAGGCGCCCGAGATGAGGAACCTACGTGAGCGAGGAAGCGGTGGGGAAGGAACGGATTGGCGTCTCTGGACAAGATCGCCGAGGGCGATTCGTCGAGTCAGAGGATGGCGTTCCCTCATCCTTCTCTTTCTGGGAGCAGCGACCGTCTGTCTGTGGCGGGCTTACCCGCAACAACATCCGTTTGAAGCGGGCGTCGGGGTGGTCTATGCTCCGGGGCACGCCTTCATCTTGAAGGCGCCCGAGGGCTGGATTCTCGATCGGGAATCCCGAGGCAAGGGGCGATTGGAGCCAGTCTTTTATCCGGTCGGCTTCACGGCGAAAGACACCCCCATGCTCATCTGGGCTGGCTCGAAACGCTTCGAGTCGGGGAGACAAGACCGCATCGAAAGTCTCTTGGCGGAGATCGCTCAGGTGCTGTCTCCGCCTCGCGGAGAGGGGGTCAAAGCCGTCCCCGTAGAGGAATGCCGAGTCGGGAAAGGCTTCCAGGCGGAGATCTATGCCTTCGTTTCAGAGCCAGGAGGAGAATCGCTTTTTGCAAGGGTGGGTTGCATCTCGAGCCCGACGGCGATCGACTACGTGGCTCTCCGGGCAAAGGATAAGAGTTTCTATGAGAGATCCCTGGCCGCCTTTGCCGCGATCCTGAAGTCCTACATCCCCTTCCGGGGAGGCGAAGTTTATATTCCAAGATGAGCCAGGCCAGTGGAGAGCGGGCCCGGGAGCATGAGGGACAAGGTTGAACACGGGCCGAAAAGAGAGACCGCTGGTGGAAGCAACGTTAGGAATCGAAGGAGGAGGAACCAAGACGACCTGGGTTGTCCTGGATTCGGAAGGAAAAGAGAGGCTGCAAGGCCTTGCCGGCCCGGGAAATATCAGCCTGCTGCAGGAGGACGAGATCCGGAAGCTGCTTGCCGGGATTCGGTCGGAGGCTGGAGGGGAGATCCATTCCATCGGAGCGGCCTTTGCGGGCTGTCATCTGCCCGTGCAGCGGCAGCGGATTGCGGAAATCCTCCGATCCCTCTGGCCAGCGGCGGTTCGCGTCGTCGTTGCCGAGGACACCCGTTCAGCCTTTGCCGGCGCGTTCGGCTCGGAAGAGGGAATTATCGTCATCGCGGGAACGGGCTCCAACGTCCAGGGATACCGACAGGGGCAGTGGGCGCGAGCCGGAGGCTGGGGGCATATCTTGGGAGATCCAGGCAGCGCCTACGACTTGGCCCACATCGGGCTCCAGCGTGTCTATGACGTCTTCGATGCCACGGGGGAGGTGGTTCCGCTGGGCGTCTCCTTTTTGCAAAGGATGGGCCAGAACAACCTTGAGGAGCTTTTCACCCATATCCTCTCCGACTCTTCGAAGGATCGAATCGCCGCGCTCGCTCCCTGTGTGCTGGAGCACGCTGGGGCGGGCGATCCTCTTGCCATCGATGTCGTGCGATCCCGCTCGAGCCTTTTGGCGGATAAGGTCGGCCATGTGGCAAAAAAGCTCCAGTTCGAGATGCCGAAGATCGCCTTGATTGGTGGGCTCTTCGAGCACAGTGAAGCCTATATGAAGCTTTTCAGCGAGGAGATGCGCTCCCGGCTCGCCGTCCGCGAGATTTTTGTCTCCCACGTCACGGGAGCGGTGGGTGCGGCACGCCTGGTCACGGAGTGGGCTAGCGACTCTCCCGCAAGCGAGGTGAGGTCCAGGCCGCGCGTTTCGCGCGAAATCTCCGTTGCCCTAGAGGGCGCGCTCACCGAAGAAAGAAACCCTCGATCTCGTTTTCTCGATCGCAAATCGGTGCCGGAGCTCGTCCAACTCTTTCTTTCGGAAGAACGCTTCGTCGAGCAGGCCCTTGCAAACCGGAAAGAGGCGATCGCCACGGCAGCCGAGGCGGTGGCGTCTGCCTTGGAGCGAGGAAAACGACTCTTTTACGTTGGAGCCGGAACGAGCGGACGCCTAGGGGCGCTCGATGCGAGCGAAATACCGCCTACCTTTAGCGTCTCTCCCGATCTCGTGCAAGCCATCATGGCCGGAGGATCCGAAGCGTTTTTCCAGAGTCGGGAGGGGGCGGAAGACGATCGCGGAGCCGGGGCGCGCAGCGTGGTCGACCGCGGCGTTCGGGAGGGAGACGTCGTCTGCGGAATTACCGCGAGCGGAAGGACTCCTTTTGTCTTGGGCGCGCTCGAGCAAGCAGCAGCCCTGGGAGCCCTGCCCATCCTTCTGAGTTGCAACCCTCGCCGTCCCGCCGCACCCTTTGTCCACTTCGCGATCGATTTGGCCACGGGTCCGGAAATCGTAGCCGGCTCGACCCGCCTCAAGGCGGGAACGGCGACGAAATTGATCCTGAACATGCTGTCGACCATTGCCATGATTCGGACTGGCCGAGTTCGGGACAACCTGATGATCAACGTGCAACCGAATAGCGAAAAGCTTCGCTATCGCGCCCTTCGCCTCGTCATGGAACTGGTTCCCTGCAATGAGGAAGAAGCGTTTGGCCGCTTGGAGCGGGCAGAGTGGCGGGTGGCACTCGCCATCGACCTGCCAACGCCATCCCCGGGGGAACAGAGGCGCACGGTTTAGGGCATGGGCGGCAAGCCCACTCGGGGGCAAAGGGAGAGGAGCTCACAGTGAGGACAATCCGGCTTGCGCGAACGACAACGCTTCCGCCCGTGGAAGATCAGCCGGTTGCTGAACGCAATCCATTCCTTTTGGGGAATCCGCTTTATCAGGTCGGACTCGATCCGCTCTGGAAGCTTCTGATCCGTGAGGCCGAGCCGGTAGGAAACGCGCGCCACGTGAGTGTCGACGACGATGCCGACGGGCAGTTCGAACCCGTTTCCCAACACCACATTAGCGGTCTTGCGTCCGACGCCCGGCAGCTTGATCAACTCTTCCATGGTTTGCGGTACCTGTCCATCCCAGCGCTCCGCCAGGATTCTTGCGGTCATACGGACGTGGCGCGCCTTGGTTCGATAGAAGCCAAGGCGGCGCAGAGCATCTTCCAGGGCTTCGAGGGGGGCAGAGGCAAGGCTTGCGGCGTTCGGGTATCGGGAGAAAAGCCCGGCCGTGACCCGGTTCACCTGCTCGTCGGTGCAGCGGGCGGAAAGAATCGTGGCAATCAGCAGCTCAACAGGGTTCCGGTAATGGAGGGCCGGATGGCTGTCCGGATAGGCGGCCGCAAGGAGGCGGCATAGGGCTGCCGCCCTCCTCCGCTCGTTTGGGAGCGGACCGGAGGAAGAGCCCCGGAGCCCTTTGGGGTTCGAGATTCGGATTGCCGGAGCCTTCACGCGCAGCGGGCACAAACGGTCTCCCTGGCGATCAGATCGTAATCCGAGGCTCCTCGGATGACCACCTCGGCGAACTTGCCCGACGGCAGCTTCGGGGAGACAAAAATCTTTCCGTCCACATCGGGGGCATCGGCGGCGGACCGAGCGAGACCAGGGGAATCGACCAGCACCCGCATCGTTCTCCCGATGGACTCGGCCGCCCGGCTTCGAACAATCTCCTTTTGCCGCGCCATGAGCTTTTCCCAACGTCGCTTTTTCTCGGCGGCGGGAATCTGTCCTTCGAGCCGGGCGGAGCGGGTTCCCTCTTCCTGGGAGTAGGAAAAGACGCCAAGCCGCTCGAAGCGCGCCTCGCCGACGAAGTCAAGCAGCCTCTGAAAGTCGTCTTCTCCCTCCCCGGGAAAGCCGACCAGGAAAGTTGTGCGAACCACTACCCCCGGAATGTCCCGGCGTAGAGAGGCGAGCAGCTCCCGCAACTGCGCTTCGGAGGTGCCTCGTTGCATCCGCTGAAGAACCGGGTCGGCGATATGCTGAAAAGGAACGTCGACGTAGCGCACCACCTTCCGAGCTGCGGCAAAAGCCTGGATGAGCCGATCGTTCCAGTGCGCAGGATGAGTATAAAGGACCCGGATCCAGAAGTC
Source organism: Verrucomicrobium sp. 3C (assembly GCF_000379365.1). Lineage (GTDB taxonomy): Bacteria > Verrucomicrobiota > Verrucomicrobiia > Methylacidiphilales > Methylacidiphilaceae > Methylacidimicrobium. Next base: position 752,629 of record NZ_KB901875.1, on the reverse strand, counting down.
TCCTGGGACCTCGTCGAGGGCGCAAAGAAGATCGGCGAGCGTTTCTCCTCGCGTGGAAGCGTCCGGCGCCGTTTCGCTTCTCATTCGATCCCTGCCGAAATAGGTGGAATCCTGGGAGATGAGAATGACCTCCCGCACGCCGCGGGCAATCTGCTCTTCCACCTCGCGGACGATGGAGGCGATTGACCGGCTTCGGAAGCGGCCGCGGATCCGAGGGATGATGCAGAAGGTACACGGATGATTGCATCCTTCAGCGATCTTGACGTAGGCCAAGTGGCTGGGGGTCAGCGGAAAGCGGGGTGAGGAGAAGTCGGGAAGAAAACGGGATTCCGAGGAGATGGCGTCGCGGCGGAAGCCCTGGTCGTCGATGGGAAGCAGGCGAGCGACATGCTCGGCGATCTTGTCGACTTCGTCCAGGCCAAGGAAGAGATCCACCTCGGGGAGGAGAGAGGGCAGATCTTCGCGATACCGCTGGGCAAGGCAACCGGTTACCACGATCTTCTGAATCGGACTTCTTCGCGAGCTTTCACGTTCCTGATGGGAGGAGAGCACCGTGCGGATCGCCTCTTCTTTTGCCGGATCAATGAATCCGCAGGTGTTGATGATGAGAATGTCTGAGGTCGCGGCTTCGAAAGAGACGACGGCGCCCGCCTCCGCGAGCCGTCCGAGCATGATTTCCGCATCGATCAGATTTTTCGCACACCCGAGCGGGATCATGCCGACGGTCTTCCCCTTAAGCGATAAGGGGCTCATGGATTCGGAAGAGTAAGCTCTTGTGACGGCGAGTCGGCGGAAGCCATGGATACCGTCTGTCCGTCGAGCACGATATCGACCACGGAACTATTGGCCATCTTGATCCGGAACTTTGGACCAAGAAACTCCCTACGCTCCCCGGCATGCAAAAGACCCGCAAACAATTGGCGGCTGTGGCCATCTTCGATCACGTTGACGTGAACCCAGGATTCCTTCTTGGCCTGGAGAACCAGATGATACGCCTTTGTAGGGGAAGGGAGATCTCCCGATGGGGTAGCGGTAGCGTCGGAAGCTTCCGCCTGTTCCCCCTCCTGCCCGTTCGCATCCCCTTCCTCCGTAGATTCTTCCGCTGGGGCAGGGGCGGTCGGGCCCGAAGTCGATTCCTGCTGCGGAGCGTTCTGGTCTTCCGTGGGATGAACGGGTATCGCCCGGGCGATACGCACTGGAGGCTCAGCGGTTCCCGCCGGGGGCTCTGGGGACGAGGAATTCACAGGGAGCGCCCGGCGAATCTCCACGACTTCCGGAGGTGGTGGGAGCAGGGGGACCTTTTTTCGGATTTCCGTCTCGACCGGCTTCCGGGAGGCACGGCTCTCGGGAGCGAGTTCCAGGCCGGTGATCTCCTTGGGTTCGGACGGCGTCGGGCGCCGATAGGAGGCTACCTGGTAGACGCGGTAGACTCCCACTGCACACATGAGGACGAAAAGCCCGGCGGCCACCAGGAAGGAGACGAGTTGCGGAGAGATCCAACGCCGTCGGGAGGCCTGCACTCGTCCCAACAGGAGAAGCGGCTTCTGCGTAGGGTATGGACCGCGACGCATCGGCCAAAACGCTTGATCCAATTGATCGAGCAGCGCCTTTTCGTCCAGGTGAAGAACTCGAGAATAGGTGCGCAAGAAGTTGCGAACGTAGGCTGGCGCGGCGAAGCTGCGATAGTCATCCTGCTCCAGAGCCGCAATCTGCTCCGGCAAAATCTTGGTGGCTTTGGAAGCCGTATGGATGCTCCACCCCAATGCTTGGCGAGCCTCATGCAGCTGGTGGCCGATGCTCTTCCCGGGTGGAAGTCTTTTAATGTGGTCGATCGCCATGGTGGTGTACGCCGCTACGCAGTCGGGACCGGACCGTCCAAATCGGCCAGAATTTCCCGAGGCTTGGCTCCGTTTTCTGGCCCCACCAACCCTCGATCTTGGAGTAGATCCATCACCCACGCCGCTCGATTGTACCCGAGTCGTAAACGCCGCTGCAGCAGCGAAGTGCTGGCGCGTCTCTCTTGCCAGATCACTTCTAGGCACTTCTGAACCAGCTCGCGATCCGAATCCGACAGGTCACCCGTTGCGGACTCCCCGGAAAGCTGATCGTGGAGCTCGTTCTCTATCACGGGCCCTCCTTGGGCGCGAACATAGTCCACGACCTCGGCTACCTCCTCCTCTGAAACGTACGCCCCCTGACCTCGGACCATTTGGCCCACGCCCGGCGGCAAATACAGAAAATCACCTTTTCCCAGTAGGTTTTCAGCGCCATTCTCGTCCAGGATTACCCGAGAGTCAAGCGAACTGCTGACCTGGAAGGCGATCCGGCTAGGGATGTTTGCCTTGATGACTCCGGTGACCACCTCCCTTCGCGGAGTCTGCGTCGCAACGATCAGGTGGATTCCGGCAGCGCGCGCCTTGGCCGAAAGACGAGCGATCGCAACTTCTACATCCGCTGATGCGGTCTGCATCAAGTCGGCCAGCTCGTCCACGATCACGACGATGGCTGCGAGCGGCTTGGGAGGGGGTGGTTGCTCGGCAGCTTTCTCGCCGGAATCCTCCGCAGAAGCGGAAGCCGCGCCACGTTGCGCAGAGAGAGCCTTGAGAATCTGCGCATTGTAGGCGGCAATGTTGCGCACACCGGCGGAGGCCAAAAGCTTGTACCGTTTATCCATTTCTGAGATCACCCACTTGAGGGCGGTAATCACCTTCTTGGGTTCGACGACGACCGGGACGATCAAGTGGGGAATTCCGTTGTAGATCTGTAGTTCGACTTGCTTGGGATCGACCAGGATGAGCCGAAGTTCCTCCGGTCCGAAGCGATAGAGCAAGGAGAGCAAGAGGGAGTTCACGCAGACGGATTTTCCGGAGCCGGTCGCTCCCGCGATGAGCAGGTGGGGCATCTCGGCGAGATCGCCAATCAGCGGCTGGCCGTAGACGTCTTTCCCGAGCGCGATCGGCAGGCGCGCCCGGGTTTGCTGGAACTCGGGAAGCGCGAGAATATCGCGGAGAACGACGGCGGACTTATTCGGATTCGGGATTTCGATTCCGACGCTGTCCTTGCCTGGGATCGGTGCGAGAATGTGAATCTTCTCCGCCCGCGTCGCCCGAGCAATATCCCTTTGGAGGCTCAGGATCCTGTCGACGCGGACCCCTTCCGCCGGGTAAAGTTCGAACCGGATCACCGTGGGTCCCTTGGTGATCGTTCCCAGGGAGGTCTCGATCCCGAAGCTCTCGAGGGTCTTTACCAAGAGATCCCCCGTTACGCGGAGGTCAACGTCGCCGGGACCGCCCTTGCGGGGAGGAGGACCATCCCGGAGCAGGCGGAGGGGAGGAGGACAATAGTCCGTCGATCGGATCGCGGGCGCCGCGCGGGAAATGGGCTCGGTCGAGGCCTTGCGGACCGGTTCAAACACAGGGGTGGAAGGCTTGCGCGATGGAGGTGGATGCGCCGTGTCGATGATCTCGGGCGGCGGCGCTTCTCGCCGCATGGTGACGCGGTTCCCCTTTCCGGCGAGCTTCCGGGTAAGCAGCCTCTCCTCTTCCACGAGCTTGCGCTTGGCAAGCTCGATTTGGCCGCGCACCCCCTCGCGGCGGAGGCATTCTTCCCTGTGCGCCGTCCAGCGCTCTTCCACCCAGTGCACGAGGCGGATGAGGCTGCGAACCGGTTCCGCCTCGTAGAGAACGATCAGCAGGAGAAGGCAGGTGAGACCCAAAAAGATCTCGCTCCCTGTTCTCCCGAGGATAGGGGAAAGCAAGGGGCGATCGATCAGCTCCCCGACAAAGCCTCCGGTGCTTCCTATATTGACGCGAGACCGCCACTCGCTTCCAACGTAGGGTTGAACGTTGGCGAGCCCGGCAGCGGCGAACAGGAAGAGGAGCGTCCAGAGGAGTTTCCACCTCCAGATCACCTGGGCCTGTAGGCTGAATGCCATCCCTGCGGTCAGCAGTAGAAACGGGATCAGGTAGGCTCCGAGCCCAACGAGGGAGTAAAGGGCGAAAGCCGTGTATCCGCCTGCCGGTCCGATCGCGTTGGCAGCCTCAGCCTGGTGAGGCCACTGGTTGAAGCCGACGTCGCCCGGGCGATAGGATACGAGGCTGAGGAGCAGAAGAAGCGCTAGACCAAAGCAGAAGATGCTGCTGACCTCCGCGAGCAGGCGACTCTTGGCTTTTTCCCAGAGTTTCACGGCGCACTGTAACGTGCGCGAAGGCAGAGGGGCAACTCGTTTATTCGTTTGCTCCCCAACATCTGATGGCACACGGCTCCTTGCGCTTGCCCTGCCTGTTCGGGGAAACGCTTGGAGGAGGCTGGGGAAAAAGTCCTTGCCTTTCCGGAGTTGTTGACGTTTGAGTGACTCTACCCGTTGGCTGCCGGTTCTCAGCGTCTCCGGTCCAAAGGCAAGCCGAGTACCGCGAGTACGACGGTTCATCGGTCGGTGCCGGTTGGCGAACGGGGATGGCAAAAGACAAAGACCAAAAAAGAGGACTCTCTATGGCATACGAAACACCTCAGCTTCCTTATTCCTTGGATGCGTTGGAGCCATACGTCAATACGATGACGATGGACTGCCACTACAATGGTCATCACAAGGCTTACGTGAACAACTTGAACAAGGCTCTTGCCGACTACCCCGACTTGGCGGCGAAGAGCCCCGAAGAGTTGATTCGGGACCTGGCGTCCGTTCCGGAAAAGATCCGCACCGCCGTGCGAAATAACGGTGGTGGACATGTCAACCACTCGATGTTCTGGAAGATGATGGCACCCCGCGTTGGTGGAGCACCTTCCGGGAAGCTCCACGAAGTGTTGAAATCCACCTTCGGCAGCTTCGCTGAATTTCAAGGGAAGTTCGAGGCGGCGGGCCTCGCCCGCTTTGGGAGCGGCTGGGTCTGGCTGGTACGCAATCCGGCCGGAGCGCTCGAGGTCATGTCTACGCCGAATCAGGATTGCCCACTGATGGAGAGGAGCTATCCCCTTCTCGGATGCGACGTCTGGGAGCATGCTTACTATCTGAAATACCAGTTCCGGCGCGGCGACTGGCTGAAGGCGTTCTGGAATCTGGTGAATTGGCCAGAAATCGAACATCGCTTCGAAGCGAGCGGAGCGTAGGCTCCCTCGCTCGGGCGGAAAGTTCCGCCGGAACCTCTCAGCGGCTAGAAAGCCAGAAATTCGTCCGTGCCGAGGATTAAGTCCGCAAGCAATCCAAGCCCGCCGTAGGTTACATCGGCCTTTCGCGGGAGGGAGCGGCGCAGGGCGGCATAGGCGCATCCGAAGAGGCGGAAGCGTGGGCTGGCGCGCGGAAGGAGCGCGTCGATCTCCCGTACGCCGTTGTCTAGGCAGTAGAGGTAAATGTTGTATCCTTGCCTACTTCGCTCTTCCGCGGTCAGGAGAAAGTCTGTAAACATAGGGCTTCTTCGATCGACGGTCAGAAGAAGACAGAGGGTTCGAGGAGAGGAAGCGCTTGGCACGGGCGGGAAAACGCTAATTCTGGATGTGCCGTCCGAGGGCAAGGATGAGCCTTTGAGCGAGCGAGTACAAGGCCGTCATTCCACCAATCTTCCTCTACCCGGTTCCGGGCGCAAGAGACGATGCGGAGGAGTTGCCTTTCTTTTGCTGCTGGCGCAGCTTGGATGGATGAATTCGTTCTCGGTCGCCAGAACCGCAGAGATCGCTCCCGCCCCTTTGCATCTTTTGGCAGGCACAGGTCATCTGGCCGTCGAGGTGGCACGCACCCACGAGGAACTTTCGCGCGGGCTGATGTATCGCCGAGTGCTGGGTGAGGATGCGGGAATGCTCTTCTTGCTCCCGCGGGAGGGGGTGGCCTCATTCTGGATGGCGAACACCACGATTCCGCTTTCGGTCGCCTTTCTCGATCGAGACGGCATCATCCTCGAGGTCCACGATCTTCAGCCGCTGGATACCAAGATCGTTGCCAGTCGGAGCTCCCGGGTTTGCTTCGCCCTCGAAGTCAATCGAGATTGGTTCGCCCGACATGGCGTCCGAGAAGGAGAGACGATCCAGCCAGAGGGAGCGACTTGGCAGGAACTCGCCGCGCAGAAAGGCAATCCATGAAGATTTTCAGCGATTATCATATGCATCCCCAGGGCCATCGGCTGCATCCATACAGCCGCGAACTGCTCGATCCCTGGTCGGTCGCGGCCCGCAAGAAAGGAATTCAAGAATTTGCGATCACCGACCACGATCGTTATCATGCGGGAGTCGACTTCGACCGCTTTCGAGAATGGCGCGAAGAAAATGACGACCTGACGATTCGAATGGGAATCGAGCTCGACAACGATCCGCAGAGTAGCGACGCCGGACTCGCTTGGGTGCGGCGGAATTGGGACAAGCTCGATTTCGTCTTGGGCTCTGTCCATTTTCTGGGTGATTGGCCGTTTGATCGTGCCGGGGAGGATGTTGGCTTTTCCCGGCAGCCGATCGAGGAGATTTATCGGGAATACGCCGCCGCCTTGTGGAAGCTCGTGGAAAGAGGCTGGATCGATTGCCTGGCTCACCTGGATTTGATCAAGATATTCGGATTTCGGCCGAAAAACGACTTCCTAGGCTACTTTGAAGAGATCTTGCTTCTGGTGCGGGAGAGGGACTTGGCCCTGGAGATCAGCACGGCGGGCTGGAGAAAACCCGTGGGCGAGGCTTATCCCGACGAGGCGATCCTATGGCGGGCCCGAGAGATGGGCATCCCTTTCACCTTGGCTTCGGACGCACACTCCTGCTTTCAGATCGGGGAAGATTATGAACGGCTCTCCGATCTCCTGGAAAGGCTGCAGATCCGCGAAGTCGCTCTTTTTAAAGGACATCAGCGGAGAATAGTGCCCCTAGCCCGCGTGTAGGGAAGGGCGGAGGGCGGCTCTCTCCGGCGAACGGGGCGAGCCGTCCCGAATGCAAAAAAAAGCCTTGGCCAAGAGAGTCGGAGCGTCAAGAACCCCAAGGGTCGGACGATGGTGAAGGGTGTCGAAATCAAGATCGACGATCTTTTCGAGAATGCGGCGCCCGCTATGCCAAGTGAGTTCGATTTCCCAGCGGAGAGGCCGGGGAAGCGTCTGCATCAATCCGCACCCTTCATCGAAGAGCCGAAAGGCTCTCTCCACCTCCATGGCGAGGAGAGCTCGGAATTCCGGACCTGCGCGACCGGCGAGGAGACTTTCTTCGGTCACTCCGAAGCTCGTCATCCCGTCTTGCGGCAGATAGATCCGGTCTTTGAGAAGATCGATGGAGATATCTTGCCAAAAGTTCGTGATCTGCAAGGCCGTGCAGATGGCGTCCGATGCGGCGAGTTGTTCCTCTTCTCGCTCTCCGTGGATCAGGAGAACGAGCCGGCCGATCGGATTGGCGCTGCGTCGACAGTAATCGAGAACTTCGGCAAACGAGGCGTAGCGCTTCTTTTCCACGTCCTGTGCAAAGGCGCTGAGGAGATCGAGGAAGAGTTGAATCGGCAGGTCGAACTGCTGGATCGTGTGGTGGAGCGCCACGAAAATCGCATCCTCCGGCTCGGAGGCCGGATTGCGGACGGCGGCTTCGAAACGGTGAAGGCCCGCGAGGCGACCCGGAACAGTCCGTTCCGGCGGTATGTGGTCGGCGGCAAGATTCCCGTATCCCTCATCCGCGATATCATCGGCCAACCGAGCAAAAGCATAGACCGCGTGGATATGGGGCCGCAAAGAGTGGCTGACCAGGAGGCCGACCGGGAAGTTCTCGTAATGGTGAGCAATGCGCTGGCAGGCGGCATAGGCCATATCAAGAGTCACGTGCTCCTTCTTTTCCGAAAGAGAGATGTTGTCAACTGGGAATGGGTGGGTTGCGTGCAAACTGGACTGGCGATCCGTGGCGGGGAACATAGAGATTCAGAAAAAGGGGCGGGCATCGGCGTCAGGCATGCGGCCTCCTCCGCCCTCCCGGCCGATCGACGAGAACGAACCTCCCGATGCCAATTTCCTACCTTGGCTTGACCGGCGGAATCGCCGTTGGCAAGTCGACAACCGCGGCTCTCCTCCGGCAAGCGGAATGGTTCGTGATCGATTGCGATGAGATCGCGCGGAAGTTGACGGCTCCGGGAGAGGAAACTTGGCAAAAACTGGTTGACGTGTTTGGTGAGCAGATCTTAAATGAAGATCAGACCATCAATCGAAAAAAGCTCGGGTCGATGGTTTTTCGTTGTTCCCAGTTGCGGAAGACGCTAAACGAGCTGACTCACCCCACCATCCTTGAAAAGTGGCGCAAGGAAGTGATGGCTTTTAGGGCTCGGAACCCAAAGGGCAAAATCGCTGTTTCGGTTCCCCTTTTGCATGAAGCAGCCCTGGAAGGAGAGTTTGAGAGAGTCCTTTGCGTAGGTTGCTCCTACGCGACGCAAGTGCGGCGGCTCCTAGCTCGTGGGTTGGAAAGGGAGGAAGCGGAGGCACGGATAGACAGTCAGTGGCCAGTGGAGAAGAAAGCGGCGCGCAGCGACGCACTCCTTTGGAACGACGGCTCTCTAGAACTTCTTGAGCGGCAGCTATCACGCTTTCTTTTCGCTTGTGCCGCGGCTTGAAAGCCTCGGTCTTCTCGTGCGGGGAACAATAAATGCGCAACGGTATCCGATGGGAAGGTAGCCTTTTTTGTGAGGAGGGGAGGAGCGATACCTCGCTGGAAAAAGAATGAATGCGGATGAAATCGATCAGGAGAAGAGTGAACCCAAAGGTGGGCCGAATCAAAGTGCATCAGTCGGGAGTCACCGGGTGGGGGAGGTCGCTTCTTCCGGAGAGCAGCGACAGCCTCGGAGCAGCAATCCGGTGAGCAACGCCGAACCGCGCGGTGCGGAGCAGCAGAACCACAAGGAGGGCGGCGGAGCGTGGTCGCGTCCTCATTCGAACGGCCAGCCGCTGAGCTTGAGCGATCTGCAGCGTCTCTCCTTTTCCGACCTCCAGCAGAGAGCCTCCGGGTATCAGATCGAGAATCCCGGCTTGCTGCGGAAGCACGAGTTGATCTTCGAGATTCTTCGCCGCCATGCTCAGAGAAACGGCCCGATCTTCGGAGAAGGTGTCTTGGAGGTGCTACCCGAAGGTTATGGTTTCCTGAGATCTCCCGCCTATAATTACTTTCCTTGCCCGGAAGATGTCTATGTTTCGCCGGCGCTGATCCGGCGCAATGGGCTGAAAAAGGGCAACTCGGTTTCCGGGCCGATTCGTCATCCAAAGGAAAAGGAGCGATACTTCTCGCTCCTGCAGGTCGATCTCGTCGAAGCGGAGGAGCCGGAAAAGGTTCGGAATCGCATTTTTTTCGACAATCTCACCCCTCTCTTTCCAAACCGGAGGATTTTTCTCGAAGGGAAGTCCAAGGATCCCTCCCTGCGGGTAATCGACTTGGTCGCCCCGATCGGATTCGGTCAGCGCGGATTGATCGTCGCGCCGCCGAGAACGGGAAAGACCGTGCTCATGCAGAAAATCACCAACGGGGTGAGCGAAAATCACCCAAAAGCGCACCTGATCGTTCTGCTCGTGGACGAACGGCCCGAGGAGGTCACCGACATGGAGCGCTCCGTGCGGGGAGAGGTGATCAGCTCGACCTTTGATGAAACGCCAGATCGGCATGTGCAGGTGGCGGAAATGGTGATCGAACGAGCGAAGCGATTGGCGGAGACCAAGATGGACGTGGTCATCCTGCTCGATTCGCTGACGCGGCTGGCCCGTGCCTACAACACGCTCCAGCCGCACAGCGGAAAGATTCTGACGGGGGGAGTCGACGCCAACGCCTTGCAGAAGCCGCGCCGTTTTTTTGCGGCGGCGAGAAACTTGGAAGAGGGCGGGAGCATCACGATTCTGGCCACGGCCTTGGTCGACACCGGCTCCAAAATGGACGATGTCATCTTCGAGGAGTTCAAGGGAACCGGCAACATGGAGGTTCATCTGGACCGTTCCTTGGTTGACAAGCGTATCTATCCCGCAATCAACATCCCCAAGTCGGGGACACGGAAAGAGGAGTTGCTCTACCATCCAGACGAGATTGCGCGCATTCACGTGTTGCGCCGTGCGCTCACCTCCGTTCCTCCCGTGGAGGCGATGGAACTGCTGCTCGAGCGGCTTCGGAAGACCAACACGAACGTCGAGTTTCTTCTTTCGATGAATCTCAAGGACTAGGCCCACGGCACGGATCCCGACCTTATGAAGATCCTGGTGACCGGCGGGGCCGGCTATGTGGGAAGCGTCTGTGTCGAGCATCTCTTGGACGCTGGGATTTCCACGGTAGTCGTCGACAATCTTTCGGAGGGACATCGAGCGGCGGTCGATGAACGGGCCGCGTTCCACTGCCTCGACTTGAGCGAACAGGGCCGCCTACTGGCCCTCTTCCAGAGCGAGAAGCCCGATGCGGTCATCCACTTCGCAGCGAGCGCTCTCGTCGCGGAGTCGATGCGCGATCCATCGACCTATTTTCGGAACAACGTCTTCCACGGGATCCATCTTCTTGACTCGATGGTGGCGACCGGGGTGCGGAAGATCGTGTTTTCCTCCACCTGCGCGGTCTACGGACTCCCGTTGAAGATCCCGATCGAGGAGCGAAGCGAGACGAGGCCGATCAATCCATACGGCGAATCCAAGCTCTGTTTCGAAAAGATCTTGCGTTGGTATTCGGAGATCCATGGGATCGTTCCGCTCATCTTGCGTTATTTCAATGCGGCTGGAGCTTCGGAGCGACGTGGAGAAGACCACAGGAAAGAGACCCATTTGATCCCCCGGATCTTGCAGGTGGCCTTGGGACAACGTGAGTCGGTGGAAGTGTATGGAGATGGCTTCTCGACACCCGATGGCACGGCGATCCGGGACTATGTGCATGTGCGCGACCTGGCGGCGGCTCATCTAGCCGTGCTGCAGAGAGAGCAGCCGAGCCTCTACAATGTGGGGACCGGCGAGGGATATTCCGTCCTGCAAGTGATCGAGATGGCTCGCAAGGTCACCGGCAGTCCCATTCCCCATAAGCTCTGCCGCGCGCGCCCGGGCGATCCGCCGCGCTTGGTGGCGAATGTCCACAAGATCCGCCAAGAGCTTTCTTGGACTCCGGCACATTCCCGGCTTTTGGAAATCGTCGAGAGTGCCTGGCAATGGCATCACACTCATCCAGTCGGCTATCCGGACGACTGCTCCTAGCCTGGAGTTCCAGAGCGCAGGAGATTTCCCAACGGAGGGGTGCATGCGCTTCGTTCGCATCGGCGGGGGATTGTAAAGCGCTTCCGGCAGGACGCATTAACGCCGAGTCCTAGCCGCCATTTCTCGTGCGCCGTGAAAAGGGTGCATCGCCCAGTGGGGAGGGAGTGATCTCCACCCGGCAACTATTGCTCCAGCCGGAAGCATCCGGAGCGGCTGCTGGTGGTGACGCCGGTGGTCGAAGCCTCTGGAGGAAAAGGCCCGGAGAGCGGGCCAGCGAGCAAGCAGGCCCTAAGGGAAGTGAACGCTGAACAAAGCCTCGAAACGCTCAATGCGGGCGCCAAGCTTGTGAGAAAGAAGCGAAGGCCGATGACTCCCTGGGAAGGAGAGCAATATGGGCACTGGGGAGAGCCGCCGGGGTACTGGGCGAGGGCATG
>NZ_KB901875.1:740726-740963 GCF_000379365.1 Verrucomicrobium sp. 3C | reverse complement strand
ATGGGCGCCTCCTCCGACCCGACACCTGTGAGCTCGGAGAAAGTCCGAGGGAGGGAAGGGGCCTTAGTTCAAGGGAAACGTCGGAAGGAGCGAGAACGGAGAGTGGCGGTACGCCTACAACCTCCCTTGCGTGTTCGGAAGCGGTAGTGTCCGCTTTTTTGTGTGCGGGTCGATTTTCCGCTTTGTTGTCTAACAGTAAAGAGAGTTGTTCGCACGCCGTCAACTCGGACCGGCGAG
>NZ_KB901875.1:619426-740626 GCF_000379365.1 Verrucomicrobium sp. 3C | reverse complement strand
TTGATGAGCGGGGAGTGGAAACGGCCGATAGGGAGAGATACTCAGGCACTGTCATACCGAAAGGGGCAGCTCCCGCTATGGCTCTCCTACGTCGCACCGCGCCACTCCTCGACTGCACACAAATTTCGTAGCCGAGGCGACGCAAATGGACTTGGATGCGAGGCGAGGCGCCGGTTTTCCACCGGAGCTGTATGACGACATACTGCAAGGATGGAAAACCAAGCGTAACGAAGCAGACAAGCCCATTGTGCAAGCCGCAGGAGAAAGCTTTTGAGAAATGGCGGCTAGCGTTGCGGCTAGCTCTTTTCCCTTGTCGGGGAAGCCTTTCGGCGGTACATGGAAGACGATGGCTGGCGGTCTGCGCAAGATGCCTGGGAAGGCGCGCTGTAAGCCGCTGATCCTGAGGGGCGCCCTCTCGATCCTGCAAGAGGAATGGCCCAGGGGGTGCTCGCGCCGCCGCCCGGTTCCGATTCGTGATCGCGCGGTGCGGAACGGGATTGCGAAGAACAGGGAGCGCAAGGTTCAGACTGTTGCCGCGTTTGCTCGGACAGTTGCCGTGTTAACGTTGGGGTTGCTGCCTACGGTTGGCTTTGCGGTCGGCATTCGCCTCGAAGGTGGCGAGCAGTCGAACGAGGCGATCGTTCGGGTGATCACCTACCAACAAGACGATGGCCATGGCATCGTCCGATTGACCGGAAGCGGTTTTTTTGTCAATCCGCATGGGCAACTCATCACGAATCGTCACCTCTTGTCGAGGGCGCTCTTCTGCTGCATTCTGGATGGCGGAGGCAATCCGGTCCGGGTCGATCGCATCTTGGCGGAAGCAGGCGACTTGCTCTTGGTGCATGTCAATCTTCCGCCCAGGGCGGAGGCGAGAAGCTTGCAGCTTCGGAATCGCCTTCCGGTACCCGGGGAGCCGATCCGCATCCTAGGGTATCCTCTCGGCATCGGACCTACCACGGCCACTGGAAGGGTGATCGGGTTCCGCCAACACCCTTACCATGGATCTCCTTCCTTTGACGTTGACGTCCCCACATTTTCCGGTAATAGCGGAGGACCGGTCCTCGATGAGAAGGGGGAGGTCATCGGTGTCTCAACGTTCCGTTCGCTGGAGGGACCGAGCAGGCTCGGAGGCGCGCTTTGCCCGCAGATCCTGATGGAAGAGAGTCGGGTGGTCGATCTTTGGTTTGAGGATTGGTCTCGGGGTACTCGGAGAGGAAGAGGGACGGTTGGTTTGGCTGCGAAAGGGTGGAGAGCGCTGCAGCGTGGAGACGGCTGCTCGGCCCGTCTGTTTTTTTCGTCCGCCCTCCGGAATCAGTCCAAGGCACCCTTGCTCTATCAAGGCCTTGCCGAGGCTTTGTTGGAGAGTGGAAGAGCGGAAGAAGCCGCCTTGGCTCTCTCCCGGGCAATCGAGGAGAGGCCGAAAGATTTCCTCGCTCGCCTTCGTCTTGCTTCCATCTATCGGCAGATGGGGAAGCCGCAGTCTGCAGCGGCCGAAGAGGCCATTGGCCGAAGGATCGAATGGACGATCTACTCGCGAATCGAGACAGAGGTAGCGGCCAGAGAGGTGACCGGCCTTCCTGGCCTGTGGCAGAAGGCCCGATTTATTCTACAGGGTCCGGCGGAGCCGACGGCGAATTAGCGAGCGGGTTCTCGGCGGGCGCTTGCTGCCGTTCGATTTCCTGTAGGATGCGCAGGATGCGATCGCCTCGTTCCAGGGAGTCGTCGAAGCGAAACGAGAGTTGGGGAGTGAACTTGGACTGGAGTTTCTTTCCGAGGCGATGCTGCCACTCCCTTCGATGACGATAGAGCAGGGAGAGCAGTTGTTCCTTCGAAATGGGAGACTCCCACGCGCTGACAAAGACGAAGGCTTCTTTTAAATCGGGGGTTGTTTCGACCGCGGAAATCGTGAGCAGCAATCCTTCGAGCGATACCTCCCTTTGAAAGAGCTGAGAAAGTTCCTTTCGAATGACTTCAGAGACCCGAATGGTTCGATGTGTACCCATGGTAGCGGCTCCAAGTGATTTCCGAGAAGCGAGACGAGACGAACAACGGGCGAGGGTAAAAAAGTCCGAAGGCAAGGGAGGCCGTCATCCGACGAGCGGCCTGAGGACGAGCCCGCTATGAGAGTGCGGCCCTCAGAGGCTTTGAGGTACTCGTTCCAGTTGATAACACTGGATGATGTCGTTCGGTTCGTAATCATCGAAGTTCCCCAGGCGCATGCCGCACTCGAGCCCTGCGCGAACCTCCGGAGCTTCGTCTTGGAAGCGCTTGAGAGTTTGGATGCTCCCATCGTAAATCGGCTGTTTGCCGCGGAGTACGCGCGCATGGCCTTTGTGGACCATTCTGCCTGACTGGACCAGAACGCCAGCGACCGAGAATTTATTGAGCGCAAAGACCTTCCTGACGAGTGCCGTTCCGAGCACCGTTTCCCGAAGTTCAGGCTCTAGGAGTCCTGCCATGGCATCCCGGACTTGGTCGACCAGCTCGTAAATCACGCTGAAAAGCTTGATCTGCACCCCCTCGCGCTTGGCGGCGGCAGCCGCCGAACTATCGGTCTTGACATTGAAGCCGATCACGATGCCTTCCGAAGCTTTCGCGAGAAGAATATCCGATTCGCTGACGGGCCCGGCCGCCGCGTGAATGATCGAGAGTTCGACCTTTTTGCTCGGGATCTTGTCCAGTTGACCCACCAACGCTTCGATCGAACCCTGGGTGTCGGCCTTGAGGACCAAGTGGAGGGCCTTGCGCTGACCTTCCGCGATCGCCTCGAAGAGATTTTCCAGGGTGACCGTTGGACCCTCTTCCTGGCGCGGGCGTTTCAAAGCTGCCAGGCGTTCCTCCGCGATCTGCCTCACCCTACGTTCATCGCTATCCACGAGCAGTTCTTCTCCGGGAGAAGGAAGGCCGCTCAGACCAATAACTTTGACAGGAATCGACGGTGATGCTTCTCGAACCGTCTTCCCGAGATCGTTGATCAGCGCCCGAACCCGCCCCCAATAAGCACCGCAGAGCACGACGTCCCCTGTGCGGAGAGTCCCCTTTAGCACCAGAACGGTAGCCGTTGGTCCTCGACCGGTCTCCATTTGCGCCTCGATCACCCGTCCAGCCGCCGGGCCATCGAAATGGGCACGCAACTCAAGAACCTCTGCCTGGAGAAGGATCATCTCGAGAAGATGATCGATTCCATTTCCCTTGAGGGCTGAGACTTCGCAGAAGATGGTGTCGCCGCCAAATTCTTCCGGAACGAGCCCACGCTCCTGGAGCTGCGTCCTGACGCGGAGCGGATTGGCTCCGGGTGCGTCGATCTTGTTGATGGCGATTAACATCGGTACGTTTGCCGCTCGCGCGTGGTCGATCGCCTCGATCGTTTGAGGCATTACGCCGTCGTCCGCCGCCACGACGAGAACGACGATATCGGTGACCGAGGCGCCGCGAGCCCTCATGGCCGTAAAGGCTTCGTGGCCCGGCGTGTCGATGAAGGTGATCGACTTTCCTCCGTGATGGATCGTGTACGCGCCGATATGCTGGGTGATGCCCCCTGCCTCTCCCGCCGCCACGCGGGTGTGCCGGATCGCATCCAGGAGGGTAGTTTTTCCATGATCTACGTGGCCCAAGAACGCTACGACCGGAGAGCGAAGCTGCAAGTCGGGTTCCGCCGGAGGAGCCGGCGGAGGCTCTTCGACAACCTTGGAAGGCGGCGGAGGAGGTCCATGCCGTTCCTTGCGCTCCGTCAGGACCTCAAAGCCCATGCGCGTGGCAACTTTTTTGACGACGTCTTCGTCCAGAAGCTGGGTCAGCGTAGGGAAGATGTTCAACTCCATGAGGTGATGGATCAGTTGGAATGGTTTGATGTCCAATAATTCAGCCAACTCTCGGACCGCGATCGGCCCTCGCAGGGAAATCGCTTTTCTGTCCGCCGCATCGGACGGAGCGGGAGCCTCCTTCTCAGGTTTTTCCATTGAGGGTGCTGGGCTCGCGAAGGTCGCCGGATCGTCCTTCGGCCCTGGTGGGGAAATGGTCTGCTTGGTTTTCGGCATGAAATACTCGGAAGCTTAAGAGGCTTTGGCACAAAGCCGTGCGTTTTCACGCAGCTGTTTTACGGTGGCTAAGTCAAGTTGAGGAAGCACCGAGGCAAGATCCGTCTCTTCGCTTTCCGCTACAGCGGCTGGGCTTAAAAATCCAGCCCGCACGATCTGTTCCGCCGTCGACGGATCGACGGAGAGCGCGGTTGCCATCTCTTCGGTTGCCCGGGCCAGCTTTTGCGCAAAGTTCTCTTCGGCGGATTGCTCCCGGGCGACGTCGATTTCCCATCCGGTGATCTTGCTTGCCAGCCATGCGTTCTTTCCTTTTCGCCCCAGGGCGATGGAATAATTCTCCTCATCCACCACGACCTTCACGCGCTTGCCCACCTCATCGATCTCAACGCTTTTGATCCGAGCCGGTTTGAGCGCTTCGACGGCCAACTCGGTCACGTCCGATGACCAGCGGAAGAGGTCGATCTTTTCAATGTGGAGCTCCCGCACGATGTTCTTGACGCGCGCACCGCGTACGCCGACGCAGGCTCCCACCGGGTCGATCTTCGGGTTAGCGCTCCATACGGCGATTTTGGTTCGAAACCCGGGCTCCCTGGCCATTGCCTTGATCTCAACCGTATGGTCCGCCACTTCGCTCACTTCCATCTCCAGCAGCTTGCGAACGAAATTGGGGTGGCTGCGAGAGAGGAGAATTTGTGGGCCGTGCGAGGTATTGTCCACGGCAAGCACGTAGGCGCGAATCCGGTCTCCCACCACATACTCCTCGCCCGGTACTCGCTCCCGTGTCGCCATGATGCCCTCGTAGCGACCGAGATCCAGGATCACATCTGAGCGCTCGAAACGGCGCACCGTCCCCATCACGATGTGGTCCACACGATCCTTGAATTCCGAGAGCACCATCTCCCGCTCAATGGAACGGAGGGCTTGATTGATCGATTGCTTAAACACTTGCGCGGCAATGCGACCAAAGTCCTTAGGGGTGACCTCCATGTCGATCAACTGGCCCGGTTGGGCTAATGGGTCCAACTCCTTGGCCCGCTTCAAGGAAATCTGGTCTCGGGGATCAACGACTTTCTCCACAACCTCAAGATTTGCCCGCGCCGTGATCTTGCCGGTCTTCGGGTGAATTTCCACCCGCAAATCCCGAGCCGGCCCAATACTCTTACGGGCCGCAGCGAGAAGCGCCGCCTGCATAGCTTCCAGGAAGGCTTCCCGCTGAATGCCTTTCTCCCTCGCCATGTATTCGATGAGGGCCAAGACTTCTTGATTCATATCTCTCTCCGGCGATACTTCCAAAGAAAAAAGTGGAAACCCTGCAAGTTTCCACCTTTTCCTTCTCAGCGAAACGCCTTGCGAAAAAAGTTACGAACGCTTCATCCTACGGTCAAGGTTTGAATTGTTCCGCATCACGGTCGAGCGGCTTGGAACGAGGAAAACCGGAACGAAGTCCCATGGATGGACAGGAGAGCATACGAGAGGACGGGCTAGGGTTGATCGCCGGTCGGGGCATCTACCCCGTCTTGCTAGCGCGAGCAGCCCGTCGCGCCGGGGTCGAGCGGGTCAGCACAGTCGCCTTCGTTGGGGAGACGGATCCGGAAGTCGAGAAGCTCAGCAGTCAGACCGAATGGCTCCGTGTGGGGCAGTTGGCGAGCATGCTCCGTTTCTTTCGCCGAAGCGGCGTTTCCCGCGCCGTTATGGCTGGAGCCGTGGCGCCCTCTCATCTTTTTAACTTGCGTCCCGACCTGAAAGCTCTGTTGCTTTTGGCCAGTCTCAAGGTGAGAAACGCGGCGACCATCTTCGGAGCCATCGCGAAGGAGTTGCGGGCGTCCGGAGTCGTGCTGATGCCTGCTACGACGTATCTGGAGGAGGAGCTTGCCCCCGCAGGCCATTTTGGAGGGCCCCCTCTTCGGCCGAGGCAGAAGGAGGACGCCGGCTTCGGCTTTCGGATGGCAAAAGAGATCGCGCGGCTGGATATCGGTCAGTCCCTGGTCGTGAAGCAAGGCACGGTCCTTGCCGTGGAGGCGTTCGAGGGAACCGACCAGACTTTAGAGCGCGGAGGGGGCTTAGGGCGCGGCAAGGCCGTGCTGATCAAGGTCAGCAAACCAGACCAGGATTTCCGATTCGACGTGCCGGCAATCGGTTGGCAGACGATCGAAATGGCTCGAAAATCCGGGGTGGCGCTCATCGTGTGCGAGGCGGGCAGAACGTTGATCTTGGAAAAGGAGAGGGTCGTCCGGCTTGCCGAGGAGGTGGGGATTTCTCTATACGGAATGAGAGAAGATGGAGGGACCTCTTGATGCAGCCAATTCGGATCGGGGTGGTCGGAGTCGGCCATATCGGCAGGCATCATGCTCGCCTATGCGCGGAGCTTCCGCAAACCGAGCTCGTCGGCGTCTTCGACGTGGACGAGCAGCGGTGCCGTCAGGTGGCGGAACTCTGTGGAGCGGAGCCATGTGTCTCCCTGGCTGCGCTCGCCGCGCGCTCTCAGGCCGTGACGATCGCGACTCCCACAGCGACGCACTTCGCGGTGGCAACGGCTTGTCTGGAAGCCGGCTGTCACGTGCTGGTCGAGAAACCGATTGCCGACAAGGTCGAGCAAGCGCGGGCGCTGGTTCTCCTGGCTCGTGAGAAGGGGTTGCTGCTGCAGGTGGGCCATGTGGAGCGTTTTAATCCCGCCTTCCGCGCGATGGAGCCCCTTCTGCGCACCCCTCGCTTCATCGAGGCCCATCGCCTCTGCCCCTATCCTGGCAGGAACACCGAGATCGGCGTGGTCTTTGATCTCATGATTCACGATCTGGAGATCATCCTGCATCTTGTCCGTAGCCCGGTAGTTTCCATCGATGCGGTCGGAGTGGCCGTCTTGAGCCGGACCGAGGATATTGCCAACGCGCGCATCCGCTTTGCTGGTGGTGCCATTGCCAATTTGACGTGTAGCCGGGTCAGTCCGGAAAAGATGCGTAAGATCCGGATCTTTCAGGACGACGCCTACCTCTCCCTCGATTATGGAGACCAGTGCGGTGAGATCTACCGGAAGAAGAATGGGACAATCGAACGGGAACCGATTCCGGTCGAGAAGGATGAACCCCTCCGACTCGAGATCGCCGCGTTCGTCGATTGCGTGAGATCCCATGTGGTTCCGGTTGTGGATGGAACCAAGGGGATTGCGGCTCTCGACTTGGCTATGCAGATTTCGGATCGGATCGGAGAGGCGGTGACTGTTCCATGAGGCGACCGCATCGGAAGAGAAGATTCTACCTGGTTGCCGGAGAGCCGAGCGGAGACACCCTGGGAGCTTTGTTGATCGAAGCGCTCCGGCGGCAAGAGCCGGAGGCAATTTTCCGCGGCGCGGGCGGCCCGAAGATGGCGGCGGCCGGTCAAAGACAGACGGTCGATCTTACCAAGCATGCCGTCGTGGGCCTCGTGGAGGTTCTCCGACATTACCCGGAACTGCGGAAACTCTTCCACCGGCTCGTGCGCGAAATCGAGGCCGTTCGCCCCGAGGCGGTGATCCTGATCGACTATCCGGGATTCAACTTGCGGATGGCTCGTGTTCTCCGCCGCCGCTTGCCATCGCTTAAGGTGATTTTTTATGTAAGCCCCCAAGTGTGGGCCTGGAAGGCCGAGCGCGCCGAGCTTTTGGCGGAGAACGTCGACGAATTGCTTGCCCTTTTCCCCTTCGAAAAGGAGTGGTACAAGCAACGGGGAACGTCGCTTCCTGTTTCTTGGGTGGGTCATCCGCTCTGGGATCGGCTAATCGTCAACGAGCGGCCGGAGCTGCCTCCTTTCCGGTGTACGATCGCTCTCTTGCCTGGCAGCCGGGAGAGCGAAATCCAGCGCCATCTACCGTTGCTCTTGGCAGCCTCCGCGGAAATGCAGGCGAGGCGGGACGACTTGGATTTTCTTTGGATTCTTCCCGATGCCCGGCGGGAAGCTTACGCCCGCGAATGGTTGGCCGCGTGCGAACCGGGCTGCAACGTTCGTTTACGAGTCGGCTACCCTCTTTCCCATCTTTCCCGTTGCAGCCTGGCGTTGCTCTGCTCGGGATCCGCTTCCCTCGAATGCGCCGCGGTCGGTACCCCGCAGATTCTCGTCTACAAGGCCAATCCGATTACGTACAGCGTTGCCAAGTGGGTGGTTCAGGTCCGTTTTTTGAGCATGGTCAATCTCTTGGCCGATGAGGAAATCATTCCCGAGTTCGTCCAGGAAAGGCTGACCGCGGGCTCGATTGCCGAGGCGGCGCTGCATCTTCTGGCCAACCCCGCTGAGGGTTCTCGGATGGCCCAGGCGATGCGCGAGACCTTGCGCCCAATCGCCGCGCCCGGAGCGAGCGCCCGGGCCGCCGCGCGCATCTTGGCGGTGGCCTCCGGGATGGGTGAGAACAACGAGGCGCAGACGCCACCGGACGGCAGGCCGTCCCACAAGCGGGAAGCCGCGGCGCCCGAAGAGTCTCCTGCGGGGAGCTTTGCTTCGGAAGGCCGTCCCGGCTGACCGGCATGTCCGAGCCGCCGTCTTTTACTGCTATTGAACGAGGAAAAGATCACTTCCCCTTCGCGGAAGGTAATCGTAAGAGCAGCTCGGGCGGCTCGGCGCGCTGATCCTGCAAGAGGCCGCTGTAAAAGAGGCGGAAAACATACCCGTAGAAGCGCTGATGGGGGACGGGATGATCCAAGCGATAGACGACCCGAAGCACTTCGACGCGGTTGCCTCCCCAGGACGGGAAGGCATTCTCGAAGGCGACGGTGATATGAGCGTTGGTCGGCACGATGATTCCCGAATCGATCTGATCGTAGGCGTAGAACTGGTAACTCGTCTGTTCCAAGGAGATTTTCGTTCTGGGGTCGGCGGCGATCCGGAAACGGAAAAGCAACTCCTGGCCAAATGGGCTGCCGTTGCCGTTCCTGCGCTCGACTCCGAGGAGGCGAAGGGGGGTTTTGACCCGATGACGGAAGGTCGCCTCACTGGAATCGGTGCCTTCCGCTTGCGCCGCTTCTTGGAGGCGGCTGCGGGCCCTTTCGTAGGATGCCCCCGCGGCCGGGCCCATCGAAATGATCCGACTCCAGTAATCCGTAGCACGCGAAACGTTCTTTTCTTCTTGGGCCAATTCCCCTTGTCGTTCCAGGACGGTTGGATTTTGAGGCTCGAGATCCTCCGCTCGTGCGAGGGCTGCCCGAACCATTGATCGATCTCCTTCGCTCCGAAAACGTTGCGCTTCCTGGAGAAGAGCCGCCACCCGTTCTCGGTTGGTCAGGGCGGGAGGAGCCAAGCGTCCACCGTTGGGGTGGGGATCGAGGACGAGCGATCGAGGACGATGATCGTATTGGGTGGACGGAACGGGAGGCCGAGGCGCAAGCAGCGCCAGCGGCGGATCCTGCGACGGAGGCATGAGTCGGGCGCTGGGCATCAGGGCAGGGGCGCGTGTGTCCCCCTTGATCCTGTGACGGAGCCAGAATACCGACAAAAGCGCCATGGCTTGGGCAGAAACTACGAGAGCGGCAAACCAGAGAGACCAGGCGTAGATTTTCGGGGCGACCCGCCTTACCGGCGCAGGTGGTGGTTGCGGGGAAGCAGTCGTTTTCGGGAAAGATGGCGAAGGGGACTGAGCCGGGGTTCCATCCTCCAGGAGCTTGGCGCTCACCCGCCGCAGAAGCTCTGCGGGCGTGCCTGGCGCAGCGGGCTCCTTCCATGGCTCCGAGGGGACGGCTACCTCCATCGCGGCGGGGTACGAGGGAGCGGTGCTCCGGGCTTCGGCGAGGAGGAGGGGCAGACGCTTGACCGCAGCCCGGAGGGCAGCCGCGTTGATTTTTCTCCCCGGGGCAGGCAAAGGCAGCGTGGAGGACGACGAGTCGAGGGAAGCGGTTGCCCGGGCGAAGGAAGACGTTGCTTCTCGATCCGGCGAGACTAAGCTATCTGCGTCAGCCCTTTTCTGATCTTGCATGGAAAAACCCACGCCGGACGTTCCGATTCGAGAACCTACCGACCGAGAACTGGTCCTCTCTCTACAGAGCGGTGATCTTGGCGCGTTCGATCAGCTTGTCAAGCGGTATCAGGCGCGCCTCTATCGGGTGATCTATGGAGTGCTGCTCCATCACGAGGATACAAATGACGTTCTCATGGAAACGTTTGTAAAGGCTTATCGCAACATGGGGCGATTCCGGATCGGGGCCTCATTCTATACCTGGATCTATCGGATCGCCGTGAATACGGCGATTAGCCATCGGAGGAAAGTCGCCCGCTTTCGGGTGGCAGGCAGCACCGGCGAAGGGGACGAGGAAGAGAGAACGCCAGAGGCGTTCGTGGACGAATCGGCGGGAAAGGAAGCTCTGCGGAAG
Organism: Verrucomicrobium sp. 3C; assembly: GCF_000379365.1. GTDB lineage: Bacteria > Verrucomicrobiota > Verrucomicrobiia > Methylacidiphilales > Methylacidiphilaceae > Methylacidimicrobium. Next base: position 730,260 of record NZ_KB901875.1, on the reverse strand, counting down.
ATCGAGCTTCAGGAGCTTCATCGAGAGCTCGATCAAGCGCTTGGCCAGTTGAGCGAAGCCCATCGGGCGGTGGTCACCCTTTTCGACGTGGAAGGTCTGAGCCATGGAGAGATCGCAAAGATTCTCGGTTGTTCGGAAGGAACGGTTCGCTCCCGTCTCTTTTACGCCCATAAACGTTTGCAGCAATTGCTGCGTAATTATGTTTGACGGCTTCGGTGGCAACGGAGCAAAGTTTGAGGCCAACGATGAACGGAAAGCAAGCGGGCGAGAGGAAACTCAACGAGCAGTTGCGCAACTTCTTTGCCAATCGTGTCGTGGAAAAGGCAACTCCTGAGTATTTCGAGACGATGCTGGGGCAGGTACACCGGCGGCTGCGGCAGGAGCTTGTGGGCCGTCCTCGCTGGTGGGATCGGTTCGCGGAACTCTTTCCTCTCCCCGTGTCGGATATGCGACCCCTGCTCGTTCGATACGCTCTCCCGCTGGTTCTTTTCGGCTCAGCCGCAATCCTTGCGTTGCACCACGACCACTCGGCATCAAAAGTGGCTTTTTCTACGGGCGGAACTTCATCGCTTGCCGAAGCTGCTTCCCCAGCGCATTGGTTCACGGCGAACCAGGATCTACTCCGTGATCCGAGGGGGACCATAGAGCCATCCATTATTACACCCACGACTGCGCCGGGAGCATCAAGAGCATCGGGACCTAGAGGAGAATTGACAACTAAGGCAAAAGGCCGGGAGAATGGAGAGCGATCGTTCGTGAGCGTGCTTCCCGTCCGGTATGAAGCCAGCGTTGACTTCTAGAATTTCCCTTTTTTCGGCTAGCGTTCTGCTATTCGCCTCGAGCGCGATACCCTGTCTGGCATGGCAGGAATCCGTCGCCGCTCTCGGTAGCGAAGTCACGCGCATATTCGAAGTCGCTCAGCACTCCGTCGTGCGTGTCCGGGTGCGGAGCCACTCAGTGGACACGGTCGGAACTGGCTTTTTCATCGACGCCGGTGGCTCGGTCGTCACACTCACGGAACTCGTCGGTCAAGGGCAGGAGATCCGAGTAGAGTCGGAAAGTGGGATCTTGCCAGCCGTCCTGGTGGGGGAGGATCGCCGGAGTGGGCTGGCGCTGCTGCGGACTAAACCCGCTCGCGCCACGCCTTTTCTCCACATTGCTTCTGGAGGTGAACCGCCGCCGGGAGCTTTTGTGGTCGGAGTGGGATATCCATTCAATCTATCCGTGTCGCCTCTCGTGGGAGTAGTGCTGGGTTTGGATCGGCAGTTTCAAGATCGGCTCTTTTGCGTATCGCATTTGCGGGTTGATGTCACCGTCAGCCCGGGGGAGCTGGGAGCGCCGCTGCTTAATCTCCAAGGGTTTGTCGTTGGCGTGGTGACGGCGGTCGTCAATGAGGGAAGGTGGGCGTATGCATTGCCCGGTAGAGCTGCGGAGCGGGTGATCGCGGACGTTCGGCAGCATGGTCGGGTCCGGTATGCATGGGCCGGGGTCGGCGTGGCTATGGCCGGTGATGATCGAACGAAGAGCGCCGTCATCATCAGCCGGCTCTTTCCCGACTCGTCGGCCAAGGCGAGTGGACTGCAAGAGGGGGATCAGCTCGAACGGATTAACGGAAGGCCGATCCACCACTTGGCGGACGTCGTGGATGCATCCTTTTACGCACCCGTGGGTCAACCGATGAAGATTGCCATTTTCCGAAACGGGAAAACCAAGCACTTTTCCCTCCTGGCTGGGGAGCGGCCTGCGGATAATCCGGGAGGAGACTCCGGCACTCCCGCCGTCACGGTCGAAACCTCCGCGGCGGGTTCCGCTACGGACGCTCCCGTGCAGAAAGCGGTAGGAACCGGCCCGAATTAGAGGGCCGACGTCATGACTGTTTCTCTGCCAATGCGGCCAGACGGGCCTGCCGGTAGAGTCCCCTGGTAACGGAAATGGAGAGTCAAAAGCCCAACGTCATTTTGGTCGACGTTCCCAAGGGCCGTCCGAGCGTGATCCCGTACGGAGGCATGGGTGGACTTCTCTTCTGGATCGCCGTCTGCGTCTTCCTCGGAATTGGGACCTTCCACTTTCACGGTGCATTTACGGTTCAAGACCGCAAGGCACGAGCCTTGCAAGGCGAGTCTGAGCTTCTGCGAAGAGAAAACCAAAAGCTTCACGCGGTGGTCGATCAGCTGCAGACCGAGCTCGGCCAGACGGGCAGCCTGCTGCGGTTGCAGCAAGAGCTTATCGGACAGTCTGCGGCTGGGAATGGAATGGACGATTCGAAAAAGGAAGAGCCGAGATCACAAAGTCTTTCGCCCTCGGAAACCCTGGAGCTTCGGACTCTGGAGGAGAGGTTGGATAAAGCTTTCGCGGCACGGCTGAACGCCAAGGAAGCGGCAATCCTCCGGCGAGAAGACCGGATCGTGATCGTCCTCGACCATCGCACCCTTTTCCCCGGAGCAGGACTCAAGATCGGGACTTCTGGCCTGACGCTCCTTCACGAAGTGGCGGCCGGCCTGCAATCCCTTCCGGAGTCGCCCGAAGTTCGGGTCACGGCTTTCGCCGATCCGTCTCCCACGACTGCGAGCTCCCGCCAAGCTTCCCTGTCCAACTGGGAAGTCTCCTCCCTGCGCGCCTCGGCCGTCGCAAAACAGCTGGTGGAAGGCGAGCATCTTCCCGCCGGGCAAGTCATTGCCTCTTGTCGTGGAGCGCAGCTTCCCTTGGTAAAGGGTCCCGGAGTGAGCCCAGGACCTTCCGCCCATCGGCTGGAAATCTGGCTCATTCTCCATCCGGATGCTCCCCTGAGCGGCTGGCGAGAGGCAAAAGGAAGTGGTCGGCTCTAGCCGCCATTTCTCGTGCGCCGTGAAAAGGGTGTATCGCCCAGTGGGGAGGGAGTGATCTCCACCCGGCAACGATTGCTCCAGCCGGAAGCACTCGGAGCGGCTACTGGTGGTAACGCCAGCGGTCGAAGCCTCTGGGGGAAAAGGCCCGGGAAGCGGGTCAGCGAGCAAGCAGGCCCTAAGGAAAGTGAACGCTGAACAAAGCCTCGAAACGGGCAATGCGGACGCCGAGCTCGTGAGAAAGAAGCGAAGGCCGTTGTCTCCCTGGGAAGGAGAGCAATACGTGCACTGGGGAGAGCCGCCGGGGTATTGGGCGAGGGCATGCGGGCAAAGGACGATGCATCAACACGGGAGGCCCATCTGGCCGGGAGCTCGGGTTGGCCCCGAGCGGACCGACCGCTGCCCTGCGAGGGGCCGAAGCGGGACCAGGTGGGAGTCGGATAGGTCCATACTACCTGTGAGCTCGGAGAAAGTCCGAGGGAGGGAAGGGGCCTTAGTTCAAGGGAAACGTCGGAAGGAGCGAGAACGGAGAGTGGCGGTACGCCTACAACCTCCCTTGCGTGTTCGGAAGCTCCAGATGACGTTGCAGGAGAAAGCGAAGGCAAGTTCGACCTCATCCCCCTCAGGAGCTGTACGAGGAGCTTACCGTGGGCATAATCCTGTACCAACCTTGTCCGGAAGCCGAATGCGGGAAATCCGCCTGTTCGGTTTGATGAGCGGGGAGTGGAAACGGCCGATAGGGAGAGATACTCAGGCACTGTCATACCGAAAGGGGCAGCCCCCGCTATGGCTCTCCTACGTCGCACCGCGCCACTCCTCGACTCCACACAAGCTTTCCCCTGCGGCTTGCGGGTGGGAGTCTGCTTCGCTCTCGCTTGGTTTTCCATCCTTGCCGTATGTCCTCATTCAGCTTCGGGGGAAAACCGTCGCCGCGCCTAGGCTACGAAATTTGTGAGAAATGGCTGCTAGCGGGCACCAAGATGGAAGGTGAACACCTTTAACCGGGCTTCCTTCGCCTTTCTGCGTCGGCGATCGGACGGTTTTTCGAAGGATCGCCGCGCTCGCACTTCTCGTAGCGTTCCCTCACGGTCGAGCTTGCGCTTGAGCCGTCGTAACGCCTTATCGATCGATTCGCCTTTTTTTACTCGGACTTCGGTCATTTCCCTCCAGGATTTGTTTTGCTCTTCAACGGGAAAAGACACTCTTTTCCCAAAAATCGGAACCACTCTCTTCAACTGCCAGGAATTAGTACGGCCGCACCCGCGACTCGGCCCTCCCGGAGCGCACTGAGCGCCTCGTTTGCCTGCGAAAGCGGGTAGGAGTGGATATGAGTACGAAAATGCACGCGCGCTGCCAAGGAAAAGAATTCTTCGCCATCCTGCCGAGTGAGATTGGCAACCGAGGCGATCTGCCTTTCTTCCCAGAGGAGACGGTAGGGAAAGGAAGGGATGTCGCTCATGTGAATCCCGGCACAGACGACCTTCCCGCCTCGATCGAGCGCGCGCAAGGCGGCTGGAATCAACTCGCCGGCCGGAGCGAAGAGGATGGCTGCATCGAGAGGAACGGGAGGGGCTTCGGTCGAAGCGCCCGTCCAGGCTGCGCCCAGCTCCCGAGCCAGGCTTTGCGCGGCGATATCACCGGAACGGGTAAAGGCGTAGACCTCTTTCCCTTGGGCGACGGCGAGTTGGATCAGAAGATGCGCTGCGGCTCCGAATCCATAGAAGCCTAGCTTCTCCCCGGATTCAGCTAGCCGATAGGAGCGGTAGCCGATGAGACCGGCGCAGAGAAGCGGAGCGGCTTCCCCGTCGCCGTAGCTCTCAGGCAGGGAAAAGGCAAACCGCTCGTCGGCTACCAGGTGTTCCGCATAGCCTCCATTGCGGGTGTAACCAGTAAATTCGGGATCTTCGCAGAGGTTTTCCCGGGCGCTGCGGCAGAAGCGACAGTGCCCGCAGGTTTTGCCTAGCCAAGGAATTCCCACCCGCTGCCCGACCACGAACCGTTTTGCCCCCGGGCCCAGGCGCGCGACCTTCCCAACGACCTCGTGGCCGGGAATGAGGGGGAGCTTTGGCTCTGAAAGCTCGCCGTCGACGACATGGAGGTCGGTCCGGCAGACCCCGCAGGCGCTGACCTTGACGAGGATCTCGCCCTCCCCCGGTTCGGGCGTGGGCAACTGTCGCTCGACAAGAGCCTTTCCGGGCCCGTCCCAGACCATAGCTTTCATCAATGGAAGGGTACCTTTCCGCGTCCGAACGGGAGCGAAACCCCAGAGTATCCCGTGAGGCGCCTGCCGTCAATCGGACCTCTTTCTGGTGTCTTGACGAGAGCAGGGGAAAGTCCCTAGGTTAAACAATCGGCTCAAAACCCGGTCCGGAGGAATGGGTCGGGAGCAGGAACGAACGAAACCAACGAGTGGACTAGGCGGAAGATCTCATGCGGATAGAGGCGTTAATCACGGCGGACTTGGGGCATCTCAAGGCATATCGGGTATCGGTGGACGAGCTTTCCGGGAAAATCCATGTTCAGAACCTCGTGGATCAGATTCTTCCGGAGGCGCATAAGAAACTGGCGGATATCGAAACAGATGAGCCCGGGCGCTATTCGGTTCGAACCGGAAAGATTACGTTAGGGCGTCCCGCCGGAGAGCAGAACACCCTCGAACTGGAGATTCGCAAGCGATTGCTGGGGCAACTGGCTCAGGAGATTGACGCCCTAATCCATCGGGAAGATTGCAAACGTTGGGGCTTGGCCGCCGGCTCCGAAGTGCTTCCGAGGCTCCTGGAGAAGCTGTCCTCTTCTACCCGGGAACGGCTGGTCAAGACGATTCCCTCCGATTTGACGAAGCTCGACAAGGGAGACGTTCTCGCCCGGTTTCTCGCCTAGACTGCCTATCTCACAAAGTTCGTACCCGAGGCGCGGCGAATGAGCTTGGATGCAAGGCGGGGCACAGGTTTTCCCCCGAAGCTGTCGGACGACATACTGCGAGGAGGGAAAACCAAGTCCCAACGAAGCAGCCGGGTCCATTTCGCAAGCTGCAGGAGAACGCTGGTGAGACAGGCAGGCTAAGCACGCTGGCCGATCACAAACATCCGGGCTTCCTTCGCGCCGCCGGCTTGTCGGTGGGTGCGCTATTCTTCTCGAAAAGGTCCGCTAGATGCAGCCGCCGGAGCATCGATCGCTTCTTCGTCTGGTGGGCTTCCATTCTCCGCAGGACATCGTCCAGGAAGTGGAGGGCCTCTTCAAGATGAGGCCCTTTGTTGAGCATCACGCACTCCGATCGTTCCGCCATGGCCGCGTCGGTGACTTCCGCTCGGGAGGGAGTTCCCGTCGTCGCCAGCGTTTCCAGCACTTGTGTCGCCCAAATCACAGGCAGGTGCGCGGCTTCCGATACCCACAGGATTTCTTCCTGAACCTCCGCGAGCCGTTCGTATCCACACTCCACTGCCAGATCCCCCCGGGCGATCATGACCCCGACCGATGGGCTGCGCATCGCCGTGAGCAAGGTCGCGGGGAGTGCTTCGAACGCCTTCCGGGTTTCAATCTTGATGATGATCGGAAGTCCTTCGTCGCCGGCTTGCCGTAGAGCATCCTGTAGGGTCGTCACATCGGCAGGACTGCGCACGAATGAGAGGCCTATGCCATCTCCCCGTGCTCGATGATCCAGGGAAGCAGAGCGCGGTCTCTTGCGGAGAGAGGAGGGAGGTCGAGATCGGTTTCCGGGAGGTTGATTCCCCGATTTGAGCCGAGTTTCTCTCCCCGAGGCTGGGCTCGGGTGGTTTCGAGGACCACTTCGCTCGGCGTGGCGGTGCAGACCACCCCTGCGATCCGCCCATCGTCAAACAAGATGGTCTGATCCTTGCGCAAGGAGCACAAAACCCCGGCCGGTTCCACCTCGATTGCGGGAAGCGCTCTCTTCCCTTGGAAGGTAACGCGATCCTTGGAGTCCGGTGAGACCAACCGGAAGCGGTTTCCAAGATAGAGAAGCAGGAAGGAGCTGGTATCGCCCAGCCCCTGAGCGAATGCGGCCCGCTGGTCGAGATGCTCCAGACTAGGAGCCGGATCGAAGGAAACAAAAGCCGTCTGCTCCGAGACCGTCGCGCCTTGGCGAGACTCAGCCAGCAGACCTCCCTCGAGTCGTTCCACGATCCGGATCGAGCGGGGCCTCCCGCGGATGTCGAAAAAGAGAACGTCCATCCCCGGCGCGAGCTCCCGTAACCAGTCCTCAGGAAAAAGGAGGGTGGCGGAGATCCCTTCGGGCATGCGGCGGCCTGGCGGCACTGCGAAGAGCCCGATCTGCGCGGGCTGGATCACGCGGCCGAATCGATCGGTAACGGGCTTCCAGGCGGTGAAGCGCGGTCCGTTCCGTATGGCGCCGGTCCGCAGCTTTGGTCCCGCAAGGTCTAGGATGATGCGAATCGGCCGATTCTCCTTTCGAGCCGCCCGGCGGAGGTTTTTCACCATCCGAAGCCAGATGGCCTCGCTGTCATGGGTGCAATTGATTCTCGCGATATCCATGCCTGCTCGCAGAATCCGGCGGGTGAGCTCTGGATCCTGCGCCGCTTCCGCCGGCATCGTCACCATGATGGCGGAGTTTCGACCCTCCGGCTTGGGACCAAGAAGAGAAGTCGTGTGCGCTTGAAGAAGCTGTGCGCCCTCCAGCCGGGTCAGCGGCGGGCGGGCCTTGGCCAGTCGCGTGGGGACCTCTGCCCCCAGCGCCTGCAGGACGGCCTGCAGGCTGAAGAGCACGCAGCCTTCCGCCCGTCCGAGCGAAGAGAGCCCTCGGTCGGCAAGCTCCTCTTGGAGCGGGCGCAGGTCGAAGCGGCGGAAGGCCAGGTAGTGGACCAGGTTGCGTGCGCTCGCCTGATAATGAGGGTGAACCTTTGTGATCCAACCCTGGAACTTTTCTTCTAAATCGAGTGCTGCTTCTCCGATCTCGATCAGCTTTTCGACAAGAGTTCGACGCTTCATCGATGGCCTGGTTGCACGATGGCGACGCTCGAGGAAGTACCCAGCCGCGTAGCTCCGGCTGCGACGAGCCGCTCGGCGGCTGCCCGATCCCGAATCCCGCCCGAAGCCTTGATGGGCAGGTCCGGTCCGACCGCCGAGCGCATCAGGGAAACCACTTCGGGGGTGGCTCCGCCGAAGCCAAAACCGGTGGACGTCTTGAGAAATGTCGCACCCGCCCGGGCCGCGTGGAGGCAAGCGGATCGAATTTCGGCTTCCGTCAGTGCCCCGACTTCGAGAATGGCTTTCACCGGGTGAGGAGCAGCCGCGCGCACCACGGCTGCAACGTGGGCTTCGACGCGGTTCCAATCTCCCTCTTTCGCTGGGCCCAGAGGGATGACCATGTCGAGTTCCTGGGCTCTTTCCTCCACCGCGATCTCGGCTGCCAGTGCTTTTAGTCGCAAGCTCGATGCCCCATGGGGGAAATCGATCACGGTGCATAGACGCACTCCGCTATCTTCGAGCCAGTGCGACGCTTCAGCGAGCCAGATCGGCTGAATGCAGACCGAGTAGAAGCCGTAGGCCAAGGCTTCCTGGCAGAGCCGAGCAATCATCGCGGAGGTGGCTTCCGGCCTCAATAGGGTGTGATCGATCATGGAGGCGAGCTTTCTGCCCGTTTCATCCAGGATCGGATCTTCCATCGCTTCCGCGATCATCGTTTTCTTCGAGAAGAGAATTCTTCCCCCTTTTCGCTCAGGGGAGAAGGAGAGATGCGAGGATGATTCACCCCTTGGAATCCCTGCCGGCCGAAAAACCGATCTCGCCCTGTACTTCCAGCCGTTCCGTAAATTTTGGTCTCTTTTCCACTTCGTCCAAGAAGCGGAAAAATTCGTCCGCGGTCTCGAAAAGGTGCCCCTTTTCCACATAGGAATCGGTGGTGAAGGGGGAGAACCCTCCAGGGAAAATCATGTACCGAGCCTTCATGTAGTCGCGGGCATGGCCGAGCTCGTCCATCATGCCAGCGGAAAGCGGGGGACGCTCAGGATAGGGATGGATCGCGACCACGGCATGCACTTTACCGACATACCAGTGGAGATCCCGGTGGACCGTATAGGCGTAGATGACCTCGCGATCGATGGGACTGTCAAACTCCCGGGCGATTTCGACGGTCTGCGGGTCGATGACCACCGCATACTCCCGCAGACGCTGGACGATCCTGTTGACTTCCAGCCGCATGGCTGGCTCTGCGTGAGTCATCGAATAACTCACGTAGACGACCCACGGCTTTGGATAGCAGACCAGCTTGTAGAGCGCATCCGCCGGTTCGTTGACGGCAAGAACATAGTGGGGAATCCCCATATAGCGCGCCCAATCCTCGGAGAGGGAGACCTCCTCGTTCATCCAGGAAAGAATCTCGTAGATTGTGTGGTGGCGCTCCTTCAGAGTCCGGAGGAAGCGATCGGGATGATCGAGGGACTCGAGTTCCTTCTTGATCGCCCATTCGGCCTCGATCAGGGTTACGACCGCGTCCGGCCCGATGAAGTCCCGGAGGATTCGCTGATCCTTGAATTTCCGGTTGATCCGGTTCCATTCGATGGTCGCGGGCAGGCGGACAACCACATCCGAGTAGCCGTGCTTGGCGATCTCGTAACCGATCTTTTCGTACTCCCGCTCGCGGGTGAGCTCGAAGACATAGTCGGTCGTTCCCAAGAGCCGTTCCAGGGGCTTTTTCCCATGCTTCGTAAACTCGCCCACCGCATCGAAGACCCGGATGTCCCTTCCATTTTCCTTGCCGAGAGCGACGACTTTGCGCAGATACGAAGCGTCGCTCATGCCCGCGACCATGCCCGTGACAAGGAGTTTCATGATCGGAGCCTAGCCGCCATTTCTCGTGCGCCGTGAAAAGGGTGCATCGCCCAGTGGGGAGGGAGTGATCTCCACCCGGCAACTATTGCTCCAGCCGGAAGCACTCGGAGCGGCTACTGGTGGTAACGCCAGCGGTCGAAGCCTCTGGGGGAAAAGGCCCGGGAAGCGGGGGTCAGCGAGCAAGCAGGCCCTAAGGAAAGTGAACGCTGAACAAAGCCTCGAAACCGGCAATGCGGACGCCGAGCTCGTGAGAGAGAAGCGAAGGCCGTTGTCTCCCTGGGAAGGAGAGCAATACGTGCACTGGGGAGAGCCGCCGGGGTATTGGGCGAGGGCATGCGGGCAAAGGACGATGCATCAACACGGGAGGCCCATCTGGCCGGGAGCTCGGGTTGGCCCCGAGCGGACCGACCGCTGCCCTGCGAGGGGCCGAAGCGGGACCAGGTGGGAGTCGGATAGGTCCATACTACCTGTGAGCTCGGAGAAAGTCCGAGGGAGGGAAGGGGCCTTAGTTCAAGGGAAACGTCGGAAGGAGCGAGAACGGAGAGTGGCGGTACGCCTACAACCTCCCTTGCGTGTTCGGAAGCTCCAGATGACGTTGCAGGAGAAAGCGAAGGCAAGTTCGACCTCCTCTCCCTCGGGAGCTGTACGTGGAGCTTACCGTGGGCATAATCCTGCGCCAACCTTGTCCGGAAGCCGAATGCGGGAAATCCGCCTGTTCGGTTTGATGAGCGGGGAGTGGAAACGGCCGATAGGGAGAGATACTCAGGCACTGTCATACCGAAAGGGGCAGCTCCCGCTATGGCTCTCCTACGTCGCACCGCGCCACTCCTCGACTCCACACAAAGTTCGTAGCCGAGGCGCCGCAAATGGGCTTGGATGCGAGACGCGTCGCCGGTTTTTCACCGTAACTGTATGAGGACATACTGCAAGGATGGAAAACCAAGCCCAACGAAGCAGACAAGCCCATTGTGCAAGCCGCAGGAGAAAGCTTGTGAGAAATGGCGGCTATGGATCAGATTGCGACAAAGGGAGCGGTAGCGATCGCTCTTCCGCATCCGGTGACGACTTCCGAGAGTCGGGCGCTTCTCCGCGCTCACGCCGCAGCGACACGGCGACGCCTTCGGCTTGGGGCAGCGGGAACTTCTCCAAAACGACCGAGACGCTTTTCACCTTGGGGCGGAAGAGGATCGTTGAGGCAATCTCTTCCGCCAGTCGTTCGAGGAGGTTGCGCGGCTGGGCGCCGGCTACTCGCCGGACCTCTTGAGAAAGCTCGGCGTAGTCGACCGTCTCCTCGATCTGATCGGATCGGGCGGCTTCGGTGAGGCTGCCGACCTCCAGGCGAAGCGAGACGCGCAGAGGCTGCGCGCGATTCCTCTCCTCCGCGGTAATCCCGATCCGGCTTTCGAGCCAAAGCCCTCGGATTTCGATGGTGTCGATCCCCGCTCGCAGTGCGGTCCCCGGCCCCGCTCCTTCGGAGGGCGCCAGGGCGAGAAAAGGGGGAAAGAGGACTTCTTCTAGGATCGTCCAGACGAGCCGGCCTACCCCCGGTTCTCGGCTGCTTCGGGAGCCCGCAACGTTGAGGACGCGAACGCGGTGCCCTTCGAGGAAGGCGCGCAGTTTCTCCGCCGCGCAGCGAGTTGCCCCGTCCAAGTGAATCCAGGGCTTGCGGAGACGAGCCGCTTCTTGCGCGGTAAGACGGGAGCCACCGGTAAGTGTCGGGCCAACGGTGAAGATGGCGGTGCCGTCGCTGTCGCGAGCGTTCCAGAGCGTACGCTCCGCATAATCCTCGCTCGGTGTCTCCTCCAGCGGATAGCGGAGGGGGATGGGGCCGTCTTCGGCGCGACGCCCCCGCGGGCACCATCCACCCGCTGGGATTCCATGGGCGAGCGCCCAATCGAGAGCCGTGCGATCGGCTCCGGTTTGCCCACCGGAAACAATCTTCGCAAGCGGCGGTCGAAGCTCTTGGCGCATCCAAGGATTTCTACCGGATCTCCTCGTTCCTGGCGAGCCTCCTTGCGAAGGGAAGAGTCGTCGGAAAAGACCTTTCCCCTTCCGACCGCTTCGGCGTCGTGGCAGAAAAGGAGACATGATCCACTTGCCACCAGATCCCCGGATCGAGACGCGCCTCAAGGTCTATTACTTCGACACGGACGCGGCCGGCGTGGTCCACAACGTCGCCTACCTGCGGCTCGTCGAAATCGCTCGTTCCGAGCTGGCGGAAAAGCTTGGCTGGAGCTTGGAAGAGATGGGGCGGACAGGTCTTGTCCCCGTCCTGGTTCGGACCGAGATCGACTACTTGCGGCCGGCCCGGTTGGGAGAAGAGCTCTCCATTGAGTCGAGGCTGACCCGGCTGGAGCGACTGCGCTTCGTCATCGAGAGCGCGATTCGGAAGTGCGGAGAGCCGGACGATCTGGTCCACTGTCGTCAGACTCTCGTCACGGTGCGCCTCGAGGACGGTCGTCCCCAAGCGGTTCCGGATGCCTGGGCAAAAGCCTATCCCCATCTGTCGATCGGCCGCACGCAGCCGAAGATCGGCTCCTGAGATCGGCGGTTTTCGGCTTGCCGATGAACGGCTGGGCGGCCGACGGGACTCGAACCCGCAACAGCCAGAACCACAATCTGGAGCTCTACCATTGAGCTACGGCCGCCGTCTGCTTTCGAGCACCATAGGGCAGCGAGAATCCCGGCGCAAGCACCGGCTTCCCCGTCTTTTCTTAGCCTGTGCAGGCTAGTACATCGCTTCATAATTACGTGACATAACAGTGCAGACTAGGTATTATGGCTTTCATTATGGGAGCCATTTTAACTGCATTACCGATTCGTGAAGAGCAGAGAGAAGTGTTAGAAGAGATCGTCCGCAAGAGGAATGCGAAAGCCGGGTTGGTGATGAGAGCACGGATAATTCTGATGGCTGCCGATGGGGTTTCCAGCGCGGCGATTTCCCGGCAGCTCCAGTGCAACGCGCATATCGTGGGCAAATGGCGGCGACGGTTTTCCGCGGAGGGGATCGCTGGGCTCAACGATGAGCCGCGGAGCGGACGCCCGGTAACGATAAGCCAATCGCTTACGCGCAAAGTGGTGATGACCGCGTGCAGTAAACCGCCGAGAGGTTTGAGCCGGTGGAGCATCCGCACGCTGGCGCGGGAGGTGGGTTTGCCCCCAGCTCGGATCGCGCGCATTCTGCGAGCTTACGATCTGCATCCGCATTGCCTTCGCACCTTCACGTTTAGCCCGGATCCCCAGTTCAAGGAGAAACTCCTCGAAGTGGTCGCTCTGTACATGCAGCCTCCGGAGAACGCCGTGGTGCTCTGCGCGGACGAGAAAACCGGCATCCAGGCCCTGGATCGCACGCAGCCGATGCTGCCTTTGCGGGCGAAAAGGCCCCGTTGCTGGACCAACGAGTATGTCCGGCACGGAACGCGCACGGTCTTGGCCAGCCTGGAGGTGAAGACCGGGAAGGTCTTTGCCCATGTCAAGGAGACCCGGACCTCGGCCGATTTCCTCTCGTTTCTGGACGAGCTTGTCAAACGCTACGAGGACCAGCGGCTCTACGTGGTTTTGGACAATTTGAACACGCACAAGAATGAAAAGGCCCGAAACTGGCTCAGGCTTCACCCTAATGTCAGCTTTCACTATACGCCGACCCATGCTTCCTGGGTAAACCTCATCGAATGCTTCTTCAGCATCCTGACCCGACAGGGCCTCCAACACTCTGTTCACAAATCGAGCAAGGACTTAGAGCGCTTCCTCAAGGCTTACTTCGCCAAATACAATGAGCACTGTCAGCCCTTCCATTGGACTAAAGGGCCGGAAAAGCTTCAGCACATCATCGAGCTCACCCAGCAATTCCAAGCCGAATATGCTGCTGCGAACCTATGAGGCGATGTACTAGTTCGACCTCTCTCCCGCTCCCGGCCGAAGAGCGAGACCTTTCTCGCTTGTTCTCGGGCGATTGCGGAGAATACTCAGAGAAGATGATCATCCTTTCGACCTCGGCCATCCGACGGAGTGAAGAGAAGGAGAGGGCCTGCGGAATTTCCGAAGAAGAGCTGATGGAGCGGGCGGGGAAGGGGTGCGCTGAGCGGATTCTCGAGGCATATCCGGGAAAGAAGCGCGTGCTTGCCCTGATCGGGCGGGGCAACAACGGCGGCGACGGGCTGGTCATTGCGCGCCGGCTTGCCCGGGTCGGCCGGGAGGTAACGGTCTCCCTCTCTTCCGGGCGAGAGGGGCTGGGCAGGCTTTGCGCGAAGAAGCTCTCGGAATGGGAGGCGCAAGGCGGACAGGTGGCGCCCCCTGGATTTCCCCTCTGGGCAAAAGCCGATCTGGTCCTCGACGCTCTGCTTGGTATCGGGATGAGCGGAGAGCTTCGGGACGAGATGGCCGAGCTTGTCTCCACCCTCAACGCCGAGCGGACCCGGCGGTTTTTCCGAACCGTCGCGATCGACACCCCTTCGGGCCTTTGGGATGGCGCCAGCGCTGCTTCCACGGCCGTGGTGGCGGATCTCACCCTGACCGTTGGCTACGGCAAGGATTTCCTCTTTCGGGAAGCGCTTTCCCGCTTCGTGGGCCGGATCGAGGTGGTTCCGATCTTCTCGGGCGGGGAAGCAGGGTCCGGGGCCGAAGCGATCGTCCCCGAGGAGCTTGCCCGGTGGCTTCCGAGGCGCAGCGCACACTGCCATAAGAATCAGTTTGGCCGGGTTCTCCTTTTGGGCGGCTCCCGCGGTTTTACCGGCGCCCCTGCCATGGCTGCGAACGCTGCGCACCGCGTCGGGGCGGGCCTCGTGACCCTCGGAGTGCGGGAGGAGATCTATCCGATCGTCGCCGCCCGCTCCCGACCGGAGACGATGGTCTTCCCGGTCTCGGACCAGCTTCTCCTCTCCTCGAACCTCTCCCGAGCGACGGTCGTCGCGATCGGCCCGGGTCTCGGCTTGGATCGGGCGGCCGAGGATCTCCTTGCCCTCCTTGTGGAAGCAAACCGATCCCCCGCCGTCTTCGACGCAGATGCCTTAACCCTTTTGGCGAGAAATCCGGGGCTCTTTGATCGGTTCCGCTTCCCGGCGGTTCTCACCCCTCATCCGGGAGAGATGAGCCGGCTTCTCGGACGCGAGATCAGGGACGAAGCTAGGGAAGAGGCGGCGCGCGAGTTCGTCGAGCGCACCCCGGCGACCCTGGTGCTCAAGGGCACTCGCACGCTCGTCGTCCAGAAGGGATCGCCTTTCTGGTACAATACGACCGGCAATCCCGGCTTGGCCGCTGGGGGATCCGGAGACATCCTGTTGGGGATGCTGGCCGGGTTGATCGCTCAGGGAATCCCTCCCTGGGAGGCGGCAAAGCTGGGAGTCTGGCTCCATGGACGGGCAGCCGATCTCCTCCTTCAGGAGAAGGAGGTCGAAGAAGGAATCCTGGCGAGCGAGGTGGCCGAGAGGGTGGGTGCGGCGAACCGAAGCCTCCGTGCGGCGGCCCGGCGTGCTCTCCGCGAACGGGAGGAGTGGTCTGCGGGCAACCTCGCGGCGGCTGCTACCACCAGCCGGGACCCCATCCCATGACATCTGGCTCCCAACCGATCGGATTCCAGTATTGGTCAATGGCGCCATATTCGTCAATCGACCCGTAGGCTGCGAGCTTCTTGTTCTGCTCCTCCTCGATCGTTTTCGGTTCGTGCGGCCACAGGCAGAAACGAATGGCCTCCAGCCGGATCGTTGGGCCGGGGCGGAGCGCCGGATTAGGGAGGAGGCGGCCGGCCACGGTGAGCCTCTTCCCGGGGCTGTAGACTGCGGGATCGAGTCGCCCCTCGTACTCGACGAGGATCCTGCCACCGGATTCCGCCGTCCTGAGCGGCACATCGTGGGCGCTCAGTGGTCGCTGCGACAGGAGCACGATGCTCCCCTTCTCGAAGAGTCGGGTCTCGATGATCCGGCCGCCGAAGATGACGATCCTGCCTTGATAGGCGGCCGGGTCGGACGCGATCTCCGAAAGAAGAGGTTGACCTTTGGCCTTGTGGCGCAGGGACTCCGGAAGGGGGCTCAAGTTGGCGCATCCCGGCAGGGAAAACAAAAGGAAAATCAAGAGGCTGGCACCCACCAGCCGCTCTTTGTGGTTACCCATCGTTGGACAGGAGTGAAGCAGCCTTGGCTTTCCCGGCCAAGGCTGGAATGTGGATCGGGTGGATTTACTCGGCAAGTGAGGGAAAAAAGACTTGGCAGGCCGATTGCAAATGAGCATGAGAAGGCAGATCGGCTCCTGTGACAAAGGGGCTGCCAACCGAGAAGCCTCGAGAAGCCATGGAATCCCGGAATCGCGTTCGCGTTGCCCTTCTCCAGGCTGGAGCGGGGAAGGATCGAGACGACAATCTCCGGCGGCAGGAGAGGCTTTTCCAAGAAGCGGCGGAGCAGGGGGCGGGGGTGATCTGCACGCAAGAACTCTTCGCCGCCCCGTATTTTTGTCAGGAAGAGAATGTCGAGGCCTTCCGATGGGCCGAGGCGATCGACGGCCCGACCGTCCAGTTTCTGCGGAGGCAGGCGCAAAGAGCCAAGGCGGTGGTGATCGGCTCCTTCTTCGAACGGCGCGCCCCAGGACTTTTCCATAACACCGCCGTGGTGATCGACGCCGAGGGTAGCCTGCTCGGCTCCTATCGGAAGATGCATATTCCCGACGATCCGGGTTATTACGAGAAGTATTACTTCACACCCGGGGACTTGGGCTTCCGCGTCTGGCCAACCCCTGCCGGTCGGCTGGGTGTTCTGGTCTGCTGGGATCAGTGGTTTCCCGAGGCGGCGCGGCTGACCGCCTTGCAAGGGGCGGAGGTGCTTTTCTACCCTTCGGCGATCGGCTGGCATCCGCACGAGAAGGAGAGCGAGGGCGCGGCTCAGGTGGATGCTTGGCGGACCATCCAACGGAGCCATGCCATTGCCAACGGTTGCTTCGTCGTTGCCGTCAATCGGGTGGGACGGGAGGAGGGGCCGGGCGGACGCGCGATCGAGTTTTGGGGGCGCAGCTTCGTGGCCGACCCGATGGGACGCGTCCTCGCGGAGGCCATCGGGAAGGAAGGAGTGCTCTTGGCCGATCTCGATCTTGGTTTGATGGAAGAAGTTCGCGGTCATTGGCCCTTTCTGCGCGACCGCCGAGTCGACGCCTATGGAGAGATCGTGGCGCGCTATCTGGGGTGAGGGCAAAAAAGGCGGTGAAGGGCGAGAGCGGGGAGCCGCAGGGAAGAGGCAGGATGGATACTCCTCGGGCTTTCGGGTTTCGCATGCCCGCCGAGTGGGCGCATCATCGGGCGACCTGGCTGACCTGGCCGCGCGCGGAAGGGATCAGCTTTCCAGGGAAAGAGAAGAGGATGATCGCCTTCTGGGCGGATCTGGTCCAACACCTGTCCAAGGACGAGCTTGTGCGGGTGAACTGCTTTTCCTCCGAGCAGCGGGAATCGGTGCAAGAGCTGCTGCAAGGCCGTGGCCTTCCCCTCGGCCGCAGAGTCCTCCTCTACGAGAATCCCGCCTATGAGCCATGGTGTCGGGATCATGGGCCGATCTTCGTTCAGAATAGCCGGGAGACCGCGATCGTCGATTGGGGCTATGACGCCTGGGGGAAAAAATATCCTCCCTACTCGCTGGACGACCAGGTACCTCAGCGAGCCGCCTCCTTTCTTGGAATGTGCTGTTTCGATCCTGGGATCGTCCTGGAAGGGGGAGCAATCGACACCAATGGCGAGGGCATCTTTCTCGTGGGCACCCGCTGTCTTCTGGATCCGATTCGCAACCCGGGAATGACGAGGGAGCGGATGGAGTGGGCCCTGTGCGAATACCTGGGTGCGGAACGGATCATCTGGCTCGAGGCGGAGATCGCGGGGGATGATACGGACGGTCATGTTGACGAGATCGCGCGCTTCATCGACCGGTCGACCATCGTGGCCCCGCGCACGCACGACCCCCAAGACCCCAACCACGCGGCTCTCGAAGAGAACTTCGAACGCCTTCAGACGGAAGCGGCGAAGGGCCCCGCGGGGCTTTGCGTGGTTCCCTTGCCGATGCCGTCGGCGATCTACGAGGGGGAGACGCGGCTTCCCGCCTCCTACGCAAACTTTTATTTCTCAAATGGAGCGCTGCTCTACCCCGCTTTCGGAGATCCCATGGATGCCGTCGCCGGTAAGATCTTCGGCGAGCTGGTCCGCGACCGGCCGGCGGTCCCCGTGCCGGCTCGCGATCTGATTTGGGGATTCGGCGGCTTGCACTGCATCACCCAGCAGGAGCCGGAATGAGGCAACTATGATCTATCACGTTTCCTTGGGCCTAGTGGCCCTCGTCGTCGGCCTGCTCCACGGACTGGCCGGGAGCCTCGCTCTTCTATGGCCTAATCGGGTGCAACGATTTATGCAGAGGTTCCCGAGAAACCTTGCCCTTGGCAGGATCCTGTTGGGAGGCGGCACCGTGTGGGCGGCAACCCTCTGCGCCACCACCGATCTGGGGGAATATTCCGCGTTCCGTTCAGGCCTTGTCTTAGGGTGCCTGATTCTTGGGACACTTTCGATCTGGCTCCTGGACGACTTTTCCTCGGTCCGGGGGCTTTCGATTCTCCTTTTACTAGCAGCGGACGTCCTGCTCGATGCTGCCTTCCCGAGCGACCGCCCCGGGAAGATCGCCTTGGTTCTCCTAGCCTACCTTTGGGTGGCTGCCGGGATCCTCTTTGTGAGCCTCCCCCATCTCTTCCGCGATCGGGTCTGCGAGCCGCTCGGACTCCCTGGCCCCCTACGCACGGCCGCGTGGGGAACGCTGGCGGTGGGCGCGGGATTCCTCGCCTTCGGCTTGGGACTCGGCTAGGCAGGCTAGATCCCGACGGGAGGAAGATTGACAAGTCGCAGTTCTCCTCCGAAAGTGAATCCTCTGGTAGAGGCGTTCGGACCCTGCCTTCGAGGCGGGTGGGAGCGATTGAGGCGAGCGGGAGGAGCAGGACGTGAGCAGGCGACTGATTTACCTGGATAACAACGCAACGACCGCGGTGCTCCCGGAGGTGGTCCGGGAGATGGTTCCTTTCTTTTCTGTCTATTACGGGAACGCATCGAGCGCCTACTCCCTCGGTCAGGAGTCCAGAGAGGCTGTCCAGTCGGCTCGGCGCCGCGTCGCGCGGCTCTTGGGCGCTTCTGAGGAAGAGATCGTCTTCACCAGCGGAGGCACCGAGTCGGACAACACCGCGCTCTGGTCCGCGCTGTGGACTTCCGGAAAACGGGAGCTGGTTACTACGGCTGTGGAGCACCCGGCCGTCCATCGTTTCTGCCAGGAGCTGGAGCGAGACGGGTATCGCGTCCGACGGCTCCCCGTCGGTTCCGACGGGCGGCTCGACCCGGCGGACGTCGCTCGGGCGATCCATCCGGAGACGGCGGCCGTCTCGGTCATGTGGGCAAACAATGAGACCGGGGTGCTCTTTCCGATTCGTGAGATCGGCGAGATCTGCCGAGCGCGTGGAGTTCTCTTTCATACCGATGCCGTCCAGGCGACGGCCAAGCTCCCGATTGCCCTGGCGGAAATGTCCGTCGACTTCCTTTCGGTTTCCTCACACAAGTTCGGGGGTCCCAAAGGGGTGGGCGTTCTCTACGTTCGTCAGGGAGTGCCCTTTCGGCCCTACCTTTGGGGAGGCTCACAGGAGCGCGGTCGGCGCGCCGGAACGGAAAATGTCGCGGCCATCGTGGGCATGGGCCGAGCCGCGGAGCTTGCCTCGGAACGGCAGAGTGAGTACGCGGATCGTGTTGGAAAGCTGCGAGATAAATTTGAGCGGACGATCCTTGCTGGCTTGACGGAGGTTCGGATCAACGGCCACCCGACCGAGCGCGTTCCGAACACTTCCAATCTCTGCTTTCAGAATGTCGAGTCCGAAGCCCTGCTCTTGGAGCTCGATCGACAGGGAATCCAGGCGTCGGGTGGATCGGCCTGCAGCACGGGGAGCGCCAAACCCTCCCGTGTCCTTGTCGAAATGGGGCTGAGCGTGCGGGAGGCCTTCGCCAGCGTGCGCTTCTCGCTCGGCTGGAATAATACCGAGGACGAGATCGACCATGCGACGGCCGCAGTCGTCGCTGCAGTGCGGCGCATTCGGGAAAAGCTCCCAGTGGCGCTGGTTACGGAATGACCATCGATCAGATCATAAACGATGTAGATCTCCGGTCCCGGCTCTTTCCGGTCACCAAGCGGAGGATTTTTCTCGCCCATGCCGGCGTCGCTCCGATCACTCAGGCTGCCGTCGATCGGATTGGGATCGCCGCCATGGAGGGGGCAAGCCAGGAACAGGAGACTGAAGCGCTACTGCGGGACCTTGAGGAGAGTCGGCGGGTGGCTGCTCGGCTTTTGAAGGCTGATGCGTCCGAGATTGCGCTGGTCGGGCCGACGGCGTTTGGCTTGAATCTCGTGGCCCAGGGAATCGATTTTCAACCGGGAGACGAGGTGGTCTTCTATCCGGAGGATTACCCATCGAATGTCTACCCCTGGCTGAGACTGGCTGAGCGCGGAGTAAAGCTAGTGCGGCTCCAGCCCGTCTCCTTAGGCCGCCTCACCCCGGAGTTGGTGCTGGACGCCATCGGCCCGCGGACCCGCCTGGTCTCACTCGCCTCCTGCCACTTTCTCTCCGGCTACCTGCTCGATTATCGAAGCATTGGGGAAGAGCTTCGTCGTCGAGGCGTGCTTTTTTGCCTGGATGGGATTCAAACACTGGGCGCTGCTCCCATGGATGCAGCCTGCTGCGACTTCTTGAGCGCCGACTCCCACAAGTGGCTTTTGGGCCCGCTGGGCGCTGGGATCTTCTATGTTCGCAAAGAGCGGCAGCCTTTCCTCCGGCCTGCGCTCGTGGGAGCTTGGAACATTCGATCGCCGGGATTTATTGCTCAGGAAAATCTCGAATGCGAAGCGGGTGCCCGGCGCTACGAATGCGGGGCTCTCAACGCATTGGGCATTCTGGGTATGCGGGCTTCCATGGAGCTACTTTTGGAACTGGGAATCGAGACGATTCGCGAGCGGCTTCTCTCCCTGCACGCTTTCCTGGCCGAAGAACTTTGTAAGCGCGGATGGAGACTCCTTGCCGAGGATATTCCGGAAGAAGCCCGATCCGGGATCGTGACGGTGACGCACGACCAGCGCAATCTTAGCGCAGCGGTCGAGGCTCTGAAGGAGCAGGGGATCGTCGTCTCCCTTCGGTGGGATCGGCAGGGCAAGCAATATCTCCGTCTCTCTCCCCATTTCTACAATACGCACGCGGAACTCGCCAAAGCGGTCAGCGTCCTTGATCGGAGCGGTTTGGGATAGCCGATGCTCTTCGACTACCACATCCATACTCCTCTCTGCCGTCATGCTGTGGGAACGCCCGCCGAATATGTCCGGCAAGCCCGGGAGGCTGGTCTTGGCGAAATGGGATTCAGCGATCACAACCCGATGCCGACCGCTTTCGACGACTGGCGGATGGGGCCGGAGGATCTGCCGCGCTACCTTGCCCTCGTGGAGGAAGCGAAGTCCTCGGCGGGAGAGTTTCCGATCCGCCTAGGGCTCGAGTGCGACTATCTCCCCGGCTATGAGGATCATGTCCGCTTTCTTGCCAAGCAAGCCGACTGGGACTACCTGATTGGTGCCGTCCACTATGTGGAGCCTCATTGGGATATCGACAACCCGGCGAAATTGGCCAAATGGGAAGAAAGGCCCATCGAAGAGGTCTGGCGGCTCTACTTTGCCGCATATGCTCGCATGGCCGCTTCGGGACTATTCGATTTCCTCGCCCATCCCGATCTGGTGAAGAAGTTCGGGAAGAAGCCCCCTGGGGATCTGGCCGACTACTACCGCGACGCGGTCGACGCGATTGCGGACGCTGGGTTGGCGATCGAGGTGAGCACGGCAGGGCTGCGCAAGGAAGCTCGGGAGATCTATCCGGCGAAGCGCTTCTTGGAGATGGCTCACCGCCGCCATATCCCGGTGCTGCTCAGTTCCGACGCCCACCGCCCCGAGGAGGTGGCTTACCGGTTCGACCTGGCGTTCGATCTCGTGCGGGAAGTGGGCTATCGACGGCTCCTTGGCTTCGAGCGGAGAAAGCCGATTCCTGTGGCCATCGGATAGAGCGGACATGACGGCGGGTCGGAAGCTGGCCGAGGAAGAATTCCTTGGAAACGATCCAGCCGATCGGGCCCGTTTCTTTCTCGGGAAGCTCCTAATCAGCCGAACTCCCGAAGGTCGGGTCAGTGGTCTCATTTGCGAGACCGAAGCCTACGGGGGAGCCGAAGACAAAGCCTGCCACGCCTACGGAAACCGCAAGACGCCGCGGACCCGAATGCTTTTCTGTCCTGGAGGAGTCGCCTACGTCTACTTCTGTTACGGCATGCACCACTTGCTCAACTTCGTGACGGGTCCCGAAGGGATCCCCCAGGCGGTTCTGATCCGGGGTATTTGGATTCGGGAAGGCCATGCCCTCGTTCGGGAGAGAAGGGGCATGGTGCCGGAGCGGGAATGGGCCAATGGTCCGGCCAAGGTTTGCGAGGCTTTGGGCCTAGATTTAGGGCATAACGGCCTCTCCCTCCGCGGCGAGTCGATCTGGGTCGAAGACCTGGGATTGGTTGTCCCGGAGAAGCAGGTCGTGCGCACGCCAAGGATCGGGGTGCGCTACGCGGAGGAGTGGGCCGAAAAGCCACTCCGCTTTGTCTGGGATCCCCAGGCGTGAGCCCTGCAGGCTAGACGCCGTTTCTCACAAATGTCTTAGCCGAGGCGCCGCAAATGGGCTTGGATGCGAGGCGCGGCGCCGGTTTTCCACCGGAGCTGTATGAAGACATACTGCAAGGATGGAAAACCAAGCGAGAACGAAGCAAACGGGCCCATTTTGCAAGCCGCAGGAGAAAGCTTGTGAGAAATGGCGTCTAGTACCCGTTGCGCATCCGAGCCTCCTCCGGCAGCTTCCGGGGTCCGTTCTCCCCGAAGCGAGCGATCTTTTCCGGTTGGGAGGAGGCCGCAGTCTCCCTTCGTTGACGGCGGCGGCAGACCAGCCAGAAGATCTGCGGGAGAACGAGGAGGCTGGCGATGAGGCAAAAGCCGATCGAGATCGCCATGAGAAGGCCAAGGCCGAAGAGGCCGCGATAGGAGCTGATCATGAGCGTTCCGAACCCGATCACGGCGGTCATTCCGGAGAGCAGGATCGCCTTTCCGGTGCTGCTGGTAAAAAGCTCGGCTCTCCCGCTCTCGCAGAATCGGTCGACCGTATAGACGCCATAGGCGACCCCGGCGCCGATCGCGAGGGGAAGGGTAATGATGTTCGCCGGGTTAAAGGGAACGTGGAAGAGCACCATCGTGCCGAGGGTCCAAAGAATGGCCAGGCCGAGGGGGAGGATCGCCAGGAGGCTATACCCCACATGCTGGAATCGGAGGGCAATCAGGATCACGATTGCGAGGAAAGCCCACTGCGCCGCCTGCACATAGCTCGATCGCAGGAGCTCGATGTATTCGTAGTTCTGCACCGGTGTGCCCGTCACATTCGGATCGACCCTCCGCAGATCCCGCACGAAACGGACGTCGGCTTCCCGGTTCCAGACGTTTTCCTTGGGAAGCACCTCGATCAGGATCTTCCCGTGCGGGGAGAGAAAGCGGTGCGCGATCTCCGGAGGGAGATCCGCCACGGTCACCCCCCGGCTGGTATCTTGAGACCGCAGCCAGGAAAGGCCGGTCTGCATCGACCCGAAGACCTGCTGATTGGCCTTGCGAAGCCGGGAGTTGAGCTCCGCGGGCGGGAGATTTGCCATCGCCCCATCCAGCCGTTCGAGCGCAGGAATCAGCTTGCCGAAGACCTCGACCGCATCCCGAGCCTGCTGCGCCAGGGCCACGTACCGCTTGGCCGCCGCCAAGCCTTCCCGCGACTTCGCGAGCAGCTCTTCCACGGCTGTTCGGACCTGCTGTCCGTTGATGGGCGGCAAATCGCGATCGACCGGAATGGACTGGACCCGCTGGACGATGCGGCGGACGATCGCCTGCTTCTCCTCTTGCTTCTCCGGGAGGACCGACGAAAGCGAGTGGACCTCGCTCACGGTCGGTAGGGCTTCAAAGGCGGCGATCCGCTTGGCGGCCTGCGCTTGGTCGTCCACAATTGAAAGGCCGAAGAGAAAAGCCCGGGCGGGAGAGTTGACGAGCGCCTCCTCCTCCTTTACCGACTCGAGCGTCGGATCCTGAAGGTTCAAGAGATTGTAATCGAATCCGACGCGCGGGGCCAGCCAAGCCGCTCCGGAGGCCGTCAACAGTGCGCCGATCAGAATCGTCCGCGGCGCGCGGAAGAGAGCCCGATTGAGCCACGGCGGAGAAGACCAGTTCGAGCGCAGGGCGGTTTCCCGGAGCTGTGTGGGATCCCTGCGACGGTCGATCCAGGCGTAGGCGGCCGGAAGGACCAGTAGGCTGCCCGCCAGGCAAAAGAGAATACCGGAACCCGCAATGATCCCAAACTCCCGGAGTCCAACGAAGTCGTTGAAGCACATCGTGAAGAAGGCGACGGCCGTCGTGCTTCCCCCGGTCACTACGGCGACCCCCGTATGGGCGGCCGTGATCTCGAGCGCCTCGCGGACCGAGCGGCCGTGCGCCAACTCTTCCTCGTATCGGCCCATGACTTGAATGCTGAAGTCGATCCCCATGCCGAGCACCATGGCCACGAATGCTTGGGAAATGATGTTCAGGTGACCGATGACCAGGACGCCGAACGCCAGAGACCAGGAGAGCGCCATGACGAGGACGAGCAGTCCGAGCCCGGGCCGGCGAAGCGCCCGGTAGCTGAGCACGAAGAGAAGGGCGACTAGGCCGAAAGCCAGCTCCGCCGCATGAACGCTGTCGGTGGAACTCTGGTCGAGTTGATCTTCGTCGAGGACCGGCTCTCCCGTCAGCCCGAAGGAGACTTCGGGATAGTCGGCGCCCAGATATTTGATGATCTCGCGGATCTTGTGAACCGTCTCAGTCCGGGCGGAGCCGTCGAGCGCGTCGGGTCCCGGTGCGGCAGTCACCAGGAAGAGATGGCCGTCCTCGTAGGAGATATACTCATGGTCGGCAATCAGCTTCTCGATGTCCTCCGCTCGCAGTCGGGCGAGATCGGTGTCGGGAACATTTTCCCCGTGCTTTCCTCCGACGCTCGGCGCGGCGGTTGTCGTCGAGGCCCGATGCTGGGCGACGGCCTCCGCCATGTCGTTGAGCATGCCGACGAAGCGGTCGATGAAAGGCTTGAACTCGGTCCAGTTCTCCTTTTTCCGCAGATAGTTGGCCTGGAACTTCCCATTCGCCTGCGAAAGCACCGAGGCGATATTGAGCTTCATCTTCGGCTGGGCCGCCAAGGCATGAACGTAGCTAGCGACCTCGGTGTCGATCTTGGTGAGTTCTTCGAGGTCCAGAAAGAGGAGGGCCTTCTTCTCCAAGCCCGAGAAATCAAACCGATAGGTCACATCTTGGACGAGAGGCTCGAGTCCTTTGAGCTGCTCTCCGAGCGCCTCGGCCGCGCGCTTGTTGGTCTCCGGATCCGGAGAACGGATCGTGATGAGATACTCCTCGGCGACGCGAAACTCCTTCCGGTAGGCGAGATAGTTGCGGTGAATCGGAGAATCGGAGCGAATCAGGGCATTGGTATCGTTAACGACACGAAGGCGGGTCGCCACTACCCAGGCTGAAAAGCCGGTGGCGACCACGGCGGCCAAAAGCACAAGGCCAGGTGATGTGGCGGCTAGCCGCACTAGGCGAACCAGGAGCCACTGCAAGAGTCTCTTCATCTCTTCCAAAGAACAGGGAACTGCGCGGTCGTCGCCTCCCGTCGCTGTGCCTTAAACGACATCATATTTCACTCTTTCAGATGGTCATCTTCCAGGCAAGAGCGAAACAGAGATTGGACTTTGCCTTGACACGTCGATCTCAAGCCGTTACCAAAGAAGGGCGGTATGTCGATTGCGGCCTTATGACGGCCCTTGAAAGCTCGGTACTCGTACTCAACCGGCTCTGGCAGGCGGTGAATCTTTGCTCCGCGCGGCGTGCCTTTGGTCTTCTGTATCAAGGACATGCTCATGTCGTGCACGCGGAGGAGAGCGACTTCTATTCTCTTGATTTCGCCCGCTGGGCGGAGCACTCACGACACTACGATGGGGCTGACATCGTCCATACCGTTTCCGCTCGGCTTCGGGTGCCGCGCGTCATCCTCCTTCTTCTCTTCGAAAGGCTTCCCAGCAAGGAGGTCAAGTTTACCAGGCATAATGTCTTCGAGCGCGACAATCATACCTGCCAATATTGCGGCCGTCGCTTCGATAACCGCTCACTCAATCTCGATCATGTCATTCCTCGGGAGCGGGGCGGGAAGACCGCCTGGGAAAATATCGTCTGTTCCTGCATCTGGTGCAATAGCCGCAAGGGGAATCGGACCCCCCAGGAAGCGGGGATGAAACTTCTCCGTAAGCCGCGGCGGCCCCGATGGCGGCCCCTAGTCGCCTCGGAATCCGCCGGTGTTCCCGAGGCTTGGCGGCGGTTCGTCGACGTCGAATCCTGGACCGTCGAGTTGAGCTAGTCTGCTGAGCGAGAAATAGCTAGACACAAGGATCTTGTTCTGATATTTTGGATAAATGGGCAGATCCATCCGCATTCTTCCAGCGAGCGACAAGCAGAAACACGAACTCCAAAGCATGATCAATCGTCCCATGACACCGCAACGTGAGGCGCGGCGAGCGAGAATCATTCTCCACCGCATCAATGGGCTCACCCAAGAGCAGACGGCGCGCACCGAAGGGGTCAACCGCCCGGTGGTTGTTCAATGGGAGAGGCGCTTCCGGGAGCGGGGAATTGAAGGCTTGCGCGAAGCCAGGAGATCCGGACGCAAGCCAAGCATCAGCGATCGGATCAAGAAGGAGATTATTACGGAGGTCACGCGGCCTCCCAAAGGATTTACCCAATGGTCCTCGCGTAAGATGGCGAAGGCCAAAGGGGTCTCGGCCAACACGGTGCAGAGACTTTGGAGGGCCAATGACTTAAAACCCCACCTCCACCGCACCTTCAAGGTATCGAATGATCCCCGATTTGAAGAGAAGTTTTGGGATGTGATCGGTCTTTATCTTAATCCGCCAAAACGGGCGCTGGTCCTCTGCTGTGATGAGAAAAGCCAATGCCAGGCCCTGGAGCGCACACAAATCGCTTTGCCTCTTGGGCCTCGATGGGTTCGCACCGGCACCCATGACTATGTCCGGCACGGAACGATCACGCTTTTCGCGGCCTTGAGCTATTTGGACGGAACGATATTCCGCCAGACGGCTCCTCAACACACTCATAAAGAGTGGCTCGCCTTCCTAAAGAAACTCGATAGGGAAACCCCTTCCTCTTTGTCGCTCCACCTGGTCGTCGATAACTATGCCACGCACAAGCAACCGCTCGTCATGGAGTGGATCCACGCGCGCAACAAGCGTCAGGAGCGCATGCGGGGAACCCACAGAATCCACCTTCACTTCACGCCAACGTCCAGTTCGTGGATGAATCTGGTGCAACGCTTTTTCCGGGATTTGACGGTGGACTGCATCCGGGACGGCAGCTTTACAAGCACCAAGGAATTGGTCGCTTCAATAGAGGCCTATCTGCAGGACCGCGACCTTTCGCCCAAGCGATACGTTTGGAAGGCTGAAGGGCAGGCCATTTTGGAAAAAATCCAGCGTTCCCGCGCAGCAATCGAAGCAAAAGCTAATACATAGCTATTTATCGTTCAGCACACTAGCCGCCATTTCTTTCCTAAGCTTTCTCCTGCGGCTTGCGAGAGGGACCTTCCTGCTTCGTTGGGACTTGGTTTTCCCTCCTGGCAGTATGTCGTCATACAGCTGCTCCGGGGGAAAACCTGGGCCCCGTCTTGCATCCAGCCCCATCCGCCGCGCCCTCGGGTACGGAATTTGTGAGAAATGGCTGCTAACCGCGTTCAGTGGCGAAAGTGGCGCCTGCCAGTGAAGACGAGGGCGATCCCGTGCTCATCGGCTGCGGCAATCACCTCCGGATCCCGAATGCTCCCTCCCGGCTGAATCACTGCCGTCGCTCCGGCTTCGGCGGCGTAGACGACCGAATCGGGGAAGGGGAAAAAGCCATCGGAGGCGACCGCGCTTCCCGCGAGCGAGAGGCCCGCGTTCTTCGCCTTGGCGATCGCCAAGCGTACCGCGTCGACCCGGGACATCTGGCCCGCGCCGATCCCGAGGGTGCGATCCGTCGCTCCGAAGACGATCGCATTGGACCGCACATGCTTGCAGACCCGCCAGACAAACTCCATCGCTTCCCGTTCCTTCGGAGTCGGGAGGCGGCGGCTGACGACCCGCCGAGGTTCCGAGTCGAGAGCTGCGGCATCGGGCTCCTGAGCGAGGATCGAGTCGCCGAGGATGGATCGGAAGGAAAAGCGGTGTCGTGGAATCTGCGAGAAGTCAGCGGAAAGCAGCCGCAGGTTTTTCTTCTTCTGCAAAAGCGCCAGGGCTTGCGGATCGAATTCCGGCGCAATCGTCACTTCGGTGAAAACCTCCGACAGGGTTTCCGCGAAGGAGAGATCGACCGGTCGATTCACCGCAACCACTCCTCCAAAGGGGGCTTCGCGGTCGGTTGCCAGGGCCTTTTCCCACGCCTTGGGGAGGGTTTCGGCCGAGCCGACCCCGCAGGGGGTGCCGTGCTTGAGGATCGCCACGGTCGGCCGCTCGGAAAAATCCGGGAGGAGCGAGATCCCGCTGTCGATGTCCAGCAGGTTGTTGTACGAGAGCTCTTTCCCGTGCAGCTGCTGGAAGTGGAGCCAGAACTCCCCGTAGAGGATTCCTCGTTGGTGAGGGTTTTCCCCGTATCGGAGCGATTGGCCGTTCACAAGGGGAAGGCTCCACGTGGCGGGAAGCTCGTCGATGCCGATGCGTTCCCGTAGATAGCCGGCGATGGCGGAATCATACGCCGAGACCTGTGCAAAGGCTTTGACGGCCAACCGCTGGCGCAGCCCGAGGCTCGTCTCTCCGGACTGAGCGAGCTCTCGGATCACTTCCGGGTAATCCCGAGGATCGACAACAACCGTCACGTGTCGGTAATTCTTGGCGGCACTCCGCGCGAGGGCGCACCCTCCAATGTCGATCTTCTCGATCGCCTCCTCGAGCGCCACGCCCGGCCTTCGGATTGTCTCCAGAAAGGGATAGAGGTTGACCACCACGAATCGAATCTCGGGAAGGCCGAACGCCTGTCGCTGGCGGTCGTGCTCTTCATTTTCGCGGAGCCAGAGGATGCCTCCATGGATCTTGGGATGGAGCGTCTTCACCCGACCGCCCAAGAGCTCGGGAAAGCCCGTCACGACCTCGAGTTCCTGAGCGGGGAGTCGGGCATTTCGAAGGGCCCTTGCCGTCCCTCCGGTGGAGAGAATCGTGATGCCGACCCGTGTGAGAGCCTCCGCGAAAGGAACGAGCCCAGTTTTATCCGATACGGAAATCAGCGCGTAGCTCATCGCGTCCTGCTCGACGAGACCGAAACGCGATTATGCCGAAAGCGAAAGAGATTATGCCAAGTCTTTCGCAAGGCTGCTTGCGGCTTGATGTAGTGCTCTTCGAACTTCGCCGATCCTTTGCGAAGTGCGGCGAGGACTCCGGTTACGGAGAACTCCTCCGCCTCCAAGATCACATAGGCGGTCCCGATCGCTTCGGCCTCATGAGAGTCGCTGGCTGCCACCATCGGAAGTCCCCGGGCCTTGGCGTAATGAAACGCCTGCCGGTTGCTCCGGCGCAGCGTCGCCGCCGCGTTAAAAACCTCGATAGCGTCCAGAGGCAAGGCATCGAGCGTCCGGCTGCGAATCCCGGCGCGAAAATAATCGAACGGATGCGGGGCGATCGAGAATCCCCCTTGGCTGCGGATCAGGGCAACGGCATCCGCAGCCAAGATGCCATGGAGATCCGGCAGGCGCAAGCCCAGGGCCAGGAGATGGCCTTCCCGGGTGCTGATTTCCTGGCCTGGGATGACCAGAAAGCCGTCGATCGGAGTCCCCTGGGGGCGGAGCAGGCCCTTCGACTCGAGGTAATCCACCCCCGCGCAGCTGTTGTGGTCGGTCAGGGCAATGGCGTTCAACCCCTTCTGCCGAGCGATACGGATCATCTCCTCGGGCGGAGCGACCCCATCGGCCGAAAAATAGGAATGGCAATGGAGATCCGCTCGAATCTGCATAAGTGTTCTTACCATAGCACGGCGGCGGAGGCGAACTCCAACGTCTTTCGTTGTCTGGTTGTCTACCTCACACCCCTGTTGCTCTTCGCTTGCACTCCCCTGCTCGGTGCGCCAGCATGTCTGCCCGGTAGTTCGTCGAAAAGTTGCTCATGGCCTCTTCCCGCCTCCCGCCCCAACCGCACACTCATCCGGAAGGACCTTGCCCGAGACCCGCCGGATCGATGGGCGAACTCTTCGACTCGGTGGCGCGGCACTACGACTTTCTCAACCACCTCTTAAGCCTTGGGACCGATTGGTGGTGGAGAGCAAGGGTTGCCACTGCCGTCCGACGGCGCAGGCCCAAGCGGCTGCTCGACGTCGCGACCGGCAGCGGGGATATCTTGCGGCTGCTCGAGCGCCGCGTTTCGGGTCTGGAGGAAGCCTG
Organism: Verrucomicrobium sp. 3C; assembly: GCF_000379365.1. Taxonomy (GTDB): domain Bacteria; phylum Verrucomicrobiota; class Verrucomicrobiia; order Methylacidiphilales; family Methylacidiphilaceae; genus Methylacidimicrobium. Next base: position 700,060 of record NZ_KB901875.1, on the reverse strand, counting down.
GGGGGTCGACGTCTCCCCCGCGATGCTCGCGGTCGCCCGCGCCAAGGGGCTGCAGCGTCTGCTCCAAGCCGATGCTCTGGCGCTTCCTTTTCCCGACGGGAGCTTCGACGTCGTTACCGTCGCCTTTGGGCTGCGCAACTTTTCAGACCGCAGCCGCGCCTTTGCCGAGATGCGACGCATCCTCCGCCCTGGAGGGGCGGCTTTTATCCTTGAGTTCTCCCGTCCCTGGGCCTGGATCGCTCCGGCCTACTTTTTCTATCTAAGGTCGATCCTTCCGGAAATCGCCCGCCTCTTCGGAGCGCCGCGCGAAGCCTACCGGTATCTTGCCTCTTCGATCGCTGCTTTCCCCGGGGCAGAGGATCTCGCCGAGGAGATGGAGCGCGCCGGGTTTGGCTCGGTCCGCTTTCAGAGGTTGACTGGTGGGGTGGTTGCCCTGCACGAAGCAGACGCGGGAAGCGCCGGAGCCGTGTCCGAGCAGAGCGACCAGAGTCGCCGCTTGGGGCCTCCCTGAAGGGGATGCCCGAATCCGCTTGACCGTTCCCAACGGGACGAGTGAGCAGGAAAGGAAGATGTCTTTCCCTGGAGAATGAGGAAAGAAAAACTTTCTGCTTGCCGAAGCAGTGGTCGCCTCGTTAGCTTGCGTGCAATTCTGTGAAGGTTCGCTTGCTGCTACCCCTCTGGTTATTCCTGCGGGGAGCAGATCGGCATTAACTAACCGCTCCCTGATGGGAGATTTCGTCTACCGAGCCGTATGTTCGGCGCGCCTAGGGGAATACCACAGAACCCAGTGAGTATCCCTATGCATTCTTCTCTTTCCTTCCGAGATTTTCCTCTGGGAGCCAAAATTTGGCAAGCAGTCGAGGAGGCCGGCTACACGACACCGACTCCGATTCAGGCGGCGGCCATTCCCCCCATCCTCGCCGGACGCGACCTCATCGGCATCGCCCAGACCGGGACCGGGAAAACAGCGGCTTTTACCTTGCCGATCCTCGCCAAGCTCTGTCCGGAAGGCAACATCCCGGCGCGTAGCGGTACCCGGGCGCTCATCCTGGCTCCGACACGAGAGCTGGCGGCGCAGATTGAGGAAAATGTGCGGGCCTATGGCAAGTACCTTCCGTTGCGGATGGCCACCGTTTTCGGAGGCGTAGCGGGACGACCCCAGGTCGCCGCCCTACGCTCCGGGGTGGACCTCGTCGTGGCCTGCCCCGGACGGCTTCTGGATCTGCTGGAGCAGGGGCACGGCAACCTCTCCCGGCTTGAGTTTCTGGTCTTCGACGAAGCCGACCGCATGCTCGACATGGGCTTTCTACCCTCGATTCGCAAGATCATGAAATGGATCCTGCGCAAGCGGCAGACGCTGCTCTTTTCGGCAACCTGTTCGGCCGAGATCGAGGCTCTGGCCCAGGAATTCCTCACTTCCCCCGAAGTGATCGAGATCGGTCGCCGGGCCAATCCGGTAGAGGCCGTCAAGCAGCTGGTGTATGAAGTAGAGATGTCCCGGAAAGCCGATCTGCTCTGCCACGTATTGGAGGACTCTGAGTTGCAGACCGTGCTTGTCTTTTCTCGGACCAAACATGGCGCGGATCGGATTGCGAGGACATTGGAACGCGCCGGAGTGCGAACGGCGATCATCCATGCGAATCGATCCCAGAGCCAGCGGACGCGGGCCCTGGAGGTTTTCAAGGCGGGAGAGGTCCGCGTCCTCGTGGCAACCGACATTGCCGCTCGGGGGATCGATGTGGCTGGCATTTCCCACGTTGTCAATTTCGATTTTCCCGCGACCGCCGACGACTATGTTCACCGAATCGGTCGGACGGGACGGGCCCAGGCCACCGGGGATGCGATCAGCTTCGTGACCCGGGAGGAGTTTGGTGCCCTCCGGGCGCTGGAGCGCTTTCTCGGTCGAAGCCTCGAAAGGAAGCGGATCGAGGGGTTCGCTCCGGAAGGGTCCCCTCGGACTCCCTCCATCGGAGGGCGAGAAGGATCGGCTCCCAGACGCTCTTCTTGGAGAGGCCGGCGGCCTGGCCTGCGTCGCAGGGGCTTGCTGCCTCAAACCTAGCCTGCCTCTCTCCCAAGCGCTCTCCTGCGGCTTGCGCTCGATCGCGCGCGCAACCCATCATCAGGCCGACCGCCCCTTTAGGGGGCAGCACTCCACCGGAGAAAGCTCAACGACATCCCCAAGCTCCATCACACGGGCGGGGGGAAGACCGAAAAAGTCACTGCCGCCCGTAGAGATCCGGAGCATCAGGGCAAAGAGCCGCTCTCTCCAGAAATCGAGGCCCACCTTCCCCGTGGGAACCACCAGTTGACGGGAGAGGAAGTAGGTAACATCCGGAAGAGGGCAGAGCATGCCCTGATGGACGCAGGAATCGAGTAGCCCCTGGATGTCGGGATGCTCCATGAACCCATAGCGGGCGACGAGGCGTACGAATCCTTTTTGGTGCTTTTGGAGCGTCACTCGTTCCGAGGGAGGGATTCGCGGCGCTTCCTCGAAAAGGAGCGTGAGAAGGATGATCTGTTCGTGAAGCACTTTATTGTGGGTGAGATTCTGGAGGAGGGCATGGGGAAGGCCGTGCGCTCCGGAGGTTAGATAGACGGCGGTGCCGGGAACCCGGATCGGTGAGGCGGGGGAGAGGGAACCGAGGAAACCTTCGACGCGGAGAGTTTCCGGATAGAGTTTCCGAGTGAGGAGCTCACGCTCTCGATGCCAGGTGGACATCAAAAGGAAGACCCCTAGGCCGATCACCAGAGGGAACCATCCTCCTTCCCGGAATTTCATGAGATTTGCGCCGAAGAAGACTCCATCGAGTACGATAAAGCAGCCGAAGAAAAGACCCGTGCCCCAGAGCGACCATTTCCAGGACCGGCGGGCGATGAAGACGACCAAGAGGGTCGTGAGCATCATCGTGCCGGTGACGGCCGTCCCATAGGCGGAACTGAGGGCGGCGGAAGACCGGAACCAGAGAACTACGGCGATTGCCGCCCCCAGCAAGAGGCAATTGAGCGCCGGCAAATAGATCTGACCCTGCTTGGCTTCCGAGGTGTGAATGATCTTCATCCGGGGCAGATAGTCGAGAAGGAGAGCTTGGTGGGTCGCGGAATAGGCTCCGGAAATCACCGCTTGCGACGCGATCACCGTGGCGATCCCGGAAACGGCGACCATGGGCAGTGTCGCCCATGGAGGAAAAAGCTGGAAGAAAGGATTCTGGATGGCTGCGGGATTTCGATCGAGCAGTGCGCCCTGCCCGAAGTAGTTCATCGTCAAGGCAGGAAGGACCACAACAAACCATGCGGCCCGAATCGGTCGGGAACCGAAGTGGCCCATATCAGCGTAGAGGGCTTCCGCACCGGTCACGGCAAGGACGACTCCTCCCAGAATCAGGAATCCCCCCAGCCCGTGCATGCCGAGAAAACGGAGGGCAAACCAGGGATTCATGGCGAGCAGGATCTGCGGATCGGTGAGGACCCAGCGGAGGCCGGAGCCAAAGAGGAGGAGGAACCAGATCGCCATGGCGGGCCCGAAGAGGTGGGCGATGGCCGCGGTGCCTCGGCGTTGGACGAAAAAGAGCCCGACGATGATGCCCAAGGCCAGCGGTATGACCCAGGGTTTTCCGGCCGGCGAGGCGACTCCGATCCCTTCGGTTGCCGACAGGACGGAAATGGCCGGCGTGATCACTCCATCGCCGTAGAAAAGCGCCGCCCCCAGCAGCCCGATGATCAGAATCCTCTGGGAGATCCGTCCGCTCTTTCGCGTCGCACGGGAAGCCAACGCGGTTAACGCCATCACCCCACCCTCCCCATGATTGTCTGCTCGCATGACAACCCATGCGTATTTGATGCTCACGACCAGGGTCAGGGTCCAGAAGAGGAGGGAAAGAATCCCCAGGAGATTCCCGGTGTTGGTGGGAAGAGAGGTCGCGGAGAGACACGCACTCAGCGTATAGAGAGGACTGGTGCCGATATCTCCGAAGACGACGCCGAGAGCCGCCAGCGTGAGCAGAGGCATCGATTCTGCATTCCGATTCATAGAGTTCCTGCAAGGAAACCTGCGATTTCAATCGCGGGAGGAATTGCGGTTGCTGGGAACGAGACATGTGACGTAGGATTCCAGATGTGCAACGAGTTGTCACCAATCGCAATCGTGTTTACCAAACCGCATACCATGTGGTATGGTGCCCAAAGTATCGGATCGACGTGTTGACGGGACCGGTGGCCGAGGAAATGCGAGCGATGCTGGATTCGATTTGCGCGGAAAGAGATTGGCCGATGATCTCCAAGGAGATTCAGCCGGACCACATCCATCTGTTTCTCAGCATGCCTCCCGCCATTGCCGTGGCCGACGCCGTCAAGGTGCTCAAGGGCGTTACGGCTCGCTTGCTGTTTCAACGGTTTCCAGCACTTAAGGAGCGGTTGTGGGATGGACATCTCTGGTCTCCATCCTATTACGTCGGCACCGCCGGCAATGTCAGCGCGGAAACCATCCGTCGCTACATCGAACGATCCGAACACGTCACCAAGAGGCGATAGGCCATGATGCGCACGGCGTCGATCAAGTTGTACGCGTCGCCAGAGCAGCGAGCGGCGCTTGCCGCGCTGCAATCCGACTTTGCGAACGCCTGCCAGCGGCTTTCCGCCGTCGTTCGCGAGCATCGGGTCTGGAATCGGGTGGCATTGCATCAACGCGCTTATTCGGATCTGCGTTCTTCGACTCCGCTGGGCAGCCAGATGTGCTGCAATGCCATCTTTTCGGTTTGCAAGGCGTACAAGGCACTCAAGGTAACCGGGCGGATTCCGAAAGACACGCCGGTTCCGGCAATCAGCTTCCAGCGCGCCACGTCCACTTCGACAAGCGCACCTACGCGCTCAAGAAGAATGCCGTCTCGCTTTATACCCTGGGCGGACGCGTCATCGTTCCGATGCGTCTTGGGGAACACCAGCGGCGCATCCTCTCCTTCGGCCGGCCGAAGGAGGCGGAACTGGTCTTTCGCAAAGGCAACTGGTATTTCAATCTCGTCGTCGAATCCGACGACAAGGAGCCGATCGCATCCGGCCCGGTAATGGGCGTGGATGTCGGCGAAAACAATCTCGCGGCACATAGTTTGGGAGGGATATTCGGCGGCGGTCGTCTGTGCGATCGTCGCGACCGCCATCTCGCCCTGCGTCGCCGTCTCCAGTCCAACGGCAGCCGAAGCGCAAAACAGAAGCTTCGGCAGGTCTCCGGCAAGGAGCGGCGGCACGTCACCCATGTGAACCACGAGACGAGCAAGGCCATCGTGCGGGAGGCGCTCGAGGCCGGAGTTGCCAAGATCATGATGGAGGACCTGACGCATATCCGAGACCGGATTCAAGGCTGGCAAGCGCATGCGAGGAAGATTGCATCGCTGGGCCTTCCGGCAGCTCCAACGCTTTGTCGAGTACAAGGCGAAATCGGCCGGCATCGCGGTCGAATACGTCGATCCGGCCTACACGAGCCAAACCTGCTCGTCTTGTAAACAATTGGGCAGACGCACGAAGCATCGGTTCGTGTGTCCTCACTGTGGTCTCCGGGCGCATAGCGACTTGAACGCAAGTCGGAACCTTGCCCGGATTGGCGGAACGATGGTTCCGCCAAGGGCGGCCGTAAGCACGCCTAATGTTGGAGGTGCGGATGTTGGCAACCATGTCTGCGCTTCACGATAAAGCCTGCGACTTCAGTCGCGGGTTGTTTACGAAGCCGTCTCCCCTGGCGGAGCGGGGGAAGAGCAGCGACCGAGGCGATTTCGGAAAACGGGAGCAATCCTGGGAAAATCGAATCGGGTTACAGCCATGCCGCGAAAATCACCTTACGCATTTATGTCCAAGAGCCTTCCTGCAGGCACGGGAAATCTTTTCCCTAGAAGACGATTCCAGGGCGCCCCGATCCTCCTTTCCGCAGGATCGCCCTGTCCGAGGTCGATGCTTCCAGACCTCAAGCCGCTTCCTTATCGGGAGATCGCCTCGAGTGCGAGGCTGGGGCGTATCCGCCGACAGCGCAAAAGGAGCAGGCCGGACGCAGCCAGAGCCGCTTGGGCCGATCGCTGGGCAGGTAAAAATCGGCCCGATGGCGGCTGTAGCCTACCGCTTCCCAGTTGCTCGCCTTGTAGCAGGTCCCCGCATGGGCCTCCGGATCGGTGAAGCTCTCGGCCAAAAGCGGAGTGTAGCCAAAGCGATCCCGCCACTGGGCCGGCAACGCCCGCAAGGCCGCTCCCAAAGCTTGGGAGGCCAGATTGGGTGCCTGCTGCCCCTTGGGGTGAGCAGCAGAAAACGCCGGTTTTGTACGATTAGCTTCAGCCGCTCCACCCGCTGTACGGCGCTCCATCCAATCCACCGATCCCGATCCTTGAGCGCGTAGCAGGCCGGCCCCCAAACCAGCAGCGCCACCGCCTGCCCATCTTGGGCAATGACCTGGCGCAAATCGTCGCCCACCGATCGCCCCGCCCCCAGATAGTGGCGTTCCTTCCACTACCGATCGAACCATTCGATTTCTTCGGGAGAACTGGCAATCGCAACTCGCAGTCCGTAATCTCTTGCCCCACTGGCTCCTGAATGGAAACGCTGTCTCGTCGAGCCTATTGCATTGAAAAAGTCGCCTCATGTCTAGCCTTTTTTTCCCTCCCTGGCGCAGAATCAGTTGGCCGTTCATAAAAAAAGACCCTGCAGGGAAAAGGCAGAGGATTGCGATTTGGCTTGGCGGCGATCGATCCCGTCGCGTATGGTGGACAACTCGCACGGAGAACGGATGGGAAACGCAGGAGAAAGACACGAATCGGGAAGGTTCGAGGTATGACCCCGGCCTGAGATTGGTCCTTTCTCCTCTACGGCGAATGACTTACAGAAGGTGCGGCGCGGCGCGCCCAAGCACTGAGGAAGATAATTTTAACGGAAAGATCCAAACAGCAAACCGAGGATAGGAGATGGTGGACGTAAAGGCATTGGTTGAGGCCGGGGTGCATTTTGGACATCGAACCGACAAGTGGCATCCTCGTATGAGGCGGTACCTCGCTGGATCGAGGGGCGGGATCCACTGGATTGATCCGGAGAAGACGAGACAGCAACTCGAAAGCGCGTCGCGCTTCCTGGAGAAGTTGTCGGAAGGCGGCGGTAAAGTTCTCTTTGTGGGTTGCAAGAGGCAAGCGCAACCGATTGTCGAGGAGTGTGCGGCGGCGAGCGAATCTTTTTACGTCAGCCACCGTTGGCTTGGCGGCACGCTCACGAACCTCGTTACGATCCGAAAATCGGTAGAGCGGATGCGATGGATCGACCAGCTCGAGGAAAAGGGCCTGATGGACCGAATGCCCAAAAAGGAGGTTGCCGTTCTCCGTCGGGAGTATGGGAAGCTCCGTCGGCATCTTTGGGGCCTCCGGGCAATGGAGAGGATCCCGGAGGCGCTGATCGTGGTGGATGTCGTGCGGGAGGCAATCGCCGTCTCAGAAGCCAGGAAGTTGCGCATTCCCGTCGTGGCGATCGTGGACACGAATGCAGATCCCGAGGGAATCGACTGTCCTATTCCCGCCAACGATGACTCCATCCGTTCGGTCCGCCTGATTCTTCGAGAGCTTACTCAGTCGATCATCGAGGGGAAGACGAGGCTGGGGTGGAGTCCGGCTGCCTCTGGCGAGGGAATCTCTGGTCAAGAACAGCCTACGCAAGCGCCTTCCCATGTGCCATTCGTGGACGTCACGTTGATTACGTAGGGGCTTCGGAATGGGAACGCTGACGCCGGTGGCCGAAGAAAATGGGTGGCGGAAACATGAAAGAACGGATTGGGCTTGAGCGAATCAAGGAGCTCCGGGAGAAGACCGGGGCGGGAGTCATGGACTGCAAGCGAGCGATCGAGCAGTCAGGCGGAGTTCTGCAAGAAGCTGAAAAGTGGCTTTGGAAGCATGGGATTGCCAAGGCTCAAAAGAAGTCGGCACGGGAAACTCCGGAAGGCGTCATCGCGTCCTACATTCATGTGGGCGATAGGGTAGGCGTCCTTGTGGAAGTGAACTGTGAAACCGATTTCGTGGCCCGCAATGAAGCCTTTCGGGGCTTGGTAAAGGATCTTACCCTCCAGATCGCTGCTGCAAATCCTCAATATGTTAGCCGTGACCAAGTGCCGGCTGTGGAGGTGGAGCGCGTGCGCCAAGAAATCATGGCGGAGAACGTAGGGAAGCCCCAGGGGATCTTGGAAAAAATCGTCGCGGGAAGGTTGGAAAAGTATTTTGCGACGAATTGCCTCATGGAGCAGACCTTCATCAAGGATCAGAACGCGACGGTGCGCGACGTGCTGGGGGCAAAGATCGGCCAGATCGGGGAAAACATCGTGATCCGTCGGTTCGTGCGATACCAGTTGGGTGAACCTTTGCACTAATGGCCGAGGGGGCGCGTCCCAGGGATGGCCGCAAACCGAGAGGAAAAGAGCGGAAGAGTGCCATCCGAGGCCTGAAAAATGGGTGTGCAAGGGATGTTTAGCAAGGTTCTCGTTGCGAACCGAGGGGAAATCGCCGTCCGGGTCATCCGGGCTTGCCGCGAACTTGGAGTCCGAGTCTTGGCGGTCTACTCGGACGCGGATCGAGATTCCTTGGCCGTCCGGATGGCGGACGAAGCGATCTGCATTGGATCGGGGTCGGCATCGTCGAGCTACCTGCGTGCCGATCGAATCATCAGTGCTGCGGAAATCGGCGACGTGGACGCCATTCACCCCGGGTACGGGTTCCTAGCGGAAAATGCCAACTTCGCTGAAATATGTTCGAGTTGTAATATTAAGTTTATCGGACCGTCAGCCTCCGCCATCGCCAAGGTAGGCGACAAGGTGCAGGCTCGCTTTCATGCGCAAAAGCTCGGCGTCCCTGTTCCTGCGGGGAGCGAAGGGATCGTGGAGAACGAGCAGGAAGCACTGAAGGCGGCCCGTCGGATTGGGTTCCCGGTCGTCTTGAAGGCTGTGGCAGGGGGTGGGGGGAAGGGCATGCGCGTGGCCCATAACGACGTGAGCTTGGTGCAAGGCTTTCATGCCGCGCGCATCGAGGCGGAAAAGTCGTTTGGGGAAGGCGACCTTTATGTGGAGAAGCTGATCGAAAGTCCTCATCATGTGGAGATTCAAATCGTCGGGGATCAGCGGGGGCGGATTATCCATCTCGGAGAGAGAGACTGCTCGATTCAGAGGAAGAATCAAAAGCTCTTGGAAGAATCGCCTTCCCCGATCCTGGATGTAGGACTTCGTAAGAAGATGGGTCGCGCAGCCGTCCGCTTGGGGGAATCGATTCACTACGAAAGCGTGGGAACCGTCGAATTTCTCGTCGATGGCAGCGGCGCTTTCTACTTCATCGAGATGAACCCTCGCATCCAGGTCGAGCATGCCGTCACCGAGCAGGCTTACGGGATCGACCTAGTAAAGGAGCAGATCAAGATCGCCGCTGGCTATCCCCTCGATAAGACTTGGGATAGTCGAGCGGTCGTGCAACATGCGGTGGAGATGCGGATCAACGCGGAGGATGTCTGGAAAGAGTTTCGTCCTTCACCGGGCAGGGTCGAGGCCCTCCAGTTTCCCGGCGGCCCTGGAATCCGCGTCGACTCTCACTTGGTTCTTGGCACGACGATTCCTCCCTATTACGACTCTCTGCTCGCAAAAATCATCGCATCTGGCCAGACGCGAGAGGACGCGCTGGCGCGCTTAGGACGAGCGTTAGACGAACTGGTCTTGGAAGGGGTCAAGACGACCGTGCCGATCGGAAAGGCGATTCTCCAAGATCCCGACTTCCGCAGAGGGAACTATTCGACTGGCTTTTTGCCTAGGCTGTTGGCTTCGAAGGGAGCACTGACCGACTAACGGCCATGAACGGAGCGGAACGGTTATGGCTTCGAAGGATGCGACTTCGCCAGGCGCGTCTTTACGGAATCATTGACCTGGAAGTGGCGGGGTCGAGGGACCCTGGGAAGATTGCAGAAAAGATGGTGGGCGGCGGAGTCGACGTCCTGCAGCTTCGAGCGAAAGGCCGCACGCCGGAATCGTTGGAGGCACTTGCCCTGTCCTTGCGGGAACAGGCCAATGCAGTCGGAGTTCTTTTCCTCGTGAACGATTGGCCTCTCTTGGCTCGGCGAGTGGATGCAGATGGGGTCCATCTCGGTCAAGAAGATCCGCCCATTGCCGAGGCGCGGAAAATCCTTGACGATGCGCAACTGATCGGGAAATCGACGCACTCGCTGGAACAGGCTTTAGCCGCGGAACGGGAAGGAGCCGATTACATTGCGGTCGGCCCCGTCTTTGCCACGCCGACAAAACCCGAGGCCAAGCCCGTCGGTTTGCCTTTGATCGGGGAGGTGCGCGGATGCCTGAAGAAACCGTTCTTTTGCATCGGCGGAATTCGGAGGGACAATTTGCCGGCAGTCTTGAGCGCGGGAGCGGATCGCGTGGTGATGGTCTCCGCGATTCTGCAGGCTGCAGACATCGAAGGATATTGCCGCGAGGTCGCAGCCATGCTCGGGCCCAAGAACCTTCTGGCAAACGAACCGGCTGATCCTCGTTCTTCTCCGCGGGATTAGCCTGCCTGTCTCCCAAGCGTTCTCCTGCGGGCTTGCGCAATGGTCCTGTCTGCTTCGTTGGGAGTTGGGTTTGTGGCCCTCCTCGCGGTATGTCGTCCTACACTCCAGGGGAAAACTTCGCCGCGCCTTGGGTTCGAACTTTGGGAGACAGGCAGGTTAGGAGCCCCTGGCCAGATCGATCGAGGAAAAGTCGAGGCGATTTGGGGAAACCGTGGGAGAAAGCTTGGGAGAGATACAGGTTATTCTACCAAGGCGAGAAGCACGCTCGAGGGATTGAAGGCGGCGCAGATTCTCTTGCCGACCTGGAGATCAAGATCCCTCGCCGACCCGTTGGTCACGATCGCGACGACGGACAGATCCTTTTGGATCTGGAGAATCACCTCGGTGTTGACCGCGCCGTCGTGGAGTGCCGACACCGCTCCGCAAAAGCAGTTCCGCGTGCTCAGTCGAAGAGGGCGATCCTCGGCAAGCAAGATGACCTGGGAGGCCTTGATCAGGACTTGAACCAAGGAACCGACCGACAAGCTCAAGTCGGCCAGACTCGAAAATGCGATGTGGGAAACCATCGACGTCTGCTTGCCAACCTCGATCTCCAGTTCAGCGAGGATCGGTCCCTTCTTGATGGCGACGACCTTTCCGGAAAAGCGATTCCGTGCACTAGTCTGCATGCTTTGAAGCAGTAGGCCGGCTTTCGAGGGAAGGGAAAGAAAAAACGGATGCTGCTCGAGAGGAGGTAAAGCGCAATCCTTGCCCCGATCCGCGTCCGGCGTCAGGATCGAGCGCTATGCGTGCAATCGTGGTCAAGGCTTACGGGGGGCCGGAGGTTTTGTCGTGGGAAGAGTTTCGGGAGCCGCGCCCGGGCCCGGGCGAGCTTCTCCTCTCGGTCCGGGCGGCAGGGGTCAATCCGGTCGACGTCTATCTTCGATCCGGAGGACACGGTGCGTCGCTCTTGCCGTTTGTCCCGGGCTTTGATGGATCCGGCCTAGTCGAGGAGGTAGGCCGGGGGGTGCGTCGATTTCATCCGGGAGACCGTGTCTATTTTTCCCTGTGGAAGAACACGGGAGCCTATGCCGAGCGGGTCGTCTGCCGCGAGGAAGAGGCGGTGCGGCTTGGCGATACTCTTGATTTTGCTCAAGGGGCCGCCGTCGGAATGCCCTGCGCTACTGCGTATCGGGCGCTCTTTCTGCGCGCCGGGGCTCTGGCGCGGGACGTCGTCCTCGTTCACGGGGCAAGCGGAAGCGTGGGGCTGGCCGCCGTTCAGCTCGCGCGAGCTGCCGGACTGACCGTTATCGGTACTGCCGGCGGGGAGGAGGGGAGAAGACGAATCTCAGAGGAAGGAGCTCACCATGCCTTGGATCATCGCTCGCCCGAGCATTTTCGCCAAGTCCTTGAGATCACCAAAGGGAAGGGGGTGGACATCGTGCTGGAGATGCTGGCGAACGCCAACCTGGGAAAGGACTTTGACGTCACGGCAATGGGAGGAAAGGTCGTCGTGATTGGCTCCCGCGGGTTGGTAGAGATCGATCCGCGTGGGTTGATTTCCCGAGACCTTTCCGTCATGGGAATGTCGCTTTTCTGCGCTTCTCCTAGGGAGCGGCAAATCATTTCGGCGGCGGTGGCGGCAAGCTTGGAGAAAGGAATCCTGCAGCCGTTCATTCGAATGGTCCTGCCAATGCCTGCCGCAGCTCAGGCACAGCGGCTGGTCATGGAACCGGGAGCTTCTGGAAAAATCGTCTTGGTCCCGCCCGCATTCGTCTAGGCTGCCTGTCACACAAGCGTTCTCCTTGCGGCTTGTGGCGACCTCTGGATCGGTCGAATCAAGCCGTAGCCTGGAGCCGCTCCAAAGCAGCAATCCGCTCCTCAAGCGGAGGATGGGTAGCTAGGAGGGAGAGAAAGCCGCTCGGCTTGCCATTGATCTTGAGGGTGTTCAGGCTGGCCGATCGCTCGTCGATCGCTGGCCCGCCCTCGGTAAGAGCCTGAAGCCCGCGAAGCGCCGAAAGCATCGCGTCTGGCCCGGCGATGTGGGCGCTCCCCGCGTCCGCCCGAAACTCCCTCTGCCGGGAGTACCACGCGACGATGAAAGAGGCGAGGAGCCCTAAGACCATCTCGGAAAGGAACATGCCGACGAAGAATCCCATGCCCATGCCCCGGCGCTCGTCCTGGTCCCGATTGAGGAAACTATCCACGGCAACACCGATGATGCGGGACAGGAAGACCACAAAAGTGTTCACCACCCCCTGCAGCAGCGTCATGGTGACCATGTCCCCATTCGAGACATGGGTAAGTTCATGACCGAGGACTCCTTCGATCTGACGGCGATTCATCTGGGAGAGAAGGCCGGAACTGACTGCGACCAATGCGTTGGAGCGGGACGGTCCCGTAGCAAATGCGTTGACTTCCGGGCTCTGGTAGATGCCGACTTCCGGCATCGCAATCCGGGCACGCGCCGCGAGGGATCGTACGGTATTCAGCAGCCATTCCTCCCCTTCGGTCTGCGGGGAATCGATGACCTGAATCTGATAGGTCATCTTGGCCATCCACTTCGAGATAGCCAGGGAGATAAAGCTACCCGCAAAACCGACGACCAACGAGAAGACGAAAAGAAGCGGATAATTGATGCCGGCGGCCGTCAGCCAGCGATCAAGGTGCAAGAGAGAAATGACGGCGGTCAGCAGTACCAGGACTGCGACGTTGGTGACCGTCAAAAGCAAAATTCGTTTGAACATAGCCGGCAGTATAATGGCGCGGAGTGAGAAATCAAGTCTGGCCAGCCTGCATACTCACAAGGGTCGTATCCATGTCGCAAGCCGCAAAGGAACGCTTGTGAGCTATGCAGGCTAGGCTTCCGGTTCCGGAACCGGAAGGCCGGCAAGGAAAGAGGCGATATCCTTGCGGAAATGCATCCCAGCAAAGGAGACTGCATCAACCTGATCGTAGGCATGTTTCCGCGCCTCGACAAGGCGATTGCCCCAGCCGACAGCCGTGAAGACTCTTCCCCCAGCGGTTCGAAGCACCCCTTGGCTCCGCTTCGTGGCGCCGTAAAAGAGAAAGCCTTGCGTTCCTGAAGTGGGGGTTTGTGAGTCGGAAAAGAGAATGGGGTCGTCCAGACGCGGGTTTTCGGGATAACCGGCGGAAGCGATCACAACGCCGACGAGGGAGCGACGGTGGCGGCGAAGATGAAGTCTTCCCAACTCGTCACGGCAGGTTGCTCTGGCGATTTCGCTCAAGGGAGTTTCCAGAGAGGGGAGGAGGACCTGCGCTTCGGGATCTCCAAAGCGAACATTGATCTCCAAGAGGAAAGGACCTTCCCGGGTCACCATCAGTCCGGCGTAGAGCACCCCGCGGTAGTCGAGACGCTCGGCGGTGCAGGCGGCATGCAGGCGGGAGAAGATCGATTCCTCGATCTGTCGGAGCAAGGCTGGGGAGACGAACGGGCTTGGCAGGAAGGCACCCATGCCTCCCGTGTTTGGTCCGTGGTCGCCATCCTGGACCCGTTTATAGTCGTGGGCGGCGCCCAGGACGGTGTACTGCTTGGCATCAAAGAGAGCAAAAGCGGAAAGCTCGACTCCTTCCAGGAAGGCCTCAATCAAGATTCGCCGTCCCGCGGCTCCGTGAAGGCGTTGTTGCATAAGGGAGGCAATCGCTTGCTGAGCTTGAGAAAAGTCTGCCGCAATGAAGACCCCTTTGCCGGAAGCAAGGCCATCGGCCTTGATGACTTGGGGAAAGGGGAACCCTCGACTGAAGGAGATCGCTTCAAGGGGGTCGTCGAAGGAACGGGCTTCCGCGGTAGGAATGCCGTATCGCTGGGCGAGTGCCTTTGTCCATGACTTGCTGCCTTCGAGCCGCGCCGATCGAGCAGACGGTCCGAAAACCGAAAGACCGTGCCGTCCGAAGGCGTCGGTGATCCCGGCGCAGAGGGGGGCTTCGGGGCCGACGATGGTGAGATCCGGCCTTAGTTCTTGCGCCAGGGCGGTTAGCGAGCCGATGTCGTCAGCGGCAACCGGCAGGTTTTCGGCATGCAACGCGGTGCCGGCGTTGCCGGGCGCCGCGTAAAGCTTTTTGACTTCCGGATCTTGACCGAGCGACCAGCAGAGAGCGTGCTCCCGGCAGCCGCCGCCTACAACCAACAGTTTCACGGAGTGCCTCGGAACGCATAGATCATTGGGGAGGGAGGCAACTCCGGAGCGGAGAGAGAAAACTCCGACCCATCGATCCATCGGATATTGGTTCGATTGTCCAAGTAGCTGGCCAGAGTCCGTAATTCCAAGTCGCCGCTCAAGTCCGTTCGATAGGCGATGGGAACGATCACCCGTGCCGCAAGATCTGCGGCGATCTTGTCCAGCTCGGAGGCGAGCAGAGTATCTCGGCCAACGGGAAGAAAGAGAACGTCCACCTTCCCAAACTCGGCAAGCAATTCCGGACTCAAGGGATGTCCCAAGTCGCCCAGATGGGCGAAGCGCATCCCATCCAGGTCGAAAACAAAAGCGGTATTGTGCCCATGAATGGCACCTTGGGACT
Source organism: Verrucomicrobium sp. 3C (assembly GCF_000379365.1). GTDB lineage: Bacteria > Verrucomicrobiota > Verrucomicrobiia > Methylacidiphilales > Methylacidiphilaceae > Methylacidimicrobium. The sequence continues at coordinate 685,003 of NZ_KB901875.1, read as the reverse complement.
TGTCGCGAAAGGTAAGGATGCCTCGGAAGAGAAGGCCGCGAGCATTATTGGTGCCGAGGGCGGCGACGCTGCGAAAAAGCTGAGGCGTGCCCTGGATGCGTTCTCCTGCGGACCGATCGTTTGCCTCGTTGCTGATCAAGACGACATCAGCCTGAAGAGAGGCAGGGAAGCGATAGTGCACCGTTTCGTCGCCGAAAGGATCGATGGCGATCCGAATGCCCGAAGAAGCGATGAGATAGATGAAAGCGTGACCGTACCATCGGATCAAGACGGTCGGAGGGGCAGCATGTCCATTTTCGGCAAGGACGAAAAAGAGAGACGGCGAGAAGAGCAGGAGGAAGGCAGCGATCAGCCATGGCCTTCGGCGAAGGGTTGCTCGGCAGGGGGAGAGATTGCCCTTCTTTTCAAGCCTTGGCCTTAGGCTGCCTATCTCCCAAGCGTTCTCCTGCGGCTGGCGAAATGCGTCCGGCTGCTTCGTTGGGCTTGGTTTTCTCTCCTCGCAGTATGTCGTCATACAGCTCCGGGGGAAAACCGGCGCCCCGCCTTGCATCGTGGCCCATTCGCGATGCCTCGGGTGCGAGCTTTGTGGGACATGCAGGTTAGCGGCATAGTGCGTTAAACCGGAGCCAACGGGTCTCGAACCCGCAACCTCTGCCGTGACAGGGCAGCGCTCTAACCAATTGAGCTATGGCTCCCTGGTTTATGCGAAGCGTCCCATTTCCGAACGGAGGCGAGGATGTTTCGCAAGAAATTCAAACCCCTGGAAGATCTGCCACCATATTCCATGATTTGCGGGGGTGACAATGGAAATCTGCCTGGATTGTTCGCCGATGGACGCTTGTCGCTGCCACAAAGGCGCAGTTGCAATCGGCGTGCTTTCTCGAGCCTCTTCCCCCGATCTCGATTCATCAAAAGATTCGCGGAACTCCTTCGTGGAGAAAATGGACTTGCGAAAGGATGCCTGCACGGCTTGCGGCGACGAGCAGCCGATGGGCAGGCTCATGAAGAGGCTCGTAGCTCATTCTGTACGTTCCGAAATGCATGGGGATTAGAATCTTGCCCTGCAATTCCAGGAAAGCTTGGACGGCTTTCTCCGGGGTGATGTGTGACACCCGTTTCGAAGGTTGATCGTAGGAGCCGATCGGCATGAGGACGATCTCCGGACGGAGACGTTTGCCGATCTCCGGGAACTCCTTGAAGTAAGCGGTGTCCCCACAGTGATAGATGGTGCGTGCTCCATAGGCGAGGGAATAGCCGCCATAGCCCCGATGTCGGTCCGCGAGATACCGTGCGCCCCAATGATGAGCGGGTGTGAACGTGACCGAGAGATCCTCCACCTCCCAGTGATCCCACCAGGTCATCTCCCGCACCTGGTCGAAGCCCAAACCGTGCACGAGGTTGCTGACTCCGGACGGGACGGCTACGGGTTGCCGCGCAGCAACTTCCCTAAGAGACCTCCGGTTGAGATGATCGAAATGAGCGTGGGTGATCAACACCAAGTCGATGTCCGGCAGGTCACGGATGGCGATGCCCGCTCGCTTGAGCCTGCGGATTACGAGCAGCCAGTTCGCCCAGTTCGGATCGATCAGGATATTATGCCGTGGAGTTTGGACCAGGAAAGACGCGTGGCCAACCCATGTCAGGCAGACTTGGCCTTCGGACAGCGAAGGAAAGGAAGGAGAGAGACGGACCCCCCCTTTCCGTACAAAGAGCGAAGGCAGCAAGACGTCCAAGAGAAAATTGCGACGCCCCTTCCTTGGCGGCTTGGAACTGTGCACCGTAGGGATGGCGCGGTCAGTGGTTTAGTGCCGGCGACCTCCCCGTCGGAATCTTTGGTGTTTCCTCCGCGCGGGGCGATTGTCTTGAGATGGACGATCCAGTCGGTAGAGAACGCGAGCTTTGGTCAGATCGTGGGGAGACATTTCCAACTTGACGCGATCCCCGCACGTCAATCGGACGAAATGCTTCCGCATTTTACCGGAAATATGTGCGAGTACCTGATGCTGGCTCTCGTCCAACTCGACCCGGAACATGGTTCCGGGAAGAATCGTGACGATTGTGCCTTCAACTTCGATCGTGTTCGGTGTGGTCATTTGCAATCAAGCAGGAGATTCCTTTATTGGGTATTTTTGAGAGCCAAGGAATTGCCGACCTTCTGCAGCAGGGTGACGTAATCTCCCAATACGTTCAGAGCCTCTTCCAGAGAAAAATCGTTCCCAACCTGCGGAGTGCCGTCTTCCGAGTTCTTTTCTTCGAGATCTCGCACGATCGAGCCATCGCCCGACGTTTCCGCAGGAGAATTCTTTACCGTGGATCGCGGCAGAAGTTTCAATGGCTTACGGCTTCGCGCGGAGTCGATATCCAGATAGTAGATGTTTTCGTTTGGCGCGGGCCGGCGTGCGCGCTTTGCCTCCAGGGCTGCCTTATTCGCTTCGGCCTCCTGCTTCTCTTTGAGCCGGATCGACTGACTGAGCGAAACCGCCTTATCGGCGTTCTTGCGCTTGATGAGATCGATCTGTGCCAAGACGTAGGCAAAGTCCGGATTAGACGCCACTCGCTCGGAGGAACGTTTCTGCAGAATGGGCAGGAAGTCTGCTTCTCCACTAGCTTTTTGAACATAGGCCGGAGGAATGGCGTCGGCAGGGAGAGCGTGAGGCAGGGACGACTCTCCAAGCTCGAGATAGTCGTCAATCGACGGAAGAAGCACGTCGGACGCGACCCCACGTTGTTGGGTGCTCAATCCGGTCACCCGATAAAACTTCTGGACCGTTACCTTCAGCTTGCCAGGATCCCCGTGGAAGTCCCATGGGACGTAGTCGGAGAGCGGGAGGAGCGTTTGTACCGTGCCCTTGCCGTGAGTCGTCCGATCGCCGATGATCACTGCACGGCCGTAATCTTGAAGGGCCGCCGCGACAATCTCGGATGCGGAAGCGCTGAAGCGGCTGACCAGGACGAGCAACGGACCCGCATAGCAGAGATGGTTTCCGGTGATGCGGAAAGCCTGGGTCCGTCCGCGATAGTCCTTCACCTGGACAACGGGTCCGTCTCGAAGAAAGAGGCCAGCTAAGTTGATTGCCTCTTCCAACATCCCTCCCCCATTGCGCCGCAGGTCGAGCACCACTCCAGCGACATGTTCCTTTTCCAGGCGCTTGAGCAGCAGCGCGACATCCTCGCTGCATTTCTCATAGAATCCCGGGAGCTGGATGACGCCGAACCGTTCCGGCGGATTCCCCTGCGTCGCGGGGCGATCGTAAACAAACGCCTTCGCGTGCTGCTCGGTCAACTTGACGACATCTCGAGAGAGAGTGATCGATCTGCGCACCGACTCGTCTGTGGCATCTGCCGGGATCACCAGAAGGGTTACCTTGGTGCCGCGTTCCCCGCGAATCTGTTCGACGACTTTGTTTAGCTTCATGTCCACCACGTCCACGGGCTCGCCGTGCTCCTGCTGGACGGCAACGATCCGATCGTTGGGTTTGAGCCGCTTATCGAGATCGGCGGGCGCGCCGGGGACCAAGCTGACGATTTTCGGGTAGCCGTCTTCCGATTTCAGCACAGCTCCGATCCCCGTCAAGGAGAGCTTGATGCTGTTGATTTCGAAGTTTTCCGCTTCGCTCGGCGATTGGTAATCCGAATGGGGATCATAAGCGTGCGCAAGCGAGTTCAGGTAATAGTCGACGATCTCCTCGGTGTCCGCCTCGCGCATCTCCTTGAGAAATCGGCTGTAGCGACGGGCGATGGCTTTCCGGGTCTGCGCCGGGTTCTCGTTGGAAAGCAGTCCTTGGAGAAGCTCATATTTGACGCGCTTTCTCCAGAGATCACGCGCCTCCGCCTCGTCCTTCGGCCAAGGCAGCTTGCTGCGATCCGGCCGGTAGGTCTCGTCCTTCGAGAAGTCATGAGGCTCCGAGAGCAGAGACTCCACGCCCTGCTCCTGTTCCGCCGCCCGGGTCAGAAATCGATTGTAAATATCGAGAGCCGGAGAAATGTCTTCCCGCCGGGTGTAGTCACCGAGGGTGGTTCCGTATTTTTTCTGAAATTCATCGATATCCGACTGGAAGAAAATGGTGTGATTGAAGTCGAGCGCATCGAGGTAGTTTCGCAGGAAGGTCTGCGAAACGTGCTCGTCGAACGGCTTTTGTGAAAAGTGCGCTTGCTGGAGAAAGATCGCCACCAGCTTGGCGATCTTGCCGCATTGAGTCTGGTCCAAGTCGGCCCGCAAATCTGCCGGCGCGAGCAGCAACAGAAGGCCGAAAAGCCACAAATGACACAAAATACGCCTCATACAAGCTCCTTTGCATAATAAGCGCGAAATGCTTTCGGGAGCAACACCCGGCCATCCTCCTGCTGGTGATTTTCCAGCAGGGCCGCCAGGACACGAGGCAGAGCCGTCCCTGACCCATTGAGCGTGTGGCAATAACGCAGCTTACCTGCGGGATCACGCTTACAACGGAGATTCATTCGGCGAGCTTGAAAGTCTTCAAGGTTGCTGCAGGAGGAGACTTCGAGCCACGCTCCCACCCCAGGGGCCCATACTTCCAGGTCGTAACATTTCGAGGCGCCAAACCCCATGTCGCCGGTGCAAAGGAGGGTGATTCGGTAGGGTAGCTCCAGAAGCTGGAGTACCTTTTCCGCATGGCGCACGATCTCCTCTAGGGCGTTGTCAGAGTCCTCCGGGTGGGTAATCTGAACGAGCTCGACCTTTTCAAATTGGTGAAGGCGCAGAAGGCCGCGGGTGTCCTTTCCCGCGCTCCCTGCCTCCCTTCGGAAGCAGGGGCTATAGGCGACGTAGCGGAGCGGGAGTGCAGCTTCCCGAAGAGTTTCCCCACAGTGCAGATTGGCCAGCGCCAGCTCGGCAGTCGGCAGGAGGTAGAGATCGTCCGACGGGATGTGATACATCTCCTCGGCGAATTTCGGCAGATGGCCGCTGCCGATCGCGACTTCCCGTCGAACGAGAAAGGGGGGCCAAATCTCCGTATAGCCGTGTTCCTGGACATGAAGATCCAGCATGAAGTGGATGAGGGTGCGCTGCAAGCGTGCTCCCTCGCCGCGGAAGAGAGCAAAGCCACTGCCAGCAAGCTTGGCGGCGGTGGGGAAATCGAACAACGCTCGCTGTTGGCCGATTTCCCAGTGGGGCTTGGGCGGAAACGAGAAGGCACGAGGTGCTCCCCATGTGCGGATGGTTCGATTCGCCTCGGCTCCGTTCCCAATGGGAACGGAGCGATGCGGCAGATTGGGTAGGAGCAGGAGCAGATTCGTGACCTCCGTCTCCAATCGCTGTCGCTGACATTCCCTTTCCTCAATGGTTTTCCCAAGTGCACGCATTTCCATGAGAAGAGCTTGCGAGGGCTCCTCTTTTCCCTGGCGGAATCCGATTTCCCGGCTCACCTGGTTGCGCTTGGCTCGGAGTTCTTCCACGGAACGGATGCTGGCGCGTAGCTCCTCGTCACGGTGAAGGAGTGCGTCGACCAGATCCTCGTCTCCGCGCCCGCGGGTCTTCAGTCTTTCTCGGGCCTCCTGGGAATGCTGACGGAGCCAATGAATGTCGAGCATGAAGGGGATCAGGGTTGGATCAGGCCATCTCCTCGCCCGTGATCGCGTTCAGAAGGGTGAACTGTTCTGTGCCGAGGTGGGCATCGGGCCGAAAATAGAGCTTCCCCTGCAATCGGCGTTCGAGGTCGAGCAGAAGCTCTTCGTCCTCGGTTTTCAGTCGCTCGAGGGTCGAGGGATGGACGAGCACGCGCAACTCCTTGATCTCCGGATGAAGCCGCATAGCCCGAACGATGGCCCGCTGGATTTCGACGCTCATCGTCTCTGGTGACTTGACCATCCCACGGCCTTTACATGCGGGACAGGGGGAATAAAGGGAATGCCGGATGCTCTCTTGTACTCGTTGTCGGGTCATCTCCACCAGGCCGAATTCGGACATGGGCAAGATGTTGATCTTTGCCTTGTCCCGGCGGACACACTCCTTGAGGTTCTGCACTACCGCTTCTCCTTCGCGCCGGGCCTTCATATCGATGAAATCGATCACGATCAGCCCTCCGATATTACGCAGGCGCAGCTGACGCGCAACTTCCCGAGCGGCTTCCATGTTCGTCTGGAAAATGGCACCTCCTTGGTCGCTTCCGCCTCGAGCCCGCCCCGTGTTGACATCGACGGCAACGAGCGCCTCGGCCTCGTCGATCACGATGTAGCCCCCGCTCGGCAGATCAACCTTCCTGCCGAACGCAGTATCAATCTGCTTTTCGATGTCGAGACGCTCGAAAAGAGGGGTTGGATCTTTGTATGAAACGATCTTCCTTTGGGATCGAGAGGAAATCAGGGCGACCATCTCCCGTATGCGTTTTGCTTCCTCTTCGTCGTCGACGAGAATGCGCTCCACATCCTCGGTCAGAAAATCACGCACCGTTCTTTGGACGAGGTCCGGCTCTTCATAGACGAGGCTTGGAGCGGGAAGAGAGCGGATCTTTTCGTTGATCTCCTGCCACTGCCGAAGAAGAAAGGCGAGGTCGCGAACGAAATAGCGCGCTCGCGCCCCGTCGCCCACTGTGCGGAAGATCAAGCCCATCCCATCCGGTACGTCTAAGGAGTCAAGAATCTTGCGGAGCCGCGCCCTCTCCTTCGGGGCATCGATCTTCCGGGAAATTCCGAACTGCTCGCTAAATGGGCTCAGCACCAGGTAGCGGCCCGCAAGGCTGATATTCGTCGTCACTCGGGCCCCCTTCGTACCGATCGGACCCTTGGTAACCTGGACGACCACCTCGGAGCCGGCTGGATAGATTTTAGGGATATCCTCGGCCCGAGGAGCGCGCGACTTACTCTTGCGTCTGCGCCGCTCGACCGTTTCGAAGCTCGCATCCAGCGCGGCGGGGATCGCGTCCCAATAGTGAAGGAAGGCGTTTTTCCCTACCCCGATGTCGACGAAGAGAGCTTTCAGCGTGGGTTCGACATTGTTTACGCGGGCCTTGTAGATGTTGCCGGCGATACCGCGCTGTTCCCGTCGTTCAAGCGCCAACTCCTCGAGCTGGCCGTCTTCCAAGATAGCAACCCGATACTCCAGTGGTTCGGAACTGATCGCGATCTCTTTTTTGTCTGCATTCGGTTTGAGACGAACCCAACGGCGGATTCGATCGAAAAGCATAAATGATCTCCTTCTTTACTTGCCCTTTTTTTCGCCCTGGCCCCGCAGGCACGGCACCCTTCAGGCCAAGGACCCTTCTGTGAAGTTTGCTCGACGCGGCGACCGAAGGGCGACTCCGCCACGTGCGGCGGGTTCCCTCCCTTTGTCCCCGCAACAAGGCGGTTTGCGATGAGAACGAGAATGCAGATTAGCCCTGTCAGACCCCCCCTGACTCGGCTTCTTCGGCTCTCCGATGAATCCATACGCTCTCCACTAGGCCCAATCCTGCAAGGCAACTGATGAGGAAGGTTCCTCCATAGCTGATGAACGGCAAGGGGATGCCCGTAATAGGCACCACCTTGATGGTCATCCCGACGTTCACGAAAATGTGCGTAAAAAAAATCATGGCGATGCCGACCGCGACGACTCGCCCCGCAGGTTCCCGAGCGGCCATGGCGATGCGGAGGCAGAGCAGGAGCAGAAGACACTCTCCAGCGATCACGGCGGCGCCGCCTAAGAAGCCCCACTCCTCCCCAACCACCGAAAAGATAAAATCCGTGTACGAGATATTCTTCGGAAGGAAACCGAGCATGTTCTGGGTCCCTTTGAGGTATCCCTTCCCGTTCAAGCCTCCGGAACCGATGGCAATCAAGGATTGGTTGATCGTCCAACCCGCGCCCAGCGGATCGAGGGTCGGATCGAAGAACGTGCGGATCCGGTTCATCTGGTAAGGTTTTAGTCCCGGAATGTCCCAACCCAGCTTGCCCACTCCCCAATAGGCGCACACAAGAACGCCGAGCAGGCCGAGCACCCCGAGGAAGACGTACCGCATCTTCAGTCCGCCGACGAAGAGGATCGCAAAGCAGAGGGGCAAAAAGACTCCTGCCGAACCCAAGGCAGGCTGTTTGAGGATCAGAAGCGTGGGGACGGCCATGGCTGCCACGAGCGGACCGGCAAGAACGAGTCCCCGACTCTTCGTTCGGCGAATCCACCAGGCTCCGAAGAGAACAAATCCCACCTTCGTCAAATCGGCGGGTTCAATGCTGATCGGGCCGAGGCGCAGCCAACTCTTGGCTCCGTTGACCGTCTGCCCGACGAGGAGCACGACCAAGAGGGCGGGAAGAGAAAGGAGGAACAAGAGCCATCCCCACTTCACCCAATTCCGGTAGTCGATCAAGGACAAGACAAAGAAGATCGCCGTGCCGGTCAATAGCCAAACGCTCTGGGAGAAAGCTGCGTTGCGAAACTCTTGGCTCTCGCTTGAATAGGTTGCACTATAGACGACGACGATCCCAAAAGCCGACAAAGCCATCGCGACCACCAAAAGGGACCAATCGAAACGCGCCAGCTTTGTGAGGAGGCTGAGCCGCTCTTGTTCCAACATCGTCATTCTTGCTATCCTTCATCGGAGGAAGATCGGTCCTGGGCGTCTTCCTCTTCGCGAACCCGAGTGGCCGGATGAACCGGCGGCGGGGCATCGGCCTTGGGCTGAATCTCCGTCAGGCCGTCGAAGTTGCCCTGGGCCGGATTAAAATAGACCAGTTGCGGAGCGGATCCCGTTCGCTCCAGTTCCAAAATGCCTTCCAGGATTTTATGCACGATCGGGCCAGCCGTTGCACCTCCCCCGATGCCTCCTTCCACCATCACACAGACCACGTACTTCGGATGCTGATACGGGGCGAAGCCGACAAACCAGGCACGGACATCGTTATAGAGCTTTCCGTTCCACCGCCGTTTCGCCTGGGCCGAACCGGTCTTGCCGGCGATGGCGATTCCGGGGATTGCCACAGAGTGGCCAGTTCCGCTTTCGACCACGGCGAGCAGGCCCTTGCGGATTGCATTCAAATCTTGCGTCCGCAATCCAAGGGCGGCCCGTGGTCGGGGAGGAATGGAGGCGAGTTGGTGGCCCTGAGTGTCGGAGACTCCGACCACGAGCCGGGGATAGAGGACGGTGCCGCCGTTGGCGACCGCTCCCATGAGAACCACCATCTGGAGCGGGGTCACTTCCAAGAAGCCTTGGCCGATGGAGAAGTTAGCCGTATGGGCGGTCGTCCATCGTTCCAGAGGGTGGTAAAGTTTCATCCATGCAGGGCCGGGCAAAATGCCCGGGGACTCACCGAGGTAGGGCAGTCCGGTGGGCTGTCCGAAGCCACAAAGCTCCGCCATCTCGTCCAAATTCTTGATTCCAGTGCGGATGCCCAGTTGATAGAAAAACGTATTGCACGAATATTGGAGCGCTTCGTCTAGGGTGATGTTGCCGCGCCCAGTCTTGGTCCAGTCATGAAATAGGTGTCCACCGATGTCAATCGCGGCGGGGGAATAGATCTGCGTCTGGGGAGTGATGGCCCCGTACTTCAAAGCGGCGAGAGAAACCAGCACTTTGAAGACGGAGCCCGGGGAGTAGGCGGAGACGCTCCGATTGAGAAGCGGTCTTGTCGGATCGGAAGCGAGCCTTTTCCAATCTTCCTGGCTGATTTTGGGAACGAATCCATTGGGGTCGAAATCGGGTACGGAAGCCATGGCCAAGACGTCCCCGGTATTCGGGTCCGAGACGATCGCGGCTCCACGCCCCACCGTGCGAAGCGCGTCTTGCACGATTGCTTGTATCCGCGCATCCAGAGTTAGGTAGACAGACGCGCCGAGGTTCGGACTCGTGTATCCCTCTTCAGCGACGATGTAGCCTCGATGATTGACGCGAAGAATTCTGCCTCCTGGCTTTCCTTGCAACTGCCCATCCATCAACCGCTCGACGCCGATGCGGCCGACCGTCTCCAGATCGTAGCCGTCGGGCCCGAGGCGCTCCGTGTCACGGGGAGGGCCGACATAGCCAAGAACATGCGACGCAAAGGCACCGAAATTATAGTGGCGTACCGGACGCACGGCGACGTCGATCCCGGGAACGCCCAGGTTTTGCTCGGCAAAGCGAGCGACGGTCGCGTAGCTGAGCTCCGATGCGAAGCGAAAGGGGACGTTTGGGCTGGTAAAATAGTGACGTTGGAGTTCCTTCGGATTGAGTTTGACTTCGAGGTGGAGAGCGTTGGCGACGGGAATGAGATCGGTCATGACCACTCGGTAGATATCCGGCTCCTTGCGAAGCAGAGTTCCCCCGCCCATCCTCCGTTCCACCTGGATCCGGGGCACGCGGCCGCGATGGCGCTTCGGATACTCGCGCACCAGTTGATCGAGATAGAGATCGATTTCGTAGGTGGCACGGTTTTCGGCAAGAGCGATGCCGTTTCGATCAAGGATCGGACCGCGTGCGCCATCGAGGCGAAGGGCGATCGTGGTCTGATTTCTCAATCGACTCGCGTAAGTCTGCCCTTCGATCACTTGGAGAATCCATAGACGGACGATCAAAAGCCCCAGGCAGGATGCAATGACCAAGGCGACAAGGCCGACTCGGACTTTCGGCATGTAGAAGGCTGGAGAAGCCAGAGAATTCCTCACAACACTTCTATCTCCAGCAAATCGTCCTCTTTGTCGACGGATCTTCTGGATAGCAGCAACTTCCAACTCCAGTCAAAAAACCAGCCTGTGGGGACGCTGACGACTGCGGTAAGCAGCGCCGAGATCACAAATCCATTCCAGGGGGCGACCGACCAAACCCATTGACGATGCTCCAGAAGTGCGATCGCATGCGCCATTCCGAGAATTACGAATGTGGCCAGAGCGGCCATCCCTGGGAAGAACCAGGCGCTGTCCAGGAACAAGCCGTGCCGCACCAGAAACACAAGAATCGAAGTCAGCGTAAAGGCGAGTAGGTACGGACCAATAGGGCCTGGCGTGAGCAGATCGCGCCAGAACCCTACAGCCGCCGCGAGGCCGAAGGATGGGATCAGAGGCAGCCGGAAGGCGGCATAGGCAATCAGCATGGCTGACAAATCCGGCTTTACAAAAACCGGCGGCAAGCTTGGAAGAATCATCTGCAAGGGCACTACGACGATGCAAAACCCCAAGCAGAAAAGAGCTGGCACTGCGTAGATCGCCTTGCGGCCGAGATCTGCACCCAGCGAGCGCATCCTGAATCCGCCCGCCGCCATTGTCGTCACCCCATCCACTCTACCCTGCGTTTCGAAGAGCCAAGGGCAGAATCGAATTCGAATTCCTCCCTAAGGGCGGCGAGCGCAGTCCCGCCTTTTCGCGCAAGTCGTGGAAATCTGCACCTTCGGCCAGCCGCCCGCATCGTTCACTATTTTATAGCGCCTCGGGATTCGAATGGCAATGGAAAGAGAACCGGATGGACGGGCCGTGCTACCGGCCCAGCAAGACGACAAACATCTCGGACAGCTGGGTCAGATCGACTCCGGGATCGATCGTAGCTTCCCGGTAGAGGCCGAAGGAGCGCGAAGCTTCCAAGGGCAGCACCTGCCTGATGCTTCCCACATAGAGTCCGGCTGGAAAGACCCCTCCCAACCCGCTGGTCAGCACGCGCTCCCCCACGGCAACCTGAGCGTTCCTGGGAAGATAGATCATGCGGGCGTAGGGTTTGTTGTCCTCCGGTGTGCCCGCACCGACCACCAGGCCTTGATCCTTTGAGATCTCGCTCATCGCCGACACTTTGCAGTTCTCATTGGTTAGCAGAATGATTTGGCTGAGGTTCCGTGCGACGAGCCCCGTCTTGCCGACCACCCCGCGGGGGGTGACAACGGGAAGATCGGAAGAGAGCCGGCTGTCGTCGCCCCAACCCACGTCGACGTAAATGTTGCTCCACCAGTTGGAGGGGTCGCGGCTGATTACCCGGCAGGAGAGCAAGTGAAAGGCCGAGTTGTGCCGAAAGGAGAGCATCTCGCGCAGCCGATCGTTTTCCTCCTGCAGGTGGTTTAGATAGCTGTTCTGCATCGCTAGCTCGGCGTTGCGGACGCGCAACTGCTTCAGTTCGGCCTGGACCTCCGTCAGGGTCTTGGTGCCCAGATCGAAATCCTCCCAGGTCTTTAGGATGCGATCCCAAGCGGAAAGGAAGGGGGAAGCCATTTCGAGCCCGATCCTGTGCAGATCTCCTTCCCAGGCGCGGGGGAGTGCGAGTCCGATCAGCAGGAGAAATAGGGAAGCGGCCCCCAGATAGAGGGGGACGCGTCCCACCCTGCCGCGAGGCTCGATCGACGGTTCTCCGTGCGTGGGAATAGGCGAATCTTCGTCAACGGGCATGATGCGCGACAACTTCCGGAACCGCGGGAAGGTCCGGCACTGTTCCTAGCTCACCGGCGCCCTTCGGCCCGCGCGACCTTTTTGAGAACGGAATACTCTTCGAGGACCTTGCCTGTGCCCTCGGCAACGGCGCTCAACGGATCTTCAGCAACATGTACCGGTAAGGAAGTCTCTTCGCTCAAAAGGCGATCGAGGCCGCGCAGAAGGGCACCCCCTCCGGCCAGGACTACGCCCCTCTCGAGAAGATCGGCTGATAGCTCCGGAGGACAGCGTTCCAGCGTAATTCGAACCGATTCCACGATCACGGATAGCGGCTCCATCATGGCTTCCCGCACTTCCTGAGAAGTAACCGTCAAGGTCTTTGGAAGGCCCGCAACCAAATCACGTCCCCTCACCTCCATCACGGTCTCGGTTTCCAGCGGGTGGGCGGAACCAATCCGCATCTTGATCTCTTCCGCCGTGCGCTCGCCGATCATCAAGTTGTAGGCACGGCGGAGGTAGTTGGAAATGCTCTCGTCGAACTCGTCGCCTGCTACCCGGACGCTGCGGGAATAGACGATTCCGGAAAGGGAAATGATGGCTACCTCGGTCGTCCCGCCCCCGATATCGACAATCATGTTGCCCGAAGCCTCATGGATGGGTAGACCAACCCCGATGGCAGCCGCCATCGGCTCTTCGACGAGATAGACTTCACGAGCTCCGGCATGCCGGGCGGATTCCTCGACGGCCCGTCTCTCGACTTCGGTGATCCCGCTCGGCACGGCGACGACGATGCGTGGCCTCCGGAAGGAGATCTTCGCTTGGGTTTTGCGGATGAAAGCCTTGAGCATTTCCTCCGTGAGCCGGAAGTCCGCGATGACGCCGTCCTTCATCGGACGAATCGCCTGGATATTCCCCGGGGTGCGACCCAACATCCGTTTGGCCTCTCCGCCGACTGCCACCACTTGCTTGGTCGATTGGTGTACGGCGACGACCGAAGGTTCTCGCAGGACGATGCCTTGGCCACGGCAATAGACCAAGGTGTTTGCTGTCCCCAGGTCGATGCCAATGTCTCTCGCGAACGCAGAGGTCGCCCATTCCCACGGGCGGATGGATGGCTTTGGTGTCTGAATGCTGTGTTCCGGTAGAGGCAAAGCTTCCTTCGTGGAAGACGTAGAGTCGAGTAGAGGAGGGTTGTTCACGGGCGCGTTGGTAGCTTGAAAAAAAATCGGGGGGATTGCTAGAAAAAAGGATAGACTGGCAAAATGGTCGTTATTTATCCCGCACAGCTTTGCTCTTGGAAGGATCTGGATCCGTCACGAGCGGTCAGCGAACCCGAATGTTGCGATGGAACAAACGGCTGAGCCGAGGCGGGACGGAGAGGAAAAGTGGGCACAAGGCCCATGGATCGTCGGAACCATAACGACGGCGCGGGGCTTATCTTTTCTTAAGACCGCCGTATCGTCAGCGAATCTTGTAGAGGTGAGGCTAGACGCCCTGCTCGAAGGCGGGGTTCCGCCCCGGGAAGTGAGCGCACGCTTGGCCGAGCGAACCCGGCCCGCCCTCCTGACGCTGCGCATCCCCGACGAGGGAGGGCGCCGGCAATGGGCGCAAGCGGAACGGGAGAAGCTGCTCGACCAGCTTTTTCCGTTCATCGACGCGTTGGATGTGGAGCACCGCTCGCTGCCCCAGTTGCACGAATGGTGGGAGCGTGCTCGGGCAGAGAGGAAATGGCGGATTCTCTCCGTTCATTGGCTGGAGGGCAGCCCCGGAGAGGATCGGATCCTGGAGTATTGTTTCTGCCTGAAAGGAGCCGCGCCAGACTGGGCGAAAATCGCTCTACGGCTCCGCGGGCCCGAAGATCTTCGATCGCTCGTTCGTGTCTTGCTCGATCATCGATCCCAAGCCTGGGCCCTCATGGGGCTCGGGCCATGGGCTGGACTCTCCCGCATCGTCCTTGCCTCCCTGGGAAGTGAGCTGGTCTATGGCTATCTGGACGAACCGGCAGCCGCCGGTCAACCTTCGGTCGATGAGCTCGTCGATGGCTTGCGCCGCGTTGGGCTTGCGACCTCCTCCGATCGAAGGATGATGCGGGCTCCCAGGCGGTAAGTAAGGTAAGACCAGATCCATTGAAAGAGGACGATGACCTTGTTGCGGAATCCGATCAAAAAGACCAGGTGGATCCCCAGCCAGGCAAGCCACGCAGCCGGACCATTGAAGACCGCCTTGCCGATCCAGGCGACGGCCGCTGCCCGTCCGATCGTGGCCATCATCCCCTTGTCGCGATAGCGGAAGGCGGGGCGGTTCTCCGGAGGGCCGACGCCGGAGGAAAGCTCGGCAGTCAACAGGTTCGCGACATGTCGCCCCATTTGCATAGCAGCGGGAGCGATGGCGGGAACGTTTGGCAGGGACACGATGTCGCCGATCGCAAAGGCGTTGGGATGCCCGGGTAGGCTGAGGTCCGGGAGCACCAACAATCGTCCCGAGCGGTCGCGTGGTACGGGGAGGGCGGCGGCGAGGGGATGGGGAGCGATGCCTGCCGTCCAAAGGATATTAGCGGAACGAATCGTCTCCTCGGCCAGGGTCACGGACCCATTTCCAAGATCCTGAACGCGACTGGAGAGCCGAACGTCGACTCCAAGAGACTTGAGCCTGCGTTCCGCGATGCGCCCCAGCTTTTCCGGAAATTGCGCCAGGAGGCGAGGTCCCGCTTCGATCAGCAGAATGCGCGCCTTTGTCGGATCGATGTGACGAAAATCCCGGCGCAGTACATGCCGGGTCAATTCACCGATGGCTCCAGCCAGCTCGACTCCCGTCGGGCCCCCGCCGATGACAACCACCGTGAGAAGGTCCTTCCGTCGACCGGGGTCTTCCGCGCACTCGGCTTCCTCGAACGCGAGGAGGAGTTGAGCGCGGATTCTGTGGGCGTCGGAGAGGGTCTTGAGGCCTACGGCGTACTCCTCCCAGCCCGTTCGTCCAAAGTAACTGGTCACGGCTCCCAGAGAGAGGACGAGGTAGTCGTATCCGACGGAACTGTTCTCCAGCAAGACATTCTGCTTTTCCAAGTCGAATCCGACGATGCGATCCATACGAACGGTGATTTGCGGATAACGTCTGAGGATCGAGCGGATCGGGATGGCGATGTCCGGACCGGAAAGCCCCGCGGTCGCCACTTGATAGAGCAGGGGCTGGAAGAGGTGATAGTTTTCCTTGTCGATCAGAAGAAGCTCTCCCACGGGAGGAAGCCGGGAGAGCCGTTCTCCAAACGCCCGGGCCGCTGCCAAACCGCCGAAACCGGCTCCACAGATTACGATCCGAGCGATGCTCACGGAAAAAACCCCTTTCCCCCGGTTTCGCCTCGTTCCCCCGGTCATGGAAACCTAGGCCGGAACGCGGCGAAGCAAAGCGCCATTTCTCACAAGCTTTTTCCTGCGGCTAAGGTTTACAAACCTTCCCAGAGTTGATTGACCGGTAGAAAGCTGTTCGCTCGCACGACGATCTCCGTCTTCGCGTACGGAGAAATCGAGAACGGGAAAAGGCTCCAATGTTCCTGGCCGCCTTCCTCCGTCACCAGCCAGAGAAAGTAAACGCCGGAATGAAAACGCCCGTTCTGCTCCAGGCGACGCCATTCGAAGTGTCCATCCGCTCCCACCGGTATCGCCTCGAGGATCGAGCGCCTGGGAAGCTGAAGCAGCTGCTTTTGGAAATTGGCTCGTGCGGCTTCCGCTTGCGCTGTTGCGATTGAAAGCTCGTTTTGATTCGCTGTGAACTCTTGTTGGAGAGGAAGCATCTCCTCTTCGGATTCTGTAATGCGACCTTCGAGGAGGGAGATCTGATTCCGGATTTCCGTCACCTTGGGAGCGATCTGCGCCTGGAACTCTTCGGTCTTCTTTTTGAGCGCCTGCTGCTTCCGTTCGTAGGTGGACTGAAATTGCTGCCAGACCTTCAGCCCTTCCTCGGCCCATTTCCGCTCCGCGGTCACATTGACGGACGGAGGGGCGGAGTAGAGAGCGAGCTCGTAGGCGTTGGCCCACGCTTCCGGGGCGTGGACGGAAACGTCTTTCTCCGTGATCGGTAGTCCGATCTGCTTGCTCCGTTCCTGGAAGTTGGATTCGATGTGTGAAACCATCGCATCATACTCCCCTTCCAAGGCGGCTCCCTCGGTGGCCCACAACTTCCTTCCCTTTTCCTGGGCTTCCTTCCCTGCATTCTTCAGTTCTTCCTCCGCAGCATGGATCTGCTCCTTGAGCAGGCGGATCCGTTCCTGCTGGGCAACGAGGTCGGAGCGGACGTGCTGCAGGTTGCTTTCGCAGCTTTGAACGGTCTGACGGTAGGGCTCCACCGAACTGCCGCAATCCCGTCGCAAGGCGCGGACATCTCCAGAAAAGTCGTAGACCACATACGCCTTGGCCGGCATGGGAAGCTTGCCGGGAAAAATCTGGCCTTCCACGCGGGTTTCGCGCAGCGAGTAGTAGGTGCCATAACCCATGGCAGCCACGGCGCTATAGAAGAGCAAGCGGGCGAGGACGGCTAGCCATACGGCACCCCGAACCCCGGTTTTGGTCTCCTTCTCCTCGCCGAGCACCTCCTCGCGAAAGGCTTCGTCGGAAACCGCAGTCGACTGCTTCGGGGCCTTTGCTTTCGGTTCCCAGGCAATTGGAGAAGGGAGAACGTCGGAATCGACGGAGCCGCTCTCGCCGCCGTCCGGGTCGAGAGGCGGCTTGCTTTTCGTGTCGGCCTCTTGGGCGATAGACCCGGACAGGGAGCGGGGAGGACGGTGAGTCACCCTCCCAACCATCCAGGGCGGACCTTCGCTTCTGGGTCCGCGTCGGGAGGCGGGGCGAGGCTGGGTGCTCTGGGAGCCGGACTGCTCTGAACCGATAGAAGCCCCCCCTTTTTCGGATCGAGTGCTCATAAGCGGGTATCGGATGATACAGGGTAGGCCCCCAGGAGCACGATCCAAGCGGAATCCCCGCAAAGGGCGCTGCAGGTCTCCCGCAGCGCCTCGCGCGATGGAGGATCGAACACTTCCCAGAGGTGAACGAGCGCGCTCGCATCCGGCGGCTCTTTGCCCCCGGCGCAGGGATTCGTTGGAGCCCAGCAACCGCCGAAGCGGTGCCGCCACCGATCCATTGCCTCCCGCGAGCATCCGGCCAGGAGGAAGACGGCCTTTTGGCTTTGGGAACCATCTTGCGGCCGGATTGGCTCCTTTCCCAGGCGGATGATATAGAAACGGGAGCGCCAGCCCATCCGGTGGATTGCGAGCAGGTGGGGTAGATCGCTCTCGCCGCAGACGGTCACGGGCGATTGGGCATCGGGCTTGCGCAGGAGCCAGTGTGACCAATCGAGCAGCCGTTGCTTGGGGAGGACGAGAATGTCGATCGATTCCTCGACGAGCAGCCGCTTGCCTTCCTCTGCGGAGCGGACCATGCGATACCCGTCCGAGGAGCCGAAACGGCGATGGGCGGCGAGCAGACTGGCGGCTCCTCCGCAGCAGCCGATCCGGAGGACGCCCTGCTGGGCACGTGAGAGGGAAAAGATCTCCTGGAAGATTGCTCGAATCCCTAGAGGAGAGAGAGAGCCGGCATCTTGCTTGACTAGATCTCGGATCACGGCTTCTTCACGGACGGGATCGAAAATGAGTTGGGATTCTCGGCGTTTTCGCTCTCCGATCCGTTTCGCCACCTCCATCCTCTGGTTGAGGAGCGCGAGAAGCTGGCGATCCATCTCGTCGAGCCTTCGACGCAGCCGATCAATCTCCCCAAGGGAAGTGGCGTCTGGATCCATGGGATCGTTCTCGATGGGATCGAATCAAGTTGCGGATCTCTTTAACCTGCTTATATCACAAAGTTCGTACCCGAGGCCCGGCGAATGAGCCTGGATGCAAGGCAGGGCGCCGGTTTCCCCCCGGGAGCTGTATTGACGACATACGGCGAGGAGGGCGAAAAACCCAAGTCCCAACGAAGCAGCCGGGTCCATCTGGCAAGCCGCAGGAGAATGCTTGTGAGACATGCAGGCTAGAGCAGACCAACCGCTCGCCGCGCTAATTCCCATGTCGGAGCGGCCGCTGCACGAGCCGAGCGAGCGCCTTCCTCCAAAACCTCATCGACAAGTTGGGGTTTTGCCCTTAGCTCCTCATATCGTTCGCGGAAAGGTGCCAGAAAGCGCTCGAGCTTGCTAAGAAGCTCCTTCTTGAGGGGCGCGTAGCCGACTCCTCCCCGCCGCATGGAGGAGATGAATTCCTCGAGTTCCTGCGGCTCGCTGACGAGTCGATAGAGGGAGACCAGCACCGAGCCGGCAACCGGCTTCGGCTCGCCGACGGGGGTGGAGTCGGTGCGAATGGCCATCACCCTCCTGCGGAACTCTTCCCGATCCCCGAAGAGCTCCAGTGTGTTTCCATAAGACTTCGACATCTTTTGTCCGTCGATTCCCGGAATGGTGGCCAAGCCCTCGTCGATGTCTTCCTTCGGAACGACGAACACGGGTCCGAAGGTCTGGTTGAACTTCACGGCCAGATCACGCGTCACTTCCAGGTGCTGTTTCTGGTCGGTTCCCACCGGAACCAGATCTGCCCGGTAGAGCAAGATGTCGGCCGCCATCAGGACCGGATACGCAAAAAGGGCATGTGTCGGAGCAATGCCCTTGGCCAGCTTATCCTTATAACTGTGGCATCTTTCGAGAAGACCGATCGGAGTCACGGTGGATAGGAGCCACGAGAGCTCCAAGACCTCGGGCACCGCGCTCTGCCGGAAAAAGACTGCCCGCTTCGGATCGAGCCCGCATGCCAAGAACGCGAGAGCTGCTTCTCGAACGTTCCGGCGCAAGGCCTCGGGGTCGCCCAGAGTCGTTAGGGCGTGAAAATCGGCGATGAAGAAGAAGACTTCTCCTTTTTCCTGCCATCGGATTCCTCGCTGCATCATGCCGAAGAAGTTCCCGAGATGAAGGAACCCGCTGGGTTGAATACCAGACAAGATGCGCATTCGCAACGGCCCTCAATGTTGGTGGAAATCAGGTCCACGAAGTCGATCGACCGTCATTCGCCTTCTCTTGCGGGGGACGCCGACTTGCCGCCAAGAAGCGGTCACCATCTAGCCTTCCGGTGAACTCGACTCAAGGTAGCCACCAGCTTTCCTTGTAGTTGTTCCAGTTCGGAAGCGAGCCATTCCGGCGAGGAGCACCAGGCTCCCATCGCTTCGATGGAGCGCCGCTCCGCCTGGTCCGCGGTAACCACCGTCACCCGCTCTCGATCTGCCCGCTGGGCAATAAAGGCTTCGATGACCGAGTCTGCCGTGCAATCGGGGGCGGAATAGACAACGACCATCTCCTCCGCCGACGAGTCGATCCGATCCCGCCGAGAACCGAAACGCCCGTCGAAGACGAGGATCACCGACCAAGCCCCTGTGTCATGCATCTGCTGGAGCTGCTCGGAGAGAAGCTCGCGTGCCTGCCTGGGCGAGTGTGCGTGGATTTCTCGCAACTCCTTCCATGCAAAAATTACGCTGTGACCGTCGACGACCAGCGCCGGAGCGGCAGAGCGCTCCCGGGCGATGGCGGCCTTGGTCTTCATCTCATTTTCTTCCTGGCGCAGGCTGAGGGACCGCAGACTTCTCGCGTTTGCGCTTGAGATAAGCCTTGCGGCGCCTTCGCTTTTCGAACTTATTCCACTGTTTGCTCACGATTAATGGTAGTGGGCGCAACCTCAGCCTCTCTGTCAAGGCTCAACTGCTTGGGAAGTTCTGGTTTCTCGACCCCGCGGAAATCCCGATTGCAATATCGCTTGAAAGGAGTGCGCGTTTCCGTTCAACTCTTGCCGAAAACTCGGAAGATTCCAGAAGACTAACCTATCCTGCACGCATGAAATCCAATTGGCCCGCGGGCGCAAGCCTAGTCCTTTGCATTGTCTATTGTCTCCTCTCCTTTCCTGTCCGCTCGGTTGCTACCGTGCAGTCTCTTTCTTTGGCGAGCCCTTCCAGACAGGTCAAGGAGACATCATTCTCCATTCAGGTCGACGACGCAGCGCTTCCCCGACAGGGGGCGGGCCTCCTGACCAGCTTCGCGCCGATCGTGAAGAAAGTGGTCCCAAGTGTCGTGCAGATCGCGACCACCCAGCGGGTCAAGGTGCCGGAAGGCTGGCCTTTCCCTTTCCCTCCCTTTTTTAACGAGCCTCCTTTTCGCCGCTTCTTCGGACCCCCGGAAGGAGAAGATCAAGGGGGAAGGCGGCAGGCCCCCTCGCAGCCGCCTCGCTCTCACCGCCAGAGCGGGCTTGGATCCGGGGTGATCATTTCCCCCGACGGGTACATCCTGACGAACAATCACGTTGTGGAGGTTGCCGAAGAGATCAAGGTTCTGGTGGGCGAAGCGAAGAAGGAGTATGCCGCGAAGGTGGTCGGGAAGGATCCCTATAGCGATATCGCGCTTGTCAAGATCGAGGCGAACGATCTGCCGGCGGCCGTGTTCACGGATAGCGACAAGGTCGAGGTAGGCGATATCGTCCTGGCGGTGGGCAACCCCTTTGCCTTGAGTCAGACCGTGACGATGGGGATCGTAAGCGGCAAGGGACGAAAAGACGTCGGCATCGAAGAGTACGAGGATTTCATTCAAACCGATGCGGCGATCAACCCCGGCAATTCTGGAGGAGCCCTGGTCGATGTCGAGGGTCGGCTGGTTGGGATCAACACGGCGATCGTGAGTCCCGGCCGTGTCGGCAATCTCGGCATCGGGTTTGCGGTTCCCTCGAACATGGCTCGCTACGTCATGCAGGAGCTCGTGAATCACGGGCGAGTGATTCGCGGTTTCCTCGGCGTGACAATTTCGGAAGTCACCCCGGACTTGGCGCGGGCATTTAGGCTGAACGAGCCGATTGGCGCCCTGGTCGAACAAGTGACGCCGGGAGGGCCCGCCGCCCAGGCCGGCGTCAAGGACGGGGATGTGATCATCGGATTCAACGGGCAGAAGGTGATCGATCCCCGAGTCTTCCGCCTGGCGGTATCGGAGACGCCGCCCGGATCGAAGGTTATCTTAAAGATATGGCGCGATGGAAAAGAAGTCACCGCACAAGCCATTCTCAAGGAACGGCCGAACGAGCCGGTCGCTAGCAGCGGCACTCCCGGAGGTTCGGAGCAGGGGACATTTCTACCCGGAGTCGAGATCGCGGAACTCAATGGCGCGGCTCGCCAGCAGTTGGAAATTCCGGCAGAAGTGCAGGGAGTCGTGGTGACCAATGTCGACCAGGATTCGCCGGCCGCGCGTCCCGGGCGGAACCAACTGCAGCCGGGCGATGTCATTCTACAAGTGAACCACCGCCCCGTGCGTGCCGTTCGTGAGGCTCTGGAGGCGGCGAAATCGAGCCAGGGAGACATGCTCCTGCAAGTCTGGTCGCGGGGAATGACGCGGTTTGTCGTGGTGAAGCGATAGCGGCTCCCATCCAGAGAGCGGGAAAAGACTGGGGAATGGGAGAAAGAGGCGTTGAGCAGGGGGCTTTGACGAGCGAAGCCACGACGAAGAGTTTCTCTCGCGACCAAATCGAAAAACTCCTGCCGCAACAGCCACCCTTCCTCTTTTTGGACGAGGCCGTCGTTGCAGAGCGACGGGTGCGGGCGAACTACCTGCTCCGAGGGGAGGAAGACTTTTTTCGCGGTCATTTCCCGGGAAATCCGACTACCCCCGCCGCCATCGTCTTCGAAGCTCTCGGTCAAGCGGGCTGCCTTTGGCTTTGGACCGTTGCGGACAAGCAGGCTCGGAGGGAGATACTCTTTGCTGCGTCCGACGGCGCCCGCTTCTTTCGGAAGACCGGCCCAGGAGATCGCCTTCTGCTGGAAGTCGTCGTCATGCGGATTTTTGGACGAGCGGCCATCTTTTCCGGCAAAGTCTCTGTTCGAGGGGAAGAAGTCGCCCGGGTCAAGCGGCTCACGCTGATCCTCCTCGAGGAGAATGGGCGTGGGAGAAAGCTTGCCGGCTCACTTTCTTGTCGCTGACGTCAGTAATTCCTTTACGAAAATCGCGGCGGTTCGGAAGAGCCGGCTCTGCGAGCTTCAGCGGAGGGCCACCGAGGAGGTTGACGAACCATTCGTTCTTTCTCTAGCCGCTCGCTATTCCTCAGTACCTCTGGTGCTGGGAAGTGTGGTTCCCGCTCGAACCAGCTTGTTTTGCTCGGCTTTTGCCAATAGCCACTTTCTGGTCCATGGCCGGGCAGACCTCGGCTTCCTTCTCGACTATCCCAATCCTGCGGAGATCGGGGCGGATCGGCTTGCGAATGCGGCTGCGGCGCTCCACTTCTGGCATCCTCCGGTCGTCATCGTCGATTTCGGGACCGCCACCAACTTCGATATCGTAGACGCTTCGGGCGCCTTCTGTGGAGGAGTTATCGCTCCCGGCCTCGACCTGATGACCTGCTATCTTCACGAGCGGACTGCGCTCTTGCCGAAAGTCCGTCTTGCGGAGCCGGAGCGTGGTTTCGGCCGGAGCACCGTCGAAGCCATTCGGGTTGGGGCCATTCACGGGTACCGAGGGATGATCCGTAGCTTGCTTGAGGGAATCCGCAAGGAGCTTGGCGTGGACCGATTGACCGCAGTGGCGACCGGAGGCCATGCCGCTCTGGTTGTGCGCGGACTGCCCGAGGTCTGCGGCGTGCGCCCGAATTTGACCTTGGAAGGGTTGCGCATCCTAGGAGAAAGATGGCTGAGCGGGCCTCGCCCGGGAAGAAGAGCTTCTCCCCGCTTGCGTTAGCCGCCACTTCTCACAAATGTCGTAGCCGAGGCGCCGCAAATGGCTTGGATGCGAGGCGCGGCGACGGTTTTCCACTCAACTGTATGAAGACATACTGCAAGGATGGAAAACCAAGCGAGGGCGAAGCAGACAACCCAATTGTGCAAGCCGCAGGAGAAAGCTTGTGAGAAATGGCGGCTAATCCCGGAAGTTTTGAAAGGAGAGCGCGTAGGGGAATTCCCTGCCTCGCAAGGCGGTGATGACCTGCTGCAGATCGTCTCGGTTCTTGCCCGTGACGCGGACCTGATCTCCTTGGACTTGTGCTTGGACCTTCAGGCCCGTTTCGCGGACGGCATGGGTCAGAAGCCGGGCGGCGTCCGAGTCGAGGCCCTGCTTGACGATCAACTCTTGGGAAGCCTTGCCCGTGGACGAAACCGAAGGAGGCTTGATTTCGATATTCTTCAAGCTCACGTTCCGGCGGGCCAGCTTTCCCAATAGGATCTCTCGGATCACCGAGAGTTTGAAGGCGTCGTTTGCTCGTAAATGCAGGGTAGGGCGCTCGTAGTCGATTTCGGCACCGGCCCCTTTGAGGTCGAAACGGTTGGTAATTTCCTTGCGCGCTTGATTGAGCGCATTCGTTACCTCCTGCTCATCTACTTCCGAAACAATATCGAACGAGGGCATGTCCTTATGTTTCCACGGAGCAGGAGAGTCGAGCAATCGGGAAAATTCTCGATCGGCGGCAAAGCTGGCCTGAAACTCCCCATGACTAAAACCAGGGGGCTCTAGAGAATAGAGATCCGGCTCTCCGGGGCTCTCGCTTGCGCTACAGCATCCCCGGCCTCGCCGGAACGGCTGCGAGGGCAGCCGCTTCCCACTTTCCCCTTCGACGGGCGACCAGCTCTGACGTTCCCGACGTGCGGTCGGGACAAGCCCTCCCGGCTCGCTGGTTCCTTCACTCTCGACATCGCCCGTCGCAGGAGCGGTTCCGCACCCGGCCAGGACTTTCCAACCCGGCTGATGTCGAGGAAATCCTTCTCGGAGCATTTCGCGAGAAAGGCGCTGTAGAGATCCCGCTGCACCGGCTCGGTGCGGCCATCGCCGAAGACGTATGTCCGCAAAGAGAGCGGCTTCTTCACGTATTGGCCAGTCGTATGGTCGAACTGGCTCAAGCGGGTCTTCCGGGGATCGATCTCGTTGAATCCGCCGCCAGCGCTTTCAGCCTTGCGGCGAATCCTCTCCACCCACATCCCCGGAGCGCGCACCTTCACGCTCCGTCCGAAATTCTTTTGAAAACTGCTATAGCATAGCTTCTCCCCCTTGATGGTCTTTCCCTGCGCCAATATCCGATTCGCGAGATTGCCGTGCGCGGTCTTCCGTGCGGCGGCCAGCCGCCGCTCGGTTTCCGCGAGATCCCGTCGCCTGCGCTTGTAGCGTTCCGACCGGACCCAGCGCTTGACGCCGCGCTTCACCCGGCCCTCGGTGTCGTAATTTCCAGGATTGGTAGGGCGAATTGACTCATAAAAAATGACACCGAAGAACCACGGAGGTCATGAAGATGAGTCAACAGGTTGCGGAAGAGGTGCTTGGGCGGATGCGTGAGCGATACGCCCGGCGGGGGAGGAAGGGGCGGATGCTCGATGAGTTCTGCGAGCAGTGGGGCTACTCGCGCAAGCATGCGATCAAGCTTTTGTCCGGCAAGCGGGCACTGAAGGCCGAGGAAGAAAGGAGAGGGAGGCCCGCTCGGTACGGAGAAGAAGTCCTGGAGCCGCTCAAAACGATCTGGCAAGCGGGAGAACAGATGTGCGGGAAGCGGTTAGCGGCGGCGATGCGCTTGTGGCTTCCCTGCTATCGGAAGCGCTTTGGGAGACCGCCCAAGCGGGTGGAGCGGGACCTTTGCGAGATGAGTCCTGCGACCATCGACCGGCTTTTGGCTCCCATCCGCTGCGTGATTCCCAAGCGACTTTGCGGGACCAAACCGGGCAGTCTGCTCAAGACCCAGATTCCGGTGCGAACCGACCATTGGGATGCCACCGAGCCCGGTTATCTGGAAGCGGACACCGTGGTCCATTGTGGGCAGAGCTTGGCCGGGGACTTCGTCTGGACGGTCACCTACACCGATATCTACTCGGATTGGACCGCTTCCCGAGCCGTTTGGAACAAGGGAGCAACCCAGATCGTGGAGAAGACACGCCAGCTCGAAGGCGAGCTGCCTTTTCCGATCCTGGGCTTTGATTGCGACAACGGGAGCGAGTTTTTGAACCATCATCTGCTCCGCTACTTCTCCTGAGCGGCGCAGGCCCGTGGGCTTCACTCGCTCCCGGCCCTATCACAAGGATGACAATGCCCATGTGGAGCAGAAGAACTGGAGCCGGGTCAGACAGCTCCTTGGCTACGACCGGCTCGGGTCTCCGGAGCTTCTGGAACCCATCAACCGGCTCTATCGCGAGCTTTGGGATCCGCTCCAGAACTTCTTCTGTCCCTCCGTCAAGCTTGTGGCCAAGACACGCATCGGCAGCCGTTACCGTCGCCGCTACGATCGTCCGTGGACCCCTTGCGACCGGCTTCTGCAAAGCAATGCGATTGACCCAGCCGCGAAAAGACGGCTGCGGGAGATCCGACGAAAACTCGATCCGTTCGCCCTCAAAGACGCCATCGAAAAGGCGCTCCGAACGATTCTCGCGCAGCCTCTACACTCCGGTCGCCCTACGGGCTCCTTGCGTTCCGAGGCTGCCCTTGCTAAAGCAGAAAACATCACCAATTAGGGTGTCGTCGATTTTTGAGGCAACGACCCTCAATCCTCGCACCTGTTCGGTGTCGTTTATTTTTGAGGCAACGGGCCCCATGGCTAAAGCCAGGGGCTTGCGCGGCGATTTTCGGTCAGGGGGAGGCAGGAGCGGGCGGAGTGCTCGAAGTGCGCTTCTTTTTGCCAGCTCCCTTCGGGACAAAGATCTTTTGGCCTGGATGGAGGCTTTCCCGCCGAGAGAGACCGTTGGCCGCGCGGATCTGTTCGGCGGTCACCGGAACCCCGCTTTGCCGATAGGCCTCGGCGATGGCGGAGACGGTGTCGCCGGCTTGGACTTTATAATAGTAGCCGCTCACGACTTTCGTGCGCGGGGCGTCGTGTGCGGGCCCGGGGTCCGGCGGGTGGGCATGGGTTGGTTGTCCATCGGATGTCCCCTTTTTGGGCTCCACCGTTGAGGGAGGAGACGAAGCGGCCGTCTGGGAAAGGACTCCGTGGAGGTTCCGAAGCTCCTCTTTCAATTGAGAAAGCTCCTGCTGCAGGCGCTGAAGTTCGCGGGTGTGTCCCTCGACCGTGCCCTCGATCTGATCGAGCGTGTCCGAGGCCCGGAGGACCTTACGCCTGGCCTCCTCCTCGTCCTGCTGACGAATGACCTCCGGCGTCTCTTCCTGTGCCAGGAGCCTTCCATTCCAGGCGAGATGGAGAGAAAGGCAAGTCCAGAGACAGGCGATCGGGATTCGGCGGACGAATCGTCGGATGCCTGTCGAGTTAGGGCGCCTCGTCGCCATGGATTTGTCCCTCCAGAAGCCTTTCCATATCGCCTTCCGAAATCTCCGGCACCCCAAGCCTCCTGGCTTGCATGAGCTTGGAGCCGGGCTCACTTCCCACCACTAGAAAACTCGTCTTCCGGGAGACGCTTTCCGTGAGCTTTCCTCCCGCCTGGCGAATTCTCTCCGCGATCTCTTCCCTGGGCTGGGAAAGAGTTCCGGTGATCACGAAGGTCTTTCCTTGTAGGATCCTTTTCTGGCCCGTCGGGCGCTTCGCTTCCATCTTCACGCCCGCTTGCCGGAGCCGATCGATGCGCTGGCGGTTGAAAGCCTCCCCGAAATAGTCGGCAACGCTTTGGCCAATGATCGGGCCGACGCCCGAGGTTCTCTCGATCTCCTCCGGCGTAGCGTTCTGAAGGCGCTCGATCGTTCCAAAGCGGGACGCTAGCGCCTCCGCTGCCGTTTCGCCGACGTGGAGAATCCCCAGACCGAAGAGCAGCCGCGCCAAACCTCGGTCCTTGCTTCCTTCGATCGCCGAGAGGAGATTCGCCCCCGACTTCTCTCCCATTCGTTCGAGCGGAAGCAGATCGGCGAGCGTGAGATGGTAGAGGTCGGCCACGTCCCGGATCAGGCCCGCGTCCACCAACTGGTGGATGAGGGATTCGCCCAACCCCTCGATGTCCATGGCGTGACGACGGGCGAAGTGGCGGATCAAGCCCTTGAGCTGGCCGGGACACTGGGGATTCGGGCAGCGGAGAAAAAGTCCATCCCATCGGAGGGGGGTGCCGCATGCGGGACACTCCTCCGGGGCTTCGATTTCCTTCTCCTGACCCGTCCGAGCCGACCGGTCGACCTCGATGACCGCTGGAATGACTTCCCCTGCCTTTTCGATGTAGATCCAGTCCCCGATCCTGACCCCTTTTCGTTTGATCTCGTCGAAATTGTGGAGGGTGGCGCGGCTCACCGTGGATCCGGCTAGAAAGACGGGCTCCATTTCGGCGACCGGGGTGATCACGCCGGTTCTCCCGATCTGGAAGACGACGCGGAGGAGGCGCGTCCGCGCGCGCTCCGCGCCATATTTGTACGCAATCGCCCAGCGAGGCGCCTTTGCCGTTGATCCTAAGAGTTCGTAAAACCGCCATTCGTTCACCTTCACGACGGCTCCATCCGTAGCATAGGGCAATCCCTTGCGGAAAGTATCGAGAGCCGCAATGGCATGCGCCAAATCTTCCTTGTCTCGGCAGAGCCAGTAGCGGGAGGGCGAGGGCAAGCCAGCCTCGGCCAAGAGGTGAAGCCAGCGCTCCTGAGATTCGCAGGCGACACCCTCGAACTCGCCCGCTCCGTAGAAGATCACCGATAGAGGTCGTTGCGCCACGATTCTGGGATCGAGCTGCTTCAACGAGCCAGCGGTGGCGTTTCTTGGATTGGCAAAAAGCGGCTCCCCCCGAGCCTCTCGTTCCTTGTTGAGATCCTCGAAGACCTTCGTGGGAAGATAGGCTTCCCCACGCACTTCGAGGAGTTCGGGTGGATGCCGGAGCGCCAAGCGAAGGGGGAGAGCGCGGATTGTCCGGAGATTGGCGGTGATCTCGTCTCCGGTCTCTCCGTCGCCGCGGGTGGCCCCTTGAACAAAGATGCCCTTTCGATAGACCACGCTGATCGAAACCCCGTCGATCTTCGGCTCGACGACGTAACTGGGTGTTTCCCTGGCCAGCGTGCGCTCGACACGATCGACAAAGGCGAAGAGCTCTGCGACGGAATAAGTGTTGTCAAGGCTCCGCATGGGAACCCGGTGGGTGACCGGCGAAAATCCTGGCAGCGGAGTTCCTCCGACTCGTTGAGTCGGCGAGTCCGTGGTGACTAGATCCGGATAGCGACGTTCCAGGTCGCGGAGTTCGTCGTAGAGCGCGTCGTATTCCGCATCGGAGATGAGCGGCTTGGCTTCTACGTAGTAGGCGTAGTCGTGCTTTCGAATCTGCTCGGCCAACTGGCCGTGTCTTCGAGTTGCATCCTCTCTGGTCATGCCGGCCACCCCTCCATCGTCCCTTCCGAGAGTTCTCCCGTCCCTCAATCCCTGGGGTTCATCGGACCCTGGAGCCGATGGAGAGCCGGCGCGTTCGAGGGAAGCAACAAGGTTTCGGAGCACGCTTGTGAGACATGCAGGTTAAGATTCAGTCTATCGTCGGCAAGGAAACTTTACAACCGTTGCAGCTCCTTTCTCCGCTCACCGCTGCCAGAGTTCCCGGGAGACGGAAGCTCCTTTTGGCCAGGGATGAACCAGCCCGTGCATGGCCAAGCCGAGAAGCCGGAGCGGTCTCTGCTCCTGCCACGCCGCCTGGAGCAGGCGGATGGCGCACTCGGCAATCTCCTTCGGGTCGGCTGTTGCGACGGGCAACGTAATCTGGCGGGAGAGCGTTTCGAAGTTGCCGTAGCGGAGCTTCACCGTGACGGTCTTGGCCAGGAGGCTCTTCGCTTGAAGCTCTTCGGCCATCTCACGGCCAAACTGATCCAGGATCTGGCGGAAGAGAGCGAAATCGGCGAGATCCCGTTCGAAGGTGGTCTCGTGGCTGATCGACTTGGGCTCCCACTCCGGCTCAACGGGTGTCGTATCGATGCCGTGGGCGGACTCCCAGAGGTAAGCGCCATGCTTCCCGAATTCCCGCGCCAGCATCTCCCGAGGCTGAGCGGCCAACTCGCCGATCTTCCGGACGCCCATCTCCCGCAGGCGCGCATGGGTTCTTGGGCCGACGCCGGGAAGCTTTTCCACCGGAAGCGGGGCAAGGAACGCCTCCTCCGCGCCGTGGGGGACCACGATCGTTCCGTGCGGCTTCACCGTATCGCAGGCGACCTTGGCGACGAGCTTGTTCGGGGCGACGGCCACCGTGCAGGAAAGAGCGAGATCGCGCGCCACCTGATCCTGGACCGATCGGGCGACCATGTTCGGATCTATGCCGTCCGGCAGTTCGGCGCAGGCTTCGTCGATCGAGAGAGCTTCCACTTTTCCGAAAAGGGCTTGCAGCAGGCCTCGCACCTTTTCGGAATAGGCCGAGTAGAGGTGATGACGGGCGGGGAGAACGACGAGATGCGGGCAGAGCGCGATGGCGCGTCGCAGCGGCATGCCGCTACGAATCCCAAAGCGGCGGGCGGGATAGCTGGCCGTCGAAACGACCCCTCGTCCTCCCGGATGGCCGACCGCAACGATCACGGGCTTGTTCTGTAGGGTAGGGCGGCGCAAAAGCTCGACTGCGGCGAAGAAGGCATCCAAGTCGAGAAAAAGAACCATCATCTCCGCTGCAGGCGCATGGCGGTTTTGGGCGAGAGTGCGTCGAGAGCTCTATGCCGAGGAGGAAGCAGGATCTTCCGGGGAGAGAGTTCCGCAGGGGGGCTCTCCCGCGACGGAAGCGGGAATTGGGGCCGCAGGCGATTCCAATCCATACCCGGCTTTCTCCCAAAGGCGGAATCCTCCGAGAAAGGCGAACGAGTTGTCTCCCAGGCGGACGAAGGGCGGGAAAGACTTGAGGTGCTTGCGGTTGCCGCCGCCGATCACGAGGTAATCCACTTGAAAGGCTTCCCGGAAGAGATTGACGACGCATCGGACTTCCGCGCGCCACCGCTTTTTGCCCAAACGGGCAAGACCCGCATCACCCAGGATCTCCTCGTAGGTCAACCCCTTCTTGTAGGGGAGATGGCTCGCTTCCAAAGGATGGAGAAGGCCATCGACGATCAGGGAGGTTCCTACGCCCGTCCCTAGGCCAAGGAAGAACATCCGCCCCCCGGCGTAGCAGCCCCAGGCTTGCATTGCGGCATCATTCACCAGCTTGACCGGGGACCCGAAGGCTTGCGCAAAGTCGAATTCGAGCCAACCGGAACCTAGGTTGCGCGGCTCCGCGGCGGGCTTCCCTCCAGAGACCGGTCCAGGATAGCCGATCGAAATCGCCTCGAAAGACCATCCGGCCACGACCTCAGGAAGACGCGCGACCAAGTCTTGCGGGGTGAAAGCGGGCCCCGAAGGGATCTTTCGAGGCTGCGTTTCCCCGGTGGCCAACAGCTTTACGTTGCGGCCTCCAATGTCGATCACAAGCACCTTTGTCATCGAATGACAGCGAACTCTTCCCTGAGCGGAGCCAATCCGCAAGCGCAAAGCGACGTTCTTTTTCTTGAAACCGCGCCTTGAGCGGCGCGCCATGGGATGATCCGCTACGCCTGGGGCACGAACTTGGTGAGACAGGCAGGGAGGCTCGCGCTATTTCTGCTGCTCCTTCCGGAGGAGAGCTTTGCGCGCTCGCTCGAGAGCTTCCCGTTCTGCCTTGGAGAGGCTCGCGATGCCGCTTCGGGAGATCTTATCGAGAATCGAATCGATCGATTCGCCCGTCGCTTTCGTGCCCTTCTGCCTAGTCGGAGCGGAAGTGACGGGGCGAGTCCGCGTTGTCCACTCTCGGCCCCAGAATCTCATCCCGGAGACATCGGGCATGCGAACAGAGAGGTAGGCGATGCCGGAAGCGACGCTGAGCATGAGCAGGGGTGTCCAAGCGTGGGCCGAGATGTCGATGAGGACATAGAGGGCCAACAGGACGATGGCATACCACTTCGCCGTGATGCCGAAGAGGAGCTCGGCACCGGGCGATAATGCGGCAAAGGCAACGAAGATCGCCATGTGAGCCTCATCTGGACCATAATAAGTGCCTCCGCTCGAATCGATCAGGCTGAAGAGAACCGCGCAAATGGCCGGTGCGAGTATTAGCGAAAAGTAGAGAAACAGATACTTCCGCGGCCCAAGGGCGAACTCGACTTCGCGCCCGAACCAGAAGAACATCAGCATCCAAAGGGCAAACCAGAGGGAGGGGGAATGAACCCATGCATAGGTAAAGATCTGCCAGATCTTACCCTGGGAAAGCACAGCCTGTGGGCTAAAAGACAGCTCTTGGAACCAGGCAAGCCGGTAGGTCGCAACCGATAAGACTCCGACCACAAACGAAAGACAGTGAAATGCAATAAAGATGTCGGTGAGGTAGACCGGCCGATTCTGCAAGTGAAAAACCGGCTCTCCCCGGCCATCTGCGGGCCAGTATGCCATAACTTAAAGTCTGCCGAATCTCGATTCGGTCGTAAATTCCATTTTATGAAAAAAAGAGCCTATTCCGTTCTTGTTCACGCGAACAAAGCATTTTACGGCCGCACCAGGACAAAAGTCTGCGCACCGTTTCGGCGGATATAGAAAAGAACCGGCACCTTGCCATGCTCCTCTGTGGCGACCCGGAGGAGATCTCCGATGTTGCGGACCTTCTCCGAGGGCTTGCCCACCAGCCGGATCTCCTCGATTACGTCTCCGGGTTGAAGGAGATCAAGAGATGGCGCTCCTTCCTCGACATCGACGATATAGACGCCGGCGGCACGGGGCTGAAGCCCCAGCTGGGCACGCAGCCCCTCGTCGAGGCTGACAATCTGCAGGCCGGTAAACGCGTTGTCGAGCTTCCCGGTTCGGACCGCTTGCCACCGAGAGCCTTCCTCGGTGCGGCCGCCTTGTTCCGGCTGCTCCGTAATTTGGGCTTCCGCCGTGAGAGACCGTCCGTCTCGATAAAAGATGATGGGGATTTGGGCGGACGCGGATGTTTCGGAAACGTAGAGCCGCAGTTCCGCAGGATCGCGCACATTCATCCCGTGATACCGGACGATCACGTCTCCGCGCCGGATCCCCGCCTTTGCCGCCGGGGAGCCTGGCTCAACCCGCGTCACGAGCGCTCCGGAGGTGTCCGGCAAGTTGAAGGCCTGCTGCATGTCTTCATCCACCTCTTGGGCCTCAACGCCGAGGAATCCGCGAACGACTTTCCCGCGGGCGACGAGGCTCTCGTAGACAAAGCGAGCCAGCTTGCTCGGGATCGCGAAGCCGATGCCATTCGAGCCGCCGCTGCGCGAATAAATGGCCGTGTTGATCCCCACGAGGAACCCTTCCGCGTTAATCAGGGCTCCGCCAGAATTGCCTGGGTTGATGGCGGCGTCGGTTTGGATGTAGTTCTCAAAGCCGGAGGAGGAAAGATTCGGATTGCGGCCTTTGGCGCTCACGATGCCGCGGCTCACCGAGCCGCTGAGGCCAAACGGGTTGCCGACGGCGAAAACCTGCTCGCCCACCTCGAGCCGGTCAGAGTCCCCCCAAAGGGCCGGTACAAGCCCCTTGGCTTCCACCTTGAGCACGGCGATATCGGCCGGCTCGTCCAGTCCGAGGAGCTTGGCCTGATAACGGCGCCCGTCGAAGAGCTGCACCCGGATTTCGCGAGCGTTCTTGACCAGATGGGCGTTTGTCAAGATGTACCCCTGCGGGTTGAGAATGACTCCGGATCCCAGGGAGGTTTCTTCGTCCATTGGTGTACGTCGCGAGTTACGGCTGTCCCCGTCCGTAGAGGGGACCGCCTCTCCGGAGTCGGCGCTGACGGGTCGCGCGGTGAAGATATTCACAACGCTGGGGAGAATCCGCGAGAGCACGTCCACGTACTCCCGATTGAGCTCTTGCAGCAGTCCACCGGCGGTCGGGTGCGACTCCAAGGCGTGCGGTATCGGGATGGCGCGGGGAATAAGAGGCTCCGAGGTGGCGGTCGGTGGAGGCACGGGCTTGGGAGAGGGCAGGAAAAACTCACGAATCCCCAATCCGAGCGCGACGCCCAGGAGCGCGACAGCTAGGAGCAGTCCTCCCTCTTTCCAGGGTCGCTTGATCGGCGCATGCCCTTCCATAAGGCGCAACATACCCATATTCCTATCTCCCGCGGCGCTTGCTCGGGGACCAGGCTGATTGCACGAGCGTCACGCTTCGCACGTGAAACACGTCTTTCCTGAGCTTCACATTAATCTGCCTGTCTCCCAAGCGTTCTCCTGCGGCTTGCGAAATGGACCTGTCTGCTTCGTTGGGCCTTGGTTTTCCCTCCTCGCAATCTGTCGTCCTACAGCTTCGGGGGGGAAACCTGCGCCCTGCCTGGCCTCCAGGTCCATTCGCGGCACCTCGGGCACGAACTTTGTGAGACAGGCGGGTTAAGACGCAAAACACTCTTACCTCCGACCTCCCACGAGAGCGAGCAAGCAAATCGGCGTCCATATTGTCAAGTCTCTTGCGAGGGTTTTCTTCCTAAGCGTTCTCCTGCGGCTTGCGAAATGGACCTGTCTGCTTCGTGGGCCTTGGTTTTCCCTCCTCGCAGCATGTCATCCTACAGCTTCGGGGGGAAACCTGCGCCCCGCCTCGCATCCAGGTCCGTTCGCGGCACCTCGGGCACGAACTTTGTGATGCGTGCAGGTTTTATGTTTTAACCTCGTCTACTCCATCATATCCGCGGGACGGAGGGGCGCAAGAGGAGGGCGTGGCAGATGTGGCGGTCGAACCTCCGGCAACTTCCGGCTGCGAGAGAGGGAGGCCGACCTCTCCCGCCGCTTGGGCAAAGGTGCGAAAGTGCACCTTGACCAGAGTGCGGAGTCTCTCGGAACCCTGGCGGCGTACCATTTCCCGCGCTGCTTTCAGGACGGGAGACGATGCCCCCTTGGGCAGAGTCATTCCGGCTTCCTTGCCGAGAAGGGCGAGCCGGCGGAGGAACTCTCCTCGGGCCAGAAGCGAGGCGGCAGCGACGGCGATATCGGATTCCGCTCGCGGCCTTTGCTCGACGGGGAGAGAAAGCCCCTGCCGCTCAAGCGCCCGCTCGAGAACAGGGGTTTTGGCGAACTGATCAACCAGTGCTCGCGGGCAGGAGGGGATCTTGCGCAGGAGCTCGGCAAGTGCGGTGGCATGAGCCCAGGCTAGCAGCCGGTTGAGGTTGCCGAAACGGCAATAGAGTTCATTGTACTTGGCGGGTCCCAGCACGACTACCGAGTAGAGGCCGCGGACGGCTTTGCGGATCTCCTCGCTTAGACGAATGGCGCGCAGATCGCTCTTCACTTCCTTGCTATCCCGCACTCCGAGTTGGCGAAGGACGGGCGCGATTTCCGGATCGACATACGTCGCCGCGACGATCAGAGGCCCGAAAAAGTCTCCCTTTCCGCACTCGTCCGAGCCGGCGTGCGGAAGGCACTCTGCTGGATCCAAGGCTTCTTCGTAACCCATTCGCGCTTCCCGCAGGATCTCCGGCTCCAGAAACATTTCCACGAAGTCTGCGGCACCACTCCCTTGGATCAGAACCTTCCTGCTCCGGTAGGCGCGGACGATGACCGATGGCCCGCGGCCTTCGAACAAGCCGTGCTCGAGCGCCCTCATCTCGAATCCCTTTTGCCGGAGGCGCTCCCGGAGCGCCTCGATCTGCACGGGCAGCAGGGAGAAGGAAAAAGTGGAGGGTCGGGGCGTAGGAGGGGCGATCGGGGAGGAGCCGCGGCCGACCGAGGCGCTTCCCGGAGAGAAAAAGTCCTTGGATCGGCAGAGCAACCGCCTCAGAAGGAAGTGCATGGGGAGAGCTTAGCGCAACCCAATGAGGATCCAGAGGAAATTTCGTCAAGAGTTGACGACGCGGCTGCTAGCCTGGTACCGCGAGCTTGCTGCGGATCTCCCGTGGCGGCGGGAATCGAACCCCTATTCGGTTCTCGTATCCGAGTTCATGTTGCAGCAGACCCGCGTCGCGGCGGTCGTTGCTTACTACGACCGCTGGATGGAGCGATTCCCGGATTTGTCTGCCTTGGCGAAAGCTTCGGAAGAGGAGGTGCTCCGCTCCTGGGAAGGGCTCGGCTACTATGCCCGGGCAAGAAATCTGCACCGAATTGCCCGTCTTTTGGTGGCGGAGCATGGAGGACGGCTTCCTTCGCGGGTCGAGGATCTCGAACGACTTCCGGGAGTGGGCCGGTACACGGCGGGTGCCATCGCCAGCCTCGCCTTTGGGAAGAGGGCGCCTCTGGTCGATGGAAATGTCCGCCGCCTCTTTCATCGTCTCTTTGCCTTGCCGGAGGAGACTCCTACCACTCGCCTCTGGGAGATTGCGAAACTGCTTCTGCCCTCTTCCCGGCATTGCGCGGCGCACAATTCGGCCCTGATGGAAATCGGCCGCACCGTCTGCATGCCGCGAAAGGCCGACTGCCCACGCTGCCCCGTGTCAGACCTCTGCCGGAGTCGGGGCGGGCGGGCCTCTTCGACGCGGAAGGGCTCCCCAACTCGTTGCGAGGAGTCCGCTGCCCTGATTGTTCGGGACGGCCGGATTTGGCTGGAGCCTTCGCAAAACGGGCGATACCGTGGATTTTGGCGGTTGCCGATGTTCGAGTCAGGCCGGATGAGCAATCTGGGAGAAGTTTGTCGGCTCTCCTACTCGATTACCCGATACCGAGTCGATCTCGTGGTGTTCCGGGCCGACTGGCGAGAAAAAGAGAGCGGCGAGGGAAGATGGGTCTCTCGGGAGGATCTGCCGGCTCTGCCCCTCCCAACTCCACATCGAAGAGCCTTGGACAGGATTGCGCGCTGCGCGGATTTGCCCTCGGCACTGCCATCGCCCGGCGCCGGGCCCGGAGAAGCGGTTGCTTTTTCGCCGATCGGCAAGTAGGCTCTCGACAATCATGCTGCCTTTACGGGATCTGCGTGTCCGCTCCGTCGAGCGTCTGGTGGCCCCGCGCGCCCTGAAGCAGGACCTTCCCTTGACCGACGTGGCGAACCAGACCGTCTATGAGAGCCGAGCTGTCATTCAGCGAATTTTGTCGGGGGAGGACAGGCGTTTTCTGGTGATTGTCGGTCCTTGCTCGATCCACGATCCGGTAGCTGCGTTGGACTATGCCCGGCTCCTCCGGGGCTTACAGGACGAGTTACGAGGAGAGCTCTTCCTGGTGATGAGGTCCTATTTTGAGAAACCGAGGACGATGATCGGCTGGAAGGGACTCATCAATGATCCCTTTCTCGACGGCTCCTGCGACATCCAGGAAGGGCTGCGGCTGGCGAGGAAGCTCCTCCTTCAAATCAACGAATTAGGAATTCCGACAGCAAGTGAATTCCTCGATTCGATTACGCCCCAGTACATCGATGACTTGGTCAGTTGGGCGGCGATCGGAGCTCGCACCACGGAATCCCAGCTCCATCGGGAGATGGCGAGCGGACTCTCCATGCCCGTCGGCTTCAAGAACGGGACCGATGGCTCTCTGCAGATCGCCGTCGACGCCCTGGGTGCCGCACTCCAGCCCCACAGCTTTGTCGGGATCGACCAGGAAGGCTTCACGAGCGTCATCCGGACCTGCGGGAACCCTTGGGGTCACCTGGTCCTGCGAGGGGGGCACAAACGGAGCAACTATGACCCGGAGAGCATCCAGGAAGCGTGCATTCGACTTCTCAAAGTGGGGCTGCCCAAGCGGCTCATCGTCGATTGCAGCCATGCAAACTCAGCGAAACGGCCGGCAGTTCAGGGAGCCGTTCTGGGAAGCATTCTCGAGCAGCGGGTGCGCGGCACCGGAGCGATTCTTGGAGCGATGCTCGAAAGCAACCTCTTCGAAGGAAGCCAGAAGATTCCCGGAGATCTCACGCAGCTTCGCTACGGGCTCTCCATAACGGACCCCTGCATCTCCTGGGAGACGACCGAAAAGCTGCTTCGCCATAGCAGTCTGCGAATTCGGGAAGCGCTCTCGACCGAGCGGTGAGCTGGCCCCCTTTTCCGTTTCGGAACCTTCCTCCATCCCAATGAACCTGTTGTCGCGGCCTTTGACGCTCCGAAGGCTTCTCGCCCTTTTGGTCACTGGCTCTGCCTGCGTGCTCTCCTGCGCCGATGCGGTCCAGGCATCCGCCCGAGCTCCGACGACAGACCGGGAGATCACCACCGAAGTCTGGCAAAGGATGGAGCGAGCGGCCCAGCGCGGGGAGGCGGACGCCCAATATCGATTGGGCGCGGCCTATCTGGAGGGCCTGGGGGTGAAGCCGGATCCAAAAAAGGCCGTCGAATGGTACAGAAAAGCTGCCCGGAATGGGTCGGCGTCCGCCGAAGCCGCCCTCGGGCTCTTATACACGATCGGCCAAGGCGTCGAGCGTGATTTCCGTCAGGCATTTGAGTGGAGCAGACGGTCGGCCGAGCATGGCGACCCTTTGGGTGAATGGAGCCTCGGCGTCCTTTTTGCGCATGGTCTTGGCGTGAAGCAGAACGATGAGCAGGCGGCCCGTTGGTATCGGAAGGCGGCGGAAGCGGGACAGCTGGAGGCGCAGCACAGCTTGGCGCGCCTCTATGTCAAGGGCCGGGGAGTAGAGTCCGATCCAGCCGCGGCGACTTCCTGGTATCGGAAGGCGGCCGAGCAGGGGTATGGTCCCTCCCAGTTCCGCTTGGGCATCGCCTACGTCAAGGGCGAGGGCGTGCCCCAGGATTATGCGCAAGCGGCCTTCTGGCTCCAAAAGGCCGCAGAGGCAGGCGATCCCTTTGCGCAGTCGGATCTTGCGGTGCTCTATGCCGAAGGGAAGGGCGTCACGCGGGATCCAGCGCGAGCCGTTTCCTGGTGGCAAAAGGCGGCCGAGCAGGGGGAGCTCAAGGCGCAAGACAACTTAGGGGCTGCCTACGAAAGCGGACAGGGAGTGCCGCAGGATGCCAAGTTGGCGGCGGAATGGTATCGGAAGGCGGCCGACCATGGCTATCCTCCTGCGGCCCGGCACTTGGCGTACCTCTACGAGGAGGGGAAGGGAATCCCACGAGATCCTGCGGAAGCGGCGCACTGGTATCGGAAGGCGGCAGAGATGGGAGATACCGTTTCGGAACGCGAGCTTGGGCGCCTCTACCGATCCGGAGAGGGGGTCAACGCTAACCTGGGAGAGGCCGAGGCCTGGCTCGAAAAAGCGGCCCGGCAGGGGGATCCGGAGGCCCGAGAAGAGCTCTCGCTGTTGGGAAAGGCCGGCAAGCCTTCCGCTTCCGATCGCTGAGGAAAGGGCGAGCGTCGGCGCTCCTCGGCAGTCGGGCTTTCCCTTGACAGGTGGCGTGAACGGTGGCAGGGATGGGGATCTTAGCCGGGGTCTTAGCTCAGTTGGTAGAGCGCCTCAATGGCATTGAGGAGGTCAGGGGTTCGAATCCCCTAGGCTCCAGGAGAGCGTCCCGTCAGGGCAGAATGCGCTCTCGAAGCCCCGCTCACGCCCGAATGTCCTCCACCGGATTGGAGCCATTCGACGGTCCCCCCTCCCGGTGCGGCTTTGGAGCTGTGGGAGGACGTGAAGCGGATCGAGTTTCGGTTCTACGCGGAGCTCAACGACTTCGTACCGAGCAGGAAGAGGCAGCGGTCTTTAACCCATCCCTTCTCTGGCGAGGCATCGGTCAAGGATCTCATCGAGTCGCAAGGGATCCCCCATTCCGAAGTCGACCTCGTGCTCGTCAATGGCGGGCCGGTCGACTTCTCCTATCTCCCCCGGGAGGGGGACCGGATCGCAGTCTACCCTAAGTTCACCTCGCTCGATATCGCCCCGTTCTCCTCCCTCCGCCCTCAGCCCATTCCGGGATCCCGCTTCGTCCTCGACGTCCATCTGGGCAAACTCGCCCGCTACCTGCGCCTCCTGGGATTCGACTGCCTCTATCGGAATGACAGGGGAGACGCGGACCTCGTCAGAATCTCCTCGGCCGAAGGGAGGATCCTGCTCACGCGCAATGTCGGCCTGCTCATGCGCGCCTCCGTCATCCACGGCTATTGGCTGCGGCAGACGGAGACCAGGAGGCAGCTCCGCGAGGTGCTTCTCCGCTTCGATCTCTTCGAACGGATCGCCCCGTTTACCCGCTGCCTTCTTTGTAACGGACTTCTCCATCTGGCGGATAAGCGGGAAATCAGGGAAGAGCTCCCGCCGAGAGTCGCCCGGGTCTTCGAACGGTTTGTCCGGTGCTTGGAGTGCGGAAAGATCTACTGGCGCGGTTCCCACTATGACCGGATGAGCCGTTTCGTCGCCACGCTCTGCCCTGTGAGGGAAGGATTCCGCAAGGGGGAGCGTGGCTCCCTGTAGGCGGCCTGCCTGGGGCAAGCTCGTCGGGCCACGGCGAAGACGATTGGACGGCCGCCGACGGTTGGTCGAGAGCCCCCTTGACGGAACTGTTTTTCTTGCGACGTCCGGTTCTTGCATTTTAGCCTGTATGTCTCGCAAAGTTCGTACCCGAGGCGCGGGCCGATGGACCTGGATGCGAGGCGGGGCACAGGTTTTCCCCGGAGTGTATGAAGACAGGCTGTGAGGAGAGGGCCAAAACCCAAGACCCAGCGAAGCAGCCGGGTTCAGCGCGCAAGCCGCAGGAGAACATTTGTGAGGCATGCAGGTTAGATGCCTGCGCGAAGAGAATGAGACGATTTGCGCGAAACCAGCCGCGCCGGGAGCGATCGATCTGGGCTATTCTCTTGGGACTTTTACCCGGTGTCCTTTTCCTGTTGATCGGATGCTCTTCCCCCTTCGCATCGCTACCTAGACGCGAAGATCTCCTCGAAGCGGCGCATCGTCAATCGGCTCCGGGATGGAACGTCGCAACGGTGAATCAAGTCCACTGGAAAGCCCAGGGAGATCTGGCCATAGCCAACTGCTCTGTCTCCCTCATTCCCGCAGGCGATGTCTACAGCGTTCGCGTTGTCACAGCCGCCCGCACCCCTCCGGCGGCGGTCTCCTCCACCGCGGCGCAGTTTTTGCCCTATGTGATCTTCACCGACTTATTGCCCGCCGGTTCTTACTATCAAATGGCATCGCGGAAGGTGGTCCTGCGACAGGGGCAGGGCCCTTTTCCCGTGCCGTGGAAGGCCACGTTTCGCAAGGATCTCATCGATGTACCCGAGGAAATTCGCGCTGGTAATGAGATCCGGATTCGTCTGCAGAAGAAGCTGACCTGGAGCTTCATCCCGGGCGAACCTCTTCTCCCGCCACCGATCAAGCCAGCCGCTGCGGGAGATGCCGTGCTCGCTCAGGAGCTGGTGCAAAGGATTGCGGACGAGCAGGACCGCCGATGGAGTAGCTTTCTCACACAACTCCAGAGTTATGATCAGTCATATCAATGGGGCCTGCAAGGCATACAGGCACAAAGGAGATTGATCGACTCGGAATCATGGATCCGCAACTCGCCCGCAGTGCTGAATCAGATGTTGGCCGAAAATCAGCAGAAGTCGCGTTCCCTTTGGCCAAGCATCTACGGCCAATTTAAGCAGCAGTTGATGCAGGCTGCGCAAACTCACGACGCAGAGCTCAAATCCACGGCGCACGCCAGAGGAATAGCGGGATCTCCTTTCAACTAATCCACTAGCTGCGGCTGCTTTCCTTCGCTGAGCCGGGCATAGGCCCTGCGGCAGGCAACCAGGGTCTCGTCGCGGAAGCAGACCAGAAAGACCTTTTCCGGAAGCGAGTTGCCGGCGAGAAAGGCCGCGATCTCTCTAAGGGCAATGAGGGCCGCCCGGTCGGCGGGGAAACGATAGGCCCCCGTGCTGATCGCGGGAAAGGCGACCGAGCGGGCGGGAAGCGCGGCTGCGAGGCCAAGGGCTTCGCGGTAGCAGCCGGC
This sequence comes from Verrucomicrobium sp. 3C, assembly GCF_000379365.1. Taxonomy (GTDB): domain Bacteria; phylum Verrucomicrobiota; class Verrucomicrobiia; order Methylacidiphilales; family Methylacidiphilaceae; genus Methylacidimicrobium. The sequence goes on along the minus strand of NZ_KB901875.1, from coordinate 644,143 downwards.
CAGAAGGGCATCCTCCCCTTGGTCGCCGCCCTGCCAAAAAGGCCCCACCACATGGATTACCCATTTTGCTGGAAGGCGATGGCCCTTGGTGAGCTTGGCCTTGCCTACGGGACAGCCACCGAGCGCGCGGCATTCCTCGAGGAGTTCGGGACCCGCGGCGCGATGGAGTGCCCCATCGACTCCTCCTCCGCCCAGGAGACTCGAATTGGCCGCGTTGACGACCGCATCGACCGGAAGACGGGTAATGTCTCCAAAGAGGATCTCCACGCGATCAAGCAGAGAAGCCATGTTCAGAAGAACTCCTACACGCTAGAGAAGATCACGCGCCCAAGGCATTCCCCGCAAGCCAATCCAGGGAATCTCTCGGATTGCCTTCGGCGCGGGAACTGTGGAGGTTGGGGGATTCGAACCCCCGACCTTCTCATTGCGAACGAGACGCTCTACCAACTGAGCTAAACCCCCAGGAACCTATCGTAAACTCTACAAAACAAATCCGCGGTTGGGAACCGCTATTTCGCACCGGACGTCGTGAGCAAGCATCCGCCCTCTAAGGCGCGTCGGCTACGAAATTTGTGAGAAATGGCGGCTAGGGCGGAGGAGCGGGAAGAAGATCACATCGCGAATCGATTCGCTTCCGGTGAGGAGCATGACCAGTCGATCGATCCCCATGCCCAAGCCTCCGGCCGGGGGCATCCCGTACTCGAGAGCCATGAGGAATTCCTCATCGAGCTTCTGCCTCTCTTCCCCCGCCTGATGCTCGAGCCGCTCTCGCTGGACGATCGGATCGTTGAGCTCGCTATAGCCGGGAGCGATCTCTTGCCCGCCGATAATCAGCTCGAAGACATCGACCACGGAGGGATCCTCCCGGTTTTGTCGGGCGAGCGGCACCAGCTCCCTGGGAAGATGCGTCACGAACAGGGGGCCGGCCGTGCGGGCCTCGACAAGCTTCTCGAAGGCGTGCCGGGTCACGTCGATCTCTTCGGCATTGGGCAGAAGTGGAACGCCCAATTCTTCGGCGAGCCTACGGCGCTCCTCGGGAGGGAGGGAGAACCATTCCTTCCCCGTCGCTTCCCGCAGGCAGTCGGAAAACCTCTTCCTTGGCCACGGAGGGGTCAGATCGATCGAGGGAAAGAGTCCGGTCGCTGCGGAAAGATGGAGTCCTCCGCAGACCTTCTCGGCCAGATGGCAGACGAGCGATTCGAGAAGCTCCGCCATCCGCGGAAAGTCCGCGTACGCCCAGTAGGCCTCGAGCATCGTGAACTCCGGATTGTGCTTGCGGGAGAGGCCCTCGTTTCGAAAGTTTCGGTTGAGTTCGAAAATGCGCTCGAAGCCTCCCACCAGAAGCTGCTTGAGGTAAAGCTCCGGGGCGATCCGGAGGTAGAGCGGGATGCCCAGAGCCTCGTGGAAGGTGGAAAAGGGGGTGGCTGCCGCTCCACCGGGAATCGGTTGCATCATCGGGGTTTCCACCTCGAGGAATCCGCGCTCCTCGAGGAAGGAGCGAATCTCCCGGACGATCCGGACTCGCTTGTGGAAGATCTCCCGGACCTCCGGGTTCGCGATCAGATCAAGATAGCGCTGCCGGTAGCGAGCCTCCACGTCATGCAGGCCGTGCCATTGCGAGGGGAGCGGGCGGAGGGACTTGGAAAGAAGATCGAAACGGCCGACCCGCAAGGTCTTCTCTCCGGTCTTCGTCTGAAAGCAGTCGCCTTCGACTCCGACGATATCGCCCAAGTCGAGAAGTTTGAGATCGGCGAACCGCTCCCCCACCGACTGGAGGTTGGCATAGATCTGCATCCTCCCGCTTGCGTCCTGGAGATGAGCGAAGAGGCTCTTGCCCATCTCCCGGATGGAGAGGAGGCGGCCCGCCAGCCGGGCCTTCCGTCCTTCCGCAAAATGCATCAGGATCTCGGCAACCGATGTCGTGTCGGGGAAGGAGCCGCCGAATGGATCGATGCCGCGGCTGCGCCAAGCGGCCAGCTTTTCTCGGCGAAGGCGGAGCAACTCGCTTGTTTCTTCGTTCTCGCTCATGAGCGGGCGGAAGAGGGAGTGGGGCCGCGATAGAGGCATCGGACCCGGGATGTTTCGCAAATGGTGATCTGGGCAAGCCCGGGAAGGAGGGAAACGAGCCTTTCCCAAAACCACCGCGCCATGGATTCGATGGTTGGATTTTCGAGGCCCGGAATTTCGTTGAGAAAGCGATGATCCAACTCTGCCAGCAGGGGCTCGACCGCACGGGAGATCCGGGCATGATCGTAGAGAATGCCGGTAGCGGGATCCACCTCGCCCTCGACCGCGACGCGCACCTCGAAACTGTGGCCGTGCAGCTGGCGGCACTTGTGGCCTTCCGGAAATCCGGGTAGCTGCTGGGCCGCCTCGAAACGGAAATCCTTTTCAATCGTTACGCGCATAGAAGGAAGACCAATTTCCACCTTATCGGCGGAAGCCGGCAGACGTGCAAGCCCGGGAAGAAAAAGAAAGTTACCGCAGCTCTTGGGTTTCGCGCCGAAAGATCCAGATGGCCAGTTTTCTCCCTTTGCCATAGACTTCGGAACCGAATGCGACTCCGGCCTCTTGGGAAAACTGGATTGCTGGTCTCCCCGCTTGGCTTGGGTGCCGCCGAGATCGGCTTTGCCGGAATGGCGCAGCCGGCGGCCACCGAGCTGCTCCACTTTGCCATCGATCACGGGATCAACGTGATCGACACCGCGGCGGTTTACGAAACCTCTGAGGAGAGAATCGGCAATGCCCTGGGCCCTCGACGACGGCAGTGCGTCCTCGCATCGAAATGCGGCTGGGCGGCAGAGGGGAAAAGTAGTCCGGCATCCTGGACGGAGGAAAACATTCGGCGCTCGATCGACCGCTCGCTCGTGCGATTGCGAACCGATCACATCGATGTGATGCTCCTCCACTCGTGCGATCGCCCGGTTCTCGAACGGGGAGAAGCGCTGGCGGCTTTGCGGAAGGCGCAGGAGGCGGGCAAGGTCCGGTTCATCGGCTACTCGGGGGACGGCGAAACCGCGGAATTCGCCTGCCGGCTGACCGAGGTGTCGGTCATCGAGACAAGCATCAATATCTGTGACCAGGCGAACATCGAAACGGTCCTGCCGGCGGCTCGGGAGGCCGATGTCGGGGTGCTGGCCAAGCGCTCGTTGGCCAACGGAGCCTGGCGGCGGCTCGAGGAATTCCCTCCTGCCTATCGCGAGTTCTATCGCGAGTACATACGGCCCTATGCCGATCGCTTCCAAGCGATGGGAATAAAACTCGCGGAATGGGGGGCGACGGAGATGAGATGGGCCGAGGTGGCCCTCCGTTTTGTCCTCGCACAGCCCGGGGTCCATGTTGCCTTGGCCGGGAGCGCCAGCCTCGAGCATCTGTTTGATAACCTGCAGGCTGCCCGACGGGGCCCATTGCCCAAGGAGATGGTGGACCGGCTGCGTCAGGTTTTTAGCCAGGCGGAGAGCCGGTCGGGAGAAAAATGGGGAGCCTTGCGATGACAGCAAAAAGAGCCGTTCCGACCAAAGCTTCCGGCCTGAACCGGAACCGTCTTGTCGTGCGAGTGGTCCCCAACGCTCGGAAGAGCGAAATTGCAGGGTTCACGGATGGGGTCGTTCGGGTGCGGCTGCAAGCCCCGCCCTCCGAAGGGCGGGCCAACGAGGAGCTCTTGCGGCTGCTTGCCAAGGTGTTCTGCACGCGGAGATCCCAGATCGTGATCGTGGGCGGGGAGAAATCGCGGGAAAAATCGCTCGAAATTCAGGGCTGGGAAGGAAACGGAGAGTCAGCCGAGGACTACGTGGCGCGCTGGCTGGAGCGGGCTTCCGGTCCGGGAGGTGTGCGTCCATGAACCTCTCCGGATGGAGGAGGAGACGATTCCCCGCGGCTTGGTCCACCGCGCTCGTGCTTCTTGGCTGGAGCGGGCTTCCCGGCACCGCTCGGGCGGTCGAAGGTCCGCTGGTCACCAATCCACCCATCATCACTGTTTTCCCCGTGGAGGATCGCCCCGGCGGTGTCCATTTTCAATACCCGGTCGCCATCAACGAGTTGATCGTAGTTCGCCCCAAAGACACGCTTCGAACCATCTACGTGAAGCCCGAGCTTGAGGAAAAAGTGGAGGAAGCACAGCAGAATAAAGAGCACAAAGAAGCGGCTTATTCGCGGAAGCCGACTCCCGACCCGCTCAGCGAAACTCCGGCGGAGCGGGCGCTCAAGAAGTTCACCCGCACGGTCTGGCCTTCCAAGACAACGTTTCTCCAGGCACTCGAGGTGTTGAGCGGCGCCGATCTGCGGCTGATGTTTCAGAGAGCGGACGAGGACAAGATTTGTGACGAGCCGGTGAGCCTGCCCGCCGGCCTTTTGTTGGCTGCCGTCGACGGACGCATCACGATCTTGGCCGTTCAGCCGGGCGAGACGGGCGAGCGGGGGGGCTTCCAGCCGGGGGATCTCATTATCACGATTGGCGGGGAGCCCTTCACGGGATCGCTGGACGAGTTCCTGGAAATCTATCGGAGAGCCAATCTCGGCCCAAAATCCGGCGAAAGTAAGGCGCTGAGCTTCACGGTCTACCGGGCGGGGAGCGCGGAACCGGTCTCCGTTTCTCTTCCGCGTCCTCCCAGCCTGCAGCAGAGTCTCTTGGACTTTTCCCCCGAAATGGGGCGTGGCCATTCCGAGTGATCCTCGAAAGGACGTAGGCCGATGGTTTCCGATGGATTTTGGGGAATGGATGAGTAAAAAGGCCAACGGCAGGTCGGAGCGAATGGAAAGGGAGGAACGTGCGTGATCAAGTTTTTTTTGGGAATTGCACTGATCGGCAGTTTGGCGACGGCGGTGCTTGGGTATCTGGTGGCAAATCAGCGGAACAGCTATCGCCAGGAGTATGAAAAGACCGCTGCTCAGCTCAAGGCGGTGACCGAGCAGGTGGAGGAGAGCAAGGTTCTGGCGGCCGAGGCCCAGAAAAAGGGGGAGGAGACCCGCGCCAAGCTGGCCGAAGCCACCGAAAAGCTGTCTCAAGCAGAGAGTCAGGTTGGAAGCGGGGACAGCCGGATCGAGGAGGCGGAGAAGCGCGCCAAGGATGCCGAGCAACGCGCGCAACAAGAGAAGACGGAAATCGAAGAGTTGGGGAGCAAGCTCGAATCGGAGAAAGCCGCAAGCGAGGCGGCAACGGCCAAGGTAGAAAGCCTGCTTAAGGAGAAGCAGGCATTGGAGGAAAACATGGCCAAGTTGACTTCGGAACTTGGGCGGTTGCGCGAACTTTCCCCTTCGACCGCCCGAGCGGTCTCGATGCGGTCGGGAATTCGAGGCAAGGTCGTGTCGGTCAACCGCAATTGGAATTTTGTCGTCTTGAATGTGGGCGAAAAGGACGGCTTGGTGGAAAATGGCCTGCTCAACGTCTACCGAAGAGGCCAGCCGATCGGTAAGGTGAAAATCGTCTCCACCGAGGCCCATACGGCGGTAGCCGACGTGGAGACCGGATCCAATCCAGGGGGACTTCAGCCCGGCGATGATGTGTTGAACTGATCTTGGAGTTGTGACAATCTTAATGTGGCAAAAGGTGGCTGGGCAGTCCGGGTGGCTGCCGCAGCGCGAAAGAGGCGTGGATCGTTCACCCTAGAGTTCAAGAAAATACGGAAGACGATGACAAAGGCCAAGTGGGGTTTCATTCTGGTTGCCGGAGCAATCATGTTCGGAGGCTGTGCCTCCTCCGATAAGCAATCTGCGGCGAAAAAGCAGGCCGCGAAACAGGGGAAACAGGTCTCCGACCTCCCGTGGAATCGGCCTCCGTCCTGGCAGCAGGCAGGCGCGGCAGGTGCCTACATGGGAGGGATGGGGGGAACGACCCCCGGAGCGCCTTACTAGCCGCCATTTCTCATGAATTTCGCAAGCCGCAGGAGAACGCTTGTGAAATATGCCGGCTAGACTCCCCTGCGGTCGGGAGCCCAGATAACCTTGTGGAGTTGGAAGCCCAAGCGGACGGGCAACCGGTCACGGAGCAGCCAACCTGCCAGGACTTCCAAGGAAAGTTCTCCCTGCACCGGAGAAAAGTGGACGGCTCGGACCAGCCTTATCCAAGGAGCGTCGCGGAGTTGCGCCTCCGCCCACCGGTAATCCTCTTCGGTGCCGATCACGAACTTCACCTCGTCCCGCGATCCCAGGAGTTCCAGGTTGGAGGGCAGATTTCGCGAGGACTCCCCGCTCGAGGGACACTTGCAATCGACGATGCGATGCACCCGCGGATCGATCCCGGCGATCGAGTGGGCTCCGCTGGTTTCGAGGAGAACGGTGTAGCCCCCGTCGCAAAGCTGCTGGAGGAGGAGGGGGGTATGCTTCTGAAGAAGCGGCTCCCCGCCGGTCACCTCGACGAGCCGGCAGCCGAAGCGCTCCACTGCCGGCAAGAGCTGGTTCAGGGGCGTCCGCTTCCCCTCGAAGAAGGCGTACTGCGTATCGCACCAGCGGCAGCGGAGATCGCATCCCGTCAGCCGGACGAAGACGCATGGCTCGCCGGCAAAGCTGCTCTCTCCTTGGATGCTGTGGAAAATCTCGTTGACGACGACCGCCGGTTCTTTGCGGAGCGCCTCGGTTGAGGATGCATCCATGGTTCGGAGAGCTTCAGAGCGGGATTCGCCCGCGAAGATCGGCGGGCTGGAAGGGGCCGGGTTCGGCGAGAAGCGCCCGCGCCGCATCGACCTGGCCCCAAACATTCCAGAGCAAGACTCCGCGAACCCTTCGCCGGTCCAGATAGTAGATCACCCCGGCGTGGAATCGTTCCTTCCAGTCACAGAAGACTTCGAGGCGGTTGTCGATCAGGCCGACCGCTTCGTAGCCGAGATCGAAGAGATCCGAGTAGAAAAACGGAATGTGATCGTATTTGTCCTGGCTTCCGGCCATGTTTCTTCCAGCGAGGATGCCCATATGGCGAGCATTGTCCTCATGCTCGAAGCGGACCCGCTGGCCCAGCGCGGGATGGAAGAAAGCCGCCACGTCTCCCGCCGCGTAGACATCCGGATGGGCGGTGCGGAGAAACTCGTCGACGACAATGCCGTTCTCGACCGCAAGTTGGGCATCCATGGCCAGCGCGACGTTGGGCGAGATGCCGATTCCCGCGACAAGAGCGTTGACCGAAAGGGTCCCTTGGCCGAGCCGGATGGTCAGCACTCCCTGGTTTTCTTCCGCGGCCGAGACGGTCTGCCGGGCCAGTACTTCCGCACCCTTCTGGCGGTAATAGTCATTGAGGAAAAGCGAGAGCTCCTCCGGAAAGATCCTGCCGCCGATTCCCGTCTCCGCGAAGAGGAGCGTTACGTGTTTTCGGTTGAGCGTGAGCGCCGCAGCGATCTCCGAGCCGATGAAGCCCCCTCCGAGGACGCAGATCCGCTCTTCGGATTCGGCCCAGGAGCGCAACTTCCGATAGTCGGCCAGCGTCCGAAAGTAGAGAATCTTCTGGCTGGCTGCCGGGAGACGGCGCGGGTCGCCGCCTGTCGCCAGGAGGAGCTTGTCGAAAGAGAAAACCGTCCCCCCTTCGGTCGAGATCGTTTTGGACCGGAGGTCGAGAGCGCGTGCGGTACACTCTCGGTGGAAAACCAGACCCTCCTGGGGCGTGTGACACCAGATGGAGTCGAGAGCCTCCCCCTTCCAGAGGCCCTTGGAGAGCGGCGGCCGGTTGTAGGGAAGCTCCTCTTCGGTCGTGAGCACTCCGATGGATCCGTTCGGGTCGATTTCTCGGATGCCACGAACGGCAGCATCGGCGGTCATCCCGCCACCGACAATCAAGTAAGTATATTTTGGCATAGAAAAAGTAAGTCGATGAATGAGAGAGCGTCGCGCGCGTGAATCCAACCTTAACCCTTTTCGCCGACTCGTCCAGTTTTCGATCGCGGCGTCCGAAATCCGGGGAATTCCGCGGGATCGAGCCGAGGAGCGGGACCGGTCAACGAGTCGCGGCTGGGAGGTGCTACGAGGTTTCGCCGCTCAGGATGGAAAAGGTCTGGATCCAGGCTTCGGGCCCAAAGAAGAGCCGGGCTCGTGCCACGAGTTCCGGAGCGGGGAGGCTTTCCCACAGGCCGAAGACCGAGCTTCCGCTTCCGCTCATCATGGCAAGCTTGGCACCCGCTTCCTCTCGGAGCCAGTTTCGGGCCGCGGCGAGCCATAAATACTTCTCGAAGACGGCAGGCTCCAAATCGTTCCGGACCGGCCCCCAGGGCGGAGTGCCGCGCTCCTCCCCCGGGAGAGGCTTCCGGGCGTAGGCTTGGTAGGCCCACGAAGTCGGAACGGGAAATCCCGGAAAAAGGAGGAGCCCATGCCGCGGACCGAGCCAGGGCTCCGGGGAGACAATCTCTCCTCGGCCACGGCAGAGCGCTGGCCTCTGGACAAGAAAGAAGGGAACGTCGCTGCCCAGGGAGGCGGCCAGAGGAAGGAGCGCGTCCCGGGAAGCGGGATAGCCGAGGAAGCGGCGGAGGGCCAAGAGCGCGGTGGCGGCGTCGCTGCTGCCTCCCCCCAAGCCGGCACCGGCGGGAAGTCTCTTTTCCAAAGAGATCGTCAAGCCGCGGAGGAGGCCGAACGAGTCGGCGAAGAGGCGCGCCGCCCGGCAGACCAGATTCTCTTCTCCCGCCGGCAGGCGTGGATCATCGCAGCGAAAGGAGATCTCTGGTCCAGCATGTGGGGCGATCCGGAGCCGGTCGTAAAGGGAGATCGGAGCCATCCGCGTCGAGAGCTCATGAAACCCGTCGGAGCGGAGGCCGAGAATACGCAGGTCGAGGTTGATTTTCGCCGGGGCCAAGAGTTCAATGGCGATTGAAGTGTCCTCCCTGCCCTTAGCGAATGGGCTCATTGTGGCCTTGGATCTCTTCGAGGTGGACAATGCGCTCCTTCTGGCGCGCCGACTACGCAAGCATGTCAATTGGTTCAAGGTGGGAAGTCAACTCTTCCTGCGCGGCGGGCCAAGAGTGGTGGAGGAGATTCGTTCCCTGGGCGCGCACGTCTTCCTGGATCTGAAGTTTCACGATATTCCGGCCACGGTCGAGCGAGCTGTCCGAGCTTGCGTGCAAATGGACGTCGGCTATCTGACCGTGCATGCCGTGGGCGGAAGGAGAATGCTGAGGGCTGCCGTAGAGGCGGCCGCGGGCAGCAAGACCAGGATTCTCGCGGTGACGGTGCTGACGAGCCTCGAGGAGACGGACCTCTCGGAGGTCGGCATGGGCGGAAGCCTTTCGGAGCGTGTCTGCGCCCTTGCGGCGCTTGCCGGGGATTGCGGGATTCGCGGCATCGTCTGCTCCGCCCGGGAGCTTTCCTCCCTGCGGAAAGCCGGCATCCGACCGGAAGTGGTTGTGACCCCGGGGATCCGGCTCACGCAGCGGAAAGGGGACGACCAGAGGCGCACTGTCTCGCCTCGAGAGGCATTTGCCCTTGGCGCGACCCACATCGTGGTCGGCCGTCCGGTGGTGGAAGCGGAGGATCCGGTCAACTTGGTGCGGAACTTGCTTCAAGAGGGAAGCGGCCTCGCTTAGGAGGTCGATTTGCGGAGCGGAGCGCATGTGCCTATTGTTGGAAGCATGGCGAGAAAAGAAAAAGGATGCGGAGCGGAGATGCCTACGTCTTTCGAAAACTTAGAATCGGCTTCCGCCTTGCAGGTCGTCGACCTGATTGGACAAGCGCTTTCCTTTGACGCGGTCTCCCGGGAGGCATTCTTCTATCTTCGGCGCCGAGTCGCCGAGCTGGAGGAGACGGGTGAGCAGGCTCGCCAGGCTTTGGAAAAGCTCAACGAGGCGGTGGAGAAGCTTTCCTCCCCGGCGAATCGGGTCGCCACCCTTCTCGGCCTGCCCAAGAAAGAGATCGCGCTGGTGGTTCAGGGCGGAACCGAGTTCTACTGCAGCATCGATCCTCGGCTTGGTCATGAGACGCTCCTGGTCGGCACGCGAGTGCTGCTCAACGAGGCCTTTGCGGTCGTCGGCGATCTCGGCTTCGACTTTTCCGGCCCCGTGGTGAAGGTGATCGACACCTTGCCGGACAACCGGCTTCGCGTGGGCCACGAAGGGGTGGGAGGAAGCTTCGTGGTCATTCGCTCGACTCCGCTGGCCAAAGAGCGGATCAAGGCAGGGCTCGAGATCCGGGTTGACGGCTCCTCTCGAGTTGCTCTGGAGGTCGTGGCGACCTCGAAGACGAGGCACCGGCTGCTCGATCAGGTTCCGGTGCTTCCGTGGGAGAAGGTGGGTGGCCAGAAAGAGGCGGTCGCCGCCATACGGGACGCGGTGGAGTTGCCTTTCCTCCATTCGGACCTCTTTGCGAAGTATCACCACCATGTCCCGAAAGGATTTTTGCTCCACGGGCCGCCGGGATGCGGGAAGACGCTCTTGGGTAAGGCAACCGCCTACAACCTGACTCGCAAGCTTCAAGAAGAGACCGGAGAGGAGAGGAAGGAGTTCTTCCTCCACGTGAAGGGCCCGGAGATTCTGAACATGTGGGTAGGGGAATCGGAGCGGCAGGTGCGCGAGCTTTTCGAGCAGGCCCGAGAGTTGGCACGCGAAGGATTCCTTCCCTTCATCTTCATCGACGAGGCGGAATCGATCCTGGGTACCCGGCGAGCAGGACGGTTCAACAGCATCCTCAATACGCTCGTCCCCATGTTCTGTGCCGAGATGGATGGCATCGAGTCGATGCGGGAGGTGGTGATCATCCTCGCCTCCAATCGAGCGGACTTGATTGACCCCGCGATTCTTCGGCCAGGCCGGATCGACCGGAAGATCAAGGTCAATCGCCCGGATCGCGCGGGCTCTGCCGAAATCTACCGGATCTACCTGGAGCGGGATCTCCCCTATGCTACCGAACTCTTGGGTCAGGCGGGCGAGGATCGCGGGAAGGCGATCGACATGCTGATTGAAGGAGTGTTGAACGCCCAGTTCGCCCGCGCGGAGCAAAACCGGTTTTTGGAAGTCACCTTTCGGAGCGGGAGGAAAGAATATCTTTATCGGGGCGACCTCATCAGCGGCGCGATCATCGCTTCCATCGTCGAACGGGCGAAAGAGTTGGCGATCAAACGGGCGATTTCCGATCCGTCGAATCACGGCTTGGGGTTGGAGGATCTTTTGACAGCGCTCGATATCGAGTATCTTGAGAATGACATCTTCCCCCCTTCCGACATTACGGAAGACTGGCTGAAGCTGGTGGACTACGATCCACAGAATGTGGTTCGTCTGGCCCCTGTAGTTCGAAGGGAGGGAGCGACGGTGGGTCAAGTCGTTTGAGCGTTCGGGAACAAGCTACCGGGAGGAGAGCGGCGCCATGGACAAGCACAGACCAATTCGAGCGTGGCCGATCTACTTTGGATTGGAAACCGAATTCGGGATTGCCGTTCGGGAAAACGCGGAGATCGACGTGGTCGAGGAGTCGATCTATCTGGTGCGGGCTGCCGCCCAGCTCGGCAGCCCTAATCTTTGGGATTACACGCGGGAAGATCCTCACCGCGATGCCCGCGGCTTCCGGGCGAAGCAGTTGCGCCAGGATGGGGACGAGGCGAACTTCTTTTCCCAAGATCGCCAGAGACCTTATAGCTTCGAGGAGATCAAGAGCGACTTTGTCCTGCGCAACGGCGCCCGTTTTTACAATGATCACACGCATCCGGAATATTCCACCCCGGAATGCTCTACCCTGCTGGAGCTCGTGGCGCAGGACAAGGCGGGCGAAAGGATCTTGGAGGAGTGTGCTCGAGCGGCGAGCCGGAAGCGCAATCATACGGTCTGCCTCTACAAGAACAACACCGACTTCGCGGGGCACAGTTATGGCTGCCACGAAAACTACCTGATCCCGCGGATGATTCCCTGGGACCGCATCGTCGAGGGGATGATGGCGTTCCTGGTGACGCGGCAAATCTTCGGCGGCGCGGGCAAGCTGGGTTGGGAGAAGGAAGACCAGGGCATGGTGGGAAGCTTTCAAATTTCCCAGCGAGCCGACTTTTTCACGGAGCTCGTAGGCATCGACACCATGAACCGGCGACCGCTGATCAACACGCGGGACGAGCCCCATGCGAATCCTAAGCTCTACCGCCGCTTCCACGTCATCGTGGGCGATTCCAACCTTTCTGAGTATGCGACCTGGCTGAAGGTCGGCACAACGGCCTTGGTTTTGGAGGCTCTCCAGTACGACCGGGTGCCGCGCCGTTTCTTCCTGGCGGACCCTCTCTACGCCCATCGGAGCATTTCGCGGGACCGAACCGAACGTTGGGAGATCGATCTTGCCCACTCCGGGGCGACGACCGCCGCCCAACTCCAGAGCGACTATGCCGATTGGGTTGGCCGTTACGTGGATCTCGACCATCCCGAAAAGCGGGCGGTCTGGAAGAGCTGGAAGGAGACGGTGGAACTGCTGCAGACCGACCTGGGTGCGCTGCGGGATCGGCTCGACTGGGTTGCCAAGAGGTCGCTGCTGGAGTCCTTTCGCGAGGAGCAGAAGCTTTCGTGGGATGATCCCTGGCTCCAGAGCGTCGACCTCGAGTATCATCTGGTCGACAGGGACCGGGGCCTCTATTACGCGTTGGAATCGGCTGGAGAGATCTCCCGAATCTCCCGGGAAGAGGACATCTACCGGGCGATCCAACAGCCGCCCAACGCCTCTCGGGCCTATGTCCGGGGCAAGTGCATTCAGAAATTTGCCCGAGACTTGGTCAACGTTCAGTGGGACTACATTGCTTTCCGCTGGCAGGGACACACCTACCGGGTTGAGCTCTCTTCGGCCTTTCCAGGGGTCGACTTGGAGCGCTACTGCGAGGTGATCGATCGAGCAGAGCTCGTTTCCGACATGATCGAGGAGTTGAAGCTGGAGCCGATCAGCGGTTAAAGTGTAACAAAACATAGGAGGCCTATGCTGATGCCAGAACAAGTACAGAAGACGCACCCGGTTGGTCCCGGACCAGGGCCGGGAGGAGATGGACCGGGTCCTAGGGCGCCGAGGGTGGAGCGGCCCAATACCGAAGAAATCCTCAAGCGCATGCGCAGGGTCGATCCCGATCAGGCGAAGCGCTATCGGCAGCGGACCGGAGAGTAGGAAGGTGGAGACCATCGGCGTCTCTCCCGGGGCGCAGAGTGGCGATTTTTTTGCCGTCCTCCGGTCGAGGAACCTCCTTTTTCCGGAAGGGAAGCAGACGGTGACAGGGAGTGGTTCGCTCCTTCTCCCGGAATCGACGACTGTTCTCGGTTTTCATTATCGGGACGGAGTCATCGTAGCGGGAGATCGGCGGGCCACGATGGGGCATACGGTGATTCACGACCGGGCGGACAAGGTGATCGAGATCGACCGCTTCACGGTCATGGCGATCGCCGGCGCTCCGGCGACCGCGTACGAGATCGCTCGAGTACTCCAGCACTCCTTCGAGTATTACCGGCGGAGCCAGCTCCAGCCGTTGTCGCTGGACGCCAAGGTGCGAATGGTCGGAAAGCTTCTCAAGGAGAACCTTGCCATGACCCTTCAAGGGGTAGGGGTCGTGATCCCCGTTCTCACCCTGGTCGATCCCCTGGGGAGCGGGAGTCCGAAGATCTTTTTCTACGATGCCCTGGGCGCACAATTTGAAGCCGTCGACTTCGCGGTTTCGGGCTCCGGATCTCCTGCGGCTCGCAGCGTCCTTCAATACTTGAACCGGTGGAGCGGATCCCCCCCGGCAGAGCGCACAGAAGAGGATGCGATCGCCCTGGCCTTGCAGCTTTTGGATGTAGCGGCGGAATCCGACACCGCTACGGGAGGTATCGATCGGCGGACGAAGATCTACCCCCAGGTCAAAGTGGTTCGGAAAACCGGAGTTAGGTCGATCTCCGAAGAGCAGTTGATTCGTCTGCTCCCTGCGGCGCCTTGAGACCTTCCCACTCCGCTCGCCGAGTGCGTTGGCGGAGGAGGCAGGAGAGGGAGCGCTGCCGCTCGCGGCGCGTGTGTGGCTCGTTGCCGAAGGAGAGCGTCCAGCGAGGCGTCCGGGTTCCAGTAGTCCGCGTCGCGGGGCGAAAAGGGAAGAGAGATCGAAAAACCCGAGGGATGGGGCCGTAGCGGCGGGAAATGACGAACGCTCATTTGCATTGAACTGCGCCAGGGTGCTGGTAGGCTTTCGGTTTTCCTTTCCCTTTTGGCAAAAGCCGTTCGAGGTCGAACGCGACCCGGGGAAAGGGAGTAAAAGCTGCGAGGAAGAGGGCCAAGCGTGATCGAGGAACCTTATCGATGGTTGGAAGCGGTCCAAAATCGGCGCGAGTACATCGAGGATCAGCTTCGAGGCGCCGCCCCCGTTGTCGCCGTCAGCGGAGAGCCGGGCATCCTTTTGCTCGCCGGGAAGGCGCCTACTCCGAAGATCTTCGAGATCTACGACCATCTGGCTCTGGGAGCTGTAGGCCATCCCGCCGACTTGGAGAAGATACGGCAAACCGCGATCGAGGCAGCGCACGTCGAAGGGTTTTCGCGGTCGCGGGCCGACGTGAACGCGCGAAGAATCGTGAGTTATGGGCTGGCTGGCGCCCTCAAAAGCGCCTTCGAACAGATCTTCGCTGCGCCCTTGCTCTTTCGGGGAGTTCTCGTAGAACTGGGAAGCTCGCCCGCCGCGGATCAGGGATGGCTTCTCGAATACGACGGCGCCTATGCCGGGGTGGAGCGGGAGCAGATGCTGCGCGGAGTTCTGCTCGGCGCACGCAAAGACCTTTCCTCGCGGTGGCGGGAAGAGAGTCGCACGTCCTTGCCTCCCTCGGGTAAAAGCTGGAAGGATCTGGCGCTGCACGCAGCGCGGGTGCTCGCCTGGTCCGCCCAGGAAGATGAGGGAAAGCGCGTCCCTTGGGCGGAATTTACGCTGCCGAAGGAATCGGGCGATCGCAACCGGAACGAGCGATTCGAGGTCGGAGCGCTCTCTCGGGAAGCTGCCGCCGCGGGCATCCCCGCTTTTCTCGTCCCGGAGCCTGAGCAGCTAGGATGGGTAGGGGAAAAGGAGTAGGAGATGCGGCGGATCGCAGGCCTGGAAACAGAATTTGGCTGCCTTTCGCAGCGAAGCATGGAGAGTCCACCGGTGCCGGAGCGCGTCCGGGACCATCTCTTTTATCGAGAGCGTGTCGGTCTGATCGATATCCACGACCGGGATTACGACGAACCTGCGGGCAACGGCGGGTTTCTTTTTAATGGAGGGCGGCTCTATGTCGACATGGGGCATATCGAGTATTGCACCGCCGAGTGCCTTTACCTGGCAGACCTGCTCGCTTCCGATCGGGCGGGGGAGCGTTTTCTGCAGCAGGCGCTGATCGACTTGGACATGACAGGGAAAGCGTCCTTCATCAAGAACAACATCGATCACTACACGGGCGCAACCTTCGGCTGCCACGAAAATTATCTGCTCCAGCGAGACGCTCCTCTGACTCAAGGCAACGTCGATGCGCTACTCGCCTTTCTGGCCGTCCGCGGGCTGATGGTCGGGGCTGGCCGGGTCGGGACGGTGATGGTACCGCGAGGGATAGACCGGGGTACCCGAACGCGGGCCCTGCCGTTTCAAGTGATGCAGCGCGCCGATTACATTCAGACCGAGATCTATGAATGGGTCCAGTTCAACCGGGCGCTGATCAATGCCCGGGACGAACCCTTGGGAGATCCCTGCCGCTTCCGTCGCTTCCACCTTCTCCTTGGGGATTCGAACATGCTTCCCTTTTCCCAAGCCCTCAAAGTAGGAAGCACCTCCCTCGTCCTCGATCTCTTGGAGGTGGATCGGATGCCTCATGTCGCCCTGGCCGACCCAGTGCGAGCGATGCATCAGGTGTCGCACTGCCCCGACGGCCCGTGGCTGCTGGAACTGTCTGACGGAAGGAGATGGACGGCGGTGGAGCTTCTGGAACACTTTCTGGTTGCCACCAGCCGGATGGATCGGGAAGAGGACCCAGACAGCCGATGGACCCGGCTTGCTTGGGAAGAGGTCTTGCGCGGGCTGCGCGAGGATAGCGATGCCCTTTTAGGGAAAGTCGATTGGATCACCAAGCGGCATCTGCTCGAGCTCTTTGGGACCCAGGAAGGGGTCCGGTGGGACGATCCCTGGATGGAGAGCCTGGACCTCGAATACCATAATCTGAACGAAGAGCGGAGCTTGGCGGGCCTGATGCCGCACCCTTCGCTCGAGGAACTCGGCCTACCGGGCTTGGCGGAGCAGGATCTGCGGCAAGAAGCTCCCCGGAACACCAGGGCCTCCGCGCGCAGCCAGCTCATGAGGAAGCTGGCGGCGGACAAGATCTCGTACGTGATCGATTGGGACTACGTTCAGGTTGGCAACAGCGGATTCTACTCGTTGGAAGATCCCTTTGTCAGCGCGGTGCCCCCGAAGGCGGAGCTGCCGGGCCTCTGCGAGGATCTGGAGCTTCGGTCGAAATGAGATTCGCTTCCGAGGAGGTTCCTCCCCATGCTTGAAGAACTCCAGAAAAAGCTCGAAGCGGCTTTCCGGAACCTTCGTGGCTACGGAAAACTCTCCGAGTCCAATATCGCCGATGCGCTCCGGGAGATCCGTCTCGCCCTTCTCGCTGCCGACGTCCACTATCCCGTGGCAAAGCAGCTCTGCGAGGAGATTCAAAAGAAAGCCCTTGGGAAAGAGGCGCTCGCCGGCATCCGGCCGGGTGATCAATTCGTCAAGATCTTCCACGAGGAGCTCGTCTGCCTTCTTGAGGAAGGCGATAGGGAGATCCGGCGGAAGAGGCCGCTTCGGCTCCTTCTCTGCGGGCTCAACGGAGCGGGAAAGACCACGACCGCGGCAAAGCTCGCCCTCTGGTTCCGAAAGCAGCACCAGAGGGTGGCTCTCGTTGCGGGCGACTTCACTCGTCCTGCTGCTCGCGAGCAGCTACAGCGGCTCGGAGAGCAGATCAAAGTCCCGGTCTACTCCTGGCCCGATGGAACCTCGATCGAAACGGTCGCTCGAGAAGGACGCCTTCGGAGCGAGCACGAAGGAATGGATGTCGTAATCTTCGATGCCGCCGGGCGGTTGGATGTCGATGCGGCGCTCCTCGAAGAGCTTGCGGAAGTGGCCAGGCTTTGGGAGCCGGGGGAATCGCTTCTGGTCGTCGACGCTGCGACGGGGCAGGTGGCGGTGAAAGTGGCGGAAGCCTTCGCGGTCAAGGTGCCGCTCACCGGCTTGGTTCTGTCGAGGGCCGATGGCGATGCGCGCGGGGGTGCCGCTCTCTCGATCCAGAGGGTGACGGGCATTCCCATCAAGTTTCTGGGTGTGGGGGAGAAGCCCGACGCCTTGCAGACCTTCGTTCCCGAGAGATTCGTCGGGAGACTCTTGGGAATGGGGGACATCGTGGCGCTCGTCGATCGCGCGCAGGAGGAAATCGACGTCCAATCGATGGAGGAGATGGCGAGGAGGCTGAAGAGAAATGAATTCGGGCTCCAGGATTTTCTCGGGCAGCTTCGGCTGATGAAGCGGCTGGGTCCGCTGGAGAACTTGCTGGGGCTTCTTCCCAGCTTTCCGGGAAAGGACGACGTGAAGGTGGATGAGAGGAAGATGAAGCAGATTGAGGCGATCATCCTCTCCATGACGCCGGGAGAACGGCGCCGGCCAGAGATTCTCAATGGGCGGCGCCGGCTGAGGATCGCCCGGGGAAGCGGAACGCAGGTGACGGATGTCAATGATCTCTTGCGCAAGTTCGATTCGATGCGGAAGATGATGCGGCGGATTTCAAAAGGGGGACCGGGAAAGGGTTGGCCCAAGGCGGCGATTCCTCGGAACCCGCGTGGATGAAGAGCAAAGGAGAAAGAGAGCAATATGGCAGTGGTAGTGCGTTTACGGAGGGAAGGGAGAAGAAATCGCCCCTTCTTTCGAATCGTCGTCACCGATCGGCGGGCTGCTCGGGACGGCAAGTTTTTGGAGGCGGTCGGAACCTACGATCCCGTCCTGAGAGAAGGCGGGGTACGCGTGAAGCTCGATCGCGTGGAGTTTTGGACACAACGGGGAGCGCAACTGAGCGAAACCGTTGCGCAGCTTGTTCGGACGGCTCCGCGCGGGCCAACGGACAAAGAGGTCTCACCGGCGGCCTAGGCGGCCGCCTAGCATTGATCTCCGAGTGCCGCGCCCCGGGTACGAAATTCGCGAGAGATTCGGGCTGAGGGCTCTCGGGCGGGGGAGTCGTGCGGATCGACGTGATCACCTTGTTCCCCGGCCTGCTGGAAGCGGCGGCTCGGGAGAGTATTCTGAGCCGGGCGATCGAGAGCGGGCGGTTGGTGTTCCGCGCGCACCAGCTTCGGGACTATGCCCATGATCGCCACAAGACAGTCGATGACCGTCCCTACGGAGGCGGGCCCGGGATGGTGCTCAAAACCGAGCCCCTCGTCGAAGCGATCGAGTCGGTGCAAGCCATGGCGCAAAGAGCGCCCGTCCGTCTTCTCTCTCCGGGCGGACGAAGGTTCGATCAAGCCATGGCCTGGGAGCTTTCCCGCGCACATCGGCTCATCTTCGTTTGCGGACACTACGAGGGAGTAGACCAGCGGGTCATCGATCATTGGATCGACGAGGAGGTTTCGATCGGCGATTTCGTCGTGGCGAACGGGGCCGTGGCCGCTCTGGCGATCGTCGATTCGGTGGTCCGGCTCCTTCCTGGAGTCCTCGGGAATGCAGAATCCGTATTGCATGAATCCTTCGAAGATGCTCTTCTAGAGGGTCCGCAATATACACGGCCGGCTGTTTTCCAGGAGTGGGGGGTGCCCGAAATCCTTTTGTCCGGAGATCATGCTGCGATTTCGCGTTGGCGGCGGCGCATGGCCGAGGAGAAGACACGGCGCGTGAGAAAGGATTTGTGGGAACGCGGAGAGAAAGGAGAGAGCAATGAACCTAATCGAGAGGATTGAGCAAGAGCAGCTCAAGAAAGAGATTCCCCGCTTCGCAGTGGGCGACACCGTGCGTGTCCATTCACGGATTCGAGAGGGCGACAAGGAGCGGATTCAGGTCTTTCAGGGAATCGTGATCGCCAAGAAGGGACACGGGATCAACGCGGCTTTTACCGTGCGCCGTTTGAGTTACGGAGAAGGAATCGAGAGGACTTATCGGCTCCACTCTCCCTGGATCGAAAAGATCGAGGTGGAACGGAGCGCGAAGGTGCGTCGCGCCAAGCTCTACTACCTGCGCGGGAGGAAGGGCAAGGACGCGGTTCTTGGACGGAAGTAAGCCTCCGGTTTTATCCGCCACTCTCTTTTCCTCTTCTGAGGTCGGTTGCCGGAGAGTCCCTCTCACCGTACTGCTGTGCGTAAGGAGGAGGCAATTCGCGAGGCCAGATCCGGGCGCAAACCCGTCGATCGGCGATTGGAGCGTCTTCTCGCAGCACAAGGCTTCACCCCCGCTGCAGGGATCGACGAGGTCGGTCGCGGGTCGCTCGCGGGACCCGTCATCGCGGGGGCCGTCGTTCTTCCCCCGCGGATTCCCCTCCATCCGTGGCTTGATGATTCCAAGCGGCTTGAGCCCCGACGGCGTTTCGCTGTCTGCAACTGGATCGTAAGCCTGCGGGGCGTCGCCTATGGAATCGGCCTGGCAAGTGCCCAAGAGGTTGACCGGTGGAACGTGCTGGCGGCGACAATGCTGGCGATGTCCCGAGCGGTTCTTGCCTTGCGGGAAAAACCGGCGATCGTCTTGGTCGACGGGCGGGAGTCTCCTCCCTTGGAGATGCCCGCCCGTGCCATCATCGGCGGCGATGGCCGCTGCGCTTGCATCGCGGCAGCCTCCGTGCTAGCCAAGGTTACGCGAGACCGATGGATGGAAGAGATCGACCGAGACCATCCGCAGTTTGGCTTTGCGCGCCACAAGGGATATGGAACGGCTGGCCATTGGGAGTCCTTGCGGCTCCACGGCCCTACATCCTTGCACAGACGGAGCTTTCTCGGACGGCTCTCCGAGGGCAGGATCGACGATCTTCCCTTAAACGATGGTCCAGATACCTCATTCCGAAGCGAGTGAGCCTCGTGCTGGATCTCTTTAGGTGGCCCTGGCGCAGGAGCCGTGAACTCGGAAGATGGGGGGAGCGGGAAGCCGCCCGCTTTCTTTGCCGGAAGGGATACCGGATCCTCTTGCGTAACGTGCGGATCGGAGGGGGAGAGATCGACCTGGTCTGCCAGCATAAGAGCATTCTGGTCTTCGTTGAGGTGAAAACCCGAAGCTCTCTCCGGCACGGAGAGCCTGCGGAGTCCGTCGACGCCGGAAAGCGGGCCCGCTTGGTGCGAGCCGCTTACGCCTACCTCGAGGAGTTGGGACGCGACGACGTGAACTACCGCTTCGACATCGTCGAGGTGCTCGCCGAGGCGCAGACCAAGCCGCGGAGTCGGCTCCTCTCCAATGCCTTCGGGCCGCCTTGAGCATGCATGAGGGACCGTTCCTAAAACCATAGTCAACCATTCCGCAACCAGGGAAGATCGTCCACGACGACGGCCGAACAGTGCTGCCGACGGTTCGCGTGCCGGAGTTTCGCCGGCAAAGTCCGGGTAGCGCCCAATGCCCGCGCTTTCGGGGACAGAGGCGCGGGAGACAGTCGATTGCCTCCCGACCGGGCATGCGCTGCATGCGCCGCTTTGAGTCTCTTCCGGACGCCCGCCCAGAACGACCATACCGGCTTCGTCCGATTCCTCGCGGGTAGGGCGAAGGTGAGCGTGAGCCGTCCATTGCAGGTCGGCACGATTGCCTCCCGCACGGACGGGCGTTCGGATAGACCCAATCCTCTCCGGGCGACGGCATAGGCCGCGCCCTGGTGAGAGCTGATACCATGACGGTGCGCGTGGTTGACCGCGCCGATCACGGAAGTGTTGGCCGGGTTGACTTCGATCCCTTCAACTCCGGCACGAAAAGAAGCCGCCTTGAGCATGGAGATCGCCTTGGCGTAGGAGAAGGAAGAGAGCGAGCGAGCCCGGACGGAATCGACCGCCTCCAGTTCGGCCCTCCGCTTGCGAAGATCCAATTGCTGGATCACGAGCGGCTTGCCCGATTCGGTGCAGGCCCGGACGATCTCCCGGCACGCATCGCCGATCGCGGCTTTCGCCTGCTCCTCGCTCTTGCCATAGAGATTCAATCCGATCCGGCGGATCTCCACGAGATTGCCGAAGCGGTCCGTTTCGGCCAAGGCGAGATGATCCTCATTGATGTCGATGCCGACCGCTACGGCAAGGCGGCGTGTCACCACGGAAACGGGTTTCACCTCGACGCTCGCGAACACCCGCCACCCCTTCCGGTCCCGCACGAAGCGGTAGCTCACCGCGGATCCCTCCCGCTTGCGGACAAGCTTCCCCGTCTTGGTTGTCCCGGTCACGATCCGGCTGGCGGAGAGGAGGGCCTGGAGGATCGCCTCCTGGCCGTAGGCGAAGCGCACGCCCTCCAGCACCAGGTGTTTGCTCGGGCCTCCCAATCCGTCCGGCAACCGCAACCGCAGCCGCAGGCTGCCGTCCGGTTCGGCTACTGCTTGGCAGGACTGGTTGCCCGCCGTCTCGTCCTTTGATCCGAGCACGAAGAACTGGCTGCTCCGCTCCGTCTGCCAATCCTTCTTCCAAGCGGCATGATCAACGTATCCGCTCTCTTCCAGGGAAAACTGCCTGCGGAAGAGGCGGCGGAAACCGAAGCAGAGCCGGACCTGGCCGGACTCCTGATCGGCAAGGAGCGCATCGAGCTTCGTCCGTAGGATGGCCAGCCGCCGCTTTTTCTGGTGCAGCAGGCTTGAGCCCGGCTCCTTCTTCTCAAGCCGGCCGATCGCCTCTTCCGCTCTCTTGAGCCGCCCTTTGGTCTCCTCAATCAACTCGGGCCGCCTCTCCTGGATCGAGGCGATCTTGCCTTCGAGCTCGACCCGGATGGCGTTGAACTGCCGGGCGGTGAGGCCGAAGCGGCGTAGGAACGACCGCTTGAGCTCGTTCAGGGGAACGCCAGCCCGCATCTTGGCGAAGAGAGTCCGCTGCGCCAGCCCGTGGAGCGCCGCATAGGCATCGAGACACGAAGCCTGCTCGGGGGTCACACTCAAACGGGTCTGGTAGGTGAAAACAGGGAGCTTACTCATGGATCGCTTCCAGCGCCTTCTTGGCGCTGTTCTGCGCGGATCGCTTCCCGTAAGACCTTGCACACAGGGAAACGATAACTTCGTGCAGGTAGCGCACGATATCGTCGGTCCTCTCGTCCGGATCCACTACCAGGACCGATCGACTCTGCGCGGCCAATGCCGCTTCCAGGTACTCGAATCCGAAGCGCATCAGCCGGTCGGGATGCTCGACCAGGATGACGCCGACTTTCGGATCACGGAGCAGCCCGATCATGCCTTTCCGATGGCCCTTCAGTCCGAAGCCGACCTCCTTGACGACCTTGACGATCGGCAACCGTTTGCTTGAGAGCGAACTCGGAAAACCCGCGCCAATTGCCGGTTCAGATCCGCTTTTTGATCGGCGCTGGATACCCGCGCGTAGAGGGCGACCCCATTAGGTTGTAAGGACTACGCATGAACGATCAGCGTTCCGGTCGGCAACTGCTCGACCGGGACGGGCAAACGCCCTGCCGCTTGGCCCAGACACTTAACTTCATGCCGATATATTGCCATGAACATCTCTATGCGGCCATATTTTATTTCGCTGTTGGCAACCCCCGGGCCTGCCGGACTCAGCCCAACTTCCCAGGGTAGAATCGCAAGTTATCCCGCTTTGCCTTGAGCCGCTGCCGTGGACCAAACTCCTCGGGCAGCTTGCTCGGAACCGCTTCGCCTCTCCGGTCCGCTTCCTCCGTCTTCTCGAAGATGACAAACTGCACCACGTCGTCTTCGGCCAGCCAATCCCGCGGGTCAATGTAGGATCGCTCTTGAAGAGGGTCGGTCAAGATCGAGAAGAACAACGATATAAGGGCCGATGGCCTTCCGGCGGCCGCGCTCAAGTTTCCCGGCGAAAAGCCATCCGTAGAGCGTCGAGAAATCGTTTCATCGATGGGTCGATGGTCGCAGCGCGCGACAGATCCATCGCATCAATGATATCGTTTGCGAATTCAATGCCGCCGAAGTTTGGATTTACGCCGGCTCTCTGGACAGCGTGGATCAGCTCTTGCTTATAGCGGCTGCGGTCGCACTTTTGGTCCGGTGCCCGGCAGCCTTCCCCAAGGGCCTCCTTGAAGGCAGCACCATCCAACAACAACCATCGCTCGACATGGGGATCGGGTATCGCGAGCACTGCCGTCACGGGACTCAACTGCGTGGGAATCTCTCGAGCGCGGTCGTTTAGCCCTTTGCAGTTTGCGTCGGTCGCAACGGCGATGAGGTCGGGAGAAGCACCTTCCTCCTTGATATCTCGGAAATATTCCCGGAGTTCGTTGACGATCTTGCCGTGGCCTCTGCGGGCGCTGCGCCACTTGACCTCAACCGGGAGCTTCGACTCTTTCGCCACTCGCCGGATCAGCGCCCCGACGATTTCGCGGTGTGCGAAGTCTTCTCCAAATGCGGCGATTGACTTAAGCATCGAAGTCCCCCCTCAGCAGGCGCTCCGACACCAGCAGGTGTTCTTCTTTCTGATCCTTCAAGGCATGGTCGATGTCGCCTTTCCGAGTCAGTTTCCCCAGTGTTCCATAAGAGGTGAGAGGCTCGATTCGGGTGTCGGATTCCGACTTGCCGGCGACGAAAAGGGAGTCGTCTGGAATAAAGTCCGGCAGGATGGGCGAGTGCGTGGTCACGATGTACTGCGTCTGGCCAAGGTTAGATCTGGTTTTGAGAAACTCGGCGATGAGTTCGATGCGCCTGGGGTGGATACCGTTTTCCGGCTCCTCAAATCCGACCAGGGAAGGGGGCTCCTTGGCTCCCGTGAGCGCGAGCATGCCGAGAATACGGAGAGTGCCTTCCGAGAGAACGCGGGCGGGAATGAGTATGCCTGCTTCCTTGAGTCTCAATGCGACTTCGCCCAAGTCGTTGACTTCGACGTCGATGCTCTCGATCTGGGGTAAGATGGCTTGCAACGCCTTTTCTACAGCTCGGAATTGCCGGGGTTCGAGTGCCTTCAGGGTGTTGAGATAAGCAGGTAACTCCTCGCCCATGAGTCCGATATGTCGGACCTCCTTGACCGGGTTGGCGGCACGCATCCGTTCTCGGGGTTCGAAATAGAAAAACAGCCAGCTTTCCAGTTCCTGACGTGCAGCCACTAGATGCGGGTAATACGGCGGATAGTGCGGCAGCGACAAGATGCTGTGATCGAGATAAAGACCTAAGTAGGTGGGGTGGCCTTGCCCTTCGAGCCTTAGGTGCAACCGGTTATCCTTACGCGATAGGAAAGGATCGCGGTTGCCGGTCGGCTCCCCTTTCCTGTTTAGCGCTGCAAGAGATTCGTCGGCCACCCGGAGAATGCCGGATTTCGGCAACATCTCGATCTCGATACAATAACGAAGATAACGCTCCCGTACCGCAGCTTGGATTTTTTCTGGGGTCGATGCAGAGGGTAAACAACCCGCGACTGAAGTCGCAGGCTTTATCGTGAAGCGCAGACATGGTTGCCAACATCCGCACCTCCAACATTAGGCGTGCTTACGGCCGCCGTTGGCGGAACCGCCGTTCCGCCAATCCGGGCAAGGTTCCGACTCGCGTTCAAGTCGCTGTGCGCCCGGAGACCACAGTGAGGACACACGAAACGATGCTTCGTGCGTCTGCCCAATTGTTTACAAGACGAGCAGGTTTGGCTCGTGTAGGCCGGATCGACGTATTCGACCGCGATGCCGGCCGATTTCGCCTTGTACTCGACAAAGCGTTGGAGCTGCCGGAAGGCCCAGCGATGCAATCT
>NZ_KB901875.1:556549-619326 GCF_000379365.1 Verrucomicrobium sp. 3C | reverse complement strand
ATGGTTTCCGCGCTGACATTGCCGGCGGTGCCGACGTAATAGGATGGAGACCAGGGATGTCCATCCCACAACCGCTCCTTAAGTGCTGGAAACCGTTGAAACAGCAAGCGAGCCGTAACGCCCTTGAGCACCTTGACGGCGTCGGCCACGGCAATGGCGGGAGGCATGCTGAGAAACAGATGGATGTGGTCCGGCTGAATCTCCTTGGAGATCATCGGCCAATCTCGTTCCGCGCAAATCGAATCCAGCATCGCTCGCATTTCCTCGGCCACCGGTCCCGTCAACACGTCGATCCGATACTTTGGGCACCATACC
Organism: Verrucomicrobium sp. 3C; assembly: GCF_000379365.1. Taxonomy (GTDB): domain Bacteria; phylum Verrucomicrobiota; class Verrucomicrobiia; order Methylacidiphilales; family Methylacidiphilaceae; genus Methylacidimicrobium. Next base: position 619,011 of record NZ_KB901875.1, on the reverse strand, counting down.
ACATGGTATGCGGTTTGGTAAACACAATTGCGATTGGTGACAACTCGTTGCACATCTGGAATCCTACGTCACATGTCGCGTTCCGCGCAACCGCAATTCCTCCCGCGATTCAAATCGCAGGTTTCCTTGCAGGAACTCTATGAGCCGGATTCCGAAGGTCCTCTTAGCTCCCGAACTTGTTTGTTTACAGCATCGACTACGGCGTCGGAGAGGGTGAAATCCGCTTCTATGCGGAAACGGGCACTGCCTTGTGCCAACAGACCCTTAAGGCCACTCTCGGGAAAGGAAAACGATTCCAGTGGTTTGCCGCGAGGGCGGCTCGAAGGCCTCTTTCAGCGTGCGGCTGGAGGCGGTCTTGGAGAGTAACTGCAAAGCGTCGAGAAAGTTGCTCTTGCCTGCGGCGTTCGGTCCGAAGAGGACCGATAAGGGCTGCAGTCGCACCTCAACATTTCGTAAGGACTTGTAATCTAGTATTTTTATGCGGTTGAGCATTTTTCTCTTTTCCGTCGTTCCATGAGCTTACAGGAGCGTGCCCGAGAATGTTGCTGGTTAGGGCGTGAGCGATCCTGACGCCTGCGTCTCCCAGCACCCGCTCGTAGAGCCGCTTGGTCCACTGCTCCAGGATGCCCCCAGGACCGACCATCGCTTCCGGCCTCCGGTAGTCCATCATCCACACTTCAAGGATCGCCGCACGGATCCCCGGCTTCTTGCCTTCTCGGCCCTGCGCTTCCTACTCCTTGTTCGTGGTCACTTCCCTTTCCATCTCTTCCTACCTTGGTTGTGATTCACATACAAATTTTCGGCCAGCTCCTCAGGCACTGCTTTACCGAAAGCGGCAGCTCCCGCTATGGCGCTCCTACGTCGCACCGCGCTACTCCTCGACTCTACCCAAGCGTTCCCCTGCGGCTCGCCAAATGGAGCAATCTGCGGCGCATGATGGGATGTTCTCGCGCTAAGTCTAAGTCCGACAGGCAGGCTAGTGTCGCCACGCCAGGAAGAGGTAGGGGAGCAGAAAGGCGGAAAAAAGCAGCATCAAGGCGAGCAGGGAGCCTACAAAGACCCTTCTTCGCTCGCCGGCCGCAACAGCCTTCCAGACGACCACCGATCTCCAGAGCAAGAGGAGCGAAAAGAGTGTAACCAGCAGCAGGGCCGTCGGCAATGCCCAGGCAGCGCCCCGTCGCGTCATCACGCCCAGGCAGATGGTGATGATGCCGAACCCTCCTCCGGAGTAGAGGGCGGTCTTTGCCTTCCGCGGATTGGAGAGATAGCCCGCGGTGCCGAGCGCGATCAGCCCTAGCCCATAGATAATCAGCCACCGGGCGACCTCTTTCATCGGATGTCCGGCGCCGAGAGTCCGATGGCTTGGTGGAGATCCATAGACGAAGAATTCTCAGAGAGCTTCCGTCGGAAGGCGGCGGTCAACTCGGGGATTCCCAGCCCGGTACGAGCGGAGACAAAAATGGGTTCTTCCCCTGCCGGCCGCGCGCGACGCAGGGCGGCTTTGCGCGCCGTCCGTAAATCGATCTTATTCCCGACGACCAGGAAAGGGCGTTCGGCCAAACCATGACCGTAGGCCTCCAGCTCCCGTCGCAAGAGGAGAAAGTCAGCCATGGGATCGGGGCCCGAGAGATCGAGCACCAGCAGCATGAGCCGGCAGCGCTCGACGTGGCGAAGGAATTCGTGGCCCAAGCCCTTCCCAAGATGCGCGTCTCGAATCAACCCAGGAATATCGGCGATCGTAAGCCGGTGGCCATCGGGCCATTCGAGCACTCCGACGGAAGGGGAAAGCGTCGTGAATGGGTAGTTCGCTACCTTTGGTTCCGCGGAGGTAAGGCGGCGCAGCAGGCTCGATTTTCCCGCGTTGGGAAGCCCCACGAGCCCGATGTCGGCCAGAAGCTTGAGCTCGAGGACGAATTGCCCGCACTCCCCGGGTTTTCCAGGGTCGGCGCGACGGGGCGTCTGGTTTTGAGGACCCCGGAAATGCCAATTTCCCCATCCGCCCCGTCCTCCCCGGCAGAGGACAAAGCGATCGGTCGGCGAGGTGAGGTCGGCGACAAGGTCAACGGCTTCATCGCGCGCTGGTAAAGGCAGCAGCTTGCATCCTTGCTCGGGATCGCTACGGATGAGGCTCACGACCGTGCCGGGAGGGACGGAAAGAATTAGCTCCTGGCCCTTGCGCCCCGTCTTGATCGCTCCTGAGCCCGCCCGCCCGTTCTGCGCCAGTTGATGTGGCACGAAGAAGAGATGGGAGAGATCGTTACGGTTAGGGTCGACGACCAGCAGGACGTCCCCGCCTTTTCCGCCGTCGCCGCCGTCAGGACCGCCATGGGGCTCGTAGGGAGCTCTCCGAAAACTGACACAGCCCCGTCCCCCATCCCCCGCCTTGGCGAAGATTCTTACTCGATCGACGAACATGCGTATTTCCGTGTGCCTTTAAATCGCACAAGGAGAAGAGAGTCCAGACCGAGTGGCTCTTCTGCCTAAGCTGGCTGCTCGGTCTGAATATGAACTTTCCGGTTGAGGCGATCCCAACGCACGACACCGTCGGCCAAGGCAAAAAGCGTAAAGTCGCGGCCCTGTCCGACGTTTTCCCCTGGATGAAAGCGTGTTCCCCTCTGCCGGATCAAAATGTTGCCGCTACGGACCCGTTGGCCGCCGTAGCGCTTCACTCCCAGACGCTTGCTATTGCTGTCTCGCCCGTTGCGCGAGCTTCCTTGCCCTTTTTTGTGTGCCATGATCGTCCTCTACACTGATTTCTTGCCGATAGATAACTCCACCACACGTACGCGCGCCAAGCGCTGACGATGGCCGACCGTCCGGTGATAACCCTTCCGGCGACGATAGCGGAAGGCGACGACCTTAGGGGCTCGTATCTCTTCGAGCAGTTCGAAAACCGCCTTTGCTCCGGCCACGCGTGGCGTGCCGACTTCAGTTTTACCGTCAACCTCGATGAGGAGTACCTCCTCGGTGGTCCACTTCTCTCCGGCGGAAATACCCTTCTTCGGGAGCTCGATTTCGAGAATGGCACCCTCTTCTGCGCGGTATTGCTTCCCGCCAGTACGAATCACAGCAGTCATAGTCCTCCGATGCACTACCCCCAGTTCCGCAGCCTCCCGGCTCGATCCAGGGTTTTGGACTCGCATCTGCGAGCCCCGGGCGGTCCCGGTCCATTCGATCAGGGCGCACCGCCCCAAGCCGCTTCCATCCGCTTTGGCGGGCAACTCGATGGGAAATCATATGCGTTTGGCAGAAGCTGTCCAGCACATAAGCGGCCTTGCCCGCCCGCCAAAGCGCAGGGGACAGGGGACCAGCCAAAGGGAGAGGCTATGGACGGGGTCGGCGCCCGACGCGATCAATCCCGGCTTCCTTGGTCGAGAGCAGCGAGATGCCCGGATTACACCAGAGGAATCAGCTAAGGCAAGCGACCCAATGCATTTGCCAAAGTGATCTATCTCATAAGAAGAATCAAATAGCATTATGTCACGAGACGCCGTACAAGAGTTGGAGGAAACGAGGTGGGGCGAGGGAAGTCCCAACGAAGCGGCCGGGGTCGTTTCGCAAGCCGCAGGAGAACGCTTGGGAGAGAGGCAGGTTAAGGCCTCCAGACACCATGAAAGAAGAGGGGAAGCAACCTCAGGCGGCCGCCGTGGATCGAGAGCGGCTGGTCGATCTCGATGAGGTGCTCACCGGTGCCGGAGTCGGAGACATCCTGGCCGAACTCGATGCCGAGTTCATCGGGCTGGCTCCGGTCAAGCGCCGGGTACGGGAGGTCGCGGATTTTCTTCTCGTGGAGCGGCTGCGAATCTCCGTCGGGCTCCAAAGCCAGGTCCCGACCCTGCATATGTCCTTCACGGGCTCACCGGGAACTGGGAAGACGAGCGTTGCCCTGCGGATGGGGAAAATTCTTCACCGCCTCGGCTACGTTCGGAAAGGGCACCTTGTCGTCGCCGGCCGCGACGACCTCGTCGGTCAATATGTGGGGCACACCGCCCCGAAGACCAAGGAAGTGATCAAGCGGGCGATGGGCGGGGTTCTCTTCATCGACGAGGCCTATTCCCTCTACCGTCCGGAAAGCGAGCGCGATTATGGGCTGGAAGCGGTAGCGATCCTCCTACAGGCCATGGAGGACTACCGGAACGATCTGGTCGTGATCTTCGCAGGTTACCGGGAGCGGATGGAGACCTTCTTTGCTTCCAATCCTGGCTTGCGCTCGCGGATCGCCCATCACATCGACTTCCCCGATTATAGCTTTGAAGAGCTGGTGTCGATCGGAGATCTGATGGTCCGATCTCAGGGCTATTTCTTCGATCCGCCGGCGCAGGAGGCTTTTCGGGAATACTTGGCGTTGCGCCGGAAGCAGCCGCTTTTCGCCAATGCCCGCAGCGTCCGCAATGCCATTGATCGCATCAAGCTGCGTCAGGCCGCCCGTTTGGTTGCCGCCGGCGGGAAGATTCGCTCCGAGGAGCTCATGCGGATCGACGCGTCGGATATTCGCCAGAGCCGGGTCTTTACCGGCCCGGAAGCTGGGGAAAGCCAAGGGAGCGGAAAGCCTTGAGGTAAGATCGTAGATGGATCGTGGATCGCGCGAGAAACGGCTCGCGGTGGTTCGGCCGCTTGACAGAGCCCGGAGCGAACCGCAATATCGCGCTGACAGGGAGTCGGCGCTTAGCCGCTGGTTGTGGGTGGGTCCCTTGCTTCCTCGCCATCCTCTGCTGGGAGCAGAGGAAGAGCCGGCAGAGCTTTCCTGCGCGGCCCTGGTCGAGGCAATTTTGCAGAATCACCCATGACGAAAACTCCCCAGGATGAGAACTTCCTAATAGAGAAACCAAACATGAGCAGTTCGACCCCCCCCACAGTTACCCCCGGTTTATCCAATCCGCCCGCCGAAGAGGGGTTGGCGGCCCTGGCGGCCAATGTGGTTCGCGGCTTGGCAATGGATGGAGTGCAGAAGGCCAATTCCGGTCATCCCGGCTTGCCCATGGGAATGGCGGATGCCGCCGTCGTGCTCTGGACCCGCTTCTTGCGTTTTGATCCCGCCGACCCCCACTGGCCGAACCGCGACCGGTTCGTTTTGTCGGCAGGACATGGGTCGATGCTTCTGTATGGCTTGCTTCATCTTTGCGGGTTCGATCTGCCGATGACGGAGCTGGAGAGCTTCCGTCAGTGGGGAAGCCGGACTCCCGGCCATCCGGAATATGGCCATACCGCCGGGGTGGAGACGACGACCGGGCCGCTGGGCCAAGGCATCGCCAACGCCGTCGGAATGGCCCTTGCCGAGCGGTGGCTGGCCCAACGGTACAATCGTCCTGGGCACGAGGTGGTCAACCATCGGACCTTTGTCATCGCCAGCGACGGGGATATGGAGGAAGGGATCTCCCACGAGGCGGCGTCCTTGGCGGGCCATTTGCAGTTGGGCAAGCTGGTCGTCCTTTACGACGACAACCACATCAGCATCGACGGACCGACTGCGCTCTCCTTCAGCGAGGACGTGCTCGGCCGGTTTGCGGCGTACGGCTGGAATGTCCGAAGAATCGACGGTTTGAACCAAGCGGAAGTTGCTTCCGCCCTCGCTTGGGCCACTGCCCAGGAAGAGCGACCCACGATTATCGCCTGCCGGACCATCATTGGCTGGGGAAGCCCGAACCGGCAAAACACCGCCAAAGCGCACGGGGAGGCGCTGGGGGCGGAAGAAGTAAAGCTTGCGAAAGAGCGCCTCGGCCTCCCGGTGGATCGGACCTTCTACGTGCCCGAAGAGGTGAGAACCTTCTTTCACGCCGCGGCGAAGAAAGGGGCTGCGGAGCGGTCGCGCTGGCGGGAGATCTTCTCGGGCTACCGGAAGGAGTTTGCGGCGGAAGCGGAAGCCTTCGAAGCCGCGCTCCGGAGAGATATTCCCGCGGGATGGGAGAAGGCGATGCCAAGCTTCCCAGTGGATAAGCCGCTTGCGACGCGGGCGGCGTCCGGAGCGGTGCTCAACGCGATCTTCGATAAGGTCGGCTACCTCCTCGGCGGTTCCGGCGATCTGACCCCGTCCAACAATACGCTGCCTAAAGGGGTGAAGGAGATTCGTCCTGGGGACTTTTCCGGGGGATACATCCATTACGGCATTCGGGAGCACGGGATGGGCTCCCTCATGAACGGGATGGCCGTTCACGGCGGGATTCGTCCCTATGGGGGAACCTTCCTGATCTTCTCAGACTACATGCGACCGCCCATCCGTTTGGCGGCCATGATGAAGGTGCCGGTCGTCTACGTCTTCACCCACGACAGCATCGGCTTGGGAGAGGATGGTCCGACTCACCAGCCCGTTGAGCAGTTGACCGCTCTTCGCGCTATTCCCAATCTGGTGGTCTTCCGTCCGGCGGATGCGACCGAAACGGTGGAAGGCTGGCGGGTTGCCCTCGAAAGGAAAGATGGCCCGACCGCCTTGATTTTGACGCGGCAGGCTCTTCCCGTGCTCGACCGCGGACATCTTGCTCCTGCCTCTGAGGCCAGGCGCGGAGGATATGTGCTCATCGGGGAGCCCGACCCGGAAGTGATCCTGATTGCTACGGGTTCGGAAGTTTCCCTTGCCCTGGGAGCCAGAGAGCTCCTTTCCGGGCAGAAGATCCGGTCGCGGGTGGTCTCCTTACCTTCTTGGGAGCTCTTTGCCCAGCAGCCGGAAGCCTATCGGGAAGAGGTCCTCCCCGCCAAGGTCCGCGCGCGTGTTTCCGTCGAAGCCGGGGTGACGCTGGCTTGGCGGCGCTGGCTGGGACTGCAGGGTGAGGCTGTCGGGATCGACCATTATGGGGCCTCGGCGCCGTATGCCACGATCTACAAGGAATTTGGCCTGACGAAGGAAGCGGTTGCGGAGGCCGCTCATCGAGCCTTGGCGCGGACAGGACGAGGCTAAGGCTTGAGCGAAAAGGAAAGTTTGGTGGTGGACGCAGGCCGAACCACGGGTCGATCCTCCGCGGTGCCGCGCATCTTCGTCGCGCGTCACTGCAAGACCTCTTGGAATCTTGAACGGAGGATTCAAGGACGAACCGATATTCCTCTTTGCGAGGAGGGAATCGCGGAGGCAAAGGCCAACTGCGAGCTTCTCCGCGCTCTGCCCATCGATCGGATCCTTTCCAGTCCGCTGGCCCGTGGCCGGCAGACGGCAGAAATCTACGGGAAGGCGCTGGGGGTGCCGATCGAGGCATGGCCGGAGTGGATCGAAGTGAACATGGGAGAGTGGGAAGGTTACACCCACGGGGAGCTATCGGCCCGGGAGCCCGCGGAGTACGACCGCTGGCTGGCCGATCCGTCCCAGGTTCCGCTCTCCTCTATCGGAGGGGAAGACGTCTGGAGTGCGCGCAAACGTGTCGTCGGCGCGCTCTGCTCACTGATCGGCAGGCCGGAGCGGGGGATCCTCTTGATCCTCCACAAGTATATCCGGGCGATTCTTCAATGCGCGATTCTCGACCTGCCGTTCCGGCGTTTCTCGGAAGAAATCGTCGACTCGACTGCACCTTCCGAACTTCCTTCTCCCGCCGCCGAAAGACTCTGCCGGTGACGACCGTGCGCTGGGACGGGCTCATCTGGGACGTCGACGGGACCATCGCCTTGACCGAGAGGGAGGGACACCTGCCGGCCTGCAACGCGGCGTTTGCGGCCATGGATCTGCCGATCCGCTGGGCCTGGGAGGAGTTCCAGAACCTCTTGGGGATTCCGGGAAACGAGCTTCGCATGAAGCGAGCCCTGGAAGCTCTCGCTCGCCCTCCCGATAATCTCGAGGAGGTGGCCGGGCAACTCGCGCGACTCAAGAAGAAGCTTTATTTGGAAAGATTTCTGCCTGGGACCAGCCTGCGGCCGGGGATTCGTGATCTGATCCGGGAGGCGAGGGAGCGGAGGATGCGGCAGGCGATCGTCTCGACGAGCGATGAGGAACAAATCCATGCTCTTCTTTCGCTGCACCTCCCGGAGGAAAAGGGGTGGTTTTCCCCGGTTTTAGGAAAACGGGCGGGAAGGAAGACCGCTCCCGACTCTCCCCTCTATCGGCGCTGCTTGGCCGAATGGCGGTGCGCCGGCGACCGGGCGCTGGCGATCGAAGACTCGGAGGTGGGATTGCGCGCGGCGTGCGAAGCGGGAATCCCCTGCGTCGTAGCCTACAACGATTACACGGCGGGGCACGATTTCCGCGGAGCGACTTGGATTACCAGCAGTCTCGCCGGTGTCTCCCTGGATCGCTTGGCGCAGGAGATGTCCGAGGCTTAGCGCGACCGGGTTGCGTTTCGCTCGCTTTTTGCCAGCTCCTCCAGCAGCTCTTGCAGCACCACCGCTTGATTGTGCTCCTTGTCCCGAGCGCTATAGAGCAGCGTTAGATCTCGAGAGCCGGCAGCATGGAGCAGCTCCTGCAGCAGATCGGCATGGAAGTCGAGTTCGCGGCGGTAGCGCCGGGAGAACTCTTCCCACCGGCTTGGGTCGTGCGCAAACCATTTGCGAAGCTCAGTGCTCGGCGCGAGCTCCTTTTTCCAGGCTTCGATCGGCAGCTTCTCCTTGGAGACGCCGCGAGGCCAGACGCGATCGACCAAGACGCGATACCCCTCCTCGGCACCGGGAGGCTCGTAGACGCGCCGGATCCGGATGCGGTGTGGCGGGAGCATCACCACTCCCAGGTAAAGAGCTCGAGTCCTCCTCCCGGAGTCATGACCTCGGTCTGCCCCGCCGAATAAGGAATATGCGGAGTGTAGGCGGACTTCGACATATAGCGCCGGCCATATCCATATTCCTTGGGGGCCAGCGGGTTGACCATGTTCGGTCCCTTTCGCACGCCTTCAGGGATGATCCCCTTGAGCTTTGGCGGCTTCGCTTCCGGAGGCTTCGCAGGCTTTTCGGGAAGGACTGGAACTGTCGGTCTCTTTTCGATGCGGTGCGACGCGGAGGCTTTGTGAGAGGCGGGCGCTTCCGTCCCGCCCTCTCCCGCCGGTTGCGCGACGAGGAGGCCGACTCCGAGCCAGAGGCCGAGAGAAACGAGCAGGGCGATACGCACTAGCACAAGTTAACGGCAAGAGCGCGAAACGGTCAAGGGGCCGATGCCGCTCTAGCCTGCCGGTCTCACAAAGTTCGTACCCGAGGCGCGGCGGATGGGTCTGGATGCAAGGCGCAACGAAGCAGAAAGGTCCATTTCGCAAGCCGCAGGAGATCGCTTGTGAGACAGGCAGGCTAAATCTGTACCAAGCGCACGGAGTAGACGTCCGGGATTCGAAGAATCTCTTCGAGAACCTCGCTCCCCGGCGCCGCGTCGACGTGAAGAACGCTGACCGCTCGCGAGCCCTGCTCGGTGCGAGCGAGCGACATGGAGGCGATGTTCACGGAGCGCTCGCCCAGGACCGAACCCACCCGGCCGACGATGCCGGGGCGATCCCGGTTTTCCAAGACCAGGAGCGCGCCCTCGAGCGGCGCTTCGATGGGATTTCCGTTGATCTGCACCAGGCGCTGAGCGCTTCCCCAGAACGTGGCTCCCGCTTGAAGCGAGGTGGAATCGACCTGGATCTCCATCCCGATCCAGTCGGTAAACTCGCCGGCCTGGGTGGTCTTGACCTCGCTGACGACGATGCCCAGTGTTTCGGCGAGGTAAGCGGCGTTCACTTCGTTGACTTCCGAACCGGCCGCCTTCCGAAGTAGGCCCTTGAGCGCTGCCCGCGTCACGGGCGTTGTATCGTATTCGTTGATCTTGCCCGCGTAGGAGAGAGCAACCCGACTCATCCGGTTCGGCGCCCACTGGCCCATGAAGAGACCGAGGCGCTCCGCCAGCGACAGGTAGGGGCGGAGCAGGGCGGCTGTGCGCGGATCGACATTGGGGATGTTCACGGCGTTGCGAATCGTTCCATTCACCAAAAGATCGAGAACGGCTTGGGCGATCTGAATCCCCACCTGCTCTTGCGATTCGGCCGTGGAGGCGGCTAAATGCGGGGTGAGGATCACGTTCGACAGAGAACGCAGTGGGAAGTCGGCGGGGGGCGGTTCCGGATCGAAGACATCGAGCGCGGCTCCCGCTACGTGGCCCGAATCGATCGCCTCGCGGAGGTCGTTAGGCACGATCAGGCCTCCCCGCGCACAGTTGACGATCCGGACCCCTTTCTTGCAGAGGGCCAGGCGGCGCGCATCCAACAGCCCCTTGGTTTCCGGCGTCAAGGGGGAGTGAAGGGTAAGGAAGTCCGCTTCCTTGAGAACGGTGTCGAGGTTGTCCGCAACCTGGACGGGAAGGTTTTGCACCCGAGCCGGGGAGAGATAGGGATCGAAGCAGATCACCCGCATGTTGAAGCCAAGTGCTCGACGGGCCACTTCGGTTCCCACCCGGCCCATGCCGACGATTCCGAGCACCTTGCCGCAGAGCTCGACCCCTTCGAAGGCCTTCCGATTCCAAGCACCCGCCCGCATCGAGGCGTCGGCCTGGGGAATGCTGCGCGCCAGAGCAAGCAGGAGGGCCACCGTCTGCTCGGCCGTGGCGATCGTGTTTCCTCCGGGGGTGTTCATGACCACGATCCCGCGCTCGGTGGCCGCCGTAACGTCGACGTTGTCGACTCCGACCCCGGCGCGACCTACGACACGGAGGCGATCCGCCTTTTCGAGGATTCTCCTGGTGATCTTGGTTTGGCTACGCACCAGGATCGCCTCGCACGAGGCAGCCACTTCGATCAGTTGGTCTTCGGTCAGGCCCGTCTTTTCGATGACGCGGACGGACGGATTGGCGGAGAGAAGCTCGATCCCCTTCGGACTAATCGAGTCGGCGATCAGGATAGTGAATGTAGCGGACATAGGAAGCTCCAGAGCGTAACGACGCGGCTCATCGCTGTCAAAGCCGTTATCCTCCTCGATGGCCGGGACCGATCTCCGATCGGGAGGGGAACGGTCTGGGATGGAAGCGATTCGAAAGGGAATCTGTCCTTTTTCCCATCGTCTGTTCAAAAAGCGATTAACGAGGCCGCTTGATCTCTGCTACAACGAAGCCGAACCCCTTTCCCTCTCGTCAGTTATGGATAGCGACAACTCCTCGCCGATTCGGAACCAGAAGCAGGCGATCCTTGGCGAGATCAAGCGGAGCGACGGCCTTTCGGTGGGAGAGCTCGCGGAGCGGATGAACCTCTCCTACATGGGGGTGAAGCAGCACTGCAACGCCCTGGAAAAGGAAGGTTATCTCTCCACCCAGCGCAGAGCGAAACGGGTAGGAAGACCCGAAAAGCTCTACATTCTAACTGAGAAAGCCAATGAATTCTTTCCTCAAAAGGGGACACCCTTTGTTCTGGAACTTCTGGAATCGATCGACGACGTCTACGGTTCCCTGGCTGTAGATCGGATCCTCCACCGCCTTTACAGCCGTCGCATCGAGGCGTTGCGCTCCCGCATTTCCGCTTCGGCGCTCTCCGAGCGGGCGCGGCAGTTGGCGCGGGCTCGCGAGGAAGAAGGCTACATGAGTCGTTATGAGCCAAGCGGGGCGCCACACGGGCAGGTCCTCGAATTTCATTCCCCGGTTCTGGAGATTCTCGACCGGTTCCCTCGGGCACGAGAGTTTGAGCGAGCGCTGTTCGAACGGCTGCTCGGCACGCAGGTGGAGCGCAGCGAGGATCGGACCAGAGGAGGATTCCGGGTCGCCTTTCTCCTTCTCGATTCGGAGGACCGTGAGCCTGTCGAGGAGGCGGGAAGTTTCGTTGCTTCTTCGGAGGCACCCGGGAGAGAAGTTGCCCCGCCCCCGCCCGTGATCACGCCGATCCCGTCCGCTGCTAGGGGAACAGCCGTTAGAGAAAAGCGTTGCGGGAAACGGAATGGTCAGGTATTAGATTAAATTAATCCATGTCTTCCGAAATGGCTCGTCCGCTCGAGGAGATATCCTCCGCTTCCTCTCAGAAAAGTTCACCGCTATGCGTCGGAGAATACTATCTACATCGTAGTTGGGGATTCGGGCTCATCCGAGAAATCTCGCTCGACGCGGGCTCGGTCATCATCGATTTCCAAGAGAAGCCGCGCCACCGGATGCAGTGGGAGTATGCGGTCCAGTCCCTCCAACTGGTCTCACGGGATCATCTCTTTGTCCTGAAGGCCGAGAGGCTTGCGATGCTTCGGGAGCAGGCCGCCTCCGATCCTCTTGCGCTCGTCGAGCTTTGTGTCCGCAGCCTAGGCGAGGCAGCGACCGTGGAGGCGCTCCAGGAGGCGTTGAGCCCATCGGTGATTGCCCCCGAGGCGTGGAAGAAGTGGTGGGACGGCGTCCGTCGGGTCATGCGCCAGGAGGGCCGCTTCGAGATTCCGACCAAAAAGAATCAGCCGATTCGCATCGCTTCCAGCGTAGTCCCGGCTTGGCAGAAGTTGCTTCAGGAGTTGGAAAAGCCGGCTTCCAGCAAGTCCGCGGTCGAAACGGCGCGCGCCCTGGCCAAAGCGGAGGGGGAGCTTTCCCCCAGCGGACGGGAGCAGGCCGTCTCGGCGATCCGTGCCATTCTTTCCTCCCCGCATGGGGCGCTCCCGGAAGAAAAGCTGGAACTCGCCGTCCTCCGCGACCAGTTTTTGGCGGCATTGGCGAAAGAGCCGGAGCAGGGAGCCCTGGCCGTATCGCAATGGCTCCCCGAAGACAACCACTCCCTTCGGAAGGCTTTGTCGGCGATGGCAGCCTCCTCGCAGAAAGAGGTTCTCCGAAGGCTGGTTCTGGAGCGGGGAGGGACCGTATCTCTCCTGTTGGAGCTTCTTCCTAACGCTCCGGCACGAACGGCTGATGCCATCGTGACGGTGCTCGCGGATGCGGGGCAGGCAAACGAGCTGCTGGAGCGGCTGGGGCGGGCCATTCGGGAGAGGACTATCGGCACCGAAACCTTGGCTTGGATCTGCCGCACGCGCGACGAGCTCTTCCGTCCTCTTTTTCGTCCGGATCTCTTCTTCTGCATTCTCTATCTCCTGGAGCGCGAAAGCAGCGGTGCCGCCAAGAAGGGCTCGAAACTCTACGAGCTGCTCACGGGAAAGCTGGCGATCCTGCATGCGATTTTGTCGGATGCCCATCTCACCGATGCACGCGACGTGGCCCGGGCCGCGCTGGCGAGTCCCGTCCTCCGGGAACTGGATAAGCGCTCGCTCTTGGGTGCGATCCTCAAGAAGTTCCCCGGGGTTCAGGATCTGGTTGCGGGGGGCCAACAGCAGAAGAGTGAAGAAGTCCTGATCGTATCGTGGACAAGCTTGGCCCAAAAGAAGAAGGAGTTGGAAGAGCTCGTGACCAAGCAGATCCCGGAAAACACCCGAGAGATTGCGATCGCGCGATCCTATGGAGATCTTCGCGAGAATCACGAGTATAAGGCAGCCAAGGAGATGCAGGGAGTCCTCCACCGCCGGAAAACCGAGTGCGAGGTGGCCATCGCCCGAGCGCGAGGCACCGATTTTTCCGATGTGGCCACCGACTCGGTCAACATCGGAACCCGGGTTGTGCTGAAGGATCTGGCGACCGGCAAGGAGCGGCAGCTCACGATTCTGGGAGCCTGGGATAGCGATCCGGCGGCCGGAGTGGTTTCTTATCTGGCCGGACTGGGACAGGTCCTTCTCGGGCACAAGTCTGGCGACGAGGTAACCTTGCCTGCGGAAGGGAAGGAAGAGGGAGCCAAGGTCCGGGTGGAGCGGATTGAAGCGGCTGGTCCCATCCCGGCTTAGCGAAAAAGGTCTGGTCATGCCTACGTACGAATACGAGTGCGCAAAATGTGGTGCCGTGGTGGAGGTCGTCCAACGGATCTCCGATCCACCGCTAGAGGAGTGCCCTAAAGAGCTTCCCGGGGAGGGAGGCCAGCGTTGCGGAGGACGGCTCAAACGGAGAATTTCCGGCGGGGCTGGGCTCATTTTCAAGGGGTCGGGCTTCTACCTCACCGACTATCGCAGCGAGAGCTACAAAAAGGCCGCGAAGGCCGAAAAAGAATCCTCCTCTGCCGGAGGATCGACCGCCGCCAAGAAGAGCGCGAGCGAGGCGAAGCCGGCCGCCTAGTCCGCCCGTCTCACCAAGTTCGTCCCAGAGGCTTGTGAGAAATGCCGGCTAGAACAGGTCCGGTTCCGCTGCGAGGGGAGGAACATCCTCCCTTGGGGGGAGCGTAGGACGTTGCTGCGGGACGATCGCGATCTGCTCCGGCACCTGTGGACGATCCAAGACCAACTGGGCCCTGGCAAGGTGACGGAAGTGATATTGCGCTTGCAAAGGACTCTTGCCGGGAGATTGCTTCAGACGTAGATAGCTTCCGTCAGGCTGAAGAACCCGAGCCTTGACACAATCGGAGAGATAGGTTTCTAGGATTTCGTTCGTCAGCCGCTTCTTGATGTCGGGCACCTCGATGGGGAACGCGACCTCGATCCTCCGGTAGAAATTGCGCGGCATCCAGTCCGCGCTGCCCAGGTAGATCTTGGGGTCTCCGTTGTTCGCGAAGTAGAAGATGCGAGAATGCTCCAGAAAGCGGCCGACGATGCTGACTACGCGGATGTGCTCGCTCACCCCGGGGATCCCGGGGCGGAGGCAGCAGATGCCACGGACGATCAGGTCGATCCGGACACCCGCGGCGGAGGCTCGGTAGAGGGCCTGGATCATCTCCTGATCCACGAGCGCGTTCATCTTCGCGATGATGCGCGCGGGCTTTCCCTGCTGAGCGAAGGCCGCTTCGGCGGCGATCAGATCGTGGAATGCCTCCGCCATGCGGAAGGGTGCCACCAGGAGCTTGCGGATTCCGTGGAAGCGGGAGAGACCCGTGAGGATGTTGAAGAGAGTGCCCACCTCCTTCGTGAGATCTTCCCGAGTCGTCAAGAGGCTCAGATCGGTATAGAGGCGCGCCGTGCCGGTGTGATAATTTCCCGTTCCGAGATGGACGTAGAGCCGGATCCGATCCGGATCGCGGCGGATGATTTCGAGCACCTTGCAATGGGTTTTGAGCCCCAGCAGCCCGTAGACCACGTGCACGCCGGCTTCCTCCATTTGCCGTGCCCAGACGATGTTGTTGGCTTCGTCGAAGCGCGCCTTGATCTCGACCAAGGCGGTCACCTGCTTGCCGTTTTGCGCGCCGCGCATCAGCGCGCGGACGATCGGAGAATCGCCTCCTGTCCGGTAGAGGGTCATCCGGATTGCGAGAACTCCCGGATCGTCTGCGGCCCGCTGCAGCAAGTCGACGATGACTCCGAAGCTTTCAAACGGGTGATGGAGAAGAATGTCCCGACGGCGAAGAATCTCGAAGATGTCCGAGTGGGAAGCGAGATCCTTCGGGATCACAGGAGTCCACGGCCGGTCCCGCAAGTGCGGGAACGCTTCGTGAGAGCAGACCGGCAACAGATGGAGGAAACTCAGCGGCTCGAAATGGCGGTAGCTGTCTGCTTGTCTTAGATTGAGAGCGTGCAGGAGAAACGTCTCCATCTCCGGAGGGCATCTCTCTTCGATCTCCAGACGCACGGCATTTCCCCGGTTCCGCTTGCGCAGCTCCTCCTCGACCGTCTGCAACAGGTTCTCGGCTTCCTCGTCGTCGATGTAGAGGTCGCTGTTCCGAGTCACGCGGAAGCCGTTGATTTCGCTGATCTCGTCTCCGGGAAAGAGGCTGCCGAGAAAAAGCCCGATGACCTCCTTGATCTGAATGAAGCGATACCGGTTGGGTCCGCTTCCCGGCAGCGTGAGCAGCCGCGGCAGATTGTGAGGCACCTGGACGATCTCGAAACCCGCCAGGTGCGCGGCCACCGGCCGGCGCAGCGTGACGATCAGGTTGAAGCTCTTGTTCGTTACCTGTGGGAAGGGGTGGCTGGGATCGACGGCCAGCGGCGTGAGCACCGGCAGGATCTCCTCGGTGAAGTATCGCTCTGCCCACTCCTCTTCCTCGGCCGTCAGGTCGTTCCTTTGGCAAAGGAGGACGCCGTCCTTTCGTAGCAGCGGCTCAACCTCCTGCCGCCAGATTTCGTACTGGCGGGCGACGAGCTGATGCGTCCGCCGTTGAATGCCTTCGAAGATCTCCTGCGGGGTCAGCCCGTCGGGTCCTTCCTGATCGCTCTGGATTTCCACCTGCTGCTTGATGCCAGCCACGCGGATCTCGAAGAACTCGTCCAAGTTCGCGCTAAAGATGCAGAGGAAGCGGAGCCGTTCGAGGAGCGGCTGCGATGCATCCGCCGCCTCTTCCAGCACCCGGGCGTTGAACTCGAGCCAGGAGAGCTCTCGATTGATGTAGTAGGCGGGGTTGTCGAGATCGAGGGTCATCCGCAACCTAGAGAGTAAAGCACGAGTTGGGTCACCCGCCGACTGAAATTTGGTCCACCAGAAACTTCGCGGGTCGCGTGGCCGCCAAGACCCGGTGCGCGAACGGACGGGGGAAGAAGAGCCGAACGTTGACAGGGAGGAGCGAGGGCGATAAGCGCATGGGGAGCCATGATGCTATTTGAGCAGGAATCGGCGGATGCTTGGTGCAAGGCGATTGGGGAGAGCGAGGCGTTTCAAAAAGAGGGGCGCAATTGGACGACACGCTTGGGCCTTATCGCCGGAGCCAAGGGGATTCTTCTGGAACTGGAAGGCGGGAGCTGCCGTTCGGCGAAGGCGCTTCCGGCCGAGGAGACGATCGGGCAGGCCGACATCGTCTTTTCGGCAAGCGAGGAGACTTGGCGGGCGCTCATCCAGGGTCGGGAAGGCATCGTGGGAGCCGTCATGGGCGGCAAAGTTCAGGTCCCCAAGGGCGATCTACTCTCTTTGGCCAGCTATGTGAGTGCTGTAAAGGCGCTCTTCGACGCAGCGCGGAAGGCGTCGGCTAGCTTGGGAAGCGTTTGATCCAGCCTTTGAGCTCGCTTCGCGGCTCCTTCGCCATTCATCGAAAATCGTGGGAGCTTGGCTCGGGCACTCCCCGGGAAGCCAGGGCGGCGATCTTTTCCCCTCGGATCTGGATGGGGCCGTCTGCCTTCTGGAGGATCCCCTCTACCAAGAGAAAGGGCTCCAGGGAGATCAGGAGCCGGTTGGCTTCGAAGAGATCGGGAGCGATGATCACGTTGGCGATTCCCGTCTCGTCCTCCAGGGAGAGGAAGAGGAATCCTTTGGCCGTTCCCGGCCGCTGACGGCAGATTACGGCTCCCGCTACCTGCACGCGCACTCCCTGCGGGAGCCCGTAGAGGTCGGCGGCCTTTCGGGCGGCGGGCACTCTCGGGCGCAGGTAGGCCATCGGATGGGAGCCCAAGGTGATCCCCGCTCCAGCGTAGTCCGCTCGTAGCCGTTCCGGCGGCGACATGGGAGAGAGCGGGCAGGGACCCTCTGACGGTCTAGGGAGGATTTCCTCCGAGAAATTGGGTCGCTCGATCTGCCAGAGTGCCTCCCGCCGGTGGGAAGCGAGCCCCTGGAAGGCGCCCAGGGAAGCCAGGAGCCGAAGCTCTCTTCGGCTCATCGGAACCCGGCGCCGGAACTCCTCGAGCGAGCCAAAAGGAGCCTGGGCGCCCGCGGCGAGAATCCGGGCGCGAGTCTCCCCGGTCAGCCCGAGTGCCAAGCGAAGACCCAGGCGGACCGAGCCGCCCTCCTCGATCGTGCAGGAATCCTCCGAGAAGAGCACCGAGATCGGCCGGAAGCGGATGCCCCGCCGCTTCCCCTCTTGGATCAGGGTGGCGGGAGCATAGAAACCCATCGGCTGGTGGTTGAGGAGCGCCGCGTAGAACTCGGGGCCATGGTGCGCTTTGAGGTAGGCGCTCGCATAGGCGAGGCCCGCCCAGCTGATCGCATGCGATTCGGGGAAGCCGTAGAGGGCAAAGGAGGAGAGCGAGCGGACCACCCAGGCGATGGTGGGAGGAGAGATGCCTCTCTTCCGCATGGCTCGGTCGAGATCTTCGAGAGCCCGCTCCATCCGCCGGGAGTCCCGGCGAAACCCGAGCGCCCGACGCAGATCCTCGGATTGGGCGGCCGAGAAGCCTCCAAGCACCATCGCGATTTGAATCGCCTGCTCCTGGAAGAGAACGACCCCTAAGGTCCGCTCCAGGATGGGAGCAAGCCTTGGGTCGGGATAGGTAACCGGCTCGCGGCCGCTCCGGCGGGCCAGGTAGCTGCCGATCAGCCCCCCGTGGATCGGTCCCGGACGAACGATGGCTACCTGGACCACGAGGTCGTAAAAACACTGGGGGCGCAGCCGGGGAAGAATCGACATTTGGGCGCGGCTCTCCACTTGGAAGACCCCGATGGTTTCCCCCCGCTGCAAGAGAGCAAAGGTCGCGGGATCGTCCTTGGGCAGGAGGGAGAGCTCGACCGGATGATCTCGAGCCCGGCAGCGCGCAAGCGCCTCTTGCAGCACGGCGATCATTCCCAGCCCCAGGAGGTCGATCTTCACCATCCCGAGCTCCTCGCAATCGTCCTTGTCCCATTGAAGGATCGAGCGGCCCGGCATGGCGGCATTTTCCAAGGGGACGATCCGGTCGAGCTCCCCTTGGGCGATCACCATGCCTCCGGGATGCTGGCCCAAGTGGCGCGGCAGGCCGAGGAGCCTTGGGTAGAGCCGTAAAAAGGCCGCCTGCCGGGGATCGGCAAGGGAGAGCCCGCTCTGCCGTCCATGCTCTTTCCAGGAAAGCGTGTGGGGATAGTCCCCTCCGGGGAAGAGGGCGGAGAAGCGATCGATGATCTCCTTGGGCAGGGAAAGAACTTTGCCTAGATCCCGGGCGGCACTCCGGCCTTGGAAGCAGATGACACTCGCCGTCATGGCCGCTCCCCGGCGCCCGTAGCGGCGGTAGACTTCCTGGATCACCCGCTCCCGGGCCTCTCCGCTCGGCAGATCGAGATCGATGTCGGGCCAGCCCTTCCTCCCCTCGCTCAGAAACCGCTCGAAGAGCAGGCGGCTGCCGACGGGATCGACCGATGTGATTCCCAAGCTGTAGCAGACCGCGCTATTGGCCGCACTCCCTCGCCCCTGCACCAGCATCCCCTGCTGCGTGCACCAGCGGACCAGGTCCCAGACGATCAGGAAATAGCCGGCGAATCCGAGCTTTCGGATCACTCCAAGCTCATGATCAAGCTGTCGGCGAACCGCCGGGGAGAGGGAGCCGTAGCGCTTCTGCGCCCCGGCCCAGACCACCGTTTTCAAAAAGTCGTCCTCGCTCTCCCCCGTGGGAGTGGCATATCGCGGGAAGGAGTAGCCTAGGTCCTCCAAGGAAAAGGCGATCCGGGAGGCGATCCGCCCGCTGGTCTCGATCGCTTCGGGAAGATCGGCAAAGAGCGCTTCCATCTCCCGGGGGGCGTGAAGATGCCTCCGGTCATTCGGGGAGAGCAGCGACCCCGCCGCATGGAGAGTGGTCCGGTTCCGGAGGCAGTGGAAGACGTCGAGCAGGGGACGCTCTTCGGCCTTCGCGTAGAGGACCCCTCCCGTCGCCGCCACGGGAAGGGCGAGTTCTCGGGCAACCGAGCAGAGCGTCCGGTTGCGGAAGCAATCCCCTCGGAGCCCGTTTCGTTGCAACTCGACAAAGAGCCGCTCCCGGCCGAAGAGACGAAGGAGCCGCTTGGCTGGCTCCCCAGGGGATTGGCCCCGGGCCAGCGCGCGCAGGAGCGGCCCTTCCTCGTCCCCGGTCAAGGCCAGAAGGCCGGGAGCATGGTCACCCAGCTCCTCCCACCGGATCACCGCCTCCCCTTTGGGGCTGCGGAGCTTGGCTTCGGAGAGAAGCCGGCAGAGGTTCTGGTAGCCCTCGCGCGTTTCCACCAAGACGGGCAGGACCGACCCGTCGTTCAAGGAGAGCTCCGCTCCGACCAGCGCCCGGAGGCCGGCTTCCCGCGCGGCGGCATGGAACCGGGGAATCCCGTAGACCCCGTCCCGGTCGCAAAGGGCAAGCCCGGGCAGGCCCAGACGGGCCGCCTCCCAGGCCAGCTCTTCGGGCCGGGAAGCTCCCCGAAGGAAGCTGAAGGCGCTCCGGGCGTGGAGTTCGACGTAGGGAAACCGGCGGTGCATTGCGGGAAAGACCTCCTCTTAGGATAGATTCATATGTATAATATTCAATCCTTTGATTCCCTGGCGGATCTCTCTCCGGCTGGGTAACCCATTCCGCTGCTGCAGGCGCATCGCTCTCCAATGGCCTTTGCGTCCTTGCGCCAGGGTTTGAACAGTTTTATTGAAATGTTAGCAAAAATGCTTTATTCTCTCCAAGATGGACAGGTTGGTTGGCATAGGTGAGGCGGCGCATGCGCTGGGGGTATCGATCACGACACTCCGGCGTTGGGAGGCGGAGGGCCGCTTGCTGGCGGAACATACCGCTGGCGGTCATCGCCGGTATGATCTAGCAAAGTTGCTGCCGGAACGCTTCCGAGCCGGACAGCAGGCAAGCCGCAGGACCATTGCCTATGCTCGTGTTTCCAGCCATGACCATAAGGACGATCTGGAGCGCCAGAAGCAGGTTCTGGAACTGTATTGCGCCCAGCAGGGCTGGACGTTCGAGATCGTCGCCGACCTCGGGTCGGGCATGAACTACCGCAAGAAGGGACTCAAGCGGATGCTGGACGCCATCATTGACGGTCAGGTCGGGCGATTGGTGATCACTCACAAGGACCGACTGCTCCGCTTCGGGGCGGAACTGGTGTTCGCGATCTGCGAGGCGAAGAGCGTCGAGGTGGTGATCCTCAATCAGGGCGAGGATACGACCTTCGAGGAAGACCTCGCCAAGGACGTGTTAGAGATCATCACGGTATTCTCGGCCCGGCTCTACGGCTCGCGTTCCCGCAAGAACCAAAAGCTGCTGGACGGGGTGAAGCGCGCCGTGGAGGAATCCGTAACATGCTGATTGCCCATCGCATCGCGCTGGATCCGACCGACAAGCAGCGGACCTACTTTGCCCGCGCATCGGGCGTGGCGCGGTTCGCATGGAACTGGGCATTGGCCGAATGGCGACGGCAACATGCGGCGCGGAAGGAAGATTCATCGTTGCCGCCGCCGTCCGACGTCGCCCTTCGCCGCCAATTGAACAGCCTCAAGCGGGAGCGGTTCCCGTGGATGTTTGATGTGACGAAATGTGCGGTGCAAGAGGCAATAATCGATCTTGGCACGGGGTTTCGGGCGTTCTTCGATCGTCGTGGCCGATATCCCCGGTTCAAGAAGAAGGGCGTGCGCGATAGTTTTTGCGCCGCCAATGAAGCCGGCACCTTCCGGGTGGATGGCCTGCGGATCCGGCTGCCGGTCATCGGCTGGGTGCGGATGCGTGAGGCGGTGCGCTTCACGGGCAAACTCAAGCGCGTCACGTTCAGCCGCGAGGCCGACCGCTGGTTCGCCAGTATTATGGTTTAGACAGACGACATCAAGCCGGTGGAGCATCCGCAGGATGCGGTTGGCGTTGACTTGGGCGTGACCACGCTGGCGACATTGAGCCGGGGAGAACCGATACCCGGCCCCAAGGCGCATGCACAGCTTTTGAAGAGATTACGCAGGGAGAATCGGCGGCTGTCCACGAAGCAAAAAGGATCCGCCAACCGGAGGAAGGCCAGAAAGCGCATTGCCAGGATTCATCAGCGCATCACCAACATCCGGCGCGATGCCACGCACAAAGCCACCACGATGCTGACGCAGACCTACCGCCGCATCGGCATCGAGGACCTGAACGTGTGCAGCATGGCCCGCAATCGGCATCTCGCCCGGTCGATCATGGACGGCGCATTTTTCGAGTTCCGCCGCCAACTTGCTTACAAGGCAAGGTTTTATGGTTCCACGGTCATTGTTGCCGACCGATGGTATCCCTCAAGCAAGACGTGCTCTTGCTGCGGTTCGGTAAAGGCCGAACTGGCGCTGTCGCAGCGGACTTATCATTGCGACGCCTGCGGGCATGAGGTCGATCGTGACCTCAATGCCGCCCGCAATCTCGAAATTCTGGCCGCAAGCTCTGCGGTGTCAGCCTGTGGAGAGGAACGCTCTGGCGCGAGGCGCAGGCCACGCGTGAAACGGGCCTCGACGAAGCAGGAACCGAACAGCACGATCGCCGCATAGCTTTAGCCGGCTATGCGACGGTTTGCGTAGGTTTCGGAGAACGGCTGTTTACCCGTCGGTAAGCGTGAGGAAGAACGTGGTTGTTGCGGTGGTTTTCCGCTTGCGTCTCTTCTGGCGCAGAATGATCGTCCTCCATGACGATGCAGAAGCTGTACGACCGCGACTTCTACGCTTGGAGCATGGAGACGGCGCGGCTCCTGCGCCAGCGCCGCTTCGGCGAGTTGGATCTCGAGAACCTGATCGAGGAGGTAGACGGCTTGGCACGGAGAGAGCGCAGAGAACTCAAGAATCGGTTTGGAATCTTGATGCAACATCCTCTCTACATTGCCTACCTGACCAGACCTTCGCAGAGAGAGTGGTGGGGCTGGGGCGATACGGTCAGGGGAGCAGCGTCGCGAGTTGGCGGTGCTTTTAGAAGACAATCCAAGCCTTAAACACGGGTTAGACGAGACGGCAGTGAAGGCGTATAGCGGCATCCGAGACCTAGTTGTCGACAAGTCTCGGAAGATGTGCCGGGAACAGGATATCGATTGGACTGTGGACCATGATGATCTGCCAGAGAGATGTCCTTGGACGATCGGGGAGCTATTAACTCCAGGCCTTTATTTCACGCGCGCCGAGCTCGCCCGGCGCATAGATCCAGCTTCCGAAGCTAGGCTGCATTGAAGTTTCTTCGATTTTGCGGACAGGAGTTTTGGGGCAGAGAAAGGAAATCCCAAATAAAGAACGAGAAGAGCCGCCGCAACGAGTGCGCGCGGCGCGATGACCGGGAATTCAAAGAGAATCCGGTGGTCCTGGTCAGTGGCGGGCGTTCGATTCTCGAGGTGGGCCCGGCGCAACGTCAGCCAGATCGCTCCAGACACCAGAGACCATCTCGGCACTACCGGGATGGCTTCCTCTCTTCCTTCCCGAGGTGCAACGCCTGCCGGATCTTCGGCATCTCCAGGGAGAACTCCGGCAGGAGCGGAGTCCGCAAGGTCTCCTCGAAGGTCTGGAGGGCGACCGGCTTTTCCGCGTCTTCCGAAAAGCGGTAAATTCGGATCGTCTCTTCGCGCCAGTCGAAAATCCAGTATTCCCGAACTCCCGCCATGCGGTAGATCTCCACCTTGTCGACCAAGTCGATCTGGGCTGTTGAGGGCGAGAGGATTTCGACAGCGAACGCCGGGATCACCCCCTCCTGAACGTTCGCGTAGTTGTCCCAGCTGCCGAGTTGGTCGTTTGAGATATAGCAGAGATCGGGCACGACTCCTTCGCGCTCGGCATCCAGCATGCCCGGGAAATGAAAGGCGATGTTGCGCTCGACGGTTCCCAAGGGGTGCTGGCGAAGGAACAAGCCGATTTCGAGCTCGATCTCCTTTGCCAACCTGCTGTTGCCGCCTGTTTCCTCGGTCATGAGGAGATTCCCGTGAATGAGCTCCCAATGTTCTCCCTCGGGAGTGGCGAGCCAATCCTTCACCGTGTGCGGGCCGAGAGTCGTCGCGGGCATGATGGCCTCCTTCCTGCCGCTTCCCATACTATCAGCCGCGGAGCGCGGCGGCTAGGGAGACTGCTTCCGCTCTTCCTTCCCGAGGTGCAACGCCTGCCGGATCTTCGGCATCTCCAGGGAGAACTCCGGCAGGAGCGGAGTCCGCAAGGTCTCCTCGAAGGTCTGGAGGGCGACCGGCTTTTCCGCGTCTTCCGAAAAGCGGTAAATTCGGATCGTCTCCTCGCGCCGGTCGAAAATCCAGTATTCCCGAACTCCCGCCTTGCGGTAGATCTCCATCTTATCGACCAAGTCGATCCGGGCCGTCGAGGGCGAGAGAATTTCGACCACGAGCGCCGGGATCACCCATTCCTGGACATTCGCTTCCCCATTCCATTTGTCTAGCTGGTCGTTTGGGATATAGCAGAGATCGGGCACTACTCCTTCGCGCTCGGCATCCGGGATGCCAGGGAAATGAAACGCGATGTTGTGCTCGACGATTCCCAAGGGGTGCTGGCGAAGGTAGAGCCGGATGGCAAACTCGATCTCCCCTGCCAATCTGCTGTTGTCTCCGGCTTCCTCGGTCATGAGGAGATTCCCATGAATGAGCTCCCAATGTTCTCCCTCGGGAGTGGCGAGCCAATCCTTCACCGTGTGCGGGCCAAGGGTCGTCGTGGGCATGGTGGCCTCCTTCCTGCCGCTGCTTACGTGCTTATATTTTATCAGTTTCGGAGCGCGACGGCTAGGGAGACTGCTTCCGCTCTTCTTTCCCGAGGTGCAATGCCTGGCGGATTTTCGGCATCTCCAAGGAGAACTCCGGCAGGAGCGGAGTCCTCAAGGTCTCCTCGAAGGTCTGGAGGGCGACCGGCTTTTCCGCGTCTTCCGAAAAGCGGTAAATTCGGATCGTCTCCTCGCGTCGGTCGAAAATCCAGTATTCCCGAACTCCCGCCATGCGGTAGATCTCCATCTTGTCGACCAAGTCGATCCGGGCCGTCGAGGGCGAGAGAATTTCGACCACGAGCGCCGGGATCACCCATTCCTGGACATTCGCTTCACCATTCCATTTGTCTAGCTGGTCGTTTGGGATATAGCAGAGATCGGGCACCACTCCTTCGCGCTCGGCATCCAGGATGCCAGGGAAATGAAAGGCGATGTTGCGCCCCACGATACCGGATGGATGGGTGTCAAGATGCTTCTCAAGCTCGACTCCGATCTTCCACGCCAATCTGCTGTTGTCTCCGGCTTCCTCGGTCATGAGGAGATTCCCATGAATGAGCTCCCAATGTTCTCCTTCGGGAGTTGCGAGCCAATCCTTCACCGTGTGTGGGCCGAGAGTCATCGTGGGCATGGTGGCCTCCTTCCTGCCGTTTCCAGCATACCGGCGCCCCTGGCGAAGGGCAAGCGCCGTGGGCCGCCAACAGGGAGAGAAGGCGGCAGCCCAGCTCACCCATACTCGCCATCGACCCGCCAGCCCTCCGGCAGCTCCGCCAGCCGGAGGATCCTTCCGCCGCGGAGGCCGGCATCCCACTCCCGCCGCGTTCACTCCTCCTCCCACCACCTTCCGGACAGGGGATAGGGTCCTGGAAGCGGAAGGTAGGATCCAGAACCGGCCTCGCATCGGGATCGGAGCCGGTCTTACGGTAACCAATTTAACTAAGCGATCGCGCTAATTAAGTAATATGGCTCTTGATTAAATAAGGAACTTCTTCCACCTTGTCGCGTGGCTATCGCCGCCCTTCCCAGTCAGCGGCTAGGCCGATTCGTTGAAATCACGGCGGGCGGAGAGATCGTTCGCGCGTTTCTTCCGCCGCCGCTCCCTCCGAACCCGCCCGTCGACCTTCTTCGGCTGCAGGAGCGGCTCAGCCTGGCCCATCTGGCTTTAGGACGCCTGGATGGCATCGCCATGCTCCTCCCGCGCCCGGAACTCTTCCTTTACATGTATGTCCGAAAGGAGGCCGTTTTATCTTCGCAAATCAAGGGTTGCCAACAGCTAAATAATATATGGACACATAGGGAGGTTCCTGGTAATGTATTCAAGTGAACTTGAGTGTCTGGGCCAAGCGGCAGGGCCTTTGCTACAAGACGGCTTGGCGGATGTGGAAGGAGGGGCGTTTGCCCGTCCCGGCCGAGCAGTTGCCGACCGGAACGCTGATCGTTCATGCGTAGTCCTTACAACCTAATGGGGTCGCCCTCTACGCGCGGGTATCCAGCGCCGATCAAAAAGCGGATCTGAACCGGCAATTGGCGCGGGTTTTCCGAGTTCGCTCTCAAGCAAACGGTTGCCGATCGTCAAGGTCGTCAAGGAGGTCGGCTTCGGACTGAAGGGCCATCGGAAAGGCATGATCGGGCTGCTCCGTGATCCGAAAGTCGGCGTCATCCTGGTCGAGCATCCCGACCGGCTGATGCGCTTCGGATTCGAGTACCTGGAAGCGGCATTGGCCGCGCAGAGTCGATCGGTCCTGGTAGTGGATCCGGACGAGAGGACCGACGATATCGTGCGCTACCTGCACGAAGTTATCGTTTCCCTGTGTGCAAGGTCTTACGGGAAGCGATCCGCGCAGAACAGCGCCAAGAAGGCGCTGGAAGCGATCCATGAGTAAGCTCCCTGTTTTCACCTACCAGACCCGTTTGAGTGTGACCCCCGAGCAGGCTTCGTGTCTCGATGCCTATGCGGCGCTCCACGGGCTGGCGCAGCGGACTCTCTTCGCCAAGATGCGGGCTGGCGTTCCCCTGAACGAGCTCAAGCGGTCGTTCCTACGCCGCTTCGGCCTCACCGCCCGGCAGTTCAACGCCATCCGGGTCGAGCTCGAAGGCAAGATCGCCTCGATCCAGGAGAGGCGGCCCGAGTTGATTGAGGAGACCAAAGGGCGGCTCAAGAGAGCGGAAGAGGCGATCGGCCGGCTTGAGAAGAAGGAGCCGGGCTCAAGCCTGCTGCACCAGAAAAAGCGGCGGCTGGCCATCCTACGGACGAAGCTCGAGACGCTCCTTGCCGATCAGGAGTCCGGCCAGGTCCGGCTCTGCTTCGGTTCCCGCCGCCTCTTCCGCAAGCAGTTTGCCCTGGAAGAGAACGGCTATGCGGACCACGCCGGTTGGAAGAAGGATTGGCAGGCGGAGCGGAGCAGCCAGTTCTTCGTGCTCGGATCGAAGGACGAGACGGCGGGCAACCAGTCCTGCCAAGCAGTAGCCGGACCGGACGGCAGCCTGCGGCTGCGGTTGCGGCTGCCGGACGGATTGGGAGGCCCGAGCAAACACCTGGTGCTCAATGGCGTGCGCTTCGCCTACGGCCAGGAGGCGATCCTCCAGGCGCTCTCCGCCAGCCGGATCGTGACCGCGCAAACCAAGACAGGGAAACTCGTCCGCAAGCGGGAGGGATCCGCGGTGAGCTACCGCTTCGTGCGGGACCGATCGGGGTGGCGGGTGTTTGTGAGCGCCGAGGCGCAACCTGTTGCCCTGGTGACACGCCGCCTTGCCGGAGCGATCGGCATTGACCTCAATGAGGATCATCTCGCCTTGGCCGAAACGGAGCGCTTCGGCAACCTGGTGAGGATTCGCCGGCTTGGATTGAATCTCTATGGCAAGAGCGAGGAGCAGGCGAAAGCCGCGATCGGCGATGCGTGCCGGGAGATCGTCCGGGCCTGCACCGAATCGGGCAAGCCGCTCGTGATCAAGCGATTGGATCTTCGTAAGAGGAAGGCCGAACTGGAGTCGGTCGATCCCGTTCGGGCTCGCTCGCTCTCTTCCTTCTCCTACGCCAAGGCGATCTCCATGCTCAAGGCGGCTTCTTTTCGTGCCGGAGTTGAAGTGATCGAAGTCGACCCGGCCTACACTTCCGTGATCGGCGCGGTCAACCACGCGCGCCGTCATGGCATCAGCTCTCACCAGGGCGCGGCCTATGCCGTCGCCCGGAGAGGATTGGGTCTATCCGAACGCCCGTCCGTGCGGGAGGCCGTCGTGCCGACCCGCAATGGCGGTCATGTCACCTTCGTCCTACCCGTGAGGAATCGGACGAAGCATGTATGGTCGTTCTGGGCGGGCGTTCGGAAGAGGCTCAAAGCGGCGCATGCAGCGCATGCCCGGTCGGGAGCCAATCGACTGCCTCCCGCGCCTCTGTCCCCGAAAGCGCGGGCATTGGGCGCTACCCGGGCTTTGCCGGCGGAACCCCGGCACGCGAACCGTCGGCAGCACTGTTCGGCCGACGTCCTGGACGATCTTCCCTGGTAGGGGAATGGTTGTCTATGGTCTTAGGAACGGTTCACGAGTTGTTCCAATGCCATCCTTTCCTTACCGCACATTTTCTCGTCGAGCAGACGGGACTGAGCATGCCTACCGTCAACTCGGTGCTTTCCGTTCTGGAGGAGGTCGGCGTGGTCGAAGAGGTGACGGGCCGCCGGAGGGGACGGGTCTTCGGCTACCGGGACTATCTCGCGATTCTCAACGATGGCACCGAACCGCTGTCCGCCGCAGGATCGAATGTGGCAAAGGAGTAATGCGGGAGCTGCCAGGGAAATGAGGCAGACTTACCCAGTTGACGGACGTGCCATCGCAACATCGGCTAGCTTGGGAGCGCCCAAATCGATCACGTTCGCGATCCCCGTCTCCTTCTCCAGGGAGAGGAAGAGGAATCCTTTGGCCGTTCCCGGCCGCTGACGGCAGATCACGGCTCCGGCTACCTGCACGCGCATTCCCTGCGGAAGCCCGCGAAGGGACGCGGCCTCCCGGGTACTGGGCACCTCAAAGAGCCGCTCCCGGCCGAAGAGACGAAGGAGCCGCCTGAATGGCTCCCCAGGGGATTGGCCTCGGGCATCTCTTCCGGCCGGGAAGCTCCCCGAAGGAAGCGGAAGGCGCGCCGGGCGTGGGGCTCGACGCAGGAAAACCGGCGGTGCATTGCCGGGAAGCAAGAGAGGTCTCCGCAAGGCTCTACTCAAATGCAAAACTCTGCAATGTTCTTTCCTCTCTTGGCCAGTCCGATGCGACAGTCGAAGAAACAGATTGCTCACCATTTGATACGGGAACATAAGTTGCTAAAACATACTGAGCAGTAACTTACGCATTCCATAAAGAAGGACGGAAGTGCGAACATTTGAGCGAACACATCCCTGGATCTCTTTTCAGCTCGACCTGACACGAGCCGCACCGAGATTCTGGTTGCTCTTGGGAGAGGCGGCCTCCAAGTGTGAGCACCTGGTGGGAGTCCCGCTTCGGCCGGATTTTGCCCGGAAGATGCACCAGATCTATCTCGCCAAAGGAGCGCTGGCCACGACCGCCATCGAGGGCAACACGCTCACCGAAGAGCAGGTTCTTCGTGCTCTTGGAGACGAGCTCCATCTGCCGCCTTCCCAGCAATACCTGAAGAAGGAAGTGGACAACATCGTCGGTGCCTGCAATCGGATCCAGCAGGAACTCAAGGAGGGCGAGATTGTCCTTACGCGCGAAAGCCTCTGCCTCCTAAACCGCTGGGTGCTGGAGGGGTTGCCGCAGGCCGAAGAGGCCGTGCCCGGCCGGCTGCGCACCCATTCGGTCGTCGTCGGCCGCTACCGCGGGGCTCCGGCCGAGGATGGGGAATTCTTGCTCGATCGTCTCTGCGAGTGGCTTTCCGGGCCGGATTTTCGTCCTCCATCCGGGGAATGGACGATTCCCTACGCCATCATTCAGGCCGTGGTCGGCCATGTCTACTTGGCCTGGATCCATCCGTTCGGCGACGGAAACGGAAGGACGGCCCGCCTGCTCGAGTTTGAGCTCCTCCTCTCCGCCGGTCTACCCAGCGTTGCCGCCCATCTGCTGAGCAACTATTACAACCGGACGCGTGCGCACTACTACGCCCGGCTCGATCGGTCGAGCAAGAAGGGAGAGAGCCTCTTGCCCTTCCTCGAGTATGCCGTGGAGGGCTTCGTCGAGGAGCTGCGCGCGCAGGTGGCGGAGATACGGGAGCAGCAACTCGAGCTGGTCTGGAGGAACTATGTCCACGAGCGCTTCCCCGACAAGAACTCTCCGGCGAACGCCCGGCGAAGGCGCCTGCTGCTCGATCTGGGCAAGAAGAGTGTACCCGTCTCCAAGCTTTCGGAAATCTCCCCGCGGGTCGCTGCGGGCTATGCCGGCAAAACCCCCGTGACCCTCCGCCGCGATTGCCGCGTGCTCGAGGCGATGGATCTGCTCGAAAGGACGCCGACCGGGGTGCGGGCGAAGCAGGAGGTGGTTCGCGCGTTTCTCCCTTGGCGGAAGAAGAAGGCAGGAGCCGGAACCGGCCCGTCATCGGAATCGGAGCCGGTGTTAAGGTAACCCGCTTAACTAAGCGGCAGCACTAATTAAGGAATAGGGCACTTGCTTAAATAGTGGAGTTCTTCTCTCTTGCCGCATGGCTATTGGCGCCCCTCCTAACCTGCCTGTTTCCTAAGCGTTCTCCTGCGGCTTGCATAAATGGGTTCGGCTGCTTCGTTGGCAGTTGGTTTTCCCTCCTCGCAGGTTGTCGTCATACAGCTCCGGGGGAAACCGGCGCCCCCCTAGCATCCAGACCCATTCCCCGCGTCTCGGATACGAACTCCGTAAGACAGGCAAGCTAGGGAGACTGCTTCCGCTCTTCTTTCCCGAGGTGCAACGCCTGACGGATCTTCGGCATCTCCAGGGAGAACTCCGGCAGGAGCGGAGTCCGCAAGGTCTCCTCGAAGGTCTGGAGGGCGACCGGCTTTTCCGCGTCTTCCGAAAAGCGGTAAATTCGGATCGTCTCCTCGCGCCAGTCGAAAATCCAGTATTCCCGAACTCCCGCCATGCGGTAGATCTCTACCTTGTCGACCAAGTCGATCTGGGCCGTCGAGGGCGAGAGGATTTCGACCGCGAGCGCCGGGATCACCCCCTCCTGGACGTTCGCGTAGTTGTCCCATTTGTCTAGCTGGTCGTTTGGGATATAGCAGAGATCGGGCACCACTCCTTCGCGCTCGGCATCAAGGATGCCAGAGAAATGAAAGGCGATGTTGCGCCCCACGATACCGGAGGGATGGGTGTCAAGATGCTTCTCAAGCTCGACTCCGATCTTCCACGCCAACCGGCTGTTGCCGCCTGTTTCCTCGGTCCTGAGGAGATTCCCGTGAATGAGCTCCCAATGTTCTCCCTCGGGGGTTGCGAGCCAATCCTTCACCGCATGCGGGCCGAGAGTCGTCGTGGGCATGGTGGCCTCTTTCCTGCCGTTTCCAGCATACTGGCGCTTCTGGGAAGGGCAAGCGCCATGGGGGCAAAGGAAAGAGAGGAGGCAGGCTAAGAAGAGATTGGCCGCTCACCCATACTCGCCCTCGATTTGCCAGCCCTCCGGAAGCTCCGCCAGCCGGAGGATCCTTCCGCCGAGGAGGGCGGCATCCCACTCCCGCCGCGTCCACTCCTCCTCCCACCACCTTCCGGACAGGGGATAGGGTCCTTCCATTCCTTCGATTTTCCACGTCCCTTCCGGAGTTTGCAGCTCCCTGGGTCTCCCTTTCCCGCACCGCACCGTTGCCGGAACAGGAGGACGAAACCGCCGGAGCGGGACTCCGAGAAAGGGAGGCCCGGCGCGGGAGGGAGGCGTTTCGGCAATGAGCGGATCGAAAGGCTCCAAGAGAAAGCGATCCGGCCGATGGTCGGGGGAGGGAAGGGGCACGCCCACCCGCTCTTCCCCCAAGAGAGATAAGAGGCGTCCCAAGGTCGCCGAAAGGCGGGAAGGATCGGGAATCGCCGTCCTTTCCCAGGTCGGCTGATGCCAAGAGGGGAGGGAGGGGGCGATCCGGAGGCGGAAGCCCGCCAGGGGAGAAGAGGTGCGGCAGTTCTCCAGGAAGGGATCGAGAAGCTCGAGGAGCTTTTGCGGCTCCGCGGTCGGGGCCGGCACCGAAAAAGAAGATTCCAGCGGGACCTCCCCCTCCGGACGGAGCGTCAGCCGAAGAGAGGCGGCGGCCTTGCCCTCCCTCTCCAGCCGCTCGCCGAGAGTGAGCAGGGAGGAGCGCAAGGCTTCCCGCAGGGGGCCGAGCTCCTCGATCGGCGATTCCCACTCCCATGCCGCCTCGAAAGGCTCCTCTGGAAGGAGAAGATGCAGAAGCCTGCCTTCTTTCCCTTGGGTCCGCTCCCAAAGAGAGAGGCCCTCCCGGCCCAGCCGCTCGGAGACCCCTTCTCGGGGAAGAGCGGCCAGTTCGGCAGGGGTCCTCACCCCCCAGAGCCGGAGGAGCGAGGAGAGTTCAGGATCGGGAGCCACCTCCTCGATCGGAAGCTCGCCCGCAATCTCCTCCGCTTTCTCGACGAGCCGGTAAGGACGAGCCACCCGGGCCGCCCAATGGGCGAGCTCGGGCGTGGGCCCAATCCCGACTTGGAGAATGAGGCCGCGAGCTTCAAAGAGAGAGGGAAGGTTTCTGGGATCGGAGGGATCGGAGCCTTCCCGGAAGAGGCACCCTGTCCGTCTTTGAAAGCTGGGATGGCGGCGCAGATCGAGGAGGAAGAGACCGGGAGCACTCTCCTCGGCCTGACCCGAACAACGACAGGCCGATTCCCGGAGGAAGCGGTGGAGCCATGCTTCCTCTTGCCTGTTGCGGGAAAGAAAGAGCAGGTGAGGGCATCGTGCCTGCGCCTGAGCCGGGCTCATTCCGGGCTCGACTCCCGCCGACCGGGCCTCCCGATTGACTTCTCGGACTGCGGCTTTCGGTCCATCGCCTTCCACGAGGGCAGCCGGCCCCTGCTTGGACTCGGGTTGGGGACGCAGAGCGGCTTGGAGAGGAAATTGGGGCAAAAGGAGAGCGGCAAACATCGGATCTTTTCCCCGCCTCTATCCAGCGCTCACCGGAAAAGATGCGTTGAACGCTTCCTCCTTGGATTCAGAGAGCCGCAAGGGGGCGAGCCGCAGCCGTTGCCAGAGCGCTTCCCTCGGCTCCTCCAGGGAAGCCAAGGAGAGGGAAGACTCGATCCGGTAGCGCTCCCGGGCCGCGGGAATCCATGCGACCGGGGTAATCAGGAGCGCTGCCGTTCCCTTCCTTTCGACCAAGCGCCCGAAGCGGTGCCAGCTCGTCGGGGGAATCCGGCGGAGCTCTCCGAGGGGAAGTCGGCCGAGGTCGATCCAGACCAGGGGAAAGCTTCCGTCCCGGAGCAGGAGGTCGGCCGTACAGAGGATCTCCCGGCGGAGGCGGCAGCGGACCCAGAGCAGGGAGGAGGTCGGGCCGGCCAGGGTGCTCTTGGGATCGAACGCATCGGCCCCGTCGATGAGCGCCACGGGCACTCCCTTCCGGGCGCAAAAGCGGAGCGCGCCCGAAAGCAGGAGCCCAGCTCCCGATCCGGGAGCCACGATCTCGGTGAGCGCGTGGGAGAGAACCCCTCGCCGCAGCCAAGGATCGGGACTCTCTTCCAGGAAAGAGAGCCGCTTCCGCAGAGGCGCCCTGGGAAGTCCGAGAAGGCCCATTCGGCTGCGGATTTCGACAAGCTGTGGCGGAAGCACGGAAATAACTTATACGTATGTATTCTATTTGCAAGGAAGCTTGCCGCAGCCCGCCCCGTGGGCTACCACAGAACTCGGGAGGATCGCCCCTTGCCCGAATGCCACGCCCCAACTGCCGGCGAAGCGATCATCGATCGGGAAGGGCTGCAGGCGCTTCTCGATGCGCTGAGCGCCCGCGGCTTTTCCGTGATCGGCCCCCGGGTCCGAGAGGAGGCGATCGTCTACGCTCCCCTCCGAAACGTTTCCGATCTTCCCGAGGGGTGGACCGACCGGCAGGACGGGGGCCACTACCGGCTCGAACGGAGAGGGGACCGGGCGCTCTTCGGCTACGCGGTCGGACCCCATTCCTGGAAGCAGTTTCTCTTTCCCCCGCGGCAGCGGATCTGGCGAGCGGAGCGCACCGAGGCGGGCTTTGACCTCCTCGAAGAGCCGCCGCCCTCCGAGCGCTGGGCCTTCCTGGGTGTTCGCGCCTGCGAGCTTCGGGCCCTGGCGATCCAGGACCGGGTCTTCCTGGGGGGAAGCCTCCCGGACCGTTCCTACGCGGAGCGCCGTCGGGAGCTTTTTGTCGTGGCTCTCCAGTGCGGAGAGCCGTCCGGCACCTGCTTTTGCGTCTCGATGGGAGCAGGCCCGAAGGCCTCTTCGGGCTTTGACCTCGCGCTCACCGAGATGATCGCCCCGAACTCCCACCGCTTCCTGGTCGAAGTCGGGAGCAGAGCCGGCGAGGAGATCCTGGCGGCGATTCCTCACCGCCCGGCGAGCGAAGCCGACCGGCGGGAGGCGGAGGCGGTCTTGGACTCCACAGCCTCCCGGATGGGCCGCACGCTCGACACCCGCGGGATCCGGGAGCTCCTCCAGGACCATCCCGAGCATCCCCGGTGGGAGGAGGTGGCGACCCGCTGCCTCGCCTGCGCCAACTGCACGATGGTCTGCCCCACCTGCTTCTGCTCGACCGTCGAAGACCATACCGCGCTGACGGGCGAGAGCGCCGAGCGGACGCGGCTCTGGGACTCCTGCTTCACCGTCGATTTCTCCTACCTCCACGGAGGCAGCGTCCGCAAGGAGATCCGCTCCCGCTACCGCCAGTGGATGACCCACAAGCTCTCCACCTGGTTCGATCAGTTCGGCAGCTCGGGCTGCGTCGGCTGCGGCCGCTGCATCACCTGGTGCCCGGTCGGCATCGACATCACCGAGGAGGTTCGAGCGATCCGATCCTCCCTTTCGGAGCCAACCCATGCCTGATCCCAAGGCGGCGCTCGCCGGGCACCCGTTCTTCTCCGGCATCGACCCCTCCATCGGCGAGACTCTCGCCGAGTGCGCGCACGAAGTCTCCTTCCCGGCCGGCCGGTTCCTGGCGAGGGAAGGGGAGCCCGCTTCCGGCTTCCTCCTTCTCGAATGCGGCACCGTCGCGCTCGAGCTCCACCGGCCCGGCCGGATGCCCATCGTGCTCGAGACCCTTCACGAGGGCGAGCTGGTCGGCACCTCCTGGGTGATTCCGCCCTACCGCTGGAGCTGCGACGTGCGCGCCCTCGATCCGATCCGGGCGATCGCGGTCGACGCCCGCTGCCTCCGAGGCAAATCCGAATTCGACCCGAAGCTCGGCTACGAGCTCCTCAAGCGCTTCCTCCCTCTCTTCGTCCAGCGGCTGGAGGCCGTCCGGCTCCAGCTCCTCGATGTCTACGGCGAAACTCCCACCTGAGTCATGCGATCCCCCGATCCCTTCGTGCCGAGCCTCTTTCGGGTGGACCGCGTCTGGCGGGAGTCGGCCGATACCGTCACCCTCGGGCTGCTCCCCATTCAGGGCGAGATCCCCGCTTTCCGTTCCGGTCAGTTCTTCATGCTCTATGCGTTCGGGATCGGCGAAATCCCCGTAAGCGTGAGCGGGCTCTGGGGCCAAGGCCCCCTCCTTCACACCGTCCGGGCGGTCGGTCCGGTCAGCCAGGCCCTCTGCCGGCTCCGCCCGGGTGACACGCTGGGCGTTCGCGGCCCCTACGGCTCCCCCTGGCCCCTCCCGCAAGCGGAGGGAGGCGATCTTCTTCTGATCGCCGGCGGCCTCGGCCTGGCTCCCCTCCGCTCCGCCCTCCTCCCGGCCCTGGCCGAGCGGGAGCGCTATGGGCGGATCGCTCTGCTCTACGGCGCCCGCAGCCCCGCCGACCTCCTCTTCGGAGAGGAGAGGGGCGACTGGAGCAGCCGCGGCGATCTCCAGGTCGAGGTGACCGTCGACCATGCTTCTCCCGCCTGGCGCGGCTCCGTCGGGGTGGTTCCCGCCCGGATCTCCCACACTCGCTTTGCCCCGGAGCGGGCCCATGCCTTCGTCTGCGGACCCGAAGTGATGATGCGCTATAGCGCCGCCGCTCTTCTGGGTGCGGGAGTTCCCCCCGCGCGGATCTTCCTTTCGCTCGAGCGGAACATGAAATGCGCCTTCGCCGTTTGCGGCCGCTGCCAATTCGGACCAACCTTTGTCTGCCGGGACGGACCGGTCTTCTCCTACGACCGGATTGCCCGTCTCCTTTCCATCCGGGAACTCTGATCATGCCCGCCCGACCTCGCCTTGCCGTCTGGAAATTCGCCTCCTGCGACGGCTGTCAGCTCTCGCTCCTCGACTGCGAGGAGGAGCTTCTGTCGCTGGCGGAAGCAGTCGAGATCGGCTATTTCCTGGAAGCTTCCCGGAAGACGCTCCCGGGACCCTACGACCTGTCGCTCGTCGAAGGCTCGATCACCACCCCGGAGGATGCCGAGCGGATCCGGGAGGTGCGCCGCCTCTCCCAAAAGCTCGTCACGATCGGTGCCTGCGCCACCGCGGGCGGGATCCAGGCCTTGCGCAACTTCGCCCGCATCGAGGAGTTCGTTTCGGCGGTCTACGCCTCCCCGGAGTATATCCGCACCCTGGAACGCTCGACCCCCATCGCGGCCCATGTCCCGGTCGATTTCGAGCTCCAGGGCTGCCCGGTCAACCGGCTCCAGCTCCTGGAGGTGATCTCGGCCTTCCTGGCGGGCAGAACCCCGGCGATCCCCCGCTACAGCGTCTGCGTCGAATGCAAGCGGGCGGGCACTCCCTGTGTCTTGGTCGCCCGGGGAACCCCTTGCCTGGGTCCGGTCACCCATGCCGGCTGCGGGGCGATCTGCCCGGGCTATGGCCGGGGCTGCTACGGCTGCTATGGGCCGATGGAGACCCCGAACACCCCGAGCCTCGCGCGCCGCTGGCAGGCGCTCGGCGCCTCCGAACGCGACCTCCACCGTGTCTTCCGGACCTTCAACGCGGGGGCGGAGCCCTTCCGGCGGGAAAGCGAGGCCCATGGCGGTTAGGAAACTTACCCTCGAAGCGCTTGCCCGAGTCGAAGGCGAGGGGAGCTTGGAGCTCTCCCTCCAGGACGGGAAGGTGGAGACTGCCCGGCTCAAGATCTTCGAGCCGCCTCGCTTCTTCGAAGCCTTCCTCCGCGGTCGGTCTCTTTCCGAGGTTCCCGACATCGTGGCCCGGATCTGCGGGATCTGTCCGGTCGCCTACCAGATGAGCGCCGTTCACGCGCTGGAGCAGGGGCTCGGGATCGCCGTCGACGGCCCCCTCCGGCTCCTCCGTCGGCTGCTCTACTGCGGGGAGTGGATCCAGAGCCATGTCCTCCACATCGTGATGCTCCACGCCCCCGATTTCCTCGGGCTTCCCGACGCGATCGCGATCTCCCGGGATCACCGCGCGGAGGTCAAGCGGGCCTTGACGCTCAAGCGGGCGGGCAACGAGATCCTCCGGCTCCTGGGCGGCCGGGAGATCCACCCGATCAACGTCCGGGTGGGGGGCTTCTACCGGGTGCCGACCCCCTCCGAGCTCTCGGCCCTTCGCGAAAAGCTGGAGAAGGCCGGGGAGGAGGCGGTCGCCCTCCTCCGTTGGGTCGCGACCTTCCCTTGCCCAGAGTGCGAGCGCGACTACGAGTTCGTCTCGCTCCGCCACCCGTCCGAATATCCGATGAACGAGGGGCGGCTGGTTTCGAGCCGGGGGCTCTCCTGCCTCCCGGAGGAGTTCGATGCCGAATTCGAGGAGAGCCATCTCCCGCACTCGACCGCCCTCTACTGCCGCCTCCGCCAGCGGGGCAGCTATCTGGTCGGCCCGTTGGCCCGGTACAACCTCAACTTCGACCGCCTCTCCCCTCGGGTCCAATCCCTCGCCCGCGAGGCGGGCCTAAGTGCCTACTGCCGCAACCCTTTCCAGAGCATCTTGGTCCGATCGGTCGAAGTGCTCTTCGCCTGCGAGGAAGCCCTCCGGCTCCTCTCCCTCTACGAGCCGCCCCAAGGCCCGTCGGTGGCGCTCCCCGCGGTCCGGGGCGAGGGCCACGCTTGCACCGAGGCCCCCCGCGGGCTGCTCTACCACCGCTACCGCTTCGACCGCGAGGGGACGATCGAGGAAGCCCGAATCGTTCCCCCCACCTCCCAGAACCAGTCCTCGATCGAGGAGGATCTCAGGCTCTGGGCCGAGCGCCACCTCTCCGAGCCCGAGGAGCGGCTCCGAAACCGGTGCGAGCAGGCGATCCGCAACTACGATCCCTGCATCTCCTGCTCGACCCACTTCCTCCGGCTGGTGATTCGTAGGCGATGAGAACCTCTTGGGAGTCCTCCGGTCCGCGACCCGTCCTCCTCGCCGGCGTGGGCAATCCCGACCGGGGCGACGACGGCTTCGGACCCGCGGTCCTCGCCCGCCTGGCGCGGCTCTCCCTTCCCGAAGCGGAACAGATTACCTGCGCCCGGCCGCTCGACCTGCTCGATCGCTGGCCGGGCAGGCGGCTTGCGATCGTCGTCGACGCCGCCTTGGGCGAGGAGCCCGGCAGGCTCCGCCGACTGGAGCCGCTCTGCCAAGGGCTTCCCCTGGCCACTGCCTGTTCCACCCACGGGTTTGGGCTCGCCGAGGCGATCGAGCTAGGCCGCTCCTTGGGCCTGCTTCCGGCGCGGCTGATCGTCTATGCGGCCGAAGGGCTCGACTTCTCTCCGGGAGTCCCTCTTTCTGCGCCGATCGCCGCGGCGGTGGAAGAGGCGGCGGCGCGAATCGCCGAAGAGTGCCGCGGATAGGCGGGAAGGGCGGTCGCGACATCGAAGCTCGTGAGCGGAGTTCCTTCGCAGGCGACCTATCCTTGCCAATACGGCACGCTCTGCCATGAATACAAGAATGATTCCTCGCTGGAAGGCGGACATCGTTCGCGCCCGGCTCGATCAATTTCCCGCCGTGGCTCTGCTCGGTCCCCGGCAGATCGGGAAGACCACGCTCGCCGAGCAGATCGGCCGAGAGAGGCCGAGCGTCTACCTCGATCTCGAGAATCCGGCCGATCGGGAAAAGCTATCCGCTGCCGCTTTCTACCTAGGCGGCCAGGAAGAGAAACTCGTGATCCTCGACGAAGTCCATCGGATTCCCGAGCTCTTCCAGACGTTGCAGGGGCTCATTGATCGCGGGCGGCGCCGAGGATCCCGTGCCGGACGGTTCCTCCTGCTCGGATCCACCTCGATCGACCGATTAAAACGGACGGGCGAAACCCTGGCGGGGCGGATCGCGTATGTGGAGCTGGAGCCGTTCGGCGTGCTGGAAGTCGAGGAGGACCGGGGCGAGAAGCTCTGGGTTCGCGGCGGCTTTCCCGACAGCTACCTCGCCGCTTCCGACGAAGCCAGCGCTGTTTGGAGAGAGAACTTCCTCCGCACCTATCTGGAGCGCGATATCCCGCAGCTGGGACCCCGCATCCCGGCCGAGACGCTCCGCCGGTTCTGGACCATGCTCGCTCACAATCAGGCGGGGATCCTCAACGCGGCGCAGTTGGCTCGCGGTCTGGGCATCGACGGCAAGACAGTTGCCCGCTATCTCGATCTGCTGGTCGATCTTCTTTTGGTTCGCCGCCTGCCTCCTTACTTTGTGAATGTGGGCAAGCGCCTGATCAACTGAAACTCCCCATGGCTAAATCCAGGGGGTTCTAGAGAATAGAGATCCGGCTCTCCGGGGCTCTCGCTTGCGCTACAGCATCCCCAGCCTCGCCGGAACGGCTGCTAGGGCAGCCGCTTCCCATTTTCCCCTTCGACGGGCGACCAGCTCTGACGTTCTTGACGTGCGGTCGGGACAAGCCCTCCCGGCTCGCTGGTTCCTTCACCCTCGACATCGCCCGTCGCAGGAGCGGTTCCGCACCCGGCCAAGCCTTTCGGACCCGGCTAATGTCGAGGAAATCCTTCTCGGAGCATTTCGCGAGAAAGGCGCTGTAGAGATCCCGCTGCACCGGCTCGGTGCGGCCATCGCCGAAGACGTGCGTCCGCAAAGAGAGCGGCTTCTTCACGTAGTGCCCGGTCGTATGGTCGAACTGGCTCAAGCGGGTCTTCCAGGGGTCGATCTCGATGAATCCTCCGCCGGCGCTCTCAGCCTTGCGGCGAATCCTCTCCACCAACATCCCCGGAGCGCGCACCTTCACGCTCCGTCCGAAATTCTTTTGAAAGCTCCTATAGCATAGCCTTTCCCCCTGGATGATTTTCCCCTGGGCCAATATCCGATTCGCGAGATTGCCGTGCGCGGTCTTCCGTGCGGCGGCCAGCCGCCGCTCGGTTTCCGCGAGATCCCGTCGCCTNCGCTTGTAGNGNTCCGACCGGACCCAGCNCTTGGGTCCACGCTTGACGCATCCCTTCGCGTCGTAGTTTGCGGGATTGGTCGCCCGGCGGGACCGGTCCANGGACCGCAAGATCCGCCGCGTCTCCCTCCAGGGCTGCTCGACTTCCGGACAGAGCTTTTCCAGGCTTGCATCCGTTTCGGAGACGAAGGCCACTGTCGATGGCCCCAGATCGTACCCGACGACATCCTCTCCCGCGGGCCGAACCTGCGGGGCGAGTCCTTCCTGGAGGAGCTGCGCGTACCAGCGCATCCGGCACCGGATCGTCCTGCGAAGGATGCGGACGTATTTGGTTCGGGCTTCCAGCGCGATCCGCTGCCAGCCGCGCTTGTCCTTCGGATCGAGCCGAAGCGGCAAGACCAAGCCCGCCCAATGAATCGCCGGAACCGGTTCTTTCCGGAACCGGATCAGGGCATCGCCCTTGCCTTCGACCGAGTGGAACCGGCTGGCTGGCTTGAATCTTGGTCGGCCCCGAACGCCGAAGGCATAGCCCTAGACGGCCTGAAATGCCCGCAGACTCGCGGTCTGCGTGTCGTGCGATCCGAGATGATCACCGATGGAGCAGGCATCCCGGCATGCCTCCGCGAACTTCTGGATGGAGTCGCGAGTAAAACCGAATCGTTCCTGTGTTTTTCGGAAGCGGCTGGATCGCTCCTTGTTGGCGATCCGATTCCCGCTTTGTTCATCCATGACCGTTTTCGGCATCCGGCAAGCGTGCTGCCAGTCCTTGGATTGCCGCATCAAGGCCAGCCGGCGAAGGGCCTCGCCCAAGGAGGCATTGTAGATCTGGCGTGCTGCTGCGAGGCGCTTGGAGAGGGCAACCTCGTCCGCCGCGGTCGTTCGCAACGGAAACTCGGCGATGAAAGATGGAGTCTTGGCTCGCATCGAATGCTCTCCAGCATCTTATACAGACACGTAAATATCCATCAAGCTTTGCCTCGCCGCTCACCCCATGGCTAAAGCCAGGGGCTTGCGCGGCGATTTTCGGTCACCGAAGGTCTACGTACGCGACAGCGGCATCGTTCATGCCCTGCTCGGACTCGAAAATCGGGAAGCAGTCTTGGGACATCCGGTCGCGGGCGCCAGTTGGGAGGGATTCGTCTTGGAAAACCTGCTCCTCGCTGCGCCGGAACGGGCAAAGCCATCCTTCTATCGGACGGCCGTCGGAGCCGAGATCGACCTCGTTCTGGAGCTGCCCGGCGGAGAGCTCTGGGCGATCGAAATCAAGCGGGGCCTGACCCCGAAGCTCGACCGAGGATTCCACCACGCACGCGAGGACCTTCGGCCGCACCGCTCGTTTGTCGTCTATTCGGGCGAAGAACGCTACGCGAAGGAGCAGGGAATCGAGGTCTTCGGCCTCCGGGATCTGGTGCGAATGCTCGCCGCCGGATGGGATGGAGCGCGCAGGGTAGGGCCGCATTCCCCATTGCACCGGATCCTCTTTCCTCCGTGAGGCCAAGCGCAGCCGAAAGCCTCCCGCCACAGGCGAGCGGTTGGGAGACACCCAATGCATCTTCCGCATGATCTAAAGGAAGAGGTCGGCGCATGGACTTCCGTGTTGACGGCCACCGTACGGAGTATAGGGTCAATTCCGTGGAGCAGGAGCCTGCCGCTGCGCTGATCTTTTCGGAATCGCTCATTCGGGAGGCCAATACGGGAGAGTTATCGCTCATCCATTGCTTCGGGATGTTCAACGCACCTTCTATCCCGTTTCCGGCAGCCCCCTTTTTTTGTCACTGCTCACGTGACACACCTCCACGCGATGCCGAAGAAACTCAATGGTGCGGTTCTCGCTTCCTGCCGGTTCCATCGGCGGCAACCGCCATCGGGTCAGGAAGGCCGGGAGGTCGCCAATGACCGTTGCCGAAAGAACCGTTGCCACAGTTGTTGAACCACAAGTGGAAGCGGACCAAAAGTCAACGCGGGCCAACGCTCCGGTTGCGGAAGTGGTGTTTACCGTGACCGAAGAGGATGGCCGGTATGTGGCTCGCTGGGACGATCCGTCGGGAAAAGGCGGAATCACCAGCCAATCGGAGAGCTGGGAAGGCTTGGAAGAAATGCTTTGGGAGGCCGTCCTCTCTCATTTTGACGACGAGAAGGTCCCAACATCGCTTCGTTACGTTTTTCTTAGGGCATAGGTCCGGGAAGATCGTGTGAAATTGCCGAGGGATCTCTCCGGCAACCAAACGGTCCCAATCTTGCAACGGCCCGGCTACCCAGTCACACGGCAGAAGGGATCGCCCCCTCGACTAAAGGGTTCCGACTGGGCAGATTAAAAGCGCTACAGACGGCCGATGATCTCCACGATCCGGTCGGGAATCTCGCCGAAGAACGGCTCCTCCCCATGCACCCTCCTTGCGCCCAACAAGGCGGAATAGTGCACCCTTCCTTCGGGAACGATACTCACGGAAAGCGTCCGATGCGCAGAGCGGTGCCATTCGAAAGTGATCTGTCCATCGGCTTCCGCCCCTACTGTCGGCATCGGGCTTCCCAGCGGTAGTGCCGCGAGAAAGGAGTGGGCGAGGCCATACGTCACGTCCGAGATCGGCTCCGCGCCGTAGCCATCCCAATTCGGGTCGCGGCACTCCTCGGCAATCGTGCAAAGCCGTTCTTCGATGTCTCTTCGTCCCAGGGAAATAGAGTCTTGCAGCTTATTCCGACTCTCAGCCCGGTGCTTCTCGATAAACCGACCCTCTGGGCTTGCGCCGCCACCAGTACAGGTCATGGAAAACGCGCCCTTGGCTTTTTTGTGATCATGCCGAAGAAGAGCTTGTTTTTCAACCGGCGCATTTTTGCTAGTTCGCCCGAAAACCGTCCTCGCCGGGATCAGCCGAAGCTCAAGCGAGGACGTCCAGAGAATCCAACCTACCAATCCGCCTCGTCAAAACCGTCCATGGCCCGCATCTCATGGACACTCCAGGCGCAAATCCCAAGCGGTTACTTCCCTTGCTTACGACAAAAAGGTAAGCGCGTGTTGACGACAGTTATGTGCAGTTCTAGACTTTATATGTCTATCGTGTATACGAAAGTAAGCTATGCGAGACGCTGCCATTAACCTACGGGCAATGCCCGAGCAGCGCGATCTGATCGACCGAGCCGCTCACCTCCTGGGCAAGAACCGTTCGGATTTCATGCTCGAGGCCGCCTGCGACAAGGCCCAGGCCGTGCTGCTCGATCAGGTCTACTTCAACCTAGACGCCGACAAATTTCAGCAGTTCATCGACCTGCTCGATGCGCCACCCGCGCCCAACCCGGGGCGCGAACGGCTCATGGCATTGAAGGCTCCCTGGGCCAAGGAATGAACCCGCCGCTCAGCGCGCCGCAGCCGCTGAGCGCTGCCCACCGTGTTGGCGACTTTTCCTGCGGAGAGCCGGTGCTCGACGAGTGGCTCAAGCGCCGGGCGATGGCCAACCAGCAGAGCGGCGCCAGCCGCACCTTCGTGGTCGTTGATCCGGACAACTGCGTTCAGGGATACTACGCGATGGCTGCGGGGGCGGTCGCACACCGTCTGGCTACCGGCGCAGTGCGCCGCAACATGCCAGACCCCGTTCCGGTCCTGGTGCTGGCCCGGGTGGCTGTGGACACCCGCATCCAGGGGCACCATCTCGGCGGGGCCATGCTGCAGGATGCCGTGCAACGGGCGGTGGCGGTCTCGCTGAACGCCGGCGTTCGGGCGCTACTCGCCCATGCCCTTCACGATCGCGCGAGGCAGTTCTACGAGCACTACGGCTTCCAGGCATCGCCGACCGAGCCGTTCACGCTGATGCTACGCTTGGACACCCTCCGGGCATGACGGGCGTTGCCTTGACTTCCGACTCGAGAATCGAAACGGCGTCGGAAAGCAGACGCGGAAGGCCATTCCGGTAACCAGTCCGCCAGAAGAACCGCTCGGGCCATCTGCCGATCTCCACGTGTCAACCCTTGCTGGACGCCAGGCACGCCGGTATCGTGGAGGGAGCAGGAAGGAGACGACCATGCCGACAACCACTTTCGGGCCGCACACGGTCAAGGATTGGCTCGCGACTCCCGAGGACGAGCATTGGGAGCTCATCCATGGGAACCTCATCATGACCCAAGAAACGGCGGGCAATAGCGGGTTGGCAGGGGAAATCGAGCGGAGAATTGGAAATTACCTCGAGCAGCATCCGCTGGGCATCGTGCGCCACGGCATCGCCTTTTCCTTTCCCGGGATCCTGGCGCCCGACCGGGAAGGGGTGGTGCCCGACCTCTGCTACATCGCGAACGACCAGCTTGAGAAGTGGGATGAGGAGGCGAACGTCCAGGACGGAGTCGTCCCGGCTCTTGTCCTGGAAATGCTCTCGCCCTCGACCAGGGAGATCGACTGGAAGGACAAGGTG
The DNA here is from genome assembly GCF_000379365.1 of Verrucomicrobium sp. 3C. Lineage (GTDB taxonomy): Bacteria > Verrucomicrobiota > Verrucomicrobiia > Methylacidiphilales > Methylacidiphilaceae > Methylacidimicrobium. The sequence continues at coordinate 575,236 of NZ_KB901875.1, read as the reverse complement.
GAAATCTACCGCGAGGCGGGGATTGGAGAATACTGGATCTTCGACCGTCACGAGGAGAGCGTGCGGATTTACCGCTTCAGTGAAAACCGGGAGAAGCCGGTCGCGATCATGAGCTTTGAGGATTCGATCCCCACTCCGCTTTTGCCGGGCTTCTCCTTGGAGATGCCGAGGATTCGGCAAGCCCTGGCCATTGGAACGCAACGCTCGCGGAAAGCTCGCTAGCGATTCCTGCCTCCCCTCCGACGGCAGATCGAGAAACCTAGCTGTCTCCCTCTCAAGGCCCTACTCCTCCCTCTCTTCCGTCGCCCGCCGACCGTTTCCGATCCCCAACCCCGGAATCTTCCCATACCCCACGAACCGGCTGCTGCTCGGAGCCGCCGCCTGCCCGGGAAACTTCGGCCAGAGGTCGAAGACACTCGCCCCCCATCGCTGCTTGCCGTGGTAGGTCCGGCCGTCGCTCGATCCGACCATCACCCGCTCTCCGCTCGCCTTTTCCCGACCGAGGTAGATCATCGAATGGGTAATCGGCGGATCGTTCTTGGTCGCATAGGTCCCTTCCCAAAAGAGCAGATCTCCCGGCCGCAGCTCATCCATCTCGAAGGTCTTGGGATCCCGGCTCACGGCCGCCCGGAAGTTGCCCGCCTTCCGAACCCAGACGTATTGGCCGCTCGAGGTGCGGGGGACGTCGCGAATTCCACACTGCCGGAGCACAAAGTAGACGAAGCCCGAGCAGTCGATCCCGCCGGTCGTTGGATCGGCGGAGCCGTACCGGTAGGTGAGATCCTTTGTCGTCAAAAGAAGTGCCTGACGAATCAGCTCTTGGACCGGCGTCGGCTGCCGGTCGAAGTCGGCGAGCTCCTCGGGCGTAAGCGAAGCATCGGGCGCCATTCCGGCGGGGCGCTTCTCCTCCTCGGCCGCTTGCGGGGTGCCTTGCGCCCCGGCGGGCGCAACTGAAAAGAGCAGGGCCAGGACAAGCAGGCACCCTTCGGCCGTGATCTTCTTCGAGGATCCCGCGGGTCGCAGCCGAGCGCCCAGTGGGAAGCGAAGGGAAGGCCCGGGCGGGTCTGGTTCCGACTTGGGCTTCACAGTCTTCCACGATGGGCTGCTGCCGGAAGGAAATCATTCCTTTCCAAGCGGAAAAAGACCAAACCAACCCTGAAAAAGGAAAATACAATGAAAAAGCGAACTCTTCTCTTGGCTTCGATGGTGCTGCTCGGAATCGGATTGGCGGCATCCCCTCTCTATTCCCAGGAGCGCCAGTCCGACAGCTCGATGCAACTCCACCACATGCATGCGGTCATCAACCATGCGGTCGAGATGGCGGCCGAAGGCTCCAATCTGGTGATGCTTGGTGAAATGCAGATGGCCCCCGGAACGGACGATCTGGCGGCCGAGCATGGCAAAGGGGCGATTCGCGAAGCGAAGGCGCTGGTCAAAAGAGTCATGGAGAGCAAGGCGATGGCCGAGCTCCACAAGCAAGGGCAGGGGGAGAGCCGCGAAATGGCTTACACCCATAAGCTCGCAGAGGCAGCCAACGCCTACATCGATCTGCTGGCCGAGATGTGCTCGATTAAATGATTGAGGTAAGATAAGGAAAGTCGGCGGCTTGCGCCCCTCTCGTCCGGTCGCTCCCCGTCACCAATGCGCGGATGATCCCTCGGGTCCGCCGGGTAGCAAACCAAGGCGATTCCCATGTCCCAAAAACCAGATCGGCAGAGGACGGCGGGCGGGGAGGGGGTCGGAGAGGCAGGATCCGGCCGCAACGAAGCCCTCTTCGACCTTCTCGCCTCTCTCGGCGTCGAGGAGACGGTGGTGGAGCGCCACTTCTCTGAGTTCGAAGGACCCGCGCGGAACCTCTTGGATTGGATTCAGGGCCATGCCCGGATCTGCGGAATCTGGGGCGAGATCGGGTACGACGGCAAACCGAAAGGATCGCCCGAGCTGTCGGTCCTGGCCAACGGGGACCTCTGTCCGGTCGAAGCGGTCGTGCAGGCCGAGATCGGTAGAGAAAGCTTCCTGTTCGAGTTCAGCAGGAAGTATTCGAGTGACCGGTTACGGGTGCGCGTTCGCACGCATCCGCGGAACGTGCAGCGCATCGAATCGATCCTTTTCCAAAGCTGGGGTCATCGCGTAGTGGTCGAGCGTCGCTTCCGCTCCCTGCGCTCTCTCTGCCGCCTCTTCCAGGAAGTTTCCAGCGGCTTCGAGGGAGTGACGATCCGCTCCGACCGATCCCAAGGAGCCCCGAAATTGGCGATGGATCCCGTCCTAGGACTCTATCCGACCGATTTGCAGCTCGAAGCCCGGAAAGGAGCGTCGCTCTTCCGCTTCCGTTTCTTGGGCCAGTCGCTCTCCGTGGAATGTGCCTGGGAGGCGGCTGCCGAAGTGCGGGAACTCTTGGAAACGGCAGAGCCTCCGTCCGACGAAGAGGGGGCGGGGCCCTGTGCTGCAGTTCGGGTCTCGGAAGCGTCTTGGGAGGACCTCGGAGGCATGCCGGAGGTCGAGCGGACGATGCGGGATCTGATCGAATATCCCCTCCGCAACCCCGAGCCCTATCGGCGCATGGGCCTGGCTCCGTCCAAGGGGATCCTGCTCGTCGGTCCGGCCGGCACGGGAAAGACGACGATCGCCAAGATCTTGGCCAGTCAGCTCGATGCGCTCTTCCTTTCGGTTTCGGCCAGCGACATCAACTCGATGTGGCATGGGGAGAGCGAAAAGAACGTAGCTAGGCTCTTTGAGGATGCTCGTCGCATCGCCTCCGGCGGGCGGCTGGTCGTTCTCTTCTTCGATGAGATCGACGGTCTCCGCACGAATCGGGACGAAATGGGCGCCGAGGGCGTCACGCGCCGCACCTTCGGCGAACTCTGCCGGGAAATGGACGGCCTGCGCCAAAACACGGGGATTGCCGTGCTTGCGGCAACCAACCGGTTCGAGGATCTGGATCCCGCCCTGGTTCGGCCCGGGCGCTTCGACCGCAAGATCGAGATCGGCCTCCCCGCCGAAGCGGCTCGCGCCGCCATCCTCCGGATCCATCTCCGAAAGATCCCCGGCAGCGAGAAGCTGGCGATCGAGCCGCTGGCCGCAGTTACCGAGGGCCTTTCCGGAGCCGAGCTGGCAGCCATCTGCCAGCGGGCCGCTTTCCTGGCCATCCGCCGCCATGCGACTGGGTGCGGAGTGTCCCTTGTCGACCTGCGGGGATTCTTTTTGGAAGGCCTCTTCCTTGAGCAGGAGGACCTCGTCTGCGCCGTAGAGGAGATTCGTCGGGAGAAGGATCCGGGGTCGATCCGCTAAAACTCGGGAAGCGCGGGAATCGGCGACCGGAAGGCGTGACTTCCGTCTCGTCCTTCGCGGCAAGCCCGATTTCTGAAACAAGGGGGATCTTCGAAAGCCGACCCAAGACGGCGGCGCGATCGCCGGCTCTCCGCAAGGGAAGCCGAAGCGGGATTGGAACCCGCCCAATCGCAAAAGAACTATCCCGTTCCTCCGTTCCCCGGGCCTTCCTCCAGCAGCTCCGGCTCCTGCAGGAGGCGGGCCGACTGGTCGATCGGTTCCGGGGTCTCGATGACCGCTTCTTCCGGGGCCGCCTGGAGCCCCGTAAAACGCCTCGCCGTCACCAGCACCCGCGATTCGAGAGTGGCCGTTGCCTTGTTGTAGGCCTTGATCGCCTGCTCCATCCCCTTGCCGACCCCGGCCCAATGGTCGGCCAGGGTGGTGATCCGCTTGTAGAGGGTTCGGCCCAGCTCGCTGATCGCCCGGGCGTTTTCGGTGAGCGCTTCCTGTTGCCAGCCGTAGGCGACCGCTTGCAAAAGGGCGATCAAGGTCGTCGGCGTTGCCGGGATCACCCGCTTCCCGACCCCGTAGTCGAGGAGCCCCGGGTCCTGCTGGAGGGCCGCCGAGAAGAACATCTCCCCCGGCAGGAAGAGGACGACGAACTCCGGGGTCGGCGCGAACTGCTCCCAATAGGCCTTCTTGCTCAGATTGGCGATATGCTCCCGGACCTGCCGGGCATGGTCGGCCAGCCGGGCGATCCTCGCCGGCTCGTCGGACGCCTCGACCGCTTCCAGGTAGGCGGCGATCGGCGCCTTCGCATCGATGACGATCTGCTTTCCCCCGGGAAGCCGGATGATCAGGTCCGGCCGCAGCCGGCCCTCTTCCCTCTCCACGCTCGTCTGCTCGAGGAAGTCGCAACGCTCGACCATCCCCGCCATCTCGACGACCCGCCGGAGCTGCATCTCCCCCCACCGCCCGCGCGCCACCGGCTGCCGGAGAGCCTTGACCAGGTTGGCGGTTTCGCTGCGAAGCTGGGGCAGGTGGGTCTCCACCAGCGCCTTGAGCTGCTCGTAAAGCGCGCTGTAGGCCCCGATCCGGCTCCGCTCGATCTCTCCCAGCTTCCCGTCGACCTTCTGGAGCGATTCGCGGATCGGCTGCGTCAAGGCCTCCACCGCCGTCTTCCGGGCCTCGAGCTCGGCCTTCGCTCCTTCCTGGAACTGGGCGAAGTTTTCCCGGGCGAGCGTCAGGAAAGCCTCGTTGTTCTGCCGGAGCGCCTCCGCGGAAAGCCCGCGGAATGCCTCTCCGAACTTGGCCCGAGCCTCCTCCAGGATTTGGAGCTTTTCCTGGGCTGCTTTTTCCGTTTGGAAAAGCCGGCTCTGGAGTTCGGCAATCCGCATCTGAGCTTCCCCGAGCTCGGCCCGGCTTTCCTGAAGCTCGGCTTCCAAGCCGGGGAGCCGGCTCGCCTTCTCCTCGGCTGCCGCCCGCCGTTCGGTCTCCCCTCGCAGGGCGGCTGTGGCTTCCTCGACGGCGCGCTTCTTTTCTGCGAGCTCCGCTTCCGATCGGTCTCGGGCGCTCTCCGCCGCCGCCAGCTTGGCTCGCTCCGCCGGTCGCGTTCCCCTTCCTAAGAGCCAGGCCGCCGCAGCCCCGAGCGCCGCTCCAGCCAACCCAATCCACCAGGTGTCCATGGTCTCTCCTATCGGGGAGAGTCTCCCCGAGGGCGGAGCCGGTCAACGGAAAACCCGAAAAGATCCTTTTGCTGGGGCAGCGATGCGAAACGAATGGCGCCGGATGACTCTTTCGGCCGGTTGCCGCATCAAAGAAAGGATACCGAACCAATCGGTGCGGTGCGGTCCGTTGCCCTTCCCGACCTTTGAGGCTGCAGTCGAGCCGTGAGCATTCCGATCCGGTCCATCGACGAGTTCCTGGCCGCGCGCCGGGAGCATCTGGAGTGGAGGGAGGCGATCCGCCGGAAAATCCTTACCGAGGAGCTGCTCGGGCTTCCGGCCAAGCTCGAAAAGGCCGAGCTCGAACGGAGGGAGGATTCTCGGGAGATCCAGGAGTCGATCCAGGGGCTAACCGAAACAACCCGGGCGCTCGCCCAACAGCAGGAAAGGACCGAGGCTACGCTTCAGTCCTTCATGGAATCGACGCAGGCGTTTCAGCGTTCCATGGAGGAGTTCCAACGCTCTATGGAGACGTTTCAGCGTTCCATGGAAGAGTTCAAGGAGGCGAGGAGAAAAGACTGGACGCCTTGGAGGCCACGCTCCAGTCCTTTCTGGACTCCACGGAAAGGCGGTTTATCGCGGTCGAGAAGCTGCTGGCTGGCACGAGCATCAAACTGGACGGACTGGACCGGGAGGTGACGCAGCGCGATGCCGTGGAGAAGCTGGACAACTACCTGCACAAGCGGATGGATCCGCTGGAGGTTCTGGAGCGGCGGCTGCTCAGCCGCATTTTTGCTGCTGCTGACAGGGCCGGCGCGATTACCGAGGAGGAGCGCGATCAACTGGGGTATGCGGACGCTCTCGCGGTGGGAGAGGATAAGGAGACGGGGGAGCCCGCCTGTGCCGTGGCGGAACTTTCGGCGACGGAGGACGTCCACGATGTGAAGAGAGCCGATGTGCGCTCTAAGCTCTTTCTGAAGGCATTGAGGGCAGCGGTTGAGTCCATGCCCAAGCAGTGGGAGAAGCTCCTGCCTCGCCTTCCCGCTAAATCTTACCCCCTGGTGATCGGGCGGCGGATCACCGAGGAGGCGCGCCGGGAAGCGGAACGGCTGAGCGTTCTCTTCGCGAACTACCGCAACGGCTACGACCGGCAGGGGCCGTGACGGTCCGGGGCCGGCGGGCGTCCTCCCGCCGAAGAGGAACTCCCGGGCGCTAACCTAAGAAGCTTTAGGTTCCTTAACGCCATAAAGCCCACGGCGGCGGATTGCGCCAGGGTCTTTTGTTTTGGAGTTCATGCGACGGCAAGGATGGCCAGACATTGTTTAGGGGTGGAGCAGAATCGTTCGCGGAACTGCGGGAGGGATTGTTCGCCGAGGCGTTCGGAGAGGAGCGAGAGGAGGGCATTACGGATGAGCGCCAAGTTGGCCAGCAGGTTGGCCTGACAGGAGCGGGAACCGTCTTCGCCCATCAGGACATCGCGTCGCCAATGGTTGCGGATTTCGATCCCGCCCCAATGTCCTCGGATCCAGTTCAACCATTCTTGGGGCGAATACTGATTCGGTGGCGCGCTGGAGAGGTAGTAACGGGACTCGGTGGTGGTGAGGCCGCTTTTTTTCTTCGTGCGGTGGCTGCGCACCACGATCAGGGCGCGGGCAAAGGGGAAGTCGACGGCCAGGGGCTCGATGGGGAAGGCATGGAGTTGGCGGATTTCGACTCGGCCATGACCGATTTGGTTGTCGGTAAAAAGGGGGTGTCGGGCAAGGCGTCCAAGGCTTGAGCCTCTTGAAGCAATCGCGGCTGGTTTCCCTTGATCCCGAACAGGTAATCGCCCCCTTTTTCGACGATGAGGCGGGCCTGGCGCCGCTGACAGTGCAACGGGTCGCCGGTGATGATTTTGCCATCCAGGGCCGGCAGCTTTTCCAGCAGCGCCACCGCCGCGCTTTGTTCGCAACGGGGCGTGCCCTGCTTTTGGTCGTAGACCGCCACCGCTTGCGGGGCGCCGTCCTCCTGTTGGGCCAAGGTCAGGAGGCCAATGTGGTGACGAATCATTTTGCCGTCCATGGCCAGCGCCTGCGGCAGCGTGCCGCTCTGCGCTTGCAACCAGTCGGTGAGCCTGACAGCGAAGGCTTCGGGATCCATGCGGGTGAGCACTTGGTAGAAGACACTGTAGCCGGGAACCTGATGAAAGCCTCGGGTGCCTTTCTTGAGCGGCAAGCCCAGCCGACGGCGCTGGGGTTGGGTCAGCGTAGTGGCAAACCGGGCGATCTCGGCGATCTCCCGCCGCCCGGCCAAAAGCGCCATCGCGATCAAGGTCAATACCGGCCCGACCGGATAGTGGGCGTTCTTCTTGCGCGGATCGGGCGCTTTCCAAAAGACCTCCAGCAACGATTCGACTTGCTGGGCGTTGACCGGCAGCGTGCCCGAGGGCCTCGCGCTCAAACCGGCGCGGCACTCTTCGGGTAATTGGACCGCTCGTAACGTTTGCCGCGCTTGCGCCGAAAGAGGACGCAGCCAGAGCCGCTTGGGCCGGTCGTTGGGCAGATAAAAATCGGCCCGATGGCGGCTGTAGCCCGCGCTGTAGCCTACCGCCTCCCAGTTGCTCGCCTTGTAGCAGGTCCCCGCATAGGCCTCCGGGATCGGTGAAGCTCTTCGGCCAAAAGAGCGGAGTGTAGCCAAAGCGATCCCGCCACTGCCCCGGCAACGCCCGCAAGGCCGCTCCCAAAGCTTGGGAGGCCAGATTGGGCGCCTGCCCCTTGGGAGTGAGCAGCAGAAAACGCCGATTTTGTACGATCAACTTGAGCCGCTCCACCCGCTGTACGGCGCTCCATCCAATCCACCGATCCCGATCCTTGAGCGCGTAGCAGGCCGGCCCCAAACCCAGCAGCGCCACCGCCTGCCCATCTTGGGCAATGACCTGGCGCAAATAGTCGCCCACCGATCGCCCCGCCCCCAGATAGTGGCGTTCCTTCAACTGCCCATCGAACCATTCGATTTCTTCGGGAAAACTGGCAATCGAAACTTCCAGTCCGCAATCCCTTGGCCCACCGGTTCCTGAATGGAAATGCTGTTTCATCGAGCCTATGGCATCGAAAAAGTCGCCTCATGTCTAGCCTTTCTTTCCCTCCCTGGCGCAGAATCACTTGGCCGTTCATAAAAAAAGACCCTGCGGATTGCGCTTGTCCATGCCCCTTTTGTCTTGGTACAAGCCTAAGCGGCAGTCAGAGGGCAGCCAGTTACAGGGCAGCCCGTAGGAGTCGTCGCGCCGGTCGGGCCGTAAGGCCAATGTCCGTGACGTATTTTTACAGGTCACAAAAAAGGAGTCTGGCGTTCCCGAGAGCGGAGCGGCCAAGGGCGGCAGCTTCTCTTCAAAAATGCGGACTCGGGGGGAGCCGGTGGCCATGACCTCCCCCAACCTGCCTTTGATCGCGGGAAGGGGAGCGGCCCGGGGGGTCTGGGCGGGGAGCCGCGGCGTTCGCCAGGACCGGTTGGCGGTCCTCGTGGACAGCCTCCTGATACTCGCCGCCGGAATCCTGGTCTTCTGGCTGCGCACCTCCGTGGAGGGAGGAACGATCACCTGGGAGAGGAGCTACCGTCATTTGGGCTTTCTCCTGCTCTATCTGGCCCTAGTCCTCCTCTTCCTCCAGCGCGAAGGAGTATACACGCTCGCCTGGGCGAGGGGCGAGAGCCGGGAGCTCTGGGCGGTGGCCAAGGGCGTCTTGCAAGGGGCGGTCCTGCTCATGGTCGTCTTTTACATGGCGCGGATGCCGATCAGCCGCCTCATGGTCCTATGGCTCTGCGGGATGTCCCTGGTTGCCTTGCCTGCGTGGCGGGTCTTGTTCTGGAATCTCGCGCGGCGGGATGTCGACGCAGGAAATGGATGGCATCATGTGCTCATCGTGGGAGCCGGTCCCCGCAGCCGGGAACTCGCGGGGAGCCTTTCGGCGTCCGCCCACCTGGGGGTCTTCGTCCGGGGCTTCGTCGACGACTCCGAGGGAGAAGGGATTCTAGGGAAGATCGCCGACCTTCCGCAGATCCTCGACCGCTTCCTGGTCGACGAGGTCTTCATCGCCCGTTCCTTGGAAAGGGAGCAGTGGGAGCTGATCGCCGCGGAGGCGCGCGCCCGTCGCAAGAACGTCTGGCTCCTTCCGGTCCATCCGGCGGAAGGATCGGCCATCCGGCCCGACTGGCGGGCGCTCGAGCTGATCGCCGGCCGACCGATCGTGCCGGTCCATTGGGAGCCCGTGCCGGTGCTCTGCCTTTTGCTCAAGCGCGCCATCGATTTCGGGGGATCGCTTGCCGGTCTTCTCCTGCTCTCCCCCCTCTTCCTCGGGCTGGCGATCGCGATCAAGGCCCACGACGGAGGCCCGGTCTTCTATCGCTCCGCCCGGATCGGACGGAAAGGGAGGACCTTCCTCTGCTGGAAGTTCCGGACCATGATACCGGATGCGGACGCCAGGAAAGCGGAGCTCGCCACCCGGAACGAGCGGCAGGGGCCGATGTTCAAGATCTCGGACGACCCCCGGATCACCCCAATCGGCCGGATCCTGCGCAAGTACAGCCTCGATGAGCTTCCACAGCTCTGGAACGTACTCAAAGGGGAAATGTCCCTAGTCGGACCCCGCCCCCCCACGCCCGACGAGGTGGCCCGCTACGAGGAGCTGAGCGTCGGCTACTATCGCCGGCTCGACGTGAAGCCGGGAATGACCAGCCTCTGGGCCGTCGAAGCCCGGAGCGACCCCCGCTTCGAGCGGGCGGTCGAGCTCGACCGCTACTACATCGAGCACTGGAGTCCCTGGCTGGATATTCAGATCCTTTTCCGGACGATTCCCGCGGTTTTCGGCGGAAAGGGGAAGTAGTGGCTTCCCATGTGGGCGAACGTGTGGGCAAGAAAAGCGTTGACGCGGGTAAGAAATTCCCTAAACCTTTCACAGGTTTTGTGTATAAGGGAAAACCACAGCCAGAAAAACAACGGGGAGGAAAGATGAACTATAGGAAAAAGGATTCGGTGGGACTGCTTCGTTCGAAGAAGCTGTCTCGATTCTGGACGGCAACGTCCTTGGCAGGTACAGCGGCGATCCTGATGGCGACAGCCCCGATTTCGCCCGCGCTCTGGGCGGCATCGGTGGCGGCTGCTTCCGTGGGCAACGTTACTGGTGTGGGGACTTTGGCCCAAAACGGAATCCATCTTCCGCTCAGAGGCGGCAACATGCCGCTGGCGAGCGGAGCTCGGATTGAGACCCAAGACGGCACCGCCCGGGTCAATCTGTTGGGTGGCGGCTCGATCGCTCTTGGGCCCTACGGGTCGATGGTCCTCCAGAAAACCGGGACGGGTGTCGTAGCAAAGGTAGAGTCGGGAATCGTCCGCTTCCGTCTGCCCGCCGGCTCGCGCCTCGTCTTTGAGAGTGAGAAGTTCCATGCGACCTCCACCGGCAAGGAGCTTCGCGAAGGAGAGATCCTTTTGGGCGCCTATGGCAACACGGCGATCTACATGACCAAGGGGAGTCTGCCGGTTGAAGATTTGGCTACACACAAGGTGACGCTCGCCACCGCCGGGAACCCGGTCGATGTCGGCACCGGGGCCGTTGCGAAGATCAAGCGTACCCAAGCTCCCGCTGGCCTCGAAGAAGGGGACACAACCCTACCCGCCGGGGCGAAGCCGGTCTACGGCATGAACGGCCAGTCGTTCGGGTATGTACCGCAGGAGGGTGGATTCGCCCTTCAGAAAGGGGTCGTACCGCCGATCAACAAGACGTTCACCGACGCCGATGTCCCGGCCGATGCGGGTCAGCCGGCGGGAGCGACTGCAGGCTTTGCCAAGAACGGAAGCTACAAGGGCTATCTGTATAAGAACGTCTGGTACCCCTACGGTCAGAAAGCCGTCGGCGGCGGTGGATTGCCCTGGTGGGTGTGGGTCGCAACCTTGGCGGCCGTGGGTGCCGGTGTTGGTGCTGCGGCGGCGTTTACTACCACGCCCTCGACGGCCGTGCCGGTGACATCGACGAGCCCATAAGCGGCTCGCTCGGGGAGGCCGGTGAGACCAGGCCCGTTTAGCTACCGCATTACTGCATGAAGAGCCGCTTGCGCAAGTTGTCGGTGCGAGCGGCTCTCTCGCATGCCATGCTCGCGCTCATGGCTGCGCTTGCCCTAGGCGCCTGCTCGAGCACCAAGGCGCCGGTTCCTCCGCTGGTCACCACATACCCGGGAGGTAGTCTCGACTCCCCGAACAGTCGGATCAACCATGTCGTCTTGGGGCAGGCGACGCAGGAACCCGATCGTAACGAAGCCCCCTTGGGAGGCGGGGACCTTCTTGAGATCCAGGTGGCCGATGTGCCGGAGCTGAGGAACGTTAAGATGCGGGTGACCCCCGCCGGAACCATATTGCTGCCGCTTTTAGGCCAGCTCCGGGTGGAGGGGATGACGGCCGAGGAGCTTCACGAGAAGCTGCGGACGCTGCTTGCGGAAAAGTATGTGAGGAATCCCCAGGTTTCCGTCTCGGTCGCCGAGATGCGCAGCCACAAGGTAGCCGTGATGGGGCAAGTCCAGCATCCCGGCCTTTTTGACATGAGCACTCGGATGCGCGTTACCGATGCAATCGGGATGGCCGGGGGTCTCAAGGATGAGGCTTCGCCAAGAGTCTACCTGTTGCGGCGCTTGCCGGAGCGCCCTTCGACCGCGGGCAAAAAGGCGCCCGCCTCTTCGGGGCCGGAACAGGGAGCGAAAACAGTTTCTCCGGGCGGGCTCGCTCCAGGCATCGTGGAAATCGACTTGCGGCAACTGCTGGATGGCAGGGGGGAGAGGGGAAATCTCCTCCTGCGCCCCGGCGATATTGTGGAGGTGCCGCGCGCGGGAACGGTCTACGTGGGCGGCAACGTCAAAAGTCCAAAGGCGGTCGACATCCTTGGAGGACAAATGACGGCGCAGCAGGCCATCATCGCCGCGGGTGGGCCGAGTCAGATTGGGGAGATGAGCAAAGTCAGGGTCTATCGGCTGCTACCCAACGGACAGCGGCAGGAGATCAAGCTCGACCTCAGTAAAAAGAACAGCGGCCGAGTCGACTTTGCGCTCCAAAAAGAGGATGTGGTCATCGTTGGGTTTAGCGGCGGGATGGTCGCGTGGACCGTCGTGAAGGACCTCATCTATCCGGGAATCATGGCGGTCTGGCTACTTGGGATGTAGTCTCCAATGGAGGAAATTCAACCAAGGCCGCGGGAAAGTCTCGGGCCCTTGGCTTCCGGGGCGCAGGCTTTGGCGGAGCCCTATCCGGAAGAGGGGGGTTGGGAGGGAGTGCGTGCCCTCCTCTCCGATGTCAACCGCTACCGCGGAGCGGCTCTCACCTTCTTTGGCTGCGTCTTCGTTTTGACGGTCGTGGTGACCTTCACGCAGAAGCCGGTCTACGAAGCGGCCGCCGTGGTGAAGATCGGCACCGGGGCGGGGAACTCGATCCTCCCCTATCGGCAGGTCGGCGACGAGTCGGCCAACGCCTTCGAGTATGACACCGTCTACAAAACCGAACTTGAGATTTTGAGGAGCCGAGGGTTGGCCGCCCGGGTGGTCGAGCGGCTCGATCTGGAGGAGCATCCGGACTGGTTCGGCCTCAAGGCGGCTTCGCTACAGGCGACTCAAAAAGGCGACGCGGAGGGGGAGGTCCACGCTTCTCCTTTGGTGGGCATCCTCATGGGGTCTCTCATGGTAGAATCGGTCAAGGGTACGCGGCTCGTGCGGATTCGATGCGAAAGTGGCCAGCCGATTGTCGCCATGCGGCTCGCCAACGGGTATGCCGATTCGTTCATCAACTTCGGCCTCGACCGGAAGCTCGAGGCGAACCGTCATGCGCGGAAGTTTCTGGCGGGTCAAATGGATGCCCTACGGAAGAAGATGGCCCAAAGCGAGGAGCGGCTCGCGGACTTCATGGCAGAGGCGGGGATCGCGCGTTTGTCCCCCCAGGAAAAGGCCCCGGCCGAGAAGGAGGTGGCCCAGATCAGGGATTCGCTCTTGCGCGCCCGGCTCCGGATGCTGGAGAAGGAGATCCGGCTCGAGCGAGCGAAGGCTGCGCTCGCCGACGGTAGGGCAGGCGTGCCCGAAAATCCCTACACGCTGGAAATCAAGAAGCTTCTCCTCAAGGAGGTCGCTAGGTACAACCAGATGGAGGAGACCTACAAGCCCGAGTATCCGGGCATGACGCGGCTTCACGCGGAAATCGAAGGGCTGAAGGAGGAACTCGCCCAGGAAAAGGAGGGGAGCGTAGCCGACCTCGAGGCCGACTTCGAGGCGGCTAAGGCGAACTACGAAAGCCTGGAGCAGGAGTTTCAGCACTCGATGGAAAAGGTGCGCGGGGAGGGCAAGGCCCTGGCGCACTATGCCATGCTCAAGCGCGAGGCCGACACCGATCGGGAGATGTACGCGAGCGTCATGAAGCGGATGCGCGAGACCGACATCACCTCGGCCCTCAATGCGAGCAACGTCGAGGTGGTCGAGAGCGCCCAGATCCCCGGCTTCCCGTCCCGCCCGAAGAAAGGCCGCAACCTGCTCCTCGGTTTTCTGGGCGGGGGGATGGGCGGAATCGGGTTGGCTATCGGCTTGGCGAAGTTCGATACCCGGCTCCGTGGAAAGGACGAGGTCGAGCGGGCCTTGTGCCTTCCCGTCCTGGGTATGGTTCCAGATACCCAGAAGCTCCAGGCCAAAGGGATCGACGAGATCCCTACCGGCATTCCGATGGCCCTCGCGACGCACGTGTCACCCGACTCGGCGGTAAGCAACTCCTTTCGCCAGATCCGCACCCTTCTTCATTACAGCCTACCCGACCGGCGACCGCAGTTGATGCTCATCACGAGTTCCCAGATGGGGGAGGGAAAGACGTCGACGGTCATCAACACCGGCACCGTCCTCGGCCAGCAGGGTACGGTCCTCCTGGTCGATTGCGACCTGCGCCGCCCCAATCTTCACAAGACCTTGGGGCTCCGTCCCCATCCGGGACTCTCCGAGCTGCTGACCAACCAGGCGGGGCTGGAACAGGCCGTCCAGCCGACCGCTCTCCCTAACGTCTGGGCGATCGGAGCGGGCCGCACTCCCTGCCACCCCGCCGATCTTCTCGGCGCGGCGGCGATGGCCTACCTCTGCCAGTGGGCCCGCTCCCACTTCGGCTACGTCCTGCTCGATTGTCCGCCCTTGACCGGCATGCCCGACGCCGCGGTCTTGGGGACTCTGGTCGACGGTGCCATCCTGGTGCTCCGCGATGGACAGGTCGACCGCTCGGAAGCGCGCCGGGTCGTCGAGACCCTCTTGGTCGTTAATACGCGGATCCTCGGGATCATCCTCAACCGGGTGCAGACGTCGGCCCGATCCTACTGCGCCTATCATTACGCCTACCGGCTTCCCGAGGAGCAAGGGCAGCCGCCGTCTGGTGGCTTCTCTGAGCGGTCCTGAAACGAGCATGCCGCCAACCAAGGCGATCGAGTCCGAGAGCGGTCCGACGGTTCCTCTGCGAAGCCGGAGCTTGGGAATTCTGGGTAGTGGATGCCTGCTTCTCCTCTTGGCCGTCCGCCTGCTCGATTCGCAGAGCCCGAGGGAGCGGCTCCTCGTGGCACCGCTCCAGCCGGAGCGGTGGCTTGCCCTCGCCCAGGAGCGAGCGAATCAAGGAAGGCTCGATGAGGGCAAGGCGATGCTCGCCGAATGCCGAAGGGAAGCGGGGCCGGTCAGCTCGATTCGCCTCAAGGCGGCGACTTTGGCGATCGAGCTGGGGGAGCTTCGCACGGCCTTCCGCGATCTCCGGCTTGTCTTCCGCTACGATCCCGATCTGCGTCGCCAAGCGGCCTACATCGCGAAGGCGACTTGGGGAAAAGAAGGCGCGCTTCGGCTCGTTCCGACAAAAGACTCCCGGCTGCTCGCCGCCTACTTCGACCTCGCGCTGAAGGAGCAGTGGCTGGGCGAGGCGGCCCAGCTCTGGGCGCGGGCGGAGCGGGAAAGGAAGCCGTTCGACACCGCGCTTTCCCGCCGCTACGTGGAAGCGCTCTGGGAAGCGGGCCAGCTCTCCGACGCGAGGAAGGCCTGGGAGAACCTCTATCCCGGGGGAGGCATCGTCTCGAACGGGGGATTCGAGCAGGAGCTCGTGGGATGGGGCTTCGGATGGAGGACCAAGCGACAGAACGGTGTGGGCGTCCGCCGGGATCAGGAGCAGGCTTCGGCGGGGAAGACCTCCCTCCGGATCCGCCTGAGCGGACTTGCGGTGGAAAGCGACCATGTCTTTGTCGAACAGACGGTCCTCTTGACCCCCGGCCATCGTTACGAGCTGCGCGCGAAGGGCAAGGCCGAGGAACTCACGAGCAGCTCGGGGCTGGTCCTCGAAGTCTGCGACGCGGAAACCGGTACCGTGTGGGCGACCACTCCCGTACTAGGCGGCACGACCGATTGGTCCGAGCTTGCGGTTCCGGTGGATGTACCTTCTGACGGCGGCCCGGCACTCTTGCAGATCAAATGGAAAGGGACCTCCGAGTGGGAACCCCCCACCTATGGGATGGCGTGGTTCGATGAGATGGAGATCGTCGACTCAGTACCGGGAATCGACTTCCGGGGAGCCTCGTCCGCACCCGGAATCCGCGCGCCCTAGCCGGCTCTCCCGCTGGACCGAAGGAATCCTCGAGGGGGGGGCGCTCGGAGTGCTCGTGCTGGCCCCCTGGCTCTTCGGTGCCGTCGAACCCTGGGCGCAGGCCGCAGTCTTCTCTGCCACCGCGTTGCTCCTGGCCGTCTGGATAGTTCGAGCGTCCGCCACGGGAAGGCCCTTGCATCTCCCGTCAGGGTGGATCCCGGCCGTCTGCTTCCTGGCCTGGGTGAGCTTTCAGGTGATGCCGATCCCCTCGGGCCTCGTTGCGTTGCTCTGCCCGGAGCGCTTCCGACTGGAGCAGCAGGCGGCACATCTTCTCGGAATCTCAGCCCCGAGATGGTTTGCGCTCTCGGTCGATCCTCAGATGACCCGGCGCTATGCCTGGGAATTTGCAGGAATTGGCCTGTATGCTGTTCTTCTCTGGAACATTGTTTCGGATGGTCGCCGGCTTCGTCGGCTCCTGCTTGCCATCTTGGCCGCAGGTGCGGCTTTGACGCTCTTCGGAATCATCCAGCGAGCGACATGGAACGGTTACCTCTACTGGGTTCGCCCGATCCATGGCGGTGATCCCTTTGGCCCCTACGTCAATCGGAGTCACATGGGGGGTCTGCTCCTGTTGATCGTCCTGCTGGGGCTCGGCTACCTCTCGGCTCAGTCGCTACGATGGGAGAACGACCAACGCTTCGACTGGCGGACTTGGGTGCGGCTGCCGCCGGATGAGCTCTTCGAGCGGCTCCTTCTTCCGCTGCTTCTCCTCATCATGGCGGCGGGTGTGCTGACCTCGAAATCGCGCGGGGCGATGGTGAGCCTCCTCCTTGCCCTCTTCCTCATGGCACTCTGGTTTGCGTCCCAAGGACGGGAGGAGCGAAGGGGCTTGCTGGGAATCGCAGGGTTTTTCGTGGCCGGGCTTCTTGCTGCCCTCTGGATCGCGGCCGATCTTTTTCTAGGCGCGACCGAGCGGCTTGGGGGCGAGGCACTGGCCCTCGATCAGAGCCCCCGCCTAGCGCTCTGGCCGGAGGCTCTGGAGCTTTGGCGCCGCTTTGCCTGGACGGGGACAGGGTTAGGGACCTTTGATTTCGCATTCGGTCTGGTGCGTACGGTCTTTCCCGGCAACCACGCGGTCACCCATGCCGAGAGCGATTACATGCAGCTTCTCTGTGATACAGGGGTGGTGGGTCTCGGGTTGGCGTTCTGGTTGATCCTGGCGCTGCTAATGGCGGGATCGCGGTCTCTGGCCCGAACGGAGGGTCGAAGGCGCAAGAGACTGGTGCTCGGCGGGCTCGTTGCGGTGATCAGCGCCTGCTTGCAGGGGATAGCAAACTTTGATTTGAGCATCATGGCCAACTGGCTCTATGTGGTGGCGGCGATTGTAGTGATGGGAAAGGGAGGGGATCTGGGGGCCAGCGCCGGCGGCCGCTGGGCTCGAGGTGGGGAGACAAGCCAAGAGTCAGAGTTCGCATGATTGCCGGCTAGAAAATCTCGGTCCGTTGCCCGTTGAATCGCCGTGGGGATCGCCGGCGTAGTCGTCGCATTCTGGCCCAGGGTGATTCTCATACCTTTACCTCGGCTTTCCAGCTTGCGACAACCTCCCGAAGCACCGCCCGCCCGATCAGCAACAGACGGCGATTTTCTAGATTATAAGCATGCGATTACCCTGACACCTACGTTCTGGAGGACGCGTGGTGACCTTTTTTCCGAATCTGGAGGGAAGGAAGGCAAGACATTTGGGCATGTTCTGGGCTGAACTGCATGCGCCTCGGCATCTTGCCTTACCGACTCTTGCGGGGTATCGGGCCGTCTTGCGCTCCCTCCCAGTAAGGGCGGAACTCGGCACGGGATCGCTGTAGACGGGCGCCCTCTGGTGGTAGAGTCGATCGTACGAGAAGGCTCGTAGAGAGCGATGCTGGAAGCAGCTTATGCCTTTTGGTTGGATTACATTGGCGGGTCGCTCCGGCTCCTATGTCGTCCCGAGGACGGAGAGGAGTGTATCTGCTTGCACACAAGGATAAGGCATCTGCATGTACCAACTGCGACATGGGGGTCATCGGCCTCGGGCGGGCGCTCTGGCTCTTGCGCGCCCCCGGGCCTTCGCGGGATCGCGGGCTTTGGCCCCGGGCCGAAGGCCATGCGCGGCAGCGGCTCCTTGTGTGGACTCATCTCGGCGCTGGCGTGCTCCCGCGCCCAGGGTCTTTTGTTTTAGAGTTCATGCGGCGGCAAGGATGGCCAGACATTGTTTAGGACTGGAGCAGAATCGTTCGCGGAACTGCGGGAGGGATTGTTCGCCGAGGCGTTCGGAGAGGAGCGAGAGGAGGGCGTTACGGATGAGCGCCAAGTTGGCCAGCAGGTTGGGCTGGCGAGAGCGGGAACGGTCTTCGCCCATCAGGACATCGCGTCGCCAATGATTGCGGATTTCGGCTCCGCCCCAATGTCCTCGGATCAAGTCCAACGATTCTTGGGGCGAATACTGATCCGGTGGCGCGCTGGAGAGGTAGTAACGGGACTCGGTGGTGGTGAGGCCGCTCTTTTTCTTCGTTCGCTGGCTGCGCACCACGATCAGGGCGCGGGCAAAGGGGAAGTCGACGGCCAGGGGCTCGATGGGGAAGGCATGGAGCCTGCGGGTTTCGACCTGGCCATGACCGGATTGGTTGTCGGCAAAAAGGGGGTGTCGGGCAAGGCGTCCAAGGCTTGCGCCTCTTGGAGCAAACGAGGCTGATTTCCCTTGATCCCGAACAGGTAATCGCCCCCTTTTTCGACGATGAGACGGGCCTGGCGCCGCTGACAATGCAATGGGTCGGCCGTGATGATTTTGCCATCCAGGGCCGGCAGCTTTTCCAGCAGTGCCACCGCCGCGCTTTGTTCGCAACGGGGCGTGCCCTGCTTTTGGTCGTGGACCGCCGCCGCTTGCGGGGCGCCATCCTCCTGTTGGGCCAAGGTCAGGAGGCCAATGTGATGACGAATCATTTTGCCGTCCAAGGCCAGCGCCTGCGGCAGCGTGCCGCCCTGTGCTTGCAACCAGTCGGTGAGCCTGGAAGCGAAGGCTTCGGGATCCATGCGGGTGAGCACCTGGTAGAAGACACTGTAGCCGGGAACCGGATGAAAGCCTCCGGTGCCCTTCTTGAGCGGCAAGCCCAGCCGACGGCGCTGGGGCTGGGTCAGACT
>NZ_KB901875.1:555521-556449 GCF_000379365.1 Verrucomicrobium sp. 3C | reverse complement strand
GCTCTCGGCCAAAAGCGGAGTGTAGCCAAAAGCGATCCCGCCACTGCCCCGGCAACGCCCGCAAGGCCGCTCCCAGAGCTTGGGAGGCCAGATTGGGCGCCTGCCCCTTGGGAGTGAGCAGCAGAAAACGCCGGTTTTGTATGATCAACTTGAGCCGCTCCACCCGCTATGCGGCGCTCCATCCAATCCACCGATCCCAATCGTTGAGCGCGTAGCAGGCCGGCCTTCCAAACCAGCAGCGCCACCGCCTGCCCATCTTGGGCAATAACTTGGCGCAAATAGTCGCCCACCGATCGCCCCGCTCCCAGATCGTGACGTTCCTTCCACTGCCCATCGAACCATTCGATTTCTTCGGGAGAACTGGCAATCGAAGCTCGCAACCGGCAATTTTTACCCCGCTTGTTCCTAAATGGAAAAGCTGCCTCATCGAGGCTATTGCATCGAAAAAGTCGCTTCGTGTTTAGCCATTCTTTCCCTTCCTGGCGCAGAATCACTTGCCCGTTCATAAAAAAAGACGCTGCGCAACGCCCCAGGGTCTTTTGTTTTAGAGTTCATGCGGCGGCAAGGATGGCCAGACATTGTTTAGGGGTGGAGCAGAATCGTTCGCGGAACTGCGGGAGGGATTGTTCGCCGAGGCGTTCGGAGAGGAGCGAGAGGAGGGCGTTACGGATGAGCGCCAAGTTGGCCAGCAGGTTGGGCTGGCGAGAGCGGGAACGGTCTTCGCCCATCAGGACATCGCGTCGCCAATGGTTGCGGATTTCCACCCCGCCCCAATGTCCTCGGATCCAGTTTAACCATTCTTGGGGCGAATACGGATCCGGTGGCGCGCTGGAGAGGTAGTAACGGGACTCGGTGGTGGTGAGGCCGCTCTTTTTCTTCGTTCGCTGGCTGCGCACCACGATCAGGGCGCGGGCAAAGGGGAAGTCGA
>NZ_KB901875.1:517964-555421 GCF_000379365.1 Verrucomicrobium sp. 3C | reverse complement strand
AAAACGCCGATTTTGTACGATCAACTTGAGCCGCTCCACCCGCTGTACGGCGCTCCATCCAATCCACCGATCCCGATCCTTGAGCGCGTAGCAGGCCGGCCCCCAAACCAGCAGAGCCACCGCTTGCCCATCTTGTTCAATGACCTGGCGCAAATAGTCGCCCACCGATCGCCCCGCCCCCAGATAGTGGCGTTCCTTCAACTGCCCATCGAACCATTCCGTCTCTTCTGGAGAACTGGCAATCGAAACATTTAGTCCGCAATCCCTTACCCCACTGGTTCCTGAATGGAAAAGCTGTCTCATCAAGCCTATTGCATCGAAAAAGTCGCTTGATGTCTAGCCATTCTTTCCCTCCCTGGCGCAGAATCACTTCCCCGTTCATAAAAAAAGACCCTGCTCCCGCGCCGGGCATCGCGAATTTCCGCTTGAGTATCATCGCCAACTGGCTCTACGTGGATGCAGGAGTGGCGGCATCGAGAAGAGGGCCAACCGGCGAGGAAACGTCGACTGAAGAGCGAAGAAGGGACGTCTTAGCGCGCGACCACGCTGAAAATGGGATAACGCGGATGTCGGGTGCTAGTTGTGCAAACGAAAATCTGTTGACGCTGTCTTCTTCGAAAGCTTCGGCAAGAGCAAGAAGTTTCGAGGGAGGATTGCTGATCAATTAATAGAGTATCATATGGACGGCGTGGATAATGTAATGACCGGAGCGATCAATCCGTCAGAGCAGGGTGCCGTGGCCGAACTTCGCAACCGTTACCTGCAGCTCCTGAAAAAGAGCTTAACCTTTCGGTTGTGGCGCGAGCAAATCGGCGTGGTGAACCAATGGCGACGGTCTCGTTGGATCAATCAGACGGTGCGCCTTATTGTCGGGTTGCTTCAGCGCAGGGACTTTATTTTAGCAAAACGTTACCCAGAAGAAAGCGCGCTCAATGGTACGTTCTGGCCATTATACGCACACACCATGGTTGGCTGGAAGCGGTTGACGAATCTCCAGGAATGCATTGAAGAAGTTCTCTCGAATGGAGTCGAGGGGGATCTGCTCGAGGCGGGGGTTTGGCGGGGAGGGTGTGCGATTTTTATGAAGGGTGTCCTCGCTTCTTACGGAGACTCGAGAAGGAGAGTCTTTCTCGCGGACTCCTTCGCGGGATTACCTCCGCCTATGGTATCAAAGAACCCAGCCGATACGGGAGATCGGCTGCACGAGGTCTCCTACTTGGCGGTTACAGAAGAGGAGGTCCGAGACAACTTCCGACGCTATGGTCTGCTTGACGATCGGATCGTCTTTATCAGGGGGTATTTTGAGGAGACGCTACCTTCAGCTCCAGTTGAGAAGCTCGCGGTTCTCCGCGCCGACGGAGATATGTAAGGCTCGACCATGGCGATCCTCAACTCGCTCTATGAGAAGCTGAGCGTTGGAGGATATTGCATCATTGATGATTATTATGTTGTCAATGGCTGCAGACAAGCCGTCGATGAATATCGCAAGGGGAGGGGGATTTGCTCTCCATTACGCGAAATTGATGAAAAGGGAGTCTGCTGGAAAAAAGAGTAAGTTTCGGGCAGGCATCTTCGTGTCCAGAAGCGGGGCTTCTGTGGAGCGCGGTAGACGCCCCTTACCATGTAAAACAGCGAGGAGGCAGCGTTCTTTGAGAGCCACGAGAGAGACTTTGGAGGATGACGTCGAATTCTATCGCTACAACTGTCCAGTATGCGATAGTGAGCCGTGTGAAACCATAAGCGATTGTCGGGACCTTGCCCTCAAGCTCCCCGGAAGCTGGACCTATCAGCGATGCAGCGGTTGCGGATCCCTCTGGATGGACCCGCTTCCTCGACCGGAAGCGATTCCTGGGTTTTATCCTGAGAACTACTATACGCACGACGCTCCGGTTTTTTCGGGCCCTACTGCCCGCCATGCGATCGGGAGACTGTGCCTTTCGATCAAGCTGGCTATCCTGGAAGGTCGCTTCGGCTACCGGATTCCGGAGCAATGGTGGGAAGGGGCGGGCGGGCGTGGCTGGGCAAGGAGCGTCCAGGCGCTCCTCCCAGGGTTTCCCGGCGGGCGAATGGTGCGTTTCCTCTCTTTCCGGGAGCGAGGCAAACTGCTCGATGTGGGCAGTGGCAGCGGGGAGTTCCTTACCCTGATGCGAGAGTTGGGATGGGAGGTCGAGGGAATCGAGCCCGATGGACGGGCGGCGGGGCAATCGACCAAGCTTGGGCTTCCCGTACAGCGGGGTGGAATCGAGGACGCAGAGCTTAGGCCAGGCTCCTATGATGCGATCACGCTCAGCCACGTCATCGAGCATCTTCTCGATCCGCGAGCGGCGCTGGAGCGTTGTGTCGCTGCTCTGCGTCCCGGAGGCGTCCTCGTGAGCCTTTCTCCGAATCCGACGGGTTGGAATGCGCGGTGCCTTCGAGCGATTTGGCGGGAGTTGGACCCTCCGCGCCATCTGATCCTGCCGAGCCCCTCGGGTTACCAGGCGATCCTGAGCGGTTTGCCCGTAAGGGCCGAGGTCAGCACGAGCCCGATGGATATGGGTTTCTGGTGGCACTGGAGCCGGAAAAATGCGGGGCGCTCGACCACTGAAGTGTTCGAGACCTTCTGGGCGCGCGCGATGGATTGGATCATCGGACCCCTCCTGGTTCGATTCCGGCCGCAGGCCGGGGAGGAGGTCGTCTGTATTGCCACGAAAAATGCGGGATCCCCGGAGAGTGCAGAAGGCGAGACGAAAAGGCGGGAATAGATCTCATCTGTTCCTGCTTCGATTCCCTGAAGACGGGCGGCGTTTTTTTCCGCAGCACGAATCGACCGGTGGTTTTGTGTTTTCCAGGAGATGAAAAAGGGAAGGAGCTAAAGATTGCCTGTCGCATGGGCAACCGCCGCATGGGGAATGGTGCATGTCGCTCCCGGACATTTTTGGATGCCGACGGCTGGCGCGGAGTGGGAAGACTTGCGACGATGAGGACGAGCCGACATGGAATCTGACCTGGAGAATCCTGGCTGCATGCCCGGATTGGCTGCTCCCGCAGAGGGAGCGGGACCAGATGCTCTCTCTTACCGAGTACCGTCGGGCCCACACCGGGTCGCCCGCAGTGCGATCGGCCTCAGCATCCTCTCGTTCTTAGGCCCGCTCTCCGGATTTCTTGTCGAGCTTGCCTTGGGATGGCGTTACGGAATTGGCCCGCTGGTCGACGGGTATCGGGTAGGGCTTGTCTTTTTTCTCTTTGCCCAATCAATTGCTTGGGGCATTCTGCCCAATCTTGTAGTCCCATTTTTTTCCGAGGTTTCTCGGAATAAACGAGCCAGGGAAGGTTGGAGCGCGATTTCCGGACTTGGGGTTTTCTTTCTCGCGCTCGGGATCGTCTTCGCGGCAGCGGGGAGTCATTTTGCCTCGCCCCTTGCACGCTGGTTCGCCCCCGGACTCGATCCAGCGGGCTCTGTAAGCGCGACCTCCTTCATGCGCTCCTTTTCTCTGGCGGTTCTGCCGCTCGCCTGGTTCGGGATCATGACCGGGCTTTTCCAATGCCATGGAATTTTCTGGGTCCAACCATTCGCTCAAGGCCTCTACAACCTGCTCCTTCTTGGCGCGATTCTCTGGACCGGGCCAAATGGGCTGGTTCTCGCCCCGATCCTTGGGTGTTTTCTGATCGCCCTGCTATTTATGGGTAGACTCTTGCCTCTGGTGAAACAGGAAGGGTGGCCGCTCTGGTCCGTAGGAACACTTTCTGTCCAGACAGTGGTTCGATTTCTTAAGAATGGCTTACCCCTTTTTCTGACATTGGGCGTAGGCTATGCTGGCGTGCTTTTCTTGACCCGGGCGACTTCCCTCCTTCCTCCGGGCTCTGTCGCCAGCTTTGGATATGCCTGGAAGGTTCTGCAACTAGGACTGATTGTGCCGGGAGCTCTCGCAACGGTTCTCTTTCCGCGACTGTCGGATGCTTGGAGTGCCAAGGAGGGGCTGGAATTCCGGCGACTTTGGCGGGAGGGATTGCGGTTGATGCTCTTTTTCTCGGCCCCAGTGGCGCTTCTTTGCACCATCTTCAGTCGAGACCTGATCTCGGTGCTCCTGGCTCGGGGCGCTTTTTCCGGTGCAGCGATTGAAGAGACAAGCCTTGTGGTGACCATCCTGGCCTTCGTGATTCCGGCTGCGGCAGGAACGGCCTTCTTGCAAAAAGCTTTCTATTCTCGAAGCGAGACCCTGTTCCCTAGCGCCGTCTCCGTAATCGGTGCGATCCTGATAATGACGTGCTCTGAGGTAACGGCACGGCGCTTCGGTCTTGCCGGCTTGGCATGGCTTACCCCAGGGATCGGTTGGATAAGCTTTCTCTGGCTAGCCGCCGCATCGCGAAGCACCGACGCGAACGGATGGCGCTCCTGGAGTCGCTTCGTGGCAAGCCTTCTTTTTGCCAGCGCTGTTGCGGGCTCGGTGGCTTATGGGGTCAAAGGGTGGCTCTGTCATGGTTCGCAGGCTGGCACCTTGCTTCGCTTGGGAGTCGCCTCCGTACTTTCCCTGACGAGCTTTGTTCTCTTGCTCCGGATGTTTGGCCTCCCGGAGGCGACGCGTGTACTTGCCTACGCGGGATGGCAGATACAAGCCATAAAAAGGAAAGTAATTCTCGCCCGAGGGCGAAGCTGAGCGACCTTATGCTCTCTTTGCAGCGTAGGGCAAGCGCGGACAAGCGCGAGTCCCGAGCTGGTCAGGATAGGTGGGAAGACGGATGTGCGCGGACGAGGAATGGCTGGGGCGACGTGAGCCGTGTTTCGGCTTCGGTTGGTTGAGGCGATCGTAAAAACAGGGCAATCTCATGCAGAATCCCCCATTTGTGAATCTAGCGGTTTGCGGACGATTCCATTTTCACAATTACGTCTCTTACCTGGCGGATCGCGGAATTCTCAATCGCTTTTACTATTCTCACCGGATTGGCCAGCAGATCTTGCCATCCGGGTCACAAATTGCGGTCAACCTATGGGGGAAGGAATACCTCATGCGGGCGTGCGATCGCCTCCTCGGGGAGACTCGCACTCGACGGCTCCTTCCCGCTCTCTTGGATTGGTGGGAGAACGCGGTGCTCCGTTCGTGGTCATCTGCTCCTCTTTGGCACATCCTCCTCCACGGCACGGCGCGCCGCATCCTGCGCAGGGCGAAATCCGAGGGGAGTCTTCTCCTGGGCGAACCGGTCAATGCGCATCCGCGCGCGCTGGCCGCTCTCCTGGAAGAGGAGGAAGCCCGCTTGGGACTTGTGCTCGAAAAGGAGACGAGTTCCGGCGGGCAACGCTTGCTGGAAGAATTGGAGTCTGTCGATCATCTGCTCGTCGCTTCCCGATGGCTGAAGCGCTCCTTTCTCCAAAACGGTTTTCGCGAGAAGCAGATCCACCTGATCCCCTACGGGGTGAATCTGGCTCGATTTACTGCAGAGCCTCGGAAGAGCCAGCTTCGGAAGCCCTTCCGCGTCCTCTGTGTCGCACACCTCTCTCCTAGGAAGGGCCATATCGACCTGCTGGAGGCATGGCGCTTGCTTCGGTTCCCCGATGCGGAGCTTCTCCTCATCGGCGCATGGAGTGAATCCATGAAGCCGGTATTGAAACACTACCAAGGGCTATACGAGCATATCCCTTGGGTCCCGAACGCCGAGCTACCGCGGTACTATCGGCGGTCGTCGGTTTTCGTGCTTCCGTCGATCGAAGACGGGTTTGGAGTTGCCTGCCTGGAAGCCATGGCATGCGGCCTCCCCGCGATCGTTACGGAAAATACGGGTGCGGCCGATCTGATTGCCCCCGGCCGGACGGGCTTCGTGGTACCCATCCGCTCTCCGGAGCGAATTGCGGAGGTTCTGGAGAGTTTATACCGCAACCCGGAGCTTGTTTCGGAAACGGGAGAAGCGGCGGCGGGAGCGGCGGTGCGAGCATCTGGTTGGGAGAGTTATGCGGGCTTCCTTGCGCGAACCTACGGTCGATTGCAGGCTGAAGCCGCCAAGGTCTAGGCCGCTATCGTTGCGGGCGTCGACACAAGGTGGAAGCCCGACGTTTTTGAACCTTCTCGAAGAGTGATGAGGCTTCTGATCTGTTACGCCCATTTTGGGCCCTATCACCTTGCACGGGCACGAGCTCTTTTGAAGCGGCGCGGCATCGACCCGGTGTTTGTCGAGCTTTCCCAAACCCAGAAGAGCCACCCATGGCTTGGAGAAAAAGAGGAGCGAGGTATCCCGGTTTTCAGTCTTTGCACCGGGGCATTCGAGCAGATCGATCAGAGGGAAGCTGCGTTTCGGATGAGGGAATTTCTCGACCAGGTCACGCCGGATGTGATCGCGACGGCCGGATATGGCCTGCCTGTCTTGCAGAGAGCGACGTGGTGGGCCCGGCAGAGGCGTAAGGGGAGCGTTCTGCTCTTTGAGACGACTCGGCACGATAAGAGGCGGAATCCGCTCATGGAAGGGTTGAAGCGCTGGATGATTCCCCGGTTGTTCAACACGGGCTTTGTCGGTGGGCTTCGGCATCGCGAGTACCTTATCGAGTTGGGCATTCCTTCCGATCGGATTTGGGGACCTCACTCTGTCGTTGATAATGATTTCTTCTCCATTGGCGCGCAGAGAACGCGAGCCCAGGAGGAGATTTGGCGAAAACGGCTTGGGCTTCCCTTACGCTACTTCCTATTTACAGGCCGGCTGGCACCCGAAAAAAATGTTTTCGGTCTCTTGCGAGCCTATCGTGCGTATCGGGACCAAGGAGGGGACAGAAGCTTGGTTCTCTTGGGTGATGGCCCGCTGCGCGCGGAATTCGAGCGATACGTGCAAGAACATCGGATCCCCGAGGTGATCCATCGGGGCTTTGTTCCGACGGCAGAGCTCCCCCCATACTACGCCCTTTCGGATTGTTTCGTTCTCCCGAGCACGATCGAGCCTTGGGGGCTCGTCGTCAACGAAGCGATGGCCTCCGGCTTGCCGGTTATCGTATCGGATACCTGCGGGTGTGCTCCTGAGCTTGTTCAGGCGGGAAACGGTTTTCTCTTTTCTCCCGGAGAGAGCGATCGCCTCGCGGCGCTGCTGGCGAAAATCGGCGCCATGACCGATAAAGAGAGGCGGGGCTTGGGAAAGGAATCGGAGCGGATCATCCGACACCTCAGCCCGGATCAATGGGCGGAGGGCCTCGTGAGCGCAGCCCAAGCCGCGCAGGAGGCTCGAGGAGAGTGAGCGTCCAGGGAATTGCCCGAATGACCAGAGGACCCGTCCGTCTGACCGGAGGACTTTTTCACCGAGAGACAGCGAGGCGGCTAGCCGCCTCCCCCATTCCGGAGCTTTCCCCTCTTTGGGGTTTTTGGATTGCAGCCGGTATTCTTTCCGTGGTGCTGGGAGCCTGGTTGCTCGAAGGGATCGAGGGACCCACCGAGGTTCTGGCTCATTCGATCGGGGTCGGCACACTCACGTTCCTTTGCCTGGGAATCGGGGTTGCTCTCTGGAAGGATCCGGGAGCGCTGGTGAGTCCAGGGGTGGTGATGGCGGGGGGCTGCATCTATCTCTTCGTGCTCGACATGGCACTGTTGCGTCGGATGGAAGGATTTCCCATTCGGGTGTTGTTTCTCTCCGAGACCCTTGGTGCGCTCTTTGTCGCTCTCGCGTTCCTCGGGTGGTTCGCCTTTCGGCCGAAGAGTAGCCCGCTCTCCGCTCTGTTGCGCTGGGCTGATTTTTCCCTTGAGCCCCGTCTCTACTTTTGGATGGCGCTGTTCGCTTTTGGGATGGAGTTCGCCAAGCGGATCCTTCTGGCGGACGGGGACATTTCCATGGTTCTTGAGGATTTGTTTCTTACCCGGTCGGGCGACAACGAGGGAAATAAATTGCGTTCGGGCGCGGTGGGGGATTGGCGTGGCCTCCTTTACTTTACCGGGATCTTTTTCCTCATGGTTCCCTTTTGCGCCGCGCGTGCCTGGACGCCTGATCTCTCTGTTGGGAAAAAGGTGGTTTTGGTCGTCGTGGTTTCCTTGGACGTGGGGACGCTCCTCCTGGAGGGGGTGCGAGGATCGTTGCTCCAGGCGATCGGCCTACCTCTCCTGATACGGTTTATCGAACGCCGAGGAAATCTCCGCCGGCTTTTGGCGGGGATGGTCGCCGGCGTGATTGTGCTGACCCCCATTACGGATTTCATGGTTTCCGTGCGCGGCGTAGGTTGGGAAAACGTCGGGGATCTGGAAGCGCCCGAGCTCGAGTTCGGAGGATCGCACCGGGATGACAATCTCTATTGGATTGCCAATCTGGTCGACTCCCTGGAGCGGGATAAAGGATTGGCGGCCCATGCGGGCCCGATTGGTTTTCTCTCGGCTGCGGGACAGATTGCAACATTTGTGGCGATTACCTTTGTCCCCAGGGTCTTTTGGCCTGGGAAGCCCGATCCACGGGAGCTCGGCGACGATACGCGCTCTTGGTGGGCAAGCCGCTCGATCGTTGGAGACCTAGTTGGGGCCGGTGGCTTGAGCGGACTCATCGTCGGAGCATTTGTTTTTGGATTGGGAGTTCGCTGGCTTCTCGGCCCTCTTTACTCGATGCCTAAACGGGATGGAGCGATGCTCTGCTATGCTTATCTTCTGCTCGTTCTCCAGATGGAAATCCGGGCGGTGACGACCTTTCAATCTGGCCCTGTCATCTTCGCGCTATTGACGATAACCTCCGGCATGCTGCGAATCTTTCTCCAACGGAAAAGAAGGTTGGCGTTTCCGTGAGACCTCCTAAGATTCTCGTTCTTGCTCCCCACTTGACGCGGAGCGCGGGTGGAATAGCCAGCGCGGCTTCTTCCCTCAGCCAGGTTCTTTGTTCGGCAGGCTGGAGCCTGCAAGTGCTTACGACCGATCTCGGGGAGAGCGGGGAAGAGGCGAGGGAGCCACTCGACTCTCGGACCGGATGCCTGGTCTTTCCTGCCGGGAAGGGTTGGAACCGGAGGATTTATCGTCCTCGAGAGCTGAGCCAATGGTTGCGAGCGCATCTATCTGCCTATGACCTCCTCGATATTCAGGGAGTCTGGCTCGGGGCGGCGATCGATGCCGCTCGTGCCGCCTATGAGAGCGGCGTCCCCTACGTGTTCACCCCGCATGGGCAATCCTCCCGGCAGGATCGGGAAAAAAAATTCTGGAAAAAGTTTTTCTTTCAAAAGCTCTTCCTGGAACGTGCGTGGCAGCGTGCGGCGGCAATCCGTTTCTTGGGTGAGGAGGAGAGAAGGCTGTCTGTTTTTCCCCCGCACCCTGGGGCTACTGTGATCCCCAACTTCGTAAAGATTCCGGCGGTGCCACCCGCGACTGAGAACCGACGTAGGACGACCAGTCTACCTTGGGACGGGCCGGTGATCCTCTTTCTCGGACGATTGAGTCCGCAGAAGGGGGTTCTCGAGATTCTTGACGCTTTTGAGCGCGCCTATCAGCGGCGCCCGGATGCCCACCTTGTTCTTGCGGGGCCGGACCAGGGCTCCTATGGGATATTGGCGCGGGAAAAGGCATCGCGAATGGCGGGGAAAGCGCACATTCACTTTGTCGGTCCGGTGTATGACGGGGAAAAATGGAGTCTTCTTTCTGCGGCGACCCTCTTTATCACGCTCTCTCGCAACGAAGGCTTGCCCATGGCGGTGATCGAAGCGCTCGGCGCCGGCTTGCCGATCGTGGTCACTGGTGAAGCCAACGTCGGGGCAGCAATCGAGGCAGGCGCGGGACATCTAGTGCGCCTCGAGAAATCGGATGAGGTCGCTCGGAGCATCGTGGAGATACTGGAGAATCGGGATCTGCGCGAACAGATGGCGCGGAAAGCGCGACACTTCTTTTCGGCGCATTATTCCTTTGAAGCGGCGGGGACGGCCCTGCTCTTGTTTTATGCAAACCTCCTGGGGAGGAGGCCATCCCGGGGAGCGGCCAGAACGGAGGGAGGAACAGAGAATGGAGCGGAAAAGCAACTTAACAACAGAAAGGGACGGGATGAATAATCCGATGGAAACGGCGTGAAAGGTCTCACTGATTCGAAAAAACCCACGGACGCGTATCCTGCTCTCGGCGGGACTCCGGTTGAAAGGATGGGAATCATCCTGGGCGATGCGCTCGGCAAAGCCCGAAACCTCCACGAGAGCCACTCACCGGCGCTGGTAGAGGTAGTTCATATTTCCTTGTTCTAGCCGGAAGACGAGGTTGCCTATGCGCCCCGTTCCCCTTTTCATCGCCCACTGGAATGCCCCCGAGGCATGTCTCAAGTCGATCGGCTGCTTGCAGAAATCGGAAGTATCCTTGCGCATCGTGATCGCGGACAACGCATCAGACCCGGAGAAGCGAGCGCAGCTCTGCCGGGGATTGCCAAAAGAGGTGGAGGTTGTCGCGCTTGCCGAAAACAGGGGATTTGGGGGCGCCCTCAACGTTTTGCTTCGCCGCTGGCTTGCAGAACCCTCCGGAGAGGAGATCTGCTTTTTGGCATCGCATGATGTGATTCCCCGCAAAGAATGCTTGGCATTGCTCACGCAAGCTCTCCTTTCGGATTCGACGATCGGGATCGCTTGCCCGGATCAAGATGCAGAGGTTTCTCCTGTCTATCCGCACTTTACTCCGATTCTCGGGCCGAGAAGCGTTCGCTGCCAGCCCGGGAAGAAGGGGGAATGGAAAGACGTGGTCTTGGCAAACGCAACGCTATTCGCCGTGCGAAAACGGTGCATACGCGAACTCAACCTCTTTTTCGACGAGCGCTTCTTTTGCTACGGGGAGGAGTACGATTTTGGGTTGCGCGTGAGTCGCGCCGGTTGGCGTGTTGTCCTTGTTTGGGGGGCAACAGTCGACAACCCGGGACGGGCGGCTTCTTCTCTCCTATATTCCTACTTGCATGGAAGAAACTCGCTCTTTCTTGCCTTGCGGTACGGCGGATTAATTGCGGTGTCGGTCCGTGCGCTCCTCTTTGCGCTGAACACCGTGCGCCTTCTTCTCCTGGATGCCAAGAATCACAGGGTGGATGAATTCGGTCTTGGGCGGGCGTGTGCGCTGATCGATTTCTTTCGGGGTCGGTACGGAGCTCCCCCGTCTTTCCTCCTGCGGCGGAGCGGAAAAATACGGTGGCTTCCTTACAGCATGTAGCGGGAATTGGAGGCGGGCGTTCCGCCGGCTGTGCAGGCAGTTCCAGAGGGCAGTAAAGGAAGGATGGAGTATCGATGCGCATCGACCGTCATCTCTTGCTTCGTATTCTTGGGTGCCGGGCTGGATTGCTGCACGGAGACACGCTGGTCTGGGACCGGTGGCGCTGGCTGTGCAAGCCGCTTCCTCGAACGGCAAACAGAGAGCGGCTCTTCGATGTCGGTTGCGGAAGCGGGGCCTTTACGATCTCCACCAGCGTGCGCGGATACGACTCGGTCGGAATCAGCTGGAGCCAGGCGGATCTAGACGCCGCGGCTACGCGGGTAGAGCTTTCGGGAGCCAAAAACGCGAAACTCGTTCGGTTGGATGCACGGCTGCTTCAGGAAGAAGAGCCGTGGCATGGCTATTTCGACCTCGTGCTCTGCCTGGAGGCCGTAGAACATCTTCTGGATGATGCATCTCTCTTCCGGGCGATGCGGCGTGCCTGGTTCTCGGAGGTCGTCTCTTGCTGACCACTCCCCATTTCCTCTACCGGGCGATCACCAAAGAGGATGCGGGACCATTCCAGAGAGAGGAGCTTGGCTGGCACGTGCGCAGGGGATACACCCCCGCTATGTTGCGGGAACTTTCCCGGGAGGCGGGCCTGGAGCTGGAAGAGATCTCGTACTGCAGCGGATGGTTAGGTCAAAAGGCGACGGGCCTGCAACGGCGCGCCGGCGTCCTTCATCCATGGCTCGGATGGGGGATTTCTCTCCCTTTTCGTCCGCGGATTGCTCTTTTCGATCAACGGATCACCTCCTGGTTGGGCTGACCTCCCTTCAGCATCGGCCTGGTCGCATACAAGCCGCGAAATCTGGCTCGCGCTACCCCGCCTTTACAGGGATGCCCCGGAAATCGTACTGCGGGGGAATCTGACCTGGGTCGATCGGAAAAGGACGCAGGACGGTAGGGTGCGGACACGAAGCAAGGCCCTTTGAAGGGATTTTCTCCAGGGAGTAGGGTTGGCGAGTTCTGCGGGACAAAACTTGAGCCCGATATGGGGCGGAAAATATGAAAAGCCTGGGAAGAGCACGGTCCCAATCTCTAGTGTTCTGAGCGAGAAATAGCTAGACACAAGGATCTTGTTCTGATAATTTGGATAAATGGGCAGACCTATCCACATTCTTCCAGCGAGCGACAAGCAGAAGCACGAACTCCAAAGCATGATCAATTGAGGTGCTCCCAGTACGTCCGACCAATGGAAGCGGTTTTTAGACTAATTTTTGAGCGTCTCTTCCTTCCCTATTTTGAATCGAGAGGGGCTGGAAGCAACGAGCCGTTGCCAGTCCCCTCCCGGTTCGTTCTTGGGGTTTCTTCCAATACCTCTAAGGGCGTCCGGTAATCAAGCGCCTGATGCAGCCGCTCCCTGTTGTAGAACCGGAAGTAGTCGTCCAGGCCCGCCCGGGCCTCAGGCAGGTTGCCGTAGTCCCGGAGGTAAATATCCTCATACTTCACCGTACGCCAGAGCCGTTCGACCATTACGTTGTCCAAGGCTCGTCCACGCCCATCATGACTGACCGCCATCCCCGCCGCTTGCACGGCGCTGGTCCACTCGGAACTGGTGAACTGACTCCCCTGATCGCTGTTGACGATCTGCGCCGAGCAGCCCGCTCGGGCCAATGCCGCATCCAGGACGCGCAAGCAATGCAGCGTCTCCAGGCTCGGCGCCAGTTCCCAAGCCAGCACGTAGCGGCTGAACCATTCGAGCAGCGCCACCAGAAACGCAAAGCCGCCACGCAGTCGCACATACGTGATGTCTATGGCCCAGACCTGATGCGGTCGCTCAATCGCCAGCCCGCGCAGCAAATACGGAAAGACGCTTTGCCCGAATGCCGACAGGCTCAATCGCGGCTTCGGATAGACCGCCAGCAACCCCATCTGCCGCAACAAACGCCGCACCCGCTTGGGATTCACGGTCGCGCCTTCGCGCCGCAGTGCCTCCCTCATCCGGCGCACTCCGTAGAACGGATGCGCCGTGTAAAGCTCGTCCAGGCGATGACACAACACGATCTCCTCGGCATCCGGACCCACCGGCTGGTAGTAAAGCCCGCTGCGGTCCAGCCCGAGCAACTCGCATTGGCGACGCACGGATAGCTCCCCTCGACTGTCAATCATGGCGCGACGAGCCTCAAGTGAGAGGGCCGAACTTTTTTTTAAGCCAGCGGTTTTCCACCTCCAGCCGTCCAATCTGCTCGAAGAGCTCCCGCTCCCGTGACTCGACGGCTTGGCTCTCGCGTTCCAGCCGCCGGCCAAAGACTCCAGGCAGCGCCAGCAACGCTTGCTTCTTCCAGTGCCCGACCACGACCGGATGCACCCCAAATTCCGTGCTCAATTGGTTGATCGTTTTGTCCTCGCGCAGCGCCGCAACAACCACCTTGGCCTTGAACTCCGCGCTGTGCCGGCGACGCGTCCGTTTGCTTGTCTTCTCTATCATTCCAGTGGCTTCCTTTTCTTAGCTTAACCACTGGTCGGATTTTTAGGGAGCACTTCAAATCGTCCCATGACACCGCAACGTGAGGCGCGGCGAGCGAGAATCATTCTCCACCGGATCAATGGGCTCACCCAAGAGCAGACGGCTCGCACCGAAGGGGTCAACCGCCCGGTGGTTGTTCAATGGGAGAGGCGCTTCCGGGAGCAGGGAATTGAAGGCTTGCGCGAAGCCAGGAGATCCGGACGCAAGCCAAGCATCAGCGATCGGATCAAGGAGGAGATTATTACGGAGGTCACGCGGCCTCCCAAAGGATTTACCCAATGGTCCTCGCGTAAGATGGCGAAGGCCAAAGGGGTCTCGGCCAACACGGTGCAGAGACTTTGGAGGGCCAATGACTTAAAGCCCCACCTCCACCGCACCTTCAAGGTATCGAATGATCCCCGATTTGAAGAGAAGTTTTGGGATGTGATCGGTCTTTATCTTAATCCGCCAAAACGGGCGCTGGTCCTCTGCTGTGATGAGAAAAGCCAATGCCAGGCCCTGGAGCGCACACAAATCGCTTTGCCTCTTGGGCCTCGAAGGGTTCGCACCGGCACCCATGACTATGTCCGGCACGGAACGATCACGCTTTTCGCGGCCTTGAGCTATTTGGACGGAAAGATATTCCGCCAGACGGCTCCTCAACACACTCATAAAGAGTGGCTCGCCTTCCTAAAGAAACTCGATAGGGAAATCCCTTCCTCTTTGTCGCTCCACCTGGTCGTCGATAACTATGCCACGCACAAGCAACCGCTCGTCATGGAGTGGATCCACGCGCGCAACAAGCGTCAGGAGCGCATGCAGGGAACCCACAGAATCCACCTTCACTTCACGCCAACGTCCAGTTCGTGGATGAATCTGGTGGAACGCTTTTTCCGGGATTTGACGGTGGACTGCATCCGGGACGGCAGCTTTACAAGCACCAAGGAATTGGTCGCTTCAATAGAGGCCTATTTGCAGGACCACGACCTTTCGCCCAAGCGATACGTTTGGAAGGCTGAGGGGCAGGCCATTTTGGAAAAAATCCAGCGTTCCCGCGCAGCAATCGAAGCAAAAGCTAATGCATAGCTATGTATCGCTCAGCACACTAGTAAGGAGGCTCATGAGTGTCATTGTCAGCAGTCCCTACCGGGAGAATTCGATCCTGGCGATTGCCCGGGCCGCGGAAGCGGAAAAGGTTCTGGAGTGCTTCTACAGCACCCTCTGTTTTGCTAACGTCGAGCCCTGGGCTCGACGGATCCCATTTTGGGGAGGAAAAATCGGAAAAGAGCTGGGTAGACGAGCCTTCGCGGGCATTCCGGCAAGAAGAACTCGGACCGTTGCGAGCCTGGAGGAGCTTCTGCATGTGTCAACCCGGCGGACGCTCAGCCGCCAATTTCCGCTCCTCTCAATTCACCTGATGTATTGGGTTAAAGAGCGATTTGCCCGATCGGTGGTCTCCCGTCTGTCGCGGAGTACCGCCGATTGCTTGATCGGGATGTATGCGGCAAGTTGGGAGAGTTTCCGCGAAGCTGGGCGCCACGGCGTGCTTCGCTGCCTTAATTTTGTGAATAGCCACCCAGTGGATCAGAATCGATATTTGCGCGACTTGGCGGGATTGCGGGCCGTTTCCCATCAGGAATTGATTCCCCCGTGGGTGGCGCGCCGGGTGGAGGCCGAATTAGAAGAGGCCGATATGGTTCTGGTCCCTTCCCGGTTTGTGGGTGAGCAGCTTCGGGGCAGAGGGGTTTCCGAGGAGGCGATCGAGCAGATCCCCTACGGAGTGGATTTGTCCATTTTCTATCCGAATCCCGCGAAGCCGGAAAGAGCCGATTCCCCGCTGGACTGTCTCTGCGTCTGCCAAATGGCGCACCGAAAGGGCATCCCGCTTTTGCTGGAGACGGCTCGGTCCATGGTCGGGACGCCAATTCGCTTCCATTTGCTCGGGCCGATCGTCAGCCCGGAAGTTCTCGAAAATCTACCGGAAAACGTACGATATGAAGGAACCGGGCTACCCGGGGAGGTGGCAGCGAGGATGCGGCAAGCCGATCTCTTCGTTCTGCCGACTTTAGAGGATGCTTGCGCCCTGGTCGTCTTGGAAGCGATGGCCAGCGGTCTGCCGGTGGTCACGACGACGCATAATGGTTCGGGAGAGCTCCTCGAACAGGGCGTGGAGGGCTTCGTGGTGCCCGCCGGGGACCGAGCGGCTCTTAGGGAGGCGCTCGTCCAGTTGGTCGATGACGCGCCTCTCCGCAAGAGGATGGGGGATGCGGCGAGAAAAAAAGTGGAGGCCTCTTATTCCTGGGAGACCTACGGAAGGCGGGTGTTGCAGGCGATCGCAAAGCGCAGAGAACGGGCATGGTCCAAAATAGGCCCTGATCCGATCGGAGCGGGAACGATAATCTCCTGACGAGAACTTCTTTGGGTGTCCATGCAAATGGGTCGTAGCATCGAGGCGAATCAGGAATCGCGCCCCGCGTTGACTATTTTCTGGCTTCAACCGGAAATCGCCGAAGAGGAGTGGATCCGCTTTCTCTTCTCCGGATGGGATCTTGCCGAGCGGAGAGTCGTCGACCTGCATCGGGTCGAGGAGAATTCGCTGCTGGTGCTGAGCAGTAACGCGCACCCTTTGGACCGACTCGATCCCGCCTTTCTCAAGAGGATCTCGAGCTTCAGCCGGATTGGGCTCTTCCATGTCTCCGACGAGTGGTTTTGCGGCGGATACGAAGCGTATCGGAATTTTAACTTTGTCCTCCGGAATTACCATGCGCGCTTCTTTTCCCATCCGGGCATTCGCACAGTGCCGCTGGGATGGACCAACGGAATCGGAAAAGGAGAAGAGGCGGCCCTCGCCAGCCAGAGAAGGACGGTCTGGACCTTCGCGGGAAATCGGAACTGGGTGCGCCACCAGATGGTTGGAGAACTCCTGCACGTTACTCCAAACCGGGTCCGCCTCTGTCAACCGGGTGGGCTCCTGCCTGTCTGCCGAGAAGAATATCTCGGATGGCTACGGGATGCAGCTTTTTGTCCCTGCCCGATGGGAAATGTCGTCCTCGAGACCTTTCGCCTCTATGAGGCGCTGGAGGCGGGCTGCATCCCGCTTGTCGAACGTCGACGCGGCTTTGACTATTTTCGATTGCTCTTTGGCGAGAATCCTCTCCCTTCGGTGAGAAACTGGAGGGAAGGAGCCCGCTATATGCAGAGACTGCTTTGCGATCCCGAGGTGCTCGATGCGCGCCAGCGGAAGATCGGGGAATGGTGGCAGTCCTACAAAAGCAAGCTGCAAAGCGAGTTGAGATATTTTGTCCTTCGGGGTTTTGCGGGAGAATGGAAGGAATTGCTCCAAAGAGATTGGAGGTTTCGTTCTGGGACGCTCCACGATCTGCGTCGGAGATTGGAACTCCTTCGACACCATACCCTGGGCGCTGCCCTAATGCGAATCCGTGACGGGGTTCGGAAAAGAGGACCATCGATCCTTTGGAGAGGGGGGCCGCGTTTCAAGGAGAATCACGAGGCTTAGGAATTTTGGGAATGTTCCCGAACATCAGAAGCTCCAAAGAGAGAGGCGAAGGGCAGAGAACGTCATGGGAGAGAACTCCCGGCAAGATCGAATGAACCAACTTCCCCACTCCTCATCTCTGGACAAGGTGAACCTTATGGAGAAAAGTTATCCCGAAAGCCACTTTGGAGGATTTACGGCGGTCGACGGGACGATTGCCTTTTACGTTCGGATTCAGGCCCTGCTCTCATCGTGTCGAACGATCGCGGACGTCGGCTGCGGCGTTGGTGAAGGATCTCGCGATCTAGTAGAGATGCGGCGGAAGCTGCGTTTGTTGCGTGATCCGTCGCGTTATGTAATCGGCCTGGATATCGATCCGGCAGGCGTCGGAAATCCTCTGATCGACGAGTTCCGGCGCATCGAAGGGCCGAGTTGGCCCCTCGAAAGCGGGTCGGTCGATCTGCTACTTGGCGACTGGGTAGTGGAGCACCTGGAAGAGCCCGACCGTTTCTTTGCGGAAAGCGCACGGGTGCTTCGGCCGGGAGGCTTTCTCTGTCTGCGGACGCCGAATCTCTGGAGCTATTTTGGGCTCGCTTCGGCTTTGACTCCCAATCGATGGCATAAGAGTGTGCGCAACAAGGTTCAGGAACGGCCTGAGGGAAAAGAGATCCTTGCCTGGCGCACGTTTTATCGCTGCAACACGATCCCTGCCCTCCGCGACGCTATGGCGCGCTTTGGATTTGATGGGGTTGTCATGGGGCATAACGCGGAGCCAGCCTATCTATCTTTTTCGCGCGTTGCCTATCAAATCGGCAAAGGGTATCAACGCTGGGCCCCTTCTTTCCTGGCGGTTACCCTATTGATCTTCGCTCGCCGAATAGGCTCTGTCGAACCGCCTTCCTCGGGGAGGGAATAGGAGGAAGATCGTCGTGGGACAAGTGGAAGGAATGGCATCGGCTCCTATCGAGAAGCAAGAGGCGGGGGCTGCCAATTCGTGGCAACGCCTCGATCGGTTTCGGCTTCCCCCCGGGTTTCGCGGCCGCCCTGCGTGGGTTGTGCAACTCTGGTGGCTTGTCCAGGCAACCCTCTTTCGGCTTTCCCCGCAGATCGCCTACCCATGGCGAAGGATGCTTTTGCGACTGTTCGGAGCCCGAGTCGGCAAAAAGGTGTTGATCCGCCCCACCGCGCAGTTCGTTTATCCGTGGAAGACGAGGATTGGAGAATATTCCTGGATTGGAGACCAGGTTGTCCTCTACAGCCTCGGTCCCATCGAGATTGGCGCGCATTCCGTGGTTTCCCAGCGTTCCTATCTTTGCGCGGGAACCCACGATCCGGAGCAGCATGATTTCCCGATTTTGGCCAAAGCAATTCAGATCGAAGACGGAGCATGGCTGGCAACGGACGTATTCGTCGCACCTGGCGTTCGGATCGGTTCCGGTGCGGTGGTTGGAGCGCGAAGCAGCGTTTTCTCCGATCTGCCGTCTGGATGGATCTGCTACGGAAGCCCGGCGCGCCCCATACGCAGGCGGGGCCAGAGAGCTTAGAAAGAGAGGCCTTGACGGAAAAAAGCACGCTGGAAAAAATGCGTCTGCCAGGGTGAATTTCCTATTCCAGACGGCGATTCGGTGGGAAGGCCTAGCGACGCGATGCCGCGGTTGCTTTGCTCATCCGGGGGCTGGCCATGGTAAACCATAAGACGGCTCCCTCGGGATTCCCTATAGAGAATGGTGATGAACGGGAGAACCAATCCAAAGGTGGGATGGCGAAGAGCGAGCCTCATGTCTCGGTGGATCGCTAGCTCGCTTCTTCGCTATGCGGCATTGGGGGGGGGAGCCCTCTTGCTGATGGCCGGGCGACTCGCCGCCGAGCCTTCAATTCGGATCGAGTCCCTGCCTCAATTGAGGAACGCCGAGAGCTGGCAGGCTCCCGAGGGAACCAAGACATTCGTCATGGACCAGCAGGGAGATCGCTTGCATCTTGCCTTTTCTTGCCGACCGGGCAATGAACAAACACTTCTTTTGAAGCATCCTCTCGAAATCCCGCGCTGGGCCAATAGCCTTACCTTTCGGGGCATCAAAGACATTCCCCAGAGTACCCAATTCAAGCTCAATCTCTTGGTTCGGGACGGCGTGGGAAGGAAATATCGCTTTTACACGGAATCAACCGGCTCGGGCCCGGAAGGGGTGTACCAGGGAAGCCATTACACTACATCGCTGACTGCGGTGGGAGTCGTGCGTTTTAACGTACCTGCGCTCGCTTCCTTGGAAGCGGGCACTTATGCTTCCTTGCTTCCGGGAAATCCAATCCCTCAACCTCCCTTTACGTTGTTGGGATTGTCTTTGGAAGGTCACTACGATGACGTGGGGCGGCCGACAAACGTACTTCTGTGGGATTTTGCGGTCGCGCACCTGACTCCCTCCGGCTCCGGATTTTACTATCTGTTCAACGATCAGGAATTCTATGGAGAATTGGATCCGTTCCCTTCCCTTAGCTTGGGAGATTTCAGCTATTCAGCACGGAAGCTGCAGGTGAGCTGGGAGGTTCGAGACGATTACGCCGCTATGCCGGTCCTTGCAGGTGGAGCCACCTACGATCTGAACCCGGGGCAGAATGGGAACGGAGTGGAGCTACTCCAACTAACAGAACCAGTGCGGATACCCATCCGGAACCCGGGCACCTATTGGGTTTTGGTTCGGGTTCGGAAATCCAACGTGGAGAGCATTCTGCCCGACCAGATTGAAGAAAAAGAGTATCGGCTCTTCATCCCCGGGCGGTCCAAAGAAAAAATGAGCACGTGGCCATTGTCTCGGCTAATACCGAATCAATATGTAAGAATCGGTTCGACGGTGCGGCACGGGTCCTATATCTATAACGCACAGGAGCCCTTTCTAGTTCCCGTCGCCTTTTTTCGTCCTCCGGGCGACTTTCTCTATAAGATTCATGTCCGGCGGTACCCGTGGAGAGAAGAAATCCGCACGATCGACGTTCAACCTGCTTGGCAGGGAGAAGCTCCGTTCGTCTATACGTTGCATCTCCGGACGCTGCCTGCCGGCCTGTATGAGATTGAAGCGGAGACAGCCACGGAACTACGGCCTTTTGATCGCGTCACACGTCTGGTCGTAAAAAAGGAAGACGCAAGCCGACTCGCGGAAAACTCAGATTCGATTCCTGCCGAAGTTCCCTCGTTTCAGGACGAGCTGGCGCGGAAGACGCCGCAACTGTCAGTCACCCCGATCTTCGATCGCATGGCGGACGTGGACCATCGGTGGAAGAGCTTTGTTGACGCGGTGACAACGCTGCCGCCCATGTTTCGGACCATCGAATGGATTGTCCCCTGGGCTGTGCTCGAGCCCTACCCTGGAGTGTACGATTGGAGCGAGCTTGATCGCATCTTGAACTATGCGAAGGAGAAGAGAATCGCCATCTACCTCTGGATTAGCTTTGAAGCGGACGCGCTCCCGGAATGGGTGCCCTCCTACTATGCGGAGGATGGGAATCATAAGATTTTTCACACCACGACCATCTATCTCTTTCATGGCGGCCGACTCAACTATATGGCGCCGCCGCTAAAGGCTCACATCGAAACCGTCATGTCCAGGTTGGCTGCTCGATACCGTAGCTCTCCGGCCCTGCACGGATATTTTATCATGGATGAGACCTATGGCCGCGTCCCAGGAGGGTACGAGCCGGAAACGCAGGCGGAGTTCCGGGAGTATTGTCAAAAGCGGTGGGCTACTCTCCAAGAGCTAAATGACCGGTGGCAGGCAAAACTCAGCGATTGGACGGAGGTAGGCGCTCCGTCACGCGGGTCTTCGGAGTCTTGGAAAGCAGACTGGTGGGATTTCTATCGCCCACGTTTGGGCTCCTTTCATAAGGAGCTCGTCGAGGCAATCCGCGGACAGGATTCCAAACGGCTGATCTTTGCGGAAGGATTTTATTCCTGGGAGGTGACGCAATGGCTGAGGGACCATGGCTGTGCTATGGCCAATGGTGGAGCACACGAACCGGCAACCCTCGGTGGCGACATGATAGAGCACGCAGAGGTGGGATATCAGGAACGAAGTGAATCGGCTTCGATGGTGTGGGGGGACTATCCCACTCGGCTCGATGACACGGTGTTCACGGCGACATTGGGCGGGGGCGCGAATTGCCTTGGCCTGAGGACTTATCTTTGGCCGAAAGACCCAAATCACCCCCGCGCTTGGTATAGGCCGCCGGTTTCCCTGGATCGCCTGCGGAAGTTCGTTCCGATCCTCGGTGAGTTGCGACAAACGATCGCAATGCCTTATGACGCCTATCTCTTCTGCGAAGGTTTTCAGAGTCCGAGCCCCGACACTATGATGACCCTGGCACAATCGGCGCTTACCTTTGGCGTTGGCTCTCTGCCCAAGGCTTTTCAGAGCAAGGTGCTCTTCGTCATCCAGTCGGACCAGCAGCAGTTGCGGGAAAGAGCGATTCAGGAGTTGGTAGAGTATGTCAGGAAGGGAGGCACCCTTGTCATGTGCGCAACAGCCGGACGGAAGAGCCCCGATCGTCCGGGTGAGGACTGGATTCTCCTCCGCCAGTTTGGCTTTGGGCCTCCAAGCAGCGAAGAAGTTCGCTGTTATGCACAAGCCAGGGCGGTTCCGGGAGGATTCTTCCCCTCTGGCGCGGGTGTCTTTGAACTCAATACCTGCGGCCGGGGGCAATCCACCCCTGCGGGAGCACAAACTGCGGCATCTTTTGTCGAGGATCCGCGAGAGCCGGCAATTAGCTGGAGGAGGCTTGAAAAGGGGAAGGTCGTGGTAATCTGGGCATCCGCGATCGTGCCTCCCATGGTGAGCGAATGGCATGGGGAAGGGCATCCTTCCTATCCTTTTCTTCGCGACATCGCTTCGTGGGGAGGGGTGCCCCTCCACCTGGAAAGCACGAATGTGCATTTATGGGCGAACCTGCTCAAGCGAACATCGGAGGCAGTCTACTATTGTCTCGTCGGCCGTCTGATGTGGTCCGATCAGCCGGAAAAAAGCGGTGAGGGAGTCATTCGCTTCCCCTTGCTTCCCGATGGGCGTTATCGGGTTTCCGAGCTTATTTCCCAAGCTAGCCGTGGCATCGTGGGCACCGATGTGCTCAAAAAGGAGGGCCTGTCAGTTATCCTTTGGCCTCGAGAAGTCGCGATTCTACGGCTGGAGCGGGTGGATTAATTCCTGTCTCGCCTCCAAGAGGAGGAAAGGTCTATTGAGACTTATTATGAGCCCTGCTCCGTTGGATGTGGGTCACAGACAAATGTTCAGAAACTTTCGACCTGCATCGTCCATCGGATTTGAAGAAGGCTCTCTTTTTCATCGGCACTATCCTCATCGATCACGGGGCAAGGAGTTCACCGATTGCCTGTTCGACCGAGAAACCAAGGATGCCGCCGGAACCCATGAGTTCGACGTTGCGGCTCTTCGCTGAATAGAATGGGCGGAGGGGGCAGATTTGCCATTGAGGGATGGCAAGAAACGGTGTTCTTGCCATCCGTCTTCGGCGGATTTTGTGTCCGGGCGAATTGCCGTCAAGGACACTTCGACTTCGTCGATCCTCCTTGACGGCGGATTGCCAAGCTCGCCTCGTTTTCCGATTCTTTGGGCATGGATGCGAACAAGCTTTTTGGGATGGCCTTACAGTTGGGTCCGGAATGGAAGGTGATTCGAAGCGAAACTGTCTGCGGTGGATCATACCTTGAAGATCTGGCTCGATTTTCGAGAGGGCCATCGGTTCCCCTGTCCGGAATGCGGGCGTCCTTCTCCTGCGCACGACACGGTGGAGAAGCGGTGGAGGCACATGAACTTCTGGCAGTACAAGACCGAGCTGGTGGCGCGGGTTCCACGGGTGGACTGTCCGGAGCACGGAGTGCGGTTGGCGGAAGTTCCCTGGGCCAGGCCGGGGAGCGGGTTTACCCTGATGATGGAGGCGGTCATCCTGATGCTTTCCCAGGAGATGCCGGTTTCCCAGGTGGCCGAGATGCTCAAGGAGCAGGACACCCGGCTGTGGAGAATCTTGGAGCACTACGTGGAAAAGGCCTATCGGAAGGAGGATTGGAGCGGGGTGAAGCGGATCCTGGTCGACGAGACCAGCAGGAAGCGGGGTCACCGCTACGTGACCGCGGTGACCGACGCGGAGAGCCGGAAGCTCCTCTTCCTGGTGGAGGGCAAAGGAAAGGAGACCTTGGAGGCATTTGCCAAGGAGATGCGGGAGCACGGAGCGGATCCCGAGCAGATCGGGCTGATCTGCATGGACATGAGCCCCTCCTATATTGCCGGAGCCAAGGAGCACTTCCGCAAGGCGGACATCGTCTTTGACCGCTTTCACCTCATGCAGATGGCGGGGGAGGCGGTCGACCAAGTACGCAAGGAGTTCGTGCGTCAGGGGCTGCTGCCGAAGGGAAGCCTCTGGGCGCTGCGAGGCAACGAATGGACGCGAAGCAGGGAGCAGAAGAGTTTGCGTGCCTCCCTTTGTGCAGCCTACCCCAGACTGGGAAGAGCCATTGGGTTGCGGGAGGCTCTGCAAGAGATCCTCGCCCAAGAGGATCCCCAAGAGCTCCGCTGGTGGCTCCAGTGGGCCGACCGCAGCCGGCTTGCTCCCTTCCGAAAGCTTTCCAAGACGATCAAAGAGCACATGGACGGCGTCCTTGCTTTCCTCCAGAGCCGGGTGACCAATGGCCTCATCGAGGCGATCAACGGACTCATCCAGCTTGCCAAAAGGATGGCCAGAGGCTTCCGAAGCTTTCGGTGCTTGCGGATCGCCGCTTTCCTCAAAGCCGGAAAGCTGACGTTGGATCTTCCCGTCGTAACCTCATAACCCACTAAAAACAGCGAAGAGGCAACAATCTGAATGGCTGATCTACGCATGCCAATGACTACCAGAATCCCGATATAATGTCACGATATGCTTATCCCGTTGACGCCCCTAGCCCTGCGAGCATGATATAGTGGTGGCCCGGCCCGATTTTCCCAAGACCTTGAAAGAGTTTCGTGAATGTTTTTCCCAGGAAGACGCCTGCTTTGAGTATCTGGCCAGCAGTCGCTGGCCGGAAGGCTTTGTCTATCCGCGGTGCGGTGGTCAAGCCTGCTGGATTAAGACCAGACGCTTTGAGCACAAGTGTCAGAGTTGCGGCCAGCAAATCTCCGCGACGGCGGGCACCCTCATGCATGGCTCCCACTTCCCTTTGCGCGAATGGTTTTGGGCCGCGTACCTGGTGGCCACGCACACACCCGGCATGAGCGCGACGCAACTGCAACGGCAAATGGGGTGCAGCTACAAAACCGCTTGGTATCTGTTGCACCGGTTGCGCCGCGCCATGGTCAACGAGACCCGCTCCCGCTTGAGCGGACGAGTCGAGACCGACGAGGTCATCATTGGAGGTCCGGTCAGAGGTAAAAGAGGCCGGGGCGTGACGGCGGCGCAACACAGCACCCTGGTCTTTGGCGCGGTGGAAGTGATCGCTTATACTAACAAGCATGGCGGCTACATGGAAAAAGCCGGAAGGTTGCGCCTGGCTGTGGCTCCCCGAGCCGATGCGGGTTCGATCCGCCGCTTTCTGGAGAAAAACGTGGAGCCGGGCACGGAGATTGGCACCGATCAATGGAAGGGGTGCTCGACGACAGCCCTCGCAGGCTATCGCCACGAGCACCATCATCCCGAAACCCATGCGCTCCATATCCACCGGGCTTTCGGCAACCTCAAAACCTGGCTTAATGGCACCCATCATGGCGTTGATCCCAAATATCTGCAAAATTATCTCGATGAATTCGTGTTTCGCTTCAACCGGCGCAAGACTCCCATGGCTGCGTTCCAGACATTGCTCGGCCTGGCCACGATCAAAATCCCCGTGAACTACGAGAAGATGACGTCAGGGGCGTCAACGGGATAAGCATATTATGCTAAATAGCATACAGGACACTAGAATGTTATCATGCGAACCCCAACAGCTATGCGGACGTCAAGCTGGGCTCGGCCAGGAACGATGACAACGGAATTGCGGGCATCGCTGCGGAGGATCTTATGGCACTATATCCCCTGGCTTCGCCCT
The DNA here is from genome assembly GCF_000379365.1 of Verrucomicrobium sp. 3C. Classification (GTDB taxonomy): domain Bacteria; phylum Verrucomicrobiota; class Verrucomicrobiia; order Methylacidiphilales; family Methylacidiphilaceae; genus Methylacidimicrobium. The sequence continues at coordinate 530,306 of NZ_KB901875.1, read as the reverse complement.
CTCTATCTTTTTACCCAATACCGCATCATTAGGCCAGGACGAATCCGCATCGCGCGGTGCATCGCCGCAATCGCTAAAACTTCAGCAGATGAGAAACCTCCCCGGGGAGTGATTGAGGACGTGCGAGTCTGCTTCGCGGAGAACCCCGACATGGGATCGCTGCTGTTCACCAAGAACTTCGATTGGATGACCAGAGATCCCACCGCTTTCGGCCTCAGCTCCGGAGACGAGCTATGGTTGAAAAACGCGCGGCCTATCGATGTCTTTGCCTTGCAAGGAGCAAGGGTCTGCTCCTTTTGGGGGGTAATCATCAGTAATGACAATCGGCTCGTGGCAGAGGCAACTCCGAAAGACGTACCCACTCACTCGGAGCATTCCTTATTCATGGGGGCAAGGTTGCCGAGGGTGACCCGATGCATTGATAGAGCAGCGGTAGTATTCACATCACACGTTTATGCGCGCAATTATGCTCATTGGCTTTTTGAAGTCACCTATCGGTTAACTCTTCTCAAGAGCTTGCCAGACTGGCCCGATCTGGACGCTGTCATTGCAAATGTCATCGATCTCCCATTTCAGCAAGAACTGTTGGAACTAGCCGAGATACCAATGGATAAAGTTGTGCAGCTAAGCCCAGACCTGCATGTGAAAGTCAATATGTTATATGCTTGCTCGAACGAGACGCATGGGGTACAACCAATCCCCAAGTGGCTTGCCCATTCTGTAAGAAATCTCGTTCTTGGACGATCTGATGCCGATGGGAAACGCCTCAGGGCGCGAGGAAAATGCATTTATGTTTCCCGAGGAAGCAGTTCGAGACGAGCCCTAGTGAATGAGGAAGAAGTGATCGAGCAGGTTTCGAAGTACGGATTTGAAGTCATCTATCCCGAAAGATGGACAGTGAAAGAACAGGCTAGAATATTTCAGGGCGCTGATTATGTGGTGGCGGCTCATGGTGCTGCGCTCGCTAATGTTGTATTTTGCAGGTGGGGCGCACGCGTTCTTGAGCTCCGGGCACCGTTTCTGCCGCAATATGCGATGTACGGCGTCTTAGCTGCACAGTGCGGGCTTAAGTATCACTGGCTGGATTGCAAGGTTTGGAAGCCGGAGCGGCTTAGAAGCAAAATAGAGCCTGAGTTATGGTTAGATACAAGAAAACTTGCCGAAAAGCTTCAAGACCTATTGTCGGATAGGGGCTTGTTGCTAAGTTGGTAAGTGTCAGGTCCCGGATGATTACGTACTGTTTTTGAAAGAGCTGCGGATGGGATTGTTGCCATGTTTTTAGGGGCTGAAGCGGGGTTTGATGATTGAGCGATGAAGTTTCTTCGATTTTGCGGACAAGGGTTTTGGGGGGATAAAAAGGAAAACCCCAAATGAACAACGGAAAGAGCAGCAGCAAGTTCGCGCGTCGTTATGACCGCGAGTTCAAAGAGAATGCGGTGGCCCTGGTGCGAGGGGGGCGTTCGGTTCTCGAGGTAGCTCGCGATCTCGGCGTTTCCCATTGGTTGCTGAATCTGTGGGTCAAGGATGCCCAAGGCGGTCGGATTTTCAGCGATCCCAAGACTTTGGCGGCCGAATCGCCCGAGCAGCGCGAGCTGCGAAGGTTGCGCCAGGAAAACGACTATCTGCGCCGTCAGCGCGACATTTTAAAAAAAGCATTGGGCATCTTGTCGGCCGAGATGCCTGCCAACGATATGCGGTGATGCAAAAAATGACCAAAGATCATTGCCTCACTGAATTGGCCGAAGCTTTGGAGGTTTCGCGGAGCGGCTTCCATGCTCACCAGCACAAGGACCGGGGAAGCCGTCGGCAACGGGACAAGCAACTGCTTGCGGCCATCCATCCAGTTTTCCTGGAAAGCCGGAGAACCTATGGCAGCCCGCGCATCACCTGGGCGCTGCGTAAGGCCGGAGAGCCTTGCGGCAAAAATCGCGTGGCCCGCTTAATGCGGGAGCTCGGTCTGCGCGCGAAACAAAAACGCCGCTTCCGTCCCCGAACCACCGATAGCGCCCATCGCCTTCCGGTCGCCGACAACTGGCTGGCCCGGATGCCCGCGCCGGATCGCCCCAACCAGATCTGGATCGGTGACATCACCTACATCCCCACCGCCGAGGGCTGGCTCTATCTTTGCGGCATCCTCGATGCTTGTTCCCGCCGGTGTGTCGGCTGGCATGCCGAGGACTCGCTCTCTACGCCTTTGGTGACAAGAGCCTGGAATAAGGCGTGGAAAAGCCGGCGCCCCGACCCAGGGCTCTTGCACCATTCCGATCGCGGCGTCCAGTATGCCAGCGGAGAGTTCAACGCGCTACTGCACTCCTGCGGTGCCGTCGCCTCCATGAGCCGCAAGGGACAGTGTTATGACAATGCCATGATGGAATCCTTCTGGGCCACGCTCAAAACCGAGTGCTTCGGCTCCTTCCTCCCGAAAACAAAACAAGAGGCCAAGATCATGATCTTCGATTACATCGAATGCTTCTACAACCGTCGCCGCCTTCATAGCGGCCTCCATTACCAATCCCCGCTGGACTTCGAAAAGAATCTCGCTAACCTAAACAACTAAATCCTCCGAAGCCCCGTCCACGTTTTCGAAGAAAGATCACTTTCCACCTCGGAGAGCTCCTTGTAGGCCCGGACCGCCTCAAGCGGGGAGAGATCCTTTTCCTCGGTGAGGATCACGTACTTGCCCTCCAGAAGCTTCTCGGTCTCCACCGGCTCTTCGGATACTTGGAGCTTGCCCGGCCGCAGACTCCAGCGGAAGTAGCGGTGGCCGCGATAAAGAGAAAGGATTCGGGCGACGGAGCTGCCGATCTCTTCCTGGTTCCGAAGCTCTCCTTTTTCGATCCGCTTGGCGAGTTTACCCAGCTCTTCCCGGGTCTTCGTGACGTCCCCCTCCCGCATGGCCTGCTCGTAGGCCAGCCGCTCGGCACTCTCGACCACGAAGATCCGCTGCCCGGGAAGCGCTCCCTCGACTTCGCAGACCCGATCCTTCCCCTCCGGAGAGCAGGGCTGCCAGGAACCGCTCTGGGCCTTGCGGATATACTCCAAGACCTCCGGGTTCCTTCGTCTGCGTAAGCCGACCAAAAATCCATGCCCCTGGCTCCAGAGGAAGCCTAAGTTGGCCGTGCTCACCATCCCCCGGTCCCCGACGAAGACGATCCGGCGCAACCCGAAGCGCTTCTCCAAGTCGGCGACGATCGGCAGAACGGTTTCCGAATCGTGCCGATTGCCCCGGAAAACATGGTGGGCAATCGGCCAGCCGTTGGCCATGACGACCCCCAAGAGGATCTGCCGGTTTCCCTCCCGATGGTCTCGGCTGTAGCCGTATTGGGCCAAGCCCTCCGGACCTTCCCCTTCGAAATAGGAAGAAGTCAAATCATAGAAGACCATCTCGGGCTTGAGGCAGAAGAGATCCCGCAACCGGGCAAAGAGCCCTTCCTCGATCCTCTCCTTCCGCCCGATGAGCTCGTCAAGGGTCCGGTACCACGGCCAAAGGAAGCGATGGTCGACCCGAACTCGGCCGTTCTGCTTCCAGACCGGCCGGATCCTCTCTCCTTTCCCGTCGGGAACGTAGTCGGTCTCCAGCCACTGGGCCAAGGCGTGCTCGCTTCCCGGGCAGATGAGCCGGTTGGCCACAAGGACGAAGGCCCGTTCCGCAAGAGAAAGTCCTTTGCCCTCCCCCCTCTTCTCTTCCAAAAGCTCTTCCAGACCCAGCTCCTCCCAGAGATGCCTGGCGACAAGCATTGGACCCCAAACCGCGGATTCCTGAGGCTCAAGCGCCCTACGAGAAGCCGGCGTGCTCCGCCCGAGCAGCTCCGCGAGCCGATCCAAGTGGGGTGCCAAGAGATCCTTGCGGCCAAGAGTCGCGACAATCCGCTGCTTGACCTGTCCCTTTTCCCGGTAGCTTTCCACCAACCGAACATACTCCGCCTCGCTCCCGTCCTTCCGACGCAACCGCAGGGTGCGTAGAAACATGAAATAGCATTACCGTTTATCATCGAGAATAGCAAGCTACAAAGGCCACTAGCATACGATAAAGTTATTCACAGTGTGGCACTACATTTTTGCAAAAGTTCGTTCCCCAACCCTGGAGCCATCGTCAAAATAGTCGATTTTCACCAAACATGGGCCGGTACGCTCGGCTGACCGAGCCAAGACAGAAGTAGTTCGCCCATCCTCGCAGCCGGCGATTGAGGAGCGATACCAGTTCTTCCGCTTCGCTTCCCTGGGTGTTCCGACCAAGCTGCTCGCTCACGCTCTGCAACAGCCGGTTCACCCGTTTCTTGGAGGGTTGCGTCCCCAGGTAGCTGCGGCCCGTGATGGGCTTGTAGCAAAGACCGAAGGTGTAGCCGAGAAAGTCGAAGTTTTGCTCCGGCACTCGGCAGATCCGGGTCTTTCCCTGGTTCACGGTGAGCCCGATTCGCTCCATGATCTTCTCCATTTGCTCCCGGGCTTCCTGGGCGTGATGTCGGCAGAGGATCACATAGTCGTCGGCGTACGATACGATGTGCGCCGCCCACTTTGCAGCCCATCCTTGCCTCCTCCATCCCAGGATAAACCGCCTCATGTAGAGGTTGGCCAGTAGAGGGGAGATGGGAGCCCCTTGGGGGGGTCCTCGCTCTCGATCCTTGGCCTGGGTCGTCCGCCGTTTCCCTCCCCGCTCGTCTTCTTCCTCGACGGACATTTCCAGCCATGCCTTCAAAAGAGCAAGCATGACGCCGTCGGAAATCCGCCGGGCCAAGCTCTTCATCAGGGCATGGTGAGGGATGCTGTCGAAATAGCCGGAGAGGTCGGCATCGATCACCTCGGTGTAGCCCGTGTTGAGGAGAGCATGCACCTTCTTGACCGCATCCAAGGCGCTTCGCCCTTCTCGATAGGCATACTGTTCTTCTGCTAAATCCACTTCGAAGATCGGACTCAGCACGAGGACCGCTGCCATCTGTGCCACCCGATCCCGTATGGTGGGTATCCCCAAGGGCCTCCGCTTCCCGTCAGGTTTGGGGATCCACACCCGCCGGACCGCCTGAGGCCGATAGGTCTTGTTTCGGAGTTCTTCCGCCAATCGGTCCAACCATCTCTCTACCCCTTCTTCCTCGATCCTCTCGAAGGTCTGCCCATCGACTCCCGCTACCCCGCCGTTCTTTCGGCAGAGCAGCCAGGCGTAGGCGAGCACATCCTCGCGGTAGAGTTTGTCGTAGAGGGAGTAGAAGCGATAGGTCGGACTTGCCTTCGCTTTCTCCTGCAACGTCGTCTGGAGCTTCCGAACACGCAAGGGAGGTGCTAGACTCATCGCCAATCTCCGTACTCTCTCTCCTTCGTACGTTTCCCTTGAACTAAGGCCCCTTCCCTCCCTCGGTCTTTCTCCGAGTTCTCCGGTACCTTGGGCCTATCCGATTCCCACCCGGCCCCGCTTTGGCCCCTCGCAGGGCAGCGGTCGGTCCGCTCGGGCCAACCCGAGCTCCCGGCCAGATGGGCCTCCCGTGTTGATGCATCGTCCTTTGCACGCATGCCCTCGCCCATTACCCCGGCGGCTCTCCCCAGTGCGTCGATTGCTCTCCTTCCCAGGGAGACAACGGCCTTCGCTTCTTCCATACGAGCTCGGCGTCCGCATTGCCCGTTTCGAGGCTTTGTTCAGCGTTCACTTCCGTTAGGGCCTGCTTGCTCGCTGACCCGCTTTCCGGGCCTTTTCCCAGAGGCTTCGACCACCGGCGTTACCACCAGCAGCCGCTCCGAGTGCTTCCGGCTGGAGCAATAGTTGCCGGGTGGAGATCACTCTCTCCCCACTGGGCGATGCACCCTTTTCACGGCGCACACGGAAGTCAGGCTAAAGGCGGCGGAGTCGAGTGGGCGCCTCTGCGAGGAGCCCTGTGGCCATCCATTCGGCCCCGAGGGGAACATTCATCCGGAACGCCAAGAAGCAGATCCTTACGGGGTTACGGGCTCGGGTCCGCCGCCAATGATAGACCGGGCGTGCTTCTCGGTAGCCCTTGAGCTCCGAAAAAGCGGCCTCGACTGCGGGCCAGCCGCCTGTAGTGGGTCAACCATTCTTCATAGCCGGTCCAGTCCTTCGGCGATCCGCAGTTCGGCAAGGGCTTGTTTGAGCCAGCTAGCCGTGTAGGCCTTTCGTAATGCCTCGTTCGGCCGATGCCCGACCGCATCGAGGAGGGTTTCCAGGGCGATCCGTCGATCCTTGAATCCAAGCCGAATGCCCATTCGAAGGCTCGCCTTGTCCGGGCCGCAGAAAACCCAGGCGTCGCTGCGCGTGAGCGCATGGGCCCACAGGACTCGTTCCCCCTCATCCAGCAGGATATCGGGGGCTCGAACCGCCACAGCGGCCAATTCCCGACCCATAACGGCATGGACCGCCCGGAGAGTGTTTTTGAGATAAACGGGGTCGATGCGGAGTTCCGGCCGCCGTCGCGGAAATCCGGCCTGCGTCTCCGTAAAGCACGCCTCGACCGTCCTCAACCCGTAGCCGCTCGAAAGGGCGCGCCACGACCCAACGCGAAAGCACTCGAGAATGACGTTGGTGTCGAGCAGAACCGGACTGCGGGGACGCGTCATGCGGCCTCAGAGATCGACCGGGGAGGCAACCCCGTGGGCCGCGAAGAGCGCTGCCAGATCCTCCACGTTCAGATCGAGCAGCTGGCATGCCCGCCGCACCGAGAGGTGACCATCCGCTATGGCCGTCCGATCGCCTCCAGAAAGTGCTGGGAGAAGAGCGGGGGCCGTTCGTCCCTTGCTTTTACCCGGCCGTTGTTCCACAAGGCGGCGTCGGGAATTTGGAGAGCCAGCGCGCGCTTGATCTGGCCAAGAACAACCAGGCGCCATTTCAAGGCCGAGGCCGTCCACCTGGAGCTCGTCCGCCGCCCGATTTAATTGGTCGGCAAGCGCGTTTGGATCGCTCTGCGGCCAGGGACCAAACCGGTCGAGCACGCAACGCGGCATCAGGAGAGCCGACGCAAAGCGATTGGCGAGTTGCTCCACCCGATCGCCTCCGGTCTCCTGCGTCGCTTCGGAATACTTTGGCGGCATCTCGCGCCAGGTCAGGAGGTGGAAGAGTTCGTGAGCGAGATCGAAATGGCGCCGGCCGATGACCTCCGCGCGATGGATCAAGAGAGCGTCCAATTCCGGGAGCCGGCAGGCTGCGCCGGAAATCCCCCGCGGCGCATCGACCATGAGAACAAGAATTCCCAGCTCGCGCTCCATGACGCCGATCAGGCTCGCCGCCGGCACGGCGCCCAGGTGGAACTCGGTTGCGAAACGCTCGCCGGCCTCCAGCGCCTCTTCGAACCGGGACTGGCGCCGGATCCGGAGCGACCGAGAGAAGCGGGGCGGCGTCAACGCATCCACCCCGGGCGCAAAAGCCCGGTACGCCGCAATCCAGCGTCCTGCCTTCTCCTCGTATCGCCGGAGCTCACGGGGCTCCGCCTCGGTTTTCCGCCACGAAAACCGGGCCTCGCCAGCCAGCAGAAAGGGATCGGTGAAGTAGTCGAGGGGGGCGCCGAGCCTTCCCACGGCGACGAGCAGCTCATCGGCGGTGAGCCGGCGCAGGCTGGTCTCGATGGCCGAAACCGTCTGCCGATCCTTAAAGCCGAAGAGTCGCGCCAGCGCCTCCTGCGAGAGCCCCCGCTGCTGTCGCAGCGCCCGGATTCTGGCTCCGATCGAACGATTGAAGTCCGCTTTGCCGTAAGATTGCCTTGCCATGGGCATGATCCAACGCTAGCTTGCAGAGAAACAACCGGAGACCAGGAATTTTCCGATTCGGCGAAGGCCATGGCAAAAAATCTCTTCTTCATCGAGCGCCGTCCGGCCGAGGGCGATTACGCGGTCCGGAGGCCCCAATCGGAGCGGGCCAGCGCCGTTTTTCCGATCCAAGCGGAAGCGATTCAATGGGGACGGCAACACGGCGCGAGGGTTCTCGTCGAGCGCGTCCGCAACACGAAGGAAGGGCACCCGGATCACTGGAGGCGACCGTAAGGAATGGGCGGCAGCGACGTCGGCACGAGGACATCTTCCCTCCTCGTGACTCTTTCCATGAGGTTTTCCGGAACGAGGCGAGGCCATGACGCAAGAAGAGGCGGAAAAACACGTAAGGGAGTTCAATGAAGAGCGCCGCAGGATTGCGAATATCAGCGACCTGCTGCTGTGGGCACAAAGCATAAGGGTTTACTGGAAGTTGGAAACGCGAGAGGAGTTGTGGTTTCGGGGCGAGGAGAAGCGGTTCGGCGGGGATAAGAAGCAGGCTTGTTGCGGTGAGACGTGGCCTCAAGGGAATGAGCATCCCCTTAGGACCTTCCTCATGCCGAAAATCTACAGAGACCTGAAGCATAATCCAGTCCTTCCAGACGACATCGCCCAGTTGCTCAAGGACGAAGACTTCCTTTACCAGGAGTTTCAAAGACTCGGATCCAAGTTTGTCCATGCTACGTATCCAGACGCCGACTGGGAATGGGACTCGTATTTCTTGATGCAGGCACATGGCGCGCCGACGAGGCTCCTCGACTTTACCGATGGCGCGTTGATTGCGCTGCATTTTGCCGTTCGGCAAACTGTTGGTGTTGCGGAAGAGGACGACGGGGTGGTGTACGTGCTAAATTCATACCATATCAACAACTTGATGGATGATGAAAGGGATGTCAGCACCGTCAAGGAGAACTGGAAAGAGTATGCAAAGAAAAGGGCGAGCAAGGCCGGGTCTGACGCGCCCGAGGAAGACGACTGGGATCGGAGTTATCTCCCGCGACCGTTCGGAGCGGAGGACATAGTCGGGGAAGAGCCACCACGACCACCCGAGCGGGCCTTAGCGTTATACTTTCCCCATTTTACGTCGAGAATCGGTGCCCAAAGATCTCGTCTTCTCGTTTTTGGGCGTGATCCGTGGTGGTTGCAGAACACGCTAGTGTCCTGTATTGTAATTGGAATAACATACGGTCAGGAGGGCTTCCCATGCGCGGTAGATCTTTTCTAAGGTTTTCTGCGCATCCGCATGCCAGCGATAAGGCCGAGGATTCCCATTGTGCTGGCCGATCCAGCGGGTGATGTCTGCCACGAGAGCGGGAACGCTGCGAAAGCTTCCGCGAACGATGACTTGGCTGGTTAATTCGGCGAAGAAACGTTCGACCATGTTCAGCCAGGATGAGGATGTCGGGGTAAAGTGGAGCGTAAGGCGCGGATGGCTCTTGAGCCACTCGTTGACCTTGGGATGTTTATGCGTCGCATAGTTGTCGCAGATGATGTGAATGTCCTTCTCGGCATCCACCTTCTCTTCGATCTTTTTGAGGAATCTGAGCCACTCCTGGTGGCGATGCCGCTTCGAGGTATGTGCCAGGACCTTCCCGGAAAGATAGTCCAAGGCGGCAAAGAGGGTCACGGTTCCATGTCGGTAGTAATCATGGGTTCGCGTTCGAATGTGGCCAATCCCCAAGGGCAAGCCGGGTTGGGTTCTTTCCAACGCCTGGCATTGGCTTTTTTCATCGCAGCAGAGCACCAGAGCATGCTCCGGTGGGTCGATGTAGAGACCTACGATATCCCAGAACTTCGTTTCGAACTCCGGATCCAGGGAAAGCTTGAAGTTCTTGGTCAAATGGGCCTTGACCTCGTGCGCCTTCCAAATCTTCCGCACCGTCCCGTGGGAAACGCCCGCGTAAGTGGCCATCTTTCTCAAGCTCCATACCCCTCCGTCGGGCGGCGGATGCGAGACGCCGAAAAGCACTTTTTGGATTGCCTCGGCAGGGAGAGTGGACTTCCGCCCTCTGCCCTTCCGATCCTTGATTCCCTCCAAGCCTTCTCGAAAAAATCGTATTTGCCACCGGTGGACCATCTGCCTACTGATCCCCAACTCCTCGGCAACCGCGTTACAGGGAGTTCCTTTCTCCAAGGCCAAGAGGACCTGGGCTCGCTTCGCCTCTCGCTGCGGAGAAGTCGGTGCTTTAACCGTCCGCTCCAATGTCCTCCGATCTTTCGGCGTGAGAACAATCTGAATGGCTGATCTACGCATGATCAACGTCTACCAGAATCCCGAGATAATGTAACGCTATTTAGCGTACAGGACACTAGAAAAGCAGCAAAACGTAAAATACATAGCGAAAGCCGTCATCGACCGGGGAAGCAAGCAACGCCTCCGACAGCAGCTGCGGGACTGCGGGATCACCGAGTCCGTGATCTTTCCCGACCTGGATGGTGTGGGTAGGGAGCTGGCGCAGCTCTGGACGGCGATTCGGAAACAATCTTAAAAAGCGTTCAAGCGCCACCAGCCTCGCTGAGCGGAGGAAGGCGTCTTCCCTCACCGCTTGCCCCTTCCCCTTCGCATCCTCAGACGATCGGCGTCCCGGGAGGAACGATCCGGCGCACGGCCAGCGTCGGTTCCGACCGCGGATGGCCGGGATGGACCCACCCGCAGCAAAATGCGTTCCAGCTTGACGGTAATGGATAACGCCCTTACTTTCCTCAAGAAAGGGGGTTGCGATGGTGTCGCTTACGGTGACATCGAAAGGACAGGTTACGCTGAAACGGGAGTTGCTACGGCATCTCGGAGTCAAGCCAGGGGAGCGGGTCGAGTTGGAAAAGCTGCCGGGCGGCGAATTGAAGGTGCGCGCGGCGCGGCTGAGCGGCACGATTGAGAGTTTCATTGGCCGGCATGCGGGGAAGCTCAAAAAGCCGCTCACCATTGAGGAAATGAACAAAATTACCGCCGCTGGCTGGGCTGGCGAGCTGGACGGCGGGTGAAGATCACCGCCGATACCAATGTCCTCGCGCGGGCCGTCTTGTTGGATGATCCCGCGCAGGGGGCAGCCGCAGCCAAGTTGCTGCGCGAGGCAACCTTGATTGCCGTTTCCCTGCCGTGCCTGTGCGAACTGGTGTGGCTCATGCGACACGGCGCAAAGCTGTCCAAGGATGAGGTGGCGATCACGATCCGCGATCTGCTGGACACGGGTAACGTGGTCATGAATCGCCCTGCCGTAGAAGCCGGACTGACGCTGCTGGAAGCCGGAGGCGACTTCGCCGACGGCATTATCGCGCATGAGGGCAAGTGGCTGGGCGGTGAAACCTTCGTATCCTTCGACAAGAAGGCGGTCACGCTGCTATCCCAGCAAGGCGAGGCCGCTCGCCTGCTGAGTTAAGGGAAGCTCTGCCTTGGCTCAGTGTGACGCTGATGGCCAAGCGTGCGAAGACCCCAGCGGCCGCACGCAGCTTCCTCCATGCGCTGGCCAAGGCGGCACCCGTGAAAATCCAAACCATCCTCACCGATCACGGCAAGGAGTTCACCGATCGGGTCTTCGGCCAAGAACCCAAGGATGCCACCGGATCCCATGAGTTCGACGCGCTCGGCTCTGCATTGGGAATCGAGCACCGCCTGACCAAGCCGAAGACGCCTCGCACCAATGGCATGGTGGAACGCTTCAACGGAAGACCGGCGCAGATCCTCCGTACGCATCACTTCCAAAGCTCCCTCGACCTGAAAACCACGCTCCACCGCTACGCCTGGCTCTACAACGGACATCAGCCGGGACTTGACCGAAAATCGCCGCGCAAGCCCCTGGCTTTAGCCATGGGGTGAGCGGCGAGGCAAAGCTTGATGTTGTGCCACAATAGAAATGTCCCCCTGAGACCTCGATAGAAATGTCCCTTAATGTTGCCTCGGAAAGGAGGCAGCGTGAGGAGGACAGCGTTGAGTGCTAGGGAGTTGGACAGGGTTGAGGTGATGGGGCGGGTGAAGGCGGGCGCCTTAAGGCTGGTAGAGGAGGCGGAGATGCTGGGTTTGAGCTATCGGCAGGGGAAGCGGGTGTGGGCGCGGTACCGAGTGGGGGGGGCGGGGAGGCGTTAGCGCATCGGGGATGCTGCCGGGAGTCGAACCGTGGCTACGGACAAGATTTTCGGGTGCAAGTGATTCGGCGGTATGAGGAGCGGTATGGCGATTTTGGTCCGACGCTGGCGGCAGAGCACTTGGGGGAGGAGGATGGGCTTCGGGTCAGTGCGGAGACCTTGCGGCGGTGGTTGCGGGAGGCTGGTCACAAGAGGCTGCGGCGGCGTAAGCCGTATCGTCGGCGGAGGGAGCGGCGAGCGCATTTTGGGGAGTTAGTGCAGATGGATGGGAGCTTTCATGATTGGCTGGAAGAACGAGCTGGGCGAGGCTGCCTGATGCATATGGTCGATGACGCTACCTCGCAGGCCGAGGCGTGCTTCTTCCCCGAAGAAACCATTTGGGCGGCGGTCGGGGTACTGCGGCGATGGATTGAGAAGTACGGGATTCCTCGGACGCTCTACACGGATTGGAAGAACGTCTATGTGCGGGAAGCAACGGAGGCCGAGAAGGAGCAAGGACTGGTGCCTCTGACCCAGTTTGGG
>NZ_KB901875.1:517685-517864 GCF_000379365.1 Verrucomicrobium sp. 3C | reverse complement strand
GCTAGAGCCGACCGCTTTGGAGAAGCGGTCTCGCCGGTCCGAGTTGACGGCGCGAGAACAACTCTCTTTACTGTTAGACAACAAAGCGGAAAATCGACCCGCACACAAAAAAGCGGACACTACCTGTGCCAGTGCTTGGGAATCGAGATCCTGGCTGCGGGCTCGCCGCAAGCCAAAGG
>NZ_KB901875.1:517264-517585 GCF_000379365.1 Verrucomicrobium sp. 3C | reverse complement strand
GGCCTGCGCCAAAACCCAAGCAGCGACCCGCGCCGCCGAGCCACTCTCCGACTAGCCGGAGAGTGGTCAATCCTCCTCCCTCCCACCCATGGAAGCGACCCTTCAAATGGCAAACAGCCGTGCAGTATCCACCAAAAACGTAACTTCGTAACCAAGGGGACATTTCTACTGTGGAGAAAAAGGGGACATTTCTATTGTGCTACGACAGCGAGGCAAAGCTTGATGGATATTTACGTGTCTGTATAAGATGCTGGAGAGCATTCGATGCGAGCCAAGACTCCATCTTTCATCGCCGAGTTTCCGTTGCGAACGACCGCGGCG
>NZ_KB901875.1:511040-517164 GCF_000379365.1 Verrucomicrobium sp. 3C | reverse complement strand
TGGCCGCACCGAGCCGGTGCAGCGGGATCTCTACAGCGCCTTTCTCGCGAAATGCTCCGAGAAGGATTTCCTCGACATCAGCCGGGTTGGAAAGTCCTGGCCGGGTGCGGAACCCCTCCTGCGACGGGCGATGTCGAGAGTGAAGAAACCAGCGAGCCGGGAGGGCTTGTCCCGACCGCACGTCAAGAACGTCAGAGCTGGTCGCCCGTCGAAGGGGAAAATGGGAAGCGGCTGCCCTCGCAGCCGTTCCGGCAAGGCCGGGGATGCTGTAGCGCAAGCGAGAGCCCCGGAGAGCCGGATCTCTATTCTCTAGAACCCGCTGGATTTAGCCATGGGGAGTTTCAGAGGAGGGGGTGGTGCTCCGGATTGGAAGCCGTTCTTACGGACCCACAGACACTGTTTGGCGAGTTTCCGGAGGTCTCCACCATCCGCAGGTGGAGACGCCATTTAATGCTGGCTGGTTGGTTGGAGAGTGGATGCACCAACCGGAACGGACCGAGGCCGAACGCGCTTTAGCAGGGCGCTTCCTGGGGCAATCTCCACCAAGTGGGTCGCCGAATTGAAGGATAACCTGCGGGATCCGCAGGGGTTGCGCGAGATCGAATGCACCGTCGTGCTTCTGGCCAGTGCCGGCTTGAGCCGAGAATCATCCATGGAGATTTTCTCAAGAAGCAGGGGGTCATCCCCGAGGAATGGGAGATCGCCCCTCAGCCGTCGCCCATGAGGTCGCCAACCGCCTTGTCGCTTGCTTTCTATGGCGGAGTGTCGATCCTGTCATTGCTCGGTCACCTTCAAGTTTGCGACCGGCCCCTTACTGACGATCCGGCGCCAAGCTCTGCAACACAAATTGCCAAGGGCCTTATGGGAGTTTTTCCGCATGCGCGATATAGTGCGGTGGGAATCAATTTTCGCACGTTCGTCGAATGATCGGATGGGGTTGGCTTCCTGAGGCACCAGCTTCTAAAGGAAGGCGCGTGGCTCGAACAAAAGGAGCAGCTTTGTGGAGCCGGGGTGCGTTTCCCCTACTCGCCTGACGGGGCGAGAATGAATCTACAGCCCGATGACGGCGAACGAACGAAAGAGGGAGGAGAGAAGGCCAATGGAATCGCGACCGCCTGTAACTTCCATTACGAGATCAAGGATTAGTCCGCCAGGGATCGGGTCGACGAGATCATCGGTCAGTTCGGAACGAGTTGGAAGTTTTACCTCGGCACTCGAGCCGAGTTGCTCTCCATCGAGCGGAGTTGAGGCGAATCCTTCTTCTCATGAATGGGTGGAGAAGTTGCTGGCGGAGCAGCACGCCTATTCGCCCTGCGTTCAAAGCGGGCCCTATGAGGTTTCTGGTTCGTTGCCGAGCGCATCGTTCTCTCCGCGAATCCTCGCTTCGGCCACTGCGGAGTCGTGCTTTGATTTCAGCGGCTTGCTTCCGGTCGAAGTTCGCCCGAAGGCCGTCCAAGAGGCTATCTCGAGCCTGAGGAAGCGCCAAGAAACGATCCCTCAGGCATCCACTTTGGCGCATCGACTTGAGGAGTTAGAGGAAATCGATGAAGAAGAGGCACCGGACCAGACGCCGATCGATCTGGATTCTTTGCTCGGCTTTCTCTGCTTCCTCGAGAGAACCGCCGAACTCCATCTCAAATGCCTGGAGCTCGTTCTAACGTCAACGGGACAAATCCGGGCAGAATGGGCTGATCTTTCCAGCCGTTTTTTTGCGATTCGATTCATTGGACTTGCGGATGCGCACTTCGTCCTGAACCTCCCCATAAAGCTAAAGCCAGGGGGAGGGTTAGGAAGCCGATGGAGCTACGCGAGGAACAGGCGCCCTATGGAGGAGCAGCGTGACGATCCAAGACCCAAGCGCTAGAGCATCCACGGTTCCAGCGGGCGCCGTATTCCACCGCTGCGCTCTGCAGGTGAACCCTCATTCCTACGGCGGCACGTTCCGCGGCCAGTCTCCATCCCTTGATGCGGCTGCTCACGCGAAAGCCATGGTCGACAGGGCCGTTGAACTCGGAATTTCGGTTCTTGCCATCACCGATCACAACGACGTAAGCGCGGTGTCGACCTTTCGCGCCGCCGCAGAGGGGAGTCCGGTGCATGTTTTTCCCGGCTTTGAGCTCTCGTCGAGCGAAGGCGTCCATGTCCTCTGCATCTATTCCGCCGACACAAACCAAGACCAGCTCGGCCGATTTCTGGGCGGGTTCGGAATTACGAAAACCCGACCCTCTTCCGACCTCGCCAACCTGCCGTTCGTCGAAGTTCTGCGGAAGGTGCGTGACCAGGGCGGGATCGCGGTCGCAGCGCACGTAACCAGCGAGCAAGGCGGAATGCTCCAGGTTCTGAAAGGTCAGGCGCGGATTCACGCGTGGCGGAGCGAAGATCTGCTTGCGATCCAGATTCCCGGTCCAGTCGAAGATCTGCCGCCTGACGTGCGCCCCATCATCGAAAACAAGAACCCGGATTACTGCCGAGACCATCCCGCTGAGGAGCGCCTCGCCATTGCCGTCGTAAACGCGAACGATGTTCTCAACGCCGAGGACCTCGCAGACCGGGCCGCCAGTTGCTGGATCAAGATGTCCGAAGTGGGCATTGAAGGCCTGCGGCAGGCCTTCCTCGATCCCGGATCGCGCATTCGTCTCAATCCCAAGGAAGGCAAACGGGAGCCCGAGGAGCATGCCGAGCTGGTCGAACTGGCCTGGGAGGGCGGGTTCCTCGATGGTGCTGCGGTTCGCTTCAATCCGAATCTCAACGTGCTCGTCGGTGGCCGTGGTACCGGCAAGTCCACCATCGTCGAGAGTATCCGCGCGGTGCTCGGCCTGGATCCCATCGGTGACGAAGCGCGCAAAGCGCACGAGGGCATCGTCCGGCACGTTCTTCGGAGCGGAACCAAGATCTCACTCCGCGCACGCGCTCACCGGCCGACGGTTCGCGAGTACACCATCGAACGAACGATTCCGAATCGTCCGATCGTCAAGGACGACCGCGGCGAGGTGTCCAACCTGGCACCGCAGGAGATCCTGCCGCGCATCGAGGTCTTTGGTCAGCACGAGATTTCCGAGTTGACCAAGAGCCGCGCAAAACTCACGCGCTTGCTCGATCGTTTCGTCGACCGCGATGAGACGCTGCCACGGCGGAAGGTCGAATTGCGGCGCGAGCTGGAGAAGAGCCGACGCAGTCTGGTCGAGGCGCGAGCGGAGAGGAAACAGATCGAAGAACGGCTAGCGACGCTGCCTGGACTCGAGGAAACGCTGAAGCAGTTCAAAGAGGCCGGACTCGAGGAGCGCCTACGGGACCAGAGCCTGCTTGTGCGTGAAGAGCGGATCCTTGCTTCGATTCCGGAGCGACTCGCTCCGCTTCGGGAGTGTCTGGAAAGCCTCAAACGCGAGGCGCCGATGGATCGCGCGTTCCTTTCCACTAAGGCGCTCGATGCACTTCCAGGCAGGGCAATCCTCGAACGCTTCAATGCGGTCTTTGATGATCTCGACCGAGATCTCAAAGCGGCCGCCGAGTTGCTGGACGCCGCGTTGCGGCGGGCCGACCAGGGCGTGGCGGCGGTGCGCCGTGACTGGGACAAACGCAGGCAGGAGGTAGAGGCGGCGTACGAGAAAATCCTTCGTGACCTGCAGAGGTCGCGGGTAGATGGTGAGGAGTTCATCCGCCTGCGGCGACAGATCGAAGAGTTGCGTCCCCTGCGTGAGTGGCGATACCAGGCGCAGCGTCTCGAAAAGGAGCTGGTCGACCGCCGCCGAAATCTTCTCGCCGAGTGGGAAGATTGCAAAGCCCAGGAGTTCCGCCGTCTGGATCGTGCCGCGAAGAAGGTCAACCAGCGGCTTCGAGACCGCGTGCAGGTGGAAATAACGTCCGCTGGAGATCGAGAACCGCTCTTTCGAATCCTCCGGGAGGACATTGGCGGCCGGATCTCCGAGGCGATCGAAACATTACGCGGTGCGGCCGACCTATCCTTGCCCCGCTTCGTAGAAGCCTGCCGCACGGGCTCCGAACTGCTCACCAAAGAAATCGGCATTACGCCGACGCAAGCGGACCGTCTGGCGAGGGCCGACCCTGAGGTTCTGATGCGCATCGAGGAGCTCGACCTGCCGCCGACCACGACGATCCGCCTCAACACGGCACCCCTCGGTGAGCCGCCATTCTGGCAGACGCTCGAAGATCTGTCCACGGGCCAGAAGGCTACCGCCGTGCTCTTACTCCTGTTGCTCGAATCCGACGCACCGCTGATCGTCGACCAGCCAGAGGACGACCTCGACAACCGGTTCATCACCGAGGGCGTGGTGCCCCGGATGCGGGAGGAGAAGCAGCGCCGACAGTTCGTGTTTTCGACGCACAACGCCAACATCCCTGTGTTGGGCGACGCCGAGTTGATCATCGGGCTCGCCGCGTCGGGCGAGGCCAATGGAGGGCATGCTCGGATTGCACGGGAGCACATGGGCTCCATCGATGCCCAGCCCGTGCGCGAGCTGGTAGAGGAGATTCTCGAAGGCGGCAAGGAAGCTTTCGAGCGCCGACGCCGTAAGTACGGATTTTGAGGAAGGCGACATGAATCGCACCGAGTTGGCGGAACTGGTCCAGAATGGCGAGAACTCCGGCGTCGAATTCAAACGCGACGACGTCCGCCCAGAAAGGCTCGCCAAGGAAATGGCAGCGCTTCTGAATCTTGAGGGTGGGCACATCCTCCTCGGAGTAGAGAAGGATCGCACGGTCACCGGGCTCACCCGCGATCCGGAAAAAGCGGAAGAGTGGGCCATGGAGGTTGCGCGCACCCACCTGCGTCCGGCGGCAATCCCGTTCTGGGAAACGCTCGATTGGGGCGAGGGCACAATCGTAGGCGTTATTTCCCTCCCAGCCGACGCCCCGGACAAACCTTATAAGGCCAAGCGTGGGTCCGCGTGGGTCACGCAGATGCGTGTTGGCACCACGTCGCGCGATGCGACGGACGAAGAGGAAGCCCGTCTCTACATGCAGTCCGGTCGCTTGCCATATGACCGCAAGCCGATCCCCGGCGCCACGCTCGACGATCTCGACATTCGCCGCCTCGTCAATTACTTCCGTGACCTGCGCCGACAGGCCCATCCCGAACCGGAAGATCGCGAGAATTGGACCCGTTTGCTCGTCAACACCGAGCTGATGGTCGAGGACCGCGACCGCGCAATGCCGAGCGCCGCCGGTTTACTGCTCTTCGGTAGCCGACCGAACAAGTATTTGCCTCAAGCCGGCATCAGCGCCGTGGCTTACACCGGGACTGAGAAGGACTACAACGCGCGGGCGCGTCAGTCGCTACGGGGGCCAATCGTTTCCTTGTTCCCTGCGGGCATGCCGGAGCTTGGGCACGCCTACCTGAGCTTGCCCGTTACCTTCTCGGAAGGCAGCAACGCAGTGGAAGCCGGCATTATCGAGCAGGCCCTAGACTTCGTCCGGCGCAACATAGAGATCAAAGCATGGGTAGATGCGGGAGGACAGCGTCAGGAGCGTTGGGACTACCCGCTGGAAGCCGTGCGCGAGGCGATCGTCAACGCCGTCGCCCATCGCGACTACACTATCAGCGTCATGGACATCGAGCTCACGATCTTCACCAACCGGCTCGAGATTATCTCGCCGGGACGTCTGCCGAACACTGTCACAGTGGAGAAGATGCGTGCGGGCTATCGTGCTTCGCGCAACGAGCTGATCAAGGAGGTGTTGCGCGACTATCGCTACATCGAAGCGACGGGACTAGGCGTGCCGCGCAAGATCATCGAGGGCATGCGCGCGCACAACGGCACCGATCCCGACCTCGCCGAACAGGACGAGCGCTTCTTCGTCTGCTTATGGAAGGAACGCCGCCCCGCATGATCCCCAAGAGCTGCTGCCGCCTAGCCTGACTTCCCTTGAGTAGCAGCATAACTTCTTGATGCGGAAGGACAGGCCTTTCCGCTACTGGCTACATCGCTGCCCAGACCGGCGGCTGGGCGAAGTGCGGGAGCAGACGAAGTTTTTCCAGGAGCCGATTCAGTTCCCGAGGAATCTTGCTCAAAAGACGAACGATCGGCTTGCCTTCCACGGAGAGAACGCCGAGGCGGATCGACTGGAGGCGGCGCAGGAGCGCAGGAACGTGTTCAAAAACACCGAG
>NZ_KB901875.1:505340-510940 GCF_000379365.1 Verrucomicrobium sp. 3C | reverse complement strand
CGGTGACGTTGCAGATCGTCCGGGAACGCGGCCCTTTCTCGGTCCGATACGACTCTCGGATGAAATAACTCTTGTAGACCTTCCCCTTCTGCCGCGACTTGACCTCGCAAAAGTACATTACGCACTCTTTTATGCCAAACGCAACGAATACACGGCAATATATTATTTCATATATTACGTACTACATGCTTTCCGTAAGTAATTGATAAATCACAATGTCGGTGAAAAAGTGTCAAAGTCAGGCTAGCTGAAGTGGATTTCCCGATCGCCTAGGTGGCGCGCCACGCGGTGCGGCTTTCCCGCCCTCCGTTCATGCCGGGACGTACTGCTTAGACTGGGATGTCCCGGGCGTGCTCGCGCGTTTTTCCCAAGTCGTAGGCGAGCTGCGTACGGAAAAGGTGGTCCATGTCCAAACCGAACGCCTTTTCGTTGCGGAGCGCCATCTCCGGGGTCAGCACGGCTTGGCCGTGCAGAAGATCGGCTCCAGCCCGAACCAGTCGGGGCGGCAGCGGGCGGTAACGCCGTCGCCTCGGTGCTCTGGCACTGCTCGCGGCACGCGCTCGTCCCAGTAGACAGCTTACGAAGGGATCAGCCCTTCCGATGGGAGAGAGGAGTCCACTCCTCGGAAAGGAGGCCAAAGAGCATCAGATCCTCGAAAACGCCCCGGACGATGAGCTGCTTTCGCTGCGTGCCTTCCCCCCGGAAGCCCAGCTTCTGGATCAGGTGACGGGAACGGAGGTTGCTCGCCAGGCAGTAGGCGCAGATCTTGTGGAGCTGGAGGACCGCAAAAGCATAATCGATGAGGCCGCGCGCGGCTTCCGGCCCATAGCCTTGAGCCCAAAAGGGCCTCCCCAGCCAGAGGCCGATTTCCGCGCGGCGGTGATTGGGTTCCAGAAAGAGGATCCCGGCGCCCACAAATCGACGGTGCTCCTTCTCGAGGATGGCGGCGCTCACGGTTTGCCCTTTTCGGGTCATGGCCACGTGTTCTTCCACCCAAGCAAAAGCTTTTTCGGAATCTTCCGGATAGGTCAGCGAGCGGGTGACCCGGGAGATCTCCGGATCGCCGGCGAAGGCGCGAACGCTTTCCTTGTCGCCCTCTTCCAGCGGTCTTAAGAGGATCCGATCGAGGAGGATGGGAAAATCTCTAGGCATGGGGAGTTCCCGGATTCCCGCCGCGCAAGCGGTCGGCGAGTGCGGAAAGGGCGGCCGCGATCTCTCGGGCGACGGCCGGGGGCGGCAGCGGGATCTTGAAGTGTTGGGCGCCGCTGACCGGATCCCGCTCCACCCACGGATGGGGTGGCGCGGTGGAATCGGACGCCGCGGCCAGCGCGGCGGTGAGTTGGGCGCCCACCTGAGCCAAGGCTTGCCAGGGATCGGGGGAAGCGTTGCCGGAGGCCGCCGCCCCGGAGGATCGGGCGGGCGCCTCCTCGGCGCCCTTCCCATCCGGAGCGATCCCTTCCTCGGGCTCGGTTTCCGCGGCGGGGGCCTCGCTTCCGGCTTCCTCGCTTGGCGTGAGGAGCTCGCCTTCGCCCATCCGGCAGGTGACGGTTTCCACTTCCTTGAGGAAGCGGTGGAGACGCGAGCCGCCGAGGGAGATCTCCCCGCTCTCCCCGTCGAGGATCCCGGCGGAGAGGGAGCGCTTGAAGGCCAGCACCGAAAGCATGCCCTCCTCGATGGTGCCCTTGGAGACGAAGGAGATGACCTGGACCGGGCGGCTCTGACCGAGGCGATGGACGCGCGCGATCCTCTGCTCGAGGATCGCCGGGTTCCAGGGCAGGTCGATGTTCACCACGACCGAAGCCTGCTGGAGATTGAGGCCCGTGCTCCCGGCGTCGGTCGAGAGGAAGACCCGGCAGCCGGAGTCGTCGCGAAAGCGCTCGAGGAGCTCCGGCCGCTTGTCGGAAGGGATGCCGCCGTGGAAGCGGACGTAGCCGAGCTTGGCCGCTTCGAGACGGCGGATGAGGATCTCCTGCGTCCGCGTCCATTGCGAAAAGACCACCGCCTTGGTCCCGGGCTCGGCAAAGAGATTGCCCAAGCGTGCCGCCAGCTCGTCCGCCTTGACGCCATGGTCGCTTTCCTGGTCGAGCAGATAGGTGCTGTTGCACGACATGCGCATCTTCTGGAGTGCGCAGGTGAGCCGCCGCTGGTCCTTGTCGGAGAGGAATCCGGTCTTACGCCAGCGCGCTACGATCTTGGCCACCAGGTCGGCATTTTCCCGGTGGTAGACCATCTGCTTCTCGGTCATCGGCACCAGCAGGTTCTGGTCGGTCCGGCTGGGCAGTTGTCCCAACACCTCGGCCTTGCGCCGGCGGATGAGGATCGGGGCGAGTGTCCGGCCGATCTTCTCGAGCCCGGTGTAGCCGGTGACGCGTCCGGTCTCGTCCTTGACCTGATGCTCGTGGAGGAGCTTCCAGGTCGGCCCGAGCCTGTGCTGATCGACGAACTGGACGATCGAAATCAGCTCTTCCAGCTTGTTCTCCAGGGGCGTGCCGGTCAGGACGATCGCGTAGGGGCTGTCCACGCGCTTCAAGGCGCGCGCCGCGATCGTGTTCCAGTTCTTGACCCGCTGCGCCTCATCGACGATCACCAGGTCCGGGGACCAGGCCGAGATCCGGTCGAGATCGGGCTGGAGCTTCTCGTAGTTGGTGATCTTGCAGAAGTCCTCCCGGGCATAGTCTCTCTCCCGCTGCCGCCGACCCCCCGCGATGACGCGCACGCCGTTTTCCCGCGCTCTCTCGGAGAAGCGCTGGAGCTCGCTCTGCCACTGGTACTTGAGCGATGCCGGACAGATCACCAGCACCTTCGAGACGCCAAAATGGCGCGCCAGGATTTCGGACGTGGCGATCGCCTGGATGGTCTTACCCAGGCCCATGTCGTCACAGAGGAGCGCCCGGCCGGCCCGCGCCGCGAAGAGCGCTCCCTCCGCTTGGTAGGGATAGAGAGGGGTCTCGAGAAGGGTGAGCAGCTTGGGATCGGTCGGACCGCGGGGGAAGAGTCGATCGAGTTCGGCCGCCCGCCGGGCCGCGTCCCGCCGTCCGGCGAGGAAGTCGAGCGCGTCGTCCTGGGCGCGGCACTCATGGCCGGACTGCGCCACTATGGCAAGGAAAGGAGCGATCTCCTCGAAGCGCTCCTCCCGGAGCCGGCCTTCCCGTTCGAGGTCGAAGAGAGCGGCAGCCGCCTCGCGCACGGCTGAAGGGCAATCGGTCCCGGCGCGGAAATGGATCTGGCGTTTCCCCTCGTTCCGCAAGTAGAGCTCCGAGAAGGGTGGCTGGTAGCCGCGCGCGAAGGCCGCCTTGGCCCCGCGCTTCCTTTCGAGAACCCCGAGCGTAAACTCGATGTGCTTGCAGGTTCCAAGCTCGCTCGTGGCAAAATCGGGGCAGGAGCAGAAGTTGCTCCCCGGCTCCCGTCCTCGGATCGCCACCCGATAGTTCGACCGGGAAAGGGGGTTGGTGACCCGGAACTCGGAGAAGAAGGGCTCGCTGCCCAAGTTTTCGAGCCCGAAGGACTGGTCGCGACCGAACTGGCGGCGGAGCCGCCGTTGCCATTCCAAGGGCGTGAGATGGTCGGGCGGGCGATGGCGCGAGAGCTTGGGTTCGGGACCGGGCCCGCTGGCGGCAGTACGATGTTGGCTCTTGGGGCGCATCGAGGGGGTTCCGTTTTAGGCAAGGGTTCTCGCGGAAGACGGCCCCGGCATCGGGCCGTCCTTTTCTGCTGCGTCTCGATTGCCCAAAGGGTTCTCGAGGGGACTTCGGCCGCCAATTTCACCCAAGTGGGTCCGATTGGCTTCGGCGATCTGGGTCAGTTTTGGATCGGCAGCAACATCAGGAGAGAGATCGTTTGCTTCCATGCCGCAAGAATCGGTCAAGGCGTCGCGCTTGGCAATCCGGCTTTGGGTAGCAAGGACCGAGGCTTCCACTCCGTGGCGAGCGGTCTGGCGCGGAGGATCCGACTTGGGGGGGGTGGATGAGCGCAGGCCATGATAGGAGATGCCGCTCCTCGGCAGCGGGATCTCTCCGCCATCCAATGGATTCCTTCAACCGGAGGAAATATTGTCCCGGCTCCTGTTCGCCTTGGGGAGAAAGATCAATCCCATTGGGGGCTTGAGGTTGAGTAGGGGCAATGATTCGAGACGCTGCCTGTCCTGCTCGGACAGAGGATCCTTCAAGAGCAGGTCCGTGACGTCCGCATGGTTCCTCGGCGAAGATCCAGTGCATGTCCCGAACAAAGCGGCAGCGGGGACAACCGCGACTCGTCGCTCTCACGGCGGCAACGGAGAGAACGTTATGGCACCCGACGTGTCGACCTCAAGGACGTGGTTCACGATCGCGTCTTCCGGTTTTCCCTTGGTCTCGAGGAACCCTAAAGCGGATTCCAATAATCTCCAGGTGCCTTCCCGATCGACCGAAGGCAGGATGATGAGGCCGGGATGGAGCTCTGCGTTGCCGACCAGCCGGCGGAAATCCCGGGCGTTCTGCGTCACGAGGATGCGGTCTTCGGCGATGCACTTTTCTAGAACCTTGTGATCCGGCTGAGCCCGTTGCCCAATGTGAAGGGATGGACAACGTCGCACCGGCCCATTCGGTTGAGCCGGTTGGCCAGTTCCGGAGAGAGGGATTCCTCCAGAAACAGCTTCACCCTGTGCGGACCCAAGGACGTCCGCTTGGTCGTCCCCTCAGCGGATGCGAGGCGGCAAAGACCAAGGCCGCTTCCACAGCTTCCCGCGGCAGATCGGGGTTGTCCTTGAGGATGTTCTCGATGGTCTCTCCGTGCTCGACCCGGCCGAGCACCGAGTAGACCGTCATCCGAGTTCCTCGAATGACCGGAGTGCCCCCCCCAGGATGGCTTCATCCGTAGTGATCCACTCGTTCCAAGAACGGAGATACCGTTCGGTTCGATCCATGACGTCCCCAACTAGGCGACCCACATCGACTTCCACGGCGGGAACCACCTCGAGGCGCGCCTTGCTGATGTCTCCAGGATTCAGGGAGGCAAGCTTGTGGAATAACGCCTTCTTGTTGGTCCTCGACAACTCGAGCTTCAAGTGGGTCAGCTTGCTTATGAGCGCGGCGTAAGGAACCGCTGCGGTAGGAAGCATTCGTCGACCCCGCCCGAGTCTTCTTGGCGGCCTTCGGTCCCGGGCGGCCCGATGCTTGCGCGCGGCCTCCACGCTCATGCGGCGAACACGCCGGATCACAACTCGAGTCCCTGGCCTGTATACCGGCAGCACGTGCTCTTCGATAGCTTTCTCGATCAGGCGCTTTTGCGCGCCGGAGAGCTCCTCGACTTCTCGTGGGACCAGCATTCCGATCGCTCTCATAAATTGTCCCTCCCACGGAATGAATTACGCTCCACCTGCCTTCTAGGCAAGATCGCGGGTTCTGCCTAGTACATCGCTTCATAATTACGTGACATAACAGTGCAGACTAGGTATTATGGCTTTCATTATGGGAGCCATTTTAACTGCATTACCGATTCGCGAAGAGCAGAGAGAAGAGTTAGAAGACATCGTCCGCAAGAGGAATGCGAAAGCCGGGTTGGTGATGAGAGCACGGATAATTCTGATGGCTGCCGATGGGGTTTCCAGCGCGGCGATTTCCCGG
>NZ_KB901875.1:471941-505240 GCF_000379365.1 Verrucomicrobium sp. 3C | reverse complement strand
TCGCATGACTGAAGCCAAGCCATTTATGGCTGGATGATGGGAGCCGGATGAATCGAGAGGTTCACGTCCGGTTCTGGGAGAGCGCGGGGCTGCAATGCCCCGCGCCACTCGCCTGCTGCCGCAGGCGCTGGCCTTGGACGGCAAAAGGATTCGTCATCATATTGGCCTCCTGACCTTGGCTCAACAGGAGGACGGCGCCCCGCAAGCAGTCGCGGTCTACGACCAAAAGCGAGGCACGGTCCGATGCGAACAAAACGCGGCGGTGGCGCTGCTGGAAAAGCTGCCGGCCCTGGATGGCAAAATCATC
This sequence comes from Verrucomicrobium sp. 3C, assembly GCF_000379365.1. Classification (GTDB taxonomy): domain Bacteria; phylum Verrucomicrobiota; class Verrucomicrobiia; order Methylacidiphilales; family Methylacidiphilaceae; genus Methylacidimicrobium. The sequence goes on along the minus strand of NZ_KB901875.1, from coordinate 504,933 downwards.
ACCGCCGACCCGTTGCACTGCCAGCGGCGCCAGGCCCGTCTCATCGTCGAAAAATGGGACGATTACTTGTACGGGATCAAGGGAAACCAGCCTCGCTTGCTCCAAGAGGCGCAAGCCTTGGACGCCTTGCCCGACATCCCCTTTTAACCGAGAACCAAACCGGTCATGGCCGAGTCGAAACCCGCCAACTCCATGCCTTCCCTCTCTCGCTCCTCTCCGAATGTCTCGACGAACAATTCTTCCCGCAGTTCCGCGAACGACTCCTCTCCAGTCCCAAGCAATGTCTGCCCATCCTTGCCGCCGCATGAACTCCAAAACAAAAGACCCTGGATTTCCTCTCGTTTCTGGACGAGCTTGTCAAACGCTACGAGGACCAGCGGCTCTACGTGGTTTTGGACAATTTGAACACGCACAAGAATGAAAAGGCCCGAAACTGGCTCAGGCTTCACCCTAATGTCAGCTTTCACTATACGCCGACCCATGCTTCCTGGGTAAACCTCATCGAATGCTTCTTCAGCATCCTGACCCGACAGGGCCTCCAACACTCTGTTCACAAATCGAGCAAGGACTTAGAGCGCTTCCTCAAGGCTTACTTCGCCAAATACAATGACCACTGTCAGCCCTTCCATTGGGCTAAAGGGCCGGAAAAGCTTCAGCACATCATCGAGCTCACCCAGCAATTCCAAGCCGAATATGCTGCTGCGCACTTATGAGGCGGTGTACTAGTCTCACCCGTTCTTCGGTGCCGCCGTCACCCAATGCAAGGCCGTCTCCTCCGGCGTTGGCATTCCGGAACGCTGTTGAAAAGAATGCCGCACTGGCAGATGATCCAATCCCGGGCCGCCAGCTGCTTCTCGATGGCCTTTTACCGGAACCACCGCTGCCGGTCGCCCGGAATCGCACGGCTCCCGGCCAAATCGATCTTCACCCTGGGCCGCGAGCGCCCCAATCTCCGCTCGACATCGTAACGGAGTTCCTTCATGGATGCAGAGTTCGTGGACGCCGCCTCGGCGGTGCCGGAAAAGAGCAGGGCGGCCGGAGAAACGCGCCACGGACCATGGGACGAAATCTTGAGGGAGGCTCGGTGAGCGGGAAGGGAAGACGGTGATGAGTGCTCGGGAGCTGATCCGGAAGGGGGCCAAGCTCGCGGCCCTGTTGCGCGATCCCCTCTACCGGCAGGGGCTCCGGCTCGGGGTCGCGGCGGGGATCGAGCATGAGCGGCTCTTGGCGCGCTATCCCTGCTCCACACTTGTCGACGTCGGAGCCAACCGTGGCCAGTTTGCGCTCGTGGCGCGGCGCTCCTGGCTCGAGGGCGCGGATCTACTCCTTCGAGCCCTTGGAGGAGCCTTGCCGGCGCTTCCGCAAGCTCTTTGCCGGGGATGCCAAGGTCCGTCTCTTCCCGGCGGGGATTGCGCCCAAGCGGGAGCGCCGCACCATCCATCTTTCCCGAAAGGAGGACTCCTCCTCTCTTTTGCCGATCGGTGCCCAGGCCGAATTCTTTCCCGGAACCGAGGAGGCCGGCAGGGTGGACGTCGAAGTGGGTCCCCTGGGAGAGTGGCTCTCGGGCAAGGAGATCGAAAGCCCGGCCTTTCTCAAGATCGACGTCCAGGGATTCGAAGGAGAGGTCTTGCGCGGCTGCGAAGGGCTCCTGGAGCGCTTCGCTTGCGTCTATGTCGAGGCGTCGTTTGTCGAGCTCTACCAAGGCCAGACGCTCGCGGACGAGGTCGTCTCGTTCTTGCAGGAGAGAGGGTGGCGGCTGGAAGGCGTCTACAACCTTGCTTATGCCCCGGACGGAAGGGCGATCCAGGGGGATTTCTTCTTCGTGCGCCGGTCCCGCTAAGGGAGCGGACGCGTATCGGGCCGGGTCTGCGAACACCGACCGGCCGAGAGCGTGCGGATCGGCGTCAGGGAATCCGGATGCGCTCCTCGATCTCGGGGCCGAAGCGCTCAAAGTGCCTCCTGTTCCAGGTGTAGATTGCCTTCGCCTTCGCCTTCCGGGCGCAGTGGACGATCAGTCCATCGTAGACCGTTCCGCCCACGATCCCCGCGTCGGCGGCCCGCTCGACGGCCGTGTAATATTCCTCTGGACTAAGAGCAACAAGGGTTAGCCGCTCGCGGATCTGTGCGAGGAAGAGAAGAACTTGCTCGCCGCTGAGCCGGTGCCGGCCAGGGAAGCGGGTCATCACGGAGTAGACCTCGGCTAGGCTGTGGGCTGCGCAGCAGTCGAGGCTCTTCTCGGCGTCGAGAAAAGCTTGCAGGCTCGGTTCGTGATGCTCGTGATCCTCCAGGAAGGCGGGAATCAAGACTGATGTATCGAAAAGAGCCCTCAATGGGTCCCCAGGTTCTGGCTGTCTCGGTCCCGGCGTACCGCCGCGATCGTTCTCTCGACCGTCTCGGCGGAGAGCGGTTCTCCGGAACGGAAGACCCAGACGCCGTGCTTTTTCCGCAGCGGCGCTGTGCCGCGTAACGGACGAAGGAGGATCTGCTCGTCGATCTTCTCCAACTCCAACTGGTCACCCGGAGAGAGCTGCAGCTCCTCGCGAACGGGCTTCGGAATCACGATCCGGCCCAACTTGTCCAAAGTGATTCTGGTAATCATGATTGGCAATTGCTTTACCATAAGATAAGGATCTTTGCCAAGTCTCGCATGCGAGAGGCCGTCTTCCGAGGTGGAGCATCGGGTTTTGGGGACGGGTTTGGATCGAATCGGGAAATCGGCTTCAGGCGAGGATCGCGGAAGAGGGGTGTTCCCAGGTTGATCCAGGGTCGATTCTGCTAAAAAGATAGAAGGTTTCCCCGACTCCAAGACCAAGACGATGAGCGCGGATTCGCCTGGAGACTCCTACTCGCCGATCCGCGAAGCGATGCGTGTCGCCTTGCTCGCTTGCGCCGTGTCGGGCAAGCTTGGGGTCCAGGAGAATGGAACGGCTCCTTCGCGAACGCATCGTTGAGACCTTGCGAGCCCGTCTGCCCGGGCTGCTCGCCGTCTACGCCTTCGGCAGCCGGATCGCGGGCACCGAGGGGCCGGGCAGCGACCTTGATTTGGCAGTGCTGGTGGAGGGATATGCCGATCCGTGGGAGCTCTTCGATCTCGCGGGCGTGCTGGCCGACCTGGCGGGCGTTCCTGTCGATCTGCTCGATCTGCGCGCCGCCTCGACCGTGATGCAGTACCAAGTCCTCACCCGGGGTCAGTGCTGGTGGGCGCGGGATCTGCGGGCCAGGCTCTTCGAAGCGGCCGTGCTGAGCGAAAAGACCGCTCTCGACGAGGCGCGCGCGGGTCTGCTCGCCGATATCGAGCGAAGAGGGACGGTCTATGGCCGGTCAACTACCCCTCCCTGAAGGGAGGAGCTTGAGGGAAACCGAGAGCTAGGTTGACCAGGGTGAGCCAGAAGATGGCTACGTATGCGACAGGTAAGAAAACCCACTCCGTGGATGCTTCCTCAGTCCCGGACCCTGGAAGGGGAGGATCATGTTGGCGAAAGGGAAAGCGCCGAAGGTTCTCTCCGCCGCCGCGAGGCGGAAGCCGGTTGCATACCTTCCCGAGGGGAGCGGAGTCGAAAGACTCCCGTTACCGCCGAAAGGCGAGAAGAAAGAGGTAACTCAATGCGTATCTTCGTGATCGGGAGCCACAGGGAGCCGTTGATGCCATGCCACCCGGCTAGGGCGCGTGAGCTCCTGCGTGAGGGCCGAGCGGTGGTGCATCGGCGTTATCCGTTCACGATCCGGCTCAAGGATCGGGAGGACGGGATACGGCAGCCGATACGCCTCAAGCTCGATCCCGGCAGCAGAACAACTGGCCTGGCATTGGTACGCGAGGCCGCGAACGGCACGCAGCACGCGCTCTGGCTGGCGGAGCTGGAGCATCGGGGATCGGCGATCCGGGAGCGACTGGCTACCCGCCGGGCATTCCGGCGGCGAAGGAGGTCAACACTGCGCCATCGGCCTGCTCGCTTCAACAACCGGAGACGGCCAGAGGGATGGCTCGCGCCGAGCCTACGGCATAGGGTGGACACGACGATGACCTGGGTAGCACGATTGCGACGTCTGGCTCCTGTTACCGGGTTGAGCCAGGAACTCGTGAGGTTCGACACGCAGGCTATGCAGAACCCGGAGATTGCCGGAGTCGAGTATCAGCAGGGCACATTGGCCGGATATGAGGTTCGCGAATACCTGCTGGAGAAGTGGAGCCGCCAGTGCGCGTACTGTGGGAAGAAGAACCTGCCGCTGGAGGTGGATCACATCGATCCCAAGAGCCGGGGCGGCTCGGATCGGGTGAGCAATCTCACGCTGGCCTGCCACGAATGCAATCAGGACAAGGGAAACCGGGATATCCGGGAGTTCCTTGCGAACCATCCGGACAGGCTAATGGCGGTCTTGGCTAAGGCGCAGACACCGCTGCACGATGCGGCCGCGATCAACAGCACCAGATGGGCCTTGTTCGAGCGGCTCAAGGACACCGACTTGCCTGTTGAAACCGCCACTGGCGGCCGGACGAAGTGGAATCGCAACCGGCTGAACATCCCCAAGACTCACTGCCTGGATGCGGCGTGCGTGGGGGACCTCGACAGACTGCTAGGCTGGAACGTGCCGGTCTTGGGCGTTAAGGCTGCGGGTCGGGGCAGCTACCAGCGGACGCGACTGATGAAGGACGGCTTTCCTCGCGGCTATCTGACACGGAGCAAGCGCCACTGTGGATTCCAGACGGGGGACTTGGTGAGAGCCAGTGTGCCGAGGGGGAAGAAGGCTGGCATCCATATCGGCCGCGTGGCGGTGCGCGCAAGCGGCAGCTTCAATATCCAAACGCTTCATGGCGTGGTCCAAGGTATCAGCCATCGCCGCTGCTCGTTGATTCAGCGTGCGGATGGCTATGGATACGCCATTAAACCCAAGATAGCAGAACGGAAGGATGTGGGAACAGGGGCGGCTTGCAGCCGCCGCGCTATCCCTCCCCGGCATGAATGCCAGGGGTCTCCCGCGCAAAAAAGATGGTCTCTTGGTCAATAAGGCGGCGATCATCGAGCGCTGCGTCGCACGGGCGCGGGAGGAGTACGCGGCCAACCCGACGGGTTTTGCGACCGATTTCACCCGCCAGGACGCGGCGATTCTGAACATCCAGCGGGCCTGCGAAGCGGCCTTGGACATGGGCCAGCATGCAGCCTGCCTGTCTCCCAAGCGTTCTCCTGCGGCTTGCGCAAGGGACCTGTCTGCTTCGTTGGGCCTTGGTTTCCCCTCCTGGCAGTATGTCGTCATACAGCTTCGGGGGAAAACCTGCGCCCCCGCCTTGCATCCAGGCCCATCCGCCGCGCCTCGGTTACGAACTTTATGAGACAGACAGGCTCGTTCGCCGCGAGAGGTTGGGGGTGCCGCAGGGCGCCCGCGAGGTGTTTCCCTTGCTGGCGCAAGGCGGCTGGATCGAGACGGCGCTGGCCGATCGGCTCAAACGGATGGTGGGGTTTCGCAATGTCGCGGTGCATGATTATCAATCGCTCCAGATTCCCATCGTGGTGCGCATCCTCACCTCGCATCTCGAGGATTTTCTGGAGTTCAGCCAATCCCTCTTGCTGCGCGACGCCGCAAAGTCGGAGCCTTCCGCCCAATCGCCGCCGAATTCGACCGGCAATCGGTCATAATCCTTCCGGAAAAGCCACCCTTCCTGCTTCTCGCAAGCGCTCTCCCCAGTCACCCGCGACCCGGTGAAGGCACCGGGATTCCGCAGCGGTCGGCGATCGCGAGCCCAAGGGCTTTAAAATCCCGGTAGCATTCCTGGACGGCGGCGGCATGAGAGCCGATCGCTCCGTCCGCGGGACGGAGGAAGAAGATCGGCTTTCTGGCCTCCTGTGCCATCGACATCAAGCTCGGGTAGTGCTTTAGGATCGCCAAGCAGTGGGGGTCGTTCTCAACCCGAATCTCCTCCTCGACGGCTTGTCCCAGCACCGCTTCGTGATACTCGGTCGGAATTCGTTCCATCCAGCGGGCGTACGATTGGACCGGCCGGTCGAGGCGGACGGCGTGCTGCATCACGACGTAGCCCGCAGGCTGCATTTCAGGTCCGGGGAGGGGGAGGTCGGGATTGGGATTGTTCCTCAAGCGCTCTTCCCAATCCTTTCGCCAGCTTCGGAACGTCGGTCCGAGGGAGACCTTTTGCGCTCGGGCCCGATCGGATGCGAGATCGAGAAAAAGCGCCTCGCGTTCTTCAGGGCTCAACATGGTGGTCCCGCTCGAGGACTCGGACAAGAGTCCGGAGGGGATCGGGAGAGCGCAAGCGCAAAGGGGCTCTGCCCCGCTGGCCGCCGCGAGGACCGAATCCGTACCCCTGGTCCCAGGCCGCGCGCCCCGCCCGGAGCGGAAATTCGGGAGAGGGTCCGGTCGGAGGAAAGAATGTCCATCGCTTCCTATTGCAGCTAAAGAGATCTTTAGTGTATGAGCATGTGGGCTGATGAACCCTGGAACAGACGAGAGCGGTGGTTCGTGCCTGGTGGGGGACCCTTGCGGCCGCTCCGGCGCGGCCGAGCGGGTGGCCTTTGCCTACGGGGCTCCGATCCGGTTGCCGGCGCCGCTGCCGCCTTTGCCCTCGGGGCGTTGGCAGGACCGGGGCCAACGGCCCCTCGCGATTCGGGAGGGAACTCTCTGGGAGGGAGAGGAACCCCTGGATCATTCGGAGGGACGGTGCCATGGGCGGCGGATCGATTTCTTTCGCTACGAAGAAGAAGGGAGACCCCAGAGGCTCCGGATGGAAATCGAGGGCCGTAGCCGATTTGATTGGGATGAGGCATCCAGGGAAATCGGCTGGGGAGCGCGGCCGGAGCATCATGCCGTTCTCCCCTATTGGCTGACCGCGCACGTCCTCCCGCTCTTCCTCTGCTCCTCGGGGGCGTTCCTTCTGCTCCATGCGGGCTGCGTCGAAATCGGCGGTCGCGGGGTCGCCTTCCTGGGCGGCAGCGGGGCCGGAAAGACTACCTTGACCGGATTCGCGATGGGGCTCGGTCACCGCCTTGTCTGCGACGACAAGCTCCCGATCGTTTCCTCGGATGGGGTCTGGCGAGGGTTGCCCGCCCACCCCTACCATCGGCCGGAGCGCTTGCCCGAATCGTTGGGACGGAGGGTCGACGTGTTCGTGGAGCAGCCGGTGCCGATGGCGCTCTTCTGCCTGCTCGATCCGGTGCCCGGCTCGTTTTCGCCGCGAATCCAGGCCGTTCCGTTTCGGGAAGCTTTCCTTCAGACCTGCGCGCACCGGGCCGCCTACTTCCGGTGGAGCGATCAGGCGGATCTCGATCGGGTCGCGCGGCTTGTTCGCGACTTCCCGGTGCTCCGGCTGGAGATGCCGAGGGACCGGAGCAAGCTGGGGGCGGTCTGGGAGCTGCTCTGCGGGCGGCTCGGGGAGGGAGAGCTTCCGGAGGAAGGCAGGTGAGCTTCGCCTGGAAGAGCGTAGGTCTGATGTATACGCGGAGATGCCCGCTTGCGTGCGGCCACTGCGTCACCCGCAGCTCCCCGCGGGCCGAGGGGAAGATGGATCCCAAGGATGCCGCGCGCTACATCCAGGAGGCGGCACGGGTCAGCCCGAACCTCTGCTTCACGGGCGGGGAGCCGCTGCTCTACGCGGAGGAGATCCAGGAGCTGGTCGCCTTGGCGGCGGATATGGGCTTACAGGTGTCGCTCGTCACCGGATGCGGTTGGGCGAAGCAGGCGGAGCGGATCGAGCCCGTGCTCGAGGGATTGGTGGACGCAGGCCTCGGGCATCTGGTCATCAGCTGGGATTCCTTCCACGAAGCGTTCGTGCGGCGGGAGACGGCGGTCCGGGTGGCGCGGAGCGCTGCGAACCTGGGGCTTCGGCCGAGGATCCGTTCGGTCTTTCGCTCCGGCGATTCGGCGGAGGCGCGCGCAGGTTGCTTTTCGGAGTTTGCTCCCTTTGCCTTAGCGCACGAGGCGGTGGAGGTGCTGCCGGTCGGCCGGGCCGCGAGCCTGCCTGAGGAGAGCTTCGGCTGGTCGAGCGGGCCGCCGGCGGGATTCTGCCCTTCGGTCGTCCTGCCGGTCGTCGGGTGGGATGGCAGAGTCTACGCCTGCTGCGGCCCCTCGCTCGATTCCGAGACAGGCTCTCCGCTCATCCTGGGAAATGCGCTCGAGGAACCGCTCGATCGGATTCTCGCCCGGGGGCGCTCCGATCTGGTGCTCCACGCGATCCATGCGATCGGCCCGCGGGCGATGGCGAAGCTGATCGAAGAAGAGGTCGAGTTCCCGTCGCAACGATTTGCGGGCATCTGCCAAGCTTGCCTGGCGCTCACGAACGACCCGGCGCGGGTAGCCCGAATCCGGGAGAAGCTTGCCGACCCGGAGATTCGCCGGCTGCTGGCGGTCCACCTGCTCGCGAGAAGAGCCGGGAAGCCGGCGGGCGGGCGGGCGGAGGAGAGGAAAAATGGTGCGGCCTTGGTCGGCTGCGGCAAGGGATGTGGATGTACAGCAGAAAAGGAGGAAGAGATATGAAGAGCAATAGGGATAGGGGAAATCGGGAACTCAACCAGTCGGCGGTCCTTGGGAAGGATGGGCGGCGGAAGCCCTACGAGGCGCCGCGCCTGGTCGTCCTTGGTACGGTCGAAGAGCTCACGAAGGCCAAGGGCCTTCTTTTGACCGATACGGCTCTTACCGGAAGCACCGTTACGACCGTGACCGTCCTCGGCTAATCGCGGGTGGTCCGCGGCCTGATGGGATGAGGTCTTCGAAGCAGAGGCGGCGGAAAACATCTGTCCATGCCGGGTTGTGATCGGTTCACCCGGGGGAAGAGGAGGCGGAATGAGTTTGGCCAAAGAGGATCGGGTGGAGAGGGCCCGCGAGGCGGCCTCAACCAGGCTCGAGGAATCGGTTGTGATCCTCCATACGGAGGAAGGAACCTACTACCAGCTTGACGGAGTAGGTGGCCGGATTTGGGAACTGCTCGAGGAGCCGGTCTCCTTCGGGGGACTCGTCGCGGCGCTGGTTGCGGAGTTCGAGGTGGACGGGAGCCGCTGCTCGGCGGATACGGAGGCTCTGCTCCGGGATTTACTGGACCGGCGCATGGTGCGCCGGGTCGAGGCCGGGCGATAGCTCCGATGGGTGCCATCGGAGGAATCTGGTCCCCCCGGGGAGGGGCTTTTGAATCGGCCCTGGTCCGGATGGCCGAGGCGCTCGAACACCGGGGGAGGGGAGCGAGACGCTTCCTCTGCTCGGAAGGGCTCGGCCTTTTCGAAGATGCATCGCCCTCGGGCGGGAAGCCTTTGCAGACGGAAGTTCCTCTGGTCTTCGATGGCCGGATCGATAACCGGGCGGAGCTGGCGGCGGAGCTCGATCTCCCCCGGGAAACCTCCCCGGAGGTGCTGGCGGCGGCGGCGTACGCGCGCTGGGGGCGGGGCTGCACGGAACGCTTGCGGGGAGAATATGCCTTCGCTCTCTGGGATGCGCGGCGGGCGATCCTTTTTTTGGCGCGGGATCGCTTCGGCGTTCGGCCCCTCTACTATTTCTGGGAGCCCGGGGGAGATGGCTTCTTCGCGTTCGCCTCGGAAATCAAGGGGCTCTTCGCCGTGCCGGGAATGCCCCGCCGCCCGAGGGAGTCGGCGATCGTCGATTTCGTGGCGGGGATGGCGGCGGAGGTCTCGGAAACGCCCTATGAGGGCATTGCCCGACTTCCCCCTGCGCATTGGATGGAGGTCGGACAGGAGGGAGTGCGGATCGGGCGTTACTGGAGGCTCGACGCCGCAACCATCGGGGCCAGGAGTGATCGAGAGGTGGCGGAGGAGCTGCGCCGCCGGCTCTCCCGGGCGGTGGAACGCCGGCTCCGGCCGGGAGCGCGCGCCGGGATTTTGCTGAGCGGCGGGATCGATTCCTCCTCGATCACGGGGCTGCTTTGGGAATATCTGGCCGGCGCAGGGGGGCCGGAGGTGATCTCCGCGGTCTTTCCGACGATCCCGGAGTGCGACGAGAGCGCGTTTCTCGAAGCGGTGGTCTCCCACCACGGCCTGCGGCATCATTTGGTTCGGGGGGATCTGCTCGATCCGCTCGGGGCGATCGAGCAATGGCTCTACCGCCAGGATGGACTTGTCCTCGGCTACAACCTCTTTCTCAACGTGGCCTACTATCGGGAGGCGGCGGCCGCAGGCGTCGGGCTTCTCTTCGACGGCTTCGACGGGGATACGGTCATCTCTCACGGAGTGGAGCGGCTCGGCGAGCTGGCTTGGACGGGAAGGTGGCGGACGCTGGCCCGCGAGGTACCCCTGCTGGCTTCCGGGCACGGCATTTCGGCAGCGGACGTCTGGAAGGCACACGTGCTTCGGCCTGTTCTGCCGGTGCCGGTGCGCTTGGCCCGGCTTCGGATCAAGCGGGCGAGGGGGGAGGGGCTGCCGTCGCTCCCGAGCCGGGCGCTGGCCCAAAAGCACCATCTTGCCGATCGGATGTTCGCCGCGCAGCGCCTGAGCCTTGTCGCGGGCGGTTCGGTGCAGCGGATGCACCGGCTCCATCTGGAATCCCCGGTTCTGGCGACGATTTTCGAGGCGTTGAACAAGGAGGCTGCTTGGTGGGGAATCGAGCCCGCCCACCCCTTCTTCGATCCGGAGGTCGTGGAGTGGTGTCTGGGGCTGCCGAGCGATCAGAAGCTCCAGGACGGGTTGACCCGCTATGTGTTGCGGGAAGCGGTGCGGGGAATCGTGCCGGAGAAGGTCCGGCTGCGCCGGGACAAGAGCGACCAAAGTCAGGCGCTGACCCTCCTGCTCCACCGGCACAATCAGGCCCAGCTCCAAGGGCTGCGGAAGGAGGACAAGCCCTTCCTCGAACCTTACTTCGAATGGGCGGAACTCGAGAGGGCCTGGCATCGGTACCAGGGCTCTCCGAACCCGGCGGATTGCATGGTGCTCTGGCGGGCCAAGGTCCTCGCTCTCTGGCTCCGCGGCTTGGCATCGGGCAAGGGGTGGATGGAGCGGCCTCCCCGCTCCTAACCCGTGTTCGGGAGCGCGTTGCGGTTCCGGACCGAGGAGAGGAGCCGCAACGGGCGGAGCAGGGAGTAGAGCGCGTGGAGGGGCCGCGGGAGGGGAAGCCAGAGATAGTCGGCCGCGCTCGGAGCGGTGAGGAGCCGGAGGGCGAAGCGGAAGCGGTGGCGGGAAGGGAGCAGCGCCAGGAAGCTGAAGCGCCCGGGACGGCGGGAGGATCGGGGGAGTGGCCACGGGGATGAGGCGAGGGCATGGTCGAGGCGGTCGAGGAGCCGTTCCCAGCCGCAGCGGGCCGCCAGGGCTCGGGTCCGGGCGCGGTCGAACGCTGGAAGGAGGGCGATTTCCTGGACGTCGAGCAGGAGTTTCGGGTTGCGCCACCGGTCCCGGGCGGCGCTGGCCGCCAGACCGAGATAGAGCCAGTCGAGGGTCCATCTCCCCGCGAGGAGCACCTCGTCGCGGAAGGCGGCGAGCGCATCCTTCTCGAGCGAGGCGTTCCAGAGGAAGGCCCAATGGATCTCCAGGTGGTAGGCGAGGCAGCCCTGCTTGCGTAGAAAGCCGCATTCGGTGTCATTTTCGAGCAGGATCTCGGTAGGCACCGGCTCGAGGGGGGAGCGATAGCCGGATTCCCGGCAGATGGCTCTCGCCCGGGAGAGCGACTCGAGTGGAATGAAGAGATCGATGTCGCTGGAGCAGCGGAGCTGCTCGCTTCCGTAAAGGTGCCGGGCAAGGTCCGGCCCCTTGAAGGTGACGCAGGGAATGCCCTCGGCTCGGAGGAGCCGGAGCAGCCGCTCGCTCTCCTCGTGCTGGAGGCGCTGCGCGAGGGCGTTGCGGGCGAAGATCTCCTCGAGCGCTTCCAGAACCGGCTTCGGAGCTCGGATGCCGCAATGCCGCAGGTTGCGGCGCAGCATCGGGAAGAGACCGCTTTGCCGCGAGTAGGAGAGAATGTCGACCCAAGGGAGGGCATCGGCGTCCCAGCTCGCTGCGAGGAGACGCTCGGTCTCGGTCCAACGGTAGCGGGCCAGGAAATAGCCGAGACGCTCCCCGGAGCCGAGAGTCGATGGCTCCGCTGCCGGCACCCGGGCGAACGCGGGTTCTTCGAGCGGGACAGCTTGTCCGACGGCATCAATAACCTGGAACCGTTCCAGCGGCAACCATCCGAGAACGATCCGGCCGCCGCTTTCGAGCCAGGCATGCGCCCGAAACTCCGCTCCTTGTTGGCGGACTCCGATGACGAATCGGCTCGGGGTACCGGAGAGGGCGAGGAGGAGGTGGCCCGCCGCGGCCTGAACAAGGCAGCTCGACCAGGGGAGGCGTCGGGAGAGCAGTTCGATGGCCCAGCAGACGGGGAGGGGCGGAAGAGGAAACCAGGGCAGGGGAGAGACTCGGGCGAACAAGCCGCGGAAGTGGGCGAAGGAGCTTCGCCGGAGCCCGATCCGGACCACCCAAAGAAGCGGATAGGCCAACGCGAGGGCGGCCAGCTTCCGGGGACCGAGCCGGAGAAGGCGGACCCAGGTCGATCCCCGGATGAGGAGGGGCAGATGCTCTTTCTTCGAAAACGCGGGCAGGGTTTTGGAGGGGTTTTGAGGCTGAAGTAACTAAAGATTGGTTCGAAGTCGAGCGGGATCATGACCGCTCTGGGGGGAGAGCGGCCGCACCGGTTCCGATTGACGACGTGAGAGCAACCTTCTTTACTGTTAAACAACAAACTCGAAAATCGACCCGTACACGAAAAAAGCGGACACTACCGCGCTCGCATCGAGAAGCCGGGAGTCAGCGTGATGGAAGTCGAAGAACTCCTCTGCGCTGTCTTGCGCGGCGAAAATCCTGCGTGGCCCAACGTGGACGACGACCGCTTCGCGGCGCGCCTAATCGAGCGAAGCGCCTACCACGGCGTTCAGGCGCTGGTGCATCATCGACTGGGGCACCGGGCCGATGACGGGGGGCTTGGTTGGCCAAAGGCCGTGTTGGAGGCTTGCCGTAACCAAGCCGTCGCTCAAGGAATGCGGGAGTTGCGCCACCGATGGCTGCTTGCGTGCGTGCTCGAGCGGCTTTCGGAGATCGGCGTGCGGCCCATCTTTTTCAAGGGGACGGCGTTAGCCTACGATCTCTATCCCGCACCTTTTCTGCGGACGAGGGCCGACACCGACTTGTTGGTTCCTCCCGATACGCGGGATCCGGTAATCCAGGCGCTGGAGGCTCTAGGTTTCGCAGGCCAGCCCAACGTGAGCGGGGATTTCATTACCTACGAGGCAGGATTCGCTTGGCTGGATCCCGCCGCCAATCAAACTCATAGCGTGGACCTCCACTGGCGAATCAATAATTCAGAGCTCCTCTCGCATCTCTTCTCATACGAAGAATTGTGGCTCTTCGCTGTGGGGAGTGGATGGAGGGAGCGGATTGGCTATTGAGGGATGGCAAGAAACGGTGTTCTTGCCATCCGTCTTCGACGGATTTTGAGTCCGGGCGATTTGCCGTCAAGGACACTTCGACTTCGTCGATCCTCCTTGACGGCGGATTGCCAAGTTCGCGGCGTTTTCCGATTCTTTGGGCATGGATGCGAACAAGCTTTTTGCGATGGCCTTACAGTTGGGTTCGGAATGGAAGGTGACCCGAAGCGAACTTTCTCCGGTGGATCATACCTTGAAGATCTGGCTCGATTTTCGGGAGGGGCATCGGTTTCCCTGTCCGGAATGCGGGCGTCCTTCTCCTGCGCACGACACGGTGGAGAAGCGGTGGAGGCACATGAACTTCTGGCAGTACAAGACCGAGTTGATTGCGCGGGTTCCTCGGGTGGACTGTCCGGAGCACGGGGTCCGGTTGGCGGAAGTTCCCTGGGCCAGACCGGGGAGCGGGTTTACCCTGATGATGGAGGCGGTCATCCTGATGCTTGCCCAGGAGATGCCGGTTTCCCAGGTGGCCGAGATGCTCAAGGAGCAGGACACTCGGTTGTGGAGAATCTTGGAGCACTACGTGGAAAAGGCCTATCGGAAGGAGGATTGGAGCGGGGTGAAGCGGATCCTGGTCGACGAGACCAGCAGCAAGCGGGGTCACCGGTACGTGACCGCCGTTACCGACGCGGAGAGCCGGAAGCTCCTCTTCCTGACGGAGGGCAAAGGGAAAGAGGCCTTGGAGGCATTTGCCAGGGAGATGCGCGAGCATCGAGCGGGTCCCGAGCAGATCGAGCTGATCTGCATGGACATGAGCCCCTCCTACATTTCCGGAGCCAAGGAGCACTTCTCCAGGGCGCAGATCGTCTTTGACCGCTTCCACCTCATGCAGATGGCGGGGGAGGCCGTCGACCGGGTGCGCAAGGAGTTCGTGCGTCAAGGGCTGCTGCCAAAGGGAAGCCTCTGGGCACTGCGAGGCAACGAATGGACGCGAAGCGGGGAGCAGAAGAGTCTGCGCGCTTCCCTTTGCGCCGCCTACCCCCGACTGGGAAGAGCCATTGGGCTGCGGGAGGCTCTGCAAGAGATCCTCGCCCAGGAGGATCCCCAAGAGCTCCGCTGGTGGCTACAGTGGGCCGACCGCAGTCGGCTTGCTCCCTTCCGAAAGCTTTCCAAGACGATCAAAGAGCACATGGAGGGCGTCCTTGCTTTCCTCCAGAGCCGGGTGACCAATGGTCTCATCGAGGCAATCAACGGACTCATCCAGCTCGCCAAAAGGATGGCAAGAGGGTTCCGAAGCTTCCGGTGCTTGCGGATCGCCGCTTTCCTCAAAGCCGGAAAGCTGAGGTTGGATGTTCCCGCCTTGGCCACATGAAACAGCGAAGAGGCAGAATTGTACTCGGAAGCCCAGAGGCTGCCAGCCTTGGACGCCGAGGCGATTGCCGTTTCACGGGTCGACGCGCTCTTGCTCGCCTGCATGCACTGGGCGGTTCACAAGCGGGCTCCCTATTACGTAGGCGACGCGCGGTATTATGGCGGCGACCGGCTGATTTGGTTTTGTGACATCCATCTTCTTTTAGGAGCGCTGTCGGTATCCGAACATCAGGAATTTGTCGAGCTTGCCGAACGCAAGGGGCTGCGAAGGACCTGCTGGGAGAGTGTTGAGCGGGCCCGGGCGCTCTTTGGCTCCGAGGTGCCGGAAGCGGTGTTTCGGCCTCTGGCGCAGTCTGGGTCTCTGGCACCCGCGGATCATTATCTTGGGGCGTCTGGCTCCTACCGGTTCTGGGCCGATTTCCGCGCGATTCCGGGGATGCGAAACAAGCTCCAGTTCCTGGCCGAGCTCTTTTTCCCTCCGGAGAGCTACATGCGATGGAAGTATCTTGGGGCCAAGCCGGCTTGTCTGCCTTGGCTCTACCTGCGCCGGGCCGGAGAGGGAGCCTGGAAGAGCTTTCGCACGAGGGCGACGTGACGGCGGAGGTGGGGAGCGCATGAAAGAAGTCCGGACCTTGCTCGCCTTTGCCTTGCCCTACCGGTGGAGGCTCGCGATGGGGGTGGGGCTGATGGTGGCTGAGAGCGCCTCGGCATTGGCCGTGCCCTGGCTGGGCGGCAAGCTTGCTGCGGTCTTCATTCAAACGCCTACGGGCGACGGGACGACTCCGCAAACGCTCTTCTTGGCCATGCTGGCGGTATTGGCCGCTCAGGCTCTGCTCAAGTTTGGTAACATCGATCTCTTGGGGGGAACGGCCGATCGCCTGGCGGCCGACCTCAAGATTCGGCTCTATGATCATCTCCAGGCCCTGCCACTCGGGTTCTTTCACCAGCGCCGGCAAGGCGATGCGCTCGCCTTGCTTACTCATGACGTCTACGTCGTCAGCGGCTATCTCGGCGGTGCGGCCCTAGGTGTGGTACCGCTCCTCCTCACGGTCGGCGGGGCGCTGGTCTGCATGTTCCGGATCCAAGGCTCTCTTGCCTTGCTCGCGCTGATTCTGATCCCTTTATTCTATCTATTGATCAAGGTCTGTGGAAGGCGGATGCGGCCCTTGGCGCGGGAGCTCCAGGAAGAGCACGCCCGGGCCATCGCCATCGCCGAGGAAAACCTGGGTATGCTGCCCGTGATCAAGACCTTCACCCGGGAGCCGGAGGAATCGCAGCGGCATCGGGAGCAGATCGAGCAGGTTGTCCGACTGAGCGCTAGGGAGCGCCGCCTCTACGCGGCGCTTGGGCCGGGCATCCAGCTCTTCGCAGGGGCGGCCATCGTCCTGGTGCTCTGGCTCGCCCAGGGAGTCATCGGCCACGGGGGCCTTGCCCCGTCCCAGCTCGTGAGTTTTCTCCTTTACGGTCAGCTGATGACGCGACCCGTGGCCGGGCTCGCCGATCTTTACGGAGAGACCCAGCGGGCTCGCGGAGCGCTGGGCCGGCTGGCCGAGGTCTTGGCCGAAGAACCCGAATCGAGCTGGGATCAGGGGAAGCCGATGCCGAGCATCCGGGGCGGCATCGAATTTCGCGGCGTGACCTTCGCCTATCCGGGCCGCGCTCCAGCGCTCAAGCGCCTCGATCTCCACATCGCCCCGGGGGAGACGATCGCGATCACGGGCCCCAACGGTGCGGGCAAGAGCACGATCGGCCACCTGCTCCTGCGGCTGCACGAGCCTTCCGAGGGGGGCATATTCATCGATGGCGTCGATATTACTACGGTCTCCTTGCGCAGCCTGCGCGGGCAGATCGGGATCGTGCCGCAGCACGTGCTGCTTTTCAACGCCACCGTCCGCGACAACATCGCCTATGGGAGGCCTGAGCCGACCCAGGAGGAGGTCGAGGCGGCGGCAAAAGCGGCCCGCGCCCATGAGTTTATCCTCCAGTTGCCGCAGGGTTACGATACCTGGATCGGTGATCGCGGCGTGCGCCTCTCAGGAGGGCAGCAGCAGCGGCTGGCCCTGGCCCGCGCCCTGTTGAAGGATCCGCCGATCCTGATCCTGGACGAAGCCACGGCGATGTTCGATCCGGAAGGGGAGCGCGAGTTTTTGAAGGAGTGCAGGGAGCTGCTGCGGCGGCGGACGGTGCTGCTGATCACCCACCGGCCGGCAAGCCTGGAGCTTGCGGATCGGGTGCTCCGGCTGAAGGACGGCGCCATGGCGGGAGCCGACGAGGAGGATGGGGTTACCGTTCCCGTTGCATGATTCGTCCGCCGGACGGGCTCTCACACCCGGGAAAGCGGCCTCGCTTCAGACGGCACGGCCGACGGCGTGACCGTAGGGGACTTCCCGATACTCGATGAGCGCGAAGCCGCCTTCGGCCAGCTCCGCCCGGATCTCGGGCTCGGTGAACCAGTGATCGAAGGTGCCCGCGAGTGCATCTCCCGGCTCGACCGGATCGGGGCTGCGCCGCAGGCGGCGGATCGACCGGGCGAGAGCATAAATCCAGGCGTGGCGTTGCGACCGTTCGCCGCGGCAGAAGAACGAGAGCAAGAGCGGGGTTCCCACCTCGACACGCCGCCGCAGGGAGCGGAGGAAATCGACACGGCTCTTTCGCCCGGGGATGTGCATGTAGCCGCCCCAGCCGACGAGAAGGCCGTCGTAGCGCGGATCGACCTCGTCGGGCACGGTCCCGGCTTCAGCCAAATAGACATTGCCCGGAAGCTGCTCGCGAGCCATCAGCCTCCGGTAGCCTTCCACGAGCTGCGGGGTGCAGTCAAAGCCATCGACCCGGTAGCCCAAGCGCGCCAGGGCTACCGGCTCGCGCCCGCCCCCCGCCGCGGCCACGAGCAGGGAGGAACCGCTCCGAAAATAGGTGGAAAGCGCCCGCTCCTCCCACGGCTGCAAGCCGGAGAGGTTGTAGCGTTCGTCCGAATATTTTGCCCAGCGGGCGTACTGTAGAGGTCCGAGCTCATCGAAGTGACGGTCGTCGAGCAGGCCGAGCCAAAGGCCCTGCTGGAGCAGATCGAAACCGGTCGAAATGCGCCTCGACCAGAGATCCCAAGCCGTGTAGCAACGGACGCGACGCGAACGGGGTGGATTCTTGCTAGCCATGGTAGATCCGGCTCAGGAGCATGGTCGACTCAGTCGTGCATCGCGGGAACCGATCGCTACGGTCGAAGAATCTATTGCCGGCGAACTCGATCCGAGAGGATCCGCGTGTTGCGGGTCGGCTCGGCCACCCGACCGGACGGCGTCGGTCGCCCGCCCTCGTTTCTCGTGAACCCGCCGGGAAGCGGAAGAGTCGCCATCTGCGGCTGGGAGAGGCTCTCTTCTTGGTCTCATAGCGGTCTTGGATGAGGGCCCTCCGCGATTACCATGCAAGTTCAGGGAGTGCCACCCAATGTCGTCCGCAAGCGAAGCGGCCGTTTGAGGGGCTATAGGGATGCGGATCAAACGGAGCCGGCGGCGGCCCAATAGACCTTACCGAGAAGTTTCTCCCGAGCCATGAGCTTCCGGTAGCCATGGGCAAGCTTCGAGCTGCAATCAAAGCCATCGACTCGAGTCGTCCGAGTGCAGCAACCCAATCGCCTCGCGACCGCTGCCTGCCGCAGCAACGAGCAGCGAGGAGGCGGACCGGAAATAGGTAACGAGGAAGCCCCCCCACGGCATCCAGCCGGAAAGGGTGTCGCCTTCCGCTCAGTATCTATCTAAACGGGCGCCTGGTACAGGCCCGAGCTCGTCGATGTTGGGAGCGTCGAAAAGGCCAGAGCCAAATTCCCTGATTGAACGCACCAGAGACCAGTCGACATCCGTACACACCATGCGTCCCAGGCTGCGTAGCAGCGAGCTAGGATCTGTCCGCCGTGGCGCACGTGAGTCAAGACAGATCCGGCGCGGCACAACATCGACTCGACCCGTCAACGGGAGCCGACTGTCTCGGACGCTTAGTGCTATGAGTGATTACCGCGCAGCCCACTCTTTCCATCCGGGACACGGTCTGATTTTTGCGTGACCTCGGCCATTCGGCCGGACGGGGTCAGCTTCGGCGTCTCGTAGGCCTGTTTGGAAACGGGGGAGTAGCTACCTGTAGCATTATGCTGGTCATCTCTTTGTGTCATGAATGATCCTCCTCAAACGTTAGTTGTAGTGTATCTCTTACAGCAGCGATTCAGCGAGCGCAACCAAATTTCGAGGTCGGCTAACTGCCAGAACGGCCGGGCGGAGGTAAACCAGGCAAGCTCGCTCGAAATGGGGTGGCTCCAATGCCTGGCGGCTTGTTCCCAAACGATATAGGGGCCGGAGGCGAGGCGGGCCGGGTCCGAAAGCGCGCGCGAGAGGCTGGGCCACTCCTTTCCCAACAGTTCCAGGATGTAGTAATTGAAATGTACTTTGGAACCTCGCTTGCTGACGACCGCCGGCAGGGAATCTCCCAGGGCGGTCGTCAGCAGGGTCTTGAAGACGGCGGGCAATTGCAAGCGCGTCCGGAAGGGGATCGAGAGAACGAAGGTAACCAGATCCTGGTCGTAAAACGGGTGGCGGGATTCAAAGCCCGCGTACGAGCACGAGCATTCCTCCAACTCGAGCACCCAGAGAGCGGCCGGATCGATGTGCCACCGGGCGATAGTCTCGCGGGCCAAATCCGGGAAGGTTGGTTCGTCCGGATGGGAAGCGGTTCGTTCGAGATAGGATCGATGCTCTTGTACGAGAGCAGGGTTGACCCAGTCGGGGATGGGCGTGGGCGGACGCGGATGCCAATGCCGCAAGAGCTGCTTGATCTCCTGGGGCACGGAGTGGCGCAGAAGACGGATCAGGCGGGACTTCCTTGCTTTGGTCCGGAGGACCCGAGGGTCGCTCCAGCAGTACCGCAAGGCGCTGAGGAACTGGTGCGAGCGCCAGAGGTCGAATTCGTAATCGGGGTCCAAGACCAGCTCGTCTCCTCCCAGGCCGGTAAGCACGACCTTGCAGCCGCGTCCCTTTATCATGGAGGCGAGCGTCTCCCACTGCTGCCACCGGATGTCTGGCGTGGGGCCATCGACCTTCCGGATCTCGTCGAGAAGGCCGGGGCTAGGGTCTTCCAATGGCGCAATGCACTCGAGATGCTCCAGGCCCGTTTGCGCGGCCACGGCCTGGCTGTAGAGGCTCTCGTCGCAGGCGAGTCCGGGGTAGAGGAGGGAGACGGTCAGGGGACGCTGCTTCGGCGGCCCCGTGAGGCGCGCGGTCGCGGCGGCCACGGCGACCGCGGACGAATCGTAGCCCCCACTCAGGTGGACGGCTGCCCGTGCATCCATCTCGAGCCTCTGGTGGACGCTCTCGCGGAAGAGTGCGGAGAACTCTTCGGTGCACTCTCGGGACGAACCGCGGAAATCCTCCGGCGGCACGGGGGCAGGCCAGAATCGCCTTTGCGATACGCCGTTCCGAAGGGCGAGGAGGGTGTGGCCGGCGCGTAGACGCCGGACGTCCCGGAAGAAGGTCTCCTCGAAGGCGCGGTGGCGGCCGTAGACCAAATAGTCGACGATCACGCCGTCGTTCGGCTCGGAGCCGACACCCGGAAGGCGGAGGAGCTGCTTCGGTTCGGAGCCGAACGCGATGCCCCGGGAGCTTGCATGATAAAAGAAGGGCTTCACCCCGAAGGGATCGCGGGCCGCGAAGAGGCGCCCCTTCGTTTGGTCCCAGACGGCGAAGGCAAAGTCGCCGCGCAGCCGGGTGACGCACTCCTCGCCCCAGCGCTCGAAGGCGGCGAGGAGCAGTTCGGCGTCGGACGGTATTTCCCGGAACCAGGGGACTGCACCAAGAGTTCGCAAAAGCTCGGCTCGATTGTAGAGCCGGGCGTCGGCCGTCAAGCCCATGGAGCGGTCGGGCAGCCAGACGGGCTGCGTCTTGTTCCGCTCGCGCTTATGGAGGAGGAAGCGCGCATGGCCGAGAGCGACGTTTTTGCGGGTCTCGGCGTAGAGGCCGTCGGGGCCGCGGTGGCGGATCGCCTCCAGCATGCCCTCGATCCCGTCGGGAGGCACGGAGTCCGAGCCCCAGCGGATGATGCCTGCGATGCCGGCCATCGTCAGCCGCTCCCGAGGCGGCAAGCGCTTTGCGCTGCGGGCTCGTCGAGCAGGGCGCTCACCTCGAGGGCGTTCCGGCGGAGACGCGGCAGCGCGTCCGGCTCCACCAGATTGTAGGCGGGAACGGTGCGCGCGATCTTCTCGTAGAGCCCGAATTGCGCCGCCCAGGCTTTCCTCACGGCGATCTCACCAAAGCCGTGCACGAGCAGCCGCTTCAGGCAATCCGCTCCGGGGAGAGCGATTCGGCGGACGCAAGGCAAGCCTTCCTTCCGGGAGAGAAAATAGATTCCCCGCAGAGGGAGCGATCGGTCTTCGTCGAGGGGTACGGTTACGACACCCTCCCGCGTCCGGCAGGGGAGGAGGTCGTCGGCCGCGATTCGCCAGCCGAGCTCCGCGAGGCAGCGGGAAAGGGTCGACTTTCCGGCGCCGCTCTCCCCGACAAAGGCAAAGACGCCGGCGGCGGAGGCCGTCGCGGCGGCATGGAGCGTGACCCGTTCTTGGAGGGCCGCCAAAAAGGGGAGAACGCGACGGATCGAGACGGCACGGTCCTGCGGAGCGTTGGGATCCTCCTCGATCGCGCCCCAGCCGCCGTCCTTGGCGATCCACCCGGTCAAACCCGTGGCGTCGGGCAGTGGGATCGTTTCGACTGCTGCCGCGCCCTTCCCGTGCCGCGGCAGAGCTTCGGGATCGTTCCGGGAGAGAAAAGCGACTTCGACGTCAAGATCGTGGTAGCCGAGTTGAGGGAGTCCGGCGATCGTCCGGTTACACCAAATCCGAGCACCCGCGAGGATGCCGACCAATGCGGACGGCTCCCGCAGATCGACACGGGGTGGTGCCAGCTCGCTCATGGCCGTTCCTGAAGGGGTTGGAGCGGGACGAACCGGGAACTCAAGGGATCGTCGAGGCCAGAGACTCCTTCGAGCCACGCATGCGCCGCCAAATCGGCGTTCTCGTCCTTCTGGACTCCGAAGCGCAAGGTGGTCCGGCAGCCGCGTCGCCTCAGGACCGATTGCAGCGTCAAGGCGCGTTCCAAGCAGGTCATCGGCTTCACATGGCGGTTCGCCGCCGCATTCACCAAGCAAGTGACGCGCTGCACCTGGGTTTGTGTCAGCCGGCGCTCCGCTGGCAAAGACCGCATCACGAACAGACGCTTGCGCCAGCGCGTGCGAAGCGTCGCCGCAACCCAGAGCAGCGTCAGCCACGCCTCGGCGACCAGGAAGAGTTCGCGCCAGGACGGCAAGGCGCGGTTCTGATCCGAGTCCGACGTTCGGTTCATGGATCCGTGGGTTCGAGCAGCTTGCAGCGGACGAGTTCTTGGAGCAGCACCAGAAGATCCGGCTCGGCCTGTTCCCGCGAAACCTCGTACTCGTTGGTGATCTCGGTGAGTAGCTCGTCGATGGTTCTAGGGCCCTCCGCCAGCCGATCCCAGATTCGACTCCCCACCGCGTTAAGGGAAAAGTAGAGCCCGGAATCGAGGTCCAGGAGCACCGATTCCGTCTCCAATCGCGTGTGGAGCACCGACTCCCGAACGCCGTAGCGCGTCGCGATTGCGATTGGATCGCTCAGGTTCATCCTCTCTGCTATTTGCCCTGGAATGAAGCTGGATGGCGACTACAAGAAGCTAAAGAATTCCTTACGGAGTTTGTCCGATAAGGTCGATCGGCGGAAAGGAGCGGGAGGGCATTCCCTCCGCAAAAGCAGCACCGAGGCGAGACGATTCGCCGATCGTTCTAACCTAAATGTAAGCTTTGACGATTTATATGGAGTCATAATGGTGCAAAGGCAAATTTAGACCCCAGCAGAAAACGGCTTATGGATTCATCGGGCAGCATGCCCAGGAGGAGAGGGCGCTCCCAAGGAGCGCGGAGAAGTCGCTGCGGGGAGGACCTGCTGGGTCCGCTAAGACAACAAAAACGGTTGACGGCGCCTCGCGGCTTCATCTATTCGCTATCCGATTTTCGCTCTCGCATTAAGCGGAGCAATCCTCCGCAGCCGGGGTCCCGGATGATGGACAACAAACGGATGATCCTCGTTTTCATCGAAACCGGTCGCATAGTCCGTCCGCTCCGCCCGGCCCGCCAGTGTGCCCTGCCGCTTTCCTTGAGGGCGGGGGCAAGGAGCCTGGAAGATGGCCGCGGCTGAATCCGAAAACCGGCCCGTTGCGGAGCCACAGCGCGGCGGGACCGGGGTCATCTTGATCGTCGAACGGCAAGCCAAGCGGGCCCGGACCATGCAGCGAGCGCTTCAAAAGCAGGGACACCGGTGCGTGGTCACGCGGACGACCGAAGAGGCGTTTTTCTGCTTGGCGACCGAGACGGTCCCTCTGGTCATCATCGGGTCCGAAGCGGTGGGCCGCAGCGGGAAGAAGCTGCTCGACGTCCTGCAGGGCTCTCTCCGACCCGTGGCAAAATTGGTGCTGGGACCTCGGGATTGCCCCGCGCATACCGTGACGGCGCTGGCGAAGGGAGCCGACGACGTGGCCTCGCTCGATTTACCGGAGGCCGAACTCCTCGCGCGAGTCGCAGCACTCCTGCGGCGGAACGCCGAAACCACGGCGCTGCGCAAGCGCATCGGCGACCTCACGATCGACCTCGGCATGCGCCGGGTCTGGCTTGGGTTGCGGGAGATCTCCCTGACGGCGAAGGAATTCCAACTTCTGCTCTATCTCATCCAGCATGTCAACGAGGTGGTGACCTCGGAGATGCTCGCGCGCGACGTCTGGAGAGAGCCCAACCGGGTCACCCCCCTGCAGTCCGTGATCTACGTCCATCTCTCGAATCTGCGTCGGAAGCTCAAACAGAATGAAGCAATGGATCCCATTCGAACGATTCGAGGGGTCGGTTACCAGCTCGCCGACTCCCTCTTTCTGCTTCCGCAAGGGTGAGGAGGAATGCCGAGGAGTGAAGCCACGCGATTGTCCGAGGGGCCGGATCGAAGTGTTTGCATTTGACGGTGGCAACCCTAGGCAGCAATGTTTAAGAGAAATTTTGTGAATAAATAAAAAAAGGATATCGATTCCTGAGAGCGGGAAGCGTTTGCCAATGCTCGGAAGCGTAGCGGGAGAGATTCAAGAAATGGAAAGGCCGGAGAAGCAAGTTGTCGTGCCGGGTGCGACTCCGCGGGAGCCGGGCCCGGAAGGCCCATCTCGGCTGCGGGGAATCTTGCAAGAGTCTCGGCGCGTTTCCTTCCCAGCCGCCGATTCGGGGTCCGCGCCGGATGCGTCCATAGCGCATCCGACCGAGCGCCGGACGACTCCCTCCTCGCGGCTGCGGATTCCGGGAATGGCGAAGGAGCTGGCTGCGGTGGGTCGAGCCGCCGCCTCTCGGGCGTTTCGCTCGGGAGCGACCCTGGATTCGCTTCTCACCAAGAGGGAGCTCGGGGAGTTGCTCGAACTGGACTATGCGCTGGCCTCCCTTCGGGATCCGGCGGGATTTCCGGGACTCCTCGCCCGCGTCGCGAATCTCATTCCCGCCGCGAGCATCCTCGCGATGGTCGTTCATGTCGATCCCCGGCGCCAAGAGGCGCGGCTGGCGGCGAGCGCCGTCCACGACTATCCGGAGGAGTGGCTGCGTCGATATCTTTGCAATGGATATTTCCGGATCGATCCCGTTGTTCAGCAATACGCGGCCAGCTTGCGAATGGTTTCCTGGTCGTCCTCGCTCCAGGGGCCGCAGAGCAAGCAAGTCAGGGATTTCATCCACGACGCTCGGGACTTTGGAATGGTCCATGGCCTGACCAGCGGTCTCCATGATTGCGGAACCACCCAAGCGACGCTTTTTTCGGCGTCGGGAAGGGAGCTGGAGAGGGAGACGCGTCACCGCTCCGTGCTCCATCATCTGGTGCCCCATCTCCATGGCGCGATCATTCGGGTGAGCGGCGTTCCCGCAAATCCCTCCCGGATCGATGCGCTCTCGCTCCGGGAGCTGGAGGTATTGCGCTGGATGAGGGAGGGCAAGAGTAATTGGGAGGTGAGCCGGATCCTTCGCGTCAGCGAGGCGACGGTGAAGTTTCATGTGAAGAACATCCGGGACAAGCTGCAGGCTTCCAACCGCTCTCACGCGATCGCGCTCGCGATGGAGCAGGGCGCGCTCTGATCCTGGGCTCTGTTCATCCACTCCTCCAGATGAGGGCGCTTTGCGTGCGCCTCCGAGAGGAAGAGTTCTAGATCGAAGATCGCGGCGAGCGACTCGACGTTCGCCGGAGGCAAGCGGAAGAGGGGTCCGATCCGGCGACAGGGAAAACCCGCGAGGTGGATGGCGCGGAAGAAGTATTTTTCGACCACCAGATAGGCATAACGAACCGCGTTAAGCTGTCCCCAATGGCAGAGGCCCTTGTAGAGCAGGAGGGAGAGCTTCTGGGAGAGTCCGCGCGTCTGCGCCGCCGCAGGGTCGACCGCGAACCGGGTTATCTCGATCGTGTCCGGAGCCTTCCGGACGGAGTGTTCGGGAGCGAGCAGCGGGGCAAAATCGCTTTCGAGCATGAAGGGTCCCGTCGGGAGCAGGATGCGGGCCATGGCGCGAAGCTCGCTCGACTCGTCGAAGACACCTAGGAGGATCGCCCCATCGTCGTATCGGTCGCGGTCGATCCCCGGCGCGGCAGGAGAGATCCAACGGAGGGCGCGGCAGAAAATGCGATAGCGAAACCGGTAGGCGAGTTCCCTTTCCTTTTCGTTCGTGAGGGTTCGAAGGCAGAATTCTTGCTCGTGCAGATGAACGGGTTGATTGTGCATTGCGCGAGCATGGGGAAAAGAAGGGGGCGAAAAAACTATCCGAAGGGATAGGTTACACCTGCGGCGCCCTGAGGTACGTTCCCCTCATGGAGCGAAGTGCGAAGAAAGAAGAGGAGGTAAACGGCGAGAACCGCCGGGATCTGCGCCTGCTGCGGGGCTGGCTGCACTGCATGCCGTATTGGGACGCGATTCGAACGGAAAAGCAGTTCGGCCGGGCAGACGCCGATCCGGTTGAGCGGACGGTCGAGAAGTCCCTTCTGTTGCAGGAGGAGATCGAGCGCGCGCAGCGGACGGTCCGAGAGCGGATCGGGACCGGAAGCGAAGCCTCGCCCTGGTTTCGGGAAGAAAGGGAGGAGATCACTTCCGAGAATGCTCGACTCTGGCGAGCCGTAGGTCACTTGGCGGAAGTGCTCGAGCGCCTTTCGGAGAGGCTGGAGACCCTGGAGCGGCGGCGCTTGAGGGCGCGGGGGAACCGACCGCTGGCCGGCTAGCTGGCAAGGACCGCCGGCGGTCGCTCCGTGATGGCCGGCCCGGCCGAGCAAATGTTCGCATCGGGGATCGATTCTGACCCATCCCATTGGTGGCCCAGCGGATGGCGAACGGCGGCAGCGGAACCGAGGGGCACTCCGGTCGCGATCGGGGGCGGCGAACGAAGCGAGCGGACGGAAAAGGCGTGCCGGAGATCAAGCGCTAAAAAAAGGAACGGCGCGGTTTTTGCCGCGCCGCCCTTTCGGGAATCGTTAGAGGAGGAAAACGATTCGTTCGAGGTTTCTGATGGGTGAGACGCGGCTTTTGGCGTCAGCGTTCAAAATATTTCTTCGTCCGCCCGTCTCCCGGCGGTCCTGGGTTCACGGAGCGGCATCGCGGGAGAGAAAAGAGCCTTCCCGAGGACGGACCGGAACACGGGCTTTAGCGGCTCAATTCCGGCTTGAGAAGGCGTTCGAGGAGCCGCTCGATGCGATCGAGACGGCTGGTCGTGTCAGCCCGCAAGTCGTCGATTCTCTTATCCACTTGCTCGAAGCGTTTATCGACCTGCTCGAAGCGTTTGTCGAACTGATGGAAGAGGCCGAAGAGGAGGGCCGCCAGTCCACCGAGGAGTGTGAGGGTTTGGGGCCAGTCCATGCCCTATTTGTAGCGCGGAAAGGAGGGATGGGGAACCGGAATGGTTCTGTCCTGCTCAGGGGAAGAGGTCGGGGCCGCGCCATCATCATGGCGCGCTTTCGAAAAAAGAACGGCGCGGTTTTTGCCGCGCCGCCCTTTCGGGAATCGTTAGAGGAGGAAAACGATTCGTTCGAGGTTTCTGATGGGTGAGACGCGGCTTTTGGCGTCAGCGTTCAAAATATTTCTTCGTCCGCCCGTCTCCCGGCGGTCCTGGGTTCACGGAGCGGCATCGCGGGAGAGAAAAGAGCCTTCCCGAGGACGGACCGGAACACGGGCTTTAGCGGCTCAATTCCGGCTTGAGAAGGCGTTCGAGGAGCCGCTCGATGCGATCGAGACGGCTGGTCGTGTCGGCCCGTAAGTCGTCGATTCTCTTGTCGACCTGCTCGAAGCGCTTATCGACCTGCTGGAAACGGTTGATCATCTCCGCTCGAAGGTCATCGATTCTCTTATCGACCTGCTCGAAGCGTTTATCGACCTGCTCGAAGCGTTTATCGACCTGCTCGAAGCGTTTGTCGAACTGCTCGAAGCGTTTGTCGAACTGCTCGAAGCGTTTGTCGAACTGATGGAAGAGGCCGAAGAGGAGGGCCGCCAGTCCACCGAGGAGTGTGAGGGTTTGGGGCCAGTCCACAACCTATTTTTTATAATACGAAAGGGTGGGATGGGCAAACGGAATGGATCCATCCTGCATCTCTCCCAAGCGTTCTCCTGCGGCTTGCGCAATGGACCTGTCTGCTTCGTTGGGACTTGGGTTTTTGGCCCTCCTCGCAATCAGTATGTCGTCGTAGAACTCCGGGGGAAACCTGCGGCCCGCCTTGCATCCATGCCCATCGGCCCGCGCCTCGGGTACGAACTTTGTGAGACAAGCAGGCGACAGCAGGCCGCGATTCCTTCGATTTCCCTCTCGCGGAAATCCCCGGATTGGAGGCACATTAGGTTCGCCAAACGGGCCGAAGGCCTTAGGATGCACGGGTTCGCGGACGGCCTCCGGCGAAGGCGGCTTTCCCCGGTTGGCCGGAGAACAGGCAAACCATGCGGATTCTTTTCCTGGGCATCAACTACTGGCCGGAGGAGACGGGGATCGCCGTCTTTAACGCCGGCCGCTGCGAGTACCTGGCGAGCCAAGGCCATGAGGTGACGATGGTTACGGGGCTCCCCTACTATCCCCAGTGGAAGATAGCCGAGGAGTACCGGGGCCGGGGGTTCGTGGCCGAAGAGCGGAACGGCGTCCGGATCCTGCGCTGCCCTCTTTACGTGCCGGCGCGGGTCGACGCCAGGAAGCGGATCCTCCATGAGGCAAGTTTCGTTGTGTCGGCCACGCTGCGGGCCTTGGGCACGCACAGGCCCGAGCTCCTCTACGTCGTCTCTCCTCCGCTCGCGCTGGGCATGGCGGCGCGGCTCCTCTCCCAGGTCTGGAGGGTGCCCTACCTTTTTCATGTCGCCGATCTCCAGCCCGATGCCGCCCGCGATTTGGGGATGCTTCGGCCAGGCCCGTTTCTTTCCCTGCTCTATGGGCTCGAAAAGGCGGCTTACACGGGAGCGGGAAGGGTCGCCACGCTCACCGGGGGGATGCAGCGAAAGATCCTCGAAAAGGGATTTCCTCCGGAAAAGGTCCGGCTCCTTCCCGATTGGTCCGACCCGAACCTCTTTGCCATTCCCTTGGAGATCGAGAAGAGAGGACTTTGCGAGGAGAGGGGATGGAAGGACCGCTTTCTGGTCGTCCATTCGGGGAACATGGGGGTCAAGCAGGGTTTGGAGGTGGTCCTCGAGGCCGCCCGGGAAACGCGGGACCATCCGGAGATCCTCTATCTGCTCGTGGGGGACGGGGCTGCCCGCCCGGCCCTGGAGGAGCGGGCGCGGGCGATGGGCCTCGGAAACCTTGACTTCCTGCCGCTCCTGCCCCGGGAGGAGTTCCACCGGCTGCTCGCGGCGAGCGATCTCTGCCTGGTGACCCAGAAACGGGAAGTGGGCGATATCGTCTTTCCTTCGAAGGTGATGACCCTCTTGGCGGCGGGAAGGCCGCTGATCGCCTCGGTGAGCCCGGGGAGCGAGGTGGCGCGGGTGGCGGAGGAGGCGGGAGCGGGGCTGAGCGTTGCGCCGGAGGAGGGAAGCGCGCTGGCGGGAGCGGTTCTTTCGCTCTGGCGCGATCCCGAGCGGCGGCGGAGGATGGGGATGGCCGGCCGCAACTACGCGGAGGCACGGTGGTCACGGGGGGCGGCCCTTTCCGGGATGGAGCGGGCGATCAAGGAGCTGGTCTCTCGGAAAGGAGGGGGATAGCACTCGATCCTCGGGAGGAGGAGCGTTTTCGGGCTTTGCGTGGACTTGACCAACGGATCCTCCGGCTTCAGAAGAGGAGGATCAAAAGCGGAGCAACAAGGAGGAATCATGCCGGATGCACTGGTTTGCGGAGCGGGAGGGTTCATCGGGAGCCACTTGGTACGGAGGCTCAAGAGAGAGGGCTTTTGGGTCCGAGGGGTCGATCTCAAGTTCCCGGAGTTCGCCCCGACCGAGGCCGACGATTTCGTGCAGGGGGATTTGCGGGACCAGGATTTCTGCCGGCTTGTCGTCGACCGGGGTTTTGACGAGGTCTATCAGCTTGCGGCCGACATGGGGGGAGCTGGCTTTGTTTTTACGGGGGAGAATGATGCCGACATTCTCCACAATTCGGCGACGATCAACCTCAACATGCTCGATGCTTGCCGGAGGAGGCGGATCAAGCGGATCTTCTACTCCTCCTCCGCCTGCATGTATCCGGCCTACAACCAGGAAAACCCCGAGAATCCCCTCTGCAGCGAGGAGAGCGCCTACCCGGCCGCTCCCGACAGCGAGTATGGCTGGGAGAAGCTCTTCAGCGAGCATCTCTACCTCGCCTTCGCCCGGAACTACGGGATGGAGGTAAGGGTGGCCCGCTACCATAACATCTTCGGGCCGGAAGGGACCTGGAGGGGAGGCCGCGAGAAGGCGCCCGCCGCCCTCTGCCGGAAGATCGCGCAGACCCCCGAGGACGGGGAGATCGAGGTTTGGGGGGATGGACAGCAGACCCGCTCCTTCCTCTACATCGACGAGTGCTTGGAGGCGACCTGCCGGCTGATGCGCTCGGATTTCCCTGGGCCGGTCAACGTCGGCTCCGAGGAGATGATCCGGATCAACGACTTGGCTCAGATGATCGCGCAGGTAGCGGGAAAGAAGATCTCGATCCGACATATCCCGGGCCCCTTGGGGGTCCGGGGAAGGAACTCGGACAACCGGCTCATCCGGGAAAAGCTCGGCTGGGCGCCCTCGCAGCCGTTGGAAAAGGGGGTTGCGCTCACCTACGCCTGGATCTCCGAGCAGGTGGCACGGGATCGGGGCGGAAAGCCGCCTATCGCGTAGAGCGCCGCAGACTTCCTTCGGGGGCGCTTGGGTTTAGGCTGGCGGAGCGGATCCCCAGATATGTCCTCACGCCCTATTCCGCGAGCCAGTAGCAGGCGAGGAGAGCCCGTGCACCCGCTCCGTAGGCCGATCAAACCGGGGAACGGCGCGCTCGGGGAGCTCTGGTCCAGGCCCGGGGAGCGCGGCTCGGCCGGAGCGGGCGCTCGGAACTGGCCTGCGTCCGCTCTTCCCGGGCGGAGGGCTCCGGTGCCGGAACGTCATGGTGGAAACCCTCGGCCTGCTTGCGGGGGATGCCTCGTCCGAGGAAGCGCTCGAGTGAGCGGAGCGGACCCCGCTCCTCCGGGCTCACGAAGCTGATCGCGTCCCCGATCGCCTGGGCTCGTCCGGTCCGGCCGATCCGGTGGACGTAATCCTCGGGATTCTGGGGAAGATCGAAATTGACCACATGCGAGATCCCGTCGACGTCGATTCCTCGGGAGGCGATGTCGGTCGCCACCAGCAGACGGGCGGCTCCCGCCTTGAAATCCCGCAGCGCCCGCATCCGCTGGCTCTGGGAGCGATTCGAGTGGAGGGTGGCCGTCTTGACTCCGCTCCGCTCGAGCTGGCGGGCCAGGCGATCGGCTCGGTGCTTGGTCCGGGCAAAGACCAAAACCATGTCGAGCTTGGGGTCCTTGAGGAGATGCAAGAGCAGGGCGGTCTTGAGGTGAGGGGCTACCTCGTAGACGAACTGGGCGACCGTCTGGGCCGGATTCGATCGGCGGCCGATTTCGACCAACTTGGGCGAGCGGAGAAACTCCCGGGCGAGCGATTCGATCTCAGGGGAGAGGGTCGCGGAGAAGAGGAGGGTTTGACGCTCGCGCGGCAGCTTCCGGAGAATCTGCCGGATGGCGGGCAAGAAGCCCATGTCGAGCATCCGGTCGGCCTCGTCGAGGACCAGATAACGGATTGCGGAAAGATCGCCATAGCCTTGTCCATGGAGATCGAGGAGTCGGCCTGGGCAGGCGACCAGGAGGTCGACGCCGGAGCGGAGGGCTTCGATCTGCGGACGCTCGCTCACGCCCCCGAAGACCGAGGCCGCGCGCAGCGGGAGGTGCTTCCCATAGGCGCGGATGTTCTCCTGGATCTGGGCGGCCAGCTCGCGGGTTGGCGCAAGGATGAGCGCCCGAGGCGCCCGACGACCCCCCTGGGGGGGCTGCTCGGAAAGCTTGGTCAAGACGGGCCAGGAGAAGGCGGCGGTCTTGCCGGTGCCGGTCTGCGCGATGCCGATCAGATCGTGACCCGCCAGGATGGGCGGGATCGCCGCCGCCTGGATCGGAGTCGGTTCCGTGTATCCGGCTTCGCGGATGGCTTCGAGAATGGGAGAACTCAGAACTAGGTCGCGAAACGCCATAAAACCGCCAACGGTACGGCGAGGCCTGTGCGAATGCACGTCTTCTTTTCGGAAAGCCGAGGGGAGAGGCCGTCTCGAGCCAGGCAGAGAGGGGAGGGAAGGAAGAAGAAAACTAGGATCGGAAACAAGCCTATCCATCTTCGCGGATTTCCGCTCGTTTCACCGGGTCGGCGTCGGCTCGCCGGTCTGGTCGCGGCGAGCGCGCTTGCGGTTTCGGCATCGTTCGACCAAGGCCGTCAGGAGGGCGCCCGAGAAGCCGCCGACAAGATCAGCTGCCCAGTCGCGTGGATCGGGTGTCCGCCCCGGAATGAGCCGCTGGTAGTTCTCGTCCACCGCACCCAGGATCGCGACGGCGGCGGTAGCCCCGAGCATGCTTCCTGTGGCCAGGCGTGCAAGCAGGCCGGCTCCCGAATAGGCGGCGCCGTGGAGGAGCTTGTCGTTTACCCGGCCCAGCTCCTGCGGCAAGTTCGGCCCTGGAATGCTCGAAAGGGAAAGCAGGAGCAGGGCATAGGCGAGAAAGGCGATCCAGCGGAGGAGGCGCCTGTCCGAAGGCTTCGGCTTCGGCGGGGCGGGGAGGCTCACGAGGCGGGCTTCTCCTGCTTGGGAGAGAATGGCGCCGTTCCCATCGCCAGCGTGCGCGGAAACTGGGAATCGGGAAGCAATACGTCCGCCGCGGAGACTTCGGTTTCGATCCGCCGGCCGAGCCAGTCGAAAAGGATGCGGACGCGTTCCTTGCCGGGGAGGTATTCCCGGACGATGGCGTCGATGCCGCGGAACGGTCCCGCGCCGATTTTGACCTCCATGCCCGGCTCGGGACGGCATTCGAAGGTGAGAAGGTTCTCGGGGCCCAGGAGCTGGCGCAGATGGTTGACTGCTGCGTCGGGAATGTGGGGGTATTGGCCTCCGAACTGGACGATCTTGGCTACCCCTTGGGCGTAGCGGACCGCGTTGAGGCGCACGAGCGGCTGGAAGCAGGCGAAGAGGTAGCCGGGAAAGAGCGGCTCGGTCGTCCGAATGCGTTTGCCTTGCCGGAGCCGGCAGTAGCGGATCAAGGGCAAGAGAGCCTCTACCTCCTCGAGTCGGAGAAGCGATTCGTAGGCGATGCGCTCTCGTTTCGGTTGTGCCCGCAAACAGAACCACAACCGTTCGCGCGGGGGAAACATCGTCTTGTCGGATGGCCTTCGACGCAGCGGGCGGCAACCCCTCCCGGTTCCGGCGAGAGCCTCTTCGTGGAATCCACGATTAGCGGGGGAGGAGCGGTTCGTCAAGGCGAATGCCTGGGCAGGGGAGGGAGAGAGCAGGGTCTTTTTTTATGAACGGCCAAGTGATTCTGCGCCAGGGAGGGAAAGAAAGGCTAGACATGAGGCGACTTTTTCGATGCCATAGGCTCGATGAAACAGCTTTTCCATTTAAGAGCCGATGGGGCAAGGGATTGCGGACTGGAAGTTTCGATTGCCAGTTCTCCCGAAGAAATCGAATGGTTCGATGGGCAGTTGAAGGAGCGCCACTATCTGGGGGCGGGGCGATCGGTAGGCGACTATTTAC
>NZ_KB901875.1:465181-471841 GCF_000379365.1 Verrucomicrobium sp. 3C | reverse complement strand
TCCTTGTAGGCCCGGACCGCCTCGAGCGGGGAGAGATCCTTTTCCTCGGTGAGGATCACATACTTGCCCTCCAGAAGCTTTTCGGTCTCCACTGTTTCTTCGGAGACCTGGAGCTTGCCCGCCCGCAGACTCCAGCGGAAGTAGCGGTGGCCGCGATGGAGAGAGAGGATCCGGGCGACGGAGGCTCCGATCTCTTCCCGATTCCGAAGCTCTCCTTTTTCGATCCGCTTGGCGAGTTTACCCAGCTCTTCCCGGGCCTTCGCGACGTCCCTCTCCCGCATGGCCTGCTCGTAGGCCAGTCGCTCGGCACTCTCGACCACGAAGACCCGCTGGCCGGGAAGCGCTCCCTCGACTTCGCAGACCCGATCCTTCCCCTCCGGAGAGCAGGGCTGCCAGGAACCGCTCTGGGCCTTGCGGATATACTCCAAGACCTCCGGGTTCCTTCGTCGGCGTAAGCCGACCAAAAATCCATGCCCCTGGCTCCAGAGGAAGCCCAAGTTGGCCGTGCTCACCATCCCCCGGTCCCCGACGAAGACGATCCGACGCAACCCGAAGCGTTTCTCCAAGTCGGCGACGATCGGCAGAACGGTTTCCGAATCGTGCCGATTGCCCCGGAAGACATGGTGGGCAATCGGCCAGCCATTGGCCATGACGACCCCCAAGAGGATCTGCCGGTTTCCCTCCCGATGGTCCCGGCTGTAGCCGTATTGGGCCAAACCCTCCGGACCTTCCCCTTCGAAATAGGAAGAAGTCAAATCATAGAAGACCATCTCGGGCTTGAGGCAGAAGAGATCCCGCAACCGGGCAAAGAGCCCTTCCTCGATCCTCTGCTTCCGCCCGATGAGCTCGTCAAGGGTCCGGTACCACGGCCAAAGGAAGCGGGGGTCGACCCGAACTCGGCCGTTCTGCTTCCAGACCGGCCGGATCCTCTCTCCTTTCCCGTCGGGAACGTAGTCGGTCTCCAGCCACTGGGCCAAGGCGTGCTCGCTTCCCGGGCAGATGAGCCGGTTGGCCACAAGGACGAAGGCCCGTTCCGCAAGAGCAATTCCTTTGCCCTTCCCCCTCTTCTCTTCCAAAAGCTCTTCCAGACCCAGCTCCTCCCAGAGATGCCTGGCGACAAGCATTGGACCCCAAACCGCGGATTCCTGAGGCTCAAGCGCCCTACGAGAAGCCGGCGCGCTCCGGCCGAGCAGCTCCGCGAGCCGATCCAAGTGGGGCGCCAAGAGATCCTTGCGGCCGAGAGTCGCGACAATCCGCTGCTTGACCTGTCCCTTTTCCCGGTAGCTTTCCACCAACCGAACATACTCCGCCTCGCTCCCGTCCTTCCGACGCAACCGCAGGGTGCGCAGAAACATTAAATAGCATTACAGTACTCCATCGTTCCTAGCAAGCACAAAAGGACACGCGCATGCGACAAAAGTATTCACAGTGTGGCACTACAATTTTGCGAAAGTTCGTTCCCCAACCCTGGAGCCATCGTCAAAATGGTCGATTTTCCCCAAACATGGGCCGGTAAGAAGGGAGTTATCGCCACTCGCCAACAACTGCTTCAGCTGAAAGCGCCCGTAGCGGCTGTTTGTGGGTAACGCCAGCGGTCGAAGCCTCTGGGAAAAGGCCCGGAAAGCAGGTCAGCGAGCAAGCAGGCCCTAACGAGCCCGCCGTCCCCCCAATACCCCAAGCGGTCAGATCGCTTGTAACCAGAGCGGTCAGTTTCACATGTCCTCGACATTTACAAAGAAAAAAGACTTGACATCACCCGCTTTTCACTCCTTTAGCCACTAAAGCGACAGCGCTTCGGCAAGCTTTTTATAGTTCAGAATTTGACGTATTCGAAGCGCTGTCGCTTTAGTGGATGTCGAAGCTATTGAAAGGAAAGCCTGGTAATCCACTACTTCATCTTCTTCTTCCGTTTGCGCCGTGACCAAGGGCGCATCGCCCCGTGCGGAGGGAGTTATGTCCCGATTTCGATGATCTGATTCAATGTCTCGCAAGCGAGGGCAAACGGCTCCGCCGGGACTTGCCCCCAAGAGTGCGGTTTTGCGGAGGGGGCTCGCCAATCGAATGACTTGGGTTGATGCGCAAGAATGTAGCTGACGGCTCCCCCGGGACCTATGAACTTAATCGCAAATGGGTTGGTGTCATTGTAGGACGCCGTCGTCATCGGTAGTCCGATGACAATTCCGGTGAGCTCATTGAATTCTCTGGGCGAGAGCACCACTAACGGGTGCATATCCCTCATCTCGCGACCAGACTGCGGGTTGCAATGGATCCAAATCATGTCGCGGCGCGCCGGAACCCACCGCGAGCCAGTCGCCATTACATTGCCTCGGATCCGACCGGGCGAGTCGCCATTACCTCGCCTCCGTGACTGGCGGGATCAAATGCGGCGAGTTTCTGCGCAAGCGTCAGTCTTGGCCCACCGGCGAGCTTGATGAGCACCCCATGATCCGCGAGCGAGATCTCCACGGGCTGCCCAACGCCGAAATGCGCAGAACGCGCCACCGCGGCGGGTATGCGCACGGCGAGGCTGTTCCCCCACCGCTGCACGGTGCGCTTTGCGGTTTTTGACATGTTCCCTCCTTCCATCCATGTGTGTGTAAACACGTATAGCCAACGCATGGGTGAACGTCAACGCGGGCGTGTCGAGATCAACCTCCGGCAGACCCGCTGGAGCTAGGTGGACCATATGACCGGCCAAGACGTGAAGAAGCCGCTTTCGTAGCGCATGCCCGTCTTGTCAGCCGGCAGCCAAAAATGATCCCCTGATGACACAAGGAATCGACGCCCTGGCGGCAACTGGAGGTGTCCATGGGAAAGAAAGATAGCATCGTCTTCTGCGATTAAGCAGAAGGGAGGAGATGCTGGAGCCGGAGGACGTGGGTCGGATGGTGGCATTACATGATCTGGGTTGTGGGACTAAGCGGATTGCTCGGGAGCTGGGGGTATGTTAGGTCCCGGATGATTAGGTACTGTTTTTTGGAAGAGCTGCGGATGAGATTGTTGCCATGTTTTTAGGGCCTGAAGCGGGGTTTGATGATTGAGCGATTTTTGAGGGAGGTGTTCGTTGTAGAGCCAGGCGTAGCGGTCGAGCGTGGTTTTCAGGTCGAGGGAGCTTTGGAAGTGATGAGTACGGAGGATCTGCGCCAGTCTTCCGTTGAAGCGCTCCACCATGCCATCGGGGCGAGGCGACTTCGGCTTGGTCAGGCGGCGCTCGATTCCCAATGCTTGGCAGAGCGCATCGAACTCATGGGAACCGGTGGCATCCTTGGGTTCTTGGCCGAAGACCCGATCGGTGAACTCCTTGCCGTTATCGGTGAGGATGGTTTGGATTTTGACGGGTGCCGCTTTGGCCAGCGCGTGGAGGAAGCTGCGGGCGGCTGCTGGGGTCTTTGCCCGCTTGACGGCCAGGAAGACCCAACGGGTCGCTCGATCGATGGCGACGAAGACATAACGACGAGAAGTCTCGTCGGCCATCTGGGGCAGGTATTTGAGGTCCACATGAAAATAGCCCGGCAGGTAAACTTTAAAGGGTTTGGTGGGATTGGCCGGTGTTTCCGGTTGAGGCAACCGGGAGTGGCCTCGACGCCGCAGGAGCCGACCCAAGGCCGAGCGGGTCATGGAGGGTTCGATAAATTCGCGGATGACGGCCAGCAGATCGTCCAGCGGCAGCAGGAACTGCGTGCGCAAGTAGATCACCAGCTCTTCCTGTCCCGCATTGAGTGTCGTCGGAAGATGATGCGGCGTGTGGCTGGCGTCCGAGACGAAATCCCGCTTCCGCCACCGGCGAATCGTCTGCCGAGTCACGCGAAACTGCCTCGCCAACTCGTAATCGCTGCCCGTTGCCCGTTGAATCGCCGTGCGGATCGCCGGCGTAGTCGTCGCATTTTTGTGCAGGGTGATTCTCATACTTTTACCTCGGCTTTCCAGTTTGCCACTACCACCCGAAGCACCGCACGCCCGAGCAACAACGGACGGCGATTTTCTAGAATGTAATCATGCGAACCCCAACATGTAGTGGCAATCGCATGTACTCATTTCTTCATGGCTTCACATGAGTACAAACGGTTCCTTTGGCGGCAGAATGAGGCGGCGCTTGGTGCGTAGCAGAGGGCGGCGTATGGTCGAAACCAAGGTAAAGAGAACTCCATGCCGACGACGACTCTAGGCCCGCACACGGTCAAGGATTGGCTTGCCACTCCCGAAGGCGAACATTGGGAACTCATCCACGGTAATCACGTCAAGACGGAGGAAAGTTTCGGGAACAGCAGCTTTGCCGGAGAGGTAGGGCGGGAGATCTGGACATACTTGAAGCCGAATCCTTTCGGTGTCGTCGAGCGCAACATCGCCTTCTGCTTTCCTGGAATCATGGACGGAGACCGAGAAGGAGTGGTCCC
Organism: Verrucomicrobium sp. 3C; assembly: GCF_000379365.1. Lineage (GTDB taxonomy): Bacteria > Verrucomicrobiota > Verrucomicrobiia > Methylacidiphilales > Methylacidiphilaceae > Methylacidimicrobium. The sequence goes on along the minus strand of NZ_KB901875.1, from coordinate 467,447 downwards.
AGGCCTCTGCTACATTCCGAACGACCAGTTAGAGCGCTTGGATGTCGAGGCGAACGTCCAGAAGGCGGTGATCCCGGCCTTGGTGGTCGAAATTCTCTCTCCTTCGACCAGCCGGATCGACCTCGTGGACAAGGTGGAGATTTAGCGAGAGGCGGGCTTTCGGGAATACTGGATCTTCGATCGCCACCAGGAGACGGTGCGGATCTACCGATTCGCGGAAAACGCGGAGGAGCCAGTTGCGGTCCACAACTTCGACGACACGATCACGACTCCGATGCTGCCCGGATTTGTTTTGAAGATGCCGAAGATTCGGCAGGCACTGCGGCCAGGCGAAAGGACCAGAACTTAGCCTGTTTGATCAGCGTTTGCACCGCCTGCTTCGAGCTCGGCGGCCTGGCGCTCGGACGGGAAACTCTTCTTCTTCGTCGTCTTCATCGTCAAACACCTCCCGCAACTGTTCGTACTCAATGCGCCCGATCGCTCGGATCGCGAGTCCCTTGCCCAAGACGGCCAGCGTCGCCATGAGAACATGAACGCCGACATTGCGTCCTCCTTCCAAGGCCACGATGGTTTGCCGCTTGCATCCGATGGTTTGGGCAAGTTCGGCCTGCGTGAGCCCGAGCATCTTACGCTCGGCGCGAATCGCTTTTCCCAGAGCAGGGGCGTTGAGCAGTGGCAAAATGTCGGATATATCGGACACATTGACCGATAAGAGGCAAAAAATGTCGATTTTAGGCAACTTCTACACGTCGGACCTAACGTGTTAAGAAAAGCCAGTATTTTTAACACATGCCAGGTAGGCGGGCGGGGATTCGAACCCCGATCCGGCGCTTATAGGGCGCCCGCTCTGCCCTTGAGCTACCCGCCCAAGTGTCACACTTACCGCGCCTCCGCCTTCTCCTCCAGCTGCGGCCTGGGCTGCTGGCCGGTCTCGGCTCCGTTCCGCCGCTCCCGCTCGGCTAGCATATCCCCGAGCCGCTGCTCGATCTGCGCTGCCCGCTCTCTCAATACGGCAGCCTCTTGCTCCGCCTGAATCCTTACTTGCCGCTTTTCATCCAGCGCTGCCCGCACAGTTAAAAGATCGGCTTCGAGCTTTGGGAGAGACTCTAAGCCAAGCTGCGACTTTGCGAGTTCAACTCTCGCGGCCGCCGCCGCCGCTCGCTCTCGCCCGATTTCCGCTTGCGCGGCGGCGAGTTCCTCCGAAAGCTGCGCGGCTTTCCCTTCGGATGCGGCTTTCTGCTCGGCGGCCTCCGCCAATCGCTCTTCGACTTCGGCTATTGCCGAGGACAGCCGCTCGTTCTCCCGTGTTAGCGCGTCGGCCTCTTCGCCGTCGTCCTTCCAAGAGTCGCAAAGCATGACCACTTCGTTCTCGTCATGGTGAGCTAGTACCAGGCCGGATTGCTGGTCGCAAAAATAGCTCGTTACGTTGCGCATATACGCCTGGCAATAGCACGTCAGGATCCATGGCGGATAGCCCGGTAAGTCGGGCACGCCGTCGCCAGCGAGCGGCAGCGGGAATCCGGAGGCGCGGACGCTCCACGACGCTTCGGCGCACGACGCGCAGCAGCCGAGCAATGCTTCTGTCCCCTTCGGCAGAGCCGCGAGCGCGGCTTCGAGTGTTGATTTCATGATTTCATTGCACAAACGCGTTAAGCGGGGGGCGCAGCGGTTCGCCGGGGCCGGACGTGAGTAGTTCGGCGAAGTTCGCTTCGCTCTTCCCGGCCACGTAGCAGCGAATCTTGCCGATGGCGTCCTGAATGTGCTCCAGGTAATCCTGGTCCCGCAGTTCTTTGCTCATAACGGCCTTGCCTCCTGAATGACCTGGTCGCGGAATATGGCGGGAAGATCAAACTCGGTCAGTACATCCACAGGCACGCCAAGCTCCTTCTCGATGGCGTCCTGAAGGCGCACCATATCCAGGAGGGTGGTGCCTCTGGGCGAGCCTATCCGAAAATTTGTGTGTGGGTCACAACCGAAGTAGAAGGAGATGAAAATGGAAAGGGAAGTGACCACGAACAACGAGCAGGAAGCGCAGGACCGAGGAGGCAAGAAGCCTGGGATCAGTGCGGCGATCATTGAAGAGCTGATGAAGGACTACCAGAAGCCGGAAGATCTGGTGGGTCCTGGGGGGATCATGGAGCAGCTGACCAAGCGGCTCTACGAGCGGGTGCTGGGAGCGGAGATGACCCACTATCTGGGTTACGAGAAGGGCCAGGCGCCCAAGGGCGAAGCGGGCCGGAGGCGGGAGAACCATCGGAATGGGACC
>NZ_KB901875.1:460362-465081 GCF_000379365.1 Verrucomicrobium sp. 3C | reverse complement strand
CCGCTTTGGGGAAGCGGTCTCGCCGGTCCGAGTTGACGGCGTGCGAACAACTCTCTTTACTGTTAGACAACAAAGCGGAAAATCGACCCGCACACAAAAAAGCGGACACTACCCCCGGGGCCGCTTCATCAAGCTGCGCCTGAAACCGCTCCGCCTTCTCTGCCGCTCTCTCGGTCTTTGCCCTGCGCTTTCTGCGTTCGGCTCGCGCAATGCCCGTGCCGGTCGTGTTACGAAAGCAGCCGAGCTCGATACGTTGTTCCGCGATCTCAATGCGGACGATTGAGTACACGAGCCAATTCAAGCGTGACTACAAGCGCGAGAAGAAGGCCTCGTGAGATGCCGCAATGGCCTACCAAGGATTCGGTGCTATCTCCATGCGATCACTCCGTGGTCTGGAATTCGATCTTTCGGGCATCGCTGAGACGCTTCGAGGCGTCGAGGATTTCGAGCGAGATCAGGTTGCCCGCATCGTCATAGTCTAGGATCACTCCTGGCTTGCCCTCGTCGCTTTCTACCACCTGCACGTCACTCTTGAGGATGACGGTCAGTGTGTCTGTCTTCGCGTCATAAATCACCTTCATAGAGTTCCTGCAAGGAAACCTGCGATTTCAATCGCGGGAGGAATTGCGGTTGCTGGGAACGCAACACGTGATGTAGTCTTTCCGACAAGCAACGCGTTGTCACCAACCGCAATCGTGTTTACAAAACCGCATACCATGTGGTATGGTGCCCAAAGTATCGGATCGACGTGTTGACGGGACCGGTGGCCGAGGAAATGCGAGCGATGCTGGATTCGATTTGCGCGGAACGAGATTGGCCGATGATCTCCAAGGAGATTCAGCCGGACCACATCCATCTGTTTCTCAGCATGCCTCCCGCCATTGCCGTGGCCGACGCCGTCAAGGTGCTCAAGGGCGTTACGGCTCGCTTGCTGTTTCAACGGTTTCCAGCACTTAAGGAGCGGTTGTGGGATGGACATCTCTGGTCTCCATCCTATTACGTCGGCACCGCCGGCAATGTCAGCGCGGAAACCATCCGTCGCTACATCGAACGATCCGAACACGTCACCAAGAGGCGATAGGCCATGATGCGCACGGCGTCGATCAAGTTGGACGCGTCGCCAGAACAGGAAGGGGCGCTTGCCGCGCTGCAATCCGACTTTGCGAACGCCTGCCAGCGGCTTTCCGCCGTCGTTCGCGAGCATCGGGTCTGGAATCGGGTGGCATTGCATCAACGGACCTATTCGGATCTGCGTTCTTCGACTCCGCTGGGCAGCCAGATGTGCTGCAATGCCATCTTTTCGGTCTGCAAGGCGTACAAGGCACTCAAGGTAACCGGGCGGATTCCGAAAGACACGCCGGTTCCGGCAATCAGCTTCCAGCGCGCCAGCGTCCACTTCGACAAGCGCACCTACGCGCTCAAGAAGAATGCCGTCTCGCTTTANACCCNGGGCGGACGCGTCATCGTTCCGATGCGTCTTGGGGAACACCAGCGGCGCATCCTCTCCTTCGGCCGGCCGAAGGAGGCGGAACTGGTCTTTCGCAAAGGCAACTGGTATTTCAACCTCGTCGTCGAATCCGACGACAAGGAGCCGATCGCATCCAGCCCGGTAATGGGAGTGGATGTCGGCGAAAACAATCTCGCGGCACATAGTTTGGGAGGGATATTCGGCGGCGGTCGTCTGTGCGATCGTCGCGACCGCCATCTCGCCCTGCGTCGCCGTCTCCAGTCCAACGGCAGCCGAAGCGCAAAACAGAAGCTNCGGCAGGTCTCCGGCAAGGAGAGGCGGCACGTCACTCATGTGAACCACGAGACGAGCAAGGCCATCGTGCGGGAGGCGCTCGAGGCCGGAGTCTCCAAGATCACGATGGAGGACCTGACGCATATCCGAGACCGGATCAAGGCTGGCAAGCGCATGCGCGGAAGATTGCATCGCTGGGCCTTCCGGCAGCTCCAACGCTTTGTCGAGTACAAGGCGAAATCGGCCGGCATTCGCGGTCGAATACGTCGATCCGGCCTACACGAGCCAAACCTGCTCGTCTTGTAAACAATTGGGCAGACGCACGAAGCATCGTTTCGTGTGTCCTCACTGTGGTCTCCGGGCTCATAGCGACTTGAACGCAAGTCGGAATCTTGCCCGGATTGGCGGAACGATGGTTCCGCCAAGGGCGGCCGTAAGCACGCCTAATGTTGGAGGTGCGGATGTTGGCAACCATGTCTGCGCTTCACGATAAAGCCTGCGACTTCAGTCGCGCGTTGTTTACTGGCCTTCCCTCCAATATTTGTCAATCTTACTCGTTCGGTATGCGGTGACGACTTCTGCGGGCGACCGATCCACGTCCACGAAGACGCGGATCAGATAGGTCGCTCCCTCCATCGTCCGTCGCGACTGCAACACATCTCGTCCCGAGCGAACGGACAGCCGCTGCTCGGGCTTGGCCAGAACCTCCTGGATGATTTCCTCGTCCAGACCACGACGCGTCATCTCATGAATCGCATGGGCAGTGAGTACATAGTCCGAAATTGGTTCAGCCAGGGGCATGACCTAAAGTTCCTCCGGAAACCCTAAGGTCGCCTGCGACGCCCAAAACGCTCCGCGCTTGCCTTCCACATGGAGCGTCTGGCGCTCGCCGAGCAACGCGTTCACCAGCTTCCAGCCCTCGAGATCCCGCAGAAGCACCTCGAAGAGCGCCTGCACCATCTTCCAGAACGGGCTGTCTTCAAAGAGGTCCCGTTCTCCGAGATACCCGACCAGATCCTTACGCTTCTCGTCCTCCCAGAGAAGCATGTGGAGGTGCAGCGCGTCGATGAGCGGCGGGTTCGGGTCCATGCCGCGGCCCCACCGCTGCACGGTGCGCTTTGCGGTTTATTGACATCTTCCGTCCTATCCATGTGTGTGAACACGTATAGACAACAAATGGGTGAATGCCAACGCGGACGTGTTGACAAAGTCGGACGGCCTGTAGTACACTGTAGTACAGACAACAAAAGGAGGTCTTAGCAATGGCGAAGATTCAAGCTCGGGTGCCTGACGAGATTCAGGACGTTGCAAGCGCGGTCATCAAGTCCACGGGTCTAACCGTGTCTGATGCGGTCCGCATGTTCATGACGCGGATTGCTACGGATCGGGCCTTGCCGCTCGACCTGTTCCAGCCCAGCCCGGAAACACTGCGCGCTATCGAGGAAGCGCAGGCTTGCAAGCTCACGCCGACGACGATTGAGGGCATCATGGCCGACATAGAAGAGGCGCGCAGCGAAGGCCGGAAGCGGTAAGCCGGCATGCGACAAATCCTAGAATCCGGACCGTTCGAACGTGACGTGAAACGCGAGGCCAAGGGGAAGCATGGCAAAACGCTTGCGGCAATGCTGCGGCCGGTTCTGGTGGCGCTGGCGAACGATGAGCCGTTAGAGCCGCGCCATCGGGATCATGCCCTAACCGGCAATTGGCACGGGTGCCGTGACTGCCACGTCAAGCCGGATTTGGTCTTAATCTTTCGAAAGCCGGACGCGGAAACGCTGGAACTGCTGCGGCTCGGCTCACATTCGGAACTGCGCCTATGACTGGATGTCCGGCCTTTATTGATTGCGGCCGGTTTTGTGCAGCATGATCGTGACCACCTGACGCTTAACCTGACTTTGACGTGCGCCGTGAAAAGGGTGCATCGCCCAGTGGGGAGGGAGTGATCCCCACCCGGTAACTATTGCTCCAGCCGGAAGCACCCGGAGCGGCTGCTGGTGGTAACGCCGGTGGTCGAAGCCTCTGGGAAAAGGCCCGGAAAGCGGGTCAGCGAGCAAGCAGGCCCTAACGGAAGTGAACGCTGAACAAAGCCTCGAAACGGGCAATGCGGACGCCGAGCTCGTGTCGAAGAAGCGAAGGCCGATGTTTCCCTGGGAAGGAGAGCATATGTGCACTGGGGAGAGCCGCCGGGGCATTGGGCGAGGGCATGCGTGCAAAGGACGATGCATCAACACGGGCTACACCGAGGTGATCGGCGCCGACCTCTCCGGCTATTTCGACAGCATCCCTCACCATGCCCTGATGAAGAGCTTGGCCCGGCGGATTTCCGACGGCGTCATGCTTGCTCTTTTGAAGGCATGGCTGGAAATGCCCGTCGAGGAAGAAGACGAGCGGGGAGGGAAACGGCGGACGACCCAGGCCAAAGATCGGAGGCGCGGGTCCCCTCAAGGGGCTCCCATCTCCCCTCTACTGACCAACCTCTACATGAGGCGGTTTATCTTGGGATGGAGGAGGCAAGGATGGGCTGCAAAGTGGGCGGCGCACATCGTATCGTACGCCGACGACTATGTGATCCTCTGCCGACATCACGCCCAGGAAGCCCGGAAGCAAATGGAGAAGATCATGGAGCGAATCGGGCTCACCGTGAACCCGGAAAAGACCCGGATCTGCCGAGTGCCGGAGCAGAGCTTCGACTTTCTCGGCTACACCTTCGGTCTTTGCTACAAGCCCATCACGGGCCGCAGCTACCTGGGGACGCAGCCCTCCAAGAAACGGGTGAACCGGCTGTTGCAGAGCGTGAGCGAACGGCTTGGTCGGAACACCCAGGGAAGCGAAGCGGAAGAACTGGTATCGCTCCTCAATCGCCGGCTGCGAGGATGGGCGAACTACTTCTGTCTTGGCTCGGTCAGCCGAGCGTACCGGGCGGTGGACCGTCACGGTCCGGTATCGGCTCCGCCGGTGGCTCTGCCGCAAGCACAAGG
>NZ_KB901875.1:415716-460262 GCF_000379365.1 Verrucomicrobium sp. 3C | reverse complement strand
TGGCGGCCGGATCGGGTCCGGAACCACGTGAGGATCTGCTTCCTCGCGTATTGGATGACGGCTCGTTTGGCCGCCGAGTGGAGCAAGCTCGGTGTTTTTGAACACGTTCCTGCGCTCCTGCGCCGCCTCCAGTCGATCCGCCTCGGCGTTCTCTCCGTGGAAGGCAAGCCGATCGTTCGTCTTTTGAGCAAGATTCCTCGGGAACTGAATCGGCTCCTGGAAAAACTTCGTCTGCTCCCGCTCTTCGCCCAGCCGCCGGCTTGGGCAGCGATGTAGCCAGTAGCGGAAAGGCCTGTCCTTCCGCATCAAGGAGTTATGCTGCTACTCAAGGGAAGTCAGGTTAACTTCTCTTCTCACCTCCGGGTATAGCGTGGCATCGGAAGAAGAAGGATGCGACTGGAAAAAGACGGGGCAGGGCCACTCACTTCGCCAGCCGGCCTCATCCCTCTCTCGGCGAGACTTCCTCACTCGCGCCCGGAGGAAACTCTACCCCTGGTCGTGAATACGGTTTGCGTACGAAATTAAGCAGTGCGTAGGGGCGTATTCCGGGCATGTGTGGCGCGGAGTGTCGTCTAGAGGCAGGATGACTTACGCTTTGTCTACCAGAGGACATTACTTCCGTATGTCGAATTATATCTGACTGGTCCCGGGCCGATTCGAACGGCCGACCAACGCTTTAGGAAAGGGGTGTGCAACGCTTGCATACCAGATATAAACCCAATTCCGCTTCTTTTCCGTTGCCGGAATGTTGACGGAATGGAAGCGGATGGGTACACTTGGAGCATGAAAGCACTACCTCCGAGGGTAAAGAGGCTGGCCAAGCCTGTCCGGGCTTGCTCGTTTGTCCTGGAGTGGACGGCAGACGGGAAGCGTCACCGTCGCTTCTTCCGATCGTGGGTGGAGGCGGATCGGGCATGTAGGGCGCTCAAGCAACGAGCACGTACCGCTGGGGAGGGGTCTCTCGGGATAAGGCCCGGGGATGCCGAAGATTTGGCGAAGATGCGGGAGCTTCTCGCCGAATTTGAAACAGAACCCCTGGCCGCCGTCCGGGAATGGGTGGAAGCCAAGCGGCTCCTGCAATCCTGCGGGGGCAATGTGATTGATGCGGCGCGTGAGCTTGCCGAGAGACGGGCGAAAGAGACTGCAAGCCTTCCGATGGAGCAAGCCTATGAGCGTTTCCTGGAATACAAGGAAGCCGCCAAGCTGCGGCCCCGGGCCATCGCCAGCCTTCGGAGCGATCTCTCCCGCTTTGTAAACGCATTCCCGGACAGGCTGGTGTCCTCGATCTCTGCGGCGGACATCTCGGATTACGTTGCGGCCAGGGGAGAGCTTGAGCCCTTGACGCGGCTCTCGATCCTGCGGCGGGTAGGCGCCTTCATGAACTGGTGCGGTAAACGCGGCTGGTGCGAGAAGGGAATCATGGCCGACATCGAGAAGCCGAAGATCAGAAGCGCACAGACTCATATCTTCACCCCCGATGAGGTCCGCGCCCTACTGGAAGCTGCAAGCAACGTCGCACCTGAAATGGTGCCCTATCTGGCTCTCGGTCTCTTCTGCGGCCTTCGGACGGCGGAGTTGGATCGGCTGGATTGGCGGTACGTCAACGGGAAGGAAGTCAGAATCGAGGCTGACGTAGCGAAGACGGCTTCGAGGCGGGTGGTGCCGATCCCGGAGAACGCGGCAGCGTGGCTCGCGCCCTACCGCAGAAAGTCCGGCCCGGTGCGCCCGCCTAACTCCCGCCGCAAGCTGGGTAGGGTGATTGCAGCCTCAGGGGTGTCATGGAAGCCAAACGCCATGAGGCATTCCTTCGCATCGTATCGCCTTGCTCAATGCAAGGACGCCCCCAGGGTGAGCCTCGAACTCGGCCATATGTCGCCGGCGCTCGTCTTCAGGCACTACCGCGCGCTGGTGAGCGAGGAGGATGCCCAGCGCTACTTCTCCATTCGCCCGCCTGCTGCCTCATCCAATGTGATCCCGATCGCGGCGGGGCAGCGGTAAAACTATGTTTTATAGAAAAAAGGTAGCTGAAAACATGGCGCAAACGGCGCAAACGACAAAGTCTTTGCGGATAAACGACTTAATGTGCGCCGTTTTCAAAACAGAAACGGCGCAACATAGAGCGAAACGGCGCAGAAACGGCGCTGCTCTTTTTCCGACTTCGCGATCAACGCGGCAAGGTTGCTTCGAAAAACCGCGTCAGGATGGCCCTAGGATCGCGTTTTGACCCCTGCCCGCATCACCATAGCGGGCGACCCGTAGCGCGCCATCGGCGAGCGCTTTCTATGAGAGGTTTTGTATTACGGAAACGCGCTCGGGATTATCGACTCTACAAATACAAACGGCGGCAATCTGATTGATTCGAGACCACCGCCGTTGTATGCTTGAAGTTATGAAATCTAAGCAACTCAACTCTATCGTTCTCGCGGAAGACCGTCAAGCCGGCGTTGACTACATTACCCCTCACGTTCCCTCTCTGGTTTCGGCCATGAAGGGCAAGCTCCCATGGCTCACCATACCCGCCGGCGTGATGCAGCGTCTTCCGCTGATAGCAAGGGATGACAACCATGCTTTGCGAAGCGCCATCTCGGCCTTCGAGGATTACTGGAAGTTCACCCCTGAGCAGAAGCAGAGTTGGAACAAAGATCTTTGGAAAGACATATACAATGGGAAAACGAGCAAGGGGGCGACCGTTCATCCTTGTGTGATGTTCCTGATGAACATCATCCGATATTCGACCTGGGCATGGCTGCAACAAGACCTTGCCAACCGGCTGAATGAGCTAGAACGGCTGTGGCCGAGCGTGGACAAGGCCATTGAAGACGCGACGCAAGCTCTCAAGGGACCGGCCCGAATCCTCGCTAAATACTACGGCGGCTATGAAATCAAGGCTTATGTCGAGGGGGTGCTGCACCTAACCCATCGGCTCAAGCAAAACCCTAACGCCACGGATGAGGAAATACTGGAGATTGCCCGTGAAGCCAAAGATCTTATCCATGCGAAAGAGGGAGATGCGTCCATGGATTCCTTAACCAGCAAGAACGGGATGGATCCGTTTGATCGGGCTATGCGAGAGGCCGGATCAGATAAGCAGGGGCGCAAGAAGAAGTTCAAAGTGGGGGGCGAAGACGAAGAGGTTGCCGAGCCTGATGCGATAACAAGGTTCAAAGCATATTGCGACTACAAGAAGGCCAATCCAACCAAGAGCGATAGGAATATCTGCCGGATTCTGGCGGAAAGGGAAGTTGCGGAGATCGAGGATAAGATGGCACGCCAGATAGAAAGCGGGCGGCTGGATGCCCGGGCTAAGCGAATACGCGATGGCATTATCGCCATAAAAAAGCAGCGCAGGGAATCCGGCCAGCCGCCTTTGATATAGCCACCGACGCAATCCTTCCCATCCCCCGGCAACCTTTTTTGGCGCTGCCGGGGGCTTTTTTTTCCTCTACCTCTGGAAGATTTTGGCTGAAACGGGGGCGATTCAGCCAGCCGGGAAGATCTATCTTCCGCGCATGCAAGTTATTGACATCGCGCCCGACGGAAAGCCTGCCCCTCGCTTTCCGGACCGGCTTTTGACACTGGAGGAGGCGGCAACCTTTCTTGCGGTGCCCGAAAGCTCGGCCAAGCGGCTCATCAAGACCGGGCGGCTTCGAGCCTACTGGGTGTCCGGCAAGTACCGCATCAATCCGAGCGACCTCCAAGCCTTTCTCTCCACCACGGAAATTTCCACCAAGGGAGGAGGCTCAAGATGAGCGACGCAACTCCTTCCAAGAAGGAATGGATGGGGCCGGACGACGTGGCGGAGCTGCTTGGCATCAGCAAGCGCCTTGTGCTCGATCTCTGGCGCGCCGGCGTGCTGCCAGGTGTGAAGCTATCCAGGAAAAGGATCCGGTTCCGGCGAGCGGCCATAGAAGAAAAGCTTGCAGCCTTGACCGAGGGGAAGCGATGAACCACGACCCCATCACCCAGACGCCGGAAGTGCCGGTGATCAACCCGCTCGAAACGTACCTGATCAAGCGGGGCATCCATAGGGGAACCTGGGAAGCAGCCGGGGTGCAGATAACGGAAAAGCCCGAGCCTGGGCTAATGAACTGCCGCCTGGGCTTCGACCGGCTTGGAGGAAGAGAGATCTCTTCTGCGGCGGGCATCTGGTTCCCGTACAAAGACCGGGCCGGGAAGATCCGAGATTGGGGGTTTCGAGCGATCCCTGAGCTTCAGGGCAGCGACGGCCAGCCTGTGAAGTTCCTCAGGCCCAAAGGCTCCGGCACCTATCCGTTCATCGGACCGAAAACCCAAGAGGTTTTAGAGAAGCCTCATAAGCCGATGATTCTTACGGAAGGACCCGTGAAGGCTCTTGCTATCGAGCAAGCCGGAGGATTCGCGCTTGGGCTGAGCGGTTGCTGGTTTGCGAGGTCCACGGAGGATGCCTACGCCATGCCCGAATGGGCGGCCGACATCGCTTGGCAAGGTCGCAAAGTGTTGCTTGCTCTCGATGCTGATTGGGAGAACAACCCAAGCGTTCGCATCGCGCTCTTCGCTAATCTACTGGTGCTACGCAAGGCGGGAGCGGTGCCCCGGCTGCTCCGGTGGAATCTTTCGGAAGGCAAAGGCGCGGACGATTACTTGTCCGGCATCGCCAAGAATGGGGGCGACCCGACAACCGCGCTTCAGAAGCTCATGGATGAGGCCGTCGATCTCCCGCAAATCATCCGCCCTGAGGATCTGGTGCCATTCCAGAATGCATTGGACAAGTCCAATCTATCGCCTGCATTGCGAAAGCAGATATCGAAGGAGGTTGCCAAGCCGCTCAAGGTTGCGGCAAAAGACCTCCAAGATAAGGAGGCCGGCGGCTCCGCCGATGCGAAAGCGCGGGCGCTGTATGATCTGGCGATACCTAACGTTGAGCTTTTCCACGACGGAGCGGACGGGCGCTTTGTCCGGTTCCAATCGGAAGGACATTTTGAGACATGGCCCATTCAATCGTCCGCCGCAAAGGAGTTTTTCCAAAAGATCGCGTATGACAACAAACTGCCCGCGCTAAGTGGCGAAGTCTGGGGCGCGACGGTCAACCTTCTTAGTGCGGAAGCGCGATTCAGCGGCAAGCAGTCTCAAGTTTTTCTTCGCATCGCTCCTGAGATCGGGCCGAACGGGAAGCTGATCGGAATTTTCGTCGATCTCTGCGACGCGAAATGGCGCGTGATTCACATAACGGCGAGCGGCTGGAAGCTCCTCGACCGCTCTCCCGTCCTGTTTGTTCGATCTAGAGCCGCCATGCCGCTGCCGGAGCCGGAAGAAGGCGGCTCCCTGGAAGAGCTTCGAGGGTTTCTGAATCCTGGGCTGGAAGATGATTCATGGTTGCAGATCAAAGCTTTTCTCATCTTCTCGTTTCACCCATTCGGCCCTTACCCGATGCTTGAACTTTTGGGCGAACAAGGATCGGGAAAGAGCACGGCTGCACGCTTCCTGCGGTCCTTGGTTGACCCTTCCAAGCTGATGCTCCGGGCGGCTTCAAAGTCCGTCGAGGATTTGTGCATCGCGGCCAATAACTCTTGGCTACTCGCCTTCGACAATCTCTCGCGTATCAACGAGGAGCTTTCGGACGCTCTGTGCCGTCTCTCGACTGGCGGAGGCAACGCGACTCGGAAGCTTTATGACCAAAACAACGAGCACATTGTTGTAGCGAAGCGCCCCGCTATCTGGACAGGGATCAACGAGGTTGCCATCCGGGGGGATCTGGTTGACCGGACTATCTCCATCGAATTGCCGACTGTACCGGAAGAATCGCGGAAGCAGGAGGCGGAAGTCGAAGAGCAATTCCGAAAGGCCGCCCCGAAGATCTTCGGCGCGCTCCTGACCCGCATCGCGGGGGCCTTGCGCGAATTGCCGAACGTGAAGATAAACCGGCTGCCGCGCATGGCCGACTTCGCAACATTCGCCGTCGCAGACGAGCGCGGAGCCGGGGAGCCCGAAAGGTTCTTAGAGGTTTACCATGCCGAGAGGGAGGGCGCTTCCGCACGAGCCCTTGAAGGATCACCTGCCGGGGCCGCGCTGATGAGATTTCTGGAAACCCACAACTTCGGATGGGACGGATCTCCGGCGGAATTGCTGGATGAGCTACAGAAAGCGTTGCCCGATCCCAATAGGCCGCCCAGGGGATTCCCAGAAAACTCCCGCTCCCTGGGCAAGCAGATCCGACGACTCGCTCCTCAGTTACGGGCAATAGGTTGGTCCGTCGAATACGGGCACGCGCACAAAAGCAAAAAAATCTACTTACAGAAGGTGTCGAAAAACATTCCGCAAACTCCGCCGAGACAAGAGGAGGAAGTTGCTAAAGCGCCGACCACGACGACGCCCATGCCGCTCGCCGACAACGACGGTTGGCTTCACGACGAAGTGTAATCCCGGAGGACCAAACAATGATCAAGCTTCTATTGTCAGAGATAAGCGCGGAAGGGGTGAGGGTGTCCCTCAAGCCGGACGGGAAGATAGGCATTGATTGGCCGCCGGACTTTCCCGGTTCTCGGCGTGAAGAGTACCTGGAACTGATTCGAAAGAACAAGGACTCGATCATCGAGGCACTACGCGGCGAAGCGGCGGAATCAAACGAGCAAGCACAGGACCAGGAACCCGACGATCCCGCACGCCGGCATTACATGGAGCCCGCTGCGTTCCTGTCCGAGCTTCGAGCAATCGGCGGATCGCTCACGATCAAGCCGGACGGCCAGCCGTGGATAAGCTTCGCCGACGACACCCCGCGAGAGATCAAGGACCGGCTCACCCTGGTTTATGTGAATCACAAGGATGCGATCATTGAGGAACTCAAGAAGGAGCCGGCACCAGCCGCGCCGGAGGAAATGCGGCTTCGGGAAAGCTCCGAGTACCGGGAGCTTAGGGCAAACCTTCTCACCTACTGGCACTATTACGGACGCACGCCGACAATCGACGAGGCGTTTCGCAGGTATCCCAAGCATCCCAGGACGGCGGTTCGAGCCGCCATCGAGGATATGGCCGCTGTCTGCCCCGACTGTGCCCGGAGGCTGGAAATCAATTCCTGCACGCACAGGAAGCCCGAGGCGGCTTGGTTCGATTTCAAGCTCAACCGCCAAGAACTGAATATCTGGATCGAGAGTGCTCTTAGGCTTCTCCCGAGCACCCGGCCACCTACGCAGGAGGACATCGAGGCGATCTGCAAGAGGGGGGAACGGGAGAAAGGCCTTCTGCCGGTGGTCATCAGAAGAGCCGTCGCGCAGATCAGAAAAAGCGAAAACGGTGAGTATGGGAGCTAAGGAACTACTGGAAGAAGCGAAGGCGGCGGGGGTGAGCCTACAACTGAGGCCCGACGAGACGATTGCTGCCCACTTCCCGGAGGAGATTGCCGGAGAGCGGCGGGATCGGCTCACGCAAGCCTTGAGGAGGCATAAGCCTGAGATCGTGCGGGAGATGCTTCCGGAGGAGGTTGAGCGATTCCTGCCGAGGGAGAAATGTCGCCGTCGCGGAAACGGCTTTTGGTCGCGTTGCTTTGACGCGAAAACTCGGCTGATCGACTGGGCCGAATCGACTGGCATCATTCCGACACCCAAAGAGGCATTCCAACTCTTCCCGGCGCACGACCGGACCGTGATCCGATGGGCCATAGCCTCCCTGGGGCTGGTCTGCCCGAAATGCGTCCTCCTGGGTGGCGTGATCGCCTGCACTCACGACAAACCCGCTACGTGGTTCCCGAGGCCCGATCCCGCCAAGGAGATCCGGGATTGGATCTTGGATTATCTAACCGGCCATCTTCTGGCAACCGACGCCGAGATCGTTCGGGCAGCGTCGCGGGCAGGTTTCCCGCGCATCCGGCTTGAGCGAAACCAAACACCAAAAACAAAAGGAGAACCATGCAAGCAGTAGACAAGACGGCAGAAATTGTGCGGCTGACAGCCGAGATCGACGGGCTCAAGGACCAAAGATCGGAGCTTTCGGCGAAGATCCGGGAATTGGACACCCTGCGGTCCAACTTGGCCGCCGCGAGTAGGGCAGAGGCGGAGAGCGTTGCGGGCGGGGATGAGGAGGCGGAGGACGAGGAAGAGGCGGATTCCAGGGGAATGGAATGAAGTTGAACCGCAAACAACGCCGAGCGGAGCAGAGCAAGCAGAGGCTCAAGGACAAGCGAATGGCCCGGCTGCGGAAACGAATGGCGGAATTGGAGGCCCGGGAATGAAGACGGCTTTTGAGCAAGAGCTAGACGAAATGGGCTTTCAGGAATGGAAGGCCGGGCTCAACGGCGAGGGTTCCTATTGGCGTTACCGGGCGAAGGCGAGGCTCGAATCGTTTGCCGTGGCCGAGATCGTCTCCGAGGCGATGCTCAAGGCGCAATTCCTCATCAAGGCCGGTAAGCTCAACGCCCCGGAAGAGGAGATTTTCGAGTTCGCCGTAGCGAAAGCGCAAGGTAGCCATTCGCCAGCCTTGACGGTACCAATCGAAGACAACGGCAAAGCGCCGGTAGCCATCAATCGGAGCGCGAGCTATCGCAAGTCTTGCAACGGCTTTCCGGGGCTCACGGCAGCGGAGAGGGGAGCGTAAGGCAAGATGAGCGGGCTGCCTGAAACAACCAAGGTCTTGCGCCGCCCCTACCAGGACGCCGCCTTAGAAGCCATCCGCGAGGGTTGGAAGGAAGCCCGCCGTCTCTTGATTTCTGGAGCCTATCCGAAAATTTGTGTGTGGGTCACAACCGAAGTAGAAGGAGATGAAAATGGAAAGGGAAGTGACCACGAACAACGAGCAGGAAGCGCAGGACCGAGGAGGCAAGAAGCCTGGGATCAGTGCGGCGATCATTGAAGAGCTGATGAAGGACTACCAGAAGCCGGAAGATCTGGTCGGTCCTGGGGGGATCATGGAGCAGCTGACCAAGCGGCTCTACGAGCGGGTGCTGGGAGCGGAGATGACCCACTATCTGGGTTACGAGAAGGGCCAGGCGCCCAAGGGCGAAGCGGGCCGGAGGCGGGAGAACCATCGGAATGGGACCAGCAGAAAGACCTTGGTGAGCGAGGATGGGCATCTGGAGATCGAGGTGCCGCGTGATCGAGCCGGGGACTTCGAGCCTCGGTTTGTCCGCAAGGGGCAACGGCGGTTTGGGGGCTTTGATTCCAAGATCATCGCCATGTATGCCCGAGGGATGACGGTGCGGGAGATCCAGGCGTTTTTGGAAGAGCAGTACAAGTTGGAGGTTTCTGCCGATCTGATCAGCACGGTGACCGATTCGGTGATGGACGATGTGCTCGAGTGGCAGAGCCGGCCGCTGGAGAGGATGTATCCGGTCGTCTTCTTTGATGCGTTGTGGGTCAAGATCCGGGATGAGGGAGCGGTCAGAAATAAGGCGGTCTATCTGGCCTTGGGACTCCGGCGCGACGGCACCAAGGATGTGCTGGGTCTTTGGATCCAGCAAACCGAAGGAGCCAAGTTCTGGTTAGCGGTGATGAACGAACTCAAGCATCGCGGGATGGAGGACATCTTGATCGCGGTCGTCGACGGGCTCAAGGGGTTTCCGGACGCGATCACGGCCGTTTTCCCCCGGGCGCAGATTCAGACCTGCATCGCGTGCATCTGATCCGCCAATTCGCTCTCCTTGTGCAACTGGAAGGGGAGCGCCGGTCCGGGTGGCAGGGGAACTCAAGCGCAGCTCTACAGTGCGGAAACTGCTGCTGAAGTCGCCGCCAAGCGACTCGCGAAGAGTTCGCCGCCGGCGAGTGGGGGAAGAAACTCCCGACCATCGTCCAGATGTGTGGCGAAGAGTCTGGGAAGAAGGTTATTCCGTTCTTCGCGCCTTCTCGCAGGGAGATCCGAAAGATGATCTACACGACCAATGCCATCGAGAGAGCCTGCATATGCAGTTGCGGAAGGTCCTCAAAACCAGAGGACATTTTCCCAATGATGAAGCGGCGACCAAATTGATTTTCCTGGTCTTACGGAACGTCACCAAGAAATGGAAACATCCGTCGCCGACCTGGAACCAGGCGGCCAGGCAATTTGCCATCCAGTTCGGGGAGCGATTCTTCCTGGCGGAAGGAGTCTAAAAGCCATGAAAAAGTGGAGAGTTGCTTCCCACGCCTTGGAATAACCCCCAAGCGGGGTTATTCACCAACTGTCCCGGCTAGAGCCGACCGCTTTGGGGAAGCGGTCTCGCCGGTCCGAGTTGACGGCGTGCGAACAACTCTCTTTACTGTTAGACAACAAAGCGGAAAATCGACCCGCACACAAAAAAGCGGACACTACCGATTTCTGCGCCAACTGGATCGGGCAAGACCGTGATCTTCGCTCATGTCGCCGCCGAGGAAGTAAGGGCTGGCGGGAAGACGTTGATTCTTGCCCACAGAGAAGAGCTACTAAGCCAAGCCCAGGCTTCACTCAAGAAGTTTTGCGGGCTTTCCTCCGCACTAGAGAAGGCGTCCTCCGTAGCCTCCCTGAAAAGCTCGGTGGTGGTGGCTTCGGTGCAGACGATGGTTCGGCGGTTGTCTCGCTACCCGAGGAATCACTTCGGGAGTGTGATTGTGGACGAGGCCCACCATTCGGCCGCTCGCACCTACGCCAAGATCCTCGAGCATTTTAGCCATTCCCGCGTCCTCGGCTTAACGGCTACACCCTTCCGGGCGGACGAGAAAGACCTGTCCGGTATCTTCGAGCGCGAGGTTTACCGCATCGGACTCCCGGACTTGATCCGCCAAGGCTATCTCTCACGCTTGACCGTGGACACCCTGCCGCTGGCCGGGGGTGGAATCGACCTGTCCGGCGTGGCCATCCGCAAAGGTGAGTTCGCCGAGGAAGAAGCAGCGGACGCGGTAAGTCCGTACCTGGAAGAGATAGCGGGGATTATCGCCAAAGACTACGCCGAGCGTCGCATCTTGGCTTTCCTCCCTTTGCGGGCCACGTCGCAGGCTTTCGTTGCCTTCTGCCGAGATGCCGGACTGCGGGCAGAGCACGTTGACGGCGAGTCTTCGGACCGGGCGCAAAAGCTGGAACGGTTCAAGACCGGGAAGATTCAACTTTTGGCGAATGCTATGCTCCTCACGGAGGGGTTCGATTGTCCTCCGGTCGATGCGATTCTGCTACTCCGCCCAACCCGCTCCCGAGTGCTCTATCAGCAAATGATCGGCAGGGGCACGCGCCTTTCCGATGGCAAGCTCGACTGCTTGATCCTCGATCCCTGCTTCGTTCATGCCCGGCTGCCGGTGCTAAAATCTTCCGCGCTAATCGCCAAGAGCGAAGAGGAAGAGGCCCGCATCGAGGAGGCTCTGGAAAAAGGCGAGAAGGACCTGCTCAACGCGGCGGAGAAGGCCGAGGAGATTAGGCGGGAGCGTGAGGAGGCCCTTGCTGCACGGCTGCACGATCATTCGAGCCGTATCGTGAGGGACTACCTGGAAGTGATGCTCGCCGGGGATGCGGACTACGAACCCGTCCTGTCCTGGGAGAGCGCGCAACCGACCGAAAGGCAGCGGGAGGTTTTGGACAAGTCCGGTTTCGACTTGAGCCTGATCACCAATCGCGGGCTCGCCAGCAAGCTCATCGATGGAATGGGCAAGCGCCGGGAGCAGGGGCTTGCCACGTTCAAGCAAGTCCGGCTGATGCGCCGTTTGGGCTACAAGGGAGACGCGGCCAAGGCGACGTTCGCGGAGGCGCATGCGTGGATTGATCGAAGGCTCGGAAGATGAAGGGATACAAACTCATCGCGGCAACTCTCGGCATCGGGGCGTTTCTGCTTCTCTTCGCAGCAATGCAATATGCCCTGAGCATGGGGGCGCGACCGCATGACCTGAGCACGGATTCTGATGCTTACGTCCGCCGAGCGTGCGCCCTGATCGACGCCAATCAGTATGCAGACCTGAGGACTCTAGCGAAAGAATGGATGGAGGCGATTCCCACGGATGCAAACGCCTGGGGCACCTATGGGATCGCCTGCTTCGCGCTCAAGGATTACCCGGAAGCGGCGCGAGGATTCGAGGAAGCCTGCGTGCTTACTCCCAACGTCCCTGCGCTCTGGCGATCCTTGGGCGAATCCCTTGAGCTATCCGGCAACCCGTCCGATGCGGCAAAAGCATTCAATGAGGGGGTGAAGATCGCCCCGAGGGACGACGCCCTATGGGGCGAGCTTTCGCGGGCGCAGTACGAATCCAAGAACGTCTACGATGCGATCCGATCCGCTCAAACGGCTCTGAGCATCAACCCTCGGAATCCCGATGCCCTGATGACCTACGGGGTTATCTGGGTTGACCGGGGAAACTACAAGGAAGCCATTGCTCTCTACGAACGACTCAAGAGCGTCAGCCCGGCGCTGGCGGAAGAACTGGTGAGGAGATTCGGAAAATAACGGAGAACCCCAAACATGAAAACGAAATCAACCCTGCTAGCTCTCGCTTTCCTGCTGCTCTGCCCCGCGCTGCAAAGCGCGCATGCGGTTCTTGCGGACTGGCATCCCTTGGAAGTACCGCATCGAGGACCGCTCGGGAGTGGTGAACATTCCATAATCAATGGGATGAATATCTACGCTACACCCCCCTCGCGCCCCTACATCGTGACAGGAGCGATTGAGGCGGGAGGCGGGCTTTTCGGATCACCGAGAACGCGTGCGGTAACAAAGGCGAAGGAAGTGGGAGCCGATGCGATCATCTTGGTGCAAGCGGAACGCTGGCCTACCGGGGGGCAAGCCTGGGGATGGGGGCAAGGAACAAACGCGGGAGGCGGGATCGGAGGGTTCAACTATATCCAGAACTACGCGGTTATCTGCCACTACCAAGCTATCAAGTGGGTGAAGAGCCGGAAGTAGGAGCGATTGCTCTAGGACCGTGAACAAATCCGATCCGCCGTTTCCTCAAGCATCCGCTCCTCCGCCGCCAGCTTTCTCCGGTGCTTTATACGCAGCCTCGTTCAAGGAATCCTGAACCGAATCCGCTACCGCATTCTCGGCTTCGGTCTGCTTCCGACGCTTGCGGCCGGCGTTCCGGATAATACCCAGAACGTGCCGAGCCACGATCCTCCGGGCTTCCTCATCGCTCTGGTACCTGTCCGACCAAAGCCGTGGTTCGAATTCTTGAGTTTTGCGTAGGGCTTCCTCGCGCAAATCGACGGCAACCTGCTTCCCGTAGAGCAAGAGCCATGCTTCGATGGAGCGCGAGGTAAGCATGCCCTTAGGGATGCCCTGTCCGGAGAGCTTTGATCGGATTTGGTCCGCATGCTCGGTGAGCATCCCGGCATCAACCGGCTCGATGGAGATGCACCCGAAATTCGGGTCATCGACGATCCGCTGCAGAGCCTTGTAGTGGCTCCCGGCGGCGGCGACAAGCTGCCTGTAGATGGCCTTCGCGGCGGACGACATCAGCAAGCGCATAGAGCGACTCTACGACAAGAGACGGGCTTCGTCAAAATACTGGTAAGAGAGAGCGCACCTACCCCTGGTTGGCCAAGGAGAAAATTTTTCATGGGGGCGGGGCGAGCAGGGGGCACTCACTTCCGGCGCGGCGCGCGCCCCAAACCCCTGCGCGAGAACGCGCAGGTGCCAGGGCGGCAGAGAGGGCGTGATAATGCGTTATCAATAGCGGCTGATAATGCGGTATCAATAAGCCCCCTACCCCTTGCCGCCGTCTTACTGATAAGGCCATACGCTCTGGAGAGATCCGTGGCTCCGGCCCTACGCCGTCTTACTCGTAAGCCTCCGTCCATCGCCCATTCCCGGCCGACGTTCCCGGACGTCGTGACGTCCGCCGGTGAAGAGAGACTCCGAACGATCCGCTGAGCATGATAAGGCATTCGCAATATCAGCCTCGCGCAAAGCACGCGGCGCGAGAGACCGGCTGAGTCCGGTGGAGGTTGTGGAGGTTGTGGAGGTTTTTTTACTAAAGGCGGGCGAAATTTAGAGATGAAGGCCGAGCTTGATGGCCCCAGCCCACCCGAAGCGCGGCGTCGAGGCTCGAAGCGTTGCCGGAATGTTGCCGGAATGTTGCCGGAATCCATACGTCTCTACCCCCTTTTTTGCGTATCCATCGTTACACATCTGTTCTTAACGCAATAAGCTTCCCTAGGGCTTCTACCAGGCAGGATTGCGTCTTTATATCTGGGAGCCGCTTAAGGGATTCGAACCCTTGACCCACGCTTTACGAAAGTTATGAGCACGGCGGTGCCACCAGAGTGTAGCTGCTTTTCGTCCGAACACAATACCATTTGAATACCAATTACGTGGGCGGTAGTCTCTTGCCGTGAGTCGCGCCAAAACCGCGATACCCCGCGTCATCAAGCTTGCAAGGCCGATCCCGGTCAACCCTCAAAATCCGGGAAAGGAGGTTTACACTCATGAGGTTGTTTGGACCGTGGACGGTCGGCGGTATCGGCGACGGTATCAGACGAAAATGCAAGCGCAGGTGGAAGCGAATGCATTGCGGAATCAACTCGTAGCCGCCGGCGGGGGCGCGCTCGCGCTGCGGCCCGGGGACGCGGAAGATCTAGCGGAAATGCGCCGTCTCCTTGCGCCGTTCGGCGTGGAGCCGCTTGCCGTCGTTCGGGAATGGACGACGATGAAGTCTCGGGAACTTGCCAGCGTCTCCATTGAGGATGCCGTCAGGGACTTCCTAACCACGAGAGAGAGGGACGGCCTGCGGCATCGGTCTTTGCAGTCGCTCCGTGGGGCGGCGCAACAATTCCAGAGCCGATTTTCGGGCGCGGTTCTGTCCGCAATCGGTTCCCGAGACATTGAAACATGGCTCACCACGCTTCCGACCGGCGGACTGACGAAACGAAGCCTGCGCACGCGACTCGGTACATTCCTCGCGTTCTGCGCGCGCCGAGGCTGGTGTCGGAAAGGGATCATCGACGACGTTCCAGTGCCGAAGATTCAGCCAGTCGAGACCGAGGTTTTCACGGTTGCCGAGGCTCAGGCACTCCTCACTTCGGCCCGCGAAGTCGCTCCCTCGCTGCTCCCTTATCTCACGCTTGGCCTCTTCTGCGGACTTCGGACGGCAGAGCTGGACCGGATTCCCTGGGAGCACGTGGGCGACAAAGAAGTGCGAATTGAGGCCGCTACTGCGAAGACCGCCTCCCGCCGGGTGGTTCCGATCCCGGAGAATGCCGCCTCGTGGATCACGCCCTACCGCAAGAAGCACGGTCCGATCCGTCCGAAGAACGCTCGCCGGATGCTTGCCAAGGTCCTAGCCGTCTCTGGGGTAAAGTGGAAGACGAACGCGATGCGGCATTCCTTCGCCAGTTATCGCCTCGCCCAATGCAATGACGCCCCGAGGGTGAGTCTGGAACTCGGTCACACGAGCCCTGCCTTAGTTTTCCGGCATTACCGGGCTCTCGTGAGCGAAGCGGAAGCGGGCCGTTTCTTCGCCATCGCTCCCTGACTTTTCTCTTGGCGCTCTTCGCTACGGCGGAGTAGAAAAGCAATATGGGCTTCCTTTCCGCCCTATTACGCGCCTTGGCGTCGTCTGCACCGGATAATGTAGAAGAGATGGCGCAACTCAATGAGGCCAAGACTGACGCAATCGCGTCGATGACCTCCGCGCCGTCTCCGACGTGCCCGAGTTGTGGGGGGCCGACTTACACCGATGGAGCCAAATGCGGCTTTTGCACCATGCGGGAGCAGCAGGAGGAAGAGGATCGTCGCCGACAAAGCGATATGTTCAGCCCTCCTCCGTCGTTCGGTAGTTCCTCCGACCCGTATTCCACAGGCTTCTAGCTGGTTCGTTCGCTCCCCAGACTTTTTTTTAGCGTCAGAGCGCGCAAAACCTGTGTCGCTCTCTCGGGTAAAAAACGTTCTTTTTTGCCTCTTCGCTGTTTTTCGTGGGTTATCCCATCTTCCGCACAATTTTGAGGATTGTTTCGGCACATGAAGGACTTACGCAAAATAATGTAGGACGTGTAATGCGAATACAATGTGAATAAAATTTGTTTGCATAAGCATCATGCTCTTGGCATATTGTAGGCATGTACGTGCAAGAGGTGCGCACTTGCCAGAGGGGCAAAGTCTACCGATCCGTTCTTGTCCGGGAGTCGTATCGGGTGGGCAAGCAGGTCAAGACCAGGATCCTGTCCAATCTGACCCGGATGCCGGTGGAGGTCCAGCAGGCGGTCCGAGCGCTGCTGCAGGGGAAGAAGCTGGTGCCCCTGGACGGACTGGAAGGGCAGGAAGCTCTCGATTACGGAGGACTCGCGGTTCTCGAGCAAGCGTGGCAGCGATTTGGACTCGATCAGGTTCTTTCCGGGGTGGGTTCGGAGCGGAAGGGGCGGCTTTTGAAAGCGATGATCTTTGGACGGATTCTCTTTCCCTCTTCCAAGCTCGCCCTTCGGGAGGAGGCAGGCGGGACGCTTTTGGCTAAGGTATGCGGGCTGGAGGAGAAGGACCTGGAAGAAGACGATCTCTACCGGGCGATGGATGGGCTCAACGGCGTTTGGAGCGGGATCGAGAAGAAGCTTTACCGGGAAGCCCAACCAGAGGGAGCGAGCTTGGTGCTCTATGACCTTTCGAGTGTCTACTTCGAGGGGGACGGCCCCGAGGGATTGGCGCAGTACGGCTACAGCCGGGATCACCGGCAAGATCGGCGGCAGGTGCTTCTTGCGGTCGCCACCGATGCCCGGGGGATCCCGATCCATGTGGAGGTCCTGCGGGGGAACCGGGCGGACAGCACGACGCTGACGGGGCTCTTGGTGACTCTCAGACGCCGACTTGGGATCCGAGAGGCTACCTTCGTCTTCGATGGCGGGATGAAGAGCCGGTGGAATCTGGAGATGCTCACCGGCATGGAGCTTGAGTACGTGACCCGATCAACTGGGACCAAGCTCCAGGAGATCGTTCGGCGACTTCCCAAAGATCGGCAGCTCTGGCTGACGGATCGAACCCGGGTGATGGAGATCGAGCACCAAGGGGTTCGCTACGTCGTTGCCGGAGGGGAGTGGCGCGCGATGCGCGATCGGGAGCGGCGGCAGAGCCGCATCGCCCGAGGAGAGGAAGAGCTGCGCCAGATTGCCAAGGCAACGCGCAAGGGGGCAGACCCGGTCGAGCTCGGCAGCCGGATCGGCCGGGCGCTCCAGCGGATCCAGGCCCATAAGTACTTTCAGTATGGAGTCGACGCCAAGGGCCGGTTCTGGTGGAAGCTTGACCAAGAGCGGGTCAAAGAAGAAGAGGCGATCGACGGCTGGTATCTTTTGGAGACCAACCTCCCGTCCGCCAAGGCTTCTCCTCAGGAGGTGCTGACCCACTACAAGCGGCTCGCAGAGGTCGAGGCCGCTTTTTCAGAACTCAAGAGCTACCTCGAAGTCCGTCCGGTCTATCATTGGCGGCCCGATCGGGTCCGCAACCACGTGAGAATCTGCTTCTTGGCTTTCTGGATGAATGCCCGCCTCGGGACCGAATGGGTGGCCAAAGGGTTTACCGAAGAGGTGCCCAAGGTGCTCCGCCGCCTTCAGGCGATCCGCTTGATCCGGCTCGCCCCGAACGGACGGCCTTTGATCGGGTTCTTCTCCAAGATCCCCGCCGACATCAACGCACTGCTCCAAAAGCTCGACCTGCTCCCCCTCTTTGCTCGCCCGCCCAAATGGGCCATGTAGGCAGAACGAAAAAGTCTTAACGTTCTGCTACAATCACTTGCGACACTACACAGCGGAAGTTCGGTTATGAGGTTACGATGGGAAGATCCAACCTCAGCTTTCCGGCTTTGAGGAAAGCGGCGATCCGCAAGCGCCGAAAGCTTCGGAAGCCTCTGGCCATCCTTTTGGCAAGCTGGATGAGTCCGTTGATCGCCTCGATGAGACGATTGGTCACCCGGCTCTGGAGGAAAGCAAGGACGCCGTCCATGTGCTCTTTGATCGTCTTGGAAAGCTTTCGGAAGGGAGCAAGCCGGCTGCGGTCGGCCCACTGGAGCCACCAGCGGAGCTCTTGGGGATCCTCTTGGGCGAGGATCTCTTGCAGAGCCTCCCGCAACCCAATGGCTCTTCCCAGTCGGGGGTAGGCCGCACAAAGAGAAGCACGCAGACTCTTCTGCTCCCTGCTTCGCGTCCATTCGTTGCCTCGCAGTGCCCAGAGGCTTCCCTTCGGCAGCAGCCCCTGACGCATGAACTCCTTGCGCACCTGATCGACCGCCTCCCCCGCCATCTGCATGAGCTGGAAGCGGTCAAAGACGATCTGCGCCCTGGGGAAGTGCTCCTTGGCTCCGGAAATGTAGGAGGGGCTCATGTCCATGCAGATCCGCTCGATCTGCTCGGGATCCGCTCCGTGCTCCCGCATCTCCCTTGCAAATGCCTCCAAGGTCTCCTTCCCTTTGCCCTCCACCAGGAAGAGGAGCTTCCGGCTATCCGTGTCGCTAACCGCGGTCACGTAGCGGTGACCCCGCTTGCTGCTGGTCTCGTCGACCAAGATCCGCTTCACCCCGCTCCCATCGTCCTTCCGATAGGCCTTTTCCACGGAGTGCTCCAAGATTCTCCACAGCCGGCTGTCCTGCTCCTTGAGCATCTCGGCCACCTGGGAAACCGGCATCTCCTGGGAAAGGATCAGGATGACCGCCTCCATCATCAGGGTAAACCCGCTCCCCGGTTTGGCCCAGGGAACTTCCGCCAACCGCACTCCGTGCTCCGGACAGTCCACCCGAGGAACCCGCGCCACCAGCTCGGTCTTGTACTGCCAGAAGTTCCTGTGCCTCCACCGCTTCTCCACCGTGTCGTGCGCAGGAGAAGAACGCCCGCATTCCGGACAGGGGAACCGATGGCCCTCGCGAAAATCGATCCAGATCTTCAAGGTATGATCCACCGCAGACAGTTCGCTTCGAGTCACCTTCCATTCCGAACCCAACTGTAAGGCCATCCCAAAAAAGCTTGTTCGCATCCATGCCCGAGGAATCGGAAAACGACGCGAGCTCGGCGATCCGCCGTCAAGGAGAATCGACGAAGTCGAAGCGTCCTTGACGGCAATTCGCCCGGACGCACAATCCGCCGAAGACGGATGGCTAGAACACCGTTTCTTGCCATCCCTCAATGGCAAATCTGCCCCCTCCGAGCATTCCATTCACCGAAGGGGCTCTTTTGGCTCAAGCCACCAATGTTCCGCGTCGATCGGCCGGAACTCGTAGTCGGGCAAAAGCCCTTTTGCTTCTTCGAGCAACTCCTTACTGTGAAATTCGATCAGAAAGAGAGGCTTCCGGTCCTGGTAATGCGGGCCCATCCCGCGCAACACATCGACTTCCGCCCCCTCCACGTCGATCTTAACTACATCGGGTACCCCGAAACGCTCCGCCAGCTTTTCCATCGTGGAAACGGTGACCGGTACCATAGCCGTCCCGTCTACGTTCTGTGCTGCCTGCAGGCGGCTCATGGCACCATGTCGTTCCAGGGCCATCACCCCTTCGGATGAGCTTAAGGCGACCTCCGCTACTTCGACGTTCCTAAAGCCATTCTTTTCCACCGCGGCGCGAAGGCGATTAGCGTTCTCTGGGTCGGGCTCGATCGCGACCACCCGCCCTCCGGGTCCAACCAGCCTACTTCCGAGCATGGTATAGAAGCCCACGTTGGCTCCCACATCCCAATAGGAGGCTCCCGGTCGGATCGCCCGGCTCAGGGCATCTTGGAACTCTTCTTCCCTCCTTCCTGTGAGAAAGCCTTTTTCCCCTTTCAAGTCGAGCAGGAGCCAGATGCCGCGGCAGGGGCCGGACGCCACGCGTCCCCAGGAATGCCCGGCGGGTAGCAGCGGATTGAGGACTGGCCGAAGCAGCCGGGAGCCAAGGGAATCATGGCGAAAGCAAGCGGTCAGCCACGAAGGGGCGTAGCCGAGAGCCTTCCCAAGAAGCGTTGATAACGAATTCATCCCATGGGCCTTTCGCACCTCGATTCTTTCACCTGTCCCCGCTATCCACTTCGACCCACTGGCCGGCCTTCGTCCACATAAAGAGCCTCTTGTCCATGACAAGATGGAAAAACACAGCATCGAACACCGATAGTTCCAATAATTGGTCGGAGATCATCTGCAGCTTTTCGGGCGTTACAAAAAGAGAGGGTGCCGCTGTCGCCATGATCGCCTCCCAGATGGGCGCAGACCCGGCGACGAGCAGCCGAAGCTCGTCCAAGCGCCCGCGGTCGAACTGCTCCGCCCGGTTGGCCTTCTTCTGGACGATCGTAGCAAATGGCTCCCCGAATGTAACAGTATTCGACGCGGCCGCCCAGGCTGGGCCCAGCCCGAGATCTGGTTCCGCATCGTCCATGTCGCCATGGACGCCGGCAACGGCGGGCCCGTGGCCGCCTACCGTGAACAGACGGTCGAGATCGCCCTCGGGCCCAAGGGGGCGTTCGAAAACGGCAACGTGGGCACCCTGACGCGGCGCGTGGCCGCCGACCGAGTCATCAACGCCCTTCCGCCCGGGGTCCGCAACCGCAAACCGCCCAAGGCCCCCCGGACGCCCCGGGTGGTGGAACTCCTCCGCAAGGCCATCGAGTGGCAGGCGCTCCTCGAGTCCGGGGAGGAGGCCAACCAGGCCGCCATTGCCCGCCGGGAGGGCATCACCCGCGCCCGGGTGACCCAGGTCATGGGTCTGCTGCGCCTCGCGCCCGAGATCCAGGAGCACGTCCTGTCCCTGCCCGACATGGCCCGCCGTCCGGCGATCACCGAGCGGGCACTGCGGCCCATCGCGCAGATTCCGCAAACGAGGGATCAGCTTCACGCCTTCCAGCAATTTCTCACAAGCTCCGGCGCGGCTGCAGCTACAGATTGTTGAAGCGGCGGAATTCGTCCATGTCCGTGAACATCGTGAAGAAGAACGGCTTGCCGCTGAACGCCAAAGGCGACACCGGCCCCACCGCCATGAACGGGAACTCCTGGAGGTCCCGCCTCGGGAAGCTCTGTGGGTCCCGGAAGGACTGGTAGAGTTCCAAGGCCCGCTTGTCACCGCCCACGAAGTCCCGCAGGCGGTCAAACTCCGTCCCCATCGCGAGGCCGAACCCGAAGGCCAGGATTCTCAGCTGCTGGAGGATCTCATTGTCCAGGCCGCCCAGCGTCTGGCTGATAAAGAACCAGCCGATTCCATACTTCCGCGTCTCTCGTACCGCTCTCCGCAGCAGAGACCGCAGCTGATCCGCCTCCGAATCGTCCTCCAACCTCCCGCTCGGGGCGTGGCGATGCGCCTCGTCCAGAAGGACGAGAACGTTCGCGCTCTGCTGCGTGCTCAGGCTTGACGTCGCCTGCGCAACGAGGATCTTCAGGAGCTTGCCGAGGATGCGCCGCTGAAGCTCTTCGGACCAGAAGCGCTGATTCCCCTGCCGGGAAATGTCGATGACGATTACCGGCCTTGGCCCCGTAGCCCCGGGCGAGCCGAGAAGCATGTTGATGATGCCCGACTGTGAGTAGCTGAAGAGCCGCTGACGGTTCTGCCCGGCGCTGAAGAGCTGGCAGATTGGTGTCCACGAGTCGTTGAAGACCTGGGTGAGGCGGTTCCGGTCACTCTGGAGTCGCTGAACACGTTGCTGAAGTTCCCGTGCGCGTGCGGAGGAGTAGATGTATGTCGCGTTGTTCTGATCGGCGACTGCCCTCAAGGCGTCATCCAGCGCCTGCTGCGTGCCCAGGTTGTCCAGCCGGTGAGTGCCTTCCAGCTTATTCCTTATGACCTCGGCTGCCTTCCGCGAATTGTCGGCGGAGCGGCTCGGGATGCCGAGCTGTTCAAGGAACCGCAACGACTGGAGCATCTCCTCGAAGGTCTCCCAGTCGTCGAGCTGCAGGTCTCCGATGTGAAAGACGTGGATCGCTCGGCCTTGGCCACGTACCACCTGATCGAGTTGCAGTCCTTGCTGACCGACCCGTGTCCCCGAAAGCTCGAGGGAGAACTCGCCTTGGGGATCGATCACGAGGATGCCCAACTGCGGGTGGCGCGCATAGGCGCAGAGCGTCATCTTGGCAAGCCCCGATTTCCCGGAGCCGGTCTTGCCGAACACACCCAGGTGGTACGCCTCACCAGCGCCACCGGGCCCGCTCCCGAAGTGCTTGAACCACATCGGGTAGAGGACGTCGTTCGCATACGCGCGCCCGAGATAGACGATCTCGGAGCGGTAGACCTTTAGGAGTCTGTCGAGTAGCGCCTGATCGACTCGATATACCGGAGTTCCCGTGGGAGGGACCATTCCCAGGACTTCGGGATCGAAGCCGTTCGTTGACTTCCGGAAAGTTGCCCCCACGACGAGGTCCGCCGTCCGCGTGTCCTGCCGGTTCGTGATCGGTGGGATCTCACCGGTGCGCTTCACAAGGTTTCGGAACACCGAGTCTTCGTGCCAGCGGTTCTTCAACTCGATGCTCACGATCTGCCCGACCGAGGTGATGCATTGACCGTTCTGCACTGCGTCGAATGCCGTGAGCGCGCCGACGAGCCGCTCCTCGGTCGCCTCCTGGAGTAGGTCGACGGTCAGCTCCGTGTTCGTCGAGGGGCTCCCGACGACCGCGACATTTCTGCTTCGATCATTCGGCATCAGCTTCCTCCTCGGCCACCTTCTGTGCGGTAGTTCTGCAAGCACAGGAGGGTCGCCTCAGTGTCAGCGGAAGCCCCCACGGCGTGCTGAGCCACGGTCTGCTCAATTACTGCGACACCCGCGCCGAGGCTTTTGACCATGCGATCCGCTAGAAACAACGGGTACGGTTCCGTGACCGCCGGGCTGAACAGCTGACGCTTGATTCCTTCCAGGACCATCAACAGCCTGGACTGGCTGGCGGCAATGGGCGCCGTCACTTCCAGGCGTACCGCTGGTGCCCAGCTGTAGGGCCTGTAGAAGACGACGCGCATGTCCTTTATGGAGCGGTTCATCTGCTCCTGGCGTTCCCGGGGGCAATGCTCCACCGGCAAGTGGTACTCCGCGTCCTCGCCGCCGAAATGGAAGATGGGAAGCGGCGTCACGTACTCATCGGGCTCGAGGATGATCGTCGCCAGCGTCTTCCCATCGGTCTCCGGGAGGTCGTTCTCCCCCAGGAAGTTCTTGAGCTCGTTCCTCCCGCTGTATTTCGGAACGGCCACCGTCCGGTCGCTCGCGATCAGGGCAAGGAAGCGCTCCAGAACCTGTTGCTCACTCCATCGCTTCTGGAATTCCTCGCGTAGGAGACCGGGAGCCTCCCTGAAGCTCGTCAGCCCCTGGTTCAGGTAGATGACGAAGACGATGAAGGAACCGTCTAGGAGGACGAGGTCATGTGGCGCCTTATCTGCAAGCTCCAACTCCATCGAGATCATCAGGCCGCGAAGGGCGTTCGTCGCGTTCTTGCTATGCTCGAAGCTGCTCACCCATATCCGGTGATAGGGCTCCTGCCAGTGGCGGCGGGCCTCTTTCGCGGTGCCTTCCACGGCCACAGCCGCTGCCGCGCATAGGTCCAGCGCCGTGAGACGGTGGACTTGGTAAGATCCGTCGATGCCTACAACGGAAGGCTCTCTTGTAACATCGAGGTCCGCCTTGCGCGCGATCAGCCCCTTCGACTGGACCCGCTGGCGGATGGTGCCCCGGGCCTGACGGAGCCTGTTCAAGTGCGTGGAGACTCGCTCGGCGACGGGTGTCGCCTGCGCGAGGAGATCCCGAACGAGGGCATCAGGAAGATCGGAGAAGGTATCACCCACGACCGTTCTCCTTCTTCGACCAGATTGCCCACTCGTCCTTGCACCACGACTTGAAGCTGTCGTCCCAGGAGGCCCTTGGCAGCATCCACCGATCCCGGAAGTACTCGAACAACTGGGCTTCCGTTTGCCGATGCCACAGCAGTCGGGTGTGCTGACCCTGGAGGAATTCCCGCGCGTTGCGGGCGAGTGGAACAACAAAGATCTCTCGCTCGATCCCGTGGTACACCCAGTCGCTGGAAAGCCCAAGAGCCGGAAGGCACTTCTTGATGACCTCGCGGCGATTGCGGAAACCCGTGCCCCAGCGCTCCTGCTTCGCCGTGGGCTCGCAGTGCTTCTCCGCGAACTCCGTGATCGCACTGTAGAGGCCGTTCGAGAAGTGAAACTCGCCGGACCCCTTCGTGAAGCCCACGCTCTGATAAAGAAGCCTGCCTCCGAACCGCAGCCTGTTGTAGACAGAGGACCGCCCAAGTGCGGACGCCGTCGTGACGAGGGCAAGACGGCCATCATGGAGCTTTCGTCTGATCACCGAGCGTGTGCCCCCGTATTTCCTCTTGAAGGCGTTGCGGACGGTATCGCTCGCGGCCAGCATCGCCACGAGCTTTCCGCACAAAAGGAACGAGTAGGGCGGAACCGCGCCGAGCACGAAGGCGTCCATGACGTGCCCAAGTCGCTTCTTCCGGTCAGAAGGCGTCCAGCCTATCCACTCATCGCGGGGCCCGAGGCTGTAGACCGGGTCTCCCAGCCCAATTAGACCTACGAGCTTCCCGTTGCTGTCGTCGACGACGAGGAAGCGAAGGCGCCTTCCATAGCCGGACGACACCGGGATGCTCCAATGCAGGGCTGCATACCGGAAGAGAAGCTCCTCTTCCGATTCAGGGAGGACCTCTACCAAGCGAGGGGACATCCGCGAGGGATCAACCTCGGGTCCCGATGCGATGTGGCGCAGCAGATCCCCCTCCACTCGAAACAGGCCATCTCTGGCCCGCTCGATCCGATACTCAACGGCGGTCTTGTGAAGCTCGCGGATTCTCTCCTTTGAAAGTTCCTTCGGAGGCAGGATCGCTCCGTTGCGAACACGGAACCCTTGGGCCCGAAGAGATCGGATGATCCGGTCTCGCAGGTCCGCGCCCTCGACTGAATTCCGCGTGGACTCCTTCATCGGCATCTTGTCAGTGTTGAACACATGTCAAACTGACCGCTTTGGTAACAAGTGATCTGACCGCTCGGGGTATTGGATTGTGCCTCTTCGCTATTTCATGTGGCCAAGGCGGGAACATCCAACCTCAGCTTTCCGGCTTTGAGGAAAGCGGCGATCCGCAAGCACCGGAAGCTTCGGAAGCCTCTGGCCATCCTTTTGGCGAGCTGGATAAGTCCGTTGATCGCCTCGATGAGGCCATTGGTCACCCGGCTCTGGAGGAAAGCAAGGACGCCGTCCATGTGCTCTTTGATCGTCTTGGAAAGCTTTCGGAAGGGAGCAAGCCAGCTGCGGTCGGCCCACTGGAGCCACCAGCGGAGCTCTTGGGGATCCTCTTGGGCGAGGATCTCTTGCAGAGCCTCCCGCAACCCAATGGCTCTTCCCAGTCGGGGGTAGGCCGCACAAAGAGAAGCACGCAGACTCTTCTGCTCCCTGCTTCGCTTCCATTCGTTGCCTCGCAGCGCCCAGAGGCTTCCCTTCGGCAGCAGCCCCTGACGCACGAACTCCTTGCGCACCCGGTCGACCGCCTCTCCCGCCATCGGCATGTGGGGGAAGCGGTCAAAGACGATCTCCTCCTTGCGGAAGTGCTCCTTGGCTCCGGCAATGTAGGAGGGGCTCATGACCATGCAGATCAGCTCAATCTGCTCGGGATCCGCTCCGTGCTCCCGCATCTCCTTGGCAAATGCCTCCAAGGCCTCCTTTCCTTTGCCCTCCACCAGGAAGAGGAGCTTCCGGCTCTCCGCGTCGGTAACGGCGGTCACGTACCGGTGACCCCGCTTGCTGCTGGTCTCGTCGACCAAGATCCGCTTCACCCCGCTCCAATCCTCCTTCCGATAGGCCTTTTCCACGTAGTGCTCCAAGATTCTCCACAGCCGGGTGTCCTGCTCCTTGAGCATCTTGGCCACCTGGGAAATCGGCATCTCCTGGGAAAGCATCCGGATGACCGCCTCCATCATCAGGGTAAACCCGCTCCCCGGTCTGGCCCAGGGAACTTCCGCCAACCGCACTCCGTGCTCCGGACAGTCCACCCGTGGAACCCGTGCCACCAGCTCGGTCTTGTACTGCCAGAAGTTCATGTGCCTCCACCGCTTCTCCACCGTGTCGTGCGCAGGAGAAGGACGCCCGCATTCCGGACAGGGGAACCGATGGCCCTCTCGAAAATCGAGCCAGATCTTCAAGGTAGGATCCACCGCAGAAAGTTCGCTTCGAATCACCTTCCATTCCAGACCCAACGGTAAGGCCATCCCAAAAAGCTTGTTCGCGTCCGTGCCCAAAGAATCGGAAAACGCCCCGAGCTTGGCCATCCGCCGTCAAGGAGGATCGACGAAGTCGCAGCGTCCTTGACGGCCAGTCCTCCGGACGCGCAATCCGTCGAAGAGGGATGGCAAGAAACGGTGTTCTTGCCATCCCGCAACGGCGAATCCGCTCCCTTCGCCCATTCCATTCGGCGAAGAGCCCTCTTCCAATAGGGATGAAAGGCCTTCCTATATGGTTCGATTAGCGTTGGGGCAGTCAGGCCCGCAACTCCTCTCTGCCTTAGGAGTCGCCGCCGGGGAGCCGTGGGCTACTTCAGCGCCATAACCGGACCATCTAGTGCCAATTTCAAATTTTTGGTCCTGCGCACCAACGTCTTGCGACGACGCCACCAAACATGGGCCGAACGGTAGCTTTTTCGTGTTCTTACCTGGAACGACCAGCCTTGAAGCGTAATCTTCTCCAAAATTCCCGCCGAAATCAACCTATGGCTTCCAAAACTCAGCCCTGCTCCCGCTCCTCGCTCGTCCACTTCAATGGGCCATGTAGGCAGAACGACAAAGTCTTAACGTTCTGCTGCCATAACTTGCAAACATCCATTTCGAAAGATCCCCCAAGAGGTGCACCGCTGCTCAAAGGAAGTCAGGTTAGCCAGCAATTGGATCTTTACAGAGCATCTCGCTTTTACGTTGGCTGGACCTTGCGATGCCTGACCGACTGTCTCCGGAAGAGCGCAGCGCACACATGCGGCGCATCCGCAAAGTGGATACCAAGCCAGAGCTTGTCGTGCGGCGCCTTGCGCACCAGCTTGGCTATCGCTTCAGGCTTCATCGGGCCGACCTTCCCGGCACGCCCGATCTTGTTTTCCCGAGATTGCGCAAGGCGATTCTCGTGCACGGCTGCTTCTGGCATCAGCACGCAGGATGCCGCCTTGCTCGCATGCCGAGGTCCCGGCTCAATTACTGGCTCCCCAAGCTCAAGCGGAATCAATGGCGCGACACCCAAGCAATGGCTGCCCTAACCCCGATATCTCACCAATAGCGGGCATAGCGGAAGGCAAAAAAGTTCGCAAAAGGGCATAGGAAAGGCCGTCTTTCCCTGGTATAAGTGCGTTAAGAAGACGTTACTACAACCAGAAAAAAGAAACGGCCTTCCATGACAGAGTGTAGCCAAGAGACTTTTGGGTTTACAGCGCATTTTTCGCGACGGGTGGAAGCGGGATTTACCGCGGGTCGGATCTCCAGCGATGGGGGCGCAATTCTGTTGCGGGAAGCGGATCGGAAGATCGGTTTGTTAAGACGGCTGGAGGGCTGCTTTCGGGATCGACGCCATCCGAAACGCATTGTGCATCGGGTACGGGAGATGCTTGCCCAGCGCATCTTCGGGATTGCGATGGGCTACGAAGACCTCAACGACCATGAGCAGTTGCGGACCGATCCGTTGGTTGCTCTCCTGAGCGGGAAAAGCGATCTGGAAGAGGATCTGGCGGGCAAGAGCACGCTCAACCGGCTGGAGCTTGTGGGTCGAAGCGAGCGCTACCACAAGATCGACTACTCGGCCGAAGCGATTGACCGTCTTCTGGTCGATCTCTACCTCGAATCGCATCCCCAGCCCCCTGAGGAGGTGGTTCTCGATCTGGATGCGACCGACATCCCCCTTTACGGACATCAGCCGGAGCGCTTCTTCCATGGTTACTACGACTCCTACTGCTATTTGCCGCTCTACATCTTTGCTGGCGATCAACTCCTTGGCGTCCGGCTTCGGCCATCGAACCAGGATGCGTCGGCGGGCTCCCTTACGGAGGTGAGCCGGATCGTGGAACAACTCCGTACCCGTTGGCCCGGAGTCCGGATCGTGCTCCGGGCCGATTCGGGCTTCTGCCGGGAAGAGATCATGGCTTGGTGCGAAGCCNATCAAGTCGACTACCTCTTCGGCTTGGCCCGCAACGAGCGCTTGTGCCGGACCATTCAGGGGTCGATGGAGCAAGCCCGTCGTCTGCACGAGTCGAGTGGCAAGCCGGCCCGCTTCTTTACCGAGTTTGCCTACCGCACCTTGAGCAGCTGGTCGAGGGAGCGCCGGGTGGTCGCCAAAGCCGAGTACCTGGAAAGAGGGGAGAATCCGCGCTTTGTCGTGACCTCTCTCTCCACCGAGGAGTGGCCCGCCCAAAACCTTTACGAGAAGCTCTACTGTGCTCGTGGCGACATGGAGAATCGGATTAAGGAACAACTCTACCTCTTTGCCGACCGGCTCTCGACCGCGCAAATGGCCAGCAACCAACTTCGCCTCTACTTCTCGGCTCTTGCTTACACCCTGGTCGAAGCGCTGCGACGGCTGGCTCTGCGAGGAACGGACTGGGCCGAGGCCCAGGTCGACACCCTCCGGCTCAAGCTCTTTAAGATCGGCACGCTGGTCCGAGTCAGCGTCCGCCGCGTCTTCCTCTCGATGAGCAGCGCCTATCCTTGGAAGAGCCTCTTTACCCACGCCTTCCGGGTCCTGCGTTGCTGAGCATCTCTCAAAACCGCAGTTCTGTTCCTTCCGCAAAGCCTACGACCAGGCGGAGCCTTGCTCCACAACCGGCTTTTTGCGCTTTGCAGTGCTCGCGTTAAGGCAAATCAAATGAAAATCTTGCTCGATCCTGCCTCACCAGAAGCTCTGCGCGGCCGAAACTCCTCGCAAGCGACTCAACCGGCACCTCTCTCGCCCGAAAGCTCGTACTGGTGAGAAATGGCCGCTAAAGCGCCTTGGATGGGACATTCTAGTGCTTTGGGAGTGCGAAGTGGCAGGGGGAGAAGCAATCAGGCCGCGCATTGCTGCGTTCCTCGCCGATGGCGATGATCAGTCAGCCCCAGAAGCAAAAAGCAAGGACGGCTCGCTAGCCACCAGATCTCGCTGACCTTTCTTCCGTGAGGACAAGCGCCCCTCTCCCGGATGGTCGGCATGATCGCCGATGTATCGCAGATACTTTGCAGGCAGAGGCTTGACGGGCTCCGGCTCAGGTATCGGCCGCCGCATTGGTGGCAGAAGCTTCAGCGGGCCAAGGTCGCCTGTGTCGCCGAGGAGCTGCCGCCGGATTTCACGCGCAAGCACCTCCGCAAGGAGGGAGGGCACCGCATTGCCAATCATCCTTTGCGCATCGGCACGGCCACAGTCGAGCTTTAGCCCATCGGGGAAGGTCTGAAGGCGGCACATTTCGGCAATTGAGAGCTTGCGGCTGCACCAGTGGAACGGCCCTATCGCAGATCCCGGCTGCGCCTGGATCGTCCATGAAGGCTGATCCTTCGCCAGCTTCAGCAGGAAGCTCCAGTAGCGGGTGCGCCATCCGAAAAGCTGCGAGCCGCCGCCGCGATTGGTGTGCCACAGATAGTTCTTTCCTTCTGGGATCGTCGGCAGAAGGTCGCCCCACTTGCCGCCAACACGGAGCGACGCATCATTCGACAACCGGGCTAGGTCACCGATTGCGTCCCACGCAGTTCGATGCGGCTCGCGCGCGTCTCCCAGCGTGTTCTCTTCCTTCGAGCAGTGCGTTGGCTCCGGAAACTGAAAGGAAATGCCCTCCCGGCTTCCGATCAGGAAAACGCGCTCGCGGATTTGCGGCACGCCATAATCGGCGGCGTTGAGCATCTTCCATGCGACCGTGTACCGCGTGCCCACCTCGCGGTTGATCTGCTCAATGCCTTCAAGCAGGTGCTGCAGCCCTTCATCCTTTCCCTTGTACACAAGGCCGTAGACGTTCTCGAGCAGGAAGGCCTTCGGCAGGGAGTCCCGCACCACGCGAAGATAGGCCGCCAGAGTCTCCGCACGCGGGTCGCCCAGGCGCAGCGTGTCGCCGCTGACCCAATAGGATGATTTTGAGAAAGGCTGGCAAGGCGGGCCGCCGATCAGTACATCAGGCTCTCCGGCATGAAGCCCAGCCGTCGCCAAAATCTCTTCCGATGAAATGCCGTGGATATCGCCTTCGAGCACGCCCCACTGCGGGCGATTGAGACGCACTGTCCTGCATGCCACCGGGTCCAGCTCGACCGCCGCCACCGTGTCGAACCCGGCAGCTTCAAAGCCGAAGTCGAGCCCACCGACTCCGGTGTACAGGCTAATCGCGGTTGGTCGACACGCGGCCATGCTGCCACTCTTCCATATAGGCTGGATCGACTCGATGAAATATGCTCACATGCAGTCGCATACTGAACAGAGCTTGTATTGTCAATACAGTTTTTGAAAAAAACGTGCTGCGGGTCAAAGTTCGCGAAGCCATGCAGGATTATCGCCGCCGAACCGGCGAGCGCATGACGTATGATCTCCTTGCCAAGCTCACGGGCCTTGCGCGGCCCACGATAGAGTCCCTCGCGTCACGTGACAATTACAACACCCGACTTAGCACGATCGAGAAAATATGCCGCGTCCTTGGCTGCCAGCCCGGCGACCTCCTCGAGCTGACGCCGCCAGAGAGCACGCGCAGTGAAAATTGATAAAAGCATAGCCGCTCGGATCGTGCGCGAGGCGGCAAAGGCATCGGAATCCGGACTGCTGGACGCCGCCTGGGTTGAGAAGGTCGAGAGGCTTTCCCGGCTTTGTGCTGAAGGCGCGCCGGCCACCCACATCGCGTTTCTCGCGACCGCGATGCTCGCCAAGGCTGTTGATCGCCGTGCTGATCTTTTTGCTATCAAGCCGAAGCATTCCATCGGCAATCCTAACGCCTTCTCGGCACGCACCCTTTGCCACAAAGTGCTTGTCCCGCTCGCGGCTGAGCTTGGGTTTAGCATTGGCGT
Source organism: Verrucomicrobium sp. 3C (assembly GCF_000379365.1). Classification (GTDB taxonomy): domain Bacteria; phylum Verrucomicrobiota; class Verrucomicrobiia; order Methylacidiphilales; family Methylacidiphilaceae; genus Methylacidimicrobium. The sequence continues at coordinate 429,471 of NZ_KB901875.1, read as the reverse complement.
CACTGGACGTGAGCCGCTGAACAACCAGCCTTACTTCCGAATGACGCGCCTAGATGATGCCACGCCCGTCAGCGACCAGGAGGCCTTTGATTACACGCGGAAGCTCGTTCGCGAGCTCTCTGCGCTCGATGACGAAAAGCCCGCTCGCGAAGCCCTGCGCGCCTTCATCGCGGTTCGCCGGCGATATCAGACGCGCTACACGAAGCTCGAGGATCGCTCCAGCGTCACGCCCGATCAGCTTGTTCTGGCGATCATGCGACTTGTGAATGAGAACTCTGAAGGAGGCCGTAGAGCGCAGGCGGTCGTGGCGGGGCTCATGGATGTCTTTGCAGGACCCGAGCGGGTGGTGAGCGGCCGCATCAACGACCCAAGCCGCAAATACCCTGGCGATGTCTGCGTCCGTTCCATCGGCGATCCGAACGTCTGGGAAAAGGCAATCGAGGTTCGCGACAAGCCGGTCGCCATGCACGACGTGCTGATATTCGGAAAGAAGTGCGTGGACATGGGGGTCCGGGAAGCAGCCATGGTCGTGGTCTCCGGCGCCCAGCAGCCGCTGGACGTGAACGCGCTCAACCAATGGGCCAACAGCTTCGGCATCGGCCTCACAATCTTCCCCGGCTGGCCCAGCTTCGTGGAGCAGGCGCTGTTCTGGAGCGGAGAACCCAAGCCCGACGCCGCAAGGCGGGCAGTTGGACTCATTCATCAGCGGCTCATTGCGGTCGAGGCGTCCCCTGCTGCTGTCTCCCTTTGGCAGTCGCTGGTTCTCTCACCATAAGCGCAAGCGAGCTCCTCCATGCTCAAAGAGATCAAGCTGATCCAAGGCATCGGCCGGTTCGAGACGGCAAAGCCGACCCATGGTGCGACCTTCGACCGCTGCACCCTTATTTTCGGCGAGAATGGTTGGGGCAAGTCCACCCTTGCCGACATCCTACGCTCCCTGACGACGAACGATCCTGCGATATTGGCGGGCCGCAGGACCCTCGCTTCCGATGCGCCTGCGAAAGTCGTGCTGCGCTTTTCTACGCAGAACGCCATCTTCGAAAACGGCGCCTGGACCGGAGTTCGTCCGCGCATCGTCGTCTACGACAGCGTCTTCATTAATGAAAATGTGTTCTCGGGCGATACCGTTTCCACTGACCACCTCAAAAAGCAGCACGAACTTGTCGTTGGCGAGGAGGGCGTGCGGCTGATCCGGCGGCTTGTCGAGCTTGACGCCCAGAACCGCGAAAACAACGATGCCATCAAGGCCGTGGAATCCGAGCTCGAGGCCGTCATCCGCACGCTTGGCCTTGCTCCAGCCATGCGGCCGGATGCTTTCCTCGCGCTCGAAGCTCGCTCGGACATCGATGCGGCAATTGCCGCAAAGGACAATGAAGCGCAGCGCGCGCGCCGCGCCAAGGAGCTGAAGGCCGCGGCAGAGCCCTCGCTGCTTCCCGTTTCGACCGAAACCGCGAAGATGCGCGGCTTGCTTGCCCAATCCATTGATGCAATTGCCGAAGCCGCGCTTGCCAGCGTCCGTGCGCACATTGCCGCGCACGAATGCAATCCGAAGAGCGGCGGCCTTCCGCATGAAAGCTGGCTCGAAGCCGGCATGGCCTTCGTCCAGGGCGATTCATGCCCGTTCTGTGGCCAGCGCCTCGCAGATCGTTCGCTCGTCGATGCCTACAAGGCGTTTTTTAGCGAGGCGTACAAGACAGTCGGGGAGTCGGTCAGGAAAGCCCGCGACACGCTCGCGCGGTATAGAGCCGGAGATTTTCGGCAAACGGTCTCGCGCCTTGCCGAGCAGAACGCAGGGCATTTCCGCTACTGGCAGGAGGCCGCTAAGCTTGATCCGCCAGTTATTGATGATCCCAAGACCCTCATCGCGCAGGTGGAGGAGGCGGCCGCCCGTCTCGATGCCTTGCTCGCCAGGAAGCAGGCAAACCTGACAGAAGCGATTTGTGGGCCGGAAGCGAACCAGGCCCTTGCCGCCTGGGATGCGGGACAAGCCGAGATCGGGGCGATCAACGCCAAGATCAAGCTGCTCCTCGCTGCGATCAAGAAGCTCAAGGATTCGATCGACCCGGCCACGCTGCCGGAGCTTGAGGACGAGCTGAAGCTTCTCCAGGCGACCAAGCGACGCCACGAGCAGGATATCGTGGCGCTGGCTCAAAGGTTGAGTGGATGCCAATCCAAAAGAGAGGCGATCACCAAAGAAAAGGCGGCGGTCCGGAAAGAGCTGGATGAGCACGGCCGGGCCATCACGACCGATCTCGGCGCGGCTATCAACGAATATTTGCGGCGCCTAGCTGCCGGATTCAGGATCGATTACCGCGAGCCGGATTATCGCACCAAGGAGCCGTCGGCCAACTACAACATCCTGATCCGAGAAGTCGCAGTATCCCCGCGCAGCGGGGCTGGCGAGCTCGACAAGCCGAGCTTCCGCAACACGCTCAGCGCCGGGGACAAGTCCACCCTTGCTCTTGGGCTCTTTCTGGCAAAAGCCAATGCCGATCCGAAGATAAGCGAAACCATCATCGTGCTTGACGATCCTTTCACCAGCCTAGACCACTTCCGCCGGCAATGCACCGCGATTGAAATCAAGAAGCTGTGCGGACGGGCGCTGCAGGTAATCGTGCTGTCGCACGAGAAGCGATTCCTGCGCCTGCTTTGGGACAAGATCGACCACACGATGATCTCATCGCTGGCGCTGCAAGCCGGCGCGCCGGGCATCACGACGATTGCGAGGCATGACATCGTGGCGGAGACGCAGCCTCGGCATATCACCGAGCGCGCCAAGATTGAGGAATTCCTGGAGGGCGAGCCGCTTGCGCCCGCCTACATCAGAACGCGCCTGCGCACCGTTTGCGAGGATTTTTACCGCAGGGGCGATCCCGAGCTGTTTGGCCAGGCAGCCAGCCTTGAGGAGATCATCCGCATTCTCGACAAGAAGGCCCCTGACACGCACCCGTACAAAGGGGCGCTCGAAACCCTGCGCGACATCAACGAATACTCCCGCGGCCACAGCCACGCCGCCGTGCACGGAGACCCTGCCGAAGAGACCAGCATCGAGGAGCTGAAGGAATTTTGCCGCCGAGTGCTCGATCTCACGCGGGGCATGTGATTGCGCCGGAGCAATCGCAGGCCTGGACCGCAACTGAGCTTCCCCGGCTGCCATGTCCTAGGGAAAGCCAGCCCGGTGGCCACTGCTCCAGCCGGAAGCACCCAGACCGGCATCTGGCGCCGGCGTGGCTGGCTCAAAGCCTCATGAGGAAGGACGCACAAAGGGAGAGCCGAAGAAGCAGGCTTTAGTGAACGCTCGAGCGCGCGGCGCTAAAGCAGAAGTCTGATTCATTTTGGCAGCAATTGCTTGACGTGTTTGCATCATTTGCACCATTTGCCGCCATGACGCTTGCCATTGAGCGCGGCTCGCTTCTATCCTACGCTCTATGAAGAGCTTCCCGCCCAGACGCCAAAAGTTCGGAGGCAGCCGCGAGGATCCGGCTCGCGATGTCTGGCGGCTCCTGAACCCGATCGGCGAATTGGCCAATCCCGCCAATCGCTCCACCACGGAGGCCTCTCCTGTCGCGACCACGAGCTATTCGCGCCTGGCCGCCCAGGAGGCAGCGGCGCCTGTCTGTCCACGAATGGAGCACGCTTCGGGCTTAAGGAGCCTGCGTGTTCTCACATTCCCGCCCGGCCAGGGCAAGGCGCTGGGCGTTGCCTTCAAGCATGAGGTCGTGAATGCTATCTTCCATCATCCGCTTGCAGCGCATCTTGATGCGGACGAGCAGCGTCCGGCTTGGGTTAAGGAACCGCCGCAGCGGGGGAGTGCAGCTGCAAGACGAGAGATGGTCCATGTCGGCTAAGCCGGTTTCCTGCAAAATCGAGAAGATAAGCATACGACCGGGGGTCAGCGTCCTATCCGTTCTCAGGCACCTCAACTATAAGCCTTGGTTTGCGCTCGCCGAGTTCGTGGACAACGCCGTGCAGAGCTTTCTTGATCAAGGCGAGGCGCTAAAGGCGCTGCACGGCCAAGCCTGCATGCTTCATGTGCGCATTGACATCGACGCTGATCCGCCCGGCAGAATTTCGATCAAGGATACCGCAGCCGGCATCGCAGCGCAGGATTTCCTCAGAGCATTCCGCCCGGCTGCCCTGCCGCCCAATAGGACCGGGCTCTGCGAGTTCGGCATGGGAATGAAGAGCGCAGCATGCTGGTTCGCCCCACGGTGGCATGTGCGAACGAAGGCGCTGGGCGAGGGCGTCGAGCGCACGGTGCGGTTCGACATTGACCGCATCGTCCACGATCAAATTGAGGAGCTCGACATCACGGAGGCCCCAGCTGATCCCGGCCAGCACTTCACGGAAGTCGTCCTGGAAGATCTGCATCACGTGCCTATCAAGAAGACGATCGGAAAGATCAAGGAGCATCTGACCGACATCTACCGAGTTTTCATTCGAGATGGCCTGCTGGAGCTGCAGCTCGGCGACGAGACACTCACCTACGAGGAGCCTAGAATCCTGCATGCGCCCTATGCAGGGGACTCGGCCGGCCTGCCGCGCCTCTGGCGGAAGGAAATTCGCTTTGACTTCGGCGGCGGCCTCTCGGTCGCCGGGTTCGCTGCCCTGCGCGATCCCGGAAGCTATGCGCGCGCTGGGTTCGCTCTTTTTCGAAGAGGCCGCCTGATCCAAGGCAGCGGCGATGAAGGCTGTCGTAAGCAAGTGAAGTGACCGCCGCGAGGACAGATGAAGTGACCGCTTGGGTATTGGGGGCTGGAGGGTCCATGAGATGGGGGTATGGACGGCTTTGGCGAAGCGGAGGGATGGCGGGTCATGAAAGTTCAGGAGGTGATCATGCGGGCGATGGCCAAGCGGATCAGTTGGTTGGATGCGGCGGAGATTTTGGAATGGAGTCCTCGGACCCTTTGGCGGTGGCGCGCTCGGTACCGGATTTGGGGATACGACGGGCTTTTTGATCGGAGGAAGCGGAGGCCGAGTCCGCGGAGGGTGCCGATGGAGACGGTGGAGAAGGTACTTGGGCTCTATCGGGAGCGCTACGAGGGATGGAACGGGCGGCATTTTCACGAGAAGCTTCGGGAGGAGCATGGGATTGAGTTGAGCTATTCCTGGGTCAAGTGTGCGTTGCAGGCGGCTGGGTTGCTGCCGAAGCGGAAGCGGGGGCGGGTTCATCGGCTGGAGCGAGAGCGGAGGCCGATGCGGGGGATGTTATTGCATGTGGACGGGAGCACTCATGATTGGATTCCGGGGTTGGGATGGCAGCCGGATCTGATCGCCTTTGTGGACGATGCGACCAGCGAAGTCTACGAGGCCTTTTTATGCGAGGAGGAAGGGACCAAAGCGATCCTTTCGGGCTTACGGAGCGTCATTGAGAAAGAGGGGCTTTTTTGCAGCCTCTACACCGACCGGGGCAGCCATTTTTTCCACACGCCCGAGGCGGGAAAAGGGGTAGACCGAGAGCAGTTGACGCAGGTCGGCCGGGCGCTGGCGCAGTTGGGCATCGAGCACATTCCCAGCTACTGTCCACAGGGCCGAGGACGGATGGAGCGCTTCTTCGGCACCTGGCAGGGGCGGTTGCCGCGGGAGATCCAGGCCGCGGGCATTCAGACCCTGGAAGCGGCCAACGAGTACATCCGGAAGAAGTTTCTTCCCTGGCATAACCGCACCCTGGCCGTAAAGCCCAAGGAAGAGGAGAGCGCCTTTATCCCGGCCGGGGGAGCCGACCTGGATGGGATCCTCTGCGTTCAGGACGACCGAATCGTCGGCAACGACAACACGGTCCACTGGGGGCGGAAGAAGCTCCAGATCTTGCCCCAAAGCTGGCGCAGCGGCTTGGCCAAATGCCGCGTCCGGGTCTGTGAGCATCTCGACGGCAACCTCAGCGTCCGGTACGGCCACCGGATCGTCGGCTGGTACGACTCGGAGGGCAAGCCGCTGGAGCTACAGCAAACCAAGGCGGCTTAAAAGAAGAGCAGAACTTTGCCCTTGCCCCGGGGCAAGGGCAAGAACCCCAAAGGAAAGAACAATCCAATACCCCGAGCGGTCAGATCACTTGTTACCAAAGCGGTCAGTTTGACATGTCTTCAACAGCTGCCTGTAGATGGCCTTCGCGGCGGACGACATCAATAAGCGCATGGAGCGACTGTAAAACAAGGAACGGGCTTCGTCAACATTACTGGTAAGAGAGAGCGCACCTACCCCTGGTTGGCCAAGGAGAAAATTTTTCATGGGGGCGGGGCGAGCAGGGGGCACTCACTTCCGGCGCGGCGCGCGCCCCAAACCCCTGCGCGAAAACGCGCAGGTGCCAGGGCGGCAGAGAGGGCGTGATAATGCGTTATCAATAGCGGCTGATAATGCGGTATCAATAAGCCCCCTACCCCTTGCCGCCGTCTTACTGATAAGGCCATACGCTCTGGAGAGATCCGTGGCTCCGGCCCTACGCCGTCTTACTCGTAAGCCTCCGTCCATCGCCCATTCCCGGCCGACGTTCCCGGACGTCTTCACCGCGGCCTTACTCGTAAGCCAACAGCATGCCGGGCGCGCTATGGCCTCGCCGCTTGTGCGAAGTAAGTCCAAGGCGTTGACGCTGCTCTGCGGGCGTGAGATAGCTCATAGCCCGGACTGCCAGCCTACCTATCATTCTCTACCATCTTAGCCTGCGGAGCGGGAAGGATCGGGAAAATCGACCGACGTTCCGAGACGTTCCGAAAGCTTCCCGGAATCCCTGCACCACCACCGTCAACGGATAACGCATTCTCAATAGCGGGGACGAGGCGCGAAAGATCGACCAAGCCTTTGCCGAGTGACGTTTTTGCGCCGTTTCCATCAAACATGGCGCAACATGGCGCAGAAACGGCGCACCCTAACCCATTGAGCATCAACGTCCCGCGCCATGTGCGCCGTTTGCGCCGTTTTTTTTGCTACTCTTTAGCTAAGAAAAAAGCTTTTTCACGCCTTCCGCTTCCGTCTTCCGCGCTGCCTCTCTTGTTCTTGTTTTAACCCCTTAGGTAAGAGACTAGTCAAAGTCGATGGCGCAAACGGCGCAAATCCCGATGGCCCCAGCCTACCCGAAGCGCGGCGTCGAGGCTCGAAGCGTTGCCGGAATGTTGCCGGAATGTTGCCGGAATCCATACGTCTCTACCCCCCTTTTTGCGTATCAATCGTTATACATCTGTTCTTAACAAGTGGGCTTCCCTAGGGCTTCTACCAGGCAGGATTGCGTCTTTATATCTGGTTGGTCCCGGGCCGATTCGAACGGCCGACCTACGCTTTAGGAAAGCGCTGCTCTGTCCTGCTGAGCTACGGGACCCTCGCGTTGGGGAGCGGGAAGGCCTTGGGTGGCCCCCGGGATCTCCGCATCCCGTTGGGCAACCTTAGGCGAAGGCGGCGGCGGGGGCAAGGCTCCGTGCAAGGCATAGACAGATTCGGGCTGGCGGATGGGCAGGGGGAGGGAAAATCTCTTGCGCTTCGCTTTCTCCGGTCGAAAGATCCCGTCGCTTTGCGCTATGGGGTTGACGAACCGGAGGAGGCAGAACGGCTTGGCGGGCCTTGGGTTGCTCCTGTTGGTCCTGGCGGGCTGCGCAGGCGTGCCGAGGATCCCTCTTGGCGAGGATCTGGCTGGGGAGGCGCGCCGGGCGCAGCGCCCGCTCGCTGGCGCGGGCGGCCCAGCCCGGGGGAGCGCGGGAAACCGCATCTCGCTCCTCTCCGAGGGGCCGGAGATGCTGGAAACCCTCTTTGCCGCCATGGAAGGGGCCCGGGACCATGTCAACCTGGAATTCTATATCCTGGAGAACGTGCGTGTCCGGGGAAGGAGCCTCGAAGATCTCCTGACCGAGAAGCTCCGCTCGGGTGTCGCGGTGAACCTGATCGTGGATGGCTACGGCTCCCACCGGGCGGGCCATGCCTTCCTGGAGCGATTGAGAAGGGAAGGGGCGAGGGTCCTGGTCTTTCATCCGGTGAGCGGGGGGACGATCCTACGGATTGATCTGCTCAACGAGCGCGACCATCGGAAGATCCTGGTGGTCGACGGTAAGGTGGGATTCGTGGGCGGGATCAACCTCTACCCGGTCTACCAGAACCATTGGGAGCCCGGTGCGGTTCGAAGGCGGGACTTTCATCACGTGCTCTGGAACGATCTGGTTGCGCGGATAGAAGGGCCTGCGGTGGCGGAACTGCAGCGGCTCTTCTTTGCCACCTGGTCGACTCAGAATGGACCGCCAGTCGAGCCGAAGGCGTACTTCCCCAAGATCGCGAAAGCGGGGAGCGAATGGGTGCGGGTGATCGGAAGCGGGCCGAAGGGGAATCGGCCTCTCTTTTACATCGAGCTTCTGGAAGCGATCCACGCCGCGCGGTGGAAGATCGATCTCTGCACCGGCTCCTTCGTGCCGACCCGGCAGATGGTCGAGGAGCTGGTCCGGGCGGCTGGGCGCGGGGTCGCCGTGCGCCTCGTTTTGCCGTCGGCTCTCTACCATCCCGAGGTCGAGATCGCCGGGAGCGCCGATTATGGGGATCTCCTACGAGCGGGGGTCCGTATCTGGGAGATGCCGAAGGAGGTGCTCCACGCCAAGCTGGCCCTGATCGACGAGGGCTGGACCGCAGTCGGATCGTCGAACCTCGATGAGCGGAGCGTGCTCTTCAATCAGGAAGTCGATGCGATCGTCCGGGGGGAAAAGACCTCGTCCACGGCCGAGGCGATCATGGAAGATGAGATTGCCCGATGCCGGGAGGTCCCCCTTCGGGAGTGGCGCCGACGGGACGTCCTCGAGCGCGCGAGCGAGTTCTTCGCCTCATTCTGGCGTGGCCTGATGTGATCGCCCCTACGCGCCGGATCCGCTCCCCAGGAACGGATCCGGCGAAGTCCCGCGCCCTCGGCCGGAATGGGGATGGCCAGGAGACGGCTGCGCGAAAAATGATTGGTTTTCTGGAAGGATCGGCCACAAGCTTTTCCCTCAGGAGTCCCGTGGCCGCTTCCCTTCCGCCGTCCGAAAGCCTTTCCGGCCTCATCGAGCGGGTCACCTTCTTCAGCGAGGAGACCGGATTCTCCGTCCTCAAGGTGAAGGTGGCAGGCAGGCGGGAGCTGGTGCCGGTCGTCGGCACGCTTCCGTCGGTCGGGGCCGGGGAGTGGGTGACGGCCCAGGGGAGGTGGGTCCGGGAGCGGGAACATGGCCTCCAGTTCCGGGCGGAGTCGCTCCGGACCACCCCGCCGACCACCTTGGAAGGGATCGAACGGTATTTGGGGAGCGGGATGGTCAAGGGGATCGGCCCGGTCTACGCCAAGAAGCTCGTCGAGCGGTTCGGGGAGAAGATCCTCGAGATCATCGAGAAGGAGTCGGTCCGGCTCGAGGAGGTCGACGGCATCGGGCCGAAGCGAAGGGGGAGGATCAAGGAGGCCTGGAACGAGCAGAAGTTGGTCCGGGAGATCATGCTCTTCCTCCACTCCCACGGGGTGGGAACGAGCCGGGCGCTGCGGATCTACCGGACCTATGGTCCAGAGGCCGTGGAGACGGTGCGCGCCCAGCCCTACCGGCTCGCCCGGGACATCCCGGGCATTGGCTTCCAGACGGCCGATCAGATCGCCCGGCGGGTCGGCATCGCGCAGGACTCTCTCGACCGGGCCTGCGCGGGGCTCGCCCACCTTCTCCTGGAGGCGACCGAGTCGGGCCACTGCGCCCTGCCGCTTCCGCTTCTGCTCGAAGGGGCGGAGAAGCTGCTCGAGCTGCCGGAGCCGCGGCTGCGGGAGGCGCTGGGGCGGTCGGTGGCCCAGGGGGATCTTCTGCTCGAGGATAGGGAGGGGGAGACCTGGGCCTTTCTCCCCTATCTCCAGCGGGCCGAGGAGCGGATTGCCCAGCGGATCGCTTCCCTGCTTTCTTCCCCGCCCGGCTATCCCCCGATCGACTGGACCAAGGCTCTCGCCTGGGCGCAGGAGCGGACCGGGAAAGCGCTCTCGCTTAGCCAGCAGGCGGCGCTGCGGCGCGCCCGGGATAGCCGGATGCTCGTCGTCACGGGCGGCCCCGGGGTCGGGAAGACGACCTTCCTGCGAACCCTCCTCTTGATCCTGGGAGCCAAGGGCGTGCGCCTTCTTCTCTGCGCGCCGACGGGCCGTGCGGCGAAACGGCTCGCGGAAGCAACGGGAAGAGAAGCTAAGACGATTCACCGGCTGCTCGAGACCCAGCCGGGAACCGGGCGGTTCGCCCGGGACGAGAACCGGCCTCTGGAATGCGACCTGCTCGTGGTCGATGAATGCTCGATGGTCGACATTCCCCTCTTCGCGCACCTCCTCCGGGCGCTCCCGCGGGAGGCGAGCCTGCTCGTCGTGGGCGATGCCGACCAGCTCCCCTCGGTGGGACCGGGGATGGTGCTCCGCGACCTCGTCGGAAGCGGGGTGGTGCCGGTGGCCGAGCTCACCGAGATCTTCCGGCAGGCGGCGGACAGCCGGATCGTCGCCACTGCGCACCGGATGCGGCAGGGGCTCTTGCCGGAACACCCCAAAGAGGAGGAGTCGGACTTCTATTTCGTGTCGCGGGAGGAGCCCGAGCGGATTGCCGCAGTCGTCGTGGAGATGGTCAAGACACGGATTCCGAAGAAGTTCGGGCTCGATCCGCTGCGCGACATCCAGGTGCTCTGCCCGATGAACCGGGGCAGCCTGGGCGTTTTCGAGCTCAACGCGCGGCTCCAGGAGGAGCTCAACCCGCTGCGGCCCGGCGAGGGGGAGATCGAGCGTTTCGGCTGGCGCTTCCGGGTGCGCGATAAGGTCCTCCAAACAAAGAACAACTACCAGAAGGAGGTCTTCAACGGCGACATCGGCGAGGTGGCGGGGATCGATTCGGAGGAGCAGCTGGTGCGGGTCCGCTTCGAGGGGCGGGAGGTCGGCTACGAGTTCGGCGAGCTCGACGATCTCTCGCCCGCCTACGCGGTCACGATCCACAAGTCCCAGGGCTCGGAATTTCCCGCAGTGGTCCTACCGCTGGCGATGCAGCATTACCTGCTGCTCCAGCGGAACCTCGTCTACACGGCCTTGACTCGTGCCAAGCGGCTGGCTGTCCTGGTCGGGCAGTGGCGGGCGCTGGCCGCGGCGATCAAGAACGACCGGATCGAGCGCCGCTTCTCCCGGCTGCTGCCGCGGCTCCGCAGGGCCTGCGGTGCCCCGGAGGCTTCGGTCCTCCTTTAGCCGCCATTGCGCTCAGAAGCGTTCTCCTGCGCCGTGCATAATGGGCTCGTCTGCTTCGCTCTCGCTTGGTTTTCCATCCTTGCCGTATGTCCTCATCCCGCTCCGGGGGAAAACCGGCGCCGCGCCTCGTATCCAAGGCCATTTGCGGTGCCTCGGCTACGAAATTTGTGAGAGATGGCGGCTTAGAGGATGAGCATTGCGTCGCCGTAGCTGTAGAAGCGGTAGCCCTGCGCGACGGCCTCCCTGTAGGCCTCCTGGATGAGGTCGAGTCCGGCGAAGGCGCAGGCGAGCAGGAAGAGGCTCGACCGCGGGAGGTGAAAGTTGGTGAGGAGGGCTCCGGTGCGGCGAAAAGCGCAGGGGGGGCGGAGGAAGAGGTCGGTCGTCCCGTTCTGCTCGCGGAGGTCGGGGACGCTTTCGAGAACGCGAGCGACGGTCGTGCCGACGGCCACGATCCGGCGGGCGTTCCACGCCGCTTCGGCGAGTCCTGCGGCAATGGCGAAACGTTCCGGATGGAGGCGTCCGGTCCGCCACTCTTCGGGACCGATCGGGCGGAAGGTTCCGGGGCCCACGTGGAGGGTGACGAAGGCGTGCGGGAGGCGTGCGAGGAGTTCCTGGGTGAAATGGAGGCCCGCGGTCGGGGCTGCCACCGAGCCGGGGCTGCGGGCGAAAACGGTCTGATAACGCTCCCAGTCCGAGAGCGGAAAAGAAGAGAAACCCGAGCGGCGCTTGCGGATGTAGGGGGGCAAGGGGGGATTCCCGAACCGCTCGAGCGAAAAGGGCCGGGAGAAGCGGAGGAGCCGTTCCCCGCGCGAGCGGACCTCGACCACTTCCGCCGCGAGCCGCTCCTCAGCGGGCGTTCCGGGATCGGCGACGAAGAGGAGCGACCGTCCGAGAGAGGCTCTCCTGGCGGGTTCGGCGAGCGCTCTCCATAGGGAGGGCTCCTGCTCCTCGAGGAGGAGGAACGAGAGCTGGGGCTCCACGCAGGGCAGGAAGGCCGGGATCACGCGGGAGTCGTTGAGCACCAGCAGGTCGCCTGGAGCGAGGAGCTCCGGGAGATCCCGAATCCGGTGGTGGGCGATCGAGCCATTGCGGCGCTCGAGGAGCATCAGTCGGGCGTCGGCCCGGTCGGGGACGGGGGAGAGCGCGATCCGTTCCTCGGGGAGGGCGAAGGAGTAGGGGGCGAGATCGGGAACGGACCGATCGACAGGAGAAGAAGCGGCTCTTTCGGGAAGCATGCCGGGAGCTGCCGGCGTAGCCTGCCTTTCCCTCAAGCGTTCTCCTGCGGCTTGCAAAATGGACCTGCCTGCTTCGTTGGGAGTTGGTTTTCCCTTCTCATAGTCTGTCGTCCTACGGCTCCGGGGGGAAACCTGCGCCCCGCCGCGGGTACGAAATTTGCAAGAAATGGCGGCTAGGGCACGACGATCGGCTTGTCTGCGTCAAAAGAGTAGCGCTCGACTTGGATCCAATGTCCGTCTTCCATTTCGGGGGCCTTGTGGATCTTCACCTGGTCGACGACCAGCTTGCCGTTCCTTTCGGCCAGCCAGAAGTCGATGTCGTAGATCTTTTCCGGCTCGCCCCTTTCTCGAAAGTCGGTGCAGGCAAAGTAGTCCTTGTCGGGGATGCGGCGGACCGGGTTGTGGATCTCGACGAACTCCAAGGGGATCTCCTGTCCGGTCTTTTCGTCCTGGATCCGGAAGATCCCGCCTCCTTCCCGAATCTTGTCGGCGAGGTATTCATGGATGGCGGCCTTGACCTCCCAGGCCCGCTTGTACTCGGTGTGACCAGGATGCTCACTCACCGGGAGCCACCACCAGGGGACCGGAAGCCGGCTCACCAGAACCCAGCCGTCGCCCTCCTTCTGCGGAACCTTGTGAATGCGGATATCCATCAGGACCAGCTTCTTGGCGCGCGGCTTGTACCAGAAGTCGAGCTCGTAGGGTTTCGGGGGCGCGAAGCCCTTTTCGTGGAATTCGACTGCGGCGAAGTAGCCGTAGCCGGAGATCGAGCGGACCAGCCGGACTCGATCGAAGAGGAGGGGAATCGTCTGGTTTTCGACCGGATCCGGGAAGAGGAAGACGCCTTGGTTGGCCTGACTCTTCTCCTCAATGTGGCGCCGGACTTCCGTTTCAACTTCCTTTCGGGTAAAGAGTTCCTCTTCTGCCTGGGCGGTGGCCTGGCCTCCGAAGGAGAAAAAGGCGGTCAGCAGCGCGGAAGTCAGGGAAAGGCCGAGAACGGAGCGTGGACGTGCTGTGGCGGTCATGACGAAAAATGTTGTAATTATATCTTTTGATGTCAAGGTAACCCGTTTCGAAATGAAGAGGGAGTAAACAACCCGCGACTGAAGTCGCAGGCTTTATCGTGAAGCGCAGACATGGTTGCCAACATCCGCACCTCCAACATTAGGCGTGCTTACGGCCGCCCTTGGCGGAACCATCGTTCCGCCAATCCGGGCAAGGTTCCGACTCGCGTTCAAGTCGCTGTGCGCCCGGAGACCACAGTGAGGACACACGAAACGATGCTTCGTGCGTCTGCCCAATTGTTTACAAGACGAGCAGGTTTGGCTCGTGTAGGCCGGATCGACGTATTCG
>NZ_KB901875.1:410173-415616 GCF_000379365.1 Verrucomicrobium sp. 3C | reverse complement strand
CGTAATAGGATGGAGACCAGAGATGCTCCCATCCCACAACCGCTCCTCTAAGTGCGCGTGGAAACGTTGAAAACAGCAAGGCCGAGGCGTCTAACGGCCCTTGAGCACCTTGACGGCGCTCGGCCCACGGCAATGGCGGGAGGGCATGGCCTGAAGAAACAGGATGGCATGTGGTCCCGGCTGGAATCTCCTTCGAGAGATCACTCGGCCAATTCTCTTTCCGCGCAAATCGAATCCAGCATCGCTCGCATTTCCTCGGCCACCGGTCCCGTCAACACGTCGATCCGATACTTCGGGCACCATACCACATGGTATGCGGTTTTGTAAACACAATTGCGATTGGTGATAACTCGTTGCGTGTCGGAAAGACTATATCACGTGTTGCGTTCCGCGCAACCGCAATTCCTCCCGCGATTCAAATCGCAGATTTCCTTCCAGGAACTCTATGAAGGGGAAAAGAACCCATGCGGCGGGCGAGGAAAGCCGGAAGCGGTCCCGGGGCGAGGAGACCCCGGCGCGGCCGCTGCCCCGCCACGAGGAACTGACCATCTGGCTGCGGGATCAGATCGAGTCGCGCTGTTATAGTCAAGGGGACCGGCTCCCCTCGGAAAAGGAGCTTCAGGAGCGGTTCCTGGTGAGTCGGATCACCGTTCGGCGGGCACTTCAGACGCTCGAAGCCGACGGCCTCATCTTTCGCCGGCAGGGGGTCGGCTCCTTCGTGGCGGACTCCCGGCTGCGGCAGGGGCTCGTGCGCCTCACCGACTTTTCCGAGGATATGGCGAGCGCCGGGGTGGAGCCGAGCTCGCGCATCCTCTTTCAAGGCCCAGAGAAAGCGAGCGCCAAGCTCGCCTCCTGCCTTCGACTGAAGGAAGGAGCTCCCTGCGTCCGGCTCGACCGGTTGCGCCTCGGGGATGGGCAGCCGATCGCGCTCGACCAGACTTGGCTCCCGAGCGAATACGGCAAGATGCTCGAGGGACGGGACCTGACGAGAGAGACGATCTACCGGATTCTCGGAGCGGATCATGGCATCCCGGTCCTGCGCGGGCACTACCGGATCGAGGCGGTCGAAGCCGAGCCGGAGGTGGCCAAAGCCTTGGGAGTCGGGCAGCGTCGGGCGCTGCTCCTGATCTCCCGCCTCTCCTACACGTTGGACGATCGGCCGATCTACTTCCAGAAGCGCTACTATCGCCCGGACCGGGTCGTCTACGAGGTGGAGCTCGAACGGGCGAGCCGGCATGAAGGGGGTACGGTGCCGGTGGGCATACCGCTGCGAAGCTTCGCTCCGGTCTTCTCCCAGAAGCAGGACAAGAACCATGGCAAGGGTCGGGTGAAGAAGGCCGAGGAGAGGAGCGAATGACGGTTGCGGACCGCTGGCTGGCGGTATTGCGTATCCTGACGGGGCTGCTTTTTGTGGAAAGCGGAGTCCACAAGTTGAGTTGGGCAGGAAGGGTGGGCGGGTTGCCGACCCCGGCCGTCTCCGAGCGGTGGCAGCAAGCTTTGCCCAAGCGGCTTTTGGAGTTTGCCGAGAAGAATCCGATTGGCGGGTATCGCGCCTTTCTCTACCGCTCGGCGATTCCCAACCGCCGTCTCATCGCCGCCCTGGTGGCGTGGGGAGAGCTTCTGCTCGGGCTCTCGCTGGCTTTCGGGCTCTTGGCTCGCCTGGCTTCGTTTGCGGGGTTTTTCCTGGCGGGTAACTACTTTTTGGCCGACTACTGGATGGGTCCCTGCCAGAGGAATCTGGGTCTTCTGCTCCTGACGATTTTCCTGGTCCTCGGCTCTGCGAATGCAGGCCGGTACTGGGGTGTGGACCGCTGGCTCTTCCCGCCCACGCCCAAAAAGACCAAGAAGGGGGATCCAGCCGGTTAGACGGGTCAGGCCGGCGCCACGACTTTCGTTTCGACCGCTTCGTCGTGGAACTGGTCGGGGGAGGGAAGCGGTCCGCGCGGGCGAGTTCGCGCCCAGTATTGGCTGAAGCTCTCCTCCGGAAGCCGTTCGCGCGCGAAAGCGGCCAGGTAGCCGCGGATGAGGTCGGGAATCTCCTCTAAGCCGACGCTTCGCTTCTCCAAACCGGCGAGTCGGTCTCCGGCAAGGCTTCCGCCGGCAAAGAACGCATACTTGCCCGGAGCTCGTCCGACGAAGGACAAGTCGGCGTTGTAGGGCCGGGAGCAACCGTTGGGGCAGCCGCTCATCCGGATCAGGATGGGCTCTTCCTGAAGACCGAACTCTTCCAGGATCCGATCGATCTTTTCCATCACCGTTGGAAAGACGCGCTCGCTTTCAGCCAGGGCGAGTCCGCAAGTAGGGAGGGCGACGCAGGCATGGGCGATGCTCCGCGCCGCAGTAGTCGGGAGGGTGGTGGGGACCCCGTACTCGGCCAAGAACTCGTCCAGTTGGGCCTTTCGTTCGCATGGAATGTCGGCCAAAAAGAGGTTTCCGTTGGCCGTGAGGCGGATGGGAAAGCCGAAGTCGATCGCGATCTGCCGGAGCGCCTGGCGGAGCCGAAAGCCCGGCCGATCGAGGATGCGGCCGTTTTCGACGAAGAGGCCGACGAAGAGCTTTCCGTCACCTTGCTCATGCCAACCTAAGGGATCGGCGACCGTGGTGAAGGAAAACGGGCGGGGCGGCTCCGGCGCGAAGGAGAGACGGGAAGCGACTTCCCGGCGGAGCCAGTCGATGCCCCGATCAAGGAGGAGATACTTGAGGCGGGATCGCTTCCGGTCTTGCCGGTTGCCGTAGTCCCGCTGGGCGGTGACGACTGCGATCGCTGCCTCCTGCACTCGCTCCTTGGGAACGTAGAAAAGGGGTTCGGCCAGATGCGGCTGTGTCTGTCGGAGGCCGTGGGTCATTCCGTGGCCGCCCCCGGCCAGGAGCGTGTAGCCCTCCACTTCCTGTCCGCTCGCATGGGCGATGAGGCCGAGGTCGTTGGAAAAGACGTCGACGTCGTTGCGCGGGGGAAGGGCGATCCCGATCTTGAACTTCCGGGGAAGGTAGGTCGCTCCGTAGATCGGCTCCTCCTCGGTCGGACCCGCTTCCCCAAGCGGGAGCGGCTCCCCGTCGATCCAGACCTCGCTGTAGGCGCGGCTACGGGAGAGGAAGGTCTGACTGAGGCTGGCAGCGAGTTCCTGAATCTCGCGGTAGATCGGATCGGCGACCGGAACCGGCGTGGCGACCGTATTCCGCACCACGTCGCCGCAAGCGCCCCAAGTGAGGATCCCGGAAGTGATGATCTCCGAAACGGCGCGGCGAAGGTCGGTCTTCTGAATCCCATGGAGTTGGATTCCTTGCCGGGTGGTGATCCGCAGAGTGCCGTTGCCCACCGTTTCCGCGAGGCGGTCGAGCGCCAAATATTGGGCGGCGCTGAGCCGGCCCCCCGGGGTCTTGGTCCGGATCATGAAGATCCAGTCCTTGTCGAGGCCGGCCTTCCGCCGTTCGGTCCGCCGATCCCGGTCATCCTGCTGGTAGCTGCCGTGGAATTTCAGGATCTGGGCGTCGGTCTCGGAAAAATGAGTCGCGGCCGCGTCGCGAAGCGCTTCCGCGAGGGTTCCGCGCAGGCGATCGCTGCTTGCCTTGACCTGTTCGGCGGGGCTTTGGGAGTTCATATTCCTAATAGCCCATAGAGTTGGTATATAATGCAAGCAAAAAAACTCGGCCCGGCTTTTTTGTTCCTCTCTGCAAGCACGCTCAATTATCGGGATCGTTTCGTTTAATCGGGTTCGTTCCCGGGCTTCCACTTGATGCTGCAGCCGATGCTGGGCCGCTGATCGGCGGGAGCGGGTTTCCCGGCGAGGATCGCTTCGATGGCGGCCCGGAGGTCGCCGCCCGTGACGGGCATCGGATTTCCCGGCCGGCTCGCGTCGTACTGGCCGCGGTAGGCCAGGCGCTGATCCCGGTCGAAGAGGAAGAAATCGGGGGTGCAGGCGGCCCGGTAGGCCTTGGCGATCTCCTGCGTCTGATCGAACAGATAGGGGAAGGAATAGCCCAGTTCTTTGGCAACCTCGGCCATCTTTTCGGGCGAATCGTCCGGGTAGCGGACCGGGTCGTTGGCGTTGATGGCGACCGCCGCAAGCCCCCGGCGTTGATACTCGGCGACCAGTTTGACCAGATGGTGCTGGAGATGTTTCACATAGGGGCAGTGGTTGCAGAGAAACATCACGAGGAGGGCCGGAGATCCGGCGAAATCCGAAAGGGAGACCCGCTTCCCGGAGGTGTCCGGAAGCGAAAAGGGAGGAGCTTGCGTTCCGAGCGGGGTCATCAAGGATGTGGCGGCCATGCCAAAATATGTAAGAGGCGGGCGCAAGGCGGACAAATCTTTTTCGAATGGATTCCACGAAGAGCTTTTCCTTGCCGGGATTCCGGTCTCGGGGATAGCCTTGTCGCCAGGATGGTAATGGAGGCAATCGTAAGGAGAACCCAATGAGCACGGGAGGAAAGGGCGGGGGAGAGGTCATCAGTCTGCGCCGCTATCCGGTGAAGTCGATGAAGGGCGAGGAGTTGACGTCGGCCCGAGTAGGCGCGCAAGGGATCGTCGGCGACCGCCACTTCGCCTTCCGGGATGCGGAAACCGGAAAGATCGTGAGTGCCAAGTATCCGGCCAAGTGGGGCAAGATCTTTGATCTGCCGGTCTCCTGGGCGCGCTCCCCGGAAGAGTCGACGGAGCCGGTCATACGCTTCCAGCTTCCGGGAGGGGAGTGGCGGCGGAGCGACGATCCCTCGGCGGCCGAGCCGCTGGGGGCTCTCTGCGGCCGGAAGGTCTCCTTGCTCTCTTCTGCGCTCGACGCGGTCAGCCTCGAGGAGTATTGGCCCGATATCGAGGGGCTGGCCCACCGGGAGGCGACCACCGACGAAAAGATGCCGCCCGGGACCTTCTTCGACGCAGCACCGGTCCACCTCGTCACGACAGCCACACTCCGGACGCTACGCGAGCTCTATCCGGAAGGTCTCTTCGAGGCACGCCGGTTCCGTCCCAATTTCGTGGTCGCCCTGCCGGAGGGAGAGCGTGGATTCGTCGAGAACGGCTGGATCGGGAAGCGACTCCGGATCGGCGATTCCGTCCGGCTCGAGGTCACGATGGGCTGCGGCCGCTGCGTCATGACGACCCTCCCTCAGGGGGATCTCCCCCAGGACCCGGGCATTCTCCGGACGGCGGCCCGCCACAACCGCGCCGAGGTCGGCGTCTACGCGAAGGTCCTTTCCGGGGGCTGGGTATGGAGGGGTGCGCCGCTCGTGGTGGAAGAAGACTGAGCCGAAAGGGAGGGGCGCTCATGCTGAATCCCCGTCCGCGCCATCTCTCTGCGTGATGCGCCCTCCGCCCGCCGGAGCCCGGCAGGCACGCTCCCGCTGCACCAAAACATTGCGCTTGCGCGGTCTCCGTTGGGCCCGTAAGAGTGGCGGTGTAAACAACCCGCGACTGAAGTCGCAGGCTTTATCGTGAAGCGCAGACATG
>NZ_KB901875.1:402259-410073 GCF_000379365.1 Verrucomicrobium sp. 3C | reverse complement strand
CGCAAATCGAATCCAGCATCGCTCGCATTTCCTCGGCCACCGGTCCCGTCAACACGTCGATCCGATACTTCGGGCACCATACCACATGGTATGCGGTTTGGTAAACACAATTGCGATTGGTGATAACTCGTTGCGTGTCGGAAAGACTACATCACGTGTTGCGTTCCGCGCAACCGCAATTCCTCCCGCGATTCAAATCGCAGGTTTCCTTGCAGGAACTCTATGAAACCATTGACGATGCTCTCCATCCTGTCCGTTTTGTTGTTCGGCGCCGCCGGATCGCTCCACGCCGATTCGATGCTCGCAAAGAAGAAGGCCTCCTGCGCATGCGCGGAAAAGTGCGCGAAGAAAGAGGCGTGCGCGGTCCATCAGCATAAGGATTGCGACTGTTCCTGATCTCCTCGGAGTTGCAAGGCTCCCGGCGCGAGCGGCTTGGACTGCCCGCGCCGTTTCTCCTTGGGCCGATCGCTCTCCCCGTGGATCGTGATCCCTGGTTCTGGTGGAGGAGCCGATCGAGGATCGCGGCACCTCGGGTACGAACTTTGTGAGACAGGCAAGCTCAGTCGGGGCCGGAAGTCCTGAAGAGGGCCTGCGCACTCCAAGCCGGAGCGTTCAAGGGCTCGATTTGCCTTGCAGGACCAGTCGGAAGGGAATCATCGCCGATTGGGCGAACCCGAACTTCTCGTAGAACCCCCGGGCCTCTGCGTTCCGGGCATCGGTGAGCAGAGTCACTCGGGCGCATTCCCGTTCCCGGCAGAGCTGAAGCGCCCTCGCGAGAAGGGAGCTGCCGACCCAGGCTCCCCGTCGAGCCGGATCGACGACCATATCTTCCAGGATGGCGACGCGAGCCCCGAGGGCGGTGGAAACCGTGTAGAGAAGGCTTACCATCCCGATTGGTCGTCCGTCTTCTTCCGCGAGCAAGATTTCTCCGAGCCGCGGATCCGAGAGGATCGCTCGTAAGCCCTGCTCTTGGAGCACGCCATTCGGCGTAAATTCCTCTTCTTGGGAGAAAAGGATCTCCAGGAGACGGACCAGGTTGGGGATGTCGTCGCTCGTTGCCATTCTCAGGTTCAACGCCGTCGTTGTAGCTTGCCCTTCCCCGCCGAACAATTCCGCAGAAAGCGGACTCGCTTGCTCTTGTCGGCCAGGTACCGGGTCCGCTTCCGCGAAGGACGCGTTTCAGGCGCTCCTGCTCTTTGCCCCCTTGGTACCGCCGTTCGATGCGGGGATTTGCCGGAAGCGGCGATGGGCTCAATCCTTAGTAAAAGGCGCTTGGACGGCTTTCCGATACGGCGCAAGGAACGTGGCGATGTCGATTCTGCCTTGGATGAACGCAAAGGAACGGCTGGCCGAGCGGTTTGAAGCCAGTCGGGGCCGCCTCAGGGCGCTGGCGTACCGGATGCTCGGATCTTCGGGAGAGGCGGAGGATGTGGTCCAGACCTCCTGGCTTCGGCTCGTCCGCGCGGCGGAAACTCCTCGGAACCTGGAAGGATGGCTAACAAGGACGACGGCCCGCCTCTGTCTCGATGCATTGCGCTCGCGCCGCTCCCGGCGGGGGGAGCCGCTCGACGCGCATCCGACGGAGCCCGTCGAGGCAGAGGGGAGCTTCTCCAATCCCGAGCAAGAACTCCTCCAATCGGAAGCGGTCGGCTTGGCTCTGCTCGTCATGCTCGAACGGCTTTCTCCGGGTGAGCGCGTCGCCTTCGTGCTCCACGACACCTTGAAACTCCCCTTTGAGGAGATTGCGTCGATCTTAGGACGATCTTCGGCGGCGGCGCGCCAGCTCGCCAGCCGTGCCCGCCGCCGCATGCAGGGAGCGCCCCAGGCATCGGATCACGATCTTGCGCCACAGCGGGAGGCAGTGGGCGCGTTTCTCACCGCGTTGCGCGCGGGGGACATCGACGGGCTTCTAGCCGTCCTCGACCCGCAAGTGCTCCGGATCGCCGACGCCGCCGCGGCGGAGGAAAGAGCCCGGGAACTCCGGGGCTCGGCGGAGGTTGCTGGGGAGGCCCTCAGGCATGCTGGTTTTGCCCGCTTCGCACGACCCATGCTCATCAACGGATCTGTGGGGATCGCGGTTGCTCCGCTAGGGCGGCTCCGTGTCGCTATTTCTTGCGCGATCGATGCAGGTAAAATCATCCGGATGGAGGTGATCCGCGATCCCAAGCATCTCCGCAAACTCAGCCTCGCCATGCTTCCAGCGAATTCCTAGCCGTGGCTAGCGCACGCGTAACGGCAACAACAACAGGCCCAAAATGCCGTGTAAGCCCCTGACTTACGCGATACGCTGAGCGGGGAAACATTGCAGAGCGACGGCGAGCAAAGGGCTGTCCATAACTACTTCGGGGCTAGTGGCGTTGCCGTTTGACGGTCGGCGTCTCCCCCATCACCCTCCTCTCTCGTGCGCCGTGAAGAGGGTGCATCGCCCAGTGGGGAGGGAGTGATCTCCACCCGGCAACGATTGCTCCAGCCGGAAGCACTCGGAGCGGCTACTGGTGGTAACGCCAGCGGTCGAAGCCTCTGGGGGAAAAGGCCCGGGAAGCGGGTCAGCGAGCAAGCAGGCCCTAAGGAAAGTGAACGCTGAACAAAGCCCCGAAACGGGTAATGCGGACGCCGAGCTCGTGAGACAGAAGCGAAGGGCGTTGTCTCCCTGGGAAGGAGAGCAATACGCGCACTGGGGAGAGCCGCCGGGGTATTGGGCGAGGGCATGCGGGCAAAGGACGATGCATCAACACGGGAGGCCCATCTGGCCGGGAGCTCGGGCTGGCCCCGAGCGGACCGACCGCTGCCCTGCGAGGGGCCGAAGCGGGACCAGGTGGGAGTCGGATAGGTCCATACTACCTGTGAGCTCGGAGAAAGTCCGAGGGAGGGAAGGGGCCTTAGTTCAAGGGAAACGTCGGAAGGAGCGAGAACGGAGAGTGGCGGNACGCCTACAACCTCCCTTGCGTGTTCGGAAGCTCCAGATGACGTTGCAGGAGAAAGCGAAGGCGAGTTCGACCTCATCCCCCTCGGGAGATGTACGNGGAGCTTNCCGTGGGCATAATCCTGNNCCAACCTTGTCCGGAAGCCGAATGCGGGAAATCCGCCTGTTCGGTTTGATGAGCGGGGAGTGGAAACGGCCGATAGGNAGAGATACTCAGGCACTGTCATACCGAAAGGGGCAGCTCCCGCTATGGCTCTCCTACGTCGCACCGCGCCACTCCTCGACTCCACGGCAAAAGTCTTCCGGAAGGGATTGCCGGCTACCCGGTCTTAACGAAACGCGATCGGACCATAAGAAAGGATTATTTCCATCATCGTTGTTTAAGCGCTTATGCTTTGGGGGAGGCCGTCCCGGATGGGAGAGCGGCCTTTTTCTGAAACGATGATGGAGAGGAAAAGAAATGAAAATCCTGTGTGTTCTCTACGATGATCCGGTGAAGGGGTATCCCCCTGTCTATGCCCGGGAGACGATCCCGATGATCCAGCGTTATCCCGACGGGCAGACGACACCCAGTCCGGAGCGAGTCGATTTCCGGCCGGGCGAGCTCTTGGGCAGCGTCGCAGGAGCGCTCGGGCTGCGGCGGTTTCTCGAGGGAAGCGGTCACACCTTGGTCGTGACCTCGGACAAGGAGGGGCCGAACTCGCGCTTCGAGCAGGAGCTCCCCGATAGCGATGTGGTGATTTCGCAGCCCTTCTGGCCCGCCTACCTGACCCGCGAACGGATTGAGAAGGCGCCAAAGCTCAAGCTGGCGATCACGGCCGGCATCGGCTCCGACCATGTCGACCTGAAGGCGGCGAACGAGCGGAAGATCACGGTGGCGGAGGTCACCTTCAGCAACAGCATCAGCGTCGCCGAGCATGTGGTGATGATGATTCTCTCCCTGGTCCGCAATTATCTGCCTTCCCACGACTGGGCACGGGGCGGGGGCTGGAATATTGCCGACTGCGTGGAGCGGGCCTACGACCTCGAAGGGATGCAGGTGGGAACCGTCGCGGCGGGTCGGATCGGCCTTGCCGTGCTGCGGCGGCTCAAGCCATTCGACGTCGGCCTTCATTACACCGACCGCCATCGGCTACCGTCGCAGATCGAGGCAGAGCTTGGCCTCACCTACCATCCCGACGCGGCATCGATGGTTCCCCACTGCGACGTCGTCACGATCAACTGTCCGCTCCATCCGGAGACCGAGCATCTCTTCAACGACGCGCTCTTGTCCAAGATGAAGCGGGGAACCTATCTGGTCAACACGGCTCGCGCGAAGATCTGTGACCGGGATGCGATCGTCCGGGCCTTGGAGAGCGGCCAACTCGCAGGCTATGCCGGGGACGTCTGGTTCCCACAGCCGGCTCCCAAGGATCATCCCTGGAGGACGATGCCCCATGAGGGGATGACTCCGCACATCTCGGGGACGACTCTCTCGGCCCAGGCGCGCTATGCGGCGGGAGTCCGGGAGATCCTGGAATGCTGGTTCGCCGGGAAGCCGATCCGCAAGGAATACCTGATCACCGAAGGGGGTAGGCTCGCCGGCGTGGGCGCCCAATCGTACAGCGTTTAGCCATCTTCGGGAGCCGGAACGCCGCCGCGGACCCTCGGCTCGGAACTCCGATCGAGCAGATCCAGGAACGCGGCGGCGGCTGCGGAGCGTTTCGCCGGAGGGGGGACGAGGATGGCGAGGCGCCACCACAACCCCTCGGGGGGGTTGATCCGCAGCGCCGCAAGTCCGGCATCCTCCTCCGGCAGCACGCTGGCCGCGACAAAGCCGATCCCTAGTCCTGCTCGGGCGGCTTCGATGACACCTTGAGCGCTGGGCAGTTCGATGTGGATCGGTGGCTTGAGCCGCACCCTGCCGAAGGCTCGCTCGACGGCCCGGCGGACACCCGAGTCGGCCTCTCGCCAGAGCACCTTTTCCCCCTGTAGATGGCAGAGCGACACGCCCTCGGGAAAGTCCTGCGCCAGCTTGCTCTCCCGGCGGGCCACCAGTAGAATCTCTTCCTTGATCCAAGGTTTGCGGATGTAATCCGACCGGGGAAGTTGCTCCAGCGGCTCCTCGACGAAGACCAGGTCGAAATCCTTCGCACGCCCGATGATCTCCCGGGACGACCCGGTCTCCACCTCGATCTGGATGCCCGGGTAACGATCCTGAAAGGCAACCAACGGGCAGGGGAGGTAGTAGCTCCCGATCGTGACGGTCAGGGCGATTCGGAGCCGGCCCTCGACCCGCCGCTGCAGGCGCCGGGCGAAATGGCGGGCCGCCGCGACCCCTTCGGCCACCTGCTGGGCATGCTGGCGGAGTTCCTCGCCCGCAGCAGTGAGATGGACGTGGCCTTGCTCGAAGCGGCAGAGGGGATCGCCAACAGCCTCCCGCAGCCGCCGCAACTGAGCGGAGACCGCCGCCTGGACGACATGGAGTTGGCGGGCAGCAAGACTCACGCTGCCGAGTTCAGCCACGAGCGCAAAGGCCACCAACTGGCTGGGATTGAGATCGGGTAGATCGGAGGACTCCATCGAATCGGCGCTCTCGTCGAGATCGCGCCCCTCATGACTGCGCGAATCGGGAGTAGGGTCCACGGATGGTTACATCGTACGCGCCCCCTCCTTCCTGAGGCAATCGAAAGGCGCGATCGCCTCGGGCAAGCCGCAGGGTCTTTTGTTTTGGAGTTCATGCGGCGGCGAGGATGGCCAGACATTGTTTAGGGGTGGAGCAGAATCGTTCGCGGAACTGCGGGAGGGATTGTTCGCCGAGGCGTTCGGAGAGGAGCGAGAGGAGGGCGTTACGGATGAGCGCCAAGTTGGCCAGCAGGTTGGGCTGGCGAGAGCGGGAACGGTCTTCGCCCATCAGGACATCGCGTCGCCAATGATTGCGGATTTCGATCCCGCCCCAATGTTCTCGGATCAAGTTTAACCATTCTTGGGGCGAATACTGATCCGGTGGCGAGCTGGAGAGGTAGTAACGGGACTCGGTGGTGGTGATGCCGCTCTTTTTCTTCGTTCGCTGGCTGCGCACCACGATCAGGGCGCGGGCAAAGGGGAAGTCGGCGGCCAGGGGCTCGATGGGGAAGGCATGGAGCCCTCGGGTTTCGACCCGGCCATGACCGGATTGGTTGTCGGCAAAAAGGGGGTGTCGGGCAAGGCGTCCAAGGCTTGAGCCTCTTGGAGCAAGCGACGCTGGTTTCCCTTGATCCCGAACAGGTAATCGCCTCCTTTTTCGACGATGAGACGGGCCTGGCGCCGCTGACAAAGCAATGGGTCGGCCGTGATGATTTTGCCATCCAGGGCCGGCAGCTTTTCCAGCAGCGCCACCGCCGCGCTTTGTTCGCAACGGGGCGTGTCCTGCTTTTGGTCGTGGACCGCCACCGCTTGCGGGGCGCCGTCCTCCTGTTGGGCCAAGGTCAGGAGGCCAATATGATGACGAATCCTTTTGCCGTCCAAGGCCAGCGCCTGCGGCAGCGTGCCGCCCTGTGCTTGCAACCAGTCGGTGAGCCTGGCAGCGAAGGCTTCGGGATCCATGCGGGTGAGCACTTGGTAGAAGACACTGTAGCCGGGAACCGGATGAAAGCCTCCAGTGCCCTTCTTGAGCGGCAAGCCCAGCCGACGGCGCTGGGGCTGGGTCAGACTGGTGGCGAAACGGGCGATCTCGGCGATCTCCCGCCGCCCGGCCAAAAGCGCCATCGCGATCAAGGTCAACACCGATCCGACCGGATAGTGGGCGTTCTTCATGCGCGGATCGGGCGCTTTCCAAAAGACATCCAGCAACGATTCGAGCTGCTGGGCGTTGACCGGCAGCGTGCCCGAGGGCCTCGCGCTCAAACCGGCGCGGCACTCTTCGGGTAATTTGGGCCGCTCGTAGCGTTTGCCGCGCTTGCGCCGAAAGAGGACGCAGCCAGAGCTGCTTGGGCTGGTCATTGGGCAGGTAAAAATCGGCCCGATGGCGGCTGTAGCCGGCGCTGTAGCCTACCGCTTCCCAGTCGCTGGCCTTGTAGCAGGTCCCCGCATAGGCCTCCGGATCGGTGAAGCTCTCGGCCAAAAGCGGAGTGTAGCCAAAGCGATCCCGCCACTGCCCCGGCAACGCCCGCAAGGCCGCTCCCAAAGCTTGGGAGGCCAGATTGGGCGCCTGCCCCTTGGGAGTGAGCAGCAGAAAACGCCGATTTTGTACGATCAACTTGAGCCGCTCCACCCGCTGTACGGCGCTCCATCCAATCCACCGATCCCGATCCTTGAGCGCGTAGCAGGCCGGCCCCCAAGCCAGCAGCGCCACCGCCTGCCCATCTTGGGCAATGACCTGGCGCAAATCGTCGCCCACCGATCGCCCAGCCCCCAGATAGTGGCGCTCCTTCCACTGCCCATCGAACCATTGGGTTTCTTCTGGAGAACTGGCAACCGAAACTTCCAGTCCGCGATCCCTTGCTCCACCGGTTCCTGAATGGAAACGCTGTCTCAGCGAGCCTATGGCATCGAAAAAGTCGCCTCATGTTTAGCCTTTCTTTCCCTCCCTGGCGCAGAATCACTTGACCGTTCATAAAAAAAGGCCCTGGGGCAAGCCGCTCGCCAGAAAAGCAGGCCAGCTTCATGGGGCTATGCGATCGCAGCAATCGGAAAAGTAAACAACCCGCGACTGAAGTCGCAGGCTTTATCGTGAAGCGCAGACATGGTTGCCAACATCCGCACCTCCAACATTAGGCGTGCTTACGGCCGCCCTTGGCGGAACCGCCGTTCCGCCAATCCGGGCAAGGTTCCGACTTGCGTTCAAGTCGCTATGCGCCCGGAGACCACAGTGAGGACACACGAAACGATGCTTCGTGCGTCTGCCCAATTGTTTACAAGACGAGCAGGTTTG
>NZ_KB901875.1:398950-402159 GCF_000379365.1 Verrucomicrobium sp. 3C | reverse complement strand
TGTCGTGATCCGGATGGGTGTTCGCACAAAGGTAACGAACCGCCACATCCCGCCACGTCGCCGCCTCGATCCGTCGACTCGAAAAGATTCCGTTGGCGTAGCAATAAATCAAAAACGAGAGCATCATCGCCGGCGGATATTGCGCGTCCCCCGTCCCGCGCACGTTGACTCGAAATCCCCGCAGATCCATCTTCTCCACCGCCTCGATGACAAAATGCACCAAGTCGTGTCTTCCCTCACCCAATCCCGCATGTCCTCGGGCAAAAGCATTGGGGTCATCCGATCCACCATCACAAATCGCTCAGCCATGCCCTCTTTTACCATATTCCAGAGGGAAAAGGAAAGTCCGACAGGCTGCTAGCCGCCATTTCTCGTGCGCCGTGAAAAAGGTGCATCGCCCAGTGGGGAGGGAGTGATCTCCACCCGGCAACGATTGCTCCAGCCGGAAGCACTCGGAGCGGCTACTGGTGGTAACGCCAGCGGTCGAAGCCTCTGGGGGAAAAGGCCCGGGAAGCGGGTCAGCGAGCAAGCAGGCCCTAAGGAAAGTGAACGCTGAACAAAGCCCCGAAACGGGTAATGCGGACGCCGAGCTCGTGAGACAGAAGCGAAGGGCGTTGTCTCCCTGGGAAGGAGAGCAATACGCGCACTGGGGAGAGCCGCCGGGGTATTGGGCGAGGGCATGCGGGCAAAGGACGATGCATCAACACGGGAGGCCCATCTGGCCGGGAGCTCGGGCTGGCCCCGAGCGGACCGACCGCTGCCCTGCGAGGGGCCGAAGCGGGACCAGGTGGGAGTCGGATAGGTCCATACTACCTGTGAGCTCGGAGAAAGTCCGAGGGAGGGAAGGGGCCTTAGTTCAAGGGAAACGTCGGAAGGAGCGAGAACGGAGAGTGGCGGCACGCCTACAACCTCCCTTGCGTGTTCGGAGGCTCCAGAGGACGTTGCAGGAGAAAGCGAAGGCAAGTTCGACCTCATCCCCCTCGGGAGATGTACGCGGAGCTTACCGTGGGCATAATCCTGCACCAACCTTGTCCGGAAGCCGAATGCGGGAAATCCGCCTGTTCGGTTTGATGAGCGGGGAGTGGAAACGGCCGATAGGAAGAGATACTCAGGCACTGTCATACCGAAAGGGGCAGCTCCCGCTATGGCTCTCCTACGTCGCACCGCGCCACTCCTCGACTCCACGGCAAAAGTCTTCCGGAAGGGATTGCCGGCTACCCGGTCTTAACGAAACGCGATCGGACCATAAGAAAGGATTATTTCCATCATCGTTGTTTAAGCGCTTATGCTTTGGGGGAGGCCGTCCCGGATGGGAGAGCGGCCTTTTTCTGAAACGATGATGGAGAGGAAAAGAAATGAAAATCCTGTGTGTTCTCTACGATGATCCGGTGAAGGGGTATCCCCCTGTCTATGCCCGGGAGACGATCCCGATGATCCAGCGTTATCCCGACGGGCAGACGACACCCAGTCCGGAGCGAGTCGATTTCCGGCCGGGCGAGCTCTTGGGCAGCGTCGCAGGAGCGCTCGGGCTGCGGCGGTTTCTCGAGGGAAGCGGTCACACCTTGGTCGTGACCTCGGACAAGGAGGGGCCGAACTCGCGCTTCGAGCAGGAGCTCCCCGATAGCGATGTGGTGATTTCGCAGCCCTTCTGGCCCGCCTACCTGACCCGCGAACGGATTGAGAAGGCGCCAAAGCTCAAGCTGGCGATCACGGCCGGCATCGGCTCCGACCATGTCGACCTGAAGGCGGCGAACGAGCGGAAGATCACGGTGGCGGAGGTCACCTTCAGCAACAGCATCAGCGTCGCCGAGCATGTGGTGATGATGATTCTCTCCCTGGTCCGCAATTATCTGCCTTCCCACGACTGGGCACGGGGCGGGGGCTGGAATATTGCCGACTGCGTGGAGCGGGCCTACGACCTCGAAGGGATGCAGGTGGGAACCGTCGCGGCGGGTCGGATCGGCCTTGCCGTGCTGCGGCGGCTCAAGCCATTCGACGTCGGCCTTCATTACACCGACCGCCATCGGCTACCGTCGCAGATCGAGGCAGAGCTTGGCCTCACCTACCATCCCGACGCGGCATCGATGGTTCCCCACTGCGACGTCGTCACGATCAACTGTCCGCTCCATCCGGAGACCGAGCATCTCTTCAACGACGCGCTCTTGTCCAAGATGAAGCGGGGAACCTATCTGGTCAACACGGCTCGCGCGAAGATCTGTGACCGGGATGCGATCGTCCGGGCCTTGGAGAGCGGCCAACTCGCAGGCTATGCCGGGGACGTCTGGTTCCCACAGCCGGCTCCCAAGGATCATCCCTGGAGGACGATGCCCCATGAGGGGATGACTCCGCACATCTCGGGGACGACTCTCTCGGCCCAGGCGCGCTATGCGGCGGGAGTCCGGGAGATCCTGGAATGCTGGTTCGCCGGGAAGCCGATCCGCAAGGAATACCTGATCACCGAAGGGGGTAGGCTCGCCGGCGTGGGCGCCCAATCGTACAGCGTTTAGCCATCTTCGGGAGCCGGAACGCCGCCGCGGACCCTCGGCTCGGAACTCCGATCGAGCAGATCCAGGAACGCGGCGGCGGCTGCGGAGCGTTTCGCCGGAGGGGGGACGAGGATGGCGAGGCGCCACCACAACCCCTCGGGGGGGTTGATCCGCAGCGCCGCAAGTCCGGCATCCTCCTCCGGCAGCACGCTGGCCGCGACAAAGCCGATCCCTAGTCCTGCTCGGGCGGCTTCGATGACACCTTGAGCGCTGGGCAGTTCGATGTGGATCGGTGGCTTGAGCCGCACCCTGCCGAAGGCTCGCTCGACGGCCCGGCGGACACCCGAGTCGGCCTCTCGCCAGAGCACCTTTTCCCCCTGTAGATGGCAGAGCGACACGCCCTCGGGAAAGTCCTGCGCCAGCTTGCTCTCCCGGCGGGCCACCAGTAGAATCTCTTCCTTGATCCAAGGTTTGCGGATGTAATCCGACCGGGGAAGTTGCTCCAGCGGCTCCTCGACGAAGACCAGGTCGAAATCCTTCGCACGCCCGATGATCTCCCGGGACGACCCGGTCTCCACCTCGATCTGGATGCCCGGGTAACGATCCTGAAAGGCAACCAACGGGCAGGGGAGGTAGTAGCTCCCGATCGTGACGGTCAGGGCGATTCGGAGCCGGCCCTCGACCCGCCGCTGCAGGCGCCGGGCGAAATGGCGGGCCGCCGCG
>NZ_KB901875.1:331516-398850 GCF_000379365.1 Verrucomicrobium sp. 3C | reverse complement strand
AGGTCCTCCATCATGATCTTGGCAATTCCGGCCTCGAGCGCCTCCCGCACGATGGCCTTGCTCGTCTCGTGGTTCACATGAGTGACGTGCCGCCGCTCCTTGCCGGAGACCTGCCGGAGCTTCTGTTTTGCGCTTCGGCTGCCGTTGGACTGGAGACGGCGACGCAGGGCGAGATGGCGGTCGCGACGATCGCACAGGCGACCGCCTCCGAATATCCCTCCCAAACTATGTGCCGCGAGATTGTTTTCGCCGACATCCACTCCCATTACCGGGCCGGATGCGATCGGCTCCTTGTCGTCGGATTCGACGACGAGGTTGAAATACCAGTTCCCCTTCCGAAACGCCAGTTCCGCCTCCTTCGGCCGGCCGAAGGAGAGGATGCGCCGCTGGTGTTCCCCAAGACGCATCGGAACGATGACGCGTCCGCCCAGGGTATAAAGCGAGACGGCATTCTTCTTGAGCGCGTAGGTGCGCTTGTCGAAGTGGACGCTGGCGCGCTGGAAGCTGATTGCCGGAACCGGCGTGTCTTTCGGAATCCGTCCGGTTACCTTGAGTGCCTTGTACGCCTTGCAGACCGAAAAGATGGCATTGCAGCACATCTGGCTGCCCAGCGGAGTCGAGGAGCGCATCTCCGAATAAGCGCGTTGATGCAATGCCACCCGTTTCCAGACCCGATGCTCGCGAACGACGGCGGAAAGCCGCTGGCAGGCGTTCGCAAAGTCGGATTGCAGCGCGGCAAGCGCCGCTCGCTGCTCTGGCGACGCGTCCAACTTGATCGACGCCGTGCGCATCATGGCCTATCGCCTCTTGGTGACGTGTTCGGATCGTTTGATGTAGCGACGGATGGTTTCCGCGCTGACATTGCCGGCGGTGCCGACGTAATAGGATGGAGACCAGGGATGTCCATCCCACAACCGCTCCTTAAGTGCTGGAAACCGTTGAAACAGCAAGCGAGCCGTAACGCCCTTGAGCACCTTGACGGCGTCGGCCACGGCAGTGGCGGGAGGCATGCTGAGAAACAGATGGATGTGGTCCGGCTGAATCTCCTTGGAGATCATCGGCCAATCTCGTTTCGCGCAAATCGAATCCAGCATCGCTCGCATTTCCTCGGCCACCGGTCCCGTCAACACGTCGATCCGATACTTCGGGCAGCATACCACATGGTATGCGGTTTGGTAAACACAATTGCGATTGGTGACAACTCGTTGCACATCTGGAATCCTACGTCACATGTCTCGTTCCCAGCAACCGCAATTCCTCCCGCGATTCAAATCGCAGGTTTCCTTCCAGGAACTCTATGAATTATGCGCGTTCGCTTGACGGATGCATATAGTAATTGGAACACGTAGTTGCGCGCCGAATGGGGAGAGAAGCAATGACGACGGAATCGAATTGTCCTTTCCATCACACCGCCGCGGCGGGCGGCGGCAAGACCAACGAGGACTGGTGGCCCAACCGGCTCAATCTAAGGATCCTGCGCCAGAACTCCTCGCTATCGGACCCGATGGGCGCGGACTTCGATTACGCGAGGGAGTTCCGGAGCCTTGACCTCGATGCGGTGAAGCAGGAGCTGCGCGCGCTGATGACCGACTCGCAGGATTGGTGGCCGGCCGACTTCGGCCATTACGGGCCGCTCTTCATCCGCATGGCCTGGCACAGCGCCGGCACTTACCGCGTAGGCGACGGCCGCGGCGGTGCGGGGTCCGGGCAACAGCGTTTTGCCCCGCTCAACAGCTGGCCGGACAACGTGCTCCTGGACAAGGCACGCCGGCTCCTCTGGCCGGTTAAGCGGAAGCATGGCCGCAAGATCTCCTGGGCTGACCTGATCATCCTTGCGGGCAACGTGGCGCTCGAGTCGATGGGCCTGAAGACTTTCGGTTTTGGCGGAGGGCGTGTGGACGCTTGGGAGCCTGATGAGTCCGTCTACTGGGGCTCGGAAGGCAAGTGGCTCGAAGACAAGCGCTACTCCGGTAACCGCGACCTCGAGAACCCTCTGGCCGCCGTGCAGATGGGTCTGATCTACGTGAACCCAGAAGGCCCAAATGGCAATCCGGACCCCGTGGCGGCGGCGGTCGACATCCGCGAGACCTTCGCGCGCATGGCGATGAACGACGAGGAGACGGTGGCGCTGATCGCCGGCGGCCACACCTTCGGCAAGACGCATGGTGCCGGCCCCGCCTCCTTCGTGGGTCCGGAGCCGGAGGCGGCGGACATTACCGAGCAAGGTCTGGGCTGGCGAAGCCGCTTCCGCAGCGGCAAGGGCGCCGATGCGATCGGCAGCGGCCTGGAGGTCATCTGGAGCAGGACCCCGACGCGGTGGAGTAGCGATTTCTTCCACTTTCTTTTCGAGTACGAGTGGGAGCCGAGCAAGAGCCCGGCCGGCGCTTGGCAGTGGGTCGCCAAGGATGCGCCGGAGGTCATTCCCGAACCGTTCGACTCCGGCAAAAGGCGCGGCCCGACCATGCTGACTACCGATCTCTCGCTCCGGTTCGACCCGACGTACGAGAAGATCTCACGCTTCTACCACGAGCATCCGGATGCCTTCGCCGATGCGTTCGCCCGAGCCTGGTTCAAGCTGACCCACCGGGACATGGGCCCCCGGACTCGCTACCTGGGCCCTGAGGTTCCAAAGGTGGACCTTCTTTGGCAGGACCCGATCCCCGCCGTCGATCACCGGCTGGTGGACGCGGAGGATATCGCGGCGCTGAAGGTCAAGATCCAGGCGTCGGGGCTGACGGTGCGGGAGCTGGTCGCGACGGCTTGGGCGTCGGCTTCCACCTTCCGCGGCTCGGACAAGCGGGGTGGGGCCAACGGTGCCCGCATCCGCCTAAGTCCGCAGAAAGATTGGGAGGCCAACGAACCGGCGCAGCTCGCCAAGGTGCTCGCCGTGCTCGAAGGGATCCGGAAGGAATTCGACGCGCAGGCCACGGGAGGCAAGAAGGTGTCGCTTGCCGACCTGATCGTACTCGGCGGCTGCAGCGGCGTGGAGCGGGCGGCGAGAAACGCGGGGCACTCGGTCACCGTGCCGTTTGCCCCGGGCCGAATGGACGCCCTGGCGGAGCAGACCGATGTCGAATCCTTTGCGGTGCTCGAGCCGAGAGCCGACGGCTTCCGCAATTTCCGGAAAGAGAAGTTCGACGTGCCGAGCGAGGCGTTACTGGTCGATCGGGCGCAGTTGCTTACGCTCACCGCGCCGGAAATGACCGTGCTCGTCGGCGGCATGCGGGTGATGGATACCAACGTTGGCCGAACCCGACACGGGACCTTCACCCATCGACCAGGGGTACTGCCGAACGACTTTTTCGTTCACCTGCTCAACATGGGAACCGAGTGGAAGGCGGTGGACGGCAACGATGATCTCTTCGAAGGACGGGACCGGAAGACGGGTGCGGTGAGATGGACGGCCACCCGGGTCGATCTGATCTTCGGTTCCCAGTCCGAACTGCGCGCGCTGGCCGAGGTCTACGGCAGCTTCGATGCGGAAGAGAAGTTCGTCGACGACTTCGTCGCCGCCTGGAACAAGGTGATGAACCTCGACCGGTTCGACCTGGAGCGCTCTTGAAGGAGCTCTCGCAAGTTTTGGTTTTATCGGCCCCTCGGAGTTAAGGTCCCGTTTTGGCTTTCTCCGCATCCGCCTTGGCCTTGCCGATCTGAACGGTGTTCGCCTGGAGCTTGTCGCCCGCTTTGCGGGCATGGATCACGACGCGCTCCCCGGGAACGAGATCGGCCACAGTGGCGGGCTCCTTCTCCTTCCCTTTGGAGATCTTCGAGCGGTCGGTCAGCTCGACGGCAACCGACTTTCCGTCCCGGGACTTGACCGTCAAGACCTTCCCTTCGAGGGAAGCGATTTCTCCGATGACATGGATTTCATTGCCGTGCGCGAAGGTCGAACCCGCACCGACGGCGAGAACGATCCAAGCAAGCAAAACTCCCAGAGCTCTACGCATCCTAATATTCTCCGTTTTCGAAAACCGTTGTCGTCCGCTCCACCAGCCCTCCGTTGGGGAATGGGAACCTCGAGCCCGGAGCCTACCGGCTCCCCGAGCCCAGTTCAAGGAGAGCTTTTCTCGTCTCCCTGCAGGAAATTCTCCTCCTCCTGCTCCTCCGCGCGCTCCTTGGGACCCTTCGGGTTGAGTTTCTCCATCTCGGCTTCCTCCTCGCGCGTGAGCTTCGGCAAGTGACGGAGGAAGAGGACGAGCTTCCAGCTCTCCGCATCATGGCCCTCTTCCCCCCAAGCGGGCATTCCGGTCAGCCGGATGCCGTTGTGGATGATGTAGTACAGCTCTCCGTCGGTCAGGCGCTGGGTCCCGTGCTTCCGCATGTCCGGGGCGCGCGGATAGAGGTTTTTGCCCATTTCGGTCTCGCCACTTCCGTTGTTCGCGTGGCACTGGGCGCAGTGATCGGCGTAGTGCTCCCTCCCCTCCCGGAGCCAATCCGGGGTTGGCGGAAAGGGGTTCTCCTGCCGGCGCGCTTCCTCGGGGATCGAGAGGTGACGGAACCGTTTCGCCACGAATGCCTCCCAAGCGGGCGGAGCTTCGCGCGCGGAGAATCCCTGGCGGATCGCGAGAACGGCTCCCAGGATGGTGAGCGCGCCGACAAGGGCGAGTCCGCCGATCAGAAGAAAACCGAGGCTCCGAAGCATTGAGACATAATAAGAAGGAGACCCGGGCGAGGTCGAGGCAAGAACTCTCCCTTCCCGTTTCTATCTGTCGAGCGCGCAAGCTCTTCCGGTCGCGGAAACCGCTGAAACTCCCCATGGCTAAATCCAGGGGGTTCTAGAGAATAGAGATCCGGCTCTCCGGGGCTCTCGCTTGCGCTACAGCATCCCCGGCCTCGCCGGAACGGCTGCGAGGGCCGCCGCTTCCCATTTTCCCCTTCGACGGGCGACCCGCTCTGACGTTTCTGACGTGCGGTCGGGACAAGCCCTCCCGGCTCGCTGGTTCCTTCACTCTCGACATCGCCCGTCGCAGGAGGGGTTCCGCACCCGGCCAGGACTTTCCAACCCGGCTGATGTCGAGGAAATCCTTCTCGGAGCATTTCGCGAGAAACGCGCTGTAGAGATCCCGCTGCACCGGCTCGGTGCGGCCATCGCCGAAGACGTGCGTCCGCAAAGAGAGCGGCTTCTTCACGTAGTGCCCGGTCGTATGGTCGAACTGGCTCAAGCGGGTCTTCCGGGGATCGATCTCGATGAATCCGCCGCCAGCACTCTCAGGCTTGCGGCGAATCCTCTCCACCCACATCCCCGCGGAGCGCGCACCTTGACGCTCCGTCCGAAATTCTTTTTGAAAACTGCTATAGCATAGCTTCTCTCCCCCTTGTGATGGTCTTTTCCCTGCGCCAATATCCGATTCGCGAGATTGCCGTGCGCGGTCTTCCCCGCGCGGCGGCCAGCGCCCGCTCGGTTTCCGCGAGATCCCGTCGCCTGCGCTTGTAGCGTTCCGACCCGGACCCAGCGCTTGGGTCCACACGCTTGACGCATCCCTTCGCGTCGTAGTTTGCGGGATTGGTCGCCCGGCGGGACCGGTCCAAGGACCGCAAGATCCGCCGCGTCTCCCTCCAGGGCTGCTCGACTTCCGGGCAGAGCTTTTCCAGGCTTGCATCCGTTTCGGAGACGAAGGCCACTGTCGATGGCCCCAGATCGTACCCGACGACATCCTCTCCCGCGGGCCGAACCTGCGGGACGAGTCCTTCCTGGACGAGCTGCGCGTACCAGCGAATCCGGCCCCGGATCGTCCTGCGAAGGATGCGGACGTATTTGGTCCGGGCTTCCAGCGTGATGCGTTGACAGCCGCGCTTGTCCTTCGGATCGAGCCGAAGCGGCAAGACCAAGCCCGCCCAATGAATCGCCGGAACCGGTTCTTTCCGGAACCGGATCAGGGCATCGCCCTTGCCTTCGACCGAGTGGAACCGGCTGGCTGGCTTGAATCTTGGCCGGCCCCGAACGCCGAAGGCATAGCCCTGGACGGCCTGAAATGCCCGCAGACTCGCGGTCTGCGTGTCGTGCGATCCGAGATGATCACCGATGGAGCAGGCATCCCGGCATGCCTCCGCGAACTTCTGGATGGAGTCGCGAGTAAAACCGAATCGTTCCTGTGTTTTTCGGAAGCGGCTGGATCGCTCCTTGTTGGCGATCCGATTCCCGCTTTGTTCATCCATGACCGTTTTCGGCATCCGGCAAGCGTGCTGCCAGTCCTTGGATTGCCGCATCAAGGCCAGCCGGCGAAGGGCCTCGCCCAAGGAGGCATTGTAGATCTGGCGTGCTGCTGCGAGGCGCTTGGAGAGGGCAACCTCGTCCGCCGCGGTCGTTCGCAACGGAAACTCGGCGATGAAAGATGGAGTCTTGGCTCGCATCGAATGCTCTCCAGCATCTTATACAGACACGTAAATATCCATCAAGCTTTGCCTCGCCGCTCACCCCATGGCTAAAGCCAGGGGCTTGCGCGGCGATTTTCGGTCAGGGGGCGCCGGAACGGACCGGGCGCCCTGCGGGCATCCGGTTTGCATCGATGATCCGCTGGATCTCCGCGGCCGCTCCGCGCAGCTCGACCTCTTCGTCATAGACCGAAGTCTGGTAGTCGGCACGGAAGGCGCTTGGCGGGATCTCGGTGAGCGGCTCAAGGACCGGTTGCCCCCGCCGCCAGGTATCGATCCGGGTCACGCAGGAGAGTCCCGGCCGGAGGGGATGTTCCCGGAGCTCTTTGGGGTCGATTCGGATGCGGACAGGGACGCGCTCGACGATGTGGATGTAGTTGCCGGTGGCGTTTTCCGGGGGGAGAAGCCCGAGGTTGTTGCCCGCGCTGGGGATGATCCCCTCGACCAGGCCATGATAGAGGATCTTGCGAGGGTAGAGATCGACGGTGATCCGCACCGGCTGTCCTGGCCGGACGTGGGTGAGTTCGACTTCGCGGTAGTTCGCTTCGATCCAGAGATAATCCAAGGGAATGATCAGGAGCAGGGTTTTTTCCGGGAAGACCTCGTCCCCGGGTTGCACGGCTCGCTTGGCCACATAGCCGGAGACCGGCGCGACAACGTTGCGGCGGACATGGTCGAGGTAGGCGCTGCGGTAGAGCGCGGCGGCCCGGAGGACTTCGGGATTGGTCGAAATGGTCGTGCCCCGGACGCGGGCCTGGACGCTCCCCAGTTGATCCACGAGATCGCGGAGGAGGGCCTCGGCCTCCCGAAGCTGCCATTCGGTATCTTCCACGAGCTGGAAGGAGACGGCCCCCTCCCGAACCACGCTCCGGTAGCGGGAAAGGTCAGACCCGATCCGGGAGAGGACCGCCTCTTGGGCGGCAAC
Organism: Verrucomicrobium sp. 3C; assembly: GCF_000379365.1. Classification (GTDB taxonomy): domain Bacteria; phylum Verrucomicrobiota; class Verrucomicrobiia; order Methylacidiphilales; family Methylacidiphilaceae; genus Methylacidimicrobium. Next base: position 391,553 of record NZ_KB901875.1, on the reverse strand, counting down.
CCGACTCTGGAGGGTGGCTGCCTGGCGAAACAGGGTTTCGACCCGGCGCACGGCATCGGCCAGCTCCGCCTCGGCGCGCTGGAGGGCGACCTTGGTCTTGACCCCGTCGAGCCGAACCACGACTTCCCCTTTCCGGACATAGCGGGTCGAGTCGGTTCGGACCTCGGTGACGGTGCCCGCCACCTGCGCCTTGAGGGGGACCAGGTTCCCGCTCACGTAAGCATCGTTGGTGGCCACCCAGAAGCGTCCCCAAAGGAGCCAGTAGAGGAAGATGCCGAGCGCCAGGGCCCCAAACCCAACCGTCAGATGGCGCAATCGGCGGGAGCGAGCTTCCTCCAGCGAGGAGCGCCTGCCGCCGCGCTCTCTCTCCTGGGGGCGCGCGATTCGACTCCAGAGGAGCGCGAGTCGTTCCAGCAGGGGAGGGTGAGGCATGGGTCGGAGCCGGGCGGTTATGTTATGGGGTGGCCAAGGATTGATAGCCGCCTCCGAGGGATTCGTAGAGGGCAACTACCGACTCGAGGTGGGAAGCCTTCAGGCTCGAGAGGCGCAGCGACTGCTCCCGAGCCGCCAGCGAGGCTTCGATCTGGTCGATCCGGGTCACGAGGCCGGCGCTATACCGGGAATCGGTCAGCCGGGCGAACCGGTCGGCGGCGGAGAGCGCCGTATCCTGGGTCGTGAGGTTTTCGCTACTCTCCTTCCAGTGGGCGAGCGCGTCGGCCACGGAGCGGGCGGCCCCAAGCACCGCGTCGTTGTACCGTTCTACCGCGATATTATACTCCTCTTGCTCGGCCACCAGCCGTGCGGTGAGCTGCCCGCGCTCGAAGATCGGGAGGGTGATCGCTGGGCCGATCATGTACATGAAGGCCTGGGCGGGGGCGAGCAGGATCGTGGCCATGCTCAGGGTTTGAAAGCCGGCGAAGCCGACGAGGTTGATGTTCGGGTAGAAGGCCGTCTTGGCGACGCGGACGCGCTGGGCCGCCGACTCTGCGCGCCAGAGGGCGATGGCGACATCCGGCCGGTGGCTCAAGAGCTCCAGCGGGACCGAGGCCGGCAGCGGGAAGCGCTTCGGGAAGGAGGCGGGGGTGATCGGGATCGTCCGCCCCCAGTCCGGCCCTTTCCCTGCGAGCGCGGCGATCTCGTCTCGCAGCAGGGCAATCTCCCGCTCGAGGATCCTCTCTCGCTGCCGGCCGGCAGCGAGCCGTTGCTCCAAGGAGTAGACCGGCAGCAGGGTGTCGATTCCAGCCTTGTGGTGGCGGGAGCGCGCGAGTGCCAGTTCCTGCTCGATCTCGGAGACCATCTGCCGGACGATTTCCTCTTCCTCGGCTCGGGAGACGAGCTCGATGTAACGGCGGGCCAGCGTCGTCGAGAGGGTAAGTTGGGAGAGGGCAAACTCGGCCATGGCGGCTTGCGCCTCTCCGACCGCGGCACGGATGCGCGATCGGTCTTCCCCCCAGAGATCCACGTGGTAGGTGAAGAAGGCTGGGGAATAATCGGCGAAAGCAAAAGAGCGGCCGCCGAAGGGGCCAAAGAAGCTCGATCCCGGGATCTGCCAGAGGCCGAGAGTGTCGTTGAGCAGCCAGGGGCGCCCTTCGAGCGAGGGGAGGAGCCGTCCCCGCTCGTGCGCGGCGATCGCCCAGGAGAAGCGGATCCGATCGGCGGCCGCCCGAAGCCCTGGGTTTCCGGAGAGCGCTTCGCCGATCAACCGGTCGAGATCGGGGCTATGAAGTTGCTTCCACCAAATTGGCCGTGTCCATTCCGGTGTGGCACGGAGCGGTTTGCCGGCTGCCAGGGTCTTTTCCATGGCAGGGAGGGCCATTTTTTTCGCGATCGGCGTGTCCTTGGGAAGGACCGCGCATCCGATGAAGCCGAGGCCGCCGGAAAGGAGGAGAGCGATTCGGAGGAAAAGGAGGAATCGGCTCATGGAACGTGGTCGCTGTGCAGCCATTGCCGGCCCGAGCGGAAGAGCGGAGGCAGGGCGACGCCTACGGCGAGCAGGAGGAAGCCCCATGCGGCAAAGCGATAGGCATCGTCCAGGCTTAGGATGTTGACATGGAGAAGGAGCCTGCGGGTGAGCCACGCCAGCGCTTGCTGGCCCTGCAGGCCCGATTCTGCAAGCTGCCGGCCGATCTCCTCGGTCTGCGTTCCGAAAGGAGGGAAGGTTTCGGTGAGACGGGCTTGGTCAAAGGCGCTCCGCTGGTAGAGGACCGAGCCGAATCCAACGATTCCAAGGCCGCAGGCGAGCGTCCGGAACGCGGCGCTCAGCTCGAGAGCATAGAGTTGCTTGCGCGGAGAGAGACCGGAAACCATTAGCCCGCCCATCGGACGCAAGAGAGTGCCCAGGCAGAGGCCTTCGAGGAGCTGGGTTCCGAGCATCGGAAAGAACCAGGAACGCCGCTGGAAGAAGTCGTAGGAGCTGCTCAGCCAGCAATAGAGCGAAAACAGGAGGAGAGTCGTGCAGGCGAAGAACCGCGGAGGTTGGGCTCTCGGCGGCATCTGGCTCAGAAGGCCGGCCGCCGGCAGGGAGAGGAAGAGGAGCGGGAGGAAGATTGCGGCGGCGAGGAGGGAAGTGAAGCCGCCGAAGCCGGGCAGTTGGAGGCGGACGAGGTGGGTCGTCCAGAGCCCAAAGAAGAAGAAGAAGGCTAGGGTCAGGGAGAGGATGCCTAGGGTGAAGTTGGGTCGGAGAAAGAGGCGCAGGTCCACGAGGGGATGCCTCTCCCCCAGTTCCCAGATTGCGAAGTAGGCGAGTGCGGCGAGACCGCCGATGAGGAGGCCGAGGACGAGGGGTGAGTGATGCCAGTCGTAGTCGTCGCCCATGTTGAGAGCGGACTGGATCGAGAGAATGCTCCCCGAGAGGAGGAGGGATCCCATCCAATCCCATGAGGGTCTCGGGCGCATCGGAAGCCTTGGTCCCAGGAGAGCGCAGAGTTCGCCGAGGAAGAGAAGGAGCGGCCCGTTCACCAGGAACCAGCTTCTCCAGCCCCACTGGGCTTCCATCCAGGCGCCGACCAGCGGACTCACCGAGTAGGGGACGAGACCGGCCATGCTCCAGAAGGATGCCAGGACGGGCCTGCGCTCCGCGGGATGGCTTTCGAGGATGAGGGTCTGTCCCAACGGGACGCCAACGCCCGAGCCGAGACCTTGCAGGATCCGGCCGCCAAGAAAGGGCAGGAAGGAGGGAGCGGAAGCGCAGAGGAGGCTTCCTCCCGCGGTCGTCCAGGTCGCCCAGCGAAAGGCCCGAAGCGGACCGAACCGTTCCGAAAGCGCCGGGCCAAGGATGAGGCCGAGCGCTTGGGCGGCAAAAAAGTCGGCCATGGTCCACGGCCCGTGGCTTGGGCTGACCCCGAAGGTTCCCATCGCGTGGGGATTAACCGCGTTGTAGGATCCCGCATTGAAGAGCGCGAGAAAGTAGGCCGCAATGGCAGCGGCCGAAAGAAGAAGGGGGTCTCGGGGTGACGGCTCGTCTCCGTTCATGGATGCGGTCTTGCTGACATCGGGCTAGGGCAAGAGCCCATGAGCAAGTTGAATGCCAAATCGCACTATCTCTAGAGACAAGAGACAGAGTGTGCGAATAAGAGCCTAAGAATGGTGCATTTCACCAAGCTTGATCATTTCGGTGTTGTATCGGGAGCAAACAGACCGAATTTTTTCATTCGGAATCGTAAGGTATTCGGATGAAGGCCGAGGCGTGCGGCTGCTCCACGGGGACCGGCGATGCGCCAGCGGCACTGCTTGAGCGCTTCGAGGATCTGACGTTGTTCGATCTCTTGGAGGCGGTGTGGCAACGGAGCAAGCAGAGTCGGGGCCGTCGGAGCGGAACCCGTGAGGAAGTCGACGTTCACCAGGGGACTGCGGGAGAGGATGACGGCTCGCTCGATTACGTTCTGCAACTCCCGTACATTCCCGGGCCACGGGTAGGAGAGGAGGCGATCCATGATTCCGGGGGCGAAGGTGATTGCCGGCTTGCCCAGCTTGGACGCAAAGCGGCGCAGGAAGAAATTCGCCAGCAGCGGAATGTCGCGCGGTCGCTCCCGCAGTGCAGGAATCTGGACCGGAAAGACGTGGATCCGGTAGAAAAGGTCTGCCCGGAAGCGGCCCGCTTGAACATCCTGCTCGAGGCAGCGATTGGTCGCGGCAACGAGGCGGACATCGGCCCGCAGTGTCCGGCTGCCGCCGACCCGCTCAAATTCCCCGCCTTGGAGCACGCGCAGCAGCTTGGCCTGAGTCGAGAGCGGAAGCTCTCCGATCTCGTCCAGGAAGAGCGTCCCTTGGTCCGCGAGTTCGAACCTTCCCTTGCGCTCTTGGACCGCTCCCGTGAAGGCTCCTTTCTCGTGACCGAAGAGCTCGCTCTCGATCAGTGCCGACGGGAGTGCCGCGCAGTTGACGCTCACGAGGATCGACTCGCTCCGGCGACTCCTCTGGTGGATTGCGCGCGCCATGAGCTCCTTTCCGGTTCCGGTCTCCCCTTGGAGGAGGACCGTTGTATCTGTGGGAGCGACCTGTTCGACTTCCCGGAGGAGCTCCCGGACATTGGGGGAGTCGGTGAGGAATTCGCCGAAATCCTCTTCCTGGCGGAGCCGCTCGTGGAGGTAGTCCTTCTCCAGGCGCAGCCGGAGGATCGCGTGCTGGGCCTGGCGAAGGGCGCCGACGTCCCGGATGCTCAAGGTGAAGAGGGGATTCTCGCCGACACGGCTTGCCGTGAGGGTGGCTTCGAGGGGAAACTCCTCCCCCGATTCCCGGAGGCCGTGCAACCCCTCCGGGATCCAGACCGCATCCGCGCCGGGTTCCGGCTGACAGAGCGCGAGGAATCGAGCGAAGAGCCGGCGGCTTTGCGGGGAGAGAAAGGAATCGGCCCGCCGTCCGAGCGCATTGGCTCGATCCACCCCGAAGAGGCGCTCGGCCGCTCGGTTGAAAAGCTCGAGTCGAAGATCTCTTCGGAAGGAGAGGAGGGCATCCATCGAGGAGCCGAGAATGGCGGCTAGGCGTGCCTCGCTCTCCGCCAGCTTTTCCTCGGAGAAGCGAGGGGCGGTCCGGTCGCGGTGGGTCTGAACGGCGGCCAGAATCGTTCCCGAGGGATCGCACAGGAGGGTGGCCTGAGTCGCCAGATAGCGGCGCTCGCCGGAGCGGAACGAGCACCAATGGTCGATCCGAACGTTGTCCGCGGAAAAGCGAGTCGAGACGGCATGGGGATAGAGATCCGGGAGGCGCTCGATCTGGCGGTCGAGAAGGAGGTCGGCCAGCGTGGGAAGCCGCTCGGAAGAGAAGGCTTCTCGGTGGCGATCCGTCTGCGTCACCTCCTCGGCGCTGAGCCCGGTAAGCCGGGCGCACGCCCGGTTCCAGAAAAGGACCTGGTGCTGGGGGTTGAGGACAAAGAGCGCTTCGGGGAGCTGATCCAGAAGGAGACCGGCCCAGGAGAGGGCGGGAAGTCCGGGAGGGAACGGCGGATCGGAGGTGGGCATGCTCATGAAGCCGGCTAGAAGCAGGATAGGATAGTGAGAGATCGGTTGGTTGGTCAAATCTGGCAGCAACCTCTGCCTCGGGAACGGAAGTGGTTTTTGCTTGCCACATCCGACGGGAGAAAGCTTGAAAAAGAAGCGGAGAAGAGGGATGAGAACCGGCTGCGCTGCTTCGGCTGCTGGTGAGAGGAACTGAGAAAGAGGGGATGGAAACGGAACTGACGCCTGAGCTGACCGGGCCGCTCCCGCCGGCTGCCTATCTACGCCGCTGCATTCGGGAACCTTACCGGATTCTCTTCCCGTTGGGCACGGTCTTTGGGTTTTTGGGGGTCGCGGTCTGGCCTCTCGCCGCGTTGGGATGGGCTCCTTGTCCGCCGGCTCAGAGCCATGCGCGACTCATGATCGAGGGTTTTGTCGGGTCGTTTTTGATTGGCTTCCTAGGGACCTCCCTTCCGCGCCTTCTCAAGGTCGAGCCGCTGAGTGGAAACCTGTTGTTCCTCTTGTGTGTGACTCTCTTGACGGGAAGCATCTTCCAGCTGCTGGGGGGAGAGTGGGCGGGCGACCTGCTCTTCTCGTTTTCCGTTCTCCTGCCGCTGGCGCACTTCCTCGGGCTTCTGCGCCGGCGCAAGGGGAATCCGCCTCCAAGCTTTGTCCTGGTGTTGCTGGGAGCCGTGGGAGCGGTGGCAGGAGCCTTCCTGCAAGGGGAGAAGGGTGCCGGCATGCGGATGAGCCCCCTGGTTCAGCAGTTCAGCTCGCTTCTGCTCCTTCAAGGGTTTCCCCTCCTTCCGCTCCTTGGGTTGAGCGCCTTCTTCCTCCCGCGGCTCTATGCCGAAAAGACCGACGAGGCGCATCCAGCGGCAGCCCAACCTTCCCGTGGATGGATCGGGCCTACCCTGCTCGCGACGGGAGCAGGGCTCTTGATCGTTGGCAGCTTCCTTCTCGAAGCAAGCGGCAAGCGGCTCGTGGGAGGGCTTTTGTGCACGGCTACCGCCGCCGGCTATCTTGCCATTACCGTGCCCGCTTCCCCGGAGATTCTGAATCGGGGAACCGTCACGGTCGCTTCCGGGCTGGCTCTTGCGTTATCGGTCCTGGGGCTGCTGCTCGCCTCCTTTCTCGATCCGGTCGGCTCTCTCCACGTCTTCTTCTTGGGCGGAATCGGGTTGATGATCCTTGCGGTGGGGGCTCGCGTCGTCTACGGGCTGAGCGGGAGGGGCTTCCTGCTTCGGTTCCGCTTTATTCCGTTCGAGTTCGCCATCGGCGGAGTGGTGGTGGCACTGCTCGCCAGAATCGCGGCCGATCGGATCCCGGCCTGGCGGTCTCCGCTCCTTTCCACTTCGGCATTGCTCTGGATGGGAGCCCTGGCCCTTTGGGCGGTTGCGGTGCTCCCCTTCGTCCTTTGCCCGGATGCCGAGAAGGTGGGCGATGGAGCGGGAAATCCGGAAGCATAGGCGGGAGTCGGAATGGAGTGCGTTGGCCGGCGGATCGCACAGTCGGTGATCCTCTCTTGGGTTTTGGTCGGCTTCCTTTTCCAGGCTCAGGCGGGGAGCGTGCGCTGGGAAACCGAGAAGGAGCCCTTCTCGGGGCCGGCCTTCACATTGAGCCCTCCGGCCCGGTCCTTCGAAAAGCATGAGGGGGTCTCCTTCTACGGCGCCGCACCTCCCTTCCAGTGGAAGGTTCTCGGGAAGGTCTACTACCGGGGAGCGACCGAGGTCTGGGCATCTCCCCTGGGACGCGGACGGCTCTGTGCGGTCGTCAAGGAGCATGGGTGCGATACCCTGGTGCTCATCAACCGGAACCTCACCTACCTGGGAAATCCCGGCAATCCCAGGGACATCCCTCTCTCCTCCGGGATGCGCGGCTGGCGCCCGATGGAGGAGTTTGGTCCCGCGAAGCCGCACTACCGGGTGGACGCCTTCTTCCTTGCCGGTCGGCGGGAACGCTAACCGCCATTTCTCGTGCGCCGTGAAAAGGGTGCATCGCCCAGTGGGGAGGGAGTGATCTCCACCCGGCAACTATTGCTCCAGCCGGAAGCACCCGGAGCGGCTACTGGTGGTAACGCCAGCGGTCGAAGCCTCTTGGGGGAAAAGGCCCGGGAAGCGGGTCAGCGAGCAAGCAGGCCCTAAGGAAAGTGAACGCTGAACAAAGGCTCGAAACCGGCAATGCGGACGCCGAGCTCGTGAGAAAGAAGCGAAGGCCGTTGTCTCCCTGGGAAGGAGAGCAATACGTGCACTGGGGAGAGCCGCCGGGGTATTGGGCGAGGGCATGCGGGCAAAGGACGATGCATCAACACGGGAGGCCCATCTGGCCGGGAGCTCGGGTTGGCCCCGAGCGGACCGACCGCTGCCCTGCGAGGGGCCGAAGCGGGACCAGGTGGGAGTCGGATAGGTCCATACTGTGCGCTGGGCAGCGCATGAATCAGGAGGGTTTAAGTCCCTCAGGCGCTCGAATGAGGGGCGCCGTATCCAAAAGCGGGGGTATTGCCTCGCTGGCCACCGGCGTAAGTCGGTGGAGGACAGGGTGTCCGGAGCGATCCGGAATCCGAAGGGTTTGAGGAGAAGTATCGGGCTGTAATCAATGAGGGCAACCTCGAGGATGAACAGGTCGGCCCAAGATGGGGCAAGGTCGAGCCCGTAGTATGGGGGCGAAGGCGTTACTCATTCACCCATCGTACCAAGGTGTTTGCTGGCGGCACGATACGGAAGATTCATGTGTGACCCCAGGAGACCTGACTGTGTCCCGGCCAACAAGCGGGTAAGCGACCCTATAAGCGCAAGCGAAGTGGGAAGCGAGGCACAGCCAGGAGTCGGAGAACGTAATAGTACCGGAAGCGCGAGACGAACAACTCGCGTGACCAGCAATGGCGGACTGCGAGTGGTCCGGGGAAGGACGTTCGTGAAAGGATCGAGGCAGGATACATCGAGATAGGTGAGCAAGAAGCGTGAAGATGGAAAGTTCCCTATGTGAAAAACCCGGTAGTGTCCGCTTTTTTGTGTGCGGGTCGATTTTCCGCTTTGTTGTCTAACAGTAAAGAGAGTTGTTCTCGCGCCGTCAACTCGGACCGGCGAGACCGCTTCTCCAAAGCGGTCGGCTCTAGCCGGGCCAGTTGTGAATAACCCGCTTGGGGGTTATTCAAGGCGTGGGAAGCAACTCTCCACTTTTTCATGGCTTTTAGGCCGCTCCCGCCAGGAAGAATCGCTCCCCGAACTGGATCGCAAATTGCCTGGCCGCCTGGTTCCAGATCGGCGATGGATGTTTCCATTTCTTGCTGACGTTCCGTAAGACCAGGAAAATCAATTTGGTCGCCGCTTCATCATTGGGAAAATGTCCTCTGGTCTTGAGGACCTTGCGCAACTGCATGTGCAGGCTCTCGATGGCATTGGTCGTGTAGATCATCTTTCGGATCTCTTGCGGGAAGGCGAAGAACGGAATGACTTCTTCCCAGACTCTTCGCCACATCTGGACGATGGTCGGGAGTTTCTTCCCCCACTCGCCGGCGGCGAACTCTTCGAGTCGCTTGGCGGCGACTTCAGCAGTTTCCGCACTGTAGATGCGCTTGAGTTCCCCTGCCACCGACCGGCGCTCCTTCCAATTGCACAAGGAGAGCGAATTGCGGATCAGATGCACGATACAGGTCTGAATCTGCGCCTGGGGGAAAACGGCTGTGATCGCATCCGGAAACCCCTTGAGCCCGTCGACGACCGCAATCAAGATGTCCTCCATCCCGCGATGCTTGAGTTCGTTCATCACCGCTAACCAGAACTTGGCTCCTTCGGTTTGCTGGATCCAAAGACCCAGCACATCCTTGGTGCCGTCGTGCCGGATTCCCAAGGCCAGATAGACCGCCTTATTTCTGACCGCTCCCTCATCCCGGATCTTGACCCGCAAGGCATCGAAGAAGACGACCGGATACATCCTCTCCAGCGGCCGGCTCTGCCACTCGAGCACATCGTCCATCACCGAATCGGTCACCGTGCTGATCAGATCGGCAGAAACCTCCACCTTGTACTGCTCTTCCAAAAACGCCTGGATCTCCCGCACCGTCATCCCTTGGGCATACATGGCGATGATCTTGGAATCAAAGCCCCCAAACCGCCGTTGCCTCTTGCGGATAAACTGGGGCTCGAAGTCCCCGGCTCGATCACGCGGCACCTCGATTTCCAGGCGCCCGTCCTCGCTCACCAAGGTCTTTCGGCTGGTCCCGTTGCGATGGTTCTCCCGCCTCTGGCCCGCTTCGCCCTTGGGCGCCTGGCCCTTCTCGTAACCCAGATAGTGCGTCATCTCCGCCCCAAGCACCCGCTCATAGAGCCGCTTGGTCAGCTGCTCCATGATTCCTCCCGGACCGACCAGATCTTCCGGCCTCCGGTAGTCCTTCATCAGCTCTTCAATGATCGCCGCACTGATCCCAGGCTTCTTGGCCTCTCGGCCCTGCGCTTCCTGCTCGTTGTTCGTGGTCACTTCCCTTTCCCTTTCCATTTTCATCTCCTTCTACTTCGGTTGTGACCCACACACAAATTGTCGGACAGGCTCAAAAACCCGAACGTCACGCTTCGAGGAGACTATCCGATCATCTGGTTCTCGAAGGTCGGGAGCAGAAGGTCCACTCTCGCTCATACCCTCTCTCCAGATCGCGAAAGCCCTTTCATGAAAGCTGGATGCGGGAAAACCGCACGTCCAGTTTGTGCGGCGGACGGAGGCAACCTCTTCAATGGGCGCCTCCTCCGACCCGACACCTGTGAGCTCGGAGAAAGTCCGAGGGAGGGAAGGGGCCTTAGTTCAAGGGAAACGTCGGAAGGAGCGAGAACGGAGGGTGGCGGTACGCCTATAACCTCCCTTGCGCGTTCGGAAGCTCCAGATGACGTTGCAGGAGAAAGCGAAGGCAAGTTCGACCTCCTCTCCCTCGAGAGCTGTATGAGGAGCTTACCGTGGGCATAATCCTGCGCCAACCTTGTCCGGAAGCCGAATGCGGGAAATCCGCCTGTTCGGTTTGATGAGCGGGGAGTGGAAACGGCCGATAGGGAGAGATACTCAGGCACTGTCATACCGAAAGGGGCAGCTCCCGCTATGGCTCTCCTACGTCGCACCGCGCCACTCCTCGACTCCACACAAGCTTTCTCCTGCGGCTTGCGAAATGGACCTGTCTGCTTCGCTGGGACTTGGGTTTGTGGCCCTCCTCGCCGCATGCGGCCCTACGGCTCCGGGGGAAAACCGGCGCCCCACCTTGCATTCAGGCCCGTTCGCCGCACTTCGGGTACGAACTTTGTGAGACAAGCAGGCCAGGCGCGAGAGATCCCTCAGCGCGGGGACGGGGTCGATCCCGTCTCGGGTGCCAGGAAGAGATAGGTCGCCTGATAGCGGATGCGGACGGTCTCTCCGAGGCTCGAGGGCGGCTTTGCCGGCGCGGCCCCGCCCGCGGTGCCGACCCGAAGGACATGAGTAACTCCGGAGAGCACTCCGGCCGTTCCGGTGCTATGGGCCTCGATCAGCAGCCAGGGGATGTCGGACGGGCTGCGACCAGGGGTTTGGGCCAAAGGAGGGAGCGAGCCCAGGATCCGGCTACCGTCCTCCGCCTCCCAGCAGGGCCCTCGGAAATGGCGGCCAATCGCGGCTCCCGTAGAATCCTGGAGGGTCGCGTCCGGCTCTTGGAAGACCCAACGGAGGGGAGATTGGGCCCCGGCAGGCGCCTGAGCCGTGTAAACCTGGAACCCCGTCGCATGGGCCAACCAGACGAGTCGGGAGTGGGAAGGGAGGGCCAGGCTCGGCCCCCGCGGAAGAGTCTCGGCCAAGAGCGGCAGAGCGAACAGGAAGGAGCAGAGCCAACCGGCGAGAAGCTTGCCCCTCTTCCTTCGTGTCGAAACCTCCTCTTTCGCCCCTCTTCTCACCAAGGAAAGAGAATGCGAAGGGGCGCCGACATGTCAAGCCGTTCGAGAGCGAGTCTCTCCCGTGGGGCGACGTCGGCCATTTTTTCCCTTGAACCCGGCCATGGCGATCCTAGGCTGGAGAGATGAACGAGACTCTTCCTAATCCGCGGTGGCAGGAGCGCGTGGCCTCCGTGGCTCCCGAAACGGTGGAAAGCAAGGCGGAGGAGTTTTTCGCAAAAGGAGGCTTCCACTGCGCCGAGTCGATGCTGCTGGCCTTCAGCGAGGCGCTCGGCGTTCCCGTGGATCTTCGCTACGTGAGGGGTTTCGGCGGAGGGCTCGGGCAAAGCCGGTGCCTTTGTGGCGCCGTCAACGGGGCATCGGTCTTCCTCGGCCTCGTTCTCGCTGAGGAGCGGGGAGGACACCAGGCCCGCGGGGGTGGACGCGATGCGGGGAATCACTCGGAAGTCGACCGAGCCATCCAAAAGCTGGAAGCCCTTTTCAAGGAACGTTACCGGGCCAACTGCTGCAGATGGTTGACCAGGAAGATCGAGTGGGGCACTCCTTCTCACCTGGAACACTGCGTCTCCCTCACCGGGGAAACGGCGAAGATGCTGCTCCAAGTCCTCCAGGAGGAGATGAAAGCGGATCGAGCGCCGACCGCGCAGTCTGTTCCACAAGGTCCGTAGCGTCGTTGGCGCCTCGCGGAGGCGGCTCGTCGGAAAAGCACGGACTCCCCATCCATCCTGCTCTTCGTGTTTCCTCGGCCTCGTTCTGGAGGAGATCCTTCGGAGGCGCCGCGATGGTTGCAACTTTTTCTTCATAAGCTAGAAGTTTATGCTAAGGTTCAAATTAAGTTCTTCCTTTCCAAGCGGAAGGAAGTGACGAAACCATAACAACGGAAGGAGAACAGCGATGAAGAAGATGACTCTTCTCTTGGTGTCGATTGCACTGTTGGGGATCGGAACCGCCGTCCAGCCTCTACATGCCCAAGAGCATCAGGGCTCGATGCAGCTCCACCACATGCATCTGGTGATCAATCATGCGGTGCAGATGGCGGCTGAAGGTTCTAACCTCGTCATGCTCGGCGAGATGAACATGGCTCCTGGCGTCGATGAGCAGGCGGTCGAGCACGGAAAAGGCATGATTCGAGAAGGTAAGGCACTCGTAAAAAGCGTGTTACAGAGCAAGACGATGACCGAGCTCCACCAAAAGGGAGCCGGGGAAAGCTCGGAAATGACCTATACCCACAAGCTGGCGGAGGCGGCCACGGCCTATATCGACCAGCTTGCCGAAATGCACGCGGTGAAGTAACGCCGATTGGCAAGAGAAACCGAACAAGGGGCTTGAGCGCTTCTGGTGGCTAGTGCCGGGCGCTCGAGCCCCTTGCAGTTAACCTGCAGGTCTCCCACGCGTTCTCCTGCGGCTTGCCAAATGGCCTCGTCTGCTTCGCTCTCCCTTGGTTTTCCATCCTTGCCGTATCTCCCCTCATATTGCTCCAGGGGAAAACCGGCGCCGCGCCTCGGCTACGAAATTTGTGAGAAATGGCGGCTAGCTGCCGCCTTCAGGGCCCGGGCGATTTCGCCGTCAAAGTCGAGAGTTGTTGCTCGGCTGCCTGTAAGTTGTCCTGGTCGAGCGCGTCCATCTGATGTCGACAGTAGAGCATACAACGGAGCACGACCACTTGGCGCATCAGGCTCCGTGTCAAGGCGAGCTTCTTCTGCCATGTTCGAAATTCGGGAGCGGATGAGGCTTTTGGGGAGAGCGCCGAGCCATCCATCGGGAAGTGCGCCTGGCCGGGCAGGACTTGGTAGAGGATGATCGACGGAGGATGAAAAAGGGGGTGAAAGTGCTTTCCGTCATCGACGATGTGGGCCTCCCAGTGTGCCGCGACCCTGAATTGCTCCGGCTCCGGGGCGACCGTCAGCCCTTCGATCTTCTCCCCCGCATAGAGATCTTTGGCGATCAGAGCCCGTATCCCGGCTTCCGTGGAAACAGCGCTCGACACGGGAGCGGAAGAGGCGGATGCCGGCGAGGACGGCTGAGGCACGGCGTGGATCCCCGGAGCAAACAGGGCTAACTCCACGAGGAGCAGGAGCCCAATCGCCGCTCCCGGAAACCCTTTCGACCTGTGAACCGCGGACATGCCAGTCATTTTGGTCTCCCTTCTGCGGCCTCATCAACGTTTCCTCCGGGAAAAAGATACTCCCCTTTCGACGCGAAGCAACGCCGGCAGAAGCCTTGCCTGTCCGCACGGGCAGAGCAGCCCAGACCGCTAATGACCGTGGATGTTCACCGTATCGTGGTTGAGGACCGAATAGATGAGATAGAGGAAATAGAGGCCGGCCAGGGTGATAACCCAGTAGAAATTCTTCTCGAATGGCTTCCTCTGCTTCTCGGAAGAGTCACTCTCCTGTTCCTTCGGGGCCTTGCTGGGATCATGAGGGTTCATGGAGCCAATATGGAGCCTCGACCATCCGGTGGCAAATGCTTCCAGTCCGAAAAGCTGGGCAATGGCAACGGTGCGCTATCGCGCCGCCCGAACGAAAAAGATGGGGACGATCGCCCGGGCGCCCTCGGAGCTCTCGGCCTGGCAAACCTCGCCTAGGGATCCCTCTTCCACCGAGGGAAAGCCGGCGGCCCGGAACATCGCCGCCACCTCTGCCGGATGAAAGCCTGGCCAACGGTCGTAATACTCGGTCAGGAAGAAGTCGAAGCCATGCTGTTCAAAGTCGGTGAGCACCGCTCGGCCGCCGGGCTTTAGCACTCGGAAGAATTCCCCGACCAGCTTTGGCGGGTTCTCGACATGGTGGAGGACCATATTGGCAAAGCAGCAGTCGATCGTGCCGGTCTCGATCGGGAGAGCCTCCGTGTCTCCGCCCAGGCCCCGGAAGCCGGGCCGCCGGCCAAACTTCCGCTCCAGCTCGGCGAGCATGGCCGAGGAGCGATCGACGGCCACGACCTCCAGGCCGCGTCCCAGGAGCGCTTCGGTCAGGAAGCCTGTCCCCGCCCCGATGTCGGCCGCCCGTTCCCCCGGCCGAACTCGTGCGAGGTCGAGTGCTTTTTCCCGGACCTCGTCGCGGAAATAGCCCTTTCGAAGCGTATCCCACTCCCCGGCTACCTCGTCAAAGTAGCGCGCCGACGACTCCGTTCCCTTCATGAGCGCCATTGCAGCAAAGGGTGGGGATCGCGTCAATCCATGGTTCCCCCTACTCGCCATTTCTCACCAATTTCGTACCCGAGGCGCGGTGGTCCAGCCGCCGGAGAACTCTGGGGAGAGAGGTAGGCCAGCCATCGGAAAGTCGGAGGACCGGGTCATCCGGACTCAGGCACGACCACTCGGGCATCTAGGGCGGAACGGGGTCGGGGAAGGTCCCGCAGCGGGCGCCCTGGATTGTAGGGCGGATCGGCATGTGAAGATCCGTCGGGGGAAAAGACGAAAGGAGCAAGAATCGGGTAGGGTTCGAGCGCATCGACGGCACGGATGCCAGAGTAAAGGAGCGAGGGAAAGGCCTATCGGAAAGAACAGGAAGGGGATAGGGGAAACGCCTAAAAAAACTTTGCAAATCCTCTTGCCATCGCCATCCGATGCGTTACGGTTGCTCATGGAAGACCGGTTAGCGAAAGGCTGACCGGCTTTCCGCCGGCATCCCGGTAGGGTGACGGTCGCGCTTCGGGTGGTGCATCCGGGGCGCAGAGAAGCAAAGTGGAAGAAACGGAGTAATAAACAATATGGCAGAAACACAAACGGCGACGGCTCTCGCGCGACCGCCGGTCACCGCATTTTCCTGGAGGAGTGCGGGGATCGCCATCGGCGCGCTGGTCGTCTTCGACGTGCTAATCAACGTGTACGAGAGGCTTTTCGCCTTTTCGAAGGGTCTCGACTACGCGTCAGCGGATTACAACAACTACTGGTTGGGCATGCTCTTCGCGGAACTCGTGCTCGAAGCGGTCACGGCGGGTGCGCTGTGGGGCTGGCTTTGGGTCACTCGGGATCAGGCGCTCGAACGCCTGTCTCCGGCGGAGGAGCTCAAGCGTTATTGGGCGTTGGCACTCTTTGTGGTGACATACACCTATGCGGCTTATGCCGGCGCGAGCTACTTCACGGAGCAGGACGGCACCTGGCACCAGACGGTGATCCGGGACACCGACTTCACGCCGAGCCACGTGATCGAGTTCTACCAGAGCTATCCCATCTACATCATCTTCGGAGTGGGCTCGCTGGTCTACGCGATGACCCGACTGCCCCAGTTCGCGAAGGCATTTTCCTTGCCCTTCGTGATCCTGGTGGGCAGCCCGGCGATGATTTTCCCGAACGTCGGACTCAATGAGTTCGGACACACCCGGTGGTTCATGGAGGAGCTCTTCGTGGCTCCGCTTCACTGGGGTTTCGTGACGTTCGGGTGGGGTGCGCTGGCCATCCTCGGAACCTGGTCGCAAATCTGCCCGCGGGTGGTGTCGCTGATCAACCATGTCTACCTCGGCAAGCCGCTTCAGAGCACGGCTGAGGTGATGAAGGATCCGCAGAGCTCGGTCGATCCCGCGGCTTGCGCGGCTTTGGCGGCGTAAAGCGCGGCTTTGATCCGAGAATCGGAAAAAGAAGCAATAACAGAAAAGCGAAGAGAGGGGCGGGAGCCACCCGCCCCTCCTCTTCGAGAGGGGGAAAGTAACTAATGCAATATTCGCAAGTAGACGCGGAAGCCAAGGCGATCTCGCGGAAGTTCGACGTGGTCGTCCTTCTGTCGACCTTCCTGGCGCTGACGGCCGGTTTCCATGTGCATCAGATGCTGGTGGCCGGAGACTGGTCGTTCTGGATTGACTGGAAAGACCGGAACTGGTGGCCGATCGTGGCTCCCATTATGGAGATCACCTTCCCGGCGGCGACGCAGGCGGTCTTATGGACGAAGTTCCGCATGCCGATCGGCGCGACGATCTGCTGCCTGGGGTTGCTCTGGGGTGAGTGGATGAACCGGTACATCAACTTCAATGGATGGACCCATTATCCGCTCAACATGGTCTTCCCGGAGACCTTTCTTCCGGCGGCCGTGGTGCTCGACATCGTGTTGATGCTCACCGGCAACTGGGTTGTGACGGCTCTGGTGGGGGGCGAGCTCTGGGGCTGGCTCTTCTATCCGACCAATTGGGTGATGATCGCGCCCTTCCATGTTCCGGTCGAGTATCAGGGTGCCCTGATGAGCGTCGCGGACGTGATCAACTACATGTATGTCCGTACCTCGACGCCGGAGTATCTCCGGATCGTGGAGACGGGAACGATGCGGAGTTTCGCGGGTGGGGTGACCGGTGTGGCCGCCTTCTTCTCGGCCTTCGTCTCGGTCTGCATGTACGTGCCCTGGTGGCTGATGGGGGCTCACTTCTTCGGCAGCACCAAGTTCTTCAAGACTTACGAGCATGCTGCGGAAGCGAGGAAATACTAAAGAGGAGGAAAGCAGACGATGAAGAAAAGAGGAATGCGGATGATCGGGAGAGTAGGGGCACTGGCTCTGCTGGGGATGATCCTGGCTGGGCCGGCGACTTCCCGGCTCTGGGCCTTGGGCGAGAAGTCGCAGGAGGCCTTCCTCCGGATGCGGACGGTGATCTTTTACGACACCCAGTTTTCCGGGAGGAAGTTCAAGGTCGGGGATGACTTGACGGTGACGGGGAAGTTCATGCTTATGCCGATCTGGCCGAAGGAGATCGCCTTCACGGGGATTAGCTGGCTGAACTTCTTTGTTCCCGGACCCCAGTTCCTGCGGGTGGGCTCATGGATCAATGATCGGTTCATGTCCTGTTCGGAGTTGCTGGAGCTGGGCGGCACCTACGAGTACAAGACAGTGACCAGGGCACGCTATCCGGGTCACTGGCCTGTCGGGGTGATGCTCAGCATGAAGGATGCGGGTCCGCTGATCGGGCCGTCGATCTACGTCGACGTGGACGGAAGCCACGAGGGTTTCACCAATCCGATCAAGACCCTGTTGGGGAATACGATCAACCTGGAGGACTACGGGCAGGCCCGGATGTTGATCTGGACTCTGGTGACGACCCTGATTGGGGTGGCGTGGCTGGGGCTCTGGGTGAGCAGGCCGATGGTGAGCCGGATGGGACTGGTCGCGGCCGGACGAAGCAAGGAATTGATCAGCGACTCGGATAAAAAGGTCGCGGTGATCTTTGCTCTCGGTTCGATCGCTCTGGTCGCACTGGCGAACGCGATGACCTCCTCGCAGTATCCGCATACGATTCCGATCCAGGAGACGATCATCAAGAATCAGGCGCTTCCTCCGGAGCCCTCGCCGGTCAAGGCGAAGGTGCTGGACGCGACCTACGAAGTGCCAACCCGCACGCTTGCCTTCCGGCTCGAGGTGCACAACACCGGTGATCGCCCGATGGTGCTCAAGGAGTTCGCGACGGCCAACGTTCGATTCCTCAATGAGCAGATTCCGGGAAATACCTGGAATCCTGACTTCCCCGAGGTTTACGGCGGGGCGATGAAGATCACTCCGTCCGAGCCGATTGCGCCCGGAGAGACCAAGGTGATCGAGGTGGTGATGGCGAGTGCCGAGTGGGAGAACCAGCGGCTGACGATGTATCATGAGACGACAAACCGCTTTGGCGGATTGCTCTTCTTCAGCGACCCGAGTGGGGCGCGGACCATCATCGCGATCGCCGATCAGTTGGTGATTCCGAAGTTCGGCGTGACGCAGATGTAGGTTTCCTCGGCTTTCGTAAAGAGAGCTGAACCCGGTGCGCCCTTCTTCTCCCCACGGGGAGGGAAGGGCGTAGCTCTTTTTACCCTCGCAAGGGCGGAAGCCAAAGCTGTGCCGCGCACGGCGAGGCAGGCCCCGAAAAGAAGAGCCTCCTTGCATGTAGTGATTGCCACATTGTGTGCAAATGGATTAGGAAGAAGGCGGGGCTAGATAAAGAAGTCCGCCCCTTTTCGATAGCGTCGTCTGACGATGAACGGGTCTGCTACAAAGATGAAAGGAGGAGCAATGGAAAGAGAGAGTCTGAAGGGGGGGAAGAGCAGGAGGAGCCGAAGCAGGGGAGTGACGCCGAGGCCCACCTGGACGGTGTGTTCCCTGCGTTTCTGGTTCGGAATTCTCGCTCTGGCTGTCGGCCCCTCGGCCCTCTTCGCGGCCCAGGTGGAATCGATCGAAGGGATCGGGATCGTGACTTCGAACTACGCGGTTCAGCTCTCCGTAGGGGACAGCCTGGAGGCGGGAAGGAGCATTCGCACCAACAATTTTGCTACCTGCACGCTAGGCTGGCCTGGGAATGCCGCCAAGGTAGTGATCGAGCCGAAAAGCTATGCAGAGCTCGTGGCGGAAAACCCGACCCGTCTTCGGCTCGAGTTCGGCAAGATCCACTTCTCCGGCATGGACGTCGAGGTGGCAACCGCGCAAGCGACCATGATGGCCAAGCAGGATGGAAGCTACTCGGTTTCCCTCAAGGATCGCAAGGAGATCGTGGACGTCCTCGCAGGGGAGGCGGTCGTCGTTGTGGGGGAGAAAAAAGAGGAACATGCACTCCACGGCGGGGAGGAGATCCAGATTGGAGCCGACGGGTCAGTCAAGATGGGAACGACTGGAACCAAGGGGGAAGGCAAGTAATCCTGTGCCTTCCCACGCTTCGGATGGGGCTGGCGGCGGCCTCTTTTTCTCCTTACGGCGGAAGGAGTGTCGATGAGCAGCGAGAGGCTTTGGCGCGTCCTCCTTAGCGGAGCGGCAGGGATTTTGCTCTTTTTTTTGGCCGCATACGGGCTTGAGGCCCTCTACTGCTGGAAACGGGAGCCGGAACGTCTTCGCGCCAATTTGGCGATGATCTTCGGCCTCTGCTTTCTGCTCCTCTTCCTCGCGTTGCTGGCGCGAAGTCATCGCCCCTGAGGAGTTCTTGTCGCATGCTCCAGACGAGTCAAGGAGAAAGGAAATGAAGCCATCGGCCCCCGCCACAAGGCGGAAAAGCTGAGGCACCCGGCCTCCGTCCTCCGTCCATTCTCCTCCACCGAACGCAAGCGATGGAGAAATGGTCTCCGTAACCAATGTCTCCCGCTACCACTGGGGAGGGGAAAAGAATCCCAGCCCGTTGGATAGTTCAAAGGCGAGACGGATCACCGACAAGGCAATGACCAGAAAGAGAATGATCAATAGGTAGCGAAAGTTTGTTTCGCTACCATCCCCTCCCCCGGGAGGCGGCCATTTCGGGTTCGCGACCATATGAACTAACCTAACAAAGTTTCTTGGTTTGCAAATCGAAGAATTGCGGCAGGGGAGAAGAAAGGTTGCTTTGGCGAAGCTTTCGCTGCCTCGGAGATCTTGAGCGCAAGGAAGCTTGGCTTGCGAGGTCTACGGGCTAGGGCTTTCGATTTGCTCCATTCCCTTCGTCGCCGTTCAAGAGAACAAATTGCTTGCGCACCAACTTTCCCTTCGGCAGAGTAGGGTGCGTCAAGCGGGCAGACAAACCGCCCACACGAGTGGGTATGGGTAAAAACTCGCTGAAGATTAAGGGAATAAGGGAAAGGAGAAGGGAACCATGGGTGCAATTTGGCTCATTGTTTGCTGGACGTTGATTTTCGTGGCGGCTTACGCGATTAAGGGTAGCTAACCCTGTCGCAAGTCGCAACGGCTTAACAGGCGGCCTGTCCTCTACATCCTGAGAAGAAGGGTGAGAGGGGACAGGTCGCTTTGTTTGCTTTTGTTGACCTGCTCAGGCCAAAGATCTCGTCCAGAATATTGGGAGTGACACTTCCTACGGTACGCGTCCGTCCGGCCAGATCGTCGCGCAAAGAAGCCTGACGAACTGCCTGCCGCCGCCGCCTAGAAGGTTTCGGTCACATCGCCGCACAGTAGCATCGCCGAGCCGTAAAAGGGATTCTTGATCTCTTTGTCGGTCTGAATCCAACTCGCCTGGGCCATTGGGCAGGTGCAGACGAAGTAGTGGCCGGTCTGGACATGATGGTCCCGGAAGAGGGCAATCAGGCGATCGCTGACGTCCTTATAAGCGAGCCTCGCGGTATCGAGGTCCGTTGCCTTCGCCAGCCGATCCAGGTCGGCGGGAAGCTCCTTGGGAAAGAAGCCGCTTTTCTCGCGCTCGACCAAGCTTTTCATGGTCGCTGCCAGCGAGGCTACTCCCTTGAGCGAATCGTCCGCGAGGGCTTTTCCCATCGCAAGGTAGGGGGGCATCACGGAATCGAGAGCAGGAGGAAGGGATTCTGCCCTGGTCAGACCTGTCCAGGCCGCGACGATCCAAAATACGGCCAACAGCTGGTATCTTCTTTTCATTCGTCCCTCCTCCTGCATGCTTTCTGCCGATCGACCGACGAACGAAAGCGTATTTAGTCGTCCCGTCCCCGTAAAGACGAAAAGAGTGGGTTTGCTCTGCGTCGAGACTAGGGCTTGACGGAGAAGCTGAACATCATCCCGCTGTGCAGATGTTCGAGAATATGGCAGTGGGCCATCCAGATTCCGGGGTTGCTCATCTCGACCAGGAGGTCGACAGTGTCGCCGGCGCCGACGAGAACCGTGTCCTTCCAAGCCTTGTTCGGGTTGTCCTCCCCGTTGGTGTTGAGCACCAGAAACCTCTGTCCGTGCAGGTGAAAGGGATGTTGCATCGGATGAAGCGAATGGATGTCATTGACAATTCGGATTTTAGCGAAGCTTCCTTGCTTGAAGAACCAATCGACGTTCCCGCCCATGTCGCCCATGCCCTTTTCCATCTTCTTGCCAAGGACCTTGCCGGTGTCGAGATCGACGATCTCCCAATGGACCTCGCGGGAGGTCGACGCCTTGTTCTGGTTGTACATGTGGTCTTCCCATTCGACTTTCGCCCCGGTCTTAGCGAGGATTGTCAAAAGTCCGGGAAAGGCAGCGCCCGCCTTGGGCCCAACCGGGGCGCTGCCGGGTTCCGCCAGTTGCTTGGCGGCCTGACTGGAGACCGAGACGAGGAACCGGATCGTCTTGTCTGGAGGGGTATCGCGAAAGCGGGCGGCCAGCGGCTCCATCTCCGCGATGGTCGCCTTGTTTTCCCGCAGAAGCCCAAACTCTTTGGCGTAAGAGGGAGTGGCTTCCTCCGAGCCGACGCGGAAGGTCACGAGCTCATAGGTCCGTGCGCCAACCAGGGGGTCGACGGCATGGTGGATGAGCTTGTACTCGCCCTGCTGAGGAAAGTAACACTCGACGATCTGCCGCTCCGAAGGGCTCACGACGACCGCGTCACTCCACTGCTCCCGTTCGTAGCGTCCGCCATCGGTTCCCACGAGCTTCATCTGGACGCCGGGAAACTGGACGCGGAACGGACGGGCCGACGCGCTGTCGATAAGGTAGAGGCGAAGCACCTCCCCCTTCTTGACGTCGATCGAAAGATGGGTCTTGCCATTGACCAGCGGAATATTCCCGTACCTCCCCATGAAGGCGAAATCGATGTAGTCGGCGTGGTACTCCGGGACGACGCCGTCCTTGATCAGGATGTCGGAAAGGACCAGCGGAATTTCCCGGTTGGCCGGGCCCCAGTATTCCTTGTCGGAAGGCTCGACCATGTAGACCCCGTAGAGGCCGAGCTCTTGCTCGAAATCATCGCGGAAGTGGGGATGATACCAGTAGACTCCGGGATCGGGGAAGCGGAAATGGTAGACATAGCGGGCACCCGGAGCGATCGCCGGCTGGGTGACATCGGGAACGCCGTCCTCCGAGTTGTCCTGGCGTACCCCGTGGGAATGGATCGTGGTCGGTACGCCGGTCTGGTTGGTGAAGGTGACCGTGACATGCCCCCCTTGCGGAATCCAGAGAAACGGTCCAGGGACCGAACCGTTGTAGGCCAGAAGCTTGACCTTCGTCCCCGCGATCGTGTCCTGTACCTTGACTGCGGAAAGGGAGTAGCTCCCGCCGTCCTTGAGATGCACGGCCTCGAAGGGTTTCACCTTTGGGAAGGCATCGGGATCGACGGAATAGTCGTAGTGCTTCCCTGGGCCTTTCTTATGGAGGAGAGCGAAGCTCCCCATCGCGACAGCGGCCAGGATGAGGAGAAGCCTCCATCTTGGAGCGTGCTTCCCTGCCACGGGTTGTAAAAACATGTCTTTTCCTCTTCCGCCGTCAGAGGAAACGGCCGTAACGCGCTTCTTTTCCCTTACTGATTTCCATCCACGGTGGAGCGCGGTGCCAAGCAACCCTTAAGGAGCGCTCGCCTTGATCTCTCGTGGACCGGCGGTCGGCCGCTGACCACGCGCGATTCGCTGGTAGGCGTATGCTCCCGCCCCCCCGACGACGAGAAGTCCTGCCGCCGCAACCACCATCCAGATCATACCCATCCCGATGGTGATCGGAAATCGGAAGACGAGCGGTTTCCCATCCGCACCGGTCTTGCCCACCAGCGCCAACTCGACCAAGTATCGGCCTCGATCGGGCAGGTTGAGGTCCAAGGATGCTACTCCGCTCGAATAGACCTGTGGTTGGAAGTGGGAGACCAAGTTACCACTGGAAGAGAAGACCTTGCACTCGATCGGGATCTTCCGCAACTGCGGGGTGACGAGATCGAGGACCAAGCTCATCTTCCCCGTCGTCGGAACGTTCTGGCAATAACTCTTGAAACCCCCGGTGCCGCCGTAGCTGTAGACATAAACATCCATATGGATGGCATATCCACCCTGTTGCAGCATGCCGCATCCGAGGTCGCCGAGTCCACCACCCCCGTGCGCCCAAGAAATGCGCGGTTGCAGGCCCCACGTCAGCCCTAACAAAACTCCGAGGATGCGTCCCCAGCCTAGCCACTTTTTCTGCACGCCTTTTCTCCTTTTGCCACACCCTGCCCCGCATGAGACGGGAAAGGGATCGCTCCTATCCTATAACTGTATTTAATTGCAATTAACCGCGACGTCGTCGTGGCAGCAAGCAAAAAGTCCCCACGTCTTCCACGGGATCTTGTCTAGGAAATATGCCGATATGGGCTGGCCTCCTTCCGATTCCGCGTCCGGGCCGGGCATGGGTCGGACGTTTTCCGATTCCCTCTCCGGATTCTTCTCTTTTTTTCTTTTGCTCCATCCTGCTCGTCCGAGTAGGCTTAGCGAAGCAAAGTGAGTAACGGGTGCATCGACAACGGGGGGCTCGCGGGCCAATGGTCTGGGAGGAGTGGGTGGAAGCGCGCAGTGGGGGTAGCCCCTCTTTCTCTGTGGATATGCCTGGCTTCGCTGCTGCTCCTCCCGAACTCCTCCTTTGCCCATCGCCATCGTCCAAAGGGACCCATCGACTGCGGCATCGTCACCCGGGATGGCTACTCCGCGCATCTCGACATCTGCAAGTACGAGCCATTCAAAATGTACGAGAGCTACTGCGAGAATGTTCCGAACACCGGGGAGGCGACGCTCGTGATCGACTTGCTGAGCCATCCACTCTGGAAGATGCCGATCGCGCTCACCGTTTTTCGCGAGGGGAGCACAGCGATCGTGGCACAAGCCCCGCCGCATATCTACCGGGAAGGGATCGCCTCACTACGCGTCTACTTTTCCACTCCGGGTCGCTATGATCTGGAGATCAAGGGTCCGGAGCTCCTGGATGGAGCGAAGCGGCCGGTCGTGCTCAAGTTTCCTATGATCGTAGGCTTTCCTTCCCCGAAGAAATTTCCCTCGCTCGGCGTGGGGGAGCTTGCCGCGATCGGAATCCTCGGCTTCCTGCTCTATCGCTTCTGGCGCAAGCGTCAGGAAAGTCCCAAAGGGCCGCGTCGCTTCTGAACCGAAGCGACAAGCCTATATTGAGCCGCGATCGTCTCCTTGCCAGGTCAAATGCCTCGAGGAGAAGAGGACATGGCGATTCGGAGCGAAGAATCCCTTTTCCCTTGGGGGAATCAACGTTTCAACGTTATAATCAAAAACCGCCAATCACGGGACTGGCCGGGGAAGCCGATGTACAGCAAGATCCTTGTCGCGTACGACCGCTCGGAGGGAGGACGGGTCGCCCTCAACGAGGGGCTCTGCCTTGCCAAATCCCTTGGGAGCGAGTGCGGGGTGCTCTGGGTCGTTCCTCCAGTGCCCTACTTCTTCTTCGATATCGGCCGGGAAATCGAAATGCAGCAGGAGCGGGAGGAGGCTTTCCTTGCCGAGATCCAGAAAGATGTCGAATCGGCCTGCCGGAGGTGGGGACATCCCGCTACCGTCGCCCGGAAGACAGGAAGCCCAGCGTTCGAAATCGTGCAATTTGCCGAGGAGAAGGGGTTTGAGTTGATCGTCCTCGGCCACAGCGGCCATTACGGGGCCTGGGGGAGGGCGCTGGGAAGTGTTGCCGCCCGGGTCAGTGAGGGGGCATCTTGCGCCGTGTTGATTGCACGACTCCCGAAGCCGCGGCACGATGGGGCGGACGCTCGACCCGCGGCGGATTCCAGCCACAAATCCCATCCGACCTTGGCAAAATGACCGGTAGCTCTCGCGCAAACACGCGAGGGGAGGTTACAACTCGCGACGTCCCGCCAGGGCATAGCTAAGCGTCACGCTGTCGGCGAATTCGAGACCGCCTCCGGCGGGGAGTCCCGTTGCGAGGCTCGAAATTCGGGGTCCGGTCTTCTTCAGCAGTTGCCCCAGATAAAGCGCGGTCGCTTCTCCTTCGGCGTCGGTGCCGAGGGCGAGGATGATTTCCCGGGGGAGCTCCCGTTCGATGCGCGTTAGGAGGGAGCTCGTGGGGAGTTGCTCGGGACCGACCCCTTCGAGAGGGGATAGTTTGCGGCCGAGAACATGGTAGACACCCCGAAACGCGGAGGCCCGCTCGATGCGGAGAACGTCCCCGGGGGAGGCTACGAGGCACCAGAGGAGCGGATCCCGGGTGGGATCGCGGCAGAGTTCGCAGATCTCCTCTTCGGCATAAAAGCCGCATCTCGTGCAGGGGTGAACGCGAGTCCCCACCGCTTGGAGAGTTCGCGCGAGCCGGTCCTTGGTTCCGTCCGCCTCTTCCAGCAGGTAGAGGACGAGCCGCTCCGCGCTGCGCGGTCCGATCGAGGGAAGCTCGCGCAGGGCTGCGAGCAGGTCACGAACCGTCGGTGGATAATCCGCCATGGGAGACCACTCCGTTTCCGCTTAGAGTGCTCCCGGCAAGCTCAAACCCGCGCCGAGCTTTTGCATCTCCGCTTCGCTCGCACGGCGGGCTCGATCGAGCGCTTCCCGGACGCTAGCAAGGATAAGCTCGGCGAGCATCTGGGCATCTCCTTCGGCGACGAGCTCGGGCGCAATCCAGAGATCGAGGAGTTGGCCTCCGCCGCTGGCCACTGCGCGGAGCTTCCCTCCCGCGCCCTCAACCTCAAATCGCTGGGAGGCGAGAGATTCTTGTAATTTATGGGCCTGCTCCTGCAGTTGGCGGGCCTGTTTGAGCATCTTGTTCAGGTTCATGTCGTCTTTGGTTGTGGGGGGGTTACTGAAAGGATACGCCCCTCGAAGAGGCGCAGCGCTTCCTGGATGAGCGGGTCGTTGCGAAACTCCTCTTCGATCCTCTGCTCCTCTGGGCCGGGTGCCCTCTTTGCCGTAGCCTCCGGCTGCTCCTTCCGAGTCGGCGCGATCGGTGGATCAATGAGAAGAAAATCGACCCTGACCGCCTGGCCCAGCGCCTCCCGGAAGGAGTCTTCCAAAATGGCCCGGTTTTGGGGGTCGGTGAAGTAGGCGGCCTTTTGACCGAAGTCCTTGGGTAGGGCGATCTCCAGAGTGTCTCCCCGTCTTTCGAGGAAGCGGCTCTTTTGGATCGACTCGGCTTCCAAAGGCCGTTTCTGCGCAAAACGGCTCACGGCAAGCCTCCAAGCCTCCTCCGGAGTCGCCTTGGCCGCCGCAGGCGGTATGAGCGATGCCGCGGCTTCCCTCGGCATGGGCGGGCCCACAAGAATCGGTGGCTGTGCTGGCTTCCGGGCAGCGCGGATCGGCTCCTTCGGGGTGTTTTGGACAGGGGCTGGGGTGCCGAGGGAAAGAGGAGGGGAGAGCGGAGTGGCGGAGGAGAGTTCTTGGAGAAGCCGTTCGAGGGAAACCTTCTCTTTATGATGGGTAAGCTCGAGGATGCCAACTTCGAGCAAGAGGTTGCGATTGGCCGCCACGCGCAGGCGCCCCTCCCACTGGGCCAAGTCTTCCAGAAGGGAGAGGGTCGCTTCCGGAGGGAGCGTTCCAGAGATCGCTTCTACTTCGGAGAGCTCCGAATCCGGAAGCTCTTCCCGGATGAGGGCGGGAGCGGTCTGATAGACGGCAATGTTGCGGAAGAGGTGGACGAGCTCCCGGGAAAGCACCATGGCTTCCTTGCCCGACTCGAGCAACTCGTGCAAGAGGCGGAGGGCCTCGGCGGTGTTCCCTTCGGCGATTTGTCGGGCGAGGGCGGCGATTGGCCCGGTGCCCGCCATTCCGAACATCTCCAGTACGACCTTCTCGGAAAGCTCTCCTCCGTAAAAGCCGACGAGCTGATCGAGGGCACCCTCCGCATCGCGCAGAGAGCCCTCTGCGTTTCGCGCGAGCAACGCGAGTGCTTTCGGATCCGCGGCGAGACCCTCGGTTGCGCAAAGCGAAGCGAGATGGGAGCTGATTTCCTTTTCGGAAATCCGCCGAAAATCGAACCGTTGGCATCGAGAGTGAACGGTGCCCGGCACCTTCTGCGGCTCGGTCGTGGCAAAGATGAACTTCACATGGGCCGGAGGCTCCTCGAGAGTCTTGAGGAGCGCGTTAAACGCAGCCTGCGTCAGCATGTGGACTTCGTCGATGACGTAGATCTTGAAGCGACATTGAGCCGGAGCGAAGCGAGCACTCTCCCGGAGTTCGCGCACCTGCTCTACCCCGTTGTTGGAGGCTCCGTCGATCTCCAGGACGTCCAGGCAGCGACCGGAATCGATCTCCGTGCAGATGGGATCGGAGGGATCGAAATCGACGCTCGGCCCACCCGTGCATTGGAGCGCCTTCGCTAGGATGCGGGCGGTGGAGGTTTTTCCGGTCCCGCGCGGGCCGGCGAAGAGGTAGGCCTGGGCAACGCGCCCTTGTCGGATGGCCCCCGCCAAGGTCCGCACGATGTGCGGCTGGCCGGCGATCTGCGCGAAGGTGCGCGGACGATACTTCCTGGCGAAGACTTCGTAAGCCATGGGTCTTGTCGCCGCGACGGGAAAGGCACCAGGAGCAGCGACAACCGCGGTCAAGTTACCGGTGCTTCCTTTCGGACCTGGCGGGGTTACCCTGCCGGCAGCTCCGCCGCTCCTGGCAGCTTTGATCTTATTCCGCTAAGTACCGGATGCAACCTATTCTCTAGCGCATTCGCCGACGAAGCGGAGCAATCCCCCGTTTTTCTTTCCAAGATGAAAGGCTTACGGATTTTCTGGAGCCGATTTCGGGGGAGTAGCGCCCGAACCGGAACTCTCGTTCGGAGGGGTGGATTCGTTGGCGGAGGGTGGGGGGACTTCCGCAGGAGGGGTCTGGCCGCCGGGGGAAGAGGCGTTCGGATTGGGTGGGGTCGCCTCACCGGAAGGGGCTGTCGCCGACGGCGCGCCACCGGAGGGCGGTTCCTGGGTGGGCGGGGCTCCCTCCTCCAGGCTGGCCTCCGCATCCGACGCCTCGGGCGCTTGCTTCTTCACGTCCGATTGGGACTGGCCATCCTTCTTCTTCTGGGGGGCGTAGAAATCGCAGCCGATGAGGGCTAGCGCAGTCAATAGACTGAGGCTCAATAGGCTAAGACGAGAGAGCACGGATGTTCTGATGAAGTCCATAAGGGTTTGTTAACCAATTTTCCCGATTAAGCCCCTCCGGTCTCGTCTTGTCAATCGACTCTCGACAAGAGCGGAAAGTTTCGATCGAGGAACCGGCTGAAACTCCCCATGGTTAAAGCCAGGGGGTTCTAGAGAATAGAGATCCGGCTCTCCGGGGCTCTCGCTTGCGCTACAGCATCCCCGGCCTCGCCGGAACGGCTGCGAGGGCAGCCGCTTCCCATTTTCCCCTTCGACGGACGACCAGCTCTGACGTTCTTGACGTGCGGTCGGGACAAGCCCTCCCGGCTCGCTGGTTCCTTCACCCTCGACATCGCCCGTCGCAGGAGCGGTTCCGCACCCGGCCAGGACTTTCCAACCCGGCTGATGTCGAGCAAATCCTTCTCGGAGCATTTCGCGAGAAACGCGCTGTAGAGATCCCGCTGCACCGGCTCGGTGCGGCCATCGCCGAAGACGTGCGTCCGCAAAGAGAGCGGCTTCTTCGCGTACTGCCCGGTCGTATGGTCGAACTGGCTCAAGCGGGTCTTCCGGGGGTCGATCTCGATCAATCCTCCGCCGGCGCTTTCAGCCTTGCGGCGAATCCTCTCCACCCACATCCCCGGAGCGCGCACCTTCACGCTCCGTCCGAAATTCTTTTGAAAACTGCTATAGCATAGCTTCTCCCCCTTGATGGTCTTTCCCTGCGCCAATATCCGATTCGCGAGATTGCCGTGCGCGGTCTTCCTTGCGACGGCAAGCTTCCGCTCAGTTTCGGAGAGATCCCGTCGCCTGCGCTTGTAGCGTTCCGACCGGACCCAGCGCTTGGGTCCACGCTTGACGCATCCCTTCGCGTCGTAGTTTGCGGGATTGGTCGCCCGGCGGGACCGGTCCAGGGACCGCAGGATCCGCCGCGTCTCCCTCCAGGGCTGCTCGACTTCCGGACAGAGCTTTTCCAGGCTTGCATCCGTTTCGGAGACGAAGGCCACTGTCGATGGCCCCAGATCGTACCCGACGACATCCTCTCCCGCGGGCCGAACCTGCGGGGCGAGTCCTTCCTGGAGGAGCTGCGCGTACCAGCGAATCCGGCACCGGATCGTCCTGCGAAGGATGCGGACGTATTTGGTCCGGGCTTCCAGCGCGATGCGCTGACAGCCGCGCTTGTCCTTCGGATCGAGCCGAAGCGGCAAGACCAAGCCCGCCCAATGAATCGCCGGAACCGGTTCTTTCCGGAACCGGATCAGGGCATCGCCCTTGCCTTCGACCGAGTGGAACCGGCTGGCTGGCTTGAATCTTGGCCGACCCCGAACGCCGAAGGCATAGCCCTGGACGGCCTGAAATGCCCGCAGACTCGCGGTCCGCGTGTCGTGCGATCCGAGATGATCACCGATGGAGCAGGCATCCCGGCATGCCTCCGCGAACTTCTGGATGGAGTCGCGAGTAAAACCGAATCGTTCCTGTGTTTTTCGGAAGCGGCTGGATCGCTCCTTGTTGGCGATCCGCTTCCCGCTTTGTTCATCCATGACCGTTTTCGGCATCCGGCAAGCGTGCTGCCAGTCCTTGGATTGCCGCATCAAGGCCAGCCGGCGAAGGGCCTCGCCCAAGGAGGCATTGTAGATCTGGCGTGCTGCTGCGAGGCGCTTGGAGAGGGCAACCTCGTCCGCCGCGGTCGTTCGCAACGGAAACTCGGCGATGAAAGATGGAGTCTTGGCTCGCATCAGATACGCTTCTGGTTCTCAATGTGCTGCTTAACCATCGCCAGCGGAGCTCCGCCGACGGTCGCAACGAAGTAGCTGTTGGTCCACAAAGCTGGCATCCTGCGGCGCAACTCCGGGAACTCGTGGCGGAGAAGGGCTGACGTCCGTCCCTTGATCAGGCGCACGAGCCGATGAATACCATACTGAGGATCGCAGCCGACAAGCAGGTGAACGTGATCGGGCATGACCTCCATCTCAATCTGATCGGCATTCTTCTCGACAATAAGATCGAGGATCACCTGCTTTAGCCGCCGTCCGATTGGCTCCACCAACACCTTCCTCCCGTACTTCGGACACCATCCAACATGATATTTACAGGAAAATACGACGTTCCTATTGCTGCAATACCGCACCACCACTCTTATACACTTGTTTTCCTGCCTTGCAACCCTACGCCGCTCACCCCATAGCTAAAGCCAGGGGCTTGCGCGGCGCTTTTCGGTCAACTGGGGAGCGGAAACTCGATCGTGACGGACTGGATCTCCTCGCGGATCTTCTCGAGGGCGAGCGCATCCTTTCGATGGGTGAGCGCGCGGTGAATCCAATCGGCGATGTCGAGCATCTCATTTTCCCGCATCCCTCGGGTGGTGACCGCCGGCGTCCCGAGACGGATGCCGCCCGCCTGGTAGGGCGGGAGCGTATCGAAGGGGATGGCGTTCTTGTTGACCGTGATCCCCACGCGGTCGAGGAGCTCTTGGGCATCCCTCCCGGAGATTCCCCAAGGGCGGAGGTCGACCAGGAGCAGGTGGTTTTCCGTGGTTCCCGTGACCAGGCGATAGCCATGGTGCTTGAGGGCTTCGGCGAGTGCGCGGGCGTTGCGCAACACCTGGTTCTGGTACGACTGGAATTCGGGCTGGAGGGCTTCCTTGAGGCAGACCGCCTTCGCCGCAATCACATGCATAAGCGGTCCGCCCTGAATCCCCGGAAAGATTTGCGAATCGATCTCCTTGGCGTAGAGCGCGCGGCAGAGGATCATGCCACCTCGAGGGCCGCGGAGCGTCTTGTGGGTGGTCGTGGTGACGAAGTCGGCGTGGGGTACCGGGGAGGGGTGCAGACCCGCTGCCACGAGGCCCGCCACATGGGCCATATCGACGAACAGAAAGGCACCCACGGCATTCGCGATCCGGCGCAGCGCCTCGAAGTCGAGGATGGCCGGGTAGGAGGAGGCTCCTGCGACGATCATTCGTGGACGATGGACTTCCGCCAATTTGGCGAGCCCATCGTAGTCAATCCGCTCGTCTTCCGGACGGACCCCGTAGTGGGTGACTTGGAAGAAGCGGCCCGAAAAATTCATCTTGAATCCATGGGTGAGGTGTCCGCCGTGGGCTAAGTCCATGCTCAGGATCTTGTCCCCGGGCTGGAGACAGGCGAAGTAGACGGCCATGTTCGCTTGCGAACCCGAGTGAGGTTGCACGTTGGCATGTTCTGCGCCGAAGAGCTGCTTGGCCCTGTCGATCGCAAGGCGCTCGATCTCGTCCATGTTTTCGCAGCCGCCATACCACCTTCTTCCCGGATAGCCTTCGGCATATTTGTTGGTGAGGCAGCTTCCCTGGGCCTCCATTACGGCGCCGCTCGCGAAGTTTTCCGACGCGATCAATTCGAGATTTGCGCTCTGTCTTCGATTCTCGCGTTCGATCAGGGCTCCAATCTCGGGATCAGCGGCGGGAAGAGCGGAGATGCGTAGAGGTGGGGAGGAACGGGCAGGGACCTTGCTCAATAGCTCGAGCTTTCGGAGGGCGCGGTCGTGCGCCACCGGGTCCGGCTGGGAGAAGAGCCAGGCATGGACAATGGCGGGAAGCTCGGTGACATGGACAGCCTCGGATCCGATACAAAGGACGTTCGCCTGGTAGCGGACGCGAGCTGCCGCCGCCTCCTCGGGGTTGGAGACATGCACGGCCCGAATGCCGGGAACCCGGTTGGCCGCGATCTCCATGCCCATCCCATCCTGACAAAAGAGAAGACCCAGGGAGGATTTTCCTTGAAGGATCGCTCGCGCGACGCGCTCCGCATAGTCGGGGTAGTCGACCGGTAGCTCGTTCATCGTCCCATAGTCTTCGAAGGCCGTCTGGCTCCCTTTGAGCCAATCGCGGGCGGCCTGCTTCAGCGCCAATCCGAAGTGGTCGGAGCCTAGGGCGATCCGCATCCCCTCGCTTCCCTCCGACACTCCTGCCCGTCCCGATTCCAGCACGAAGGAGAGGATCTTCGGCATGGCCTGCCGCATCTGCTCCCGGCAGACGCGGTAGATCTCGATGGGGCTGCCGATCGGGTCGGGGATCTCCCGGCTGGTGAGAGGGAGTTCGGAATCGAACTCGAGGAGCAGGTAGGTCTTTTCGGAGGCCGAGGGATAGAGAAGCAGAATGGAATCCAGATGCGCGTAGCTCATGCAGAAGATGAAATCGGCCCGGCGGACGAGTTCGGCTGAGACCGGCTTGCTGCGGATCGAAGAGATCTCGATGCCGATCTCCTGCATGACCTCAATTGCCTGCTCGCTCGGCATGACTCCACTAACCGCGCCGATGCCGGCAGAATCGACCCGGATGTCGTCGCGGCCCCGCACCAGATCTTGGAAGAGGCCCTGCGCCATAGGACTCCGGCAAACATTTCCCGTGCAGACAAATAGAACGTTCTTCATGCGTTAGACGACAACAGGATCACGAGCCTGGACCGCGCCGACCGCTCGGATGGGGATGTATGGGTTGCTGGATCAATTCGATGAGCAGCCAAGCTTACTCAACCTGCTCGAGAGGAGAAAGGTTTTTTTCTCCTCGCGTAGAATCCGAGGCCAACCCGGCCGGGAGGTTGACCTGCCTATCTCCCAAGCGCTTCTCCTTCGGCTTGCGGAATGGACCCTGCCTGCTTCGTTCGGACTTGGGTTTTCGGCCCTCCTCGCCGTAGGTCGTCAGACCACTCCGCGAAAAAACCTGCGCTCCGCCCTGTATCCAGGCCCATTCGCCGCGCCTCGGGTACGAACTTTGTGAGACAGACAGGTTTTAGAACGGTACCGGTCCGTGGCTTCTGACGCTGCGCGGGGGATAGGGAGGAAGGAGAAAGGCTTCGGAGA
This sequence comes from Verrucomicrobium sp. 3C, assembly GCF_000379365.1. Taxonomy (GTDB): domain Bacteria; phylum Verrucomicrobiota; class Verrucomicrobiia; order Methylacidiphilales; family Methylacidiphilaceae; genus Methylacidimicrobium. Next base: position 358,774 of record NZ_KB901875.1, on the reverse strand, counting down.
GGGCGGGACGATCCTCAACTCGACAGGAGCCAACCCCTCGGAGAGGATGCCAAGACGCGAAGCCGCGGCCCGGGAGAGGTCAATGATCCGTCCGCCCTTGTGAGGACCCCGGTCATTGATCCGGACGAGCACGACTCTCCCGTTTTTGAGGTTGCGGACCGCAACCATGGTGCCGAATGGGAGGCTCGGATGGGCCGCGGTGAACTCGCGGGCCCGATAGCGTTCTCCGGTCGAAGTGAACCGAGATTCATCGTACCAAGAGGCGATTCCTTTCGCACGAAAAGCGGGCATCGCAGGAGTCCGGCGTGCTTTGGCTTTCGCCTGTATGACGAGCGATCCAAAGAGGAGCGCGACGGAAACAAGGCGGAAACCTCTCGTGCAATAGAGCGAGCTTGCTGCTCGGTATGTAAGGTTAGCAAACATAGCCATGTGCTTTGCATGCTAAATGTAGGGTTTTGATAGCGTCAACAAGAAAGTGTTCAGACCGCTGATCGGAATCTGCACGATTCTCCTCCTTTGGAAGTCCTGTCGGGCGGGCCGCAGGAGAAAGCTTGTGAGAAATGGCGGCTAGCATCCAGGCCCATTCGCCGCGCCTCGGCTACGAACTTCGTGAGACAGGGAGGCTCTAGTTCTGTGGAGGGAAGCTCAACCAGCATCTCGATCCTCGGAGAGGTAACGGCTGACCGATTCCGCGAGCCTGCGTCCGATGCCCTTCACGTCCGCAATTTCTTCGATCGACGCCTTTCGAAGACGGTCGACCGAGCCGAACGTCTGGAGCAGGAGTCGCTTGCGGTTGCGGCTGATCCCGGGGCAGTCGTCGAGCCGGCTCTCGCGCACCCGCTGCCGGAGCAGGAGCTGGTGATAGGCGTTGGCGAAGCGGTGCGCTTCATCGCGCAGCCGTTGGAGGAGGCGAATCGCGCCGGAATCCTTCGGAAGTTGGAGCGGGAGCGAATGGTTTGGCCGGTAGATCTCCTCGTTTTCCTTGGCGAGGCCGATCACGGGGATGTCGGTCAAACCGAGGGCGTGAAGTTCACGGAGGGCGAAAGAGAGTTGGCCGGCTCCTCCGTCGATGACGATCAGGTCGGGGCGGCGGATCCCCTCGTCCAAAACCCGCCGATAACGCCGGCGCACCGCTTCGGCGATGCTTGCAAAGTCGTCTTGGCCGGCCACGGTGCGGATCCGGTAGCGCCGATAGCTCCCCCGCGCCGGCTTCCCCTGCTCGAAGACGACCATCGAGGCGACCTTGTGGAGGGTCGAAATGTTCGAGATGTCGAAGCACTCCATGACTTGCGGGGGAGCGGCAAGACCCAGCGCCTTCGCAAGTTCCTGCAAATCCCGGCTCGGGGAGATCGCGGATTCGTAGGCGCGCAGGAAGCGCTTGACGGGCTTGGTCGTCTTCCGAAGGTCTTCCCAGAGATTCCGGAGCTCGGCCGCCCGCTCGAACTCCCACCGGGCAGCCGCCTCTTCCATCTTTTTTCGGATCTCCTCGGCCATCTCCCGAGACTTTCCCTCCAGGAAGTTGCAGGCGGATTCCACCCGGGCGCGATACTCCTCCCGGGTCACCGCGCCGAGGCAGGGAGCGGAGCAGTTTTTAATGATCCGGTCCAGGCAATGCTTGTAGTCCCTCTCACCCGGGACCAGAGGAGCGCAGGAGCGCAAGCCGAAGATCTTCTTCATCCAGTTGATCGTGGTCCGCAGGGCGCCGGAGGAAGCAAAAGGGCCGAAATAGCGGCAGCCATCCTCCTTGCGCAGCCGGGTGATCTGGAAGCGGGGAAAGGGTTCCCGAAGGTTCGTCTTCACGAGGAGGAAGCGCTTGTCGTCCCGGAAGCTGACGTTGTAGCGTGGGCGATACTCCTTGATGAGCTTGCCTTCGAGAAGGATCGCCTCGGCTTCCGAGCGGACCGTGTGATACTCGATCCGTCGAGCGACATCGACCATTGCGCGAATCTTGCGGTTGGCCGCCGTGCCCCGGGATGGATGGAAATACTGGGCGACACGCTTGTGAAGATTGCGTGCCTTGCCGACGTAGATGACGCGGTCGAGACGATCCCGAAAGAGGTAGACGCCAGGTGCCTGAGGAAAGTCTCGCACCGCTTTTTCCAGCTCTGGCCGCGCGACGCTCATGGGAGTCGCCGATAGAATGGCATGTTTTTGGGCTCCCGCCTATGGTAGTATAATTCTGTAGATGAAGAGAGGACGTTGGCTTTGGGCATTGGCGATCGTCGTGGCGTTTGGGGTCGTCTTTCCTCGCGTTTTGCGCGCCGCCGAATCCCTCCCGGGCCGCAGCAGGAATGTCGAAGCGACGCTTCTCTCGGAGACGGACTCCATTGCTCCGGGACTCCCTTTCTGGGTGGCCGTTCGCCTGCGGATGGACAAGGGTTGGCATGTCTACTGGCGGAATCCGGGGGATGCCGGGGCGCCGCCGGGGATCGAATGGAAGCTTCCGGAGGGCTTTCAAGCCGGACACATCGAGTGGCCGGTTCCCGAGGTCATTTCGGTTCCTCCCTTGACGAGCTACGGCTATGAAGGAGAGGCATGGCTCCTGGTCTCCGTTACTCCCCCTGCGTCGCTGGCGTTTGGTCAGACCGTGGCACTCTCGGCCAAGGTGAGTTGGGTGGCGTGTGCGCAGAGCTGCATCCCCGGGAGCGCCGATCTCCAGCTCATCCTCCCGGTGACGTCGGCTCCGGCGAAAGTCGATTCGTCGTTGCGTTCCGGCTTTGCGCAAGCCCGGTTGGCTTTGCCTGGGCCTCCTCCAAAGTCGGTGAAGGCCAGCGCCTGGGTTGAGCGTGGGAAGCTCCACCTGGAGGTCAAGGCCACGGAAAAGAAGGCGGTGGTGTTGGAGGAGCCCCGCTTCCTGCCTGCGGAGGGAGGCCTGATCAAGGACAGCGCTCCGCAAATGTTTCGGCTGCGGCAGTTCGGCATCGTACTCGAGATTCCGCAGCCGCCAAAGCCCGCGGCGCTACCGAAAAAGCTGGATGGGCTCCTTCTTGCTCAGTCGACGGAATGGAAGGGGACGCGGAAGATCGCCTGGGCATTAGAGGTGGAGAAGGTCCCCGTACCGGTCAGCCTCCATTCTCTTCCCGTCTCGAAGGATCTCTGGTTGGCCCTGAGCTTCGCTTTTCTCGGTGGCCTGATCCTCAATTTGATGCCCTGCGTCTTCCCGGTGCTTTCCCTGAAGGTTCTTCATCTCGTGGAACGGGGCCAAGAGGAGGATGGGGGCTCCTTCCGGCATGGGCTTGCCTTTCTGGGCGGGGTGCTCTCGTCCTTTCTCGCCTTGGCCGCGACCTTGCTTGTCCTGCGGGCACGCGGGGCAGCTTTGGGATGGGGGTTTCAACTCCAGTCGGCTCCCTTCGTCGCATTTCTGGCCGTCCTCTTTTTCCTGGTCTCCTTGAGCCTCTTTGGCGTCTTCGAGTTTGGAGCCTCCTTGGGGAGCATGGGAGAAGTGGCCGATCGGGCGCGTGGACTTTTGGGGAGCTTTGCGAGCGGGGTCCTGGCTACCGTAGTGGCGAGCCCGTGCACCGCCCCGTTCATGGGGGTGGCCCTTGGTTTTGCCCTGGCCCAGCCGATGTGGGTCGCCTTTCTGGTCTTCAGTGCCTTGGGACTCGGGGTTGCCGCGCCGGTCTTCCTCCTCACCGCCTTTCCCGTTCTGCTGCAGTTCCTGCCGAGGCCGGGACAGTGGATGGAGGATTTCAAACAGCTCTTGGGGTTCCCCATGATGGCGGCCGTGGTCTGGCTGCTCTGGGTTTATGGGAAGCTGCGCGGGATCGACGGCATCGGCTCTCTCCTCCTGGCCCTTGTCGCGGTGGGTTTCGGCGCCTGGCTCTTCGGAAGATACGCGAATCCGAGCCGAATGCTGCCGGTTCGGCTGCTTGCGGGACTGATCGGGATGCTCGTGGTTGGCGCGACGGTCGGGTACCTCCTGCGGGACGCGAGCTCTCGGAAGGAGGAGGTTCCTTGGATTCCCTACTCGGCGGCGCGATTGAGCGAGTTGCGAGTCGAAGGGGTTCCGGTCTTCCTGGATTTCACTGCGTCCTGGTGCTTGACGTGCAAGGTCAACGAGCGGGTGGCTCTCGACAATCCGGAGGTCCGTAAGCGGCTTTCCGACCGAGGAGTGGTTTGGATGGTGGCGGATTGGACGAACCGGGACCCGACGATCACGCAGGCGCTGACCGAGCTGGGCCGGAGTGGGGTTCCGACCTACGTTCTCTACGGACCCGATCCCCAAGCGCAACCAAAGCTTCTTCCGGAACTGCTGACCCCACGCCTTATCCTGGACGAACTCGACAAGCTCCCAAACCCCAGTGGTCGATCGCCCGCATTATCGACTTCGTCGCCATCCGGGCCGTGAGGGGCAGGGATCGTCAGGGGATGCCCGAGAAGGGGAGGGCCTTTTTCCCGGGATTCGGCGTCTTCGAAACGCTCCGCGTCGAACAGGGGCTTCCGCAATTCGTAGAGGAGCACTGGCGTGCGCTCGGAGAGGCGGCGGATGCCCTGGGGCTCTGTCGCAAAGTCGACTTTCGGATACGGGCTCCCGGTCTGCCGCTGGGAGAAACAGGCCGCTGGCGCTGGGTGGTGACATGGGAGGACCAGTGGGAGAGCTTTACCAAGGAGAAGCCCCCGGCGCGGCGCGCCTTTTCTCTGGAACCGGCTCCCCAACGCGTCGGTTCCGAGAACTGGGATGCGCGCTTCAAAACGCTCAGCTACTTGACGCGATGGCAGGCCCGGAAGTCGGTGACGGCAGACGAGGCCCTTCTCTGCAACGAGAGAGGCGAGATCGCTTCGGGCGCTTGCAGCAATCTCTTCTGGGTCTGCGGAAAGTCGATCTACACCCCGGCTCGGGAGGTGGGTTGCCGCGCCGGGGTCGTTCGAGACTGGATCCTGGGTCGGGCCAGGGTGGTCGAGGGGCGCTTCCCGCTGACCGCGCTCGAGGAGGCCGAGGAGATCTTTTTGACCAACAGCTGGATCGGGGTCATGCCGGTTCATCGCTATCTTGAGCGGTCCTTCCCAATCGGCCCGGTCTCCCGCAGGCTCCGAAAGGAGCTCCAAAGAGCGAGGCGGGGCGGAATCGCCCGAGGATAGACCGGCTACGGAGCCGGCTTGTCCGCTTTCCGGTCGGAGGTAAGCGCGGGCGAAGGCAGGGAAGGAGCGAGCTGCTGGTTCCTCCTGCGCTCGATCCCGGCCGCAATCCAGACGGAGAGCTCGTAGAGGAGGTACATGGGAGCGGTCAGGAGAAAGAGGGTGAAGGGATCGGAGGTGGGGGTGATGCAGGCGGCGGCGACGAGGATGACCACGATGGCATGCCGGCGATAGCGCCGCATGAGCTCGACGCGGAGGATGCCGAAGTAGGTCAATAGGACAACGACCAAAGGAAGCTCGAAGGCGAGGCCGAAGCCCACCACCATCTGGATGACGAAGTCGAGGTAGTTGGGCAGGGTCCACTGGGTTTCGACCCCGAGGTTGCGGCTGTAAAGGACGAAGAAGCGGAGGGTTTGCGGCAAGAGGCCAGCATAGGAAAAGAAGCCGCCGACGAGGAAGAGGAGGGCGCCGGCGGAAAAGATCGGAAGAACCGCCCGTTTTTCCGTCGCCGTAAGCGCGGGGAGGAGAAATTCGCCGACAAAGTAGAGGACGGCGGGCAGGGAGAGCACGATTCCGGTCAAAAGGCCGATTTGGAGCTGGACCGAGAAGGGGTCGACGACGCCCAGGAAGCGGAGGATCTTGGTCGGATCTTCTCCCGCCTTCCTGAGGGGGTCGAGGAGAAGACCGAGAATGGGCTTGGTTTCCACGAAGCCGACGACGGCTGCCACCGCCACGGCGGCCACCGCCTTGAAGATCATCCAGCGCAGATCTTCCAGATGGTCGAGGAAGGGCTTCTCGTCGCTAGCCTGCATCGTCTCACGCGGGAGGGCTTGAGGGAGCAGGACGAGCCGTGTCGACCTTCTCCGGGGCGGGCATCCCGTAAAACTTCTTGCCCGGATCGATCCTGGGTCGGCCGCGGGCGGTTCGCCAGCGGTTGGTGTCCCGTAGCGAGTAGAGGCAGCCGCAATACTCCTGCTGGTAGAACCGCTCTTCGCGGGAGAGGGTGATCATCCGCTGCGAGCCGCCGAGCTTCCGCCAGTTGTAGGTCCAGTAGGTGAGGCCGGGATGGCGGGAAGCGGCCCGCATCCCGGCCCCCGTAACCTGTTCAAAGTCCTTCCACCGCGAGATGCCGAGGCTACTCGTGAAGACGGCGAAACCATGCTCAGCCGCGTAGAGGGCGGTCCGCTCGAAGCGCAGGTCGAAGCAGGCCGTGCAGCGCACGCCGCGCTCGGGCTCCCATTCGAGCCCGCGTACGCGGGAAAACCAGTTGTCGGTGTCGTAATCCGCATCGACGAAGGGCACGGAGAGCTTTTGGGCAAAGGCGATGTTCTCGCGCTTGCGCAGTTCGTACTCGGGACGCGGATGGATGTTCGGGTTGTAGAAAAAGACCGTGAGCTCGGCCCCATTGGCCAGGATCCTCTCCATGACGGCACCCGCGCAGGGGGCGCAGCAGGAGTGGAGGAGAACCTTCGTCTCTCCCGCGGGCAGCTCGAACTTGGGTGCGGTCGGCCGACGGCGCATTACCCAGAACCAAGCTCGGAACGGGTCGTCTTGGCAAGAGGAAGTTGATCGCGACCGGTCTCCTCTCGCCGCCATTTCTGATCAAGTTCGTAGCCGCTGGAGAACGTTGGTGAGAAATGGCGGCAAGGGCCTGGGATCAGGCGAAGGCCCGATCGAGGCTGCGGCGCAACTCTTCGAGCTGGGCCGAGAATCGTACGGGGTAGGGGGACGCTACGGGAATGAGGCTGCGCAACCCCTCGGGAAGGGAGGCAAGCCCTCGTGCGCTCCTCTCTCGGGCGGCGAGCAGCGTCTCGGGAGGGGAAAGGCGCGCTCCCCCCTTCATCACGGGGAGTAAAAGGGGTTCCCCGGGATGGTCCTCCCCGTCGAGAGCCACCAGGTCGGAGGCGACCATGCCGGCGGAATCGTGCTGCCGGAAAACCTGCTTGCGCCCAGGCCACGTTGCCTTGCCCTCGGAGCGCTTCCTCCGAGCCTTCCCCGCATACTCCTCGAGCTTGTAGACGCAATCGAGGTAGGGCGCATCGGAGGAGGTGTCGAGGGAGGTGCCGATTCCGAAGCCGTCAATCGGAGCATCCGCCGCAACGAGCTCTTGAAGCCTTGCTTCGGAGAGGTTTCCGCTCGCGAAGATGCCGACGCCCGTCAAGCCCGCATCGTCGAGGATCCGGCGGACGTGGCGGGCATGGGCGCCGAGATCCCCGCTGTCGAGCCGGACGGCCAGTGGGCGGATGTCTCGTTCCTTCAGGCGTGGGGCGAGGGCGACGAGCTTCCGGACAGCTTCCTCCGTATCGTAGGTGTCGACGAGGAAGACGGCGCGATCGGGATTCGCCTCGGCGAAGCGAAGAAAGGCCTCTTCCTCGGAATCATGCGCTTGGATAAAGGAGTGGGCCATCGTCCCGGAGACCGGAATGCCAAAGAGCCTGCCCGCGAGAACCGTGGAGGTTGCCGAGAAGCCGGCCAGAAAGGCGGCGCGGGCCGCGTAGAGGGCCGCTTCGGCACCATGCGCCCGGCGAAGTCCAAAATCGACGAGATCCTTGCCAGGAGCGGCCAGTACCGACCGCGCCGCCTTGGACGCGATCATGGTTTGGAAGTGGAGCAAGTTCATGATCCGGCTCTCGAAAAGCTGGGCTTGGGGGATGGGTGCCGTAACGCGCAGGATCGGTTCTTCGGGAAAGAAGAGCGTTCCCTCGGGCATGGCATGGACGTCACCCTGGAAGCGAAAGAGGCGAAGCCAATCGAGGAATTCCCGGCGGAATCCATGGCTCGCGAGCCAGTTGATCTCCTCCGTCTCGAAGCGAGCGGATTCGAGGAAAGAGAGGACCTGCTCGAGGCCGGCGGCGATGAGGAAGTTTCGATTCTTGGGCAGCTTGCGGACGAAGAACTCGAAAACGGCCGTTTCGTTCATGCCCTCGTAAAAGTAACCCTGAAGCATGGTCAGTTCGTAGAGGTCGATGAGGAGGAGGGTCGATTCGAGGTTCATGGATCGGTTTGCGAATAGATGGCCGAGAAGCCGCTCGACGGCAAGGACGGGATGCGGCCGGGGCCTGAAGAATCCCTACGAGGTTGCGCGTCTCCTCGGCATCGTGATAGGCTCGGTCTATTCCATGGAAGCCAACTCAGGCTCGTCTCCTTCGCCAGCGGTCGCCGGTCAGATCGTGGAAGTCCACGGGCCGGTGGTCGACATCGAATGCGAGCGACTCCCGCCGATTCACTGGTGTCTTCGGACCTGCTTTGATCACGAATGCTATACCTTCGAGGTCCACCAGCATCTCGACGAGCATCATGTTCGCGCGATCACCCTCCATTCGACGGCGGGCCTGCGGCGGGGGATGGCTGTCCATGACGGGGGCGGCTTCCTCCGGGTTCCCACTTCTCGGGAGTGCCTGGGACGCTTGGTCAATGTCTTCGGGGAGCCGCTCGACGGGAAGGCACCGATCGCGACGACCGAATACCGGAACATCGTCCAGGAGCCTCCGCCGCTTTCGGAGATGATCGAGTCGAAGGAGATCCTCCGGACGGGCCTCAAGGTGATCGACCTCCTCTGCCCCTTCGTGAAGGGGGGGAAGACGGGGCTCTTCGGCGGAGCGGGCGTGGGCAAGACGGTGCTCATGATGGAATTCATGCATGCCGTCGCGGCCATCTACCATGGCGTATCGGTCTTCGCGGGGGTGGGCGAGCGGATCCGGGAGGGCCACGAGCTCTGGCATTCGATGCAAGAGGCTGGGGTCATGGAGCAGACCCTGATGGTCTTCGGGCAGATGAACGAGTCGCCAGGAGTGCGCTTCCGGGTCGGGCTCACGGCGCTCTCCTACGCCGAGTATCTCCGCGACACCCTCCAGAAGGAAGTGCTCTTCCTCATGGACAATCTCTTTCGCTTCGTTCAGGCCGGCAGCGAGGTTTCCGGGCTGCTGGGCCGTATGCCGGCGATGGTGGGCTATCAGCCGACCCTTCTCACCGAAGTGGCCGAGCTCGAGGATCGGATCGTCTCGACCCAGCGGGGCAATATCACGGCCGTCCAGGCGGTCTACGTGCCGGCCGACGACATGACCGATCCGGCGGTCATGTCGATCCTGAGCCACCTCGACACGGTGGTGATCCTCTCCCGGGGACAGGCCGCCAAGGGGTTCTACCCGGCGGTCGATCCTCTTCTCTCCACTAGTCACATGATGGATCGAGCCTTCCTGGGCGAGCGCCATTATCGAATCGCCGTCGAGGTCCGGAAGGTCCTCGCCCGGTACAAGGAGCTCGAGGACATCATCAACCTCCTGGGCATGGAGGAGTTGTCCGAGGACGATCGGAAGACCGTCCTGCGGGCCCGCAAGCTCCAGCGGTACCTCACCCAGCCGTTCTTCACGACCGCGACGCATACCGGGATCGCCGGACAGACCGTCCCTCTCGAGCAGGTGCTCGACGATTGCGAGGCTTTCCTTCGGGGGGATTGGGACGGCTTGACCGAGGAGCAGTGCTACATGCGCGGGAGCATGAAGGAGCAGAAGAAGGGCGCATGAGAGCGTTTTCGCTGGTCCTGCGCGATCCGACGCAGGTGGTCCGACGGGACGATGTCGTCTCCTTTGTGGGGGCGGACGCATCGGGAAGCTTCGGAATCCTGGCCGGCCACGAGCGCTTTCTCACCTCCCTTCGGCTCGGATTGGCCCGTTTCCGTTCGGAGGCCGACGACGGCGTCACCTATCTTGCGCTGGCCGGCGGACTCCTCTCCTTCGAGGGCAACACGGCGACGATCTGCACCCGGCACTTTTTTCTCGACCGGGATCGGGATCGGATCGCGCAGTCTCTCGAGGGGAAGATCCAGCGGGAGGAAGCGGATCTCCGGGAGATGCACACCCTCGCGCGCAATCTCGAGCGGGAGATGCTCCGCCGGCTCTGGGAACTCGGCCGGACCCGCCCCAGAGAAGTGTTGTAAAACATTAGACCCAGAAAGGGATGCGAATCTTGGAAGATCCCGAGAAAAATGGAGCGGCGCTGAAAAAGGGGCGATCCGTGCCGGAGCAAGACGGAAGGCGGCTGGCCAGCCAGGTAAGCCAGGACGTGGAGCGGATGAAGAAGGCCGAAAAAGAGAAGCACGACGTTCTTTCCTCGTGGCTCTCCCTCGGAACGATCGGTCTCCTGTTCATCCTCCCGGTCGTCCTCGGCGCCTTCCTGGGGCGATGGCTCGACCAGCACCTGGAGGGCTATGCCGTCCACTGGACGATCACGGGGATTCTCCTGGGGGTCTTCCTGGGCGCCATCAGCGTCTACAACCATCTCCGCCAGAACTTATGAGTGGCGCGGAACTGGTTCTGGGCGCAGCGGGACTTCTGGGTCAGCCCACGCTCCACCTCGGTTCTTTTGCCGTGAGCGAGTCGGCGGTGACCGCCACGGCCCTGACGGTAGCCCTCGCATCGGCGGCCGCCTGGACAAAGAGCCGGCTACGCCTCCGGGATCCCGCCGGCTGGCAAGTTGTCGTCGAGATGGCGGTCCAAGCGATGGACTCAACGGTCCGGGAGTCGATTCCCAAGGCGCCGGAGCGCGTCCTGCCGCTCATTGCGGCCCTCTGGATCTACATTCTTTTTGCCAACCTGATTGGGCTAATCCCTGGGCTCCATTCCCCGACGGGGGATCTTTCGGTGACGGGAGCCTTGGCGGCGATCGTCTTTATGGCGGTGCCCTACTACGGGGTGCGCGCCGAGGGATCGTCCGCCTACCTGCGGGAATATTTCGCCCCGATGTTCTGGATGTTCCCTTTTCATGTCATGAGCGAGCTGACCCGAACCTTGACTCTGGCCGTCCGTCTCTTCGGCAATATGACGGGAATGGAGGTCGCGATCGGCATCCTTCTGCTGCTGGCCGGATTTCTGGTTCCGGTCGCCTTTCTCTTTCTCCATTTCATCGAGGCCCTTTTGCAGGCCTACATTTTCGGGATGCTGGCCCTGGTATACATCGCCGGAGGCATGCAGGCGCTGACGGAGAAGGAACAACGAAAGGGAGAAATCACACGATGAACGATTTGGGCTTTTTCACGACACTGGTGACCGCGCTGGCGGTCTTGGCGATGGGATTAGGCGTCGTGGGACCAGGGATCGGCATGGGGATGGCGGTGGCCAAAGCGCTCGAGGCGCTGGCCCGTCAGCCGGAGGCCGAAAAGTCGATCATGCGCTGGCTCTTGATCGGCTTGGCGATGATCGAATCGCTGGCAATTTACGTCCTGGTCGTCGTGCTCATCGTTCTCTTCCGAAGCCCGATGCTCGATTACCTGCTCCATAAGTAGGTCCCGGGTGGAATCGAACGAGAGGCGATCGCCGTGAGCTTCGACTGGACGACCTTCATCCTCCAGGTCCTCAACTTCCTGGTCCTGGTCTGGCTCCTGCACCGGCTCCTCTTCCGTCCGGTCTTGCGGCTGATCGCGGAGCGGAAGGCGGCGACGGCGAAGGCGTGGGAGGAAGCGCAGCGGGTCAAGAAGGAGGGCGGGGATCTGCAGAGCGCCTACGAGAACCGCATGGCCCTCTGGGAGGCGGAAAAGGAAAAGGCGCGCGCCAAGCTCCTCGAGGAGATGCAGGCGGAACGGAGCAGACTCCAGGCCGAAAATGATCGCCTCATGCAGGAAGAGCGGGAGAGGGCGCGAGCGGTGGAGGCCCACCGGCTGGCCATGCTTTCCCAGGAAGCCGAAACGCGCGCCCTGCGGATCGCCAGCCAGTTTGCCAGCCGCTTTCTTCGGGACTTGGTTACACCCGATCTCGAGGTCAAGCTGGTCGACCGCGCGATCGAGGAGATCGAGGGGCTTCCGCCGGAGAAGGTCGCGGAGATCCGAGACTCGGTAGAGCGGGGAGGAGTCCGACAGATCGAGGTGCGAACCGCATTTCTCCTGGAGGAAGCCCGACGCGACCGCTTGGCGAAGGCCTTGCAAAAGGCGTGCGGAAAGGAGTTGCCCTGCGAATCCCTCGTTGACGGTTCGCTCGGGGCGGGCGTTCGCGCCGTTATCGGCGGCTGGATGGTCCGCGCAAACGTGAAGGACGAGCTTTTGTTCTTTGCTTCGAAAGGAGAGAGCTAAATCATGCCGGAAAAAAAGGAACTTTCCCCGCTCGAGCAGAAGGCGAACTGGGTCGAGCAGTACCGGTTTGCGCCAGAGGTTGCCGAGTTCGGCCGGGTCACTTCCGTCGGCGACGGGATCGCCTGGATCGACGGCCTCTCGTCGGCCGCCATCGACGATCTTCTTGAACTAGAGGACGGGAGCCAGGCGCTGGTCTACAGCCTGAGCCAGGAATCGGTCGGGGTGATGCTGCTGGTAGAGACCAGCGGGCTGACGGCGGGTACGCTCGCCCATCGAACCGGAAGACGTCTGAGCATTCCCGTCGGGGACTCCCTGCTGGGAAGAGTGGTCGATCCGGTGGGAAACCCGCTGGACGGGAAGCCCGCGCCCGCTACCGATCGAGTGGGACTTTTGGAGGCTCCCGCGCCGGCGATCATCGACCGCGAGTATGTCGATCAGCCCCTCTATACGGGAAACAAGATCGTTGACGCGATGATCCCCATCGGCAAGGGGCAGCGGGAGCTGGTGATCGGCGACAACGGGCTGGGAAAGACGAGCTTTTGCCTCGACATGGTCGTGAGCCAAAAAGGGCGGGACGTGCTCTGCGTCTATGTCCTGATCGGGCAAAAGCGTTCGAGCATCGTCCAGGTCGTGGAGACGCTTCGGGCGCAGGGCGCCCTGGAATATACGGCGGTCGTGGTGGCCGAGGCGACCGCGCTTCCCGGGCTTCAGTACTTGGCGCCCTTTGCCGGCTGCGCCTTGGCCGAAGAGTGGATGCGTTCGGGGAGAGAGACGCTGGTGATCTACGACGATCTTTCGCAGCATGCGCAGACCTACCGGGAACTTTCTCTTCTGCTTCGCCGGCCGCCGGGCCGGGAAGCCTATCCGGGAGATATCTTCTACCTTCATAGCCGGCTATTGGAGCGGTCGACCCGGCTGGCCGCCGCCCAAGGGGGAGGAAGCTTGACGGCGATTCCGATCGTGGAGACCCAGCAGGGGGAGCTTGCTGCCTACATTCCCACCAACCTGATCTCCATCACCGACGGACAGGTCTTTTTCGAGCAGAGCCTCTTTGCGGCCGGCATGCTTCCCGCGATCGACGTGACCCGCTCGGTCTCCCGGATCGGGGGGGCGGCACAACATCCCGCTCTGCGGAAGGAGGCTGGACGGATGAAGCTCGATTACCTCCAGTTTCTCGAGCTCGAAGTCTTTACCCGGTTCGGAACCAAGCTGGAGGCATCGCTCGAGAAGAGAATCCATCGAGGCAGGCTTCTTCGCGATCTCCTCAAGCAGGAAAAGCTTGCGCCGGTAAGTCCCGAGCAGGAGCTCGGCTGGCTGGTGGCATTCAACGAGAACCTTTTTGACCCCATTCCGGGCGACCGGGTGCGTTCCGCCCAGGAGGCTCTTTTCGTCCGGATCCGCCAATCCGGCCTCACCCTCGAGGAGCCCCGAGAGCGTTGGCTGGCCCTCGCCAAGGAGGTGTTGGGCCCGCTGGCGCCGTCCGCCGCCCCTGGCCCATCCGAACGCCAACCCGCCTCTGCCGCCGCATGAGCCGTCGCCGCGAAATCCTCCACTACCGCCACTCCCTGCAGGAGATCGGCGAGATCATGAAGGCGATGAAAAACATGGCCCTGGTCGAGGTGCGCAAGCTCGCCAAATTTTCGGGCGTCCAGCGCGATCTGATCACGGCTCTCGAAGGGATAGCCAAAGGCTTCTACGGGGCGCATCCTGAGTTGCTGCCCCCGGTTCGTCCCGGTGAGCGTCCCACCTATCTCCTCTTGGGTTCGGAACGGGGCTTTTGCGCCGATTTCAACTCCTCGCTCGTCCGCTTTTGGGAGGAGCGGCTCAAGGCGGTCGCGGCAAAGGGCGACTACGAGCTGATCCTCGTGGGCGGGCGGCTGGAGGGGCGGGCGACGGGCTTCCCGAAGGTCTCCCGATCGTTGGTGGGGCCGAGCGTCTGGGAGGAGGTCGCCGACTTCCTCCCGCGGCTCATGGCCGCGATCCGGGAGCTGGTCGAGGCGGGTTCGACCGGGTTGATCGTCATCTTTCACGAGCCCGATCAGGAGTCGATCGAAGAGCGGAGGCTTTTGCCCCTTCCGATCGCCGCCGAAACGCTTCGGAAGGGGGCTGCGGAGGTTTCGCCTCTCCTGCAGATCTCGGCCCGGCACTTCTCGGAGGATCTGGTCGAAACCTATCTGCTGGCCGCGCTCCACGAGGCGATCTACTCGTCGCTTGCCGCCGAAAACCGCAAGCGGATGGAGCATATGCAGAACGCGCTCGACCGGTTGGACAAGCGGGTCGCCGAGTTGACGGGCGCGGCCAACCGCCTGCGTCAGGAGGAGATCACCGAGGAGATCGAGGTGATCCTGCTCTCGGCCGAAGCGCTTCAGCGACGGAAAGCGAGGAGAACGCTTGTGAGACAGGTAGGATAGGATGATGCCGACCCTGTGCCGGTGGAGGAATTTCCTTCGCGTGCGTCTTCCCCGGTGGCCGTTGGGATTGCACTGACTCCCTGAAACTCCCCATGGCTAAAACCAGGGGGTTCTAGAGAATAGAGATCCGGCTCTCCGGGGCTCTCGCTTGCGCTACAGCATCCCCGGCCTCGCCGGAACGGCTGCGAGGGCAGCCGCTTCCCATTTTCCCCTTCGACGGGCGACCCGCTCTGACGTTCCTGACGTGCGGTCGGGACAAGCCCTCCCGGCTCGCTGGTTTCTTCACTCTCGACATCGCCCGTCGCGGGAGCGGTTCCGCACCCGGCCAGGACTTTCCAACCCGGCTGATGTCGAGGAAATCCTTCTCGGAGCATTTCGCGAGAAAGGCGCTGTAGAGATCCCGCTGCACCGGGCTCGGTGCGGCCATCGCCGAAGACGTGCGTCCGCAAGAACGAGGAGCGGCTTCTTCACGTAGTGCCCGGTCGTATGGCGTCGAACTGCTCAAAGCGGGTCTTCCGGGGGTCGATCTCGATGAATCCGCCGCCAGCGCTCTTCAGCCTTTGGCGGCGAATCCTCTCCACCCCACCATCCCCGGAGCGCGCACCTCTTGACGCTCCGTCCGAAATATTCTTTTGAAAACTGCATATAGCATAGAGCTTCTCCCCCCCTTGATGGGTCTTTCCCTGCGCCAAATATCCGACTTCGCGAGATTGCCGTGCGCGGTCTTCCGTGCGGCGGCCAGCCGCCGCTCGGTTTCCGCGAGATCCCGTCGCCTGCGCTTGTAGCGTTCCGACCGGACCCAGCGCTTGGGTCCACGCTTGACGCATCCCTTCGCGTCGTAGTTTTCGGGATTGGTCGCCCGGCGGGACCGGTCCAAGGACCGCAAGATCCGCCGCGTCTCCCTCCAGGGCTGCTCGACTTCCGGGCAGAGCTTTTCCAGGCTTGCATCCGTTTCGGAGACGAAGGCCACTGTCGATGGCCCCAGATCGTACCCGACGACATCCTCTCCCGCGGGCCGAACCTGCGGGACGAGTCCTTCCTGGACGAGCTGCGCGTACCAGCGAATCCGGCCCCGGATCGTCCTGCGAAGGATGCGGACGTATTTGGTCCGGGCTTCCAGCGTGATGCGTTGACAGCCGCGCTTGTCCTTCGGATCGAGCCGAAGCGGCAAGACCAAGCCCGCCCAATGAATCGCCGGAACCGGTTCTTTCCGGAACCGGATCAGGGCATCGCCCTTGCCTTCGACACCGAGGTGGAACCGGCTGGCTGGCCTTGAATCTTGGCGGCCCCGAACGCCGAAGGCATAGCCCTGGACCGGCCTGAAAATGCCCGCAGACTCGCGGTCTGCGTGTTCGTGCGATCCGAGATGATCGCCGATGGAGCAGGCATCCCGGCATGCCTCCGCGAACTTCTGGATGGAGTCGCGAGTAAAACCGAATCGTTCCTGTGTTTTTCGGAAGCGGCTGGATCGCTCCTTGTTGGAGATCCGATTCCCGCTTTGTTCATCCATGACCGTTTTCGGCATCCGGCAAGCGTGCTGCCAGTCCTTGGATTGCCGCATCAAGGCCAGCCGGCGAAGGGCCTCGCCCAAGGAGGCATTGTAGATCTGGCGTGCTGCTGCGAGGCGCTTGGAGAGGGCAAGCTCGTCCGCCGCGGTCGTTCGCAACGGAA
The DNA here is from genome assembly GCF_000379365.1 of Verrucomicrobium sp. 3C. Classification (GTDB taxonomy): domain Bacteria; phylum Verrucomicrobiota; class Verrucomicrobiia; order Methylacidiphilales; family Methylacidiphilaceae; genus Methylacidimicrobium. The sequence continues at coordinate 342,556 of NZ_KB901875.1, read as the reverse complement.
ACTCGGCGATGAAAGATGGAGTCTTGGCTCGCATCGAATGCTCTCCAGCATCTTATACAGACGCGTAAATATCCATCAAGCTTTGCCTCGCCGCTCACCCCATGGCTAAAGCCAGGGGCTTGCGCGGCGATTTTCGGTCAGGCTTGCTCTGTCCTGGAGCGAGGCGATCAGCGGACACGAGACATTCCCCTGCCGCGAGTGGCAAGCGAACACCAGTTCGGACAGTGCGGCTTCTATGCGCACCAGGTCGGCGATCTTTTCGCGCACGTCCTTGAGCTTCTGCTCGGCCAGGCCGCCGGCTTCCTCGCAATGGGCGCCGTCGTCGAGTCGCAGCAGGTCCGCAATCTCGTTCAGGCTGAATCCCAGCCGCTGGGCCGACTTTACGAATTTCAGCCGAACCACGTCCGCGCCGCCATAGCGTCGGACACTGCCGTAAGGCTTGGCCGGTTCCGGCAACAGGCCCTTGCGCTGATAGAACCGAATCGTCTCGACGTTGACCCCGACCGCCTTGGCAAAACCGCCAATCGTCAGGTTCTCCCAAATGCTTTTCCTGTCGTCTGATCCGTACACTGATACGGAACTATAGTAACGCTATCCAATCGAAATTCAATCCTCCTCGCGATTGTAAGTCGGTAAGAGGGAAAAGCCCGAGAATCGCCGGCAATCCTTCCGTGCGCCTGTCTATCCGGCTGCCGGATGGGGCGCGCTCCACGTCCAGTTTTGAATCTCGGGCAGGTCGTCGAGATGGCTCTTCACGTAGATGCGGTGCTCGGCCAGCTTCTGTTCGAAGAGATCAATGACCGGCTGGACGCGGGAGGCCAGGCGGGGGACGCGGCGAAGCGCCTCGATGGCTAAGTGATAACGGCTCATCCCGTTGAGGACGACCATGTCGAAGGAAGTGGTGGTCGTTCCCTCCTCGAGATAGCCCCGCACGTGGAAGCGAGCCGGGTTGGGTCGACCATGCACGAGGTCGTGGACCATCCGCGGATAGCCGTGAAAGGCGAAGATCACCTCTTTATCCTCGGTGAAGAGGTTGACGAAATCCTGGTTGTCCACCCCGTGCGGATGGTAGGCGGGAGGGGACATGGTCATCAGATCGACCACGTTCACGACACGCACCCGCAGATCCGGGATGTGGGTCTGGAGCAGCCAGGCAGCAGCGATCGCTTCCAGGGTCGGGACGTCACCGGCGCATCCGAGGACGATATCGGGGTCTCCGCCGTCGTTCCCCGCCCACGCCCAGACGGAGGCGCCGCGGCCGCAGTGCTCCCGGGCCTCCTCCAGACTCAACCATTGAAGAGCAGGCTGCTTCTCGGCAATGATCAGGTTGACGTAGTGGCGGCTGCGCAGGCAGTGGTCGAGGGTCGAGAGGAGCGTATTCGTGTCGGGCGGAAGATAGATCCGGACGACGCCTCCCTTCTTGTTGATCAGTGTGTCGATAAATCCCGGCCCCTGGTGGGTATATCCGTCGTACTCCTGCCGCCAGACATGGGAGGTGAGCAGGTAGTTGAGGGAAGCCACGGGGTGGCGCCAAGGAATCTCCTTGTAGAGCTTGAGCCATTTGGCGTGCTGACTCGCCATCGAGTCAAGGACGGTGGCGAAGGCCTCATAGGAGACCAAGAGTCCGTGCCGCCCGGTCCAGAGGTAGCCTTCGAGCCAGCCCTCGCAGGCATGCTCGCTCAGGATTTCCATGACCCTTCCGTCCGGAGAGATGTGGTCGTCCCCCGGCAGGAGCTTGGAAACCAAGCAGCGATCGGTCACCTCGAAGACCGCGCCCAGCCGGTTCGAATCGGTCTCATCCGGGCAGAAGACCCGGAAGTTGTTGGGATTGCGTCGAAGGACGTCGCGGACGAAGCTGCCCGCTACCCGCGTGGCTTCCGAGTCCACCGCCCCGCGCGGCTTGATCGCGACCGCGTAGTTGGCGAAGTCGGGCAAGTCGAGCTCGACCAGGAGCTTCCCGCCGTTGGCGTAGGGGCTCGCTCCCATGCGGAGATCCCCTTTCGGGGCCAGTGCTTCGAGGTCCGCGCGAAGGCAGCCATTCTCCTCGAAGAGCTCTTCAGGCTTGTAGCTGCGTAGCCAGCTTTCCAGGAGCCGGAGATGTTCGGGGTTCTCGCCGGCGTCCATCAAGGGCGAGCGATGGGAACGGTAGGTGCCCTCCAGGGCTACGCCGTCCACAGCCTTGGGGCCGGTCCAACCGTCCGGAGTGCGGAGCAGGATCAAGGGCCACCGGGGACGTCCCTTGCCGCCGTTTTCCCGAGCCTCCTTTTGAAAGGAGCGGATCTGCTCGTAGGCCTGGTCGAGGGCCTTTGCCAATTCGGGATGAACCTTGGCGGGGTCGGAGCCGGCAACTGTTAGCACCTGGTAGCCGAAGCCCGAGAAGAGCAGGCGGAGTTCCTCGTCCTCCATCCGGCCGAAGACCGTGGGGCCGGAAAGCTTGCCGTCGTTGATGTGGAGGATCGGCAGCACCGCCCCGTCTCGCTTCGGGTTGAGGAAGTTGATCGACTGCCAGCTTCCGGAGAGAGGGCCGGTCTCCGCCTCGCCGTCGCTAACGACGGCGGCCGCGATCAACTCAGGGTGGTCGAAGACCGCTCCGAACGCATGGAGCAGGGAGTAGCCGAGCTCTCCCCCTTCGTGGATCGAACCCGGGGTCATCGCCGATACGTGGCTCGGCACGCCTCCCGGCGAGGAGAACTGCCGGCAAAACCGGGTGAGCCCGTCGAGGCTTCGGGGAATCTCAGGGAAAAATTCGGAATAGGTCCCCTCCAAGTAGACGTTGGCCAAAATGGCCGAGGCGCAGTGGCCCGGGCCGGTGAGGAAGAGGAGCCGGGCGCCGGTATCCTGGATCAGCCGATTGAGATGGACGTAGATCAAATTGAGTCCCGGAGCGGAGCCCCAATGGCCGCGAATCCGCGGCTTGAGATGCTCGGGGCGGAGCGGTGCCCGCAGAAGAGGGTTTTCCTTGAGGTAGAATTGCGCCGCGGCCAGATAGTTGGTCGCGCGCCAATAGGCGTCGAGCTTTTGCAGTCTTTCAGCGGAGAGCGGGTTCATGTGCGGATGAATTCTCCTGAGCGAGGGTTACGGTGGATGCGCCGAGCATCGACGCTATACACAGCTTGGCAAAAGGCCCGCCTCGATGGCAAGCGAGATTCGCCTTCCCAGGGAGTCCCCGCGCAAGCCGCGGGAGAACGCTTGGGCAATACGCAGGCTAACCGTTTTTCTTGCGCACCCGGGCGGAGGATTGCTTCCCGGAGCTTTTCCTGGCTTTGACGGAGGTTTCGCCGGTTCTCTTGGGCGGACGGCGGGAGCCCGTCTTCGAAGATGGGGCCGCGGGGATGCGCTTCTCGAAGGCAAAGCCGATCTTCCCGCCTTCCTTGAGTTCCAGGAAGGCCGAGAATCGGCGCTTGGTCTTTCGAGAGAGGAAGCCCGGGAGGAGCCCGGTCTTTCGCTCCCGGAGCAGCTGGGCAATCTCCTCGCGGGAAATCTCACGGCTGAGGATCTGTTTGCCGATGCGGAAGGAGCAGCTTGGGCTCTCTTTCAGGGCATGCTCGCAGGCATAGGCGGTCGCCGTCTCGTAGACCGCGGCGCCGTCCACCGGGCAGGAGCCGAGAGACTCTTCGTTCACGATCTGGTGGGACTCGCCTTCGGAGCCACTTTCGGGAAAGACAAAGGTGATCTTCCCTTCGGGTCCGAGCTTGAGCCGGGCCGAGAAGGGCTGGCCGGATCGGCTTCGGAAGCCCGAAAGAGGTCCGATCTCGCCTTGCTGGACGAGCGCCGACAGCTCTTCGCGGGTCAGAGGCCGGCCGGCCAGGAACTTGCTGATTCGAAAGCCGCCGGCGGAGCGGTAATCATAGAGGGTCTCCACAAGGGGAGAGCCGTCGACGGGGCTCTTGACCTCCATGGGTTTGGCATAGGCCTCGGCCGAGCCGAAGCGGCGCGCATCGTCTACAATCTGGTGGGTCAAGCGACAGATCTCCTCCATGAAGCGGGGCCGGGTGAACGAGCCGCGCTCGATCTGCTGGAGCTTCCACTCCCAGTCGCCGGTCATCTCGGGAGAAGAGAGGACGGGAATCCCCGCGGCCTGCAGGAGATCGAAGAGAGCAAAGGCCTTCGGGGTGGCCAGGAGCTCCCGCGCCTGCCGGCGAAGATATTCCTCCTGGACGAGCCCTTCGATGATGGCCGCCCGGGTCGCGGGTGTCCCCAAGCCTTTCTTGGCCATGGCTTCGCGGAGCTGTTCCTCCTCGACGAGCTTTCCCGCATTTTCCATGGCCGAGAGAAGAGTCGCCTCCGTGAAATGGGGAGGAGGCTTGGTCGAGAGCCCTACAACCTCCAGGGCTTCTGCTCGGGCCGTCGTCCCGTCCGGCAGCGGAGCAAGGTGCGTCTCTCCCACTCCGCCCGCCTCCGCGGCAGCTTCTCTCCCATAGACGGAAAGCCATCCTGGCTCGCGGAGGATCTTCCCCTCGGTGCGAAATTTCTCTTCTTCGATCGTCGTAATTCGGGTGACCGCCTCGAAGCGGGCCGGAGGGTAGAAGGCGGCGAGGAAACGCTTGCAGACCAATTCGTAAATGCGCTGCTCCGCCGGGTCGAGGCTGCCCGGCAAGGTCCCCGTCGGGATGATCGCGAAGTGGTCGGAGACCTGGGTATTGTCGAAGATCCGCTTGTTGGGGCGGATCCAGCCTTTCTCGAGAATCGCTCGGGCCACCCCATTCCACAGGGAGGCGAGCTTTTCCACGATGCCGCGAACGGTCGGCTGGTAGTCTTCGGGAAGATGGCGGGAGTCGGTTCTCGGGTAGGTGAGGGCCTTGTGGGTCTCGTAGAGAGCTTGGCCGATCTGCAGAGTCCGCTTGGCGCTGAAGCCGAACCGTCCGTTGGCCTCCCGCTGGAGAGAGGTAAGGTCGAACAGGGGCGGAGGAGCTTGGAGAACGGCCTTCCGCTCTTCGGTGACGGAGCCGCTCTTTCCGAGACATTTCTCGCGGATCGCGTGGGCCCTGGCCTCCTCCCAGATCCGCTCCGGACGCCCTTCTGCGGCTTCGGTCCTCCTTCCGGAGTTGACCAAGGGATCGAACCAGCGGCCGGGATAGGAGTTCGAGGATGCCTGGAAGGTCCCGTGGACCTCCCAATAGTTCCGGGGACGGAAGTCCTGGATCTCCCGATCGCGCTGGACGACGACCGCCAGGGTGGGCGTCTGCACCCTTCCTACGGGCGTGAGCGCAAAGCCGCCGGGTCTGGAGTGGAGTGCGGTCATCGCTCGGGTGCCGTTGATTCCAATGAGCCAATCGCTCTCGGAGCGGCAAAGAGCCGCCTGCGCCAGTGGCTCCATTTCCGCCTGTGGCCGAAGGTGATTCAAGGCCTGGCGGATCGCCTCCGGGGTCATCGATTGGAGCCAGAGGCGGTCGACCGGCTTTTTTACGTCGGCGTAGTCGATGAGATAGCGGAAGATGAGCTCGCCTTCTCTTCCCGCGTCGCAGGCGTTGATCACGCGTTCGACGTCGGCTCTCCGGAGCAGCCGGAGCAGCAGGTCGAGCCGCTGCTTGGTCTGGGGGATCGGTCGCAGCCGAAAGGAGGAAGGGAGGATGGGGAGATGGTCGAGGGACCACCCCTTGTGCTTCTGGTCCATCTCGCCCGGTGGGCAGAGTTCGACCAGATGACCGATCGCCGACGAGATGACATAGCGATCGTTTTCATAGGTCTCGTGGCGACCGTGGGGTAAGCCGCCGATCGCCGAGGCGAGATCGGCGGCAACGCTTGGCTTTTCCGCGATGATGAGAGTCTTGGCCATGAATTTCCGAACGAAGCGCTCTTCTTTCGCGGCCATTTTCCCAAGCGTCTCCCAAGTCACGGGTTTCCGCCGCCTTGTGCTAGGCGACGCGCACGAAGGCGTTTCCTGGAAGCCGACGAACAAGCTGCTTCATTTCGAGTCGCAGCAACGTAGAAGAGACGGTGGGCGATGGCAACCCCGTTCTCGCGACGATCGCGTCGAAGGGGCTCTCCTCCAGGCCGAGTGCAGCAAAGACTGTGCGCTCTTCCTTGGTCAGGGAGGAGGGAAGGGGCCTCTCCTGGGCTACGGGAGCCGTCGGAAGCCAGAGCGCAAGCTCCGAGGTGATGTCGCCGGCTTCCATGACCAGCTTGGCTCCTTGCTGGATCAGCCGGTTGGAGCCGACGGCCAGAGGATTGTCGATCCGTCCGGGAACCGCGAAAAGCTGTCGGCCCTGCTCGAGGGCGCACCGGGCGGTCAAGAGCGCGCCGCTGGCCCCCGGCGCCTCGATCACGAGCACTCCCGAGGAGAGGCCGCTGATGAGGCGGTTGCGCTGCGGGAAGGTGTGGCGCGCGGGAGCCGTGCCGAGAGGGAACTCGCTCAAGAGGCAGCCCGCGCCGGCAATCCGCCGGGCGAGTTCCTCGTTTTCCGGCGGGTAGACATGATCGATCCCACAGCCGAGGATCGCCCAGGTGGAGCCTTGGGCGGCGAGAGCGCCCATGTGAGCAGCGGTGTCGATGCCGCGCGCCAGCCCCGAGATTACCGGGATGCCGGCATAGGCGAGCTGGAAGGAGAGGCGGCGGGCTGTCTCGATTCCATAGACGCTCGTTCGGCGCGATCCGACGATTGCGATTCCGCGCAGCCAGGGATCAGGACGCTTGCCGCGGAGATAGAGCAGAAGCGGGGGATCGGGAATTTCGCCCAGGGCTTCCGGGTAGCCCGGCCCTCCAAGGAAAAGGAGATCGATCCCCAGTTCTTGGCAGCGGGCGATCTCGATTTGGGCGCGAACGGGATCGGCGCAGCGAATTTCCGCGGCCAGCCTCGGTCCGATCCCGGGGAGCTGTGAGAGGGTTGACTCTCTCGCGGCAAAGACCGCTTCCGCCGAACCGAATGCCTCGCGCAGCCGGCGCGCCCGCGCCGAGCCGATTCCCGGAAGCAGATGGAGAAGGACCGTGGCTTCTTGAACGCTGATCCTCCCCATGGCTAAAGCGAGGGGGTTCTAGGGAATAGGGATCCAGCTCTCCGGGGCTCTCGCTTGCGCTACAGCCTCTCCGGCCTCGCTGGAACGGCTGCGAGGGCAGCCGCTTCCCATTTTCCCCTTCGACGGTCGACCGGCTCTGACGCCCAGGACGTGCGGTCGGGACAGGCCCTCCCGTCTCGCCGGTTCCTTCCCCCTCGACATCGCCCGCCGCAGGAGCGGTTCCGCACCCGGCCAAGCCTTTCGGACTTGGCGGATATCGAGGAAATCTTTCTCGGAGCATTTTGCGAGAAACGCGCTGTAGAGATCCCGCTGCACCGGCTCGGTACGGCCACCGCCGAAGACGTGCATCCGCTGCGAGAGCGGCTTCTTCACGTACTGCCCGGTCGTATGGTCGAACTGGCTCAAGCGGGTCTTCCGGGGATCAATCTCAATGAGTCCGCCGCCGGCGCTCTCAGCCTTGCGGCGAATCCTCTCCACCCATATCCCCGGAGCGCGCACCTTCACGCTCCGTCCGAAATTCTTTTGCAAGCTCCTATAGCATAGCTTTTCCCCCTGGATGATTTTCCCCTGCGCTAAGATGCGGTTCGCGAGATTCCCATGCGCGGTCTTCGGCGCAGCGGTCAGCCGTCGCTCGGTTTCGGCGAGATCCCGTAGCCTCCGCTTGTGGCGTTCCGAACGGATCCACCGCTTTGTCCCGCGATTCACCCGACCCTCGGTGTCGTAATTTCCGGGATTGGTCGCCCGGCGGGACCGGTCCAGGGACAGCAAGATTCGCCGCGCCTCCTTCCAGGGCTGCTCGACTTCCGGGCAGAGCCTTTCCAGGCTGGCATCGGTGTCCGAGACGAAGGCCACCGTGGAAGGCGCCGGGTCATAGCCGACGACACCTTCTCTCATGGGCCTGACTTGCGGAGACAGTCCCTCCTGGATGATCTGGCAGTACCAGCGAGCCCTGCCTCGAATGGTTCGGCGAACGACGCGCACGTACTTGGTCCGGGCCTCCAGCGCGATCCCTTGCCAGCCGCGCTTGTCCTTGGGATCGAGCCGAAGCGGCAAGACCAACCCCGCACAGTGAATCGCCGGAACCGGTTCTTTCCGGAAGCGGATCACGGAATCGCCCTTGCCTTCGACCGAGTGGAACCGCCTGGCCGACTTGAATCTCGGCCGGCCCCGGATACCGAAGGCATACTGCTGGACGGCCTGGAATGCCCGCAGACTCGTCGTTTGCGTGTCGTGCGAACCGAGATGATCGCCGATCAAGCAAGCGTCCCGGCAGGATTCCGCGAACTTCTGGATGGAATCACGAGTAAAACCGAATCGTTCCTGGGTTTCTCGAAAGAGACGCGATCGCGCCTTGTTACCGATTCTCTTTCCGCTCCGTTCCTCCATGACCGTTTTCGGCATCTTGCTGGCACGCTGCCAGTCCTTGGATTGCCGCATCAAGGCCAAGCGGCGCATGGCCTCGCCCAAGGAGGCGTTGTAGATCTGACGAGCAGCGTCCAGCCGCTTAGAGAGAATCGCCTCGTCCTCTGCGGTCGTTCGCAACGGAAACTCGGCGATGAAGGATGGAGTCTTGGCTCGCATCAGATACGCTTCTGATTCTCGATGTACTGTTTAACCATCGCCAGCGGAGCTCCGCCGACGGTCGCAACGAAATCGCTGTTGGCCCATAAAGCTGGCATGCCGCAGCGCAACTCCGGGAACTCGTGGCGAAGAGGGGCTGACGTCCGTCCCTGGATCCGGCGCACGAGACGATCAATACCATACTGAGGATCGCAGCCGACAAGCAGGGGAACAGGATCGGGCATGACCTCCCTCTCGATCGGATCGGCATTCTTCTCGACAAGAAGATCGAGGATCACCTCTTTCCGCCGTCGGTCGATTGGCTTCCCCAACACCTTCCTCCGGTACTTCGGACACCATGCGACAGGATACTGGCAAGAAAATACGCCGTTCCTGTTGCGGCAATACGGCACCACCACTCTTATACACTTGTTTTCCTGTATTGCAATCCTACGCCGCTCACCCCATGGCTAAAGCCCAGGGTCTTTTTTTATGAACGGCCAAGTCATTCTGCGCCAGGGAGGGAAAGAAAGGCTAGACATGAGGCGACTTTTTCGATGCCATAGGCTCGATGAAACAGCTTTTCCATTTAAGAGCCTATGGGGCAAGGGATTGCGGACTGGAAGTTTCGATTGCCAGTTCACCGGAAGAAATCGAATGGTTCGATGGGCAGTTGAAGGAGCGCCACTATCTGGGGGCGGGGCGATCGGTGGGCGACGATTTACGCCAGGTCATTGCCCAAGGTGGGCAGGCGGTGGCGCTGCTGGTTTGGGGGCCGGCCTGCTACGCGCTCAAGGATCGGGATCGGTGGATTGGATGGAGCGCCGTACAGCGGGTGGAGCGGCTCAAGTTGATCGTACAAAATCGGCGCTTTTTGCTGCTCACCTCCAAAGGGCAGGCGCCCAATCTGGCCTCTCAAGCTTTGGGAGCGGCCTTGCGGGCGTTGCCGGGACAGTGGCGGGATCGCTTTGGCTACACTCCGCTTTTGGCCGAGAGTTTCACCGATCCGGAGGCCTATGCGGGGACCTGCTACAAGGCGAGCAACTGGGAGGCGGTAGGCTACAGCGCGGGCTACAGCCGCCATCGGGCCGATTTTTACCTGCCCAACGACCGGCCCAAGCGGCTCTGGCTGCGTCCTCTTTCGGCGCAAGCGCGGCAAACCTTACGGGCGGCCCAATTACCCGAAGAGTGCCGCGCCGGTTTGAGCGCGCGGCCCTCGGGCACGCTGCCGGTCAACGCCCAGCAGCTCGACTCATTGCTGGAGGTCTTTTGGAAAGCGCCCGATCCGCGCAAGAAGAACGTCCACTACCCTGTCGGGTCGGTGTTGACCTTGATCGCGATGGCGCTTTTGGCCGGGCGGCGGGAGATCGCCGAGATCGCCCATTTTGCCACCAGTCTGACCCAGCCCCAACGCCGTCGGCTGGGCTTGCCGCTCAAGAAGGGCACCGGAGGCTTTCATCCGGTTCCCGGCCACAGTGTCTTCTACCAGGTGCTCACCCGCATGGATCCCGAAGCCTTCGCTTCCAGGCTCACCGACTGGTTGCAAGCACAGGGCGGCACGCTGCCGCAGGCGCTGGCCTTGGACGGCAAAATGATTCGTCATCATATTGGCCTCCTGACCTTGGCCCAACAGGAGGACGGCGCCCCGCAAGCGGTGGCGGTCCACGACCAAAAGCAGGACACGCCCCGTTGCGAACAAAGCGCGGCGGTGGCGCTGCTGGAAAAGCTGCCGGCCCTGGATGGCAAAATCATCACCGCCGACCCATTGCATTGTCAGCGGCGCCAAGCCCGTCTCATCGTCGAAAAAGGGGGCGATTACCTGTTCGGGATCAAGGGAAATCAGCCTCGTTTGCTCCAAGAGGCTCAAGCCTTGGATGCTTTGCCCGACACACCCCCTTTTTACCGACAACCGATCCGGTCATGGCCGAGTCGAAACCCGCGAGCTTTATGCCTTCCCCATCGAGCCCCTGGCTGTCGACTTCCCCTTTGCCCGCGCCCTGATCGTGGTGCGCAGCCAACGCATGCAGAAAAAGAGCGGCCTCACCACCACCGAGTCCCGTTACTACCTCTCCAGCGCGCCACCGGATCAGTATTCGCCCCAAAAATGGTTGGACTTGATCCGAGGACATTGGGGCGGGGCCGAAATCCGCAATCATTGGCGACGCGATGTCCTGATGGGCGAAGACCGTTCCCGTTCCCATCAGCCCAACCTGCTGGCCAACTTGGCGCTCATCCGTAACGCCCTCCTCTCGCTCCTCTCCGAACGCCTCGGCGAACAATCCCTCGCGCAGTTCGGCGAACGATTCTGCTCCAGCCCCAAAGAATGTCTGGCCATCCTTGCCGCCGCAGGAACGCCAAAACAAATAACCCTGGCTTGCCACCAGGACGAAGGCGTGCACGCCACTCCCTCTCTCCCGGCCCATGTTTGGGGGAAGGTCTCGTAAGTCGTTGCGAGGCAGTACCCGTCATTTCAAATTGGCACTACAGGACCCATTTTTGCCCTTTGGGGCGGCGGCTCCCGGGCAGA
>NZ_KB901875.1:301426-331416 GCF_000379365.1 Verrucomicrobium sp. 3C | reverse complement strand
GCCCGCCCTGGATGGCAAAATCATCACGGCCGACCCATTGCATTGTCAGCGGCGCCAGGCCCGTCTCATCGTCGAAAAAGGGGGCGATTACCTGTTCGGGATCAAGGGAAATCAGCCTCGTTTGCTCCAAGAGGCTCAAGCCTTGGATGCTTTGCCCGACACCCCCTTTTTACCGACAACCAATCCGGTCATGGCCGAGTCGAAACCCGCGAGCTTTATGCCTTCCCCATCGAGCCCCTGGCCGTCGACTTCCCCTTTGCCCGCGCCCTGATCGTGGTGCGCAGCCAACGCACGCTAAAAAAGAGCGGCATCACCACCACCGAGTCCCGTTACTACCTCTCCAGCTCGCCACCAGATCAATATTCTCCCCAAGAATGGTTAAACTTGATCCGAGGACATTGGGGCGGGATCGAAATCCGCAATCATTGGCGACGCGATGTCCTGATGGGCGAAGACCGTTCCCGTTCCCGTCAGCCCAACCTGCTGGCCAACTTGGCGCTCATCCGTAACGCCCCCCTTTCGCTCCTCTCCGAACGCCTCGGCGAACAATCCCTCCCGCAGTTCCGCGAACGACTCCTCTCCAGTCCCAAACAATGTCTGGCCATCCTTGCCGCCGCATGAGCTCCAAAACAAAAGACCCTGGGCTAAAGCCAGGGGCTTGCGCGGCGCTTTTCGGTCATTCGGACCGATCGACGATGAGGGCGAGCGCCCGCTCGATCTCATCCTCGGGGACGTCGACGAGCGCGGGATCGCCCAGGGCGCGCAGCAGGACCCAGCGATTGGCCTCCTGTTCCCGTTTTTTGTCGACCAGGAGGGCCTCTCGAAGCCGGTCGAGGGGGACCGCTTCCGCGGTTCGCGGGAGGCCATGATGGACGAGCAGCCGGTCGAGAAGAGCGCCGGCCGATTCGGGTAGCCCGCAGAGGCGTTGGGAGAGAAGGGTGGCCACCCGCATGCCCAAGGCGACGGCTTCCCCGTGGACGAGCGTCCGATAGCCGAGCGCGGCTTCGAGGGCATGGCCCGCCGTGTGGCCGAAATTCAAGACGGCGCGCCTTCCCGTCATTTCCCGTTCGTCCTCCGCTACCACCGCCGCCTTGATCTCCACGGATCGTCGGACGATGGCCTGCCAATCGAGCGTGCTCTTGTCGAGGGTCGAGAGGAGCGCGGGATCCGCGATCATGCCGTATTTGATCACTTCGGCCAAGCCGGCGCGGATCTCGCGCTCGGGAAGCGTGGAAAGGGCTTGGAGATCCGCGAGGATCGCCCGGGGTTGATAGAAGGTCCCCACGAGATTTTTCCCTTGAGGAAGATTGACGCCGGTCTTTCCTCCGACCGAGCTGTCGACCATGGCGAGGAGAGTCGTCGGAAGCTGAAAGAGAGCGATCCCGCGGAGGAAGATCGAAGCGGCGAAACCAGCGAGATCCCCGACGACGCCTCCGCCCAGGGCGAGCAGGGCTCCCTTCCGATCGATTCGGCTCTCGGCCAGCTTCTCCAAGAGAAGGCCGAGCTGCGAGAGGCTTTTGGACCCTTCTCCTGGAGGGACCCAGAGGATCACGGAGTCGAAGCCGGCCTTTGCGAGAGAGGCCTGGACCTCTTCCGCGTAGGACCGCAAAGCCGCATCGGCGACGAGGGCGATGCGCGTGCCCAAGCCGCAGTGGGCGGAAAGTCGTGGGCCGACTTCTCCCAGAAGGCCGCTGCCGATCCAAACGGGATAGGAGCGGCTGTCGGCGCAAACAGTGACGGAGCAGGTGGGGTTCATGGGGCGGAATGTAGGGAAGATGGGGAAGTCGGACGAGAGGAGGGAACCGGCCCTCCTCCCCGGCTCCGTCGGCGCGAGGGGACGCGAGCCGGGATTGGAGAGGAGGCGAGAAGCGTCACGGCGCCCATGCCCAAGGATTCCCGGAGGGCATCGAGAAGCGCCTGGCTCACGTGGACAAAAAAGTTTCGCGAGGGCTCGATCTCGACGGCGGCGCCGTCCTTGCGGCGGCAGAGGAAGCGCACCGCGATTTTCCCGGGCGACTGCTTCAGGATGCGACCGATCTCTTGCCATTGCTCGGTCGAGCCATGCTCCAGCGAAAGAGGGAGGAGTATGGCCTCGACGAGCTGCTCCTGGGCCTCGGCGAGGGAATGAAGAGCCGTGGCCCGTATGCTGAGTCCATTGTCCCGTCGGGAGATCGTGCCGGAGAGGATGGCGATCTCGCCCGGCTCCCACCCTTTGGAGAGAGAGGTGTAGAGGTCGGGGAAGACGATCGCCTCGATCGATCCGGTGGAATCTTCCAGCTGCATCCGTGCAAAAGGTCGCCGGTCGCGGGTCGACGTTCGCACCTCGACTCGGGCGAGGATGCCGGCCAACCGAACCGGGGCTCCGTCGGCAAGATCGGCGAGGGCGCGGATCTCCGCGGTCCGGAAGGGGCGTAGCTGGTCCCGGATCTCTTCCACCGGATGACCCGAAAGATAGACACCCAAGAGTTCTTTCTCGAAGCGGAGCTTCTGGGAGGGAGGAAACTCGGGAAGCGCGGAATCCACACCCCGAGGCAACGGAGAGTGGGCGAGGTCGAAAAGGGACCCTTGCCCCTCGGCTCTCTCGCGGGCGGCCGTTGACGCCGAAGAGAGGGAGCGATCGATTTCGGAGCAGAGCTCTGCCCGCGATCGGCCGAAGCCGTCGCAGGCCCCCGCCTTGATCAGGCTTTCCAAGAGCCTATGGTTGAGAGTCCGTCCGGTCGCGCGCAGACAGAGATCGGCCAAGGACGAAAAAGCTTTCTGCTTCCGCGCCTGGACAAGGCTCTCCGCGGCGCCAATGCCGACGTTCTTGATCGCGGCTAGACCCCACCGGATTCCCTGGTCTTCGACCGTGAAGCGGCCTTCGCTCCGGTTGACGTCCGGCCCGAAAATCGGGATGCCCATCCGGCCTGCCTCGGCAACCAGCGAGGCCACCTTGTCGCTGTCCCCCATTTCATTGGAAAGCAGGGCGCTCAGGAAAAAGACGGGGTAGCGGGTCTTCAGATAGGCGGTCAGGTAGGCAAGAAGACCGTAGCAGGCGCTATGGGCCTTGTTGAAGCCGTAGCCCGCGAACTTTTCGAGGGTGTCGAAGATCCTTTCGGCCTGCTCCTCCGGAATCCCATTCTTTTCTCTACAGCCACGGACGAAGAGATCGCGGTGGTTGCGCATCTCCTCGGGCTTTTTCTTGCCCATGGCGCGCCGCAAGAGGTCGGCCTGCCCGAGCGAATATCCGGCGAGGATGCTTGCCGCCTGCATGACCTGCTCCTGGTAGATCATCACCCCGTAGGTGTCCTTGAGGATTGGCTCGAGCAGGGGGTGGGCATACTCGATCGGGATCTTGCCGAGTTTCCGATCGGCATAGGCCGGAATGTTCTCCATGGGTCCCGGGCGGTAGAGAGCGACGAGCGCGATCACATCCTCGATGTTGCGCGGCTTGAGCCGGCGGCAGAGATCGAGCATTCCCGGAGATTCGAGCTGGAAGATCCCCACGGTTTTTCCAGCGGAGAGAAGATCGTAGGTAGGCCCGTCGTCGAGCGGAAGGGAGCCGGGCTCAAGCGAAGTGCCGGTGTGCTCCCGGATCGCCGCGAGCGCGTCGGAGATGACGGTAAGGGTTTTGAGACCGAGGAAGTCCATCTTGAGGAGGCCGACGTCCGCCAGCGGCTCCATCGACCATTGCGTGACGGTTTCCTCCTGCTCGCCCCGAGCGAGCGGGACGAAGTGAACGAGATCGCTGGGCGCAATCACCACCCCGGCGGCGTGAACGCCCGGCTGGCGCGTCAAGCCCTCCAGGCACTGGGCCAGCCGCAAAACCTCCCGCGCGTCCTCGTCGTGCTCGCTCTCGGAGCGAAGGTCGGCGCTCTCCCGAAGGGCCCGCTCCAGCGTCATCGAGGGATCGGTGGGGATCATCTTGGCCAGGCGATCCGCTTGCCCATAGGAGAGCCCGAGGACGCGGGCGACGTCCCGCACGGCCATCTTCGCCCCGAGCGTCCCGAAGGTGATGATCTGGGCGACGGAACCTTCGCCATACTTTTTGCGGACATAGCCGATCACCTCTGGGCGGCGATTGTAGCAGAAGTCGATATCGATATCGGGAGGGGAGATCCGTTCCGGATTGAGAAAACGTTCGAAGACGAGCCCGTAGCGAATCGGGTCGATATCGGTGATCCCGAGGGCGTAGGCAACCAGGCTGCCGGCGGCGCTGCCTCGACCCGGCCCCACGGGAATGCCCTGTCTCTTGGCGTAGTCGATGAAGTCCCAGACGATGAGAAAGTAGCTGACGAATCCGGTCTTCTCGATGACCTCGAGCTCGTAGTCGAGCCGCCGCCGCTGCTCCTCGCTCGGGCTCGCGTAGCGCTTTTTCACGCCTTTCTCGCAGAGCTCGCGGAGGTAAGCCGCCTGGCTCTTTCCGGCAGGGGGAGAAAAGGAGGGGTAGCGGGTGCCTCCGAGTGCGATATTCAGACGGCAGCTCTCGGCGATCCGCACCGTGTTGGCCAAAGCCTCAGGATGGTCGGGGAAGAGGCTCGCCATCTCCTTGGCCGATTTGAAGTAGAACTCCGGAGCCCCATATCGCTTGCGCGCGCTGTCGGTCAGCCGGGCGCCGGTCCCGATGCAGAGGAGCGCATCGTGGGCATCGGCATCCTCCTTGTGGATATAATGGACGTCGTTGGTGGCCACCAGGGGAAGGCCCGTCTCGCGGGAGAGCCTTGCGAGCTTTTCCCGGACGATCTCTTCCTCGGGAAGACCGTGGTTCTGGATTTCCAGATAGAAGCAGCCCGGCTCGAAGCAGGAGGCGAGTGTGTCGAGCGTCCGGTGGGCACCGTCGAGATCTCCCTCGAGGAGGCGTTGCGGGATTTCCCCTTTCAGGCACCCGCTCGTCCCGATCAGCCCCCTCCCGTGCTCGCGCAGCAGGTCTTTGTCGATACGGGGTTTGTAGTAGAAGCCCTCCAAGTAGGCGGCGGTCGCGAGCCGGAGGAGGTTGTGATAGCCTTCTTCGTTTCGAACCAGAAGCGTCATGTGGCTCGTTTCGGATTGCCGGCCCTTCCGGGAAAAGCGGCTTTCCCTGGCAAGGTAGGCTTCGCATCCGAGGATCGGCTCAATTCCCGCTGCCCGGCATGATTTGTAGAAGTCTATTGCGCCAAATAGGTTGCCGTGGTCAGTCAGCGCAACGGCCGGCATGCCCGCTTCCCGCGCGGCGAGGGCGATCTGCGGAATCCGGCAGGTGGCGTCGAGCAGACTATAGTCGGAATGGACGTGGAGGTGAACAAAATCGAGGGACGCCATGATTTGCCGGGATCTTCCTTTTGAGAACGATCATAACCTACTCGATCGGCCTTCCGCCCGCACGCGAAGTGCGGATATCGCTATAAAGGTCTCGAGGAATCTCCACAAGGAAGCGCGATGGACGGAGGGAATTCTCTCCATAGCTGGAGGCGCGGTAGCGCGGGTAGATCAGGAAGAGATAGTCCTGGGCCCGTGTGGTCGCCACGTAGAAGAGCCGGCGTTCCTCCTCTTCCCCGATGAGGGATTCGGTGGAACGGCTGGAAGGAAAGAGCCCGTCGGCGAGCATGATCACGAAGACCGCCCGCCATTCGAGGCCCTTGGCCTGGTGGATGGTGGAGAGATGGACTCCGTCCGGAGAGTTCGAACGATCGGTGTTGGTCAGTAGGGTCAGCTGGGTGAGAAGGCTCTCGGTGTCCGGAAAGTCGGCGGCGAACGAGACGAGCTGCGCGAGGTCCTCCAGCCGGTGGGCCGCGTCCGCATGCTGCGATTCGACATGCTCGCGATAGAAGCCGTCGATCACCTTCTCGATCTGGGACGCAGGCAGGCGGCAGAGCTCCGGCGAGGCGATCTCCCGCTGGAGGGAAATCCATCGGTTCCACGCGGCGGCGCACGACTTGGGAGGAACCACCGAGGCGAGATCGCTCTTTTGAGTAAAATCTTCCCAGAGTCGCCCAGCCGTCTTTTCTCCCACTCCCGGGAACATCCGGACCACCCGAAAAAACGCGACCGAGTCGCGGGGGTTGGTCGCCAGTCGCAGGAAGGCCGCGACGTCCTTCAGGTGGGCTTGCTCGAAGAAGCGGAGGCCGCTTGTAATTTCAAAGGGGATTCCCGCCCGGGTCAATTCGAGCTGGACTTCCAGCGCATGGAAATGGGCGCGATAGAGGATCGCGATCTCCTGCAAGGGGAGCCCTTCCCTTTGTAGCGTCTGGATCTGGGAAGCAACGAAGGAGGCTTGCACGCCCGCGGTCGGGCAGCAGACGACCGCAGGCTTGAGGCGATGGCTCTTTCGGACCGGGGCGAGCTCCTTTGGGAACTGAAACCGGTTTGCCGCAATGGCGGCGTTGGCCAGGGAAAGAATTTCCGGGGTGCTGCGATAGTTGGCCCGCAGGTAGAGGACGCGGGAGTCGGGATAGCGTTCGGGAAAGGCCAGCATGTTCCGGATATCGGCCCCGCGCCAGGAATAGATCGATTGGGCGTCGTCTCCCACGGCCATGATCTGACGGTGCCCGGCGGCCAAAAGATGGATGAAGTCGGCCTGGAGTCGGCTCGTGTCCTGGTACTCGTCGACCAGAATGTGGTGGAAGCGGTTCTGGTATTCCTCTCGGAGGTCGTTCTGATCGCGCAGCAACCGGACGGCTTCCGAAAGGAGATCGTCATAGTCGACCACCGATGCCTTCTGTTTCCGCTTGCGGTAGAGCCGCGAGAGTTCGACCAGCCGTTCGGTCTGCTCGGAGAAATGGGGAAACTCTTCGGCGATCAACTTCTCCAGCGGTGTCTCCCGATTGGCCGCCAGCCCGAAGATCTCGAGAGCGCCTTCGCGGCGGGGAAAATGGACTTCGCTGCGGGAGAGCTTCATCTCCTCGTAGCATTTGGATAGGAGCTCGGCCGAATCCGACCGATCGAGGATGGTGAAGCTCGGGTCGTAGCCGGCGAGGGCGGCGTGGCGCCGCAGAAGCCGGTGGGCAAGGTGATGGAACGTCCCCCCCCAGATCGCCTCGGTCCCATGGGAAATCAAGCGGCTGACCCGTTCGAGCATCTGCCGGGCTGCCTTGTTGGTGAAGGTGGCCAAAACGATGCGGGAGGGCTCGACCCCGTTATCCAGGAGGTAGGCGACTCGGTAGGTCAGGGCGCGGGTCTTCCCGCTGCCCGCTCCCGCCACGACGAGGATCGGCCCTGGAGCGGCCATAACCGCCTCGCGCTGTTCTTCGTTGAGGAGATTTACATAATCCATCACGGTCGGATCAAGGTAGCGGGGCTTTCGCCGAATGACAATGGAAGGGTGCGCGGGAAGCAGAGCATGGTCCATTTGCCCCGACGCTTTCTTCCTTGGAGCCGAAGGCCCTCCCGGACGAAGCGCGCCTCGATCTCCGGGGCCTGCTCGCGCAGAAGCCCGCTGACCAGAAGAACACCTTGGGGGGCGAGCCAGGCCGCCAGCTGGGCAGCCCCTTGCAAAAGCGGCGTCAGATAGAGGTTGGCCACGATCCGATCGAACGGCCCCTGATCCCGCCAGCGAGCCAAGTCGGCTTTCACCCAGTGGATGGCGGTGGTGGGGAAGTTGGCCTCCTCGTTCCGGCGAGCCACCGCGAGTGCCGCCGGGTCCGTGTCTAATGCCCAGATGCGGGTCGCTCCGAGCTTCCTGGCGGCCAGGGCCAGGATGCCGCTGCCCGTGCCGATGTCGAGCACGTGGCTCTTGCACCAATCCGGGATCGTCACCATTTCTCGCAGAATCATCCCCGTCGTGGCGTGTCTCCCGGTGCCGAAGGCCATTCCGGCGGGAATGATCAGGGAGGGACGCCCGCCCGCCGAAGAAGCCTTTTCCCCGAACTCCCTTTCCGTTTCCGGCACGATCCAGAGCTTGCCCCCGATGCGAATGGGCTCGCTCTGCTCCGTTGCTCGACTCCAAGCGGAGGATGCCTTGCGCAGCTTTCCTCCGTAATGGTCGAGGAGCTCGCGGCCGGTGGAAAGATCGGGCAGGTAGGCTTCCAACCGCATGGTCGGGCGGCTCGCCAGCCGATGGAGGACGAGGGAGCCGGACCCCAGAAAATTGAGACGCTCGACCCAGCAGTCGGCCATCTTTGCGGGAATCAGCCGGCTCCAGACCCACGGGAAATCCGACTGGGTCACATCGAAAAGCGCGGACCGAGGTAGAGTTCGCGGGTCACCGGGTCGTTGATCAGGAAGTCGCTGGAACCATGGCTCATCACGCGTCCCTCGCAGACGAGGTAGGCGCGATCGACAATGGCCAGAGTCTCTCGGACGTTGTGATCGCTGATGAGTACGCTCAAGCCCCGGTTTCGCAGGCCGAGCACGATCTGTTGCAGGTCGTCGACGGCAAGGGGATCGACGCCGCTGAATGGTTCGTCGAGGAGGAGGACCGTCGGGGCGGTGGCCAGGGCGCGGGCAATGGTCAGCCGCCGCTTTTCTCCTCCGCTCAGCGCCAGCGCCATGGTGCGACGAAGATGGGCGATGCCGAAATCCTCCAGGAGCGCTTCGCATCGAGTCGTCCGCTCCTCGGCGTCGACGTCGAGAAAGTCGAGGATCGCCATCAGGTTCTCTTCGACGGTAAGCTTGCGAAAGATCGACTCCTCTTGCGGAAGGTAGCCCAGTCCCTTGCGCGCCCGCATGTGCATCGGCATTCGCGTGACCTTCTGCCCGTCGATGAAGACGTCTCCTTCGGTCGGCTGGATGAGGCCAACGAGCATGTAGAAGGTCGTCGTCTTCCCGGCCCCGTTCGGACCCAAAAGCCCAACGATCTCTCCCCGGCAAACGTGAAGGTCGACTCCGTTGACGACGCGCCTGTGGCCGAACTGCTTGACGAGTCCTTCTGCGGAAAGGGGGAAGACCCCGTCGCTTTCCTCCTTCTCGGGAGGGTGAAGGACGCGGGATTGGACAGGAAGGGGTTCCTCCTCGGAAACTGGGGCATCGGAGCCTTCCCGGGGCGATGGGCGTCGCAAGGACTCTGCGGCGCCGCGCGACGGCGGGCCTTCCCAAGGGGGAACGGAAACAGGTCCTTGAGCGCCGAGCGAGGGAAAGGCGGGACCGGGGAGACGGTCCTGGCGAGAATTATCCATTCTGCCTCCGAACAGTAACAGAACGGCGACTGCCCCGCAACGGGCTCCGTCGAAGCCGGAAGGAATGGCGCACAGTTTCGATTGGCATTGGGCGGCCTTTTTCGCAAGATCGATGCATGGTGAGCGAACTGACGACCGAGAAGCTGGAGCCCAAGGAAGGGCTCTTCGTGCTTCATCTCTTTTACCGTTTCGAGGCGGGTACGACTGCAGGGTCGGAGGTCTCTACCAAGCGGCTGCTTTCGGCCGTGGAAACGCTGCTGGCGGAGGCTCGGGGAACCCATCGCTCCCAAGCGGCGACCCTTTCCCTGATCGGGCGGGCGGATCTCGGATTCGTTTTTCTTTCTCCCGATCTCTACCGGCTCCATAGCTGGGAAAAGCGTCTTGGTGCGCTGCTCGGACGGCACGGCTGGACGAAGGTCTTTTCCTTCTTCTCGATGACCGAGCGCTCCGACTACACTACCTCCGAAGAGGAACATGCGGATCAACTCACCTCCCAAGAGGGACTCGTTCCCGGATCACCGGAATTCGAGGAGAAGATGAAGTCCTTCCGCGAACGGATGCGCCACTACACCGAAGTCCGGCTCTATCCTACCTTGCCCGACTGGCGCTTTTTCGCCTTTTATCCGATGAACAAGAAAAGGGAACCGGGCGCCAACTGGTATGCTCTCCCCTTTTCGGAGCGGAAGGAGTTGATGCAGGGGCATGCGCGCATCGGGAGGCGTTACGCAGGCCGGGTGATTCAGTATGTGACGGGTTCGACCGGGCTGGACGACTGGGAGTGGGGCGTGACTCTCTTCTCCCAGGATCCCTACGAGGTAAAAGCGATTGTGGCGGAGATGCGCTTCGATCCCGTGAGCGCCCAATACGGGGAGTTCGGCCCGTTCTTCACGGGATTGCAGGCACCGGTTGACGAGGTCATTCTTCGGCTCGCCGGTTCCGCCTAGAGCCTCGGGCATGTTTTTGGCGGGTTTTCTCGAGTAAACGTTATCTAAGCCATGCAACAGGAATGCGCGTCAGCGAAAAGCGATCTTGATCCATGCAACGAGTAACTCTCTACGTGAAAACGGGTTGTCCATGGTGCGTCGAGGTGGAGGCCCTACTCCAGAGGTACGGAATATCCTACGACCGATTCGACGTTCTGCGGAATTCGGAAGCCTATCGCCGCATGAAAGCGATCTCGGGTCAATCCAAGGCACCCACTATGGAATGGGGGGACGAGATCCTTGCGGACTTTGGAGGCCAGGAACTCGAGGACTTTTTGCGTCAGAAGGATCTCTCTTAAGGGACCCTCGGGTGGTTTACTCCTTGGTGAGAGCGGGAAGTCCTTGCCGGATACGGGCGAGATCTTCCTTGATCTCCTTTCGCTGCGCCGGCTTGAGATAATCGATAAAGAGCCTGCCGTAGAGGTGGTCGACCTCGTGTTGGATGACTACGGCGAGAAAGCCGCTCGCCTCGAAGACCAGAGGCTTCCCTTGAAGATCTTGCGCGCGGACCGAAACGCGTCGCGAACGGGGGACGTCGATCCGGAGTCCGGGGAAGCTCAAGCAACCCTCGTTTCCGATCTCCTTCGATTTCGTCAACGAAAGGAGGGGATTGGCCAGGAACAGGGGCATCTGCTCTTCTACCGGAATCTGCTGGCCGCGAATGGTCATCGTCGAGGAGGCCTTTGCCGCCGTGACGTCGATCACTGTGAAGAGCAAGGCTTTGGCCACCTGCTGGGCGGCCAACCCCACCCCTTGATTGGCGACCATCGTTTCGTGCATGTCCTCGGCAAACTTACGGAGTTCCCCATGGAAGTGCCGAACAGGAGAGCCCGGCTGGCGAAGGATCGGGTTGCCGAACAGAACGATCGGGAGAATCACGGCTGGGGGCTCTTGGATGGTTTCTCGTCTACGGTAAACGTAGGCAGATTGGCAATGCCGGCAACCTTCGCGGCGTCCATGACCTGAAGAATGATTTCAAAAGGAGCCTTCTTGCTGGCCTTCAATGCGATCTTGGTTTCCGGAGACTTGGCGAGGGTCTCCTTCAGGAGGCGGCCTAGTTCCTTGGGCTCGACCGGCTTGTCGTCGAGAAAAACTTTTTCGTCCTCGGTTACATAGATGATGCGGGGCACATCCGCGCGAACCGGTTTGGCCCGGGCAGATTCCGGGAGGTCGATCTTAACCGCAGGCTCTTCGCGCTGAAAAGTGGTCGTAACGACGAAAAACAGAAGCACGATCGACAAAATGTCGATCAGGGACACCAAGTTAATGAGAGGTTGCCGCTTTGGTCGCTCGACGAATCGCACGGGGCTCATGCTCAAATGAGATGATTCTTCGTCGCGATCAAGGAAAATGTGTGCTTCCTCTCTCCGACCGAACCACCGGCTTGCGGGCTAGAGCCATCAAGGAGCGGTAGGCCGCGCTTCCTGGGAGAGGACCGCAGGAATCCGGTTTGCCTGCTGAAAAAAGATGTAGGAGAGGACGAGCGACATTTTATCTTCCCTGCTGATGCGAGCTCCGGCGGGTACCCGAAAGGGGATGGCGCTGATGAAGAGCTGCTGGACCTTCCCGTCGGCCAGCAGGAAGACGTGAACCAGGGGATCGCGCGGGGGAGGGAGCCTTTCATGAACGAGTACGTAGGTACCACTGAGCGAGTCCGTTCTGCCGACTAGCGCATGTGTCGCTTTCCGGTTGAGATGGTGCTCGATGCCTTTGCGCACTTTGTCGGGCAGCGACTCAAGGAAAGTCCGGAGCCCTCCCGTCGGATCGAATGGGGCCTCCTGGCCGGCCCGGGGCGTGCCGTAGCCCGCTGGAGCCTGCCCGGACAGGGACGAGTTCGCCGGGCCCATCTGCACGGGATGAAGCGGAGCTTCGGAGGGCGCCCGCTCGGGAGCTGTGCTTTCCGATCCGGATTGGCTGGGAAGTGGATATTCCGGGTCGCTTTGCGCCTCGCCTCGGAAGGGAAGAGCCAGGGCCGCGAGAAGGAGAGACAATGCGGCGATCCCCGACCGGAAAGCGCCCGATTTCATCGACTCGCTATTTGCGAACCCACGCTCCATCGGGTTGCTGCACATACTCTCCAGGGAAGGCGCGCCTGGCCCAGCGCCGTGCATACTCATCCTGGATCTCCTCGAACGTCTTTCCCTGTAGTTTCGTTTGAGCCATGTAGAGTTTCAGGCGGTCCCGGTTCTCGTCTTGGACCACACGCTCCGCGAATTGCTTGTAGGCAACATCCGCCGGAGGATTGACGACGGCAAGAAAACCATCGCGATCTTCTCCGATTACCCCAGCGTTTTTCAAGCCTTGGATTTCTCCCGAACGCAGCCGCCGGTGCTCCGCGACCTCGGGCGCGACCGGAGGCGCATGGGCGCTCTGCTTCTCGGTGACTTCCACGTTCATGCGAACGTGGATGCGCACCGGCTCCGGAGTCGTCACGCGAACGGAGGGCGAGCATCCGAGGAGAGTGATCGGGACAGCGAGAAGAACCCATCCCTTACGGGGAAATCGGGGAATACTCTCCATTCGTTTGTTCCGGCAACTGATCAGAATTCGGCTCGAGAGACAAGCCGCTTGCGATCGGCGCCCCCATCCGGGGATCTTGTTGCCAGCGAATCTTGAAGTTTCTCTTCCCGTCGGGTCCACGCAGTTCCAACCGGAGGTGGCTCTCCGGGAGTGCATAGGAGAGCGAGAGGAAACCAACGGAGTAGGCGTAGCGGCGCAGGGATTGACCTAGAATCTGGACGAGTTGCCGCTTGGCGGGACTCCAATCGGCGGGGAGGCGTTGGAGAAAGCTGTCGATGTCTCGCATCTCCAGTGTTCCCGGACCATCGAGCGTCAAAAAGCCGAAGGCATTTTGCAGGCTCGTTCCCCGAGCATCGAGGTGGAGGCGGCCGTCCGCCGTCCCAGTCAGGGCTAAGGCGAAGCGGTTGCTCGCAAACTGCTGCGCGATCGGCTCGACAGAGACTCCCTGCAGGTGAACCCATCCGTCCCACGGAAAGTCTTTCTGGAAACGGATCGAGAATCCCCCACCTGCTTGTCCTCCGTAGAGCTTGCCGCCGAAATGGCCGAAGATGCCGCCGCTGTTGAAGGTCACGTCGAGCCAATCGTCGGTGGCTCGGATCCCGCGCCAGGACACCTCATTAAAGAAGATGGTGTGAACAAGGTTGTTCGCCCGCGCTTCGCTCAGCGGCAGGTTGAAGGAGAGGCGTCCCCGCCGCACGTCGAGGATGACATGATAAGAAGGGTACTGGATTCTCTCCGGTACGATCTCGATCTCGTTCTTGAGGCTCGCCTGCGACCAATCGTTGAGCGAAACATTTTCCGAGCTCAGGCCAAAGAGAAAGGGCAGCACGACCCCCGGAGCACCGAAGGCGCTGATCACGAATTGTCCTCCTCGGAGGAGTACCTTGTCGGCCGTCCACTGCTCCAGGGTCCGTTCGCGCCGTCTCTTTCTTCGGACCTCCTCCTCCTTGCGAAACTGCTCGACATACCAGAAGAGATCGGGGCCGAGATAGAGCACCGGATCGAAGATCGCCAGTTGATCGACCCGATGCTGCGAGAGTCCCCGCCAGGAAAACTTGACCCGGAGAGATTCGATGGTGAGGATCTTGGAGAGTGGGTCATACGGGGAATAGATCATCACGTTGCGCACGGCCGCGACATTGATCAGGCGATCCTCCCGACTCAGGCCGGCGACCGGGATGTCGTGGAGCTCGATCGGCTGTCCATGAAAGCCCAAGGCCAAGGGGATCGGCGGCAGGTGGGGAGCGAGCCGGTCGATATTGATCGTGGCCCGAGTCACGCGGATGGTGTCGATTTGGAGGCGGGGTTTGGGAAGGAACCGGAGCCACGGATTGGTGGGCGCTCCCTGCGACTCGCGTTCCAAAAAAGCGATCAGGGCCGAACTCCAGACCGTGGGGGAATGGATTTCGACGTAGCCGAGCCTCTGCCGGAAAAGAAGATCGTCCCATCTCCACCGGATCAGAACATCGGAGATCCGGCTGACGTCCCCTAGCGAGACGCCGCGGAGGCGGAAGGCCGTGGAGGAGAGCCACTCGGCCGAGTCAATATCCAGGGGAAGCGCGAGGTGACGGGCGATGCCGGTGACAATTTTGGACGTGTTGGCTCGGATCCGGCGCCCGACCCATGGGCCGCCGGCGAGTGCAAGCAAGGAGAAGAAGGCAAGGATCGCGAGCAGCGGGCGAATGGCGCGAGGAAATCTCCCCTTCCGGTGGCGGCCGGTTCGCGGAGGCGGCTCTTGTCCAGCGCCCATCATCGAGAGCGAGATCTTAGCAGCCGCCTCGAACCGGGGAAACCGCAAAGGGTGAGGCTCGGAGAAGAGTCGGCAAAAAGAGATTGAAAAGAGCGAGGAACCCGCGTTTGCTGTAAGGCTAAAAATTTCGTTCTTATCCCTTATGAATATCTCCCCCGAAGCGACGAGAAGCGAGAACGAGCTAGCCGGTCCCAAGGTGACGGTACTCACGCGGGATACCGAGTTCCGCGGGACCGTCGGGTTCACGGGCGAGCTTCAACTCAACGGGAGGCTGGAAGGAGAGATTCTCTCGGAGGATGGGACTCTGGTGATTGGCGACACCGCTCTAGTCAAAGCCGACATTCGGGCGAAGAAGGTGGTCGTCCGTGGTCAGGTCTTCGGCAATATTTTGGCTCGAGAGCGTTTGGAGTTGGTCGGATCGGCCCAGGTTTTTGGCGACGTGCAGACGGGAGCCCTGGCGATCGAGCAGGGAGCGGTCTTCGTCGGCAAATCGGAGAGCCTCCAAGCCGACAAGGTTGAGAGACCGGATGCCGACTCCATTTTCAAGCTGTTGCCCTTGGCAGGCAAAGAGGGTGCACCGGCGCGGCCGCTGAAGGGCATCGAAGCGGCAAAGCCGCTTGCTCCGATCGGAGGAAGGCCGGTGGAGAAGGAGAAGGAGAAGGGAAGCTCATCGTAGCCGCCAAGGCACGATCCCGCCTACCATGGCCTTGCGAATTGGAATTGCTGGAGCAACGGGGGCAGTCGGCCAGGAGGCTCTTCACCTTTTAGAAGCGGGAAGTCTTCCGATCTCCGAGATTCGTCTCTTTGCTTCGGCCCGTTCCGCAGGTCGACGACTCTCCTTTCGTCAGGATCCGGTTCCGGTGGAGGAGATCAGCGTGGGGAGGCTGTCCGGGCTGGATTATCTCTTCCTGAGCGCCGGTAGTTCGGTCTCCCGCCAGTATGCCCCGGTCGCGGTGAAGGGCGGAGCGGTCGTCATCGACAACTCTTCGGCTTTTCGGATGGTGGACGATGTCCCGCTGGTCGTGCCGGAAGTGAACGCGAAGGCGCTGAACCGCCATTCGGGGATCATCGCCAATCCGAATTGCACCGCGGCGATCCTCGCCACCGCGGTCTGGCCCCTCCATCAAGCCGCTGTCATCGAACGGATCGTGGTGGCGACCTACCAGGCCGCAAGCGGAGCCGGTGCGAAGGCGCTCTTCGAGCTCGATGCCCAGGTCCGGCAATATGCGGCGGGCGAAACGATTCGGAAGGAGGTCTTTCCCGAACAGATCGCCTTCAACGTCTTTTCCCACAACACTCCCGTCGATGATTCCGGGTTCAACGAGGAGGAGAACAAGGTCGCGCAGGAGATTCGCAAGATCTTTGGAGAACCCAACCTGGGAGTCTGCCCCACCTGTATCCGCGTTCCGGTCTTTCGGGCGCATTCGGAGGCGGTCGTGCTGGAGACCCGGCGCAAGCTCTCGGCCGAGGACGCCCGGGAGATTCTCCGCCATGCCCCCGGTGTCGAGGTCGTCGACGACCGGCAGGCCAACCGCTTCCCGACCCCGCTGGATGCGGCGGGCAAGCGGGAGATTCTGGTGGGTCGGCTTCGGGAGGATCCCTCGCATCCCCGGGCGCTCGCCCTCTTCGTGAGCGGCGACCAGCTCCTCAAGGGAGCGGCCTGGAACGCGATCCAGATCCTCGAGCGGTTGGCCGCAGGCTAAAACCGCCTCCTCGATCCCGCTCGGCGCGAAGTTCCTCTCCTGCCCGCTTGGGATTCGGAAAGAATCGCGTATTCTGATGGGATGACCATTCGATTACGAATTGGCGGCATGACCTGTTCCAACTGCGCCCGGCATGTGCAAACGGCGTTGAGCGCGGTTCCCAAGGTGACCTCGGCGCGGGTCGATCTCGAGAAAGGCAGAGCGACGGTGGAGACCGGGGAGGGTGGTCCTTCTCCGGCAGCGTTGGTCGAGGCGGTGCAGAAGGCAGGCTATGAGGCGGCGCCCGCGGAAGACGAGGAGGACTCATCCGGCCCTTGGCAGCGGGGCCTGCTGGTGGGAGTGATTCTCACTCCGTTCCTGTTCGTCCTGCCTTGGCTCGTCCGGGTCCCGCCCCATCCGCATTGGCTCGGCTGGCTTGAGCTTGCCCTGGCCCTTCCGGTGCAACTGATTACCGGGCGTCCGTTCTACCAGGGAGCCTACCGTCAACTCCGTCACGGGAGGCTCGACATGGACGTGCTGGTCTCCCTGGGAAGCTCCGCCGCCTTCCTCTTGAGCGTCTATGGCCTTTTTCGGCCCGGGGCTCTGGAACATGCCTATTTCGACGAGGCAGCCGCGATCCTCACCTTGGTGAGCGTGGGCCATTGGTTGGAAGCGCGTGTCTCCCTCCGGGCCTCCCGGACTCTCCGCACCCTCCTGTCCTTGGCCCCCCCAAAGGCACGCCGTCGCCGTTCCGACGGGGGAGAGGAAGAGGTGTCGGTGGAGCGGTTGAGGAAGGAAGATCTCGTGATTCTGGGTCCGGGGGATCGCGTGCCTGTCGACGGGGTCATCGAGGAAGGGAAGGCGATTCTGGATGAAAGCATGCTCACGGGCGAATCCCGCCTGGTGGAAAAGGCGCTTGGCGGGCTGCTCTATGCCGGAACGATCAACGTGAGTCGGCGGATCGTGATGCGCGTGTCGGCGGCGGGGTCGGAGACGGTGCTCGCGCACATCGCGGCAATTGTCGAGCGAGCCCAGCAGAGCCGCGCGGCGATCCAGCGGCTGGTCGATCGGGTGAGCAATCTCTTCGTCCTGGCCGTCTTGGTCGTGGCGGGAGGGACCGTTCTCGGCTGGGGATGGTTTGGCCTGGGGTGGGAAAAAGCCCTCCTGCGGGCTGCTTCCGTTCTGGTCGTGGCCTGCCCGTGCGCGATGGGTCTGGCGACTCCCGCGGCGATCCTCGTGGCGGCCAACGTGGCGGCCCGGAGAGGCGTTCTTCTGCGCGACGCGCAGGCGCTCGAGAAATGCGGCAGGATCCGGAGGATCGTCTTCGACAAGACCGGTACCCTTACGGAGTCGACCGTGGGAAAGCCCACCTATTATGGAGACGCTCCCGAGGAAGCGGAGCGGCTGGCGCGGGCGCTGGCGGCGCCGAGCCGCCATCCGCTGAGCCAAGCGGTCTCCCGGTATTTGGCGGAAGTGCCAGGGGCGGAGCTGGACGAGTGGGAGGAAGAGCGCGGCCTGGGGGTGAAGGCTCGCTTTCGGGGCGAGACGGCCCGGCTGGGTTCCCTCCCCTGGCTTGGGGAATTGGGAGTCGCGCTGCCTCGCGAGGCTGCGAGTGGAGCGAACGGAACGCTCGGTCTTGCGCTAGGGAAACAGCTCTTGGCAACTCTGCCGGTTCTTGCCCGGCCCAAGCCCTCCGCGACCGGAGTCCTGCGCAGGCTGCAGGAACAGGGTTATGAGGTCTATCTCTTTTCCGGCGATCGGGCGGAGGCGGCGTTCGCCTTTTCTCGAGAGGTTGGGATTCCGGCGGAACGGACCTTCGCCGAGGTGCGCCCGGAAGCCAAGGCCGAGCTCGTGCAAAACCTCCAATCCCAAGGGGGAGGAGTCGCGTTTGTCGGGGATGGGATCAACGATGCCCCGGCGTTGGCTCAAGCCGACCTCGGCATCGCGGTTCTCCAGGCGAGTGACATTGCCCGGGAATCCGCCGATATGATTCTTCTGCGGAAAGACATCGAGGCGATCCCGGAAATCCTCTCCTTGAGCGCGAAGACGCTCCGCACGATCCACGAAAATCTCTTCTGGGCCTTTTTTTACAACGCGGCGGCCATTCCTCTGGCGATCCTCGGGGTGCTCGCCCCGGCTGTCTGTGCGGCGGCCATGGGCATGTCCGACCTGTTTGTCGTCGGGAATGCCTTGCGACTTTACCGTCGGTGACGTACGAAAAGGGGTCTCGCTCCGGGCACTAAGAGGGCGCGGCAGAGCAATCCAACGCATATGGGCTGGGACCTCTGGCTTTTTTACGAGGTCAATACTCATTGGACCTGCCCCTTGCTCGACCGGTGGATGCCCGTGGTCTCCCACTACCACCATTTTCAAGGTGTCGTTCTGGTTGGAGTGGTGCTTTTGACCCTGTTCGGCCGCTTCCGGGACCGCTGCTTCCTGGGCCTCGTAGGGATTAGCCTCGTCGTAGGGGATATGGGGGTAACCGACGGCCTGAAGCATCTCGTGCACCGTCCCCGTCCCTTTTCCGTTCTTTCCGGGGTCCGGGAAGTCGATGAAGGAAAGATTTCCTGGTCGGATCCAAACGGAGGACCCCGAGGCCACTCATTCCCTTCGGGGCATGCGGCGAACAACGCGGCTCTCGCTTATCTGGCGAATGCCGTCTATGGCCCGCGAATGGCCTGGGTTTGGCTCTGGGCGGGACTGGTGGGCTACTCGCGGGTCTATCTCGGAGTTCACTATCCTTCCGATGTTCTCGCCGGATGGTTTGTGGGAGCCTTTTATGCCTGGGCGTTGAGCGCCGGAACGGAGTACGCCTGGCAGCGATGGGGAAGGCAGCTCTTCCCGCGACTTTCCGCCGCTCATCCCCGACTCCTCTTTGTTTCGGCGCAGGCGAAAGAAGACCGGAATGGTGAGCAGGGGAATCAGGTGGGGTAACGAAGGATGCTCATTTCCGCTAAGGCTGTTCTCCTTGGATCCGGAGAGGTACTTGTCCCTGGGATGGTTCGCGTCCTGGGCAGCCGCATCATTCAAGTCGCCGAGGATCTCTCTCTTCGGACGGGCGAGGAGCGAGTCGTTCTCGAGGATTCCGTTCTCTCTCCGGGGCTGATCAACACCCACGTCCATCTGGATTATACGGGGCTGCGGGGGCAGCTGCCCGCCACCTCCTTCCCTGCATGGGTCAAGGAGATCCTTCGTCTCAAGGCGTCCTTGAGCCGGGGGTCGCTCGAAGCGGCGCTCTGCGAAGGATTCGGGCTTCTCGCCCGATCCGGCACTACCGGGGTGGGCAACATGGAGTCCTACCCGGAGCTTCTGCTTCTTGCCGACCGGATTCCGCTCCGCTGCTGGTGGTTCCTGGAGATGATCGATCTCCGTCCCCACGTGTGGTCCGAGGAAGCGACGTTCGCGGTTCTCCGGTTCTTCGATCAGCCTCCCGTCCCGCTCGGCAGGCTGGGGCTGGCGCCACATGCGCCTTACACGGCCTCCCCCGAGCTCTATCGCCTCGTGCGGGATAGCGCGCAGCGCTTCCGCCTTCCGGTGACCACGCATGTGGCCGAGTCGCCCGAGGAGTGGACGATGTTTTGGGAAGGAGACGGTGAACTCCTGGATCTGGTCAGTCAAGCCGGCCGCCCCAGGATGGCCGGCCGAGAGCTTTCCCCGCTCCAGTGGCTCGATCGGATTGGAGGCCTGACCCCCGGAATGCTGCTCGTCCACTTGAATTATCTCTGCGAGGCGGACTGGACTCTTTTGGCCACGCGGGCGTTTCCGGTCGTGCACTGCCCCAAGTCGCACGCCTTCTTTTCCTACGCTCCCTTTCCCCTGGAGAGGATGCTCTCGCTCGGAATCCCCGTCTGCCTGGGCACTGACAGCTTGGCCAGCAACGACACCCTCGACCTGCGGGAGGAGATTCGCCAAGCGCGCCATCGGCATCCGGGAATCGCGCCGAAACGATGGTGGGAAATGGTCACGGCAACACCAGCGCGAGCGCTGGGCTTGCGGGGAGCCTTGGGCGAAATTCGGGGCGGGGCCTGGGCGGATCTCGCGGCGTTTCGGTGGAGGAGCGGACTCGATCCTTGGGAATCCTGCATCGAGAGCCGGGAGGAACCTCTTTTTCTCATGGTGCACGGAAAGGTACGCAAGGCGGAGGGCCGCTGGCTTCCATGAGCGGGCAATTTCGCACGGCGCTCGGCCGGGAGCTGGAAGAACTGACGGAAGCCGGGCTGCTGCGGTCTCTGCCTCGGCTTGCTCGCGGAGGAGGAGAGGGGGGCGCAGAAGCAAAGCGGACCTGGCTCAACTTCGCCTCGAGCGACTATCTCGGCCTTTCCCGCCATCCGGCGGTGATCGAAGCGGGATGCCGAGCTTTCCTGGAAGAGGGAGCGGGCGCCGGAGCCTCTCGTCTGCTCGATCCGGGTGCAGCCCTCCATAGGGATCTGGAAGCGCACCTCGCCTCCTGGAAGCGCCGGGAGGCGGCGCTGGTCTTTTCGAGCGGATATGCGGCTGCGGCCGGCACGATCCCTGTCCTCGTTGGAGCGCAGGATCTGGTCGTGCTCGACCGGCTCAGCCATGCGTCGCTCATCGACGGGGCACGCGCGAGCAAGGCCGCCCTGCGCGTCTTCCCCCACAACGACCTTGATGGGCTGGAGGCGATCTTGCGCCGGCACCGCGGGAGATGCCGGCGGGCGCTCCTGGTCACCGAATCGGTCTTTTCGATGGATGGGGATATCGCCCCGCTCCGAGAGCTGGTTGGCTTGAAGGAAAGGTACGAGGCTTGGTGCCTGGTGGATGAGGCGCACGCGGAAGGAATCTTCGGGCGGACCGGAGCCGGAATCATCGAGGGACTTGGCTTGGAAGGGCGGATCGAGGTTGAGCTGGGAACGCTTTCCAAGGCGCTCGGATCGGGAGGAGGATTCGTGGCCGGCGACAAGGAGCTCATCGACCTTCTGGTCAACCGTGCCCGCCCTTTTGTCTACTCGACGGCGCTGCCGCCGCCCTCGGCCGGGGCGGCCAAGGCCGCTCTTGCCCTGTTGACTTCGGGAGAGGGGGCGCGGCGGCGCGAGCGGCTCCGGGAAATCATCGCCCTTTTTGGAGGGAGCCAGAGAGAGCGGTCTCCCATCTTTCCCGTGCTTTGCGGGGAGGAAAGACGGGCGACGGCGGTCGCCGCCCGGCTTCGGAAGAGAGGAATCTTTGCCCCGGCGATCCGCTTTCCGACCGTTCCCAAAGGGGCTGCCCGGCTGCGGATTTCGCTCTGCTCCTTTCACACCCCGGAAGAGATCCGGCTGCTTCAGGCGGAGCTCGAGCGCGAGAAAGGATGACTTCCGAAGAGCGAGACAAGGATTTCGTCTGGCATCCCTTTACTCCCGATCAACCCTGGCGGGATCCGGCTCACCGCCTGCCGGTGATCGTGCGCGGGGAAGGTCCTTATCTGTGGGACGAGGAGGGGAAGCGCTACTGGGACGGCAACTCCGCGATCTGGACCAATCTTCATGGACACCGGCATCCCCGGCTTGTCGCGGCGGTCCGGGACCAGCTCGAGCGAATCGATCATGTCTCGTTTCTCGGCTTGACCCATCCCTGGGGAGCCGAGCTCGCGGAAAGGCTTTCTAGGATCGCGGCAGGCGAGAGCGGCCCCAGGTACCGGACTTTTTTTTCGGACGATGGCGCAACGGCGATCGAGGCGGCCGTGAAGATCGTCTGGCAATTTTTTCAGCAAAACGGCCAGCCCCAGCGCGATCTCTTTCTCTGCCTCGCGGAGAGCTACCATGGGGACACGGTCGGAGCGATGAGCGTGGCCCAAAGCCGCTTTCACCGGCTTTTCGAGCCATTGCGCTTTCCTTCCGTTCCCATCCAAGCGCCGGCCTGCTACCGCTGCCCATTCAATCGCGCGGCGGCGGGAAGAAAGGACGCCCGCCAGGGTCGCCGATGCTCCTGGGAATGCGTCCGGGTTCTGGAGGAGGCCCTCGATCGGCACGGCCACCGTCTGGCCGCCCTCTGGATCGAACCGAAGGTGCAGGCGGCCGCCGGAATGTGGATGCACCCGGAGGGCTACCTGCGTGAGCTCGACCGGCTTTGCCGGGAACGAGGCATCTTCTGGATCGCCGACGAGGTCTTCACGGGCTTCGGTCGGCTGGGGAGCTGGTTGGCCTGCGAACGGGAAGGGGTCTTTCCCGACCTCCTCTGCTTGGCCAAGGGGCTGACGGGAGGGATGATGCCGCTGGCCGCGACCCTCGTGCGGGAAGAGATCTATGCGGGGTTTACCGGGGGGAAAAACCGGGCCTTTCTGCATGGGCACAGCTACACGGCGAACCCGATCGGGTGCGCGGCGGCACTGGCCTCGCTCGCTGTCTTCGAGGAGGAAGAGGTCTTCGAGCGGATCGCCCGGCACGCGGAGCTTCTGAGCACTCTCTCCCAGCGGTTCTGGCGGCATCCTCGCGTGGGGGATGTCCGGCAAGAGGGGCTCGTGCTGGCGGTTGAGCTTGTCGAGAGGCAAGCCGACCGGTCATCCTTCCCGAAAGAGCGGGAGGTGGGCTTTCGCGTCTGCGAACGGGCTCGAGCCTACGGGCTGCTGACTCGGCCCATTGGGGATGTCCTGGTGCTGGTTCCTCCGTTCTGCGTCTCCGCCGACGATTTGGCCGGGATGGTCGGCGCTCTCGAGCGGGCTCTCTGGGAGGAGCTGCCTTGATCAGCGCGCGAAAGAGGGTAGGGAACGAAAAGTCATGCTTTGGTTCTCGGTCATTTCGGAGGAGGCAAGCGTTCTATCTCTACCGAAACTTTTGCGGAAGGCCGTCGAGGAAGACCCCATCCGGCTCGTCGAAATGGGAATCTTCCTCCTGGCGATCCTTCATACCTTCCTCACTCCCTCCCTCCACCGACTGGCGGAACAACGCTTAAATCGGGCGCGCCGGCTCGAGGCCGAGCAGAGCCCACAGGCCGCGAAGGAACGGGTGGCCGCAGAACTGCTTCTCCTCCTGGGAGAGGTCGAAGTAGTCTTCGGCCTCTGGGTTATTCCGCTTTTTTGGATTCTGGTCGGTGTCAAGGGTTGGGCCGGAGCGATCCAGCAACTGGAAATCAACCGGAATTTCGCCGAGCCTCTCTTCGTCGTCGCGGTCATGACAGCCGCCTCCAGCCGGCCGATCCTTCTCTTCCTGGATCAATGGCTCCAACGGCTGGCTGCCTTGGGTCGGGAGTCGGTCGCAGCCTGGTGGTTTTCCCTGTTGACGCTGGGTGCCTTGGCAGGCTCCCTCGTCACCGAGCCGGGAGCGATGACGGTGACCGCCCTACTGCTTGGCAAGCACTTTTTTGCCCTTGGCCCGCGTCCGGCCCTCTCCTATGCGACCGTCGGGCTTCTCTTTACGAATGTCTCGATCGGCGGCTGCCTCACTCATTTCGCCGCTCCTCCGGTGATCATGGCCGCGCACGCCTGGGGCTGGGGAAGCGGATATATGCTCGTTCACTTTGGCGCCAAGGCGGCGGCGGCAACGGCGTTGGGAAGCCTGGTTTACCGATTGGTCTTCCGAAAGGAGTTTGCTCGGTTGGAAACGCTGCGTCGCCAAGGCAGAGGGGAAGAAGCTGCCGGGGAGCGCGTCCCTCCCTGGATCACCGGCGCTCACCTCGCCTTTCTTGTCTGGATCGTGGCTACCGCCGATACCCCGGTTCTCTGCGTGGGCGGCCTCCTCTTCTTTCTGGGCTTTTTGCAGGTGACCGGCCCGTTCCAGGACGAAGTCTCTCTCCGGAGAGCCGTGCTGGTCGGCTTCTTTCTGGCTGGGCTGGAGATCCTTGGGAGCCTGCAAAGCTGGTGGATCAGCCCGCTCCTCGAGCGGTTAGGCGATACGAGCCTCCTCTTCAGCGCCTCGGTGATCACCGCCTTCAACGACAACGCGCTCGTGACCTATTTGGCAAGTCTTGTTCCCAGCCTGCCAGAGTCATCGAAGCAGGCCGTGATGGCCGGGGCGGTCGCCGCCGGGGGGCTCACCGTGATCGCCAACGCCCCCAATCCGGCGGGTCAGGCTCTTTTGAGCCGCTTCTTCCCCGATGGGATCTCTCCACTGGGGTTGGCGGCCGGAGCTCTTGTGCCCACCGCCATCGCCCTGATGCTGCTCCGTCTGTAGCCGGATCAGTGTCCGCAGCCGCCGCACCCCATTCCACCGCCCATGCCGGAATGGCGGCCGTGTCTCATCCCTCCTCCTCCCATACAGCCCGAAGCAACTCCGGTGGTTGGCTCCCCCTCGGTTTTCCGGCGGACGGAGGCGACCTGGTCGGCGGAGATCTCCTCTCCCCCCCAATTCGACCGGAGATAGGTGAGAATGGAAGCGACTTGATCGTCACTCAGCATCGTCCTCCAGGAGGGCATCCGGCCCCGGTACTCTTCTTCTCCGACGCGAATGACCCCGGCATAGCCGTTCAAAACGATGCGAATCAGCCGCTCCGGATCGCCGGTTACCCATGAGGAGTGCTTCAAAGGAGGATTGGGATCGAGCCCTTCTCCGCCGGTGCCATGGCAGCGCGCGCAGTTCTCCAGGTAAAGTTGGTGGCCGTTCCTCGCGTGGAGGGAGGGGATCAGCAGGAAAAACGCAAAAAACAGTGCAACAGGAAAGCGGGGGCGGATCCAGGCCATGATCAATGAATTTCGCTCTCCCTCGATCGGAAGAAAGCGGAAAACAGTAGTGGGATTGTCCCTCTCGTGGTTCCCGGGTTTCCCTTATTGTCATGACGTGCCGAATCGGCACGACGAGGATGGGGGATCGGCTGCCACTCGGTCCAGGAGAGTGTCGAGGTTCGCTTCTCCGGGCAGCGAGAGTCGGAACTGGCTTTCGAGCACCTGGCGGATCTCCGAGCCGCTCGCCAGGCGGCGGCGCTCCATCTTCCCATGGATCCGGTGGATCGTCATCTCGCTGTTTCGAAGCGCATACCGGCAGCCGATGTCCGGCCGCGCCGCGATCAGCTCCTTCCGGAACCGAGAGGCCGGGTAAGAAGAGACGTACCAGTTGGCCATCTCGTAGTCGACCGGGAGTTGGGGCTGAAGGTCGAATCGATAGAGCGATTGCCACTGCTCGCCAAGGAGGGCTTGCACGAGAAAGCCGTCCGCGGAGCGGAGAATTCGCATCGGTTCGTGACGGGTCTCCTGAACGGAGTCGACTTCCAGCCGGAGAGGGGCGGTAAAGGTGAGCCCGCCAAATCCGACGTCGGCGATGTAGGGTGGGTCGAGATCGACCCGAAGAACCATGTGGGTTCGAGGGGGAGGTGTGCTCTCGGGAAGGTTCCAGCAGACGCGCCCGGCGAGCCCGGTGACCGAGAAGCCCAGAGAACGCAAGACCTGGGCAAAAAGGAGGTTGTGCTCGAAGCAGTAACCTCCTCGACCTCCAAGGACGAGCTTCTGGTGGAGTGAGGCGAGGTCGAGCGCGACCGGTCGGCCGAGCAGCGGATCGAGGTTTTCGAACGGGATGGCTTGGGGATGGAGTGCGTGCAGGGCACGAAGGGTGTCGCGGCTCGCGGCTCTCGGGCCGTCGTAGCCGATCCGGGCAAAATAGGCGTCGAGGTGGATAAGTTCGCGCATCCGGGAGAGCATAGCAGATTGTTTTGCCGAGTACCGCCTCTCGGCTCGACTCGGACCGGAGAAGTCTGCTATAAAAAGCGTGGGCGGATTGGTAGTCCAAGACGCGGATCTCTCCTCGGAGCGCGGCGTTGTTCGGTTCCGAGGCGTAGTCAATCGGAACGGTTGGAGATACCAATGTCTAATCTATCTCATCTTTTTTCTCCGTTGACCGTGGGAGCGGTTACAACGCCCAACCGGATCTGGATGGCTCCGCTGACGCGATCTCGGGCGGGTCAGCCGGGGGATGTTCCGTCGGAGCTCAATGCCCGCTATTATGCCCAGCGGGCTTCCGCGGGCCTCATCGTCAGCGAGGCGACCCAGATCAGCAGGGAAGGCCAAGGCTATGCCTGGACGCCGGGAATCTACACGGATGCCCAGGAAGCGGGCTGGCGCCGGGTCGTCGAAGCGGTCCACTCCGCCGGAGGGAGGATCGCACTCCAGCTCTGGCACGTGGGACGAGTCTCCCACCACCTTTTGCAGGAAGGCAACCAGTTGCCGGTCGGTCCTTCTCCGGTTCGCGCCGAGAAGACCGAGTGTTTCGTCGTTCTGCCCGACGGAACGCCCGCCCAGATTCCCGTGGATCTGCCGCGGGAGCTTTCTCAGCGGGAGATCCGACGAATCATCGAAGAATATGCCGCCTCGGCCGTCCGTGCGCGCCGGGCGGAATTTGACCTGGTCGAAATCCATAGCGCTAATGGATATCTCCTTAACCAGTTTCTCGACGTGCGGGCCAACCGGCGCCGCGACGAATATGGGGGCTCGCTGCCGAACCGGGCGCGTTTTTTGCTCGAAGTCGTCGATGCCGTCACCCAAGCGATCGGCCGGGAGAAGGTGGGGGTTCGGCTCTCTCCCAAGGGTGTATTTTCCGACATGACGGTCGAAGCGAGTTGGGAGACCGCCTTGTACGCGGCGGCCGAGCTTGACAAGCGGAAGATCGCCTATCTGCACATTGCGGAGCCCGATTGGGCGGGAGGGCCACCGCTGACCGAGGAGGAGAGGCGCTCCTTGCGCCACGCGTTCGCTCCCGTCCTGGTCTTTTGCGGAGGTTACGACGCCGTCCGGGCCGAAGCGGCGATCGCCGCCGGGGTCGCCGACGCGATCGCCTTCGGCAAGCTCTTTCTCGCCAACCCGGATCTTCCGGAGCGCTTCCGCCGCCAAGCACCGCTCAACGCACCCGATCCGGCCACGTTTTACGGCGGAGGGGAGAAGGGGTATACCGACTACCCGAGCCTCGAAACGACAGGCGCATAGGAGTTAAGGATCCCGAGGTGAACGAATCCGCTGACCGAGGTAGAACGATGAGTTCGCTGTTGGTCGTGGTGACAACGGGGAAAGAGGCCTTCCCGCGGGCGAATTCGCTCCTTCATATGACAGGGGTTTTGGCGAATCAGCCGAAAACAAAGATCGAGTTCCTCTTATTGGGTCCAGGAGTCGAACTGCTGCGTGCCAATCAGAAATCGACCCCGATCATTGCGGAGGCGCTCGATCATCTGCGCCAACTCGGAGTGGACGTTGCTGCCTGTCAGGTTTCCCTGGAAGCATACGGCGTCGAAGCGGAACGGATGCTGCCGGCAAGGCTAGTGAAAGGAGCCGCGGAAATTCGACGGTGTATCGGTGAAGGCATGACGGTCCTCACTTTTTAGCGCCTCAGTGGTTTGGTTGGATGACGCGGCCTCGAACGTCGCTTCCCAAGCACGAACGGTCATTCCGGAGTTTCCTCGGCATCCAAATGGCGGAGGTCTCTTTTTCCGGAACGGGCTTTATTCCAGCCTCGAAACACGAGTTTTCCGGGAGGAAGGGACGATCTAGGTGAGACAGGCAGGGTAAGACTTTTGCCTTTGCATGACTTCCGGCGAGAGCTAGGCTGGTTCCGCTTTCCGTCGTAGCGGAAGCGACGTGACGATTCGTTCGCACGGAGCGGGGAGGGCGGAAGGAGTCCTTTCTTTTCCCGCTCGCTACGGGACTCTTCGCTTCCGCTTATGCGGAAATGGCGACAAGGGAATCCCGAAAAAAAACAAAAGGTCAGCGGTCCTTCAGAGAAAAGCGCAAGGAGGAAACCATCATGGAAATCGGAGTCATCGGATTGGGGCGAATGGGGGCGAACATGGTGCGTCGCTGGCAGCGGAAGGGGCACCGATGCGTGGTCTATGACCTCCACCGAGAGTCAGTGGAAGCCTTGAGCCGGGAGGGCGCGGTCGGTGCCTCCACCATTGGTGATCTCACGGCAAAGCTGCAAAAGCCGCGAGCGATCTGGCTGATGGTTCCTGCGGGAGCGGTCGACGCCATGCTTGGAGATCTGACCACCCATTTGGAACCGGGGGACATTCTCATCGACGGAGGAAATTCCTACTACCACGATGATATTCGTCGGGCCGAGGAGTTGAAGGCGCGAGCGATCCACTACGTGGATGTCGGAACGAGCGGAGGAGTCTGGGGCTTGGAATGCGGTTACTGTCTCATGATCGGCGGGGAGAAGGAGGTCGTAGAACGACTCGATCCCCTTTTTGAAGCATTGGCTCCGGGGATAGAGGCTGCGGAACGGATTCCGGGGAGAGAGAAGAAGCCAGGGACGGCGGAAAAGGGATATCTGCACTGCGGGCCTCACGGGGCGGGACATCTGGTGAAGATGGTTCACAATGGGATCGAATACGGCATGATGGCCGCCTATGTCGAAGGCTTGAACATTCTCCATCACGCCAATGCCGGAAAGCTGGGGCAGCAGATCGATTCGGAAACAACCCCGCTTCGCAAACCGGCTCATTACCAATATGACCTCAATCTGGCCGATGTTGCGGAGGTTTGGCGCCGGGGGAGCGTGATCCGCTCCTGGCTGCTCGATTTGATCGCGCAAGCGATGCTTGAGGATCCGAAGCTGGAGCAGTTCGCCGGTCGGGTTTCTGATTCCGGAGAAGGGCGCTGGACGGTGCAAGCGGCCGTCGACCTGGGGGTGCCAGCTCCGGTCATCAGTTCCGCCCTCTACGCCCGCTTCAGTTCTCGTCGAAGGGAAGAGTTTGCCGACAAGCTCCTTTCGGCGATGCGCTACGAGTTTGGGGGCCATTTGGAAAAAAAGACGGACGGAGACTAGCCCGCCTGTCTCGCAAGCCGTAGGAGAAGGCGCTTGTGGGAAATGCAGGCTCGAAAGCGGTAGCTGATCGGCATAGGGGGCGGCGTAAGCCGCGCCCCTGCCACACCACCCGGCATGCGGGTCCGCACCGGGCGGTTCGAGAAGTTGAGGCCATGCGAGTCGTGGGAAGCCCAGGCTATCGTTCCATCGACGCCAGCACTTCCCTTATTGGCCTGTTGAAGACATGTCAAACTGACCGCTTTGGTAACAAGTGATCTGACCGCTTGGGATATTGGATTGTTGTTTCCTTTGGGGTTCTTGCCCTTGCCCCGGGGCAAGGGCAAAGTTCTGCTCCTCTTTTAAGCCGCCTTGGTTTGGTGTGGCTCCAGCGGCTTGCCCTCCGAGTCGTACCAGCCGACGATCCGGTGGCCGTACCGGACGCTGAGGTTGCCGTCGAGATGCTCACAGAGCCGGACGCGGCATTTTGCCAAGCCCATACGCCAGCTTTGGGGCAAGATCTGGAGCTTCTTCCGCCCCCAGTGGACCGTGTTGTCGTTGCCGACGATTCGGTCGTCCTGAACGCAGAGGATCCCATCCAGGTCGGCTCCTCCGGCCGGGACAAAGGCGCTCTCCTCTTCCTTGGGCTTTACGGCCAGGGTGCGGTTATGCCAGGGAAGAAACTTCTTCCGGATGTACTCGTTGGCCGCTTCCAGGGTCTGAATGCCCGCAGCCTGGATCTCCCGCGGCAGCCGCCCCTGCCAGGTGCCGAAGAAGCGCTCCATCCGTCCTCGGCCCTGTGGACAGTAGCTGGGTATGTGCTCAATGCCCAACTGGAGCCTATCCGAAAATTTGTGTGTGGGTCACAACCGAAGTAGAAGGAGATGAAAATGGAAAGGGAAGTGACCACAAACAACGAGCAGGAAGCGCAGGACCGAGGAGGCAAGAAGCCTGGGATCAGTGCGGCGATCATTGAAGAGCTGATGAAGGACTACCAGAAGCCGGAAGATCTGGTGGGTCCTGGGGGGATCATGGAGCAGCTGACCAAGCGGCTCTACGAGCGGGTGCTGGGAGCGGAGATGACCCACTATCTGGGTTACGAGAAGGGCCAGGCGCCCAAGGTCGAAGCGGGCCGGAGGCGGGAGAACCATCGGAATGGGACCAGCAGAAAGACCTTGGTGAGCGAGGATGGGCATCTGGAGATCGAGGTGCCGCGTGATCGAGCTGGGGACTTCGAGCCTCGGTTTGTCCGCAAGGGGCAACGGCGGTTTGGGGGCTTTGATTCCAAGATCATCGCCATGTATGCCCGAGGGATGACGGTGCGGGAGATCCAGGCGTTT
>NZ_KB901875.1:267602-301326 GCF_000379365.1 Verrucomicrobium sp. 3C | reverse complement strand
AGAGCCGACCGCTTTGGGGAAGCGGTCTCGCCGGTCCGAGTTGACGGCGTGCGAACAACTCTCTTTACTGTTAGACAACAAAGCGGAAAATCGACCCGCACACAAAAAAGCGGATACTACCGCGGGACCTTTGCGAGATGAGTCCTGCGACCATCGACCGGCTTTTGGCTCCCATCCGCTGCGTGATTCCCAAGCGACTTTGCGGGACCAAACCGGGCAGTCTGCTCAAGACCCAGATTCCGGTGCGAACCGACCATTGGGATGCCACCGAGCCCGGTTATCTGGAAGCGGACACCGTGGTCCATTGTGGGCAGAGCTTGGCCGGGGACTTCGTCTGGACGGTCACCTACACCGATATCTACTCGGATTGGACCGCTTCCCGAGCCGTTTGGAACAAGGGAGCAACCCAGATCGTGGAGAAGACACGCCAGCTCGAAGGCGAGCTGCCTTTTCCGATCCTGGGCTTTGATTGCGACAACGGGAGCGAGTTTTTGAACCATCATCTGCTCCGCTACTTCTCCTGAGCGGCGCAGGCCTGTGGCCTTCACTCGCTCCCGGCCCTATCACAAGGATGACAATGCCCATGTGGAGCAGAAGAACTGGAGCCGGGTCAGACAGCTCCTTGGCTACGACCGGCTCGGGTCTCCGGAGCTTCTGGAACCCATCAACCGGCTCTATCGCGAGCTTTGGGATCCGCTCCAGAACTTCTTCTGTCCCTCCGTCAAGCTTGTGGCCAAGACACGCATCGGCAGCCGTTACCGTCGCCGCTACGATCGTCCGTGGACCCCTTGCGACCGGCTTCTGCAAAGCAATGCGATTGACCCAGCCGCGAAAAGACGGCTGCGGGAGATCCGACGAAAACTCGATCCGTTCGCCCTCAAAGACGCCATCGAAAAGGCGCTCCGAACGATTCTCGCGCAGCCTCTACACTCCGGTCGCCCTACGGGCTCCTTGCGTTCCGAGGCTGCCCTTGCTAAAGCAGAAAACATCACCAATTAGGGTGTCGTCGATTTTTGAGGCAACGACCCTCAATCCTCGCACCTGTTCGGTGTCGTTTATTTTTGAGGCAACGGGCCCCATGGCTAAAGCCAGGGGCTTGCGCGGCGATTTTCGGTCAAAGAGGAACCCGAGAAGCGACCCCAACGGGATTCGAACCCGTGCTACCACCTTGAAAGGGTGGGGTGCTAACCACTACACAATGGGGTCGGATTGACGATGCTTGCGCGAACGCCTACGGAAGGAGCAAAGCAGATCCCGGCAGACGCGGCAAGCAGGAAAGGCATCCGGTTAATGGAGGAGGGTTGTCACCCCGAGGATCGCGATGGCACCTAGAGAAAAGAGTCCCCCCGCCCAGAGCCATTGGCGCAACCCGAGCTGTACTAGGACCAGAGGAATCCGGTCGGGGTCTTCCGCTCGAGGCAGATCGATACACGCCTGAACGAGTTGCCGACTGAAATGAAAGAGCCGATGGCCCCCGGCGGCCACGATCGCGAGCAGGGGCAGCAGCAGAAGGTCGATCCACTGGAATTCCAGAGCCGAGGGAGCGCTGGAGAGCGGTCGGGCCGCCAGGAAGTTTCCCGCAACGAGTGTCCCGGCGACGGCGAACATCTCGAGGGCATGCGTGGTCAACGGGAGCCGACAGGAGCCCTGTGCTTCGGGTTGAGCGGCGGGCGAGCGGTGGGCCCGAGGACGCATCAGAACGGCGGTAGCCGCTGGCTCGGCCAAGACCTGATGGAAGGATCGGAGGAGAAGGGCGAAGAGAGAGGACAACCCGATCCGGTCGAGGAGCGAGCCGGAAGCGACGGGAGCAAAAGGCAGGGGGTGGAAGAGCAGGAACCAGGTTAAAACGAGCCCGCTTACCCCAAAGAGAGTGACGGCAACGCTGTTGAGCAGAGAGCCGGTTCCGAGCAGAAGAATCAAGGGATCGCGCCGGCCCGCTCGCGCGAGGATCGGGGTGAGGATCAGCAGCTCGGCGAGCAGGGTGGCCAGCCATAAGGAGAGGGAAAGAAGAAAGAGCCGCACGAACGCCGTCCAGAGCAGGGGAGCTTCGGGTCCGAGGGGGATGGCCGGCTTTCCGGCAGGATCCAGAAGGAAGGTAAGGATCAACAGGGTCCACAGGGTCCAGCGAAGAACGGGCCAGGAGATGGTCGGTTTCGGAAGGGGAAAGGACAAAAGAAAACCCAGCCCGAAGAGGCCGCCCAGGAACGCGCCGAATGTCGCCGGGGCGACGCTTCTTTGCAAGGAGGGGAGAAGGGAGCCCAGGACGGGAAGGGCCCCCAGGGCCAGAAAGAGGAGCATGGCTCTCTGCGCCGAGAGGGCGGCGTTCGGAGGCAACTCGCCACCGAAGATCCGGTGGATCGGAGTCCAGAACGAGTAGCGTCCAAGGAGTGCCGTGATCCAGCAGGCCTCTCCAAGGGAACGAGCGGCCTCCAGGACGCTTTCGGCCACCCAGTTAGGCTGGTCCATTTCGCAATCGATCTAAACGGACTCCGGAAGATGGCTTGCGGACGGATCAATCGCCGGCGATCGCCTGGGATTGTTGCCACGAAATCGCGTAGTGGACAAGTTCCGGTCCCGAGGCAAGCTTGAGCTTCTCCTTGAGGCTGCCCCGGTAGGCTTCCACGGTCTTGATGCTCAAATGAAGTTGATCGGCGATCTGCCGGGTTCCCAGGCCGCGGCCGATCAGTTGGAAGACTTCGAATTCGCGGTCGCTGAGCGATTCCACCGGATTCAGGGTGGGCTTGGCCCGGCGGCCGGAAAAGCGCTCGAGGACCCGCGTCGCGACCGTGTCGCTGACGAACACGCCTCCGCCCAACACCCGTTGAATCCCTTCCAAAAGTCTCTGGCCTCCTTCGCTCTTCATGAGATAACCACGCGCTCCCGCTCGAAGCGCCCGTTCCGCATACATCGACTCCTCGTGCATGGATAGCGTCAGGATGGCCACCTGGGGATAGGAGGCATGGATATCCTTGATGAGCTCAAGGCCGCTTTTCCCGGGAAGGGAGAGGTCGACAATCACCAGATCGGGCTCCGTCTTCCCCACGAGCTCGAATCCTTCGTGAGCGTTCGCCGCCATTCCGCAGACCGTGAGTCCACTCTTTACCCCGATCAACTGGGCGATGCCTTCGCTCACCAACGCATGGTCGTCAACTATCAGCACCTTCTTCGGCTGAGTCGTCTGGCCTTGGATGTCCTTCATAGAGTTTCTGCAAGGAAACCTGCGATTTGAATCGCGGGAGGAATTGCGGTTGCGCGGAACGCAACACGTGATGTAGTCTTTCCGACAAGCAACGAGTTGTCACCAATCGCAATTGTGTTTACCAAACCGCATACCATGTGGTATGGTTCCCGAAGTATCGGATCGACGTGTTGACGGGACCGGTGGCCGAGGAAATGCGAGCGATGCTGGATTCGATTTGCGCGGAACGAGATTGGCCGATGATCTCCAAGGAGATTCAGCCGGACCACATCCATCTGTTTCTCAGCATACCTCCCGCCATTGCCGTGGCCGACGCCGTCAAGGTGCTCAAGGGCGTTACGGCTCGCTTGCTGTTTCAACGGTTTCCAGCACTTAAGGAGCGGTTGTGGGATGGACATCTCTGGTCTCCATCCTATTACGTCGGCACCGCCGGCAATGTCAGCGCGGAAACCATCCGTCGCTACATCGAACGATCCGAACACGTCACCAAGAGGCGATAGGCCATGATGCGCACGGCGTCGATCAAGTTGGACGCGTCGGCAGAGCAGGAAGGGGCGCTTGCCGCGCTGCAATCCGCCTTTGCGAACGCCTGCCAGCGACTTTCCGCCGTCGTTCGCGAGCATCGGGTCTGGAATCGGGTGGCATTGCATCAACGNNCNTATTCGGATCTGCGTTCTTCGACTCCGCTGGGCAGCCAGATGTGCTGCAATGCCATCTTTTCGGTTTGCAAGGCGTACAAGGCACTCAAGGTAACCGGGCGGATTCCGAAA
Organism: Verrucomicrobium sp. 3C; assembly: GCF_000379365.1. Lineage (GTDB taxonomy): Bacteria > Verrucomicrobiota > Verrucomicrobiia > Methylacidiphilales > Methylacidiphilaceae > Methylacidimicrobium. Next base: position 297,357 of record NZ_KB901875.1, on the reverse strand, counting down.
GACACGCCGGTTCCGGCAATCAGCTTCCAGCGCGCCAGCGTCCACTTCGACAAGCGCACCTACGCGCTCAAGAAGAATGCCGTCTCGCTTTACACCCTGGGCGGACGCGTCATCGTTCCGATGCGTCTTGGGGAACACCAGCGGCGCATCCTCTCCTCCGGCCGGCCGAAGGAGGCGGAACTGGTCTTTCGCAAAGGCAACTGGTATTTCAACCTCGTCGTCGAATCCGACGACAAGGAGCCGATCGCATCCGGCCCGGTAATGGGCGTGGATGTCGGCGAAAACAATCTCGCGGCACATAGTTTGGGAGGGATGTTCGGAGGCGGTCGCCTGTGCGATCGTCGCGACCGCCATCTCGCCCTGCGTCGCCGTCTCCAGTCCAACGGCAGCCGAAGCGCAAAACAGAAGCTTCGGCAGGTCTCCGGCAAGGAGAGGCGGCACGTCACTCATGTGAACCACGAGACGAGCAAGGCCATCGTGCGGGAGGCGCTCGAGGCCGGAGTTGCCAAGATCATGATGGAGGACCTGACGCATATCCGAGACCGGATCAAGGCTGGCAAGCGCATGCGNGGAAGANTGCATCGCTGGGCCTTCCGGCAGCTCCAACGCTTTGTCGAGTACAAGGCGAAATCGGCCGGCATCGCGGTCGAATACGTCGATCCGGCCTACACGAGCCAAACCTGCTCGTCTTGTAAACAATTGGGCAGACGCACGAAGCATCGTTTCGTGTGTCCTCACTGTGGTCTCCGGGCGCACAGCGACTTGAACGCGAGTCGGAACCTTGCCCGGATTGGCGGAACGATGGTTCCGCCAAGGGCGGCCGTAAGCACGCCTAATGTTGGAGGTGCGGATGTTGGCAACCATGTCTGCGCTTCACGATAAAGCCTGCGACTTCAGTCGCGGGTTGTTTACCTCCTTTTGTCCTTCCTTTTTTCTTCCTCCATAGCCCGGAAGGGACCGTACAGAGGATGATCATTCCCCCTTTGGGTTTGGATTCGAAGCGAATCACCCCTCCAATCATCCTCGCGCGGTATCGCATGGAGCGCAGCCCAAGACCAGGGCCGGATTGCGCTTTTGGGTCCATTCCGCCTCCATCATCCGCTATGCGAAGATAAACGGAGCCGGCTCCTTCACCCAAAAGAATTTCGATGTGGTTCGGCTTCCCGTGGCGAATGGCATTGCTGATCGATTCCTGGGCAATCTGATAGAGTTGAAGGGCGGTCGCCGAATCGCGAATCGCTGGCCGGCCGACCAGCGCAAAGCGGCATGCGGCCCGCGAACGCTCCTGCGTCTTACGCGCCAGTTCTCCCAACGCCTGCGGCAGTTGGGCGGGAGAGATCGCCATCGGCATCAATCCCTGCGCCAGAGCGCGCGCGCAGGCGCTGGCTTCCCGGACGAGCTCGCCGATTCGGGAGGCGAGGGCGGATTCCGGAAGGGAACGCTCGGAAAGCTTCGCCTGGAGAAGCTCCGCTTGATAATGGACTCCGATCAGCATCTGACAAAGGCTGTCGTGGATGTCTTGCCCGATCCGTAGCCGCTCTCGCGCTTCCGCATCGAAGAGGGACTGTTCCAAAGTTCTTCTTTCGCTCAGATCCCGCACCAGGATGGTCAGCGTAGCTTGCCCTTCCACGACCGACTGGCTCACGGAAAGCTAGATGGGGAAGATCTCCCCATCCTTCCTGCATCCAAGGGCCTCGTGGCGGCCTGCGGCAAAGCCAAGGCATTTGGCCGGGCGATGCGGAAAATCGATGGACGGGATGGAAATTTGCTCCGGCGTCTGCAAGAGGGAGGTCAGAGGTCGGCCGAGGAGCTCATCCGGACGATACCCAAAGATGTGCGCCGCCGCGCGGTTGGCGATTTCGATCGAGAGGTCGAGGTTGAGAACGAGCATCCCCTCGAGCATCTGGTCGAGCATCTGATGCATCCAGCCCGCGATGCTGCAAAAGCTTTGGATCCGCTTGGAGCCAAGGCAGTCAGCGACCGAGAGTCCACACGGCTCGCGATAGAAGCCATGTTCCTCTTGCTTGGCGGGTTGTCGTTCCATGCCCGGAGAAAGCATGACACCACTCCAGGGGCGCGGCAATGTTTTCCTCAAGCATTCGCTACATCTCTTCCAGCCGCTCGATGCCCAGGAGGTCGAGACCGGTTCCCAAGGTGGCGGCGGTGCCCTGGCAGAGCAGGAGCCGTGCGGCTTGCATCGGCGGAGGTGCGGTCAGGACGGGGCAGGATTCGTAGAACCGATGGAAGGAGCGGGCCACCTCATAGAGATAGGTGCAGAGAAAGTGAGGGCGGTTTTCGCTTTGGACCCGTTCGAGGATGGAGGAGAAATCGAGGAGGAGCTTGGCCAGTTGCACCTCGGCAGGAGCGGCGAGAGCGCCGGCGGCTGGGGAGACGTCGGAAGCCTCGGCTTTGCGGAGGATCGCCCGGATGCGGACGTAGGCATTGAGAAGATACGGCGCGGTGTTGCCTTCGAAGGAGAGAAGCTTTTCCCATCGAAAGACGTAGTCGAGATTGCGGTTCTGCGAGAGGTCGGCGTACTTAAGCGCTCCGATGCCGATCGCGCGCGCAATGCGAAGCTTGCGCTCCTCGGGCAGGTCCGGCCTCTTTGCCTCGATGATCGCATAGGCCCGCCTCTGTGCCTCGGAGAGGAGCTCGCGCAGCTTGATCGGCCTTCCCTCCCGGGTCTTGAGGGGTTTCTTGTCCTCTCCCAGGATCGAGCCGAACCAGACATGCTCGATCCGGACCGGCAGTCCCCAGCGCTTTGCGGTGGCCGCGAGCTGCTGGAAATGGAGGCGCTGCCGGCCGTCGGTAACGTAGAGAATCCGATCGGCCTTCCACTTTGCGACTCGGAAGCGGAGCGCGGCTAGGTCCGTCGTCGCGTAGAGATAAGCGCCATCGCTTTTCTGGATCAGGAAGGGCTTGTCCCCGAGCTCCGGGTCCTCCGGAAAGAAGACGCAGACAGCACCTTGGCTTTGCTGGGCGATGCGGGCGGCGCTCAGGTCGCGGACGACCGAGGGAAGCTGCTCGCGATAGGCGCTTTCCCCCAACGTGAAGTCGAAATGGACCCCGAGCTCTTCATAGATTCGAGTCAGCTCCACTTTCGACGCCTCGACGAAGCGATGCCAAAGGGCGAGATTTTCCGCGTCGCCGTTCTGGAGCTTCCAGAGTTCCGCCTTCGCTTCTTCTCGAATCGCAGGGTCTTCCTTCGCCGACGCTTGAATCTGCTGATAGAGCTCCTCGAGGTATTCGAGGGGACGGTCTTCCAGGCGGGTTTCGTCCCCCCGGCGTTGGAAGCCGAGGAGCACCATGCCGAACTGGGTGCCCCAATCGCCCAGGTGGTTGACGGTGATGACCCGGTGGCCAAAGAAGCGGGAGACCCGAGCGAGGCACTCCCCCAAGATGGTGCTCCGCAAATGGCCGACGTGCATCTCCTTGGCGATGTTCGGGCTGGAATAGTCGATCACGACCGTCTGCGGCTCCTTGGCCTCCTCGATTCCGAGCCGAGGATCCTCCACGAGGGAGAGGAAGGCATCCACGCACCGCTCGGGCTTCAGCCGGAAATTGAGGAACCCGGGGCCTGCGACCTCGGGAGGCAGGGACCACTCCGTCTCTCCCACGGCGGCGGCCACTTCGGCGGCGAGCGTGCGCGAGTCCAGGGAATAGCGCCTGCCCAGCACCAGAGCGGCGCTGCTTTGGAGATCGCCGAAGCGGGGATCGGCACAAGGCTCGAGGAGCGGCTCGGGCAGCGGCTGCTCAAAGCGGTGCGCAAGGGCGCGGATCAGCGCCTTTCGTAAGAACTCTCCGGGGAATTGCATGGGAAGCGCTCTGGCGAGGGTTCCTTAGTCTCAATGTGGCATCAAGGGCGCTGGGCTCGCCCGTGGGCGCAGCTCCAGACCGGAAGACCCGATCCAGGCGGCAACGGCCCCGAAACCTTCTCCGCAGATCCGATAGCAATAGAGGACGTCGTCTGCGAAACGGCAGAAGAAGCGGGAAACGGACCAAAAGGGCGAGAGAAAGCCGAGCAAGGCCGCCAGGATGAATAGATTGAGGGTCGCGATCACGACGAGGGAGAAGAGCCGGCCTTCCACGTGGAGATCGGGCTGTTCACGATGGACGGCTTCCACGGTAAAGAAGAGATGAAATCCCCACGTGAACCCTGTTCCTCCGTAGAGGAGCCATTGATAGGAACGCATCGGCCGGTAAAAGTCAACGATGGTCCACAGGCCGAGCCAGAGCAGCATGTAGAATGGGACGACATAGGGGGAGAGGACGATCCAGAGATTCGACCGGTCGCATCGAATGCTGCCGCTGCGGCTGCCGACCCGAAAGCGGGAGACGTTTCCTCCATGGAGATAGACCGCCAGCGCGTGAGTCAGTTCATGGGCGAAGATGTAAGGGCGTTGTGGAACCTTCCAGATAAAGCAGAGCAAGGACCAGAGCAGCAGGCCTACGCCGAAGCTTTCTACAGGAAGCGTGAACCAGCTGCGCTCGCGCAGATAGCCTTCCAAAAGTTCCTTGAGGAAGAGAAGCTCCGCCGCGAGCAGAGGCAGGGCGGAAAGCGAGAAAAGGAACTTAAAGATCTTCGCTAGGCTTGACACCGCCGGGAGAACGTTCTTATTAGAAAACCCCCATGCCTAACACCCGGTCAGCCGCAAAGCAAGCGCGGAAGAGTCTGCGCAAAAAAGGATACAACCTAAAAGCCAAGAAGGAATTGCAGCAGGTTTCGCGCCAGATGCGCGAGAAGGTAGCTTCCGGGACGAGAGAAGAAGTCGCCGGGTTTTTCTCCCAGTACCAGTCTGTCTTGGACCGCCTCGTCAAGCGCGGGCGGCTTACCCGGAATGCCGCCGCCCGGCGCAAACAGCGAGTCGCCAAGAGCGTTTTCGCCTCGCCATCTTCCGGAGAGGAAGAGGCAAAACAAGGGTAGGCTTTTGGGCCGCGGCGAGTGCAGCGGCTGCGGGGGCTTGGAAGCGCAAAGCGGCCGCGGGGTTCGTTACGCCTTTTCGAAGAGGATCATGATCCCGATCAAGCGTGGGAAGGACATCGACGCCATGCGCCTCAGCTGTCGCCTGGTCGCGGAAGTTGTGGAAGCGTTGCGTTCGGTCCTGGCTCCGGGGGTCCGCACGGCCGAGGTCGACCGCTATGCGGCCGAGCTGATTGCCGCCCGAGGAGGGAAGAGCGCGTTCCTGGGCTATCGAGGGTTTCCGGGAACCATCTGCATTTCGGTGAACGAAGAAGTGGTTCATGGGATCGCCGGAGAGCGAGTGCTTCAATATGGAGACTTGGTGAAGCTCGACGTGGGCTTGGTGAAGAATGGATGGGTGGGCGACACGGCGGCAACGGTTTCCATCGGGATGGCGGAGGCTGGCGATCTGAAGTTGATCGAAGTGACGCGGCAGGCGCTATGGGAGGGAATCTCCCAAGCGTGGGAGGGCAATCGGATCGGCGACATCGCCGCAGCAATCGAGAGATGCGTTCGAGCGCAGGGGCTCGAGGTCGTGCGGGAGTTTGTCGGCCATGGCGTGGGTCGCAAGCTTCATGAAGAGCCACAAGTTCCGAATTACGGACGGACAGGAACAGGACCAAGGCTCAAGCCGGGCATGACGCTCGCGATCGAGCCCATGGTCAATGCCGGGGGGGCTGGCGTGAGGCTCCTTTCCGATGGCTGGACGGTCGTGACGGAGGACGGACGGCGCTCCGCGCACTTCGAGCATACGGTCCTGATTACGAAGGGAGAGCCTGAAGTCTTGACCGACCACGAGGCGGTCGGCGGCTCGGCTGACAAAGGACCAGCAGCGGCTGGGGAGGAAGAGGGATCGGGTAAATGAGGGGCACAAGGACAAAAGCCTTGTCAAAGGAAGGCTGATCCGCTATAAATCATCGCTTCATCGTTTAAAGGATGAGCTGCAAATAGGTTCAACCGATAGGAGCTTCATGAAAGTTCGCTCTTCCGTCCGTAGGCGTACCGCCGACTGCCAGGTCGTACGTCGCAAGGGACGAATTTACATCATCAACAAGAAAAATCCTCGGCTCAAGCAGCGGCAGGGATAACAAAGAGCGGAAGAAAGACTATGCCTCGTATCCTTGGAGTGGAAATCCCGGCGGGGAAGCGAATTGTGGCGGCGCTCCCTTACCTATACGGCATCGGCCCATCACGGGCGAAGTGGCTTTGCGAGCTCGCCGAGATTGATCCCAACCTGCGGGCAAAGGACCTCACCGACCAGCAGATCAATCGATTCGTCCAGTTGATCCAGGAGAACAACTTCGTGATTGAAGGCGATCTGCGGCGACAGATCCAGCAAGACCTCAAGCGCTTGCAAGCAATCAAGTGTTATCGAGGGATCCGCCACCTCCGAGGCTTGCCGACTCGCGGGCAGCGGACGTCGACGAATGCGCGGACACGCAAAGGACCGCGACGAACGGTCGGGGTCGTTCGGAAAAAGGAAGCAAAGAAGGGTAAGGTATAGCTCGTCGACTCTTGCGTAAAGAGGCGGTGATGGGGAGGATGAATGGCTGAGGAAGCACAAACAAAGCCTGCGTTGGAGAAAGCTCGACGTCCGATCGCACAGGAAGGCGAGGGGTCGCCGAAGGGGGCGGATAGCAAGGCCGTGCCGGCGGAGCCTGTGGAGAAGGAGAAGAAGCACAAAAGCAAGGGAGGAAAGGGTGTTCACAGTGGCGTCGCCTACATTCAAGCTACCTTCAACAATACCGTGATCACGATTACAGACCTCAAAGGCAGGACGATTGCCTGGTCAAGCGCCGGCCGATGCGGATTTCGGGGTTCCAGGAAGTCGACGGCCTACGTCGCGCAATTGGCGGCTCAGGACGCCGCCCGGCAAGCGGTGGGACAAGGCCTACGCGAAGTGCTCGTCAAGGTCAAGGGACCGGGGATGGGGAGGGAGTCGGCGATCCGCGCGTTGCAAGTGGTCGGGTTGGAGGTGACGTCCATCCTGGACGTTACGCCTGTTCCTCACAACGGCTGTCGGCCTCGGAAGTCGAGGCGGGTCTAAGCGGAGCGTTCGTCGCTTTAGAGAAGAGTCCTTATGGCACGATATCTTGGTCCCCGAGCAAAGAAGGCCCGTCGCTACAACGTCGCTCTGTTCGGGCCTTGCAAGGCTTTAGAGAAACGGCCCTATCCGCCGGGGGTTCACGGAGAGAAGAGTCGGCGCAAGCAATCCGACTATGCAATTGCGCTCGCCGAAAAGCAGAAGCTTCGTCTCATGTACGGCGTGACGGAACGTCAACTTCGGCGCTATTTTGCTTCTTCCCTCAAGAAGCGGGGCGTAACCGGGGAAGTGTTGCTCCAATTTCTCGAGTCTCGGCTCGACAACATCGTCCATCGCTTGGGCTTCGCCACAACGCGGTTCGGCGCACGGCAGATGATCACGCACGGTCACGTGCAGGTGAATGGAGGCCGGATCATGACACCAAGTTTTCGGACGCGGCCCGGGGACGTGGTCGAGGTCCGGGATCAGCCGCAATCAAGAAAGCTGGCCTTGCGGAACCTGGAGGCGATGCAGGCAGCGCGCCTCCCGGATTGGCTCGTTTTAGAAAAAGAGAAGCTTCGCGGCGAAGTTAGGCGACTCCCCTCCAAAGAGGAGTTGCGGCCGATCGCGAACGAGCAACTGGTGGTCGAGTTCTATTCGTAGAGATCGCGAAGTTCGTGGAACATCCGTGGCGAACACGGAAATGGGGCGGCCTCGCAGAAGGGAGAGTTCGCCCGGTAGTGTCTAGGAGGTAATCAGTTCTATGGCAGTGCGCTTAGGTCGTTTTGAAATGCCCAATTCCATAGCGAGGGATGAAGCGGTTGCTACGGAGAACTATGGCCGTTACGTCGTGGAACCGCTCGAAGCTGGATATGGGCAGACGCTCGGGACCTGCCTTAGGCGGACGCTTCTTTCGTCGCTCGAGGGCGCTGCGATTTCGGCTGTCAAGATCAGCGGAGCTCTTCATGAGTTTACCAGCTTGCCTGGCGTCGTGGAGGATGTGCCGGAAATCGTATTGAATCTGAAGAAGATTCGCTTCTTCATTCCTTCCCGGGAGCCACATACACTAACTCTGGACGTAGTGAAGGAGGGTTCCGTGGTCGCCGGCGACATTCAACTGGAGACCGGGGTGGAGCTTGTGAACCCCGACCAGATCATTTGCACCTTGGACAAGAAGCAGCGGCTGGAGATGGAGATGGAGGTCAAGGTTGGCCGAGGCTTCCTGCTTGCGGAGGAAAATAAGAAAGAGGAGCAGGCGATCGGTCTCATTCCCATCGATTGCCTCTTTTCGCCGGTTCGCCGTGTGAAGTACGAGGTGGAAAATACTCGCGTCGGGCAGCGGACGGATTATGACCGGCTCATTTTGGAGGTCTGGACCGACGGTCGGATTAGCGCCGACGACGCGCTCATGCAAGCCGCAGCGATCCTTCGGCACCATCTGGATCTTTTTGTCGGCCCAGGAAAAGAGCCGGTGGAGTTCGAAAAGCCGAAGCCGCCGGTTCAGGAGGCGGAGAATCGGCTTCGGAAGATCCTGAATATGAGCGTCAACGAAATCGAGTTGTCGGTTCGGGCGGCAAACTGCCTCAACAACGCAAATATTGCCACGGTGGGTCAATTGGCACAGAAGACAGAGGCGGAAATGCTCAAATACCGGAACTTCGGAAAGAAGTCTTTGAACGAAATTAAGTCGAAACTCGCCCAATTGGGCCTCTCTCTCGGGATGAAGTTTGGTCCGGAACTACTGGAAGCTCCTCTGGTTTCGGAAGCCTTGCCCGAGGATTAATCTGGGAGACGTGTTCCATGCGCCATTTGAAACGACGCGGTAAGCTGGGAAGGCTTTCGAAGCACCGGGAGTCGCTTCTCGCCAACCTCGCAACCTCGCTGATCCAACACAACCGGACAAAAACCACGCTCAGCAAGGCAAAGGCGTTGCAGCCCTATGCAGAAAAGCTGGTCACCTTGGCCAAGAAGGGCACCTTGCATCACCGGCGACTTGCGGCTTCCCGCCTCCATGGGAAGGAAGCGGTTCAAAAGCTCTTTGGGGAACTCGGCCCGCGCTTCGCTCAACGGGCCGGAGGCTATACCCGCGTGACCAAGATCGGCTATCGTCTGTCCGACGCTGCACGGATGGCCGTGATCGAGTGGACCGAGCCGGGGGTTCCGGCCGAGGGCGGAAAGAAGCCTACCAAGCCTGCGGAGGCGGCCAAGAGCGGCGAGCAGAGCAAAACGACTGCGGCGGAAGCCTAGGCGACGTTTTTCACAAGCTTACTCCTGCGGCTTGCAGAATGGGCTTGTCTGCTTCGCTCTCGCTTGGTTTTCCATCCTTGCAGTATGTCCACATACCGCTACGGGAGAAAACCAGCGCCGCGCCTCGCATTCAGGCCAATTTGCTAGCCTTCGATCGTGCTGATCTCGACGGGCTCGACGGTGACGCCCTGATTCTCGAGCCACTGGATCGCTTGCTTGAGGACTTCTCGTTCCCCTTGGAGTTCAATGGCAACGATGCCGGTTCTCTGCGTTACCTGCGCGCTTCGAATGTTGAAGGTTAGATCGAAGGACCGTGCGAGTTCGCAGATAATCGGCCGCTGGCAGAGTTGCTCGCTGAACGTCAGCCAAAGCCGCTGTTTTTCCAGGGACACGGGCGTTATCCTCCCGCCACAGCCGGCACGATGCTCACTTCGTCTTCCGGTCGGACCGGCGTCTTCTGGTCCTGCAGAAAACGGATATCATCGCCGTTGACATAAACCGCAACGAAGCGCCGGAGGGCGCCTGTTTGGTCGAAGAGGCGTTCCCCGATTCCCGGGAATTGGGTCTGAAGATCCTTGAGGATTTCTCCAATCGTTCCTCCCCTCGCGGAGACCAAGTCCTTGTTGCCGGTCAGCCCGCGCAGGGGAGTCGGAATCCTGACGGGAATGGTTTGCTCTGTGGTCAGGTTGCTCATCGTTCGTTTCCTTTTCCTTTCTTGCTCTAGATCATGTTCTGAATGGTTCTCCGCGCGGAATTAAAAGTTCGTTTCTTCTGGAATGGGCGCTTTGGCTAAGTCCGATGAGACCAGTCGATCGAATTCCCGTAAGGAGGGATCGATCAGGCGAGGCGAGCCCAGTACTCCGGCCAAAACCTCAGCGGTCTTCAAGCCATGGCCGGTGACACAAAGCACGACCGATCCCTCTTTCGGAATCTTGCCGGAGTCGATGAGCTTGCGGGAGCAGGCGACGGTCACGCCGCCGGCTGTCTCCGCAAAGATCCCAGTGGTTTCCGCCAGAAGTCGAATGCCGTCGAGAATCTCCTCATCGGAAGCATCTTCGGCCGCTCCTCCGCTCTTGGCAATTGTCTGGATCGCATAGTAGCCGTCGGCGGGAGTGCCGATCGCGAGCGACTTGGCGATGGTTTGCGGCTTAGGTACCGGCTGGACGAGCTCAGTGCCCTTTCGGAAGGCGTCACTGATGGGATTGCAGCCGGTGGCTTGGGCTCCATGAATGGCAAAGGGTGTCTTTTCGACCAGATCGGTGTCGATCATCTCCTGGTAGGATTTCGCGATCTTGGTCAAAAGAGAGCCACTGGCCATGGGGATCACCGTATGGGCGGGCAGGCGCCAGCCGAGCTGCTCTGCGATTTCGAAACCCATGGTCTTGGATCCCTCAGCGTAGTAGGGGCGAAGGTTGACGTTGACAAATGCCCACTGGTATTTTCCGGCGATCTCCGAGCAGAGCCGGTTCACCTTGTCGTAAGGGCCTCGGATTGCCACTACACGGGTGCCGTAAACCAGGCTCCCCATGACCTTGGATGTCTCCAGGTCGGCTGGGATCAGAACGTAGCTTTCCAGCCCCACGCTCGCCGCGTTGGCCGCCACGCTATTGGCCAGGTTTCCCGTCGAGGCACAGGCGACGACGGTAAACCCCATCTCCTTTGCTCGAGAGAGGGAGACCGCAACGACCCGATCCTTGAAAGAAAGGGTAGGGTAGTTGACAGTGTCATTCTTGACGTAGGCCTCCCGTACCCCGAGGGCTTTGGCCAAGCGCTCCGCCCGAATCAGTGGGGTAAACCCGACCTGGGTGCCTACGCTCGGCTCTCCGTCTAGCGGAAGGAACTCCCGGTAACGCCACATCGTGGGAGCACGCGATTCGATCCGCTTTCGCGAAATCTGGCGGCGGATGGCTTCGTAGTCATAGACCGCCTCCAGGGGGCCAAAGTCCCACTCACAGACATGGATCGCTTCCTTGGGATAGGGCCGGCCGCATTCCCGGCACCGGAGGTGGGAAAAAAACTCGGTCTGCATCGGCTCCCTTTCTCACTCTTACCGATGCGACAGACTAGAGCAGGGATTTTATCCCTCTCATCCTTCCCCGGTTTTTCACCGGAGCTGGGGTTAGCACCTGGCGGGTTCGGCCGTAGCCTCTCCCCGGTTGCCGCGACTTCGCAGGGCCAGTTACCCTCCGCCGCTCTTGATAAGAGTTAGGCTTATGTATGCTTGGTTATCCCGCAGAGTCAATCCAAAAAGATGCGGTCTTTTCCGGAAAAACCGGGCCGACAAGGCGGAGGATCATCCTTCCGCCTCCTCTTGCGGCTCGATCCGAGAACGCTGTGATGCGCAGCCAGGGGAGAATCATGCGGCAGGATAGCGGGAAAAATCGAAAATCCGAATTGACGGGAAGGGTTCTAAGGTTAAGATATCGCTAAGACAACGGCGGAATATTCGCTTTCGTCATTCACGGGTCGCTCTCCCCGTCCGGGGACGGTTCTTTCGGGTTCGTTCGTCTCACGAGGTTCCACTGTTTTGCCATGGAGCGATTGGTGATTCCCAAAAAGACCGGAACGAAGGGTAGCAGGCATGGAAACGGAAAAACGGAGAAGCCAGCAATCCGATGAGCCCGTTCTCGTTACCGGCGCAAGCGGTTTTTTAGGAGCGAAGCTCGTGGAGAGGCTAGCGGCCCGGAAGCAAGTCTACTCGCTTTCGCGTCGCCCCGGTCCTCTCGGTTCGGAATCTCTGGTGGCCGATCTCACGGAGGGAGAGGAGGTGGTTCGGGCACTGGGAAAGGTCTCCTTTGCCTGCTGCATTCACGCGGCCGCGCTGGCCGATCCGGATCTCTGCGAAAAGAATCCCGAATCGGCTTGGAGGATCAACGTGGAAGGAACAAGAAACCTGGTCGAAATCTGCGGGGCGCGCCGTAGAAAGCTCGTCCTCCTTTCGACGGACTACGTTTTCGACGGTCGAAAAAACGGCCTCTATACGGAGGAAGATCCGGTGTGCCCGGTGCAGGTGTATGGCGAGACCAAGGCGGCGGCCGAGCGGCTTGTCCTTAAGCTTCCGGAGAACCTGGTGGTTCGGCTTCCCTTTCTCTTTGGATATACGTCTCCCCCGGAAAGGCGCGATTTCGCCACGGATACCGGGTACCGGCTCTGGATGGGGCAGCCCCATCCCTATGACCACCGCCAGCTCCGGACTCCTCTGCTGCGGGAAGAGGCGGCGGAAGGAATTTCGCTTCTTGCCGGTTCCCCGTCCTCGGGAATCTATCATCTGGCGCCTTCCGAATCGGCAACCAAGTACGAATTCGCTCGGGCGCTGGCCCAGTGCTTGGGAAAGCCCTTGGAACTCGTCTTGGAGAAGACAACAGAAGTGCCGCCCGGCTGCGCCCGAAGACCGATGTCGATGCGGCTTTCGAATGCCAAGTTTTTGCAGGCGGTTTCCGGCCGCTTCCATTTCCGTCCGCTGCGCGACGCGATCGCTGGGGTAGCGGAAGGATTCCGGAACGCTCAGGAGCCGTCTGGGTGCCGGGGACACTCTCGACAAACGCAATCCAAAACCTACGGAGGATCCTATGATCAAGATGCAGGTCGGTGAAGGTGTATTCGAAGAAAGGCAATTAGTTCCGAATCGGATCGACGGCGGCATCGGGAGGATCGGGGGATCGCATGCCGGGACCAAAGTCATTCCGTACCTGAGGAAGGAGGCGAAAGGGGACGGAGCTCGGAAGCTCAAGGATGAGGTTGAGTTCTTGCTCCGGCTCCCGCAGGATCTTGCCGAAAACTATCCCAGGATCATCCGATATTATGCCTCGCCCTCGGCGGTGGCGATGGAGCAGGAATTCGTCCAATTGCCGACGCTCAGGAAGATTCTCTGCGAGGGGGATGCGACTGCCAGCGAAGGAATCGACTGGGTGAAGCGGATCCTGGAGTTCCTCTTTTCCCGGGTCTACAGCCGGGAGGCGAGAAGGCCTCCCGATGACTACTTGGACCAGCTCCATTTTCTGAGAGTTTGGGCGCGATTTTCCGAAACGATGAGCAAAGCTCCCTTGTTCGAGGATATCATTCTGGCGAACCGAATCTACGTGCAAGGAGAAGAGTGCTACAATGCGCCGCAGATCCTCCGGGTCATGGAAGAAGACGCGGAATTCCGCCGGAGTCTGCGACCGAGCAGAGTCTCGCCCTTCGTCCATGGCGACCTCCATTTCGATAACATCCTGGTCGATCGCGACACAGGGTCATTTAAACTCGTCGATCCTCGAGGCTATGAATATTGCGATCCTTGGTATGATGCAGGAAAGCTCTATCATTCGGCCCGCGGCAAGTATGATCTGATTCATCGGCAGGAGTTTGACATCGATTGGACCACGGGGAAACGGGACGGCGTCGAAATCAACTTCAGGTTTTACCCGACGCCTGCCTATCATAAGTATAATAAGATTTCGGAGAATCTGGAGGGGCTGCTCTCCGAGCATGCTCCGGGAGAAAATGTGGCGATGCTTTCGTTGTTCAACGAAGCGATTCACTTCATCTCCGATATGCCCTTTCATCTGAGCAGGGATGAAAAGGAGGCGAAGGCGGTTGCGATTTATGGAACCGGGGTATGGCTACTCAACCGGCTGCTCAAGGACCATTGTCCACATCTGATCGACGCGGTAGCCGAGCAAAGTGGGAGAATCCCGATGGAGAGCCTGGAGCGGGGGAGCCAATGGAAATTTCAGGGGAACGCGGTTGCGTGATGCCATGCGCTCGCGCAACTGGAAGCCGAGTCGATCGTTTGTCCCCATGGGGTGCGGAACCAGGGCCGGGGGAGCGGTTGCCGTTGCCGCCCTCGGTCGGTGGACGGAGGGCGGCGCCCGGGACCCTGCTTAGGAAAAGAACCATTCTTGGATGAGGGCGGGGGTTACCAATTGGAGGCTGGACAGGGTCCGATCCGCTTTCTGCAATGCATCGGCAGGATTGGTCGTCGTAACGGCGATCACCCGCATGCCCGCCCGTTTGCCCGCTTCCACTCCAGCGGGCGCGTCCTCGAAAACGATGCACTCTTCGGGCGGAAACCCAACCTCTTTGGCGGCAAGACAGAACACCTCGGGGTCCGGCTTGCCGCGGCGTACCTCTTCGGCTGCTACCACGGTGCGAAAAAGCCGACGCATGTTCCATTGATCGAGGATGAGCTCAATATTGGCCCGCGCCGTCGACGAGGCAATCGCCGCTGGAATGGATCCCTCCGCGAGGGATCGGCAGAGCGCAAGCGCCCCGGGATAGAGATCGATTCCCCGCTCCGCGACGATCGCCCGAAAGAGCCCTTCCTTCCTCTCGCTGAGTCGGAAAACCTCTCGGGGATCGTCCGTCCAGCGGAGCAGATGAGGGATGACCCAATCATTTTTCCTTCCGAAGGAAGGGAGGAAAAAGCCAGGAGGTAGCGTTCGTCCTTCCTCCTGAGCGAGTCGATGCCAACTCTCCAGGTGGCGGCTGGCGGAATCGGCAATGACCCCATCCCAATCGAAGAGGGCTGCCCATCGGGCCTTGGCGCGCGAAACCTGCGGGATTTCCGCTGTTTTTGTCCCGGATGCGCTCCCGAGGTGGCCTCCTTCTGTTGGAGCTCCTATGCGATTCTCTTCGGTCATTGCGATTCTCCTTTCCGGGTAGTTTTTGATTTCTCAACAAAACGGCTTGTCCCAAAATCTGCCGGTCTACCTCCCCCGCTCTCTCCTACCCCGGTGAATGTGTGCGACCCACCCATTCGGTACGGGGGAAGTCACGTTCGCTTGCCGGATGCTCGCTTTCTCGGGGCTCTTTCCCCGAGCGCCAGCCATGCGGATCCTCTATGCTGAGCATTAAGCTACCATTAAGAATACGGACAAGTCAATCGCCGCCCCTTTTGTTCTCTTCTTGAATCCGATCCGAATGGAGTAGACGAGGGATCATCTTCCAGACAGAAAATCTCTTGTCCTCTCTTGCGGAATGATCCGAGAGGCGAATCCGGGACACGGCGGCGCACTTTTTGCTATGGATCATGAACCTCCCGCCCAAGGCGAGCCACCGAAGTCGCAAAACCTTCTGGACGGGACGGGCTCGGTCTGACGAAGGTTTTGAGATGGCTGGTAGAGACCCATTTTTGGAAGCGGCGATCGCGGAGGCGCGTGCGGGACTCGAAGAAGGAGGCATCCCCATTGGTGCAGTCATCGTCCAGGGGGACCGGATCCTGGCACGGGGCCGGAACCGCAGGATCCAGTGGGGTAGCGCCATTCGCCATGGCGAGATGGACGCGTTGGAAACCCTCGGTCGGCAGCCCGCCTCTTTCTACCGGTCGTGCACTCTCTACACCACGCTCTCGCCCTGTCCGATGTGCACGGGAGCGATCCTCCTCTACCGCATCCCACGGGTCGTCATCGGCGAGAATCGGACCTTCCTGGGCTCGGAAGAGCTTTTGTGCAGCCAGGGAGTATTGGTCGAGGTGAGGGACGACACGGAGTGCCGGGAGCTTCTTGCCTCTTTTATCCGCCGCTCTCCCGCTTCCTGGGATGAGGATATCGGACTTCGAGAGGGCGAGCGGGCGCAAGAGGAGGGCGCGGGCTCGTGAGGGAAGCGGGAGAGTCGGAAAGCATGGGATCTCCGTCATCAGAGGGAGCCTTCTCTCCCGCAGACCTCCTGATCGAGATCGAAAGAGATGTGGTTGCCTGTGGCCGCTGTCCGCGGCTGGTTGCTTGGCGCGAGGAAACCGCCAGGCGACCTCCCAAGCGCTATGCGGGCTGTCCCTATTGGGCCAAACCGGTTCCGGGATTCGGTGATCCGCAAGCGCGCCTTGTCCTGGTTGGGCTGGCTCCTGCCGCTCATGGAGGAAACCGAACCGGAAGAATGTTTACGGGGGACCGGAGCGGGGATTGGCTCTTCCGGGCGCTCCATCGGGCCGGCTTTGCCAGCCAGCCGTTTTCCCGCGATCGGGAGGACGGTCTGCGGATCTCCGACTGTTTCGTGAGCGCCGCCGTACGCTGTTGTCCGCCGGAGAACCGGCCTCTCCCTTTGGAGAGGGAAAACTGTTACCGCTTCCTCGCCCGGGAACTGGAGGCTCTCGCCAATCTTCGGGTTCTGATCGCCCTCGGGGGCATGGCCTTTGAGACCCTGCTCCGTTGGGTCAAGGAGCGTTGGCCGGAGGAAGCCCGGCAGATGCTTCGGAAGCGACCCTCCTTCTCCCATGGGGCGGAGATAGCGCTTCCAAAGGGCGGAACCCTGCTCGCGACGTATCACCCCAGCCAGCAAAACACCTTCACCGGCCGACTGACCGAAGAGATGTTCGATGCGGTCTTTGCCCGAGCGCGCGCGGTTCTGGACGCTCCCCCGGAGCGAAACCCGACCCGGGAGGAGCGGCCAAGGGTTGCCAACAGATAAATAATATAAGGACACATAGGGAGTTTCATGGAAGTATGTCCGAGTTAAGTTAAGTGTCTGGGCCAAGCGGCAGGGCGTCTGCTACAAGACGGCTTGGCGGATGTGGAAGGAGGGACGCTTGCCAGTTCCAGCCGAGCAGTTGCCAACTGGAACGGTGATTGTGCATGCTGAGGCAGCGCAACCGAATGGCGTGGCCCTATACGCACGAGTCTCCAGCGCCGATCAAAAAGCGGATCTGGACCGGCAATTGGCGCGGGTTTTCCGAGTTCGCTCTCAAGCAAACGGTTGCCGATCGTCAAGGCCGTCAAGGAGGTTGGCTCCGGCTTGAACGGCCATCGGAAAGGCATGATTGGGCTACTCCGTGATCCGAAGGTCGGCGTCATCCTGGTCGAGCATCGCGACCGGCTAATGCGCTTCGGCTTCGAGTACGTTGAAGCGGCATTGGCCGCGCAGAGCCGATCGGTCCTGGTGGTGGATCCGGACGAGATGACCGACGATATCGTGCGCGACCTGCATGAGGTCATCGTTTCGATGTGTGCCAGGCTTTACGGGAAGAGGTCCGCGCAGAACCGCGCCAAGAAGGCGCTCGAAGCGATCCATGAGTAAGCTCCCTGTTTTCACCTACCAGACCCGTTTGACGCTGAACCCCGAGCAGGCTTCGTGTCTCGATGCCTATGCGGCGCTCCACGGGCTGGCGCAGCGGACTCTCTTCGCCAAGATGCGGGCGGGCGTTCCCCTGAACGAGCTCAAGCGGTCGTTCCTGCGCCGGTTTGGCATCACCGCCCGGCAGTTCAACGCCATCCGGATCGAGCTTGAAGGCAAGATCGCCTCGATCCAGGAAAGGCGGCACGAGTTGATCGAGGAAGCCAAAGGGTGGATCGAAAGAGCAGAAGAGGCGATTGCCCGGCTGGAGGAGAAGAAGCCGGGCTCAAGCGCCCTGTATCAGAAAAAGCGGCGGCTGGCCATCCTACGGACCAAGCTTGATGCCTTGATCTCCGATCAGGAGTCCGGACAGGTCCGGCTCTGCTTCGGTTCCCGCCGCCTCTTCCGTAAGCAGTTTGCCCTGGAAGAGAACGGATACGCCAGTCATGCCGCTTGGAAGAAGGATTGGCAGTCGGAACGGAGCATCCAGTTCTTCGTGCTCGGGTCGAAGGACGAGACGGCGGGCAACCAGTCCTGCCAAGCCGCAGTCGCCCCGGACGGCAGCCTGCGGCTGCGGTTGCGGCTGTCGGACGGATTGGGAGGCCCGAGCAAACACCTGGTGCTGGAGGGCGTGCGCTTCGNCTACGGACAGGAAGCGATTCTCCAGGCGCTCTCCGCCAGCCGGATCGTGACCGCGCAAACCAAGACGGGGAAGCTTGTCCGCAAGCGGGAGGGATCCGCGGTGAGCTACCGCTTCGTGCGGGACCGGAAGGGGTGGCGGGTGTTTGTAAGCGTCGAGGCGCAACCTGTTGCCCTGGTGACACGCCGCCTTGCCGGAGCGGTCGGCCTCGACATCAACGAGGACCATCTGGCGGTAGCCGAAACGGAGCGCTTCGGCAACCTGGTGAGGATTCGCCGGCTTGGATTGAATCTCTATGGCAAGAGCGAGGAGCAGGCGAAAGCNNNNATCGGCNATGCGTGCCGGGAGATCGTCCGGGCCTGCACCGAATCGGGCAAGCCGCTCGTGATCGAGCGATTGGATCTTTGCAAGAGGAAGGTCGAGCTTGAGTCGGTCGATCCCGTTCGGGCTCGCTCGCTCTCTTCCTTCTCCTACGCCAAGGCGATCTCCATGCTCAAGGCGGCTTCTTTTCGTGCCGGAGTTGACGTGATCGAAGTCGACCCGGCCTACACTTCCGTAATCGGCGCGGTGAACCACGCGCGCCGTCATGGTATCAGCTCTCACCAGGGCGCGGCCTATGCCGTCGCCCGGAGAGGATTGGGTCTATCCGAACGCCCGACCGTGCGGGAGGCCGTCGTGCCGACCCGCAATGGCGGTCATGTCACCTTCGTCCTACCCGTGAGGAATCGGACGAAGCATGTATGGTCGTCCTGGGCAGGCGTTCGGAAGAGGCTCAAAGCGCCGCATGCAGCGCATGCCCGGTCGGGAGGCAATCGACTGCCTCCCGACCCTCTGTCCCCGAAAGCGCGGGCATTGGGCGCTACCCGGGCTTTGCCGGCGGAACCCCGGCACGCGAACCGTCGGCAGCACTGTTCGGCCGGCGTCCTGGACGATCTTCCCTGGTAGAGGAATGATTGTCTATGGTTTTAGGAACGGCCAGCTAGAAATTGACCCGCACGGGAATCTCGCCGTGGTGCTCTCCCGAGCACCCCTGGTCGGTCGGGGCGTCGACCGGGTGATCGCTGGCGTGGACGAGATCCTTGGCGATCAGCCATTTTTCCAACTCCTGCCCGCTGATGTCGGCGAGCAATTCGCCGTTGACTTCGACGCAGGGAGAAAAGGGCTGGCCGCTCTTCTGGATCATCTCTTCCCGGTATTCGGGGACGTTGATGATATCGCGGTCTTCGTAGGGAAGCTGATATTTCCGGAGGATCGCCCGCACCCCTTGGCTCCACCCGCAAGTGGGCTTTAGATAGGCAATGATCTTGGGTTGACTCATGTTATACCCTATAGGTCGGGTAAGCGGGGAAGGCTAGTGCTTTTTTTCCGGTTTTCGAACCTTTTCAGGCCTTCCTTCGGCGAGTTGGGGATGGCTCTGCGAGAGGAAGGGCAGGATCGCACGAAGGTTGCGGCAGTCGGCTTCCATCCCGTCCTCCTTTGGGGTCTCAAGAACCATGGGGAGGCCGGACCAGCGTGGGTCCCCGAGAATCTGGCCAAAGGCCGCGAGGCCCATGGTGTCCCGACCCAGAGGCCCGTGACGGTCCCGCCTTGATCCGAAAGGGGCGAGCGAACCGTTGAGATGAAAAGCCAATACCCGCTCGACAAGAGCCAGCCTTTCCAGTTCCCTCGTGAAATTCTGGTAGCCAGCCCGGGTGGCAATCGGGTAGCCAGCCGCCCAAAGGTGGGCCGTGTCGAGACAGAGGCCGAAATGGCGAGGGTCGGCCAGTTCGTTGAGAACCGAGGCCAGATGGTCGAGTCTCCATCCGATCTGGCTCCCTTGCCCCGCCATCGTCTCCAGGGCAATTCGGATGCTCGGCTCCGGGGAGCCTGCCGGAAAGAGAAGCCGAAGCCGGCCCACGAGACGGGCGAGTGCCGCCTCGGGAGCCTCGCCGCGGGCACCGGCGCCGGGGTGGACGACGAGGAAGGGAAGGCGGAGGCACTCGGCGCGCGTGATCTCGTCCGAAAGCGATTCCAAGGACTGCCCGGCGAGCGGCTCCGAGGGAGAGGCGAGATTGATCAGGTAGCCGGCATGACCGAAGAAGAGGATTCCCGAGGAGGAGGCTGCTCTTTGGAAGGCCGCGGCCTCCTCCGCGCGGATTGCGGGGGCTTTCCATTGCCGGCAGTTCTTCAGGAAGATCTGCGCGGCGGAAAAGCCGCATTGGATGGCGCGTTCGACTGCTCGCCCGACTCCCCCGGAAATCGAGACATGGGCGCCGAGGAGCCGGCCGGCAAGCTCCGAAGAGGAGAGGGGATGGGTGGGAGGCGCCTCGGCCTTCGAGTGAGGAGCCCTCGCTCTCCTTTCCGCCCCTCCGTGGTTTCCCCCCATTCTTCTCTACCAACGCCCGGGAAAAACGATTGTCTTTCTCACGTGCCAGCCGCCATTTCTCACAAATTTCGTAGCCGAGGCGCCGCAATTGCACTTGGATGCGAGGCGCGGTGCCGGTTTTCTCCCGGAGCTGTATGACGACATACTGCAAGGATGGAAAACCAAGCGAGAGCGAAGCAGACAAGCCCATTGTGCAAGCCGCAGGAGAAAGCTTGTGAAAAATGGCGGCTAGGGCAAGATGACAGCCCACAGCGCCTATGGCAACGTGTACTCTCTGGCAGGAAATTCCGGAAGAACTGGTTCACGAAGTGCTTCTATCCGTCCGTGAATCCGACAAGCGGCTCTATCGCGTCGTCGTCGATCTGGCGAGCCGGCGCCTGGGGATCCGGCAGGCGAAGCTCCTGGAAATGCCCAAATGGGAGCGGCATCAGCTCGCGCGCCGTGTCCTTTCCCTGCCGGAAAGCGAGGCGATCTCCTCGCACCTCTTCTCTCGCTGGCTGGTGCATCATCGCGCCCCAATGCTTTGTACCTGGCTCGATACGCTCGGGATCTCCCACGATGGAGAGGGGGTGGTCGAGGAGTTTCCCCAGGAACCACCGGCGGAAAAGCTGCGGGATGCGGTGGAAGGGGTTCTGGCCCGATTTCCGCGCCTGGATGTAGCAATTTACCTCCGTCTTTTCAACGAGATCGAAGATGTGGGATGGAAGGGCCTCCGGGAGATCCTCTCCGCGGATGAGCGGCTGCAGCTCACGAGGCGGGAAGCCTCAGAGACTCGTGGATAGGGCGGCTCACCATGGCAAAGACCGAAACGGAAAAGGGGCCGACCTTCGAGGAGGCCTTTCGGAATCTGCAAGAAATTGTGTCTAGGATGGAAAGCGGCGATCTGGCCCTGGAAGAACTGCTGGAGCGATACGAAGAGGGGATGCGGCTCGTGAAGATTTGTAGTGACAAACTATCCCTGGCAGAACAAAAAATTTCGATTCTGGCGCAAGGAGCCGCAGGAGGAGAGTCGACGGCCAGCGAATTTCGTGGAGGTGGAGCGGACGAAAGCGCGGCCCACTGAGCAGGAGGGGCAAAAAAGGAGAGATGTTCTTTGGCGCGATTACTCGATCAAATTGATTCTCCGGCTGACCTGAAGCGGATTCCTATCGGAGAGTTGCCCCAGCTAGCGGAGGAAATCCGCCAGGAGATGATCGCCATATTGGCGAAAAACGGTGGTCACCTCGGCCCGAATCTCGGAGTGGTCGAGTTGACGATCGCCCTCCATTATGCTTTCCAGACTCCGCAGGATCACTTTCTTTTCGACGTTAGCCACCAGGGTTATGTCCACAAGCTTCTGACCGGGCGGCGCGATCGCTTTACTACGATTCGGCAGCCCGGGGGCCTGTCCGGATTTTTCAGTCGAGAGGAGAGCGAGCACGACTGCTATGGAGCGGGCCATGCTGGCACCGCCCTCTCCGCCGCGCTGGGCATGGCCGTTGGCCGCGACCGCCGTGGGAGCAACGAGAACGTGGTCGCGGTCTGCGGAGATGCAGCGTTCACCTGTGGCATTACTTACGAGGCGCTCAACAATGTCTGTGATCAGACCAAGCGTCTGATCGTTGTCTTGAACGACAACGAATGGTCGATTGATAAGAACGTCGGCGCGATCGCCAGCTACCTGAGCCGGATCGTCAGTCATCCCGCCTACTCTTGGCTCCGGGACCGGGCGGAGGAGTTTTTGATGAAGATCCCCAGCCGTGGGGTCCTCCGGGCTGCGCGAAAAGCGGAGGAGGCGGTCAAGGGCCTGCTTTTGCCGAGCGTGATCTTTGAGGAACTCGGCCTGACCTATTACGGTCCGGTCGACGGCCATGACGTGGCGATGCTGATCTCGATGTTCGAGTTTCTGAAACATCAAGAGCATCCGGTGCTCTTCCACGTCCTAACCCAAAAGGGAAAGGGCTTCGCGCCGGCCATGGAGAAGCAGAAGAAGTTCCATGGGCTGGGCCCCTACCATCCGGTGACCGGGGAGACGCCTGCGAGCTCGGCCGTGACCTGTTCCCAGGTATTCGCCGATACCCTGGTGAAGCTCGCCGATCAAAACCGCAACGTGGTGGCGATCACGGCGGCGATGCCCAACGGAACGGCGCTGGACCGGTTTCAGCCGAAGTTCCCCGACCGGTATTTTGATACGGGAATCGCCGAAGAGCACGCCGTTCTCTTTGCCGCTGGGCTGGCGACCAAGGGATTCAAGCCCTATTGCGCTATCTACTCTACGTTTCTACAGCGCGCCTATGACCAGATCATTCACGACGTCTGCTTGCAGAACCTTCCCGTCGTCTTCTGCATGGACCGAGGAGGACTGTCCGGAGACGATGGGCCGACCCATCACGGTCTCTTCGATATCTCTTACCTGCGATGCGTTCCGAACATCACCCTGCTCCATCCCAAGGACGAAGACGAACTGGCCGATATGCTCTTTACGGCCATGCACCATCCTGGTCCCGTCGCGATTCGGTATCCACGCGGAGCCGGCTCCGGGGTAGCGGTCAAACCGTTTCCAGAGCTGATCCCCATCGGCAGGGCCGAGGTTCTGCAACATGGGAGAGATGTGGCGATCTTTGGGCTGGGTATGATGGTCCCGATGGCCTGCGAGCTTGCCGCGGCTCTCGGCGCCGAGGGAATCTCCGCGGCCGTGATCAATCCGAGAACGGTAAAGCCGCTCGATCGAGGAACGCTCGAGTTCTTCGGCCGAAGCGTCGATGCCATTGTGACCATTGAGGATCACGTGTTGGCCGGCGGTTTTGGGTCCCTCGTGCTCGAAGCCCTTTCCGAGTCGGGGATTGCGGTCCCCGTCGTGCGCATCGGCTGGCCGGACCAGTATATCGAGCACGGCAAGGTGGACCAGTTGAGGAAGAAATACGGCCTGACCGCGGAGGCGGCGCTGGAAAAGCTCCGTCCCCTTCTCAAACGAACACCAAGCTCGTTCGGGGAGATCGCCTAGTCTCGGCCGGCGCAGACTCTTTCCTTGGCAACTCTCCTCACCGTTCGACAGGCTTCCATGAAAATCGTTCTTGCCTATTCGGGAGGGCTCGACACCTCCGTGATTCTCAAGTGGTTGACGAAGCAGTACCAAGCCGAGGTCGTCGCTTATTGCGCCGACGTCGGTCAAGGGGAGGAGCTGACCGGCCTGGAAGAGAAGGCACGCAGGACTGGGGCTTCCCACTGTGTCATCTCCGATCTCCGGGAGGAGTTCGTCCGGGACTATGTCTTTCCCATGCTTCGGGCGGGAGCGCTGTACGAGGATCAGTACCTGCTGGGAACCTCGATCGCGCGCCCGCTGATTGCCAAGAAGCAGGTTGAGATCGCCCAGGAGGTCGGAGCCGACGCCCTCGCTCATGGAGCGACCGGTAAAGGGAACGATCAAGTCCGTTTCGAGCTGGCTTTTGCGGCCTTGGCCCCGGACCTGCGCGTGATTGCTCCCTGGCGGGAGTGGGATCTTGCGGGGAGAGCCGATCTCATCCGCTACGCGGAAGAGCATGGGATCCCGGTTCCGGTCACGACGGCCAAGCCCTACTCGATGGACCGCAACCTTTTTCACATCAGCTACGAGAGCGGGGTTCTGGAAGACCCGTGGCAGCCTCCGCCCGCCGACCTTTTCCGGCTGACGCGGAATCCGGAGGAGGCTCCCGACGAGCCGGAGATCTTGGATCTCGAATTCGAATCCGGAAACTGCGTTGCCGTCAACGGGATGAACCTCTCCCCGGCGGGGATCTTGGGCACGCTCAACTCGATCGGGGGAAGGCACGGAATCGGTCGCGTCGACATCGTCGAAAACCGCTTCGTCGGGATGAAATCGCGTGGCGTCTACGAATGCCCCGGCGGGACGATCCTCCGCTTCGCCCATCGGCAGGTCGAGACCTTGACGCTCGATCGGGAGGTCATGCATCTGCGGGACTCTCTCCTTCCGCGCTACGCCGAACTGGTCTACTACGGGTTCTGGTTTTCCCCGGAGCGGGAGTTCCTCCAAGCGGCCATCGAGCAGAGCCAGCAGGTCGTAACCGGCACGGTCCGGCTGCGGCTCTTCAAGGGGGCTCTGCAAACGCTGGGCCGAAAAAGCCCGCATTCGCTCTACAATCCACAACTAGCGACGATGGAGGCCGATCAGGGTGCCTACGATCCCCGCGATGCCACCGGATTCATCCGCCTGAACTCTCTGCGGCTTCGCACGGCGGCGCGGCGACAGCAGCAGCAAGCTTAACCTGCATATTGAGTGCGGCGCACGAGAAGTGGCGGCTAAAAGGGCTTGGGTATGGACTGTGGCGGTTTTCGCTTCTCGCGCCATGCCATCGAGCGCATGTTCCAGCGTGGTATTGCGGACACTGTGGAAGGCATCGTCAGGGGCGGAGAAGTGATCGCCTCTTATCCGGACGATACACCGCTTCTCAGCATGCTTATCCTGGGATTCGATCAGGGGCAGCCGGTGCATGTGGTGGCGGCGCGGAATGCCGCGAGCAGGCTGTGCCATGTGATCACCGTCGATCGTCCCGATCGCGCTGTCAGGAGCGATGATTTCAGGACACGGAGCCAACCATGAACTGCTTGATCTGCAAGACTGGGGAAACGCGACCTGGAAGAGTCACCGTGACGCTACAGCGCGGCGAGACCACCGTCCTCGTCAAGGACGTTCCGGCGGAGGTCTGCGCAAATTGCGGCGAGTACTATTTGGACCAGACAGCCGCCCGGAAGGTCTATGCGCAGGCCGAGGATGCGGTGAGCCGGCATGCGGAAGTCGAAATCCTCCGCTTTGCCGCCTGAGACGCTGCGTTTTCATGGGATGGCGCGCATCACCGCCACGCTCCGGATACAACGGGTTGACGCCGCGAAGCTCGACACTGGCTAACCCATCATTCCTCGTCTTCCGGGCTCTCGAACCAGCTCTTTCCATCGCGGGCGATCAGGACTTGGGCTGCTTCCGGTCCCCAGCTTCCGGCCGAGTAGTTCGGAAAGTCGGTCGGCGGGTTGGATTCCCAGACTTGCAGGATTGGCTCCACGAGAGACCAGGCTGCTTCGACCTGGTCGGCCCGCATGAAGAGGGTGCTGTCCCCGTGAATGATATCCCGCAGCAGGGTTTCGTAGGCTTCCGGCGATTCGGACTTGAAGGCGTCGGGATAAGAGAAGTGGAGGTCGACCGGAGTGAGCCGGATCGTGGGTCCCGGCCGCTTTGCCTGAAAATTGAGCAGGATGCTCTCTTGAGGCTGGATGTTGAGGATCATCCGATTGGGATGCCACTGGTCGACCGCGTTCGCGGGAAAGGCTTGATGCGGGACCGGACGGAGGCTGATGACCACTTGGGAAACGCGTTGAGGCATCCGCTTTCCCGTCCGCAAGTAGAACGGAACGTCCTGCCATCGCCAGTTGTCGACGAAGACCTTGAGAGCGACGAAGGTTTCCGTCAAGGAATCCGTGGAAACATCGGGCTCGCTCCGGTAGGCCGGCACATGCTTGCCGTGCACCCAACCGGCACCATATTGGCCGCGCACTGCAAGCTGGTGGACCATTTCCGTGGGGAAGGGACGGATGGCATGGAGCACATCGGTCTTCTTGTTGCGGACCTCTTCAGCCGCGAAGGAGACCGGCGGCTCCATCGCAACGATGCACAAGAGCTGGAGTAGGTGGTTCTGGACCATGTCGCGAAGGGCGCCGGCATGCTCGTAATATCCTCCTCGTTGCTCGACGCCGATCGTTTCGGCCACCGTGATCTGGACATAATCGATATAACGGCGATCCCAGATGGGCTCAAACCAGGCGTTTCCGAAGCGGAGCGCCAAGATGTTCTGCACGGTCTCTTTGCCGAGATAATGGTCGATCCGAAAGATCTGCTTTTCGGCGAAGACTTCGCCGAGGGACCGATTCAGCGCCTGGGCGGAGGCGAGATCCCGCCCGAAGGGCTTTTCGACCACGATCCGGCTCCCGGGGGTGTTCTTTCCCAAGCCGACCTTTCCCAGCCCCATGGCGATCGGCTCGATCAGCGTGGGGGAGGTGGCCAGGTAAAAGACGGGATCGGCCGTTCCGCCCCACTGTTGACGGAGTTCATCAATCGCCTTGGCTAAAACGCCGAAGGTGTCCGGATGGCTGAGATCTCCCGAGTGGTATTGCGCAAGGAAGGTCGTAAAGGTCGACCAGGAGGCGTCGTCGATCTTGAGCCGACAGAAGGATTCGACTCCCGCTCGGAGATGGCTCTGGAATTCCTCCTTGGTCATCTCTTTGCGGTCTATGCCGATGATCGCGAACTTTTCGGGGAGGCACCCTTCCGTCGAAAGACAGTAGAGAGCGGGGATGAGCATGCGCCAGGAAAGGTCGCCCGCTGCGCCAAAGATGACAAGGATGGTGGGAGAGAGGGTAGAGCGGTTCATGGCTTGAAGACTTATTAGATTCTGTGGGTTATCTGGGCGATCTGCCCGTCCTGCGGCTGATCCCGACCGCTGGCCGATTCCGCAGGGCTGCGTGAAACATTACGGGAAGGCTTTGCCGGAGTGCAAGCCTCGTCGATCCCAGGGAAGGGCGTTGCGCAGCGTCTTTTTTTATGAACGGGCAAGTGATTCTGCGCCAGGAAGGGAAAGAATGGCTAAACACGAAGCGACTTTTTCGATGCAATAGCCTCGATGAGGCAGCTTTTCCATTTAGGAACAAGCGGGGTAAAAATTGCCGGTTGCGAGCTTCGATTGCCAGTTCTCCCGAAGAAATCGGATGGTTCGATGGGCAGTGGAAGGAACGCCACGATCTGGGAGCGGGGCGATCGGTGGACGACTATTTTACGTCAGGCCATCGTCCAAGACGGGCAGGCGGTGGCGCTGCTGGTTTGGAAGGCCGGCCTGCTACGCGCTCAACGATTGGGATCGGTGGATTGGATGGAGCGCCGTATAGCGGATGGAACGGCTCAAGTTGATCGTACAAAATCGGCGCTTTTTGCTGTTCGCCCCCAAAGGGCAGGCGCCCAATCTGGCCTCCCAAGCTTTGGGAGCGGCCTTGCGGGCGTTGCCGGGGCAGTGGCGGGATCGCTTTGGCTACACTCCGCTTTTGACCGAGAGCTTCACCGATCCGGAGGCGTAGGCGGGGACCTGCTATAAGGCCAGCAACTGGGAAGCGGTAGGCTACAGCCGCCATCGGGCCGATTTTTACCTGCCCAACGACCGGCCCAAGCGGCTCTGGTTGCGTCCTCTTTCGGCGCAAGCGCGGCAAACGTTGCGAGCGGCCCAATTACCCGAAGAGTGCCGCGCCGGTTTGAGCGCGAGGCCCTCGGGAACGCTGCCGGTCAACGTCCAACAAGTCGGATCGTTGCTTGAGGTCTTTTGCAAAGCGCCCGATCCGCGCAAGAAGAACGCCCACTATCCGGTCGGGCCGGTGTTGACCTTGATTGGGCTTGCCGCTCAAGAAGGCCACCGGAGGCTTTCATCCGGTTCCCGGCTACAGTGTCTTCTACCAGGTGCCCACCCGCATGGATCCCGAAGCCTTCGCTTCCAGGCTCACCGACTGGTTGCAAGGACAGAGCGGCACGCTGCCGCAGGCGCTGGCCTTGGACGGCAAAATGATTCGCCATCCCATTGGCCTCCTGACCTTGACTCAACAGGAGGACGACGCCCCGCAAGCAGTCGCGGTCTATGACCAAAAGCGAGGCACGGTCCGATGCGAACAAAACGCGGCGGTGGCGCTGCTGGAAAAGCTGCCGGCCCTGGATTGGCAAAATCATCACCGCCGACCCGTTGCGCTGCCAGCGGCGCCAGGCCCGTCTCATCGTCGAAAAAGAGGACGATTACTTATACGGGATCAAGGGAAACCAGCCTCGCTTGCTCCAAGAGGCGCAAGCCTTGGACGCCTTGCCCGACATCCCCTTTTTACCGAGAACCAAACCGGTCATGGCCGAGTCGAAACCCGCCAACTCCATGCCTTCCCTCTCTCGCTCCTCTCCGAACGTCTCGACGAACAATTCTTCCCGCAGTTCCGCGAACGACTCCTCTCCAGTCCCAAGCAATGTCTGCCCATCCTTGCCGCCGCATGAACTCCAAAACAAAAGACCCTGGGGCGTTGCGGTGGGCAGAGCGGAGAGCTAGCTTCCTAAGGCTGCTTCGGGTTCGCTCTCCATGAAAAGTAAGGAAAGAAGGAAGGAGGAGGTCGAAGTCAGGATCGAGGAGATCCTGTTACTGGGGACGCTGAACGTGCCGCCCGATGCGGGAGGCATTGTTCTCTTTGCGCACGGTAGTGGTTCGAGCCGCTTGAGCCCCCGGAACCAATTCGTTGCCCAAGTCCTGCAGAGAAACGGCTCGGGGACCCTTCTCTTCGACTTGTTGACTCCGGAAGAAGAAGAGGAAGACGAGAGGACCGCCGCACTCCGTTTCGATATCGAGTTCCTCGCCCAGAGGCTCTGGGGCGCCGCCCGCTGGCTCCAAGAGTATCTCGGAGAGCACACGGCGGCGCTCGGCTACTTTGGCTCGAGCACGGGCGGAGGGGCAGCCCTCGTCGCCGCAGCTCGGGAAGGATCGGAGATCGCAGCCGTCGTCTCCCGAGGAGGCCGGCCCGACTTGGCTGGCGCCGCCCTGGCTCGGGTGCGGAGCCCTACCCTGCTGATCGTAGGAGGGGCAGACCACTTTGTGCTCCGCCTCAATCGAGATGCCCTGCAAGAGCTTCGCTGCGAAAAGGAGCTTGCCGTGGTACCCGGAGCAACCCATCTCTTCGAGGAGCCGGGCACCCTGGAGGAAGTCGCCCGCTTGGCTGCCGATTGGTTCCGCCGGCACTGGTCTCAAAATCATCCCACCCCTTCCCAGGAGTAATCCTGCGACGGAATAGGATCGACCATGGGAACGGGCTGCTACCGCGTCGCCGTATCTTGAGGGCACAACGTTGGAAATACGATCTCGGATGCTAGTACATCGCTTCATAATTACGTGACATAACAGTGCAGACTAGTACATCGCTTCATAATTACGTGACATAACAGTGCAGACTAGGTATTATGGCTTTCATTATGGGAGCCATTTTAACTGCATTACCGATTCGTGAAGAGCAGAGAGAAGTGTTAGAAGAGATCGTCCGCAAGAGGAATGCGAAAGCCGGGTTGGTGATGAGAGCACGGATAATTCTGATGGCTGCCGATGGGGTTTCCAGCGCGGCGATTTCCCGGCGGCTCCAGTGCAACGCGCATATCGTGGGCAAATGGCGGCGACGGTTTTCCACGGAGGGGATCGCTGGGCTCAACGATGAGCCGCGGAGCGGACGCCCGGTAACGATAAGCCAATCGCTTACGCGCAAAGTGGTGATGACCGCGTGCAGTAAGCCGCCGAGAGGTTTGAGCCGGTGGAGCATCCGCACGCTGGCGCGAGAGCTGGGTTTGCCCCCAGCTCGGGTCGCGCGCATTCTGCGAGCTTACGATCTGCATCCGCATTGCCTTCGCACCTTCACGTTTAGCCCGGATCCCCAGTTCAAGGAGAAACTCCTCGAAGTGGTCGCTCTCTCTACATG
>NZ_KB901875.1:265220-267502 GCF_000379365.1 Verrucomicrobium sp. 3C | reverse complement strand
CCATGCTTCCTGGGTAAACCTCATCGAATGCTTCTTCAGCATCCTGACCCGACAGGGCCTTCAACAGTCTGTTCACAAATCGGGCAAGGACTTAGAGCGCTTCCTCAAGGCTTACTTCGCCAAATACAATGACCACTGTCAGCCCTTCCATTGGACTAAAGGGCCGGAAAAGCTTCAGCACATCATCGAGCTCACCCAGCAATTCCAAGCCGAATATGCTGCTGCGAACTTATGAGTCGATGTACTAGCCTAAAACGGTGGAGGGCAAGAACCCCAGATGAAGCACGGCAAACCGACGGAAGCGACCGAAGAGTTGCGCAAGCTCTTCCCGTTTTGTGTTCAGGCCTGCCAGGAGATCTACGGAGCGGGGCTCCTCGCCCTTTTGCTCTTCGGATCGGTGGCGCGCGGGAATGCGCGGTTCGATTCCGATCTCGATCTGCTCGTCATCGCCGACCGGTTGCCCCCGACGCGCCGGGAGAGATTTGATGCTTTCACCGGCCGTGCGGTGGCGCCGCTTGAGCAGGCGCGGGAAGCTCTCTTCTCGCGCGGATATCCGGCGGAGATCTCCTGGATCTTTCGCACGCCCGAGGAGTTGCGGGAGGGAGCCCCTTTCTTTTTGGACCTCCCAGAAGAGGCGGTGATTCTTTTCGAGCGGGGGCGATTCGCCTCCGAGTTTCTCCGCAGGATCCGGCGGATGCGCGAGCGGGAAGGAGCACAAAGGATCACTCTGGCGGGGGAGGAATGCTGGGACTTTCGAGGACCCGGAGGAAAGGGGGGCTTCGCTTCCTTCGCTCTCGATGACACAAATTGAGTTGGCGCGCGCCTACCTGCGCCTTGTGGAAGACCGCCTGGAGGCTCTCGGCGTCTTCCGAGAGAGAAGATCGTATGCCAATCTCCGGCGGGAGTCGCAGGAGATCGTCGAGCTCGTTCTGAAAGCGGCTCTGCGAGGCTTGGGCATCGATCCTCCGCGCGTTCACGAGGTTGGCAGGCTTTTGGAGCGGGAGCTCGACGCATTGCCCGAAGATCTGAGGGCCGAGGCCGGCACGCTGGTCGGTGCCAGCCGGGAGCCGCGGAAGGATCGCGAGATGAGCTTCTACGGAGAGATTGACTCCGTTCCGACCGAGTGCTTTTCGGCCGCGGAAGGAGAGGAGGCTTACCGGTGGGCAGCCCTGGCCGTCTCCTGGCTCAAGAGGTTTTTGGCCGGCCGGAGTAGCGAACCCGGAAGCAGCACAACGGGCGGCGGACACGAGGAGTGATCGCTGCCCGGATTTCCCCGGAGAGATGGCAAAAGCAGCCTCCCGGTCAGGAGACGAAGCGGAAAATGAGGGGGTACCGGTAGGAAACGCCCTTGGAGACGGTGATCGCCGCTGAAATCATCGTCCAGAGAACGAAGATCCCTAGAGCAAGAAGAAGCGGGAATCCGATCACGATAAGGCAGAGGAGGCCTCCCGCAAGGAAATAGATCGTGAAGGTGATTTGCGCGTTGAGCGCTTCCTTGGCCTGCTCTTTGGCAAAGGTCTCCTTGGCCAGCAGATAGATCAAAAGCGGTATCAGAATCTGGCCGATCGTGACCAAGTAGCCGAAAAAGGGCGCCAAATGGGCGAGCAGGGCGAGATTCCTTCCCTCTTGATTCTCTGTTTCCATGCCTTACTTTTGGCGATGAGATGTCCTCTGTCGAACCAACCTGCCTATCTCACGAGCGTTCTCCTGCGGCTTGCGAAATCGACCCGGCTGCTTCGCTCTCGCTTGGTTTTCCATCCTTGCAGTATGTCTTCATACAGCTCCGGGGGAAAACCGGCGCCGCGCCTTGCATCCAAGCCGATTTGCGGCGCCTCGGCTACAAAAATTGCGAGAAATGGCGGTTAAGACCAATACGGACAGCAGTTTGCGGTGTCAAGGGCAGGACTGGAATCTGTCCGAGAAAAAGGCGATGACCGCCGCCATCCATCGGCCCCGCGGAGCCCGTTCACACCCTCTTCCGTGAGATCCCCGATTCCCGCGATCCAAGCGACCATTTCATAGAGTTTCTGCAAGGAAACCTGCGATTTGAATCGCGGGAGGAATTGCGGTTGCGCGGAACGCAACACGTGATGTAGTCTTTCCGACAAGCAACGAGTTGTCACCAATCGCAATTGTGTTTACAAAACCGCATACCATGTGGTATGGTTCCCGAAGTATCGGATCGACGTGTTGACGGGACCGGTGGCCGAGGAAATGCGAGCGATGCTGGATTCGATTTGCGCGGAACGAGATTGGCCGATGATCTCCAAGGAGATTCAGCC
>NZ_KB901875.1:253123-265120 GCF_000379365.1 Verrucomicrobium sp. 3C | reverse complement strand
ACGCACGAAGCATCGTTTCGTGTGTCATCACTGTGGTCTCCGGGCGCACAGCGACTTGAACGCGAGTCGGAATCTTGCCCGGATTGGCGGAACGATGGTTCCGCCAAGGGCGGCCGTAAGCACGCCTAATGTTGGAGGTGCGGATGTTGGCAACCATGTCTGCGCTTCACGATAAAGCCTGCGACTTCAGTCGCGGGTTGTTTACCTGTTTGCGACATAATTCCTTTCGGAGCTCTTGTTCTCGATCATTAACCAGGTAGAATGGGCTTGAACGGGAGGAAATCCGGCTTGGTCATGGCGAAGAACAAGGGAAAGCCGCAGCACAATTCGACGGACGGGAAGCCCGCGAAGGCCGGGGAGAAGACGCTGGTTCTCGATGTCGGCGGTCATCATGTCAAGGTCTACGCTTCGGGTCATCCTGAGCCACGGGAGATTGCGACCGGCCCCAAGTTCACCCCGCAAATGCTGGTCCGCGAGGTGGGCCAGCTCGTCTCGGATTGGTCCTATTCTCGCGTGGCGATCGGTTATCCGGGTCCGGTTCGCGAGGGGCACCCGTCCGAGGAGCCTTTGCATCTCGGACGCGGATGGACCTCCTTTGATTTTGCGAAGGGCTTCGGAGTCCCGGTCCGGATCGTCAACGATGCGGCCATGCAGGCCTTGGGAAGCTATCGGGGGGGAGACATGCTCTTCCTGGGCCTAGGCACTGGCTTGGGATCGGCCTTGATCGTCGAAGGAGTGCTCCAGCCGCTTCAACTCGAAGCGGTTCCTTATCGGAAAGGGAGGACGGTCGAGGCCTACGTGGGGGAAGCGGGCTTGGAACGCCTCGGACACGGAAAATGGCGCAGCCATGTCCGCCGCGTGGTGACCTTGCTGCGCTACATCGTGCAGGCCGACTATGTGATCCTTGGGGGAGGGAACACCAAGTTGCTCAAGAAGCTCCCTCTGGACTGCTTCCTTGGAGAGAATGCGCTTGCGTTCCCAGGCGGCCTTCGTCTCTGGGAGGGAGTTCCCAGGGAACTGTGCGGGAAGAGGATTAAGCCGCAAGAGGGCAACAGCCAAGCCCAGGCCGCTGCACAATGATTGCGCATCGATGACGCAGGAAGAGCAGCGGCTGCGGGAAGCGGCCGAGGGATCCGCTCCCTGGCGGCTGTGGGGCCCCTATCTGAGCGATCGTCAGTGGGGCACGGTCCGGGAGGACTATAGCCCGGATGGGGATGCCTGGTCCTTCTTTCCCCACGATCACGCTCGCTCTCGAGCCTACCGTTGGGGGGAGGACGGCCTGGGCGGAATCTGCGACGAGGGTTGTCGGCTCTGTTTCGCTCTCGCTCTTTGGAATGGCGTTGATCCCATCCTCAAGGAGCGGCTCTTCGGCTTGAGCAACACCGAGGGCAACCATGGGGAGGATGTCAAGGAGTACTACTTCCCGCTGGAGAGCACGCCGACCCACAGTTACCTCAAGTTCCTCTACAAGTACCCGCAGAACGCATTCCCCTACGAGGATCTCCTCGAGGAAAACGGCCGCCGGAAGGCCGATCTTCATCTTCCGGAATACGAACTGGCCGACACGGGCATCTTTGACGATGGAGCCTATTTCGACGTCTGGGTCGAGTACGCGAAGGAGGGGCCGACCGACATCGCCATTCGGATTCGGGTGACCAACCGGGCTGCCTCCTCGGCAGTTCTCCATCTTCTCCCCACGCTCTGGTTCCGCAACACCTGGTCCTGGAATCCGGGAACGCCGAAGCCGATCCTTCGTCTGGGTGCTTCTTCCAATCCTTCCTTCTCCTGGATCGAGGCGGAGCATCCCGAGCTCGATGCGATGAGGCTCTACCACTCTCCCGGCCGAGAGGTCCTGTTCGTCGAAAATGAGACCAATCGAAGCCGGTTCGGCTGGGGAGAGAACACGACCCCCTATCCGAAGGATGGAATCCACGATTACGTGATTCACGGAAGCGCGACGGTCAACCCCCTCCGGGTCGGAACCAAGGCGTCGGTCCACTACCCGTTGACCCTGGGGCCGGAGGAGAGTTGTACGATCGTGCTTCGCCTCTCGAACCGATCGTTTCGCACCGGAGAGTGGCAGCGGGATGCCGACGCGATCTTCGCTCGTGCCATCCGCAGTGCCGAAGAATTTTACGGACGAATCCGCGTACCCGGGCAGTCGGACGAACTCTTTCTCATCGAACGGCAGGCTTTCGCGGGGCTACTCTGGAACAAGCAGTTCTACCACTATGTGGTCTCCCAATGGCTCGATGGAGACCGAGCGTTTCCCCCTCCTCCCTCCTCTCGGTACCGGCAGGCAAACGCACGCTGGCGCCATTTCTACGCCCATGAGGTCATTACGATGCCGGACAAGTGGGAGTTTCCCTGGTTTGCGAGCTGGGATCTCTGCTTTCAGGCCGTGGTCTTCGCGATGATCGATCCGGGATATGCCAAGAAGCAACTCCTTCTCTTGGCCAGCGAGTGGTATATGCACCCGGACGGCCAGATCCCCGCCTGCGAATGGTCTTTTTCGGAGGTCAACCCACCCCTGCATGCGTGGGCCGCTTGGCGGATCTACGAGATCGAACGGAAGAACACCGGGAAGGGGGACCGCGATTTTCTCGTTCGTGTCTTTCATCGCTGCCTCCTCTTTTTCACCTGGTGGCTCAATCGGAAGGATGCGGATGGCAACGATCTCTTCCAGGGCGGGTTCCTCGGCCTCGATAACATCGGCCTCTTCGACCGGAGCGCCGTGCCGCCGGGCTCGACTATGTACCAAGTCGACGCTTCGAGCTGGATGGGGCTTTTCACCATCAACATGATGGAGATCGCGATCGAGCTTGCCCGCGAGGATCCTGCCTTCCTGGGCATCGCCACCGAGTTTTTCCTCCACTTCGGCAACATCGCCGAGGCGCTCAACCATGTCCGTTCTCTGCCGGAGGCGCTCCGCGAGCGGCTCTGGGATCCGGAGGACCACTTCTACTACGATGTGCTCCGGCTCTCTTCCGGCGCCTGTCTGCCCCTCAAGGCCCGCTCCCTTCAGGGGATCATGCCGATCTTCGCTGTCGGGTCGGTACCGAAGAGCCTCTTCCAATCCCATGACGGCCGCGTTCGGGAGCGGATCCGCTGGTTTTTACGCAAGCATCCCGAGCTCCAGAAGGAAATCGTCCCCCTGCACGCGACGACTCCCCGGGAAGGCAAGGAAGTCGAGCCAGGGCGACGGGAAGCAGCCGATGAAATTCTTCTCTCGCTCGTAAGCAAGGAACGGCTCCGCGCCCTGCTGAGGGTCATGCTCGACGAGCGCGAGTTCCTCAGCCCCTTCGGGATCCGCTCGGTGTCGAAATTCCATGAGGATCATCCCCTCGAGCTGCAAATCGACGGGAAGCTCTATCGGTTGGACTATGCGCCGGGAGCCTCCCCTCTCCACCGGTTCGGGGGCAACTCGAACTGGCGGGGACCCGTCTGGTTCCCCATCAACTTCCTCTTGATCGAGTCACTCCAGAAATACCACCACTCCTTCGGGGAGGAGTTTCGGGTCGAATGCCCGACGGGCTCCGGCCGGTTCCTGAACCTTTGGGAGGTCTCCCAGGAGATCAGCCGAAGATTGGCCTCGATTTTTATGCGGGACGGGAACGGCAGGCGTCCGGTCTTCGGCAACTGGCCGATCTTCCAGGAGGATCCCGCATGGCGCGACTGCCTGCTCTTCTTCGAATACTTCCACGGCGATACCGGAGCGGGCCTGGGCGCTTCCCATCAGACCGGATGGACCGCACTGGTCGCCAAGCTCATCCACCAGCTCAGCGAGTATCCGGAGAAGGCTCCTCCTTTCCCCCGACTGCCGTAGCTGGCTTCTGCCGTTTCAAACGGAAACGATGGAGAGTGTCTCGAAGACATTATTGAATGGTAGAGGCCACAGCTTGACCGACCGAACGGAAGACATCAAGATGCCTATATGCGAACAACACTGCGCATCAATGATGTCATTCTGCGCGAACTGCGAGAGCGAGCGAAAAGGTCCGGCTTACCCTTTCGCCAGGTCGTCGAGGAGACACTTGCGTTAGGGATGGTGCGGCAGTCGGCGCGGAGGAAAGAAGGCAGGGCCTTCCATGTTCAGCCGCATCCCTTGGGGCTCAAGGCGGGCTTCCGCGGGCTTAGTCTCAATCAACTCTACGATCAACTGGAAGCGGAGGAGACGCTGCCGCGATCGCCCTCCCGATGATTATTCCCGACGCCAATCTGCTGATCTACGCTTACGATCAAACCTCGGAGTTGCATGGAGCCGCCCGCCGCTGGTGGGAAGCAACGCTGAGCGGAGAGGAACGAGTCGGGATTCCCTGGATTGTCGTTCTCGCCTTCGTTCGGTTGACCACTCACCCCATGCTGAACCAGAATCCGATGTCTGTTCGCCAAGCCCGCGAGGCGGTCGAATCGTGGTTGTCCCTGGACCATGTCGCTTTGCTTGCGCCGGGGACGATCACCTTTTCCTGCTTTTTCGATTTACTCGAGGAGGCAGGAACGGGAGGTAATCTGACTGCCGATGCCATGATTGCGGCATTGGCATTGGAGCATGGCGGCCGCATCCATTCGAACGACCGCGATTTTTCCCGATTCCGGAAGATTGTCTGGCAGAACCCATTAGATTTGTAGTGCGAAGCGTGCGCGTTCCGTCCGAGCGATCCCCTGAACGGATCCCTGTCCGCCCAGGGCGATCCAGATGCGCCATGCTTCCGTGCGAACCACTGTAAAATCGGTACGCGATCATCCAGAGCTTGTATGCCTCACAAAGTTCGTATCGGATGCGCGATGGATGGATCTGGATGCAAGGCGGGGCGTAGATCTGCCTCTTGTGCTGTATGACGACATGCTGCGAGGAGGGCCAAAAACCCGAGGCCCAACGAAGCAGTCGGGTCCATTTCGCTAGCCGCAGGAGAGCGCTTGTGAGCGATGCAGGCTAGGGTTGTCACAATCTAAATAATATATGGACACATAGGGAGTTTAAGGGTAGTACGTCCGAGTGAAGTTGAGTGTTTGGGCCAAGCGGCAGGGCGTTTGCTACAAGACGGCTTGGCGGATGTGGAAGGAGGGGCGTTTGCCCGTCCCGGCCGAGCAGTTGCCGACCGGAACGCTGATCGTGTATGCGGAGTCCTCACAACCCAATGGGGTCGCCCTCTACGCGCGGGTATCCAGCGCCGATCAAAAAGCGGATCTGGACCGGCAATTGGCGCGGGTTTTCCGAGTTCGCTCTCAAGCAAACGGTTGCCGATCTTCAAGGTCGTCAAGGAGGTCGGCTTCGGACTGAAGAGCCATCGGAAAGGCATGATCGGGCTGCTCCGTGATCCGAAGGTCGGCGTCATCCTGGTCGAGCATCCCGACCGGCTGATGCGCTTCGGATTCGAGTACCTGGAAGCGGCACTGGCCGCGCAGAGCCGATCGGTCCTGGTGGTGGATCCGGACGAGAGGGCCGACGATATCGTGCGCGACCTGCACGAAGTTATCGTTTCCCTGTGTGCAAGGCCTTACGGGAAGCGATCCGCGCAGAACAGCGCCAAGAAGGCGCTGGAAGCGATCCATGAGTAAGCTCCCTGTTTTCACCCACCAGACCCGGTTGAGGTTGACGCCTGAGCAGGCTTCGTGTCTCGATGCCTATGCGGCGCTCCACGGGCTGGCGTTCCCCGGAACGAGCTCAAGCGGTCGTTCCTACGCCGCTTCGGCCTCACCGCCCGGCAGTTCAACGCCATCCGGGTCGAGCTCGAAGGCAAGATCGCCTCGAGCCAGGAGAGGCGGCCCGAGTTGATTGAGGAGACCAAAGGGCGGCTCAAGAGAGCGGAAGAGGCGATCGGCCGGCTTGAGGAGAAGAAGCCGGGCTCAAGCCTGCTGCACCAGAAAAGGCGGCGGCTTGCCATCCTACGGACGAAGCTCGAGACGCTCCTTGCCGATCAGGAGTCCGGCCAGGTCCGGCTCTGCTTCGGTTCCCGCCGCCTCTTCCGCAAGCAGTTTGCCCTGGAAGAGAACGGCTATGCGGACCATGCCGGTTGGAAGAAGGATTGGCAGGCGGAGCGGAGCAGCCAGTTCTTCGTGCTCGGGTCGAAGGACGTGACGGCGGGTAACCAGTCCTGCCAAGCAGTAGCCGAACCGGACGGCAGCCTCCGGCTGCGGTTGCGGCTGCCGGACGGATTGGCCGGACCGAGCAAACACCTGGTGCTGGAGGGCGTGCGCTTCGCCTACGGACAGGAAGCGATTCTCCAGGCCCTCTCCGCCAGCCGGATCGTGACCGGGACAACCAAGACGGGGAGGCTTGTCCGCAAGCGAGAGGGATCCGCGGTGAGCTACCGCTTCGTGCGGGACCGATCGGGGTGGCGGGTGTTCGCGAGCGTCGAGGCGCAACCTGTTTTCCCGGTGACACGCCGCCTTGCCGGCGCGGTCGGCATCGACATCAACGAGGATCATCTCGCCTTGGCCGAAACGGAGCGCTTCGGCAACCTGGTGAGGATCCGCCGGATCGGATTGAATCTGTACGGGAAAAGCGAGGAGCAGGCGAAAGCCGCAATCGGCGATGCATGCCAGGAGATCGTCCGGGCCTGCACCGAATCGGGCAAGCCGCTCGTGATCGAGCGATTAAATCTTCGCAAGAGGAGGGCTGAGCTTGAGGCGGTCGATTCCGTCCGGGCGCGAGCGCGCTCTTCCTTCGCCTACGCCAAGACGATCGCGATGCTGAAAGCGGCCTCTTTTCGTGCCGGAGTCGAGGAGATCGAAGTCGACCCGGCCTACACTTCCGTGATCGGCGCGGTCAACCACGCGCGCCGTCATGGCATCAGCTCTCACCAGGGCGCGGCCTATGCCGTCGCCCGGAGAGGATTGGGTCGATCCGAGCGCCCGTCCGTGCGGGAGGCCGTCGTGCCGACCCGCAATGGCGGTCATGTCACCTTCGCCCTACCCGCGAGGAATCGGACGAAGCATGTATGGTCGTTCTGGGCGGGCGTCCGGAAGAGACTCAAAGCGGCGCATGCAGCGCATGCCCGGTCGGGAGGCAATCGACTGTCTCCCGCGCCGCTGTCCCCGAAAGCGCGGGCATTGGGCGCTACCCGGACTTTGCCGGCGAAACCCCGGCACGCGAATCGTCGGCAGCACTGTTCGGCCGTCGTCGTGGACGATCTACCCTGGTAGGGAAATGGTTGTCTATGGTTTTAGGAACGGCCTGATCCTGCATGAGAATCGCCAGTTGACCGGAGAGACCGCATGGCGGCTCGGTCAGTGAGCGGGTGACGGGACTCGAACCCGCGACATCAACCTTGGCAAGGTTGCACTCTACCAACTGAGTTACACCCGCAAGACAGCCTCCTACTTTGGTGCGGTGGCCGAGCGGAGGCAAGACGAAAAAATCAAAGGTGTTCGGTCCGCGACGCAAGAGGAGTTTCTCGGAAACAGCGCCCGCCGCTTGACAGAAGGACGGGATATTCTATTTTATCAATCAGTTGATCAATAATTCCGGCGCCTCGGCCGAGCCGCGGCTCCGGCAACCCTTCAAGGAGAAATCAATGGATGTTCGGCCGTTCGCGCTCGATTTCGATCTTGCTCCGTTTCTGTTCTGTATCGACAGCGTCCGCGGTTCGCGGATCGTCCGGGCTGCGGTCGATCTCGGTGTCTTTTCCCAGCTCGCCAAGAAGGCTGGTACCGCGGAGGAGGTGGCGGCTGCGCTCGGCGTCAGCGTGCGGGGAGCCCGGGTGCTCCTGGACAGTCTGACGGCTCTCCAGCTTCTCGGGAAGGCGAAGGGCTCTTACCGGCTCCTGCCGATCGCCGAAGCGCTTCTGGTGCCGGAAAGCCCCGATTACTTGGGGGATCTAGTCCACGGCTCCATCCTGGACGAGGCATGGGACCATCTTGCCGAAGCGGTGAGGAAGGGTGGCCTCGCGGAGGCGGTGGAACCGGTGGAACACCAGAAGCGGGCCGAGGAGTTTTTCCCTCTGCTCATCCGCTTTCTCCACGTGGTTAATCGGGGACCGGCGATGGCGGCCGCTCGTGCGCTGGGAGCCGGTGTTGCGCATCGGGGATTGCGCGTCCTCGACCTGGCCTGCGGGTCGGGAGTCTGGAGCCTGGCCGTGGCGCACGCCGATCCGGAGACCCGGGTCACGGCGGTCGATTTTCCGGGGGTGCTCGCGCACACGCGGCGCTATGGGGAGCGCCACGGAATGGCCGATCGCTACGAATATCTGGCCGGCAATATCCAGGAGGTTCCCTTCCCTGAAGCCCGATACGATCTCGCGATCCTGGGCCACATCCTTCACAGCGAAGGGGAGGGGAAGTCGCGCAGGCTCCTCGGGCGGATCGCCAAGGCACTCCGGCCGGAAGGGCGGATCGCGATCCTCGAGTTTCTTCCCAACCGGGAGAGGACGGGGCCGCTCGACCCGGTGCTCTTCGGGTTGCGGATGTTCCTCAATACCGAGGAGGGAGGGATCTTTTCGGCCGAGGAGTATGCCGAGTGGCTGGCCGAGGTGGGATTCCCCAAGGTGCAACCTTTCGATATCGGCTACCACTCGCCGCTGCTCGTTGCCTCCCGCGGAAAGAAATAGGGGAGAGAAGTGAAGGCACGTACGACGGCGCAGGCGGGGAAGGAAAGGGGAAGACCGAAGAGGTCTCTCCGGACGACCGCCCTCGACCGAAGGGCGCAGCTCATCGAGGCCACGATGACGGTGCTGATCGAGCATGGCTTCGAAGGGTTGCGGACCCGCCGGGTCGCCGAGCAGGCGGGGGTGAACATTGCCACCCTCCACTACTATTTTTCCACAAAGGAGAAGCTGATCCATGGACTGGCGGACTACTTGGGGGAGCGCTTTCGGACGCTTCATGCGCCGGGGCCGCCTCGGGCGCGGAACCCGGGGCTGGCGCGGCTCCGGCAGGAGTTCGCGGATGCCGCCTTCTACTGGGAGAAGAACCGAAAGCTCTTGCTGGTCATGCAGGAGTTGATCCACCGCTCCCGCCGCTGCCCGGAGATCGACCGGGTGCTTCAATCGCTCCTGGCCGAGTGGCGGCGGGAGTTGGAAAGCTTGCTGCGTGACGGCAGGGAGGAGGGGATCTTTCGTCCGGAGGTTTCGCCCGCGGAGGGGGCGGCGCTCCTGACGACGGCGATGATGGGTCTTTTGGGATCGCCGGATCTTTTCGATATCGTCTTTCGGGCCCTCGAGCGGGCGCTCGTGAAGCCCGAAGTCTTAGAGCAAAACGAGGAGAAGAAAGATGGCGGTTCTGATCATTCTTAGCCTTCTGCTCGGCTTGGCCCTCTTTCTCCCGTCACGGGAGCGGCCGGAGGGGAGGCGGGATCGGAGTCCGCGGGTCGTGGCCCGGAAGCATTGAGCTCATCCGGCGAGGACGTGCTGGAAGCGGGTGCTTCCTCCTCGATCGCGAACTTCCGGGGAAGGCCGCGGAGCAAGCCCGCGTGGAGAATGGGATGGTCCGCAAGGTCTCCGGACAGTCGGAGGGTTTGCTTGTCCAGGAGTTCGCCGCAGCGTCCGGCGAACGCGCCCAAGGTTTGCCCCAGGGATTCGAAGAGCGAGAAGGGCAGAACCGCGTTGGGGACATCCGCCAGCTTGTAGCTCCAGAGGCTGCGGAGGGTCGGCCTCGTGTCAAGAAACCACTGCTCCTTCTCCTGGATCAGAGCGTAGTCGATCTGGAGGCCGGAAGAAACGGAGGCCGCGTCCCGAATATCGCCTTCTTCGACCTGGAGGGCGATGCAGCAGACCGAGAGAAAGAAGAAGAGGCTCTTCTCCTCGCCGCTCGGAAGGCCGCTGCCGATCGATTCGAGGGCCTCATAGATCTTTGGGAACCTTCTTCGGAAATTCGGCAGCAGGCGCGCGGCGTTTTCATCAAGGGCTCCGATCGCTTCTAGGATCTGCCTTCCGCCGGTGGGAAGAGGAGCAAAGCGGAGGAGGGGCACGCGCGGTGGGCGCGGAAACGAGGCGAAAAGTCCGCTCTCGGGATCGAACCGGTCGACTCGGAGCAGAAGAACGGCAGAGGAGGGGCTCATGGTCGCTCGTTTCTCGTCTTTGCCTCGAGGATCTCCGGAAGAGAGGTTCTGGCCTTGTTGCGCACCCGAATCCCAAGGTGGCGAATTTCCCGGAGGATGGCGGCCAGGTAACGGCGAAAGGGCTTTTGCAGGAGGGAGGAAAGGCCGAGCGCGGGTCCGCCAACCTCCGCGGGAACCATGCCGAGGAGGACCAGATTCGGGACGGGTCCAAGGAGGCTTGCGATTTTTAGCACATCGAGCAGGTCGACCTCGTGGGCCGTTCGGGCCGGGCCTTCCCTCTTCCAGAGCGCTTCGCCGGGGAAGCGGTAGATCGTTCCCGGCGAGTCAAGGCTGGCGACCGCATCGAGCTCGAGGAGCCGCGAATGGCGCTCGAATTCGGACACGAGGTCAAGGCCCAGGACGCCGCCGTCCAAGAAGCGGAGTTCCGGAGAAAAGGCATGGTTGGCCTCCAGAATCCAGGTTGCGAGCACGCCGAGCCCTTCATCCCGGAGGATCACGTTCCCTAAGCCGATGACGGCAAGATCACTGGGTGGCCGGTCCGGGTTGTCGGCGTGCGATCTTTTCCCCTCCGAAGGCGATCGCGATGTCGCCTTCGCGCCAGTAGACGGTTCGCCAGATCTCATAATAGACGTGGAAGGCGATCCAGGCGAGGAGCAGGTACATCGTGAAATGGTGCACCCAGCGGACGCCCATTCGGCCGCCGAAGGCGCAGTAAGTCCAATCGGTCGCCGTATGGATGAGCCAGGGCCACCAGCCGCCCACCGCGCTGAGGCCGCTTTCCAAGCTATAGACGTAGAGTTGGAGGCCGGTGAAGAGCTGGAAGAGGAGAAGGAGATGGAGGAGAGTGAACCAGGCGGCGTTGAAGGAGTCGAGCTCGGCTGAGTCGAAACGCTTCCTCCGGTTGAAGGTGAAGAAGTTTGCCAGCACCTCGAAGAATTCCCGTCGATGCTCCTTGGTCGGAAGGAGCTTGCGGACGGGGCGCTCGAATCGGCTCAGGAAATAGAGATAGAAGGAGACGAGGCAGAGAACGTCGACCGTGATCGCGGCGTAGAGGTGGATCGCCCGATTCCATCCCATGACGAACTTCCGGACCGCCGGCTCGGCGATCATGGCCTGGTAGTAGGGGCGGGCAATATAGATGCCGGTGACGACCGCCGCAAAAACCGCAACAAAGTTGGCCCAGTGGAAGATCCGCCAGCTTACGGGCATCCGGAGCACCCGAACGATCTTTCCGCTTGCTTCTCCTTTCATAGAGTTCCTGCAAGGAAACCTGCGATTTGAATCGCGGGAGGAATTGCGGTTGCGCGGAACGCAACACGTGATGTAGTCTTTTCGACACGCAACGCGTTGTCAACAATCGCAATTGTGTTTACCAAGCCGCATACCATGTGGTATGGTGCCCGAAGTATCGGATCGACGTGTTGACGGGACCGGTGGCCGAGGAAATGCGAGCGATGCTGGATTCGATTTGCGCGGAACGAGATTGGCCGATGATCTCCAAGGAGATTCAGCCGGACCACATCCATCTGTTTCTCAGCATGCCTCCCGCCATTGCCGTGGCCGACGCCGTCAAGGTGCTCAAGGGCGTTACGGCTCGCTTGCTGTTTCAACGGTTTCCAGCACTTAAGGAGCGGATGTGGGATGGACATCCCTGGTCTCCATCCTATTACGTCGGCACCGCCGGCAATGTCAGCGCGGAAACCATCCGTCGCTACATCGAACGATCCGAACACGTCACCAAGAGGCGATAGGCCATGATGCGCACGGCGTCGATCAAGTTGGACGCGTCGGCAGAGCAGGAAGGGGCGCTTGCCGCGCTGCAATCCGCCTTTGCGAACGCCTGCCAGCGACTTTCCGCCGTCGTTCGCGAGCATCGGGTCTGGAATCGGGTGGCATTGCATCAACGCGCTTATTCGGAGATGCGCTCCTCGACTCCGCTGGGCAGCCAGATGTGCTGCAATGCCATCTTTTCGGTCTGCAAGGCGTACAAGGCACTCAAG
>NZ_KB901875.1:192297-253023 GCF_000379365.1 Verrucomicrobium sp. 3C | reverse complement strand
GCCAAACCTGCTCGTCTTGTAAACAATTGGGCAGACGCACGAAGCATCGTTTCGCGTGTCCTCACTGTGGTCTCCGGGCGCACAGCGACTTGAACGCGAGTCGGAATCTTGCCCGGATTGGCGGAACGATG
Organism: Verrucomicrobium sp. 3C; assembly: GCF_000379365.1. GTDB lineage: Bacteria > Verrucomicrobiota > Verrucomicrobiia > Methylacidiphilales > Methylacidiphilaceae > Methylacidimicrobium. The sequence goes on along the minus strand of NZ_KB901875.1, from coordinate 252,892 downwards.
GTTCCGCCAAGGGCGGCCGTAAGCACGCCTAATGTTGGAGGTGCGGATGTTGGCAACCATGTCTGCGCTTCACGATAAAGCCTGCGACTTCAGTCGCGCGTTGTTTACCGAACGTTTCTCCGCTACGACCTCCGATCTAGAGCACCCGGTAGGTACCCAAGTCTCTCCCGCGGAAGTCGACGATGTGGACCGAGCAGGCGAGGCAGGGATCGAAGCTGTGAATGGTCCGGAGGATCTTCAAGGGCTGTTCGGCATTGGCCAGGCGGGTGCCGATCAGGGCCTCCTCGTAGGCTCCCCGCCGGCCTTTGCGGTCGCGGGGAGAAGCATTCCACGTGGTAGGGACGACCGCCTGGTAGTTTTCGATCTTTCCATCCCGGATCTTGACCCAGTGGCCGAGCGCTCCTCGCGGGGCCTCGGATAAGCCGCAGCCTTGCGCGTCCCGGGAGACTTTGGCGAAATCGAAGGGTGTCCAGGTCGAGAGGTCCCCGGTCGCCGTATTCTTGGCGGGCTCCTGCGCCCAACCGGTCATTGCCTCCGCGATGAGGTCGGTTTCGATCGCCCGCGCCGCCGTCCGACCGAGGGTGCTGAAGAGAGCGGTGGCGGGCAGTCCTCCGCGCCGGAGCGTCCCATCGAGCGCTTCCCGGATCCGGGCGTCGCCTCGCGCATAGCCGACCAGGAGGCGAGCCAGGGGACCGGTTTCCACCCGGTGGTCATCATAGGTGGGAGCCTTGATCCAGCTATACTTGCCGTCGCTATCGAGATAGGCGATTTCCCCTTCCTTCCGCAGGCCCGTGAAGGCGGGATCGGTCACGCCCGCGTAGGGATGGAGGCTGTCTTGGCCGCGGTACCAAGAGTGGAGAACGTCCTCCGTGACCTTCGACGGCTCGAAGTCGTAGACCTTCGACAGACCTCCTGCCAAGACCATCCCGCTCGGGAAGAGGGTCTTTCCTCGCCCGGGGCCTTCGTTGTCCATGTCGAAGAAACCGTAGGCCAGATAAGACTTGAGGCCCGATCCGATGCCGGCAAGGCCCTCCTCGCGGTAGGCATGAGCGGCCATGAGAATGTCCGGGAGGTAGGCTTGGCGGATAAAACGGTGCTGTTCCTCGAGCAGGGTCTGGAAGAGGGAGATCCGGCTGGGATTCTCGATGTCCTGAACGCAAGTCACCCCTCCTACGACGATCGACTGCGGGTGGGGGTTCTTTCCCCCGAAGATCGCCATCATCTTGGCCGCACCCCGCTGCAGCGCCAAGGCATCGAGATAGTGGGAGACGGCGATGAGATTTTCCTCGGGGGAGAAGCGGTAGCTCGGGTTTCCCCAGTAACCGCCCGCGAAGATTCCCAGGCGGCCCTGCGCGGCAAAGCCGTTCAGCCGCTCCTGGACTTTCTAGAAATGCTCGACGCTCACGTTCCAGGGCGTGTCGGTAAACTGATAGGCCACGTCGACCGCTTTGCGCGGATCGGCCTTGAGCGCCGAGATCACGTCGACCCAGTCGAGCGCATGGAGGTGGTAAAAGTGGACCGGATGGTCGTGGAGGTAGAGAGAACCCGCAATCAGGTTCCGGACGAGCCGGGCGTTGTTGGGAACGCGGACTCCGAAGGCGTCTTCGACCGCTCGGATGCTGGTCCAGTAGTGGACCCCGGTGCAGACTCCGCAGATTCGCATCGCCAAGAGCCCGGCATCCCGCGGATCGCGGCCCTTGAGGATCGTCTCGATCCCCCGGAACATCGTTCCGGAGGCATAGGCGTCCTGGACCATGTTGGTCTCATCGAGCACCGCTTCGATGCGGAGATGGCCTTCGATGCGGGTGATGGGGTCGACGACGTTGCGCCTGCTCATGACTTCTCCTTGGGAGGCGCAGCGGACGGAGCCTCCTCCGACTTCTTTCCATACTTGGCGCTCAGGAAGGCATGGATCGCGATGCCGGCTCCGGCTGCGGTCAGCAGGCCGACGCCAAGGATGTCGACGCTTCTCTCGATCCCGAGGTCGAAGAGGCCGGGGACGGGAATGTTGGCGCCCGCCATCGGCCGCTCGTAGGCATACTTGTCCCAGAAACCAGGCTCGGAGCAGCCGATGCATCCCCGTCCGACCCCGATCGGCCAGTTGGTCCCATCGTTGTAACGGATGATCGAGCAGTTGTTGAAAGTCATTGGACCCTTGCAGCCCATTTTGTAGAGACAGAAGTTGTTTCGTGCCCCGTCGTCTCCCCAGCGTTCGACATATTCGCCGGCGTCAAAATGGGCGCGACGCTCGCAGTTGTCGTGAATGCGGTAGCCGAAGGCGAACTTCGGCCGGAGCAGGCAATCGAGCTCGGGGAGCGTTCCCGTCAGGACGAAGTGGAGGACGACTCCGATCAGGTTGGCGGGGTTCATCTGGCAGGCGGGAATGTTGACGATCGGCTTTCCCTTGACGATATCCCAGACGCCCATCGCCTTAGTTGGATTCGGAGAGGCGGCGGGGATGCCGCCGTAGGAGGCGCAGCTCCCCACGGCGATGACGGCCAGGGCGTCGCGGGAGAGGCGCTTGAGATTCTCCAGAAAGCTCTCCGCGCGCGGCCCGTTGAAGCAGAAGCCCTCCTCCGTCGGAATGGAGCCTTCGACGATCAGGATATACTTCCCCCGGAAGCTCTCGACGGCATCCTTGAGCTGGGCTTCGGCTTGAAAACCCGACGGCGCCATCAGCGTCTCCTGGTACTCGAGAGAGATCACCTCGAGGAGCAGTTCGTCGATCGTCGGGCCGTCCGCGCGCAGGATGGCTTCCGAGTTGCCAGCGCAATCCTGGTATTCGACCCAGATAACGGGCACCCGGTTCATGACCGCCGCCGCTCGGGCGACGAGCTTCTCGAAGCTTGCGGGGAGGAAGAGAAGGGCGGTCGTCGCCGAAGCCCACTTGAGGAAGGATCGTCGGCTCATGCCCCGATCCCGAAGGAGGGAAGGAAGGTTGACCTGGTTGAGCGGTTTGGAAGCTTCGAGCTCTCGGAGCCTCCGCTCGCAGCGGAGGCGGAGCGCTTCGTATTCCTGGAGGGTTCGGGCCGCGATTCCCTGGGATGACGAAGAAGCGACTTTCCCCTTTCCGATGATTCTCATGGAGAACCCTCCCTGACCGCGATTCCTCACATCGTATGGCTGTTATGACAAGGAAGGCAATCGAAAACAGGGAAAAATGCCTCTTCGCTGTTTTTCGTGGGTTATGAGGTTACGATGGGAAGATCCAACCTCAGCTTTCCGGCTTTGAGGAAAGCGGCGATCCGCAAGTAGCGGAAGCTTCGGAACCCTCTGGCCATCCTTTTGGCGAGCTGGATGAGGCCGTTGATCGCCTCGATGAGACCATTGGTCACCCGGCTCTGGAGGAAAGCAAGGACGCCGTCCAGGTGCTTTTTGAACGTCTTGGAAAGATTTCGGAAGGGAGCGAGCCGACTGCGGTCGGCCCACTGGAGCCATCAGCGAAGCTCTTGGGGATCCTCCTGGGCGAGGATCTCTTGTAGAGCCTCACGTAGCCCAATGGCTCTTCCCAGTCGGGGGTAGGCGGCGCAAAGGGAAGCGCGCAGACTCTTCTGCTCCCTGCTTCGCGTCCATTCGTTGCCTCGCAGCGCCCAGAGGCTTCCCTTCGGCAGCAGCCCCTGACGCACGAACTCCTTGCGTACTTGGTCGACCGCCTCCCCCGCCATCTGCATGAGGTGAAAGCGGTCAAAGACGATGTCCGCCTTGCGGAAGTGCTCCTTGGCTCCGGCAATATAGGAGGGGCTCATGTCCATGCAGATCAGCCCGATCTGCTCGGGATCCGCTCCGTGCTCCCGCATCTCCTTGGCAAATGCCTCCAAGGTCTCCTTTCCTTTGCCCTCCACCAGGAAGAGGAGCTTCCGGCTCTCCGCGTCGGTCACCGCGGTCACGTAGCGGTGACCCCGCTTCCTGCTGGTCTCGTCGACCAGGATCCGCTTCACCCCGCTCCAATCCTCCTTCCGATAGGCCTTTTCCACGTAGTGCTCCAAGATTCTCCACAGCCGGGTGTCCTGCTCCTTGAGCATCTCGGCCACCTGGGAAACCGGCATCTCCTGGGAAAGCATCCGGATGACCGCCTCCATCATCAGGGTAAACCCGCTCCCCGCACTGGCCCAGGGAACTTCCGCCAACCGCACTCCGTGCTCCGGACAGTCCACCCGTGGAACCCGCGCCACCAGCTCGGTCTTGTACTGCTAGAAGTTCATGTGCCTCCACCGCTTCTCCACCGTGTCATGCGCAGGAGAAGGGCGCCCGCATTCCGGACAGGGGAACCGATGGCCCTCGCGAAAATCAATCCAGATCTTCAAGGTGTGATCCACCGGAGACAGTTCGCTTCGAGTCACCTTCCATTCCGGACCCAACTATAAGGCCATCGCAAAAAGCTTGTTCGCATCCATGCCCGAAGAATCGGAAAACGAGGCGAGCTTGGCAATCCGCCGTCAAGGAGGATCGACGAAGTCGAAGTGTCCTTGACGGCAATTCGCCCGGACACAAAATCCGTCGAAGACGGATGGCAAGAACACCGTTTCTTGCCATCCCTCAATGGCAAATCTGCCTCCTCCGCCCATTCCATTCAGCGAAGAGCCGGAAAAATCTGTCGCCGACGAAGCGGGCGCACCCCCCCTGAGGAGGCCAGGAGAGAGTCGCCGCTTTTTGTGCTGACGCGAACGCCAAACGGAGAGAAGATGTGCTGACATTTGTCAGTCTAGTGGCAGCGGTGGAAATGGGGCAGGGACCGGAAGCGGATGCACGAGCTTTCCCTCTGTCGAACCCTGGTCGGGATCCTGGAAACGCAGGCCGGGCGTCACCATTATCGGAGGGTCCGCCGGGTGGAGCTTCGGGTCGGGCCGCAGGCGATGGTCGAGCCGGGAGCGATGGTGTTTTCGTTTGGCGTCGCCTCTCGCGGAACCTTGGCCGAAGGGGCTGTCCTTGAAATCCGGCCGGTGCCGGCGAGAGTCGTCTGCCTCGATTGCACGCAGGAGGGCGAGGCGGAGAAGCTCGCGGAAGCTTGTCCCGTCTGCGGGAGTTATCGGTTACTGTGGGAAGAGGATGCCGGGCTCCGCCTCGGCGAGATAGAAGTCGATTAGCCAGAGCCGTTTCGCGGCAAGAAGAAGGAGAAAAGCCAATGTGCGCGACCTGCGGGTGCGGGGGAGAAGAAGGGGCCAAGCATGAGCATCATCCTCATGCTTGGCAGCATCGCCATGGGACGGAGGGAGGGCGGGTCATCGATCTGGAGGCCGATCTCCTGGAGGCCAACGCCGCCTTTGCCCGGCGCAACCGGGAGATCTTTCGCCGAAGCGGCGTCCTTGCCGTAAACATCATTTCCAGCCCTGGGTCGGGAAAGACGACGCTGCTGGTGCGTACCCTTGAGGCGCTTCGGGACCGGATCCCGATGGCGGTCATCGAAGGAGACCAGCAGAGCGAGCTCGATGCCGAGCGGATCCGAGCCACGGGCGTTCCCGCCCTCCAGATCCAGACGGGAAAGAGCTGTCATCTCGATGCCCATGCGGTGGCTCACGCGCTCGAGGAGCTGCCGGCTCCCGAGCAAGGGATCCTCTGGATCGAGAATGTCGGGAATCTCATCTGCCCCGCGCTCTTCGACTTGGGGGAGGGGAAGCGGGTGGTGATCCTTTCGGTGACCGAAGGAGAGGACAAGCCGCGAAAATATCCGGAGGCCTTTCACGGAGCCGATCTCCTTCTCCTCTCGAAGGCAGATCTTTTGCCCTACGTCGATTTTTCCGTGGAGCAGTGCGCCGACTTTGCCCACCGGCTCCGCCCCGGCCTCGAGCCGCTCCTGCTCTCGGCGAAGACAGGGAAGGGCATGGAGGAGTGGCTCCGCTGGGTGGAGGAGGGGTGGCTTCGCGCCAAGGCCTCCTACCGGCCGGAAAAGCCGGTCGTCGCATAGAAGGGGGGCAGAGGTGCTGGTAGACCCTTTGCTTGTCGCCGCCGTGGGAGCGGGGATTGCCGCCGGGATCGTCCATGCCCTGACCGGCCTCGACCATCTCGCCGCGATCGCCCCGTTGACGATCGAGAGGCGTACGGACGCCTGGCGAGTCGGACTCTCCTGGGGCCTGGGGCACAGCGGGGGCGTCTGGCTCCTGAGCCTGCTCGTTTTTTGGCTGTGGGGCGCCTTGCCGACTGCGCTGCTTTCTTATTGGGGAGAGCGGCTGGTGGGGGGCGTCCTGGTGGCCATCGGTCTCTGGTGCTGCCTGCGTGCTCTCTCCCGCCAGATCCATGTCCACCGGCATTGCCATGACGGGGTTAGCCACGCCCACCTTCATCTCCATCTCCACCGGTCCGGCGCACACTCCTCTTCCCTTCACGAGGCGGCGGAGGACCACCGCCATCCCCATGCCCCGCTCTGGATCGGGCTCCTCCACGGCGTCGCAGGCAGCCATCATCTCCTGGCGGCCCTTCCGGTGCTCGCTCTCCCGAGCCGGGTAGCGGCGGGCGGATACCTCGGCGGCTTCGGCCTGGGGGCGATTCTCGGGATGGCGCTCTTTTCCTGGATCCTGGGAAGAGTCGCGCTGCTGCCTGCGGCGGGAGGGAACCGGAGCTTTCTGGCCATTCGCCTGGCGACGGGGAGCGTCGCGATCGGGATTGGGGTCTTCTGGCTCTGGACGGGGGGGATTTGAATGACCCACCGAAAGGCGGCTTGGCAAATCCGTCTCGAAGGGAAAGTCCAGGGGGTGGGCTTCCGGCCTTTTGTCTACCGGCTGGCGCGCGGGGCGGGTCTGGTCGGCTGGGTGAGCAACGGCCTCGATGGGATTCATATCCGGGTGCAGGGCGAAGTCGAGGCGCTCGAGCGATTTTCGGCCGCGCTGCTTCGGGATCACCCCTCCATCGCCTCGGTGACGCATGCAGAGATCGAGGAAGCGCCGCTGGGGACCGATTCGAGCTTCGTGGTCCGGGAGAGCAGCCGAGAGGGGAAGGCGACGGTCTTGCTGCTTCCCGATCTGGACCTCTGCAAAAGCTGCCGGCGCGAGATCACCGATCCCCGGAATCGGCGCTTCCAGTATCCGTTCATCACCTGCACCGATTGCGGGCCGCGCTACTCGATCATCCAAGGGCTTCCCTACGACCGGGAGCGGACCACGATGGCGCCCTTTGCGATGTGCCCGGAGTGCGCCCGTGAATATCGAGATCCCGCCGACCGTCGCTTCTATTCCCAGACCAACTCTTGTCCCGCCTGCGGAGTGAGGGCCGACCTGCTCGATCCTCGGGGATTGCAGCTGGCCTCGGGAGGCGAGGCGCTCGATGCGGCGGCGAAGCGGATCGCGCAGGGGGAGATCGTCGCCTTGAAGGGAATCGGCGGATACCTGCTTTTGGTGGACGCAGCGAATGAGAAGGCCGTAGGCGAGCTGCGCCGGAGGAAGCATCGGCCGATCAAGCCCTTTGCGCTCCTCTTTGCCGATCTCGATGCGATTCGGCGAGAGGCCTGCGTCGGTCCCGAGGAGGAGCGATGGCTCGGCCGACGCGAGAAACCGATCGTGATCCTGAATCGAAAAGAAGGACCAACCCGGATTGCTTCGGGGGTGGCCCCCGAAGAGGACACCCTGGGGATCATGCTTCCCTCCGCTCCCCTGCCGGCCCTTCTGCTCGACCGGCTGGCGGGTCCGGTGGTGGCGACCAGCGCGAATCTGTCGGAGTCGCCCATCCTGGCCACTGAGGAGGAGATTCTCGGGGAGTTGCGGGAAGGGGTCGATGCGGTGCTCAGCCACAACCGGGAGATCGAGAGCCGCTTGGACGATTCGGTGGTCCGACTCTCCCCTTTTTTCGGGCAGCCCATTCTTTTGCGCCGCGCTCGCGGCTTTGCCCCCCTCTACCTCGCCAAGGGCTTCGAGCTCGACCGGGAGGCGGCCATCCTGGCCATGGGGGCGCAGCAGAAGGCGACGATCACGCTGGCGCATCAGGGGAAGATCTATCTCTCCCAATCCCTGGGGGATCTGGAGGGCTGGGAGGCCCAGGAGAATTTCCGCCGCCTGCTCGCCCATTTCCGCCGCCTGCTCTCCTTTGTGCCGCGGCAGATCGTCGTCGACCTGCATCCGCAGTATACCTCGACCGAGGAGGGCAGGGCGCTAGCAAGAGAGATCGCGCTGGAGGCCGAGGAGGTTCAGCACCAGAAGGCCCATTTCTGGTCTCTCCTGGCCGAGCACTCCCTTTTCTGGGAGCGGGAGCCGGTGCTCGGCGTGATTTGGGATGGGACTGGCCTGGGGGAGGATGAAGCAATCTGGGGAGGGGAGTTCTTTCTCTGGCGGGAAGGACGGATGGAGCGGGTGGCGCATCTCGACTATTTCCCTCTCCTCCTGGGCGAAAAGGCGATCCGGGAGCCGCGCCTCTCCGCTTTGAGCCTCTGGCACTCCTCGGAGACCTTGCGGGCGCGGCTCGAGGCGAAGCTCCGGCCGACCGAGCGGCCGATTTTCCGGGCGCTGCTTGCGCGAGGGGGTGCTCCCAGGACCTCGAGCATCGGACGGCTTTTTGACGGGCTCGCGAGCCTTCTCGGTCTTTCCGATCGCGTCTCCTTCGAAGGGGAGGCGGCACGCCGGCTCGAAAGGATGGCGCTGCGCACCGCTCGGACTCTCGGTGGGATCGACAAGCTGCGAAACCAAGAGCCCTACCCCTTGCTGCCTCCTTCCTCGGACGGGGTGGTGCGCCTGGACGATCTGCGAGAAGAAGTCGCCCGCGATCTGGTCCGCGGCGCCCCTCCGGGGGAGATCGCCCTGCGCTTCCATCTTTCCCTCGCCCACCTTGCGGGCCGAGTCGCGGCGTGGGCGGGTGCGCGGCATCTGGCGCTCGGCGGCGGGGTCTTTCAAAACGGACTCCTGGTCGACCTCGTGGAGGCTTTGTGGGGAGAGCGGCTTTCGGTCTATATTTCCCATGACCTTTCCCCCAATGATGAGAGTATTTCCTTCGGCCAGATGGTGGCCTCCGCCTGGCGGAGCGGAAACCTGAGGAATGCGGGTTAGGAGACTCTTCGAAAGGGAGGTGTTCGGCGATGTGCTTGGCGATTCCTGGAGAATTGAAAGAGGTCTACACGCCCTTTCCCGGCGGCTTCCGGATGGGGAAGGCGAGCTTCGGTGGGGTGGTCAAGGAGGTGAACCTGGAGCTGCTGCCGGAGGCCCAGACAGGCGATTTCGTCCTGGTCCATGTGGGGTTGGCCATTGCCCGCGTGGACGCCGACGAGGCGGAGAAGACCTTCGCCCTGCTGAGGGAGATGGGGGCGCTCGAGGAGATCGGGGCTGAGGCCGCTCCTCCGGAAGCCCGGGAAAGGCCTCCGGCAGCAGAGAGGAGGTTTCCCTGAAGCTTCTCACCGAATACCGTGATCCCGAACTGGTTCGCACGATCTTGGCCAGGATCGGCAGGCGGCTCACACGGTCTTGGCGGATCATGGAGGTTTGCGGCGGGCAGACGCATAACCTGGTCAAGTATGGGATCCTCTCCCTTCTTCCCAAGGCGATCCACTTGATCCATGGACCGGGTTGCCCGGTCTGCGTCACCTCCCTCCAGCGGATCGATCAGGCGGTGGAGCTCGCCGAGCGGGGAGTCATCCTCTGTTCCTATGGGGATATGTTGCGGGTTCCCGGCTCTCGGAAGAGCCTTTTGGAAGCCAAGGCGGGTGGGGCCGACGTGCGGATGTTCTACTCGCCGCTCGAGGCGCTTCGCATCGCACGGGAGAACCCCAGACGCGAGGTCGTCTTCTTTGCGGTGGGCTTCGAGACGACCGCCCCCGCCAACGGGCTGGCGGTCGCGCACGCGGCGCGGGAGGGGGTGACGAACTTTTCTCTCCTCTCGGCCCATGTGCGGGTTCCGCCCGCGATGGAGGCTCTGCTGGCGGATCCCGAGTGCCGGATCGACGGCTTCCTGGCGGCGGGCCACGTCTGCACGGTGATGGGCTACGAGGAATATGAGCCGCTGGCCGCGCGCCACGGGCTTCCGATCGTGGTCACCGGTTTTGAGCCTCTGGATCTGCTCCAGGGGATCCTTCAACTGGTTGGACTTCTGGAAGAGGGAAGGGCGGCGGTCGAGAACGCCTACGGGCGGGTGGTCCGGAGGGAAGGGAACCCCCAGGCTCGGGCCCTTCTCGCGAAGATCTTCGCGAAGGTCGATCGGGAATGGAGGGGCATGGGAACGATTCCGGGGAGCGGGCTCGATCTGCGGCCCGAGTGGAGGGAGTTCGATGCGAGCCGGAAGTTTGTCCTCGATTCGGGGGAGAGCCGGGAAGGGAGTGGATGCCAGGCCGGCCGGATCCTCAAAGGAGTTCTCAAGCCGCCCCAGTGCCCCCTGTTCGGCAAGGAGTGCACTCCGAGCACGCCCCAAGGGGCCCCCATGGTCTCCTCCGAGGGCGCCTGCGCCGCTTACTTCCATTTCTGGGCGGGTGCGGTCGACGACGCCCCGGCGGAGCCCACCGCAGCCCATCCATGAACCCTGTCCCCACCGCGATGGCCTGTCCTCTGCCGAAGCTCGACTTCTCCGAAATCCAGCTGGGCCATGGGAGCGGAGGGATCCTGATGCAAAGGCTCCTCGAGCCCCTCTTCGGGCTCTTTGCCAACCCGGCGCTCTCCGAGCGCCACGACGGGGCGGTGGTGAGCACCGGAGGGCGCATCGCGATCACGACCGACAGCTTCGTCGTGTCGCCGATCTTCTTCCCGGGCGGAGATATCGGACGGCTGGCGGTCCACGGGACGGTGAACGATCTGGCGATGTGCGGCGCCTATCCGCGCTATCTCGCACTCGGCCTGATCCTGGAGGAGGGGCTGCCCGTCCTCGAGCTCTGGAAGGTGCTCTGCTCGGTCCGCGAGGCGGCCGATCGGTGCTCGGTGGCGATCGTGACCGGAGACACCAAGGTCGTCGAGCGGGGCAAGGGCGACCGGGTCTTTCTCCATGCGAGCGGGGTGGGGGATCTCCATCCGCAGGCCGCCGTCTCGGCCCGGCTGATCAGCCCGGGGGACCAGATCCTCCTCAATGGGCCCGTGGGCGCCCATGGCATCGCGATCCTCTCCGTTCGAGAAGGATTCGCCTTCGAATCGAGCATCGAAAGCGACACCGCCCCCCTCCATCGATCCGTGGTTCGCCTGCTCGACCGGTTCGGGACCCGGGTCCACTTTCTTCGGGATGCGACGCGAGGCGGATTGGCCACCGTGCTGGCGGAGGCCGCCCAGCAGGGATCCAAAGGGATCGAGGTCGACGAGGCGCGCATCCCCGTGGACGAAGAGGTCGGCTCGGCCTGCGAGATCCTCGGCTTGGACCCCCTCTACGTGGCAAACGAGGGCCGGTTCGTCGCCATCGTGGCTCCGGAAATCGCGGAAGAGGCCCTCGCCGAGCTTAGGCATAGCGGTTGGCCCAAGGCCGCTGCCATTGGTGCCGTGGGCGAAGAGCACCCGGGCAAGGTGCTCCTCCGGAGTGCGATTGGCGGCAAGCGCCCGCTTCCTCTACTCCCCGGTGAGCAGCTCCCCCGAATCTGTTAGCCTGCCGCTCTCCCAAGCGTTCTCCTGCGGCTTGGGAAATGGACCCGTGGACCCGTCTGCTTCGTTGGGACTTGCTTTTCCCTCCTTGCAGTATTTCGTCATACCGCTTCGGGGGAAAATCTGCGCCCGCCTTGCATCCAGGACCATTCGCCGCGCCTCGGATATGAACTTTGTGAGACAGGCAGGCTAAGCCGGTGGCGATTGGACCTCCTCCGGTTCCTTCCCCCCGATCCCGGGGAGTCGCTGCTTCGAGGGTGTCCCGGGAATCGGAGGGGACAAGAGGGCGACGGTTCGTCCCAGGACGAGGACGACGACTGCGACACTCCAGATCAGGACATTGATGCCGGAGATCTTCTCATCGAAGAGCGAGAGCATCAGCTCCCGCAGGACGAAGGCTGCCGCTGCTTCCAAGAGGACATGAAGCCGGATCCGGTCGAACTGGAAGTATTCGACGAAGGCGCGCAACAGCTCGAGAAGCACGACGAGGGAAAGAGTTCTGCCGACCAGATCTCGAAAACTCCATCCCTTGCCCGATCCGATCAGGGTGGGAGCGAGCTCCCAAAGGCTCCGGGCGATTTCGACCCCGAGGCCAAGGAGCAACAGGAGAATGATGAGATTGAACGCCGCGGCGACCGCAATGCGAAAGAAGCGGAGAAGGGCCTTTTGCACGAGCCCCTGTTCCCATTCCCAACGCGGCAAGGACGACTCGGGAGGCTTCATCGGGGTTGATCCGCCGCACCGGCGGCCGACCGGCTCTTCCGAGAGCACCAAAGCAGACGAGGCCCCGGAGGTCAAGAACTGTAGCCAGCCTATCTCACGAGCGTTCTCCTGCGGCTTGCGAAATGGGCCCGGCCGCTTCGTTGGCGCTTGGTTTACCCTCCTTGTAGGTTGTCGTCGTACTGCTCCGGGGGAAAACGGCGCCCCGCCCTGCATCCAGGCCCATCCGCCGCGCCTCGGGTAGGAACGTTGTGAGACAGGCAGGTTAGGAAGCCGCCGATCGAGAGCGGGAACGAGGCTGGGTCGTCAACCAGCCAAGGGAGGCCCACTCGCGGAACCATTCTCCGTAGCGGCCTGGAGGCAGATCGGGAAACTTCTCGGCCGTCTGGTTGCAGGCTTGGAGAAGGGAAGATCCCTTGGAGAAGGAACGGAGGAGGAAGAAGGCTTCGCGCGGAAGGATTTTGTGGTAGACGGTCTGGCCCTGTCGATGGAGGACGATTCGGCGTCGCTCGGGAGAGACTCGAGATTCTCCGCTTTTCGGTGGACCGGGATGCGCCGCCGATGCGCTCTCGGCTGGCGCGGAAGGCAAGCGGGTCTCTAGCGTCCAGCGCTCGACAGGGTAGTGGAGGTCGAGAAGAACAAGGTGAGGCTGGAGGAAAAGCCGGGTCTCCGGAGTCGTCCTCTCCTTTCGGGGGAGCGGATGTTCCGAGGCGTAAAAGGCGACGATCCTGGCCCATTCGAACCGGGCGAGGTCGAGAACGAGCCGGCGCGGGTGGGGAGCCGCCCAATCCCGCTCTTCCCGGAGGAAGCGGGGGAGCCGGGAGCCTAGCTCCCGGAGCATCGGCGAGGTGGGAGGATAGCGGAGGAGATAGGCTTCGAGGAGCCCGGAAAAGCGCTCGGACCCCAGAAGGCTTTCCAGGCCCGGAAAGTCTTCGGAAAGGGCCTCCCGGAGACGGAGCCAGTATTGGCGATGGTAGATCTCGAGCCGATCGAAGGGGCTCTGCCTTGCGGAGGGCCGGATCAGCTGCTCCGCCAAGGCGGCCATCCCCTCTCCCGGATTGCCCTTGGTCTTTCTCCCGTCTTCCGGGACGGGCGGCCGGGTGATGCAGGAGTAGAAAAGGCGCTGGAGCTCGCGCAGGGTTTCGACGGTATCCGCCTTGGGCAAACCTGCCTCAGGGATGGGTCGAGGCGAGCTGGACAAGGAAGCGATTAGCTTTTTGCGCTTCACGATGGACTTCTTCAAAAGGCGGAATCCGATCATCCCACTCGAGGAGGGTGGGGGTGGCCCCAAGCTTGCCGATGGCGTAGCCGTAAAGCTGCCAGACCGGATCGGCGACCGGTTGGTCGTGGGTGTCGAGGATGTGGGTGGCGAACCGGCTGTGGCCCCCGATGTGGATCTGGGAGACGCGAGCGTGCGGAATCTGGTCGAGGTAAGCGTAGGGGTCAAAGCCGTGGTTCTCGCTCACAATGTAGACGTTGTTTATATCCAGCAAGATCCCGCAATCCGCCTGTTCCGCGACTTCCGAAAGGAACTCCCATTCGGTCATGGTGGAGGCTGTCCACTCCGCGTAACTGCTGATGTTTTCTACGGAGACCGGAACTTCGAGAAAATCCGCAGCCTGCCGGATCTTCGCGGCGGTATGGCGGGCGGCGGCCATCGTAAAGGGCATGGGAAGCAGGTCGTGGCTAAACCGCCCGTCGGCGCTCCCCCAGCAGAGGTGGTCGGATAGCCAGGGCGACCCCGTGCGGCGAACCAGCGCCTTGAGCTTTCGAAGGTGGCTGCGATCGAGCGGCTCGGCGGAGCCGAAGTAGAGGCCGACACCGTGAAGGACGACCCGATACTGTTGGAGGACTCGGTCGAGAACTTCCCGCTGCCTGCCCCCGTCGGCTAGGAAGCTTTCCGAAAGGAGTTCGAACCAGTCGACCACTGGCTTCTTGCGCAGGATCTGGTCGTAGTGGGGAACGCGGAGCCCGACGCCGATGCCGTATTCGGAGGAGGCGTTAAATCGGTTGCTGGGCATGGGCGCAAGAAAGGGGTGGTCCCTGCAAAAAAGGAAGGCAGGTGAGTTGCCCCGCCTGCCTTCGAGCAAACGAATTGCGAGAAATAGGCAAAAGGAGACCTTACTGCTGCGCGCCCGACTCTCCCTCTTTGCTCTTTTTCTTCTTTTTCTTCTCTTTCTTTCCGCTGCACTGGCTGCAGCTTCCCTTTTCGGATGCCATCTTGGCATGGGGGCTTCCGGACTCTGCGGTGAGATCCGCTCCGCTGGCACGAAGAGCCGATCCCGCCAGCAGGCCGGCAAAGGCGGCGGCTGTCAGCAGAGCAACGCTACGATGCTTCATCTTGTTTTCCTCCTTGGATGAGTTGGCGGCGCAACGGCTCCCGACCTACGCTTAGGCCGTGGCCGGTTGAGCCTTTTACCCTCGTTTACGTTCGAAGCGGATTGCTGGCAAGTTAATTTCCTGGAATCCTTGCCGGGAAGAGGGCGGGAGAGCAAGGAGATGATTGCGTTGATTCAACGGGTGCGGGAAGCCCGTGTCTCGGTAGGGGGTCACCCCGTCGCTGAGATCGGGATGGGGCTTCTCGGCCTCGTCGCCGTCGAGCGGGGAGACCGAGAGTCGACGGCGGGAAACCTCCTTGAACGCATGCTCGGCTACCGGATTTTCCCGGACGAAGTCGGGCGGATGGGCCGTTCCCTTCGCGACATCGGCGGAGGACTTCTCCTGGTGCCTCAGTTTACCTTGGCGGCCGATACGAGAACGGGAAGTCGCCCGAGTTTTTCCCCGGCTGCCGCTCCAGAGGTAGGGAAGGCGCTCTTCCTTTACCTGGTTCAAAGGGCTCGGGAACGACACGAAACGGTTGCCAGCGGAGTTTTTGGTGCCGACATGGACGTTGCCCTCGTCAATGCAGGCCCGGTGACTTTTTGGCTTCGCACGGGCCCGGAACCGTCCGCTTCCGAACAGCGCCCGGACGAGCCAAGCTAAACGACGAATCGGGTTGCCCTTCGTGACGGACTCGCCGAAGATCGCTTTGTGAGCGTCCAGGTCTACGGGTGCAACCATGTCGCGATCGAGGTAGGCAGCCGGGAAGAGGCGATCGCTTTCTATCAGGATGTCTTCGGGCTTCGGCTGCTCGATCAAGGGGAAGGAGACGCCTTCTTCGCGCTCGGCGAGCACCAGTTTCTGGCCCTCTTCGTGGTTCCCGAGGTCCGGCCGGACCGGCGACGTCACTTCGGCATCATGGTCCGAGACGAAGAGCAGCTGGCGCAGGTCCGGGAGAAGATTACGCGGAAATATGGCCTTGCCCTCATTCCCGGCTTTCGCTGCGATTTTCGAGACCCTTGGGGGAACCAGATCCAAGTGGTCGATCTCCATGACGAGTCGCTCGTCTGGCTCTTGCCCTACCGAGAGGTGCAGAAGGCCGGGATTATTTTTCGAGGCGAGGAGGACCGTGTCGCACCTCAGGGCGGGCGTCCCGCCTCCCCGGATCTCCGGCCGGAGATCGCCCGCTTTGCCCTGACCGCCGACGTGGTCGTCCTCGGGCTTCGCGAGGAAGAGATCTCCGTGCTCCTGATCGAGCGGAAGACGCCGCCCTATGTCGGGAGCTGGGCCTTGCCCGGCGGCTTCGTCGAGGCGGGGGAGGAGCCGCTGAGAGCGGCGGCCCGGGAACTCGCGGAGGAGACGGAAGTGGCGGGGATCCCTCTGTGGGAAGTCGCCGTCTTCGGGAGATCCGGGCGCGATCCCCGCGGGCCCGTCGTCAGCATCGTCCACGTCGCCTGGGTGGACCCGGCTCTGGTCGATGCCGCTGCCGGAAGCGATGCCTCTGCGGTGCGCTGGTTCCCGGTTGTCGACCTGCCTTCGCTCGCCTTCGATCATCGCGAGATGATCCTGGCGGCCTGCCGGTTCCTCGGGGAGAAGTTGGCTTCCCCCCAATTCGGGGTTGTGTCGGGCGCGGATCGGGATCTCCTGCGCCGGCTGCTCGTTCGGTTAGCCGGCTAGTGTGGGCGTTCGGCCGCCGCCGGAAAGGCGGCTCGAGATTCGAGCGGACGATGGAGAGCTGGAAGGGCTCAAGCTCTTCCGCCGAAGGAGACGTGGTCGTCGAGATCGAGAAGATCGAACCAGCTGACGATGTCTTCCCGGGCGGGGGCGAGCTTGGCGAGATTTTCGGCAAAGACCTGGTGCGATTCGGCGTCCCCGGGAGAACGAGCCTCCATATAGGCAGACCAGCCGAGGATTTCCAACGGTTCGCGACGCCTAGGGGCGGTTTCGAGGATCCAAGCCAGCATTTCGCTGTCGCTCTTCCCCTTTGCCAACTCACCGAGGAGGGCATCGGCGGAAAGGCCCGTGAAGGAAAACCAGCGCTGGTCGAGAGGGCAGTTGTACCGATACTCCCCGGCCTTTCCGGCCAGGTGCGCGCGTCCTTTGTCGAGCAGCCGCGGCAGGCAGACGAAACCTCCGAGACGGACCCTTGGGCTTCGCGGAGGCCGTTGAGTCAAGTCGAAGGAAAAGAGTGCCATGACCGTCGGCGAATATGGGAGTCCTTTCCTTATGCCGGAGCGTGCCGAATTGCGACAATCTTTTTGGTGGGCCGAAGGAGAACGGCGAGCCCCGATTTCGATTCCAGGCTCTATCCCGGAAGATCAGTTCTTCCATCCCGGAGAGTTGCGCTTATTCCTTTGGCAAAAGTCTTGCTTCCGGCCATATTTCGATTCGACGAACTACACAATCTCGTGATGTAATTGCAGAGGGGAAAAGTTCCATCAGGTATTCCGATGAAAGCTTCGTGCCAGGATATCCCGGGTATTGCCGTATCCTCGCTCATGGGCCAAAGACCGGGCCGGCGGGAACGGGCGATCGGTGTTTCGATGCTGACGGTGCTCGGGGCAGGGCTCTGGCTGCTGCCTCATTCGGCCTGTGCAGGAACGTTGGGCGATGGGACCACGGCTTTCCCTCGTTCGCCGATCGTGGAGGAGAGAGCCGTTGCGGAGGGGTTCGGGGTTCGTGACCTCGCCATCCAGTTGGCGGAGTACTCGGCGAGCCAATTTCAGAAATCGGATATCGAACGGGGCGGTACAAAAGCGGCCGATGAACGCGAACTCCCCTACTTCGAGCAGGCGATTTCCCTGGAAAACGCCAGGGGGTGGAACCGGCTCCTCGATCTGTCCGTAAAGTGGACCGGGGCCTATCCGAACGAGGGAGCGCCGTGGTTCTTCCTCGGGCTTGCCTACGAGAATCTTGCCGAGTACGACAAGGCCATTGACGCCTATCGGGCAGCCATCCAGAGAAGGCAGGACTTTTCGAAGGCATGGTGCAATCTGGGAACCTGCTATGCCTATCTTGGACGATACTCGGATGCGCTCAATGCCTTCCAGACGGCGGTGCAGCAAAAGGATGACTTTGGCCGAGCATGGTCGGACCTAGGCGGGACCTATGTGCAGCTCGGACGCTATTCGGAAGCGGTCACCGCTTTAGAAAAAGCCACCCAGCTTCGCCCCGACCTTCCGGAAGCGTGGGGTAACCTCGGTAGCGCCTATGCGGAATTGAAGAATTACGACAAGGCAATCTCGGCGACGAAGGAGGCCCTGCGCCTCAAGCCGGATTATGGAGAGGCCTGGTGCAATCTGGCCATCTTGTACAAGGAGACAGGCCGCAAGAACGAGATGGCCAAAGCCTGCCAGAAGGTTCGAGAGATCGATCCGAAGCTAGAGAAGGATCTCTCCAGCAAGCTCGCGACGCCCTGATTTTCCTCTTTGGTCGGAAACTGGCAACGGGGATGGAGGTCTACAAGGCGGTAAAGCCCTGACTCCAGGTGACTTGCGGTGGGGAAAGGATTCCGCAGTCAGCCGACTTCTTTAACGTCCTTTCTCCGATGGTTCCCCTTTTCCATAAACCGCCTCCTTCAAGCTCTGGATGCGAACCTTCCCTTTCGCAACCTCAGGCTTCCCCTCCACCTTTTCGGCGCCCATCACTGGGAGGATCGTCACCCGATAGCCTTTCGATGTCTTTACCAACGTTTCCGTTCTCCCTGCAGGCACGGACTGAAGGAGGAAAAGCAGAGCGAGCGAAAGCAGCCCAACACTCCCCAAGCGCATTGCTCTCATTGGTCTTGCTCCGCAATTGGTAAACGGTGGAACCTTCCCTCGTCGTTTAGGCGTGACTGGATCGAGTATGCACCTCACGTCTCCTGTGCAACAACAAAATTGATTCTTAAAACAGTGGACGCCACCAAACGCCGAAATCGGACATTCTCCTCCTCTTCTTTGAGGGAGGGAACGAACCCAGGCGGGCCCCCGGGCTTTCCAGATCTGCCTCAGGGGAGTCGCTCCTTGAGCTTGACAGTTGGATGAGGCTTCGATAAGAATCCGTTAACCAACGCGCCCATGTTTGGGTCGCATCTGAAATCATACTAAGGAATAGGAGTAACAGGAGGTATCTATGGCCGATACGATTGCGGAACATCACGAGCAAGCCGCCATGCACCATGAGCATGCTGCGATCCATCATAAGAAGGCGGCGGAGCACCATCGCAAAGGTGAGCACGCGGAGTCGGGGCATCATGCGCATATCGCCCACGGACATGCCCAGCATGCCGAGCATCACGCGGAGTTGGCCGCAAAGGAAGAGGCGACGATGCACGACAAGGAGCCCTGAGCAGGCGCTCCGAAGATTCCGGAAATCCTTCCCGGATGGGGCCGGCACGGGCTTGCTCGCAGGGGCTTTTGTTTTGGAGTTCCTGCGGCGGCAAGGATGGCCAGACATTGTTTAGGGGTGGAGCAGAATCGTTCGCGGAACTGCGGGAGGGAATGTTCGCCGAGGCGTTCGGAGAGGAGCGAGAGGAGGGCGTTACGGATGAGCGCCAAGTTGGCCAGCAGGTTGGGCTGGCGAGAGCGGGAACGGTCTTCGCCCATCAGGACATCGCGTCGCCAATGATTGCGGATTTCGGCTCCGCCCCAATGTCCTCGGATCAAGTCCAACCATTCTTGGGGCGAATACTGATCCGGTGGCGCGCTGGAGAGGTAGTAACGGGACTCGGTGGTGGTGAGGCCGCTCTTTTTCTTCGTTCGCTGGCTGCGCACCACGATCAGGGCGCGGGCAAAGGGGAAGTCGGCGGCCAGGGGCTCGATGGGGAAGGCATGGAGCCCTCGGGTTTCGACCCGGCCATGACCGGTTTGGTTGTCGGCAAAAAGGGGGTGTCGGGCAAGGCGTCCAAGGCTTGAGCCTCTTGGAGCAAGCGACGCTGATTTCCCTTGATCCCGAACAGGTAATCGCCCCCTTTTTCGACGATGAGACGGGCCTGGCGCCGCTGACAATGCAATGGGTCGGCCGTGATGATTTTGCCATCCAGGGCCGGCAGCTTTTCCAGCAGCGCCACCGCCGCGCTTTGTTCGCAACGGGGCGTGTCCTGCTTTTGGTCGTGGACCGCCACCGCTTGCGGGGCGCCGTCCTCCTGTTGGGCCAAGGTCAGGAGGCCAATGTGGTGACGAATCATTTTGCCGTCCATGGCCAGCCGCCTGCGGCAGCAGGCCGCCCTGCCCTTGCAACCAGTCGGTGAGCCTGGAAGCGAAGGCTTCGGGATCCATGCGGGTGAGCACCTGGTAGAAGACACTGTGGCCGGGAACCGGATGGAAGCCTCCGGTGCCCTTCTTGAGCGGCAAGCCCAGCCGACGGCGTTGGGGCTGGGTCAGACTGGTGGCAAAACGGGCGATCTCAGCGATCTCCCGCCGCCCGGCCAAAAGCGCCATCGCGATCAAGGTCAACACCGGATCCGACCGGATAGTGGGCGTTCTCTTCTTCTTGCGCGGATCGGGCCGCTTTCCCAAAAGACCTCCAGCAACGATTCGACGTGTGTTGGGCGTTGACCGGCAGCGTGCCCGAGGGCCTCGCGCTCAAACCCGGCGCGGCACTCTTCGGGTAATTGGGCCGCCCGTAAGGTTTTGCCGCGCCTTGCGCCGAAAGAGGACGCAGCCAGAGCCGCGTTGGGCCGGTCATTGGGCAGGTAAAAATCGGCCCCGATGGCGGCTGTAGCCGCGCTGCTGTAGCCGACCGCCTCCCAGTTGCTCGCCTTGTAGCAGGTCCCCCGCATAGGCCTCCGGATCGGTGAAGCGCTCTCGGCCAAAAGCGGAGTGTAGCCAAAACGATCCCGCCACTGCCCCGGCAACGCCCGCAAGGCGCTCCCCCCAAAGCTTGGGAGGCCAGATTGGGCGCCTCGCCCCTTGGGAGTAAGCCAGCAGAAAACGCCGATTTTGTACGATCAACTTGAGCCGCTCCACCCCGCTGTACGGCGCTCCATCCAATCCACCGATCCCGATCCTTGAGCGCGTAGCAGGCCGGCCCCCAAACCAGCAGCGCCACCGCCTGCCCATCTTGGGCAATGACCTGGCGTAAATAGTCGCCTACCGATCGCCCCGCCCCCAGATAGTGGCGCTCCTTCAACTGCCCATCGAACCATTCGATTTCTTCGGGAGAACTGGCAATCGAAACTTCCAGTCCGCAATCCCTTGCCCCATCGGCTCTTAAATGGAAAAGCTGTTTCATCGAGCCTATGGCATCGAAAAAGTCGCCTCATGTCTAGCCTTTCTTTCCCTCCCTGACACGGAATCACTTGCTCGTTCATAAAAAAAGGCCCTGCCCAAAAGGCGGGGAACTCCTTCCCCGGACGTGGCGAACGACTCTTTTTTCGCGGCGGGGGCTGGCGCGGATGGGGCGTCTCCTTAGGATGCTTAGGCTGCGGCGGAGGCGAAGGCCGTTCGTTCCGCCTAGACAAAGGAGCCATCTTGGGGAGAGTGGGATCGAGCCGATGCGCCTCGGCGTCGAATTGGGCCGCCCGGGCTGCATCGCCCTCGATGCGGTAAACGAGTGCGTTGTTGAGCAGCAGAATGGCTAAGAACTTCCTCTGCTGCTCGACGATCTTGCCCGCCCCTCGTCCCGCCTGGATGTACGCCAGGGTCGAATTGAAGGTCGTATCGGTCTGCGCCTGGCTCAGCGCGGCCCGCTGGATGCCGATCGCCCGGGAGATCGTCTTGTGAGCCTCCGCATATCTTTTCTGGAGCGTGTAGACGACTCCGAGGTTGTTGTAGGGGACCGCCACGCGGAAGGCGAAGCCCAACATCGATGACGCCGACTGGAGCCTCTTGGTGGGATCGATCTCCGCGCCTGCTTGAAGAGAGGTGGCGATTCTCAGCTCCCGATCCGCAGCCGCTTCGGCCTCGGACAGGTGGCCGGCGATGATCCGCTCCGCGACTGCTTTTCCTTCCCCGGCAGGACCGAAGAGGATCTGAGGAGCCGCGAGGAGAGGAACCGCTTTCTGCTTGCCTTCCTCCGGATGGGCGGCGGGAAGGAGCCGGGTCTCGGCCAGCAGGAAGAGGACGAGAAGCAAAGCCGAGTTGCGTGGGCCGACGCGAAGGCCAGAGCGCCAACGTGCCAGAGCACCGGGCGAAGACTCCTGGAACCGGGACGCCACCGGAAATCTCGGTTGACCTTAGAGGCTAACGCTTCCCGTTCGAAGGAGACAAGAGGAATTCCCTTTCTGGGCATCGTCCCTTCGGGTCACTTCCTTTTCCCCGCGAAAGGGGCCCGCAGAACTTCCCGCTGGAACTCTTCCGGGGTGTCGAGATCGACGAGGACCCCGTCATCCTCAATCGGAACTTCCCTTACGAAGAGGCCAAGCTTTGCCAGCAGGGCGCTTCCTCCTCGGTCCCCGCTGAGAGCCGCGAGGGCCGCAAAGTGGCGCCGGCTCCAAACCACGGGGTTCCCCCGCCGTCCACGATAAGTCGGGATCAGGATTCCGGCCTCCTCATTCGAGGCAAAGGCGTTCGAGAGGCGATGCAGATGGCTCGCGTCCACCCTGGGCATATCGGCCAGCAGGATCACCGTTCCCCGGCAGTCGTCCGGCAGCGCCGCAATTCCGGCGCGGATCGAAGAGGCGATTCCCGTTTCCCACTTCGGGTTCGGCAAGCAGATCCCTGCGAGGTCGGCCACCGCCGCCGCCGCTTCGTTCCCGCGATATCCGACTACGACGACGATCGGAAAGAGCTCGGCCTCGCGCGCCGACTGCACGGCGCGGCGGATCATCGCTTCCCCACGGATGGGCAGCAGGGGCTTATGAGCGGGCCGCATGCGCACCGATCCTCCCGCAGCCAGCACGATGGCCGCAATCCTCGTGGTCTTCTCCGCTCCTGGTGGCATGCGAAGATGGTCTCAGGTGGCCGCTTCCGCCACCTCGCGAATCGCCCGGAGGATCCGGGGATAGGTTCCGCACCGGCAGAGATTGCCGTTCATCGACGCGACGATCTCATCGACTTCGGGATGGGGATGGGCGGAGAGCAGGGCGGCCGCCTGCATGATCTGGCCGGGCTGACAGTAGCCGCACTGCGGCACCTGGTGTCGGATCCAGGTTCGCTTGACCGGGTGATCTTCCGGCAACCCTTCGATCGTCGTGATCTTTCCCCCGACGGCCCCGAGCGGCACCTGGCAGGAACGCACCGCCTTCCCGTTGATGTGGACCGTGCAGGCGCCGCACGCTCCGATCCCGCAGCCGAACTTGGTGCCGGTCAGATGCAGAACTTCCCGGAGAACCCAAACCAATTTGAGCTCCTCCGGCGCGTTCACCGAGTAGCTCTTTTCGTTGATGACGAGATTCATGGGGTTTTTCGACCGTTCAGCTACAACGCTAAGGGAAGGCTCTCCGCCCGTCGTCCGGTCGCGGCGAAGAGCGCGTTGGCCAAGGCGGGAGCGGCGGGTGGAGTTCCCGGCTCCCCGACCCCTCCCAACTCCTTCTGCCCTTGGATCAGGAAGACATCGATGTCCTTGGGAATTTCCCCCATCCGCAGGATCGGATACTTATCGAAATTATTCGAGACGATCCTCCCCTCTTCGATGAGCACCCGTTCCTTGAGCGCCGCGGAGAGACCCATCAAGATCCCCGACTCCATCTGCGCTTTGACCGTGTTGGGGTTGACGACCGGGCCGCAGTCGACGGCACAGACGACCCGATGCAGGACGAGCCCCTTCGGGTCGACCGAGATCTCGATGCATTGGGCGACATGCGATCCGAAGCAGCGGTGATAGGCGAAGCCCATCTGCCTCCCTGTCTTGGTCCGACCCCAGCAGGCCTTCTCGGCCGCGGCCTCCACGACCCGCTTGGCGTCGGGATCGGAGAGAAGGGAGAGCCGGTAGTTGACCGGGTCCTTCCCGGCCAGTCTGGCCAACTCGTCCACGAAGGTTTCGACCGTGAAGGCGTTGTGCGTCGATCCTACCGACCTCCAGAACCAGACGGGAACCGAAAAGTCCTTCCGGATCCATTCCACCCGGAGATTGGGGACTGCGTAGGGCAGGTTGACCAACCCTTCGACCGCCGCCGGATCGATCCCGTTCTTCATCCGCGCGGGAAAAGCCGAGGCGAAGATGGAAGGAACCGCAATCCGATGGATCCAGGCCGCCGGCATCCCGCGATCGTCGAGGACCGCTTGAACCCGGGTTGCGTTCGCCGGTCGGTAGCGGCCGGCAGCAAAGTCTTCCTCCCGCGAATAGATCACCTTGACCGGACGGTTGGCGGCCTTCGAGGCCTCGACTGCGTCGATGACGAAATCGAGGGCCGACCGTCTTCCGAATCCCCCTCCGAGATATTGGGTGTGGACCTCGACGCTCGACTCGGGAAGACCGCAAATTTGGGCGGCTGCCTTCACCGAGCCCGTTTGGAACTGCGTCCCGGTCCAGACATCGCACCTTCCGTTTCTCACCCAGGCCGTGGCGTTCATCGGCTCCAGGGTCCCGTGAGCCAGGAAGGGGAGCTTGTAGGACCGTTCGAGCTTTCGCGCTCCCGAGTTCCAGATCTCCCTTGGGCGTCCGTCTTCGCGCGCTACAATCCCTTCGGTTTGCAGGACCTCGACCAGAGCCGTTTCGGCCGAGGCGCTGCTGAGCTTGTCATCTCCCCCTTGCCAGTCGACTCGGAGAGCCTCCCTGCCTCCAAAGGCCGCATCAATGGTTTCGGCGAAGACCGCGACCCCTTGGGAGAGGCTTTGTACGGCGATCACTCCAGGGATGGCCTTGGCGGCGCGCTCGTCGACCGCTTTCGGCTTTGCCCCAAAGCGGGGCGGGCGGACGAAAAAGGCGTAGACGAGCCCGGGAAGGGAGACATCGATCCCGAATTTGGCTTTTCCGGCGACCTTTTCCGGAATGTCGAGCCGCTCGACCGGAGTGCCGATGTAGACGAACTCCTTGGGATCCTTGAGGGCCGGCCGCGCCGGGGGCCGCTCCTTCCGGGCGTAGCGCACGATCTCTCCAAAAGAAGCCGCATGGCCTTTGCCCTCGATTCTCCCGTCGCGGCACCGGATCTCGGCGGCGGGTTCCTTCCAGAGCTTGGCTGCCGCGGCGATCATCATTTCCCGAGCGCCGGCTCCGGCCGTCCGCAAAAAGCCATACATGTGCCGGATGCTCGTGCTTCCGCCGGTGAGCAGGATCCCCCCCGACTCGGGGTCTCCGTAGCCGGGGAGAGCCGGTGCCGGCCGAACCTCGACCTGACTAAGCGAGGCCCCCAGCTCATCGGCAAGAATCATCGGGAACGACGTATAGATCCCTTGGCCCATTTCCGACTTGTTGACCCAACAGATGACGCGGTCCTCCGGCGTGATCGTCAGCCAGAGATTGGGTTCGAAGTCCCTTCGCCGATCCGCGGCGCGGAGCGCGATGGCACCCAATGGGGTGAGCCCGATCGCCACGGTGAGTCCGCAGCCTTTGAGAAATTCCCTTCGGTTCATGGGCCTTGCTTCCGCTGGCGGGCCTGCGGAAGGCCGAATGGCCGGCTTCCCCGAGGCTGCGGAACGGAGGCTATGCCGGATCGGGACAAACGCCAAGCTCTCTCGACGCCGATCGAGAAAGGGGTCCGTCGCCTCCGTTCCGCGAGAGCCGGCGATTCTTCACCGCGATCATCTCCGCCAGAATGGCCGCCGCGATCTCTCCGGGATGACGTGTCCCGAGGTCGAGCCCGACCGGGCTGGAGAGCCGATCGAGCTCCTCGGGGAAGAAGTAGGGGGCGAGGCGTTTTCTTCGTTTTTCGGCGGTCGCTCGGGAGCCGAGCGCCCCGACATAGAACGCTTCGGAGTGGAGGGCGCCTAAGAGCGCCATGTCGTCGAGCATTGGATCGTGGCTCAGGGCGACGATCGCGGTCCGCGGGTCGGGAGGGAGAGTCGAAACGACCTTGTCGGGCATGCCGGGAAGGTAGCGCACGCCCGGCAGGGAGGCCGCCGGAGCGAACGCCTCCCGGGGATCGCAGAGGAGCACCTCGTAGCCGAGCAGTTGGGCCATCGCGGCGAGACAGCGCGCGATCTCGCCGGCACCGACCAGCAGCAGCCGCCAGGGCGGCCCGAAGACCGTCACCAGCCGCCCGTTCTCCAGGCGGGTCGCCTCGGCGGGGGTTGCGTCGGTCAATCGGATCGTTCCATCGCACAGATCGAGGATTCGCGTCGCCAGCCGATGATCGGCCGTCCGGGCAAGGATCTCCTCGATCCATTCGCTTGACCGGATCCGCTCGAACACCACGCGGAGCGTCCCTCCGCAAGGCAAGCGGGGATAAGCGGCCTCCGCGGGCCCCGATGCGAACTCGACGACCGTGGGGAAGGGAAGCTCTTCTCCCGCGCGCACCCGCGTGATCCACTCTTCTTCCACGCAGCCGCCGGAGACCGATCCGGCCAGAACGCCATCCGAGCGGATCGCCAACAGCGCCCCGGGCTGTCGCGGTGCTGCACCCGAGGCTTGGGCGACGGTGGAGAGTACGACCCCGAAGCCCGCCCGATGCCAGTCGCGAGCCTGTGTCAACACCGCTAAGTTCGAAGAGTCCATGCCCGAAGTCCTGCCGATGAAGGCAGCCGTTCCCTTTTGTTAACAGAAGCCGATCCGCTTTTCCAAGCCGGGAGGCCTGCCGAAGGAGTGCCCCGCCACCATTTTAGTCGAGCACGGCATCATACCAGCCATCGCGCCGTCGCACGCGGATCGGCAGGCCGAAGGCCGCGCTCAGCGCGGCATCGGTAAGGATCCGGTCCTTCTCTCCCTGCTGGAGCAGTCGGCCATTCTGCAGCAGCAGGACATGACCGATTTCCGGCAGGATCTCCTCGATGTGATGGGTAATGAGCAAGAGTGTCGTGCCCGATGTCGCCAGGGCGCGCAGGCTCTCCAGGAAGCGGCGGCGGCTGGCGAGGTCGAGGCCTTGGCAAGGTTCGTCGAGCAGCAAGGCCCGGGGGCGATGCACCAGGGCGCGGGCGATCAGCACGCGCCTCGCCTCCCCACTGGAGAGGCTGGTCACCTCGCGGCCGGCAAGGTGACCCGCACCGAGCAGGTCGAGGGACTGGACTGCCCGTTTGCGCATCTCTTCGATGACGCGATGGTTGGGGCCCAAGCCCCGCGCGGCGAAAAAGCCGGAGAGCACGACCTCGAAGCTTTCCAGCGGTGGGTCGCCGGTGAAGTCGCCCTCCTGCCCGGGCGAGACGATGCCGAGCAGGCCCCTGAGTTCGGTCACGTGCCAAAGGTCGCGGCCGAAGACCCGCAACCCGCCGCGATACCCGTCGCGCACCGAGGGATAGACCTCGCGTGCGATCAGCTTCACCAGGGTGGATTTGCCCGAGCCGTTGGGTCCGAGAATCGCCGTGTGCCGGCCGGTCGGCACACGCAGGCTCAGCCGGTCGAGGATCCAGCGCTCGCCGCGCTTCACACTGGCTTGGTCGATCTCGAGGAGCGGGCTCTCGAAGACGCCGCCGGGGTGGGCGGGATGGGCGCTCATGCTGAGCATCCTCTCGGCGGAAAGAAAGGTTGGCAAGCCTTGGGCTTGCGATGTCCCAGGGCTCCAGGCTCCAAAGCAGAGCACCGCTCTTCGTCGGCTCCCGTTGACGGCGCAAGAACAACTCTCTATCTCTAGACTATCAGACAATAAACCCGGAAATCGACCCATACATAAAAAAGCGGACACTACTGCGAAAAGCCGCGATGGAACGAGTCCATGAAAGAGTTGTCGAAGCCCAATTCGGCGCTCGCGCCAAAGCCTATGTGGAGAGCGCCGTTCATGCGCAGGGTGCCGACCTTGAGGCGCTGGAACGGATCGTTCGGGATCTTCGCCCCGAGCACGCACTCGACTTGGGAGCTGGCGGCGGGCACGTTTCCTATCTGTTGGCGCCTCATGCCGGCATGGTTTCGGCGGTAGACCTGTCGCCGGATATGCTGACGGCGGTCGCCGCCACGGCGCGCGAGAAGGGATTATCCAACATCGAAACCGTGCCGGCGTCGGCCGAGCATCTGCCTTTTGACGACGGCTGGTTTGACTTCGTGGCCTCCCGCTATTCCGCGCACCATTGGCGTGACCTCGACGACGGCCTGCGCGAGGCGCGCCGGGTACTGAAAAGCGGTTGTCGGGCGGTCTTCATCGATGCTTGCTCGCCCGGGCCTGCTTTGCTCGATACGCATCTGCAGGCCGTCGAATTGTTGCGCGATACCTCCCATGTGCGCAACTATTCGGCTTCGGAATGGGCCGCTGCCTTGACGCGATCGGGCTTCGGCGTGGCCGATTACCGGACTTGGCGGTTGCGCATGGATTTTCCGGTCTGGACAGCGCGCATGTCGATGCCGGAGGCGAACCTGAGAGGTATCCGCGTCCTGCAAGAGGCGGCCTCCGCTGAGACGAAGGCCTATTTTGCGATCGAGGCGGACGGTTCCTTTCTGCTCGACATTCTGTGGATCGAGGCGATAGCAGAACTGCCTCGTAGATGACGTCTGACGCTTGTTGTGACCCACACACAAATTCCGGACACTCTCTCCGGCAAGCCGGATCTTGCCGTACTCCAGCGGCCAGCGTACCGTCGAAACGGAGGTAAGGCGATCTTCATGCCCACGAAGACCTTTGGCCCGCGCACGGTAAAGGATTGGCTCGCGACTCCCGAGGGAGAACATTGGGAGCTCATCCACGGGAACCTCATCATGACGGAGGAGACGGGCGACAACAGCAGGCTAGCGGGAGAGATCGAGTGGGAGATCCGGAAATACTTGGATCCGCATCCTCTCGGTGTCGTCGAGCGCAACATCGCCTTTACTTTCCACGGAACCATTGATGCCGACCGCGAAGGCGTGGTTCCCGACCTCTGCTACATCCCGAACGACCAGTTTGGGAAATGGGAGGGAGAGGCGCATGTCCAGAAGAACGTGATTCCCGCGCTCGCGGTGGAAATCCTCTCCCATTCGACCAGGCAGATGGACCTTGTCGACAAGGTGGAGATCTATCGCGAAGCAGGCGTTCCGGAATATTGGATCTTCGACCGCCATCAGGAAACGGTCCGGATCTACCGCTTTGCCGAAAACCGGGAGAAGCCGGTCACGGTCCACACCTTCGAGGAAACCTTGACGACTCCGCTGCTCCCGGGATTCTCCTTGGAGATGCCGAAGGTCAGGCGGGCCTTGCGGATCGGACGGGAAGCGCGCCGTCCTTCCCGGTTGTAGCCGTTTAGCGAGATGGCGAAGGATCTGGCCCGACGCTTTTTGGCGCCTCTTGTCCAGCCGCTTCTGGAGAGCGGGTTATTCCCCGGCGGGAGCCCGGGGGACCGCTTCCCTCGCCTTGGTGACCACGAAGCCCGCCTCGCGTAGCGCTTGAGCGGCGTCCTCGCGGGTGTAGCTCTCGGTCGGGATGAAATCGATATCCCCGTAAAACGAGAGCTCCCGCTCCTTCCGCAGCCGGGTGGAAATCCGAGCGAGCTCCTCCAGGTGCGCTCGAATGGGTTCGGCCAGCGATTCCCGATGCGCCCGCAAGAGGCCCGAGACGTCGTGCACATGGGGAGGTTCGATTCCCGCCTGGCGAAGGACCGCCTTCAAGGCGAGCTCGACGGCTTCCTGCGCTTCCCGGATCACGTCGGAGTAATCCCGGCTCTCGAGGAGATGGGCCAAGAATGCCAGGCGCGCCTCGGACTTCCGCAGGTAGCTCTGCGCCAGCGACTCTGTCGTCATCGACTTGCGCCTCGATTCATGCCAATCGCAAAACAAAACGGATTAAATATGGATCAGCTCCCCGGGGGCATGCCCGGGCTTGAGCTCCCAGTACCAGGCATTTCCGCTCCAGATCCGTCGCGCTCCGTTGCGCGCCAGCCGCTGCTTCATCTGCCGCAAGGCGGCCTCGAGCACCCGCTGCGGGTCCCAGAGGATTCGCGCATCCTCAGTCATGTCGAAGAGGATGGGGCTTCCCGCCTCCAGCTCCTCCGGCGTCTTGAAAAGCGGCGACCATTCGGTGAGGACCCCGTGCGCCCGCGCCTCCTCGAGAGCGGGAGCGAGCTCCTGCTCGACTGGCTCCCATTCGGCGACTCGGGCCATCCTTCCACGGGGCAGGGGGTCAGCGACCACGAGAAAGTCGATGTCCGAATCGGGCCGCATCTTTGCCCGTCCCACCGATCCGAAGACCGCCAGGGCGAAGAGCCGCGGGCCATAGGCGAGGCGGACGGCCGCCAGAAGCTGCCGCAACAACTCCTCGAAGCATTGCGGAAAGTAGGGGTCGAGGCTCCGCTCCATGGCCAGGATCCTGACACAGCCGCTCCCTGGTGGCGAGGAGATCCCGCGCCGCCGCGTCTCCCTCTTTTAGGGGGGGGAAAGGCTCCCGACCATTGTGCAAGCCGTAGGAGAGCGCTTGTGTAGAGTCGAGGAATGGCGCGGTGCGACCTAGGAATATCGAAGGGGGATCTGCCCATTTTTTGGACAGGCTCCTGCCTGAGGAGCTCTCCCGATCGTCCGTTTCCCCTTGCGTCTCTTCCGGCCGCTATGATCGTCGCTACCTGACGGTGCAGAAGCTTTACCACGGGATTTCTACGCATGGACCGAGGAGACCGCTCGGCTTCTGCGCGAGCGCCGCTTCGCCGAGTTGGACCTGGAGGACCTAATCGAGGAGGTAGAAAGCTTGGGGAAATCGCAAAAGAGGGAGCTGTGGAGTCGGCTTAGAACGTTGATGGAGCACCTCCTCTACATCGCCTATCTGACAAGAGATCCAGAGAGAGAGGGGTACGGATGGAAGGGCACGGTCATTGCGCAGCGAGATGAACTGGCAGAGCTGTTGAACGACAACCCGAGTCTGAAACACAGGTTGGACGAGACGACGGCGGGAGCGTATCTAACGGCCTGCAAGTTACTTTTCGAAAAGTCTGAAGAGATGTCGTTACTTAAATCATAGACAACTATTCACTACCAGGGGAGGTTGTCCACGACGCCGGCCGAACAGCGTTGCCGACGGTTCGCGTGCCGGGGTTTCGCCGGCAAAGCCCAGGTAGCGCCCAATGCCCGCGGTTTCGGGAGCCGAGGCGCGGGAGGCAATCGATTGCCTCCCGACCGGGCATGCGCTGCATGCGCCGCTTTGAGCCTCTTCCGGACGCCCG
The DNA here is from genome assembly GCF_000379365.1 of Verrucomicrobium sp. 3C. Taxonomy (GTDB): domain Bacteria; phylum Verrucomicrobiota; class Verrucomicrobiia; order Methylacidiphilales; family Methylacidiphilaceae; genus Methylacidimicrobium. The sequence continues at coordinate 222,333 of NZ_KB901875.1, read as the reverse complement.
CCCAGAACGACCATACTTGCTTCGTCCGATTCCTCGCGGGTAGGGCGAAGGTGAGCGTGAGCCGTCCATTGCGGGTCGGCACGACGGCCTCCCGCACGGACGGGCGTTCGGATAGACCCAATCCTCTCCGGGCGACGGCGTAGGCCGCGCCCTGGTGAGAACCGATGCCATGACGGCGCGCGTGGTTGACCGCGCCGATCATGGAAGTGTAGGCCGGGTCGACTACGATCCCCTCGACTCCGGCACGAAAAGAGGCCGCTTTCAGCATCGCGATCGCCTTGGCGTAGACAAAGGAAGAGCGCGCTCGCGCCCGGACGGGATCGACCGCCTCAAGCTCAGCCCTCCTCTTGCGAAGATTTAATCGCTCGATCACGAGCGGCTTGCCCGCTTCGACGCAGGTCTTGGCGATCTCCTGGCATGCATCGCCGATTGCGGCTTTCGCCTGCTCCTCGCTTTTCCCGTAGAGATTCAATCCGATTCGGCGAATCCCCACGAGGTTGCCAGAGCGGTCCGTTTCGGCCAAGGCAAGATGGTCTTCATTGACGTCGATGCCGATCGCCCCCATAAGATGGATCGTCCTCAAGGGGACTGGTTACGCCTCGACGCTCGCGAACACCCGCCACCCCTTCCGGTCCCGCACGAAGCGGTAGCTCACCGCAGATCCCTCCCGCTTGCGGACGAGCTTCCCCGTCTTGGTTTGCCTGGTCACGATCCGGCTGGCGGAGAGCGCCTGGAGGATCGCCTCCTGGCCGTAGGCGAAGCGCACGCCCTCGAGCACCAAGTGCCTGCTCGGCCCGCTTAATCCGTCCGGCAACCGCAACCGCAGCCGCAGGCTGCCGTCCGGGCCGACCATAGCCAGGCAGGACTGGTTGCCCGCCGCCTCGTCCTTCGATCCGAGCACCAAGAACTGGCTGCCGCGTTCCGCCTGCCAATCCTTCTTCCAGTCGGCATGGCTGGCGGATCCGTTCTCTTCCAGGGCAAACTGCTTGCGGAAGAGGCGGCGAGAACCGAAGCAGAGCCGGACCTGTCCGGACTCCCGATCGGAGGTCAAGGCATCAAGCTTGGTCCGTAGGATGGCAAGCCGCCGCTTTTTCCGATGCAGGGCGTTCGAGCCCGGCTTCTTCTCCTCCAGCCGGGCGATCGCCTCTTCTGCTCTTTTGGATGCGCCTTTTGGCTTCCTCGATCCGCTCGGGCCGCTTTTCCTGGATCGAGGCGATCTTGTCTTCGAGCTCGATCCGGATGGCGTTGAACTGCCGGGCGGTGAGTCCGAACCGGCGCAGGAACGACCGCTTGAGATCGTTCCGGGGAACGCCCGCCCGCATTTTGGCGAAGAGGCTTGCGCTCTCGCCCGCCCGTAGAGCGCCGCATAGGCGTCGAGCGACGCCGACTGCTCAGGCGTCACCTTCAAACGGGTCTGGTAGGTGAAAACGGGGAGCTTACTCACGGATCGCTTCGAGTGCTTTCTTGGCGCGGTGCTCGCGTGTAATAGAGGGCAACGCCATCGGGTTGTGCCGCCTCTGCATGCACGATCACGGTTCCGGTCGGCAACTGCTCGACCGGCACGGGCAAACGCTTATCCTTCCCCATTCGCCAAGCCGTCCGATAGCAAATACCCTGCTGCTTGGCCCAGACACTCAACTTCACATGAATATTCTTCAATATACAGCCGTATATGGCGAAATAATTGTGAGCTGCTGTCAACCGCAAGACGGGAAGACGTTTCGGCCCCTGACAAAGGAGGATCTGCCTCAGGTCTGTCCGTGGAACATCGACGAACTCTTGACAGATGGCCTCTTATTTCACGCGCGGCGAGCTCGACCGGCGCAGGGAGTCTTCGAGCTTCCGCGAGCGTTAACCGAAGCCCAGTCCTCATAGCCCGCGAAACGTTGTGGTCCATTGCGCAAGCCGCAGGAGAACGCTTGGGAGAGAGGCAGGCTAGACAAGGAGATAGCGAAAAGCGAAGATCGGCTTTGCGGTGATCGGTGCCCAAAGGCGGGTGGAAGCGGGTGGGAGAGTTCCTCCCGGCTCTGTGTCTGGCCAAACCCTGGCCATGATGAGAAAAGGGGCGTTCCGGTCGTCGTAGTCCGCCGATGAATGCTTCGGATGCAACGATGGCCGTCTTCCTGGATTTGGAAAACATCGCGCTCGGCGCCCGGGAAGCGGCTTATCCCAGGTTCGACATCCAGAAGGTGCTCGAGCGCCTCCTGCTCAAGGGGCATATCGTCGTCAAGAAGGCGTATTGCGACTTTGAGCGCTACAAGGAGTTCAAGCGCGGTCTCCATGAGGCGGCCTTCGAGTTGATCGAGATCCCGCATCTGAGCCAATCGGGAAAGAACTCGGCCGATATCCGGATGGTGGTCGATGCGCTCGACCTCTGCTACACCAAGGGGCACGTCGACACCTTCGTGATCATCAGTGGAGATTCCGATTTTTCCCCCCTGGTCAGCAAGCTGCGGGAAAACGCGAAGACCGTGATCGGGGTCGGTGTCAAGAACTCGACTTCCGACCTCTTCCTCAACAACTGCGATGAGTTCCTCTATTACGACGATCTCGTCCGCGACGCGAAGGAGGCTCAGGCGCTCGCTGAGCCCCGGGAGAAAAAACCTAAGGGGAAGGCCTCGAAGCCGCCCGCCGATAAGGCGTTGCAAATGGTCGTCGAAACGCTGGAAGCCCTGGTCCAGGAGAGAGGCGAGGACGAGCGCATCTGGGGATCGATGATCAAGCAGGCGCTCAAGCGCCGCAATCCGGGGTTCAACGAGCGGGCCTACTCCTTCCGGTCCTTCAACGAGCTTCTTCTCGAGGCCCAAAAGAGAGGGCTCCTCAAGCTCGAGCCCGACGAAAAATCCGGAGGCTATCTCGTCTCTGCCTCCGAGGTTCATTGATCCTTGACCCAAGGGCATTCCGCGCTCCCCGGGGGGGGATGCGGGGTTGGCCGCCTCCAAGCGATCCTTTCTTGATTTCCCGCTCCGACTTGTCCGACGGAGGCATCTTCCGGCGGCGATTGACGGGAAGGAGCCCGTGCGCGATCATGGGCCAGCGCCTCGGAGCATCGCTGACCGGGGCGTGGAAGGTCCCTCCAAGATGTCCAAGCAAGGCGACATGACGTCGGTCATCGATCTGACCCGGGAAAAGGGCACGGGCCCCACTCGGACACGCCGGCCGCTCTACGTCGATCTCTTGCCACCCTGCCGGGCCGCCTGCCCCGCTGGGGAGGACATCCAGGGCTGGCTTGCCCTGGCCCAGGCCGGGAACTACCGAAAGGCCTGGGAGCTCCTCGTCCGGGAGAACCCTTTTCCTGCCGTTCACGGGCGGGTCTGCTACCATCCTTGCGAGAGTCATTGCAATCGGGGTGACTACGACGCCCCGGTCTCCATTCACGCGATCGAGCGCTTCCTCGGGGATCTCGCTTCCGCTGAGGGATGGCCCTTTCCGCAGGCCGCGGCGCCCAGCGGAAAGCGGGTGCTGGTCGTCGGAGCGGGCCCCTGCGGGCTCTCGGCCGCCTACCATCTCGCCCGCCTGGGCCATGCGGTCGAAGTCCATGAGGCGGGTCCCTTGGCCGGAGGGATGATGCACTTCGGCATTCCCGCCTACCGGCTGCCTCGCGAGGTGTTGGCCAACGAAGTCGAACGGATCGAGCGGATGGGGGTCCGCTTCGTCTTCGATCACAAGGTCGAGGATCTCCTCGCCGAAAAGGCGGCGGGCGTCTTTGACGCCGTCCTGGTCGCCATCGGCGCCCAGATCGGCAAGCATGTCGACATTCCGGCCCGGGACGCGGCGCGCGTGCTCGATGCGGTCTCCCTTCTGCACCAAGTGGCCGGAGAGGAGCGTCCCCTGCTCGGCCGGCGGGTGGTGATCTACGGCGGGGGCAACGTCGCGATGGATGCGGCGCGGACGGCCAAGCGGCTGGGGGCCGAAGAAGCCCTGATCGTTTACCGAAGGGACCGCGCCCACATGCCGGCCCGTGCCTTCGAGGCCGACGAGGCCCTTTCCGAGGGGATCCGAATCCGGTGGCTCACGACGATCAAGGAGATCACGGGCGAGGAACTGACCGTCGAGCGGATGGAACTCGGACCCGACGGCCGGCCACGGCCGACCGGGCAATACGATGCGTTGCGGGCGGACGCGGTCGTGCTCGCGATCGGGCAGGAGACAGACAGCCGCTTCCTCCGGCGGGTTCCCGGGATCCTCTTCGGGAAGGACGGGGCGGTGATCGTCGACCAGAACCGGATGACCGGGCATCCCGGCGTCTTCGCCGGAGGCGACGCGGTTCCGGGGGATCAGACCGTCACGGATGCCGTTGGCCAGGGGAAGAAGGCGGCCCGGTCGATCGACGGCTGGCTTCGCGGCTCGGCCTCCGCCGAGCCGGCCCCTCCGCCCGGCGTCTCCTTCGCCATGCTTCATCTGCCGGTCTACCTCGACGTACCACCGGGACGCCAGTCCGAGCGGCCGCTGGCCGCGCGAACGAGCGATTTTGCCGAGGTGGTGGCGGGGCTCTCGGAAGCCGAGGCGCGCCGCGAGGCCGAGCGCTGCTTCTCCTGCGGCATCTGCTTCGAATGCGACAACTGCTTCGCGGCCTGTCCGGAGGACGCGATTCTCAAGTTAGGCCCGGGCCTGCGCTACCGGTTCCTCTACGAGAAGTGCACCGGCTGCGCGGTCTGCTTCGAGCAGTGTCCCTGCCATGCGATCGAGATGATCCCCGAGCCTGCGCCTGCGGGAGGCCGGGCATGACCGCGCGGACCGTGAGAACGCGCCGGGCAATGGACGGCAATACGGCTGCTGCTGACGTCGTCTACCGGACGAGCGAGGTCTGCGCGATCTATCCCATCACCCCGTCCTCGACCATGGCGGAGCTCGCCGACCAGTGGGCGGCCGAGGGACGCAAGAACCTCTGGGGGAGCGTCCCGGTCGTTCAGGAGATGCAGAGCGAAGGGGGGGCGGCCGGCGCCGTCCATGGAGCCCTCCAAGCCGGAGCGCTGACGACCACCTTCACCGCCTCCCAGGGTCTCCTCCTTATGCTCCCGAACATGTTCAAGATCGCAGGAGAGCTCACCCCGACGGTCTTCCACGTCGCGGCGCGGTCGGTCGCCAGCCACGCGCTTTCGATCTTCGGCGACCACTCCGATGTGATGGCGGTACGCCCCACGGGCTTTGCGCTCTTCTGCTCCGGTTCCGTCCAGGAGGCCCACGACGGCGCCCTGATCACGCTGGCGGCCACCCTGGAAAGTCGGGTGCCCTTCCTCCACTTCTTCGACGGCTTTCGCACCTCGCACGAGGTGAACACCCTCGACCTGTTGGCCGACGAGCAGCTCCGGGCACTGATTCCGGACGAGCTCGTCCGAGCGCACCGGAGCCGGGCGCTCAATCCGGAGCATCCGTTCATCCGAGGGACCGCCCACAACCCCGATACCTTCTTCCAAGCCCGGGAGGCGGCGAGCCCCTTCTATTCCGCCCTGCCCCGCATCCTCCGGTCGGTCCTCGACCGGTTCGCCGCGCAGGCCGGCCGACGCTACCGACTCTTCGAGTACGACGGCCCCGAGGATGCCGAGCGGGTGATCGTCCTGATGGGCTCCGGGGCCGAGACCGCCCGGGAGACCGCCTCCGCCCTCCGTCGGCAAGGAGAGCCAGTGGGCGTCCTCCAGGTCCGCCTCTTTCGTCCGTTTGCGGCCGAGGAGTTCCTTTCCGCGCTTCCGCTGAGCTGCCGGTCCCTTGCCGTGCTCGAGCGGACCAAGGAGCCGGGGGCGCCGGGCGAGCCCCTCTTCCTCGACGTGCTGGGAAGCCTCGCCGAGGCCTATTTCCAAGGGAAACGGCCGCATCTCCCCCGGGTCATCGGCGGCCGCTACGGCCTTTCCTCGAAGGATTTGACCCCCGCGATGGCGAAGGCGGTCTTCGACGAGCTGCGGAGGCCCGAGCCCAAGAGCCGTTTTACCGTCGGCATTACCGACGACGTTTCCCAATCGAGCCTCGAGGTCGACCCGGGCTACTCGATCGAGCCGGACTCGGTCGTCCGGGCGCTCTTCTACGGTCTGGGCGGCGACGGAACGGTCGGGGCCAACAAACATTCGATCCAGATCCTCGCCGAGGAGGCCGGCCTGCATGCCCAGGGCTACTTCGTCTACGATTCCCACAAGTCGGGAGCGCTGACCGTCTCCCACCTCCGGTTCGGCCCGGAGCCGATTCATTCCCCCTACCTGGTCTCCTCGGCGAGTGTCGTGGCCTGTCACTGGTTCCCCTTCCTCGAGCGGGTCGACGTTCTCCGCTCGGCGGCGCCCGGGGCGGTCTTCCTCCTCAACAGCCCCTACGGGCCGGAATCGGTCTGGGACCATCTCCCCCGATCCATTCAGCGGCAGATCCTGGAGAAGCGGCTCCGACTCCACGTGATCGATGCCTCCCGGATCGCGCGCGAGGCGGGCCTCAAGGGGAGGACCAACACGGTGCTTCAGACCGCCTTCTTCGCGCTCGCGGGCATCCTCGCGCGCGACGAGGCGGTGGAACAGGTCCGTCAATCGATCCGGAAGGCCTACGGCGGGAAGGGGGAAAAGGTCGTGGCCGCGAACCTCCAGGCGGTCGACCATGCGCTCGCGAACCTCCATGAGGTGATCGTTCCCAAGGAGGCGACGAGCGCCTTCGATCGGCGGCCTTGGATTCCCCCGGATGCCCCCGAGTTCCTGAGGCTCGTGACGGGCCCGATGCTCGAGGGGCGGGGCGACGAGATCCCCGTCAGCCTCTTTCCGGTGGACGGAACCTATCCTTCGGGTACCGCCGCCTTGGAAAAGCGGAATGTTGCCGACTTCGTGCCGATCTGGGAGCCCGCGATCTGCGTCCAGTGCGGCCAGTGCGGCTTCGTCTGTCCCCACAGCGTCATCCGAGTCAGGTATTACGACGAGGCGCGGCTCGACGGGAGCCCGCCCTCCTTCCGTTCGGCCCCGATCAACCTCCGGGGATATCCGGGGGTCCGCTTCACCCTCCAGGTCTATGTCGAGGACTGCACCGGCTGCGGGCTCTGCGTCGATGTCTGCCCCGCCTACAGCCCAGTGGAGCCGGAGAAGAGGGCGATCCATTTGGAGGCGAAGCAGCCCGTCCTGGAAGCCGAGCGGGAGAACATCGCCTTCTTCGAGCGGCTCCCGGTCAACGATCGCTCCCACGTCGACTTTGCCAACGTCCGGGGAGTCCAGTTCCTGGAGCCCCTCTTCGAGTTTTCCGGCGCCTGCGCGGGCTGCGGGGAAACCCCCTATCTCAAACTCCTTTCCCAGCTCTTCGGCGACCGGCTCTTAATCGCCAACGCGACCGGTTGCTCCTCGATCTATGGAGGCAACCTCCCCGTCACACCGTGGGCCAAGAACGGCGAGGGGAGGGGACCTGCCTGGTCGAACTCCCTTTTCGAGGACAACGCCGAGTTCGGCTTCGGCTTTCGGCTGGCGGCCGACCAGCTCCGGGGCCAGGCCGAGGAGCTTCTCCGCGGACTAGCCGGCTCGGTCGGTGAGGAGTTGACGCGGGAGATCCTCTCGGCCCGGCAGATCCAAGAATCGGAGATCCGCGCCCAGCGCCGGCGGCTCGAGGCCCTCCGCGGGAAGCTGGCGTCGCTGGCCGAGACGAGCCCCCACGCCCGAGAGCTCCTCTCGGTGATGGACCACCTGGTCCGCCGCTCCATCTGGCTCGTCGGCGGGGACGGCTGGGCCTATGATATCGGCTTCGGGGGCCTCGACCATGTACTCGCCACCGGCCGGAACGTCAATGTGCTCGTCCTCGACACCGAGGTCTACTCCAACACCGGGGGACAGGCCTCGAAGGCGACTCCGCTCGGGGCGGTCGCCAAGTTTGCCGCCGCGGGGAAGCGGGAGCCCCGCAAGGACCTGGTCCTGCAGGCGATCGCCTACGGCAACGTCTACGTGGCCCAGGTGGCGATGGGAGCCAACCCGCAGCAGACGCTCCTCGCCTTTCGGGAAGCCGAGGCTTACGAGGGCCCTTCGCTGATCCTCGCCTACAGCCACTGCATCGCCCACGGCATCGAGATGGAGCGGGGCTTGCGCCAGCAGGATGCCGCGGTCGCCTGCGGCTACTGGCCGCTCCTCCGCTTCAATCCTGCGATGCGGGCGATCGGCGAGAACCCCTTCCGCCTCGACTCGCCCCGGCCAACCCTCCCCTTCTCGCAGTATGCCAATCAAGAGTTGCGCTACCGAGCGCTCGGGATGAGCCATCCCGCCGACGCCGCAGCCCTCGCGAAACGCGCCCAGACCCTGATCCTCGAGAAGTATCAGATCTACGAGCAACTCGCCGGCTTGCGGGAAGGGAAAGCGCCCGTTCCCGTCGGCGCCGAGGCGCCCCCGCCACGATGAACCTCGCGACCCGTTACCTGGGCCTTTCCCTCCAGAGCCCGCTGATCGCGTCGGCCTCTCCCCTGACCGGGGAACTCGATGCCATTCGCCGGCTCGAAGACGCGGAGGCGGGAGCGGTCGTCCTTCCCTCGATCTTCGAGGAGCAGATCCGGGCCGAGCAAGATCGCTGGGAGCGGCTCACGGCCGCCGGGACCGACAGCTTCCCCGAGGCGCTCAGCTACTTCCCCGATCCGTCCTCCTACCGGGTGGGGCCGGAGCGCTACCTCGAGCTCATCCGGGAGGCGGTCCAGGCGGTCGACATCCCGATCGTGGGCAGCCTCAACGGGGTAACGAGCGAGGGATGGATCTCCTACGCCAAGGGGATCGAGGAGGCGGGTGCCGACGGCCTCGAGCTCAACATCTACTTCTTTCCCACCGATCCTTCCGAGGAGGGCCAAGCGGTGGAGGAGCGCTACCTCCAGATCGTCCGGGCGGTCCGCGCCACGGTCTCGATCCCGCTTTCGGTCAAGCTTCTCCCCGCCTTCAGCTCCCTGGGGAACCTAGCCCGGCGGCTGGTCGAGGCGGGAGCGCAAGGGCTCGTCCTCTTCAATCGCTTCTATCTGCCCGGGATCGACATCGCCGAGCTCCGACTGGTCGACGACCTGATCTTGAGCAGTCCCAGCGAGACGCGCCTTTCCGTCTTCTGGCTCCGCCTCCTCCGCGGCCGGCTGACAGCTTCCTTGGCGGCCAGCAGCGGGGTCGAGAGCGCTCGGGAGGTGATCGAGTACCTGCTCGCGGGAGCCGACGTCGTGATGACGACCTCCGCCCTGCTGCGAGAGGGGATCGGCCGGATGAAAGGCCTGGTTGGCGGCCTCCGCGACTGGCTCGACCGTCACGGATTCGCCTCCGTCGACGCGATTCGGGGTCTCTTGAGCCGGGAGCATCTCGCCAAGACCGAGCCGGCTGCCCGCGCCCGCTATATCGACATCCTCCAGCGCTATCCGGCGGAGCAGCCGTCGAGAGGTTAAGCCCCAGCCTCGACCGACTATGCGGTTCGGAGGGGGAGTCGCTACCGCTGGCCGACGAGCTCCTTGATCGATAGAAGCATCTGCCCAAGGACTTCCTGGGCGTCTCCGTAGACCATCCGGCAGTTGTCGGCCGTGAAGAGGGCGTTTTCGATGCCTGCGTAGCCCTTCCCCTGGCCGCGCTTGATCACGTAGACTTGGTGGGCCTTGTCGACATCAAGGATCGGCATCCCGTAGATCGGCGAGCCCTTGTCGGTCCGGGCCGCAGGATTGACGATGTCGTTGGCCCCCACCACCAGAGCCACATCGGTCGTCGGGAACTCCCCGTTGATCTCGTCGAGGCCGACGATCATTTCGTAGGGGACCCCCGCCTCGGCCAGCAGCACATCCATGTGACCCGGCATCCGGCCCGCCACCGGATGGATGGCGAACTTGACGTCGGCGCCCTCTTCCTGCAAGCGCTTGGCCAACTCGTAGAGCTTCCGCTGGGCATGGGCCGCGGCGAGCCCGTAGCCCGGGACGAAGATCATCTTCCGCGCGTAGCAGAGCGTGGCCGCCGCGTCCTCGGCGCTGATCGGCTTGAGCTGGCCGGTCACCTGGGCCTCCTCCTGTCCGGTCTCGCCGAAGTTGCTAAAGAGGATGTTACCGAGCGAACGGTTCATCGCCCGCGCCATGAGCAGGGTGAGCAGGCTGCCCGCCGCTCCCACGACTGTTCCGGCGATCATGAGGGCTGGATGGTGGAGGACATACCCCTCGAAGCCGACCGCGATCCCCGTGCAGGCATTGCAGAGCGAGATCACGACCGGCATGTCGGCCCCGCCGATCGGCAGCGTGATCAGCGCCCCGAAGGCGAACGAGCAGAGGAAGAAGAGAGCGAGGAGATTCTCATTGGGGAGGAGAGCGGGCAATGCGGTGGCCGAGGCGACCGCCAGCAGGAGCACGAGCCCGTTTCCGAGTTGGAGGAAGCGTGGCCGCCAGGGCTTCGGCAGCTTTCCCTCGAGCTTCGCCCAGGCGATGAGCGATCCCGAGAACGAAAAGGAGCCGATGAAGCCTCCGGCGATCGTGATGGCCAGCCGGACGTTGCTCGCGTCGGGATGCGCCAGCAGCTCCATCGCCGAGATCGCCCCGGCCGCCGCTCCTCCCATTCCGTTGTAGAGGGCCACCATCTGCGGCATTGCGGTCAGGGGGACCCGATGCCCCCGCCACCAGGACCAGCCGACTCCCAAGATAAGGGCAAGCCCGCCGAGCAGGAGGTTGACCGGCAGATGGGTCCGGGCCTCCCCGCTCACGCCGAAGACGTAGAGGAAGCTCGCCAGCGTCACGACCATCATCCCGATCCCGGCGAGGACAATCCCGGAACTCGCCGTGACCGGCGAGGACATCCGCTTGAGTCCGTAGATCAGCAGGAAAGCCGTGATCAGGTCGCAGGATTGGAGAAGCAGATCCATCGTTACCTTCGCAGCTCCGGCGCCGTCTTAGATGGCTTTCCCGAGTGAAACATCCGGAGCATCCGGACCGTCACCACATATCCGCCGGCGGCGTTCGCCGCGCCGAAGAGCACCCCAAGGAAGCCGATTACCTGCTCCACCATGGTCGTGGCGTGGAGCAGCGCGTAGAGCGCGCCCACGACCACGATGCCGTGGATGAAGTTGGAGCCCGACATGAGCGGGGTGTGGAGGATCGCCGGCACCCGCGAGATCACCTCGTAGCCGGTAAACGCAGCCAGGAGGAAGAGGTAGATCGCCAGGAAGCCGGTGAGCGTGGTTTGTCCGTCCATGAATGGCTGCTCCGATCGAGCCTTGAGACGATCAACCAATGCGACGCAGGTAACCTCGGGGATTCCAGGTGATGCCGAAATTTTCCCGGGTCCGATCGGCCTCGAAGCGGTGGTCCTCCGCCAGGAAATCCGCCACCGCCTCATAGGGACCGGGGGACGGGCCGTCTGCAATCCCATGATGGCAGTTGGTATCTTCGACGATCAGGTAGCTACCCGGGCTGACCAAGCCGGCATAGGCTCGCAAGACGCCGAGCGTGTTGGCGTGGGTATGCTCGCTATCTTCAATCACGAGGACTCGTTCGGATCCGCCGATTTGGGAGGCGACTTTGTCGGCGAGAAGCTTGGCATCCCCCTGGATCCAGGAGATCCGCGGATGGCGCTTGGCGCGCAGATCGATCTTCCGCTGGTCGATGTCGATCGCGATGATCCGCCCCTTTCCGAGCGCATCCAGAATGTGGGCGAGCGCCAGGGCGCTTCCGCCCCGATAGTTGCCGATCTCCACGACGACCTCCGGCTGGCTCTCGTAGAGGAGCTCCTGATAGACCCAGAAATCCAGAGGGCATTTGAACGTCTGGATTCCGAAGTAGGTCGTTCCGATCAGGATCCGTGCCTGCATCCGCTCGAGCACCCTTTCGAGGGGCTCCTCGAGCCGTTCTTCCATGGGCGGCCACGAGAGTGGTGGCATTTGGGTCATGGCGCCGAGTCTAGTGGAATCGACTTCCTCTCGCCAATCGCAAAGAGCGCGCGCCTCAATGAAACCGTCTTGTTCCCGAGGGCTAACCGTTCGGCTTCTCGGCCTCGATCCACTTCACGATATCGAGGTAGACGTTTTCCTCCCCGAGGACCCGAAAGCCCGCCGCCTTCACGTTGCTCACTGTCTCCCGGTTTAGGGCGGGACCCATGAGCCGCGATAGGGGGGTCATGGCATCAAAGAGGATGCCTACCGGTCCGATCCGACTCCGCACATGCTCGAAGAGGAAGAAGCGGCCGCCGGGCCGGAGCACCCGGTGGATCTCCCGAAGTCCGAGCAGCGGATCGGGAACCGAGCAGAAGGTACAGACCGAGAGCGCCTGGTCGAAGGAGCCGTCGGGGAAGGGGAGCCGCTGGACGTCGGCTTCTCGCAGCTCGATCCCCCCGGGGTAGTCGGCTGCCTTGGCGGCCGCCCGGGAAAGCATCTCCGGGCTGATGTCGACCGCGGTCGGCGACAGGCCGGCCGGCAGGTAGCGGAAATCGTTCCCGGTCCCGGCCCCGACGAAGAGGAGCTTCCCCTCGAGTCGCGCGAAGAGCCTCCGCTTTTCCGGGCCGAAGCGCTGGTCGTCAGCCCAGGTGAGGCGGTCGAAGAACCGGCTTGCCGCATCCCATTTCCGGCGGGTCGAGGAGCCGGCTGCTTCGGGAGATCCTCCCGCTGGTCCGTTGACCGGACCGCGCAGGATCCGATCGTAGAGCCGAAAGCCCGCTACGGCGACCGCCCCGAAAAACGCTCCTACGCTTAAGGCTCTCGCCCAGCCGGGCGATCCCGCCCCCATCGAGTCGCGCATGGCGAAGAGCATGCCCCCGTACATGCCGATCCACGATCCCGGCACCATCGTCTGGAACATGCCCAAAAAGGGACCCAGTACGACTCCGAGCAGGAGATGGATCCCCATACCCAGGACCATGCCGAGCAGCATCGCCAGCACCATGTCGCACCCGGGTGTGACCAGGCTCCGGACCGCTCCGGCGACGAGGGCTCCCGTCAGCATCCCCGCCAGGTAGTCGCCCAGCGGAAAGAGAAGGGAGCGGGTCGAAGCGGGCTTTTCCATCGGTGCGGCCGACCGGGATTCGCTCCGGTCGCAGAAGCATGTTCTTTCCGGGGTTCTTCCAACTCAAGGCAAAAAAAGGCGGAGGCAGCGGCAGATCCTCGACCGGATCTGCTTGTCTCGTCCTCTCCTTCCCCGGCATGATGTCGGTTCCGAACAACGGAAGGAGCTACCCATGAACCCGTTCTCCGGCATTCTTTCGACACAGCGCTCGATCGGCCCCCTTCTTCTCCGCCTGGGCCTGGCCGTCGTCTTTTTCCCGCACGGCGCGCAGAACGTCCTTGGCTGGTTCGGCGGCGGGGGGCTGGCCGCCACCACGGGTTTTCTCCACTCCTCCCTCCATATCCCCATCCTGCTGGCGCATGCCGCGATCTGGACCGAACTCCTGGCTCCGCTCGCCCTCTGCGCGGGGTTCTGCACCCGCTTGGCGGCGTTTGCTCTGGGAACGACGATGGCGGTGGCCGCGCTGATGGTCCATCTCCCGCACGGATTCTTCATGAATTGGTTTGGGACCCAGGCGGGAGAGGGTTTCGAGTTCCATCTCCTGGCGATCTCCGGCTGCCTCTGCCTGCTCTTCACCGGGGGAGGATCCCTCTCCATCGATCATCGCGTCTCCGGCGAGCTCTAACCGCCAATTCTCACAAGCTCTCTCCTACGGCTTGCACAATAGGCTTGGATGCGAGGCGTGGCGCCTCGGCTACGAAATTTGTGAGAATTGGCGGCTAACAGGATGCGGGAGGCTCGCTTCCGGTGCCGGGCCGCCTTTCTTCGACGGGTTCGACATGCACCGTGACCGAGGCCTGCGGCACGGTCCGCCGCACCGCCTCCTCCATCCGGTCGCAGAGCCCGTGCGCTTCCCGGACGGCGAGTGAGCCGGGAAGTCCCAAGGTGAGCTCGACGAAGACCGCCCGGCCCGCCCTTCGGCTGCGAAGCCGAAGCACTTCGGCGAACGGGGGGCCTTCCCGGGCGAGATTCGCCTCGATCAGCGCCACGGTCGCGGGCGAGAGCCCCTCGTCGATCAGCCCGCCGAGCGAGTCGCGTACGAGCCGGTAGCCGGTCCAGAGAATATTCGCTGCGAGAAGCAGGCCGAGCAGCGGATCGAGCAACCAGAGACCGGTGAGCTTGGCCGCGGCCAGCCCGAGGACCATTCCGAGCGAGGTGATCACGTCGGTCCAGAGATGGATCCCGTCGGCGGAAAGGGCTGGGGAGCTCTCCTTCCGCGCGCGGACCAGGAGATAGGATCCCAGGAGCCCGTTGACCAGCGTCGACGAGGCCGAAAGGGCGATTCCCTCGGTCAGCTGGGGAAGCGGCTCGGGCGAGAAGAGGCGCCGGAGCGCGGCGAAGAGGATCAGCACCGCCGCCACCGCGATCAGCCCTCCCTCGAAGCCCGCCGAGAGATACTCGGCCTTCGTATGACCGTAGGGATGGTTGAGATCGGGGGGAGCGGCGGAGATGCGTAGCGCCAGAAAGGCCGCGGCGGCTCCGGCGACGTTGACGACCGACTCGAGGGCGTCGGAGTAGAGGGCGACCGAGCCCGTCAGCCGGTAAGCCAGGAACTTGGCGGCGAGGACGATCAGACCAACCCCTAAACTGAGCGCTCCGGCGCCCGTTGCCGTCACTCTTCCGAGGCTAGCCGCCATTTCTCGTGCGCCGTGAAAAGGGTGCATCGCCCAGTGGGGAGGGAGTGATCTCCACCCGGCGACTATTGCTCCAGCCGGAAGCACCCGGAGCGGCTACTGGTGGTAACGCCAGCGGTCGAAGCCTATGGGGGAAAAGGCCCGGGAAGCGGGTCAGCGAGCAAGCAGGCCCTAAGGAAAGTGAACGCTGAACAAAGCCTCGAAACCGGCAATGCGGACGCCGAGCTCGTGAGAAAGAAGCGAAGGCCGTTGTCTCCCTGGGAAGGAGAGCAATACGTGCACTGGGGAGAGCCGCCGGGGTATTGGGCGAGGGCATGCGGGCAAAGGACGATGCATCAACACGGGAGGCCCATCTGGCCGGGAGCTCGGGCTGGCCCCGAGCGGACCGACCGCTGCCCTGCGAGGGGCCGAAGCGGGACCAGGTGGGAGTCGGATAGGTCCATACTACCTGTGAGCTCGGAGAAAGTCCGAGGGAGGGAAGGGGCCTTAGTTCAAGGGAAACGTCGGAAGGAGCGAGAACGGAGTGTGGCGGTACGCCTACAACCTCCCTTGCGTGTTCGGAGGCTCCAGAGGACGTTGCAGGAGAAAGCGAAGGCAAGTTCGACCTCCTCTCCCTCGGGAGATGTACGTGGAGCTTACCGTGGGCATAATCCTGTACCAACCTTGTTCGGAAGCCGAATGCGGGAAATCCGCCTGTTCGGTTTGATGAGCGGGGAGTGGAAACGGCCGATAAGGAGAGATACTCAGGCACTGTCATACCGAAAGGGGCAGCTCCCGCTATGGCTCTCCTACGTCGCACCGCGCCACTCCTCGACTCCACACACATTTGGTAGCCGCAGCGTCGCAAATGGGCTTGGATGCGAGGCGGGGCGCCGGTTTTCCACCGGAGCTGTATGAGGACATACTGTAAGGATGGAAAACCAAGCCTAACGAAGCAGACAAGCCCATTTTGCAAGCCGCAGGAAAAAGCTTGTGGGAAATGGCGGCTATACCTCTCTCCTCGATCCGGCAAGCCGCCGGATGGCAAAGTGGACGCCAGAGGCAAAGCTGTTTCCTAGGCAACGGCGGCGCAAAGGCCCTGCTTCTCCGCGAGCCGGCGGAAGGGGCCCTCCGCTTCCAGGAGATCGGCGTAGGTGCCTTCTTGGACGATCTTTCCCTCTTCCAGGACGAGAATCCAGTCCGACCCGGCCAGAGTGGAAAGCCGGTGAGCGATGAAAAGAACGGTCCGACCTTGCTCCAGGAGTTCAATCGAAGATTGAATCTGCGTTTCGCTGTGCGAGTCGAGGTTCGAGGTTGCTTCGTCGAGAATCAGGATGGGCGCGTTGCGGACGAAGGCTCGCGCAATGGAAAGCCGCTGTCGTTGCCCCCCGGAGAGTCTCACCCCTCGTTCGCCGATCTTCGTGTGATAGCCGTTGGGCAGCTGGGAGATGAATTCGTGTGCTCCCGCCATTCGGGCGGCCTCCTCGATTTCCGCGTGCGTCGCATGGGGGTTGCCGATCGCGATGTTCTCGCCCGCGGTCAGGTTGAAGATCACGACATCCTGGCTCACCAAGGAGAAAAGCCCCCGGGCGTCCTGGAGCTTGAGCTCCCGCAAGTCGTGACCGTCAATGCGGATTGTCCCGGCAACCGGGTCGTAGAAACGGAGCAGGAGGCTGGTGATGGTGCTCTTTCCGGCCCCGCTGGGACCGGCAATCCCCAGCTTGGCCCCCTTGGGAAGAGTGAAGGAGACCTTTTCGAGGACGAGCCGGTTTCCATAGTGGAAGGTCACCTGATCGAAGGAAACCGTCTCCGTGAACTCCCGAATCGGCTTGGCATGCTTCGCTTCCTGGACGCTCGCTGGAGTTTCCAGGAGCTCCGAGAGGCGCTTGGCGCTGATCGCCCCTTCCTGGATCTTCACATTCGCGTCGGCCAACCGCCGGATCGGAGCGAAGAAGAGGAGGGCTCCGTTGGCGACCACCGCCATATTGGCGATGCTCACATGCTGCCAGACGACGGAGAGGATCAGAAGAGAGAGGGCGAAGCTGGCGATCACGTCGATCGAAGGGCTCACGAGCGAACTCGAGGTGTTCATCTTCGCATTCTGGCGCGCCAGGTCGTTTGCCTGCTTCCGGAAGAGGTCGGCGTTCCTCTTTTCCAAGGAGAAGGCCTTGATCACATGAACCCCCGCCACCGACTCCAAGAGCAGGTTGCTCTGGTCGACTGCCGTCGAGACCATCTTGGCCGCACTCCTGCGGACCTTACCCGAGAGCATCACCGCCGGGATGATGCAGACCGGGATGAGCAGACTGGCGACCAGGGTGAGCCGCCAGTCGATGGTTGCGCACGCAAGGAGGATCGCCAGCAGGGTGAAGGGGTCCTTGGTGACGTCGGTGAAGAGGATGCTGATCGACTGGTAGAACCCTTGGGTATCGTTGAGGATCCGCACCGAGAGGTCCCCCGTCGTCGAGCGATGGTAGAAGTCCATCGAGAGCGCATGGAGCTTTTGCAAGATCGCGGTCTGAAGGTCGGCCACGATCCGTCCGGCAGCCAAGTTCATGAAATAGGCGTTGCCGAGTCGGAAAAGCCCGCGAACCAGGGCGACCCCCGGAAGAAGCAGGAGGCCTCCGACGACTCGCTTCCCGTCGAGTGGCGCTCCCATCATCGGCATCCACTGCTGCAGGACCTGCATGGCCGATTCCCGCGAGTGATGGGCGTGGTGGGTATCCGCCGGCGCATCTAGACCCGGCGTGCCCAGGAAGTTGTCGATCGCGGCCTTGAGCACGAAGAGATAGGTGCCGTTGATCGAGGCGAAGACCAAGCCCGTGAGCACGCCCGACGCCAGGATCTTCCAATGTCTGCGTAGAAATGGCGCAGAGAATTGGAGAATCTTCCAGAGCTCCCGCATCTCGTTCCTTTATCGAATCCCGTGGATGGCGAAGCAAGCGGGATTTCTCAAGCGGTTCTCCTGGAGCGTGCCGTCCTAGGCTCTCCCATAGCGGTCCTCGAAGCGGACGATGTCATCTTCTCCCACGTAATCCCCGCACTGCACCTCGATGATCACCAGATCGATCAATCCCGGGTTCTCCAGCCGGTGGGAGATTCCCGCCGGGATATAGGTCGACTCGTTCGGACGGATCAACTGCTCCACCTCTCCCTGCGTCACCTTGGCCGTGCCCGACACGACGACCCAGTGCTCGCTCCGGTGATGGTGCATCTGGAGCGAGAGCGCCCTTCCGGGCCGGACGACGATCCGCTTGATCGCAAAGCGCGAGCCCTCTTCCAGGACGGTATAAGTCCCCCAGGGCCGGTGGACCGTCCGGTGGAGGAGATGAGCCGGGTGTCCCTGTCTCCTGAGCTCGGCCACCACGGCCTCGACCTCCTGGTCCCGGTCCTTGGCCGCGATCAAGAGGGCGTCGGGCGTGTCGACCACGAGGAGGTCTTGCACCCCCAGGACGGCGGTGAGCCGGTCTGGAGCATAGACGACACAGCCTTCGGCATCCCGGAGCTGCGCCTCTCCCACGACCCGATTCCCCCGCGCATCGGCGGGGAGCAGGTCGGCATAGCTCGACCAGGAACCTACGTCGCTCCAAGAAAAGGGAGCGGGAACGACGGCGACCTTCCGGGCCTTTTCCATGACCGCGTAATCCAAGGAGAGCGACGGAAGGGACCCGAACTCCTTGGGAAGCTCCACGACGCCATCCTTTTCCCGGAGCCCGCCCATGCAGCGCTCGATCCCCTGGGCCATCTCGGGAGCCCACTCCGCGAGAGCCGCGAGGAGCGCATCGGCCCGAAAGCAGAAGATCCCCGCATTCCAGAAATGTCGGCCCGAAGCGGCAAAACCCTCGGCGCGTGCCCGATCCGGCTTCTCGATGAAGCGGGAGACTCCATGGCCGAGCACCGCGTCCTTTCTGATCTCCTCGCCCCGCTCGATATAGCCATAGCCGGTATGGGCGCTCTTCGGCACGATCCCAAAGGTGACCAGGTACCCGAGCCGCGCCAACTCCACCGCTTGGCCCACCGCCTTGCCAAAGGCGGGTCCTTCCTCGATCCGGTGATCGGCTGGAAGGACCAGGAGAACGGTCTGGGGACCCGAATGCTCGCTCAGCCAGCGCGCCGCGGCTCCAATGGCCGGGGCGGTGTTCCGCGCGATCGGCTCCAGCAGATAGCGGAGCGCCTCCTCCCCGGCTCCGTTCGCTGCATCCCTGGCCTGGAAGAGGTAGTCCCGATGGAGGACGGTGAGGGGCGTTGCCGCCCCGGGGAGAGAACGGGCATGGGCGAGAGCCCGCGCAAAGAGGGAACGGCCGTCCGGCAGCTCAAGAAAAGGCTTCGGTCTCCCCTTTCGGGAGAGAGGCCAGAGACGCGTTCCCGCCCCTCCCGCCAGGATGATCGGAACCAGAGAGTCGGCGGTATCCATGAAATTTCTGCCTTCAGGCTACCTAAAGGCCGGGGCCTTCCGGGCACCCGTGGTCACTCCTTGTAAGGGACTTTCCGAGGAAAGGCAATCCAGATCGCCGAGCGGAGCCCTTGCTGCCAGGGTCTTTTTTTATGAACGAGCAAGTGATTCCGCGTCAGGGAGGGAAAGAAAGGCTAGACAGGACAGGAAGCGACTTTTTCGATGCCATAGGCTCGATGAAACAGCTTTTCCATTTAAGAGCCGATGGGGCAAGGGATTGCGGACTGGAAGTTTCGATTGCCAGTTCTCCGGAAGAAATCGAATGGTTCGATGGGCAGTTGAAGGAGCGCCATTATCTGGGGGCGGGGCGATCGGTGGGCGACGATTTGCGCCAGGTCATTGCCCAAGGTGGGCAGGGCGGTGGCGCTGCTGGTTTGGGGGCCGGCCTGCTACGCGCTCAAGGATCGGGATCGGTGGATTGGATGGAGCGCCGTACAGCGGGTGGAGCGGCTGAAGCTGATCGTACAAAATCGCCGTTTTCTGCTGCTCACCCCCAAGGGGCAGGCACCCAATCTGGCCTCTCAAGCTTTGGGAGCGGCCTTGCGGGCGTTGCCGGGACAGTGGCGGGATCGCTTTGGCTACACTCCGCTTTTGGCCGAGAGCTTCACCGATCCGGAGGCATACGCGGGGACCTGCTACAAGGCGAGCAACTGGGAGGCGGTAGGCTACAGCGCGGGCTACAGCCGCCATCGGGCCGATTTTTACCTGCCCAACGACCGGCCCAAGCGGCTCTGGCTGCGTCCTCTTTCGGCNCAAGCGCGGCAAACNTTNCGNGCGGCCCAATTACCCGAAGAGTGCCGCGCCGGNTTGAGCGCGAGACCCTCGGGCACGCTGCCGGTCAACGCCCAACAGCTCGACTCATTGCTGGAGGTCTTTTGGAAAGCGCCCGATCCGCGCAAGAAGAACGCCCACTACCCGGTCGGATCGGTGTTGACCTTGATCGCGATGGCGCTTTTGGCCGGGCGGCGGGAGATCGCCGAGATCGCCCGTTTTGCCACCAGTCTGACCCAGCCCCAACGCCGTCGGCTGGGCTTGCCGCTCAAGAAGGGCACGGGAGGCTTTCATCCGGTTCCCGGCTACAGTGTCTTCTACCAAGTGCTCACCCGCATGGATCCCGAAGCCTTCGCTTCCAGGCTCACCGACTGGTTGCAAGGGCAGGGCGGCCTGCTGCCGCAGGCGCTGGCCTTGGACGGCAAAATGATTCGTCATCACATTGGCCTCCTGACCTTGGCCCAACAGGAGGACGGCGCCCCGCAAGCGGTGGCGGTCCACGACCGAAAGCAGGACACGCCCCGTTGCGAACAAAGCGCGGCGGTGGCGCTGCTGGAAAAGCTGCCGGCCCTGGATGGCAAAATCATCACGGCCGACCCATTGCATTGTCAGCGGCGCCANGCCCGCCTCATCGTCGAAAAAGGGGATGATTATCTGTTCGGGATCAAGGGAAACCAGCCTCGCTTGCTCCAAGAGGCTCAAGCCTTGGACGCCTTGCGCGACACCCCCTTTTTACCGACAACCAAATCGGTCATGGCCGAGTCGAAATCCGCAGGCTCCATGCCTTCCCCATCGAGCCCCTGGCCGTCGACTTCCCCTTTGCCCGCGCCCTGATCGTGGTGCGCAGCCAGCGCACGAAGAAAAAAGCGCCCTCACCAGCATCGAGTCCCGTTACTACCTCTCCAGCGCGCCACCGGATCCGTATGCGCCCCAAGAATGGTTGGACTGGATCCGAGGACATTGGGGTGGAGTCGAAAACCGCAACCATTGGCGACGCGATGCCCGGATGGGCGAAGACGGTTCCCGTTCCCGTCAGCCCAACCTGCTGGCCAACTCCGTCCTCATCCGTAACGCCCTCCTCTCGCTCCTATCCGAACGCCTCGGCGCACAATCCCTCGCGCAGTTCGGCGAACGACTCCTCTCCAGTCCCAAACAATGTCTGGCCATCCTTGCCGCCGCATGAACTCCTAAACAAAAGACCCTGCGCGTCGGATCGGCCCAGGGGAGGCTGTCGAGCGGGAGGCGGAGCCCGATCAGGCTGTCGCCGGGGAGCAGGAAGAGGACGTCGGCACGGAAAAACCAACGGTCCGACTCCCAGCGGGGCCGCCCGCCGCAGAGCGACCGGCGCAGGGGGAGTACCGAGCCGACCGGGGCGGCGAGCCCCGGAGGAAAACCCGGGAGAAGCGCGCCCGCTCGAGCGGATCGCGGAGCTTGGCATCCTCGACGAGGATGTTCGCCGGAAGCCGCCCTTCTCGTCAGAGGTAGTAATGGATGTCCTCATAGGCCGGGCGGACGAGCTCGGGTGGAAGGCCCAGCCGTTCGGCCAGGGCCTGCGCGAACCGCTCGGCATCGGGAGCCCCGGCATCGTCGGCATCGTCGTCGGAGGCGAGCAGGGCGCGGTCATTCCAGACCGGCTCGCCGTCGGCCCTCCAGTGGGCGTGGGGCGCCCAGCGTTGCAGGGGCTCCCCCGGATACTGCTTGCCCAGACTATAGGTGAGGGCTGCCCCAGGCCCCCAGAGGGGGAAGAGCTTCCGGAGGAGCCGTCCGGCGTAGGCCCGCTTGGTCGGCCCGAGCGCCTCGAACTTCCATTCGGCAGCTTCGCGGTCGGTGGCGGAGATGAAGGTGGGCGCACCTCCCATCCAGAGGCGGACGCCGGCCTGGCGGAGGGCCGCGTCAACGGAGGCGCCCTGGGCGAGGATCGCCTGCCATTGCGTGGGGGTGTAGGGCTTGGTCACCCGCGGGGTTTCCGAGACGCGCCGGACCGCCATCTCGAAGGTAAAGCGGCTCCCGGTGCCTTCCTCGACGGAGAAGGTGCCGGAAATGGGAGCGGCCGACTGGGGCGAAGCCGTGGCGGCCAGGGGGATATGACCTTCGCCCGCGAAGAGCCCCGAGGTGGCGTCCAGGCCGACCCAGCCGGCTCCGGGTAGGTAGACTTCGGCCCAGGCGTGGAGATCGGTGAAGTCGGCCTCCGGTCCGGCGGGGCCGCCGTCCACGGGCTTGGTGTCGGCGACGAGCTGGATGAGATAGCCCGAGACGAAGCGGGCTGCGTAACCGAGATGCCGGAGAAGGGTGACCTGCAACCAGGCGGAGTCCCGGCAGGAGCCTCGGGCCCGAGCGAGCGTCTCCTCCGGGGCGTAGACTCCGGGCTCCTCTCGCACCACGTAAGCGATCCGCTCGTGGAGCGTGCGGTTGACCGCGACCAGCACGACCGTACGCAGCGGCGATCCCTCGAAGCGGCGGCGCGTTTCGGCGAGGAGGGCGGCGAGAAGCGGACCGGGTGCCGAAGCGACCCTGAAGGGGGCCAGTTCCTCGGAGAGAATCTCGTCGTAAGCGAAGGGCCACGACTCCACTCCGCCTGGGGTTCCAGGAAGAAATCGAAGGGGTTGACGGTCTCCAGGTCGGCGATCAGGTCGACCATGACATCGAAGTGGGTCACCCGTTCCGGAAAGACCACCTGGGCGAGGAAGTTGCCCTGGGGATCCTGTTGCCAGTGAAGGAAATGGGGCTTGGGGTCAACCAGGAGGGAGCAGGAGAGAATCGGGGTGCGGCTGCGCGCGGCGGGGCGGAGCCGGACGATCTGCGGGCCTAGCATCACCGGGCGGTCATAGCGGTAGGAGGCGTGGTGGGTGAGCGCGGCGTGGATCGACATGGAGTCTTCGGGTTTGTCTCAGGAGAAAGTCAGCAAGACGGGATGGCTTTGGAAAGGAATTTCCTCGTCCGATCAGAGAGGGAGCGGCAACGGGTCGAGGTCGACCTGGACCCTGACCGTGTGGCGTCCGCCGCCCACGATGACGCCCCGCAGGGGAGAGACGTCATGGAAGTCTCGCCCCCAGGCGAGGGTGACATGCTCGTCTCGGACCAATAGGCGGTTGGTCGGGTCGAAGTCGATCCAGCCCGCCTCCGGACCGGCCCACGCGGAAATCCACGCGTGGGACTGGTCCGCCCCTCGAAGCTTCTCCTGCCCAGGGGGCGGGTGGGTGCGCAGGTAGCCGGAGACGTAGCGCGCCGGAAGCCCGAGCGCGCGGAGGCAGGCAAGCATGAGATGGGCATAGTCCTGGCAGACGCCCCGGCGGCCTGCGAACGCCTGAAATGCGGTGGTGGCGCTGCCGGTCGCACCGGGCTCGTAGGTCATATCGGAGTAGAGGCGCCCGTTGAGGTCGAGCAGCGCTTCCAGGATCGGCCGGTCCGCCGGGAAGCTGGCGGCGGCATAGGCAGCGATCTCCCCGTCAGGCGCGGCCAGCGCGCTGGGCAAGCAGAACTCCGCCAGATCGACATCGTCGAGGCTGCGGGCGGCGATCTCCTCCCAGGCCGAGGTGGCGGCCGGAGGGCCCGACTGGCCGACTTCGACCGTGGCGCTCATCGCCACCCGGAACTCCCGGTGCGCTCCGGTAATCGAGACCGTGGT
Source organism: Verrucomicrobium sp. 3C (assembly GCF_000379365.1). Taxonomy (GTDB): domain Bacteria; phylum Verrucomicrobiota; class Verrucomicrobiia; order Methylacidiphilales; family Methylacidiphilaceae; genus Methylacidimicrobium. The sequence goes on along the minus strand of NZ_KB901875.1, from coordinate 198,955 downwards.
GGTCAAATTCCCGAAATGATCGACCTCGTCTCGGCGGCTGTCGGGAGTCGGGGAGATGTCGAGCCGGGCGGCGAGGACGGTCTGGCCGGGTCGTTCGCGCGGCAGGAGGTGGAGGAAATGGGTGCCCAGGACCACCGCCGCCTCGGTATAGTCGTAGATCGTGGTGTGATGGAGCCGGTAGAGGGTCATGGCAAGAGGTCGCGGACTTCGTTTTCCTCAAGGGCGTGCGCTTCGGGGAGCAGGGCGAAGAAGCGTCGGTGCATCCGGTCGGAGAGGAGGCGGAGCTTGGCCGCAATCTCTCGGAGAGGCTCGCGCAGGTCCGAGGCGACGCCAACTAAGTTGGTGACCTCGCGCTGTAGCTGGTGGGCGGTCTCCGCGTCGTCATCGGCCCCCAGCCGCTCGAGGCAGGCGCGCAGCGCTGCGCATTGGAAGGCGAGCGAACGCGGGTTGAAGAGATCGGCCAGGACCATCGAGAGCACGGGGCCGGGGGAGAGGATGCCCGCATGACGCAGATCGTAGCTCAAGACCGAATCGGCCAGTTCGATGCTCAGCGCCATGCCCGGCTCGAGCCGATCGAGCGGCGCGTCGAGCAGGATGGCGAGGCTCTCCGTCATCGACTCTCCGCGCTCGAGCCGGCGGCCCATTTCCAGAAAGAGCCAGCCGCCGTCGCGGGACATGTTCTCCGCCGCGATCCCCGCAAAGGTGGCGGTAAAGCTGAGCAGCATGGGGAGTGCCGTCCCTTCGTCGGGGAGGCTGTCGGCTGTCTGACGGAGGGCGAAGCGGACGGTCGCCAGCATCGAGGGCGAAAGCCGCTCGGAAGAGGCATCGATCAGCCGGCCAACCTCCTTCACCAGCCCGTCGATCGGCCGGCCGCCCGCCAGGGTCTGCCGCAGCAGCCGGCCCGAGGCGGTGCCACCGGCAATGTCGGCCGACACGAGACCGGCCCGGGCGAGGCAATGGATGAGGAGGGTGCGCTCGGCGATGTCGCGCGGCAGCGAGGTGCCCGATTCGAGGCGCGGTAGGGCGAGCATCAGCAGGCGGCAGGCGGCCTCCAGCCGCTCAACCGAACGACCGAGCCAGAAGAGGTTGTCGGCCAGCCGCGAGGGGAGGTGAGCGGCGGCGAGGAAGGGAGCGAAGTCAGGAGGTTCCACCGGGGGAGGTCCGACGATATAGGAATCCTCTTCCGATTCGAGCACCCAGATATCCTTGAAACCGAGTGACGAAGCCTCCGGTCGGGAAGCCTCGAGCGGCAGGCCGAGCCCGCCGGGCAATACCCGCCACTGTTCGCCGTCATTCCAGGCGAAGAGCCGAAAGCCGATCGGGGCCGAGGCGATGACCTGGCCGTCCGCAAAGGGCGCACGGGAAGCCAGCGCCCGATCCTCCTCGGTGGCGCGCAAGAGCAGAGGGCTCTCGCCCAGCAAGGGCTCGCAGAGCCGGTCGAGGAAGGGAAGGAGCTCCGCCGCCTCCACCAGGGCCGTCCCGGGGGCGTTCCATATGACAAGGACCCCGGCGCGCAGGGCGCCGAAGGCCCCCGGAACGCCCAGTGCCGGCCGGCCGCCCTGCTCGAGCGGATCGAGATCGATCCCGGAGATTCCGCGGATCAAGGTCGCGATCGGGAGCAGGCCGCTCAGCGTCTTCATGTGCAGGGCGCCCCTGCGCGTGGCGAGGTCGTTCGGTTCGATCCGCAGCAGGCCGAGGGAGCGGGCGAGCAGGGCCTCGTCGACCGCTCCCGGGCTCGGGCAGGAAGCGGTGCTGGCGGAAAGGACAGCCACGAGCCTCCCCCCCGCTCCCCGGTAGAGATGATCGACCAGCATCTCGCGCGCCGGGCGCAAAGAGCGCAAGCCGCCGGCGGGGAAGATCTCCGGAAGGGTACCCGCAGCCAAGCGGCGGAGGCTCAGCGCATGGCCGAGGCCAGAAATCGCTCCCGCATGATCTCGGAGCAGCCGGAAGGAACCGTTGGGGGTGCGGACTAGGTCGGCGGCGTAGAGCGCTAGACGGGGGGCCGCCAAAGGGGCCGAAGTGTGGAGGCCGCGTAAGAAATGGCGCTGACCGAGCACGAGCGCGGGAGGAATCCGGCCCAGGCGGAGCAGGCTCTGGGGCCCGTAGAGATCTTCTAGCACCCAGCCCAGCAGGCGGGCCCGCTGTCGGATTGCCCCCTCGAGCTCCGAAAACTCGCCGGCGGTCAGCAGAACCGGCAGCGGATCGTAGATGGAGCGCGGCGCATCGCCGAACGGTCCTGCCAAGTCGGTCATGCGGTTGAGCGCGGTGGCACGGCGGGCGAACTGCTCCGGCCCCAACCGGCGCACGGCCGCCATCGCGGGCCTCCATGCGTCACGAAAGCGTCCGTGGGGATCGAGCCTCTCGTCGCGTCCCAATCTCGCCTCCGGTCCCTGCATCCAACCCGCTTAACAGACCGCCGCGCCGGTGCCTACCGAAAAAACCGGTGCTAGCAGCCTGTCGGGCTTAGCGCGAAAACTCCCCACGATGCGGCGGGAGATCGAATTGGTCATCCGTTTCGAGATTCTGCCCGGCCGGGGTGAAGTCATCGGGGTGAAGTCATTTCAGGGCATCCCTGAATGGATGTGCGGAAGCCCGGGAGAGGGCCGCCAGTCCCGTTCCGGCCTCCGAGCAGACCCGCTGAAAAGCTTTTCCCCGACTTCCAAAGCGCGTAGACGTGGGAGGAGCGACGGCCGCAAAGGTCGAGCAGAGTGGAATCCATGCTCTTATACGACCGGCTCCAGTTCGGCTTCACGGCCGCCTTTCACTACCTTTTCCCCCAGCTGACGATGGGGCTTGCGCTCTTCCTGGTGATCTTCAAAACCTCTTCCCTCTTCGCGAAAAATCCGCTCGCGGATGCGGCGCTTCGCTTCTGGAGCAGGATCTTCGCCCTGACCTTCGTCTTTGGAGTCGTGACCGGGATCGTGCTCGAATTCGAGTTTGGGACGAACTGGTCCCGATTTTCCCGCTACGCGGGGGAGACGGTGGGGCAGCTGCTCGCCCAGGAGGGGACCTTCGCCTTTTTCCTCGAGTCCTCTTTCCTCGGGATCCTCCTCTTCGGGGAAAGGAGGATGGGTCCGAAGGTCCACTTCCTGGCCGCCTGGATGGTCATGGCCGGCTCTTGGCTATCCGGCTATCTCGTCATCGCGGCCAATGCCTGGATGCAACATCCGGTGGCGATCCTCTCCGCCAGAGAGGGGGTGGTCCACGTCTCGAGCGTCTGGACCCTCCTCGCAAACAGCTGGGCGGCCAAGCAGTACCTGCACAACATGTGCGCCTCGGTTCTGACCTCCTCCTTCGTCGTCTCGGCCGTGGGGGCCTTTTACCTGCTCAGCGGACTCCACCGGGATCTGGCGAGCTACTTCCTGCGCTACGGAGTCTGCCTCGGCCTTGTGAGCTCCCTCTTGGTGATCGTCCCGACAGGGGATGGGGAGAGCAAACAGGTCTTCGCCTATCAGCCGGTCAAGGGGGCGGCGATGGAGGGGCTCTTCCACAGCGAGAAGGGAGCCCCCTTGATCCTGGTCGGTCAGCCCAACATGGAAAGCGAGTCTTTGGACAACCCGATCTATCTGCCCGACATGCTCAGTATCTTGACCTACCGGCGCTTCACGGCCGAAGTCCAGGGCCTCGACTCCTTCCCCAAGTCTGATTGGCCAGACAACATCCCGCTGGTCTATTATGCCTATCATATCATGGTCGGCCTCGGGACCATCTTCGTGGCCACCATGCTCACGGCAGCCTTCTTTTTATGGAGAAGACGGCTCTTTCAGACGCGCTGGCTCCTCTGGGCGATCTTCCTGCTTTTCCCTTTTCCCTATATCGCGAACACCGCTGGCTGGGTGACGGCCGAGGCGGGAAGACAGCCGTGGGTCGTCTACGGGCTCCTCAGGACGGTCGACGGGACCTCGCCCAACGTTCACGCGGGCAATGCGATCTTCACGTTCCTGGGATTCCTGGGGCTCTATCTGGCGCTAGGGATCCTCTTCCTCTTTCTGGTAGGCCGGAGGGTGTTGCGGGGACCGGAATCGGCGGCTCCGGCGGAAAGCGCCCAAGGGGAATAGCGGAGGCAAGGCGGAGATGGAGACGATCTGGTTCGTTCTGCTCGTGATCCTGCTCGGAGGCTTCGTCGTCCTGGACGGGTTTGACTTTGGCGCGGGGATTCTCTTGCCCTGGATCTCCAAGGACGACCGAGAGAGACGGACCCTGATCGAGTCGATCGGCCCAGTCTGGGACGGGAACGAGGTCTGGCTCGTGGCTGGCGGTGGGCTCTTCTTCTTTGCCTTCCCGAAAGCCTATGCCAGCGCCCTGAGCGGATTCTATCTGGCGGTCATGATCTTTCTCTGGGTGTTGATCCTTCGGGGCATCTCCGTGGAGATCCGCTCCCAGCTCCCGAGCATTCTCTGGCGAAACTTTTGGGACGGCCTCTTTTTTCTCTCGAGCTTGCTTGCAGCGGCGATTCTGGGCGGACTCCTCGGGAACCTAGTGAGCGGGGTGCCGATCGACTCCTCGGGCAACTTCTTCCTGCCGCTCTGGACCTATTTTCTTCCCGGCAGGCACCACGGGGTTCTCGACATGGCCACCTTGCTCTTCAGCCTGTTGGCGATCATCAGCCTGGCTGCTCACGGAGCCTCCTACCTGATCTGGAAAACGGACAGAGCTCTCCAGGAAGGGGCCAAACGCGCCTTCCGCCGGCTTTTTATCCTCGAAGCGATCTTCGTCCTGCTCACCCTGCTCGTCGTCGTCTTGCTCCAACCCCCACTCCTCCGCCGGTATTGGGAAGCGCCATGGGCGCTCCTATTCCCCGGTCTTGCCCTGCTGTCCTGGGCGGCAAAGAGGATCGCCTTCCAGAAAGGCAAGGAGTGGCTCTGCTTCGTCTCCTCTTCGGTCTTTCTCCTTGCCTCCCTGGTCTCGACCGCCTTCGGTCTCTATCCCAACCTGCTGATCTCCTCGCTCGATCCTTCCTCGAGCCTGACGATCGCAAACTCCGGAGCGGCACCGAAGGCTCTCTCCGCTGGCTTAGGCTGGTTCGCGGTGGGGTTTGCCCTGATCGTCCTTTACACCATCATGGTCTACCGGTCGTTTTGGGGCAAAATACGGGGTGGTGCGCACGGATATTGAGAAGCTGAGAAGCGGGCTGGCAGGGCGCCTTCCCGGCACAAGAGGCCACGGTTTCACCGCGGGACCGCAGCGAATGCCCGCGCGCGCGACCTCAAGTCAACCGGATGTCGAGCGTCCGCAGGCAGGTGTGGAGGCCGGCATCCTGGGTCGGTAGGATGTAGGCCTCTCCATTCGACTCGTTGACACTTCGGCCGCCGCAGATCGCGATCGGGCATCAGCCCGAGGTTTTGCGGAGCGGAGGTGAGGGGGAGAAACGCAGTCCAGGGCCTGCGGCCGAGCCCGAGCCCCGAGTGGGCTGGACGATCTCCCGGATTTGGTTAGCCTCTGGCATGGCACAGCACATCCTTTCATCGGCTTCTCGAATGCTCGGCTTCTCTTTTATCACCTTGGGTCTCATCCAGGGATTGTGGAAGACCGGATCCGCCCGCTCTCTCATGGAGGACGTCGTTGGATTCACCATTCTCTTCTTCCTGGGCGCAACGGTGGCTGCTTACCTGGCGTTGCGTTCGGGTAAGGCGTCCAGCTTCTGGGAGCGGGCGGCGGACTGGCTCTTTCTTCTGGGTCTGGCTTGCACCGCCGGCGAGACCGTGGTCCTGGTGGTCTCGATCACCTAGCCGCTCCTCTGCCACGGGCCCCAAAGCGGGGTTCGCCAAAAGGAAAACCTTGCAAAGCCCTCCTTTGCGCCTTGCCCGCGGCAAGCCGCGGTTTGCGAGATCCGGCTGCTCCGCGGAGCGAAGTTCCGCCGAATGCCTCGGACTTCAGAAGAGTCTTGACCGGGATTGCATCTTAAAATGAATACACTCTAGTGTGCTGAACGATAAATAGCTATGTATTAGCTTTTGCTTCGATTGCTGCGCGGGAACGCTGGATTTTTTCCAAAATGGCCTGCCCTTCAGCCTTCCAAACGTATCGCTTGGGCGAAAGGTCGCGGTCCTGCAGATAGGCCTCTATTGAAGCGACCAATTCCTTGGTGCTTGTAAAGCTGCCGTCCCGGATGCAGTCCACCGTCAAATCCCGGAAAAAGCGTTGCACCAGATTCATCCACGAACTGGACGTTGGCGTGAAGTGAAGGTGGATTCTGTGGGTTCCCCGCATGCGCTCCTGACGCTTGTTGCGCGCGTGGATCCACTCCATGACGAGCGGTTGCTTGTGCGTGGCATAGTTATCGACGACCAGGTGGAGCGACAAAGAGGAAGGGGTTTCCCTATCGAGTTTCTTTAGGAAGGCGAGCCACTCTTTATGAGTGTGTTGAGGAGCCGTCTGGCGGGATATTCTTCCGTCCAAATAGCTCAAGGCCGCGAAAAGCGTGATCGTTCCGTGCCGGACATAGTCATGGGTGCCGGTGCGAACCCTTCGAGGCCCAAGAGGCAAAGCGATTTGTGTGCGCTCCAGGGCCTGGCATTGGCTTTTCTCATCACAGCAGAGGACCAGCGCCCGTTTTGGCGGATTAAGATAAAGACCGATCACATCCCAAAACTTCTCTTCAAATCGGGGATCATTCGATACCTTGAAGGTGCGGTGGAGGTGGGGTTTTAAGTCATTG
>NZ_KB901875.1:191827-192197 GCF_000379365.1 Verrucomicrobium sp. 3C | reverse complement strand
CAACCACCGGGCGGTTGACCCCTTCGGTGCGCGCCGTCTGCTCTTGGGTGAGCCCATTGATGCGGTGGAGAATGATTCTCGCTCGCCGCGCCTCACGTTGCGGTGTCATGGGACGATTGATCATGCTTTGGAGTTCGTGTTTCTGCTTGTCGCTCGCTGGAAGAATGCGGATAGGTCTGCCCATTTATCCAAATTATCAGAACAAGATCCTTGTGTCTAGCTATTTATCGCTCAGCACACTAGTACATCGCTTCATAATTACGTGACATAACAGTGCAGACTAGGTATTATGGCTTTCATTATGGGAGCCATTTTAACTGCATTACCGATTCGTGAAGAGCAGAGAGAAGTGTTAGAAGAGATCGTCCGC
>NZ_KB901875.1:183753-191727 GCF_000379365.1 Verrucomicrobium sp. 3C | reverse complement strand
CATGTCAAGGAGACCCGGACCTCGGCCGATTTCCTCTCGTTTCTGGACGAGCTCGTCAAACGCTACGAGGACCAGCGGCTCTACGTGGTTTTGGACAATTTGAACACGCACAAGAATGAAAAGGCCCGAAACTGGCTCAGGCTTCACCCTAATGTCAGCTTTCACTATACGCCGACCCATGCTTCCTGGGTAAACCTCATCGAATGCTTCTTCAGCATCCTGACCCGACAGGGCCTCCAACACTCTGTTCACAAATCGAGCAAGGACTTAGAGCGCTTCCTCAAGGCTTACTTCGCCAAATACAATGACCACTGTCAGCCCTTCCATTGGACTAAAGGGCCGGAAAAGCTTCAGCACATCATCGAGCTCACCCAGCAATTCCAAGCCGAATATGCTGCTGCGAACCTATGAGGCGATGTACTAGGGGCCTGCGGACGAGCCCCAAGTGGGCTGGATGATCTTCCGGATTTGGTTAGCTTCAGGTATGGCACAGCACGTCCTTTCATCGGCTTCTCGAATGCTCGGCTTCTCTTTTGTCACCTTGCATCTCATCCAGGGATTGTGGAAGACCGGATCCGCCCGCTCTCTCATGGAAGACCTTGTTGGATTCACCATTCTCTTCTTCCTGGGCGCAACGGTGGCTGCCTACCTGGCCTTGCGTCCGGGTAAGGCGTCCAGCTTCTGGGAGCGGATGGCGGACTGGCTCTTTCTTCTGGGTCTGGCTTGCACCGCTAGTGAGACCGTGGTCCTGGTGGTCGCGATTACCTAGCTTGTATTTTTTACAAGCGTTCTCCTGCGGCTTGCGAGATCGAGTTGCTCCGCGGAGCGAAGTTCCGCCGAATCCCCTGGACTTCACAAGAGTCTTGACGGGCATGGCCTCTTTGCTAGTTTGATGGGCCAGAGGGGGATGGGGTTCCCCGAAACTGCCATTTAGGCTGATAACTCCTACCACGCGGCAAACGCGAGAAGGAGGAATCGTGTATCGAAAGCAGCCAGTGGCTTTCATAGAGTTCCTGCAAGGAAACCTGCGATTTCAATCGCGGGAGGAATTGCGGTTGCGCGGAACGCAACACGTGATGTAGTCTTTCCGACAAGCAACGCGTTGTCACCAATCGCAATTGTGTTTACCAAACCGCATACCATGTGATATGGTGCCCGAAGTATCGGATCGACGTGTTGACGGGACCGGTGGCCGAGGAAATGCGAGCGATGCTGGATTCGATTTGCGCGGAAAGAGATTGGCCGATGATCTCCAAGGAGATTCAGCCGGACCACATCCATCTGTTTCTCAGCATTCCTCCCGCCATTGCCGTGGCCGACGCCGTCAAGGTGCTCAAGGGCGTTACGGCTCGCTTGCTGTTTCAACGGTTTCCAGCACTTAAGGAGCGGTTGTGGGATGGACATCTCTGGTCTCCATCCTATTACGTCGGCACCCGCCCGCGCAATGTCAGCGCGCGGAAACCATCCGTCGCTACATCGAACGATCCGAACACGTCACCAAGGAGGCGATAGGCCATGATGCGCACGGCGTCGATCAAGTTGGACGCGTCGCCAGGAGCAGCGAGCGCGGCGCTTGCCGCGCTGCAATCCGACTTTGCGAACGCCTGCCAGCGGCTTTCCGCCGTCGTTCGCGAGCATCGGGTCTGGAATCGGGTGGCATTGCATCAACGGACCTATTCGGATCTGCGTTCTTCGACTCCGCTGGGCAGCCAGATGTGCTGCAATGCCACTCTTTTCGGTCTGCAAGGCGTACAAGGCACTCAAGGTAACCGGGGCGGGATTCCGAAAAGACACGCCGGTTCCGGCAATCAGCTTCCAGCGCGCCAGCGTCCACTTCGACAAGCGCACCTACGCGCTCAAGAAGAATGCCGTCTCGCTTTACACCCTGGGCGGACGCGTCATCGTTCCGATGCGTCTTGGGGAACACCAGCGGCGCATCCTCTCCTTCGGCCGGCCGAAGGAGGCGGAACTGGTCTTTCGCAAAGGCAACTGGTATTTCAACCTCGTCGTCGAATCCGACGACAAGGAGCCGATCGCATCCGGCCCGGTAATGGGCGTGGATGTCGGCGAAAACAATCTCGCGGCACATAGTTTGGGAGGGATATTCGGAGCCGGTCGCCTGTGCGATCGTCGCGACCGCCATCTCGCCCTGCGTCGCCGTCTCCAGTCCAACGGCAGCCGAAGCGCAAAACAGAAGCTTCGGCAGGTCTCCGGCAAGGAGAGGCGGCAACGTCACTCATGTGACACCCGAGAACGAGCAAGGGCCCATCGTACGGGAGGCGCGCTCGAGGCCGGAGTCTCCAAGATCACGATGGAGGACCTGACGCATATCCGCGACCGGATCAAGGCTGGCAAGCGCATGCGCGGAAGATTGCATCGCTGGGCCTTCCGGCAGCTCCAACGCTTTGTCGAGTACAAGGCGAAATCGGCCGGCATCGCGGTCGAATACGTCGATCCGGCCTACACGAGCCAAACCTGCTCGTCTTGTAAACAATTGGGCAGACGCCACGAAGCATCGTTTCTCGTGTGTCCTCACTGTGGTCTCCGGGCGCACAGCGACTTGAACGCGAGTCCGGAATCTTGCCCGGATTGGCGGAACGGCGGTTCCGCCAAGGGCGGCCGTAAGCACGCCTAATGTTGGAGGTGCGGATGTTGGCAACCATGTCTGCGCTTCACGATAAAGCCTGCGACTTCAGTCGCGGGTTGTTTACGTTCTTTGTTCGCTCATCTTCCTGGATGGCGACGCTCCCGACGAAGGATGCCCCGCTCCTGCCAGTGGCCAAAGGGATTCCTCTTCCTTTCCCTCGAACGGAGCGCTCATGACCGGCATTTGGGCGCTTGCCGCGCTCTGGTTCGGACTTGCCGTCCTTGCGAGCCTTGCTTCGAGTTGGTTCCGCATTTCCACCGCGTTGTCCGAAATCGTCGTCGGAATGGTCGCCTCCGTCGTCTTCACGGCCATGATCGGCCCGGACGTCCTTCGCACCGACGAACCTTGGGTTAAAGTTCTCGCCGGCATCGGTGCCATCCTCCTGACCTTTCTCGCTGGTGCCGAACTCGACCCCCGGGTGTTCAGGCTGAAATGGAAAGAAGCCGTGGCGGTTGGTTTGGCGAGCTTCTTCCTGCCATCGATTGGGTGCGCCGCCGCAGGTCATTACCTGCTTGGCTGGGATTGGATGCCGAGCATCCTTGCCGGAATTGCCCTCGCGGCGACTTCCGTTGCGGTCGTTTACACGGTGATGTTGGAGTTCGGGTTCAATCGAACCGACTATGGAAAGACCATTCTCGCTGCCTGTTTCATTACGGATCTCGGCACCGTCATCGCGCTTGGTCTGATCTTCTCCCCTTTCACAAGCAAAACCCTGATCTTCGTTGTCGCCGTAACGGCGGCATTCGTCGGTTTTCCATGGCTTACGCCTCGTCTCTTGCAGCGTTACGGTGGGCGACCATCCGAACTCGAGACAAAGTTTCTGCTCCTGGGCTTGCTGGGAATGGGATCGCTTGCCAGTTGGGCCGGTAGTGAAGCGGTGCTGCCGGCCTATCTAATCGGAATGGCGCTCGCGGGGAGCGTCGGCCGCGATCATGCCCTCATTCGGCGTTTGCGGACCGTCACGGTCGGCGTCTTGACGCCATTTTACTTTACGCGCGCGGGCTACCTTGTCTCGATCCCTGCCGTGATTGCCGCGCCGGCCGGGGTGCTTTTCTTTCTCGTCGTGGAAACCGTCACGAAGATTGGCAGCGTCTACCCGGTCGCCAAGCACTATGGCTCGACGCACAAGGAGGCCATGTACACCACTCTCTTGATGTCCTCGGGGCTCACCTTTGGGACGATCGCGTCGCTCTTCGGCCTCTCGCATGGGATCATCGACAAGAGTCAATACTCAACGCTGGTGGCGGCCATCGTCGGAACCGCGATCCTGCCGACAGTGATCGCCAATCTCTTTTTTCTGCCGCGCCATCTGCTGCCCAAGGAGGAATCAGAGGATTTGGTCAGCAAAGGAGCGGGGATGCAGAAGCCGGCACAGAGAGAGGAGCGGGGTTAGCCTTGGAAGGTATGGTGTTCAAGAACATCCTCGTCGCCAACGACGGATCGGAGGCAGCGTTCCGTGCGCTTGAGCTGGCTCTCGCTCTGGCGCGGGAACATGGATCGGAGCTCCACATGGTTTGCGTGGAGGAGATCCCCTATTTACCGGAATTCATCGAAGAAGTCCGCGAGACGACGGCAAGCGCGGACCGGCGTTTCCACGACGTCATTCAGCGCTCACAGGCAATGGCCGTCCAAGAGCAGATCCATCTCCATACCCATGTTCTCGCAGGGCATCCGGTGCGCGACATCGTGAAACTCGCCGCCGATCTGGGCATCGCCTTGCTGGTCCTTGGGTCCAGGGGCCATTCCGCTCTCTACGAACGGATGATCGGAAGCCGTGCGGATCGCATCGCGCAACTCGCGCCCTGCTCGGTCCTAATCGTGAAGTAAGTCTGCGGGATGGATCTGGCTGCCGCCCACGCTGGCCACTCATTCGCGATCGCCCGGCTCCAGACGGAGGCATCAAGCGAGCTTGAGCTCTTTGCGCCAATTCGGATAGAGGGCGTCGGCGTCGTTGGGAAAGCTTTCAAAAGCACGGGCAAACTCCCGATGCGCTTTTGCCCAGGCCAACGGGTCGGCCTTTGCCTTCCAGCACTCATAGGCCTGACGTAAGGATTTGGCGCCAGCGGCTGGACCATCGACGTGCCCGTAACATCCGCCTCCCGCCGTCATGATGAGATTCCCGTGCCCCAAATTTTCAAAGAAACCCGGGGCCCGAACCGCATTCATTCCACCGGAGATGATCGGCGTCGTGGCCCTCATGCCGTGCCACTCCTGATGGTAATAAGGGCCATCGGCGCTGTCCCTCTCGATCATATAGGCAATGGCCCGGTCATCCTTGCCACCTTCCATCTTGCCGTAGCTCATTGTCCCCACATGAATTCCGGATGCACCCAGGAGTCGGGACAACTTGATGTGAACGAAGGTGGTATAACCGCGGGGATTGACCCCCGATGTAATGGCTCCGTGGCCGGCCCGATGGTAATGAAGAAAGACATTTGGGAAATGGCGGCGCACCGTGGCGACACCGCTTGGCCCGGCGACAAAACCGTCCACGAGAAAGGCCACATGATTCGCATCATTGCCGAAAGCCTGGAGGATGTATTCGCCGCGAGCGATGATTTCCCTGGGATCATCAGCCGTAATGTTGAACGAGAAAAGCTTGGCCTCGCCCGTCTTGTCCTGGGCGCGACGCATCGAGTCGGCCAAGAGCGGAACGACTTCCCGCATAGGACAGAAAGGCTGGTTGCCCTGGGGCTCGTCATTCTTAATGAAATCCCCGCCCATCCAAAAGTCATAAGCGGCATCGGCAAAAGGCTTGGGACGCAGGCCCAGCTTGGGCTTGATGATGGTGCCCACCACGAAACCGCCATCCACAGGATCTCGCCCCAGAACGCGCCACAGGTGGCTGATGTTGAGCGCCGGGCCATCAAAAAGAAGCAAAGCCTTGGGAGGTAGGTAGACATCCAAAAGGCGCAAGCTGGTGAAATCTGCCATTCCCTGGTTATTGCCAATGATGAGGCTGGTGAACTGCGAGAGCATCATCCGCCCATCGGTAATGTTGCGATCGAAGAGCTCCAGCGGATAAGCGAGCTTGATCAAGCCGCCGTCCTCGCCCAAGGCATGCTCGTCGATGGCGTAGACCAAGGCATCCACGCCACGGGTAAAGTCGTCGGTCGTGCTCACCTCCACGTTGGTTCCGGTGGAGGATTCAGCAGCCACGTGCGCCGCCGTCGCCAGGAATCCGTGGCCAGGCTTTGGCTGGAGCCGGTACGTGCAGAGAACGTGGTTGCCCTCCGCAATGAGCCTGGCTTCTTCCAGCTTCAGGTTGCTGTAGCGATGCGACTGGTCATAAGCCATCTGGAATACTCCTATGGTGTATAAGCGGATTATACGGTGTTTGTAGGTCTACGATAGATCCTGAGCTTTTAGGACTGCCCGATCCACAGGCTACCCTTCCCACGACTGTCAGCCCAGAGACTTTTCGTTTTCCGTTCACACGGTTCCCAGCAGGACTGAGGGCCAGCACTGCGGCAAGATTCTCTTGTGGCTGTAGCGGGTAGACTATAACACAACCGTCTACTCTACCTATTGAGCTTTTGTCAAGCCCGCTTCTGGTTCCTCCCAGGGAAAGAACCAGGGCCTTTTTTTATGAACGAGCAAGTGATTCCGCGTCAGGGAGGGAAAGAAAGGCTAAACATGAGGCGACTTTTTCGATGCCATAGGCTCGATGAAATAGCTTTTCCATTTAAGAGCCGATGGGGCAAGGGATTGCGGACTGGAAGTTTCGATTGCCAGTTCTCCGGAAGAAATCGAATGGTTCGATGGGCAGTTGAAGGAGCGCCACTATCTGGGGGCGGGGCGATCGGTGGGCGACTATTTGCGCCAGGTCATTGCCCAAGGTGGGCAGGCGGTGGCGCTGCTGGTTTGGGGGCCGGCCTGCTACGCGCTCAAGGATCGGGATCGGTGGATTGGATGGAGCGCCGTACAGCGGGTGGAGCGGCTGAAGCTGATCGTACAAAATCGCCGTTTTCTGCTGCTCACCCCCAAGGGGCAGGCACCCAATCTGGCCTCTCAAGCTTTGGGAGCGGCCTTGCGGGCGTTGCCGGGACAGTGGCGGGATCGCTTTGGCTACACTCCGCTTTTGGCCGAGAGCTTCACCGATCCGGAGGCATACGCGGGGACCTGCTACAAGGCGAGCAACTGGGAGGCGGTAGGCTACAGCGCGGGCTACAGCCGCCATCGGGCCGATTTTTACCTGCCCAACGACCGGCCCAAGCGGCTCTGGCTGCGTCCTCTTTCGGCCCAAGCGCGGCAAACCTTACGGGCGGCCCAATTACCCGAAGAGTGCCGCGCCGGCTTGAGCGCGAGACCCTCGGGCACGCTGCCGGTCAACGCCCAACAGCTCGACTCATTGCTGGAGGTCTTTTGGAAAGCGCCCGATCCGCGCAAGAAGAACCGCGCCCACTACCCGCGGTCGGATCGGTGTTGTGGACCTTGATCGCGATGGGCGCTTTGGCCGGGCGGCGGGAGATCGCCGAGATCGCCCGTTTTGCCACCAGTCTGACCCAGCCCCAACGCCGTCGGCTGGGCTTGCCGCTCAAGAAGGGCACCGGAGGCTTTCATCCGGTTCCCGGCTACAGTGTCTTCTACCAAGTGCTCACCCGCATGGATCCCGAAGCCTTCGCTTCCAGGCTCACCGACTGGTTGCAAGGGCAGGGCGGCCTGCTGCCGCAGGCGCTGGCCTTGGACGGCAAAATGATTCGTCATCACATTGGCCTCCTGACCTTGGCCCAACAGGAGGACGGCGCCCCGCAAGCGGTGGCGGTCCACGACCGAAAGCAGGACACGCCCCGTTGCGAACAAAGCGCGGCGGTGGCGCTGCTGGAAAAGCTGCCGGCCCTGGATGGCAAAATCATCACCGCCGACCCATTGCATTGTCAGCGGCGCCAGGCCCGCCTCATCGTCGAAAAAGGGGATGATTATCTGTTCGGGATCAAGGGAAACCAGCCTCGCTTGCTCCAAGAGGCTCAAGCCTTGGACGCCTTGCGCGACACCCCCTTTTTACCGACAACCAAATCGGTCATGGCCGAGTCGAAATCCGCAGGCTCCCATGCCTTCCCCATCGAGCCCCTGGCCGTCGACGTCTTCCCCTTTGCCCCGCGCCCTGATCGTGGGGTGCGCAGCCAGCGCACGAAGAAAAAAGCGCGCCCTCACCAGCATCGAGTCCCGGTTACTACCTCTCCAGCGCGCGCACCCGGATCCGTATGCGCCCCAAGAATGGTTGGACTGGATCCGAGGACATTGGGGTGGAGTCGAAATCCGCAACCATTGGCGACGCGATGCCCGGATGGGCGAAGACGGTTCCCGTTCCCGTCAGCCCAACCTGC
>NZ_KB901875.1:136949-183653 GCF_000379365.1 Verrucomicrobium sp. 3C | reverse complement strand
CCCCCAAGGGGCAGGCACCCAATCTGGCCTCTCAAGCTTTGGGAGCGGCCTTGCGGGCGTTGCCGGGACAGTGGCGGGATCGCTTTGGATACACTCCGCTCTTGGCCGAGAGCTTCACCGATCCGGAGGCCTATGCGGGGACCTGCTACAAGGCGTGCAACTGGGAGGCGGTAGGCCTACAGCGCGGGCTACAGCCGCCATCGGGCCGATTTTTACCTGCCCAATGACCGGTCCAAGCGGCTCTGGCTGCGTCCTCTTTCGGTCCAAGCGCGGCAAACCTTACGGGCGGCCCAATTACCCGAAGAGTGCCGCGCCGGTTTGAGCGCGAGACCCTCGGGCACGCTGCCGGTCAACGCCCAACAGCTCGAATCGTTGCTGGAGGTCTTTTGGAAAGCGCCCGATCCGCGCAAGAAGAACGCCCACTATCCGGTCGGGTCGGTGTTGACCTTGATCGCGATGGCGCTTTTGGCTGGGCGGCGGGAGATCGCTGAGATCGCCCGTTTTGCCACCAGTCTGACCCAGCCCCAACGCCGTCGGCTGGGCTTGCCGCTCAAGAAAGGCACGGGTGGCTTTCATCCGGTTCCCGGCTACAGTGTCTTCTACCAAGTGCTCACCCGCATGGATCCCGAAGCCTTCGCTTCCAGGCTCACCGACTGGTTGCAAGCACAGGGCGGCACGCTGCCGCAGGCGCTGGCCTTGGACGGCAAAATGATTCGTCATCACATTGGCCTCCTGACCATGGCCCAACAGGAGGACGGCGCCCCGCAAGCGGTGGCGGTCCACGACCGAAAGCAGGACACGCCCCGTTGCGAACAAAGCGCGGCGGTGGCGCTGCTGGAAAAGCTGCCGGCCCTGGATGGCAAAATCATCACGGCCGACCCATTGCATTGTCAGCGGCGCCAAGCCCGTCTCATCGTCGAAAAAGGGGGCGATTACCTGTTCGGGATCAAGGGAAATCAGCCTCGTTTGCTCCAAGAGGCTCAAGCCTTGGATGCTTTGCCCGACACCCCCTTTTTACCGACAACCGATCCGGTCATGGCCGGGTCGAAACCCGAGGGCTCCATGCCTTCTCCATCGAGCCCCTGGTCGTCGACTTCCCCTTTGCCCGCTCCCTGATCGTGGTGCGCAGCCAGCGCACGAAGAAAAAAGCGCCCTCACCAGCATCGAGTCCCGTTACTACCTCTCCAGCGCGCCACCGGATCCGTATGCGCCCCAAGAATGGTTGGACTGGATCCGAGGACATTGGGGTGGGATGGAAAACCGCAACCATTGGCGACGCGATGCCCGGATGGGCGAAGACGGTTCCCGTTCCCGTCAGCCCAACCTGCTGGCCAACTCCGTCCTCATCCGTAACGCCCTCCTCTCGCTCCTATCCGAACGCCTCGGCGCACAATCCCTCCTACACTTCCGCGAACGACTCCTCTCCAGTCCCAAACAATGTCTGGCCATCCTTGCCGCCGCATGAACTCCAAAACAAAAGACCCTGTGGGTAAACTGCCATCGCTCGCGGAGGGCGGCGTTCCGTTCGGCTTGAAGGTGCATGACATCGCCTCCAGTGATCATAGAGGGCCAGCGGATGCTGGAGGGCTCTCCACCAGCAAGACGACTCAGGGAAGGGCCACCGGCTTTGCCGCCAGCGGAGGAGGCCGCAGCAGCTTGCGCACCTCGCGGTGGATTTCCGGTCGTGCCCGAGGCGCTTGCGCCCTTCGCTGCTACTCGTCTCCCGTCCTATCCATCGAGAAGATCGCTCCTGCTTTCCTTTCCGCCCGCTTCCCATTCCGCGCGGATTTTGGGAAGACATTGCGGAAATCGCTCGCGGATAAAAGCGATCATCTGCTCCCGAACGGCACAACGCAGATCCCAGGCTTTCGAGGAGTCCTGCGCGCTCACCAGCAGGCGAATGTTCATCGTTCGCTCGGTCGCGTGGGTAACCTGCGTGACTGCCACGCGCCCGTCCCACAGAGGATTGTTCCGGCAGATTTCCAGGAGGTATTTCCGCATCTCCTCCACCGGCATCGTGTAGTCGACGTAGACATGCACGATTCCCAGGAGTTCGCTCGAGTGTCGCGTCCAGTTCTGGAAAGGATGCTCGATCAAATAGGTGATCGGAAGAACCAGGCGGATCTGATTCCAGACGGCGACCACGACGTAGGTCAGGGTGATCTCCTCGATCGTCCCCCACTCTCCCTCGACAACCACGACGTCCCCTAGGCGCACCGGTTGAGCCATAGCGATCTGCAACCCGGCGAAGACGTTGCCGATCGTCTTCTGTGCGGCTAGGCCGCCGATCACGCCGAGGATGCCGGCGGAGGCAAGCAGGCTCGCGCCCACGTGACGGACCTCGGAAAAGAGCATCAGAACCGAGGAGAACGTCAATAGTCCGATCACGAAGGAGAGCACCCGAGTCGCCATCTTCACCTGGGTTTGAAGCTTTCGGGAGCGTAAATTCGCGGCCGGATCCAAGCTGCTCAGTGGGTGGCGGCGCAGCATCGCGTCGCCCACCGCCGCCACGCCATTCCCGGCCGCAAGGCCGATCAAACCGATGCCATAAATGGCCAAAACTTTATGAAGCATGGCCCGATAGAAGTCGGAAAGGGGGAAGCTTTCCAGGGCGATCAATCCGATTGCGGGAGCAAGGAAATGAGCAAAACGGACAAGCCTGGGGAAGAGCACGACGGCCCATTGCCCGCGGCCAATGCCGGTTTTCCGGCGAAGCCAACTCAAGCCGACCGCCATAAACCGAGCGAGAAACCACCAGAACGCCAAGGCCCAAACCGCCTCCACCCCGACCACGATCGATAGGCGAGGCAGCCCCTCCCCGCCAAACTGGCGGAGATAGTTGGATATCGCCAAAACGGTCATGACGGCAGCGGTCCCCCATAGGCCCACTTGAACCGGGGGAAGCAGGGAGCTTAGGATTCCGTCCCGCCACCCCTCCGGCTCGCTCGGCGTCCGCCAAGAAATCGGCTTCCGATGCCACAGGCCGAGCAATTTTGGCAGGAGCGCACCCAGAATCAGAAGCGCCAAGGCGACCGACACCTCTCCCAGAGGCAGTTGTTCCAATCGATAAGGCCAATAATAGACTACGGCGGTCATGTAGGTCATGCGGCCAACGGCAATCCTGCGGCCGGCGGAAAACCGGTACGGATCAACTGGGGGATCGAGGAGATCGACCCGCCCCTCTGCCTTCAACCTAGCATGGCCTCCGGTACGGATGTCAACGATTTGATCGACCGCTCTCGCGCCTTCTCCTGTTGCCTCAAAAATAAAGGAAACCGGAACGGGTGCGAGGAGTGAGGGTCGTTGCCTCAAAAATCGACG
Organism: Verrucomicrobium sp. 3C; assembly: GCF_000379365.1. GTDB lineage: Bacteria > Verrucomicrobiota > Verrucomicrobiia > Methylacidiphilales > Methylacidiphilaceae > Methylacidimicrobium. The sequence goes on along the minus strand of NZ_KB901875.1, from coordinate 180,332 downwards.
ACACCCTAATTGGTGATGTTTTCTGCCTTAGCTGTCATGTCCCGGATGATTGCGTACTGTTTTTTGAAAGAGCTGCGGATGGGATTGTTGCCATGTTTTTAGGGCCTGAAGTGGGGTTTGATGATTGAGCGATTTTTGAGGGAGGTGTTCGTTGTAGAGCCAGGCGTAGCGGTGGAGCGTGGTTGTCAGGTCGAGGGAGCTTTGGAAGTGATGAGTACGGAGGATCTGCGCCAGTCTTCCGTTGAAGCGCTCGACCATGCCATCGGGGCGAGGCGACTTCGGCTTGGTCAGGCGGTGCTCGATGCCCAATGCTTGGCAGAGCGCGTCGAACTCATGGGATCCGGTAGCATCCTTGGGTTCTTGGCCGAAGACCCGATCGGTGAACTCCTTGCCGTTATCGGTGAGGATGGTTCGGATTTTCACGGGTGCCGCTTTGGCCAGCGCGTGGAGGAAGCTGCGGGCGGGCCGCCGGGGTCTTCGCACGCTTGACCGCCAGGAAGACCCAACGGGTGGCTCGGGGGTCCTTGGCGACGAAGACATAACGGCGAGAAGTCTCGTCGGCCATCTGGGGCAGGTATTTGAGGTCCACAGGAAAATAGCCCGGCAGGTAAACTGGAAAGGGTTGGGTGGGATTGGCCGGTTTTTCAGGTTGAGGCAACCGGGAATGGCCTCCACGTCGCAGGAGCCGGCCCAAGGCCGAGCCGGTCATCGAGGGTTCGATAAACATTCGCGGATGACGGCCGACAGATCGTCCAGCGGCAGCCCGAGCTGCTCCAGAAACCGCACATTTCGATCCTCTCCGACGAGTTCCTTGTCGAGGTGCGAGGCGTGCCGCAGCGCAACCTCGCGATCGATCTGCTACGGAAACTGCTCAAGGGGGAGATCAGCATCCGCCGCCGCAAGAACGTCGTCCAGGCCCGATCCTTCGCCGAGATGCTGGAGCAGACCATCCGCCGGTATCAGAACCGTGCGATCGAGGCGGCGCAGGTGATCGAGGAGCTGATCCAGCTCCCAAAGGAGATGCGGCAGGCGAACGCCCGAGGCGAGGAGTTGGGCCTGTCCGAGGGCGAGTTGGCTTTCTACGACGCGCCCGAGACCAACGACAGCGCAGTCAAGGTGCTTGGGGACGAGACGTTGCGAACGATTGCCCGCGAACTCGTCGAGACGGTGCGCAACAACGTGACGATCGATTGGGCCCTGCGCGAGAGAACGTCCGCGCCCAACTGCGCGTGCTGGTCAAGCGCATCCTCCGCAAGCACGGCTACCCGCCCGACAAGCAGGAAAAGGCCACGCAGACGGTTCGAGAGCAGGCTGCGCTGCTCTCAGCAGAATGGGCGGTAGCCTGAAGTGGGCATCTGCTGCGGGCTCAGGCTGCGACTGGCGCGAGGCGTAGAAGACAGGGTGGGCGGTAGGCTTGTCACCTCGCCGGCTTGCGAATGGTCGTCCCCGGAATGAAATTGGGGTGTTGGCTCGATTTCAACCTCCAGGTGCGGATGAGTCTCACGGAATCCGCGTGCCGCTTGAGATGGAGCGAACCGAATTTCCCCCGATCGGATGCATAAGCTCTCGGGTATCCCGAGGGGAGTTGGCCGCTTGAACTCGGGCAACGGCGCGCTTTGAGACTGCGCCAGATGCGAGCTTCTAAAGCCGGAAGCGGCTTACGTGCGGAGGCTGGGAGGTTCCATCCGGATGGTCCAGCTCGGCGCGCGTGAAGTAAAGGCCCTTTGTCAAGAGTTCGCCGATCTTCCACGGACACGTTTGCGGAAGATCTTCTTCGGCCACAGTCCAATCGATATCCCGCTCCCGGTGCATTTTCCGAGACTTTTCGATAACTTCGTCGCGGATGTCGCCATACGCTTCCGCCATCGTCTCGTCCAACTGGTGTTTAAGGCTTGGGCTGTCCTTCAAAAGTTTTGCCAATTGGCGACGCTGCTCCCGGACCGTATCGTACCAGCCCCATCTCTCTGCCTGCGAAGGTTTCGTCAGGTACGCGATGTAAAGAAGATGTTCCATCAACGTCCCAAGCCGATTCCACAGCTCTCTCTGTTGCTATTTTCCCGAGCTTTCTACCTCCTCGGCCAGATCCTCGAGATCCAACTCCGCGAAGCGCCGCGCGCGTAGGAGTCGAGCCGTCTCCATGCTCCAAGCGTAGAAATCGCGGTCGTAGAGCTTCCGCATCGTCATGTAGTGACGATCCTCGTGCGCTGGAAGAGGCGCAAGCGGAAAGCGCCGCTCTCCCACCTCTCCCTTCCCCGTGCGCCGTGACCAAGGGTGCATCGTCCAGTGGGGAGGGAGTCATCCCCACCCGGCAACTATTGCTCCAGCCGGAGGCGCCCGATGCGGCTATGACGGTAACGCCGGTGGTCGAAGCCTCTGGGAAAAGGCCCGGAAAGCGGGAGAGCCGAGCAAGCATGCCCTAAGGAAAGTGAACGCTGCACAAAACCTCGAAACCGGCAATGCGGACGTCGAGCGCGTGAGACAGAAGCGAAGGCCGCCGTTTCCCTGAGAAGGAGAGCAATGAGGCACCGCGGAGAGTCGCCGGGGTATGGGGGAGGGCATGCGTGCGAAGGGCGATGCATCAGCACGGAAGCCCGATCCGGCCGGGAGTTCCGGTGAGCCGCACGCATGCCGGCCGCTGCCTCGCGCGGGGCGGGCAGGCTCTCCGCAGGAGAAAGCTTCTCAAAGAAGGTTGGTTAGCTTTGGCGGGCTTCCGCCCGCTCCTTGTGAGCGCCGCGTTCATGGCCTCCAGCCCCCGTCGGCTCCTCGGCTCCATCAGTGGCCAAAGACAAGGGAGGAGTAGGCCGTGAAAGGTCTCCCCGTGGTGAAGGAGGACTTTCTTCGGGCCTTGGATCTCGAAGAGGAAGCGATGGTCCCCGGCCAGCAGGCGTGGGGAAAGCCAGTAACAGGTCCAACACAGTTCCTGGTTCGGCTCCACCGCGCGGACCTCAGCGTTCATGCCAACCCGGAGGAGAGTGCGGAGCGCAGACGCGAAGCACAAGTCGCGCGCCCGGATGGGCCTCCCCGCGAACCGAGCGGAGGAAAGGATTCCATTGGGGATAAGAAGAGAAGTCCACGAGCTCATTCCAGACAGCCACGGGGGAAGCCTTGATCTCGATTTTGGTTGCAATCGTTCGGCTCATGTTTGGGCGCGGTGTCGTATGAAGTGCTCCCTAAAAAGCCGACCAGTGGTTAAGCTAAGAAAGAAGCCACTGGAATGACAGACAAGACAAGCAAACGGACGCGCCAACGGCGCAGCGCGGAGTTCAAGGCCAAGGTGGTCGTCGCGGCGCTGCGCGAGGACGAGACGCTCAACCAATTGAGCACGGAATTTGGGGTGCATCCGGTCGTGGTGGGGCATTGGAAGAAGCAAGCGCTTCGGGCTCTGCCTGGAGTCTTTGGCCGGCGGCCAGAGCGGGAGACGCAGCTGAAACTCCCCATGACTAAAGCCAGGGGGTTCTAGAGAATAGAGATCCGGCTCTCCGGGGCTCTCGCTTGCGCTACAGCATCCCCGGCCTCGCCGGAACGGCTGCGAGGGCAGCCGCTTCCCATTTTCCCCTTCGACGGGCGACCCGCTCTGACGTTCCTGACGTGCGGTCGGGACAAGCCCTCCCGGCTCGCTGGTTTCTTCACTCTCGACATCGCCCGTCGCGGGAGCGGTTCCGCACCCGGCCAGGACTTTCCAACCCGGCTGATGTCGAGGAAATCCTTCTCGAAGCATTTCGCGAGAAAGGCGCTGTAGAGATCCCGCTGCACCGGCTCGGTGCGGCCATCGCCGAAGACGTGCGTCCGCAAAGAGAGCGGCTTCTTCACGTAGTGCCCGGTCGTATGGTCGAACTGGCTCAAGCGGGTCTTCCGGGGGTCGATCTCGGATGAATCCGCCGCCGCCGCGCTTTCAGCCTTGCGGCGAATCCTCTCCACCCACATCCCCGGAGCGCGCACCTTGACGCTCCGTCCGAAATTCTTTTGAAAACTGCTATAGCATAGCTTCTCCCCCTTGATGGTCTTTCCCTGCGCCAATATCCGATTCGCGAGATTGCCGTGCGCGGTCTTCCGTGCGGCGGCCAGCCGCCGCTCGGTTTCCGCGAGATCCCGTCGCCTGCGCTTGTAGTGTTCCGACCGGACCCAGCGCTTGACGCCGCGCTTCACCCGACCCGCGGTGTCGTAATTTCCAGGATTGGTCGCCCGGCGGGACCGGTCCATGGACCGCAAGATCCGCCGCGTCTCCCTCCAGGGCTGCTCGACTTCCGGAGAGAGCTTTTCCAGGCTTGCATCCGTTTCGGAGACGAAGGCCACTGTCGATGGCCCCAGATCGTACCCGACGACATCCTCTCCCGCGGGCCGAACCTGCGGGGCGAGTCCTTCCTGGAGGAGCTGCGCGTACCAGCGAATCCGGCACCGGATCGTCCTGCGAAGGATGCGGACGTATTTGGTTCGGGGCTTCCAGCGCGATCCGCTGCCAGCCGCGCTTGTCCTTCGGATCGAGCCCGAGCGGCAAGACCAAGCCCGCCCAATGAATCGCCGGAACCGGTTCTTTCCGGAACCGGACCCGGATCAGGGCATCGCCCTTGGCCTTCGACCCGAGTGGAACCGGCTGGCTGGCTTGAATCTTGGCCGGCCCCGAACGCCGAAGGCATAGCCCTGGACGGCCTGAAATGCCCGCAGACTCGCGGTCCGCGTGTCGTGCGATCCGAGATGATCGCCGATGGAGCAGGCATCCCGGCATGCCTCCGCGAACTTCTGGATGGAGTCGCGAGTAAAACCGAATCGTTCCTGTGTTTTTCGGAAGCGGCTGGATCGCTCCTTGTTGGAGATCCGATTCCCGCTTTGTTCATCCATGACCGTTTTCGGCATCCGGCAAGCGTGCTGCCAGTCCTTGGATTGCCGCATCAAGGCCAGCCGGCGAAGGGCCTCGCCCAAGGAGGCATTGTAGGTCTGGCGTGCTGCTGCGAGGCGCTTGGAGAGGGCAACCTCGTCCGCCGCGGTCGTTCGCAACGGAAACTCGGCGATGAAAGATGGAGTCTTGGCTCGCATCGAATGCTCTCCAGCATCTTATACAGACACGTAAATATCCATCAAGCTTTGCCTCGCCGCTCACCCCATGGCTAAAGCCAGGGGCTTGCGCGGCGATTTTCGGTCATCGAGTCGCGGGAGCGGGAGCTGCCCCGAGCAGATCGGGCGGTTGGAGGTGGAAAACCTCTGGCTTGAAAAAGTTCGGCCCTCTCACTTGAGGCTCGTCGCGTCAGGATTGACTACCTAGGCGAGCTATCCGTGCGCCGCCAGCGCGAGTTGCTCGGGCTGGACCGCAGCGGGCTTTACTACGAGCCGGTGGGTTCGGATGCCCAGGAGATCTCGTTGTGTCATCGCCTGGACGAGCTTTATACGGCGCATCCGTTCTACGGTGTGCGCCGGATGACCGAGGTCCTGCGACGCGAAGGCGCCACCGTGAATCCCAAGCGGGTGCGGCGTTCGTTGCGGCAAATGGGGTTGCTGGCGGTCTATCCGAAGCCGCGATTGAGCCTGTCGGCATTCGGGCAACGCGTGTTTCCGTATTTGCTGCGCGGGCTGGCGATTGAGCGACCGCATCAGGTCCGGGCTATTGACATAACGAATGGGCGACTGCGAAGCAGCTTTGCATTTTTGGTAGCGCTGCTCGAATGGTTCAGCCGCTACGTGATGGCATGGCAACTGGAGCCGAGCCTGGCAACGCTGCATTGCTTGCGCGTCCTGGAGGCGGCAATGGCCCGAGCCGGCTGCTCGGCGCAGATCGTCAATAGCGATCGGGGGAGTCAGCCGAGCCCAGTGGTCCATGAAGCAAAACTCCCTTGGGCGCGCCGATCCTCTTTACCCATCCGCCTGTCTTACAAGCGTTCTCCTGCGGCTCGAGACAGCCGGGTTGACCTCCATCCGTCATGCCTTCCGGCCTACTGTTGAACCGCAGAGGGAGAACGAGCATGGAAATGCTGCAACAGAAAGCGCGTCCCCGATCGCCTAGGGAGGCGCGGCTTGCGCAGGAAGGGCGCGGTCTACTCGATCCGAAGACGGCTCTCCGGCTATATCATTCGGTGGCGAATGCGGCGCAGGGGCAGCGCGGGACCATTGGATCGCTGCATAGTAAACGACGCCTGTATACCGTATGCGGTATTCTGGAACGTCTCCAGAGGTTGTCGTATCTCCGCCCGTCTCAAGCTGATCGGGGTCCAGCAACATCAAGGCATTCGCGCCGACTTTCTTGGCGAGAGCCACGGCCCTCGTTCTCGCCGAGACGAACGTACCCTTGCGGGCAAAAATCAACCCGACGATCACGTAAGGCTTGGCGGGAGCAGTGGTGTAGATCGCCATCCCTTTTACCTCGCTGTGGATACCGGAACCCTCGTTACCCACCGTAGGGTGTTCGAAAGGTTGCCAGATTACTCCTAGAGCGGCTGCTCTGGGCGGCCCTACTGCAACCACGCCACACGCGACCGAGAGGGCAAGGACGGCTCGCTTTACTAAGCCCATAAATCGGGTTCGCCCCATTCGCCCGATGAGGATCGGGCCGTAAACAACCCGCGACTGAAGTCGCAGGCTTTATTGTGAAGCGCAGACATGATTGCCAACATCCGCACCTCCAACATTAGGCGTGCTTACGGCCGCCCTTGGCGGAACCGCCGTTCCGCCAATCCGGGCAAGATTCCGACTCGCGCTCAAGTCGCTGTGCGCCCGGAGACCACAGTGAGGACACGCGAACCGATGCTTCGTGCGTCTGCCCAATTGTTTACAAGACGAGCAGGTTTGGCTCGTGTAGGCCGGATCGACGTATTCGACCGCGATGCCGGCCGATTTCGCCTTGTACTCGACAAAGCGTTGGAGCTGCCGGAAGGCCCAGCGATGCAATCTTCCGCGCATGCGCTTGCCAGCCTTGATCCGGTCTCGGATATGCGTCAGGTCCTCCATCGTGATCTTGGAGACTCCGGCCTCGAGCGCCTCCCGCACGATGGCCTTGCTCGTCTCGTGGTTCACATGGGTGACGTGCCGCCTCTCCTTGCCGGAGACCTGCCGAAGCTTCTGTTTTGCGCTTCGGCTGCCGTTGGACTGGAGACGGCGACGCAGGGCGAGATGGTGGTCGCGACGATCGCACAGGCGACCGCCTCCGAATATCCCTCCCAAACTATGTGCCGCGAGATTGTTTTCGCCGACATCCACGCCCATTACCGGGCCGGATGCGATCGACTCCTTGTCGTCGGATTCGACGACGAGGTTGAAATACCAGTTCCCCTTCCGAAACGCCAGTTCCGCCTCCTTCGGCCGGCCGAAGGAGAGGATGCGCCGCTGGTGTTCCCCAAGACGCATCGGAACGATGACGCGTCCGCCCAGGGAGTAAAGCGAGACGGCATTCTTCTTGAGCGCGTAGGTGCGCTTGTCGAAGTGGACGCTGGCGCGCTGGAAGCTGATTGCCGGAACCGGCGTGTCTTTCGGAATCCGTCCGGTTACCTTGAGTGCCTTGTACGCCTTGCAGACCGAAAAGATGGCATTGCAGCACATCTGGCTGCCCAGCGGAGTCGAGGAGCGCATCTCCGAATAAGCGCGTTGATGCAATGCCACCCGATTCCAGACCCGATGCTCGCGAACGACGGCGGAAAGTCGCTGGCAGGCGTTCGCAAAGGCGGATTGCAGCGCGGCAAGCGCCGCTCGCTGCTCTGGCGACGCGTCCAACTTGATCGACGCCGTGCGCATCATGGCCTATCGCCTCTTGGTGACGTGTTCGGATCGTTCGATGTAGCGACGGATGGTTTCCGCGCTGACATTGCCGGCGGTGCCGACGTAATAGGATGGAGACCAGAGATGTCCATCCCACAACCGCTCCTTAAGTGCTGGAAACCGTTGAAACAGCAAGCGAGCCGTAACGCCCTTGAGCACCTTGACGGCGTCGGCCACGGCAATGGCGGGAGGTATGCTGAGAAACAGATGGATGTGGTCCGGCTGAATCTCCTTGGAGATCATCGGCCAATCTCGTTCCGCGCAAATCGAATCCAGCATCGCTCGCATTTCCTCGGCCACCGGTCCCGTCAACACGTCGATCCGATACTTCGGGCACCATACCACATGGTATGCGGTTTGGTAAACACAATTGCGATTAGTGATAACTCGTTGTGTGTCGGAAAGACTACATCACGTGTTGCGTTCCGCGCAACCGCAATTCCTCCCGCGATTGAAATCGCAGGTTTCCTTGCAGGAACTCTATGAACGGCCGCAGGTCGAGGTGGCGGGGTTCCAGATGATCTCCCACCAGGGTGGGGGCGGTGGAGAGGGCGAGGGTGGGTTGGGCGATGTAGTTGCGTGGATCGGCACGGATGAGTTCGGCAAAGCGGGCCCGTTCCTCGGAGGTGGCTTGTGGCCCAATGAGCATGCCATAGCCGCCGGATTCATTGGCGGGCTTGACCACCAGTTCCTCAAGGTGGGCGAGGACATAATCGAGGTCCGCTGCGCGCATGCACAGGTAGGTGGGCACGTTGGGCAGGATTGGTGCTTCGCCCAGATAATAGCGGATGATCTCCGGCACGAAGGCATAGACTACCTTGTCATCGGCGACCCCGGCGCCGGGCGCGTTGGCAATGGCCACCGTGCCCTTGCGCCAGGCAGTAATCAGGCCCGGTACGCCGAGCACCGATTTCGGGTTGCAGACTTCGGGGTCGAGGTATTCGTAGTCAATGCGCCGGTAGATGACATCCACCCGCTCGGGGCCGGCTATGGTCTTGAGGTAGACGATGTCATCCTGACCAACGAACAGGTCTGGGCCTTCCGCCAGATAGGACCCCGTCTGCTGGGCGAGGTAGCTATGTTCAAAGTAGGCGGAGTTGTAAATGCCGGGCGTCAGCACCACCACTACGGGGCGCTCCCCAGTTCGGGGGGGAGAGGGCGGCCATGGTATCGTAGAGGCGGCTGGTATAGTCATCCACGGGCAAGACCCTGCAGCCCTGGAAGAGTTCCGGAAAGAGGCGCTTCATGATCCGACGGTTTTCGAGCATGTAGGAGACCCCCGATGGCACCCGCAGATTATCCTCCAGGACATAGACGGTGCCATCCCGGTCGCGCACTAGGTCGCTTCCGCAAATGTGAGTCCAGACGCCAAAGGGCGGGTGGATGCCCATACAGGCTGGACGGAAATTGTGCGACCCCTCCAGCACCTCGCACGGAAAGACGCCGTCGCTGATGATCCGCTGGGCATTGTAGAGGTCGTCGATGAAGAGATTCAGGGCGCGCAGGCGCTGCTTCAGGCCCGCCTCGATCCGCTCCCATTCCCGTCGGGAAAGGATGCGCGGGATGATGTCCAAAGGCCAGGCGCGGTCGATGTTACCCGCTTCCGTATAGACCGTGAAGGTGATGCCCATGGCCAGGATCGCGGCCTCGGCCGCCTGCCGGCGGGCGGCGAGGGCGCTTGGGTCGAGACTGAGCAAGTGAGCAAAGAGGGCCTTGGCCGCGGGCCGGGGCTGTTGCTGGGCGTCGACGAGCTCATCATGGGCCGATTTGCTCTCCATATGTCTCAGAAAGCAGGCTCATACTCCCCCTGTGCGTGGCGGGTGCCTATTCGCCACATCTTGTGCGTTGATCGGCATAAGCGGATGGCGCTAGGCTGCGCCCCTGCTACACCACCGGCCTGCGGGTCCGCACCGGGCGGTTCGAGAAGTTGAGCTCATGCGAGTCGAGGGAAACCAAGAGCGTCATGGTTGACCCGATCAAAGAGCCTCTCCAGAGCAACGTCAATGAAGCAATCACTATGCCAGCCAATGGACGTGGTAGGTCTCGCCCGGGTCCGGCAAGGGTGCCACTCGACTCCCGCCTCGGCCTGATGCACGGGCTTCGAGCAAATTCCGGATGCGGACGATGCCATTACCGTGGCAACGCACCACCCAGACGCAGATCCAATACCGCCGGGTAATCGGCGTTGGTCTCCTCGGGTGGCGCATCCATCGCACCGGGGTGGCTTCCCTCCGGAACGAAGGTCCCCGCTACGGGCCCCCTGGTCCACATCACCGGCGGTGGCGTGTAGGGTCCCGGGGTATGCCCGATCCTCTCGAAGCGGCTTTGGCGGCGCGCTTCCGCTTCCCAGGCGTTCACCGGATATAGCTCGGAATTGCGTCCGCCGGGGTGCATGACATGCAGGGTGCAACCCCCGATGGAGCGGCCATTCCAGGTGTCGATGAGATCGAAGACGAGCGGGGAATGCACCGGAATGGTGGGGTGCAAGGCCGAAGGCGGCTGCCAGGCCCGATAGCGCACCCCTGCCACAGCCTGATCGGGAGTGCCGGTCTTGCGCAGCGGGATGCGCCGGCCATTGCAGGCCAGCACATGGCGTGTGTCGCTCAGACCGCTGAGCAGAACCTGCAGACGCTCCACCGAGGAATCGACATAGCGGGCCGTCCCCTGCCCCGTCACCTCCTCCCCCAGCACATGCCATGGCTCGATGGCCGCGCGCAGTTCGATGCCGATGTTACCGAGCTGAACCTGCCCGTAAACGGGAAAACGGAACTCCAGAAAGGGTTCAAACCAGGCTAGGTCGAGAGGGAGGTCGTGGGCCTGGAGATCAAGCAGGATCTCGCGCAGATCCTCCCAGAGATAATGCGGGAGCAGAAAGCGGTCATGCAACTCGGTGCCCCAGCGCATCAGGGCGTGGCGATAGGGATGTTCCCAGAAGCGCAGCAGCAGGGCTCGGACCAGGAGCTGCTGGACCAGACTCATGCGCGCATGGGGCGGCATCTCGAAGGCGCGCAGTTCCACTAAACCCTGGCGGCCGGCCGGGCCGCTGGGGGAGAAGAGCTTGTCGATGCAGATTTCCGCGCGGTGGGTGTTGCCGGTCACATCCACCAGCAGGTTGCGGAAGAGGCGATCCACCAGCCATGGCTGGTGCGCGTCGCCCGGCGGAATCTGGCTAAAGGCGATTTCCAGCTCGTAGAGGGCCTCGTGGCGGCCTTCGTCGACACGCGGTGCCTGGCTGGTAGGGCCGACAAAGAGACCGCTGAAGAAGTAGGAGAGGGCGGGATGGTGTTGCCAGTAGGTGATGAGGCTCTGCAGCAGGTCGGGACGGCGCAGGAAGGGGCTATCTGCGGGAGTGTTGCCGCTTAGGGTGATATGATTGCCTCCGCCGGTGCCGGTATGGCGACCGTCCAGCATGAACTTCTCGGCCCCGAGACGGGATTGCCGCGCGGCCTCATAAAGACCGACGGTATTGGCCACCAACTCCGTCCAGGAGCGGGATGGATGGATATTGACCTCGATGACTCCGGGATCCGGGGTGACCAGGAGTTTTTCCAGGCGCGTATCGCGGGGCGGCGGATAGCCCTCCAGCACCACCGGCAGGCCCAGGTGCGCTGCCGTGGCCTCGATGGCGGCGACTAGGTCCAGGGCATGTTCCAGGCGTTCCAGGGGTGGCAGAAAGACGTAGAGGCCGCCCCCTCGGGGCTCGATGGCCAGGGCGGTGTGAGGGATCTGACGAGGGGAAACGTCGGCATCCGCGGGGGCCTGCGTCTTTTCGGCAGCAGCGGGCGAGGGCACGAAGCGGCTGTAGCGCGCCGCCACCTCCCCCTGGATATCGGCCAGCGGCATGTGCGTCGCAAAGGGGTCCACCTCCGGACGTATTTCCCGGTCTTCCTCGGCGACCCAGGGTAGGGCATCGAGGGGTAGGCGCAGGCCCAGGGGCGAATCGCCGGGAATGAGGATGAGTCGGCCGCGGCGAAAGGTCCATGCCGCCGAGCGCCAGGTTTCCCGTGTTTCATCCCAGGCAAGGGGCAGAACGAAGCCGACGGGCTGGTTCAGGCCGCGGGAGAGTTTGTCGGCCAGGGAACGCCGTTCTCGGGCATCGTCAAGCCGCAGCTGCGCCAGATCGAGGTTGATGGGCAACTCCGCCTCCTGTTGCAGATAATGGAGCGCATCTTCATAGGCCGGCAGGACAAACTGCTCTGCCACGCCAAGATAACGGGTGAGGGTGCCGGCAAAGCGCTCCGCGTCCGACAGCGTCCGGCCAGAGTCCCCGCCCGCTATAGCGAGGAGGCCGGCATCCCGCCACACGGGTACCCGGTCCTTGCGCCAGTAGAGTCCCAGGGCCCAGCGTGGGAGGGCTTCGTCGGGGTACCACTTGCCTTCGCCGCTATGCAGCAGCGAACCGGGGGCAAAATCCTGCTGCAGCTTGCGCACCAGAATTTCCGCCCGCTCGCGCTTTTGCTCGCCGAGGGCAGCGTTGTTCCATTCCGGGGTATCCCGGGCATCCACAGCGACAAAGGTGGGCTCGCCGCCCATGGTCAGGCGCACATCCCCTGCCGCGAGGCGCGCCTCCACCCGCTGGCCGAGGTCCATGATGGCCGCCCACTGGCGCTCGCTGTAAGGCTTGGTGACACGTGGAGTTTCCCGGATGCGGGTCACCGTATTGTTAAAGGCGAAGGTCACCTCGCAGGGATCGGTAGCCCCGACGATGGGCGTAGCCGTGCTCGGGTGCGGGGTGCAGGCCAACGGGATGTGTCCTTCGCCGGCAAAGAGCCCCGAAGTGGGGTCCAGCCCGATCCAGCCCGCGCCCGGCAGATAGACTTCGGCCCAGGCGTGGAGGTCGGTAAAATCCTGTGCGGGGCCTGCCGGGCCTTCCAGGGGCTTCTCATCGGCCACGAGTTGAACCAGATAGCCGGAGACAAAACGGGCCGCCAGGCCCAGATGGCGGAGGATCTGGACCAGTAGCCATCCGGTGTCGCGGCAGGAGCCCAGATGGCAGGCCAGGGTCTCCTCGCAGCTCTGTACGCCAGGCTCCATGCGCACGCTATAGTCAATGGTCTTCTGCAACCGTTGATTGAGGGCTACTAGAAAGAGCACGGTGTTTTGCTCTTGCCGCTCCATGCCATGGAGAAAGGTCTGCAGCAAGGGCCCGGCCGCTTCGCACTCCAGATACGGTGCCAGTTCCTTGGCAAGGGCCGCCGGGTAACGGAAGGGCCAGCGTTCGGCGCTCTCTTCGACAAAGAAATCAAAGGGATCAAGAACCGTCAGATCGGCAATGACCTCCACATCCACGAGCAGCGACCGGGCGCGTTCCTGGAACACCAAGCGCGCTAGATGGTTGGCGAACGGATCTTGTTGCCAATTGAGAAAATGCTTCTGCGGAGCGACCTTGAGGCTGTAGGCAAGGATGGGGGTGCGGCAATGGGGCGCCGGGCGCAGGCGCAGGATATGGGGATAAATCGTTACGAGACGGTCGAAGTGATATTCGGTCCGATGGCGAATGGCAACGTGGATACCCATGGGAATACCTCCTGGTGTTCATGCGCCTGAGTTAAGGGGAAGGATAAAGGGGGCATATCTTACCTTCATCCATCTGCCCTTCCCAGGGAAAGGGAGGCAGGCTGTTCAATGCCTGCAAGAGTCCTTCGTTCCAGCGCTCACCAATGGAACGGAAAAAAGGATCATCCTCGCTCAGGTACAGCCGCTGTCCTTTCTCGAGGCTGCCGGTGCGGTAGATGAGCAGTTCCACTGGCCCGCCCACGGAAACATTGCTGCGCATGGTGGAGTTCATCGACACCAGGGCACAGCGCCCCGCTGCCTCTAGGGAGGGGTCCGGGCGAATCACTCGGTCGAGGATAGGTTTGCCATATTTGATCTCGCCAATCTGCAAAAAGGGATGCTCGGCGGATTCATGAATATAGTTGCCCTGGGGATAGATCAAGAACGTGGCCGGTACCTCCGTGCCGATCTGCCCGCCCAGGATGAAACTCGCTTCAAAGCTGGTGCTGCTGACGTCACGCTCTGCCTGATTGCGCTTTATTTCGGCGTTGACCATCCCGATATAATCGGCCGCCTCCAGCATGGATTGCACGCTGAGGAGGTTGGTATCGGCGGCCCTGCTTCACATCATTGCGCAGGCGCTTGATCACGCCCTGGGTGGTGGCCAGATTCCCCGACGAGAGGGGGCAGAGCATGCGGTTTCCCGACCAAAGGAAACTATGCATTTTGGAGTAGATGCTCACATTATCGGTGCCCGCATGGGTGCGTGAGTCCGAACAGAGGACCAAACCACGGTTCACATGAATGGCGAGGCAATAAGTCATGAGGCAAGTCCAATTTCCTATTGTCCAAATGAACGGCCGATGTCGTGCCGCAACAGGTTCGGCGTGTCCTTGATGAGCAGATTTGTGGGCTTGTGCGTGTCCAGAATCTCGAGGACGCAATCGAATACGTTGCCCCATTGCGGGCGATCGAAGCCGAGTCCGTCGTTTGCCTTCGAGAACGGCTGGCACCGGAATCCAGCACACAGAATATCGTGGGGCGGCACCTCGCCAAAGGCTTCGCGCATGTCGAAGCTCTTTTCATCCAGGTCGGCAAGCCCGGGATCGGTCTCCGAGGCGAAGATGCAGGTATGCCCTAGCCGCCTAAGGGCCTGATGGAATCCCCCAAGCCCGGAAAATAGGTGAATGAATCCGAGCCCTGTCATCCGCTCAGCCATCCAAGGGAAACGACAGTTGCTTAGCGGCGCGCCGCTCCAGCAGGTTTTTCACGGCGACGCTCACGACCGTACTGCAAGGTAAGCGGCGGACGGTGCTCCTCGGCCACGGCGCGCAACGCCTAATAGTCCCCCGAGTCTAGAGAAACTGTGAACCGCTTCTGCTGCGCCGCCTTGATCATGAAGGACCCCTTCCGAGCAACCTGCACCAAAGCCCGCCGCTTGTCGATCGATTAACCGATAAGGTAATTGCCTATCTGTCAGCTGCCGCATGCTTATCCGAACTTCCCGGCAAAGCTCGAAGTTTCCAGGAAAAAAACGCCTGGATTAAGTGGCTGCCGCGCTAGGACTCGAACCTAGAACACACAGATCCAGAGTCTATCGTATACCAGGTTCTATACCACAAGCAAACCCAGTTAAATCCCACATGAACCATCCGGATAGGCAAGAGCGCCCATCCACGGGCATCTTGTCTCGCCTAGCCGCCTGTGTACACACTATCACCCGTATGGCGGAGGAGGAAGTCCGAAACAAGAAGCCGCGCCTACGCAGCCCGACGCGCCGATCGCGCGAGAAGGCCATCGAGGTCTGCCGCGTCAAGGAGACCGGCAAGAATCCCGGCAGGCCGTGGACCGTGACCGGAGTCTACCTGGACGGGAAAAGGGTCAGGCGGTTCTTTGCGACCCGGGACGAGGCGGAAGCCTTCGCCCGCCTTCAGAAGCTCGCGGCAAGCCGGCTCGGCCATTACGCCGAGCGGATCTCTCCGGCGCTCGCCGAGGAGGCGCTCCGCTGCCAGGAAGCCCTCCAACCTTACGGCAAGTCCCTGATCGAGGCCGTCCGCGAGTACGTGGCGACCTTGGAGGCGAGGCGAAGGAGCGTGTCGGTGGAGGAGCTCTTTTCGGAGGTGATCCGCGTCAAGCGCCAGGATGGGAGAAGCCGGAGGTATGTGCATGAGCTCGGACTCTACTTGCGCCGTTTTGCCCGGGATTTCGGGCAGAGGCCCGTTGCTTCCCTCGAGAGCCGAGAGATCGACGACTGGCTGCGGGCTCTTCCGGGCTCCCCGATCCATCGGAACAACTTTCGGCGAAACCTGAGCGTGGCCTTCAGCCACGCGGTCGATCGAGGCTATCTCGAAGCAAATCCGATGGTCAAAACGAGCGTCGCCAGGGTCGTCGACCGGCCGCCCGAGATCTTTTCTCCCGAGGAAGCCGCCCGCTTCCTCGAAGCATGCCGGACCCTGTGCCCGGAGATCGTTCCGATGCATGCGATCGGGCTTTTCGCCGGCCTTCGCGCCGCCGAGATCGAGCGGCTGGATTGGAAGGAGATCAAGCTGGCGCGTGGGCATATCGAGGTGACGGCCGAGAAAAGTAAGACCGCGCGCCGGCGGCTCGTTCCGATCGAGCCGAACCTCGGCACCTGGCTTAAGCCTTTCGAGCGGGGGGCGGGCCCCGTGGTTCCGCCCAACGCCGTCGATAAGCGGCTGGCGGCGATGAAGGCGGCCGGGCTCCCCAAGTGGCCTCGCAACGGCGAGAGGCACTCCTACGCTTCCTACCATCTCGCCCACTTTCAGGATGCGGCCAAGACGGCGCTCAACATGGGCCATACGAGCACGGCCCTCCTCTTCAACACGTACCGGGAGCTGGTGACACCCGAGGAGGCGGCCGAGTATTGGGCGCTCGAGGCGCCGAAGGGAGGGCAGTCGTGAGTCTTGAAGCATG
This sequence comes from Verrucomicrobium sp. 3C, assembly GCF_000379365.1. Taxonomy (GTDB): domain Bacteria; phylum Verrucomicrobiota; class Verrucomicrobiia; order Methylacidiphilales; family Methylacidiphilaceae; genus Methylacidimicrobium. The sequence goes on along the minus strand of NZ_KB901875.1, from coordinate 164,165 downwards.
GCTGCCCCAGCTCCTGCCGGGAGCGGTTGCATGGGCGGAGACGGTTGCCGCGGACGCGGCGGCGACGGGACGTGCGCTTTCGAATTCCGAGCTTTCGGTGGCGAGCAGGGTGGGTATTCGCTTTCCCGAAATGATTCGCCTCCGAATCCTGCATCAGTTTCCCGTCCCGGAGGATCCGCGGCTTGAGGAGGCGGCTCGGCAACTGGGGCTGCTCGGTCCGGAGATGCGCGGTTTGACCCTGGGGTATTCGATCCTGGTGCGCGAAGGCTGCTTGTCGACCAGGCTCTTGTCGCACGAGTGCCGGCACGTCTACCAGTACGAGCAGGCCGGAGGCATCGCCGGCTTTCTGTCCGAGTATCTCCAATCGGTCGCGCGCGTTGGCTGTGATGACTTACCCTTCGAGGAAGACGCGCGGGCTCACGAAGTGGAGTAGTCGCAATTGTGATAGAGGTTTCTTCTCGGCTTTCTGGTTCACTGCCCGCCTTGGGACCGAATGGGTGGCCAAAGGGTTCACCGAAGAGGTGCCCAAGGTGCTCCGCCGCCTTCGGGCAATCCGCTTGATCCGACTCGTTCCGAACGGACGGCCTTTGATCGGGTTCTTCTCCGAGATTCCCGCTGACATCAACGCCCTGCTCCAAAAGCTCGACCTGCTCCCGCTCTTCGCTCGCCCGCCCAAATGGGCCATGTAGGCAGAACGAAAAAGTCTTAACGTTCTGCTGCAATCAGTTGCGACACTACACAGCGGAAGTTCGGTTATCTCGCCCTCATTGGAAGTTCACCAGAACCGATCTGCGAGACGATGGCCGCAAGGTCGCGTGAGTATGCCGAATTTCGCCAATGGGTGCCTGCCGAAAACGCAGGCGCGCAAGGGACGCCGCATTGGGAAGCCGCGAAACATGTTGGAGAGCCGATCGGCCTGAACACGCACCCTGCCTTTCTACTACAATTCGGAACTCGACTTCTTGAGAAACTTAACGGCGCATTGGTGGGCGATTTGCTGGTCGGAAGGGAGACTTCTTGATCTCGGTTGCGTGGGCAGCAAGACCGGGAACCGGCGATTACCCCTCTCCCGGCCCAACGTCCTCCACCGGCGAAAAGCCCATTACAGCTAGATCCACCGGCGAAAAGCCCATTGCAGCTAGAAAGCGAGCCTGAACCGGACCAATCTGTGAGGCCTTTCCCAATGGAGTTCGCTCCATAAGCGCGGTAGGCAGGATTAGCAACGACATGACGACCGCTGGCCCAATGAAAGGCCAGAGAAGCGCCATTAATGCTATCAGAGTATCACCTCGTTGCCCTATCAAGTAAGCCATCACTGGAGCAGATATGTACTTCACCGGCACGAAGAGCGCAGCTACGTGTGCAAGGCTCGGCGAAACCCAAAACGGGACGCTTACTGCACGCCATGCAAACGCACCCACAACCACTGCACCGATCACAACGGGCCAGCTATAGAAGTAAAGAAAAACCGGCACGAAGGGCTGGCTGAGGAATATAGGCCAGTCGATCCATTCAACAGCTCGGAGCCACGACCACCGAACATTCTCGTCAATTGAATGCTCTGTCGGATTCCACACTCTGTTCCCCCCCCCCGCCTGCCGCAGGCACGCGAAGCATAGCAGAAGGGTAACCTTTAGATTGAGTGGACCCCGTTGGCAAGACCAATTTCCTGCGATGTCGTAAGCAAGTGAAGTGACCTCTGCGAGGGCAGATGAAGTGACCGCTTGGGAGCGGCGGCCGGAGGGCCCATGAGATGGGGTCGGCGATCGTTTTCGCCAAGCGGAAGGATGGCGGGTTGCGCTCAACACCCCGAGCGAAAAACCTTTGCCGGTGCGTCGCTGATTTGAGGCAACGACCCTCACTCTTCGCACCCGTTCAGTGTCCTTTATTTTTGAGGCAACAGGCACATCCAGCGGCGATGATGACAGGAGCTTTGCATTAGCAAGCCTACCTGGCAGAATCCGCCGCACGCGAATGATCGGGCAAGGGAGGAAAGCGATGAAGCACGCGCTCTGGCCAATCTGCGGGGTCCTGTTGCTACTCACCGCCGCGCGGGCCAGGGCCGAGAGCGCAACCCAAGTGTTCGAGCGGGTCTCTTCCCGGCGTGGTGGTGCTGAGCCTCGATGCCGGCGGCAATCCCTTAGCGCAGGGCAGCGGGGTGGCGATCGCACCCGGCGTAGTGGCGACCAACTGCTATGTCATCCGGGACGGCGCTAGCTGTAAGGTTCGCTACCAAGGCCAAGACTATCCAGTACGCCTGCGCGACACCGACTGGCGGCGCGACGTATGCAGCCTTGATGTTCCGGGTCTGCCTGCGCCCCCTGTGGTGCTCGGCGACACCGCATCGCTCAAGGTCGGCGCCACGGTATACGCCGTAGGCGCGCCGGAGGGCCTGGAACTCACCCTGTCGCAAGGCATCGTCTCCGGTCTGCGTGACCTGGAAGGTGGCCGCTACATCCAGACGACTGCCGCGATCTCGCACGGCTCCAGCGGCGGCGGCCTCTTCGACGATCAAGGGCGTCTGCTTGGCCTGACCAGCTTCTACATGGGAGGCGGCCAGCAACTCAACTTCGCGTTACCGGTGGAATGGATCGGGACGGTGCCGCAACGTTCGGTTAGGTTGCCGGCGCGGGGACTAAGCGAGGTAGATTGGCTCAATCGCTACGCTGTGCTGGAGGCCAAGAATGACTGGCGCGGCCTTTTGACGGTTTCCCAGGCCTGGGTGAAGGCGCAGCCGGGCAGTGCCTGGGCTTGGGCTGGCTTGGGCGAAGCGTACATTGGTACCGGCGAGCATGCCGAGGCGATTGACGCCTACCACCGGGCGTTAAAGATCAGCCCGCAGCTTGCCGGGGCTTGGTACAACTTGGGGATTGCTTACGAGGACGCTGGCCGGAATGCTGAGGCAATTGAGGCCTACCGCCAGGCGTTAAAGATCAACCGCCAGCTTGCGGCGGCTTGGATTAACCTCGGGGGTGCTTGCAGCCGCGCTGGCCGGAATGCCGAGGCGATTGAGACCTACCACCAGGCGCTGAAGATTGACCCGCAGGATCCGAAGGCTTGGTACAACCTGGGACGCTGAAGTTTCTTCGATTTTGCGGACGAGGGTTTTGGGGGATAAAAAGGAAAACCCCAAATGAACAACGGAAAGAGCAGCAGCAAGTTCGCGCGTCGTTATGACCGCGAGTTCAAAGAGAATGCGGTGGCCCTGGTGCGAGGGGGGCGTTCGGTTCTCGAGGTAGCTCGCGATCTCGGCGTTTCCCATTGGTCGCTGAATCTGTGGGTCAAGGATGCCCAAGGCGGTCGGATTTTCAGCGATCCCAAGACTTTGGCGGCCGAATCGCCCGAGCAGCGCGAGCTGCGAAGGTTGCGCCAGGAAAACGACTATCTGCGCCGTCAGCGCGACATTTTAAAAAAAGCATTGGGCATCTTGTCGGCCGAGATGCCTGCCAACGATATGCGGTGATGCAAAAAATGACCAAAGATTATTGCCTCACTGAATTGGCCGAAGCTCTGGAGGTTTCCCGGAGCGGCTTCCATGCTCACCAGCACAAGGACCGGGGAAGCCGTCGGCAACGGGACAAGCAACTGCTTGCGGCCATCCATCCAGTTTTCCTGGAAAGCCGGAGAACCTATGGCAGCCCGCGCATCACCTGGGCACTGCGTAAGGCCGGAGAGCCTTGCGGCAAAAATCGCGTGGCCCGCTTAATGCGGGAGCTCGGTCTGCGCGCGAAACAAAAACGCCGCTTCCGTCCCCGAACCACCGATAGCGCCCATCGCCTTCCGGTCGCCGACAACTGGCTGGCCCGGATGCCCGCGCCGGATCGCCCCAACCAGATCTGGATCGGTGACATCACCTACATCCCCACCGCCGAGGGCTGGCTCTATCTTTGCGGCATCCTCGATGCNTGTTCCCGCCGGTGTGTCGGCTGGCATGCCGAGGACTCGCTCTCCACGCCTTTGGTGACAAGAGCCTGGAACAAGGCGTGGAAAAGCCGGCGCCCCGACCCAGGGCTCTTGCACCATTCCGATCGCGGCGTCCAGTATGCCAGCGGAGAGTTCAACGCGCTACTGCACTCCTGCGGTGCCGTCGCCTCCATGAGCCGCAAGGGACAGTGTTATGACAATGCCATGATGGAATCCTTCTGGGCCACGCTCAAAACCGAGTGCTTCGGCTCCTTCCTCCCGAAAACAAAACAAGAGGCCAAGATCATGATCTTCGATTACATCGAATGCTTCTACAACCGTCGCCGCCTTCATAGCGGCCTCCATTACCAATCCCCGCTGGACTTCGAAAAGAATCTCGCTAACCTAAACAACTAAATCCTCCGAAGCCCCGTCCACGTTTTCGAAGAAAGATCACGCGCCTACGCTAACGTTGGCCAGCATGCCGAGGCGATTGAGGCCTGCCAGCAAGCGTTGAAGCTAAACCCGCAGGATGCGGTGGCTTGGTGCCTCCTGGGTCTTGCCTACGTCGGTACCGGCCAGCATGCCGAGGCGATTGATGCCTGCCGCCAGGCATTAAAAATCAATCCGCAGGATCCGAAGGCTTGGTGTGGGCTAGGCGGCGCCTACAGCCTCGCCGGCCGCTATGCGGAGGCGATTGAGGCCTGCCACCAAGCGTTGAAAATCGAAGAAACTTCATTGAGCGCCTGCCCCTGATGCGCGAACCGGGCATGCTCACCGAACGGCCAATGCAGTCGCGCCAGCCCCTTGTGTCCGATGCCCGCCGCGAGCGGATCAGCCAGGGCGTCGCCCTGGTGCGAAGTCGCGCGCCAAAGTCACGTATGGCCCCTTGATCAGCACTTCGGCACGTTCAACGTGCTGCTCGAACTGTTCGCGCAGTTTGGGATCCGCCAGGCGGTACGAGCTCTTGATGAAACTGCGGTACTCGGCAGTCAGATGCCGCACGCTTTCGATGACGGAGAAGCGGTTCATCACAACCCCTGTTCCAGCAGGAATGCCGTCCGCACGTCCGACATCCAGCGTTCCAGAAAGTGATTCTTGAGCCGGGGCCTGGCTCCGGCGCTTCCGGCGAGCGATTCGAGTGAAACCATCCGATCCTTCCATTCCAGCGCGAAGGCCACCTTGAGCGCGGCGCGATCGGCACAACTCGCGATCCAGGCATCGCTACGACCAAGCGCGTGCGCAAAAAGATGCCGTTCGCCCACGTCGAGTTCATTCGCCATCTGCAGGGCTACGGCGAGCCGCGCGACTGCTGACGCTGGGACCGCGTGAATCTTGCTTACGCGTTGCAGATCCCTCGCTTCCACCGGCACGTGATTCCGGCGCATCGGATCGCCGGTACGTGCCTCCTCCACGCACTTCTCGACCGTTTCCACGTTGAAGTGGGTGGTGAGCGCATTCCAGCAATGCGTGCGGACTGCTTCGATGATGATGTTGGTGTCCACCAATACGACCTGTCCGCGTCGCATTGCCGCCCGCCCCCTCACAAATCGAAGGGGACGGGCAGTTCGTAGCTCTCGAAAAACTCCGTCAGATCCTCGAAAGTCATCCCGAGTAGCGAGCCGGCACGGCGCGCCGACAGATCACCGGCCAGCAGACCCGCATGCAGGCGCTGCGCGAACTCGGCGCTGAACAGGTGCGGTTTCGGCTGTTTGTCCATGGGCCGACCGTTGGCGGTGAGCTTCCGGTCGTCGATGTCCATGAGGTCGGCCTTGGACAGCAGGCCGAGATAGAACAGGCGCCACTTCAAGGACTGGGCCGACACGCACAATTCCGTGGCGGTTTCGTTGAGCCATTCGTGGAGATCGCGGTCTTCGGCGCGGCTCTGCCGACGCGCGGCCAGCATGTGTCGCGGCATCAGCAACGTGCCGGCAAAGTTGTCTGCAAGTTGCTCGATGCGCTTTTGCCGTCCCTTGCCGCAATAGTCGCCGTCCGCAAGTTCCTTGTGCTCGGGCGTCATCTGCTCCCAGGTCAACAGATGGAAGCTCTCGTGCGCCAGGTCGAAGTGGCGCCGCCCTTCCGGTTCATTCCGGTTGATCAGGATGGTATTCAGGCCCGGCAACTGGCAGGCAGCGCCGGAGATGCCAGCAGGCGCATCCACATAAAGCACCAGCGCGCCGAGGCGCTGTTTGATGGCCGATTCCAGACGCAGCGCGGGAATCTCTCCGAGCTGCCATTCCCCGGTCAGCGCCTCGGCGGCAGACCAAGCATCTTCGAAGCTGCTTCGCTCCGAAAGCACAAGGCGCGGCTGCAGAGGGCTTGTGGTCTTGCCGGCCTTCTCGCCGAGCTTGCGATAGAGCGCGATCCAGCGGCCGGCACGATCCTCGAACTGGTCCAGCAGGTCGGCACTGGCTTCCCGGCTTGCGCGCCAGTTGAAGCTGCCCTCGCCGACCAGGCGCATGGAGTCGGTGAAGAACTCGATCTCCACCCCGAAGATGTCCATCGCGCGCACGAGTTCGTCGGCCGTGATCTTGCGCTTCCCGGCTTCGACGGCAGCGAGTGTCTGACGATCCTTGAAGCCGAATCTGCTTGCAAGCTGGGCCTGAGTCCAGCCTTTCTTCTCGCGGGCGCATTTGAGCCGGCGGGCGATAATGTCACTCATGGGTTGTTCACTTGCCTCGATCGTTGTATTTGGGCTTGCTGCGAACGATGACCCGCGCTTCGGTCCGCTTGGCCTCAGCAATGCTCGGCATCTGCTCGATCCGCACCCTCGCACCCGGCACGGAATCCTTTGCGCCAGCGAGATGTTCTGCAATGCGCTGTTGCACGCGGCCGCGTTGGGCAACACCGACGTAGTTCGGTTTTCCGGCCTCGGTCTGAATGCGGTACATCGCCGGCTTGTTGTTCGGCAGCTTGGCAATGCCGGATTTATTGAAGGAAACGGTCTTCCTGGCCATGACGGTACTCCAGTCCGTGCCACCCATTGATACGGGCAGCTCTGTCAAGTGTTCTGGCATTGCATTTCTTAATATGCAAGTTTTTTATGTTAACCGTTCCACATCCATTTAGCAGAGCAGATACGAAAGACCTTATTTTTCAATCACATACGAACAATCTGGGTACATTCTGGAATTGAGAGGGAAAGGCTGCCGCATCGTTGAGGCCACCCCCGGCGTAACGCCAGCCCATATTTGGTGTGCGCCGTGCAAAGGGTGCATCGCCCAGTGGGGAGGGAGTTATCTCCACCAGCAACTATTGCTCCAGCCGGAAGCACCCGGAGCGGCTGCTGGTGGCAGCGCCGGCGGTCGAAGCCTTTGGGAAAAGGCCCGGAAAGCGGGTCAGCGAGCAAGCAGGCCCTAACGGAAGTGAACGCTGAACAAAGCCTCGAAACGGGCAATGCGGACGCCGAGCGCGCGTGGAAGAAGCGAAGACCGATGTTTCCCTAGGAAGAAGAGCATATGAGCACTGGGGAGAGCCGCCGGGGTAACGCGCGAGGGCATGCGCGCAAAGGACGATGCATTCACACGAGCAGTCCATCTGGCAAAGCTTCCCGGGTCAGCCGCCCGCAGCTTCCTCCACGCGCTGGCCAAGGCGGCACCCGTCAAAATCCAAACCATCCTCACCGATAACGGCGAGGAGTTCACCGATCGCGTCTTCGGCCAAGAACCCAAGGATGCCACCGGATCCCATGAGTTCGACGCGCTCTGCCAAGCATTGGGAATCGAGCACCGCCTGACCAAGCCGAAGTCGCCTCGCACCAATGGCATGGTGGAGCGCTTCAACGGAAGATTGGCAGCTAAGGCCGACAGATTACTCGTTTTTTGTTCCGCAAAGCTCGAACCATATGGGACGGACTTCCCTCACAAGTCCCCATCGCGTGCTTCCATAGCCTCCCGTCAAAGCCCGACGGCACGCGCGGCATGATTGATTCCTTCGCTGATCATCGGATGCGGGAAGGCCATGTAGCTGAGGATCTCCGCGGTCGTGCCTTGCCGAACCGCTAGCGCCAGGGGCGCGATCAGTTGCGCAGCTTCGATCCCGGCGATCTGAGCGCCGATCAGGCGCCCCGTCTTCTTTTCGAAGAGCAGCTTGAGGAAGCCGTCTTCGCCGAAGATCTGGGCTCGCGTGTCGGTTTTGTATGAGTAGGTCGACGCGATGGTCGCCAGATTCTCACGGGCGGCCTCGGCCTCGGTCTGTCCAACCCAGGCTACCTCAGGCTCGGTGAAGACGGTGAAGGGGACCGACGGGAAATCCATCGTCTTGTTGCCGCGTCCTTCGCTGAGAATGTCGTCGGCGGCGACGAGGCTCTGGTAGACTGCGGAATGGAAGAGCATGCTCCGACCGTTGACATCACCCGGAGCATAGATGTGCTCATGCTTCGTGCGGAGCCGGTCGTCCACGTCGATCTTCCCCTTCACCGGAAGGCCGAGGATCGAGACGCCTTCAGGAAGGACGGGCTCGCGCCCCGTCGCCATCAGCACGCAGTCCGCCTCGATCGACTTCGCCTCTCCCGCCTGCTCGTAGCGGACGAGGAGATCGCCGGACGCCCCCCGCTCGATGGCCGTGACCTTCGCGTTGACGAGGATGCGGAGCCGCTGTGCAAGAGCCGCGTGGAGGAAGCGGGCGATTTCGGGATCGACCCCCGGGAGGACTTCGCCCGTGACCTCGAGGACGGTGGCTTCGGCGCCGAGATTTTGGAGCATCGAGGCGGTTTCCAGGCCGATGTATCCCGCTCCGATCGCCACCAGCCGGCGAGGGAAGGGGAGATCGGCGCCGAGCCGGAAAAAGTCGTGTGAGGTGACGGCGAGCTCCGCACCCGGGATCGGAAGGACATGAGGTCGGGAGCCCGTCGCGAGGATCAGGTGCTTGGCGTGGTAGCGGTGGAGTTCTCCGTGCGCAGCGGCCACTTCGACCGTCCGCTCGTCGACGATGCGTCCGACTCCTTTGTGGAAAACCAACGAGGATGCTTCGATCTGGGCCCGATGCTGGGCGTAGCGGAGGGACTGGACCCGGTCCTTGTGGGCGAGAACAGCGCACCAATCGACCTCCGGCTTCGTTCCCCGCAAGCCGAAGAGGGGATACTTGTCCGGCCAAGTGCGGGCGAGGGAGGCTTCCCGTACGCTCTTCGAGGGAACGCATCCTTCCGCCAAGCAGTCGCCGCCCAGATTCCCGATCGGATCGGCCATGACGACCGATCGGCCGCTCTGGGCGAGACGAAAGGCAGCGGGATATCCGCCTCCCCCGGCTCCGAGGATCATCACGTCGATATTGGATTCGATTGTCATGTCACTGCCTCCAGCGCCGAAGTGCTCGACGTTTCACGATTCTTCTACACAGGCTCGTAAGCGCAAGCCCAATATAGGGAAGAGAGTCCCTCGATCCAGGGCCTTTATGAACGGCCAAGTGATTCTGTGCCAGGGAGGAAAAAAAGGCTAAACACGAAGCGATTTTTCGATGCGATAGGCTCGATGAAACAGCTTTTCCATTCAAGAGCCGATGGGGCAAGGGATTGCAGGCTAGCAGTCTCGATTGCTAGTTCTCCCGAAGAAGTCGGATGGTTCGATGGGCAGTGGAAGGAACGCCACTATCTGGGGGCAGGGCGGTCGATGGGCGACGATTTGCGCTAGGCCATTGCCCAAGATGGGGAGACGGTGGCGCTGCTGGTTTGGAAGGCCGGCCTGCTACGCGCTCAACGATTGGGATCGGTGGATTGGATGGAGCGCCGTATAGCGGATGGAACGGCTCAAGTTGATCATACAAAACCGGCGTTTTCTGCTGCTCACTCCCAAGGGGCAGGCGCCCAATCTGGCCTCCCAAGCTTTGGGAGCGGCCTTGCGGGCGTTGCCGGGGCAGTGGCGGGATCGCTTTGGCTACACTCCGCTTTTGGCCGAGAGCTTCACCGATCCGGAGGCATACGCGGAGACCTGCTACAAGGCGAGCAACTGGGAGGCGGTAGGCTACAGCGCCGGCTACAGCCGCCATCGGGCCGATTTTTACCTGCCCAATGACCGGCCCAAGCGGCTCTGGCTGCGTCCTCTTTCGGCGCAAGCGCGGCAAACGTTGCGGGCGGCCCAATTACCCGAAGGGTGCCGCGCCGGTTTGAGCGCGAGGCCCATGGGCACGCTGCCGGTCAACGTCCAACGAGTCGAATCGTTGCTTGAGGTCTTTTGCGAAGCGCCCGATCCGCGCAAGAAGAACGCCCACTATCCGGTCGGGCCGGTGTTGACCTTGATTGGGCTTGCTGCTCAAGAAGGCCACCGGAGGCTTTCATCCGGTTCCCGGCTACAGTGTCTTCTACCAGGTGCCCACCCGCATGGATCCCGAAGCCTTCGCTTCCAGGCTCACCGACTGGTTGCAAGGGCAGGGCAGCCTGCTGCCGCAGGCGCTGGCCTTGGACGGCAAAATGATTCGTCATCATAATGGCCTCCTGACCTTGGCCCAACAGGAGGATGGCGCGCCGCAAGCGGTGGCGGTCCACGACCAAAAGCAGGGCACGCCCCGTTGCGAACAAAACGCGGCGGTGGCGCTGCTGGAAAAGCTGCCGGCCCTGGATGGCAAAATCATCACCGCCAACCCGTTGCACTGCCAGCGGCGCCAGGCCCGTCTCATCGTCGAAAAAGAGGACGATTACTTGTACGGGATCAAGGGAAACCAGTCTCGCTTGCTCCAAGAGGCGCAAGCCTTGGACGCCTTGCCCGACCCCCCTTTTTGCCGACAACCAAGCCGGTCATGGCCGAGTCGAAATCCGCCAACTCCATGCCTTCCCCATCGAGCCCCTGGCCGTCGACTTCCCCTTTGCCCGCTCCCTGATCGTGGTGCGCAGCCAGCGCACGAAGAAAAAGGATGGTCTGACCGGCACCCGAGTCCCGTTGCTACCTCTCCAGCGCGCCACCGGATCGGTATTCGTTCCAAGAATGGTTGGACTGGATCCGAGGACATTGGGGCGGAGCCGAAATCGGCAACCATTGGCGACGCGATGCCCAGATGGGCGAAAACCGTTCCCGCTCCCGCCAGCCCAACCTGCCGGCCGACTTGGCGCTCATCCGCAACGCCCTCCTCTCGCTCCTCTCCGAACGCCTCGGCGAACAATCCCTCCCGCAGTTCCGCGAACGATTCTGCTCCACCCCTAAACAATGTCTGGCCATCCTCGCCGCCGCATGAACTTCAAAACAAAAGACCCTGGAGAAGCTCACGGGATATCGCTTGCGGCAATCGGCAGGAGGAAAAAGGGATCACGGAAGAGGGTCTCAAACTCGGGATTGACGCCAGGGTCGTTGGCCAGCATGAAACGGCCCCCAACCGCCTCCATTCTCCACTGAATATGCCACTGGCCGTTTTTCCTGCTCGCGTCCGCGCAGACGACGACGGTTCCCGGCTGCCAGTTACCCCAACTCCTCTCTTGCGGCGAAAAGAGTCGAACCGCCGTCTTCGGTTCAAATGTAACCGGGTCTGTAACCCTCTGGAGAAGCAAAAAGCCCCCTCGAAACTCCACTCCGTCACGCCTTTCCGCCGGAGAGATGTCGCGAGAGCATGACCAGACCTCGGGACCATTATAGTTGGCGACTTCCGCCAGCCACGACCCGCTTTCCCAGGAGCCGGCGGATGCCGGCAAAGAGCGCAGGCGCAGGGCGCGAGGCTCGTGGTTGGCCACCTTCAAATAGAGATGCCGGTTCGGTCCAATCCAGTATCTTCCCGAAAGCTGCTGAAGGGCGATCTCTCCTAACTCCTTCGCATAGCGTTCGTTGGGACATGACCAGATCAGCCCGTTCGAAGCCTGAATCCAATAGTGTTTCCCATTCTGCCAACGCCCTTCCACGAGACCATTCCCGTTGTCCGTTTCTCGAGGCGGAATCAGAGAGGAGTGGAAGATCGGCCGGCGTTCGGAGAGCCTGCCGGATATCCACCAGTCGCCCAGCAGGGAGGCGGCGAACACGGTCAGCGCGACCAGAAGGATTAAATCGATCGTTTTCTTCGTCATCATTAGAACATTCTCGATCATGCTCTATTTCCCAACGGGCTTGGGATGAGCGTTTTCTGGACCGACTAATGAACCAAGGCTGCGCGGTTCCTTCCGGATTGCCCAATCAGAAAGCCCTATCGCATGGTCTAAAGGGTTCGACATCTCCCGTTCGGCATCCGTTCAGTTTATATTAACCTGACTTTGATGTGCGCCGTGAAAAGGGTGCATCGTCCAGTGGGGAGGGAGTGATCCCCACCCGGCAACTTTTGCTCCAGCCGGAAGCACCTGGAGCGCCTGCTGGTGGTAGCGCCGGTGGTCGAAGCCCCTGTGAAAAGGCCCGGAAAGCGGGAGAGCCGAGCAAGCAGACCCTAACGGAAGTGAACGCTGAACAAAGCCTCGAAACGGGCAATGCGGACGCCAAGCTCGTGTGGAAGAAGCGAAGGCGGATGTTTCCCTGAGAAGAGAGCACCATGGGCACCGGGGAGGGTTGCCGGGGTTTTGGGCGACGGCATGCGCCCAAAGGGCGATGCAATCAGCACGGGAGGCCTATCCGGCCGGGAGTTCCGGTGAGCGCACGCATGCAGACCGCTGCCTCGCGCGGAGGGCAGGCTCTCCGCAGGCGAAAGCCTCTGAAAAGAGGCCGGTTAGTCTTGGTGGCGGGCTTCCCCCCGTTCCTTGAGTGCCGCGTTCATGGCCTCCAGCCCCTGCCGGGTCCTCTGCTCCATCAGTGGCCAAAGACAAGGGAGGAGTAGGCCGTGAAAGGTCTCCCCGTGGTGAAGGAGGACTTTCTTCGGGCCCTGGATCTCGAAGAGGAAGCGATGCTCCCCAGCCAGTAGACGCGGGGAGAGCCAGTAACAGGTCCAAGACAGTTCCCGGTTCGGCTCCGCCACCAGGACCTCGGCGTTCATGGCAACTGGAGGAGAGTGCGGAGCGCAGACGCGAAGCGCAAGTCGCGCGCCTGGACGGGCTACGGGCTATAGTGGACCCCGATTTTGAGACAGGGATTTAAGCTGCCATCTTGGGAGGGTGATGGCATGAGCGAAGGCAGGAAGCGCAAAGCACATAGCGCGGAGTTCAAGGCGAGGGTGGGAATGGAAGCGATCCGGGGGTTGAAGACGCTCAACGAGATTGGCCAGCAGTACGGGGTGCATCCAGTCGTGGTCGGGCATTGGAAGAAAGAGCTCCTGGAGCGGGCGGCGACGATTTTTGAAGGGAAGCGTGGGCCGAAGCCGGTTGGGCATGCGGATGAAGATCGGCTGTATGGGGAGATTGGTCGGCTGAAGATGGAGTTGGACTGGCTTAAAAAAAAGTCCGGACTATGAGCAGCGAGGCACGGATAGGCTGGATAGAGCGAGAGGCGGAACTGGCGGTGGTGCGGCAATGCGAACTGGCAGGGGTGGCACGGGCTACGTTCTACGGACGGGGGGCGTCTGGCGAGCAAAGCGAGGAGGATTTGCTGCTGTGCCGGCTGATGGATGAGGAATACACGCGTCGGCTGTTTTACGGCAGCCGCCGGATGGTGGTTTTTCTTGAGCGACTGGGATATGTCGCAAACCGCAAGCGGGTGCGGCGGTTGATGCGCCATATGGGGTTGGCTGGGATGGCGCCGGGGCCTTCGACGAGCGTGGGACATCCCGAGCAGGCAGTTTATCCCTACCTGCTGCGCGGCATGGAGGTCAGCCGGCCCGATTAGGTTTGGAGTATCGACATTACGTACATCCAACTCCTGCGAGGTTTCGTTGATCTGGTGGCGATCATCGACTGGTACTCGCGGCGGGTACTGGGCTGGCGGATCAGCAACAGCCTGGACACCTCGTTCTGCGTCGATTGCCTGGAGGATGCGTTGGCTCTGCACGGGAAGCCGGAGATCTTCAACAGCGATCAGGGCTCGCAGTTCACCAGCGCTACGTTCACGGGCATGCTCAAGGGCGCAGGCATTGCGATTAGCATGGATGGAAGGGGTCGAGCGTTGGACAATATTTTTGTCGAACGGCTCTGGCGCAGCCTCAAGCATGAGGACGTGTATCTGAAGGAGTGCGGCACGGTGGCCGAGTTGATCGAACTTCCGCTGTGTAGTGTGGCAACTGATTGCAGCAGAACGTTAAGAGTTTTTCGTTCTGCCTACATGGCCCATTTGGGCGGGCGAGCAAAGAGCGGGAGCAGGTCGAGTTTTCGGAGCAGTGCATTGAGGTCGGCGGAGATCTTGGAGAAGAACCCGATCAAAGGCCGTCCGTTCGGGGCGAGTCGGATCAAGCGGATCGCCTGAAGGCGGCGGAGCACCTTGGGCACCTCTTCGGTGAACCCTTTGGCCACCCATTCGGTCCCGAGGCGGGCATTCATCCAGAAAGCCATGAAGCAAATCCTCACGTGGTTGCGGACCCGATCGGGCCGCCAATGATAGACAGGACGGACTTCGAGGTAGCTCTTGAGTTCTGAAAAAGCGGCTTCGACCTCTGCGAGCCGCTTGTGGTGGGTCAGCACCTCCTGAGGTGAAGCCTTGGCGGACGGGAGGTTGGTCCCGAAAAGATACCAGCCGTCGATCGCCTCTTCTTCTTTGACCCGCTCTTGGTCAAGCTTCCACCAGAACCGGCCCTTGGCGTCGACTCCGTACTGAAAGTATTTATGGGCTTGGAGCCGCTGGAGCGCCCGGCCGATCCGGCTGCCAAGCTCGACTGGGTCCGTCCCCTTGCGTGTTGCCTTGGCAATCTGGCGCAGCTCTTCCTCTGCGTGGGCGATGCGGCTCTGCCGCCGCTCCCGATCGCGCATCGCGCGCCGCTCCCCTCCCGCAATGACGTAGCGAACCCCTTGGTGCTCGATTTCCATCACCCGGGTCCGATCCGTCAGCCAGAGCTGCCGGTCTTCGGGAAGTCGCCGAATGATCTCCTGGAGCTTAGCCCCAGTCGATCGGGTTACGTACTCAAGCTCCATGCCGGTGAGCATCTCCAGGTTCCACCGGCTCTTCATCCCGCCGTCGAAGACGAAGGTAGCCTCTCTGATCCCGAGCCGGCGTCTGAGAGTCACCAAGAGCCCCGTCAGTGTCGCGCTGTCCGCCCGGTTCCCCCGCAGGACCTCCACATGGATCGGGATCCCCCGGGCATCGGCGGCGACCGCAAGAAGCACCTGGCGCCGATCTTGCCGATGATCCCGGCTGTAGCCGTACTGCGCCAATCCCTCGGGCCCGTCCCCCTCGAAGTAGACACTCGAAAGGTCATAGAGCACCAAGCTCGCTCCGTCTGGTTGGGCCTCCCGGTAAAGCTTCTTCTCGATCCCGCTCCAGCAACCATTGAGCCCATCCATTGCCCGGTAGAGATCGTCTTCTTCCAGGTCCTTCTCCTCCAGCCCGCACGCCTTGGCCAAAAGCGTCCCGCCTGCTTCCTCCCGAAGGGCGAGCTTGGATGAGGGAAAGAGAATCCGTCCAAAGATCATCGCCTTCAAAAGCCGCCCCTTCCGCTCCGAACCCACCCCGGATAGAACCTGATCGAGTCCAAATCGCTGCCACGCTTGCTCGAGGACCGCGAGTCCCCCGTAATCGAGCGCCTCTCGAGCTTGCAACTCATCGAGAGAGACCAGCGGCTTCTTCCGTAAAGCGGCGGCCAGCGCTTTCCGGGCGTCCTCCGGCACCCGGGTCACGTTGGCGATCAGGCGTGTCTTGACCTGCTTCCCCACCCGGTAGGACTCCCGGATTACGTAGGAGGAATAGACCTTCCCGTTGCGCCGCGTGCGAACCTCCTGCAAATGCATGCCTACAATTTAACCGATAGTTCTAGTAATGGTCGAGCCAATATTATCATTGGTATGTCCTACAAAAATACGTAGAAGTCATTGATCCATCAACAAAATGGTCAAATATGCTTATCCCGTTGACGCCCCTAACGTCAGCCACGAGCACCATCATCCCGAAACCCATGCGCTCCATATCCACCGGGCTTTCGGCAACCTCAAAACCTGGCTTAATGGCACCCATCATGGCGTTGATCCCAAATCTGCAAAATTATCTCGATGAATTCATGTTTCGCTTCAACCGGCGCAAGACTCCCATGGCTGCGTTCCAGAAATTGCTCGGGCCGGCCACGATCAAAATCCCCGTCAACTACGAGAAGATGGCGTTAGGGGCGTCAACGGGATAAGCATATGGTCAAAAACCTGCGGAAGATCCGCTAGTCATGTTGTTCTTTTTTCACAACAAACCGCATTGCCGAAGGTTTACTCGAATAAGGAAGAGTTGTGGCACGAGCAGCGAGATCTCACTTTCCCGGAGTCCTTGCCAAGGACGATCGGGTTCTCCTGGGTTGCCGTGCTCACAGAACCACAAAGCTTATACCCGAACTGAAGCCAAGGGGCAGGAAAGCAAGCCGAGGACGGAAGGACTCAGTGGAATTTCGGCTTACCGCCCCGAGACAACGGTAGGAGCACGCTCTTCCTCCGATGAAATCCCACGCAGTCCTCGTCCTCGGCATGCACCGCTGCGGCACCAGCGCCCTGACCCGCTGCCTCGGCTTTCTAGGCGTGGAGCTCGGCTCGGAGTTCATTGAGCCGGCCGAGGACAATCCGACGGGTTTTTGGGAGGATAGCAAGTTTCTCGTCATCAATCGGCGGTTGAACCAGTTGCTGGGAGAGGAGAGGGATCGCTTTTGGGAGCACTCGGCTCCCCTGGAAATCCCCGCGTCTTCCCCGGAAGTGCGCTCCCTGATGTCCGAGGCGATCGAGTCGATCCGGGGTAGGTTTGCCGCCTGCCCGTGGTGGGCCTTCAAGGATCCGCGGACCCTCCGGGCGCTTCCCTTTTGGGAGGAAGCGTTGGTGCAAGCCGGCATAAAGATTATCGAGGTGATCGCCGTCCGCCATCCGCTCGCCTGCGCAGAGTCGCTTCTGCGGCGCGACGACATTCCGGAGGATAGGTCCCTCCTTCTCTGGGCCAGTCATTATCTTGCCCACTGGCCCCGAGTCGCCGCCAGGCCCTTCGTCGCGGTCGATTACGACCGGCTCCTGGAGGAACCGGAGCGGGAACTGCGGCGGCTGAGCGATCGGCTGGGGCTGCCCTGGCGCGAGACGGCGGTAGAGGAGGCGGGCCGCTTCCTGCGAGCCGATCTCCAGCACACCCGTTTTGCGGCGGAGGATCTGCAAGATCGGCCGGACATTTCTCCGCTGGTCGTGGAGACCTTCCAAGCGCTCAACGACCTTTGCGCCGACCATGAACCGAAGGTTGCTTCCTCCCGGATGAGGTCTCTCCACGCGGAGTTCCGGCGAATGGTGCCGCTGCTCCGCGTTATGGATGCAGAGTGGCTTTCAACCAAGTTGGTTTTCATGGCGGAGCTGCAAGAGTGCCGGGCCATTCTCGCGACGCGATCGCGGGAGTTAGCCGCCTTGCGGACGCAGATCGGAGCGTCGCGCACCTACCGGTTGCTTCTTAGGCTGCGCACGCTGGAAAGATCGTTCCGCGGGCTGAGGAAGCGGCTGCTCGGGTCGCGGAGCCACGAGTCGCAGTGAGGGAGAAGGTCTAGCCTGACTTCCATGTGCGCCGTGAAAAGGGTGCATCGCCCAGTGGGGAGGGAGTGATCTCCACCCGGCAACTATTGCTCCAGCCGGAAGCACCCGGAGCGGCTACTGGTGGTAACGCCGGTGGTCGAAGCCTCTGGGAAAAGGCCCGGAAAGCGGGTCAGCGAGCAAGCAGGCCCTAACGGAAGTGAACGCTGAACAAAGCCTCGAAACGGGCAATGCGGACGCCGAGCTCGTGTCGAAGAAGCGAAGGCCGTTGTCTCCCTGGGAAGGAGAGCAATCGACGCAATGGGGAGAGCCGCCGGGGTAATGGGCGAGGGCATGCGGGCAAAGGACGATGCATCAACACGGGAGGCCCATCTGGCCGGGAGCTCGGGTTGGCGCGAGCGGACCGACCGCTGCCCCGCGAGGAGTCGAAGCGGGACCGGGTGGGAATCGGATAGGCCCAAGGTACCGGAGAGCTCGGAGAAAGTCCGGGGGAGGGAAGGGGCCTTAGTTCAAGGGAAACGTCGGAAGGAGCGAGAGCACGGAGATTGGCGATGAGTCTAGAACCTCCCTTGCGTGTTCGGAAGCTCCAGACGACGTTGCAGGAAAAAGCGAAGGCAAGTCCGACCTATCGCTTCTACTCCCTCTACGACAAACTCTACCGCGAGGATGTGCTCGCCTACGCCTGGCTGCTCTGCCGAAAGAACGGCGGGGTAGCGGGAGTCGATGGGCAGACCTTCGAGAGGATCGAGGAAGAAGGGGTAGAGAGGTGGTTGGACCGATTGGCGGAAGAACTCCGAAACAAGACCTATCGGCCAGAGGCGGTTCGGCGGGTGTGGATTCCCAAACCCGACGGGGAAGCGGAGGCCCTTGGGGATATCCACCATACGGGATCGGGTGGCACAGATGGCAGCGGTCCTCGTGCTGAGTCCGATCTTCGAGGTGGATTTAGCAGAAGAACAGTATGCCTATCGAGAAGGGCGAAGCGCCTTGGATGCGGTCAAGAAGGTGCATGCTCTCCTCAACACGGGCTACACCGAGGTGATCGACGCCGACCTCTCCGGCTACTTTGACAGCATCCCTCACCATGCCCTGATGAAGAGCTTGGCCCGGCGGATTTCCGACGGCGTCATGCTCGCTCTTTTGAAGGCATGGCTGGAAATGCCCGTCGAGGAAGACGACGGCCGAGGAGGGAAGCGGAGGACGACTCAGGCCAAGGATCGGAGGCGGGGGACTCCGCAAGGGGCTCCCATCTCCCCTCTACTGGCCAACCTCTACATGAGGCGGTTTATCTTGGCATGGAAGCGGCAAGGATGGGCCGCCCGATGGGCGGCGCACATCGTATCGTACGTCGACGACTATGTGGTCCTCTGCCGCCATCACGCCCAGGAAGCCCGGAAGCAAATGGAGAAGATCATGGAGCGAATCGGGCTCACCGTGACCCCGGAAAAGACCCGGATCTGCCGAGTGCCGGAGCAAAACTTCGACTTTCTCGGCTACACCTTCGGTCTTTGCTATAAGCCCATCACGGGCCGCAGCTACCTGGGGACGCAAGCCTCCGAGAAACGGGTGAACCGGCTGCTGCAGAGCGTGAGCGAGCAACTTGGTTGGAACACTCTCGGAATGGAGGGCACGGCACGGGTGATGCTCCTTAATCGCCGGCTGCGAGGATGGGCGAACTACTTCTGTCTTGGCTCGGTCAGCCGAGCGTACCGGGTGGTGGATCGTCACGTCCGGTATCGGCTCCGCCGGTTGCTCTGCCGCAAGCATAAAGTCCTTGGGCCGGGAAAGACCCAGTTCGCAGACTGGTTTCTCCGGGACAAGTTGGGTCTTCTCTCCCTTAGGAGCTTAACGCGGAGCCTGCCGTGGGCATAATCCTGCGCCAAACCTTGTCCGAAAGCCGAATGCGGGAAATCCGCACGTTCGGTTTGATGAGCGGGGAGTGGAAACGGATGATAGGGAGAGATACTCAGGCACTGCCAGACCGCAAGGGGCAGCTCCCGCTATGGCTCTCCTACGTCGCACCGCGCCACTCCTCGACTCTGCGCTCGATTGGTTGATCGTTTTGTCCTCGCTCAGCGCCGCGACGACCACCTTGGCCTTGAACTCCGCGCTGTGCCGGCGACGCGTCCGTTTGCTTGTCTTCTCCATCATTCCAGTGGCTTCCTTTTCTTAGCTTAACCACTGGTCGGATTTTTAGGGAGCACTTCACCCCCTCGCGAGCTGCTTAGCGGAGTGTCCTGAAAATGATCGTTTTCACTGACAAGCCCGCTTGCAAAATGATGGCAGTTATCATATCGTGCTATCATTGATGACTTGGCACGCAAGGGGATGACCCATGGCAAATGTAACCGTAAGAAATCTGCCGGATGCCGTGCATCGCGCTCTTCGAGTACGTGCCGCCCATCACGGCCGCAGCACCGAGGCGGAAATCCGCGCCATTCTGGAAATGGCCGCTTGTCCTCCCGAGCGCGTCAAACTCGGTTCCTTGCTGGCTTCCATCGCCCGCGAAGCGGGCGGCCTGACGGAGGCCGAAGCTGAGCAGTTCAACCAGTTCCGCGACAAGACGCCAGCCGAGCCAATGAGCTTTGAATGATCGTTATCGACACTAACGTGATTTCCGAGCTGTGGAAGATCGAGCCGAATCCCAACGTGCTGGCCTGGATCGACGCGCAGGCGGTTGAAACGCTCTATCTGTCGGCCATCACCGTGGCCGAATTGCGCTATGGCCTTGCGACTATGCCCGAGGGCAGGCGCCGCACCCTCTACCAAGAGCGGTTGGAGCATGAGGTGTTGCCAATCTTCGCAGGCCGCGTGCTGCCCTTCGACCTGGATGCTTCGCAAGCCTATGCCGACTTGATGGCGCGGGCGAGGGCAGGGGGCAAGGCGATCGGCAAGGTGGACGGTTATATCGCCGCCACGGCCGCCGTGCACGGCTTGATGGTTGCCACGCGCGACACCAACCCTTTCGAGGCCGCCGCGCTGAAGACCATCAATCCGTGGGAGGTAGCGCCCTGACCAACCAGGAGCGAAAGCCCATGGGAAACAGCCCGGAAATCGGGAGAGCCGACACCATGGGATGCCGAGGAGATCAAACGGAAAGGTCGCAAGAAAACGGCCGTGCGCGCCGACGCCAGCCAAAAGATCGAAAGCTGACCTTACCGAAATCTGGGATTACATCGCCGACGAATGCATGGCGAGCGCGACTTGAACGCGATCTTTCCCCCGGACGATTGAGCCGCAGCTGAGCTATTCCTGGGTCAGCTGTGCGTTGCAGACGGCTGGACTGCTGGGCAAGCGGAAGCGGGGGCGGGTTCATCGGCGGGAGCGAGAGCGGAGGCCGATGCGGGGGATGCTCTTGCCTGTGGACGGGAGCCCTCGTGATTGGATTCCGGGGTTGGGATGGCAGCCGGATCTGATCGCCTTACTGGACGATGCGGCGAACGAAGTCTACGAGGCCATTTTATGCGAGGAGGAAGGGACCAAAGCGATCCTTTCGGGCTTACGGAGCGTCATTGAGAAAGAAGCGCTTTTTTGCAGCCTCTACACCGACCCGGGGCAGCCGACCGGGGCAGCCATTTTTTCCATACGCCCGAGGCGGGAAAAGAGGTAGACCGAAGCCGGCTCACGCAAGTCGGCCGGGCGTTGGGAGCCTGTCCGGAAATTTGTGTGTGGGTCACAACCAAGGTGGGAAGAAACGGAAATGGAAGTGACCGCGAACAAGGAGGAGGAAGCGCAGGGCTGAGAAGGGAAGAAGGTGGAGGCCTCTGCGGCTTCTTTCGCCACGCGGTCGCGAACCTCCTACGGCACAACATATACGCGCGGAGCGACTTGACGGTTAATAGGCATCGTAGGCACTCTGCATCCTAAGCCCGCTCTAAAGGTTCTACCCGGGAGAGAGGGAGTGGCGTGCATGCCTCCGTCCTGGTGGCAAGCTCCGAAGCATGGGTTTCATCTAGATTAGGCTGGACGATGAGCGAAGATCCCCGGTCGGTTTGGAAGACCGAACTTCTGCGAGGCACGCTCTTTCCCAAAGAGAACTTCCCGATCCTGGAGAACTCGTGGTGGCGCTTCATTACCGGGACAGAGCCCGACTCGCGGATCCTGCAACCCCGAATCCCCAGGCTCACGGAAAGCGGAAAGCTACTGGGAAGCGAAGCGCTCTTGGCCTTGGATTGCCAGCGCGGTCGCATCGACTGGATCTTACGTCCCATTCCTCCTAGGGACCCTCCCGACGATCTGCCCGCCATCGGGCCTTTCCCGGAGGCGCTGGCACTTTTCCAACGCCTGCTCTTGCCGTGGCTTCCTCAGAGCCCCAAAGCTGCGCGCTTGGCTTTCGGCGCAACCCTCTTCCACACGGTTCAGGACGTCCCTAGCGGAAACCGCTTCCTCGCCCCCTTCTTGCCGTGCGTTAAAATAGACGTCGAAACGATCACGGATTTCCTCTACTCGGTGAATCGTCCCCGGCATTCCCAGTCCGTTTCGGGACTTTGCGTCAACCGCCTCGCCCGATGGGCCAACCTCGAGGTTGCTCTCGGTATTCCCACACTCATCGGCCATTTTCCTGTCTGCCGGCTCGAACTCGATGTGAACACCGCTCAACAACCTTCCGTGGAAATCCCTGTCCAACGATGCGAGAATCTCTTCCGGGAATTGCTCTCCCTCGGAGAAGAAATTGCCGAAAAGGGAGACCAGCCATGAGCGCTTTGATTTACACCTTCCGGGAGGAGTCGACAGCAACGACCGGCCCGGAGCAACGCTATGGGCCGGAAGCCCTAAAGGAGGTTCCTTTCTCCGCGTCGACCAAGGCCGAGATCGAGGAAGAGAACGCGCCGCTAAGACAAAACTCTTTAACGAGGGACTTGGCAGCGGTCTACCTGGCTTTCACTTCCCACTTGGGGCACTCCAGCACCCAACCCGGGCAACTCCCTCCTCCGAATGCCGCGTTTGATCTCCTCGGCGTGTCGATGTCGGATGCTCCCATCCTCCTGCCGGAGGTCTGGGTCCGCGGAACCATGTTCACCGCACCTTCTGCGGAAGACCCGGAGACGCGGAAGCAGCGAGAAGAAAATCAGCGGGCTATCTCGCTCCTGGAATCCTGGCTCCGGGAACCGACGCCTTCCGGCGACCTCGAGGAGGCTTCCTTGCGCCAGTTGATCGAAGACCTGGAGGAAGACAGGCTTTCCGCGAGAAAGCGCTTTGCCGATGCGGGTGGTGCTCCTTGATTGCGAGCCATTGGGCTTGCTGATTCATCCGCAGGCCGGCGACCGATCCCGCGCCTGTCTTCAATGGCTCCACTCTTCGCTACAAGCCGGCGACGGGGTTTGCTTGCCAGAGATCGCGGATTACGAAATCCGGCGGGAGCTCTTGCGCAGAGGGAATCAGAGATCTCTGGAGAAGCTCGATCAGCTTAAGGAGACGATCCGTTATTTGCCTCTCACGACCGAAACGATGAAGAGAGCGGCATCCTTTTGGGCAAAAGCGCGCCAAAACGGCCGCCCCACGGCCCATGACAAGGCCTTGGATGGGGACATGATTCTTTGTGCGCAAGCCGTGCTCATAAGGGAAAGCAACGGTCATGAGGTTGTCGTCGCAACTGGAAACGTCGGCCACCTGAGCCTTTTCGTCGTTGCTAAACGTTGGGAGGAGATCGGTTCATAGAGTTCCTGCAAGGAAACCTGCGATTTGAATCGCGGGAGGAATTGCGGTTGCGCGGAACGCAACACGTGATGTAGTCTTTCCGACACGCAACGCGTTGTCACCAATCGCAACTGTGTTTACCAGACCGCATACCATGTGGTATGGTGCCCGAAGTATCGGATCGACGTGTTGACGGGACCGGTGGCCGAGGAAATGCGAGCGATGCTGGATTCGATTTGCGCGGAAAGAGATTGGCCGATGATCTCCAAGGAGATTCAGCCGGACCACATCCATCTGTTTCTCAGCATGCCTCCCGCCATTGCCGTGGCCGACGCCGTCAAGGTGCTCAAGGGCGTTACGGCTCGCTTGCTGTTTCAACGGTTTCCAGCACTTAAGGAGCGGTTGTGGGATGGACATCTCTGGTCTTCATCCTATTACGTCGGCACCGCCGGCAATGTCAGCGCGGAAACCATCCGTCGCTACATCGAACGATCCGAACACGTCACCAAGAGGCGATAGGCCATGATGCGCACGGCGTCGATCAAGTTGGACGCGCGCGTCGCCAGAGGCAGCGAGGCGGCGCTTGCCCGCGCTGCAATCCGACTTTGCGAACGCCTGCCCAGCGGCTTTCCGCCGTCGTTCGCGAGCATCGGGTCTGGAATCGGGTGGCATTGCATCAACGGACCTATTCGGATCTGCGTTCTTCGACTCCGCTGGGCAGCCAGATGTGCTGCAATGCCATCTTTTCGGTTTGCAAGGCGTACAAGGCGGCACTCCAAGGTAACCGGGCGGATTCCGAAAGACACGCCGGTTCCGGCAATCAGCTTCCAGCGCGCCAGCGTCCACTTCGACAAGCGCACCTACGCGCTCAAGAAGAATGCCGTCTCGCTTTACACCCTGGGTGGACGCGTCATCGTTCCGATGCGTCTTGGGGAACACCAGCGGCGCATCCTCTCCTCCGGCCGGCCGAAGGAGGCGGAACTGGTCTTTCGCAAAGGCAACTGGTATTTCAACCTCGTCGGTCGTCGAATCCGACCGACAAGGAGCCGATTCGCATCCGGCCCCGGGGAATGGGGAGTGGATGTCGGGCCGAAAACAAATCTCGCGGGCACACATAGTTTGGTGGGGGATGTTCGGGAGCGGTCGTCTGTGCGATCGTCGCGCGACCAGGCCTCTCGCCCTGCGTCGCCGTCCTCCAGTCCGCCAAGGGCAGCCGAAGCGCCAAAACAGAGAAGCTTCGGCAGGTTCTCCGGCAAGGAGAGGGCGGCACGGTCACCCTCATGTGAACCCACGAGACGGAGCAAGGGCCATCGTGCGGGGAGGCGCTCGAGGCCGGAAGTTGCCAAGATCATCGATGGAGCGAGACCTGACGCATATCCGAGACCGGATCAAGGCTGGCAAGCGCATGCGAGGAAGATTGCATCGCTGGGCCTTCCGGCAGCTCCAACGCTTTGTCGAGTACAAGGCGAAATCGGCCGGCATCGCGGTCGAATACGTCGATCCGGCCTACACGAGCCAAACCTGCTCGTCTTGTAAACAATTGGGCAGACGCACGAAGCATCGTTTCGTGTGTCCTCACTGTGGTCTCCGGGCGCACAGCGACTTGAACGCGAGTCGGAATCTTGCCCGGATTGGCGGAACGGCGGTTCCGCCAAGGGCGGCCGTAAGCACGCCTAATGTTGGAGGTGCGGATGTTGGCAACCATGTCTGCGCTTCACGATAAAGCCTGCGACTTCAGCCGCGGGTTGTTTACAGCCTCGCTGGGAGTTCACGTGCGTTTATCGTGCATTGGGGGGTGCTGGAAGGCAGCAAGCGACGATGCGGACTGGCCGCCGCGCCGCTCCCGATCCTCCCGAGAGAATAGGGCACAGAATGCGGCGGAAGTGGTGTATCCAGATTGATATCCGTTCCTTACTGCTTCACTTTGGACGCAGTTTGGTAGTGTCCGCTTTTTTGTGTGCGGGTCGATTTCAGCATCCAGGAGCTCTTTCTTCCAATGCCCGTCCACGACTGGATGCACCCCGTACTGCTGCCCAATCTCGTTGAGCGTCTTCAACCCCCGGATCGCTTCCATTCCCACCTTCGCCTTGAACTCCGCGCATGTACCTTGCGCTTCCTGCCTTCGCTCATGCCATCACCCTCCCAAGATGGCAGCTTAAATCCCTGTCTCAAAATCGGGGTCCACTATAGTCTGACCCGGCTCCAGTTCTTCTGCTCCACATGGGCATTGTCATCCTTGTGATAGGGCCGTGAGCGAGTGAAGCCCACGGGCCTGCGCCGCTGGGAGAAGTAGCGGAGCAGATGATGGTTCAAAAACTCGCTCCCGTTGTCGCAATCAAAGCCCAGGATCGGAAAAGGCAGCTCGCCTTCGAGCTGGCGTGTCTTCTCCACGATCTGGGTTGCTCCCTTGTTCCAAACGGCTCGGGAAGCGGTCCAACCCGAGTAGATATCGGTGTAGGTGACCGTCCAGACGAAGTCCTCGGCCAAGCTCTGCCCACAATGGGCCACGGTGTCCGCTTCCAGATAACGGGGCTCGGTGGCATCCCAATGGTCGGTTCGCACCGGAATCTGGGTCTTGAGCAGGCTGCCCGGTTTGGTCCCGCAAAGTCGCTTCGGAATCACGCAGCGGATGGGAGCCAAAAGCCGGTCGATGGTCGCAGGACTCATCTCGCAAAGGTCCCGCTCCACCCACTTGGGCAGTCTCCCAAAGCGCTTCCGATAGTAGGGAAGCCACAAGGGTATCGCCGCCGCTAACCGCTTCCCGCGCATCTGTTCTCCCGCTTGCCAGATCGTTTTGAGCGGCTCCAGGACCTCTTCTCCGTACCGAGCGGGCCTCCCTCTCCTTTCTTCCTCGGCCTTCGGTGGCCGCTTGCCGGACAAAAGCTTGATCGCATGCTTGCGCGAGTAGCCCCACTGCTCGCAGAACTCATCGAGCATCCGCCCCTTCCCCTTTCTCCCCCGCCGGGCGTATCGCTCACGCATCCGCCCAAGCACCTCTTCCGCAACCTGTTGACTCATCTTCATGACCTCCGTGGTTCTTCGGTGTCATTTTTTATGAGTCAACGACCCTCCTTTGCCCGCCCCGCCCACCTCCGCTTCGGTGTCAAAATTTATGAGTCAATTCGCCTGGGTGAGCAGACATAACGTCGTACCGTTCCAACGGAAGAAGACCGGCACGTGGCTAGAACGCCAGACGGCATGACCCGTCGCGGCCGTCGTAAACGACCACCATGTACCGAAAAGCAGCCCTTCCGAGCAGAACCTGATGCTGTTGCTTGCCAGAGTGGAGCCGAACCCCCAGAAATCGGCACCACGTCACAAATTGCAAGGCGGGGATGCGAAGATAGGCGAGGAAAACGTCAAATACGTCCAGTCCGCCAATCCCCGAACCCTGCTGCCGATCGATAGGCGGCAGATTTAGCTCCTTGGCAAGATCGGCATCGATACAGCTATCGCGCGCTCCGGTATCCAGAAGAGCCGGAACCAAATTTACCGGCTGCTGCGTTTGGAGTTTTTGGAATGCTTCGATTCTCGAACTCTCCTGGAAAACCTCGGGCTTAAAGCCGATCTCCACAAGCAGGGTAGGCCCGTTGAGGTACAAAAGGCCTGCCGCGTCGACCGGCTGCAACGCCGGGGGAGAGGCAGCTCGGTTAACGATGAACGGCGAAAACCCGCAGTTGACGATGGGCATTACGCTCAGGCCATCTACGGAAAGAAAACGGATGCCGGCAACACGGGAGCCGGAGCCCCAACTTGGCGGATCAAGTATGGTCCCCGCCCAAATCGTCGCACAGCCTCCTCGGCTGCAGCGTTGAACGTGTCCCAAGCGCCAATCAATTTCCCGCCGCAAAAGACGACGAATTTTCCGGCGTAAACTTCTTCTAGATGGCCACGCAGCTTCTCAAACGCATCAATCTCGGCCGACAAAGCTTCCGCGTCCTGTGCCGTTGACGTCTCCTCCGCACTCATTGCTTTTACGCTATCCTGACTTTGACACTTTTTCACCGACATTGTGATTTATCAATTACTTACGGAAAGCATGTAGTACGTAATATATGAAATAATATATTGACGTGTATTCGTTGCGTTTGGCATAAAAGAGTGCGTAATGTACTTTTGCGAGGTCAAGTCGCGGCAGAAGGGGAAGGTCTACAAGAGTTATTTCATCCGAGAGTCGTATCGGACCGAGAAAGGACCTCGTTCCCGGACGATCTGCAACGTCACCGCGCTACCCG
>NZ_KB901875.1:128638-136849 GCF_000379365.1 Verrucomicrobium sp. 3C | reverse complement strand
GGCAAGGCGAAGCTTTCGCTGGAGGAGCTCAAACGAAACGCACACAAGGACGAGGATGCGGTTCGGCTGGGAAGCCGGGTCGGCCGGATGCTGCAGCGGTGCAAGGCGCACAAGTACTTCCGGTACGGAATCGACGGGGAAGGCCGGTTCTGGTGGAAGCTCGACGAGAAGGAGATTGCCAAGGAGCAAGCCACTGACGGCTGGTATCTGCTGGAAACCAATCTGCCCCCCACCGAGGCGTCCGCCAAAGAGATCCTGGCCCACTATAAAAGCCTCGGCGAGGTCGAGCAGGCCTTTTGCGAATTAAAAAGTTACCTCGAGGTCCGGCCGGTCTTCCATTGGCGGCCGGATCGGGTCCGGAACCACGTGAGGATCTGCTTTCTCGCGTATTGGATGACGGCTCGTTTGGCCGCCGAGTGGAGCAAGCTCGGTGTTTTTGAACACGTTCCTGCGCTCTTGCGCCGCCTCCAGGCAATCCGCCTCGGCGTTCTCTCCGTGGAAGGCAAGCCGATCGTTCGTCTTTTGAGCAAGATTCCTCGGGAACTGAATCGGCTCCTGGAAAAACTTCGTCTGCTCCCGCTCTTCGCCCAGCCGCCGGCTTGGGCAGCCATGTAGCCAGTAGCGGAAAGGCCTGTCCTTCCGCATCAAGGAGTTGCGCCGCTACTCAATGGAAGTCAGGCTACCTCGAGATTCAGCCGGTCTACCATTGGCGGCCCGATAGGGCCCGCAAGCACGTGAGGATCTGCTTCCTGGCTTTCTGGATGAATGCCCGCCTCGGGAACCGAATGAGTGGACAAAGGGTTCACCGAAGAAGATGCCCAAGGTGCTCCGCCGCCTTCAAGCGATCCGCTTGATCCGACTCGCCCCGAACGGACGGCCTTTGATCGAGTTCTTCTCCAAGATCTCCGCCGAGATCAACTCATTCCTCCAAAAACTCGACATGCTCTCGCTCTTCGCTCGCCCGCCCAAATGGGCCATGTAGGCAGAACGAAAAACTCTTAACGTTCTGCTGCAATCAGTTGCGACACTACACAGCGGAAGTTCGGCTAATAGTTCTTCCTTGCTCGGGGCGATCCGCCGATTTTAACATCTAGCATGAGCTTCCCTCCCCTTCGTACGAGCTGGCCTGTACTGGCCGCGCTGGCGGTTCTCTGGACCGGAGCGTCGGCCGCATTCGCTCAATCTTCCGACGCCGGTGACTCGGAGCCGGAGGGGCTGCTGGGCCAAGTTCACACGCGGCTGCAAAAAATGAAGCAGAAAAGGTCCGAAAAGAACAAGTCGATCCATTACGATCCCGCCGTCCTTCGTCCGGGGGTGTCGCGCCAGAAGATCCACGCTACCTTCGGCCCCCCGAACGCGACGCAAAATGAGGGCACGGAGCGCGAGGAGGTCTATGCCTTCTTTCCGGATGGCTCCAAGTACCAGCAGTCGGACATCAGTGCGGCGGACATCGCCAGGGCCGTCTTCACTTCGGGAGCTTCACTCGCAGTCCGGGCGGCGCAGAAGCACGTTCATAAGAGCCAGCTCACCCTCTATCGGGTCTCTTACGACAAGGAGGGGATCGCCCGATCGGTCAAACTGGTGCCCTCCGCGTTAGGGGCTAAGGCTCCTTCCGGCTCGGCTCACGCACCCTGATCGGGCGGAGCAGCGGGTTTCCCTAGTGTGCTGAGCGATAAATAGATATATATATTTTTTGCTTCGATTGCTGCGCGGGAACGCTGGATTTTTCCAAAATGGCCTGCCATTCAGCCTTCCAAACGTATCGGGGTCAGCTCACGAAACGGAAAAAATCGTACGCTAAGCCGGTTGCAGCGGCCGTAGCGGCCTGAACTTCCCAGCGCCGAACTTGGCGCTGCTGTGCCAGAGGTAATCGCCGGTCAGATTGATGTATTCCTAGTCCAGCGACTCAACTCCGCCCGGAACCCCTGGCATGCCCGCTCCACCATTCGCGAGCTCACCGTAAGCCCACGCTCCTCCCAAAGCTCCTGGCGGACCACGGCGCAGTTGCCCCGGTGCCGATAAAAGCGCTCCTCAAGCCATCCCCGCAACCGGTCAAGCTTCCCGATACGCCTCGGCGCCCGATAAGCTACGTAGCCCCCAGCCGCCACATACCGCTTGACCGTGTTCCGCGCTACCCCCAGCTCCCGGGCAATCCGCTTGGTCCCCAAACCCAGATCATGTAATGCCACCATCCGACCCACTTCCTCCGGCTTCAGCATCTCCTCCCTCCTGCCTAATTGCAGAGGACGATGTTACCCTTCTTCCTTTCCCATCGACAGCTCATCACATGGGCTGCAGATGATTGTGAAACCAGCATGGCCTTTAGCTCGCGCTGAGGCCTCCGCGTCCGCGGCGCGGGCGTTTGGGCGTTGTTTTTCGTGACCAGTGTTTTGCGAGCAGGGCGACTTGTTCACCGAGCCAGTCGGCATCAATGACGCTGGGATCGAAATCTTCGGGGATCCATTCTTTGAGCTCGGCATGGCGCTCGTGGCCGGGATCGCTGAGGGCTGCGAGCAACTCGGCATAACCCCAAGGACCACCGACATCTTCGAGTGGGCATCGTCCGGCCGCTTTGGTCAGGCGCGGATAGACGACGCCCGGCACTGGATCGATGAAGCGCTCGATCTTGATCGTGTGCTCCCAGTCGTCGCCAAAGTCATAGAGATATTTCAGGGTGTTTGTGCCCACGTCCTTGAGTACGTCCACTAGGCGGGCTTTACCGGCATCGAGCGGTCCCTCATCACCCCAATCGGGATCCGGAACTCCCCATCTGGTATTTTTTACGCGAATCTCATAGAGGTGCGAGTTGGTCCAGCCCATCGCCGCTTGGATCACAAGATGCAGGCGATCGAGCCGGATAGAGAGCGGCATTTCGAGACGGCGGGTGACGAGAGGTTTGACCTCATCGAGCGTGATCTTGAGGACGGCAATGGCGTCAGGGCTCATGCTGCTAGTCTACTCTGCTTCTGCTCTAGTGCCCAGTGTGTGACTTCTATAAAAATATGCTACGCCTCCTCCCTCGGCGGCGAACGGAGGAAGGAATGCCTGGCAAGGCTTAGCGTGCTTTATTTTCCGTTTTCTGAGACGACCCCAATAGGACGGAGGCGGTTCTGGTGAAACTGGTGCAGGAGACATACCGGTACGACGACGCTAGCAGAATGGACGTCGCTCTGACAAAAACTGGGAAAATTGGTGTCGAGCAGACATCCAGGCTGGATTGGAATTTTTACTCCAAAAGCACCCGCTACCCCAAGAAAATCACGACAACTCGATTCACGCTGCCTCAGGCATGGCTGTCGCGAGTCTGGATGGCGGGTGTGGCTACGATCGGAGGACGTGTCGTCCTTGATGCGGAGCTACTGGAGGAAGCCGAGGACGGGATCCGGGCTTACCGAGGTCTCTGGCTGGAACAGGGTCGCGGCTACGAATTGCGAGCGGTATCGGGTTGGTTTACTGTGGGATGCGGCGGGGATCACTATTTTTCCAGGCGCAGCGCCACTAACGCGACCGCCAGCTTGCGAGGCAAGCAAACTCGCATGGCTCTGGAGGCATTGGCGGGGTCGGATTAGAGACGAGGAACATTGCGGAAAAATCCCAAACAATTACGCGTGATCCTCCCTGCCTGCTTTGAGGGAAAAGAGAGGGCGGCACGGCTTGAAGCGCTCCGAGCAAAGGCGATCGGCTGCCGTCGCTGCGCGCATCTTGCCTCGTTCCGCACTCATGTGGTCTTCGGGGTGGGGAATCCCCATGCCCGTCTGCTTTTTGTTGGCGAGGCCCCGGGGGTGGAGGAAGACCGGCTGGGGGAACCTTTCGTCGGACGAGCTGGCAAGCTTTTAACCAGCATGATTCAGGCGATGGAGATGGAGAGGGAGGACGTGTATATCGCCAACATCCTCAAGTGCCGCCCCGACATGCCTCCAGGGACGCCGGGCAACCGGAAGCCCACTCAGGAAGAGATGAAGGCCTGCCTTTCCTATCTTCGCACCCAGATCGAAATCATCCAACCAGAGGTCATCGTCGCTTTGGGCGCGACGGCGCTTGAGGGATTGACGGGCTTGCGCAAGGGAATCAGCGCCATGCGGGGAGCCTTTCTCGATTTTCATGGGATTCCGCTTCTTCCGACCTTCCATCCCAGCTATCTGCTCCACAATCCGAGCTTAAGGTTCAAGCGGCAGGCCTGGGAAGATCTGCTTCTGGTAATGGAGCGGCTTCGCTTACCGATCAGCGAGCGCCAGCGCGGCTTCTTCCTGGCAAAGAGCTAGGCAGCCGCTTGCCTCCGGGACATTCCGCTCCCGAAAGCGCGGGCATTGGAGCTGTCTGGACTTTGCCGGCGAAACTCCGGCACGCGCAGCGTCGGAGCATGAAAGAGATCAAAATTGCCACGCCGCCTTCCGTCCTTTCGCTTGTTATCCGCGCAGCGCACTCCCGCTTCCACGACGAGGCAACTGGAAGGGAGCTTATCGCCCGCCGAGCGCCACGCCCAGGCCCGCCTTGGTTCCAGTTGAAGAAGGAAAGCGTGATCGCTTGGTAGGGTAGCTTCACCTGAACGACGAACGCACCAGACGTCATCATTGTCCGTCACTACGCGCAAATCAGCTTTCGCGTAGGGATCTTGGAATGGCCATCAAGGAGTCGATCAGCAGCTTCAAAAACACATGAGCGGACAGAACGCTCAGTACGGCGGATCCGATAACGAGCAAGAGGAAGGCAGCCAGGCACAGAATACCCGCTACCTCACATAAGGTGTCGGAACTGGAGAGCAACTGGGCAAGCGGGCAGTCGCCTTTCACTCATCCATGGCGCAGGATCGCCTGGACGATCGTCTCCGCGATCTGGTGCATATCGTCAACCGCGCCGATGCTATTGCCGGATCCGCTGAGCGTGTCGCATCTGGAAGGGGAACGAGATGCACCGTTGCGCTAGGCAAGGAAAGATGCGCTGCGGCGATAGCCGGGGTATCCGCTTCCGCGGATCGGGATTCCTTCTTCTACGAATTACAGATAGGCAAGGCCCAGGATCTGTCACCGCCTATCCCGAAGCCAGGCATGCGAAGGATCGGATCAAGGAGTCGGTCTCGTCGCTGGATCGCTCGGAGAGGTTCTCTTTCCGCCGGAGCGGTGCGGGGTGCCGCGCGTCGTCGTTCGACGCGCGCATGAGACGTTGGATTGGGTCATGCGCTCGCGTGGGATATCACCCATGCGTCTCTGGATGATGTGGACGTAGAGGAGCTCCGTCCTGGACGTTGCCGCGCATCGTCATTCGATGCGCGTCCAGGAGGTTGGAGTCGCGCCATTCGGAGCCGAATCTTGGTGACGTTTCTACCAAGGCATTGCTCGATCGCTTGTCGTAGGCGTCGGGAGGTTGCCGCGCATCGTCATTCGATGCGCGCTTGGGGCGTCGGACGCAGAAGGGCGATCGAAGGGGTAGGTTATCGCGCGCCGTCATTCGGCGCGCGGACATCGGGTTGCCTTTACCTATCACCAGGGCAACGGAGGTTGCCGCACATCGTCATTGGTCGTGCGTTCATGAGGTCGCATTCGTTGTCATGGCGCGTGGCCAAGCAATTCGTGGCGAGTGGGCCCATGGCGCCATGGCTGGCCCGATTCCTCTGAGCTTATCCGAAAATTTGTGTGTGGGTCGCAACCGAAGTAGGAGGAGATGAAAATGGAAAGGGAAAGGGAAGTGACCACGAACAACGAGCAGGAAGCGCAGGGCCGAGAAGGCAAGAAGCCGGGAATCAATCCGGAAATCATTGAAGAGCCGATGAAGGACTACCGGAAGCCGGATGATCTGGTCGGTCCTGGGGGGATCATGGAGCAGCTGACCAAGCGGCTCTACGAGCGGGTGCTGGGAGAGGAGATGAGCCACTATCTGGGTTACGAGAAAGGCCAGGCGCCCAAGGGCGAAGCGGGCCGGAGGCGGGAGAACCATCGCAATGGGACCAGCAGAAAGACCTTGGTGAGCGAGGATGGGCATCTGGAGATCGAGGTGCCGCGTGATCGAGCCGGGGACTTCGAGCCTCGGTTTGTCCGCAAGGGGCAACGGCGGTTTGGGGGCTTTGATTCCAAGATCATCGCCATGTATGCCCGAGGGATGACGGTGCGGGAGATCCAGGCGTTTTTGGAAGAGCAGTACAAGTTGGAGGTTTCTGCCGATCTGATCAGCACGGTGACCGATTCGGTGATGGACGATGTGCTCGAGTGGCAGAGCCGGCCGCTGGAGAGGATGTATCCGGTCGTCTTCTTTGATGCGTTGCGGGTCAAGATCCGGGATGAGGGAGCGGTCAGAAATAAGGCGGTCTATCTGGCCTTGGGACTCCGGCGCGACGGCACCAAGGATGTGCTGGGTCTTTGGATCCAGCAAACCGAAGGAGCCAAGTTCTGGTTAGGGGTGATGAACGAACTCAAGCATCGCGGGATGGAGGACATCTTGATCGCGGTCGTCGACGGGCTCAAGGGGTTTCCGGACGCGATCACGGCCGTTTTCCCCCAGGCGCAGATTCAGACCNGCATCGTGCATCTGATCCGCAATTCGCTCTCCTTGTGCAACTGGAAGGAGCGCCGGTCGGTGGCAGGGGAACTCAAGCGCATCTACAGTGCGGAAACTGCTGAAGTCGCCGCCAAGCGACTCGAAGAGTTCGCCGCCGGCGAGTGGGGGAAGAAACTCCCGACCATCGTCCAGATGTGGCGAAGAGTCTGGGAAGAAGTTATTCCGTTCTTCGCCTTCTCGCAGGAGATCCGAAAGATGATCTACACGACCAATGCCATCGAGAGCCTGCATATGCAGTTGCGGAAGGTCCTCAAAACCAGAGGACATTTTCCCAATGATGAAGCGGCGACCAAATTGATTTTCCTGGTCTTACGGAACGTCACCAAGAAATGGAAACATCCGTCGCCGACCTGGAACCAGGTGGCCAGGCAATTTGCCATCCAGTTCGGGGAGCGATTCTTCCTGGCGGAAGGAGTCTAAACGCCATGAAAAAGTGGAGAGTTGCTTCCCACGCCTTGAATAACCCCCAAGCGGGTTATTCACAACTGTCTCGGCTAGAGCCGACCGCTTTGGGGAAGCGGTCTCGCCGGTCCGAGTTGACGGCGTGCGAACAACTCTCTTTACTGTTAGACAACAAAGCGGAAAATCGACCCGCACACAAAAAAGCGGACACTACCGCGGGGAGTGGAAACGGCCGATAGGGAGAGATACTCAGGCACTGTCATACCGAAAGGGGCAGCTCCCGCTATGGCTCTCCTACGTCGCACCGCGTCACTCCTCGACTCCACACAAAGTTTGTAGCCGAGGCATGGCGAATGGGCCTGGATGCAAGGCGGGGCGCAGGGTTTCCCCCGGGAGCTGTATGACGACATGCTGCGAAGAGGGCCAAAAACCCAAGCCCCAACGAAGCAGAGCGGTCTTTTTTGCAAGCCGTAGGAGAACGCGTGAGAGACATGCAGGCTAAGATCCGGAGAATCCCCATGTCTTCCCTTCACGTCAACCTGAGCGTAGGCCACGGCGCCTCGATGCCCCACCTCCCAAGCTCGCTCGACCCGCAAATGCGGGTCTTTTACCAGCGCAACCTCGATCCGTTCGACTCCACATTGAGCATGACCGATCTCCTTCATGCGGCAGGAAATCTCCTCGGGCTGGTCCGTTCGAGCCTTTCCTGGGTCGGACAGCACTTCCCCGGCCATACGTTCTTCCCCAAGCCCCGCTCCGCTAGGCCAAAAGACCGGAAGGAGAACGAGCTAGTACATCGACTCATAAGTTCGCAGCAGCATATTCGGCTTGGAATTGCTGGGTGAGCTCGATGATGTGCTGAAGCTTTTCCGGCCCTTTAGTCCAATGGAAGGGCTGGCAGTGGTCATTGTATTTGGCGAAGTAAGCCTTGAGGAAGCGCTCTAAGTCCTGGCCCGATTTGTGAACAGACTGTTGAAGGCCCTGTCGGGTCAGGATGCTGAAGAAGCATTCGATGAGGTTTACCCAGGAAGCATGGGTCGGCGTATAGTGAAAGCTGACGTTAGGGTGAAGCCTAAGCCAGTTTCGGGCCTTTTCATTCTTGTGCGTGTTCAAATTGTCCAAAACCACGTAGAGCCGCTGGTCCTTGTAGCGTTTGACGAGCTCGTCCAGAAACGAAAGGAAATCGGCCGAGGTCCGGGTCTCCTTGACATGGGCAAAGACTTTCCCGCTCTTCACCTCCAGGCTGGCCAAGACCGTGCG
>NZ_KB901875.1:55974-128538 GCF_000379365.1 Verrucomicrobium sp. 3C | reverse complement strand
GAAGCGGCGACCAAATTGATTTTCCTGGTCTTACGGAACGTCACCAAGAAATGGAAACATCCGTCGCCGACCTGGAACCAGGCGGCCAGGCAATTTGCCATCCAGTTCGGGGAGCGATTCTTCCTGGCGGAAGGAGTCTAAACGCCATGAAAAAGTGGAGAGTTGCTTCCCACGCCTTGAATAACCCCCAAGCGGGTTATTCACAACTGTCCCGGCTAGAGCCGACCGCTTTGGGGAAGCGGTCTCGCCGGTCCGAGTTGACGGCGTGCGAACAGCTCTCTTTACTGTTAGACAACAAAGCGGAAAATCGACCCGCACACAAAAAAGCGGACACTACCGTTCTACCTGCCGCCCGATGAGAAGGTTGGCTTTACGAGCAAGATGGGCGTCGATTTCCTCGTCATGCTTCGGCTCCCAAGAGCCGACTTGGAAGCACTACGGTGCTTGCGGAAAGGGCGATTGAACGGAATCGCGGATGAGCACTTTAGAGAGCGGATTGCCGAGTTCTTCAGACGCTACCCCTATGATGAATGGTATCCGCTCAACCAGGATGAACTGCAAACATACTTGGAAGAATACCCAGATGCGAAACCTTTCCCGTGGCAAGGCACCACTGCGGCCTCCGAGAGCGGCTCGAAATGAGCGACGACCGCCGCCTCATCGAGGACTACCTGCCCATCGAGGCGATCAGCAAAGAGTCCTCACGGGAGAAAGCCGTCCGCAAGGGGCACATCTCAACCCTGCACCTCTGGTGGGCGCGGCGCCCGCTCGTGGCGTGCCGTGCGGCGATATACGGGGCGCTGGTTCCAGCGAGTCGGTTTAGGCCCGCGAATGGCCCAGAGGAGAAGCGAGATAGTCTGACTCGCGCGAACGCGGCGAAGTTCGTCGAGCGGCTCTGTCAGTACCCCGCCGTGCCGCAGGCCGTCGCCGACGCGCAGGAGCACATCCTTGAAGCTCACTCGGAACGGCTCTCGACCGAGACCGGTAAACCGGTGACTGTCGACGATATCGCCGAGGGCCGCGCCCCTCGGCCGAAGGTGCTGGACATGTTCGCCGGCGGCGGCGCGATCCCGCTGGAAGCCTTGCGGCTTGGGTGTGAAGCCTACGCACTCGACCTGAACCCCGTGGCGCACATCATCGAGCTCTGCACGCTTGTCTACCCGCAGAAGTACGGGAAGGCTGACCCGACCGCGCGGGGCATGGTTGGACCGAAGAACGCCGAGGGAGAGACTACATGGGGCGGCCTCGCCGACGAAGTCCGCTACTGGGGGAAGTGGGTCCTCGAGAAGGTCAGGGCAGAGATCTGCGATCTGTATCCGCTCATTCCTGACCCGAAGGCCAAGGGAACGAAACCGCTCCGCCAAGCGGACATGTGGCAATCCAAGGAAGACGTCCCACCCGGCTACCTCGTGCCTATCGCCTACCTTTGGACGCACACGGTGCGGTGCAAAAACCCGACTTGCGCGGCAACGGTTCCGATCGTCAAGCAGACCTGGCTCTGCAAGAAGAGGAACCGCTTCATCGCGCTCAGGATGACCGCACGAAGGGACGAAAGGAAGGCGCGTTTCGAAGTGGTCGAAAGCCAAACCGAAAAAGGCCTTGGTTTCGATCCGGCTGGCTTCTCCAAGGGCGGCAACGCTACCTGCGCTTTTTGTGGCACCGTGGCCGATAGCGCTTATGTGAAGGCCGAAGGACGCGCCAAGCGCATGGGAAAACAGATGATGGCAATTGTCTGCACACGGCCTGGCCAGAAAGGGAAACTCTATCTCTCTGCCGACGACGCCCCCGAGTTCCGGCCGGACGACGAGGCAATTCGCGCGCGGATCGAGACCCTCTGCTTGAGGACAGGATTGACGGTTCCAAGCGAGCCGATGGACACAGCCAGCCAAACTACCGTGGCCGGCAGAGGATTTGGAATCGCCAAGTGGGCGGAACTTTTCACCCCCCGTCAAATGCTCTGCCTGCTCACCTTCGCAGCGGCGGTGCGGGGGTGCCTAGGCGAGCTCGACCGCTCTGGCGTGGAGCTGGAGAGGGGGAAGGCGGTGGTGACATCGCTTTGCCTGCCTCTGAACAAACTTGCTGGCCTAAATTGTTCTCTTACGAGGTGGAAATGCGATGCTGAACTCTGTGTGGACGCTTTTGGCCGACAGGCTCTGCCCATGGTTTGGGACTTTGCCGAGCAAGTGCCTTTCTCGGGTATTGGTGGATCCTGGCAAAGCCAACTGGAACGTACGATTGCCGGGTGGGCAGATGCGTGGGCCATTAAGTCAACCGCTACCGTTTCTCGCGGCTCCGCCACAGCGCTGCCTTGGTCCGACGGGTTCTTTGATGCAGTTGTCACGGATCCGCCCTACTACGACAACGTCGATTATGCGCGTCTGGCTGACTTCTTTTACGTCTGGCTCAAGCGCACGATCGGCCCTCTCTATCCGGAACATTTCGCCACCGACGCGACGCCAAAGAAGCTGGAAATCGTCGCTGATCCGGTGCGACATGGTCGAAGCAAGAAGAAGGCGCGTGAGGCTTACGAAGAGATGATGGCGCTGTCCTTCGCCGAGGCTAGACGGGTTCTCAAACCGGGGGGCTCCATGGTGGTTGTCTATGCACACAAGACAACGCTCGGTTGGTCCACCCTGGTGGACGCCCTGCGGCGTAGTGGATTGACCGTAATCGAGGCCTGGCCTCTCGACACCGAGATGAAAGCGCGGCTCATCGCTCGGGGAACAGCGGCCCTGGCCTCCAGCATCTTTTTGGTCGCCCGCAATGGCGCGAGGATGGACAGAGGCTCCTATGAGGACCAAGTTCGTCCGGAATTAGAGCAGATCGTTCGCGAGCGGACCGACTGCCTCTGGAAGATGGGAATCACGGGCGCGGACCTCGTGATCGCGGCTGTGGGTGCCGGCCTCCGGGCGTACAGCCGCTTCTCTCGCGTCGAGTATGCGAACGGCGAAGAAGTCCCGTCCGAGAAGTTCCTCGCCGAAGTAGAAGGTGTCGTCCTTGAGACGCTCCTGGAGAAGATCTTCGGCATGGCCGGCAGCGGCGTAGCCGCCGTCGATGGTCCGAGCCGGTTCTACGTGCTCTGGCGTTACGCCTACAAGGCGTCCGAGATGGAGGCTGGCGAGGCCATTGTCTTCACCTACGGGCAGAACGTCGAACTCGACGGACAGAAGGGCCTATCAACCGGACGCCACGCACTGGTCGATAAGAGGAAGGGGAAGTACCGCCTGCGGGACTTCACGGAGCGAGGTGAAGACGAGAAACTGGGCCTGCCGGAGGACGGCGGCACGCCGGCCGCCCTCATCGACGCGCTCCACCGCATCCTGTGGCTCGTGGAGAACCAGCCCCGCAACCTCAACAGGTTCCTTGACGAGGCACGGCCTGACCGGGAGCGCCTGCGCCTCGTGGCCCAGGCCCTCGCCGGAACTGCTCTGGCGGGCAAGAGGGAGGACGGTCCGGAACACACCGTGGCGACGACGGCCGCTGAACAGGCGGCCGTGAAGAAGCTCGTCGCCAACTGGCGGGCGCTGATCGACCAGCGGCTGGGGGCGGATGCAGGCACGTTGTTCGACATTGGGAGGCGCGGATGAGCGAATCGAAGCGCGCAAAGCATGATCGCAGGACGGTGCTCGATCGCAGGTACCGCAAATCGCCAGTAATCGAGGCGCTCTGTGAGATTTACTTTTCAGGCTCGGCCTGGGATGAAACCGTACCCGGTGCATTTTATGAACGATGGAAGAACGAGTTTCCCTAGAAGCGACAACGGAAGATCCAGCAAGGGCGGATCACCCTAGGACACGAACAAGCGGAGGCTGGGGTGCGCCAGCTTCCTTCGTGGATGCAATTCATCTCCGACGAAAAGAATCGCATGATCCAGATTGCCCAAGACCTTCTCGTTGTGAATCAACTGGCTCCTTATCCGCACTTTGAGGAGTGGGAGCCTGCCATCTACGGTGCGTTGCGAACTTACAGCGAGCTTTCGCGGCCCGCGCGGATCTCCCGCATCGGTGTGCGTTACATCAACCGGGTAGTGATTCCCCGTGCTCCGGTGCGGCTGAAGGACTTTTTCACGGTTTACCCTAACCTGCCGCAGAGTCTGGGCGACGTACATGGGCCATTCATGGTGCGTGTGGAGGTTCCGAAACTGGACCACAAGGTACTGATCACCTTTGGTACAGCGCCCGCCCCAAGTCCTTCCGAAGTCGTACAGGCTTTTGCCCTCGACTTCTACGATATCATTCAGTTTGAGTCAGCTATCGACGACAACATCGTGAAGATTCAGGTGGAGCAAGCGCACGAGAACATTGTCGTGGCTTTCGAAGACAGCATCACGGATCAACTACGCAGTCTGTTCGAACCGGAGGACTGATGATGACAAGCATTGCGGAATTGCGTCTTCCCGAGCGACGGCCAACATGGGCGTCCGAAGGGTCAGCAGAAACGCAGCGGTCGATTCGGCGCCTGAGCCTTGCTGGACAGGTAGGCGGTTTATCCACCTCGCTGATCGAGTCCAGCTGGATTGCCGGAAGCAGTTCTGCGGAACGGCGGTTTCTGGCGCTGGCGGACAGATGGCGCAAGGAATGCGGACCTCTTTCCTCTATCAGGGAAATGATCCTCCATCCCGCTTATCAGCAAATCATAGGCATGGGCCCGGACGTATTGCCGTACATCCTGGACGAGCTGGAACGGCAGCCAGACCACTGGTTTTTGGCATTGCGGGCGATTACGGGCGAAGATCCCGTTCGGCAACAAAACCGGGGCCGAGTCCGCGAGATGGCCCGGGATTGGCTTGAGTGGGCGGAAAGACGGGGGCTTCGCTGATGAGCGATCGCTTGGCGGATTGGTTCCCCCAACTCACCGCAGGATCCTACGCCGTCACGAGCAGAGCGCAGTTCGACTACAATTGCGTTGCGTGGGCATTGGGAGAGACCATCCGTTGGTGGTGGCCGGATGAATCCGAAGTGTCCTACTGGCCCGAGGGCGTCCGCCGGCATGAGACGTTGGAGGCATTCGTCGAGGCGTTTCGACTCTTCGGATTCGAGGAGTGCCAGAACCCGGATTTGGAACCGGGCTGGCAGAAGATTGCGATTTACGGCCACGAGGACGGATGTCCCACCCATGCTGCTCGGCAGCTCGCGGACGGAACCTGGACGAGCAAACTCGGGAGGTTGGAAGACATAAGCCACGCCAACCTCGATCAGCTGACCGGAAGCGCCTACGGTAGGCCGGTTCTGTTCCTGCGACGACGGCGAGGTCGTCGGGCATCTTCTCCAGAGGAAGCCAACCCTTGAGCACACTAGCCCTTCGCCCGTGGACCGACCTTGTGAAGCTACACCCCGATGTGGAAGAGGGGGCGCTTACGGAGGCGGTCTTTGCAATCGACCTGGGAGCCATCGCCTCCGGCGATCACAATGTTCCAGTCGTGAACCGGGACCCGGAGGCCTTCTTC
Source organism: Verrucomicrobium sp. 3C (assembly GCF_000379365.1). Lineage (GTDB taxonomy): Bacteria > Verrucomicrobiota > Verrucomicrobiia > Methylacidiphilales > Methylacidiphilaceae > Methylacidimicrobium. Next base: position 123,092 of record NZ_KB901875.1, on the reverse strand, counting down.
CGGGCGACCTACCTGACTTCCGACCTCCGGAAACTCCTCGATGAGGTCTTGGCGTCGCTCGCCGGAAAGTCGGGCTACAACCGGGTGCTCAAGCTCCGCACACCTTTCGGGGGTGGAAAGTCGCACACCCTAGCATCGCTCCTGCATGCCGCCCGCAAGCGGGAGGCCTTGGACATCATTCCCGAAGGCAAGGGGTTTGCCCGGCCGAAGAATGTCGCAGTCGCCGTGTTCGATGGGGAGAAGTTCGACGCCCGCAACGGCAAGGAACTCGACGGAGGACGCACGATTCGCACGATGTGGGGCTGGCTCGCCTGGCAGATCGACCCGGAACGAGCCTTCCCAATCGTGGCGCAGCACGACGAGGATCGCGTCTCTCCCGGCGGAGATGTGATCCGGGATGTTCTCACTAAAGGATCTGGCGGGCGTCCGGTTCTCCTACTCCTCGACGAAGTACTGAAGTATATGGAACGCGCGGCGGCAGTGGCCGTCCTCGATTCGACTCTCCAACGGCAGGCCAAAGACTTCTTCCAGAATCTCACCGTCGAGGTGTCCGGCAGCACGAATGCGGCGCTCGTCTATTCGCTCACTTGGAGCGCTCGGGAGGCACTCGGGAACGTCTCTCTGCTCGCGGAAATCGACAAGCTCGCCGCAAGGGTGGATCAGCTTCGGGAGCCAGTCACCGGGGATGAGGTCCTTCCCATTCTGCAGCGTCGCCTTCTCGACGCCATCCCGGACCTGGCCACGGCGACCGATGTGGCGACCTCGTATCAGGAGGTCGTTACCGGGGTGCGCAAGGCGTACGCGGAAACGCCTGCTGAACGCCTGCAGGCAGAGGAGGAAGGGCGCCTGCTCCGGGATCGGATGCGCTCGGCCTACCCCTTCCATCCGGCTCTCATCGACGTGATGCGGGAACGCTGGACGGCCGTAGACGCCTTCCAACGGACGCGGGGCGTGCTTCGGTTTCTCGCCTCCTGCATGCACTCCCTCAAAAGAAACGGCGGGGCACAACCGCTCTTGGGCCCCGGAGACGTACCCATCAAGGACGTCGATGTCCGAGTCAAGATGCTGAAGGAACTCGGCGTTCAGAACGACTACGACCCGGTGATCACCGCGGACATCGATGGGCCGAATGCCAGGGCCAAGCGGATTGATGAGCGGATGGCCCGAGAGGATCCTGCGTTGGCCGGCGTCAAGCCAGCGACCCGCATCGCCACGGCCATCCTTCTCTACTCATTCGGTGGACTCCGGCGCGAGGGTGCGGGCGAGGCCGAAACCCTTCCCCCTGGTGTGACGGAGAGCGAACTTCTCGCCGCGTGCGTCAGTCCCGGCCTGGACAACATCACCGCCACGGCGGTGCTGTCGGAGCTCCGGAACGCCTGCCTCTACCTCCACTATGACGGCGTTCGGTACTGCTTCAAGAAGGACCCCAACGTCACGAAGCTCATCGAGGATGCGGAGCAGGCTATCACCCGCGAGGAAGCCCAGTCCAAGGGGCGAGGCTCCGTTCGTGACAAGATCAAGGGGATGCTCGACGCTCGGCTTGCGGGACATCATGCGGCCATTGTGTGGCCGGTGAAGAGCCAGGACATTCCCGATGAGGATCCGCGTTTTTTGGTCGCCTATCTTCCACTGGAATTCGCGGGAGAGTGCAAGGCCGACCAGGAAAGCCAGGCGAAAGAGCTTCTGGCGAAGTTCGGTGATCGCCCGAGGCGCTTCCGTAACGGCCTCGGCCTGGCCATTCCTAATAAGAAACAAATCGAGGCGTTGCGACGCGCGGTCCGTTACCTCCTTGCCATCGAACAGGTGGACGCGAAGAAGCAGCAGCTCCGCTTGACGAAAGACCAACTGGACCAGCTCAAGGAGAGGAAGCGGACCGAAGAGGCTGCGGCAGAGTCATGCTTCCGCGACCTGTATGCCGCAGTGTGGCTGCCGCGCGTGGAGGGTGGCGAGATCGACATCGAGCGCGTGGAGCGCGGCGGCCGACCCCTTCAAGCAGCCGGGATTCAGCAGCGAATTATGGAGCTTCTCACAAGTGTGGGGACGCCTCGCGTTTATGGAAGCGTGACCCCTCGCAAGATCGCGGAGCGAGTGAAGCTGGGAGAGTCGACCACTTCCGGTGAATCGCCGATCCTCGGCATCAAGGCGTCCGACGTGCTGGAGTCCTTCTTCCGGGACATCGCCCCTCCGCGTCTAGAGTCGTCGAGCGTCCTCGGGAAAGGCATCGCGCGCGGCGTGACAGAGGGTATCTTCGCGTACACGAGCGGGTTGCAGCCTGCTCTGGGCCCGGACGGGAAATTCCAGATCGCTCGGGACAAGGTGGTAATCGGAAGAACTCTGGCCGAGGACGAAGTTGACTTCGAGTCCGGCTTCATCATGGCTCCTTCGGCCGTTCCCGAGGTGGCAGCCGCGCAGGGCAGCGTACCAGCCGGACCCGGAGTCCCGACTCCGGGTCCTGGAACGCCCGTACAACCGGGTGTTCCAGACAGTGCATCGCCCACAACTCCTAGTAAGCCTGCTGATGACCGCCAGAGCATCGTGCGCCTCAAGTTCAAGGCCACGAGAGATCAGATCCACCGGGCATTTTTGGCTATCGCCAACCTGGCTGGCAAGTCGGATGAGGGGAAGGTCACCATGAACGTCGAGGGAACGTCTACAGATGGCTTTGATCCCTCATGGCTTCGCAACGCCGTCGAGGAACCTCTGAACGAGGCGGACATCGAAAGAATGGTCGGGGAATAACGCGGTCGCTAATAGGAGACTTCCTCAGGCGATCAAAGGCCACAAGAATCTGCGAAAAGTCCTTTCCGAACGGATCTGATCGAGAATCACACGGCTTCGCTACGGCAGTGTCCGACGTGAAACAGGATTGTTCATGAGCAATCCGTTCGCGGCCCCAGGAAAAGCCAACCTTGAGGTTTCCTCGATTGTCAGCGACTTTGGCAGCTTCACCTTGCCGTCCAGCGCGTGGAAAACCGTCGATCCTTCTTCTTGGCCGCGCACCTTCAATTCTCCACCCGGCAGCTTTTCAAACTCGACCAGTTCCCCCGGCTGGATCCCGAGATGCCGTAGCAAGTCCCGTTTCAGGGTCACTTGCCTTTTGCCGTGACCGTAGGTGATGCCATGGCAACCTCCTGTTCTCGGCAAGCGTAAGGACGTTGTTCATTACCGACAGGAAGGCGGATCGCAGCGGGCGCCGAATCGTTGCTTCCGGGACGCGGATCGTCTGACGATGCGAAGGAAAAGGGGCAAGCGGAGAGGGAAGACGCCGCCCGGCGTAACGCCGGAAGGTGCAATGCCCGTTCTGGATGCGGCAATGTCCTTCCCCGATGGGGCTCCCTGGATCGCCCTTGGCGCTCGGCGCGGAACGCGGTCCGGCCCGCCTTTGTTCCAGTCGAAAGGCTGGCTGGAAAGGCCCATAGCCCGCAACGCCGCCTTACCCCAGAAAGGAATGCGTCGAAAGAGCTTTCGGGATCGGAGCTCTGCGGATGGGCAGCGATGAGTCGGTTCCCTCGCGCCATCCTATAAGATCTTCGCAGTCTCATAGGCCCCCGGGAAGGGAATGGGGGGCAACTGGGCAAGCGGACGGCCCCGTCATCACCCGTCCGCGGCCCATGGCCGTTCCGGCGAGCCGTCGCACCATCTCGAGCAGGTCCGCTTCTGCCCCGACACCGTTGTGAGTCGCTATCGGCAGGAGGGGATCTATTTACCCCGGGTCAGTGGACGGAGCGGTATTCGGGAATGCGAAAGCTTCGGGTTGAAAGAAGACCGGGGGTAGAGGCTGTCCGGCATCGGGTTCCGTTCTCCCCGGCATCCGGTTCGGATGTTGCCAGCTGCCTGGGCCTGCCTGCCGATCCGCATTACCAATCGCCGGTTCATCGGACGTGCGCCGGTCACCCGATAGTCCGTGAGTGTTTCGGCTCGCCCATCAGGGCGTTCCCGCAGCCGGTGTGATCCGGGCGCTTGATTGATGCAGCCGCGCGTCGTCATCCGACGCGCGTCCAGGAGGTTGCGCCCGTCAGTCACCCGGACTCTTGGTGCTGCCGCACGTCGTCATTCGACGTGCGCCCAGGAGGCTGGATTCGCGCCATTCGGAGCCGAATCTTGGTTGCGTTCCTATCGGGACATCGCTCGATCGCTTGCCGTAGGCGTCGGGCTATTGCCGCGCATCGTCGTTCGATGCGCGTTTAGGACGTCGGACGCACAGGGTCGATCGGAGAGGAAGGTTACCGCGCGCCGTCATTCGGCGCGCGGACAGCGGGTTGCGTCCGCCTATCGCCAGATCGGAGGGAGGTTGCCGCGCATCGTCATTCGATGCGCGCCTCAAGAGGTTGGATCCATGCTCTCGTTGGGAGGGCCGCCGGTTCTCGTGAGATTGCCGCACGTCGTTATTCGACGTGCCCCCCAGGGGGTTGCGTCCGTTCCTCCGACCCCTGGGCCGCTGCGTCGTCATGCGGGCCTACTGGGGGTCTTCCGTTGCATCCTGCCGGTAGCCGCGTGTCTTCGTGCTGCAGGCCCTTGTTGCGGGTTGCCTCATCCCTGGGCGTTGGCGCCCGTTCGGCGGCTGGTCCCGTAGCCCGTTTCCTCCGATTCGGTCGTTATCGCCCTTCCGTCCCGCAGCCTGCGTCTCCCGGCGCGCCGCGTCCTGCTCCCTCGCGCCCGCTACGCTTCTTTCTGGCTGTCTCGTTCCGTAGCGTTGCGCGCGTCCGTCCGGCCCATCCCCACGCATCCTTCGCTTCGCCCCGGCTCGCCTTCACCCTTCCAGGCACTCTGCGCGCTTCTCTCCGGGGGGGCGGGCGGCGCGCCATCCTTCCTGTTCCGCCCGCCCCCCCTTTAGGTTTTTCGGAGAGATTGGGGGTGAGCCATTTACAAAAAGAAGTGTGCACAGGAAAAGCGGCCGGCGGCGGCTAGTTCGGCGAATCGGTGCAAAAGACAGAAGAAAATAGGAGCCAGAGAGGGAAAAGCGGACAACGGACAGAAAAAACGGCCTTGGAAAAGGAAACAGACAGTAAAAGGAAGGAACAAGACAGATGAGGGAACGGAAAGAGACAGAAAAAGCCAGGAAAGAGACAGAAACGAGCCGAACAGGCTCCGGCAAGTACTCCAAAACCGCAATCGTGACTCCGGCCGTGATCGCTTTGCGGCAGGCGGGCTGGAAATGGCGGGAGATACGCCAGTGGCTGGCGCAGCGTCCTAAGGGCGTGATCCACATTTCGCTCCGGCAGTTGTGGAAGATCAGGATACCTGGGGAGCCATTTAGGCCGAGTCCATCGGACTCCCGATTGGTCCTCGACGCCAGGACCGCAGTTGCATCGAAATCAGTGCGCGGATCATCCATCGACCGTCACTGGACATGGGTGTCCCAGATGATCGAGCGAGGCGTCAGCATCAAGGAGATACATGCCGTCTTCCGAACCCGCTGGAAGCCGGAAGACGGTCCGCGAATCCCTGGCTATGAGCGGATCCGTGGCTGGATTCACGCGAAGAGGGAGGCGCGGCCAGATGCAGTGGCGAACGCCTCCGAGGGATCAGCGCATAGGAAGCATAGGTTCAATGATCCGATGGATCTGTACCGGTAACGAACACAGGGAGGACAAATGAGACGTATCGTGACGCCCTACTGCTCAAGGGGCAATGTCGGCAAATCGACCGAGGCCGCCCTGCGGGGCGCCTGGATGGATCACCTAGGCATTCGTTGGAAGGGATTCGACCTTTCGCCGGATCGGCGAACGCTCGCTTCCGCGTCGAGTGTCGTGGAGGCCGTCCGCATCCGGCTCGACGAAGAGCCGCAAGGGGAACTGTTGCGGGTGCTCGCACGGATCCTGCGCGACCAGGATGCGGACGTTTTCGCGCTCGACCCGATGGTCAACATGGCCCCGCTTCTGGACGAAACCCTGCTGAGCAAGGCGTTTCTCGAGGAAGCGGCGGAGGCTGGGATGAGGATCACGCTATTGCTCTTTCCCATGGACGACAAGGAGATCATGGCGGAAATCGACGGGGCGGTTCAGCGTTTGGGAGAAGCCGTCGACTACGCGGTGATCCGGAACCGGCACTCCGCCTCAAAACACCAAATGCTCGAAGGATCGGAGCTGGAGCGCGACCTCGAGCGGCTGCGAGCCCCCACAATCCTCCTGGGGAAGCTCCTCACCGACACTAAGAACATCATGGCTGCGGTTGCCGAGGAGTGGCGCGAGAACGGGGGAAACGGCGTTTTCGGCTACGCGGATGCCCTCTCTTCTTCCCAGATGCCGCGCATGCACAAGTATCTATTGAACGACTGGATGAGGAAGGTGTGGAGGCAGTACCAGGAGCGGTCCGACGTCTTCCTTCCGGAGGCCGTCCAGTCAGAACAGGGAGAAATCGCCCGCCAGGAGCCAGCGGCGAAACGGAGATCCTTCAACCTTTCGAGCATGAGGTAAGCCATGAACAACGGAAAACGGGAAGAGTCCAGAATTCCGGAGTTTGAGGACATATCACCAGCTCAATTCTGGCAGGAAGCCATCGCTCTTTTGCCGGAGAAGTACAAGAAACTCGCCCAAAAGACCTACGAGAAGCTCGACTCGGAGGACGCGCGCGACACGATAGGCGAGTGGCTCGTGCTAATGCACGCGCATGCCGCCTGGGTCAACAGGCGCCTCCAAGAATCCGACCTGCACGCCGAGGAGATCGCGCTTGCCGCCGCCAAGAGGTTGCCCAAGGAGGCGCTCGATACGCTGGCGGCGGTGAAGGCGGGCAAGCTTTCGGAGCGGATGGAGCATGCGGCTGAGGATGCGGGCAAGGCGACCAAGCAGATTTTTGCCTACTGCAAGATCGCCGAGGACGCCTTGCGAAAGAACAAGGAACTCCTCGAGACGGCGCTGGCCGACTCAAGCCGCCTCTGGCGCTGGTGTCTCTTCCTGGCCGGCCTGGTGATCGGTTTTCTCCCATTGGTCGGGCAAACAGCGGTCGATGTCCTTCAGCATTTGCGCCAATGAAACCACGATTGATCGCGGCATTCGCCGCCTTGCTTCCGGTTCTGGCTTTCGCGCAATCTCCGCAGCAGGGAACGTCTGGCCCTGGCGTAATCGAGGGAGAACCGCCCGAAGTCGAGATCAACGGGAAGCCAGCCAGCCAGCTGAGCGAAGACGAGCTTCGGGAGTTTCTGCAGCAAAAGGTCGAAACCGTTTACCAATCCGACAATGAGGAACTGATTCTTCGCGTTGCCCCTGGTTATCCGCTGGTGCTTACCTTTTCCGACCCGATGGACGGAGCGCCCGTCGTGGGAGATCCGCAGGCGCTCTCGGCGACGGTCCGCAAGAACCATCTGATCCTCAAGGTACTCGACTCCAGCGCATCGGACACGTCGATGACCGTGTTTTTCCGGGGAGGGAAAAAGCGCCTCTACCACGTATTCATCGAGCCGAATCTCGTGAAGGCCGAGCTCGCGATGAATGTCTCCTCATTCGAGGATTCCAACGGATCGGGCGGATCTCCCGTTGCCGTAGAACGGATCGCGGAAGTGGCGAACACGGTCGCGAACTGGGAGGCAATGGCCGCCGCGCACGCCATTCCGCCGAACACCGTGCGCCGGGTGAAGCTCTTCTGGAAGTCGGATGAGTTCGTCTACTACTGGCTCTATAGCTGGAAGGACGGACTGGTGGCCGTGACATTCGCCTGGAGGAACCCATATCCGTTTCCCGTGCGCTTGGATCAGTCCCGCCTCCAGGTGCATATCGGGGATCATCTCTTCACCCCGGATTGGGTGACGGTAGAGCCGGAGGTGGTCGATCCGGAAAAGAGCGCGACCGGGGTCTTGGTTGTAGCCAATCCGCCATTTTCGCCGACGCAGCCCTTCGAGCTCTACTGGCAGCCGGCGAAGGAATCTCCATCGCGCAAGGCCCAGGAGGTCGATGCGCTCACCGAGGCGCAATGAAGAAGCCGGTTCTGGTCATAGCAATCCTCTCGGCCGTGATCGTCGCGGCGATCGGACTGGCGGTGAAGCATTACGGAATGATTTCCCGGATCTCCACATTGCGTCAGGCGCGCGCTCCGCTGCGCAGCAAACCGGAAGCCAAGCCTCCACCGAAGCCGGAGGAGACCCCGGCGGTTTCGGTCAATACGGCGTCCGGGGAACCGGGGAAGGAACGATTGGAGGATGCTTTCGACGCCCTGGTGCCAACCGAACGCGGCGGGCCGATCAAATTGCCCGACCCCGAGCCCGATCCGCCTCCGCGGGGAGGAAACGAGCCTCCCAAGCCAAAGGCGCCGCCGTCAATGGTTGGAGCGTCAAGCGGCGCGTTCTCGAACATTGTGGTCCCCACCGGGCTCCAATCGCAATCGCCACTGGCGCAGCCGTCCGCTTCCGAGCCGGCCACTCCCTCGATTCGATATAAGGCCGGCCGGTATTTCTTTCATAACACGCAGATCGCCCGTCCACCGCAGCCGGGCGAGGCTTCGCCGCCACCACAGCAGCCCGACGCATCGGCGCAGCCCGGATCCGGAGGAGCGGGGGCGGAACTAAACCCGGAAACGACCATTCCTCCGGGCGAATGGCTTGAGGCTGCTTTGATGCAATGGGCATTTAGCGAGAATGAGAAAGTACCAGTCGTGGCTGGACTTATGCAGCCGATGCGCTGGCACGGACGGGACATGCTCACGCCTCCGGTCAAGTTCCTGGGAACCGTTACCGGGAAGATGCGCGACCGCCTGCATGTGACCTATGACCGGGCCGTGCTCCCCTCCGGTCAGGTCCTTCACCTCAAGGGAATCGCCGAGGATACGCGTGGCCTGGAGGGAATTCCCGGCGTCCGCATCGACAAGGGCGGAGGCTCGAAGATCATGGCCGCCTTGACCGCCTCGATGGCGAACATGGGCAGCATGGCGGGCATGCTGCCCATGTACGGCATGATGCCCATGATGTACGGCGGCATGGGCTCCGGTTCCACGGGAGGCATGTCGTCGATGACCGAGATGATGCCGATGATGGGGATGATGGCGGGCATGAGCGCCTCCGGCGCGATCAACCAGCTGCTCGCCCAGCGGCTGGAGGAGTACGGGCCCTACGTCACTTGTCCCTGGGGTACTCGTCATCGGATCTACCTGCCCGATGCGCTGGACGTGTCGGAGGCGGACTATCCGAATGGCGCGGGCGCAAGCAAGTGATCAGCGCAAAGGATGTCTGATGAAACGAACCGTGTTCTTGCTCCCGCTTCTGATGGCGAGCTGTGCGGCCCATCCAAAGGAACACCCACAACCGGTTGCCGTACACCGAAAGATCGTCGAGCCGACGTATTCGTTCGCGCATCCTCCGGAAATCGGCGGAGTCGAGCCGCAGGATCCGAAGTTGATCCCGCCGAAATATGTCAAGGTATGGGTCAAGGGCAGGGTGGACGAGCAGGGTAACGCCCACAGCGGCGAGTACGTCTGGGTGATGACCCGCCCGGGTCATTGGGAAAGCGAGGAGGAATCCGGGCTCGAACCGAAGCCGCTCTTCGTACGGGGGCAGCAGGTGGTTCCCAATCCGGGTTCCGCCAGCAAGGGACTTGAGGTGGATTACGACAGAATGAACAAGCGGCTGGACAAGGTTGAGGGATCGGTCCGCGGAATGGAATTGAGTGACGAGCAACGAAAGATGCTGGCTGAATTCGGATCGTCCGATCGGGCGGGCGAGTTGCCGAAAGGAGGTCTCGCCGAGAGCAAGAGTCGGATCCGCGCCGGCGAGCTTCCTAGGGGGAGACCCGGGCAACGCATCTCGGCCGCCGATCCGGAAGACGATCATCCGCTTCCGAAGAAAACCTCCTCGACGTCCTTGCGCATCCCGGTGCAGCCGGCCGGATCGTTCGAGCGCGTCAAGTTGCCGGATGGCGACGTGGCCCTCGTGATATTCGGCGCGGATGACGTGAGCGTCAGCGTTCGCGGAAAGACCTTCCGGAAGCCGATCGACGCATCGGCGAATACGGTGGTGCTCAAGGTTAGCGACGACTGATGGACGCGATCTTTCCATCCTTGTTGCTGGGCGTGCTACTCGTCCGGGCCAAGCGTCCGGATCCTTTAGAACGCGGCTCCTGGCTTTCGTGGCCGTGGTGGCCTCATGCAGCCAGATGGTGGGGCTCGGGCGTCTGGCGCTGGATCGTGCCAGCGGCTTGGGCGATCGCGGTGTTGCTTGGCGTCGAGCTCTCCTCGATGGGCGATGAGTTCGCGCCGCTGGGTAGCATTGCGTCATTATTCTCTGGCGCTGCGCTTTTGGCCGCGACGCTCTCCCTGCCAGCCAGGAGGAGCGAGAGTCGCGCGCCGGTGCAGCAGCAGACTCGTGAAACAGGAGAATGGCGTCTGGTGTCCTTGCCAGGCACCGCTTTTCCGGAAGTCGAAGGAGTGGGCCAATCCGACATAGTGGCGCTCGGCGGCGGTCTTTATCTGCTGCCTGGAGAGCCAAGGGGGGCGGAGGTGCTGGCTCGGTTTGAGGGGAAGGCCGCGCGCGTGGTCGCCGAGTTGTTGTCCCAGTCGGAAGAGCGGGTTCGCAAGAGCGCGAGCGAGGTGGTCGAGTTGTGTGAGCGGACGCTGGCCGCCGAGATGAAAAAGGAACAGGCGGAAGCGAAAGCGTCTTTCTTCGAAGCTTCCGCAAACGAGTCGCGCAGAGCGCTTGAGAACGCCCGGTCCGGGATGCTGGCAAGACGGGAACAGGAAGTCGAGCGGCTGGATGCAGCGGATCTTCTCCGGAGGATAGAGGAGCTCAGGGTGGAGATCGACCTCGTGGAGAAGGTGCTCGAAAGGAAGCAATGTGCGATGGCAGCTTGAGCCGGTTCTGGCGGCTTGGGGCGTTGCGGCGGCCTTGAGTCTTCTGTTGAAAAGCCCGCCGTCCATGAGCGGCCGGATCCGTGGTTTCTGTGTTCGGATGGCGAAGCGGCCCGTCTTGTGGAGCGCGTTCTTTGCCGTCCTCGTTCTAGGCGCATGCGCGTTGCCGCTGGGATGGCTAGCTGGCGTGTTGTTGGCTCCATTTCCGCTCTGGATCGAGGCAGGGAAGCTGCATCTGGCCGCGGAGCGGTTGGGAACATCCGTGGCTCCGGCTGTCGAGACCCCACACAGCCGGATCGGGATAGCGCTTCCCGAGGCGGAAGCCGGTCGGGTGAAGCGCGGCTTTCTCGCGGCGTACTTTCAGGGATCGGGAACGGCGGTGGTGCCGTGGACGGACGAGACTGTCCGGGAAATCGATTCGCTTGGTCTCTGGCGTTGGTCCTGCGTGATGGACGATGAGGTGGCGGCTGAATGGATCAGCGCAAGCAAGAAAGGGGAAACGTGAGTGTCAGGAAAATCGCAGGAAGGAGGTGACATGGAGATATGTTTGGAAAAAGAGAAGCCGGAAGGGAAGAGCGAAGCAGAGGAGCCGGAAAAAGTGGAATCGGTTGCGCCCGCCTCGCCCGCGCCTGCGGCATCGCCGCTGGAGAAGGTGAAGGCGGTATTAGACGCGTTGAGGAAATGGCCGTGGCCGACGATCGGCTGGTATGCGGCTGGAGTGGCGGGATGGATCGCGGCGGGCGCGATGTTCGCTCATCCGGCTTGGCGCGTCACTCCTGAAATGGCGTCGCAGGCAATCGCGCGCGCGGATCAGGCAGAAGCCGCGATTTCTCGGGCGAGAGCGATGGAGCCAGCGTATCACGCAGCCTCCGACCTTGAGCTTCTGGCTCAGATCATGCTGTTCGCCCGTCCTCAAGGGGGGCGTCTGGTATCCTTCGTCCTCGGACGATCCGAGGCCGGAGCCGCCGACGCAAAGATCGTGGCGCTGGTCGAGGGACAGGGCAGCTTGCGGGAATTCGCATCCATGTACGCAAACTCTCTTGAGCGGGAGATTGCGGTGAACACGGCTGGGCCGGTGTCGTTCCTGTATGAGCTCGCCGAAGAGTTCGCCACCGATGGAGGGGTTGCGGTGACAATCCGAGGAACGGTCGCAAGGCAGTCAACCGCATCTCCCTGAAAGGAGGAGAACAAACGATGAAGACCGAACAAATGGTGACCTTGTCTGGATTGCTGGCCCTCGCGGTAATGTGGATCGTAACCGACCTCAGGAGTGGTCCTCTGGCGAAGTATCGGGAAGCGCAAGCCAAGACCGCCAGCCTGGCCTCGAAAGAGGCACTAGCGGAGCAGGTCATCTCTTCCTGGGAAAAAGACAGGCGGACAAAGCTGTCGGAAAAACTGGTCACGATGGCCAAGGCGGAAGGCATCCATGGCCTGCGCGTGGACGGCGTGCGGGAGGGAAACTCACGGAAGCGCCGTACCGCCAGCGTGTGGGTCTCCGGGCCGAGCGGAGCGGTGAACGATTTGTTGGATGCTCTTCGCTCCGGGCTGGCGTGGCAGAAAGTGACCGCCGTGTCGGCCCAAGCAAAGAGAGAAGCCGTGGAGGCGACGATCGTCGTGGAAGACAAGTTATGAAATACAATCTGTGCCTGCTGTCGTTGATCTGTCTGTCGCCGGTTGCCGGAATGGCGATACTCGTTCCGGAAACGGATGCCTTCGGGTTGCCGTCCTGGGGTAGCGGCGGAAGCTTCGGCTCTGCGGTGTCACGTTCCGCTCCGGCTCGGGCCAAGGAGGGAACGCTGGGTTCGGTTCGGCTCCTGGGAGTCTGTCCGGGGAAGGCAATTATTTTGGGCCGGTCGGTCATCAAGATCGGCCAGAAGTTCGCGTTACGCGAAAAAGGAGTTCGCCAGATCTACGAGCTGATCTCCGTCCGGGACGACGGCGCGACGGTTCAGGGTCAGGATGGGGAGCCGCAGACGCTTCCGTTCGTTCGCGAAACCGATGCGATGGAACCGGAGATGCCGGCGTTTGGTGGACCGCGGCTCTCCTTGAGGGGATCAAATCCGTGAAACGGCTGGCGCTGACGTTGCTTCTGGTTGGTATGGCGAATCCGTCGTGGGCGTCGAAGATTCCGGAGATTGAGGTTGATGTCGAGGGAGGGGCACGGACGACATCGGCTCCTCCCTCCTCCGGTTGGTCGATCAGCGAAATGCCGCTCGACGACCTGATCGCGGCGATGCTGTCGGAAACGGGACTCATCGGCGCTCCTCCCGGGGACCGACACCGGGTGAGCGTGGAGGTCCCGTCCGGCGAGCCGGTCGATGTGATCATGGCGGCCGCGAGCCGGGCTGGCTATGAGACCAGCTTTGAGAGCGGGAAGGTGTCATTCAAGCACATCGATCTGGCGACCGTCGGGAAACAATCGTTCGTGTACACTTTCCGCTACGCCCATCCGAACAAGTCGGAACCCGAGATGGAGCGCTGGCTGTACCAGGTATTGGGACTCTCGCTGACGTCGGGAGACGTTTGCCGTTACGATTCGCGGACGCGGCAGGTCGCGATTCTAGTGGATCGGGCGCGAATTCCGGCAATCCAGAAGACGCTGCAGGAGTTGGACGCCCGGGGCGCCGCGGTCGAGCTCCGGGTCGCGCGAGTCGAGGTCGACCGGCAAAAGCTGGCGGATGGGACGGCGTTCCCGAACAACCTGGTGGGACAGGTCGTGGCCTTTTTCTCGGGACAGACTCCGGAAGGTGATCTTCGAATGAGCCTTCCGGAAGCGGAAAGCGCTCTGGATGCCTTGCAGAGGCAAGGCGTCGTCCGAACGAAGGTGGCGACGGTGGTTCTTGATGATGGATCGACGTGGCGGACAAGAGTCGGCGAAGGGAAGACGACTCTTGACGTCGCTCCGACCGTGATCGGGCGCAATGCGGTGAAGCTCGATGTGAGCTCGAAGGCCGATGCCTCCGACGAGGCTTACTCGTTCGTGGCTCAGGCTGGCGACGCGCTGCTTTTCGATCCGGATCAGCCGATCCTGGAAATGCGCAGGACGGCATCCGGCGGTCTGCTTCTGGCTCCCGCATCGGTGCTGGGCCCTCGCTCGGCAGCCGAGGACCAGGCGCCTCACAGCTCGGACATTCCGTTCTCGATGCAGTCGGTTGCCCGGTCGATCGGTCGAAGCGGGCTGCCGCGGACGCCGGCGAGGGGACTCATGCCGGAGGCGGGCAACGGATTCGCCGTGAGGAAGACGAGCCTGACTACGGGGGGCGGCCAGCCGAAGACGGCGGCAAAGAAGCTAGCGGTCGGTGATCCGAAGAAGATTGATCCCAAGAAGAAGCATCTATCGAAAAAGGAGATTGAGGAGCTTAAGAAACAGCAGGCGAAGAAGAAGCACGATTTCTGGTGGTGATTGTCCTGAGGGGATTTCCGGTACATACTTAGCCTGACGTGAGCGCCTCCATCCACTCCACTGACGACATTTTGGCCGCCCTGCGGGAGCATCCGGACTGGCGCAAAGCCGTCTGGAGGGCCTTTCTTGCCGACGATCAGGAAGCGGCGGAGATCCGTAAAAACCTACTGACGGACGACCTTCTCAAGCTGCCAGCCCGATTCGAAAAGGCGGAAGAGGAACGGAAGAATGACCAGAAGAAGGTCTGGGAGGCGATTCAAGAGCTAACGGAGGCGCAGCGGCAGACCAACACGACTCTCCAGACATTCATGGAGTCGACCGACAAGAGGTTCGCCGCTCTCGAGAAGAAGGTGGACGGCATCGAGTCGGAGCTGAACTATGTTTCGGGCAAGACCATACAGGTTGATGCCAAAGAGAAGCTGAGCAGTTACCTCCAGTCTCACGTAAAAAGGATACGCCGATGCGACCGGGAGATGATCGATTGGATCATCGACACGGCATCGGAAAGCGGAGTCCTTACGGAAAGGGAAGGCAGCGATCTTCGCAGCGTAGACATAGCAGCTGCCGGAAAGGATATGGAGTCTGGTAAGCTTGCGTGCGTGGCAGTTGAGGTCTCAAGGACTGTGAACACATATGATGTGGAACGGGCCGCTAGACGCGCCAAGCTATTTCTTAAAGCCAGCCGGGCGGTAGTCACGGCGGATCCGCCGGAGTTCAGAAAACTCTTCCCCCAACTGCCCGAGAAAGCCTATGGGTTGGTCGTAGGCAGGCACATCGCCGAGGGAGCCTGCCGGGAGGCCGAGACAAAAGGTGTCCTCTTCGCAAAGTACCACAACGGCCATTACCGGGAAGGACGGTAAAAGGGCTTTCCGCAAGCCCAGTAGCTGGCAAAAATCCCCTTGACGCTTGAGCGCAATACTTTCTTAAAAAAGGGACCGCCATGCGAATCCTGCTGCTACCGATGATCCTGGCCGTTGGGATGCCGACCTGCTCGTACTTCGGAGGAGGCGGTCAGCCGCAGCAACCCGTCCAGCAGGCTGGTCAGGCCACGCAGGCTGCTGCGGCGGTGCCTGGTGGGTCCGCGTCCAATGGCATGTTTGGATTTCTCCCCGGCGGTTGCCCGGCGATCACGGAAGCGACCAGGGTGGAGGTTAACAACTGGATCTACACGGCGATCAGTGAAGAGGGGATGGCAACGCCGCCAGTTGTATCAGCAAGTAGTGTAAATACGCCATTCCTTACGTTAACATCACTTGTAGTAGCGCCAAGTCGCACGCTCCCTTGCGGAGTGTTTGCACAATGGACGACAGCTTATCGTTATTATAACTTCAACAGGACCATTGCTGGTTCAGCGGATTTGCCGCGAACCAGTAGCGGTGCTGTCGACCCTTCGGCAATCTCTACGCTAAAAGCGTGGACAAAAATGGTAGCCAATAATTATTGGGGGCCAGATATGGGTGCTTGGTGTGCTGCACACTGGCCTGGTCCTCGATAAGAAAAATCACGGACCAGGAGGACCTTTTCGCCTGGGCAAGCCGCGGAAGAAATCACCAGCTTGCTGAAACATCCCTCCGGCCATCTGACCAATCCCGCCGCTGACCGCTCCACCGATCCGGTCCATATGCTCCCGATGGGCATTGATCCAGGCGTTCGCCGCTGCCGAGAACGAGTTTGTCCACGAGAAAGCGACCTGAACGGCCGTGACCGCTACCGTCGTTGCGACGGCAATAAACGCTCCAACGATAGTGACTCCTACGACATACCGCAGGAAGTAACCAGAAAACTGAAACATCCATAACAAATATTGATCAAGGTGCATTCCACTGTTGGATCCTATGGGTCCGAGCACGGTACCTAAGCCAATATTGTTCATCGCTTGGCTAATCCATTGCCAAATGACGCCCAATGCTCCGCCCGTAAGTCCCGATGCGGCTCCTCCCGCAGCTCCCGCCGCACCGTTTATGGTTCCTCCCGTCGCTTGCACTACCGCACTGCGTATGAACGTGCCTACACTCCCGAGCGTGCCCAATCCGAAAATCGCATTGAAGAGCGTCGCCATGATCGCAACGCCGATCCCCGCCATGATCCAAAAGAGAGCAGGCAGGATTGCCAACGCAACCAATGTGACAAGGTAGTGCCGCCAGTAAGCTCGGCACATACCAAAGTATATCAACGGGATCAGAAGCATCCCGAGTGGGATGTACAGGTTCCAGGCCAGTTCTCCTCCTCCTAGGACGAAAAGTTGAGTTAGGGCGAAGGAAAAGATGGACACAATGGCCGTGAGGTAAGCGCCGAGCAAGGCGACGAAGATTGATCCGAGTCCAAAAAGAAATGCGCTGTAAAGGCCGATAGCCCAAGCGGTTTGTTGAATCTTAGCTGCACCGAGAGCAGCGTCAACAGACTGGGAACTGGTCTTAAGAGAGGCAATCAAACTTTGATCCTGCCACAAGCCCACGGGAGAGTCTTGGATCCAGTACATTGAGAATTTGCATGTGGGATTGTTGAGATTGAGACCGCCGATGGTTGCTCCCCCGTTGATCCAACTCATGAGCCATTGCGTCGGCGTGTTGCCCATCAGCCCGGCAGAATGCGCGATTTGGTTTCCAAGCTGCACCGCTGGCATGAGCAGCGCAGACCTCAAGTTGCCGAGAAGGGTCTGCGGCCACATCCCCACACAAAACACCCACACAATGGCCGAGAGAGCACAGACCTCGACAAATGTGCTTGCGATGGATCGGCCACGTCCACCGAAGGCCATGCTCAAGCCCGCCATCGCGAGGCCGATCTGGAGAGCGTACTGTCCGATGACCCGCAAAGAAGGAACTAAGGATTGGTAGAGGAACTGCCCGATTTCCACGGCTTTCTGCTGGAGCAAGGTGAGCTCCTCCGTTGGATCCGGTAGCGGCATCATCTCTCCTCCGCCTCCGACTCCGGGCATGCCGCCTCCGGCCGGGGTCTGCGCAAAGGACGGGGCGACAGACAAACAAAGAACGGAAAGCAGGAGAAGGACGGACCATGTGTTTCGGTGGCGCATAGTATGCCTATGCGCCGATCCGATCGTCGCATTATCGACTCATGAGCACGGAACAAGTCGTTGGAGGGGAAGCAAGCATCTGGCGACGAATGGGAGTTGGGTTGATCGACGCGATGGTCGTCTGGTTTCTCGTGACGCCGGTCAACTTCCTGTTGGCGTCAGCGCTGATGTCGCTGGATCCCGAGACCAGACTGCATATGGTGACCGACCAGCACGCGATCTTTCTGGTCGGTGGGCCCGAGGTGGCCGTCTGGTGGATCCTTGCTGCGATTTACTACGCGCAACCCGTGACGGTCGGGTGTCGCATCATGCGGGTCGCGTGGTTTTCCGGCGACACCATAGCATCAAGATGGAAGCGTGCTGTTCGCGGAGCGGCACTCGCGTTGCTCCTGCTTATGGTCTTCCCATTCAACTACCTTGTCTTATCGTTCTTCTGGCGCGAAGAACTCGCTCCCGTTAGCGAGAACTACCGCTTTCCCGAGCGAGCTACCTACTGGCGGCGATTCGTGGCGGGCCTCATCGACCTTCCGCTTCTCTTCCTTCCCTACACCATGGCAGTCAGCGCCGCTTTCCCCCATGGGAAGGTCGGCTGGATTCTGTGCAGCTCGTTCCCGCTCGTCTGGCTCGGGTATGCCGCGCTCGCCGAGCACTGGTTCGGCTGTACCCTCGGCCATTTCCTGTTAGGCCTACGCGTTGCCGACCTGCGCACGGAGAAGCCTCCCGGCTTGCTTCTGGCCTTCAAGCGCAATGCGTCGAAGCTCCTGGGCCTAACGGCCGTCATCGCGGATTCCTGCGGAGTGGCGGTGGTCACTCGACGGCAGTTGGACTCGGCGGCGTGATACGGCCGACCGCATTGTCTTTCCGACTTATCCAGATTAGAGTTCAGACGTGAGCGCTCCCATTCATTCCACCGATGACATCCTGGCCGCCCTTCGGGAACACCCGGAGTCA
Source organism: Verrucomicrobium sp. 3C (assembly GCF_000379365.1). Taxonomy (GTDB): domain Bacteria; phylum Verrucomicrobiota; class Verrucomicrobiia; order Methylacidiphilales; family Methylacidiphilaceae; genus Methylacidimicrobium. The sequence continues at coordinate 104,937 of NZ_KB901875.1, read as the reverse complement.
ACCACTCCCGCCAACCGCTTTGCGGTATGGCCGGAGCTTGTGTTGAAAGTTTTCCTGGCCGATCCCGTGGAGACGGAGGAGATCAGAAGCAGGCTGTTGACCAGGGAGCTAATCGAACTGCCAGGCAAATTCGCCGCTGCGGAGGAATCTAGAAAGAGCGATGCCAACACCATCCTCGATTTGATCCAAAAGGGAGAGGAGGCGAGGCAGAAGGATTCCCAGGCCGTCTTGGAGGCGATCGGCAAGCTCACGGAGCGGATGGACCAGTTGGCCGAAGCTCAGCGGAAGACTGACGAGACTCTCAATGCCTTCATGCAAAGCACGGACAAACAGTTTGGACAATTGAAAGGGAAGATTGGAGATCTCAGGGGAGATATCTTTCAGATCAAGGCTTTGCCGATGTTCATCCGCAAACTCGCGAGCAAGATGGATGGCGTAGCTATTGTGGACGCGAATACGGAAGGCGCCTTATTGTGAAGATCGCAACGCGCAACGAAGAAATTACCGTGGAGCAAAGCGACGAAATAGCCAACGCTGATGCTCTTGCGGTCGGCAAGGACTGGGACACGAACAAACTCGTCTGTGTCGCTGCGGAAATCTCAAAAACCGTGCGGGACGACGATGTGGAGCGTGCCGCCAAGCGTGCCTCCCTGCTGTTGAAAGCCTCTAGAAACGTTCTCGCCAGTCATCCACAACGTTTCGGTTTCATTTTTCCTGAGCCGCCAAGCAACAGCCTTGGCGTCGTTATGGGAACGAGCATCACCGACCATGCAAACCGAAAGGCGGAACGCGAAGGCGTGCTTTTTATCCATTGCCACGAAAAGGACTAGGGCTGGGACTAGGGGTCAGCTCACGAAACGGAAAAAATCGTCCGCCAATCCTCGTGGAGGAAATGGACAGACAAGGCGGTGGAGAGCGGTTTTTCCGCTTGCGCGTCTTCTGGCGCAGCATGATTGTGACCACATGACGACGAAGGAGCTTTACGAGCGTGACCTGTATGCCTGGACGCAGGAGACGGCGCGGCTCCTGCGGGCGCGCCGATTTAGCGAGCTGGACCTAAAAAATCTCATTGAGGAGGTCGAGGACTTGGGAAGTAGCGAGCGACACAGGTTGGAAGGCCAGCTTGAGGCGCTGATCGAGCACCTCCTGTACATCGGGTATCTGACCACGGATCCAGAAAGGGACGGGCATGGATGGCGGTATGCCGTCGAACGCGCGAGAGACAAGGCTCTTCGCGTGCTGAAGAAAAATCCCAGTTTTAAACACGATTTGGGCGAGGTTATCGAGGATGCGTATCGCAGTGCTAGGGAGAGTCTTCTTGAAAAAGCGGACATCATGAAGGCCGACCGCAAGATCTGCTATTCTATCCGCAGAGAAGAGCTTCCGCCTCAATGCCCATGGCCCGACAAAGAATTATTTGAGAAAGAACGCTATTTCACGCGCGCGGAAATTGAGCGGCGGGAATTGAGACAAGGTTAGGGTGTCGTCGATTTCTGAGGCAACAGGAGCGTGCTTTATTTTCCGTTTCGTGAGACGATCTCCTACTTGGTGAAGTGAAGACGGGGAGCGGCTTAGCGTCCGATTTTTTCCGTTTCGTGAGCTGATTCCGACTACAGCAGATAACCTTCTTCTCTCTTCCGGAGTCCTGGCTCCAGAGTGGCATCATTGCTTGTGATAGGTTGGTGAAGGCGCCAGGGTTCTCCTGATTCTTTTCGGCAAGCGCTGCGATGATCTCGACCTTGATGGTCGCCGCGCTCTGATCGGCGCATAGCCATTTTATGAAATGGCTGTCTCTTCTTCTGCTCCCTCTGGCGTTCGTCGGCTGCGCCCACGCCCCGGATTCGGTCAAACACACCAGCGAGAATCCGCCCGTGCCGCCCTACGATCATCCCGAGTGCGATCCGAAGGTCGCCAAGTATCGGAAATGGATCGAGATGGGGAAGAACGAGGAAAGGAGCACTCTGCTCAACGGCGGTTGGGACAAGATCGCCAAGAACGGGAACGGCAGAGTCGGAGGACAGCAGCCGGGACAGGTGCAGTGGCGGACCAACTACGTTCCCAAGTACCAGATCGGCGGAGTCGAGTACGGCGGGCAGTACGAGACGATCCCGGTCGCCAATCCGTGAACGGCTTGGCTTTGGCTTGCTCCAGTCGATTGCGACGATCCTCTTAGGCCAACTGCTCGTCCATGGAGCGGTCCTGGGCCGATCGGCGCAACAAACCTCCATGAAGAGCGAGCCGAACGGCAATGCAGCGGCGGAAGGCAATGCGAACGAGCTCCGAAGTCCTCTGGACGATCAACGCGTCATGCGATTGGTAAACGCCTCGTCGCACGCGTGCCAGGCATTGGAGTTGGCCGAGGAGAATGGATACAGCATCGTTTGGGGTGAGACGGGAGGCGGCAGCTTCACCAACCGCGAAAAGAAGATCGTCGCAATCGATTCAGCCATGCGGAACAAGCCCGGCCATGCCGCGGCGTCGCTCTTTCACGAACTCGCCCATGCGACCAGCGGGGTGCGATTGGCGACAAGAGACGACCTCGAGGAAGCAACCGCATTGCAGTCCAGGCGGTTCTCAGTAAACGGGAGCAACGACAAGGCGGAGGGACGCAATGACTCCATGCGCCAGATGGTGAAGGAGGAGTTCGTGCAGCGGAACACCGATGCCGCCATCCGCAATGAAGGCAAAGCGGAAATCGGCAGGTGGGGATGTTCCGCGGAAGTGCTGCAGGCGGCCGCGAAATCGACGGATCCGCAATTCCGGAGAAATGCGCGGCAGATGGCCGAGCACAACTCGGCGGTAAGCGGGAAAGAGGCTGGCGTCTTCCGTGAGGCGTCCCGGAAGGGAACGTCGATCGAGCAACTGGAGGAGACCGTGGGACTGGTGTACACGGAAAACACAGTGCCGACTGGAGAGCCGGACAACACCTACCGGAGACGCTACGAGACGATGTTTCGCAACCAGCTCTCATCCGATCCGGGCCAGAACCGCTTCGGCTCGTTCATCGACATCGACCGGATCATGGGCGCGCCCTCCAAGGAGCAAGGACAACCCTGGTGGCAACAGGCTAAGGAGCAATCGGGGGTCAACCACTCCCGCCAACCGCATTGCGGCATGGCCGGAGCTTGTGAAAACAGGCTCCTGGTTGACCAGGCTCCGTCTCCGGGTTCGATCCTGGAGGCTACGTTGGGAAGGTCATGACACCCCGGAATGCGCGCGCCAGTTCCGGGCGACTGTCGGGGCGAGTTAAAAGCGAGTTGGGAGTGAAGCAAGCGGTGCTCGTTCCACGACAAGCCTTACCCAACATTGCCGAGGCGCACATTACCCCCGCAAGGGGAGAAGGCAGAGAGTAATGATGCAGAATCGCGTGCTCGTGCTTGATAGCCGGAGGCAGCCGCTCATGCCCTGTCATCCGGCCAGAGCCCGGGCGCTTTTGAAGGAAGGGAGGGCGGCGGTCTTCCGCAGCTTTCCCTTCACAATCATCCTCCTGGAGCGAGCCAGCGGCGATGTTCAGCCCGTCCGCGTGAAGTGCGATCCAGGCAGCAAGACGACTGGAATGGCTCTGGTAGCCGAGTTTGCTCGGCGGGGGCCGACGGTAGTCTGGGCGGCGGAACTAACTCATCGCGGGGAGGCGATTCGCAGCGCCTTGCGGCAGCGGGCAATGCACCGCAGAAGCAGGCGTAATCGAAAGACGCGTTACCGTGCGCCACGTTTCGACAACCGGAAAAGGTCGGAAGGATGGTTGCCTCCATCCCTTCGTCATAGGGTGGACACGGTGATGTCCTGGGTAGGGCGGTTGCGGCGTCTGGCTCCGGTCACATCCATCAGCCAGGAACTCGTCCGGTTCGATACCCAAAAGATGCAGAACCCGGAGATTACTGGCGTCGAATACCAGCAAGGCACATTGGCCGGATATGAGGTTCGCGAATACCTGCTGGAGAAGTGGGGCAGGAAATGTGCGTACTGCGAGGCGAAAGACGTACCGCTGGAGATCGATCATATCCATCCCAGGAGCCGTGGCGGCTCGGACAGGGTAAGCAATCTCACGCTGGCCTGCCACGCATGCAATCAAGCCAAGGGCAACCGGGATATCCGGGAGTTCCTTGCGAACCGGCCGGAACGTCTGGCGGCAATACTCGCTAGGGCAAAGACGCCGCTGCGCGATGCGGCGGCCATCAACAGCACCAGATGGGCATTGTGCGAGCAACTCAAGGCAACCAGCCTGCCGGTAGAAACCGGATCTGGCGGTAGGACAAAATACAATCGCAGCCAGCAGGGGTATTCGAAGGCACATTGGATTGATGCCGCTTGTGTGGGACATTCCGGTTCGGCTGTGTGGCTGGATGCCGGGATGCGGCCGCTGCTCATGGAGGCTACGGGGCACGGAGAACTGCAACGCGCTCGTGTGGACAAGCACGGCTTTCCTCTTGCGCACAAGCGCGGTGGAAAGTCTTTCCGTGACTTCCGAACCGGAGATCTGGTGCGTTGCCGCAAGCCCGGTCTACCGGATTTCCTTGGTCGGGTTGCGATCCGGTTCCGGCCCTCGTTCGTCGTGAGTGGATCGGACCGAAAGATCGAAGTTCATCCGAAGCATCTGGTCGTAGTGCAAAAGGCGGACGGATATGCGTATGCGTGAAACCAGAGGCGGCTCTTCCTCTCCAACCAAGCCAAAGGCCTTGGATGGAGTACCCGCGCCGACGGGTGGATGGCGATCCCGCATTGCACGAGAAGGAGAGCCAAGTCTGGCAGGACATTGCCAAACACAGGATCTCTCCCAAACAAGCCGAGCACGAGATCGGACGGTTCTTCGCCGATCACGAACGGCCAAGCACTAGACCGGGCATCACCTATCGGCAGTTTTACGGTACAAAACCCGAGCGGGATGCGGCGAAGACGAATGGCGCAAAGGAACATTCCCATGGCCGGTTCGGAGGATTCATCGACCTGGGCAAGCTCATGGGCGGCCACGAAAAACAGGACAAGGAACGCGAATCCTTTGTCCGGCACCAAGGCATTCAGGCGTTTGTCGTGGAGCGCTAATTCCGCGAGTTAGCCTTCTGCGAAGTCTGGGAGGAGGGCATTCCGCCGACGTATTGCCGGATGAGATCCTCGAATTCCTTGCTTTGCCTCTTCTCTTCCTCGGTGTAAATCTCTCCGATCCGCCGAAGCATCCTCGTCTCCTTTCCGGAGATTCGGTACCAGGTCAGACGCGCCTCATTGATCAGGTCCAGAGTCAGCTCGTGGACCTTTTGGACGGCCAGGATGACCGCATAGGCGAGGTATACGACTCCCGCCAAGCCAGCCAGAATCACGATGGCGAGCTCGGCGGCGTGAACCAGATCGGTGAGAATACTCGGGAAGGAGATTGGATCCTGGAAGCCCGAGAGGACCGCATGGAGCAGCCCGAGATAGGTGCCCACGATCCAGGAGATCAATCTCTCGATCCAGTCGAGGTTCATGGTCGCACTATGCGCTGATTCTTCCAATCGCGCAAATCGGCGAGGTACTTTTGGGATCAGCATGATCTTCCTCTGCGATACCAAGGCCTCCGCCTTGGCGGCGATCGAGCGCTTTCCCGTCGTCCTGCTCACCGGAGGAGCTGGCACGGGAAAGAGCGTCTTGGTTCGCCGGATGGGAGAGCGTGGATGGATTCTCTGCGCCTCAACGGGACTGGCCGCCTGGAACATCGGAGGCAAAACGGTTCATTCCTTTTTTGGGATCAAGCCATCGTCCGGCAATCCCGGACTCCGCGAGGAACTCGATCGCGCGCCCGGCATCGTGATCGACGAGGTGTCGATGCTTGACGCCGAAAGCCTGGATGCGATCAACGGAGCGTGTCAGGACGCTCTCGAAACGACCGAGCCTTTCGGGGGAAAACAGGTTCTTCTGGTCGGCGACTTTCTTCAGTTGCCTCCGGTCAAAGGCAAGTGGAGTTTCCTTTCGCATGCCTGGCAGGAGGCCGATCCTCCATTGGTGGCTCTGACAACTCCTCGCCGTCATGCCGACGACAGATTCTGGATGGCTCTGCAGCGGTTGCGCTGGGGCAAGGTATCGCCAGCCGCCGAAAAGTTGCTGGCGAGCTCAAGCGCCAAATGTAGCGGAACCGAGACGCCGGTGATCCTGGTCGCCCGCCGGAAAGCGGCGGATCAGATCAACGCCTGGATGGTGTCCCAGTTGACGGGGGAGAGGTGTTCCTACGAATCCTCCGAGGGTGAGGGTCCGGACGGAGAAGGCGGCCTTGAGCTTGCGGTGGGCGCCAAGGTCATGGTTACCGTCAATTTGCCCGATCTTGGCCTGGCCAATGGGTCGATCGGATTCGTGAGGAGGCTCGGTTCCCGATGGGTTGATGTGGAGATGGGCGGGGTCGTGAAGAGGATCGGGCGGATCCAGCAAGGAAACGGTCTGAACCGACGTACGTGGATTCCGTTGCGGCTGGCTTGGTCCGTGACGATCCACCGGGCGCAGGGACTCACTCTTGACGAGGCTCTGGTGGACTTGGACGGAGTATTCGCCCCCGGGCAGGCTTACGTCGCCCTCTCGCGCGTTCGCGATCCCAACCGGATGACCGTCCGCAACTGGAGCCGGTCGTGCGTCCGAGCCGATCCGGTTGCCGTTGAGTGGCTCAAGCGAAAGGCGGCCGCATCGCTGACCATTGAGCCGAACAGCGCATAGTATTCCTTATGCGGCCGGTGAAAGAATCCGGAGCTTGAGGAATCATGCGAACCGAAAACGAACTCACGGACATTCTACTTGAGCGGGCCCGATTTTTCCAAAGCTCCGGCGCGCTCATTCCGCTGAAAATATTCGAGCGGATCGAGACGCTGATCCGAGTGGCTCCGAGACTCGGCGGGGAGGATGTGGAGAGAGCCGTGGCCGAGATCGACGAGGAACTGATTGACGACTGTCTCTCGCCCGATCTTCGCGAGCAGCTGACAAACCATCCGCGGCATGCGCCTCACATGTATCTTAGCCCCAGGCGGTCCAGCCGCTTTGAGAAAATCCACGACATGGCGCATCTGGAAAAGAGCGTGGCCGGGATTGAGGGAGGACGGCCGGAATGAATGACCAGGGCACGACGGGAATCCTGGCGAGCACGCCTTACGAGGCATGGGCGAAGTCCGCCGCCAGGAGCGGGAAGCTTGAGATCAAGCATGCGGCTGGACAAATCGTTCTGCGCACGATTGATGCGGATGGATTTTCGCACAACGATCTCGGCCCGGCGGAAGTGACCATCGGTCTGGGTGGAAGGCTGTCTCTGGTCGCATTTTACCGGCACGGACAGATACATCGGTCGGGCGGGCCGGCGCTGATGCTTGTGGATCCGCGAGGGCGGATCCGTGCCGCGGACTGGATCGAGAACGGCCGGTATGTATCGGATGGGCTGCCGTCCAGAGTCGAGTTCCATAACACTGGCGTTCCCTCGCGAGCCGACTATTGGTCAGGATTCTTCCATATGGGTTGTCTGGAACGGCACGACGGTCCGGTGTCGGCGACCTTTCATGGAGGAGGGGAGATTCGGTCGGTGGAGTATCGCGCTCGAGGCGCGGATGGACTGTCGGAGTGGCAATCCTTCAGCTTCGATCGCGATGGCCGTTACGTTGAGAGCACATTGCCGGATCCGAGGCCGGAAACGATTCGGAAGGCGCTGACGCAGGGAAGGGAGACCGTCAAGATGACCTGGGTACGCCGAGCCGAGGCGTTGCGGGAAATGGAGATTTGGCGCGCGACAAGCGCGTCAATGGAACTGCGCAAGCAGTTCGAGCAAGCATGCGAACGCGAGAAGGGAAAACGCAAGCCGAGCGATGGGAGGACGGACCTCGGCCGAGACGACAGCAGGGAGGAAAGCCGATGACTGAGGAAAAAGAGACGGAAAGGGTAGTGGAAGGGTTGCTATGGGGACATGTGCATGAATGTCCCGACGGCAGGACCTGGTGGTATGGAATCGGAATCATAGGGCCATTCCGTGGAGCCACAAACAGCCTGGAAGAGGCCAAGCGGCTGGCGCGGGAAGCGGTTCTCGACAATCGAAGGCGGTACGGAGTGGAGCGCGCAAAGTGGCCCGAGCCGCGCATAGTGGGAGGAGCGGGCAAGCCTTATCTGCGGGAAGCGTCGGAGTTGGCGGGAGGAATCGTCTATTTGCCGTCGCTGGGAGCCTGGTTGCCCAACGATCTCCCTCAAAATGGAAAAACCCTCATGGAGAATGTCGCGGAATTTCACGCGAAGGAAGGCAGCGCGTCAACTACCCCTCCCTGAAGGGAGGAGCTTGAGGGAGACCGAGAGCTAGGTTGACCAGGGAGCGCCAGAAGATGGCTACGTATGCGACAGGTGAACGGACCCACTCCGGGGTGCTTCCTTAGCTCCGGACACTGGAAGGGGAGGATCATGCTGGGCAAAGGCAAAAGCCCGAAGGTTCTCTCCGCCGCCTCGAGGCGGAAGCCGGTCGCATACCTTCCCGAGGGGAGCGCAGCCACAAGGCTGCCGTTACCAGGCCCGTAAGGGCGATTGTTAGGAAGTAGGCATGGTACTGGTACTGGACAAGCGGAAGAAACCGCTGATGCCGTGTACGGAGAAGCGCGCCCGGCTGCTCCTGACGCGAAAGCGGGCGGTAGTGCATCGGCGTTACCCGTTCACGATTAGGCTTAAGGATCGTGAAAATGGGATGCATCAGCCGATACGCCTCAAGCTCGATCCCGGCAGCAGGACAACCGGCCTGGCATTGGTACGCGAGGCCGCGAACGGCACGCAACATGTGATCTGGCTGGCGGAGCTGGAGCATCGGGGATCGGCGATCCGGGATCGGATGGCTGGCCGCCGGGCGTTCCGGCGGCGCAGGAGGTCAACACTGCGCCATCGGCCTGCTCGCTTCGACAACCGGAGACGGCCGGAAGGCTGGCTAGCGCCGAGCTTGCGGCATCGGATGGACACGACGATGTCCTGGGTAGGGCGGTTGCGGCGTCTGGCTCCGGTCGCGGCCATCAGCCAGGAGTTAGTTCGGTTCGATCTGCAAAAGATGCAGAATCCAGAGATTACTGGCGTCGAATACCAGCAAGGCACGCTGGCAGGATATGAGGTACGTGAGTACCTGCTGGAGAAGTGGAACCGGCAGTGTGCGTACTGCGATGCAGAGAACGTACCGCTGGAGATCGATCACATCCATCCCCGGAGCCGTGGCGGCTCGGACAGGGTGAGCAATCTCACGTTGGCCTGTCACGAATGCAACCAGAACAAGGGAAACCGGGATATCCGGGAGTTCCTTGCGAAGCGTCCGGAGCGATTGGCGGCGATACTCGCCAGAGCAAAGACGCCGTTGCACGATGCGGCGGCCATCAACAGCACCAGATGGGCTCTCTACAACCGGATCAAGGCAACCGGCTTGCCGGTCGAAACCGGATCTGGCGCTAGGACGAAGTGGAATCGCGGCAAGCTGAATATCCCCAAGGCGCACTGCCTGGATGCGGCTTGCGTAGGGGATCTCGACGGACTGCTAGGCTGGAACTCGCCAGCATTTGCTATCCAGACGACTGGCCGCGGTAGCTACCAGCGGACGCGACTGACGAAGGATGGGTTCCCTCGCGGCTATCTGACACGGAACAAACGTCACTACGGATTCCAAACGGGGGACTTGGTGAGAGCCAGCGTGCCGAGGGGGATAAAGGCTGGCCTCCATCTCGGCCGCGTGGCGGTACGCGCGAGCGGCAGCTTCAACATCCAAACGCTTCATGGCGTGGTCCAAGGCATCGGCCATCGCCACTGCTCGCTGATTCAGCGAGCGGATGGCTATGGCTACCGCATCAAACCGAAGATAGCGGAAACGAAAGGAGGATGCGGGAACAGGGGCGGCTTGCAGCCGCCGCGCTATCCCTCCCCGGCATGAATGCCAGGGTTCTCCCGCGCAAAAAGATGATCAAGAAGCTGTTGTGCGACTGGGCCAAGAAGCGCGAAGCCGAATATCGGGACAAGCACGCGGCGAAATTGCCTTCCATCGCGTTTGACGACATCAAGGCGGTCTCCGGCTATAAGTTCAAGGACCCCAAGACCGAACAAGAGGTTGAGACCGGCGTTGTCGTCGTGCGCACGCGGACGACGGACAAGGGAAATCCGCGTTTCCATAGCGTGGTGATCGGTTTCGCGCCTGGAACAACGGATCCAATGGCCTGGTGCGGCGACAAAGCCATCGAAAGATTGTTTCCGGAAAAGGATAATGAATGTGAATTCTTCATAAAGAGACAGACCAAGCCGGATTACTGCTGCAAGCACATTCAGGCTGCATTGACCTGGATTGCGCATAACGATCGCATCGCGGAAGACATTGCGAACGGTCTGGATTCGGTTTTACCGGAAAAGATGCGGGCATCGATTCCGGAGCCGGAGAACGAGAACGAGAAAGACGCGAAAACCGTCTTGGACGCCGGCATGCCGGTGCTCTTCTATGGTCCGACCGGGAGCGGCAAAAGCTGGCTCGCGGCCAAGCTCATCGAAAAAAGCGGACGAAAGCCTTTTCACATCCATGTCAGCGATGGCCTGGAGGATGTCGATCTGTTGCAAAAGCTCATTCCAGCTGGAGATGGAAAGGGGTGGAAGAGGTTGCCGGGCGAGATCGTCAACGCCTTTACCACGGCGGAAAAGGAGCCGGTAATCGTTCTGCTTGAGGAAGTGACCAGAAGCAGCAAGAGCATGCGGAACATGCTCATTCACGTGCTCGACCGCAAAGGAAGTTCCTATCAGTTGCACAATTGGACCAGCGGCCGGCATTACCGGGTTTCCATCGATCGGATCCAATGGATCGCCACCGCGAACCTGGGCGGAGGATACAACGATGCGAACGAGCTAGACCCAGCTCTCATGCGCCGGTTCGGGTCGGCCATACATATCGATTACGATACGGCGGCCGAGCGGAGGCTGCTACATGGGATGGGGCTCGAAAAGGACCTCTCGGACAAGATGGTATCGGTGGGCTCCCAACTCCGAACCCAATTCCGCGAAGGCCGGCTTCCGCGTCCACTGGACACGGCCTCGATCCTGGACTGGGGCAAGCTGGTCAAAGCCGGGATGTCGCCATTGCGCGCCGCCCAGCGAAGCTGGGTGCCTCGCGTCGTCGAGATCGACCGGCATGGCTATCCGGAACAGGGGCATGTCTCGACGATCGAAAAGCTAATCCAGAGGGAGATCGGGAATGAAAAAGCTAAATGAAAAGAGCCTCCAATCGAAACTGGAGCTCGAAACCGGTCTATTGGCCGGCGACGTCGCTTTTCGTCTGCATCTCGATCCCATGGATGACAGCAGCTGGTGGAACCATGAGCACCAGATCATTTCAGTCGGCGTCAAGGATATCGCGCCGGAACGCCGGGAAGAGTTGGCTTGGTTGATCGCGCAACACGAAGTCGGACACACGCTCTTTACCGCGCGAACGGGCGACAAGTTGGACAAGAAACTGTTTAGCATCTGGAACGTGCTGGAGGACGCGCGAATTGAGCGGCGCATGGCCGTTGCGCATGGCAGCGAGTTCGGGCCCTTGCATGAGGACAGTGCGCGGCGGCTATACACGGGAGAAGGCAATCCCGCTCGCAGCCATCCGATCAACGCTGGAATTCTCTTGCGCTGGAAGCGGTGGGGAGTCGCTGGATTCGATCCGGATCCATCTCTGCCGGCGGAGTTTTTGCGGGATTGGGACAAGTCCATCGACGAGTCGATCCGAGCGGGAGACACCGCGGGAGTCATGAAGATCGCGACGGCGTTGCGCGAAAAGTGGCGCAGCCTGTTCGATCCAGAGCACCCAAGCGGGGATCCATCGGGACTGACGGAACGCGATCAGGAATCGATGTCCGGCGAGGGAAAGCCATGCGAGGAGTCCAAGGACACCGGCAACGGCAGCAAGTCGCCACGCTTCTTCGAATGGGATCAACGGTGGCTGCAGCAGGAAGAAGCCGCGTTACGGCGATACCTCGTCTTTCCGAAAGCGACGGGCTATGGCTACGCATACAACGGACATCGGATCGACCCGCGGAGGGCGGAGAATCCTCCTCTCGCTCCGTTTCGCGTCAGAAGCGAGCCGCAACCAGCCGTGCGTCCCTTCCGAATGTTGGCCGTGATCGATGCCAGCGGATCGATGAATTGGAAGCCGTTCATATGGGCCGCCCACACGGTCAAATTGCTGCACGGCTTTCTGGGGAAGAAGTTGTCGGTGGCGGTAACGGGCACCCAATTTACCAAACCGCTGGAAATCGACGATTTGGACGACCTCAGGTTGATAAATCCGAATGGAGGCGGCGAGAACTACAGGAGTTTAAGAGAGAGGCCATTCAAGGAACGCTTCACCCTGTTCCTGTCGGACGCATGCGTGGGCGAAAAAGACGCGGAATTCGTGAAGAAATTGAAGGCTCTGGGTTGCAAGATCGGATGCGGTTACGTCGGAACGCAACAGACGAGACTGGATAAAGTATTCGGCGAAGGCATCTCTTTCCAGTCCGCCGCTCCGGAGGGTCTCGGTCAAATGGTGGGACTCTTTCTCAAGAGCAGGTTTGGACGGGAACTCGAACGGTAAGCTTGGGGTCGTCTCAGAAAACGGAAAAAATCGTACGCTAAGCCGCTCCCCGTCTTCACTTCACCAAGTAGGTGGTCGTCTCAGAAAATGGAAAATTATGCTTATCCCGTTGACGCCCCTAGCCCTGCGAGCATGATATAGTGGTGGCCCGGCCCGATTTTCCCAAGACCTTGAAAGAGTTTCGTGAACGTTTTTCCCAGGAAGACGCCTGCTTTGAGTATCTGGCCAGCAGTCGCTGGCCGGAAGGCTTTGTCTGTCCGCGGTGCGGTGGTCAAGCCTGCTGGATTAAGACCAGACGCTTTGAGCACAAGTGTCAGAGTTGCGGCCAGCAAATCTCCGCGACGGCGGGCACCCTCATGCATGGCTCCCACTTCCCTTTGCGCGAATGGTTTTGGGCCGCGTACCTGGTGGCCACGCACACACCCGGCATGAGCGCGACGCAACTGCAACGGCAAATGGGGTGCAGCTACAAAACCGCTTGGTATCTGTTGCACCGGTTGCGCCGCGCCATGGTCAACGAGACCCGCTCCCGCTTGAGCGGACGAGTCGAGACCGACGAGGTCATCATTGGAGGTCCGGTCAGAGGTAAAAGAGGCCGGGGCGTGACGGCGGCGCAACACGGCACCCTGGTCTTTGGCGCGGTGGAAGTGATCGCTTATACTAACAAGCATGGCGGCTACATGGAAAAAGCCGGCAGGTTGCGCCTGACTGTGGCTCCCCGAGCCGATGCGGGTTCGATCCGCCGCTTTCTGGAGAAAAACGTGGAGCCGGGCACGGAGATTGGCACCGATCAATGGAAGGGGTACTCGACGACAGCCCTCGCAGGCTATCGCCACGAGCACCAACATCCCGAAACCCATGCGCTCCATATCCACCGGGCTTTCGGCAACCTCAAAACCTGGCTTAATGGCACCCATCATGGCGTTGATCCCAAATATCTGCAAAATTATCTCGATGAATGCGTGTTTCGCTTCAACCGGCGCAAGACTCCCATGGCTGCGTTCCAGACATTGCTCGGGCTGGCCACACGATCAAAATCCCCGTGAACTACGAGAAGATGACGTTAGGGGCGTCAACGGGATAAGCATATGAGTCATTCGCGCCCATGGTCTGGAGTTCACAAGAGTCTTGACGGGCTTGGCATCTTCGCTAGTTTGAAAGGGCAGATGGGGATGGGGTTCCCCGTAGACCGCCATTTAGGCTAATAACTCCTACCACGCGGCAAACGCGAGAAGGAGGAGTGGTGTATCGAGAGGAGCCGGCGGTTTTAACCTGCATTTCCGGGAGCCGTGGCCTGCCATTCTCCCGACCCTCGACCCGATCTCCGGTGCGCGTCTTTCGAATTCTATGGGCATTAGGCCTCTGTTGCCTCGCGGTTGCGAGCGTGGCGCGGGTTTTGGCACGAGCGCCCAATGTGGGGGAAGCAGGAGAGGACGGGGTCTTCGTCCGAGAGCCGCAAAAGGGCAGCAGGCCTCCGGTTCTCTCAGGCCTCGGAAATGAGCCTGTACCCGCCCGCCATCACTCCGGTAGCTGGTTTCTCAGCGTGGGGACTGGAACGGCCTTTCCGCAATATGACCGAGGGGAAATCGTGAATGACCGTACGGGTGCCATCGAGTCCGCCGCGGGGAACAGCAACTTCGCGGTGAACTCGGCACTCTCGTTCGGCTATCGCTGGTTCGATCCGGAGCGCTGGGGCCACTGGTCCTTCGACGTCGACTTCTTCGGCTCGTACATGGGAGTCGGCGTTTCCGGCTTCGGCGTGAGCGGTGCCGAGAATCTCGGCTTCCTCGGCATGCGGGGGCGAGTCGGCTACCGGGTATGGTACGATCGGCTCGAACCCTTCATCGGCATGATCGGCGGCGGCGTCCTGGCCAATACCGAATCGGGGGGGGTCGATCACGGGGCGGTTTGGGGATACTGGTTTTCCCCCACCGGGGGCGTGCGGTATTACATTCCCAACACGCGCTGGTCGATCAGCCTCGATGGCTTCTTCCGGTTCATCGGCGGTATCAACGGGCTGAGCGGACCGGGGGTGACCATCAACGAGACTCCGCATGCGGGGCTGGGCGGACGTTGGCTCTACGAACCGGTCGGCATCGTGGCGCTCGGCTATCGTTTCTGAATCGCTTCCGGAAACCCCTCGTCGTCGAGAAGTTGCGCGCCCACGAGCAATAACCCGTTGCCTCAAAAAATAAATGACACCGAACGGGTGGGAAGAGTGAGGGCCGTTGCCTCAAAAATCGACGACACCCTAACTTTGTCTCGATTCCAGCGGTGATCGCCGCCCTTAGCGTACGATTTTTTCGTTTTTCCGAGGTACCCCCAGCTTGCGTTGACCGAAGATCGACCCGCTAGCGACCGCCCCTGGACGGAGTGAGAAACGGATGGCCGGCGGGAAGCTCGATCGGCAAATCGAGTTGCAGGTCATGCCTGGCTATGGTCGTGCGTTGCTTGTAGCCTTCGAGGCCATAGACCATTCCGGATATCGACGATGAGGGAGTCGACGCAAGGATGCCGGGAACGGTCCTGGTTTTCGCCGATTTGCTGGCCGGGATGCCATGGGCCGGAGTCTCGCGCGCAAAACCACGGAAGAACTTGCCGACGCCTGGCACGGTTCTGGGCGGGTGGATCTCCTCGGTTATCGATCCGCCGATCATTACGGATTTTATCGGACCAGCCGACTCTGCCGCTTCGATTTGCGTCCGGATTGGGGCGGTGGTGACAAAGTGGCAACTCACCTCGAAGCTGCCGCATTCCCGAACCACGGTTCGGCGTCCGGAAGAGGTTATCGTTAGGCCGAGCTTGTCGGCCACCACCTTGGCAAGAGCGCTATCGAGCAACAGGGAATCGATTTTGAACGTGCAGAAGTGCTGAGCCTCCTTCCCCGTCCAGTCCAGCACACAGACCTCATCGCCGACATTCATGCTCTTGGCGAGGCTTGTGGGAACCTTGCGGGAAATGCCGAGCTTCTTTGCTTCGGCAACGAACTTGGATGGCGTGTAATACCCGCCCGCAAATGTGATCCAGCGCATGATGCTTCATGCGCCGATGACCGTCGTGGTCCAACGACGGCGATTGAGACTGCGGTTACCGTGTTCCAGGAGGAACGCCCGCAATGAATACCGTTCCCTTTCCGCCCGCAAGCCGGGATGCGGATTCGATCGGTATTTCCTGCTCTATGGCGAAGGCTGCACGCCAATTTCCATCCATCCGTCGGCGCGGGTACTCCATCCAAAGCCTTTGGCTTGGTTGGTGAGGAAGCGCCGCCTCTGGTTTCACGCATACGCATATCCGTCCCCCTTTTGCACAACGACCAGATCCTTCGGATGAACTTCGATCTTCCGGTCCGACCTGCTCACGACGAACCAGGGACGGAACCGGATCGCAAGCCGCCCAATAAAATCCGGTAGGTCGGGCTTGCGGCAACGCACTAGATCCCCGGTTCGGAATCCACGGAAAGACTTTCCAGCGCGCTTGTGCGCAATAGGAAAGCCGAGCTTGTCCACGCGGGCGCGTTGCCGTTCTCCGTGTCCCGTAGCCTCCATGAGCAGCGGCCGCATCCCGGCATCCAGCCGCACAGCGGAACCGGAATGTCCCACACAGGCCGCATCGATCCAGTGCGCCTTCGGATACCGCTGCTGGCTGCGATTGTATTTCGTTCTGCCGCCAGATCCGGTTTCGACCGGCAGGCCAGTTGCCTTGATCCGGTTGTAGAGAGCCCATCTGGTGCTGTTGATGGCCGCCGCATCGTTCAGCGGCGTCTTTGCTTTAGCGAGTATCGCCGCCAAGCGCTCCGGTCGCTTCGCGAGGAACTCCCCAACGTCCCGGTTTCCCTTGGTCTGATTGCAGTCGTGACAGGCTAAGGTCAGGTTACTCACCCTGTCCGATCCGCCCCGGCTCTTGGGATGGATATGATCGATCTCCAGCGGTACGTCTTTCGCTCCGCAGTAAGCGCATTTCCTGCCCCACTTCTCCAGGAGATACTCCCTCACCTCGTAGCCAGCCAATGTGCCCTGCTGGTGTTCGATTCCGGAGATCTCCGGATTCTGCATAGCCTGCATATCGAATCGAACCAGTTCCTGGCTCAATGCACTGACCGGAGCCAGACGCCGCAACCGTCCTATCCAGGTCATCGTCGTGTCCACCCGATGACGTAGGCTCGGAGGCAACCATCCTTCCGACCTTTTCCGGTTGTCGAAGCGCGGCGCGCGGTAACGGGTCTTTCGATTGCGCCGGCTCCTGCGGCACGCCGCCCGCTGCCGCAATGCGCCGCGAAACGTCTCCCCGCGATGAGTTAGTTCCGCCGCCCATGCCACCGTCGGCCTTCGCCGAGCAAACTCGGCTACCAGAGCCATCCCAGTCGTCTTGCTTCCGGGATCACACTTCACGCGGACAGGCTGAACATCACCGCCAGCGCGTTCTTTTACGATGATCGTGAAGGGAAAGCGGCGGAAGACCGCCGCCTTCCCTTCCCTCAGCAGCATCCTGGCTCTAGCCGGATGACAGGGCATGAGCGGCTGCCTCTGGTTATCAAGCACGAGCACACGATTCTGCATGACTACTCTCTGCCTTCTCCCCTTGCGGGGGTAACGTGCGCCTCGGCAATGTTGGGCAAGGCTTGTCGCGTGACGAGCACCGCTTGCTTCACTCCCAGCTCGCTTTTAACTCGCCCCGACAGTCTGCCCGGAACTGGCGCGCGCATTCCGGGGTGTCATCACCTTCCCAACGTAGCCTCCGGGATCGAACTCGGAGACGTAGCCTGGTCAACCAGGAGCCCGTTTTCACAAGCTCCGGCCATACCGCAAAGCGGTTGGCGGGAGTGGTTGACTGTCCAGTTGCCAGAACTCCGTTGCCTGTTTGCCGTAGGGCGTACGCACGGCCCGGGTCTCGATGGGAAGTCGAAGCCAGCGCTGGATCAGCAGAGTATTCACTCCGGCCGCGAGGAGGACGGATACCAGCAAGATTGTTGAAGCAATGGCGGCAACCGAACGCCACACTCTAGGTAGGAACGCTCCGAATACGGCTAGCATATATGCCCAGAAGAGCGTCGGAGCGCCGCGGGCAAGCGTTCCAAAAATGCCAATGCCCACGGGAACCACGGCAGACAAAACCGCAAAGACGGGGATCGACAGCATTGTGCCAATGAGCAGCGGGTTTGTGCTGGCGACAAGAGCGGGTTTTGCGAGTTTCATGTCCAAAGGCGGCGCGAGTTTTCAGATTTGAGGCTTGGCGGAAGCGATTCTCTGGCTTTCGAGGAAAAAGAGCGACCAAGTGCCAATGACGAAATAGGCGATGGCGATGCCCTCAAGGTAAAACGGCAAGAACTCGGCCGCGATTCCCAGAAGCACGGTCAGTCCGGTCAGCGTTGCGGCAAGCCGGTTATCCCGGATCGCGTGCGGCCAGGCTCGGATATTCATCATCCACGTGTACCGGCCGGACGTGCGCTGGATCGCCTGATTGGCCTCCCACCAGCGTTTCGACCGCTGCCGGGCCAGATTGTCGGCTAGGCGTTCCACGATGCAGAGAATAACGTTCAAGCAGACTGGGACAGCCAACAGATACGCCCCAACCGTAGGTCCATTGGTTGGGCCGACCAATGCCACGCCGATAAGAATCGAGGCGATCATCAGAACGGAGAGGCGCAGCAGGATGCGCCGTTTTGGATCCCAATGGTGAAACCAGATCTTCCAACCGGCCACCCGAAGCAGCCATGGCGGGAACCCGGACCGGCAACCGGCAAAGCAGAATCCGTAGAGCACGGCGGCCGAGACCTCGAACAGAAACGAATGCGGATGCAGATTGATGTCCGTTTTCTGCGCCCATCGCGATCAGCGCATAAGCACGGAAAGCAGCCAAACGGGCCGGGTGGCTCGGGCGGCTGTCCACAACCCAAATCGGAGGTCATATGCAGAAAAAGATCATTGGGTTCCTGGCGTTCACGCTGTGCCTGACGGCATCCGCGGCTATGGCGCAGGTCATGCCGGACGCGCGGACGATGCTGATCGATGCTGGTGCATCGGGCGGCATCTTTTCCGGAGGTCTCGGGATGCTCAAGAACGTTGGCTACCTCGGAGCGATCGGGACCGGCGCCGTCATGACGCCGATCGGCCTTGCGACGCATAAATGGGGAATGGCTGCGGCTGGGTTTCTCGCGGGAGCTGGCGGCTTGGCGGTCTCCCCGGTTGCCATGTCGCTCTACGCCATGGTTCCGCACACATAAGCCGCGAAGGCGCTGCTCCGCTTCCTTTATGAAACAGGAAGCGGAGCGGATGCCTCGCGCCAAAGAGGAGGAAGGAATGGGCTTCAGTTCCGCGATAACGACATTCGCCACTCAAGCGATGTCCTATTTTCACATGATCGCTTGGCAGCTGGTCGGCGTGCTGGGGATCTGGCACGGCCTGACCTACATGCAGGGCGAGCTCACGATTCCGACTTCCTCCAGAATGGCGATCGGCGTCGGCATGTTCATGGCGGCGGTGCCGGTTGCGAACACGTTTAACCCATGGATGCTGTCCATGGGCGTGCCATCCACCCTAATGGCGCAGAATCTGGCGACGCTGCTGGGAATCTATGGGGGCACGATCGGCGCGTTGGGATTAGTGCATCGCAACCCGCGCTGGGTTATCCAGGGAATCGGCGGAACGGTCATTTCCTGGGCTTGGCCGGCGATTTGGCAACGAATGGGAGGCTTGATAGGCGGCGCCGCTTCCTTGCCTGCGGCCCCGTGAAGCCCAGCTCCAGCGCGCGCTGGGAACCAGGTTCTCGGTGTCGCGGAACGGCGGAGTGGGCAGCGCCCGCGCGCGGTGTCCGAACCGTTTCGGATATGCCAGGTACTGAAACCAGTATGTGGTGAAATTCGGCGGCTTGTCATGGAGTAAGATCCAGAACGCGGTATAAGCAATCGCTCCGGTCAGCAGTCCGTTGGTTAGGCTGCCTCCGAAAGCCCCGTAGCCCAGGAATCCCAGCTCAATGGGGACGATGAACCAGTAGCCCGGCAACCCGAGGAGATGCTGCCGCTTGTTCAGGATGACCGGCGCATCGACTTCCCGCAACTTATCGCGAATTCCTAGCACAACGCATCATGCGCCGATCCATTTCTGTCCCGCCGCGGGCGGCAGATCCAGGAATCTCGCGGCTTCCTTGATCTCAATTTCGCCGGAGAACGCAAGCCTGGCCGCTTCCTCGTCGATCGTCGGATATCCGCGTTCTCGATTATGCCGGCGGATCTTCTCCGCGGACGCCCCGTCGGTGAGCAAGGCGCGAATATGGGAATCGACGGGCAAGACCTCGAAAATCGGGATCCGCTCCATGCCGTTCTCGATCCCCGTCCATCGGCACCGGATGCACCCGCGCCGCTCGGCTATCTGGTAGGAGGGCAACTCCACATCTGGGAATACGGCCACTTCCTCGGCCGTAGCCTGACGCACCTCCTTGCAGTGGCGGCAAAGCCTGGGAGCCAGGCCCTGCGAGACGCAAAGCTTGGTGGCGTTGGCGATTGTCGATCGGTCGATGCCGAAGCCGATCTGCATTCTCATCAGCGCCTGGGCGGGATCGGACGCATGGATCGACGTGAGCACCTTGTGTCCCGTGAGCGCGGCTTCCACGCACTTTTGCGCGGCAAGCTGGTCGCGGATCTCGCCGACCAGCATTGCTTGCGGAAATTGGCGCATGGAAGACTTGATCAGTTCGCTGTAGGAGATTACTCCCGCTCTGGTCTGTGAGGCCTCGGCGAAGCGACGCTCCGGCGGATCCTCGATCGTGATGAGATGAACGGGCTCGTCGACGATTTCGAGCAGCATGGCGTACAGGAGAGTCGTCTTCCCGCTGCCGGTTGGGCCGATGGCCATAAATAGGCCGTGGCGCTTGCCCAAAAACCAGCGCAGTGCGGAAACGACTCTTTCCGGCAGTCGTAGATCTCGAAGCTTCCTCGGTTTGTCCTCGTGAATCCGCACGGCCAACTGGTCGTTGCCCGCTTCCAGCGGAAGGACGGACAACCTGAGCCGGCGCAGTTCTCCGTCGATCAGGATCTGTCCGTCCCCGTCCTGTGGAAGACAGGTGAGATCCGGCTTCATTCCTTCTCCGACCGTCTTCGCGCGGATGAGCAGCTCCCGGTGCTGATCGCCGGTGATGCACGCCTGCTCCACCCATTCCCCGCCAATGGCGAACCGAATCCGGCAACGCCCGGACGGGAGGGGAGTCGCAAGGACATCACTGGATCCCGAGCGGATTGCGGCGCTCATGATCGTCCGAAAAAGAACATCTTGATCCTTGGTCGCCGGCCAATGGGTCATCGAGAGCGATTCCCCGGCGACCTTGGCGTGATGATTCGTGGCGGGCAACCGGGATCGCAAGACCGCCAACTCTTCGGATCCTTGTGACAGCAGAATGGGCCGCTTGCCCATCAGCTCGGCAATGGCATCGCTACGGAATCGGCCATTGGCGAACCGGTCGGTGGCAACCCAGGCCATGGTCTCTGTTTCCCAGATCAGAATGCCGCCGCAGCGCAGGAGTCTGGCTGGAGAGAGCCAGGATTGCGGAATGGCCAGTCCCGCTTCGGATTTGTGTAGACTTGCGAGTACGTCCGAGGGGGAGGGATAGAGTTCCGGAGGCCAGCCTGATGCACGCAAAAGGGAGTCGGTCGACACCGATGCGCCGGACTCGCCCGATTCGACCGCCTTCCATGTTTGCGGAGTAAGCAAGCAAGACAGCCACAGCTTATTTGGGTAGAGCACGGGTGCAATCGTCATGATGCCAGACAATCGAAAGGGGTTGAGGCATCCGATCAGGACCGCTGGCTCGCGCATCAGCACGACCGCCCACTCCTGGACGAGTTCCTTTGGCGTTTCCTCCCGCCCGGGTCTGCAACCATCGGCGGGGAGAAAAGACGGAAGATTACACCGACTGAGAGCCTCTACCCAGCGTTCGGACGGAATCTTCGCTTCGAGCAGCGCCTTCTCGGCTTGACGATCAGGGTCCAGAAACCGGCCGCCAGGGATGGCGCCGCCGTTCTGTAGCTCATGCAGCAAAAGCCATCCAGGATCCATTGCGGGTGTTATGCGCCGATCCGATCAGCGCATACATGTGACATGAAAAGCTTTCGAAGTTGGCTCGTAGCGGTGGCGCTTTGCGCGATGCTGTGGAGCGCTTGCGCGCAACAGGCGGTGGATTTCGTCGGAAACGCGGCATACTGGACTGCCGCGATGTTCTCTTCGCTCGGGGCGATGCAGCTGAGCATGGGCAGCAAGCTGGGCGAGCATACCGCCGTCATGAAGCGCCTGAAGGAAGGCGCCCATAAAACGGCGCTCTCGCTCAACAAGGCTGCCGGATCTGGAGCCGGCACTCTCGGCACAACGGTGTCGAACGCGCCAAACAGCACCGTTACGCCTCTCACGGGGCGATACGGCACGCCGATGAGATCTCCGGTGACAGGCGTGGCGGCGCCAGGCGGTGGAGCGAGCGCAACCGGCATCACCGGCATCAACGGCCTACCGATCTCCACCAACAGCGTCCTGCCATCGTTGGTTACGATGCTGCCGATGGAACTATTGGGAGCCGTGCCGATGCTCGCATCGAGTTACTCCTCCCAGCCGACATCCGGAGCCAATCAGGAGCAGATGGCGGCAAATCTAGGAACGACGCCAGTCGGCACGCCAGTTGGCGACGGAGCTTACGTGCGAGGGATGACGCCATCGGATGTTGCCTACATGACAGCCGTTCATTCGGGATCGCCGCAGGCGATGCAGGAGTTCTACGCCTCAAGCTCGGCGAATTCGTCGATGATTTATCATCCTTTGACGGGCACTCCCGTTCCGATTGACGCCTTAAACGGCTCTGCATCGTCAACGGCTGGAACTCCGACCTCCGCACCATCCTCATCATCAACGACTGGCACGCCGAGTGCCTCTATTCGCCGCATTCGTTCCGGTCCCATGGCTCTCTTTGAGAGACTGCTGCTATCCGTGGGAAAATTGCCGCTGGCCTGGGTGTCCACGGCTCACGCCCAAGCAACGACATCGCCATCCTATGCCGCCGCCGTCATGGGTTTGCCGGCAGGCGGAACGCCGTCGAACATGGTGCTGGTCACGGGGTTGTCCGCCTCCGAGATGGCCAAATACCAGAACTACATGTCGGAATCGAACGCCGCAATCACGGCGAACATGGCCCAATCCGCAGCCAACACGCAGACGATCGGATATCTGCAGGAAGCATTCGCGCAACTGACTGCAATGAATACGGATCTGAATGGGCTGAGAGAGAGTCTAAGCGAAACAAACGCGATTCCGAGCGTCTTGTCGGCCCAACGCAACGTGCAGAACGCGCAGATCGCGGTGAATGCGGATATCAACAGGACGCAGAACTACCTGAACACCAACAACCAGACTTTGCACGGCCTTCTTGTCCAGAGGAACGACGAATACAACAAATACGCCGACCTCTCTCAGGCGGAAGCCGGCAGCAAGCAAGTGGCCATCCTGACCGCATTGAGTCAAGCGGCTAGCCAGAACGGAGCTGGAGGCGTCACGGCGACGCCGGAACTCGTCAACACCGGAATAGTCCCTCCATCGACACCCGCCAACTGAATCCGGAAGCATTCACATGACAGCGATAACCCTGCTTAGAAAACTCCGTCCCAAGCCGATCAGTTTCCGACCGAACCGGGACCAGACGCCGGTCGATTTCGCGAATGTTCTGCCCTACGCCGGAGACCCGGTGGATGGCACGCTGATCGACAAGTTCGGCGGCGTGCATGCGTTCTTCGACGTGCGCTTTCCACACCCGGAAGCAATGTCAATGGAAGGCGTTGAACGCCTCTTCGACCAGATTTCCCAAGTCTACTGCCGCCTTCCGCAAGGCATCGTACAAGTTGCCTATCACTGGGTCGCCAATGGGGACTTCGAAGAAGAGCTGCGTTCCGCCGAAGGCTACCCGAACGCCGTTCCCAGCCTGCGGCGGGACGCTCTAGCCAGGATTCGGACACGGATCGCCGGACGCAAGCTCACTTCTGTCAGCTTGATCTGCGTCCTGTGCGCTCGTCCCGAGCGGCCGGAGGATCAGCGTCCGGCCTGGCAACGGAAGCTCTCGGCCAGCGCAAGCGACTACGTGATCCCACGCAAGATCAGCCAGACTGAGTGGCGACGGGCCGTCGACGCCATCGATACAGCGGAGCCGGTGCTTCGCGAGATGATTCGGAGCGTCCACGGCGAAATCCGGCGGATGAACATGGAAGAGCTAGCCTCTCACCTCTACAGACTGCTTAACCCGGATCTGGCGATCGATTATCGAGTTCCATTCCCTGGCGGATCATTCCTCTCCAGTTTCCTCTGTTCCCCGGTACAACTCCTGCCGGACTCGATCCGCTGGGGGGAATATTACCATGGAATGGTCGCTCTGGCTCAATTGCCCAGGCGAACGAGACCGACTGACGCCGATTTCCTGGCCAGTCAGATTCCCTTCCGCGATTACCGGATCACCGCCATCGTCCGCCGCCGGAACAACGCGCAAGCCGCCGCCGAGTTGCTCGACGAGATCTCCAAGCAGGAGGCATTGGCTCCCGTGTTTGGACGTGGATGGCTCGACACGATCCTGGGAGCCGGTTTCGACCAGGATATCGTCGAGAAAATGGAGCGGACCAAGCGAATCGAGGGCAACCCGGAATATCGTGCCAGGATCGACGAGGCGAAGGCCTTGCACAAGGACATCCTTTCCGGCCGGGAGGAAGCGGTCGTCGTGCAATGGACCGTTCATCTTTGGCATCGAGACCTGGCGGAACTGCGCAAGCGGCGCTCGATCGTCCTGGCGATTCTCGGCAACGTCTGCCAGGCCAAGGGATGGAGCTACGGCCCGGACGGGCTGATTCAGATCTTTGTCTCATCCCTTCCGGGCGTCTACGCACCGCTGGTCTACACTCACCGCTGCCCCAGCCGGGTTGCCGGGGATTTGACGCCCAGCGCCCGGGGATTGCGGAGCGGAGAGCGGGCGGTATCGGTCTTTGAAGCCGGTGGCGGTCTCATAGCTTTGGATCCCTACTCCCGGGAGAACGTTGCCGCCCCGATTCATGGGGTCTCAGGGCAGACTGGCGCCGGAAAAAGCGTTCTCCTGGGCAAGCTCGCCCTGGACGCACACCAGCGGGACGGGACGATGGTGATCCTGGAACGCGGCTGGAGCTACGAGGCTCTTGTCGGTCTCCTGGGCGGACAGACCATCCGATTCGACCACAACCACCCGGTTCGCCTCAATCCGCTGGAGGCGTTTTCCCCCGATGGACGGGTGATCGAGCCCGATTCCGCCACCATCGCCACGGTCGAGCAAGCGGTGATTGCCCTGCTTGCGGCAGCCGGAAGCGCTCCGCAAGGTTCCGAGGAACAACTCAGGCTCAACTCCTGTCTCAAACAGACATTCGCCGATGCCGCAACGCGTGAAAAACATGCGGAACTGTCCGATTTGCACAGGAAGCTCCGCGCGGTTTCGGGAGGAGAACGGCTCGCATCCGGACTTCGCTTGTTCACGCGCGAAGGCTCGCATGGGGCGTGGTTCGACGGGCCGACCGAGCTCTCCATTCGATCGAAGGTGGTGTATTTCGATGTGGACGGCCTGGTGCGGGCGCAGGACCTGCAGGACCCGACCAGGGACATGACGTTGAGCAAGGCCTACGTGTCCCTTCTGGCGATGCTCGCGCGCAAGCTCCTGCTCGCCAGAAACCAATCCTCCAAGATCCTGCTGTTCGGGGAATTCTGGTCCTTTCTCAACGATCCGACGCTCTCGGCGTTGATCCTGGAAGCAATGAAAACCTACCGGAAGGAAGGCGTGGCGGTATTCGCCGAAACACAATCGCTACGCGACTTACGGAGGAACGAATCGGTGGGCGTGGCGGTCGAGCAGAGCGTGCATACTTGGTTTCTGCTCGAACAAGGGCCGATGCCGGAGATCGAGGAAGCCGCGAAGTTCTTGGCTCTCTGGGACGGTGAGCGCGAAATCCTGCAAAGTCTCCGCTCCGGATCGGGAACGGATCCAGACGGAGAACCCAACCTGTACCGGGAAGCTCTTCTCGTCCGCGGAACGGGTACAGACAGGCTATCGGGCCGAATCAGGATCAGGCTTGAGCCCGAGGAGCGGTGGCTTCTGACGACGAACACAAACGAGCGGAAGTTACGCCAAGAAGTAATCGCCGAATTCGGAGGGGACGTGGAGCGCGCGATTCGAGCGCTGGCGGTCAAATATCCATGCGGACAATCGTCCTGATCGCTTATTGCTTCTTGGTGGCCGCAGCCGCCGATCTTCTGGCCGATCCGGACACTCGCATTGCCGGGATCGAGGGAGATCCAATACTCGCCAAGTCTGGTGGCGCGGCCACGGTCCTTCAATGGCTCATCCGTGAGGGCCGAAGCAGCGATTACCTCTCCCAGTCGCTTTTCGCTCAGACGGTACGCGAGGAGATTCTGGAGCGTCCGGAACGGATTGCGGGAGCGATACAAGGCGGAGACGCCTCATTCGCCCTGGCCCTCGAACAGGCGTTTTGGAGCGTGGGCGTTCCGGAAAAGGAGGCCCATGCCGAAGTCGAAAACCTCGCCAACGGCAATGCGACGAAATACCTGTCGGCCGCCGCATCCAACCCGCGGATGTCGGTCTCCCTGCTGGGCTGGTGGGTCGAAGCGACGCCGGAAAGGTGTTTGACCGAGAGGGCTCTGCTGCTCGGGAGGGCGCCGAAGTCTCTCGCCGAGGCCGCCGCCGCGGCGGCCCGGGCGCGCCCGCCCGGGAAAGACGAACCTCCGCAGCAACGCTGGGAGGAGGCCGCCAAGATCGCCTCGCGAGGAGGCTCCTACTCCACCGCCCTCGCTCGTTACGGCCGGTCGACCGACTGGAAGCCGGCATGGGAAATCATTCTCGATCGCTTGCGCGCGGATCTCGCCGCCGATCCGGCTTACGGCGCCGAGCTCGTCCGGAGAGTTTCCTCTTGGGACGGACCGTATCGGTCGGCGGTAAAGCTGCTGGCGGACGCGCTCAGTAGCGACGGAGGAGGTGAATGGGCGGGGACATATTTCGCTCTAGGCTTCACCGGCAAGCTTTGGGGACGGCCCCGGTGGCTGTGGGAAGAAGTGGCGCCGGGTAGATCGCCTGTGCAAGCGGAAGTCTTCAAGGCGGCTCCCATTGTCGACAACTGGCTGCTGGCCGGTAAGTTGCGACTCGCCGACTGGTTGCTGTACGATTTGGGCCGGCCAGCGGAAACGGCGGGACTCGCCGCGCGCGAGGCGCTGTCCAGAACGCTGGTCGAAAGCCCGGAAGCCGCGGCAATGGCGTTGCGCGGAGTCTGGCAGGCTGGAGCGTCCTGGGAGGAAGCATGGCTGGATAGCCCATGGTGGTGGTCGGATCCTGCGGTATCGCACACCACGCCGGCCGAGCTGCGCCGGAAGTTGAATGCGGGACATTTGGGACAGGACGAGCTGCTCGGATTCGGAGCCGCGCTCGGCCGGTATCTACGGACTAGCGACGTGTGCTGGAGCGGTCTGATCGAGGCGGACCAGGAACTACTCCGCCGTCTACTCTCCGATGCCTACGCCAGGGAGCCTGGCTACGCTGGCGTCTGGGCCAAGGAGCTGGTAGGCAACGATCCCGAGCTCCTCGAGATCTTTGCTTCCGCTCCCGTCCTTCGCGGAGTGGTCCGACGCGAGGAGGTCTGGTCTTGGTGCAAGAGCGCGGCGGAGGACCTTGCGGCAAGCGACGCGAAAGCCAGTCTCCCGCCGGCGGGCACTCCCGGGGAGCAATTCCGCACCGCCTTCGGCCAGTGGGCATTTGCCGACGGATGGCCTGCGGTTCTAGGCCGATTGCGGCAGGAGGCCAGGCGCGCGGCGGTCTTGCGGAAGCTCATGGCGGCTCGTTGGAAGGCGAGACCCGAGGCTTTCCTGTCATTCTACGGGCGGATCCTTACCCTGCCCGCGGCATCGGGGCTGGCCGAGCGCAGCGCGGACGAGTTGTCCGGCACCGACGCGCCGGTCACGATTCTTCGGGCGCTGGACGCATGGAACATTCCTACCGCATCGGTCCTGACCGGGGTCTGGAGCCGCTACCTTTCGGATCCCGCGATCTTGGCTGACCTTTACCGCTCGCTGGCCGAGGCGGGCCCTCATTCGCCGCTGCATTCGATTGCGGTGCCCGCGTGCAAGGAACTCGATAACCGAGGCTGGCGACTGCCTCAAGGATCGCTCGATCCGGTCGAGGGGATCTCGGTTAGGCGGGAACTGTTTGCCTCCGCTCCGAAACCTGGATCGGAACTCTGGAAGTCGATGGTCGCCGTGATTGCCTACGGCAACGGCTGGCAACCGCTGGCCGGCTGGATTCTCGCTTCGCCGGAAAGAGTGGTTGCCTTCCGGTTGGCGTTGAGGACGGTTATGCGGGCAGATCCTGGTATTCCAGGCGCGCTGGCGTCCGCGGTTCGGACACCTGGAGACCCGGCGCTTGCCAGACGGCTGGATCGGATCCTGGAGCAGCTCGTCGATGTCGTGCTATCCGACAGGACGCTTTGGGAGGCGTTGGTCTCTGACCACACTGGCGGCCTGCGGGCAATGCTACAGCAGCGAGTGGCGGAGGAATAGGAGAGCCACGGAGCAGGAATCGTGTCCCCGCCCCGCAACGCAAGCATGTTACGTCAAAACGACGTACTATTCTCTAGATGTTGGGGTTCGCATGATTACATTCTGGAAAATCGCCGTCCGTTGTTGCTCGGGCGTGCGGTGCTTCGGGTGGTTGTGGCAAACTGGAAAGCCGAGGTAAAAGTATGAGAATCACCCTGTACAAAAATGTGACGACTACGCCGGCGATCCGCACGGCGATTCTGGCGGGCAAAGGGCAGCGATTACGAGTTGGCGAGGCAGTTTCGCGTGACTCGGCAGACGATTCGCCGGTGGCGGAAGCGGGATAACGCCCGCGGACGCCAGCCACACGCCGCATCATCTTCCGACGACACTCAATGCGGGACAGGAAGAGCTGGTGATCTACTTGCGCACGCAGCTCCTGCTGCCGCTTAGAGGCCACGCTTCAGAGGTTGGGAGAAGCCGGGATGAGCCCCATCCCTCAATGAAAAGTCTGCTCCCTCCACCCACTCCGTACAGGGAAGAACCGCCATGCCTCTCTTAATGTGTTATTGTAGCAACTAGTCGATCCGCATAGTCAGCTGGCTATGAGGCGCGGCGCAATTGTCAGTTTGAATTGATGCGATCGTTGTGCAATTACTTCTATTTCGAACCCTGAACAACGGCAATTTGCTCGTGTGCTTTTTTTCTAAACTCAAAAGGTGCGGCTATGTTAGGATAAGGATCTTTCGTGCCACCCGTACCACCAAACGTGATGGAACCAAACCCCAGAATCCTGCCCAAAATTCCCTGGTTCACTTGAATGCCTTCAACCTGATTAAGCAACACCTCTGTTGATCTTCTGCGGATAAAGCCAGCTTTCGCGATAAGGCGTTTATTTGTTATTCCAAATTCGGATGTCCTGTACTGAATAAATGAATCAATAGCTGAAATTAGTGCGATCAGAATAAATAGGACGCCAACGCTAGACGTAGTGCTATTGCCACCGAAAACAAAAAACATGATAGCAACGATAAACCAAATTATTGGCCGAAGAAATATTACCCAATGCAACTTGCCGAGATAAACCAAGTTCTCACCATTCATAAGATTTTTATCAATATAGCTCATAATCTTCCTTCTGCTTGTGGTTTGCTCTTAAGACATTGCGTAGAAGTAGCCGGCCTGCACGGCTTTTCGCGCTGGTCCGGTCGACTGCCGGGTTCAGCATCATGGCGCTTGCGGCTCGCGCTTCGGCCAAATGATCTTGGGGAGGTTTCAAGTTTCAAGTGCAACGGCACCGTATAACTCTTTGATGTGCTGAAGCATGGCTTCGTCTGGTGCTGGAAAGCCCAGTGATTACCCGGGCCGATTATTGAGTTCTTCGGCAACGTGGGTCAAGTAGCGTTGCGAGCATGGACAGGTTGGTATCTTTGGTGGAATACTGCCGCGGCAGCCCGTTGAGATTCTCGTTCGTGGGTCGTTGCCAAGGACCCGAGCCATCCGCTGGGTCTTCCTCGCCATCCAGCGCACAAAGACCGCGGCGGCCCGCCCGCAGCTTCCTCCACGGGCTGGCCATAGCGGCACCCGTGAAAATCCGAACCATCCTTATCGATAACGGCAAGGAGTGCACCGATCGGGTCTTCGGCCAAGAACCCAAGGATGCCACTGGATCCCATGAGTTCGACGCGCTCTGCCAAGCATTGGGCATCGAGCACCGCCTGACCAAGCCGAAAACGCCTCGCACCAATGGCATGGTGGAGGGCTTCAACGGAAGACTGGCGCAGATCCTACGTACTCATCACTTCCCAAGCTCCCTCGACCTAAAAACCACGCTCCACCGCTACGCTTGGCTCTACAACGAGCACCTCCCTCAAAAATCGCTCAATCATCAAACCCCGCTTCAGGCCCTAAAAACATGGCAACAATCCCATCCGCAGCTCTTCCAAAAAACAGTACGTAATCATCCGGGACCTGACACCTAGCCGAGGCGGCCAAGCGTTTCCCCAAGGGCGTGATCTGCCTCATTTCGGCGCTCGCCTTTCATGGGCTCACGGATCAGCTTCCTAAGAAAGTGTGGATCGCGATCGGCCGGAACGACTGGACGCTAAAACCGGGCGACATGCCGATCCGCGTGCTGCGTTTCTCGGACGAGCTACTCGCCGAGAGCGTCGAGACCCATCTGATCGAAGGCGTATCGGTCAAGGTATTCGGCGTGGCGAAGACGACCGCAGACTGCTTCCGGCATCGCGGCAAGATCGGTCTCGCCGTCGCCCTCGAAGGCCTTCAGGAAACTCTGCGTCGTCGGAAAGCCACGCCGGCCGAGATCGCCAGGGCGGCGGAAACGGGCGGGGTCGGAACCGTGATCCGTCCCTATCTAGCGGTATTGACCGCCAATGGGTAAGGCGATCAAGAACGTCGGCGCCTCGGTGCGTGCGCGCCTGCTCAACCTATCCAAGGCCAACGGGCAGAGCTTCGATCTGGTGCTCACGCGCTTCGCTCTGGAGCGCCTTCTGTTCCGGCTGAGCCGGTCAGTCTACGCCGATCGCTTCGTGTTGAAAGGCGCCATGCTGATGACGAGCTGGTTCGGCAATCCGCAGCGCGGGACGCGCGATCTCGATCTGCTGGGCTTCGGCGACCTGAGCGAAGACGCGATGCTGGCGGCATTCCGGGATAAGCAGCGGACGGATCCCCTCAGCGGCAGGGAAAAGGCCGGAGGCATGAGTCGGTGATTGGTGGATCGGAGCCGAATCTGTCGCGAAGATGGTCCCGCTGAGCCCCGGGCCACTTGGGCGGGAATCCCGGCTGGTTGCAAGACCGGGATTGAGGATCTGTTCTAGACATATAATGGCGAACATTTGACAATATCCAATGTTTACCTCGCTAAAACTACGAATGTCTCCGCAGCTTGCGAAGCACGGAGCTTGGAGCAAGCTCGATGGCAGGCCGTACCAAGAAGACCGATGTCGGGATCGAGCTGGTTCGGCTCCTCGCGGCCGAGGGGGATAGGATCTTCTCGACGGATCGGGCTCGCCAGTTGGCATCTAGAGTCGGGCTCAAGGACGCCTATCTTTGCGAGTCACTCTATCATCTCCGGCGCAACGGCTGGATCGTCTCGCTCCGCCGGGGGTTGTACGCGCTTTCGCCCGCGATCCCCGGCGTCGCGCCCCTCCACGAGTTCGAGATCGCCATGGCGTTGGTCGAGCCGGCGGCCATTTCGCACTGGTCGGCGCTGCACTACCACCGCCTGACGGAGCAAGGTCCCAGGAAGGTGTTCGTCCTCACGACCACC
Organism: Verrucomicrobium sp. 3C; assembly: GCF_000379365.1. Classification (GTDB taxonomy): domain Bacteria; phylum Verrucomicrobiota; class Verrucomicrobiia; order Methylacidiphilales; family Methylacidiphilaceae; genus Methylacidimicrobium. The sequence goes on along the minus strand of NZ_KB901875.1, from coordinate 73,541 downwards.
GAGGCCTCGGTTCCGCGCATGCGGGGAGCTAAGGCCAAGCGGCGCGGCCAGGGCTATCACGTCGGCGATACGACCTACCAGTTCGTTCGGGTAAAGCCCGAGAGATTCTTCGGAACGGAGAAGGTGTGGGTCGACCAGACGCGAGTGACGATCACCGATCCCGAGCGCACGTTGCTCGACTGCCTCTCCATGCCTCAGTACTGCGGAGACTTCGCCGAGGTGCTGCACGCCTTCGAGGCCCGCGGCGCCGACCTCGATCTCGAGCGGATCATCGAGTATTCGCTCAAGCTCGACGCGGCAACGCCCAAGCGCCTCGGTTGGGTGCTCGAACGGCAGGGATTGGATTTCTCGAAGCTCGAACGGCTGGGCGCGTGTCCAATCAAGGGCTACCGAAACCTCGATCCGAGTGGGCCGCGCAAGGGATCGACCAATGCACGCTGGATGATCCAGGAGAACCTTCCCGGGAAGGTAATGGCATGAGGCCCCTCCGCACACGACTAGAGGAAGCCCGCAAGCGCCTCGGTCTCCCCTGGGATGTTCTCGAGCGGGATTACCTGCTCTCATGGATGCTGGCCGGTATCGGTACGGTCGAGTGGCTCCGGGAGACGCTCGTCTTCAAGGGTGGGACGGCGCTCAAGAAGTGCTACTTCGGCGACTATCGCTTTTCCGAGGATCTCGATTTTTCCGGGCTGGAGGGTGTCCCCACAGGCGAAGCGATGGAGCGCGCCGTCCGGGAAGCCTGCGTCGCCGCGTCGACGTTGTTGAACGAATACGCTCCGGTGGAGATCGTCTGCGAGCGCTACACGGAAAAGGATCCGCACCCGGGAGGCCGGGTGGCCTTCACGATTCGCGCGCGCTTCCCTTGGCAGCGGCAGCCGCAGAACCGCGTCATGATCGAGACGGCTGTGGATGAGAAGCCAAGGATCGGCAGCGCACTCGCGCTAAGTAGCGCAGCTGGTAAGGGCGACTGGAGAATGAACGGGAACGAGGTTATGATTAGGCAAATAAAGGGACGTGCTGAACGTCGGCCGGTGCCAAGGCCGCCGCATAACGGGAGAAAGCCAATGCTCGAAGAACAAGTCCCGGCCGATCACAATAAATCCGTCGTCGCCGCCTTTGGTTGCCCCTCCCTCCGCTTCGGGCAATCCTCTGCGGGGATGTCGCGGAATCGGAGCTGGCGGGACCGCTCAGCGGCCTGATGGCGGCAGTTCATTTCTTCGATTTTGTTGAACTTAGCGCCGGCCGAATATCGGTGAGATCAAAGTCGTTCCCGACATAGAGCAATGGCGCCGAATGTTGTTTGGCCAGGGCATAGGCGAAGCAATCGCCAAAGTTCAATCCGCCGCGCGTGCCGAATCCCCGGCCGTAATCGATCCTCGCCTTCATCGCCGCGCGCGTCAGACGATCGTCGACCGGGGCGATGTCGATGCGGAAGTCGGTCAGGAAAACGTCCAGATCGGCAATCGCCTCGCGACGGTTTCCGCTTCTGATCCTGCCCGCCATGACCGTTCCGGCTTCGACGTAGTTCACCGCCGAAATGAGACGTGCACCCTCCTTTTGAAGGGCCGTCATACAACCGGAGGCTTCCGCCTCATCGAATAGGATTGCGATGATGGCGGATGAATCCACGACAATCATCGAGAAAAGCCGAGTTCTTCGGGCGTGTCTCCGACAGCTTCGTCCCATTCCCGTTTCGTGACCGGGCGACGATCGTAGCTGTCGACTCGTTCGCGCACGAATGCCTTCATGCGCGCAACGTAATCGCCCTTCGCCTGCTGCTCGGCGCGCAGCCGTTCCAGCCGCTCGCGCATGGCTTTGGTGATGGCCTCGGTCATGGTTTCGCCGGTCAGGCGGGACAACTCCCGCGCCAACCTGTCGGCTTCCTCGGACTTGATGCTGAGGCCCATGGCGACACTTTCTAGAACAAGCTTCTAGATATAACCGGGGATGACCTGAATTCAAACGCAAAGCTCGTTTCCAGGCGACTTCATCCATCTGTTTCTTGGCCAGCCCAGCTGCGACGGATCTGCTGGCGGGGGGAACGATGGCCGAGGCACGAGCCGGTGAAGCCTTTCGGCCGAGCCACGTTCGGCTCCGGCCGGTTGCGTCCCGCGAAACGGCCGCTTAGAACAGATCCGTCGTGGCCGCCTTCGGCTGCTCCTCGACACGATCCGGGCAATCCTCCTTGGGTATGTCGCAGAACCGGCATTCCTCGAAGGAGGGCGACTTCACCGGCGCAGACTCCTTCGCCAGCAACGCCATCGTCGACTGGAACTTCGGCATGAGCGGATCCTCCTTGCCCTGGAAAAGAACTTCCGTGGCGGTCCCGTCGGCGTAGAGGACGGTGCCGGCCTTCGGCTTGGGGAGCTTCTTGTAGGACCACTCGACCAGATGCGGCAGGCAGACCAGGTAAATCCAGACCTGCATCGAGTCCGAATGCCGCTGCTTGCCGGTCTTGGCGTCCCAGACGCGGACCTCGCCGTCGCGGAAAGCCACGATGTCGGGCTTCCCGCCGATGGTGCCCGATCGGCCCTGCAGGTTGAAGCTGTTCTCGGACTCGAGCTTCACCTCCCAACCCTGGTCGCGCAGGGACTCCGCCTGCTTCTGGACGAGCGCCGTGTGATCGGCGGTCCATCGGGCCAGGTCGAAGGAGGACGGAAGCTTCGCGTAGCGGTAGTTCGCCCGCAGCCAGTAGGCGAAGAGGCAATTGGCATCGCCGGCCATGACCTTGGCCGCCCAGGTAGCCCAGACATATGGGGAGGGACGCCGCTCCATGACGATTACTCTATGGCTTCCAATGCGCCGTTACAATACGGATGAGTAAGTCGTGCCACGCATTCCTGAGAACAAGCCGGTAGGGCAACTGGGAGGGAAGGACGGTGAGGGGTCCCATGGGTTCAACTGCCAGCCTCCGCAAGCGACCCTGCAGCGGCTTATTCTGGTCCTCGGTCGCCTCGTCCGGCCCGGGGCGGCGCGCAGGATCCCCTCCGGCATCTGCACGGGGAGGCCACTTTCGTTTCACAAACTTCGTTTCTCGGGCAGACGAATCGAAAATCTCGTGTTTTTGCTATCGCCGGGATATTTTGGCAGAACGCCGAAACCGACCAGACCACGAATGTCTTGCTCGGATGTCGATAGAGAGCACTTGGCCAGCGTCGCCCACTTCCTCGCCGTCAAGCGACCCTTGAAACCGTCCAGGTAGCGATTGAGGACGGCCTTCTGCCTTCTTTCGTTGAGTGGAGCGCCAGCGTGCTGCATCCAGAACCGCGCCCTTGTTCAAGACACGGGAGTGAATCTCTTGGGCGCCATCCACCGCCCGGGAAAAGCAGTCGAGAAACCAGAAGAGCCAACGGGTCGCGTCCAGTCCACCCCTGTCCGCGCGCTCCAAGGCCGCGTAGTACGCCTTCCGTTCTTTTAGGATCTGGCCGGATAGGCTGTAGAACCGCTTGTCCGAGCTCTCCGAGCGGGCCAATACCATGTCCGTGAGCGTTCTCGCGATCCGCCCGTCGCCGTCCTCGAACGGGTGGATCATCACGAACCAGAGATGGGCCAAGCCCGCCTTCAGGATCCGGTCGATGGGTTGCTCGCGGTTGAACCAGTCGAGAAACCGCTCCATTTCCTTGGGAACCCGTGATGCCGGCGGAGCCTGAAAGTGGATTTTCTCCCTCCCGAGGGGTCCGGAAACGATGACCATGGGCCATCTCGCGTCGTCGCGCCATGCGCTCGTCCTGATCCGATACATGCCGGAATAACCGCCCGGGAACAAAGCCCCATGCCAGCCGAACAACCGCTCTTCCGTGAGGGGAGCCTGATAGTTTTTCGCTGCATCCAAAGCGATCTCGGCGGCGCCTTCGGCCCGCCGATCGTGCCGCGCTGAAGCCTCGAGACCGAGTCGCCTCGCCACGTGGGAGCGGACCGCTTTCTTGTCGAGTTTCTCGCCCTCGATCTGGCTGTTGCTGACGATCTCTTCGGTGGTTGCCAACGCCTGGGCTTCGGTGCTCAGGGGGGGAGCCGAGAAGCGACATCGCTCCCAGCAGGCGGCCCTGCTTCAGCCGGGCAGCGGACAATTGGTCGCGGACGACCGCGTCATCGAATCGGAAGGACGGCCAATCGGGTTCTTCCCAGAGGTGCATATTCACCGCAACTATTGACGCGTCACCCATTCGTTCGGAGACGCCCGCACATCGCTCAGATAGGAGCGAAGCGCCGCAATGGTCTTTTCTTCGAGACACTCGGGCATTAACCTATGCGCCGAGCAACGGCCGAAGCTTGGCCGTCACTTCGGCTATGACCTGCGGCGGCGCCTCGGCCGCGAATTGGGCGCGGCGCGCGGCCCAGTCAACGCTTTTCACGTGGTCGGCGAGGACCATACCGGAAATCGAAAGCCCTTCGGGTAGGGCGACCTCGAACGGATAGCCTTTGGCCTGGTTGGTTATCGGGCAGAGCAGCGCCAGGCCCGCGCGCCGGTTGTACGGCGCCGGCGAAAGCACCAGGGCGGGACGGCGGCCAGCTTGTTCATGGCCGGCCTGTGGATCGAAGGTGAGCCATATCAAGTCGCCGCGCTCGGGCACGTAGCGAGCCGGGCTCACCAGCTCTCCTTGCCCATCGGTTCGCCCCAGTCGGTCTCACCGTGGCGGTTTTGGGGCGTTATCCCGGAGACAAGCTCTTCCAGTTTGTATTCCGGCCGCGCCGGCGTCAGCACCAGCTTGCGGCCCGAGAGCTTGACCTCGACGGTCGCCCCTTCGGACAGGCCCACCTCTTCGACGTAGGCCTTCGGGATCCTGATGGCGAGGCTGTTACCCCATTTCGAGACTTGCGTGCGCATGGCTTCGTTTGTCTTCTGGATATACAAAAGATATACTGGCTTTGACCGCAAAGAGCAAGGCGTAATGATCAATTCTTACCGCATTCAGTTCAACCGCTGGGCAAACGGCTTCCAGCCGGAGCCGGTGCCACCCAGTTGCATGGCAACCATTTGCGACTGCAAGGTCTTCTCAGCGGCGGCGCATTTCAGCAGTTCGCGTTGGGCGTTCTCCATGCCTAAGTCCCAACGGGCCTAAAGCTCGATCAACTAAATCGCAGCTACGGCCAACCCGAAATCGAAGTCGCGATCATCCGCTGGGCTGTGAAGGAGATCGAATCCCGACTTCTCGACGGACCCCTTTCGGCAATAGGGACTACCAAGGTCGCAGACCTTGAATTTAGGGGAAGCGTGGCTACCGGAAATTGAGAAAACCGCCGGACACAAGATGCGCGCCAACCAGGTTGAGCGTTGCCGAGAACCGTTCCGCTCCGCCACAGCTTCGACCGACCGGATCAGCCGGGAGCCCCTCAGGATCCTATTCGATTGGGCTGGCGGCCAGCACAATCCGGTGAAGGAAGCGGTCGAAAAACTCGCGGAACAAGGCGTGATTGTCGGGTGGACGTCACTGGCCCGATGATTGAAGCGGAATAAGTTGTGTAAAAACGACGACAGACCATGCGTGATAAGCACGCCATCATCCAGCTTGTGCAATCGATCTACTTCGGCTGACGGGTGGAGAGCACCCTGACCCAGGCGGGAACCATCCGCTCAGCTGGCACCCGCCCGCCCAGCGACGGCTGAATGACTCCAGCACGAGGGAAGACAGGGAAGCATGAGCCGCGGATCCGAAGATCGACGCAGAAACCTCTGTGATGAGGGAAAGCACGATCGATCGGGTCCCGAACCGGAAGCGGGCGAGGGCGGCCGCGGTAGGGGCTTTCCGCTCCCTGGGTCTGGACAGTCCGGCTCTCGGACATGCGATGCGGGCATTCCTGGCGGAAAAGCCGGTGGAACGGCTGGCCGATAGTCCGGACGACCGGATCCGGGAGGAGGCAACCCGATTCCTTGATGCGATGCCGGCGCTTTCGCCCGATATCGCCGGCTGATCGAAATGCGGGGAATCCCTCCTCATGCCTGCCGGCGACTGGCAGTACGGGTAACGAAACCATTCGGCTGGAGGCGCGGCGCGGGCCTCCCGCGGACGCGGAGAACGCCAGGGAGAGGAGGGCTTCCGCGGATTCGCGGACGGAGCGGATAGCGGACGTCCGGAACCGCCGGGCCCGGGCTGGATCGCCGTCGAACTGGCTCCGCGGGAAACCGTATGGGAGATTCGAGAGCGGTTCGCCTTCCTCCGCCCGCGCCCGGGAAGGGGGCGGGGAGCCCGCCGTAGGAGAGGATTATGGGCAAAGAGAAGCGGAATTTCGATGCCGCCATTGAGTGGAGACGGGAAATGCTTGGGCGGCTCGGCGGGCTGCCGGAGCCGAGCGTCGCTGACAAGGAGTGGCTTGATCTCCTCAAGGAGGAAAGCCGCAACTCGGTGATGCTCGAGGGGTATTTCGTCTCCGAGGAAGAGATCGAGCGGGTTCTTTCCTCCGGACGGGCGGAAACCGGAAACGAAAAGGCCTTCTACGGCTATTTCAAGGCCGCCCGATTCGCTTACGACTTGGCCTACCGGTGTTGGAAGGAGAACGCCTTCCTCTTCGACATCCCTCTGATTCGGTCGATCAATTCCTTCGTGGCGGGAGAAGGGATACTCCGGTTCGGCAACGTGAGAATCGCCGGCGCGAAAATTACGCCGCCGGATCCGTCCCAGATCGAACCATGGCTGAAGTTTTATATAGCCTATGCGGAATCGGCCAAGGCGCATCCGTCCGAAGAGGCCCTCGCTCGGCAGCATGTTCTCTTCGAGTGCATTCACCCGTTTCCGGACGGTAACGGGAGGACGGGAAGGATACTGACCAACTACCTGCTGGTTTCCTGCGGGTTTCCCCCGATCGTGCTGAAGGGGGATGAGGAAAGCAGGAAGGCTTATCTGAAGGCAATCGAGGAAGCGGAAAGGGCATTGGCTTCGGTCCTCGACGAGAGCTTCGACTGGGAAAATGTCGCCTCCGCCATGGCCGGGATGGAGGCGGGCAGGCTCGCCGCGTTGATCGGGCGGCAACTCAAGCTGAGCGTGGAGCGGATCATCGTGTCGCTGGGCGGAGAGCGAGGAGTTGCAGGCGGTCCTTCGCGATCGGGAAAGGGGCGGGAAGCGAGGGAAGAGTCGACGTTGGAAACGGGGAGGACGATCGCGGACGCGATCGAGGACCGGAGAATCGGAGAAGAGAATCAGGGAATTGTGAACTCCGAGTAACCAAGCGTCTCGGATCGTGCAATCGCCCCCCCGTTCGAACCCTGCGAAAAGGCAGCCGTCGCGTCGGGGAGCGAAGATAGCAGGACGCGGCTGCACCGGGAGCCGCCAGGAGCGAGGAACTCTCGCAAGCACCGTTCTTGGGGATGCAAAGTGCCGTGTTTTGGGATGCGGAATGCATCGCAATCCCGTTAGGGAGCGGTGCAGATGGGATCTACGAGAGATCAGGCCCTAAAAGGGACTGAACTCACGTCCCCGCAAGCGCTACATCCTGTCCCGCGGAAGGGGTCGCTTCGTGCCTTCTCGCGAGGGAGCGCCGCGAAATCGCACATTGCAAAAAAGGATGACATACGTCTGAAAAATAGCCTTGTGCAACAGTATGTTCATATTAAAACAGGTGAAACATGATTCTCACGGTCGGCAACACGAAAGGCGGAGTCGGCAAGACGACGCTCGCGGTGAACCTGGCGATAGCCCGGGCCCGGGCCGGCCGGGACGTCTGGCTCATCGACGGCGATCGTCAGGGCACGGCCCAAACGGCGATCAGCCTGCGGGCGGAAGCGGGCCGGCAGCCCGGAATCGCGTGCGCCACCTATCCGGACGGCCCGACGCTGCGCTCCCAGGTCCAGCAGCAGCGGGCCAAGTTCGACGACATCATCATTGATGCGGGCGGGCGCGACTCGACCTCTTTGCGGGCCGCCCTCGTGCTGTGCGACGTGCTCCTGGTGCCATTTCAGCCGCGGAGCTACGACGTTTGGGCCTTGGGCGACATCGCTGCGCTCGTGAACGAAGCCCGGAGCATCCGTGACGGACTACGGGCCTTCGCCGTCCTGAACTGCGCCGATCCCGGCGAAACCTCCTCGGATAACGCGGAGGCCGCGGCCGCGGTGACAGACGTGCCGCCTTTCGAGTACTTGGCGACCCCGATCCGCCGCCGGAAGGCTTTCGCCAATGCCGCCGGCGCGGGGCTTTCCGTCCTCGAGCTCAAGCCTCAAGACCCGAAGGCGACCGCCGAGCTAACCGCACTGGTTAACGCATTGTGTAAATCGTAAAGTGATATGAAAAACACTGTAATATAGGTGCCTATGGCGATTGTGCGACCGAAACCGAAAAACGCGGAGGCCTTCATTTCCGGTGCACCCGATGCGGAGCCCAAGCCAAAGGGCGTCAGAAAAGGAAAGAAGCAGCAAATCAGCCTGACCATCGCACCCGCCCTCTTGCGGAAGGTGGATGAGTTGGCCGCCGAGATCGGCCAGTCCCGCGCCGCGGTGATCAACCTGGCGATTCACCGCGCCGTCGAGCACGGCCTGGAAATCGAGGGATTGCGGAAATAGACTCTATTAAGGGGCTGACCAATACGATAGTCGATGCGGTGACCAAGAGTTCTACGCGTCCTGACGCCGGGCCTTTGGCTTTTATGCGCGGCGTTCTGTGCCAGATGGCGCTACTTCGCAAGAGAGTAGAGGGACGCAATTTCCTTCGGCGCTTGGGTGCGGCATGGGTAAACGTGCAGGCTGGCTTCCTTGGCCTAGTCGAACAGCCAATCCCGTGCGGCGTAATGCCTCGATTCATCTTGGGATGGGCCTCCACGTTCGCCATTCGGAACTGAACGAAAGAAATGCCGATCGGCAATACGGCCGCTCACTTTTTGCGCTTAATTGGTCTAGAGGGGATCAGATGGGATTGTGCGACACTGCGGAACCAGATGCGCGCCCTGGCTGCTTGCAGGTTTCAATTCGGATTCTGGGGTCGAACGTACAATTACCAACCGATCGAGCAGTTTTATCCCTGGCTGATCGGCGACCCACCCGAGCATCCGCTGATCGCGCCGCGGAGAATGATTCTCTCGGAAGCCTATTACCACGACATCATGGAAAGCGCTGTGCCGCTCGACACCAGGACTTTGCAAGCGCTTGATGGCTCGTGTCTAGCACTCGACGTGTACTGCTGGCTTGCGCACTGGCTACACCGGAACGGAGCCAGCCCTGTCGTTCTGCCATGGAAAGACCTGCACGAGCAGTTCGCCCAGGAGGGCCAGGGGAAAAACGCTGACGAAGACTTCAGGAGGACGTTTTTGCTCGCATTGCAGGAAGTGTTAACGGTCTACCCGCAAGCCAAGGTGAAGCCAATCACCGACGGGCTGCTGGTCATGGGTTCGCCTCCTCCGATCCAGAAACACAACGGAGACTGAACAAGTCGGCGAACTGGGAAAGTTAATAGGTTCAGGAGAGGTGCGTCCACCGTTGTGGGTAGATCGCCCCCCCCTCGGGTGTGCAATCGCCCCCCTGAACCCGATGGGTGTCTTCGGTAGCTAGGCAATCAAAAGAGAGAGGTACCGCTGCGCGATCCCCCCCCGGCGCCAACGCGCTGGCTCGCCCTCCAGACAGTCATCCCAGCCTAGGGCGAGGTACATCGCCCCCCCTGTCTAGGTTCAGGTGGGGTAGATCGCCCCCCCTGTCTAGGCGAGTCGCCCTAGGCGGCCATACGGGAAAGCGAGGATGCGGTGGCTGATTGTCCGGTGGATCTTGTCCAGCTCGCGCTCAGCGGCTGGATCAAGTTCAACCTTCCATGCCATAGCGTCGCATCACTTCTTCGATTGGCACGGGTTGTGTCTTGCCCGCACGAATGTCGATCAGCCGTTGCTCCGCGAGATACAAATCTTCGAGATCATCTAAATGCTCGAGAATGGCTTCGCGGGCGTAGAAAGTCTTGGTGCGCCCAGTAGCTCTGGCGAGCGCCGCCAGGCGTTTTTCCACTTCGGCAGGCAGTCGGATGGCAAGCATGTCTGGTTTCCTGCGGATCGCTATACAAGTATATACAAGTATAGCTAGCCTCCACTTGGATGCAGCGGTGCGTGCAAATCAGAGCACGCCTTCCCGCTTTCTGAGATGAACCTCACCTGAAACAATGAGGAGGCAAAATATTAGTCTAGAAACCGCTTCCATTGGTCGGACGTACTGGGAGCACCTCAAAGCTCGCTCAACTGGATCGGGCAGCCGGGTTGCATGGGCGGCTGGTCTGGGGAGTTTGCACAGCCCCCGATGGTTCCAAGGAGCCATGCGTCCGCGCAAAATACCCCAGCATGTACAGTTACCGGGACGTGACCGACGAAAACGGGCATCGGTACGTTGTCCCCGAGTTCAAGGAGTTCAAGACTGAGGCTGGCGGGAAGCCATCTCCCAAAAAGCCCTAGTGGAACTTCCTTGAAGTAGTCCACATAGCAACTGGATGATCGGTTCGTTGACGACGGATTCCAAGCACTCGATGCCGATGGCGCCCAATCGCGTGTGGACGGGGCGACGTCACGCACATCCGGCCCGGAGGGCTACAGCTCACCAATTTGCTTTCGCGAGAACTGGATCAGCAGGAATGAGAATCAGCAATCCATAGCAATATGAGAATGGCTCACTGGAAGGCGAAATTTGACGGGCACCTCACTTGCCGCCGCCGCAGCCACCAGGCTTGACCGCTTCGATGGTGGCGGAAACAACGTAGTCCGTCACGTTGTGGCCCGGCGCCCAGTCCTTGATGAACTCTTTTGACTCATCCTTCGGCTGAATACGGATCTGCTCAAAACCAGTCTCGCGCATCATTGCTTCCAGGTCATCGATCAGGGCGGCGTTGCCTGTGCAGCCGGCAATGAGGCCGGCATCGTTGCGCATCTCCTCGGGTAGTTCGACGGTAGCGACAACATCCGAGATGGCCAGTCGTCCGTCCGGCTTGAGTACGCGGAAGGCATCACGGAAAACCTGGGGCTTGTTCGGCGACAGGTTGATCACGCAGTTGGAGATGATCACGTCGGCGGTCACATCGGCAATCGGCAGGTGCTCAATCTCGCCGAGACGAAACTCCACGTTTTCATACCGCCCCTTCAGCGCGTTTGCGCGCGCCTTGGATACCATGTCCGGAGTCATGTCGACGCCAATGACGCGGCCGCTGCTACCAACCTCGCGAGCGGCAAGGAAGCAGTCAAAACCGCCACCTGAACCCAAATCGACTACTGTTTCGCTAGACTTGAGTGCAGCGATGGCCTTGGGGTTGCCGCAGCCAAGACCCATATCGGCACCGGATGGGACCAGATCAAGATCTGCCTGGCTGTAGCCTAGACGGGTAGAAATGAGGGTGTTGATCGCACCATCGTCGGTGGGGCCGCAGCAACTGGTGCCACCACCGCAGCCTTGCCTCTCGTTGTTTGCCTTCGCTACCTGGGAGTATTTCTCGCGCACGCTCTGACGGTATGCGTCGTGGTCGGCGGCGGACGGACTCTTATCGGTAACAGCGGAAGTGCCGCAACAGGTGTTCTGTTCGCTCATGGGTTTGTTCCTTGTATCTTTCGGTTGTGCGGGCAGCTCGGCAAAGAACGCGGAGAGCTGCTCAAGGGTTTGCGGGGCCACCCAGCACTCAACCTGCTTGCCCTTGCGCGCCATCTGGACCAGACCGGCGCGCTTGAGCTCTTTCAGGTGATGAGAGAGGGTGGAGATCGAAATATCGATGTCTGCGCCAAGCTGGCCGACGCTGTAACGCACCGCATCCTCGGTACTACAGCTTGTGCCGGGTGGGCAGCAACTGGTGAGGCGGCGGAACAGGGCTAAGCGGTGAGGATTGCTCAACGCCTTGAACTGCGCGGCGAAGGAGTCGACATCATTACGATGATTCGACATGTTTCGAAGTATAGAGAAACCAGCTAGCGGAGTCACGCGGTTTTCGTTCGTTCGCCGCTGCCTTGAGACGGGTTGTATGCTGGAACCTCAGCTAGCGATAGCCCGGGCGCGGGCCGTCCGCGACGGGTGGCTGATCGACGGAGACCAGCAAGGCACGGCGCAAACCGCAATCAGCATTCGTGCCGAATCGGGCCAGCAGCCCGGAATCGCGTGCGCCACCTATCCCGACGGCCCGACGCTCCGCGCCCAGGTCCAGCAGCAGCGGGCCAAGTTCGACGACATCATCATCGACGCGGGCGGGCGCGACTCGACCGCTTTGCGGGCCGCCCTCGTGCTGTGCGACGTGCTTTTGGTGCCATTTCAGCCGCGCAGTTACGACGTTTGGGCTCTCGACGACATCGCTGCGCTCGTGAACGAAGCCCGGAGCATCCGTGACGGACTACGGGCCTTCGCCGTCCTGAACTGCGCCGATCCCGGCGAAACCTCCTCGGATAACGCGGACGCCTCGGCCGCGGTGACAGACGTGCCGTCTTTCGAGTACCTGCCGACCCCGATCCGCCGCCGGAAGGCTTTTGCCAATGCCGCCGGCGCGGGGCTTTCCGTCCTCGAACTCAAGCCTCAAGACCCGAAGGCGAGCGCCGAGCTATCCGCACTGGTTAACGCATTGTTTAAAGCGTAAAGTGATATGAAAGCAATATAAGGTAGGTGTCTGTGGCGATTGTGCGACCGAAACCGAAAAACGCGGAGGCCTTCATTTCCGGTGCCCCCGATGCGGAGCCCAAGCCGAAGGGCGTCAGAAAAGGAAAGAAGCAACAAATCAGCCTGACCATCGCGCCCGCCCTATTGAGGAAGGTGGATGAGTTCGCCGCCGAGCTCGGCCAGTCCCGCGCCGCCGTCATCAACCTGGCGATTCACCGCGCCGTCGAACACGGCCTGGAAATCGAGGGATTGCGCAAAGAGCCGTGAGCGAAAGACGCGTCGGGCCGGAGACAACAAGCATCGTCGCTCAGGATACGCCAGCAGCGTGCAATCGCACCCCCCTGTCCAGGCGTGGAGTTCGCGAAATCGCCCCCCCCGGAAGTCGCGTCCGTAGCGCTCCTTCGCCGTCATGAAATCGCGATGACGCTGCACCCGAAGAGCCGCAAGCGGAAACCTCCGCCACCCGCTCCCTTTCCGGTAGACAGAGCCGCCTCCGGCTTTGGAAGCTCGCATTGAGCGCCGCGCGAACGCTCATATAGCCGCCACAGGCGCGCTTCTGGTAATCTCGCAATATGAGCAAGGTTCAGCAAATCGAAGATCTGGTGTCCAAGCTCTCACCGCAAGACCTTGAGCGCTTCCGTGCTTGGTATGCCAAATTCGACGCCGACGCATGGGACCGCCAGATTGAGCGCGATGCTGCTGCTGGCAAGCTGGATCGTCTGGCGGAAGAGGCACTTCAGGCGCATCGTGCTGGCAGTACCAGCGCTCTGTGAAGCACTCTGCCACACCGGCGTTCTGGAAGGCTTACGCATCACTTCCAGCGCAGGTGCAGCGGCTCGCCGACAGGAACTATCAGCTTCTCATGGCCAACCCGAATCATGCCTGCTCCACTTCAAGCAGGTGGGGCGCTTCCGATCGGTTAGAGTCGGGCTGCACTATCGGGCGCTGGGTGTGCAGGCTCCGGACGAGGTTGTTTGGTTCTGGATCGGCAGCCACGCGGAGTACGACAAACTCGTCGGCGGCTAACAGGTCAATCCAGCGGACGCCGTACCGGCGCCGCTGATTTCTGGCGTTAGGCCGCTCAGGAACGTTGTGGCAAACCCATTCTCAGTTGCCAGTGCTGTGCTGAGTGCAATCGCGGCTCTGTTGCACCTGGGCTGCATCTTCTCTGGAGGCGAGGAATGCCCAGATTTGGCGGCCAACAAGTATCTCTGCATGAGCGCCGCCCGCCTGGCGGGCCTGGAAGTGCCGGAGTTCTGGTTGTCGAACGATCGGCGGCTCTTCGTCATGCGCCGGTTCGACGTCTCTCGAAAGGAACTCTGTCTGAAGGATGTAGCATCCTTCGGACACTCCTTGCGTCTGTCCGAAACATGTAGCATCTTTCGGACATGACGAGCTTGGCGCAAGACACCGATCTCCGTTCCCGGCTGCTCGCCCGGATAGCGTCCAACCCGGACGAGGTCTGGACGCCAGGCGACTTCGCCGATCTCGGCGGCCGCGCCGTCATCGACAAGACTCTCCAGCGCCTTACCGCCGCAGGCGATCTGCGCCGCATCGATCGAGGTCTATACGATCGGCCGCGAAAGAACGAGCTGACTGGCCATCCGACCGTGCCCGACTATCGCGCCGTCATTCGCGCCGTCGCCCGCCGCGCCCGGCTGCGTATTGTCGTCGATGGCATGACCGCCGCCAACGATCTCGGGCTCACCACGGCCGTCCCCGCCCGGATCGAGGTTTTGGCTGACGCGCGGCTGAAGCCGATCAAGCTCGGCAACCAGGAGATCCACTTCAAGTTCGCTGCGCGCAGCCGCCTCTATTGGGCCGACCAGCCAGCCATGAGGGTCGTCCAGGCCCTATATTGGATGCAGGACCTGTTAGCCCAGGACAGCGAGCGTCAGCGCGTCCAGATCGCATTGCGACGCCTGCTCGCCGATCCCGAGCATGGGCAAGCGATCCGCAAGGATCTCCGCGCAGGACTCTCCGCCCTGCCGATCTGGATGCAGGAGTTCGTTCGGCGGCTGCTCGCTTCCATCGAGGCCACCAAGGTGGGTTCACGAGCCCCGAAGCCTACAAACAGTGAAGTACTCCCTAAAAATCCGACCAGTGGTTAAGCTAAGAAAAGGAAGCCACTGGAATGTGAGACAAGACAAGCGAACGGCCGCGCCAAGGGCACCGCGAGGAGCTCGAGGCAAATGGCCGGCGCGGCGCTGCGCGAGGGCTTGCGACACTACCCGCTCAAGCCCCGATGTCTTCGCGCATGCAGGCACTTCCAGGCCAACATCGGTATGCTACCTATCCGAGCACGGATGTCGGAATCGATATCGAGCAGATCGGCAACAACTTCTCCCCGATCCAACACGCCGTCCAAGAATTCGCGCTCATTCTCCGTCAGCGCGAAGAGGAAGGCCAGCCGCTCGCGGCAGAGGGTGACGGTCTCCTCCATCCATGTGTCGATGTCTCCCTTTTCGCTAAAACGGTCTCGCGGAAGGCAGATCGAAAGCTTCTGCCGAAACTCGCGTGGATCGCCTCGGATCGCGTCGAGGGATGCGGTCCGCCAGTCGCGGCGCGCGCACGCGCCGATGGCGAGAAGGGCGGCCTTCACCTTCCTCCAGTCGAGCCCGTCGATCAACAGGATGCGACGAGCATCGAAAAGGTCGCGGGCCGCCTGCCGATCCACGAGCGCGACCAGCTTGCCGGCGACAATCTCGTGGAGATCCAGGACCAGAACTCCATAAGCGCGTATTCCGCCGAGCGGGATCGAGTCCATCCGCGCGACACCAAACAGCGGTTGCCGCGCCATGTAGCTCACGTCCACTTCCAGGGTACCGCTGCCGCCGAGCGCCGAAGCGTAGCGGCCGATCCATTTGCCGCCGGCATGCTCCTCGGGCTGGCGCCGGACGGCATAGCCCTGGGAAGCGAGGAGGCGGCTGATCGCGGCATCGACGCTCGGCCTCTCCGACTCCATCACGGCGCGATCGAGCGCGCCGACATAGTTCAAGTCGATATCGACGGACAGCCGATCGAGGCTGAGGTGAAACAAGTTGAGCGCCGTTCCGCCCTTCAGGGCGAGCCGTTCGGAGAGGACCGGATCATGCGCGATTTCCTGGAGCAGATCGAGGAGCCGCAGGACCTTTTCCAGCGTGGCCGCCTGATGGCCCGTCTCTCCGGCGAGACGCTGCAGGGTCTGGGCGGAAGGAGCGGTCATGGGAGTCCCTCGAACGGGCGCTCGATCACCTCGATGGGGAGGATCACGTTCCACCCTTTGGCCGATCGCCCCGCGTTCGGCTTGGCGCCCAAGGCATAGCGAGGCCGGGGCGGCGCGAGCAGCCGCAGTTGGTCGATGACGCTCTCCGGCACGCCGAGCCGGGTCTTCTCGCGTTCGAGCCAATATCCCAGGGCGCCGGAGGCCGCCGCGTTGCCGAGCGCTCGCGCGAACCGGAGCAGGGCGGTCGCGTCCACGCGCGGAACCAGATCCAGGGAGTTAAAGAGTTCTTCTGGGCCGCCGGCCAGGTCATAGCGGTCGAACAGGTCGGCGATCGTCCGTTCCAGCGTCGTGACCCTGACATCCAGTCCCAGGCGATCGACGGTGGTGACGCCATCGGGCGGAGCGAATCCATGCGGTGGCTTGACGAAGCGGCAGAGGAAATCGGCCGTTTCGAAGGCCCCGGGCTCGCCCGGAGCGATCACCTGGACCTCTTGGCCGTCCGTATAGGCATAGCCAAGCAACTCGAGCGCCGAGTGATAGGCGATCACACCGTCCCGGCGCAGGCGAGACGCTGCCAGGAAGCGGTCCACGATCCATTGGTCGGCGGCGGCATGCTTGGGGACGGAGGCGAACACGCCGCGGGCAATCCGCCGGATGTTGCCGGCGCGAAGGTGTTGGCTGAGCATCGCCGTGACGACCCTATCGTCCGGGCGACGGCCTACGGCCTTGGCGTATTCCGGTCGAGTGAAGACCGGATGGGCACTGAAGAACGGGGCGGATATGAGTTGCGGCATGAATGCAAGGTCTGTTGCTTTAAGTAGCGTAAAGCTATATGTAAAATATAACTGAATACGGCAACAACGAACTTTTGGTGCCGGGACGATTTGCGAGAGAGGAACGCCAGGCCTGTATTGTCGCGGGCAGGCTCCGGGCGCTCCAACCCGAGCACCGTTCACGCTTCCTGCCGTCGCTCACGCCGTCACCCTGACAGCTTAAATGTGGCTCGCGCCGACGGAAGTGGAAAAGGTGGACACTAGTACATCGACTCATAAGTTCGCAGCAGCATATTCGGCTTGGAATTGCTGGGTGAGCTCGATGATGTGCTGAAGCTTTTCCGGCCCTTTAGTCCAATGGAAGGGCTGGCAGTGATCATTGTATTTGGCGAAGTAAGCCTTGAGGAAGCGCTCTAAGTCCTTGCCCGATTTGTGAACAGACTGTTGAAGGCCCTGTCGGGTCAGGATGCTGAAGAAGCATTCGATGAGGTTTACCCAGGAAGCATGGGTCGGCGTATAGTGAAAGCTGACGTTAGGGTGAAGCCTGAGCCAGTTTCGGGCCTTTTCATAGAGTTCCTGCAAGGAAACCTGCGATTTGAATCGCGGGAGGAATTGCGGTTGCTGGGAACGCGATATGTGACGTAGGATTCCAGATGTGCAACGAGTTGTCACCAATCGCAATTGTGTTTACCAAACTGCATACCATGTGGTATGGTGCCCAAAGTATCGGATCGACGTGTTGACGGGACCGGTGGCCGAGGAAATGCGAGCGATGCTGGATTCGATTTGCGCGGAAAGAGATTGGCCGATGATCTCCAAGGAGATTCAGCCGGACCACATCCATCTGTTTCTCAGCATTCCTCCCGCCATTGCCGTGGCCGACGCCGTCAAGGTGCTCAAGGGCGTTACGGCTCGCTTGCTGTTTCAACGGTTTCCAGCACTTAAGGAGCGGTTGTGGGATGGACATCTCTGGTCTCCATCCTATTACGTCGGCACCGCCGGCAATGTCAGCGCGGAAACCATCCGTCGCTACATCGAACGATCCGAACACGTCACCAAGAGGCGATAGGCCATG
>NZ_KB901875.1:4523-55874 GCF_000379365.1 Verrucomicrobium sp. 3C | reverse complement strand
CGGCCGGCATCGCGGTCGAATACGTCGATCCGGCCTACACGAGCCAAACCTGCTCGTCTTGTAAACAATTGGGCAGACGCACGAAGCATCGGTTCGTGTGTCCTCACTGTGGTCTCCGGGCGCATAGCGACTTGAACGCGAGTCGGAACCTTGCCCGGATTGGCGGAACGATGGTTCCGCCAAGGGCGGCCGTAAGCACGCCTAATGTTGGAGGTGCGGATGTTGGCAACCATGTCTGCGCTTCACGATAAAGCCTGCGACTTCAGTCGCGGGTTGTTTACTCGGCTCTTCGCTGAATGGAATGGGCGGAGGAGGCAGATTTGCCATTGAGGGATGGCAAGAAACGGTGTTCTTGCCATCCGTCTTCGACGGATTTTTTGATCGGGCAATCCGCCGTCAAGGAGGATCGACGAAGTCGAAGTGTCCTTGACGGCGAATCGCCAAGCTCGCGGCGTTTTACGGCTCTTTGGGCATGGACGTGAATAAGCATTTGCGATGGCCTTACAGTTGGGTCCGGAATGGAAGGTGACTCGAAGCGAGCTTTCTCCGGCGGATCCTACCTGGAAGAGCCGGCTCGATTTTCGAGAGGGCCATCGGTTCCCCTGTCCGGAATGCGGGCGTCCTTCTCCCGCGCACGACACGGTGGAGAAGCGGTGGAGGCACGTGAACTTCTGGCAATGCAAGACCGAGTTGATTGCGCGGGTTCCTCGGGTGGACTGTCCGGAGCACGGCGTTCGGTTGGCGGAAGTTTCCTGGGCCAGACCGGGGAGCGGGTTTACCCTGATGATGGAGGCGGTCATCCTGATGCTTTCCCAGGAGATGCCGGTTTCCCAGGTGGCCGAGATGCTCAAGGAGCAGGATACCCGGCCGTGGAGAATCTTGGAGCACTACGTGGAAAAGGCCTATCGGAAGGAGGATTGGAGCGAGGTGAAGCGGATCCTGGTCGACGAGACCAGCAGCAAGCGGGGTCACCGGTACGTGACCGCCGTTACCGACGCGGACAGCCGGAAGCTCCTCTTCCTGGTGGAGGGCAAAGGGAAGGAGACCTTGGAGGCATTTGCCAAGGAGATGCGGGAGCACGGAGCGGGTCCCGAGCAGATCGGGCTGATCTGCATGGACATGAGCCCCTCCTACATTTCCGGAGCCAAGGAGCACTTCCCCAGGGCGCAGATTGTCTTTGACCGCTTCCACTTCATGCAGATGGCGGGAGAGGCGGTCGACCAAGTACGCAAGGAATTCGTGCATCAGGGGCTGCTGCCGAAAGGAAGCCTCTGGGCGCTGCGAGGCAACGAATGGCCGCGGAGCGGGGAGCAGAAGAGTCTGCGCGCTTCCCTTTGCGCCACCTATCCCCGATTGGGAAGAGCCATCGGGCTGCGGGAGGCTTGGCAAGAGAGCCTTGCCCGAGAGGATCCTCAAGAGCTAAACTTTTTCTTGCCGCAGGCCGACCGCGGCCGGCTTGCTCCCTTTCGAAAGCTTTTCATGACGATCAAAAAGCACCTGGACGGCGCCCTTTTCCTCCACGGCCGCGTGCCCGGTCGCCTCATCGAGGCGACAGGCGGCCCTATCCGGCTCGCCAAGAGGATGGCCGTAGGGTTCCGAAGCTTCCGCGAGTTGCGGATCGCCGCTTTCCCCAAGGCCGGAAAGCCGAGGTTGAAGGTTTCCGCGTTGACCGCCTGAAACAGGGAGGATGCCCGTCGGAGAAGCATTATGCCGGTGAGCTTCGAGGTGGTCGACGGTCAGGAAGGGGGCTTCGACTATCCCAGCGATCCTTTCGACCGCGTCGTCGAGGCGCTCGATCGAGCGCTGGAGAGGCGCCGTCGCGGGGAAGTGGGCGATCGGCGATATGTGGCCGAGCTGGAACGGCTGGTGGAAGCCGTCCCGGATTTCATCGATGGGTATGCTCACTTGGGCTTTGCCCTGTATGACCAGGGGAAAACCAAGAAAGCTTTGGACATTTACCTCCGTGGGCTCGCTGTGGGTAAGAGGCTTATCCCGGAAGGCTTCGCTGGGCACATCCAATGGGCTCACCTGGGCAACCGCCCGTTCCTTCGTGCGCTGCATGGCGCTGCGCTCGGTTATGTGCGCCTTCGCAACCACCGAGATGCGGCCGGCATGATGGAGCGGCTGCTGGCCTACAACCCGAACGACAATCATGGCGTCCGCTATATGCTCGGGTCGGAATACCTTCGCCTCGGCGAAACGGACAAGGCGCGTGCGCTGTTGGAGTCGGAATGCGAGCACTTTCCTCCCTACTGCTATGAGCTGGCCCTTCTCCGTATGGAGGAGGGTGACTGGGTTAAGGCCGCGACCGCGTTGCGGCGGGGTTTTTGCGCCAATCCGTACATCGCGGAGATTCTCTGCGGCAACTCGGATCCCGCTCCCCTCGCGGTTTGGCATGAGACCAACTTCGCGGAGCCCGAAACCGCCAAGGAGTACCTGTCCGACTATGCGGATCGGTGGCGCCGCCGGCCGGAATTCGTCGCCTTCCTACGTTGGCTGTACAACCATTCCCGGGTGCTGTTCGAACGCGCCGCATTTCTCGCGTGCATGGAAGAGCTTCTCTGGAAACAGGACTTCCAACGGCGCAAACAGATTCTCGCTCGTATGGAGAAGGTAGTGGAGGAAATCGACGATCGGGTGTCCGAAGCGGTGGTCGCGAAGCGAAAGGATCGTGATGGCCGATCGATGTTTCCGTGGATGCATGCGCTCACGGGATAGCGGATAACGCTGCTTGAGCCGCGCGTTTCGTCGATAGCTCCAGCCAGCGCCTTTCCGCTACCGTCCGGACCATCGCGTCGATGTAGCGTCCTTGAATGAAGCGCTCCCCAAAAATCCGACCGGTGGCAAAACTGAAGAGAGGAGCCGCGGGAATGACGAGCAAACGAAGCAAATGGACAGGCCGGCGGCACGGAGCGGAGTTTCCGAAGACTCGGAAACGCGTCGGCTGGCGCCGCTCCCGCGGCCACCGGCTCGATGCAGAGGAAAGGGAGCGCAACCCGACACCTGGAGGGGGTTGGGTGCGAAGCCGCCTTCATCTCGAAGAATATGACGCCTTCTCCGTCCAGACGGCAGGCTGGTCCATCGCGGAGTGGCCCGCGCCCAGCGGGACCGGATGGGAATCGACGCGCCCTTTTTCGGCAGTTTGGGGTCCACCGCCGCAATATCCAGGGAAGGTCGCGCGGCGACGGCAGGGACACGGCGATCCAGGTTCGCTTCCTTGAGGCGGGTGGCTCGCCGCACTGGGTGACGTCGGAAGGACGCCGCGGGCCGGTACGCTGGGGTACGCGGGCTCTTCATTCGCCGCCCGGCCGGCTGGTCCAGGCAGCCGCGACGTCATTGATCTCCCCGATCATCAGCGGCTTCTTCAGCTTCACCCGACCGTCGAGGGCATCGAAAAAGCCATCAATCGCATCGGTCGGCCGTGTCGTCCGCATCGCCAACTCGCCAGCTGGCAGATTTTCAAACTCGACCAGTTCCCCCGGCTTGATCCCGAGCCGCCATAGCAAATCCCGCTTCAGCGTGACCTGTCCTTTCTGCCGTCACCGTCAGCGCCACCGTCGCAACCTCCTGTTCTCGGCAAGCGCAAGGACGCTTTTTCCATTGCCGACAAGGTGGAAGCCACATTGCGGCGGCCGCCGGATCGTTGCTTCCGGGACGCCGATTGTCTGACGATGCGAACGGGAACGAGCAAGCGAAGAGGGAAAACGCCTCCCGGCGTAACTCCGGAACGCGAGCTGCCCGCTCTGGTTGCGGCAAGATCCTTGTCCGACGGGGTTCCCTGGATCGCCCTGGACGCTCGGCGCGGAACGCGATCCCGCCCGCTTTTCTTCCAGTCGGAAGACCGGTCGGAAACCCGTAGCCGGCAGCGCTGCCTTATGCGGGCAGGGAATGGTCGATGAAGCTCTGCAAACGACCAGCGGTGGAGTCATCGATCTTGCTCCAAAGCCCTCGAACTCGAAACATGGCCCCACGGAAGAGAGCCGGCGAGCGACTGGAGAGGCGGACTGTCTTCCGTGCCCATGGGTAGCGAAGGGCCGCCTCGGCGATCCGTCGCACGTTCGCGATCGTGCCCGCCGGCGGGATGATCGATGCGCTCAGCCGCGACTACGAGAACATGACGACGATGATCTTCGGGGCGCCACCCGGATTCTCCCCGCGCAACAACAGGGCAGCGCTGTTCTGCTGTGACTAAAATAATAGATGCAGCTTAAATTCGGAGGAAATCTGTCTTGCCATCGGGGTTCACTGAACAGACGAGGAAAGGCCAGCAAGCCAGAAGGAGTATGGCCCCGCCAACGCCGCGCGACATTCCGGCGGCCACTCCTCCGACAATGAATGGGCTGACTCGCATAGCGTCAGGGTAACCACAGCGGCCCGCGCTGCCAGGCGAAATGTGGCTTTTGACGCGGCTTGCGAATTGATTCATAAATTTTGACACCGAAGCGGAGGGACGCGGGCGGGCAAAAGAGGGTCGTTGATTCATAAAAAATGACATCGAAGAACCACGGAGATCATGGAGATGAGTCAACAGGTTGTGGACGAGGTGCTTGGTCGGCTGCGCGAGCGATGCTCTTGGCAGGAGAGGAAGGGGAAGAGGCGGATACTCGAGGAGTTCTGCGAGCAGTGGAGCTATTAGCGCAAATCTGGGCGTGTACGGACCTTCCGGCCCTGGCAGAGTCGGTGACTCCACACCCCTGACCGGGAGACCGCCGTGCCGGTCGTCTACGCCCAGGAACCGGGACTGTCCGCCGAGGCCTTCCGCGACGTATTGATCACCTCTACCCTCGGCGAGCGTCGGCCGGTGGAGGATCTCGCTCGGCTAGAGCACATGCTGCGCAAGGCGGACCTCATCGTCACCGCCCGCGACGCAGGCCGCCTCGTCGGCATCTCTCGCGCGCTCACCGACTTTTCGTTCTGCTGTTACCTGTCCGATCTGGCGGTGGACGTCGCGTATCAGCGCCAGGGAATCGGCCGGCGGCTGATCGCAGAGACGCACGCGCTTGCCGGTCCGCTCGCCACACTGATTCTGGTGGCCGCGCCGAACGCTGAGTCCTACTACCCGAGGATCGGCATGACCCAGCACCCCTCCTGCTGGACGCTACCGCGAGCGCGCTGAGGCGGTGGTACGCCGCATCCGGAATGATGACGCCGGAGCACGGTAGGTGATCGAACTCGACCTGCTCCCGCTCTTTGCTCGACCGCCCAAATGGGCCATGTAGGCAGAACGAAGAACGCTTAACGTTCTGCTGCAGCAGTTGCGACATTACATAGCGGAAGTTCGGATAACGAGCGCGATGCCAACAACGAAAGCGCGTTGCCCCAACGGAGTTGGGGCTTGCTCATCGTTTGGGAATGCGAGTTGCAACCTGCCGAACGCCTCCAAGAGCGAATTCGGCACTTCCTGGGCCCACCGCGTTGGCCTACGTGTCAGGGTTCGCATGATCACCTTCTAGCCAATCGCCGTCCATTGCTGATCGGGCGTGCGGTGCTTCGGGAGGTTGCGGCAAGCTGAAAAGCCGAGGTAAAAGTATGAGAATCATCCTGCACAAGAATGCGAACGACCACGCCGGCGATCCGCACGGCGATTCTGGCGGGCAACGGGCAGCGATTACGAGTTGGCGACGGAGTTTCGCGTAACTCGGCGGACGATTCGTCGGTGGCGGAAGCGGGATAACGCCCGCGGACGCCAGCCATACCTCCCCATCATCTTCCGACGACACTCAATGCGGGACAGGAAGAGCTGGTCATCTACTTGCGTACGCAGCTCCGGCTGCCGCTGGACGATCTGCTGGCCGTCATCCGCGAATTTATCGAACCCTCCATGACCCGCTCGGCCTTGGGTCGGCTCCTGCGGGTGCCCTCGGCCCCTCGCGGTTGCCTCAACCGGAAAAACCGATCAATCCCACCCAATCCGTTAAAGTTTACCTGCCGGGCTATTTTCCTGTGGATCTCAAATACCTGCTCCAGATGGCCGACGAGACTTCTCGCCGTTATGTCTTCGTCGCCAAGGACCCGAGCGACCCGTTGGGTCTTCCTGGCGGTCAAGCGTGCAAAGACCCCAGCGGCCGCCCGCAGCTTCCTCCACGCGCTGGCCAAAGCGGCACCCGTCAAAATCCAAACCATCCTCACCGATAACGGCGAGGAGTTCACCGATCGCGTCTTCGGCCAAGAACCCAAGGATGCCACCGGATCCCATGAGTTCGACGCGCTCTGCCAAGCATTGGGAATCGAGCACCGCCTGACCAAGCCGAAGTCGCCTCGCACCAATGGCATGGTGGAGCGCTTCAACGGAAGATTGGCAGCTAAGGCCGACAGATTACTCGTTTTTTGTTCCGCAAAGCTCGAACCATATGGGACGGACTTCCCTCACAAGTCCCCATCGCGTGCTTCCATAGCCTCCCGTCAAAGCCCGACGGCACGCGCGGCATGATTGATTCCTTCGCTGATCATCGGATGCGGGAAGGCCATGTAGCTGAGGATCTCCGCGGTCGTGCCTTGCCGAACCGCTAGCGCCAGGGGCGCGATCAGTTGCGCAGCTTCGATCCCGGCGATCTGAGCGCCGATCAGGCGCCCCGTCTTCTTTTCGAAGAGCAGCTTGAGGAAGCCGTCTTCGCCGAAGATCTGGGCTCGCGTGTCGGTTTTGTATGAGTAGGTCGACGCGATGGTCGCCAGATTCTCACGGGCGGCCTCGGCCTCGGTCTGTCCAACCCAGGCTACCTCAGGCTCGGTGAAGACGGTGAAGGGGACCGACGGGAAATCCATCGTCTTGTTGCCGCGTCCTTCGCTGAGAATGTCGTCGGCGGCGACGAGGCTCTGGTAGACTGCGGAATGGAAGAGCATGCTCCGGCCGTTGACATCACCCGGAGCATAGATGTGCTCATGCTTCGTGCGGAGCCGGTCGTCCACGTCGATCTTCCCCTTCACCGGAAGGCCGAGGATCGAGACGCCTTCAGGAAGGACGGGCTCGCGCCCCGTCGCCATCAGCACGCAGTCCGCCTCGATCGACTTCGCCTCTCCCGCCTGCTCGTAGCGGACGAGGAGATCGCCGGACGCCCCCCGCTCGATGGCCGTGACCTTCGCGTTGACGAGGATGCGGAGCCGCTGTGCAAGAGCCGCGTGGAGGAAGCGGGCGATTTCGGGATCGACCCCCGGGAGGACTTCGCCCGTGACCTCGAGGACGGTGGCTTCGGCGCCGAGATTTTGGAGCATCGAGGCGGTTTCCAGGCCGATGTATCCCGCTCCGATCGCCACCAGCCGGCGAGGGAAGGGGAGATCGGCGCCGAGCCGGAAAAAGTCGTGTGAGGTGACGGCGAGCTCCGCACCCGGGATCGGAAGGACATGAGGTCGGGAGCCCGTCGCGAGGATCAGGTGCTTGGCGTGGTAGCGGTGGAGTTCTCCGTGCGCAGCGGCCACTTCGACCGTCCGCTCGTCGACGATGCGTCCGACTCCTTTGTGGAAAACCAACGAGGATGCTTCGATCTGGGCCCGATGCTGGGCGTAGCGGAGGGACTGGACCCGGTCCTTGTGGGCGAGAACAGCGCACCAATCGACCTCCGGCTTCGTTCCCCGCAAGCCGAAGAGGGGATACTTGTCCGGCCAAGTGCGGGCGAGGGAGGCTTCCCGTACGCTCTTCGAGGGAACGCATCCTTCCGCCAAGCAGTCGCCGCCCAGATTCCCGATCGGATCGGCCATGACGACCGATCGGCCGCTCTGGGCGAGACGAAAGGCAGCGGGATATCCGCCTCCCCCGGCTCCGAGGATCATCACGTCGATATTGGATTCGATTGTCATGTCATTGCCTCCAGCGCCGAAGTGCTCGACGTTTCGCGATTCTTCTACACAGGCTCGTAAGCGCAAGCCCAATATAGGGAAGAGAGTCCCTCGATCCAGGGCCTTTATGAACGGCCAAGTGATTCTGTGCCAGGGAGGAAAAAAAGGCTAAACACGAAGCGATTTTTCGATGCGATAGGCTCGATGAAACAGCTTTTCCATTTAGGAACAGCGGGGTAAAAATTGCCGGTTGCGAGCTTCGATTGCCAGTTCTCCCGAAGAAGTCGGATGGTTCGATGGGCAGTGGAAGGAACGCCACTATCTGGGGGCAGGGCGGTCGATGGGCGAGGATTTGTGCTAGGCCATTGCCCAAGATGGGGAGGCGGTGGCGCTGCTGGTTTGGAAGGCCGGCCTGCTACGCGCTCAAGGATTGGGATCAGTGGATTGGATGGAGCGCCGTATAGCGGATGGAACGGCTCAAGTTGATCATACAAAACCGGGGTTTTCTGCTGCTCACTCCCAAGGGGCAGGCGCCCAATCTGGCCTCCCAAGCTTTGGGAGCGGCCTTGCGGGCGTTGCCGGGGCAGTGGCGGGATCGCTTTGGCTACACTCCGCTTTTGGCCGAGAGCTTCACCGATCCGGAGGCATACGCGGAGACCTGCTACAAGGCGAGCAACTGGGAGGCGGTAGGCTACAGCCGCCATCGGGCCGATTTTTACCTGCCCAATGACCGGCCCAAGCGGCTCTGGCTGCGTCCTCTTTCGGCGCAAGCGCGGCAAACGTTGCGGGCGGCCCAAATTACCCGAAGAGTGCCGCGCCGGTTTGAGCGCGAGGCCCTCGGGCACGCTGCCGGTCAACGCCCAACAGCTCGAATCGTTGCTTGAGGTCTTTTGCAAAGCGCCCGATCCGCGCAAGAAGAACGCCCACTATCCGGTCGGGCCGGTGTTGACCTTGATTGGGCTTGCCGCTCAAGAAGGCCACCGGAGGCTTTCATCCGGTTCCCGGCTACAGTGTCTTCTACCAGGTGCCCACCCGCATGGATCCCGAAGCCTTCGCTTCCAGGCTCACCGACTGGTTGCGAGGACAGAGCGGCACGCTGCCACAGGCGCTGGCCTTGGACGGCAAAATGATTCGTCATCATAATGGCCTCCTGACCTTGGCTCAACAGGAGGATGGCGCGCCGCAAGCGGTGGCGGTCCACGACCAAAAGCAGGGCACGCCCCGTTGCGAACAAAGCGCGGCGGTGGCGCTGCTGGAAAAGCTGCCGGCCCTGGATGGCAAAATCATCACCGCCGACCCGTTGCACCGCCAGCGGCGCCAGGCCCGTCTCATCGTCGAAAAAGAGGACGATTACTTGTACGGGATCAAGGGAAACCAGCCTCGTTTGCTCCAAGAGGCTCAAGCCTTGGACGCCTTACCCGACCCCCCTTTTTACCGACAACCAAGCCGGTCATGGCCGGGTCGAAATCCGCCAGCTCCATGCCTTCTCCATCGAGCCCCTGGCCGTCGACTTCCCCTTTGCCCGCTCCCTGATCGTGGTGCGCAGCCAGCGCACGAAGAAAAAGGATGGTCTCACCAGCATTGAGTGCCGTTGCTACCTCTCCAGCGCGCCACCGGATCCGTATTCGTTCCAGAATGGTTGGGCTGGATCCGAGGACATTGGGGCGGAGCCGAAATCGGCAACCATTGGCGACGCGATGCCCGGATGGGCGAAGACCGTTCCCGCTCCCGCCAGCCCAACCTGCCGGCCGACTTGGCGCTCATCCGCAACGCCCTCCTCTCGCTCCTCTCCAAACGCCTCGGCGAACGATTCTGCTCCACCCCTCCACAATGTCTGGCCATCCTCGCCGCCGCATGAACTCCAAAACAAAAGACCCTGGCCCTCAAAACATGGCAGCAAACTCATCCGCAGCTCTTCCAAAAAACAGCTCGTAAGCATCCGAGACCTGACACGGCGAGTTTGACATCTCTTTGATGCGATTTTTATTCCCCTAGTGATCGGCTCGCTGAATCGGTCTAGGGTTGATCCATTCGCAGCAGGAAAAGAAAGGAAGGGATGATGCGTATCGGAAAAGGCATTTTGTGCGGGGCACTCCTGCTTTGCGCCGGAGTGATGGGTCTTCGAGCGGAGGAAAAGCAAGAGGTCACCGTCAAAGGGGAGATTGTGGATCTTTACTGCTACCTCGACCATGGGGCAGCCGGAGAAAAGCATTGGAGCTGCGCAAGGAAATGCATCAGCTTGGGATTGCCGGTGGGACTCAAGGGGGACGATGGCAAGCTCTATATACTCTCTGGAGAGCATAAGCCGCTAAAAGCCGAGGAGATCACCAAGAAGGAGTGGGTTACCGTCAAGGGCAAGCTGGTCAGCGCCGACGGTTATAACCTGATCGAAGACGCCGAAGTCCAGCCCTAGGCGTCTCGGCGACTTCCAGTCTGCTGGATCCAGGGTCCGTTTCTCGAGGGAAAGCAAGAAGGAGACGAGTCGCCTGCAATCGCAGCTTCGCTCGAAAATCGAAGAACGAGGATGAAGTTCCGCAGGAAACCGGAGAATACAAATTCGCAAAAGCGCGTGCCGTTACATTAACCTGGTTGTAATTACGTTTTGCTAGCGCTAAACTCTTTCTTAAGAAAGGAGCAGAATGCCCCAGGAAAAGAACGAGCATGGAGATCCGATGGAAGGATCGCAAGGCGTCGGAAGCACGGTCACCGCGCGGGAGTCTGGCCATCACGAACACCAGGTCGAACTTTCGTGGTGGAGGCGATACGTGTTTTCCACCGATCACAAGATGATCGGCATCCAGTACATGATCACCGCCTTGTTCGTCACCCTCTTCGCCTTTGGTCTGATGGTGGTGATGCGCTGGCAACTCTCCTACCCTGGAAAGCCCGTGCCGGTGATTGGTCCGCTCTTGACGGCGGTCTTCGGCGCCAACATGGCTCCCGGTGGCGTGATGACCCCGAATCTCTACAACTCCTTCGGCGCCATGCATGGAACGATGATGATCTTCATGGCGGTCGTTCCCGCGCTCTTCGCCGGCTTCGGCAACTTCATCGTCCCGTTGCAGCTCGGCGCGCCGGACATGGCCTTTCCTCGCCTCAACATGGCGAGCTTTTGGAGCTACTTCGTGGGTGTGGTGATCATGCTCGTGAGCTTTCTGGTTCCTGGCGGAGCGGCAAAATCGGGTTGGACCTCCTATCCTCCCCTGGCCGATATCGCCGATACGGGAATGGGCTTCGAACCGATTCTCAACGGGCAGACTCTCTGGCTGATCGGCATGGTCTTCAACATTACTGGATCGCTCCTCGGCTCGATCAATATCATTGCCACGATCATTCAGCTTCGTGCCCCCGGCCTGGAGTGGATGCGGCTGCCCGTCTTTGTCTGGTCCGAGCTGGTCACGGCTTTTCTCTTGCTCCTAGCATTTCCGCCGCTCGAATCGGCGGCGATCCTGCAGCTGATGGACCGGCTTTTCGGAACCAGCTTCTTCTCGCCCGACGGCCTTGTCGTCGGAGGCCGCCCCTGGCCGGCGAGCGGGGGCGGCTCGGCCCTACTCTGGCAGCATCTTTTCTGGTTTCTCGGTCATCCCGAGGTCTATGTGACGATTCTGCCATCCATGGGGATCGTGGGCGAGGTGTTCGCGAACAACACGCGCAAGCCCTTGTGGAGCTACAAGATGTTCGTCTATTCGATGCTCGCGATCGGCTTCATTTCGCTGCTTGTCTGGGCCCATCACATGTACATGACCGGCATGGGACAGAGCGTCAGCATCTTCTTTCAGGTTTTCACCATAATGATTTCGATTCCGTCGATTATACTGGGAACGGTACTCCTTCTTTCTTTGTGGGGTGGATCGATCCGGTTTTCGGCTCCCATGCTCTTCGCCCTTGCCTGGCTGCCGATGTTCGGAATCGGCGGCCTGACCGGCCTGCCACTCGGCTATAGCGCTTCGGACATGGTGCTCCATGATACCTACTACGTGATCGGCCACTTCCACTACATGATGGCCCCAGCCGCGCTCATGGGGCTTTTTGCCGGGATGTACTACTGGTTCCCCAAGGCAACCGGGCGGATGCTGAACGAGTTTTGGGGAAAGGTGCATTTCTGGATGACGATCATCTTCTTCAACGGGATCTTCTTCCCCATGCTGATCCAAGGGTACGCCGGAGTGCATCGTCGCTGGTACGATGGAGGAGCCGGCTGGCAGATGGCGCAGCCCGTGCTCTGGCTCAACCATGTGATGTCCATCTCGGCATGGATTCTTGCGCTTGGGCAGATTCCATTTATCATCAACTTCTTCTGGAGCATATGGCGAGGCAAGAAGGTCGAATCGGACAATCCATGGCAAGCGACTACTCTTGAGTGGGCCACTCCCACTCCTCCGGGACACGGGAACTTCCTCCATCCCGTGGAGGTCTATCGTGATGCCTACGAATATAGTGTTCCTGGAGCCTCTCGTGATTTTCTGCCGCAATGGGAGCGGGAAGAAAGCAGAGTCGCGGAACCAAAACTTTCCTCTGCATAACGGAAAACGAATCAAGGGATGGAACTGGAAATCCTGTACGCCACACCACGCAGCCGGATACGCGCTCGTACAACGCGAAGATCGGCATCTGGGTTTGCCTGGCTGCGGAGTTCATGCTCTTCTGCCGCCTCTTCTCGGCGAACATCTTCCTCCGCATGAGAGCGACCCATTGACCGCACCACCTGCTGAACGTACCGCTGAGGCTCTTTAACACCTACTTGCCGTAATCAACGTTGCCGCCTCCTACCTCCCTCTCGGCGAAGGAAACATCGGGGTCGGGCTGGTCGTCGCCGGAACGCAGGCGATCCTGGTCCTGGGAATCCTGATGCACTTTGTTTGGGAAAAGAAGGCTGTGCATTACCTCGTGGCCATTGCGCTTGGTTCACTGCTGGTGTTACTTGTGGTGTTTCTCTGGTGCTATATCGATCAACTCAACTCTGTAAAGTAGATCAAATATGTCGCTTCGACAGTTTCATCTCGTCTTCGTGACGGTCGTTACCTGTCTTTTTCTCGGACTGGGAGGTTGGTTGCTGAAAGCTTACTACGATCATCAAGAGGGATTGCTTCTCTGGTTGGGCGGGGGCTCTTTTGCGGTTGCGCTGTTGGTAGTCGTTTACGGGGCTTGGTTCCTGCGAAAGACTCGTCGATTGGGACTCATCGAATGAAATCGCGAATAAACAAGCTCCTGTCCGTAGGCGGAGGTCTCCTCTTCTTCGGGGTGCTTGGGTTCCTCGCGATTGGACATGCCTTCTATTGGTCGGCGCTGAATGTCCCTGCGCTTGGGCATGAGCCCGGAGACGCCGCAGCTTGGACGCTGGTGGCAACCGCGTTGATTCCGCTGGGAGGCGTGGCGCTGCTGATCGGGACGCTCTATCGGCGCTCTCGGAACCCCCCGCCAGCTTACGCGGAGTTCCTCGAAGAGGCGGATGAAGAAAAAGTCGATGCCGCTGGAAAACCGTCAACGCCGATTTAAATTGACCCATTGTTTTCGAAATCGCCGATCGAAATTGACTCTCTTGCATTTTGAAGATCGAGGAATGGGCTCGATAGAACGGGAGTGGGCTCAACCGATGGAGGATGCGGGTTGTTCTGGCGGCGGCAGCCAGGGCGGCGAGACCTGCTCCCACAGCCAGGTTGGCTCGGCCGCCATGAGTAGGAACAACTGTCCTGAAGTTGTTCCAACCGCTGGAAACAACCTCGCCCCTTGGTTTGGTCAAACGGTTGGAGAAGCGGCATTCTCGATCGCTTCCGGCATCCTTCTAAGCATCTGAGCCGATTTCCGCTTGGGCTCTTCGTTGAATGGAATGGGCGGAGGGAGCGGATTTGCCATTGAGGGATCGCAAGAAACGGTGTTCTTGCCATCCGTCTTCCGCGGATTTTGTGTCCGGGCGATTTGCCGTCAAGGACACTCCGACTTCGTCGATCAGGCACGCAAGCAGTTCGCGCGTCAGGGGCTGCTGCCGAAGGGAGTCCTCGGGGTGCTGCGGGGCAACGAATGGACGCAGAGCGGGGAGCAGAAGATTCTGCGCGCTTCCCTTTGCGCCCTCTACCCCAGATTGGGAAGAGCCATTGGGCTGCGGGAGGCTCTGCAAGAGATCCTTGCCCAAGAGTTAAGCTTATGGCTCCAGTGGGCCGGCCGCAGCCGGCTCGCTCCCTTCCGAAAGCTTTCCAAGACGATCAAAAAGCAGCTGGTCGGCGTCCTTGCTTTCCTCGGGAGCCGGGTGACCAATGGTCTCATCGAGGAGAAACGCGGCCTCATCCAGCTTGCTAAAAGGATGGCCAGAGGCTTCCGAAGCTTCCGGTACCTGAAGGATCGCCGCTTTCCTCAAAGCCGGAAAGCTGACGTTGGATCTTCCTATCGTAACCTCATAACCCACGAACAGCAGCGAAGAGGCACGATTTTTTTCTTTTTTTGAGACGCCACCTTCAGGGTAACTGTCCGCATGGCTTCCGCTCTTGAATCAATCCTGGATGCAAATCAGCGATATGCGCAAGACTTTGGGGAAAAGCGAAATCTGGCGATGCCGCCGTCGCGTCGTTTCGCTATCCTGACGTGCATGGACGCGCGGTTGGACCCCGCAAAGTTTGCGGGCTTGGACGAGGGGGACGCCCATGTGGTCCGCAATGCGGGAGGGAGGGCGAGCGAAGACGCGATCCGCTCGCTGGTGATCTCCTACAAGCTTCTGTGAACCCGGGAATGGTTTGTCATCCACCATACCGATTGCGGCATGGAGACCTTTTCCGACGGGATCATGCGCGGCTTGCTGGCCAAGAGCCTCGATCACGCCGTTCTGGAAAGCGACGGATGGCACGATCGAGGATCCGGCTCGGGCACGTCGGAAGGCCAGTATATCGACTGGTTGACGATTCGACACCAAGAGGAAACCATCGCGGAGGATATCCAGCGTCTCCGTCGGCATCCGCTGGTCCCCCCTTGGATTCCCATCCTCGGATTCCTCTACGACGTCCGCTCCGGCGCCTTGCGCCCAGTCGGGGCGGCGATCTCGGCCGGGAGTGCTTACTAGCCGCTGTCGGCGTGGGTCTTGACGGCCAGCCGTCGGATCGCGTGAAGCGCTCCTCTACCCCTTAATGGGACAACGCTTTATCCTTCTGCTTGGTCGCGCAGGTGTTGATCCTCAAGAGGCTCCAGACCGGGCAGAAGCCCGTAAGACCGGTGAGGAGCGGAAGCAAGCCCACGACTCCCCACCACTTGGCCGCTCCGGGGAGCGTCAGGGGCAACAGGATGAGGAGAAAGAGACCCGCGCTGACGCGAAGAATGCGCTCTGTCTTTCCTTCATTGATTGTCATATTTAGTCCTTTTTTTAATCTATGCCGGAAAGCGGCTCAGAGCAACCGCTCCGCCTTATCTCCAGAGTGGGTCGTTTCACAAAACGAAAACAATCGTAGTTCAAGCGCGCGGCAAGAGCCGCGGCGGTCGCGTCAATCCGAATCGAACGGAAATCTTGCTCGATCCTGCCTCAGGAGGACCTCTTGGGTGCGAAAACTCCTCGCAAGCGAATCAACTTGAATCTCTCCCGAGCGGAAGCTCGCGCTGGAGAGAAATGGGGGCCAGCAACCTCAATGAGGTGGATGAGCCTGTTCCCGGGTTCGATGATGAGCTGAGAGTCAGAGGAGAAAATGCGTTCAGGGATTCCCGGTTTCCAACTCCTTGGCGTACTTTTCCAAGACGGTCGCGTCGGCCTTCATCAGGTCTGCCTTCATCCGCAGCTTGCGCGCCGTGGCTTTGGGGTTCTTGGTCTCCGCCACTTCTCGGATGAACTGATCCCAATTTTCCCCCATTCCTCCACCCATGCCACCCATGCCACCCATGCCACCCATTCCGTGGCCCATGCCGTGCTTCATCCCCTCCATCTTATGGCCTTCGTGCTCGTCTTGATCGTCGGCGGTCTGCTCTGTGTCGCCCTTCTTGGATCCCCCTTGGTGTTGCGCGTGCAGGGGGAAAAGAGAAAAGCCTCCCAGCAAGCCGAGAGAGCAGAGCAAGAGCAAGGATTTCGTAGACCATGTATTCTGTTTCATGAATGTTTTCCGCATGGAGCCAGCGGGTAGTCGCGCAGATCTGCGCGCCATTCCAAAAGCTCCACAATTCTTTCGTTCGTGTCATTACATCACGGCCGCCGGCGCAAAGCCAGCGTTTCCCTCTTTGGAGTCGATTCAGAAAATGGAAAATAGAACACGTTAAGCCGTTTGCACTGGCCGTAGCGGTCTGAGCTTGTCAGCGCCGATCTTGGCGCTGCTGCGCCAGGGGGAATCGCTGGTCGGATCGATGTGCGCCCAGCCCAGCGGCGAAAGATACGGTGGTAGCCGCTCGTCGGTCTTCTTGCCTGTGTCGCACAGCGTCTGGACTGCCCGTTCCAGGTAGCCCCCCGTGTCTGACTTCCACCAAAACGAGCTACACAGCCTCCCTCGGTGACCTGACAGAGGAAAGTGGCGTACCACTTTTGGCTGGATAAGGGCGGTGGATTGCTGCGGCGCAGCCGCCTTGCGCAAGCCCCTATTCCAGCAACCTATCCCTGTAAGGCTGGAGGAGGCGCTGCACACGGCGGGCGCTCACCGCGAAGGTGGACGGCGGAAACGTCAAGGCGGCGGGGTAGCGACCGATTTCCAGAAATGAAGCCATTTCTCGGCCTTCCTGGGTGCGCGCTTCGACGCGCCAGAGATCTTGCCATTGTGTGCCAAAGAGCCACCAGCGGTTGCGGCCCTCCTTCCACCAACCGATGAGGGGCGGCGGACCGAGAAAGGAGGCGAGCCGCCCGTAATCGAGCGGGAGGAAGGGATGAAGATGCAAGTTCACACTCCCAGGCATGCCCTCCCGCTCCCACTTTCTTTCTTTTTCCAGGAGTTCTTGGCGGACGGCGGAAATGGCGACGGACTCCGATGAAAACGACGTCAAAAGAAGCCTCGCTTCGGGAAGATCCGCCATCCGGTCCACGGCAAAAGAAGGCAGCACCCCCACATCGATCGTGTCGGTGAAATGATCCTCTCCCGTTTTTTCCTCCGTGAACCAGACCCCGCTCAGCATGGTCCTTACTGCGGTCCGTTCCGTCTTTCCTGTGACCTCTATAATCGCGGCGCCCTCTCCGAGGGTCCTCAACAGCAACTCCTTTTCGTCTGGAGTTAGGTTCGTCAGAGGAATCGAGTGGGGCGGCTCCCACAAGCGCTGGCCCTGCAGCACCCGCTCGAGCGTAAGGAGCACGCGTTTGATGCGAGGTGAAAGCCTTTCAGGCGGGAAGGATGGACGGTCTTTTTTGCCGGCTGGCTCAACCGCACGCGGCGATCTTCTCGTGGAGTGCATAGGACATTGCGGAAAGCAAGGGAGTCCACATTCCCACGCGAAAAAACGCTTTACGGGCTCCATTTCCGGCGGAGACTCGAGGCCACGCGTCGGGAGGCATAAAGCCATCAACACGAAGGAACTGGGGCTTCATTTGCGAAAGCCAAAACAGCGAGCGTCACATTTTGTGAGCCGCTTCGAAGAAACTGCAAATGAATTTTATTGAGGAACATATCCTCGGGAGAGGTAAGGGGAGGTGCCTAGCCGCTGTAATCGTATTTCCTAGATAGTGGGTGACTTCCGGAGCAAACATCCCGAGAGGAATCGACCGTCCTCCTTTCGGGAACTTGGTCCGGGCAGGCGGAAGGCGCCGTTGGCGTGAGCGTGGGGCAAGAATTGTGGGCGCAAGTGAAATCTGTGGCACGGATCGAGTGAGCATCGAATGAAGTGCTCCCTAAAAATCCGACCAGTGGGTAAGCTAAGAAAAGGAAGCCACTGGAATGATGGAGAGAACAAGCAAACGGACGGGTGAGTGGCCCCGGGGAGTTGCACCCCGAGGCTCTCGTAGAACCGTGCTTGAGCGTCTCCGCTCACACGGCTCCCATCATGGAGCCACGCCGCACGCCCAGCTGCCAGTGCGCCCACAGCTTCGGATCGCGTCTCGAGATGCGCGCGACCCAGTGCGTCGCCCTGCGTAGATGTCCGCGCAACACGGCTTTGCCTCACTCATCGGCTCCTCCCATTGCTGGTTGACTCATTGAATTTGGCTCCATAACACAACCCCTTCGCTCCATCCCGTTTCGGGGACTTCATCACTACTACGAGTTGTTCCGCCCCTGGTCTCCGCTTCCGTACTCTCGCCCTCGTGGTTCTTCCACTTGCGGCTTCTCCGTTCGCATCGGAGTCCCAGGTTCCCACGTTCCGCTTGACCGCCCCCGACAAGCTGAGGCCACCTCAATGCCGGATGCCGCTTCGGTCCGTAAACAGGCACCGCCGAAGCTCGTCCCGCGTTAACGACTCCCCTGCGGTTTCGACATCGTCCCTATGCTTTCGACATGTCATCAGTGGTTCCCTTTCGGTCCTCTTCTTGCCAGTCACATGACCTGGTTCTTCCCAGGCTTTTTCCTTCTGTGCTCACGACCAGGGCTTTTGGCCTCAGCCGCCGAAGGTGGTTTAGAACCTGCTCCTGCCAGCCGGTTCCAAGGGGTCCGCCCTCATCAATCAAGCAGTTACACACATTGAGCCCTCCTCGGCCCTTTGCGCTCGTGGCGCACAAGTCATCGGCATATCGGGCGAATCGGTGCCCACGTCGGGTCAGCACCCGGTCCACATCGTCCAACAGAACATTGGCCAGCAGCGGGGACAGCGGGCCGCCTTGCGGCGTGCCGTCGTCCCGCGCGACCACCACGCCGTTCAGCATCACGCCGGCTTCCAGGTATCGGCGAATCAACCGAAGCACGGCCTTGTCGTCGATCCTCTTGGCGAGGCGATCCATCAGAATGTCGTGGTTTACACGATCAAAGAACTTCTCCAGGTCAACATCGACCACTACCTGGTAACCGTCCTGCGCATAGCGCTGTGCTTGTCGCACGGCGTCGTGCGCGCTCCGCCCCGGGCGGAAGCCATAGCTGAACTCGGAGAATGTCGGATCGATCCGTGGCTGCAGGACTTGCAGCAACGCTTGCTGAATGAGCCGATCCGTGACGGTTGGGATACCCAATTCCCGGACGCCGCCTGTCGGCTTCGGGATTTCCACGCGGCGCACGGCTTGAGGCCGATATACGCCATCCAGGATTTCCTGCCGAATGCGCGGCCATTGAGTCTTGAGATACTCAACCGTCTGCTCGATGGTGAGGCCATCGACGCCAGCACTTCCCTGATTGGCCTTGACGCGTTTCCACGCCTCGACCATGTTCTCGCGCGAGAGGACCTGCATCAACAGGCCGCCTCGCCCCGGGCCTTTCGGTCCGTGATCCGCTGGCCGAGCTTCATCGCGCCTCGGGGAGGAATTGGCTTCACCCCCTCCTCCAGCGACGCGCCCAGGTTGCCCTGGCTTCTGATGCGATGCCCTTCCAAGAGTCACGGCGTCCAGCCTTCCTTCTCGTTCGGTCCTTCGCCTAGGTTCCCAGGCTACTACAACCTCTGCTGACTTCTCGCTCCGCGTTTCCGCGTCCCCCTCTCAGGCATAAAGCGAGATCTCCCCAGGTAAGTACGCGATCCTTCCTCGCGCGACCGCCAAATCTACGCCGCTTCTCCTTGACCACGAAAGCTTCGCGGTAGAATGCCCGCTCGCCTTGATCTGCGTCGCCTCCTATTTGGTTCTTGTCCATCGGCCCGCGATTTCATTCCATGCTTCCTTCCCACGCTCGGTCACCCTTGCGCAGTTGCATTTCCTTTCGCTCGCTGTGGTCAGCTTGCGGGAGGACTTTCACCTCCAAGACCGCGCCCATGCTGGGCGCACATCCACGCCCCCGTGAAGGGGGCGACACCCTCATGACCACGCTTCCTCCCGTCCCCCAAGGTTTCAATCCACGCCCCCGTGAAGGGGGCGACTCCACGGCCACCCTTCTCTGGCGCTTTCCTCTGCGTTTCAATCCACGCCCCCGTGAAGGGGGCGACCGCCTCTAGCACGTAGCCACGGCGCAAACTTGATGTTTCAATCCACGCCCCCGTGAAGGGGGCGACGCGTTCAAGAACCACGACAGGGGCGACCGAAGTGGTTTCAATCCACGCCCCCGTGAAGGGGGCGACCTAACCACTTCCGAAAGGTAGCCATTATTGATCGAGTTTCAATCCACGCCCCCGTGAAGGGGGCGACCTAACCACTTCCGAAAGGTAGCCATTATTGATCGAGTTTCAATCCACGCCCCCGTGAAGGGGGCGACTTTTCTAGGGATTAAAACCAATCCTCTTAACACGGTTTCAATCCACGCCCCCGTGAAGGGGGCGACACTAGCTCCCAGGAATCCAGAATGCCACCTATCAGTTTCAATCCACGCCCCCGTGAAGGGGGCGACACGCATAAGACGCGCTGTTGGTAACGTCGTACAACGTTTCAATCCACGCCCCCGTGAAGGGGGCGACGATTACCAAGTCTTCTCCTTGCCATTCTATGGAGTTTCAATCCACGCCCCCGTGAAGGGGGCGACCGTGGCGGACGACGCGAATGCGACTGTGTTTCCGCTGTTTCAATCCACGCCCCCGTGAAGGGGGCGACGCAACGGCCGATTCCAGCAACGGACCTTGGCAAGAGGTTTCAATCCACGCCCCCGTGAAGGGGGCGACTGGCGTTGTACGGCGGGTAAATCGTTTGGAGGTATTGTTTCAATCCACGCCCCCGTGAAGGGGGCGACGATAGGCGCCAGGATCGACATAGCTTCCGCGCCGGGTTTCAATCCACGCCCCCGTGAAGGGGGCGACGCGCGCAAGAGTGCGGGTGGCGCACTGTGCCTTGGTTTCAATCCACGCCCCCGTGAAGGGGGCGACCGGTTCTGGCAATCGTCTCGCAGCGGGCATCGTCGTTTCAATCCACGCCCCCGTGAAGGGGGCGACGAGCGCTTGCGGAAATCTTGCGCACAATAGACGCGTTTCAATCCACGCCCCCGTGAAGGGGGCGACTCGGAACGCGAGTCATGGTGCGGCCATACGGCGTGTTTCAATCCACGCCCCCGTGAAGGGGGCGACCGGTAGACAAGCAGCGTTGGTGCCCATGCGCGATAGTTTCAATCCACGCCCCCGTGAAGGGGGCGACTCTCTCCTCGTTTCGGCTGCAGGAGGTGCTCCAAAGTTTCAATCCACGCCCCCGTGAAGGGGGCGACCAAACCTCTTCAGTTATCTCGTGATCATCCATAGGTTTCAATCCACGCCCCCGTGAAGGGGGCGACCATCTTGTCCATCACATCATCCCCGCATCATGCCCGTTTCAATCCACGCCCCCGTGAAGGGGGCGACGCGAAGGCCAAGGGCACCTGAGCCTCCATTAAAGGTGTTTCAATCCACGCCCCCGTGAAGGGGGCGACCCTCTCTTCGGCCAGTGGGTTGAAGAGTACAAGAAGTTTCAATCCACGCCCCCGTGAAGGGGGCGACTAGCGTGGCCGCAAAAGCTAGGCATCACTACAGAGTTTCAATCCACGCCCCCGTGAAGGGGGCGACCGCTGCTCACGACACCTTGCTCAGAATGGACAGGTTTCAATCCACGCCCCCGTGAAGGGGGCGACGGACGGCCGGTGCGCAGGTCGTGATCTCGTCGAGGTTTCAATCCACGCCCCCGTGAAGGGGGCGACTGCAGATTGTTGAGAAAATCCGATAGCTCCAGCATGTTTCAATCCACGCCCCCGTGAAGGGGGCGACCGCAGCAGTTGGGTCTTGTTCCGCCAGAAGCGCGGTTTCAATCCACGCCCCCGTGAAGGGGGCGACCTAACCGCAGGCGGCAACTTGTTCTTCGATTACCTGTTTCAATCCACGCCCCCGTGAAGGGGGCGACCCAACCACGGTTCCCTTGTTGGACGATCTCATGAAGTTTCAATCCACGCCCCCGTGAAGGGGGCGACCCGGATCGTCGGGGTGGCCCAGGTATTCGGCGAAGTTTCAATCCACGCCCCCGTGAAGGGGGCGACTGGTAATCCTCGTTGTCAATCTTCGCCGTGGTGAAGTTTCAATCCACGCCCCCGTGAAGGGGGCGACCGGAGGCGGAGGCAGGGAAGACGTTGTTGCCGAGTTTCAATCCACGCCCCCGTGAAGGGGGCGACTGAGCCGACACGGTATCGACAAAAGCAACACGATGTTTCAATCCACGCCCCCGTGAAGGGGGCGACCGCCTGTAGTCTAACCTTTTGTTGCTAAATAGGAAAGCGCCCAGAATCCGCGAAACACTACAAAACCCGACACATGTACGTCGAACGCCGCATCGAACTATCCACAATCTTCACGTTTTCAAAGAACTACGGCCAGTGCGAACCTACTAGCGTTCTGCGGCACGCTTGAGGTTCGCGCCGATCTTTCTCGACCCGCCTTAACCTTAAAGGGTCATACGATCAGCGTGCCGCCGAGATCCGCAGATGGTCTCGCGCCTACATGCTCGACTTTCCGCTGCCAGTTGGCCCCTAGATAATAGTAGCGCAGGCTGTCGAATTCCGGCTTAATGGTGCTTTCCAGCCGTGACTTCAGCTTAATCCATTGCGCGGGATCGACCTCAATCTCGAAGACTGAATATTGCACGCGCTGCCCATAGTCGCGGCAGATCTTGGCAACGGAGCGAAGACGCCCGGCACCACCGTCATCCGAAGTGCAAACATCGTAGGTTACGAGCACGAGCATGGCGAAGCGCTATTTCCAGAAATACGGAGGATAGGCGTCCAGATCGCCGCGCAGATGCCGCGCCAGCATCTGCGCTTGCAGATAGGGGACGAGGCCCAGCGGCACCTTTTCGTCTAGAAAGGGATGCAGGCGTTCTTCCTTCTTGCGTTCCTGCCAGGCGGTCAACACGGTGCGGCGAGCATCGTCGGACAGCAGGACGACCCCGCCGTCGCGGGTCTCGAAATCCTTGGCGCGCAATTGCCGCCGGTTGATCAGCGACAGCGCAAGCCGGTCGGCCATCACGGGGCGCAGCTCCTCCATCAGATCCAACGCCAGGGACGGCCGCCCCGGCCGGACACGATGCAGGAACCCGACGGCGGGATCGAGTCCGACGCTTTCGCAGGCTGAGCGGCAGTCATGGGTGAGCAGGGTATAAAGAAAAGAGAGCAACGCATTGATCGGATCGAGCGGCGGGCGCCGCGAACGGCCGGTCCAGCGCAGTTCCGTATCCGGCGAGCGGATCAGATGATCAAAGACCGAGAAATAGAGGTTGGCTGCCTCACCTTCAAAACCGCGCAGCAGGTCAAGCGAATTGTCTGACAGTTCCGCGCGGCGGATGCTCTGCGCCATCCGTTCGATGACCGCCGCAATCGCGCGGCGGTCGGCTTCAACATAATCATCGCCATAGTCGCGCAAGCAGCGCATCAGCACCGATCGCTGGTTCATCATCTTCCCGATTACGATGGAGCAGGCGATATTTGTGGGCGCGTCCAAGCCTCTGTATTGCGACAGGCGCAACAGCACATTGCCTGTCACCGGTCCTTCAAGGCGAGCCTGAAAGCGACCGTTGCGGTCGAGAAACACCAGCGTGATGCCAGCCGCCGCAGTCGCCGCCATCAATGCTGGCGACACGCAGATGCTGCCGAATGTCACGATGGAGGCGAGCATGTGAAAGGGCACGCGCGCCCGCTCCGCGCCATCCACCTCTGCCACCAGATTTTCGCCCTCCTTGCGAAGCGAGGCACCATCGGTAGTGACATAGACGGTGTTTAGCAGCTTTTTCACGGGACTGTATCCTCGGAAAGCAGATTGTCCACCATGCGGTTACGCCAGGCCTTGGTCGGTTTTGCCACCACATCCGGACGACAGAGTTGGTTGAGCGAGCAGGTATGGCAACGGTTGCGCTCCGTCGTCGGCGGCGGAGTTCGGCCGGACGCGAAGACCTCAGCGAGCGCAGCGATCGTTTCTTCGGTTAGCGATCGCAGATCCGCATCGAAGGAGATGGCGACCCGCCGCTTCGTCTCGGCATAATAGAGCGCACCTTCGGGCACCGCCAAGCCCGTCATTTCCTCGATACAAAGCGCCTGTGCGCAGAGTTGCACCTCGTCGGCGCGGTGCGGCTTCGGCTTGCCGCGCTTATATTCGATCGGATAGGGCACCTCTCCCTCATGGCCGCCCTTGAGCGGATGAAACTCGACCACATCCGCAACGCCGGCAATGCGCAGCCTCCGGCAGGACAACGGCAACGCCATGGTCCGACGTATGCCGCGCGCCGTGCGACTGCCGCCCTTGTCGGCTACCGCATGCAGCACCCGGCCTTCGGCTGTGGACCGGTTTTCCGCCCAGACCCGCTCCAGATGAATGAGCGCCGCCTGGCGCAGGCAATAGACAGCGTGCTGCAGGGCGGACAGGGGAATGGGCTCGCCCGTATCGTCCCGCTCCCCCGGAGCGGTTGAGGCCATTGCTCAGAGCCTCTCAATCATCTCGACGCCGGCGGGCAGGTTCTCTCGATCGATCTCGATCACATAATCGGAAAACTTTCGCGCCGGCGGCTCGTTGACGATGCGCTTGTCATCGATCGCCCGGAATGCACCGTCGACGTTGCGGCCGATCTTCACTAGGTCGAACAGGACGTGCGCCGGCGCTTTGCCGAGCGCGTTCTCGTGCCTGAAGGCAATCAGCTTGCGGGTCGACATCTCGCCGCGCGCCGCCGAGTGGTCATGCTCGAACATATTCGCCATCGCTTCGAACAGCAGGTCGACATCCTCTTGCGAAAAGCCCGTTCGCTCGGCGAGCTTGGCCGAAATGAAGACGTGCGCGACATAAAGCCCATAAGGCACAATGTGCTTGCGTCCCATGGTGCGATTATCGATGCGGTCGTTGCTGTCGTTACCCTGGAGCTTCTGCTTCTTTTCCGACTCGTTGGTGGCAGCCATGCGGGTAATGGAGATTTCCATTGGCATGATAGGCTCGACGGAGACCACAAATGTCACTTGCACCGGCCCCGTGACTTGGCCGCAATTGACGCCGGTGGACATGACCGCGCCGAAGGTGCGCACGTCATAAAAATTCCGGCACATGAACTCCATGAGCTTGATCGCCTCGGCATCGTTCCTTGGGTTGAGCTTGGCCTGTTTGTCCACCTCCGGATCGTCGGGTCGCAGCGCACGATAAGCCTTGCGCTGCTGGTCATTTAGGATCGCGCCCTCCTCGACAAAGATATGAAAACCCTCCTGACCGGCCCTGACCAGTTCGACATAGTTGCGGATCTTGCGCTTTAGGCTGACGTCGGATACCAGACCCTTGCTGGTCTCCGGATCGAGCCGCGGCAAATTGCCGGCATCGGGGTCTCCGTTCGGGTTCCCGTTCGTCACATCAAAGATCAGAGCGAGGTCATAGCGATTGGCGAGTGTGGTCATTGTGTCGTCTCCCTGGTGTCCGCAGTCTTAACCACCTTCTTGAAGAATTCGTTGCGTTGGTGATAATAGCCGAGGCCGAACAGAGCCTGGTCCTCTACAGGCAGTGAGGTTGGGAATGGATCGCCGCCCGGATTCATCTTGGCCATGATGGCAGCGATCCGTTCTTCCAGATAGATCCGCAGGGCCGGCGACTCCTTTCCGATCTTAGACAGATGATTGGCCGAGCCTCTTTCGAGCAGGGCGAACACCTTGCGCGGCTGGGCCGACGCCCCGCCATAAAACTTATCTTTGATTGTTGAATTGGCTTTTGTGCCGATCGCCTTCGTTTGCGCATACTCGTAAACCGCGAACAGGCGACCGAGCAAGTAACCTCTGTTTCTGTTGTCGGGGTCGAACGCCACGGGAGCCTCCTTCTTGTAGTTTCGATTGAGAACGGCTTTCAGCATGCTTGCGCGCAACGCGTTGACCTTGCCATCGGCGCGGATGCGCATGAGAATTCCCGACATCATGGTCAGCGGATAGTGAGTGCCGAACAAGATGGCGCGCATCCATTCGCCGGCCAGATTGGGCGGAATGTTTTTGTGCTCGCCCAGCACCGCCAGCTCCAACAGGTATTTCTGCAGGGGCGGATATGGTTCAGCCGGCGGCGGCTCGATGCGCATGTCCTCAATGTATCTCTGATAGTTCGCGGCTAAAACGCCAAAGTCATTCTCGAAATAGAAGCGGATCGACAGCCGCGCGGCATTGGGAGCTAAGCCAAGGACGTAAAAACGCACGTTATCGGCCAACTTGGGTTCGACATCCTTTAGTAACTCGCCCTTGCGGATGCGCTCCAACTGAATGCCTACCATCTTGGCCGCCGCCGCCGTTTCTTCCGTCTTCGGATCGAAGAAGGCCGCAAACAGGTTTTCGACTTTCTCCGCCTCGGCCGAAGAGGCATCCGCCCAGAACACCGTGGTGGCGTCGCCGATCTGCACCCGGTGACCACTATCGCGCTCCAGAAAACGATTGAGCGCCGCAGTATAGGCGAACGCCGCGACCTCCGAGACGGGGGCATTGTCGCCCTGATCGTGGCCATAGGAGGCGAAGGCGGGTAGGTTGAAGGAGACTAGCGATGCGCCGGAAGGCTGAGCGTCCCAGACGCCCTTGAGCAAGGGATGGAGGCGCGCCACCGGCCCCCTTTGGCCGGTCACGAGGCAGATCTGCTCGTTGCCTTTATCTTTCGCCGCAACCCGCACCAACAAGGCCTTGGCGGCCGGCCGATCATGCATCCGAATATTCTTCAGGCGATCGCTTTCGAGGGCGAAAACAACATTTTGGTCTTTGATGTCGTCCTGCCATAAGGGCGGAACGAATTGATCAGGAGTCCATCTTTCCAGAAAGCGTCGCAGCGCCAGCAATCCTGGATCTGTCGTTTCGCGCAGAATGTCGATATGATGCCTTACGAAAGCGTCATGTTTCTTTGCCGTGTGCTTGTCATTTTTAGCCGTCACGCCCAATGCATAAGCGGTATTGTCCCAG
The DNA here is from genome assembly GCF_000379365.1 of Verrucomicrobium sp. 3C. Lineage (GTDB taxonomy): Bacteria > Verrucomicrobiota > Verrucomicrobiia > Methylacidiphilales > Methylacidiphilaceae > Methylacidimicrobium. The sequence goes on along the minus strand of NZ_KB901875.1, from coordinate 29,274 downwards.
AAGGTATTGGGGGAGATGCCCGACGTTCGGTTTGCCCGCTGGGGTACCAACATCGATTGGGGGTGTTTCTTGTTGCCCTCCACTTTTCGCCAATCGGTGACGTTGGCAACGGAGCCATCCTCGTTCAAGCCGACAATGATTCCAATGTTCTCCCACGAAAACCCGAACGGTGGCTTATCGGCATCAGGCAGCCGGTCATAAGCATCCGCCAGCGATGCCAGAAAGCTCATTTAAGGATCTCGGGCGAGTTTGGTCCTGGCACCTTGACGAGTCCGTTCTCAAGAACTGCGCGAAAAAACCACGGGGGTCGATTCCTGGCCTGGTGATCGATATCCCAGAGCATGAAGCCGAGATCGCGGCTTTCGGGTATCGTTTTCGGCATCTCGGCATCCGGCGGGATCAATTCGAAGTAGGCGACGAATTCGCGGGTGCCGAGACAGGGCTGGTGAAAACACTGGCCGCATGCGGCGCGGCGGTTGAAAATATCAAGATGCTTGCCCTCGTTGTCCCCGAGGCCAGCCCTTGCCGTCAGTTCGAAATGCGCCTCTATGACGTAGGCGGGCTTGACCAATACAGTTGAGGCGCGCTGCTGGCGATCGCCGTCGACCAGCAGTTGCAAGCCCTCGAGATCGCCGCGCTTCATGGCCCTCTTTACCTCGCTGGCGGGCACCTTATGCCCCACTTCGTTGCGACGGATCGACTGGAACCGAATCTTCTCGAGGACATGGATGGCATCCACCACCCAGCGGATCGCCGGCTTCCAGTGGATCGCTTCCAGGACGCCGCGTGCAGCAGATGGTGTTATGACGTCATAGGAAACTCTCTCGGCCTTCATCTCCGGCCGGGTGAAGCAGGCGTAATCACCCCAGACTTTTAAGCGTATTCCATAAGCCATACAGTCCTGCCGCGTTCTGTGGCTCAACAATTGGTCGCCCGAAGATCAAGCAACTGGTCTGCCGGACTGGACTCGCTCAAACCACCATGCTCTCCATATCCAGATAATCCGCATCCTCCCACAGCAAGCCGACATCCTCCCGATACAAGCTCTTCGTCTGCAATACAGCAAACTGGTTGCCCCTCAGGTCCGGGCTGACAAAAGCGACGTGCCCATTGCATATCAGCAGATCGCGCGCCTTGGGTAGAACCTGTACGCAATACGCCTGCAACTTTCTGGCGAGAGAGTAAGAGGAAATCTGTTCGACATCAAGCTCACTTACAACCCTTTTCGACTTGTCGTCACCGACGACGATCACTGGCACCATGCCGCTTTCGATCATGCGGAAATCCTTGGCCGCCGAGCGGAAGGCGAAATCCGCTCCGATCCGCCCGTTGAAACGGACAAACCTGCTGAACCGCTGCAAAATCTTCTTTCCGTCCAACCGTTCTCCAATCCTCCAATAGACCTCGCTAAAATAGTCCTCGATGGCATCCAACGACGCCAAGTCTTCATGCCGCTCGATCATGCGCTGCATATCGTTAACAAGGCTTCGGATCTCTGCGGGCGGGGGATAATCCGGTGCAGAGAAGACGGAAACAATGCTCTCCTCCGCCGGATTCTTGCCCTCGCGGTTGCAACGGCCGGCAGCCTGGATGATCGAGTCCAGCCCCGCTTCGGCCCGCCACACCCTGGGGAAATCGACATCGACTCCCGCCTCGACCAAGCTGGTGGCGATCAGCCGGCATGGCTCGCCCTCCCGCAGCCGGCGACGCACTTCGGCGAGAATCCGCCGCCGGTGCGCCGCAAATTGCCTGGTGCTCAGATGCACCAAGCCGGCAAGGCCGGCCGCCTTGGCCTCACGGTAAAGATCGAGCGCATGCCTACGACTGTTGACGATTACCAGCGCCTGAGGCACCGCCCTGATGGCCTCGATCAGCGCGCGATTGTCCATCGGCCCCACACGGACAATCCGCACGCGCCGTAGCTTTTCGGCGAGCCCATGCGGATCCGGCGCCAGCTCGCGACCCTCCAGCGGCAGGCCGCCGTCCAGTTCGCGCCGGTCGAGCGCCGGCTGCGTGGCGGTACACAGCACGACGGAGCAGCCGTAGCGCAGCGCCAGTTCGTCCAGCATGCGGATGCACGGCTTGAGCAACTGACGTGGAATCGTCTGCGCCTCGTCCAGGATGATTACGCTGTTCGCGATATTGTGGACCTTGCGGGCTCGCGACGGCCGCGCCGCGAAGAGGCTTTCGAACAGCTGCACGTTGGTGGTGACTACGACGGGCGCAGCCCAATCCTCCATGGCCAGCTTCAGCTTGTCCCGGCTGTCGCTGGTCTCCTTGGGATCGGCTTCCTCGTCATCAATGGCTGAGTGATGCTCCAGGACGTTGTCGTCGCCGAGAATCTCCCGAAAAATCTCCGCTGTCTGGTCGACAATCGAGGTAAACGGAATGGTGTAGATGATCCGGGTGTGGCCGTGCGCCCGGGCATGATCGAGCGCGAAACCTAGCGAGGTCAACGTCTTGCCGCCGCCGGTTGGCACCGTCAGTGTGAACAGACCAGGCTTTTGGGCGGCCTTGCCGCGCACATGGGCGAGGATATCGGACCGCAGCCGGTTGATCTCCGCCACGGCATTGCTCCGGCCCCGCATGTAGGCATCGAAGCGTTTGATGAATTGCGGCAGAAGCTCTTGTAGTGACGGCCATGATCGATCAACCTGCCGGTTTTCCAGCGCGGAGTAAAAAGCTCCCGTATCCTTGAAATCCGCATCCACTAGACAGGAGAAGATCATGCGAGTCATGACCGAGAAAATAAACGCAGCGTCTTGTCTGTCTTGTGGTTTGTGTTCCTCTATAAAGTTCGGAACAAGTCCGCTTGCATCCACGGAAAGCTCCGATGCCCATACCGGATCGAGTTCCGCCGTCCACTCCTCGACGCGACGATTGAGGCAAGCTGCCGTTTCATTTAACCGATCCGGCAGACCGGCGTGATGGCCAGCGATGCAATAGGCGATTAGATCGGCAATGTTCCTATCGCACCCTTTTGCCAGATCGCCTAAGAGAAGCGCCGCGCCCGCCGTAGAATGGTCGACCCGGACGTTGGCACCAGCTAATCGGCTTTGAAAATCCGCTGTGTATTTCCCTAGATCGTGCAGCAGGCCAGCGAGATAAGCAGCTTTTTCCAGCCGGAGCGGTGCCGCCATCTCCGCTGCAAGCGTCGCCACAGCCATCAGATGTTCGCGCAGCGGTTGCCAATCGCTCGTGTCGCCCGGAGTTCCTGAATGTGCATAGTAGTCCATGTCGAGTTAATCCCAACCTGCAGTTGCGCCGACGCAGACTTGATTCCGGTTCGGCAAATGCAATTTTGAACATGCAATTTGTTGGGATGCAACCCGAACTGCGCTACCAACTCGGCGTCCGTCAAGATCGTCCAGCGGCAGCCGGAGCTGCGTGCGCAAGTAGATGACCGGCTCTTCCTGTCCCGCATTGAGTGTCGCCAGAAGATGATCGGGGGTATGGCTGGCGCCCGCGGGCGTTATCCCATCTTCCGCCACCGAAGAATCGTCTGTCGAGTCACGCGAAACGCCATCGCCAACTCGTAATCGCTGCCCGTTGCCCGTTGAATCGCCGTGCGGATCGCCGGCATAGTCGTCGCATTCTTGCGCAGTGTGATCCTCATACCTTTACCTGCCTCCTCGCTGTTTATTGTGGGTTACGTGGCCAAGGCGGGAACATCCAACCTCAGCTTTCCGGCTTTGAGGAAAGCGGCGATTCGCAAGCACCGGAAGCTTCGGAACCCTCTCGCCATCCTTTTGGCGAGCTGGATGAGGCCGCCTTTCGCCTCGATGAGACCATTGGTCACCCGGCTCTGGAGGAAAGCAAGGACGCCGTCCAGGTGCTCTTTGATCGTCCTGGAAAGCTTTCGGAAGGGAGCAAGCCGGCTGCGGTCAGCCCACCGGAGCCAAGAGCTTAGCTCTTGGGGATCCTCCTGAGCGAGGATCTCTTGCAGAGCCTCCCGCAACCCAATGGCTCTTCCCAGTCGGGGATAGCCGAACCTCCCTCTGCACTGATTTGCAAGTAATGGCAGCAGAACGTTAAGAGTTTTTCGTTCTGCCTACACGGTTCATTTGGGTGGGCGAGCGAAGAGTTGAACTGCATATCTCGAAAGGCGAGGCTGTGCGTCCACTCAGCCATTGAGTAGATGGGACAACGCCCCCCCAATGGTCCGGTTGATCCGGGTGATACAGCCAGCTCTTGCCCGCCAGCGCGCCAGCCTCAGCCGCTATATCCCAGTTCCTCGAGATTCTTGGCAATCGCGCCGCATCCAACCTCGCCGCCGCGATCGTCAATGACCTCAGGGAGCTTGGGTTCGGGGACATCGACCAACGTTAATTATGGCTGTCCAATTCTCTCTGTGAGAAACGTAGCGTTTATCATAGATCCTCAAGACCAACCGTAGTAAACAACCCGTGACTGAAGTCGCAGCAGGGTCTTTTTTTATGAACGGGGAAGTGATTCTGAGCCAGGGAGGGAAAGAATGGCTAGACATCAAGCGACTTTTTCGATGCAATAGGCTTGATGAGACAGCTTTTCCGGCTCTTCGCTGAATGGAATGGGCGGAGGAGGCAGATTTGCCATTGAGGGATGGCAAGAAACGGTGTTCTTGCCATCCGTCTTCGACGGATTTTGAGTCCGGGCGAATTGCCGTCAAGGACACTTCGACTTCGTCGATCCTCCTTGACAGCGGATGGCCAAGTTCGCGGCGTTTTCCGATTCTTTGGCCATGGACGCGAACAAGCTTTTTGCGATGGCCTTACCGTTGCGTCCGGAGTGGAAGGTGACTCGAAACGAACTTTCTCCGGTGGATCCTATCTTGAAGATTTGGCTCGATTTTCGAGAGGGGCATCAGTTCCCCTGTCCGGAATGCGGGCGTCCTTCTCCTGCACACGACACGGTGGAGAAGCGGTGGAGGCACATGAACTTCTGGCAGTACAAGACCGAGTTGATTGCGCGAGTTCCTCGGGTGGACTGTCCGGAGCACGGGGTCCGGTTGGTGGAAGTTCCCTGGGCCAGACCGGGGAGCGGATTTACCCTGATGATGGAGGCGGTCATCCTGATGCTTTCCCAGGAGATGCCGGTTTCCCAGGTGGCCGAGATGCTCAAGGAGCAGGACACCCGGCTGTGGAGAATCTTGGAGCACTACGTGGGAAAGGCCTGTCGGAAGGAGGATTGGAGCGGGGTGAAGCGGATCTTGGTCGACGAGACAAGCAGCAAGCGGGGTCACCGCTACGTGACCGCCGTTACCGACGCGGACAGCCGGAAGCTCCTCTTCCTGGTGGAGGGCAAAGGAAAGGAGACCTTGGAGGCATTTGCCAAGGAGATGCGGGAGCACGGAGCGGATCCTGAGCAGATTGAGCTGATCTGCATGGACATGAGCCCCTCCTACATTGCCGGAGCCAAGGAGCACTTCCGCAAGGCGGACATCGTCTTTGACCGCTTCCACCTCATGCAGATGGCGGAGGAGGCGGTCGACCAAGTACGCAAGGAGTTCGTGCGTCAGGGGCTGCTGCAGAAGGGAAGCCTCTGGGCGCTGCGAGGCAACGAATGGACGCGAAGCAGGGAGCAGAAGAGTTTGCGTGCTTCCCTTTGTGCAGCCTACCCCCGACTGGGAAGAACCATTGGGTTGCGGGAGGCTCTGCAAGTGATCCTCGCCCAAGAGGATCCCCAAGAGCTCCGCTGGTGGCTCCAGTGGGCCGACCGCAGCCGGCTTGCTCCCTTCCGAAAGCTTTCCAAGACGATCAAAGAGCACATGGACGGCGTCCTTGCTTTCCTCCAGAGCCGGGTGACCAATGGCCTCATCGAGGCGATCAACGGACTCATCCAGCTTGCCAAAAGGATGGCCAGAGGCTTCCGAAGCTTTCGGTGCTTGCGGATCGCCGCTTTCCTCAAAGCCGGAAAGCTGAGGTTGGATCTTCCCATCGTAACCTCATAACCCACGAAAAACAGCGAAGAGGCGCTTTTCCATTCAGGGTGAAGTGCTCCCTAAAAATCCGACCAGTGGTTAAGCTAAGAAAAGGAAGCCACTGGAATGATGGAGAAGACAAGCAAGCGGACGTGTCGCCGGCACAGCGCGGAGTTCAAGGCCAAGGTGGTCGTCGCGGCGCTGCGCGAGGACAAAACGATCAACCAATTGAGCACGGAATTTGGGGTGCATCCGGTCGTGGTCGGGCACTGGAAAAAGCAAGCGCTGCTGGCTTTGCCCGGATTCTTTGGCCGGCGGCTGGAACGCGAGACCCAAGCCGTCGAGTCGCGGGAGCGGGAGCTCTTCGAGCAGATTGGACGGCTGGAGGTGGAAAACCGCTGGCTTAAAAAAAAGTTCGGCCCTCTCACTTGAGGCTCGTCGCGCCATGATTGACAGTCGAGGGAAGCTATCCGTGCGCCGCCAATGCGAGTTGCTCGGGCTGGACCGCAGCGGGCTTTACTACCAGCCGGTGGGTCCGGATGCCGAGGAGATCGCGTTGTGTCATCGCCTGGACGAGCTTTACACGACGCATCCGTTCTACGGAGTGCGGCGGATGACCGAGGCGCTGCGGCGCGAAGGCTCCACCGTGAATCCCAAGCGGGTGCGGCGTTTGTTGCGGCAGATGGGGTTGCTGGCGGTCTATCCGAAGCCGCGATTGAGCCTGTCGGCATTCGGGCAAAGCGTCTTTCCGTATTTGCTGCGCGGGCTGGCGATTGAGCGACCGCATCAGGTCTGGGCTATTGACATAACGTATGTGCGGCTGCGTGGCGGCTTTGCGTTCCTGGTGGCGTTGCTCGAATGGTTCAACCGCTACGTGCTGGCTTGGGAACTCGCACCGAGCCTGGAGACGCTGCATTGCTTGCGCGCCCTGGAGGCGGCATTGGCCCGAGCGGGCTGCTCGGCGCAGATCGTCAACAGCGATCAGGGGAGTCAGTTCACCAGTTCCGAGTGGACCAGTGCCGTGCAAGCGGCGGGGATGGCGGTCAGTCATGATGGGCGTGGACGAGCCTTGGACAATGTAATGGTCGAGCGGCTCTGGCGGACGGTGAAGTATGAGGATATTTACCTCCGGGACTACGGCAACCTGCCTGAGGCCCGGGCGGGCCTGGACGACTACTTCCGGTTCTACAACAGGGAGCGGCTGCATCAGGGGCTCGATTACCGGACGCCCTTGGAGGTATTGGAAGAAACCCCAAGAACGAACCGGGAGGGGACTGGCAACGGCTCGTTGCTTCCATCCCCTCTCGATTCAAAATAGGGAAGGAAGAGACGCTCAAAAATTAGTCTAAAAACCGCTTCCATTGGTCGGACGTACTGGGAGCACCTCATGATTAGGCAAAACCCTTTGCCGACAGGTCTTTTTCATTGGCGCTCGCCTTACGGGGTGCCCGAAACGGTGCGGCGGTTGAAAGATGCCCTCGCGGTTCAGAGGCTTATCATCTTCGCCCATTTCGATCATAGCCGCGCGGCGCAAGAGGTTGGATTCCAGATGCCGCCGACGGAAGTCCTGGTTTTCGGCAACCCGAAAGGCGGCACGCCGCTGATGCTCGCAGCCCCCACGCTGGCTATCGACCTACCTAGCAAGATTCTGGTTCGCGAGGGGGACGGAGGGACTGTCGAGGTTTTTTTCAATACCATGGCCTATCTGAAGGAACGCCACTGCTTGATCGATATGGATCGAGAGGTGGCTGCCTTCGATCAAAAGGTAATCGAAATCATTCGGTCATCCCTAGGTTGACCCATGGGGCCATCGGCGATGGCGGGAGAAGTCGTTCTCGCCTCCATTTCTCGTGCGCCGTAAAAAGGATGCATCGCCCAGTGGGGAGGGAGTTATCTCCACCCGGCAACTCTTGTTCCAGCCGGAAGCACCCGGAGCGGCTGCTGGGGCAACGTCTCTGGTACAAGCCTCTGAAGTTTCTTCGAAAAGCCGTCCAAGCCCAAACATGGCCCCACGGAAGGGAACCAGAGACCAACCAGCAGGGGCCCGACCGCCCCGTGACAACTCATCCGCACCCGTTATGCGTCCGGGCGATCCGCGGCCCCATCGTATACATGCCCGTTTCCGGGGGCCGTTCTGAATCGCAATCGGTAGAAGGCGTTCCGCTGGCTCGAATAGGTGGCCGCAGAAGGCCGCCAGCCATTTGGATCCGTCCTCCCGGCATCCGGTTCGGATGTTGCCGGCTGCCTGGGCCTGCCTGCCGATCCGCGATCCCCAATCGCCGGTGCATCGGACGTGCCCCCGGTCACCCGATAGTCCGTGAGTGTTTCGGCTCGCCCATCGGGGCGTTCCCGCAGCCGGTGTGTTCCGGGCGCGTGATTGATGCAGCCGCACGTCGTCGTTCGACGTGCGCCCAAAAGGTTGCGCCCCTTCCTCTCCGGTCACGGGACCGCTGGGTCGCCGCCCGGGCTTATAAGGGTCTTCCGTAGCATCCGCCGGCAATCGCGCGTCTTTCGTGCTGCGGTCCCTCATCACGGGTTGCCTCATACCCGGGCCTTGGCGCTCGTTCGGCGGCTGGTCGCGTAGGCCGTCGCCTCCGACTCGGTCGTCCTCGCTCGTTCCGCCTTTAGCCTTTGTTACCCGGTGTGCCGCCTCCTGCTCGGACGCGCCTGCTACGCTTCTTTGAGGTTGCCTCGTTCCGTCGCGTTGCGCCCGTTCGTCCGGTTCGTGGCCGCGCATGCTCGGCTCCGCCCCGGCTCGTCTTCACCCTTCCCGACACCCTGCGCGCTTCTCTTCCCGGGGGCGGGCGGAGCCTCATCGTTTCCGTTTCCGCCCGCCCCCTCTCTTGGGTTTTTTGCGGGTGTTGGAGATGAATAAGTTACAAAAGGATGTGTGCACACCAAAACCCGATAAAAATAGGCGGTTCAAGCGGGTTGTGGAATGGATCGGCGCATAAGGGAGAGAACTGATGCAGAAGGGTGCGGAACGTATATGCCGGGAACAAAAACTGAGAAAAGAGAGGAGAAACATGATGCGCAAAGGAGAAACGGAGGCCAGCGTAGGAGCGAGGTGACGAAAAGGGGAGCTGAAGGAGTACGAATTCGATAATTGCTCCCCAAACGCCGTCGTGCGGGCTGCGGTGATCATCCTGCGGCAGGCCGGCTGGAAGCGGCAGGAGGCCCGGCGGTAGCTGGAGCAACCCTGTGTGGTGGTTAGCGACATCAGCAAGCGATCCCCTGGGGAAGCGTGGAATGACTCCGCTAAGCTGGGTTTTGAACGGTTGCCGCAAAGGGACCGGTGGGCCGCTACCGTAAGCATCGCAGCGCGCCGTTTCTTCGTGAGCCGATAGATCTCCCCAAGAATCGTGACCCGCTGGCCTTGGCGGGGAAGACGATCGAGGATCGCAGTACCCTCCGCCGCGTCACCGGAGACGGTACCCCATTCGCTCGCGCTCCGCTTGCTGGTGAGTTGCTGCCTGCCTCGTTCGCAGCGGCGCGCGATCAACTGATTCCGACGGGTTGGGGAATGGATCGGCGCATAAGGGAGAGAGACGATGCGGATGGGCGTCGAGCCAATACGCATGAGACAAAAACCGAGAAAAGCGAGTGAAAAAATGATGGACAAAGGAGAAACCGGGCCGAACCGAAATCACAAGAGGGAGCAATACGAAGGCGAAAGATACTCGAAAAGCGCCGTCGTGCGGGCAGCGGTGATTATCCTGCGGCAGGCCGGCTGGAGGTGGAAGGACATCCAGCGGTGGCTGGAGCAACATCCTCGTTTCCCAATCACGATCTCACTCAAACAACTCTGGAAGATAAAGGTGCCAAGCGAGCCCTTTACGGGCGCTGCGTCTGACGATTCGTTGGCGGTGGAAGCCAGGCGTGCTGCCAGATTGCAGTCGCTTCGCAGGTCACCGCTTGACGACCACGCGAAGTGGATCTGCGAGATGGTTGCGACTGCCGTGAGCATCCGGGAGATCCATCGCAAGCTACAGGAGCGCTGGAAGGCAGATAGCGGCGCGAATTGCCCCAGCTATCAGCAGCTACAGCGCTACATCCAGAGGAAAAAGAGAAAGATGAACGCGAGGCTGTCCGTACCGGAAAACGTCTCCGAAGGATCAGCGCATAGGAAGCATAGGTTCAATGATCCGATGGATCTCTACCGGTAATGAACACAGGGAGGATAAATGAGACGTATCGTGACGCCCTACTGCTCAAGGGGCAATGTCGGCAAATCGACCGAGGCCGCCCTGCGGGGCGCCTGGATGGATAACCTAGGCATTCGATGGAAGGGATTCGACCTTTCGCCGGATCGGCGAACGTTTGTCGCGGCGTCGAGCGCCGTGGAGGCCGTCCACATCCGGCTCGACGAAGAGCCGCAAGGGGAACTGTTGCGGGTGCTCGCCCGGATCCTGCGCGACCAGGATGCGGCCGTCTTCGCGCTGGACCCAATGGTGAACATGGCCCCGCTTCTCGAGGAGACCCTGCTGAGCAAGGAGTTTCTCGAGGAAGCGGCAGAGGCTGGAATGAGGATCACGCTGTTGCTCTTTCCCATGGACGACCAGGAGATCATGGCGGAAATCGACGGGGCGGTGCAGCGTCTGGGAGAAGCCGTCGACTACGCGGTGATCCGGAACCGGCACGCGGCTTCGAAGCACCAGATGCTCGAAGGATCGGAGCTGGAGCGCGACCTCGAGCGGCTGCGAGCCCCCACGATCCTCCTCGGAAAGCTCCTCACCGACACCAAGAACATCATGGCTGCGGTTGCCGAGGAGTGGCGCGAGAACGGAGGAAACGGCGTCTTCTCCTACGCGGACGCCATCGCTTCTTCCCAGATGCCGCGCATGCATAAGTATCTCATGAACGACTGGATGAGGAGGGTATGGAGGCAGTACCAGGAGCGGTCCGACGTCTTCCTTCCGGAGGCCGTCCAGCCGGATCCGGGAGAAATCGCACGTCAGGAGCCTGCGGCGAGACGGAGATCGTTTAATCTTTCGAACATGAGGTAACCCATGATCAACGGGAAACGCGAACAATCGAGAATTCCGGAGTCCGAGGACATATCGCCCGCTCAATTTTGGCAGGAGGCGATCAACCTTATGCCAGAAAAATACAGGAAACTCGCGCAAAAGACCTACGAGAAGCTCGACTCGGAAGACGCGCGCGACACGATAGGCGAGTGGCTCGTGCTAATGCACGCGCATGCCGCATGGGTCAACAGGCGCCTCCAGGAATCCGACCTACACGCCGAGGAAATTGCGATCGCCGCAGCCAAGAGGTTGCCCAAGGAAGCGCTCGATACGCTGGCGGCCGTCAAGGCGGGCAAGCTTTCGGAGCAGATGGAGCGTGCGACCGAGAATGCCGGCAAGTCGGCGAAGCAGATTTTCACCTACTGCCGGATCGCGGAGGACGCCTTGCGCAAGAACAAGGAACTCCTCGAGAATGCGCTCGCCGATGCAAGCCGTCTCTGGCGCTGGTGCTTGCTTCTGGCCGGGCTCGTAATCGGTATGCTCCCATCAGCTGTAGAAACCCTGGTTGTGGCCATTCAGCATTTCCGCCAATGAAACTACGGTGAACTGCTGTATGCGCCATCTCGCTTCCCGTTCCGTCGGTTGCGCTGTTTCGGCCACAAGTGGAGGCGGAGGCGAGTCGTCTTCGTTTAAGCGGCGGAAGATTACGACGAGGAACAGCGCTAAGGGGTGCGATAGCCCCGACGATCCGTTCCCCATGAGCGGACCAATCTCGCCCGAGGAGGGATAGAGCCGGGAGCGGCAACTGAGGGGTGGCTCGGCATATCGAGGGAACCACGGCGTCCTTCCTCTGGCCGCGCCCCATTTGCTCGATCGATACGACCCGTCCGCCGAAGCACGGGCTTACCGGCAAAAGCGCCTGCTGGTAGCCATTTGCGACGGCTCGGTCAGCTTCTGCATATTCTCGTCGTGCAAGACGATAACTTGTATTCGGTCGAAGCCTTTCATCTGGAGTTTCTCCGCCATCTAGCCAAGTCACTTCTTCCCTGACGCTAGGAGGTGAGGGGAGGCTGTAACCTTCGCTTCTTTTTTATCAGCGCGCGGTTTTCGGAGGACATCGAAAGCGATGCGGATACTTCGATCCGGAAAGAGACCTTGGAGGCAAAGGTACGGAAGATTCTTTCATCGCCTTCCTTCGTGCTGGCGCTGGCCGTCCACCGAATGCGTATTCTTTCGATTTCCGCGCCCGATGAGGACGGGGCGTCACAGAACTGGAAGATCGCTCTGCGGAAGGGACGGTCCGTTCTCCGCACCGGGATCGAGTTTCTCAGGACGGGGAGCGAGCCAGGAGCGGTCGCCGAGACGGTGGCTCCGTAGATTGTCGTGACGCCCAACATTCCTCCCCTGGTCGTATCCCATTACATCATCGATACAGCGATCGAACAGAATATCCGGGCGCTGGCCCGAAGGAGCCAGCCGCAGGCCAGGGACGTGTTCGATCTCGACTTCCTTCTGATAAAGCGGGGAAGGCCGCTGGAGGCGTCCTCGGAATGGACGGCGGCGGCCAAGCAAAACTTGTCCTCGATCCGCTACTCGGACTTTGCAGCGAATGTGCTGTCGTTTCTGGATTCGAGTGCCCGGCCCGGATTTTCCTCCGAGACGGCATGGGAACGGATGCGGAAACACGTGGAGGAGGGATTGTCGCCGGAGGGACGATGAACGCAATTCGGGTGTACGCCAAGTTGTCCTCCCTGCGTTGGCCGCTCTTCTCGACGCGGGATGCGGCGGCGATCTGCGGGATGACGATCAAGGCCGCAAGCAAGGCGCTATCTCGTTTCGCCGCAGAGGGCCTTCTTACGAGAATGGTCCGTGGTTTCTGGGTGGTGATTCCAGACCGGCTTAGCGACCTGAGCTTGGCCGAGCCGTTGATCGGCATGCCTTCCTATGTGTCTCTTCTGTCGGCTCTTTCGTTCCACGGGATGATTACCCAAGTGCCTCAAGATGTCTATTCGATGACGGTCGGGAGAAGCCGCAAGATCGATACCCCAGAAGGAGTTTACGCATTCCATCACTGCGAGCCCGACTGGTTCTTCGGCTTCGATCTTCCCACCGAAAACCCCTGGCTCAAGATCGCGACTCCGGAGAAAGCGCTTCTGGACGTATTCTACCTGCGGCGCTTCACCCGTAGATTGGAATTCTCCGCCTTGCCCGAGGTGGATCTGCCGAAAGGTTTCTCCTGGAATCGCCTGCGTTCCTGGGCGAAGCGGAAGGGGCTTCTGGCCCACGTCGACGACTTTGAAAGAAAGCAAGCAGCCAGCGAGGGCTGTCTAGGCCATTGCCTTTAGCCAAGTGAACCGGCATCGCCGGCTCCATGGAGCGATCGTAGGTTTTCCGGCTGGTTAAAGATTGGGAAAAAGCGTTCCCAGCACGTTGACCGGGAAGGCCAACCTGATCGGTCCTTTCGGAGTTTTGCTACGCAGGAAGCCGGCAGTCTCCAAACAGCGGACCACGGCTTGCGCGGTCCTCGGTGAGACGCCGAGAATCCTGCTGGCTTCGCCCCGGCGTATTTCCCCGCGCAGGAGGACGTCGCGCAGGAGGATGGAGCTGCGTTTTGGCATCTCGCGGGTCTCCTCCCGCAGGCGAGCATAAGCCAAGAGGCGTGTTTCCAATCGTTCCGAGTCGATCAATGAGGCCATGAATGCTGTCTGGTCTGTAGCAGTATCCAGCATGAAGCGGCAGAGTTCGGAGAGCCGCTGCTCTGAAAGCGCGCCTCGGCCGTCCGCATCGTGGAGCCTGGGAGAATCGGCGGCGGAGAGAGCCGCCTTGCATTGGGCATTGCGTCTGGCCACTCCCCGGCAAAGCGTCCACATCCCCACGCCATCCAGGCCGGATTTCCGGAGCCAAGCTTCGGTAAAAAGGCGGATCACGCGGCCGTTGCCATCTCCAAGAGGGTGGATCCAGGCCAGCCGATGGTGGGCGGCCGCCATCGCAACGAGCGATCTTGGAGACCCGTCCACCAATGGGCCGAACCGTTCGCGGAATAGGGTCAGAAAATCCGAAAGCTCCTCGGGCCTTGGGGGCGTGTGCGTGCCGATCCTGACATTGAAATTGCGCACTTTCCCTTCCGGGACCGGATGAAGCCTTCCGCGCAGGTCGCTTACCTTTCGCAGCGTTTCCGGAAGACGCGCGTAGAACTCTCCATGGATCCAGCAAAGGAATTCGGGCGAGCAGACGTCCTGGGACGGCATGGAAAGCAGCTTTTGCTCCATGAGCTTCTGCGTTTCCAAATGAGCCAGGTGCATCAGCTGCATGTCCCTCCGCTCCGGGGCGTCTGGCATCTGAAAAGCGTCCTGCGAGAGCGGCTAGAGCGTCCTCCGGGATGGTGCGGTAGCCCTCGATCAGATTGGAGTAGTAGCCATTCATGGCCCGAGCGATCTTTGCGATCTCCTGCGCGGCCGGCGGACGCAGAGGCGCGGCAAGCTTCGCGCTTCCCGCCATCAGGCGTGCGGCAGCAGCTTGAAGGGAACCGTCCCGGTCGTCGGGCAGCAATGGCTCGATGGCATGCACAATGCCAATCTTCCGCCGAAAGTGGTCGGTACGCTTTCTGAAAAGCTTCCCGCCTATGCCGAGGAATTTGAAAGCAACGAAGCGGCCGGCAATGAGTGCCTCGGCCAAGACTTAGCGCGACAAGTCCGAGCCTTTCCTCTGGATTGCCAGGGTCTGCCGGATCTTCGGCATCTCCAGGGCGAATCCGGGCAGCAGCGGAGTCGTGAGGGTGTCGTCGAAGCTGCGGATCGCAACCGGTTCCGCCGCGTTCTCGGCGAACCGCAAGATCCGAACCGTTTGCTGGTGTCGATCGAAGATCCAGTACTCCCGCACGCCCGCCTCGCGGTAGATCTCCACCTTGTCCACGAGGTCGATTCGGCTGGTGGATGGAGAGAGGATTTCCACCACCAAGGCCGGGATCACGTCCTTCTGGACGTTCGCCTCGACATTTGCACGTGCCAGCTGGTCGTTCGGGATGTAGCAGAGATCCGGGACTACGCCTTCGCGGTCGGCGTCCGTGATTCCAGGAAAGCAGAAGGCGATGTTGTTCATCATGATGCCAGACGGGTGGTCATCGAGATAATCATCGATTCTGCGCCAGACCTCATAGACCATCCGGCTGTTGCCGAAGCTTTCTTCCGTCATGACGAGATTCCCGTGGATGAGCTCCCAATGCTCGCCTTCGGGAGTGGCAAGCCAATCCTTAACCGTGTAGGGGCCTAGAGTCGTCGTGGGCATGGGGAGTTCTCCTTACCTCGCTTTCGACGATACGCCGGCCCCTGGAGCGGGGCAAGTTCTGGCTTGCGCCGAGGGCGTCGTCCGGAAACGGCAATCACTCGTCAGCCGGCCGGCTTGTTTTCCCGCCCCAGCCGGATTTACCGTTCGGACGTGAGCGCTCCCATGCACTCCGCCGACGGCATCCCCGCTCTTCGCGAGCAGCCGGAGTGGGAGAGGGGTGTTGAACGTATTCCTGGCCGATTCCGGCGGGACGGAGGAGATCCGAAGCAGACTCTTGAGATCCGGTTGCGCGTTGAAGCGGAAGACCGAAAGCGGCTGCGATGGCAGCAGCCGCCCCCGCGAGTGCGAGAACGCTGTCACGCAAGCGAGAGCCCCGGAGAGCCGGATCTCTATTCCCGAGGACCTCGGACCTTCGCCAGGTAGGATCAGGCAGATCGGGCGGGCGAGAAATTTCGGTGCTAACAAGATGAGTACCGTTTCAGGGCATATCGAGATCACCACCGGAGTGGCGCTAGGCAAGCCCCGGATCGCCGGACACCGGATCACCGTTCAGAATGTGGTCATCTGGCACGAACGGCTGGGACTGACCGCCGACGAGATCGCTACCGAGTATGGTCTGTCCCTGGCCGACGTGTACGCAGCGCTTACCTACTACTACGACCACCGTGACGAGATCGATCAGTCGATCCGAGCGGATGAAGCGTTCGCCGCCGAGATGCGCGACCACACTCAGTCGATCCTAAAAGCGAAGCTCGGCGGCTGAGTCGATCCAGTTCTACCTCGATGAGCACTTGCCGCGAACCGGTAGCGGATAGGGTTGCGCCGACGCGGGGCGGAGACTCTCCGAACCCAGGAAGCTGGAATGCTGGGAGCGAAGGACGAGCAACATCTAGCCTTCGCGCTGAGCGAGGGACGAGTCTTTGTGACACAGGATGCGGACTTCCTGCGCTTGCATGCTGCCGGCCAGCCGCACGCCGGAATCGTCTACGTTCCACACGGGACGCCAATTGGTACGATGATCCGGGGACTGATGCTCATCCAATTCGTGCTGAATCCTGAGGACATGAGGAACCGCGTGGAGTTCCTATGAGCGCCCTCTGACGCCTGACCAGGAAACTGCTGTCAAGCAACTGGGCAGAGGAGTCTTTCTGGCTGTCGGAATCTCTTGCGCGATCGGCAAGGACGACGTGAAAGGGGCGAGCGGTCGATCGGCGATTCTGACGAGGGCCATGGGGGAAATCCAAGGCAGAGGCGCATTCCCGTCTTGCCCGTGGTGATCGGAGGACACCATTGGCCGGGATGCGAGGGAAGCGGCTGAAGAACGCCGGGTCTGGACCGTGACCAGAAGGGCGCGGGAAACCGCTCCGGGAGCCGATTCAGCCGTCGAGGCGTTGAACCGCGGTCTGCTTCTGCTCCCCATTTCCCGCAGGCGGGTTGCTGGGACCGAACGGGAAGGGTACGGTAGCCCGGATGGCCGATGAGTGGGACGAGAATAGCGTCGAGGAAACGCTGCAGTCGTCTTTCGCGTCGCGAATCGAATGGAGAGGCCTGTCGTTATTTCTTCCGTTGAGAGGGGGGAGCCGTTGGCACACCCTTGACCGGCATCAGTTGCGGGAAATGCTCCAGTCGACCGGCGACCCGCTCGCGCTTTCCGAACAAGACGAGAAGCTGCTGGTCCGGACGGACGCTCTGGCGGTCGCGAAAGAGAAGGAGACTGTGGAAACGAGCTGCATCGCGATGATGGTCCGCGAGAATATCCGCGCGGAGAACGTGCAGCGGGCGGCCAGGCGGCGTGATCTCTTCCGGCTGGTGCTAGAAACCGCCGTCCGCTTGGGCGATGCTCCGGTATTGCGCTGGGTCGACGGGCCGCCCAAGGAAAGCCTCGCTCTCATCGTCGGCCGGCGGATCGATGAGAGAGCAAGGAAGGAAGCCGAGCGAAACCATGTCTTGGTGGATCTCGTTCATTTGGATCACGATCAGGATTTGCCGCCGCTGCTGCGGACCATCCTTCGGGCGCGGCTGCTTCTGGCGTATGCCGATTCCGGTCCCGAGGCGGCGAGGCGGTTGGAGGGACGAATCGAGGGGGCGCTGCAGGAGATCCGGGAAATTTGCCGGGATGAACGCTTCGTGCTCAACTGCGTTCCCCACATGGCCTTCGAGGAGTATCCGGCCGCAGTTGTCGAGGCTGCGGCAGAAGCCGAAAGGACCGGTGTGCGGATGGCCCCCGGAGACGTGCCCGAACTCTGCCCGTGGAGCGCCGGGGAGGTCCTCGACTGCCGGGAGCGGGTGCCGAGGAGCGAACTGGAATCGAGACGAGGCCCGATGCGCGAGCAAGGTCTCTCTTGGCTGGAGCTGGGCGGGAAGGACGATGCCCTGTGGCGGTTCGCTTGGTAGGAAGATTGCCGAAGGAGGTATCCTATACCGCAAGAGCATGGAGACTGCGTTGCGCATGGCCGATAAGGCCTTTCGTGGACGATACAGAGTTGCTTTTTGGCGCTTCCCGGACAGCTTTGTGGCCACGGAGAAAAACCTGCCGGTGTTTCTCCGCGTGCTGCGGGAATGGGGAGGGCGCGATACATGGTTTTTGGCTGCAGAAATTGAAAGGGAGGCCGGACTGGATGCCCATCGCCGAATTTCGGAAGGAAATCTTCGCTCTGCTCAAGGCGCATGGGAGCCCGGAAAGTTATGCCGCCCAGCCGGCAGTCTCTCCGCGCTCGCAGGGCACGGCGGGATTCTCGGAGGATAGCGATCTCCTCCAGCGCGCAGAGGCGGCCGTCGAGGACGCATTCCGCCAAGATTGCTCCGCTCTCGATTCGGCCGGATACGATCTCGAGGTCATGTCCGATCAGCCGTCGCTCAAGCGGGTCAAGGTCCGAAAAGGAGCCGACAGCATCAGGATGGAATGGGCGCGGGACTCGGCGATCCGCTACTTTCCGTTCCAGGAGGATTAGGAGCTCGGTTGGGCGCTCTCGATGCCGGATCTGGCGGTCAACAAGGCGCTCACGATGGCGGGCCAAGGACAGCCGGCGGATGTGGTCGAGATGATCTTCTTCCACAAGACTTTCCTCCCTCTCGCCGCCATCGTCTGGGCTGCGAACGGGAAAGATCCGCCGTTGGCCCCGTATCTGATGCTCGACCTGATGAGAAGGCACCCCCGGATGGGAGCGCCGGAGCTGGCTCCCTACTTTCCGGTTGGAAACGTGGACATGCCGAAGATCAAGATGGAGTTCCTCGGCATCCTCGACGAGGTCAAAGAGTTGGTCCACCGGTTTCCTCCGGAGGATCTCGGCTGCCTCTACCTCGAGCCGGGATCGCGCAAGCCGGTGATGCCCGACTTGTCGCGGATCGGCGATTACATCCGGTGTCAACCTGCCGTCGGCGGCGCGTGGCCGGCCATAAGCTCCGCTCCCCTGCTTTTTCGGCAACCCCCCGCGGTCGTGCGCTCATTCCTCTCCCAATACCGGAAGCCGTCGGAACGGCTGGAACCGGATCGCGCTTGGGATCTCGCCCGATAACCCGCCCGGCTAATTCCGGGAGGTGGACTTGGACGAGGAGCTGGTCCCGGACGGCCGCCCGGCGAATTGCTTTAGGAAATCGTCGAGGGTCTCCCATTCCTTTCGTCCCTCCTCCTTGGGGGTCTTGTCCGTCTCCCCCTTCGCCTTCCGGCCGACGATCCGGCGCCAGGTCCAGGCCGCCTCGCTCCGCAGCGCCAGCGCAAGCTCGTGGGCCTTTTGAACGGCCCAGATCACCGTGTGCGCGAGGTAGACGATCCCGGCGAATCCGGCCAGCAGCACGACCGCCAGCTCGGCGACATGGACCAGGTCGACGAGGACGTTCGTGAAGGATACCGGATCGCGGAAGCCGCCGACGACCGAGCGCAGCAGCCCGATGTAGCTGTCCACGATCCAGGAAACCAAGTGTTCGATCCAATATTGCTTCATTACGTTTAAACTACTTCGCGGTATGCGCCGATCGTCCGGAACCCGAGACGGAAGAGGCTCCCGGCGGACGGGCTTCGCCTCTTCAGGAACGGGTGCCGCGCCCTCGGGCGGCAGGTGGACGGCAGGAGCGTCCCAGCCGGCCGGATGCTCCAAGGGGAGGAGCGCGGAGGGAAGACGCCGGTCGTGGCGGCCCCACCGCCGCTCCTACGGGCTGGTGCCGCCGCAATCCGCCACGGCGGGCTAGCGGCCCGCCATCCCGTCGTAATAATCCGTCCACTCCTTGAGGAACCGGATCACGTCCTTCCGCAGGAAGCGGACCGAGCGCCGCGTGGGCCGGAAAGCCCTGAGGAGCCCCTTCGCCATCCAGTTGTCGATCGTTCCGATCGAGACGCGTAGGATTTCCGCAAGCATCCGCTTGGTCATCACGGCCGGGAACTCTTCGATTTCCAACGGAGATTCATCTTTGTCCTTTGTCGTTTTCATGGAGTTCTTATGCGCCGATTGGCACAGGAAAGGGAAACGACGCGCAACTTCTGGGCGGTCGAAGGAATCTATAGCTATGACCAGATATAAACTGGCATCTGAATTCAGCGTAAAACCCAGTTAATCCCATATAAACCCATAAAAACCCACTTAAAGGTTCACGGAGCTGTTTTTCTTTGCCCGAAAGTGCGTCTAGCGGGTTTGAGGAAAGAGGGCGAATCCCAGAGGGAATCGGCTGATTTAGGTGGCTGCCGCGCTAGGACTCGAACCTAGAACACCCAGATCCAGAGTCTGGTGTGCTACCAATTGCACCACGCGGCAGTGAGGCTGATCTTGGAAGTTGTAGGCGAAAACCGTCCGCGTGGCAAGAGCGGGAGAGGCGTTCAGCCTGCATATCTCACAAAGTTCCTACCCGCCGCGCGGCAAATGGGCCTGCCTGCAAGACGGAGTGCCGGTTTTCCCCCGGAGTGGTAGGACGAGACATGCTGCGACGAGGGAAGACTAAGTCCTAACGAAGCAGCCGGGTCGATTTCGCAAGCCGCAGGAGAAGGCTTGTGAAACATGCAGGCTAGCTGTCAGGGTTCGCATGATTACATTCTAGAAAATCGGCGTCCATTGCGGATCGGGCGCGCGGTGCTTCGGGAGGTTGAGCAAGCTGGAAAGCCGAGGGAAAGGTACGAGAATCCCCCTGCAGAAGAATGCGACGACTACGCCGGCGATTCTGGCGGGCAACGGGCCACGCTTACGAGTTGGCGGCGGCGTTTCGCGTGACTCGGGAGACGATTCGTCGGTGGCGGAAGGGTAGTGTCCGCTTTTTTGTGTGCGGGTCGATTTTCCGCTTTGTTGTCTAACAGTAAAGAGAGTTGTTCGCACGCCGTCAACTCGGACCGGCGAGACCGCTTCTCCAAAGCGGGCTCTAGCCGGGCCGGTTGTGAATAACCCGCTCGCGGGTTATTCAAGGCGTGGGAAGCAACTCTCCACTTTTTCATGGCTTTTAGGCCGCTCCCGCCAGGAAGAATCGCTCCCCGAACTGGATGGCAAATTGCCTGGCCGCCAGGTTCCAGGCCGGCGCGGGATGTTTCCATTTCTTGGTGACGTTCCGTAAGACCAGGAAAATCAATTTGGTCGCCGCTTCATCATTGGGAAAGTGTCCTCTGGTCTTGAGGACCTTCCGCAACTGCATGTGCAGGCTCTCGATGGCATTGGTCGTGTAGATCATCTTTCGGATCTCCTGCGAGAAGGCGAAGAACGGAATAACTTCTTCCCAGACTCTTCGCCACATCTGGACGATGGTCGGGAGTTTCTTCCCCCACTCGCCGGCGGCGAACTCTTCGAGTCGCTTGGCGGCGACTTCAGCGGTTTCCGCACTGTAGATGCGCTTGAGTTCCCCTGCCACCGACCGGCGCTCCTTCCAGTTGCACAAGGAGAGCGAATTGCGGATCAGATGCACGATGCAGGTCTGAATCTGCGCCTGGGGGAAAACGGCCGTGATCGCGTCCGGAAACCCCTTGAGCCCGTCGACGACCGCGATCAAGATGTCCTCCGTCCCGCGATGCTTGAGTTCGTTCATCACCGCTAACCAGAACTTGGCTCCTTCGGTTTGCTGGATCCAAAGACCCAGCACATCCTTGGTGCCGTCGCGCCGGAGTCCCAAGGCCAGATAGGCGAGTGGCGCGGGGCATTCCAGCCCCGCGCTCTCCCAGAACCGGACGTGAACCTCTCGATTCATCCGGCTCCCATCATCCAGCCACAGGCTTCAGAGTCCAATGGGCGAAAAGGCTCGGTTTGCGGCGCTTGAGCGATCGCAGCCATGCCCATTGCTTCATTGTATGACCTCTCAACCGTTTGTATTTACGTTGCAGCCACCGCACGAGGAACGCGTCTATCGTGCGGAGCTCGTCGCGAAGCTGTGACGGATAAAACTGCCCGTAGTATTTGACCCATCCGATCAGAACAGGGCAAACCCACTTCGCGATGGTGTCTAAGTCCAGATCACTGCGCCAATGCAATCGCCAGGTGCGCACACGTCGCCGCATCTTGACGGCAGCTTTCCTGCTGACCGCCGGCATGAAGCTGATGAAGTGCTCACCTCGACGGTTGATCGCTAATCTCGGCCTGAATGTAAACCCGAGAAAATCGAACGCCCGTTCAGGGTAGACTCCCTTACGATTTGCGTCGGCGCAATAGATGATCTTGGTCTTATCCGGATGCAATCGCAACCGGCACTCCGCCAACCGCGTTTCAAGCGCCAGACGCAGCTCTTGCGCTTCTGCTTCGCTTCGACAACGGCAGATCACGTCATCCGCGTAACGTTCGAACTGCACGTCCGGATATTCCCGGCGCATCCAGAGATCGAACGCGTAGTGAAGGAAAAGATTCGCCAAGATTGGGCTGACAACAGCCCCTTGTGGCGTTCCCTTTTCCCGATGGACCAATTGTCCATCAGGCCTGCAAACCGGCGCCCTCAGCCAACGCTCGAGGTAGAGGAGCACCCATTTGCAGTCCGTGTGTCGCCGCACTGCCCGCATCAAGAGTTCCCAATCGATGTCATCGAAAAAGCTCTTGATGTCGAGATCGAGCACCCAGTCATAGTCCCAGCATCTCCGCCGGGCCATGCTCAGTGCATCGTACGCCGATTTATTCGGCCGATATCCATAGGAGTCCTTATCGAACTTCGGCTCCAGGATCGGTTCCAAAAACCGCTTGACGACCATCTGGGCGATTCGGTCGGTGACCGTTGGAATGCCCAACGGCCGAGTCTCTCCAGCATCGCCTTTTGGTATGTCAACGCGGCGCACGGGAGGCGGGAAGTAGCTGCCGGAACTCATCCGATTCCAGACCCGATAAAGATTATTTTTCAAATCCTTTTCAAAGTCCTCGATCGATTGTCCATCGACTCCTGCCGCGCCTTTGTTGGCCTTTACCTGCTTGTACGCTTCCCACACATCGCGCTTCGTTATACAAAATGGCTTGGCTTCAGTCATGCGAGTCCTCCCCTTGCGGGTTGCCCACACTTTGAAGCCGGATGACGACGCCCCTTCGGTCCAGTCCCATTACAAGACCTTCAACCCTCTTACGGGCATCTCCGCCCCTGTGTCCCGCATCGATACTCTGACCCTTATGGCGGCTGGCCACTTGGGCTTCTCTCTTGGCATCGGGACGACAGGTTCCTGCGTTCCTTATCAGAGCCAGACTCATGCTCACGCCGCCTTCATGCCGGACGCCGGTTGGGCAATAAACAGGCGCTTCCCAACCCTTGCTCGCAGGATAGCAGTCTTGATCCTGGTTTCGACGTCGATCTTGAACATTACGACACGTCCTCAGCGGTTCACTCACGTTCGTCTTCATGAGCCATACCTGACGGGGTAATCCCCGCCTTTTCCAGCAACGCTCACCACGAGAGCTCTTTACCCTCGCAGCTTGTGGTGGTTTGAAGACTGCCCCTGCAGGCCGTCTTCGGAGGACCTTCCTCCATCTCCGATAAAGCTAACCTGCTCCACTGCGAAGTCAGGTTCCACAGCACACGACCGCCTTATTTCTGACCGCTCCCTCATCCCGGATCTTGACCCGCAAGGCATCGAAGAACACCACCGGATACATCCTCGCCAGCGGCCGGCTCTGCCACTCGAGCACATCGTCCATCACCGAATCGGTCACCGTGCTGATCAGATCAGCAGAAACCTCCACCTTGTACTGCTCTTCCAAAAACCCCTGGATCTCCCGCACCGTCATCCCTTGGGCATACATGGCGATGATCTTGGAATCAAAGCCCCCAAACCGCCGTTGCCCCTTGCGGACAAACTGGGGCTCGAAGTCCCCGGCTTGATCACGCGGCACCTCGATTTCCAGGCACCCATCCTCGCTCACCAAGGTCTTTCTGCTGGTCCCGTTGCGATGGTTCTCCCGCCTCTGGCCCGCTCCGATCTTGGACGCCTGGCCCTTCTCGTAACCCAGATAGTGGGTCATCTCCGCTCCAAGCACCCGCTCGTAAAGCCGCTTGGTCAGCTGCTCCATGATTCCTCCCGGACCGACCAGATCTTTTCGGCTTCCGGTAGTCCTTCATCAGCTCTTCAATGATCGCCGCACTGATCCCAGGCTTCTTGGCCTCTCGGCCCTGCGCTTCCTGCTCGTTGTTCGTGGTCACTTCCCTTTCCCTTTCCATTTTCATCTCCTTCTACTTCGGTTGTGACCCACACACAAATTGTCGGACAGGCTCGGTCGGAAGCGGGATAACGCCCGCGGAAGCCAGCCACACGCCGCATCATCTTCCGACGACACTCAATGCGGGACAGGAAGATCTGGCGATCGAGTTGCGCACGCAGCTCCGGCTACCGCTGGACGATCTGGTGGACGTCATCCGCGAATTTATCAAACCCTCCCCAACCCGCTCGGCCTTGGGCCGGCTCCTGCGGGCGCCCTCGGCCACTCCCGGCTGCCTTCAACCGGAAAAACCGGCCAATCCCACTCAACCCTTTCCAGTTTACCTGCCGGGCTATTTTTCTGTGGACGTCAAATACCTGCCCCAGATGGCCGACGAGACTTTTTGCCGTTATGTCTTCGTCGCCAAGGACCCCCGAGCCACCCGTTAGTCTTCCTGGCGGTCAAGCGTGCGAAGACCCCGGAGGCCGCCCGCAGCTTCCTCCACGCGCTGGCCAAAGCGGCACCCGTCAAAATCCAAACCATCCTCACCGATAACGGCAAGGAGTTCACCGATCGGGTCTTCGGCCAAGAACCCAAGGATGCCACCGGTTCCCATGAGTTCGATGCGCTCTGCCAAGCATTGGGAATCGAGCGCCGCCTGACCAAGCCGAAGTCGCCTCGCCCCGATGGCATGGTGGAGCGCTTCAACGGAAGACTGGCGCAGATCCTCCGTACTCATCACTTCCAAAGCTCCCTCGACCTGAAAACCACGCTCGACCGCTACGCCTGGCTCTACAAACGAACACCACCCTCAAAACATGGCAACAATCCCATCCGCAGCTCTTCCAAAAAACAATACGCATGCATCCGGGACCTGAGAGCTAGTACATCGCGTCATAATTACGTGACATAACAGTGCAGACTAGTACATCGCTTCATAATTACGTGACATAACAGTGCAGACTAGGTATTATGGCTTTCATTATGGGAGCCATTTTAACTGCATTACCGATTCGTGAAGAGCAGAGAGAAGTGTT
>NZ_KB901875.1:738-4423 GCF_000379365.1 Verrucomicrobium sp. 3C | reverse complement strand
CATGCGGGGAACCCACAGAATCCACCTTCACTTCACGCCAACGTCCAGTTCGTGGATGAATCTGGTGGAACGCTTTTTCCGGGATTTGACGGTGGACTGCATCCGGGACGGCAGCTTTACAAGCACCAAGGAATTGGTCGCTTCAATAGAGGCCTATCTGCAGGACCGCGACCTTTCGCCCAAGCGATACGTTTGGAAGGCTGAAGGGCAGGCCATTTTGGAAAAAATCCAGCGTTCCCGCGCAGCAATCGAAGCAAAAGCTAATACATAGCTATTTATCGTTCAGAACACTAGGCAAAGTAACGCCAGTTGAGATCCGGGAAGAGGTTGTCCCGCCGTTCGCATTCATCGAGGAAGGCGAAGTCAGCGGAAGAATCCTCGAGTTGGCTACAGAGGGTGTTCAGCCGGAAGAGGTGGGTTTCGGTGCGGCGCCTCGCATAGGCCGCGGCGGTGCCGGTCTTCATCAGAAAGGCCCAGTCGCTCGCCTGGGCCAACAGAAGTTCGCGGGCGGCTTGGCGGAGGAGCCGCTGAGGCGGCCGCCGGTGGGAGGCATAGCGCTTGGCTTGGGCGACCAGGCGGTGGGCGCCATCATGGAGGTGGGGGTAGATCCAGTCATTCTCCCCGTCGAGCCAGACTTCGGAGTGTCCTCGCCACCCCCAGGAGGAGGCAGCGGGGAGGGCCAACTGCTGGGTCGGGTGGCGCTCGAGATACTCGGTGGGGGTGATCGGGGCGAGGGAGAGGGGATCCCTGGCCATTCCACGAAAGAGGAAGTCGAGGAACTGAGGTCCCTCGTACCACCAGTGTCCGAAGAGCTCGGCATCGTAGGGGGCGAGTACGATCGGCGGAAGACCGAAGCCCTGCGCCCGAAGGGAAGCGACCTGGTTTTGACGCTTGGACAAGAAGTCCTCGGCATGGAGGCCCGCCTTGGCCCGGGCTGCTTCCGGGGAGTAGAGTTCCTTCTCCGGGGAGGGGCCCGTGATCCGATAGTATTTAATCCCGAGGAATTTTCGCTCTCCAGTCGGGAGGATGTAGGGGCGCAGATAGTCGTAGTCGAGCTCAAAGCCGATGTCGCGGTAGAACTCCCGGTAATCAAAGTCGCCCGGGTAGCCCTCCGAGGCGCTCCAGACTTCGCGGCTCGAGTCGACGTCGCGGGCGAAGGCCGCAGGGCCCCAAGGGGTGTAGATTGGCGCGAAGAAGCCTCGCTGCGGGCGGGGGTCGGCAAAGAGGAGCCCATGGCTATCGACGACGAACCAGCGGATCTCGGCTTCCTGGAGGTAGTCCTCGACTCCCGGATAGTAGGCGCATTCGGGAAGCCAGAACCCCTTGGGACCCGTCCCGAAGAGCGCTTGGTGGGAGTCGCGGGCGATGAGGACCTGGGCGCGGACCGCTTCGGGCGTCTCGGAGAGGAGCGGGAGGTAGCCGTGGGTCGCCCCGCAGCTGATGAGCTCGAGCTTCCCCGTCTGGGCGATGCGCCGGAAGGCTCCCAGGAGATCGGCCCGGTAGCGATCAAGGTAGGCCTCATGGGCCTCCTCGAGCTGGATCCGGTAGAACCGGGCGAGTGGGTGGAAGAGGGGAGAGAAGAGCGTGCGGTCCGACTCGCGGCAGGCAAGCTCGAGCAGCCGCTCGAGATGAGTCGTGTAGCGTCTCTGGAGAAGGGGATCCCCCAGCATGGCGCAGAGGGTAGGGGAGAGGGAGAGGGTCAGACGAAAGTCAATCCCGTCCCGAAGAAGCCCTTCGAGCACCGAGAGGAGGGGGAGGTAGCACTCGCTGATTGCTTCGAAGAGCCAGTCCTCCTCGAAGAACTCCTCATGCTCGGGATGCCGGACAAAGGGAAGATGCCCATGCAGCAGAATCGCCAGGTAGCCTCGAGGTTCCACTGCGTGATTCGATCCTCGATCTTTCCCCCGCTCCTCTTTGCGGAGCTTCAGCCCGCAGTGCGGCCCAGAGGCTCCGGTGGAAGCGGTGGCTGCGCCGTGGCATCCACCTTCCCGAGATATTCGCTCTCGCGGAGGAAGGAGAGCGTCGCCCCGCGGGTCTCCACCCCGTCGGGCGACACGGCCTCGATCGGGATGCGGTAGCTTCCGTCCGGGAGCAAGAAATGGTAGCGGAATGTCCCGCCGGGCTCCAGCGCAATCGGATGGCCGAGCACGGTGACCTGCGCTTGGGGATCGGTTCCCCCGTAAAGAATGAGCTCCGCGTTGACGTGGAGGAAAAAGCCTCGCTCCCGCCCGACTCCCGGAGGAATGGCCCAGGAGGCTCCGAAGGGGCTGAAGGCCCAGGACGAGGGCCAAGCGAAGCTTCCCGGCCAAGCGGTGACCCCCGAACCTGGCCAGGGGAAGGAGCCGGGCCATGAGAAGAGGCCAAAGCTCGAAGGGCTGCCCCCCCAGCTCCCTGCCGCCTGTCCGGCGGGCCAGGCGGCGACCCATCGGGAGATGAGATCGGATTCGCCATGGGGGAGGCACTCCTGGCCTTGGTCCTGGATGCGAGCCAGCGTCTCGACGAGTTGCTCGCCTGGGAGAGTGACGGGACGGAACTCCCGGGCCAGTTGACGGAAGGGTACTCCTGGGGGAAGGGTTGCAAGGGTGCGATCGGTGCGTTCGGAAGGCGTGAAGCGAGGCGATGCGACAGGTTGGGATGCGCCGAGCGAGAGGAAGGTCCGCCGGGTTCCCTGAGTCTGATAGGTCCCCAGCTCGACCGAGAAGGTCTCTCCACTTTCGGAGAGGGAAAAGTACCAGTTGCGGCAACCGGGGGGCAGCGCGTGCTCCTCCCGGACTCTCCCGTCGGATCGACGGAGCCGGAGGAGGATACAGCCGTCATCGGCCGCTCGGGCGGCTTGCGCGAGGCGCTCCTCGGGCCAATTCCAGTAGGCGAAGAGTGAGTTCGGCCCACGCGGAGTCAGGTAGAGTCGAACGGTGTCCGAACCGACTGCGGGTGGGAAGAGTCCATCGGAGGGCGGATCGACCGATGGGGGACGCGTCCGTTCGGCTTCCGAGCCCGTCACCGGTTCGACGGCGAGAAAAGGATCGCGAGGAGCCTTGGATGAGGGTCGCCTCCGTCTGCTGCCGACCGGCTTGCCGCTGGTGGAAGATCGAGTTCGAGAGGACGGACGGAGGGGTGTTTTACGCGAGGTCATGGTGTTCTCATCTTCCTTGCTCTGCGGGCCCCGCGGCAGCCGCGGTTTTCTGGTTGGCAGAAGGACGCAGGCTTCGGACCCGCCGGAAGACCTCTCCTTTTTTTCCCACCACAGTGATTATAACCGCATCAAGTCGGCTCGACCAGCAGGAAGTCGAGGAAATCCGTGGCTGACGGCAGGAGGGATTCGCCGCAGGGTCTTTTTTTATGAACGGCCAAGTGATTCTGCGCCAGGGAGGGAAAGAAAGGCTAGACATGAGGCGACTTTTTCGATGCCATAGGCTCGATGAAACAGCATTTCCATTCAGGAACCGGTGGGCCAAGGGATTGCGGACTGGAAGTTTCGATTGCCAGTTTTCCCGAAGAAATCGAATGGTTCGATGGGCAGTTGAAGGAACGCCACTATCTGGGGGCGGGGCGATCGGTGGGCGACTATTTGCGCCAGGTCATTGCCCAAGATGGGCAGGCGGTGGCGCTGCTGGTTTGGGGGCCGGCCTGCTACGCGCTCAAGGATCGGGATCGGTGGATTGGATGGAGCGCCGTACAGCGGGTG
>NZ_KB901875.1:0-638 GCF_000379365.1 Verrucomicrobium sp. 3C | reverse complement strand
TCTGCCCGGGAGCCGCCGCCCCAAAGGGCAAAAATGGGTCCTGTAGTGCCAATTTGAAATGACGGGTACTGCCTCGCAACGACTTACGAGACCTTCCCCCAAACATGGGCCGGGCGGTGGATCACCACGTCCGGTACCGGCTCCGCTGGTGGCTCTGCCGCAAGCATAAAGTCCTTGGGCAGGGAAAGACCCAGTTCCCAGACTGGTTTCTGCAGGAGAAGTTGGGTCTTCTCTCCCTTAGGCGCTTAACGCAGAGTCTGCCGTGGGCATAATCCTGCACCAACCTTGTCCGAAAGCCGAATGCGGGAAATCCGCACGTTCGGTTTGATGAGCGGGGAGTGGAAACGGACGATAGGGAGAGATACTCAGGCACTGCCAGACCGAAAGGGGCAGCTCCCGCTATGGCTCTCCTACGTCGCACCGCGCCACTCCTCGACTCTACTGAGTAGCAGCATAACTTCTTGATGCGGAAGGACAGGCCTTTCCGCTACTGGCTACATCGCTGCCCAGACCGGCGGCTGGGCGAAGTGCGGGAGCAGACGAAGTTTTTCCAGGAGCCGATTCAGTTCCCGAGGAATCTTGCTCAAAAGACGAACGATCGGCTTGCCTTCCACGGAGAGAACGCCGAGGCGGATCGA